>NZ_CP136521.1:902500-3302500 GCF_032814565.1 Hwangdonia lutea
TTGCCGGATTTTTGCGTTTATAAAGAAATCCAGTCGTGGGAAGTTGCCGTATTCTTTTTCGGTTTGTACGTAGAATTCTGCCAACAGCGGATCGTAGGCATTCATGTTATATGCGGTGAAATAGTTGAATGTTACGCCTGTTTGCAAATACATGGCTTTTTTAAATACGTGGCTGGCGTAGTATATGGTGTTGCGCGTGGTGAGCTCTGGTACGTTGAGCACCTTGTTTTCGTCTTGGGTGTTTTGGTACATTACCGTGTTATGCAGTGCGAATTTGCCAACTTTTATTTCTTTTTCTAATTTAACCCTGAGATAGCTTATGGTTTTGTTGTTTTGAAAGGGTTTGATTGGAACAAACTCGCCTTCTGGAATGCCTGTGCTGTCTCTTTTAAAATATGTGTGATCGGTTATGGTTGAATAATCGACTAATATATTGGCTATTTTTTTTGATTTTAATTGAAATGCCAATTGTTGGGTTTCGGTATTGTTGAAATTGTTTTGCCAATTGTAGTTTACGTGATTGCTTTGGTATAGCAATGCATTGTAATTTGGTGCTTTGGAGCTGTGGTTTAAGGATGCTGTTGCCGATAAATCGTTATTTAATTTGAATGTGGCGTGTGCTTTTATAAAATTTCCTTCGAAATCGCCAGAAACATTTAGGCCCAATTCGCCGTGTAGTTCGAATTTTTTAAATTGCTTGTGGTATTTTCCGCCTGCTGAAAACACATCGCCTTTTAACCTATTGGCTATGGTGTTGCCATTTAAAACAACCACTTTGTTATAACCGTAGTTGTAATTGTTGTTGCTGATATTAAATTGTAAATCGCCTATTATATTATTGCTAAAATTTAATTGGAGTTGGTTGTATAGGTTTTCGAGCGTGACGCGATCTCTGAATTTTGAACTTGAAAAGGCCGTCCCAAAAAAACTTGTATTAGCACTTGACTGGTCGTATTGAAACGATTTATCTTTTAAGGATATTATATGACCTATGCTTAGTTTATTTTTTGAAAGCGAATCTTTTTTGTTTATGATATTATAGGTATGCTCTAAATGGAAGCGTTTGCCTTTTAGAATGTTTTCTGCATTTTCGAAATTGACTTCTAAGATTGAACGGTCTAAAAATTCTTCTACACCGTTTTCGAAATTCTCAACCATAATATCTTGTAGCCCTCCGTTTTCTTGATTTAACAAATCTTGAGTCACCATGTGTGCTCTTGCTACATAACGCTTATTTTTTGTTTGATAGTTTGTTGTAAACCTAAAATTACCGGTACTGGTTAAAAGGTGTTGGTATTTGCCTAAGGACCGTAATCCTTTATAAGCTATTGAAAAATTAAACTGAGGTGATGTATTTACCGTAAAAAAGGAATCGGCAAGTTGCCCTTGCTCGAAAGCGGATTTGTAGAGCAATTCGGTTAATGGAGTTGGTACGCGATAATAGTTAATATCTTGAATTTCCATATAATTAAAATGCCTCGCCCGTGCACCGAAACTTGGCATTAAACTGGTGTTTTCGAAATTATATGTTAAGCTGTTGTAGGTTTGCCCCAAGTTTGAAAAGGGCATTAATCCGAAATTATCTTTTCGAAGGTAATTAAATTTATACTCCTTTAGTATGGTTAAGGTGGTGTCAACAAAAGTGGTGTCGTTTTTATGGGAGATTATTAAGTAATCCGTTATAACTGTTTCAGGTTTTTCAATATTTCTACTTTTAGATTTTCTACTTAAATCTTTATTCAATAAAGAGTCTTGTGGTTCAATAACGGTGCCTTGTGCTTTGTTTAATTTTCTTTCTTGAGATACTGAAATATTTACCGAAAATATTATAAATAAGAATAAGACGCGTTTCTTCATAGCTTAACTTTACAAAGCAAAAGTAATTATTTGAACGTTAATTTTAAGTAAATATTTTAAATAAAGAAAGCCAGCTAAAATAGCTGGCTTTCTTTATTTAAAATATTTCAGTACCTCTTATTAAATAGAAATAGAAAATGATTGTGACTCTCCACTTCCATAAGCAGGGCCTCCAGATATTACTACATTACCATTTTGAGAGAGCTCGTAAAGTGCTCCTCCATCTCCATATGCATCTTCTATATTAAATGTGTAATCACCAGAAATTAAACAGACCTCTGTACTGAAAGAAGTCATTCCATCATAACCAGAACCTGATGCCACCTCTAATCCGTTAGCATCGTTAGTTATTGACCAACTTAATTCTTCTGGCCACGAATCGAATGTAAAGCTCACCGTTGTTAATTGCGGCCCTGACAGTGGGCATACCGCCGTATAATTAATGGTATGACTTGGTCTGGACGTATTAAGAAACGACCCGTCATCTGGCAATGCTAAATCAAACACCAATGTTCTTGTTGGACCAATTGGCATTTCAATAAAATTAAAGCTGATTTCCTCTGAACCTACTGTTTCCCCTGCCGGAATAGTTATGGTACCACTAAAGTTATATTCAGCCGGCAAACCCGTAGATAGTTCTGTGTTTAAAACAGCAGTTATTGTTCTTGCCGCATTTGACGCTGTTGTTGATTGCACTTCAATAGCGTATGTTGCGCCAGTCTCTTCTACTTGAATATTTGCGTCTGCGACTGCATTAAATGATATAGCAGCAGGTATTTCCACTGGCAGCACGCCTTCCTCTTCACAACTTACGATTGTAAACGCAAGCATCGATAAAAAAAGAAAACCGTATATTAATTTATTTTTCATACTTGTATATTTTTAAATTATTATAAAGGATTTTGGTCCTCATCATTAATTTCCACGTTAGCATCTAACTCTTTCTTTGGAATTTGGAACAAGAACTCCTTAGCACCTGCAGCGAAATTGTCTTTACCAAAGGACGCATGGTTAGAACCTGGATAATCTCTTTCCAACGCTACATCGTTTCTTTTCATATCAAACCATGCAAAACCTTCCCCCCATAACTCTATTCGTCTTTGCAATAAAATTTCATCAATTAAAGCTTGACCTGTATTTGTAGATAACGTATAACCTGAATCTCTTGTGCTAACTAAATTATAAAGTACTTGAGCTGCTTGAGAATCGTTACCGCTTCTTGCCAAAGCTTCGGCCTCAATAAGGTACATCTCGGCTACACGCATATACACGTAATCGCCTTCAAAAAATGTGAAATCCCTGAACTTATAATTAATGTATGTGCCATCGTCTGCAAATGCTTGTTTTCTCGCATCTGAAGCCGGTATAGCATCATATAATCTCTTGTCTATCGTTTTATGCACACCTAATAATCCTGCATAACCTTGATTTAAACTTGCTACTTGGGAAAAGAATGATGCATAAACCGTAGAAGATTCTCCATTGATATCAGATCCCCATAACCATTCTGAGTTGGATATTTGCGAAAAGCCTTCATTTAACCAAGCAGAAGAGGTCATTAAAGAACCGGCCGCTTTAGCCTCTGAAGCCATTTGGGCACATTTCGTATCGTTGGTTCCTGTTTCCAACAACACTCTAGCATAAATACCTGCTATTACAGATTTATCTAGCTTTTCTTTAGTATCTCTTACATAGCCATCGGCTGCAGCATAAGCTTCTTCTAAATCAGACAATATTAAATCATATACTTCTTGCACAGGAGTTCTAGATATATTACTTATTTCTTGCTCATAAGCATATAGTGGAATTCCAGGGGCCGATTGGTTCCCTTGATATTTGTGCTGGTATATTCTAATTAAATTAAAGTAACAATACGCTCTTAATGCTTGTGTTCTAGCTCTTAAATGGATAAGTCTATCGTCTGTAGCATCTGCTGGAATTTGACTAATTACAGAGTTAACGTTATTGATTATTGAGTAATAGAAATTCCAAATTATCCTAGTTGTAGAAAAATCTTGGGTCCTCCCTCTGTAAGCATAATAATTTCCCATCCAATGATCTGTAACTTGTACCATATCGTTAGACATCAAATCCAGACCTAAATTGATAGACATTTGACCGAAATCGTCATGTCTTCCACCTGTATCTTCAAAATTTGTAGAATACTCTCTAAAAAAGGCATACTGACCATCTTCAACACTGGTATTAATTGTTAAAAGTGCTTCCGGCGAAGAGTTTGCCAAATCTTCTAGTTGCGTTTGTGTCACAAATCGTTTACCTTCTGTGTCAAGGAATTCTTTTTCACATGAGAATAAAGCAATTGCGAATAAACTTAATAAAATTTTCTTTTTCATAATTTAAAATTTAAGGTTTAAACCAAATGTAATATTTCTTACTAACGAGAAGTTAGTATCAGAATTAAGTCCCGTAACACTTAATCTTGGATCATAGCCTTGTCTTTTAGACCATAAATAAACATTTCCTGCATTAAGATATAGTCTTGCAGACGTTAACCCTAACTTTTCAGTAACATTGTCGTTTAAATTATACGATATGTTAACATCCTGTAAGCTTAAGTAATCTGATTTAATTAATCTTATGTTAGATGTTGCATAGTAATTTAAATCATTATTAGGCACTACTAAGGGTAAAGATGCTGTTGGGTTATCAATGGTCCAAGTGTTAAATACATCTTTATGTAAGTTCTCACCTGCTTCCCCTGATAACAATTCAATATACGTATTATCTCTACCGTATCCTCCAAACTGATAAGCAAAATGTAAACCTAAGCTAAAGTTCTTATAGCTAAAGCTGGTTCCAAAACCACCATATAATTCAGGCAATGCGCTTTTACCGATAAAATACTCATCGGCATCAGCCCAATCTTCGGTAATCTCACGTTCACCAGTTGCCACACCATTAGCATCCAAAATATTTTTGTAAAACAAAGCAGCTCCATTATTAGGATTCACTCCTGCATATTCCCTAGAATAATACTCAAACTGAGATCTTCCTACCTCAAGCTCGAAAGCTCCATTTTCAATTCTTGGTCTCTCTTCAGGCATTTTTGTTATTTCGTTTTCGTAATGCGTAGCATTTACATTTATAGACCAATTTACATTCTCAGAACGAATAATTTCAGCATTAAGAGTAGCTTCATATCCTACATTTTCCATATCCGCTACGTTTTGGGGGTAGTTTGGGAGACCTTCTGATGGAGGTAAAGGCCTATAAAATAATAAATCAGATACTTTTCTCGTAAAATACTCCGCGTCTAAAGTTATTCTGTTATCAAATAACCCAAGTTCAAAACCTGCGTTAAAGTTGGTTGATGTTTCCCAGGTCAAATCAGGATTCCCAAGATAAGTCGCTGAAAGAGCAATGCTCCCATTATTGTTAGTAACCGTAAATTGATCTTCATACGTTATGTAATTTCTACCTATATTATCTGGATAAATTATCCTATCGTTACCTTGTTGCCCAATGCTGGCTTTAAATTTTAATTCCGTTAACCAATCTGCATTATCCATGAATGATTCTTGAGATATTCTCCAAGCCGCTCCAGCTCCATAAAAATCTCCCCATCTGTTATCAGGGTGAAACACTGAAGATGCATCTCTTCTGTAACTTGCATTGATGAAATACTTATCATTAAAATCATAATTTACTCTTGACAAGTAACCTTCAATACCGTAATCAAATTCATAGTTATTGATATACTGGAAATTCACACCATAGTCTAGCACCGATTCATTTGGCAATAAAAACGTTGTTTTTTGTGCATCTAAATATACGAATTTCTCCTCACTTGACTCATGCCCAATTAATACATCCACACTGTGGTTTCCAAAATTCTTTTTCCAAGTTAATAACTGCTGATGTGTTACCGTAAAATCTCTAGAAGCTCTAGGTGTTGACCTTCCTCCAACACCAAATGCATCACCACCAAGTGGTGTGTCAAAACTCACTCTATTATCATGACGTAAGTCTGCAGAAACATTATAACGAAATGAGAAATCATTTAAAAAGTCATACTTTAAGAAAATATTTCCATTTAAGTTGTCAGCTGTTCTTCTTTTGATATCTAGTAATGTCGTTGCATAAGGGTTAGCAAAAGCGGCATACCTTCTAATTTGTGGTGTTCCTGTTTGCCCATCACCATAATCGTAAACATGAACGCCGTTGCTATCCAAAACAGGAGAACCATCTAAATTATAACCAAATACTGGATAAATTGGTGCAATGGAACGCGTCCATGTAAAAGCACCAGCATACCCTCCCTGATCTGGAATATTTTGGCTCGTGTGCGCATAATTGATTGTCCCACCAAGAGTTAAGTTCTCTTTAATGGTTTGCTCTAAAGACATATTAGCCGTAACTCTTTCAAAATTAGATTTGATCGTGTATGCCTTATCATCTTGATGTCCAAGAGAAAAATAGTATTTTGAGTTATCACTTCCTCCAGAAACACTTAAAAAGGTTTTTGTTGAAAATGTATTATTAAACATATAATCATCCCAATCATCATGGTATAATAAATTTGCGCTAGGGTTTAATTTACCCGTGGCAGGATTTATCAATTGATCATCTGGCACGTCGTAATTGTTGTACCCTAAACTATAGCCAGAACCAATATTATCTTGAATTAAGTTTGCTGCAGCTAAATTAGCCGCATCTGTAGGCGTCTCACCTGAATTAATCAAGAAATTCTTCATCGCTAAAAAGTGTGCCTCATAATACATACCCGGATCCTTAATCACGTCATAATCCTTTGCAGCTCTTGTTATGTATGTAGTACTCACATCTAAGTTTACAGAAACAGCATCCCTCTTTCCTTTTTTAGTAGTAATAATAATTACACCATTAGACCCTCTACTACCATATAAAGCACCAGCAGCAGCATCCTTTAACACTGTAAATGATTCAATATCGTTTGAATTTATTGAATTGATATCCCCTTGAAATGGCACTCCGTTTACTACATATAAAGGAGCGCTACTTGCGTTAACCGATCCTACACCTCTAATTCGTACAGACGGTGCAGCTCCAGGTTGTCCAGAATTATTAAAAACCTGAACACCACCAACTTTACCAACAATACCTTGTACCACATTAGAAGTCGCAATTTGCTCTAAGGCTTCAGTTTTTACGACACCCACTGAACCTGTAAGCGCCTCTTTCTTTTGTGTACCGTAAGCAACAACAACCACTTCATCCAAAGCAGCTACGTCCTCCTCCATGGAAACGTTAATGGTGTTGCTTGCTCCAATTGTAGATTCAATGTTTTTCATTCCTACAAATGAAAAAACCAGAACTTCACCAGTAGAAGCTTTAATGGTGTATTTACCATCAAAATCTGTTTGTGCTCCTCTAGTCGTTCCTTTTACTAATACGCTTACTCCAGGCAGCGGCAAACCATCCATAGATGATATTACTTCTCCTGAAATCGTTTTCTCTTGTGCATTAGAGAATTGAATTGAAAACGCCATTATTAGCGTTAACAACCATGTCAACTTTAATTTCATATAACAATTATTTTGAGTTAGTCAACCGCAAACATCTTAATAAAATATTAAATAAACAAAGAATTACCTTAAAAAAACGTTAACAAAAGCAACAATTAACATTTACTTAAATATGTATTTAATAAAAATACAAGGATATCAATTAATATATTTTTAAAATTATTTGTAAAATCTAAGAATTCAATAATCAAAAATGCATTTTTCACATAAATCGAAATAATTTTATTATGTACGCATAATAAATAGCTGTAAAAATTATAGATTTGACAATATTTATACCATGTTATTAAAAAACTATTCAAATAAGGTATTGGAATGCGGAACGGACGAAGCCGGACGCGGTTGTCTTGCAGGACCCGTAACCGCTGCTGCCGTTATACTTCCACAAGACTTTTTAAATTCAATTTTAAACGATTCCAAACAGTTAAGCGAAAAAAAAAGAACACTTTTAAGGCCTTTAATAGAAACCGACGCCCTAACTTTTGGGGTTGCTCACATTTTTCAAGACGAAATAGACCGCATCAATATTCTTAACGCTTCAATTTTGGCCATGCATGAATCAATACATAAGCTAAAGCCTGTCCCAGAATATATTATAGTTGATGGTAACAAGTTCAAACCTTATAACAATATTCCATTTAAAACCATAGTAAAAGGCGACAGTAAATATTTAAGCATTGCCGCCGCTTCTATTTTGGCAAAAACACATCGCGATTTATATATGGATAAAATCCATGCGGAATTCCCCATGTACAATTGGAAACAAAATAAAGGTTATCCCACTAAAGAACATAGAGAAGCCATTAAGAAATATGGCATAACAAAATACCACAGAAAATCGTTTAAGCTTTTGCCCGAGCAATCAAGCATTTTAAAACTGAAATTTTAGGTTTAGATTCCCGCTTTCGCGATAATGACAATTTCAATTGAAACCTAAATGTAAGCCATTGAGAAATTTTTTTCGATTAAAACTTAATATTTAAGTTTAATTCTATTTGATTTTCTAATGCTTTCCATCTCATTTAAAGTGAAAAATATGTAGGTTTGTAAAATAGTTTCCGGTTTTAACGGTAGTAACAGTTTCAACAGTAACCTTGTGCCGAAGCCTCAAGGATTTTTTTAAAATAAGACCTTACATGAGATTTTTTTGTTTTGCCCTCTTTATTGCAGTATTTAGTTGCACTAAACATAAAACAACCCGAACCAAACTGAATCAATTTATTCCAGAAAATGCTTCGGTTATTTTAAAAACCTCAAATATTGAAGGTTTAAAAAGTGCCGTTCAAAACAATGATTTTATTCAAAAACTATCAAAAAGCAATTCCTATAAAACCTTAGAAAGTAAACTTGATGCATTATCACTACTACAACCCAAAGGCGAGCTGCTCGTGTGTTTTTCAAATGATAAATCTGACAGCCTTCAATATTCAATTGTAACAAAATACCATAAAAACTTAGTCAAAACAGACTCACTGCCTAATTATATTGAAGAAACCATAACACAAAAAAACAGCTCGATTACTAAATCGAAACTAAATAACAACACGTTTTATAGCACTATAATTGATAGTATATTTTTCGCTTCGTCTTCAAAAAAAATTATGGATGCGGCCTTTTTACATATTAATGAAAATGCCGAATTGGAGAAAATTTACAACACTACGGACCAAAACAAATCGTTGTCCGTCATCATGATATCCGACAATGCGTTTGTAAAATCGTTGTTTATTGAAGATTCCATTTCCCTTAAAAATTTCTCAAACTATTTTGCGCTAGATGCCGATATTAATCAAGATGAAATTTTAATTAACGGAATTACCAAAGCAACCGATTCTTCAGACAGTTTAATTCATGTTTTTAAGCACACCGTCCCGCAAGAAAATGAAATTCAAAATATAACGCCTTCAAATAGCGATGGTTTTTTGAGTTTTACATTTGATAATTTTAAAACTTTTGAAACCAACGTATCAAAATTCAACAAAACCGATTCGATTCCAAGCACCGAACTTTTTGATTACGTTACTGAAATTGGTGTAATTTATGAAGATAAAAATCGGGCCATCGTACTAAATTCCATTGATGTTATTGCCACCAAAGATGCTTTACTAAGCGAGCTGAATGTTACCGACACCTATAGGCAAATTGAAATTTTTAGCTTTAGTAAACCGCAAGTGTTTTCAAACACATTCCACCCTTTAATCAGCTTCAATAATGCCACAAAATATTGTGTAGTAGATAACTTTTTTGTGTTTGCCGATAGCTTAGAAATGCTTCAAAACATTATTGCTAATTATCAAAACAAAACCACGTTAAGCCAGCAATCTTATTTTAAGTCTATCAAAGCGAATTTAAGCGACCAATCGTCGTTATTAATGGTTGTAAATCCGTCGATTTTAAAAACTATTTTAGATAAAAATCTTCAAGACAATTCAAACTACACGTTAAACAAATACAAGGCTTCGGCATTACAATTTATATACGACACCAATTTTGCGCACGTAAATGGTATTATTAAAAAAGCAAAAACCAGAGGCTACCAAAACTCTATTTCTGAGGTGTTTAACATTAAATTAAATGCCGATTTGCTAAACCAGCCCCAATTTGTTACCAACCACCGGACAAATCAAAAAGAGATTGTGGTGCAAGATGTAAATAACCAATTGTATTTAATTTCAAACAAAGGAAAAATCCTTTGGAAAAAACAATTACAGGGCGCTGTTTTAGGCAAAATTGAGCAGATTGATATTTACAAAAACGGTAGGCTACAACTCGTATTCGCAACCCCAAAACGCATTTATGTGATTGACCGAAACGGTAACGATGTAGCCCCTTTTCCTAAAAAATTTAGCGACCAAATTACGCAGCCACTTTCGGTTTTTGATTATGATAAAAAGAAAAAGTACAGGCTATTGGTTACCCAAAATAAAAAAGTGTTTATGTACGATGTTAGCGGAAAAATTGTAAAAGGGTTCACCTTTAAATCGGCCAGCAAAACCATCAATAGCCAGCCACAACATTTTAGAATGAGCGGTAAGGATTATTTAACCTTTAAAACCGAAGACCGTCTTTATATTTTAGATCGCACCGGAAAAACCAGGGTAAAACCAAAAACTAGCGTTAATTTCTCAAATCAAAACGTGTTTCTTTATAACAACAAGTTTACCACTACAACAAACAACGGTCATTTAGTATCAATCGATACTCGTGGAAATACGGCAACTCAAAATTTAAACCTCTCAGACCATCATCATTTAGACACCACAAGCAAAACATTGGTTACGCTTACCGATAACAAACTCACTATAAAAAGCAGAACCATCGAGCTTGATTTTGGCAATTACACCCCACCAAAAATATTTTATTTGAATGATAAAATTTATGTTTCGGTAACCGATTTACAGGCTCAAAAAATTCACCTATACGATAGTCAGGCTAAACCCATTGCAAACTTTCCGGTTTACGGAAATTCTCAAATAAGCTTAGACAATATAGACAAAGACCGAAATTTAGAATTTGTTACAAAAGGAGATAGCGACGCCATCATTTTATATCAAATGAATTAATTTCAATTTTTAATACAAATTAAGGTTTTGCAATTACAAACTAATTTCTATCTTTAGGCAGCTATTAATCAAATATTTACAATGACACTATCTAAAAATGCAATACGCATCCCTATGATTGGGATGATGCTACTGTTTTTCGTATCAAGCGCTTACGCACAAACCAAACAATTAAAACGTCCAAAAAGTAAAGTCAATATCTCAAGTGTTGATAATTTTGTAGCACAATCTTTCGATTTATACGATAAAGTCTATAAATACGATGGTTACGCAGCAGCAGGCACACCTCTTGACGATGATGACATTGATGTTCTGGAAGATGCGCTTGATGATCTATCTGGTTTAAGCGACAGCGCGCCAGATATTTTAGGCGATATTGATGGAGCCAGTGTTTTAAAACAAGCCAAAGCTACGTTGCAAATTAACAAAGCGAAAAAAGCCTTAAAGTACAGCATAAAAACGTCAAAGGAATTGTTGCTAGGTCAGCGCGAACGCGATAAAAAAGAAAATGATTCTGATGATGACACCTCCACAAGCGATGAGGCATCGAATAGCTCCTCCGAGTCTTCAAATGAGAATGATGGTTCTCAAGAAGATAATTCTAATATTTCTGACGATTTAGAAATTATAAGCAAATTCGATTTTGTACCGGGCGATAAACTATTGTTTTTTGACGATTTCTCGCAAGATTTTATGGGCGATCTCCCCAGCAAATGGAACACCAACGGTTCTGGTGCGATTGTAAAACTAAACAAAGTAGAGGGCAATTGGTTCGAGCTTAAGGCTGGCTACAGGTTATATGTGATTCCAGATATAAACGAACTCCCCCAAGACTACTCAATTGAGTTCGATTTACTAACCTCTGGATTAACCAATCAAACTTCATCTGGCGCTAGATTGCATATTGTATTAAGCGACAACAATGTCTTTCATCATGGTAAACGGCATTACGCTATGGCATCGCTTCCCTTGGGGCAATACGGCGCTTTTAACATCAATGCGTACAATTATTTTGATGGCGGAAGTGGCATGATAAACTCTGCTTTAACAGCTGATATAAGGGATGAGGTTAAAAACCAACCGCACATCGCCATTTCGGTTACCAAAAAACGTTACAGACTTTGGGTTAACGAAGTAAAATATATTGACATCCCCAGGTTTATTGAAAAATTGGATGTTTTAAATTATTTGAAATTCCATGTTTACGGACTAAAAGACGGCGAAGAGCGCGTGTTTATTAAAAACCTAAAAGTGGCCGAAGGTGGTGTAGATTTAAGGCGCGAACTGTTGAGCAAAGGCAAAGTATCGACCAACGGTATTTTGTTCGATTCGGGCTCGGCAAAAATAAAACCCCAATCATACGGTATCATCAAGCAGATTTCCCAGGTTTTAATGCAAGACGAAAGCATTAAGCTAAATATTATCGGGCATACTGATTCTGACGGGAGCGACGAAGCCAATTTAAAACTGTCCAAAAACAGGGCAAACGCTGTAAAAGAAGCCCTAATTAAAGTATATAAAATATCCGGAAACCGTTTACAAACCGATGGCAAAGGTGAAACCCAACCCGTTGACGATAATAGCACCGCCAAAGGAAAAGCCCAGAACAGACGTGTAGAATTTGTTAAAATATAACGACAACCAAATCTAAAGTCCCCGAATCTAGAACGCCAAAACAATATGTTTTGGCGTTCATTTTTTTATGCTTTTTGTTTTGAAATCATTACTATTGCAATCTTAATATTTTACACATGATTTCAAGAAAAAACGCTTCTATCTCAAAATTCATTATTCATAAAGTAGGCAACAAATTTAACGATACAAAAAATGCTTTTTCAGATAAAACCGTCGATTTTGATGAAGCCAGTTACGATTTAATGTTGCCTTTTCTTTTGCGGCCTTTTGGCAGTTTGGTACAAAGTTATCGCTTTAATCATCACGCCAATATTGCCTTAAATGAAATTAACAGCTATGCCGCCCAAATGTTTAATGAAGATGAAGCTTTTGTTGACGTTTCAAAACATATCGTGGAGCATTTATACGAGCAATCCACTTCGGCTCAAATAAAAACGGGTGATGTTTTAGTGGTGATGTTCGAGGGTATAGAATATGCTGAAATGACCACAAACGCCATCGGAATTTTTAAAATTGAAAACAAGGTCAATTTTTTTCAAACCTACTTAGAAAATAACAGTTACGATGTGTTGGTTCAAAAAGGAATTAGCTCAAAAAAAGTAGATAAAGGCTGCTTGATTTTAAACCAAAGCGACACCGAAGGAAACATTGTTTTAAGTGTTGACAATAATGGTTACGATGCGCAATATTGGACCAATCAGTTTTTAAATATTAAATATGCCGATGATGCCAACAACCACACACAGCAATACATCGAACTGTGTAAAGAGTTTTCTACCGAGGTATTAAAAACCAGTTATGGCGCCCAAGAACAAAACACGTTTTTAGCGAAAACCATCGATTTTTTTAAGGAAAATGAAGTGGTAAATGTGGAGCGCTTTAAAGAAGAACTTTTTGAAGAAGAAAAACAGATAAGAGCATTTGAAGATTATAAAAAAGATTTTGAAGGCGAACAAAACATAGTTATCCGAAACCAGTTTGATGTCGCCGAAAAAGTAGTAACCAAAGAAAAGCGCAAGATTAAAACCGATATTAAACTCGATACCAACATTCAAATAAAACTAGATATTGATGCACCCGATGCCTCTGCCGAATACCTCGAACGTGGCTACGACGATGAAAAGAAAATGCATTATTACAAGGTTTTTTTTAATGCTGAGGCTTGATGTCTACGGCGTAGAATTAGAAACCTGCATCAGCTTACCGTTATAATATTTGCTTCCGTTTAAAGAGAAATCGAGAATATATTGCGCCATTTCCAAAGCGGTGGTTGGTGCTTTATAACCTGGAAACGCTTCTTCAAGCATTTCGGTTTGTACAGCACCTAAAGCCAACACATTAAACGAGATACCTGAGTCTTTATATTCTTCGGCGAGTAACTCTGTTAAGGTAATAACGGCTGCTTTACTGGAGCTATAAGCCGCTAATCCAGGGAATTTCATACTGCCTTGTACGCCGCCCATCGAGCTTATGGTGACGACATGACTGTTGTTTTTCATAAAAGGTAACACCACTCTTGTTAGTTCTGCTACTCCAAAAACGTTGGTTTTGTAAACATATTCAAAATCTGATATTGATGTTTCGGCAAACGGCTTATTAATAAGCGCCCCTGCATTGTTAATTAGCACATCTACTTGTTGCCAATTTTCTTTTACAAAAGCTTCAACTTTGCGGTATTCTTTAGCTTCAGACAAATCAAACGACATCGTGCTAACATGTTTCAATTGTATGTCTTTAATAGGTTTTTCATTCCGCGAAAGCGCCAAAACTTTGTGCCCTGATTTTGCAAATAGTTTTACCAATTCAAAACCTATACCTCTACTTGTTCCTGTAATTATTATGTTACTCATCGTTCATTTTTATATCCTGTGTTGGCGCATTTATCATGCCTTCCAAAGCAGGAATCATTAGATTAATAAAATTCGTCATGTGCTTAAAATCCATTTTATCGGCTTCGTCATCGACATGATGATAGTAATCAAAGTTTGTAAAATCGAAAGTAGAAATAGCATGTGCCGGTATTTTAAAAGCTTGATAAAACGGATAGTTATCAGATCTTTTAAACAACTGAAACTCTTTAGCTTTAGAAAAAAAACCGACAACCTCTTTTCCGCCGTATTCGTTTAATTTTTCGCCCATGTTCGATCTTTCGTATCCCGAAATATAGGACATTATTTCATCCTGAGCTCGCGGCACACCAATCATTTCAAAATTAATCATGGTATACAAATTGAGGTTTTGCTTTTTGAGTCTTTTAGCCAAATGGCTTGATCCTTTTAATCCCATTTCCTCGGCCGAAAACAAAGTAAAAAGTACACTACGTTTATTGCTTTTTGTTTTTGAAAAGTATTTGGCCCATTTTAAAACGGCAACAGTTCCCGAAGCGTCATCGTTTGCGCCGTTAGCAATGCTATCGCCATTTACAGCTTTTCCATAGCCAATATGATCGTAATGAGCACCGAGAATTACAAACTCGTTTTTAAGTTTTGGATCGTTCCCTTCCACATATCCAACCACATTATAACCCACAATATCTTTTAAGTTAAAGCTATCTCTGTATGTTTTGAAATAAGGTTTGACGTTATGCTTTTTGAAGTAATTCTCAATAAAAACGGCGGCTTTTTCTATGCCTTTACTTCCTGTATTTCTCCCTTCTAATTCGTCTGAAGCTAAATATTCCAAACTAGATTTTACGTTTTTTTCTGAAACCACAAAAGATGCTGATGCTTTTTGATTTACCTCTTTAACCTCACTTTTATTAGTTTCAGATTGAACTATGCTTTTTTGTGAACTGCAACTTAATATGATAGTTATTGCAATAATGCCAACTAATGTTTTCATGTTTTAATTTTAAAAATTTAAAGATAAAAAAAACCTGCTTCAATTGTTATGAAACAGGTTTTATATTATTTATGTTTTTACGCTTCCGCGGAAAGGGTTACACTAACATCGTTACAGGGTTTTCAATATACCCTTTTAGTGTTTGCAGGAATAAAGACCCAGTAGCGCCGTCAACCGTTCTATGGTCGCAAGCCAAACATAATTTCATGGTATTTCCCGGTACAACTTGCCCGTTTTTAACAACCGGTTTTTGCACAATGGCGCCAACCGATAATATGGCTGAATTTGGCTGATTGATGATAGACGTAAAACTCTCTATCCCAAACATACCAAGATTAGAAACCGTAAAAGTGCTCCCTTCCATTTCGTCGAGCGTTAACTTTTTGTTTCTTGCTCGACCTGCAAAATCTTTAACAGCTGCATTGAGTTGTGGCAACGATTGTTCATTGGCAAATTTCACTACCGGAACAACCAAACCATCTGGTACCGCAACCGCCACACCAATATGCACATGGTTATTTAAGCGCATTTTATCATCAAACCATTGCGAGTTAACTTGCGGATGTTGTTTTAATGCCAAAGCACAGGCTTTTACAACCATATCGTTAAACGATATTTTTGTGTCTGGCAAGGTATTAAACTGTTCGCGGAAGGCTATCGCATTGTCCATATCAAACTCCACATTTAAGTAATAATGTGGTGCTGTAAATTTTGATTTTGCTAAGTTTTTAGCAATGGCTTTGCGCATATTTGAGTTTGCAACCTCATCAAAATCTTCTTGTCCGGAAGGCACAAATTTGCCTACCGCAGCGCCTGATGTTGCCGGTGTATAGTTTTCAATATCGCGTTTTATAATTCGCCCGTTTTCTCCAGAGCCTTGGACTTGCGATAAATTAATACCTTTTTCCTCGGCCATTTTTTTAGCTAATGGCGACACAAATAAGCGTCCGCCATCAACAATTGGCGTAGGTGCAGGCGCACTTGGTTTTTGCGTTGTTGCTGCCGTTGGCGCTGGTTTCGACACCTCTTTTTTAGGCTCTTCCTTAGGCGTTTCTTCTGTTTTAGCAGATGCCGAAGATGATGCAAAATTCTCAGCTACGCCAGAAACATCTGTTCCTGCCGGACCAATAATGGCCAATAGCGCATCTACTTTGGCTGTCTCACCTTCTTGTAATCCGATTTCCAATAAAGTTCCTGATTCGAATGATTCGAATTCCATCGTGGCTTTATCGGTTTCAATTTCAGCTAAAATATCGCCTTCTTCAACCGAATCACCTACTTTTTTTAACCAGGTTGCTACGGTACCTTCTTCCATGGTATCGCTTAAACGCGGCATGGTTACTACTATAACGCCTTCTGGTAGTTCGGCATCCGGTGAAGTTTCTTCTTTTGATTCCGTTTTAGCTGGTGCTTCTTCCTCTTCTTTTGATTCTTCTTTTGCTTCCGCGGAAGCGTTAGCCGTTCCATTTATGAGCTCCGAAATATCTTCACCTTCATCGCCAATAATGGCTAAAAGTTCATCTACCTTAGTAGTTTCCCCTTCTTGAACACCAATATGAAGCAAGGTGCCTTCATTAAAGGATTCAAACTCCATAGTAGCTTTATCGGTTTCAATTTCTGCTAAAATATCACCTTCTTCTACCTTATCTCCTACTTTTTTTAACCAAGCCGCAACCGTACCTTCTTCCATGGTATCGCTTAAACGTGGCATATTTACTACTATTGCCATAGCTTATATTTTATGTTGTATAAATGGATAATCTTCTTGTTCGTAAACGGCATCGTACATCACATTCTTTTCTGGGTAAGGTGATTCGTCCGCAAATTTTTCACATTCTGAAACTAAAGCCTTAACACGTTTGTCGATAACTTTAATATCGTCTTCGGTGGCATATTTCTTTTCTAAAATAACATCCTTAACTTGGGTTATAGGATCGATTTTTTTGTATTCTTCAACTTCTTCTTTAGTTCTGTAATGTTGGGCATCACTCATGGAGTGCCCTCTGTAACGGTAGGTTTTAAGCTCTAAAAATGTTGGCCCATCGCCACGACGTGCACGCTTAATGGCTTCATCAAAAGCTTCTGCCACTTTTACGGGATTCATGCCATCTACTGGCCCACAAGGCATTTCGTATCCTTTTCCTAATTTCCAAATTTCAGTATGGTTTGCCGTTCTTTCAACCGAAGTTCCCATCGCATAGCCATTATTTTCGCAAACAAATACTACTGGAAGTTTCCATAGCATAGCTAAATTAAACGTTTCATGCAACGAACCCTGTCTTGCAGCACCATCGCCAAAACAACATAAGGTTACCCCATCTACACCGTGATATTTATCGCCAAAAGCAATACCAGCACCTAAAGGAATTTGCCCACCAACAATACCATGACCACCATAAAAACGGTGTTCCTTAGAAAAGATGTGCATGGAGCCCCCTAAACCTTGGGACGTACCGGTTGCTTTTCCAAAAAGTTCGGCCATAACACGCTTTGGGTCTACACCCATGCCAATTGGTTGCACGTGGTTACGGTATGCTGTAATCATTTTATCTTTGGTCAAATCCATGGCGTGTAAGGCGCCTGCCAAAACAGCTTCTTGACCGTTATACAAATGAAGAAACCCTCTTACTTTTTGTTGTATGTATGCTGCAGCTAATTTATCTTCAAATTTTCTCCAGAACAACATGTCTTCATACCACTTTAGGTATACTTCTTTAGTTACTTTTTGCATTTAGTTTATTATTTAGATCTAAAATAAAACTCCAGAATAATCATCTCGAGGCTTTAAATATACGACTCCAATTTAAAATTGGAATAAGCGAATAACAAAAGTAACACATTAGTCATTAATGGAAAAACTGAAAATAGTAAATTTTATACTAAAACGTTATAGTACAGATTTATCAAACACCAAAGGCAGTAAATTTGCCAAGGAGTCAGATTTAACCACTTTGCCCGTTTCGCCCATAAAATAAATCTCTATGGGGTAATGCTGCTTTACTTCGTATTCTACAATGGCCTGACGGCATGCACCACATGGTGGAATGGGACTTGTTGTTTTATTTTTTTTGGAACCCGCGGTAATAGCCATTCTTATTATTTTGGCTTCAGGATATTTTGCGCCCGCGTAATAAATGGCTGTTCGTTCGGCACATAACCCAGACGGATATGAGGCGTTTTCTTGATTATTTCCTATAATAATTTCGTTATTATCTAAAAGAATTGCGGCACCAACGTTAAATTTTGAATAGGGCGCATAGGCTTTTTCTCTGGCTTCAATGGCTTTATTCATTAATGTTATAACATCTTTTGGCACTTCACTTAAATCTTCAAAAACATAGAGTGTGGATTCTATTTTTACTTCCTTCATCGTGTATTTATTATTTTGTTGACTGTTATTTCATTTGATGATACAAAAATAAAAATAGCCAACTTATACCAATTTAACCGTGTAATGACGCATTCAAACTCGTTCACTTCCTGTTCTATCTCCTTGCTCATAATTTCCATAGCTACGGCTATGCAAACCAATCGCAGCGTCATAGAACAAAAAAGCGACTTCGTTTTCCGAGCGACTTTACAAAATTAAATTGGCGTTAAACGGAAACCTCAATGCTTTGCTCCGCGGAATTGTGTTTCAATATAAACAAAAAAACTATTGTTTTGTGGCAATAGTTTTTTTATAAATAATTTTTTTAGTGTACGATTAAAACTCGTTATAAGTACCAGCACCAATATTAAAGGTTAACGAAAAGCGCAAGGTGTTTTCTAACGGACTTTGTACTTTTGAAGCTGAAAATAAATACGACAAGTCGATATTAACCACATTGTATTTGAATCCTGCACCAAGGGCTAAAAACTTTCTTGCCCCTTTATCTTCACTTTCGTTAAAATAACCCGCTCTAAAAGCAAATGAATCTTGATATAAATATTCGGCACCTAAGGACCACGTGAACTCTTTTAGCTCCTCACTAAACCCGTTTGGGGCATCGCCGAACGATTGAAACATCCCTGTTAAAAAACTCACGTCTGGATCTTTACCCTTTACAATTATAGTTGGTTCGCTTCCATCTGTGGCTTGGGTTCCGTTACCATCTTCGTCAACAAAACCATAAACCGGTGGTGTTGGCACTAATAGTTTACCAACCTCGGCCGTTACGGCTATTTTATTATAATCATCAAAAATAAAATCGAAACCTGTACCTAA
The DNA here is from genome assembly GCF_032814565.1 of Hwangdonia lutea. Taxonomy (GTDB): domain Bacteria; phylum Bacteroidota; class Bacteroidia; order Flavobacteriales; family Flavobacteriaceae; genus Hwangdonia; species Hwangdonia lutea. The sequence continues at coordinate 922,129 of NZ_CP136521.1, forward strand.
ACGTAGTATCGTAGGTTGGAAATTTTCTTGTCCGCCTTCATCGTATTTAAACTTTGGCCCGATGTTTTGAATGGCGAATCCCATTCTCCAGCGTCCGTTAAAATCGTTATACGCCTCTTCTTCGCTTTGATAAAAGCCTGAAATATCTACGCCAAAAGTACTCGCAGCAGCGGTATCGTTATTTCCGGTATCTAATTTTAAATCGGAGCGCAAATAACGCATCGCTACCGACATGGCGAATTGGTCTGTTAATCGTAAAGCATAAGATGCATCAATGGTTAATTCGTTGGGTCTTTGAATTAATGCCTGAGAAAATTCATCTTGAACGAATTCAATATCACCTAAAGAAAAATATTTAAAGCTAGCTGCAAATGCGCTACGCTCATCCAATCGGTTGAAATAGGTAACGTTTCCTAAAAAAATATCGTTTACCAATTTGCTTAAATAGGGTGTATAACTTACTGCTAATCCTGATTTGGTTTCTGAGAACACATATTTTGATGAGTTCCATTGTTGCGAAAAAGCATCAACCGAAGTAGCAACACCCATATCGCCCATGGAAGCGGCTCGGGCATCTGGTGCTATTAAAACAAACGGCACACCTGTAGTAATGACACGCCTTTCTTGATTATCAAAAATAATAGTTTCTCCTTGAGCATTTATTTTCAATACAAAAGCAAATGCCATTAATAGCAATATTCCGTTCTTCATGGGATAGTTTTAATTAACAAATATAATTTTTATTTCAAAACTTTTTCTAAATCTCTTCAACCTGTTAAAATCTTCGATTATAAACGTTTTTAACTTAAAGGATTACAAGTTTCTCTATTTTTTCTACTTTTTTATTAAGCAAATCCGATTGCACCGTAAGCTTATAAATATACACGCCCTTTCCTATTTTATCACCAAAATCGTCTCTTCCATCCCAAACTATATCTCTAGATAACGAACTTGTGGTTTTGGTGCCTGCATTGGTTTGACCATTAAGGGTTTTCACCAATTTGCCCGAAACGGTGAATACCTGTATTGAAACGTTTAAAGGGTCTGAACTATTGTGATTAAACCAAAATTCTGTATAATTTACAAACGGATTTGGATAGTTAAGCACGTTGTTAATAACCAATTCTTCATCCTTATCGTATACAACAAATTGAATTTCAGCGACTGACGAATTATTATAAACATCCCAAGCTTTTAAGGTTAGCGTATGCAGCCCGGGCTCTAAATCTCTAAACGGAAAAGACACGACGCCTTTTTTGTAATCATCGACTTCGGTTTGGTAATAATCGTTTAATATAAACGGATTGGTTTCATCGCCATCAATAATAGCTACAATATCGTGACCAATACCACTTGCTGTATTTATGCCGTTTTCGTCTTCCAGTTTAGCTAGCAATGTTGGCGATTCGTTGGTTATGCCTCCAGAAACGAAATTCTCGTCATTCATATAAAGGGCAATCACAGGACCAATATTATCTTCGGGGGCATTGTTGTTTAATCCACCAATTCTAACCGTGTTGAGGCTGGCTCCAGATTGGTCTTCGAGTAAGGCATCATTTTTTGAATAAAAGCTAACTTTACCAAAACCTACGGGAATTCCAATATCTTTAGGCACAACAAAATCGAACTCGAATTGCCCGTTTGTAACCGATGCTTGTCCTCTAAAAATAATTTCCCCCAAGGTTTCAAAATCCATTTTTATCAGCTGGCCGTTTAATCGGGTACCATCGTTCGCCAGGGTTTGCCTTTGTATATTTTTATCGTAAATCGTGGTTGAAAGCGTGCCGTTATAATCACTTAAAACATTTCCCGACACATCGGTAACTTCGCCGGCAAGTTTTACGTAACTCAATGCTTTTAAGGTATCGGTGGCTTGTGTGATGGGAACATCGTTAATTCTTGTTAATCTGACGTTGGGCTTAGCAAATGCTAATTTCATGGCTGGGTCTCCAATAAAAAACACCAAACGTCTTTGGCTTTGGCTAGAAATTGACGGATCGTTTTTTGTTAATCTTAAGGCTTCTGCCATAGATGGGTATTCGTAATCTTCATAAGCATCAAAAGTACTGTACGAAAACAAATACTGTTCTAATTTATTATTAAAAGTGATTCCAAAATTTACAAAAACCTGCCTTGTTGTGGTAATTAAACCAATAGCCCCTGCTTTTTTATTCCAATAGGTAAATTCGCCCGCAGTTTCCCGAAACGGATTATCGAATTTGGTGAACTCGCAGGTTACGGTTACAAAGCAATTGAGTTTACAAATATTTCGAAACCCCTCTACATCGGGCTTTGTTAATATGCGTTCTTGGGCTAAACCTTCTTCCCCGCCGTGTCCAAAATAGTTTACAACCAAGGCGCCATTATCAATAGCGTTAACCAAAGATTCAGTTACTTGCGGGTATCTGTTTCCGCCGGCAGAAGCCTCTTGTTTAAAGGCATCGGTATGTATTTTAATAACATTTATAAATGGTTTTTCCTGACTAACGTTATTCCCAACATTATCTGTGGTTTGTTGTAAAATACCTTCCCAATCTTTATCGACATCATCAGAAACGACTACAAAATTATTCCGCCAACTACCAAAGGCCTCTTTTGCGTAATAGCTTTCAATTTTATCGACCATGTCTTTGGCGCGTTGTGGTGTATCGGCCAATATTCGGCCCACCGCAACATCCAATTTATCGCTTGTTGCCATGGTACCTTCATTGGCATCCATCATACCATAAAAATCATCTGAAACAAATGAGTTGGTTAGATTAAAACTATTATACGAATACCACGATGGCACTATGTTGGTGTTATTGGGAATGCGGTCTTTATAATCGAATGAGCCGTCACCAAATAAACACACATATTTAATTCTGTTTTCTGGCGTGCTGGCATTATCGTAAACATACTTGACTAAATTCCGGATGGCGCCAACGTCTTGATTTCCTGTACTAAACTCGTTATATATTTCGTTTAAGCCCACCGCTTTAACATTTAAATTGTATTGATTTCGGTTTATTTGAGCTAAACGTTCCGCTTGATTGAGCATATTATTTGGAGCCACTATAATATAATCGACATCTTGAAATTGTCCATCACTATTCTGAAAAATAGTGCCTTTTATATTTTGATTGGCAACGGTTTTTTCAGCATCCATTTTAGGTTCAAAATAATCTGTTGGCGTTACGGCAACGTAGGTTTTCAGGGTTCCTAAATTTGAAGTGAATGAAAGGTTGGCACTGGCATCTGTATTCACAAAACTTGTAACATTATATAAATCGGTAATCTCCCAAACCTCTGAAATTTGCGATGCGTTTGCAATATTATATTGCCCAATTCCAGAAGCTGTAGCTACGGCACTATGTTTAAACTGGAATTGTTTATCGGTAAAACTCAAAGCTCTGGTAGCTTCAATAGAGATGTAATCTAAATAGCTCAAAGCACTAGGGTTGCCTTGGTTGTCGTAATTAAGATTTACACTTATATTCGAGGTGTTTACAATTACATTCCCAATATACGAGGCCTCATTTGCCAAACTGGGATTTGAAGCTCCCGGAATAGATAAACTTGAAACCGCATTACCGTTAACGTTAATTTGCATACTGCTTTGCGTAGATGAGGTTGACGCCACATAAACCTTAAGATTTATGGGAGTAGTTGTTATTAGGTTTGGAAAATCGAATTCAAAAGTTTTGTCGTTATCAATATCGAAACGGTCACCAAACCAACGCCTTCCCAAAAAGGCAATGTTATGCTCGTCTACTTCATGAAACTTGTAATCTTCAAACGTATCAATCATCATATCCACGGTTCCTGTGGGCTGACTCATGGGTTGCATGCGCTTGCCTAAACCAGGACTCACATTAATGTAATAATAGGTGATATCGGCATAACAATTAATATTGGTATTGCTCTCTGCGTTATATCCTTTTGGGCCTTGGGCATAAAACAGAATATGGTCTTCGTCATTAAAAACACCATCTTCCTCACCAACAAATCTTATGGCGTTTTCTGTAACATCCAATGGGTGGGCTATGGCGTTAGAATATGGTATCATGTGTCCGCCATTGCCATATAATTTAATGGTTCGTGGGTCAACACTATTTACACTTATGCCCAAATTTTGCAAAAAACTTTTAGACATTTTAAACACGCCCGTAGTATCTACATAAAACTTAAACCATTCGCCCGAGCTTAAAACCGAATTTGTAATAACCCCAGAAGTGCCATTAAATTTATTAAATGCAGCCATTCGATTGGCACTGGTATTATAATTTATTTGAAAAGATTGCACTTTTTTATAAGTCCCGTTGGCATCCTTTATAATGGGCGTTAATTGAAAATAGGCAAATTGTTTATGTCTAGCTTTTGAATTTTTTAAAGTGAATTTTAACGCGCTTCCAATAGTGTTAACATTCAAATCTTTTAATTCTTCTTTGGAAATGGGAGCGTATGTAACCTGACTGATTTGTATTGAAGCCTCGTTAACGGCAGTTGACGTTTTCCACTGTGCAACAAATAGCAACCCTTCGTTAAAATCGTAGCTAAAATGTTCGGCATTAAAAGCCGGTATTTTTAAATTATAGTTGCCACCGGAAATGGTTTGATGACCGTCCCATTTAATGGTAAACTTTTTTTGCTGCGAAAACATGGCAGCAGAAAAAAATAAAAACAAAAGTAAAATGTACTCTTTCATCGCTAGAATAACGGCTTTTATAAAATGTTATTATCAATAATAATTAACAAATTTAAAAACCGATTCAAAAATACAATAATAAATTAGTAAATCGTACGTTTATTAATCAGAAAACAATGATGAAAAACAGCAAAAACATCGTTGTAGTGTTTAAAAAATAGGGTGAAATGCATATTTTTTTGGTTAAAATGCAAAAAATTACTTGTGTTATTGGGTTTAATTCTTATATTGCAGCACCAAAAATATTATTAGCTTACTTAAAAGTATGGATATGAAAAAAGTAGTAGCATTAAAGGTTATGGTAGTTTTAGCACTATCTGTAACCGCTATTGGTTGTAAAAAATCTTCGAGCTCAAAGAATAGTTCTAGAGCAACTGGATGGCAAATCAACGACAGAGAAGGTGGTTTTCAATACAATACCAGTTTTAAAGAACAAGAAACCGCCCCAGGTTTAGTCTTTATTGAAGGCGGAACTTTTACAAAAGGAAAGGTTCAAGACGATGTGATGCACGATTGGAACAATACACCAACACAGCAGCATGTTCAGTCGTTTTATATGGACGAAACTGAAGTTACCAATATCATGTATTTAGAATATTTGGATTGGATTAAACGCGTATATCCACCAAGTGACGAAAACTTCAGAGCCATTTATCAAGGTGCGCTACCAGATACTTTAGTTTGGAGAAATCGTTTAGGATTTAACGAAATAATGACCGAAAACTATTTACGTCACCCAGGTTACGCAGAATACCCTGTGGTTGGTGTAAGCTGGATTCAAGCTGTTGAATATGCCAATTGGAGATCAGACCGTGTAAACGAGTATTATCTTGAACAAGCAGGTTATTTAAAAAGAGATGCCAAAACTTTGGATGTTAATGCAGATCAAACTTTTAGCACAGATACATACATTAATGCCCCTACTTTAACTTATGGCGGTAATGAAGAAATTATAAACCCAGATACCAGAGGACGAAGAAATGTAACAACCGATGCCGATGGTAACGAAACAGGTATTTACGCTACTCGCGAAACGGGTATTATTTCTCCAAAATATAGACTGCCAACTGAAACGGAATGGGAATATGCTGCTTTGGGCTTGGGAGAGCTTAGAAGCTACAACATGTACAGAGGTAGAAAAAAATACCCTTGGGATGGACAATATACGCGTTCCGGAAAACGTAAAGTTCGCGGCGATCAATTAGCCAACTTTAAACAAGGGAAAGGCGATTACGGTGGAATTCAAGGATGGTCTGATGATGGTGCTGATATTACCAATGCAGTAAAATCATACGAGCCTAACGACTTCGGATTGTACGATATGGCCGGTAATGTTGCCGAATGGGTAGCCGATGTTTACAGACCCATTATTGATGATGAGTTTAACGACTTTAATTACTATCGCGGAAACGTTTATACTAAAAACGCTATCACCGAAGATGGCACCGTAAAAGTTGTTACTGCTGATGAAATCGTTTATGATACCCTATCAAACGGAAAATTAATTGCTAGAAATTTACCTGGTGAAATATTGCAAGTTCCCGTTGATGAAAACGAAACGTACTTACGTACCAATTTTGACAGAAGCAACGCCATAAACTTTAGAGATGGCGACAAGCGTTCTTCTCGTTACTTTGAGAGTTTTAATGACGATGAGGAATTAGACAATAATTCGAAGTCAGAAACACAACAAATGTATAATTCTCCTAAACATAGAATCACGAGAGATTCTCTAGGAAATATTATTAGAGAATTTGATAAAAGCAATAACCGCTCCTCTTTAATAAACGATAAGGTTAGAGTTTATAAAGGTGGTTCGTGGAAAGACAGAGAGTATTGGTTAGACCCAGCTCAAAGACGCTACTTCCCACAGGATATGGCAACCGATTATATTGGATTTAGATGCGCCATGTCTCGTGTAGGTTCAAAAAGTAAATCTAAAAACAAAACGAAGAATTAATAAATCTTCTAAAAAATAATATTTAAAAGTCCTAACTTACATTAGGACTTTTTTTATACTTTTATTTTGGAAAAGAACGCTCGACATGAGTTGAGTTTCTATTCAAATTCTTATTCCTTCGAGAGCGGAATCTAAACCATAAAAACACTTTATATTGAAAATAGAACACCTTCATAGTCTTTTTTTAGAATGCAATTCGGTGTGCACCGACACGAGAAAAATTAAAAAAGATGATATGTTTTTCGCTCTAAAAGGCGATAATTTTAATGGCAACACTTACGCGGAGCAAGCGCTCAACAAAGGAGCGAAATACGTTATTATTGATGAGAAGCAATATAAAACCTCAACCCAGGCCATTGTAGTCAACAATGTGCTTGAAACGCTTCAAGAGTTAGCCACTTTTCATAGGAGACACTTAAACATTCCTATTATAGCCTTAACGGGTAGCAATGGAAAAACAACCACTAAAGAACTAATAAACGCAGTGCTATCTCAACAATACAACACTACGGCAACCGTGGGCAATTTAAACAACCATATTGGTGTACCGCTCACATTACTTTCCATGGATTTGAATACCGAAATGGGTATTGTAGAAATGGGTGCCAACCATTTAAAGGAAATTGAATTTTTATGCCAAATTGCAAAACCAGACTTCGGTTACATTACTAATTTTGGCAAAGCACATCTAGAAGGTTTTGGTAGTGTTGAAGGCGTTATTACAGGGAAAAGCGAAATGTACGATTATTTAATAGCCCATCACAAAACTATTTTTGTAAATGGAAATGATGCTATTCAACTTAAAAAAACCAATGACGCCAAACGCTTCGTTTTTGGCAACGATGCGCTTGCAGATATTACTATTGATTTTATTGAAGCACAACCTTTTGTAGCCTGCAAATACAATAACGCGAACATAAATAGTAAGCTTATAGGCGATTACAACTTTGGCAATATTGCGGCTGCCATAGCCATAGGAAGTTATTTTAAAGTTGCCGATGATGCTATTAAAAATGCTGTAGAAAATTATATACCAACAAACAATCGATCACAAATTATTAAAAAAGGGACGAGCAACATTATTTTAGACGCTTACAATGCAAACCCAACAAGTATGCAAGCCGCTTTACTTAATTTTGAAAAGCAGACAGGGCGTAAAATCGCTATTCTGGGGGATATGTTCGAGCTTGGAAACGATACCGAAAAGGAGCATCAAAACATTACAGATTTAGCAGTCTCAATAAATATGAATCCTGTGATTTTGGTAGGTGAAAATTTTTATCAGTCTGAAAGCGATTCAAATAAAATATTTCGATTTAAAACGTTTGAAAATTTTAAAAGTGAATTTGATTTCGCTCAATTAAAAAATGCCACATTATTGATTAAAGGTTCGCGTGGTATGGCTTTAGAAAGGGTATTGGATTTAATTTAGCGTCTTTTACAAAAAAAAGGTGTCTGATTATAAACTTATTACCAGACACCAATAATTCTCCCTAAGAACTAAATTAATAGCAATGCAAAGATGTTTGAATCTCAAGTAATACACAATACTCAATTTGAGTAAATGTCGTATTTATATGAAATTTTCATTCATTTTAAGCATTCCTATAAGCTCTCCCGTTGATGATATGTTGAGTTTTTTAAGAATATTCCTTCGATGTGTATCTACGGTGTTCGGGCTAATACTTAGCTTATCGCCTATCTGTTTGCTCGAGTAATTTAAAACCAGCAACCTAACAATATCTCGTTCTCTATTACTTATTCCTTCAGACAACAGTTTTTGAGAACAGTTATTAAAATAAATAGTCTCGTATTCATTTTTCTCATTCAACAATTTAGCTGTTGCACATACCTGTAATTTAATTTCTGGTGATAACACTGTATAATGAGCTAACCCAATTATAGGTTTAAAATCACTATCAAAACCTAATGGTGTCGTGTTTTGTACAATATTAACATAATCGTTATTAGAATTCTTCAGTCGGTAATTCCACGTATAGCTCATTCTTTTTCTGTCCTCAACCTTCGTGTTTTTTAAGGTAAAATCCATCAGTTCGTTTAGTGCCTGCAACCATTCCTCCAAATCATTAGGGTGCATTCTGCTCCATAAATATCGCATCCCTTTGCTTTCTAATACTTTTTTATCCAACCCAAGACAAGCGGGCATGTTTTTACTAATATACTCGAAGGTTAAATTTTGCGTGTTTGTAATGCAGAAAAATGTTGAGCTATATGGTAGGAAAGTATCTAGCTCAATAATTTTTTCAATATGCTTTTCAAGGGAAGGGTTATCGTAAGATTTGAATATTTCTTTATATACATGCTTAATACTCGAACCATTCATAATGAGATGTTTAACTAAAAATATAAAAAAAAATTGTAACCTTAAAATAAGACGATAACTATTTTAGGGTACAAAAAAAACCTAATAAACAATTTATTAGGTTTTTTTTATAATTGTGGGCGCGAAGGGATTCGAACCCCTGACCCCTTGGGTGTAAACCAAGTGCTCTGAACCAACTGAGCTACGCGCCCTCTAAATGGGACTGCAAATATAATCTAGTTTTTAATATTGCAAAAACTTTTTCAATAAAATTTTAAATTATTTCTGCAACCACAAAAGTGCTGCCTCCAACAAAGATAAAATCAGTTAAACTGGCTTGTTCAAAAGCTGTTTTATAGGCTTCATTTACAGAATTATAAGCCTCTCCCTTTAAGTTGTGTTTGTTAAACTCTGCTTTTAGTTTATGGGCATCCATCCCTCTGGGAATATTTGGTTTACAAAAATAATAAACGGCATTTTTGGAAAGCAAGTCTACAATAGTACTTAAGTCTTTATCATTAACAACCCCAAAAACAATATGAAGCACATCGTATTTTTCATTTAATAGTTGCTGCATCACATGCTGCAATCCTTCTCTATTATGCCCGGTATCGCAAACCACTTTAGGTTTATCGTTTAAAGTTTGCCATCGCCCCAACAAGCCCGTGTTTTTTACAACCTGCAACAAACCTTGTTTTATGTTTTTTTCTGAAATTTTATAGCCTTTATTTTGAAGTACTTTTATGGTTTGGATGGCAGTTTTAATATTTTTGGATTGATACCTTCCTAATAAATCTGATTTCAATGTATTGGTAATTTCTTTATCGGCAAAAATGATATTGGAGTTGTTAGCTTCAGCCAATGCTTGAAAAACGGCTTTGGTTTCTTTTTGAGTTTCGCCAATAACCACTGGAATTTGGGGTTTTATAACACCGCCTTTTTCAAAAGCAATCGCTTCGAGTGTGTTTCCTAAAAACTGGGTATGATCCATCCCAATGTTTGTTATTACAGAAACTTCTGGAGTAATAATATTTGTGGAATCCAACCTCCCACCTAAACCGACTTCAATAACGGCAATATCAACTTTAGCTTTTGAAAAATACTCGAATGCCATACCAACTGTCATTTCAAAAAAAGACAATTGATTGGCTTCAAAAAAAGCTTTATTTCGCTTTATAAACCCAACAACAAACTGTTTACTAATTTCGTTTCCGTTGATTTTAATACGCTCTCTAAAATCTTTTAAATGCGGCGATGTATAAAGCCCCACTTTATAACCGGCCTCTTGGAGAATGGATGCCAACATATGGCTTGTTGAACCTTTTCCGTTAGTGCCAGCAACATGAATGGATTTGAAATTTTTGTGCGGATTATTTAATTGATAAGCGAGTAAAACCGTATTGCTTAAATCTGTTTTATAAGCTGATTTACCCTGTTTTTGATACATTGGCAGCTGAACGAACATCCAATTGAGTGTATCTTGATATGTCATTATACCAAATGAATTTTAAAATTGCACATAAATAAATTGAATTAGTTTTTGATTAATCTAGACAAATAATTTAAGAATAGCTTTAGTTATTGTTATTTTTTACAATGAAGAGTACGCTAATAAGAAACGATTTAGAAAAGTGATATTGAAGTTTATTCCGGATCGTTATTGACTTAATTTAAAGTTTACACTAACAAAACCGATTTGTTTGGCGGGTGCTTTTGAATCTGCCGGCCATTTATGGGATAAGGCAATTTTTTTTGCGGGTTCTAACAAACACTGTGCAGTATTGGTTGTACCTCTTTGACCCGGCTCCGCTTTTATAACGTTACCACTTCTATCCACTTCAATCCTAACCACAACTCTACCCGACTCGTTGCAATCTTGTTTAATGGTTTTATAAGATGCTCTACCTCGACCATTTAAACCGTAGCCAACGCCACCCGTTCCTGAGCCAGACCCCGGACCAAAATAACTTGGTGCATAAGGGTCCCCATCCAATTGCCCCTTATCGCCGGCTTTATTATCGTTACCTTCACTACCCGTTTCTGTGCCTTCAGATTTACTCACACCACCAATTAAGGCATCCAACTTTTTCTTTTTTTCTTCTTGCTCGCGCTTTTCTTTGGCAATTCTATCGGCTTCTGCTTTTGCCTTTGCATCGGCAATGGCTTTGGCTTTAGCCTCAGCTTCCTTCTGTTTTTTTATGGCGATGGCTTCCGAATTATCTTCGGTTAAAACCTCTTCTTTAGTTTCAGCAGATGTTGTTGGTTCTGATTTTGTAACCTCGGGTTGCGGTGGTTTTTCAATGTTCTTTGGCTCCGATTTTATAGGTTTTTTAGGCTGCACATTGCCTTTACCAAAATTTGAAGTTCCAAAATTTACAGCTACTCCGTACTCTTCTGGCGGATCCATATACGTTGTACCAACCACAAACAATAGCACGAGAAGAATGATAGCAATCAACGCTGTGATTCTAGCAGAATTCTTTTCATGTATGGTTTCAAAATATTTCATTTCTAATTAATTAGGCTTTACAGCTAATATGACTTTGAACTTATTTCTATTGGCGATGTCCATTACTTTTACAACATTTTCAACGGGTACCGATTTTTCAGCTCTTAAAACTATAGTTGGTTTTTCTTGTGATGATAATGCAGCTAACAATTCATTCTCTAAAACACTAACACCCACGCGTTTTTGATCGATATAATAGGTTAAATCTTTTTTAATACTTACGGCAACCGATCTTTTGTTTTCGGTCTTTCCGCTTGCTTTTGGCAAAATAATATCAATTGCATTCGTGGTAACCAAAGTTGAAGCAATCATAAAAAAGATAAGCAACAGAAATACAATATCTGTCATGGACGACATATTGAATTCTGGCGTAACCTTATTTCTTCCTCTAAAATTCATACTATGTAGGTTCGTTTAAGTGATCTAGAAACTCCAAGGAGTTTGCCTCCATTTGATACACCACCTTATCTGTTCTTACCACTAAATGATTATAGGCAATGTAGCCAATAATTCCCACAATTAAACCGGCAACAGTGGTAGTCATGGCGGTGTATAATCCGCTAGCCAAAACGTCCATTTCAATGGTGCCGCCAGCGTTTGCGAGTTCAAATATAGCCAGTATCATTCCAACAACCGTACCAAGAAATCCTATCATGGGCGCTGCTCCGGAAATGGTAGCGAGTACGCTCACGTTTTTTTCTAAGCCGTAAATCTCTAAACGGCCGGCGTTTTCAATGGCTGTATTAATGTCTGCAAGTGGTTTGCCTATTCTCGATATTCCTTTGCCTATTAGCCTTGATACCGGTGAATTTACTTGAGCACAAAGCATTTGTGCCGAATCAATTTTACCGTTACTCACGTGGTCCTTAATTTGATTCATAAAATTAGCATCGATTTTTGAGGCCGCTTTTATGGCAAATAATCGTTCAAAATAAATGTATGAAGCGACTATAAGTAATAGAAACAAAATGGCAATTATAACTTGTCCGGCTACGCCACCACTACTTATTAATTCGATAATTGAAAGTGTTTTTTCAACGGATTCCTCATCGGTAAGCAATTCTGCCCCTTCTTGCATGTTTAGTAATAAAATATTTAGCATATAATTAAATTTATTGCAACTGTATAACGTATCTTTTTTTGTTAAAGTATATTAAAATAGAGTTCTGGTAAACATAAATGCCGCAGCACCTACTAAGAAACCAACTGCGGCTAACCACGCTATCTTTTTTAGGTACCAGAAAAAGTCTATTTTTTCCATACCCATAGCCACAACACCAGCCGCAGAACCAATAATTAGCATACTTCCACCTGTTCCTGCCGAATAGGCAATAAAGTGCCATAATTCGTTGTCGATAGGCTCGGAAAACATCCCTAAACTGGCAGCTACCAAGGGCACATTATCGATTACCGCAGAACCTACGCCCAACAACAATACAACGATATCCGAAACGCCTTCGTGATGCAACTCGGTGCCCAACATAGGCATATTTTCCTGCAAACTGGATGCAAATCCGAATAGGATTCCTAATGACTCTAAAGCTGCAACAGCCATCAAAATTCCTAAAAAGAATAAAATACTCGGCATTTCAATTTTTGAAAGCGAATGATGCACCGGACTGTGATGCCCTTGGTGATCTGAATCTTCATGCGTATCAAAGGATAATGCAAATTTTCTGTTACTGTAAATTTCTGCAAAGGTCGCCACTACACCTAACGCAAGCATCATTCCCACATAAGGAGGCAAATGTGTTAAGGTTTTAAATATTGGCACCGATACAATACCGCCCAGACCTAAATAAAGCATAATGGAACTGTATTTAGAGGCGGGCTTATCAATGTTTTCTTCAAGTTTTTCAATGTTTCCTTTAAAAGCTGGTAAAAATGAAGCGATAAAAAACGGCACCAGCATACATAATAACGAAGGGATAAATAAGTACACAAACAAATGTCCTGTGGTTACTTTTTTACCAATCCAAAGCATGGTTGTGGTTACATCACCAATTGGCGACCAAGCGCCACCGGCATTAGCAGCAATAATAATTAAACCAGCATACCAAATACGAACATTTCTATCTAAAATGATTTTTTGAAGAATGGAAACAAGAACAATTGTTGCGGTTAAATTATCGATTATGGCAGAAAGAAAAAAGGCTAAGAACCCAAAAATCCACAGTATCTTTTTCTTGCTACTGGTTTTTATATATCCTTTAATGGTTGAAAAACCATCAAAATAATCAATAATTTCCACGATGGTCATCGCACCCAAAAGAAACACAAGAATTTCGGCTGTTTTACCTAGGTGATGCAACAGCGTTTCCTCCATTAAATGTGTTTTTTCCTCTAAGGCCAATCCTCCAAAATTATCTAACAAACTGTGGTTTGCCGAATCGAACCATTGCGAAAAGCCTTCAATCCCAAGAGCTATTAAAGCCCAACAAATAGCCATCATGACCAGCGCTGGAATTAATTTATCTATTTTTAAATTGTGCTCGAGGGTAATGGCCAAGTAACCGATTACAAATATTAAAATAATTGCTAATTCCATAAATTTGATTTTAAATGAGTTGGCTTAAGGCAATTTCAAATGCTGTTGCGCTTATTCCGGTTTTAAATTGGTTTTTATGATGTACTTTTTCTATAGCTTCTTTTATTCTATTTGAGGTATCGTTAAATATAGCTTCATCGGTCATTTGCACACGGCGTTCCATAAAATAGGCAAAAACACGCGCCATTCCACAGTTTGAAATAAAATCTGGAATAAGGCTTACCCGAGAATCGGTATGCTCCATAATGGGGCCAAAAAAGATTTCCTTATCGGCAAAAGGCACATTGGCACCACATGATATAACTTCTAATCCACTATCTATCATCTTATCAATTTGACCAATGGTAATTAATCGTGACGCAGCGCATGGCGCAAATATCTCAGTTTTAATAGACCATATTTTTTTGTTGGCTTCTTCAAAAGGAATAACATTTTTAGATACCAATGTGTTTCCGGTTTTAGCCAGGAACAAGTTAGTAATTTCTTCGAAAGTAAACCCGTTTTCGTTAATTAATCCGCCCGAAATATCAATAATACCAACTATTTTAGCGCCCATTTGAGATAAATAAAATGCCGCGGCTGCACCAACATTTCCAAATCCTTGTATTACGGCACGCTTTCCCTTTACATTTCCGCCGTAAATATTATAATATTGTTTAACCGCCTCGGCAACACCAAAGCCAGTAATCATATCGGCTACGGTGTATTTTCTTGACACACTCGGGGAATAAATCGGGTTTTCGATAACCTTTATAACGCCTTGTCTGAGTTGGCCAATCCTGTTAATTTTATCGGCTTCGGTAGGTTTAAAATGTCCGTTAAAAACACCTTCTTGTGGGTGCCAAACACCACTTTCTTCTGTAATAGGAATAACCTCGTGAATTTCGTCAACATTCAAATCGCCACCTGTACCGTAATAGCTTTTAAGTAATGGCGATACGGCCGCGTACCAACGCTCCAACACTCCTTTTTTACGCGGGTCGTTAGGATCGAAATTAATACCCGATTTAGCACCACCAATGGATGGACCGGATACGGTGAATTTAATTTCCATGGTTTTTGCCAAAGAGACCACCTCGTTCATATCCAAACCTTTTCGCATTCTGGTTCCGCCACCTGCTGCGCCTCCACGCAGGGAGTTTATAACCGTCCAACCTTCGGCATCGGTTTCAGGATCTTTCCAATTAAAAACTATTTCGGGTTCTTTGTTTTCGTATTTTTTTAATAATGCTTTCATTTCTTAATAATAATCGATTCATTTTAGCTTAATTTTCTCCATCTCGTTTCATTATTAAGCGTAGCTAAAGTTGATTCATTATTCTGAAAGTATTTTAATTAGTAATAAATAGTTCAACAAATATAAAAAACTAAAGGTCGTGAAATATTAAATTTCAATAAATTTTAAGGCAGGTATATCTTACCCGAACTATGGTCTTTTTTTGCTCCTGTTACGCTTTGCAAACAATTTATTTCACCTCTTAATTTCAACACGCCCAAAAACGCAAAAATCAAGGCTTCTTTAAATTCTACAATGGTTTTTGAAGGAATTACAATCTTGTTTTTTGAATGACATTTTATCCGTTCGATAAAAAACCTGTTGTAAGCGCCGCCTCCCGTAATTAGCACCGTTTTTTGGTTGTCGTTACCAATAATATGGGCAATTTGAATGGCGGCGTGTTCGACAAATGTTCTTAAAATATCTTTTATTTCTAAATTAAAGGCATCGATTAAAGGAAAAATATGCGTGTTCACCCATTCCAATCCCAAGGATTTTGGCGGCGTTTCTTTGTAAAAATCCAAAGTATTTAATTGTTCTAATAATGTATTATTTATCGTACCGATTGACGCTATCTTGCCTTCGTCATCATAGTCAAACCCAAGTTGTTTCACGTAATGGTTTAATACAATGTTTGTGGGGCAAATATCGAAAGCAATCCGCTCGTTTTCAGCCTTATAAGACACATTGGCAAAACCACCCAAATTGATACAGTAATCGTATTCTGAAAACAATAATTTATCGCCAATAGGCACCAAAGGCGCACCTTGACCACCAAACTTCACATCTTGAACCCTAAAATCGCAAACCACTGTACTATTCAATAAATTGGCAATATCAGCTAAATTTCCTATTTGATAAGTGAGCTTTTTTTCTGGTTGATGTAAAGCCGTGTGACCGTGAGAACATACCGCATCCAAATGTTTAATATTATGTTTTGCAATGAAATTATTGATAACATGCGACAAATAAACCGTATAATCCTCATCGATTTGCAATAACTTTTCGGAGGAATACGACACTAAATTTTTAAGAATTTGGTGCCATTCATATGTGTACGCCATGGTTTCGGCGTGCTTAATTTCAAAATGCCATGTATTTTTATAATCAAATGTTACATAAACCACATCGATACCGTCTAAGGATGTTCCGGACATCACGCCAATAACGTTAAATTTCGATTTTATCATAGTTAGTAAAAGTAAACATCTTCTACCAAATAACCTTGGCGTATTTAAGTCTAGACTGTGGCATAAATTTATGAAAGAATGAGCACGCGAAAACTAAACTTTAATTTTTAAGTATTCACAATTAAAGGCTATATTTGTAAACATTTTTTACAAAAACCATATTTTAATTACGAATTATGAATTTCAATCTATCAGAAGAACATAAAATGATCCGCGATGCTGCCCGCGAATTTGCGCAAACCGAACTACTCCCAGGTGTTATTGAACGCGATAACAAACAAGAATTTCCTGCAGAATTAGTTAAAAAAATGGCAGACTTAGGATTTATGGGTGTTATGGTTGACCCCAAATACGGAGGCAGCGGAATGGATGCGATTTCGTATGCGTTGATTATGGAAGAATTATCGAAAATTGATGCTTCAGCGTCGGTGATTGTTTCGGTAAATAATTCGTTGGTTTGCTACGGGCTTGAAGCTTACGGTACCGAAGCTCAAAAAGAAAAATATTTAACCAAGCTTGCCACGGGCGAAAACATTGGCGCTTTTTGTTTGAGCGAACCCGAAGCCGGTAGCGATGCCACATCGCAAAAAACCACGGCTGTCGATAAAGGCGATCATTACCTTATTAATGGTACTAAAAACTGGATTACCAGTGGTGGTCGTGCCGATGTATATCTTGTTATTGCACAAACCGATCGACATAAAGGTTCACACGGTATTAATGCGTTTATAGTTGAAAAAGGTACGGAAGGTTTTCATGTGGGCCCTAAAGAAGATAAGTTGGGCATCCGCGGAAGCGACACACACACCCTTCAATTTAACGATGTAAAAGTGCCTAAAGAAAATCGCATTGGCGATGATGGTTTTGGCTTTCGATTTGCCATGAAAACACTCTCTGGGGGACGCATAGGTATTGCCGCCCAAGCACTCGGTATAGCACAAGGTGCTTACGAATTGGCATTAAAATACTCTAAAGAACGAAAAGCTTTTGGTACCGAAATTTGCAACCACCAAGCCATTGCTTTTAAACTTGCCGATATGCATACCGAAATTGCTGCAGCACGCCATTTGGTAATGAAAGCAGCCTGGGATAAAGACCAAGGTAATAATTACGATATGTCTAGCGCCATGGCAAAACTTTATGCCTCAAAAGTGGCGATGGAACACACTACCGAAGCCGTTCAAATTCACGGTGGTAACGGTTTTGTAAAAGAATATCACGTGGAACGATTAATGCGTGATGCGAAAATTACACAGATTTACGAAGGCACTTCAGAGATTCAAAAGATTGTGATTTCTAGGAGTATTATAAGAGATTAATTATTTTGTCCTGAAAGGTTTAAAAAAACCTTTCAGGGTATTAGTTCTTCAATTCATCCAAAACCAAACGTAATTCGCCATAGGAGTATTTATCGTTCAATTGGTGTTTTAAATCCGAAAGGTTTTCGAAGGTGTGCTTTGGAATAAGGTTTTTTAATTCTTTATAGTGTTCTTCTGAGATTAAATCGGTAATTTTTATTTCGCCCGTAGGGATAAAATGAGCCAAATGCCCTGTTATTGTATTGGGGTTCAACTCCCTTTCATCAGCAATTTCATCGATTGATTTTCCTGTTTTAAACAACTTTAAAGATTCCTTTTTTGTGTCACCTCGTTTTTTCTTGGGTTTTTCTGCTTCAAAAATAGTAGCCTCTTTAGAGATTTCAATATCGTTTTCTTCGCAATAGGCATGAATCACCCTTAAGATATCGGCACCATATTTTTCCACCCTAACTTTTCCCATGCCATTAACTTGCAACAATTCTTTTTTATTGGTGGGTAGCGTTTCGCAAATTTCGTAGAGTGCTTTTTGGGTAAAAATCTGATAATGGATTAAGTCATTTTGTTCGGCAATTTCGTTTCTTAGGATACGCAACAATTCAAACAATTCCAAATTCGTAGTGCCATCTATTACCGATTTTCGAGGTTTTTTAGGTTTGTCTTTTGCCAAAAACACGGCTTTCGCTCTTAATTCTAAAAATTTATGCGCCGAAAAACCTTGACTCAAACCATTAAAATACAGTAGTTTAGATTTTATTAATTCTTCAATCGTATCTAAAAATTTATTAATATCCTTTTCAACGGCTTTATTATCCGTTGTAAACGCCAATGTTTTAATAGGCTCGTTAATGCTTGTTTTTGTTTGCTCGTTAAAATATTGAACCGCTTTTGTAAATCGCTCTTGCAAGTTTTTGTTTGTTTCTGGTACTTCTGAAGATTGCGACAGGGATTTAAGTTGCGCATTAAAACCATTGCTCACTTTTAATAAATTGGTAACGCTTGCTTTAATGGTATTTAATGGCGTTTCAATCTGCCCTTGAATAACGGTTCTGTTCTTATAATAAATATCTAAAATTCGATTGATAGGATATAAAAACTGATAATATTCAAAGATTTGGGATATTAAATTTAATTGAAATTCAGCTTTCGATTGATTCAGCACGCTTATATCCGGTTGGTTTTCTTCAGCATGTTTAACAAACGACAACACGTTGGTATCGCTAATAATTTGGCTGGAATCTATTTTGTTTTTCAACACCAATCCGCCCAATGATTTGCATCGGCTTAACGCCACATAAGTTTGCCCGTGCGCAAAAGCACCTTGGGCATCAATAATGGCTTTTTCAAAGGTTAAACCCTGACTTTTATGAATGGTTATTGCCCAAGCCAACCGCAACGGCATTTGGGTGTACGACCCTATTTTATTCTCCGTAATGGCCTTGGTTTCGGCATCAACGGTATAATTTATGTTTTCCCAAATTTCGGGGGTGGTTACAATATTAAAATCGTCGTCGGGACAGTTTACAACAACCTCATCTTTATCCAACAAAATGACTTTACCTATTTTACCGTTGAAATATCTTTTTTCGTTGGAGCTATCATTTTTAATAAACATCACTTGAGCGCCAACTTTCAGTTCTAATTTTTCGTCATTAGGATAAGCATATTCAGGAAACTTCCCTTCAATTTCAGCTTTATAAGTGTACGCTTTTGATTTTAGTTTATCTAGTTCGGAGCGATTGGTTTGTTCCGCCTTATTGTTGTGCGTTGTTAAGGTGATGAAGCCCTCGTTTTTATCGGGCACAAAATTAGGTCGATAACATTTGTTCAATTCATCTGCCGAAGCTTGGGTTAAACAATTGTTTCTAATTTCGTTTAGAATATCAATAAACTTAGGGTTGTCTTGTCGGTAAATATGTTTTAATTCTACTGTAATGGCGTTGCATTGTTGATAGGCATGACTGCTGAAAAAGAAGCCGTTTTTGTAGTGCGCCTTTAACAATTGCCATTCGTTGTCTTTAATAACCGGCGATAATTGTTGCAAATCGCCAATCATTAATAATTGTACGCCACCGAATACTTTGTTTTTGTTTTTAAAACGCCTGAGTGTTTTATCGATGCCATCTAATAAGTCGGCGCGAACCATACTAATTTCATCAATAACCAAAAGGTCTAAAGACTTGATTATATTGATTTTTGTTTTGCTGAACTTACGATTGAAACCCGAAGAAGTACCCAAATCAGCATCGGGTAAAATAGGACCAAAAGGCATCTGAAAAAACGAATGAATAGTAACCCCTTTAGCATTAATTGCCGCTACGCCCGTTGGCGCCACCACAACCATACGCTTTAACGATTTCATTTTTAATTTGTGTAAAAACGTGGTTTTTCCCGTACCTGCTTTTCCTGTTAAAAACACATTTCTGTCTGTATTATTTACAAAATCCCAGGCTAAATCTAATTCGTTATTTACATTCATTTTAAAAATCTGGTTAACGTCATAACTACGCTACTCTTAAGTCATCTATAGCTATAAAAGCAATATGATTTCTTCAATTTATAGTCTGGCTAAAATATAGTTTTTAATTGAAGTGATTTAAACTTTTCGCGTTTAAGTGAAAAGTTTAATTCGCTTCATTAATATCTGCTTCAATTAAGGTTTTAAAAATTGTATATTAGTCTGCTTATTTATCCTGAAATAAAAGAATAAAATGAATACATTAAAGAAAGAAAAATTCATGCTCGAGGCTGTAAATGCAGCACTTAAAGGCATGCAAAATAATGAAGGTGGCCCTTTTGGATGCGTTATTGTTAAAGATGGCGAAATTGTTGGAAGAGGCAACAACAAAGTCACATCTACCAACGACCCCACGGCACATGCCGAAGTTACGGCCATTAGAGATGCCTGTAAAAACTTAGGCTCGTTTCAATTGGAAGGCTGCGAAATTTACACCTCTTGCGAACCCTGTCCGATGTGTTTGGGCGCTATTTATTGGGCGCGACCCGAGAAAGTATATTTTGGAAGCAGTCAAATTGACGCGGCAAATATTGGTTTTGATGATGAGTTTATCTATAAAGAAATCCCTTTGCCTTATGAAAAACGAAGCATTCCTTTTGAGCAACTAGCACGCGAAAAGGCTTTAGAAGCTTTTAAAAAATGGATCGAAAAAGAAGATAAAACAGCATATTAATGATTCAATTCATTCTCAATAACAAAACCATAAAAACATCGGCAAATTCTGGAATGACATTGCTCGATTTTGTGCGCTACCAACAACGCTTAACAGGCACAAAAATTGGCTGTCGCGAAGGCGATTGTGGTGCGTGCACCGTTTTAGTTGGCACTTTGGAGAATGACACCATAAACTACCAAAGCATTACGTCGTGTATTTCGCCGTTGGGGAACGCCCATGGCAAACACATTGTAACGGTTGAGGGCACAAACCTGACAAAAAAACTAACCGCTGTGCAATTGGCCATGAAAGACCATTATGCAACGCAATGCGGATTTTGCATTCCGGGATTCGTGGTAGCGCTAACGGGTTTTGCCTTGTCGAATTCCGAAAAAAATCACCACACCGCTTTAGATGCCATTGGCGGAAACATTTGCCGATGCACAGGTTATAAATCTATTGAAAAAGCAGCCCAACATGTGTGCGATAAATTGGGGAATACGGATAAAAATTCATTTAATTGGTTAATTGAAAACGACTTTATTCCTGAATATTTTAAAGATATCCCGAAGCGCTTAAAAGCTTTAAAAGCTGAAAAAATAAATCAACCCAAAGGCAAATACATTGCTGGCGGAACCGATTTATACGTGCAACAAGCCGATAATTTAATTGACAATGCGGTGCACCTTATTTTTGAAAAAAATGAGTTTAAAGGCATAAAAATAGACGAGGGTATTTGTACCATCGGAACCAATTCAACCGTTTCTGATTTATGGAATCACGGTGAAGCAAACCGCTATTTTCCCAATCTAAAAAAACATTTAAAATTGGTGTCTTCGGAGCAAATTAGAAATATGGCTTCCTTTGGCGGAAACTTGGTTAACGCCTCGCCCATTGGCGATATGACCATCTTTTTTTTAGCTTTAAACAGCGATATAATCATTGTAAATGAAAACGGAAATGAACGCAGTATTCCGCTTAAAAATTTCTATACAGATTACAAAAAATATGATTTAAATGAAGCTGAACTAATAAAAGAAATTCGTTTTAAACTTCCAACTTCACATTCGTTTTTTAATTTCGAAAAAGTCTGTAAACGCACCCATTTGGATATTGCCACAGTAAATGCCGCCATTCATATTTCAGTTGAAAACAACACCATTTCAGAGGCACATGTGTCCGTTGGTGGGGTGGCTGCCATTCCGAAGTATTTACACGACACCTCTCAGTTTTTAACTGGAAAATCTTTAGCTACAGAAACTATTTTAAAAGCTAACGAGATGCTTCAAAGCGAAATTTCTCCAATTAGCGATGTTCGTGGTTCGAGCGATTATAAGCGCTTGTTGGCAAGACAGTTATTCTTTGCACATTTCACCGAGTTATTTCCAAAGCAATTCACTTTAAACGACTTTGTTCAACATGCATAAAAATAAATCAAATAGCAGTTTAGATTTTAAAAAAACGCAGGTTGAAGTTGCTTTAAAACTAAGCATAAAAAACTTGGATTCGTACACACACCTTCGTGGTGAATCGTTGTATGTTGATGATGTGAATATCAGACAAGGCACCTTTCACGCCGTGGTTTTCGATGCGCCAAAAGCACACGGAACAATAAAACATATTGATTATTCCAAAGCGGAAGCATTGGATGGTGTGGAGCGCATTTTTACCTACAAAGACATTCCCGGAAAAAACCAAATTGGTGGCATTATTCCAGACGAGCCTTTATTTGCCGAAAACGAGGTGCATTTTTGGGGCATGCCCATCGCGTTAATTGTTGCCGAATCTGAGTTTATTGCACGACAAGCTAGAGCATTAATAAAAATTGAAATTGAAGATTTACCGGTAATCACAACCGCGAAACAAGCCAAAACAAAAGGCAGTTTTATAAATGCTCCGCGCACTTTCAGTTTAGGCGATACCGAAAAAGCTTTTACTGAATGTGACTATGTTTTTGAGGGTGAAACCTTCTCAAACGGACAAGAACATTTGTACATCGAAGCACAAGGCGCCTATGCCGAACCCTTGGAAAATGGTAATATAAAAATCACTTCATCCACCCAAGGCCCCACGGCTGTTCAAAAAACAGCTGCTCAGGTTTTAGGTGTTGCCATGCACAAAATTGAAGTGGACGTTACACGACTTGGAGGTGGTTTTGGCGGAAAAGAAGACCAAGCTACACCTTGGGCTGTTATGGCTGCTTTGGCCACTTTCCATTTGAATCAATCGGTAAAATTAATATTGAACCGACACGACGATTTACGCATGACCGGTAAGCGTCACCCTTATGAAAGCAGCTATAAAATAGGTCTATCCAAAGACCTGAAAATTTTGGCTTACGAGGCTGAGTTTCTGCAAAATTCTGGAGCTGCTGCCGATTTATCGCCAGCCATTGCCGAACGCACTTTATTTCATGCTACCAACAGTTATTTTGTGCCAAATGTTAGCACAACCGTTTTAAGCTGCAAAACCAATTTGCCGCCAAACACAGCTTTTCGCGGTTTTGGCGGACCACAAGGCATGTTTGTTATAGAATCTGCTATTGCCCATGCCGCTTATGAAATTGGTGTTTCGGCGCATAAAATTCAAGAAATTAATTTGCTTCGAGAAAACGACACGTTTTCGTACGGACAAATTGCCAAACAAGTAGAAGCTAAAAACGCTTGGAATTCGGCGAAATCGATTTACAATATTGAAGCTTTGGAAAAGGAAGTTGAAAATTTCAACGCAAACAATTCAAACTTCAAAAAAGGCATAGCGCTGATGCCTATTTGTTTCGGCATTTCGTTTACCAACACCCCCATGAATCATGCGCGTGCTTTGGTTCATATTTATCTGGACGGAAGTGTTGGCATTAGTACAGCCGCTGTTGAAATGGGCCAAGGTGTTAATACCAAAATCATGCAGATTGCAGCACAGGTATTTTCTATTCCTATTGAAAACATCAAAATTGAAACCACCAACACTACCCGGGTGGCCAACACCTCGCCTTCTGCGGCAAGCTCTACGGCGGATTTAAATGGAAAAGCTACCTTAAAAGCTTGTCGCGCTTTACTTGACCGTTTGAAAAAAGTGGCTTCTGAAGACTTAAATGTTTCAGAAGAACACATTGAATTAAAAGATGAATTCGTGTATGTAAATAATAAAAAATCAGATTTATCGTGGACGGAACTCATCAGCAAAACCATGCTAAAACGTGTCGCTTTAACCGAAAACGCACACTACGCCACACCCGAAATTCATTTTGATAAATCCAAAGAAAAAGGGCATCCTTTCGCCTATCATGTTTACGGAACAGCTATTATTACAACTACGGTTGATTGTACGCGCGGTACTTACGAATTTGACGCTGTTAAAATTGTGCACGACTACGGTAAAAGCATGAACAAAGCCATTGATTTGGGGCAAGTTGAAGGTGCGCTGGCACAAGGCATCGGTTGGATGACGATGGAAGAAATCGCGTACAATGACGAGGGTCGATTGCTTTCAAATGCATTATCAACCTATAAAGTTCCAGATATTTTTTCTGTTCCAAAAACGGTTGAAACCGTTCCTTTGGAAACTAAAGGCCATGAGTTGGCCATCTTAAAATCGAAGGCTGTTGGCGAACCGCCATTAATGTACGGCATTGGGGCTTATTTTGCAATTCAGAATGCCATTAAAGCGTTTAACCCAAATTATAAACTTAAATTCCATGCCCCAATAACACCCGAAAAAGTACTCATGGGTCTGTATAAAAAATAGAGTTAAATTAGTATCGCAATTTATCCTTTCAGGTTTTTAAAACCTGAAAGGTATTATTATAAAATAAAAACCTATCGCACTACACTACAAAAAACAAAACATTATAAAAGGCGCATTGATTTACAGCGCCGGCGATTCCATTGCAGCACTTTTAATTGATGAGTTTTCGTTATCTCGATTACTCGGAATGATGCTTGTTGGCGCTACCTTTTACGCATTCGAAATCCCCAATTATTTTGATTGGATTGTAAAGAAAACACAAAACCTAAAAGGCATAAAAGCAACACTAACCAAAACTTTATTAGCAATAATGTATTTTAATCCGCTTTGGGTGGCAAGGCATTTGTTGTTTATCAAGTTATTTTCCGGCGCATTCGATACCATTGGCTGGAATCTTTTAGAAATCGCCTTTTGGTCGTTTTCAGCAAACATACTCATTTCTTTTATTGCCAATTATATCATTCAAAACCGATTTAAACACAAATGGCGATTTTTGGGAAGTGCCATTTTTTCAGCAATTATGGCTATTTACTATGCATTAAGCGAAACCTTCTTCGGGTAAACCTTTATAGTGTATTTGAATGAGTTGCGCCACAACACTAATGGCAATTTCTTTGGGCGAATTCCCTCCAAGCTCTAGTCCAATAGGGCAAACCACATTACTCATACCTTCTTTAATATGCATCTCCTTAATAAGCAAATTGTTAAATCGTACACGCTTGGTTTTACTGCCAATTAAGCCTAAAAACTTGGTTTTTTGTTTTAAGGCCATCGCAATAATATCAAAATCCAGTTTATGGTCGTGCGTTAACACCAACACATAACTTTGGTTTCCCCATTGCACCGCATCCTTAAAGGTTTTAAAATCGTTTAATTTTGTTTCATGTTTATTCACGTGAGCTTTCAATGGAATTTTAGAGAACCAATTGGCTCGCGAATCAATTAAATGCACTTCAAAAGGTGTGTTTTCCATCATATTACAAATTTCAACACCAATGTGTCCCGCGCCAAACACAAATAATTTCGGATATTGGTTCATAGGTTCAATAATTAATTCCACTTTTCCGCCGCAGCATTGCTCAAATTCAGGTCCTAAAGTGTAGTTAGATGTGATAATTCTATTTTCATTAATGGCAATAATCGCCTCGTCAATAGCATTAAATTCCAATTTTCCACCACCAATAGTCCCATGGATTTCCTTGTTTTTGGCTACAATCATTCTAGCACCAACCACACAAGGAGTCGAGCCCAGGCAATGGGTAACGGTAATTAAAGCCACAGCTTCCCGCTTATCTTTATAATCTTTCAGTAAATCAATCCAGTTTAACATAAAAATAAAAATGCGAATAAAAATAAGACTTTTTTAACGGATGGTATCTTATAATATCACTATGTTTAAACCCAAAACAAACCAGCAATAATTTAACTAAATTTACTGTAAACTTTAGCGAATGTTTTCGTCTACTTAACACAACACATAACAAAAAAACTATGTCTAAAACCTATTACGACCCAGCAGACCTTAAAAAATTTGGAAACATCACCGAATGGAACGAAGAATTGGGTGCCAAATTTTTCGATTATTACAATTCGGTCTTTAAAGACAGTGCGCTCACGGCTCGAGAAAAATCGTTAATTGCGCTTGCCGTTTCACACACCGAGCAATGCCCATATTGCATTGATGCCTACTCCAAAGACGGCCTACAACGCGGTATAACCAAAGAAGAAATGATGGAAGCCATACACGTTGGTGCAGCCATAAAAAGCGGAGCCACCTTAGTTCACGGCGTGCAAATGATGAACAAAGTAAATAAACTGGACGGTTAATTTTTTGGGCGTTACCACAAGGGTCGGGCTTTCACTACTCGCTTCCTCCTATCGTCGGCGAGCTCAAACACACCGTTCAATCCCTAACGCGGGGGCAGTTTGCAGTTGGTAGTAACCAGTTCACAGTCAGAGCATATATTTGTAAAGTGTCTAAAAAAATAAAAAACATATTCGAAATAAAAACAATTTAACAAAAAGTCAAGCCCCAAATCAATTCAGAGAATTGATCGTCAAGGCGCAGAATAGATAAAGAAAAGCTCCGAGAACAGGAGAACGATAGTTCGACGCGGAGTTTTCAAATCGGAATGAAAAATTCCTCGGCTTGAACTTGATTTTTTGGTTCGTTTTGCATCAAGGCAAAATGAACAGAAAAAAAATAATATGACAAAAACACAATCCTTACATAAACGCCAAAGCGATTTAGCACAAAGCAATCGGCAACTGGAAATCCTATCCAACGGTATTTTTAAAAACGGCGAACTGCCAACCTTTAAAGCTAAAATTGCCGAAACCAATCAGTATCCGCTTAAAGCCAAAAAACTGGAAATCCTACAAATAAACGTGGGCTATATGTGCAATCAAGTTTGCGAGCACTGTCATGTTGATGCGGGTCCAGACCGCAAGGAAATCATGACGCGCGAAACCATGCAACAGTGTTTAAATGTTATTAAAACCACCGGCGCCCACACTTTAGATTTAACCGGTGGCGCCCCGGAAATGAATCCCAATTTCCGCTGGTTTGTCGAAGAAGCTTCCAAAGCAGGTATTACAGATTTTATTGTGCGCTCCAATCTCACCATTATTCGCGCCAACAAAAAATATCACGATTTACCCGAATTCTTTAAAAAACACAATGTGCACGTGGTAAGCTCGATGCCTCATTGGACTCGTGGAAAAACCGACAAACAACGTGGCGAGGGTGTATTCGATCAATCGATAAAAGCATTACAAGAATTAAACGCCGTTGGTTATGGTATGCCAGACAGCAACTTAAAATTGGATTTGGTTTACAATCCGTCGGGTGCTTTTTTACCGGGCGATCAAATGGCTATGGAAAAAGATTTTAAAAAAGCGCTAAAAGAAGATTTCAATATTCAGTTTCATAATTTATTTGCCATTACCAATTTACCAATCTCACGATTTCTAGATTATTTAATCGCCTCAGAAAATTACGAGGATTATATGTATGCGCTCGTTGAAGCCTACAATCCTGCTGCGGTTGAAAACGTAATGTGTACCAATACATTATCGGTTAGTTGGGATGGTTACTTATACGATTGCGATTTTAATCAAATGTTGGAATTGCCCGTAAACAGCAAAGCCAATCACATATCGGAATATAACGAAGCACTTTTGGAAGGCCGGAATATTGTAATTTCGCAACACTGTTACGGTTGCACTGCCGGAGCCGGAAGTAGCTGCCAAGGTGTTGTGGCTTAACCCAATTCCTGCGCAGGCAGGAACCTCATGTTATGAAAAAGAAAATTTTTTACATACTTCTATTTTTTTCAGGTATTAGTTTCGCCCAAGAATCACTTGCAGAGGTTTTAAAAAAACACAATAAAGAAAGCATCCCGTACATTACCGTGGAAAATGCTTCAAAACAACAAAACGCCGTTATTTTAGATGCCCGTGAATTTTCAGAATACAAAACCAGTCATTTGCAAAACGCCCTATTTGTTGGTTACGATAATTTCAATCTTAAAAAAACCATCAAAAAACTCAAAAGTAAGCAGCAGCCGGTAATCGTGTATTGCTCTATTGGCGTTCGGTCGGAAGATATTGCAGAAAAACTCAAAAAAGCAGGTTACACCAATATTTACAATTTATACGGTGGCATTTTTGAATGGAAAAACTCTGATTTCCCCGTTTATAATCCCGAAGGAAAAGAAACCGATAGCATCCATACCTTCGATAAAGCATGGAGTAAATGGTTAAAAAAAGGTATTAAAATTTATGACTAAATCACTCATTATCGTTTTTGTAAAAAACATCAAATTGGGTAAAGTAAAAACGCGACTCGCCAAAACCATTGGCAATCAAGCAGCTTTTGAGGTGTATAGCGAGCTGGTTAAAATCACCGAAAAAGCTACCGAAAATATAGCAATCGATAAGCGTATTTATTTTTCTGACGCTATTATTGAATCCAAGTGGAAAAACCAATATAAAGCCATTCAAAAGGGTGAGGATTTAGGCGAACGCATGAAAAACGCCTTTAAAAAAGGTTTTGAAGATGGGTATGAAAACATCGTTTTAATCGGCTCCGATTTGCCCGATATCAACGCCTCTTATATAGAAACCGGATTGCAAACCTTAAAAACCCACGATGTTGTTTTTGGTCCTGCCATCGATGGCGGCTATTACCTTATTGGCATGTCTAAAATGTTCAATTCTATATTCGACAATAAGCCGTGGAGCCAACCCCATTTATTAAAGGTAACTCTTAATGAATTGCAACAAAATGCCGTATCTTTCGGGTTGCTTGAACCCTTAAATGATATCGACACATTTGAAGATTTACAAGCTTCAACATTTTACAAATCGAATATTAAATTACAACATCGCATAGCACAATTAAATGATTGAAAAGATGGCCAACTGTTGCCAAAAACTCTTAATTTTAATCAAATTTTTTAAATTCATAAATATTAATTCATGTTAAAATACATAAACGAAACTGTTGAATACCTTCAAGAAAAAGGATTCGAAAGCCCAGAAATTGGTATTATTTTAGGTACCGGATTGGGGCAACTTATAAACGAAATAGATATTTTGGTTGAAGCTAGTTACAACCATATTCCTTACTTTCCAACCGCTACTGTCGAGTTTCATAAAGGGAAACTTGTTTATGGTAATTTAGCCGGAAAAAAAGTTATTGTTATGCAAGGCCGTTTTCATTTATACGAAGGTTACACGCTACAAGATGTTACCTATCCAGTTCGTATCATGGAAAAATTAGGCATAAAAACCTTGTTGGTTTCCAACGCAGCTGGGGCTATAAACCTCAATTTCAAAAAAGGAGAGCTTATGCTTATTGAAGATCATATAAATTTACAAGGCAGTTCGCCATTGGCTTTTAATGGTGTAGAGCATTTAGGCGAACGTTTTACGGATATGAGTGCGCCGTACGATAAAGGCATCAATTCAACCTTTAAAACCATTGCAAAAAACAATAACATAGAACTTCACGAAGGTGTTTATGCCAGTGTTGTTGGCCCGCAATTAGAAACACGCGCCGAATACAGAATGCTTAAAATTATTGGTGCCGATGCCGTAGGAATGAGTACGGTTCCCGAGATTATTGTTGCCAATCATTTGAATATAAAAGTAGCGGCAGTGTCAGTTTTAACCGATGAATGCGACCCAGATAATCTAAAACCTGTTGATATTTCAGAAATCATTGCCATGGCTGCTAAAGCAGAACCCAATATGATAACGCTCTTTAAAGAATTAATTAGCACGCTTTAAACAAATTTAGAGCTTAGAAAATTAAAGAAATTCTACGGCTTGAATTTGATTTTTTGGTTCGTCCCGAAAGCTTTCTGTATGTATCAAGACAAAATGAACAGAAAGAAAAAATAGACAATAATTAAAATAAGATTTCTGCCTGCGCAGGAATGACAAAATTATGAGTTACCTAGAAACCACACACAACGTGTACAAAGAAGCAGCGTTAACCCCCGATGTCGGGCTGTGCTGCACCACTAATCCTATTTGGGAATTACCTGGATTAAAAATCCCAAAAATCATGCAGGAAATGAACTATGGCTGTGGCTCGACGGTTCATGCGCGCGATTTAACCAACAACCCAAAAATGCTTTATGTTGGTGTTGGTGGCGGCATGGAATTGCTGCAGTTTGCCTATTTTAATCGTCAAAATGGCGGTGTAATTGGTGTTGATGTTGTCGATGAAATGTTAGAAGCATCGCGTAAAAATTTCATAGAAGCCGAAGCACAAAACCCATGGTTTAAAAGTGAATTTGTAGACCTTAAAAAAGGCGATGCGATGCACCTTCCGGTTGAAGACCAAAGTATTGATGTTGCCGCTCAGAATTGCTTATTCAATATTTTTAAAGCAGACGATTTAAAGAAAGCCATTGCAGAAATGTATCGTGTTTTAAAACCTCACGGGCGTTTAGTAATGAGCGATCCCACCTGTGAACAACCCATGAATGATGAACTACGCAACGACGAACGATTACGGGCCCTTTGTTTAAGCGGAAGTTTGCCCATTGCAGATTATGTAAAAGCATTAACCGATGCGGGCTTTGGCACCATTGAAATTCGCGCACGTAAACCGTACAGAATTCTTGACCCCAAAAATTACCCAACCGACGAATTAATTTATATTGAATCCATTGAGGTTGCCGCCATTAAAGACCCAATGCCCGCCGATGGCCCATGTGTTTTTACAGGAAAAGCGGCCATTTATTATGGCGACGACGATTATTTTGATGATAAAGCGGGTCATGTTTTACTTAAAAACCAACCTTTAGCGATATGCGACAAAACCGCTGCAGCGTTGCAAGCGTTAAATAGAGATGATATTTATTTTTCAGAATCTACGTTTCATTACGATGGTGGCGGATGCTGTTAAGCAATAATCGCTCTTTAATCATTTTAACAAAATCATGTATCAAATAAACATCCTATTTTTACTGTTTTTTACGACATTATGTTTTGGTCAAAAAAAGGTGGATAATGATACTTTTATAAAGGAAACTGAATCTGTAAAAATTCATCAATTATGGGGTGTATTATTAGCGAAAAACGTTTCAGAAAATGGCAATGTTGATTACAAATCGTTTAAAACCAATCATAAAAAGCTTTCAAATTACATTCAAAGCTTGGGGACGCTTTATTCAGGCAATGCTCTTAAATCGTTTTCAAAAAAAGAAAAATTGGCTTTTTGGATTAACGCTTACAACGCCATGACCATCGATTTGATTCTGAGGCATTACCCTGTAAAAAGCATAAAAGATATTAAAAAACCTTGGGATAAACGCCTATGGAATACAGTTAATATTCCGTATAGTTTGAATGAGATTGAACATGAGATTTTACGAAAAATGGACGAACCCCGCATTCATTTTGCCATTGTTTGTGCTTCGGTGTCTTGTCCTAAATTATTAAACCAGACTTATTCGGCTGCAAATTTGGAGGCACAACTCATTAAAGCGACGAAAGATTTTTTAAACAATTCAACAAAAAATAATATTTCTGAAAACAGTTTAAAACTGTCAAAAATTTTTCAGTGGTTTGCTAAAGATTTTAAACAAAATGGTAGTTTGATTGATTTTTTAAACCAATATTCAAAGGTTCAAATTTCCGCGAAAGCGAAAAAAAGTTATAAAAGCTATAATTGGGATTTGAATGAATAAAAACATTTAGACCTGTCAGGTTTTTAAAACCTGACAGGTCTCTAAAAACAAAACATGACGTACCAAATCTCCATTATTATACCTACATTAAACGAAGCCGATAATATTGAAAATCTGCTTCATCATCTTTTCAAAAATTCTTCAAAAGAAAACATTGCAGATATTATTATTGTTGATGGTGGCAGTACCGATGGGACCTGTAAAATAGTACAGAACTATGTTACTTCGAGTGATTTTGAGCATAGCGAAAAATTGTATCGAGATTACTTAATTGAAGTTCTCGATACAAAATTTTCTATCGAAAATTCTACTCGAACGGGCATCAAATTAATTCACTCGCAAAAAGGTCGTGCCAAACAAATGAATCTGGGTGCAAAAAACGGGTCTGGAAACATTCTTTATTTTTTGCACGCCGATTCTTTTCCGCCTAAAAACTTCGATAAATATATTATTCAACAAGTTGAAAAAAACCATCAAGCAGGTTGCTTTATCATGAAGTTTAATAGCAATCATTGGTGGTTAAAACTTGCTGGACAATTAACGCGGTTACCTTTAAAGTCTTGTAGAGGTGGCGACCAAAGTTTATTTATCACCAAATCGCTTTTTAAAACCATTAATGGTTTTGATGAGAGTTTTACAATTTACGAAGACAACGATTTAATTACCAAACTTTACGCTCGAAAGCAATTTGTGGTCGTTCAAAAATGGCTCACAACCTCTCCGAGGCATTATAACACCAATGGTGTATGGCGTTTACAATTTCATTATTGGACAATTCATTTAAAAAAATGGTTGGGCGCTTCGCCAAATCAACTCAACCAATATTACTTAAAATATGTAAGTGTTAAAAAATGATAAAACTTACTTAACAAAAAACTAATTGTTACATTTTACTTATATAATCGTCTACTTTTATAGCAAATAGATTTTTATATGAAGTCAAAATTATTTCTAGTTTTATTTACATTTTTTGTTTTTCAATGGTCTCAATCGCAGAATTCCATTCACGCCAAACTCATTGATTCCACCACACAAAAACCCATTGCTTATGCAACTATAGAGCTCAATAAAAAATCTGGGGTTATTAGTAATAACAATGGCGTGTTTCAAATATATCTGAACAAAAAAATTACTGCAAAAGACTCGCTTTTTATCAATTGTTTGGGTTACGAAACCAAGCGTGTTGCAGTTGAAAAATTTAACGATAGCATTATTGTATTACGCCAGAAATCCATTGAATTGGACGAGGTTTTGGTTTCTAACAAAAACTATACGGTTGATGAAATCATAGAAAAAACCCAAGAAAACTTAGCCACTAATTACGATTTTGAATACACCAAAAGCAGGCTGTTTTACAGGCAATCTGACCACAATAACATGATTAAAAACACCATTGACATTAAAAAATCAACCATACCGGAAATCAATCAAAAATTTGTGGATAGTGTTTTAGATATTATGCCAAAAAATTCAGGTAATTACTCAGAGCTTTTAGGTGATTTATACGAAAATCCTTTTGCTAAAAACGGATTGAAACTAGATATCATAAAAGCTTCAAACCTTTATGACAAAAACAATGAAATCTCATTTGAAGGCCTTGAAGAAAAATTTAACACCATATTTAAGAAACACGTAAAAAGAGATTCTTATTTTAAAATTAAATCGGGGATTTTCGGCACTAAAGAAGAGATAGATTCATCGCTTTTTGGCGACACAAAAACCGATGAAGACATTGAAAAGACCCAAGCTTTTATTGACGAGCAAAAAAAGAAGGAAAGCGAACGCAAAAAGAACTTTTTAAAATACAGAAAACGCGCTATTGCAAATTTAGAAACCAGTAGTTTTATTTTTGAGGATTCACATTTAAACTTTCTAGAAAAGCCAAACAGATACCGGTTTGAGCTTTTAGACTATCAATTTCTAAACGGTGAGTTTGTTTATAAAATAACATTTACCCCAAAACGAAAAGAAGATTTTAAAGGTGTTTTATATATTAATACGGATGATTTTGCCATTGTTAGAGTGGACTACGAGAATGTAAAAAACCTAAAGAACTTTAGACTCTTAGGCATTTCTTACAGTGAATATTTAAAAAAGGGCACCTTTATTTATGCTAAAAACAATAGCGATAAATATGCCCTAAAATATGCCGAAGTTGAAAGCGGGAATAAATTCGGGATTAAACGCCCATTAAAGATTATTGAAAAAAACAAGCATGTAAAAGGGCGGAGAAAGCAGAATGAAATTTCGACCGATGTTCATTTTATTGTATCGAACATCACCAAAAAAGAACTCGTGGTTTTTGAAAATGAAAGCATTACCGAAACAGCATTTAACAGCGTTACGGAAAAAGCCAAAGTCAAACCAACGTATTTGCCAAAATACGACCCCGAGTTTTGGCAAGGTTATAATGTTATGGAACCCAATCAAGCGATAAAGGATTTTAAGAGTATTGAGTAAAACTTTTTCATGGCTCAGACCTGTCAGGTTTTTAAAACCTGACAGGTCTCGGTTAATTCTTGTTCCTACCCTTTTCATTGGGGTATAAAGCAGGTAAATTATCACTCTGAAAAAACACTTTTGTATCGATATTCATTCCGGATAATTTCCCAGTAAATGCAGCACCCGTATCGATATTCCAAATATTTGCGGCTTGCATGGGCACGTTTACATTAAAATTTATGGTGGGGGTGTGCCCAATAAAAATTTCGCTGTAATGCTTCAATCGGTTTGGGTATAAGGCTGAATCTTTTTCAATGCGATTATCCATGGTTAAAGCCATTTCCCAAAGCGTTCTATCGAAATAGAAATTTTCTTTAAATACCTCTTTTTCCACACCGTGCATGGATGTAAATCCGGCGTGAATGAATAATCTATTTTCACTGTCGATATAATAAAGCGGCATACTTTCAAAAAAGGCTAAATGTTTCTTTTTTTTATCTTCTGAAAAACCGGCATAACTATCCATCGTTTCTTTTCCACCATGTATATACCACACGGGTGGCACATGCTCTCCTCGCAACCAGTTTTCGCACCAAACATCGTGGTTTCCTTTTATAAAAATGCAATTTATTTTTTGAGATAATTCTATTAAAAACTGAATAGTTTGCGCAGATTCGCTCCAGCCGTCAACATAATCGCCCATAAAAATAAGCCTGTCTTCATCTTTAATTTCCATTTTATTTAATAGCTGAATTAAGGCTTTTAAACCACCGTGAATATCGCCTATTGCAAATGTTCGCATATAACAATCGTTTTTTCAAAAATAGATGTTTGTGTTTGAATTAACCAGACTTTGGGTTTTAAAACTTACTTTGGCGGATTGCTGCGTTAGGTATTGAGCATACTTCGACTGCGCTCAGCACAGGTTTGTTGGAGCTCCTCGCAGAGAGCGACTTGGGAAAGCCCGACCCCCCAAGGAACGCAGGGGTAACGCCCTAAATACCTTAAAAATATTGCCCAATGCCAAACACCAAACCTTTAGTTGCGTTTTTGCTTATGCCATGTCCGTAATCAATTCTAAAAATGGCATTGTATATTTTTTTATGGATAAAACGAAGCCCCAATCCCGGATATACCTTGATATTTTCGGCTTTACTAAAATCGCCGAAATCGCCTCCCGGGTTTCGCCAAGAACCAGCGTCAACAAAAGCATTGCCTTGTAAAACAAACCAATTTTTTTCGTAAATGGTATAACGGAATTCGGTGTTTAAAACAATAACGCCCGTGCCTCTGTCGATGGTATTGCCAACGCCTCGAACATTTAAATTATTATCTACCGAAAAAGGTGCGAATGGCGTTTTATCGTTTTTTGATAAGCCCAATCGTAATCGGTTTGCCCAATTGCTACGCGCACCAAAACGTTTAAAATAGAAAAAATCATTCCAAGCGATAAAAAATTCGGGTAACATATCGTTGGTTGATGTAACATATTGAAAGTTAAATTGATTTTTTACACCAGACACATATTGGTAAAAATAATCTAGATTATTGTACTCGTAAATACTTTTCAACAACCATTTGTGCACATTTAATTGCTGCGGCACATTAGGGTTTGTAGCGCCAGATTTATAGACATAATCTTCAACAAAATAGTTTATTCCGAGTTCAAAATTATTATTAAAATTATATTCGTACAATCCTAAAATTTCCAAAGATTGGTTGTTGTATTTATAATCGGCCGTTGTGCCATCGAAAAAAACGGGCTCTTGGGTTGTTAAATCTTGATAGTTCACAGCTAATCCTAGGCTTTTGGAAAACAAATAGGGCGCTCTAAAATTTATAGCGAAACTGCTGTAAATATCCTTTTGATAAAACCCACCAAAACCAATATTTCTTCCCAATAAATTAAATTCGTGTAGCCCCAAACGATAGGCAAACTCATCGTTATTTGTGGTGTAAATATTAGCCGATGGAATTAACGTGAAGTTCTCTACAATATTATAAAACACATTATATTGATTGGCTTCGGAATGAAACACCTGATAATAGGCATGAGACACCGATGGCAAACGTTTTAAGCGTTTTATGTCTTGTTCGATAACCAAGGAATCCAGTTTTTCACCAGTTTTAACAGATGAAATTTTTTTAATGAAAGACGATTTTAGTTTTTTATTACCCTGTATTTTTAAATCGTCCACCGTATTATTCTGCGAAAACAAACTCACAGTAAAAAAGCTTAAAAATACAATGGTTAGTACTTTACTCATTCAGCTTCAAAGGTTTTAAGAATCACCCAATTTACCCAATTATCTTCACTAACATCCATTAACGTGAAATTGTAATTATTTCCAGTAATGAGTGGTGGTGGCGTTAGTTGGGTTGTTATGTTTAAAACCACATTTGATGTGTTGTAATATTGAAAATGATTATCGTAGGTATAAGTGCCCGAAAGCAAATTGTTTTGTGCATCTGAAACCACTTGAAAATATATGGCATTATCGCCAAAGGCATCGTCTTCCCATGTAAAGCTTGGCATTGTTGAAACATCTTGGTTTATTGAAACAGCATCATTCCAAACGGTTGGTTTTATGTTTTGTTTGGAACGAATGGGGTTGGATATTTTTATTTCACCTTGCCGTTCGAAAGTAACAATAATCCATTTTTCGTTAGCCGATGATTGCGTAAACTTGCCTAAATAACCGTTAAAAAAAGGTTCGCTCGGAATGACAATTTGTGTATAATTTGAAAATTCGTTTTTGTCAACCTGCGCATTTTCAGTTTCATAAAATCGAATGTTTGTTGCACCGATTTCTGGATAGTAAAAGGTTAGAATCTCGTTCGTGTTTTCATCGCTTGCAGCACAGGCAATAACGGCACCTATTTCGAAAGGCTTGTTTAAAATGTAAGCTTCTAAAGTATGGCGCAGGTCGTCATCCGTATCTTTTAAACAGGATGTAAAAATCAAAAGACCGACCCATATGTACTTTAATTTATTCATTTAAAATTGCTGTAATGTTTACGCAAAATAGCTTCAACAGGTTTGTTTTGCGGTGTGAACATGTTGTTGTTTACGCCACCAACCTCATCGTGATTAACAAACCATTTCCAAATAAAACCGCCAGCAAACCAGTCTTCATTCCAAAAGGTTTCCAACAGCGCTTTCGTGGTATTGCTTTGGGCTTCTAAATTTACATGCCCCTTGTTTCTATCGCTTTTCCAAGGTTCTTTTCCAGAATAATCTACGCTTCTATAACCAAATTCGGTATACAAAATAGGTTTATTATAAGTGTTTGACACCTGTTCAATAACAGGTTTATGCATTTTCCAACCTTCTGCAGCTTCGGCAACCGTTGGTGTTTTACTAGCGCTAACGGGAAAATAGGCATCAATACCAATAAAATCCAATTCGTCCCAAAACGGCGTACGCTTGAACTCATCCCAATTGGCAGCATAGGTTAATTTGCCTTTGTATATCGTTTTTATTTCTGCAATTAAATTACGCCAATAATCGGGTCTGTTTTCAATGAATCTTTCAAGTTCGGTACCAATGCAAAATATTTCAGCATGAACCTCCTTGGCTAATTGCGCATATTCTAAAATGAATTTGGAATATGAATTTTCCAAGGTTTTCCAATCGGCTTCCGATACCATTTCTAAATACCCCGTAAACTCGCCATGCCAAATCCAAATTTGGGGTTTTATCATAATTTTAATATGCTTCCGTTTAAGCACTTCAATATATTGCTTTGCTCCAGCTTTGGTTTCGCCAAACCATTGTCGTTTTGTATTGAACACAATTTCTGGATGCTCCAAATTTCTTATAAAACCAAAAGGCATAATGGCCGCATAATTCGCGTTGACGTTTATAACAGGTTTCACATGAGTTTTATCAATCGACTCTCGTGAGGCTACAAAGCTTACACCGTTAATTTTTTCAGGTTGACTTGTGCAAGACTGAAAATTTAGGGCAAAAAAAACAATTAGGAGTTTAAATAGTTGCATAAAAAACGATTAATAAACTCCTAATTTACACTATTAATTAAAATAATGCCCTTAAGCCAACATTAAATGACTGCCCTAAACCCGTAGTATTGCCTCTTACAAAATTACTGTAAAGTACTTCTAAATTTAAAGTTTTTGATAGTTGATATTTGCCACCAAAACCCAATGCCGTGTAATCTTGTTTAAAATCGCCAACACGTTGCAAGTGTTGCGCAAACCCCAAGATGGTAAAAGATTGATTGGGAAAATAACTTAAAAACACACCGGGAGCCAGCACAATTGTTTTATCGGCAAAACTGGTTTTCTCTCCAAAATTATACTCCGTATTTAGCTCTGTAAACAGTTGCCAATCGCCACTTGGAAAGGTATAATCATAGAAAAACCGATTTTGAAATGTATAAGCGGTTTGGTCTAAAAACACGTTGTTTTCGGTTTCGTTATCTACCAAAGGGATATGAAATGCTGTTTGCACCGTAAAGTTACTCACATTTTTAAACGGGTTGAATTTTATAGCGGGCGCGATAGAAGTTATGCCCGAACGTGCTGTATCTGTTTCTCCGTCAAATTTAAAAACATCGAGCGCTTTTCGGTTTCCAACGACGTTGGAGCGTATTTCAATGAGCAAACCTACGTTCAATTTACTATTTTCTGAGACACCGGTAAAAACATCAATGGTTGATGTGAAATACGTTTCCCTAGGCTCATTTTTTGAAACATCGCCATTGCTGTTTGCCACTTTGGTTTGGGTATATAAGTTGTTAAAAAACTTAATGTCCCATTGGCCTTTTTTCAAAAGTTTTGATGGTGTATAGGTTTGGATATTACTTTTTTGGTCGTCTTTTTCTTGTGAAAACCCGGTATATGCTATCGCTGAAAATATGAGGCACGCTATTGCTTTTTTCATGTGTATTTGGTTTTTGTTGTTTTTTTAGACCTTACTGTTTATTGATTCTCCAATCGTATTGAAAATAACTCAGTTTGTACTTGCCTTCTAACTTTTCAGTTCGGTATTGGTTTATAAAATTGATTTCCGTTGTACCATCCATTGTAAAATCTGCTTTATACCATTCCATAATTTGCGATGCTTGAACGCGCTTCTTTTTGGTGTTCACTCGTATAAAATTACCGTTTATGGCTTTTTTAGTTTGCGTTTCCATTTGGGCATCCAAGGTATTTGGCATATAGGCTTTATTAATTAATGGCGGACAACCAACAGCACCACAAACCAACACAAAGTGAAAGCGCGCATCGTTAAATTGAGCGCGTAATAGTTTGTGCTCAATATCATTTAATGTGATGTTTTTTCCTGCTAAACGATACGTTGTTTTATCAAAAAAACCAGCATTGTCCAAGGGTGAATTTGTTGGATAATTATCAATGATGCCTTTTATAACGGACAGGTTATAAGCATTAATCCAAAAAGCTTGATAGACCTCTGCATCTTCTTTTGAAACCGACACAGTTTCGGCCATTTTCATCAATTCATTTAAACCACTTTGATTGTTTTGAATTTTTGAATACGCCACTTTCCCATCATTAACATAGCTATTAAAAAAAGCATCAGCTTTAACAAAAAAACCATTCACATCTTGCGAAAATCCTTTAATACTCACTAAAATAATTACTAAAATGATATGGTGTTTTTTCATCTGTCTATAATTTATGCTTTGCAAAGTGTTAACACCTCGGTCGTATAAAATGTTAGCTAACTTACATGATTAAAAAAAGTTTTTTGCGTCTTTAAAATTTATAAATCCTTACAAAATACCTTCAATTTAAAGCAATTCTAAATTAGCAACTTCCATATAAGTTATTATCTTTAACTTCGACCTACTACAACACAATCACTAAATATGGAGCATATTGTTATAATAGGAAATGGTATTTCGGGTGTTACGGCTGCGCGACACATTAGAAAACTCTCCGATACTGAAACAAGTTCAGCACAGGCTAAAAAAATCACCATTGTATCTGCCGAAACCGATTATTTTTTTTCTCGAACCGCGCTCATGTACGTGTATATGGGACACATGAAGTTCGAGCACACACAACCTTACGAAAATTGGTTTTGGAAAAAGAATGACATCAACCTTAAAAAAGGCTATGTAAAAACGGTTGAAACCAAATCTAAAACATTGCTTTTTGCTGATGGCGACACTCTAAAATACGACAAACTTATTATTGCCACAGGTAGTAAACCCAATAAATTTGGATGGCCGGGGCAAGATTTAAATGGCGTTATGGGCATGTACCACAAACAAGATTTAGATAATCTTGAAAAATACGCACCCAATAACAAAATATGTAAACATGCCGTAATTGTTGGTGGCGGATTAATAGGTATTGAGCTTGCTGAAATGTTGCACTCGCGACATATTCCAGTAACTTTTTTAGTACGAGAATCTAGTTTTTGGGATATGGTTTTACCCAAAGCCGAAAGCGACATGATTAACCGCGAAATACAAAAAAACGGCATCGATTTACGATTAGGCGTGAGCTTAAAGCAAATTAAAGCCGATGAAAACGGACAAGTAAAATCGGTAATTATTGAAGAAACCGGCGAGGAAATTGAATGTAACGTGGTGGGTTTGACTGCGGGTGTTTCGCCAAATATCGATTTTTTAAAAGCGTCGGATATTGAAACGAATCGCGGTGTAAAAGTAAATCGGTTTTTAGAAACAAATATTCCCGATGTTTATGCCATTGGCGATTGCGCCGAACAACACGAAGGTATTGATAACCGTCCACCAATTGAGGCAGTATGGTACACCAGCCGCATGATGGGAGAAACCGTAGCACAAACCATTTGCGGTAACCGCATAGCGTATAAACCCGGGCATTGGTTTAATTCGGCTAAGTTTTTTGATATTGAATATCAAACCTACGGTTGGGTTTGGGCGCAAACAAAAGAAAACGAAGCCCGATTTTATTGGGAACATGCTGATGGCAACAAATGCATTCACATCAATTACAATAAAAATACCCGTGAGTTTATTGGAATTAATACTTTGGGCATTAGAATGCGACACGAGTTTTTTGATAAGGTTTTAACCGAAAAACGTTCGGTCGATTATGTGTTAGAACATTTAGCCGATGCTAATTTCGACCCTGAGTTTTATAAGCTTCACGAACCCGACATCGTTTCAAAATTCAACCAAGAAAACAATACGAACATTCAACTGAAAAAGAAAAGTTGGACACGTATTTTTAGTGCTTAGTGAACATTGCCGTTATTATGGAAACGCAAATTTTTAATGAAACAGATTCCCGTCTTCGCGGGAATGACAAAAAAATATGAAAAACATTCAAAACATAGGGCTTGGTTTATTTTTAACAGGTCTCGGTATATTTATATCGCTCATATTTTTAGGGAAATATGAGTTGACTTCAGAATCATTCAACGCTATAATAGCGAATAAAGGTATTAAAAGCGACCTTTTTATTGATGATTTAAAAACGAACGTAGTTGGAAAAGAATTTATAAATCCGTTTTCATTTTCGTCTAAAATCACATCGTCATTAAAAACAGCAAACGAAACCCACAAACAAAACAACGAATGGGATAAAGTGATTTGGGATAAGCCACATAGCTTCTCGTATCAAATAGCCAAAAGTGCCGGAAGCGGCATGGTTAAAGAAAATAAATGGCTGTTTTGGTGGCTCACTTTTGGCTTGGGCATTATTGGCGCGTTACTATTTATTATTCCAAAGCTTATTACACTTGGGCCTGCGGGCATTAAAAACAATGGTATTTATCATAATGCCGCGACTAACCGCGGATGGATTGGTTGGTTTGCCTTTATATTTTTAGTTGTCTTTTATGTTTTACTCTATTTCAGACCCGATTACATTGTAAACTGGGTTTACCTTGTCGATCCGATAAGCAAAAATCTAAACGAAAATCCAGCAAGTCAATGGTTTTTATATGGCTTTTTATATTGTACTGTAATGACGGTTATGGCAGTGAGAATGTACATAAAATACCGACACAATAAATACCAAACATTACGAACCACATCGGTTTTGTTTTTTCAAATTGTATTTGCCTTTTTAATTCCAGAAATTTTAGTACGATTTGAAAAACCCTGGTACGATTTTAAAAACGCCTTCCCATTGGATTATGATTTCTTTTTTAGCTGGAATTTGAATGAACTTATTAATAGCGGCGGATTAGGCTTGTTTATTTTAGTTTGGGGCATCGTGTTAACCTTGGTTATAGTTCCCGTAATGGTATATTTCTTTGGGAAACGCTGGTATTGCAGTTGGGTTTGCGGCTGCGGTGGATTAGCTGAAACCCTGGGCGACCCGTACAGACAACTATCCGACAAATCATTAAAAGCATGGCAATTAGAGCGCTGGTTGGTACACGGTGTTTTGGTGTTTGCTTTAGTAATGACGGGCTTTACACTTTACTCTTATTTTTCGGGGGCTGAAGCGGTATTAGGTATTAAAACCCAAACCATACAAGATATTTACGGATTTTTAATTGGCGCTATATTCGCCGGGGTTATCGGCACGGGTTTCTATCCTATTTTTGGCAACCGTGTTTGGTGCCGTTTCGGTTGTCCGTTGGCGGCATATTTAGGTATTGTACAGCGTTTTAAATCCCGATTTAGAATTACAACCAATGGTGGCCAATGTATTTCTTGCGGTAATTGTTCCACCTATTGTGAAATGGGAATCGATGTGCGCGCTTATGCCCAAAAAGGCGAAAATATTATACGAGCAAGTTGTGTGGGGTGCGGAATTTGTGCTGCAGTTTGCCCACGAGGTGTTTTAAAGTTAGAAAATGGACCGGAAAAAGGACGCATAAATCCGAACGATATTTTACTGGGGAACGATGTGGATTTAATGGATTTGGTGAATCAGAAGTAAGTTTTCAGTATTCCTTAAAAAACATTCGTGTATTCGTGGCAAAATTAAAATGAAAAAGACTCTATTCTATATAACTCTTTTAATCTGCTTATCAATTTCAGCCTAAAAATCATATCAAAAAAACTATTTTGATAACGGTGTTTTAAAATCTGAAGGTTGGATAAAAAGCAATCAAAAAAGTGGATATTGGAAATTCTTTTACAAAAACGGAAACATTAAAAAAGAAGGTCATTTTTCAGTAAACAAACCTATTAAATATTGGTATTTTTACACCGAAAATGGCACGAAACAAAGTGAGGGTCGTTTTGTTAATGGCAAGAAAACAAATTGGTGGTCCTTTTACAATAGCGAGGAAAAAATAAATTACAAATGTCAGTTTAAATACAATCAGAAAAACGGATATTGCCTCATGTATGAAAATGAAAAATTAGTTTCTGTCGATAAGTTTAAAGCCGGAAAAAAAATTAAAACATGGACGGATTTAAAAGCATTCAAAAAAGAAAATAATCTACTAGATTTACAATGACACATATTAAAGTCATCATTCCCGCATTCAACGAAGCAAATTCCATCACACACGTTATTCATGATATTCCCAATATAG
Organism: Hwangdonia lutea; assembly: GCF_032814565.1. GTDB lineage: Bacteria > Bacteroidota > Bacteroidia > Flavobacteriales > Flavobacteriaceae > Hwangdonia > Hwangdonia lutea. Next base: position 965,986 of record NZ_CP136521.1, read on the forward strand.
TTGATGAAATTATTGTGGTTAGCAACAACTCTACCGACGATACCGAAATTAACGCTAAAAAAGCTGGGGCAACCGTTTTAACCGAACCTCGAAAAGGCTACGGATATGCCTGTTTAAAAGGCATGCAGCATATTGCAAATCAAAATACTAAACCAGACATCGTTGTGTTTTTAGATGGCGATTACAGCGATTATCCCGAAGAATTAACAAAAATTGTAGCGCCAATTATTAATGATGACATAGATTTTGTAATCGGTGCCCGTGTAAAACGACTTAGAGAACAGGGCGCTATGACGTTGCCCCAAATTTTCGGAAATTGGTTGGCAACCACATTAATGTCTTTATTTTTTGGAGCAAAATTCACCGATTTGGGTCCGTTTAGAGCTATTAAATACGATAAACTATTGGGCCTAAATATGGAAGATAAAACCTATGGCTGGACGGTAGAAATGCAATTAAAAGCTTTAAAACAAAAACTAACATACACCGAAATACCGGTGAATTACAGAAACCGAATTGGCGTCTCAAAAGTTTCCGGAACCCTAAAAGGTGCTATATTTGCAGGCTTTAAAATATTAGGTTGGATTTTTAAATACAGTATTAAAAAATGATTTTAGAAACCATAATTATAGTTGTTTACACCATCGCGTTATTGCTTATATTTATGTATGCTTTGGCACAATTAAACCTCCTATTCAACTATTTATCTTCTAAAAAAAACAATGCTTCCTGTGAAACTTTCAATTTATCAAACCCGGCAGAAACCCCCTTTGTAACCATACAATTGCCCGTTTATAACGAAATGTATGTGATGGAGCGCTTGCTTGATAACATTGCCGAAATAGACTACCCAAAAGATAAATTGGAAATTCAGGTTTTAGACGACTCAACCGACGAGACCGTTGAAACCACAAAAAATCAAATCAATAAACTTAAAGCCAAAGGTTTAGACATTCAGCATATTACCAGAACCAACCGACAAGGTTTTAAAGCTGGAGCACTTAAAGAAGGGTTAAAAACAGCCAAAGGCGATTTTATAGCTATTTTCGATGCCGATTTTCTACCAAAAAAAGATTGGCTAAAACGCACCATTCCGTATTTTAAAGATGATAATATTGGCGTTGTACAAACCCGTTGGGGACACCTCAATCGCAATTATTCCGTATTAACAAAAATTCAGGCCTTTGCATTGGATGCACATTTTACATTGGAGCAAGTGGGCCGTAACAGTAAAGGGCATTTTATAAATTTTAACGGTACAGCCGGTGTTTGGCGCAAAAGCTGCATTATAGATGCTGGCAATTGGGAAGGCGACACACTAACCGAAGACCTCGATTTAAGCTACCGCGCCCAATTAAAAAACTGGAAATTCAAATATCTCGAAGATGTAGAAACACCTGCAGAACTCCCCGTAGCCATTAGCGCAGCACGCTCGCAACAATTTAGATGGAACAAAGGCGGTGCCGAAAACTTTAGAAAAATGATGTGGAAAGTGTTGAAAAACAAAAATATTTCGGCAAAAACAAAAGCCCACGGTCTGCTGCATTTACTAAACAGCACCATGTTTTTAAACATCCTTATAGTGGCCGTATTAAGCATCCCCATGCTTTACATAAAAAACGAGTACACGCACTTAAAAGCCTATTTTTTAGTGATGAGTTTTTTTGTAATAAGTACCGTAATATTTTTTGTTTGCTATTGGATCATGTATCGAAAAACATACGGCGGCGGCATAAAAAACTTTATGAATTACATAGGTATGTTTTTTGTGTTTTTCTCAATAGCCATGGGCTTTTCGCTACACAATTCCATTGCGGTTCTAGAAGGGCATTTAGGCAAAAAAAGCGAATTTGTACGTACCCCAAAATTCAACATTAACACGATAAAAGACAGTTGGAAAAACAACAAATACCTCAAAAAAACAATCTCAATGCACGTTGTTTTCGAGGGGCTATTAATGCTCTATTTCGCCTTTGGCATGTACAGCGCATTTGTAGTGGGCGACCAAGGCGGCGATTTCGGATTGTTCCCCTTTCACCTCATGTTATTTTTAGGTTTTGGCTACGTGTTCATCAAATCGCTCACTTCAAAAATTTAAAATCCATCATAATTTGTCGCGCTACCCCGAAAGCATTCGGTATTGTTTCAGCATCACACCATCATTATTTGGGCGTTACCTTTTACTCATACCTACAAGGTTACTAAAAACCTTGCAGGATCGCAAAAGGTCGGGCTTTACGCTACAATCTTTTTGTTCGTGCCTCACAAAAAGGATTTCCACTGCAATCCCTAACGCAAATACTAACTCCCATTAAAAATCGTTAACGGTAATTCGTCCATCGAAATTCCTTTCACTATTTTTGCAAAACTTATGACGGCGAAGAAAAAAGACATACGCGCATTAACCAAAGAGCAATTAAGGGCATTCTTTGTAAAACAAGGCGATAAAGCATTTAGGGGCAATCAAGTTTACGAATGGCTTTGGCAGAAATCGGCACACCATTTTGAGGACATGACCAACATATCAAAAGAAACCCGCCAAATGCTCGAAGACCATTTTGTTATCAACCACATTAAAGTCGATAACATGCAGCGCAGTAACGATGGTACGGTTAAAAACGCGGTGCGCTTGCACGATGGTTTAATTGTTGAGTCGGTTTTAATTCCCACCGCAACACGTACAACAGCCTGTGTGTCCAGTCAAGTTGGCTGTAGTTTAGACTGTAAATTTTGCGCAACGGCACGATTAAAACGGATGCGTAATTTAAACCCCGACGAAATTTACGACCAAGTGGTTGCCATCGATAATCAAAGTAGATTATATCACAATCGGCCTCTAAGCAATATTGTATTTATGGGCATGGGCGAACCTCTTATGAATTACAACAACGTAATTAAAGCCATCGATAAAATCACCTCACCCGAAGGTTTGGGCATGTCGCCAAAACGCATTACGGTGTCAACTTCTGGGGTTCCAAAAATGATAAAAAAAATGGCCGACGACGATGTTAAATTTAATTTAGCCGTGTCGTTGCATTCTGCTATCGATGATGTTCGAACCTCCATCATGCCTTTTAATGAAACCTTCCCTTTAAAGGATTTAAAAGAATCTTTAGAATATTGGTACGAAAAAACAAAACGTAAAATAAGTTACGAGTATGTCGTGTGGAAAGGCATAAACGATTCTCAAAAAGATATTGATGCCTTTGTTAAGTTCTGTAAATATGTACCCTGTAAAGTTAATATCATAGAATACAATCCTATTGACGACGGCCATTTTCAACAAGCTACAAACGAGGCTTTAGAAAACTACATTAACACTTTAGAAAAAAACAGAATTGTGGTTAATGTACGCCGAAGCCGAGGAAAAGATATTGATGCGGCATGTGGACAATTAGCAAATAAAAGTTAAAAAAGGCTGCAAATTGCAGCCTTTTTTAATTAATCTTTGTAAAATTTGATGGTTTTCAAATGCCCCTCTAGGGTCACTTTAGCGAGGTAAATACCTCGATTTAAATCCAAAACATCAACCTCCTCTTCTGTTTGATATAATTTTTTACTCAAAACTTCTTGCCCTAATAAGTTGTACAGGGTAACATTATGCAACTTAGAATGAGGTGATTTTAAAGATAAAACACCTTCGTACTTATTATAGAAAAGACTGAAGGCTTTGGCTTCTACATCCGTTAAACCAAGAGTAGAGCTAGTAACTACAACAGTGTCAACACCTATATAGTCAGAGTTATTGGTATTGTCTTCAGTAAAATACCTAAATGCAAGTCGTGCATCAACAGGTGTAACACTCAAGCCTGAAACCGTTACTGTATACTGTGTAAATGTTGTAGGATAAGAGCCTGCACCTGTAGTAAGATATGTTGGATTAATATCTAATAACAAGGTAGTATATTCACCAACATCTGTACTATTTGTTGGAGCAATTGGATTGGTTCCTGCTCCAATGCGTACCTGTAGTCTATCCGGATATTGAACGGGGTCAACCGTTCTGGTATAAAAACTTAATTCGTCACCATTTTTTAACGATAGTGTTGGAAGGATAAGCCAAGTGCTAACTGATTGACCTATACCTGATGCTGATCTATAATCAGCAGCTATATAAGAATTTAATGCACCTCCATTAGCCCTAAATTTACTTGTATCACCTTGAAACCAATTTGTCGTACCTGGAGACTCACTAACATTCAATATAGTCCAACCTGCAGTCGACAAAGTGGATACATCATCAAAATTTTCAGATAAAATTTGCCCTCTAACAAAATGGGACAAGATTAGAAAAACGAATAATAAAGTAATTTTCTTCATAATAAATAGGTTTAAAGTTGTAATAGATTAGTTTTCAACAAATGTTTATTAAACATTTAATGTGGCCTTAATTTATGCTAAATTAATTATTTAATTAATAAATGATTAACACTAAAAGAATAATGAATAACTCAAATGATATTTTGTTTAAACAATTATTTATATTCATACTGAAAATAAGGTTATTCACTCTTTTTAGCATATAACCAAATTGCATATAAATAGGTTTTTTTGATTAAAACGTTGCTTAATATCAGTTTATCATTAGCTTTGTGGCATTCAATTTTAGCATTTGAAAATAGTAGAACAAATAAAGCAACCCATAGCCTTCGAAATGGATCTTTTCGAGCAAAAGTTCCAATTATCCATGTCCAGTAAAGTGGCGTTGCTTAACCGAATTACGCATTATATTGTTAACCGTAAAGGAAAACAAATGCGTCCTATGTTCGTGTTTTTGGTATCTAAAATGGTATCGAATGGCGAAGTGAGCGAACGCACATACAGAGGCGCCTCGGTTATCGAGCTTATCCATACGGCAACTTTAGTACATGACGATGTGGTGGACGATAGCAACCGGCGTCGTGGATTTTTCTCCATAAATGCTCTTTGGAAAAACAAAATAGCCGTTTTAATTGGCGATTATTTACTATCTAAAGGCTTGTTGTTATCCATTGATAATAATGATTTCGATTTGCTTAAAATCATTTCCATTGCGGTCCGGGAAATGAGTGAAGGGGAACTGCTTCAAATTGAAAAAGCTCGAAAATTAGACATTACCGAAACGGTTTATTACGAAATTATTCGTCAAAAAACGGCAACACTCATTGCAGCCTGTTGCAGTTTGGGTGCCGCATCGGTAAAACCCGATTCGCAGGATGTTGAAACCATGCGCAAGTTTGGAGAACTTATCGGTATGGCCTTTCAAATAAAAGACGATTTGTTCGATTATGGCGCTACACAAATAGGCAAACCCACAGGCATTGATATTAAGGAACAAAAAATGACCCTGCCATTGATTTATGTGCTTAACCAAGCCGATAAAAAAGATAAACGCTGGCTGATAAACTCCATTAAAAACCATAATAAAGATACCAAACGCGTTAAAGAAGTGATTGCCTTTGTTAAAAATAATGGCGGCTTAGACTATGCTGTTGCCAAAATGAAAACGTTTCAAAATGAAGCTTTGCAGCTTTTAGAAACCTATCCGGATTCAGCGTATAAAGACGCACTGAAATTAATGGTGAATTATGTGATAGATAGGAAGAAGTGATTGATTTTTGAGGAGATTCGTTTAATGCTAAGATCAAGTTCCGTTTCAACGAACTTTATCGATAGTTAAACGAAGGTATCGTTTTTTCTGACAAAATCAAAATGGCAAAAAACAACTTATTCCATAAAACCAACCTGCTTCCAATCAAAATCAATGGCATCATTTTTTTGTGGCGTGCCAGGGGTGCTTCGTCCTTCTTTAATATATCTGATAAGTAGTGCTTTTAATGCTTCAACTTTCTGGTTGTTCAACGCTATCACATTTTGGGTTTCGCCGGGGTCTTCCTTTACATTATAAAGCTGGTATTTTGGCAACGAATCCAAAGCGGATTTATTATCGGGTCTGGGGAAGCTCCAACCACCAGAGCCAGGGCACATAATAAGTTTCCATTCCCCTTTTCTTATAGCAAAACTCCCGTTAATGGAATGATGCACCGTGGCTTCCCTAAATGGTTTATTAAGCTTTTTTTGAAGGAATAGCGGCAGTAAACTGTAACTGTCTTCAGCTTCGTTATCCAAAAGATTATATCCCGAAATTTCGGCACAGGTCGCCATAAAATCGGTCGTACAAATGGTTTCTTTTGAAGTAATACCTCGCGCTATCTTTTTAGGCCATTTAACGATAAAAGGCACCCGATGTCCGCCTTCAAAAATATCGGCTTTGTGTCCGCGATATATATAACTTGGATTATGGTTTTTTGCTTTTAAAACCTTATAATCTGCTTCCGGCGAACAGCCATTATCACTTGTAAAAACAACGATGGTGTTCTCTTCAATTCCAGCTTCTTTTATTGTTTTGGCAAGCTGCCCCATGTAAGCATCGATGAGCATCATAAAATCGGCATAAGGATTTAATTGGCTTTTCCCCAGCCATTCCTCTGTTGGCAAAATTGGGGTGTGCGGCGACGGTAAAGCAAGATACAAGAAAAACGGATGGTCGCTTTTAGCTTTTTCGGTAATGTACTTAAACGATTTTCTGAAGAAATTGGGCGTTACATCATCATGGACAAAATCTTTTGAAGTTGGCCCTTTGCGCCACCAAGTGTATTTGCCCGAGTTTTCGGTAATTGAATCCGGAACAGCGGTAACCCGTCCGTTTTCAACATACACATAAGGTGCCATATCCAACGAACCCGAATGCCCATACGCATAGGTAAACCCTAAATCGTTTGGACCGTTTTTTATGGGTTTTGTAAAATCGATATTATCGAAATCCTTAAAATCCCAACCGATTCCGCCAAAACTGTCCTTGTCTTTTAAAGCCCAATCCCAACCTAAATGCCACTTGCCAATAAATGCGGTGTGGTATCCTTGTTTTTTTAACATAGAAGCCACAGTGGTTTTCGAATTTGGAATTAAAGCTTTAGATTTTCCTGTTAACACACCGCTTTTTAGTTTACTTCTCCAATTATATCGCCCGGTTAAAATACCATAACGCGTTGGCGTACATACTGCCGATGACGTATGTGCATCGGTAAACCTAATGCCCGCGTTGGCCAATTGGTCGATGTTTGGGGTTTTAATTTGTCCGTTTTCATTAAAGCTTGAAATATCGCCGTAGCCCAAATCGTCTGCCAAAACATAAATAATGTTTGGTTTTTGTTCTTCTTTTTTTGTGGATTTTGAGCAGCTTGTAACCATAAAAAGGACAAACAGTAACAATATTGGCGTGTGGTTTTTCATTTCATTTAAAAATAATTTCATTTATGTTATTTGGGAATTTATTTCAAACTCATATCATTCAAAGGCCCTTATTCAGTTAAACACTTTACTCAAAAAAGTTTCAATACTTGCTTTATTGGCTCGTATAAGTTCCCATTTCGCTTGAGTCATATCGGTTTTATTTTTGTCTTGCGAAAGTTTAAATTTACCTTCCCAATGGGTAATATCAATCTCAAATCCTTTTATATAATTTATTAAACCGTGCATTCTTGGGTCATCCATTTTTAATTGGTATTTATGGTCTGGAGCCTCCAAAAAACTAGCCATGTCCACCAAACTTTGCTTTACTTTTTCTTCATCGGTTACAGCAGTTACCGTTCCTTTTACATGCACTTTTATATAATTCCAAGTGGGTAGTTGCGCCGTTGAATAAACACTGGGTGAAATGTAACACTGCGGCCCCGAAAAAATTAGAGTTACTACATTATTGTTGTTGAGTAATTCCGCTTGCGGATTATATTTATCGATATGTCCAACAAGCTTTCCGTTATCATTGTAAATTAAGGGTAAATGACTTATAAAAGGCGCGTTATTTTTTACTGAAATAACCGTGGCTAACGGATAGGTTTTAATCACTTCAATCAGGTGATTAATATTATTTTCTTGATGATGTTTTGGTGGATAATTCAAACTAATTAATAATTAAAAGTGAATAATTTTTAGGGTTCTAAATTTGAAACTGAAACGGAACAATTTTAATTTTCACATTATATATCACGCCATTACACTCCAAATTGAGTTAAATGATGATCTAAATGTTTGTATTGCATTTTACCCCATTGTTCAGTTGTAAAATCTCCAAAAAACGGATGTGTTGGCCAACTCGTTTTTTCTTTTAATTGTGAAAACTCATTAATATCTTGTATCAATTTTTCTTTTTGAATTGTAAATTCCTGGGCATCAGTTACTATAAATTCTCGAACGGTTCCCAAATTTTTCTGCCATGGCTTATCATTATACATGGCAGATTTAAAAAGTTTAAACAAGAGTTTTTTTGCAAAACCAATTTTGGTATTTAGCTCTAAAGTACCGTTGGCAACTTCAAGAGGTTTTTGGCAATGGGTAAGCATTTGAGCCACATTCATTTTGCCCCAATTGGGTTGCGATGTCTCATTTAAGTTTTGTATTCTGTTTAAAATGATTTGTTGCGTTTCAGTTTCAAATAAAGACTTCATATTTCGGTATTTTAGTTTAAAAAAGCACTCAATGTAAAACCTTGAGTATCCGTTGAAATTGTCGTTCCCGTAAATACGGGAATCTGAATAAAGTGTTTTACAAAAATACTTTATTTGCACTTGAAATTTACAATAATTATATTTATCCAATGTCTGAAAAACCATCTTCATTTTCAATAAAAAATTGGGCGCAAGACGATCAACCCCGCGAGAAATTACTTTATAAAGGCAAAACCGCCTTAAGCGATGCGGAATTAGTAGCTATTTTAATTGGCTCGGGCAATAGAGAAGAAAGTGCCGTAGCCTTATGCAAACGTATTTTAGCAAGTGTTGACAATAATTTAAGTGAACTGGGAAAACTATCGGTTGAACAATTAATGCAATTTAAAGGTATTGGAGAGGCGAAAGCCATTACCATTGCCGCTGCGATGGAGTTGGGGCGACGTCGACGAGGTGAAGAGGCATTGCAGAAAAACAAAATCACATCCAGTACATCGGTTTTCGAACTTATGCAACCCATTATTGGGGAACTCCAACACGAAGAATTTTGGATTATTTACTTGAATAATTCCAATAAAGTGATTCAAAAAAACCAATTGAGCAAAGGTGGCATTACGGGCACTTTGGTGGATGTGCGTTTGGTATTAAAAAACGCATTGCAAGTTGGTGCCACGGGTTTAATTTTGGCACACAACCATCCGTCAGGTACTTTAAAACCCAGTGAAGCCGACAAACAAATTACCAATAAATTAAAAGTTGCCGCTGAAAGTTTGGATATAAAAGTGTTAGACCACCTAATTATAACAGAAAAAGCATACTTTAGTTTTGCAGATGAAAACACGCTTTAACCTGTAAAAAAATGCACGAATTCCAAATTCCAACCGTATACTAATTATATGGTTTTGGAATTTGATATTTAAAATATTCGAATTTTAGAAAATGATGTTATTAGTATATACCCATAAAATATCACCTAGATTAAAATATGTATTCAAACATATTTGCACTAGGGTATTGGGTATTGATGTGTCGTTTACCACAAAAATTGAGGCGTTTATTGCGCACGATAATTTAAAAATGTCGTACACTCGGCAACCATTGGCAAACGAGTTTTTTATAAAAAGTCATGATATTTTATTTGAGCAAGGCCTATCGGACGTAGACATACACGTACACGATTGGGAGGACACCAAAGGCTTCTTTCAAAACGGCGATAAAAGCGCGATTCCGTTTGATATTTTTGCGGCATCATTTTATTTATTATCCCGTTACGAAGAGTATTTACCGCAAGTACGCGACGAGTTTGGACGTTTTTTGGCTACCGAAAGTATCGCTTTTAAACACAACTTTTTACATCAGCCTGTTGTAGATATTTGGGCGTTAAAATTTAAAAAAGCTTTACAAAATCAATTCCCGGATTTTAATTTCCCCAAACGCAGCTATAGCATAAAACCTGTAATTGATGTACCAAGTCCGTATAACTATAGACTAAAGGGAATTATTAGAACCTTTGGTGGTGCCATTAGAGATTTATTTCGCTTTAAATTGAGGAGTTTATACGACCGGTTTATGGTGCTTTTCGGATTAAAACACGACCCTTTTGACACATTTAAATACATAATAAACAAACAAAAACAAAGCAAGTTTAAATTTATATTTTTCTTTTTAATAGGCTCTTACTCAACATACGACAAAGGTATTAATGCCAATAAAAAAAAGTTTATTTCGCTTATAAAACAAGTGGCCGATTATAGTCTTGTTGGATTAAAAGCATCATTCTTTGCCATTGATAACCTTAAGACTTTAAAAAAGGAGAAACTTCAGATGGAGACAATAATTAACACCAATTTAAAAGCTTCAAGGCAATCGCACTCTAAACTTAATTTACCCGAATCTTACAGAAATCTTATTGATTTGGAAATAGAAGAAGATTACACCATGGGCTATATCAATCATATTGGTTTTAGGGCAGGGTCTTGCACACCATTTTTATTTTACGACTTGGATTACGAAACCCAAACCCCATTAAAAATTCATGGTTATCACCTGATGGATTTTGCCTTGCTTAAACACAAATCGTTGTTGGACAAGAAAAAGGCATTACATCAAATTATTAACGAAGTAAAGCGGGTAAACGGCGAATTAGTTCCTGTTTTTCACAATTACACGTTTAGTGATTCCAACCGTTGGAAAGACTTTAAAACATTGTTTAATATTATTTTAGAATCGGTAAATGAAGATTAAAGGCATTACAGATATATTTTTTGATTTAGACCACACCCTTTGGGATTTTGATAAAAACTCAGCGCTTACATTCGATAAAATTTTTAAGCTGAATAACATTGATATTAATTTGAATGAATTTTTGGCGTATTACGAACCAATCAATTTAAATTACTGGAAGCTTTACAGAGAAGAAAAAATAGATAAAGCGTCATTGCGTTTTGGGCGGCTCAACGATGCTTTTTTAGCCGTGGACTTTACGGTTGAAAGTCGTGTAATCCATCAACTTTCAGAAGATTATATTACGCATTTAAGCAGTTTTAACCATTTGTTTGAAAATACTTTTGAAATCCTGGATTATTTAAAACACAACTACACCCTTCACATTATAACCAACGGATTTAGCGAAGTACAGCAAGGAAAAATGAAAAATTCAAACATCATCCAATATTTTAAAACGGTGACAAACTCCGAATCGGTTGGTGTAAAAAAACCAAATCCTAAAATTTTTAACCATGCTCTAAAAGTGGCGAATACACCCGTGAATCAAGCTTTAATGATAGGCGACAACTATGAAGCAGACGTATTAGGCGCCATAAATATTGGAATGGATGCCATTTTGTTCGACAGTAAAAACGAAGCAGTAAACGAAAATATTAAGCAAATAAACAATCTAATTCATTTAAAAAATTATTTGTAAAACGTATCTTTACAATTGGGCTTTTAGTGTCGTAATGCACCATAAGCCTTTGTCACCCTAGACATGTTTCAGGGTCACATCATAAAAAAACACACTTTGAGATGCCGAATAAAGTTCAGCATAACGCTAAAACAGATGACTATTTAAAAACCTTCCAAACAAATTTGGGATTTAACTTTATTATAAAAAAAATGAAAACTAAATTATTTACAACATGTATAGCTTGTTTTATTATCGCAAGTGCATTTTCTCAAACCAATTTAAACGATTATAAATATGTAATTGTTCCTAAAAAGTACAGTTTCTTAAAACAAGAAAACCAATATCTTTTAAATTCATTAACTAAATTTTTATTCGAAAAATATGGTTTTAACACCTTATTGGAAGGCGAAAATTATCCAGACGACTTTAAGCAAAATCGCTGTATGGGTTTAAATTCTGATGTTTTAAAGGAATCTGGCATGTTTAAAACCAAGTTAACTGTTGCCCTAAAAGATTGCAATGGTGTAGTGGTTTACACTTCGCAATTAGGCGAAAGTAGGTTGAAGGATTACGGCAAAGCCTACAACGAAGCGTTGCGAAATGCCTTTAAATCTTTTGAAGCGGTGAATTACAGTTATAAACCCAGCAATAAAAACGCTATGGTTGTTGCCAAAACAGATGTGGAAACCAACAATGAGGTGGCACAAGAAATTCAGAAATTGAAGGAAGAAATCCAATCTTTAAAAAAGGAAAAAGAAGACGTTGCAGCGGTTTCCGAAACAAAAATTGAAGCCGAAGAAATTATTGAAGTACCGCTAACAGAAGCCAAATCAACACCGAAAACGGTTATCGAAGGCACATCAAACATTTTGTACGCACAAGAAACCGCAAACGGCTTTCAGTTGGTCGACAGCTCACCAAAAGTGGTTTATAGAATAAATAAAACCAACCTCAAAGATGTTTTTGTAGTTGAAGGCATTGATGGAATTATTTACAAAAAAGATAACACTTGGTTTTTAGACCATTATTACGGTGCAACTTTAACTCAGGAAGAATTAAATATTAAATTTTAATTTTTTTCTGTAGTTTCAAAAACATAAAGCATAAAAAAAGCCTCGTAAAACGAGGCTTTTTTTTATGATTTCACATTATTAAATAATCAACATGGCATCGCCATAGCTGTAAAATTTGTACTTTTCTTTTATGGCTTCGTCATAAGCCTTTTTTATAAAATCGTGACCCGCAAACGCAGAAGCCATCATCAACAAGGTCGATTTTGGCGTATGGAAATTCGTAATCATACAGTTTGCGATACTAAAATCGTATGGTGGAAAAATAAATTTATTGGTCCAACCTTCAAATTCATTAAGTTCCCCGTTTGATGACACCGCACTTTCTATGGCGCGCATCGCCGTAGTACCCACTGCACAAATACGCTTTTTGTTTCTTAATGCGGTATTTACCGTGTTTACCGCCTTACTATCAATGCTTAATTCTTCGCTGTCCATTTTATGCTTAGAAAGATCTTCAACTTCCACCGGATTAAAAGTTCCTAATCCAACGTGCAAGGTTACCTCGGCAAAATTAACGCCTTTAATTTCTAAACGCTTTAAAAGGTGTTTTGAAAAATGCAAGCCTGCAGTTGGTGCTGCCACGGCACCTTCGTTTTTTGCAAATATGGTTTGGTAGCGGTCTTCATCTTCTGGTTCAACCTCTCTTTTTATGTACTTTGGCAATGGTGTTTCGCCTAGTTCGGTTAATTTTCTACGGAATTCGTTATACGATCCATCATATAAAAAACGTAAGGTACGCCCTCTTGAGGTGGTGTTATCAATAACCTCGGCAACCAAGGTTTCATCTTCGCCGAAATAAAGTTTATTACCAATTCTTATTTTTCTTGCAGGATCTACCAAAACATCCCAAAGACGTTGCTCTTCGTTTAATTCCCGTAACAAAAACACTTCTATTCTAGCACCCGTTTTTTCTTTGTTTCCGTATAATCTGGCAGGAAAAACTTTGGTGTTATTAAGAATCATAACATCATTTTCATCAAAATAATCAATAAGATCCTTAAACATTTTGTGCTCAATGGTTTGCTCTTTTCTGTTCAATACCATTAAACGCGATTCGTCCCTATGTTCTGCTGGATATTCTGCTAATAATTCGTCTGGTAAGTTGAAACCAAAGTGTGATAATTTCATGTATTCGTATTTAAGTGTTTTTAAGAAAGTTGCAAATATACAATCTGCGACTAGGGGTTGTCAAGTATTTAAGTGATTATTATTCAGATATTTTGAATCCAATAGTTTTTAAATCATCCCAAAATGTTGGATACGACTTTGAAACCACCATGGCATCCTCAATAATCATTGAAGTTTTTAAGGCCAAAGGCGCAAAAGCCATGGCCATTCTATGATCGTGGTAAGTTGCAATTGAAACCATCTCTTTAATTGTATTTGAAGGGTGCAAATACAGGGTATCGTTTGATATGTCTACGTTTCCGCCTAATTTTTCAATTTCGGTTTTTAAGGCTACCAGCCTATCGGTTTCTTTAATTTTAAGGGTGTGCAATCCTTTTAAATCGCAAGCAATACCTAATGCAAAACAAGTTACCGCAATAGTTTGCGCAATATCTGGAGCATTAACTAAATTGAATGTTTTTGGCGATGTATTGTGAGAAACTTTTTTTAAAGTCATGGTGTTTTTTAAGAATGTAGTTTCTACACCAAACTCATTATAAATTTTGACTAAAGCCGAATCGCCTTGCAACGAATTTTCTTTATATGACGATAAGGTAATTTCGGTTCCAATATCGCACAAAGCAACTATACTAAAATAGTAGGATGCGGAAGACCAATCTGATTCTACCGTTAAGGTTTTAGCGATTGTCTTTTTGTTATTAGGTTTTACAATAATGGTATTGTTTATAAAAGATGATTCCACACCAATTTCATCCAATAATCTCAGGGTCATTTTAATATACGGAACAGACGTAATTTCACCCTCAAGTGTTAATTCCAAACCGTTTTCAAGTTTTGAAGCGATAAGCAATAAGGCCGAAATATACTGACTGCTCACATTCGCCTTAAGCGACACTTTATTCTTGGTTAATTTTTTTCCTTTAATTTTTATTGGAGGGAATCCTTCGTTTTCAACATAATTAATATCGGCACCCAAAGCTTGCAGCGCTTCAACCAAAATTTTAATAGGGCGCTCTTTCATTCTTTTTGAGCCTGTAAGCGTAACTTCGCGCCCTACTTGTACCGCAAAAAAGGCCGTTAGAAATCGCATAGCGGTGCCCGCGTGATGAATATCCACAACATCGGATGTTGATGATAATGCCTTTGTCATGAGTTGGCTATCATCAGAATTTGAAATATTTTCCAAATGAATCTCAGGGTACAAGGCCTTTAGCAACAACAACCTATTGGATTCGCTTTTGGAGCCTGTTATGGTAATTTCGGATTTACGATTTTTTAATTCAGATTTATGAAGGGTAATACTGCTCATTGTAAATTATCTTGCTTCTTAAAGCTAGCAAATTTACTCGATAATCGAGAGTAATACTACGGAATTTCGTGTTTTTTTGTCCGCCTTGAAAAACTTGCATCATATCATTCTTAGAATGCTATTTCAGTTTTTCGTTATTATGGTGCCTATCGTGGTCGCGTTTTGCTTTTTTTTCCATTCTTTTATCAAATGCATGTTGTAAATCTACCCCTGTTTGGTTTGCTAAACACAACACCACAAACAACACATCGGCCAATTCTTCGCCCAAATCTTTGTCCTTATCGCTTTCCTTTTCACTTTGTTCGCCATAACGGCGTGCTATAATTCGGGCTACTTCGCCAACTTCCTCGGTAAGTTGTGCCATATTGGTAAGCTCGTTAAAATAGCGTACACCGTGTTGCTTAATCCAATCGTCAACTATTTTTTGTGCGTTTTTAATGTCCATTATACTTTGGTTAATACAATTTGTTCGTTTTCTTTTTCTATGAGTTGCTTAAAATACGCTTTTAAAGTGTCATAATACAATGGCGATATAATTGAACTGTTCATTTTAGTATCAATTAACAACTGAATGGTTGATGCATTTTGAGACAAGATGTATTTAAACATTCCTAAATTATCTGGTAAAACCAAAGCTGATGCCTCGGGAATCGACTCCACTTTGTAACCTTCGGGAATATTGATCGTTATGCGATACGTAGTTGATGATGGATAACCAAAATCTACAGGAAACTCTCTTTTTTCCAGTTTAAAAGGATTTTCTTTTGAACGCAAAAAGAACAAGGGTGAAAAATATATTTTATCGCCAATAATGTCGGCTTGACTTTCTTTAAAGAATTTATAAGATTCCATTACGGGTTTAGAGAGCTCAACGGCATTTGAGACTTTAAAGTCTGAAACTTCCAATCCATCGTAATTGTTTTCCAGTTTTTCTAAAAAATCATCCTCATCTGCGTTGTTGTAACGCTCCCGGTATGATAATGCTCTATGATTTGTTTTTACACTTCTGTAACTCCCCTCCAAATCGCCCTCTTCAGTTAAACTCGCCATCATTAAAATGGAGTTTTTGGAATTTTCATTTGGGTATAAACTTACTAAACTTGACGTGCCGTCCTTTTTAATAATTCTACCTTCCCAATTTAAGGTTCTAAAAGGCAAAACATTTGGCGAACCGTATTTGTTGGTCGCATCCAACAACACATTTCCTGTTGGCAATTCCACACAAGAAATCACATAATTATAGCCTTCTCTGGTTGGAAATAGCGGGATGCCATTACGACGCGTACTCACTAAAACAGGATTGGCTTCTAAGCCCGCATAACGTAACATGGAGGTAAGCATTAAATTAATTTCGGCAACATTACCAACCTGTTCTTTATACGCTTTTCTCACTCCATTACTAGTATATTTGCTATTATAAGAATTCCATTTTACTCTAGATTTTACAAAATCGAAAATTAAAGCGATTCTCTTTTTAGGGTCTGAAACGCTGCTTATAAGCGCATCAATATCATCTTCATAATAGCCAGATTTATTTAATTCTGAACCAAAGCTGGAACTTTTATAAATGGTTTTAACCACATCTTCCCAAGTTGTTGAATAGTATTTTATGGTTGATTGTGGCATTTTTACATACGATAATTCATACTTAACCGACGACCTATAATTGTTTATATTATTTACGTAAGGTTCATCTTTTAAAGCGGGAATGTTTTCTAAATTATAGGTTGATACCTTTTTAGTAAATTCTAAATCAGAGGAACTAAAAGAGGTTCTAACGGAACCTTGCTGTCCTGTTCTACTTTTATTATTGAATGTTATTTTATCTCTTTTGTTTTCTATTTTAGGCCTTATCTGCAAAAACCCTTTCATATTTACTTTAAAGTTATAATACTCAGGCGCTTGAAATTCAGCTTCTAATTTTTTAATTGGAATGGCATGCTGAAAATGAAAATCATCAACATTTTGATAAAAAGGCGATATAATTTTGTACTCGTACTCTACCACCGAACCCTCTTTAATATTAGGCATAGTAAATTTAGTCTCGTTACGATACTTTGATTTTTCTGTTTTAAAAATACCGTCTTTTTTTAGTTTGGCATCTTCAATTTTACCATCAACCAAATTATAAGTATAAGCTTTTAAATTTCTGGCAATTTCTTGATGCGAACCACTTTTATACAGGTTTATGGCTTTTGTTGCATAATCAAACCCTTCTTGATTGTATATTTTTATACGCTCATGAACTTCGGTGATTAACTGAAATCCTTTGTCATGATCATATTCAAAAAACGTTTTTCTGTATTTATATAAATAGGTGGCGCTTGCCGATGAATCTAACGGATTAAATGTTTCTGCGAGTTCTTCTTTTGAAACTTTTCCGAACTTGTAATCTTGTGCAGCTGTTATTTGGCAAACAAATAATACGGCTAATAGGGTAAAAATGTTTTTCATGTTTATAATTCCTTTTTAATTAATGCGACTTTGGCGTTATCTTGTTTTGAAACGTTTTTATAAAATGCTCTGAATTTACTGTAATCTTCCTTTGGAAATTCGCCATCGTTTACCACAAATTCCCTTTTGTAAAGCAAGGTGTTTTCATCTTTTACAACCACTTCGGCTTTATAACTACCAAATTTATTTTCGATAATTTTCTTCTCGGGTAACGATTCTACCCTATAATCTTGCGGCAGTAAAATTTCAACCTCATCAACATCTTTAAAGCCTCTTTTTATTTTAAGTGGTAATTTTCGGTTTCTGTATCGATCCGGAATGTGCGTATTTCTATTTAATGCGTTAACGGTTAAGAGCATCCTGTTTGCTACTATTTTTGGATAGTTTGTGGCTTGAAACGCTAAGGTTTCGCTAAACACAATGCTATCTTTATCATTGTTAATAGACATATTATCTATAGTCATATTATTAATATAACTCCAGCGTTCTTTGTAGTGTCCGTCTAAATCGCGTTCGGTTTCAGATTCCATCCAATATTTGTCGTCGTATTGAATGCCTTCCGATTTAACCGTTGCATTTACAGAAATAGAGCCATCATTTGAAACCGAATAATGCCCCGTAATAATTTGAATATTTTCCTCGGTATGGTACTTTTTGGTGCGCTGTATTTTTCCGCCTTCGGGCGTAATTACCAATACGTCTCTGTTGTCGGTAAAGTCACCAATAAAACCAAATGGTAGTTTTTGGCTGGTGCATTCCAACCAAATATCATCTTCATGCTCTTGAGGAATATTAAGAATAACATGGTTGCCTTGAATGGAGGTAAAATCATCTTCAATACTTCTTGGTGTTTTTCCGGCATAAACCACGCTATAATTGGACTCAATATTTGCAGCCTTTAATAGCGCCATCGTGTAATTGGTCAAGCCTTTGCAATCTCCGTAGCTTAATCTATCGACCTCTGAGGCATTAAAAGGTTTCCATCCGCCAATACCTACTTGCACACTTATATACCTAACTTTATCTTGAACGTATTGATATATTTTTTTGGCTTTATCTATATCGTTGGTTTCATCTTTAACCAAATTTTGAATGTCGCTAATAGTACTTTCTGGCAAATCGTGAGTGACCTTAATTAAATCGTGATACATCCATTTTGCAAAATCGTTCCAATTTTCAACAAGCGATTCTACGCCTTCTAAAGTAAATTGTTTTGAAGCAAATAATACTTTTGGGGTAAAATCTGTTATTGACGGACTATAATCTTCCGGTTTAAATGCCTTTAAATTTTTGGCTTTGTAAAATATTTTACCTGTAAGCGTTTCACTTTCAATTTCGATATTTTCAAAGTTTTTTTCCTTTTTTCTAATCGTAATATGTTCCGGATAATTAATGGTATATGTGCTTGTTTCTGCGCTAACTAAATAACTATTAATGGGTGTAAACGACGGAATAAAAGCCGTGTTACTCGTAATGGTTTCGCTTGTAAACTCTATGGTATATGGATATTTAATTGGCGTATATTCCAAATATTTTACTCTCGAATCTGAATACAACGTTCCGCCATCAACGGCGCTCACATCTTTAAAATCGTTTTTTCTTATTTTTTTTATTTCGTTCCCAAAAGCATCAAAAACCAATACTTCGAGGGTTTTAATTTTTACCTTGTCGTCGTAATACACATACGCATCAACATTCCTATTTCCTTTTTTATTTAAAACGGTAATAATTCTTTTTTCTTTAACAGACATTTCGCTAGAAGATTTTAACGAAACAACAACCTCATTTAGCCGTACCACAGCATTTGCATTTTGTATTAAATCTTCAGGAATTGTTAAACTTGAATATAAATGATCTTGCGAAAAAACAGTTAGGGTTGCAAATAGCATCATGGTATTTGCAATAGTTTTTAGGGACATAGTTTGGTTTTTATTCTAAATTAAAGCCATAAATGTAAAGGATAAAAACCTTTAATTATATGAGGAAAATCATGTATCCGGAAAGCTTTTCTTTATGTTTTTAATTAAAAATCTTACAGCTAATATAAAAAAACACGGGAGAATAACATATTTTATTTCGCTAAAAATAACTTGAGCGCCCCATTCTGAGAAAAAGTTTTTTAGGCCTAATGGAGAAACCACAATGTCTCTGAAAGAAAAGAAAAACCGATGATTGTTAAACGGAATAAAGAAACCAACGCCCTCGCCACCACTCGTCATGGCATCTAATACACCGTGCGATATGGTGGATAAAAATATAACCAGAAACCAAATAAGTTTGTTTTTTTTACCAAATGCGATCATTAAAATAAGCGCCCAAAGCAGTGCAAAAACAATAGAATGGGTAAACCCGCGATGCCCTAACGGATGCGCGTAAGGAATACCAAACTTAAAAGCTATAACATCAAAATCCGGTAATATGGCAGAGATAATGGCAAGCCACAAAAGCAGCCTGTTATTTTTATTATCAATTAATTTAGATAAAGTAAACCCAACTGCGCTATGCCCAAAAATGGAAGCCATTAGAGTCTGTTTTTTGAGTCGATGATAATAGTTACGGGGCCATCGTTTAGTAATTCAACTTTCATATCGGTACCAAATTGCCCCGTTTGCACTTTTTTTCCTAAATCTTTTTCAAGTTGCTTTACAAAACTTTCATAAAGCGGAATCGCAACATCCGGTTTTGCAGCTTTAATATAACTTGGGCGATTTCCTTTTTTGGTTGATGCGTGTAAGGTAAATTGACTCACCACAACAGCATCGCCCTGCGCATCTAAAAGTGATTTGTTCATCACACCATTTTCATCTTCAAAAATGCGTAGATTTCCTATTTTATTGGAGAGCCAGTTAATATCGTCTTGCGCATCTTCATTTACAATACCCAATAAAATTAAGAGTCCGTTTTCAATGGATGCAACTTTTTTACCTTCAATAGTTACGCTTGCTTTTGATACGCGTTGAATAACAACTTTCATTTATAAATAAGCCTTAATTATAGATTTTGTTTTTTGAAATAATCTTGTAATGTATACCCTCGTACGGATTATGTTCACCGGCTTCGTACAACACTAAAATATTTCCGTTTTTTAATTCCGTAAGGTCTGAATACGCTGCATACGATGGGTAAATCGGAAGCTTTTTATCCCAACTTAAACCCTCATCAAAACTTACCGAAAGTGTCATATTTACTCTGGATATTGAATCGGCTGGATTTGTAAATAGCAAGATGTTTTTAGCTTTATTTTTTACCGATAACAATGCTCCTTGACACCTTGGTTCTGGTAATTCTGTATCAAATTTTTGATTAACCCACGTATCTCCTCCGTCTTTACTAATCGCTATTTGCCTCGACTTAATGGCCTCTCTGTTATAGTTACGCATGTTTAACAACAAATCACCATTGGATAATTCGGCAACGGTACATTCATTAACCTGATCGGAAGGCGTTGTACCTCCAAGCTTCCATGAAACACCGTGGTCGTCGGAATAAAACACATGCGAAAAATATTTTTTAGTATCCTTTTCAATGTGATCGCAAGGAATTACCAATCGGCCTTTGTGTCTTCCTTTTTTTAATTGAATACTGTGCACAGGCCCCGTAGCATACCAAGTCCAATTAGGCTTTTTTACACTTGCGGTAATGTTTTTGGGTTCAGACCATGTTTGTCCGTCATCTATTGAAGTGAGCTGGTAAACCAATCTACTGTCTATACTTGTGCCGTTAATAATTTCAGATTCGTGGTCTTTGCCATTATTCCACGTTGCCAGTAAATGAACAGTTCCCGTTTCCGTATCGAGTACCGGAGCGGGGTTTCCACATACGTTGTCGTTATCGTCCCAAATCACTTGTAGTGCACTCCAAGTTACACCATTATCCGTAGATTTTTTCATTACCAAATCAATATCCCCCGTATCCGAACATCCCGATTTTCGAGCTTCGCTAAACGCTATAACAGATCCGTTATTAGTAGTTATTACAGCTGGTATTCTAAAACAGGCATAGCCTTGTTCCCCTGGTTTGAACAGCGTGTTTAACTTGGATGTTTCCGGTGTTTCAACAGAATTGGGTTTTGCTGATTTTTCGGTTTTCTTCTTTAAACAACTTACCGAAATTATAGCCACAATAGCAAGAAACAAACAACGCTTCATATATCAAAATCTATTTTTATTATGAAAAAAAATTATTCTTTATCCCAAACATCGGTTCTGTAATGTTCGTCTTCGCCTTCAATAATCTGCAAATAACTGCGATAGCGCGAAAAGGCTATCTCGTCATTATCCAACGCTTTTTTTACGGCGCAATTTGGTTCTTTGGTGTGTAAACAATTATTGAATTTGCAATCTTGTTTTAACTTGAATATTTCGGGAAAATAATCGCCTACTTCTTCTTTGTCCATATCCACCACGCCAAAACCTTTTATTCCGGGCGTATCTATAATTTTTGCATCGAAACTCAAATCGAACATTTCGGCAAATGTCGTGGTATGTTGCCCTTGGTTATGTTGGGTTGAAATTTCTTTTGTTTTAATGTTTAACGACGGTTCAATAGTATTTATAAGTGTGGATTTACCAACGCCAGAATGGCCGGAAAACACGCTAACTTTACCGTGCATTAAGGCTTTTACCTTATCAACATTTTTTCCTGTAACGGCAGAAACCCCAATGCATTCGTAACCAATTTTTCTATAAATGTGCGCGAGGTATTTTACCTCGTTAAGTGTGTCTTCGTCATAGGTGTCAATTTTATTAAACAGTAAAATGGTTTTAATGGAATACGCCTCGGCGGTTACCAAAAACCGATCTATAAAACTGGTTAGGGTAGGCGGATTGTTTATGGTAATCATTAAAAAAACCTGATCGATATTCGCCGAAATAATATGGGTTTGCTTTGATAGATTTACCGATTTTCTAACAATATAGTTGGTTCGATCGTGAATATTATAAATAATACCCGATTCTTGGTTTTGGTCGGTTTCCAATTCAAAATCCACGATATCACCCACAGCAATAGGGTTGGTGCTTTTTATACCCTTAATCCGAAATTTACCTTTAATGCGGCATTGGTACGTTTCACCCAATGCGGTTTTAACTGTGTACCAGCTTCCTGTAGATTTATATACGCGTCCTGTCATAATTTTTTCAAAAGTAAAGCTAAAAAATATTTTTTTTGGTATAGATATTTGATATTCTTGCCAATATTAATTTTTAACAAAAATCAACAACATGAAAAAATTACTTATTGTTTTGGCCATTTGCCTTTTCACCTTTATCGATTCCAATGCCCAAGTAGAGTACAAAGTGGTAACTAGCGTAGAATCAATTGTCCCCAATGGTTTGGGACGTTCAAGAATTGTTAGCGCTAATGAAGAGAAAGATTACAAGGAATACACCACCACCCAAACCGAAGACGATAACACCCGTAATAAATCGAAACGTGGCGACATAAGAGTTAAAGATTTCGATGAAACCAAATTATTAAATTTCTTTAATCTTGGTGGCATCCGCTTTCAAAATATAGCTGCAAATGATGCCATAATTACTTCTAAAATCAACACCATGATTGAAGAAGGTTGGGATCTTGCTTTTGTAACTAGTGCTGTAGAAAGTGCCGGTAAAGGCGATAACCAAGGCATTTTTATAACCCGTTATATATTTAAAAGAAACAAATAACAGCGTTTTTATCTATAAAAAGGGCTGTCTAAAAAAGTTATGGTAATTCACTTTGTCATGTTGAGCTTGTCGAAACTAATTTTGATTATTAGTAAGTTAAAATATTTCGACAAGCTCAATATGACATTGAGGTTACTTTTTTAGACAGCTTTTTTGTTTACAAATATTAGCCTTTAATTATCTTCTCTTGATGATTAATAGACTCTTGGTGAATGGCTTTAAACATTTTTAAAATAAACTCTTCACTTAATCCGTGGTCTTGTCCCTCTAAAACCATTTTACCTAAAATTTCGTTCCAACGTTTGCTTTGTAATACGGCAACGTTTTTTTGTTTCTTTAGGGCGCCAATACTATCTGCTGCAACCATACGCTTGCCCAACAACCCGATAATTTGATTATCAATCACATCAATTTGGGCTCTTAGGTTGTTTAAAGCCGTTATGTATTCTGCTTCGGCATCCGTTTCTTTTCTTATTTTCAAATCCTTCATAATTTGAACCAAAGTAGAAGGCGTTACTTGTTGGGCGGCATCGCTCCACGCATTTTCTGGATCGTAGTGCGTTTCAATCATCAACCCATCAAAATTCAAATCCAATGCGGTTTGAGAAATATCAAAAATCATATCGCGCTTTCCTGTAATATGCGACGGATCGTTAATTAAGGCAATGTCCGGGAATTTATTCTGAAATTCAATAGCCAACTGCCACTCCGGGTTATTTCTGTATTTAGATTTTTCATACGTTGAAAACCCACGATGAATCGCTCCAATATTCTTAACACCTGCTTTATAAATCCTTTCAATACCACCTAACCATAATGCTAAATCTGGGTTAACTGGATTTTTAATCAACACCGGTTTGTCTGTGCCTTTTAACGCATCGGCAATCTCTTGCATGATAAACGGACTTACGGTTGATCGTGCACCAATCCAAAGCATATCAATGTCGTGCTCTAAAGCTAATTTTACGTGTGCCGCATTGGCCACCTCGGTACACACCTTCATGCCCGTTTCCTCCTTTACTTTTTGCAACCACTTTAAGCCTAAAGAACCAACGCCTTCAAACATCCCCGGGCGCGTTCTTGGTTTCCAAATACCAGCCCTAAAATAACTTACATCGGTATCTTTAAGTTCGTGAGCAATTTTTAAAACTTGCTCTTCGGTTTCTGCGCTACATGGTCCTGCAATTACTAACGGATGATCTAATTTTAAATCATCCAACCAGGTTCTCATTTCTTTTTTGTTTTCCATTTTTCCTAAATATTTAGCCACTACAGCTATTCCGTTTACTATTTAATTTTTACTGTTTAATTTTAATAATTTGGGCGTTACCACAAGGGTCGGGCTTTCACTACTCGCTCCCTCCTGCGTCGGGGAGCTCAAACACACCGTTCAATCCCTAACGCAAGTAAGTCCGCAGTCAAATACTATCCGCAAATGCCACTTTTAACTTTCGTATTTTCTTCTGTCTTCTGTCTTCTGTCTTCTGTCTTCTGTCTTCAAAACTATTTAACCCATGCCATTTAAAATATCCTTTATATAATTAGTGTCTTTCATTTCATTAAAAATCGCATCAAAATCATCTTGTTTCATCAACTCCTTAAAATGCGTCAGGTTAATAATATATTCCTCTAAAGTTTCAATAACATTGGTTTTGTTCTGTTTAAAAATCGGGGTCCACATTTCTGGCGAACTTTTGGCCAATCGTACTGTGGAGGCAAATCCACTGCCCGCCATATCAAAAATATCGCGTTCGTTTTTTTCTTTATCGATTACCGTTTTACCTAACATAAACGAGCTGATATGCGATAAGTGCGACATGTACGCAATGTGCTTATCGTGTGCCACCGGATTCATGTAGCGCATACGCATGCCAATATCGGCGAACAACTTCAAGGCCTTTTCTTGAAGCTTAAAGGCTGTTTTTTCAACTTCGCAAATAATATTTGTTTTGCCAACAAATAGGTTTGGAATGGCCGCATTAGGTCCCGAATGCTCGGTGCCCGCAATAGGATGCATGGCCAAAAAATTTCTGCGTTTAGGGTGGTTTTCAACCACTTTACAAATATCTACTTTAGTGGATCCCGCATCCACCACCAACCCGTTATCCGAAATTTTGTCTAAAACCGTTGGTAATAATTTAACCGTGGCATCAACGGGAATAGACACAATAACCAAATCGGCATTTTCAATATCGTCTAAAGTCGCTTTTTTATCAATTAAATTAAGTGACAAAGCGGTTTCTAAGGTGGCATCTTTTCTGCTAATACCGTGAATAACCATATCCGGATTATTCTTTTTAATATCAATAGCAAGACTGCCACCAATTAAACCAACACCTATTATATATATGTTTTTCATTTTCCTGTCTGCCCCTTAACTCCCGAAAGAGATCTTTTATTCGGGCGTTAAGAGTTGTATGTTTTAAACTTTTATTAATACCTACAAGGTTTTTAAAACCTTGCAGGAGACTGAAACCGCAACTGCCGACTGAATACTGCCAACTGCATACTTATTTACTCATTTCACTCTCGCAATGGCTTCTTCTAAAACCTCGGTTGAGGCACATAGCGAAAACCTAATATAACCTTCACCTTGACTTCCAAAAATGGTTCCAGGTGTTATAAAAACGTGGTTCTCTTTCAATATTATATCTATAAATTCTTCTGCTTTTACGTTGCCAGGTAATTTTGCCCAAACAAAAAGTCCCGTGGCATTTTTATCGTAGGTACACTTTAAAGCATCGGCCAATTGCCAAACTAAATCGCGTCGTTTCTGGTACACACTATTCAAAGTACTAAACCACATTTTAGAACATTTTAAAGCTTCAATCGCCCCTTTTTGAATGCCGTAAAACATACCAGAATCCATGTTGCTTTTCACTTTTAAAACATGGTTAATTTGGTCGCTATTCCCCACTAACATGCCCACGCGCCAGCCTGCCATATTAAAGGTTTTGCTTAACGAATTAAGCTCTAAACACACATCTTTTGCGCCTTTAACACTTAATATGCTTTTTGGTGTGTCGTTAAGAATAAAGCTATATGGGTTATCGTTTACTATTAAAATATTATGGCGTTTTGCAAAGGCCACTAAATCTTCAAACAATGTTTCGGTGGCTTGCGCACCCGTTGGCATGTGCGGATAATTAATCCACATCAATTTCACTTGGCTTAAATCTGTTTGCTCTAAAGCTTTTAAATCGGGCAACCAATTGTTACTAGCATCCAATTCGTACAAAACAGGTTTTGCTCCCACTAATTTTGTAACCGATTGGTAAGTTGGATAGCCCGGATTCGGAATTAAAACGCCATCGCCTTCATTCAAATACGCCATCGAAATATGCATAATGCCTTCTTTACTTCCCATTAACGGCAGTATTTCTGTATTGGCGCTAAGGTTTACCGAAAAATGCGTTTTATAGAACACTGCCATTGCTTCACGTAATTCCGGCAACCCTTGATAGCTTTGGTATTTATGGGCGTTAGGACTTAACAATCCGTTGGTTAATGCCTCAATTACTTTTTGCGGTGGTTGCAAATCGGGACTACCAATACCCAAATTAATAATAGGTTTTCCGCTAGCGATAAGCAGATTGACTTCTCTCAACTTTTTTGAGAAGTAGTATTCTTCAACGGTATGTAATCGGTTAGCGACTTCAATCATAGCTTTGCATTTTTATATTCGCCTAAAACTTTAAAATTATCTGCCATTATTTCTGACAACGATTTTGCTTTTTTGAAATCTGAAAAATCCTCAAAGGTCACATCAACAAAAAAGGCGTATTTCCAAGGGGTTTCAATAATGGGTAACGATTGTATTTTTGTTAAATTCAGCTTGCAATCGCTCATCACATTTAAAATAGTTGCTAAACTGCCCCGTTTGTGGTTGGCTTCAAACTTTAAGGAAGCCTTGTTAATTTCAGCTTCAACAACCTCAGAATTCGTACGTTTTACAACTGCAAACCGCGTTTCGTTATGCTTGATGGTTTGTATGCTATGTGCCAAAATATCGAGCTGGAAAATTTCGGCCGCCATTACACTGGCAATAGCGCCAACACCTTTTAATTGGTTTTTATTAATGCGTTGTGCAACCTCAGCGGTATCTTTATCTTCAATCAGTTTGATGTGCGGATGTTGCTTAAAAAACTCTTTACATTGCAACAGTGCCATAGGATGCGAATACACTTCTTTTATATCGGCAATACTTTGACCTTTAAGCGCCATAAAATTGTGCTGAATATCTAAATAATGTTCGCCAACAATGTGTAAATTTCGGTTATCAATTAAAGCGTAATTTGGTATAATGGATCCGGCAATGGAATTCTCTAAAGCCATAATTGCAGCATCGCAATCGCCATTGATTAAAGCATCAACAACGCCATCAAAAGTCAAGCATTCCATAGCTTTTACATCGTTATCAAAAAATTGCTGAGAAACGATATGATGGAACGATCCTTTTACACCTTGTATAGCTACTGTTTTTATCATATATATAAAAAAAGTCCCGATTTTCATCGAGACTCATATTAAAATTTATAGTTATAAATTATACATACAATGCCTCGTTCCTTTTGCTAAAAAAGAAATAAAACCAATTGTTAAAATATGTATAATATACTGTTGACATAATAATTACGGGGCTAAAGTAAATAATATTTCAAGAAATCAAAATAGTATATAATCTTTTTTTCGTTTTTATTAAAAGTTTTAAAGATTTTACAGTAAAACGAATATAATATTAGATAATCATTATTTTTGAATAAATATTTTAAATATGTCTATTGAAGTTGAAGGAATTTCGAAACTTTACGGAAATCATAAAGCATTAAACCACGTATCCTTTAAGGTTGAAAAACCTGAAATTGTTGGGTTTTTAGGTCCCAATGGCGCCGGAAAATCAACCATGATGAAAATATTGACTACTTATGTTAACGCCACAAACGGTGTTGCTAAAGTTAATGGATTCGACATTACCATAAACACACAACAAGTACAAAAAAGTGTAGGGTATTTGCCTGAGCACAATCCGTTGTACTTAGATATGTATATTAAAGAATATTTAGCCTTCAATGCTAATATTTACAAGGTGCCAAAAGCGCGTATCGATGATGTTATTGCGCTTACTGGCTTAACGCCCGAAGTGCACAAAAAAATCGGGCAACTCTCAAAAGGCTATCGGCAGCGCGTGGGTTTGGCAAACGCCCTATTGCACAACCCCGATGTGTTGATTTTAGACGAACCCACAACGGGCTTAGACCCCAACCAGCTTATAGATATTAGAAACCTTATTAAAAGTATTGGCAAAACCAAAACCGTGTTTTTATCCACACACATTATGCAAGAGGTTGAAGCCATGTGCGACCGCGTAATCATTATCAACAAAGGTGAAATTGTTGCCGATAAAAAGCTGAAAGAACTTCGTGAAAGCAAAGAGCAAACCATTATTGTGGAGTTTGATTACCGCGTTGAAGATGCCTTTTTATTAAAACTCCCAAAAGCAGATCGCGTGGTGAACACTTATGATTTTGTTTACGAAATTACGTTTAAAACCACCGAAGACATGCGCTCTCATGTATTTGATTTTGCACACGATAATCAGTTAAAAATTCTTCAGCTCAATCAAAAAAATGCAAGTTTAGAAACTTTGTTTAGGGAGTTGACCACAGAATAACTTTTAAAGTATCGTTTCGGTTTTTTTTAGGTTCGAAAACAGATAACTTTTAGTTTAAAAGCATGACAAAAATCATCTTTCGTAAAGGAAGCAAAGAACTATCTTTGCAAAGGAAAAAAATAATCAAAAATGAGTAAAGGAATTTATGTAGCGACTATTGAACCCAACAGCGGAAAATCTGTTGCCGTACTGGGTTTAATGCGTATGCTTTTAGGAAAAACGGCAAAGGTGGGCTATTTCAGACCGATTATAGAAGACACCGAAGATGGTGAAATGGACAACCACATCAGCACTGTAATCTCGCATTTTGAAATTGATATCAACTACAAAAAAACATTTGTTTATACCCGAAACGAGGTACTGGATTTATACAACCAAGGAAAATCGGGCGAAGTTATCGACGAAATCATTAAAAAGTATAAACACCTCGAAGAACGCTTCGATATTATATTGGTTGAAGGCACCGATTTCTCGCACGAAAATTCTAGTTTGGAACTGGACATTAACATTCTAATCTCCAAAAACTTAGGGTTGCCGGTTATAATTGTATCGCAAGGCGACGGTAAAGATATCAAGGAAATTGTGGACAATGTGCAGTTGGCTCACGACACGTTTAAAGAAGAAGTGGATGTATTGTCGATAATGACCAATAAAGTTAATCCCGATTATCTTACCGAATTAAAAACACAATTAAAAAACCGTATTAATAACGGCACCGATATTAGTGTTATTCCTAAAATTAAAAGTTTAGCGAGCCCAACTTTAAAAGAAATCTTTAAAAAACTAGACGGCACCGTTCTTTTTGGTAAAGACCTAATTAACAATCAAATAGACAATTTTAGTGTAGGCGCTATGCAATTGCGTAATTATTTAACGCACTTAAAAGAAAACGCTTTAGTGATTACTCCCGGTGATAGGGCCGACATAATTTTAGGCGCCCTACAAGCCAACATCTCTAAAAATTATCCAAAAATATCTGGTATTATTTTAACCGGTGGATTAATTCCGGAAGACCCCATTTTAAAATTAATTGAAGGACTTTCGAGCGTAGTGCCCATAATTAGCGCCAAAGAAGGCACTTTCCACGTGACCAATACCATTGGGAAAATAAAATCTAAAATATACGCTGAGAATATCGACAAGATTACAACATCGATTGCCACCTTCGAAAAACACGTTGATACCGATAAATTATCTGAGGATTTAATCACCTTCGAATCCGATATTTTCACTCCAAGAATGTTTCAGTATAATTTATTGCAACGCGCTTTAAAAGACAAAAAACACATTGTATTGCCCGAAGGTTACGACGAACGTATACTACGCGCCACGGCAAGATTAATTGATGCGCATGTTGTAAACATCACCTTAATTGGTGAAAAAGAAAAGATAAAAGAACGTATTGAAAAATTCGACATTGCCTTAGATATTGATGATATTAATATTGTTTCCCCCGTTAAATCCCCTCATTTTGATGATTACGTAAACACATTTTATGAGCTTAGAAAGCATAAAAACGTGAATTTGGATATGGCCAAAGATGTCATGACCGATGTGTCGTATTTCGCCACCATGATGATTTACAAAGGACACGCCGATGGTATGGTATCGGGAGCATTGCACACTACGGCTCACACGCTTCGACCAGCCTTACAGTTTATAAAAACCAAACCCGGTGTTAATATTGTGTCGTCCGTATTTTTTATGTGTTTAGAGGATCGTGTTTCTATTTTTGGCGATTGCGCCATTAACCCAAATCCCAATGCCGAACAGTTGGCTGAAATTGCTATTTCATCAGCAAAAACCGCTAAGAATTTTGGCGTTGAGCCTAAAGTAGCGATGCTGTCCTATTCATCCGGTGCTTCAGGAAAAGGCGAACAAGTGGATAAGGTTAGAAAAGCCACCGAAATTGCTAAAAACTTAGTCCCAGATTTAAAAATTGAAGGCCCCATCCAATACGATGCCGCAGTAGATATGCGCATTGGAAAAAGCAAATTACCGGATTCCGATGTTGCCGGACAAGCCAGCGTGCTTATTTTCCCCGATCTCAACACCGGAAACAACACCTATAAAGCCGTACAACGCGAAACCGGTGCATTGGCTATTGGCCCTATGTTACAAGGCCTTAACAAACCTGTTAACGATTTAAGCCGTGGCTGTACTGCCGACGATATTTATAGCACCGTAATAATAACCGCCATACAATCACAAGACCTTTAATTTATGCAAGTATTAGTTTTAAATTCTGGAAGTTCCTCATTAAAATTTCAACTGTTTCAAATGCCAGAAGAAATCATTTTGTGCTCTGGTTTAATTGAGCGCATTGGGTTTACCGATGCCAAATTCAAATTCAAAACGGAAAATGATACCATTGAAATTGTTGAAAACATTCCCAATCATAAAGTCGGTTTGGAGTTATTGGCCAATCAACTTTTGGATAAAGAAACTGGTGTTATAAAATCTACCGATGCCATTCATATTGTTGGGCATCGTGTGGTACATGGCGGCAGTCATTTTAGCAACACTACTGAAATTACCGAAGCCGTAAAAGATAAAATACAAGCATTATCATCATTGGCGCCTTTACACAATCCTCCAAATTTAGAAGGTATCGAGGTTGCCGAAACTATTTTCCCAAAGGCAAAACAAGTGGCGGTTTTCGACACGGCATTTCATCAATCTGTTCCAGAACACGTGTATAAGTACGCTATTCCCAAAACATTTTCAGAAAAACACAACATTCGTTTGTACGGATTTCATGGTACCAGCCATAAATATGTTTCGGAAAAAGCCATTGCATATTTAGGAAAAAAAGATTCAAAAATCATAAGTATTCATTTAGGTAATGGTTGCAGTATGACGGCGGTTAAAAACGGAAAAAGCATCGACCATTCTATGGGGTTCTCACCTTTGGGAGGATTGGTAATGGGCACACGCTCGGGCGATATCGACCCCGCTTTCACATTTTATTTGGCCGATAAATTAGGTTATAATTTAAACGACATTAATAAACTTTTATTAAAAGAAAGCGGCATGTTGGGGTTAACCGGTTTTAGCGATTTAAGGGATATTGAGGCCGAAGCTGAAAAGGGCAATAAAGCCTGCCAGTTAGCTTTACAAATGAATGTGTACCGCATAAAAAAATACATTGGCAGTTACGCTGCTATTTTAAACGGATTGGACGCTATTGTGTTTACTGCAGGCATTGGCGAAAACTCGCAATTTATGAGGCAAGAAATTTGCAAAGATTTAGATTTTTTAGGCATTGAATTAGATGCGGAAAAGAACAATTGCAGACCCAAAAGCTTAAAAGCCGTTAACACCGAAACATCTAAGGTTAAAATATTGGTCATCCCAACAAACGAAGAATTGGAAATTGCGAAACAGTCGGTCGGGTTGTTTGAAACCATTTCAAATTAAAGCCATAAAGTTTATAAATTAACAAAGGCTAATACTAAAAAAAATGTTTGTCATTCCGAAGGTTACTGAAATCAAAATATAATTTGGTTGAAAGTACTTTGCGAAATAAATGAAGAGGAATCTCATGGCTAAAAGATTTCTCGTCATTCTCCCGATAGCTATCGGGTTTATTCTGTCATAAGCGACAAACCACTAAAATTTACTCAAAAATTAAACGGCCTTTGTACTGCTCTTCAACCTCGATTGTTGCTGGTTTGTTTACGGCAATAACGTTACCAGTTCCCGATATTCTGCCTTTAAGGGATTGTTGCGGATTTACAATCATATCGTTAGAACTTCTATTCCAAATAGCAACCTGTTGAGCCATTAACTCGCGGCCTTCAAAACGCGAGGTACCTGCTGCGAATGTAATATTTAGTCTAGTGGTTTTTCCCGAAATAAAACAATTGGATAGATTATTAAAAACCAATGTGAAGACATTATTATCTATTTGAAGTCTAAAATTGCCGTTGGTAAAAGTATCGGGCGCTCCGTAATCTTCGGATAAAACGGTTAAACTCGGGTAGGTTAAAACCCCATCGGATCGCACGTCGTATTGTGTGGAACTGCGTATTTCGGTAATGCTTGGCGATGTTATATACACTTTGGTTATGCCGTAATCGCGCACGTAATTGCAGGTATTGTTATCGGTAAGTGTTAGTCTGCCGTCAACTACAATTGCCGTAACATCATTCATTAAATTTTCGCCGGTCTCAATACTTACTTTTTGGGTTGGGCCTTCTTTAACGATTAGTTCAATATCGCGGTTTACCAATATTTTATCAAAAGCATCAACGCTTATTTCCTTTTGAATTATGTTTCCTGTTTTCTGAAAACAGTCGTTGGCATTTTCGCTATCGCAAGCGAAAACTAAAAATAATATTGCCATGTAAATTAGTTTTTTCATAACCTAATTCCTATTCCAAATTCAACAGCTTCCGCTTTGGCACCGTGCGATTTTAAAGTTAGCGCTCCAAACCATTTATCGCTAAAATAACGTTTTAACCCAACTCTAAAATAAGTTCTTCCTTCAAAATCAAATGGGTAATAAACGTAATAGCCCAATTGCGTTACTAAAGATGTTTTATTAATAAACAACTCGTGCCCTGCAAAAACGCCAACACGTTTATAATCTTCGTTGCCCGCAACATTTTCCTCCGGAAAGGCCACACTTTTATAATAAATAAGTTCTTTTAAAAAGTTGGAAAAAAACACATCGGCCCCTAATTGAATGGCGCTTTTTCGGTTCAGCCTCTTATCCGCGTAAGCAGAAAAAATATAAAATGGAAATTGGCCGCTACCAACCACATCGCTTTCGTTAATACCGCTTCTAAAGACCATATTGTACTTTATGGGTTGGGTGAACTTGTTATCATCGTTATCTAAAGTGTTTTGATATTCCAAAGTTTCTTCATCTAAATTATAAGTAACGCCCAAATTAAAAGTTACCGAATTTATACTGGTATTGGGTGCTTTTACATTCGCGTTGGAATAGTGAATAAGCGATAATCCCGCTTGTAGCCCAAACCTATCCCAAATGCGTTCCTTTTTATAATTAAGCATCACATAAGTACTGCTCATAAGTTTAGAGCCAAAAGCAATGTTTCTAAAGTTATTTGCTTTATCGTACGGGTTGGTCGTAAACGCTAAGCCTTGACCGATACGCAACATGAGGTTACGTTTTAAAAAATAAAAATTATAATGGGCGTACAACGACGAGACATCGCCCAAAACATCATTCTTTAAATTCTGATAGGCAAAGGACACGCCATAATCGGGATAATTGTAACGCTGTTCCCATTTGTTAAAACCGTATGTTTTTTTGTTCCAACTTAAAATATAACCTTCGGGATGCTCTTTTATTAAATGCAAAATATCGTTGTTATGCAAGGCAATATTACCTTTAAAATAACTTAAATCTATGTACGATGTATGTGTTTTATCTTGCGAAAAAGAAAAGCCAAAAGCTAAACAGAAAACACATAAAATTAATTGGCGCATAAATAGGTTTTAGCCGACAAAAATAGTTTAATTATTAAAACAATGCCGACGCAATGGCTTTTATATTATCGCTTTTTCCCATAGAGTAATAATGCAACACAGGAACACCGGCGTCCAACAGCTCTTTAGATTGCTGTATGCACCACTCCACACCTACTTGACGCACCTGTTTATTGTCTTTACATTTTTCAACTTCATGAATTAAAGTTTCGGGCAAATCTATTTTAAAAACCTGCGGCAACAATTGCAAATGCCTATTTACGGCAATGGGCTTTATTCCCGGAATAATGGGCACGTTAATCCCTGCTTTTTTAGCGGCTTCAACAAACTCAAAGTACTTTTGGTTATCAAAAAACATTTGTGTTACCACATAATCCGCACCGGCATCTACCTTTTCCTTTAAGCGTTTTAAATCGCTTTTCATTGATGGCGCTTCCAAATGTTTCTCTGGATACCCCGCCACACCAATACAAAAATCGGCTTTATCATCAACATCCAAAATACCATGCAAATACTTTCCGGAGTTTAAATCCTTAATTTGATTTACCAATTGCGTCGCATAGGTATGCCCACCTTTTGTGGCCTTAAAATACTGCTCGCCTTTCATGGCATCACCACGCAACGCCATCACATTATTAATGCCTAAATAATGACAATCTACCAATAAATACTCGGTTTCCTCTTTGGTAAAACCGCCACACAACACATGTGGAACGGTATCCACATTATATTTATGTTTTATAGCGGCACAAATCCCCAAAGTACCGGGGCGCATTCTGGTTGTTTTTCTATCAAACAAGCCTTCTTTTTCAATATACACAAACTCTTCGCGCGAGGTGGTTACATCAATAAACGGCGGATTAAACTCCATTAAAGGATCAATGTTACTATATAATTCTTGAATATTTTTCCCTTTTTTCGGTGGGATAATCTCAAAGGAAAACAAGGTTTTTCCGTTCGCTTTTTTTATGTGTTCTGTTACTTTCATTTATTCCTTTTTGTCATTTCCTCGTGTCACACTGAGCTTGTCGAAGTGAAGGCGGAAATCGCATCAATATTTATTCTAATTGTATTTAATCAATCCCGAAACTTCGGGACACAAATTATATCTTATTGCTGTTTTTTAGGGCGTTACCCTTCGCTTTATACCTACAAGGTTTTTATTGAAACCTTGTAGGAAACGCTCACGGTCGGGCTTTCCGTTACAAGTCCTCGCTTCGCCGAAAAAACGGCTGGCTGTGGGCTTTCCACTGCAATCCCTAACGCGCCACTCTTGCACTAACCCCCCCCTAGCCCCTCCAAAGGAGGGAACGCTTACTCTTGATCCAATTTCTCAGACCTGTCAGGTTTTTAAAACCTGACAGGTCTAATAATGTACATCTCCACAATCCATTCCTCCCGAAGTCCACTCTGAGCGCAGTAGAAATAAGGAGGTTAATCCGATAGTTATCGGAAGAGCTTTTTATCCCGCCAAATTAGCGTGCAACCATTTTCGGGCGGTGTCTTTGGCTATGCCTTTTCTTGTTGCATAATCGGTTAATTGGCTATCGGTAATTTTACCGACCCCAAAATACTTAGCTTCCGAATTTCCAAAATAATACCCCGAAACCGCTGCTGCTGGCCACATGGCCAGACTTTCGGTAAGCTTAACCCCAATTCGTTTTTCAACATCCAATAGTTTCCAAATGGTTTGTTTTTCCAAATGGTCCGGGCACGCCGGATAACCCGGTGCCGGCCTAATGCCTTTGTAACTTTCTTTAATTAAATCGTCGTTGCTCAAATTTTCATCAGCCGCATAACCCCAATGTTTAGTACGCACTTGGTGGTGCAAATATTCTGCGAAAGCTTCTGCAAACCTGTCGGCAATCGCTTGCGCCATAATAGCGTTATAATCGTCGTCTTTGGCTCTGTAACTATCGGCCAATTCTTGGGCACCAAAAATACCCACACAGAACGCGCCCATATAATCGGTTTTACCCGTTTCTGCTGGCGCAATAAAATCGGCCAATGCATGATTCGGAATCCCTTCACGCTTTTTTAATTGCTGGCG
The DNA here is from genome assembly GCF_032814565.1 of Hwangdonia lutea. Taxonomy (GTDB): domain Bacteria; phylum Bacteroidota; class Bacteroidia; order Flavobacteriales; family Flavobacteriaceae; genus Hwangdonia; species Hwangdonia lutea. The sequence continues at coordinate 1,002,191 of NZ_CP136521.1, forward strand.
TAAGGTTCTAAAAACAGCGATTTCTTCACCTTTTTTCTTAACCGAAATATCATCGTCATGTATCGAGTTTGCTTCAAACAATCCAAAAACCGCTTTGGGTTTTAAAAGTTGTTTTGCAATAATCTCTTTAATCATTTCCTGCGCTTCATTGTACATTATTGTGGCTTGTTCGCCCACAACGTCATCTTTTAAAATAGCAGGGAATTTCCCGTGTAAATCCCAGCTTCTAAAAAACGGACTCCAGTCTAAAAACGGCAACAATTCCTTTAAACTTAATTGTTTTAAAACCTGAACGCCCATGGCATTAGGCTTTACAGTTTCAGCTGATTCCCAATCAATTCTATATTTTCTTTGTCGCGCTTCTTCTATCGAAATATATGATTTTTCTTTGCCTCGTTTTAAAAACTTGGTTCTAAAATCATCATAATCCGCTTTCAATTTTGCGGTGTATTCGTGTGCTGATTTTTTATTCAATAAATCGCCAACAACAGTTACCGCCCGCGATGCATCGTTTACATGAACCACGGCATTTTTATACTGCGTATCAATCTTAACCGCGGTGTGTGCTTTTGAGGTTGTGGCACCACCAATAAGCAAAGGCAACTCGAATTCCTGACGTTGCATTTCTTTGGCGAGATACACCATTTCGTCCAACGATGGCGTAATTAACCCCGATAATCCAATGGCATCCACACGTTCGCTAATAGCCGTTTCAATAATTTTTTCTGGTGGTACCATAACACCCAAATCTACAATCTCGTAGTTGTTGCATGCCAATACTACACTCACGATATTTTTACCGATATCGTGCACATCGCCTTTTACGGTAGCCATTAATATTTTACCAACCGGTTCTTGGGCATCGGTTTTTTCAGCTTCAATAAACGGATTTAGATAACCCACAGCTTTTTTCATAACACGTGCCGATTTTACTACTTGAGGCAAGAACATTTTACCTGCTCCAAATAAATCGCCAACCACATTCATCCCTATCATTAAATGTCCTTCAATAACATCAATGGGTTTGTCGACTTCTTGTCTGGCTTGCTCGATATCCTCAATAATAAAAGCGTCAATTCCCTTAACCAAAGCATGTGTAATTCTATCTTGTAAAGGGTTTTCGCGCCAAGACAAATCGACTGTTTTTTCAGTTTTTGAACCTTTTACGGTTTCAGCGAATTCCAACAAACGCTCGGTGGCATCATCACGCCTGTCTAGGAGGACATCTTCTACATGTTCTAATAAATCCTTAGGAATATCGTCATAAACCTCAAGCATCGCAGGGTTTACAATGCCCATATTTATGCCTGCTTTAATGGCATGGTATAAAAATGCCGAATGCATCGCCTCACGAACGCCGTTATTTCCCCGAAATGAAAACGAGACATTACTCACGCCACCACTAACGCTAACATTGGGCAGATTTTCGCGGACCCAACGCGTGGCCTCAATAAAATCGAGGGCGTTTCTGCGGTGTTCTTCCATACCGGTAGCCACAGGAAAAATGTTTAAATCGAAAATAATATCTTCGGACGGGAAACCTACTTTGTTCACCAAAACATCATACGAACGTTTGGCTATTTCAATACGTCGTTCGTAATTATCGGCTTGCCCTACCTCATCAAAAGCCATAACAATAACGGCAGCGCCATAGCGTTTAATTTGCTTCGCTTCCCAAATAAAATTGGCTTCGCCTTCTTTTAAAGAAATGGAATTCACCACACATTTACCTTGCACCACTTGAAGTCCCGCTTCGATGATTTCCCACTTAGAAGAATCAATCATTATAGGCACTTTACAAATATCGGGTTCGGCAGCAATGAGGTTTAAGAAACGGACCATTGCTTCTTTTCCGTCAATTAAACCATCGTCAAAATTAATATCGATAATTTGAGCGCCACCATCAACTTGATGACGGGCAATATCCAACGCTTCATCAAATTTTTCTTCTTTAATTAAGCGAAGAAATTTTCGAGAACCCGCTACATTGGTACGCTCACCTACGTTTATAAAATTACTGTTTTCGTTCAAGATTAGCGGTTCTAATCCTGACAGTTTCATATATTTAGTTTGTTTCACTTTCATCTTCATACATCAATTTTAAAAAGACCCTTCGACTGCGCTCAGGGAGAAAGCTTGCCTTGGTTTATATTTTGCCGCAATATTTGCGATAACGCTAATATGCTTAGGCGATGTGCCGCAACAACCACCAATGATATTGATTAAATTCTTTTTTAAATATTCCTCGATTTGCTCACCCATTTCCTCTGGTGATTCATCGTACTCTCCAAAGGCATTGGGTAATCCGGCATTGGGATGCGCGGAAATAGCAAAATCGGTTTTATTGGCAATGGCTTCTAAATGCGGTTGCATTAAATTGGCTCCTAAAGCACAATTAAAACCTATAGAAAGCAATGGAATATGAGATACCGAAATTAAAAAAGCTTCTGCGGTTTGCCCCGATAATGTTCTGCCCGAAGCATCGGTAATGGTTCCGCTAAGCATAATTGGAATATCTTGATTGCGTTCTTCTTTAACTTCTTCAATCGCAAATAATGCGGCTTTGGCGTTTAAAGTATCAAACACGGTTTCGACCAATAATAAATCGACGCCGCCATCCACTAAAGCTTCAACTTGTTGTTTGTAGGCGATGCGCAATTCATCAAATGTGACCGCCCTATAACCCGGGTCGTTAACATCGGGCGACATGCTTGCCGTACGGTTAGTTGGCCCTATTGAACCCGCAACAAAACGTGGTTTATGAGGTTCTTTGGCTGTAAATTTATCGGCAACTTCTTTGGCTATTTTTGCCGATTGATAATTTAACTCGTAAACCAAATTTTCCATTTGATAGTCGGCCATAGCAATAGTGGTACTGGAAAATGTGTTGGTTTCTACAATATCTGCTCCGGCCTCAAAATATTTTCCGTGGATGGTTTTTATGGCTTCTGGCTGTGTTATTGACAGCAAATCGTTGTTGCCTTGCAGCGGTGTTGGATAATCGTTAAAGCGCTCGCCCCTGAAATCATCTTCCGTAAATTTATAAGCTTGCAACATGGTGCCCATGGCGCCATCTAAAACTAAAATGCGCTCTTTTAAAGCGTTATGGATATTTGACATTTTCTTATATATTTCCAGACCTGTCAGGTTTTGGAAACCTGACAGGTCTATTTATGTCATCAAGAAAAGTTAAGAATTCACTTTTCGTTATCTTTCTAATACTTTAAAATATCAGTAGAATTTAGCACCTTCCCCGAAAAGTCGGGAGGTTGCCAAGGCTTCAACGGGTCTATTCCCTCTACCTTTCTTGATAACAGTAATTATGATTATGAACTATTTTTATTCGCTTTCGCGGAATTTATGCAACAAAAGTACTAACTATATTTTTGTTATCCTACTTAATTTACAACTCTCTCAGACCTGTCAGGTTTCCAAAACCTGACAGGTCTCGATTAAACTGTTATTCAAATAATGAAGATGACAAATATCGATCACCTCTATCGCAGATAATGGCCACAATGATGCCTTCTTTTAAAGTTTCTGCCAATTTTAAAGCACAATGTACCGCACCACCACTACTCATACCTGCAAACACGCCTTCTTCTTTGGCTAAACGCTGTGTCATCGCTTTGGCTTCCTGTTCGGTGACTTCAATAACTTGGTCGACTCTATTTTTATCGAAAAACTTGGGCACATATTCGGGCGACCATTTTCTAATTCCAGGTATGCTGGAACCATCAGCGGGTTGCGCACCCACAATTTGAATGCTCGACTTTTTTTCCTTTAAGAATTTAGAAACCCCTGTAATGGTGCCTGTGGTTCCCATAGCCGACACGAAATGTGTAACATTCTGTTGGGTATCTTTCCAAATTTCCGGCCCCGTGGTTTTATAATGTCCTTTCCAGTTATCATCATTTTCAAACTGATTTAACAACACATAGCCTTTTTCGTCCCTAAGCTGAAAAGCGATATCGCGTGAGCCTTCTATCCCAATATCTGCAGGTGTTAAAACAACTTCGGCTCCATAAGCACGCATGGTTTTTACACGTTCTTCGGTAGAGTTTTCTGGCATAACCAAAACCATTTTCAACCCGAGAAGTGGTGCGATAAATGCGAGAGCAATACCGGTATTTCCGCTAGTGGCTTCAACCAAAGTGCCTCCTTTTTTTACGTCGCCTCTTTTAATCGCTTCATTAATCATATTAAAAGCGGCGCGGTCTTTTACACTTCCGCCAGGGTTATCGCCTTCTAATTTTAAAAACAGTTTCACGTTTTTATTGGAAACAATATGACTTGCTTCAACTAGAGGCGTATTACCGATTTGATTTAATATGGAGTTAACGGATGCCATTCTTTTTGGGTCTTATTTTAATTTCGGTTTTATACGTTACCAATGAGTTTTCCGGAATAGATTCTGTAATCCAAACATTGGCACCAATGGTACTGTTTGCACCAATTTCGATATCGCCGCCTAAAATGGTTGCATTGGCATAAATGGTCACATTTTCCTTAATGGTGGGATGTCGTTTAGTAGATGCCAAATTTTTATTAACCTGCAATCCGCCAAGGGTTACGCCTTGATAGATTTTCACATTTTTTTCGATAACTGAAGTTTCGCCAATAACGATCCCCGTACCGTGGTCTACAAAAAACGATTCGCCAATAGTAGCTCCCGGATGTATATCGATGCCTGTGATACCGTGCACATACTCACTCATCATTCTAGGAATTATGGGCATGTTTATTTTATATAATTCATGGCTAATTCTATAAATAGCGATGGCATGAAACCCTGGATAGGCAAGATAAACTTCTTCTAAACTTTTTGATGCTGGGTCGTTTTTTTCAATCGCCAAGGCATCAAGGTCGAGTTTGCGCCTAACCTCAGGTAAGGCTTTACAAAAAGCATCCCAAGTAGCTGCCCTATCTTCGGCACAGACTTGATTGGCTATCTCAAGAAAATCAATCTTTAATTGCTTCCACACTTTAGGATCTTCTTCATCAAAAAGGGCATAAAACAATTGCTTTGTAAAGTTTTCTACAGTGTCCTTTAATTTAAGATTAAAGCATTTAAAGGGTTTTCCAAATAAACTCATAATATTATATTAAGCTTCAATGGCTCTAACCACAGCTTTTGGAGCTTCTTTACGGGTGCCGTCGAAACCGTTAATACCACTTACCGTCGTGTATTTTAAAACATATTTTTTACCGGGATTGATAATTCTATAAGCCGCTTGACACATTAATGTCGCCTCGTGAAAACCGCAAAGGATAAGCTTTAGTTTCTCAGGATAAGTATTCACATCGCCAATGGCAAATATACCCGGAATGTTTGTTTGGTAATTTAAAGAATTATCTACTTTAATAGCATTTTTCTCTATTTCCAATCCCCAATTTGCGATGGGGCCTAATTTTGGGGATAAACCGAATAACGGAATAAAATGATCGGTTTCTAAGATTTGTGCCTCACCTTCTTTAACAACGGTCACACTTTCAACTTTACCATTGCCGTGGATACCCTTTACTTCGGCAGGTGTAATCAAATTGATTTTTCCCAATAGCTTTAATTCACCAACTTTTTCAACAGAATCCAATGCACCTCTAAACTCGTTTCTTCTATGGATTAGGGTGACTTCTGAAGCTACATCGGCTAAAAATATACTCCAATCTAAAGCAGAATCTCCACCACCGGAAATCACTACTTTTTTATTTCTGTACATTTCAGGGTCTTTTATAAAGTACTCTACGCCTTTATCTTCGTAATCTGCAATACCTTCAATGGCTGGCTTTCGTGGTTCGAAAGAACCCAATCCGCCAGCAATGGCAACCACAGGCGCATGGTGTTTTGTACCTTTATTTGTAGTGACAATAAAAGTACCATCGTCTTGTTTTTCTATGGTTTCTGCACGTTCACCTAAAGTGAACCCCGGTTCGAATTGCTTCCCTTGTTCTAAAAGGTTTTTAGTTAAATCGCCCGCCAATATTTCTGGAAAACCGGGAATATCATAAATAGGTTTTTTGGGGTATATCTCTGAGCATTGCCCCCCAGGTTGCGGCAACGCATCTATTAAATGGCATTTAAGTTTTAATAATCCAGCTTCAAAAACCGTGAATAATCCTGTTGGTCCAGCGCCAATAATGAGTATATCTGTTTTAATCATTTTATACTTCTTTTTTTGCAATTAATCCTTTGGTGAATTCGTTTAGTGTTTCCACTTTTTGCTCGAAATCTCCTTTTATTGTTTTTCTGTATTCATTTAAATTTTGAACTAAATCGTCTACATTCTCTGGGATAACATCCTCAAAAAATTGGCGCAGTCGTTTAGCTGTTGTTGGTGATTTTCCGTTTGTTGAAATCGCCACCTTTACATTACCTTTTGTTACAATACCGCCCATATAAAAATCGCAATACGGTGGGTTATCGGCAACATTTACTAAAATACTTCTTTTTCTACAATGTTTGTAAACTTTTACGTTAACTTTAGGTACGTTAGTCGTTGCAACAACAATATGCTTTCCTTTTAAATAACGCTTATGGTACTTATCCTTTATAAGCGTAACTTGCCCTTTATTTGACAAAGATAAAGTATCTTCTCTAAACATTGGCGATACCATTGTTACACAAGCATCTGGACTGGATTTTAAAAGGAATCTCAATTTTTCTTCAGCTACACCGCCACCGCCAACAATAAGTACGTTAAGGTTTTGTGCTTTTAAAAAAATGGGATATAAATTATTTCTTTCCATGGCCTAAGCTGTTGCAAATTCTTTATAAATAGAATTTAAAACAACGCGCTCTTTAACCACATCGCCAATAACTATTATGGCAGGTGAAGACAGTTGTTTTTCCGCAACAATTTTTTCAATATTACTAATAGTACCGACACCAAATTTTTCATATTCGGTTGTCCCGTTTTGAATGATGGCGATGGCCGTATCTTGCTTGTTTTCTTTTGAAAATACTTTAACTATTTCACTGAGTTTACCCATGCCCATTAAAATAACAACCGTTGCGGTTGATTTTGCTGCCAAGGCCACATCGTTTGATAATTTATGCGCTTTGGTTGTGCCTGTAATGACCCAAAAACTTTCTGAAGCACCGCGTTTTGTTAACGGGATGCCTTGATATGCTGGTACCGCAATGGCCGATGATATACCGGGAACGACATAGGTTTCTAAACCAAACTGTTGGGCATAATCAATCTCTTCGGCACCACGACCAAAAATAAACGGGTCGCCACCTTTTAAACGTACCACATGCCCATGAGACTTTGCCCTGCTTACAATAAGCTCGTTAATTTGATCTTGTTGATAAGCATAACAACCTTTGCGTTTGCCTACAAAAATTAGCTCAGCATCGTTTGATGCATAATCCAAAAGCGCTTTATTAATAAGTGCATCATACAAAATAACATCGGCCAATTCTATAGCTTTAATAGCTTTAAGGGTTATTAAATCCACATCGCCAGGGCCAGCGCCTACAACCGTTAATTTTGGAACTTTAGTGTTCATTTTGTTTTAAACTGCTTTCTTTTGAAGGGTACTTATTTCTTTTTCAGCTTCTCTAAAAGCTCTTACATTATCTAAAAACTGATTGGCATTTTCTATGTATTTTGATGCGAAATCTTTTGTTGGCGCATGCTTTTTAATTTGATAAATCAGCTCTGAAAAAGATACACCTAAATCAATTCTTCCGCTTTCAACGAATAATTCATCAAACTGACTAATGATTCCGGCTTGTGTGTTTGTCTTTTTATTTTCGGCCAATAACAACGCCTTCGCGGAATTAACCAAAGAACTGTAAGCGTGATAAATGGCACTTGAATACACCTTGTTATTGAATGATTCTTGAGCATTTTCAATTTTCTCTTCACTCTCTAAAAACAACGTGGCAATTAAATCGATGACTACACCCGCACATTCACCAATACCAATTTCCTTTACATATTTTTCGGTGTTTCCCCAATCGATAAAATCGGTTTGGGTTAAGTTTGAAACATCCGAAAGGTCGGTTAAAAGATCATAAAAATACTTTTCGCCTTTTTGTTTATAATAGGAAACAAATGGTTTTCCGCTGGCATTGGCTTCAAAATCATTTAAAATTCTACGCAGTGCCTCGGGGCCTCTTTTACTTGGAATTTTCACAACTTTATCTGCAAAAGTCGCATGTCCATCACCTAAATTTCCACCACCCAACAACACTTGTAAAGCGGGCGCCACCAATTTATCTGGCGTGCGAACAGACATGCCTTGAAAACCAATATTAGCCATATTGTGCTGTCCGCAAGCATTCATACAGCCACTAATTTTAATGACCAAATCTTTATTTTTTAAATACTGCGGATATTCTGCTTTTATAACGCGCTCTAACTCATCGGCAATCCCAGTACTGCTTGCTATTCCTAAATTACAGGTGTCGGTTCCCGGGCACGCCGTAATATCCACGGCTTTATTATAACCGGCTTCAACAAAGTCTAATTTTTCTAATTCGGTGTAGAAAAATGGCACTAATTCTCGTTTTACAAATGGAATAACGATGTTTTGACGCAATGTTAATCGTAATTCTCCAGCAGCGTAGTTTTCGACTAAATCTGCTAACAATCGTGCTTTATCGGTATAAAAATCACCTAAAAGGACTTTAATGCCAATAGCCACATAACCATCTTGTTTTTGGGGAATGAGGTTTGTTGATTTCCACGTTTCAAAAGCGTTTTGATCTTTAATTTCAACTTGAGGAATGTTCGTGATTTCAACAGGTTTTGAATACGGATATCCTTTGGCATCAATAACAACCGATTTAAATTCAATGGCATTTTGTTCTTCTTCAACTAAGGTTTTAAAAGCATCTAAGCCAATATCCTTTATTAAGAATTTCATACGCGCTTTGGCACGACTTTTACGTTCGCCGTAGCGATCGAACACCCTTAAAACGCCTTCCATAAGCGGAATGATTTTATCGGTTCCTAAAAAATCATATAACAAATCGGCATGCCTGGGTTGTGAGCCCAATCCGCCGCCAAGCATCACTTTAAAACCACGAACACCATTTTTAATTTTAGCGATAAACCCTAAATCGTGAATGTACGAGAGGCCGGTATCTTCGTCCGAAGCCGAGAACGATACTTTAAATTTACGTCCCATTTCTTGGCAAATCGGGTTACGTAAAAAGAACTTAAAAAGCGCATCGGCATAAGGCGATACATCAAACGGTTCGTTAACGTCGATACCCGCCGTTTCGGAGGCCGTTACATTTCTAACCGTGTTTCCACAAGCCTCTCTTATGGTTACATCGTCTTTATCCAATTGTGCCCAAAGTTCGGGCGTTCTGTTGATATCGACATAGTGAATTTGAATATCTTGACGCGTTGTAATGTGCAATCTCCCTCTGGAATACTCATCTGAAACATCAGAGATTGTACGCAACTGACTAGATAACAACTTGCCGTATGGCAGCTTAATTCGCACCATTTGCACGCCCTCTTGTCGCTGACCGTAAATACCACGTGCCAGTCGCAGGCTTCTAAACTTTTCTTCGTCAATTTTTCCAGTATTGAAAAGCTCAATTTTATTGGCTAATTCAATAATGTCTTTTTCAACTACTGGATTTTCTATTTCTGTTCTAAAACTTTGCATGAGATTCCTTACCTCGTATGAAAGAGGCGTTTTTTTTAGTGTTTATATTATGTTGTTTTATTACTGAATAAAACCTGCGCCAACCGTATTGTTGGATTGGGAATCGATGATTATAAATGAGCCGTTTGTTCTATGGTTTTTAAATGCATCGTAAAAAACGGGCTTGTTTAATTTAAAGCTTACAGAAGCAATATCGTTCATTCCCAAACCGTTTACATCTTCTTCAATCCCCGAATAATCTGGATTTATTTTATGATGGATCGCATCTACTTTCGCCAAAACTTTATTGATTCCGTGCTGAACCACATATTTTTTACCAGCGGTTAATTGGGTTGAATCCATCCAACACACATTGGCTGTAAATTGTTTTTCTATAGTTGGCAAGTCGTTTTCTTTAACAATCATATCACCGCGGCTTACGTTAATATCGTCTTCCAAAGTGATGGTTACCGATGAACGCCTCGAAGCGGTTTCATATTTTTCATCGTAAAAATAAATGTCTTTTATCTTCGATTTTGTTTGCGATGGCAGCACCACAATATCGTCTCCCACACTTAAATTACCGCCGTAAACTTTTCCGGCGTAACCTCTAAAATCGTGAAACTCTTCTGTTTTTGGTCGTATAACATATTGCACCGGGAACCGTGGTGTTCCTATATTAAAAATATCAGCTTTATCAATTTTTTCTAAATGCTCTAACAACGTTTCACCTTTATACCAAGGCATCTTATCTGTTTTATTAACCACGTTATCACCTTTTAAAGCACTTACCGGAATGAAGGTGATTTTCTGATCTTGATAATCACGCTTACTCATCAGCGCCTCAAAATCAGCTTTGATTTTATTGTAAACATCTTCCGAATAATCTACCAAATCCATTTTATTAATAGCAACAACCACATCTTTAATGCGAAGTAAATTATTGATGAAAAAGTGACGATTGGTTTGCTCTATCACCCCTTTTCTGGCATCGATTAAAATGATGGACGCCTGCGATGTTGAAGCACCAGTAACCATGTTTCGTGTGTACTCCACATGCCCTGGCGTATCCGCGATAATGTAACTTTTTTTGGCTGTTGAAAAATAAATATGTGCCACATCAATAGTGATACCTTGTTCTCTTTCGGCCACCAAACCATCGGTTGCCAACGAAAAATCCAAATAATCGTAACCGCGCTGTTTACTGGTTTTTTCAATAGCTTCTAATTTATCGGTGGTTAATGATTTTGTATCGTAAAGAATACGCCCAATTAAGGTGCTTTTTCCATCATCTACACTTCCTGCTGTTGCAATTTTTAATACTTCCATTTTTTATAATAATTTAGGTTCTAAACCTAATTTGTATTTGTTTTAAAAAGATTTCCGCCTACCCGGAAATGACAAAATTGTATTCTAGAAATACCCTTGCTGTTTACGTTTTTCCATGGCCGCTTCAGAGCGTTTATCGTCTATACGTGCGCCACGCTCAGAAATGGTGCTTTCTCGAATTTCCTGCACTACGGTTTTTATATCGGCGGCATCGGATAAGACGGCTGCGGTACAGCTCATATCGCCAACGGTTCTAAATCTAACGGTACGCTCTAAAACCTCTTCATTTTCATCTCTAAAAACCACCTCATCATCTGCAGACCAGATTAGTCCGTCTCGTAAAAAAGTGGCTCTGGTGTGTGCGAAATAAATAGATGGGATTTCTATATTTTCTTTTTCGATGTACGACCAAACATCCAATTCTGTCCAATTTGAAATAGGAAACACCCGTACATTTTGTCCGTGTTCAATATCACCATTCAACATATCGAACAATTCGGGGCGTTGGTTTTTTTCATCCCATTGACCGAAATCATCACGTACCGAAAAAATACGCTCTTTGGCTCTCGCTTTTTCTTCGTCACGACGTGCGCCTCCAATACAAGCATCGAATTTAAATTCTTCAATGGCATCTAAAAGCGTGGTGGTTTGTAGCATGTTTCGGCTGGCGTATCTTCCCGATTCTTCTTTTACCTTGCCTTCATCAATAGAGTCTTGAACGTTTCTTACTATGAGTTCCAGCCCTAATTCTTTAACCAATCGGTCTCTAAATTCAATGGTTTCAGGAAAATTATGCCCTGTATCGATATGCATTAAAGGAAACGGAATTTTAGCAGGATAAAAGGCTTTTACAGCTAACCTTACTAAGGTGATTGAATCTTTCCCTCCTGAAAATAACAGTACTGGGTTTTCAAATTGTGCTGCCACTTCTCTCATGATATAAATGGCTTCGTTTTCTAACGAATTTATATGCGATGTGTCTTTCTTCATTTTTATTATTTTTTCCATTTGCTACGAATTCACAAATGCTTTTCTTTTTATTTTTAACTGTTTACTGAGACTGTGACTGTTAACTTTAATTAAGCATGCAATCCACACTCTCTGTTTTCTAATGCTTTTGTTGGGTCGAAATATTTAAACTCGTTTGGCAAATTATGTTCTTCTAAATAACTATCTAATTTTTCATCGGTCCAATAATAAAACGGACTCACTTTTAATACGCCATCTTTACTTAAACTAAAAATACCGATGCTGTTTCTAAAGGCCGTTTGCCCTTGGCGCAAGTTGGTAAACCACACGTTTGGTTTATGCTCGTCCATAGCACGTTTAAAAGGCTCCAATTTTACTTGCTCAGTAAATAAGGCGTGTTCGGGCGCATCAACACTTGGTATTCCCAAAACCACATCGCGGTGCGCCGAGGTTTGTTTTGGCACATATAAAAACACATTTAAGTTTAAGTTAGCAATAACATCTTCCGCGTGTTTATAGGTTTGCAGGGTATTATACCCGGTGTCGCACCACACTACCGGAATGTTCGATTTCACTTGACTTACAGCATGCAAAATGGCCGCTTCGTAAGGTCTGAAATTGGTGGTTACCACTGCTTTTTTATTCAGTTCGAAAGCTTTTTTTATAATATCAGAAGGTGATGCTTCTTTAAAAGCCTCGTTTAATTTTTCTATTTGATTTTGGTCTATCATTACTTTCCCCACTTTATGTTATTCCATGCACGTTCATGGAAGAAATACAATACCATTTTTGATGCAAACTCAACTGAAGCTATGGTAACTGCCATGGTTGCTTCGCCTGTGATAAGCCAGGACAAAACAAGGGTATCAAGCGTACCAATGATTCTCCAACTTATTGTTTTGGCGAGACTGCGTTTTACTTTTTCTTCGGATTTTTCAATCTTTTCAGATACCTTTTCTCCTGACGGGTTGTTAATATCTATCACTTTCACATCCTTATTATTTCTATTTAAAACAGCATCAATAATCATATGTTTTGAATTTTTATATTAATCCTATAGATTTACTAGGAGATACAAAAGTAAAATATTTTTTTTCTTATGAAAGATATTTAACAACTTTTAAGGATATGAAAATGATTTTAGTACAATGGACTGTAATTATCTAAAAAAATAGTTTGAATTTTAAGAAATTCTCAACACTAATTTCCCGATAAATCTGCTAATGTGGTGTTTCTGAATACTTGAAGAGTGTTATCGCGCACCTGAATCATGAGTTTATTAACGCTGCATTTTTCTTCATCGGGGCAATCGTCGCACTTTTCGTAAAAATTTAAACTCACACAGGGCACCATGGCAATAGGACCTTCAAGAACACGCATCACATCGGTCATTTTAACCTCGGTAGGCTCTTGCCGTAAATAATAGCCACCGTGTTTGCCTTTTTTAGAGCCTAAAATTCCCGATTTTCTAAGGGTAAGTAAAATGCTTTCTAAAAACTTTGGAGGTATGTTTTCGCTTTTTGCAATCTCAGAAACACGAACAGGTTCGTCCCCTTCTTTTCTGGCAATATAAGTGAGCGCTTTTAAACCGTATTTTGTTTTTTTGGATAGCATGGTGCTAATATAGTTAATTACTTATTCTCTTTAAAACAAACTGAAAAAACTAGATAATTCACAAATGCTTTTCGGTGTTTTAAACAGCTATAAAAGAATTTGTTTTGAGCTTGTTTAGTCTAAATTACTATTTTTACTTAAATCACCTAGCTTGCAATACATGAAAACACTTATTAAAATTACCTCATTACTATGTCTAATCATTTTAAATCAGACGTGTAAAGAAAACCATAGTGAAACCCAACGTTACGAAGACATTATACAAAAAAGCGCAGACCAGTATTCTAAGATGCACAAAACAATATATCCTGAAATAAATAATAAAAATTTTATTCCAAGAACTATAAACGAAAACGGAAAGGTTAGATTAGTTGGTATTTATAATTGGACTAGTGGTTTTTATGCTGGGTCGCTTTGGTATTTAAACTTTTTAACCGAAGACACAAAATGGGAAAAATTAGCCATGGAATACACCAAAAAACTAGACACCATAAAATATTGGGAGGGCAACCATGATGTTGGATTTATTATGGAATGTTCTTACGGAAACGCCTTAAAAAAAACAGTCTCAAAAACATTTGATAGCGTTATTGTTCAAACTGCTAAATCTTTGGCAACCCGTTATCACCCAAAAGCTGGCATTATTCAATCTTGGAATGCCAACAAAAAATGGAATTGCCCCGTAATTATTGACAATATGATGAATCTTGAATTACTTTTTCATGCCACAAAAATTAGTGGCGACTCAACATATTACAATATTGCCGTTTCTCATGCCGATAAGACCTTAGAAAATCATTTTAGACCAGATAACAGCTCGTACCACGTACTCAATTACGACGTTACCAATGGTGAGATTTTAAACAGGAATACGCATCAAGGGCTTTCTGATGATTCTGCCTGGGCAAGAGGACAAGCTTGGGGGTTATACGGTTTTACGGTTTGTTACAGAGAAACAAAAAACCCTAATTACCTAAACCAAGCCATAAAAATTGCCGACTTTATTATAAACCATCCTAATTTACCTAAAGACAAAATCCCCTATTGGGATTATAATGCTTCAGCTAGTAATGAAACACCAAGAGATGCTTCGGCGGCAGCAATTACAGCTTCAGCTTTGTATGAATTAAGCACTTTTACAAAAGATAACAGTAATAATTATAAAAGTTTTGCAGATGACATTTTGCAAAATTTGTGCAGCCCAAACTATTTTGCCGATGCAGGCACCAATGCCAATTTTTTATTGAAACACTCAGTTGGAAGTATTCCTCATGATGTAGAAATTGATGTGCCTTTAAATTATGCCGATTATTACTTTTTAGAAGCGTTGTACAGACAAAAAAAATTAAAATAAAATGAAACAAATAGCAATCATATTTATTCTATTTATTATCCCTTTGAATATGTTTACTCAAAATAACCGAACGGTTTGGGTTAACGAACTCACAAAAACGGCCAAACCCGTTTTAGAGGCTTTAGCGAACGATGAGCTAAAAGAAACTATGCCCGTAGAACAAGGCAGTTTTGAGTATGGCGATAGAAGTTCTTTTGCCGGTTTGGAAGCTTTTGGCAGGTTAATGGCAGGAATAGCACCTTGGTTGGAATTAGGCTCAACCCATACTAAAGAAGGGCAATTTCGTAAAGAATACATAACACTTGCACACAAAGCCATAAGCAACGCCGTAAACCCAAACGCTAAAGACTATTTGAATTTTGATAAAGGAAAACAGCCTCTTGTTGATGCTGCTTTTTTGGCACAGGCTTTTTTAAGAGCACCAAATCAATTGTGGTATCCCTTACCAACCGAAACAAAAAAAATGGTTGTTAATGCCTTAAAAAAAGTAAGGTCCATAAATAATGTGCCCTATAATAATTGGCTTTTATTTGCAGCAACCGTTGAAGCCTTTTTTGTGAAATTTGACAAAGAAGCTGATTTTTTACGTATTGAATATGCACTAAACAAGCACATGGAATGGTATGTTGGAGATGGTTTGTATGCCGATGGAAAATACTACCACTGGGATTATTACAACTCCTTTGTAATACACCCCATGCTTATAGATGTTGTAAATGTTTTACAAGAATCAAATCATCCCTTAAAAAAGTTAAAAGGGAAAATTTTGGAACGCGCCCAACGCTATGCTGAAATTTTAGAGCGTCAAATATCCCCAGAAGGCACTTATCCCATTGTTGGAAGGTCTGCCATTTATAGATTCGGAACATTTCAAGTGTTATCTCAATTAGCGCTTTTGGAGGCATTACCCGAAGAACTCTCTGAAGGACAAGTTAGGTCTGCATTAACAAAAGTATTATTAAGGCTGCATCAACCCGAAGGCACATTCAACGAACAAGGCTGGTTACAAATAGGAGTTGCAGGTCATCAACCTAAAATGGCTGAACCCTATATATGTACTGGCAGCTTATACTTAACCTCCTTAGGTTTTTTAAGTTTAGGCTTACCCGAAAATCACTCATTTTGGACTTCAAAACCAGAACCTTGGACTATGGTTAAAATTTGGAGTGGCGATTCTTCTGTTAAAATAGATACCTATAAAAATTAACTTTTTAATTTAAAGCCTGCCCCAAATCCGCAATAACATCATCGGCATGCTCTAAGCCCACCGAAACACGAACCAAACCGTCGGTAATACTGGCTTCCAACCTATCGGCTTCAGAAAGTTTACTATGTGTCGTGCTTGCCGGATGCGTTACAATGGTTCGGGTATCGCCTAAATTGGCAGATAATGAACACATTTTAAGGGCATTTAAAAATTCACGACCGGCCTCAATGCCGCCTTTAACTTCAAAAGCAACAATATTGCCACCAAGTTTCATTTGTTTTTTAGCGACTTCGTACTGCGGATGCGATTTTAAAAACGGATATTTTACCCAATTCACTTTTTCATGTGTTTCTAAAAACTCAGCAACTTTTAAAGCGTTTTCGCAATGCTTATCGACTCTTACCGCTAGGGTTTCCAAACTTTTAGAAAGTGTCCACGCATTAAATGGCGATAAAGCGGACCCCGTGTTTCGAGCAAACAAATAAACCTCGCGCATTAAATCGGCGTCGCCAACCGTTACGCCGCCTAAAACACGACCTTGGCCGTCGATTAATTTGGTGGCGGAATGAATAACCAAATGCGCACCAAATTTTATAGGTTGTTGCAAGTACGGCGTGGCAAAACAATTATCGATTATTAAAATTAAATTGTGCTTTTTGGCAATGCTACCCAACAGCTCCAAGTCGATAATATCTACCGCGGGATTGGTGGGTGATTCGGCAAATAAAATTTTGGTGTTCAGTGTAATTAAGCTTTCAATGGTCTCGGGTTTATTGATATTAAAATAACTGGTTTCAATATTCCATTTTGGTAAAAACTTAGTGAAAAGTGTATGGGTTGAACCAAAAATAGACCGCGCCGAAACAATATGGTCGCCACTATTTAACAGTGCCGCAAAGGTTGAAAACACCGCCGCCATTCCTGTGGCAAAGGCATATCCGCTTTCGGCACCTTCCATTTTACAAATTTTATCGACAAATTCCGAGGTATTTGGGTTTGTAAAACGGCTGTAAATATTGCGCTGTTTTTCCTCGCTAAAGGAGGCGCGCATGTCTTCGGCGTCTTCAAACACAAAGCTAGATGTTAGGTACAACGGACTCGAATGCTCTAAAAACTCGGTGCGGTTTATTTGCGTTCTAATGGCTTCGGTTTCAAATTGTTTTTTACTCACTTTTATTTTTTTAAATATTTATTTTGGCATTCCCCTGTCGGGTCGGGCTTTCCGCTGCAAGTCCTCGCACCTCCTTCGTCGGGCTGTGGGCTTTCCACTACAATCCCTAATGCGCCTATCTGTGGTGGTTTTTGTTAATCCTTAATTTTAGCGCATTTGCATGTTTAAGTTTTAAAAACCCACCCCTAACCCCTCCAAGGAGGGGAACTGTTACGGTTTAATTAATGTGTTTTGATAACCTCAAAATATCTCCAAAAACGCCTCGTGCCGTAACTTCTGCACCTGCTCCTGCGCCTTGGATTACTATAGGTTGCTCGCCGTAACTTTCAGTGAAAATCTCAAAAATAGCATCACTCCCTTTTACATGTCCCAATGTACTATCTTCTGGAATGGATACCAATTTTACTTCAAGATTCCCTTTGTCTTGCGACAAATCGCCCGACAAATCGCCAACATATCTTAATACATGTCCTGGTTTTTGCTCGTCTTTTATCTTTTGATATTGCTCATCTAAAACATTCAACTGACTTAAAAATGATTCCACAGAAATATTTTGATACGCTTCCGGTATTAAATTTAACACCTCAACATCTTCAAATTCATTTTGCAAATCCAATTCTCTGGCTAAAATCAATAATTTTCTTGCCACGTCGTTTCCTGAAAAATCTTCTCTCGGGTCGGGTTCTGTAAATCCTTTGTCAATGGTTTCTTGAATAATTTCGCTAAACGGCTTGTCTTCCACTGAAAAATTATTGAACAAATAGCTCAACGTTCCCGAAAACACACCTCTTATTCTGGTGATATTTTCTCCTGATTCGTGCAGTAATTTAATGGTATCAATTAAAGGTAAACCTGCTCCAACAGTCGTTTCGTATAAATATTCTTTATTGTGCTCTTTTAATTGAACTCTCAAGTTGGAATAAAAATCGTGCGAAATGGTATTGGCTATTTTGTTTGACGATACCAAATCGAAACCAGCTTCAACCAACGGAATATAATTTTGATAAAAATCTGAACTTGCCGTATTATCAACCGCAATTAAATTTTCCAAATGATGCGATTTTGCGAATGCAATTATAGGGGCAATCGCGCTTTCTTGTAATGTCGATTTTAAATCATCTTGCCAATTGGCATCAACACCATTTTTATTTAAAAGCAATTTTCGGGAATTGGCAATGGCAAACACATTAAGGCTGATGCCTTTTCGTTTTTCAATATCATCTTTCGATTTTAAAATCTGATTTATCAATGCGCCACCAACGCCACCGTGACCAAAAATGGCAATATTTATCTTTTTTGAAATGCCGAAAACCTCACCGTGAATCACATTAACGGCCTTATGTAACTGATCTTTTTTAACCACCAAACTTACATTTCTGCCAGTTACTGTATTGTTGAACAACAACGGCGTAATTTGGTTTTTAATCAACGCATTGAATGGCTTGTGGAACGAACTCAACTCGATACCAATAATGGAAATAACCGATACATCGTCAATCACTTCAATTTTATTAACATCTTGCGAATAAAAATCGTTCTCAAACTCACGCTCAAGGGCAATAACGGCTTGGGTGGCTTTTTCAGCATCAATAATAAGCCCGATACCACGTTCTGAAGACCCTTGTGAAATAATGCTTACGCTAATGCCATGGTCGCTCAACGCTCTAAAAATTCTGGCGTCGACGCCTATTTTCCCTAGTAAGCCACGGCCTTCTAAATTTAACAACGCCACGTTATCTAAAACCGAGAGCGACGTTACTTCTTTGGAACTTGGCTTTGCTGAAATTAGCGTGCCTTCGTCGTCGGGATTAAAGGTGTTTAAAATACGAAGACTGATATTTTTTTCGACTAAGGGAATGATGGTTTTAGCGTGTAAAACGGTGGTTCCGAAATTAGCTAACTCGTTGGCTTCGCTAAAAGATAGCTCCCTAATCTTTTGGGCATCGGCAACCAAATCGGGGTTTGCCGTATAAATACCATTAACATGTGTGTAGTTTTGAAGCTCTTCGGCATCTAAATGATTGGCTAACAAAGCAGCCGAATAATTACTGCCATTTCTACCCAAAGTTGTGGTTTCGCCTTTTGAATTTGAAGCAATAAAACCCGTTATAATATTAACGGTTTCGCCATTATGTTGCTTAAAATAATTTCGAACATTGTCTTTGGTTTGCTGCGAAATGGGTTGGGCATTCCCGAAATTTTCATCGGTTTTTATCAGAGTTCTGGAGTCTGTGGCGTTCGCCTTAACACCTCTTTCAATTAATAAAGCCGACACCAATTTAGCCGATAACAATTCACCTTGAGCTAAAATCTCATCTTTAGTTTTTTGACTATAATCGCGCAATAAACTTACACCTTCAAACAATTTATCGAGGATGGCAAATTCTTCAGAAAAATCAATGGTTTTTAAAGGTTTTTTTTGATAGGCTTTAAAGGTTTGCAATAATGCCTTGTAATCTTCACCTTTTATGGCTTTATTTAAAATAGCTTCCAACTCATCCGTGGCATGGCCTCTTGCCGAAACCACCACGGCTATTTTCTCGCCATCATTTACTTTATTTTCAATAATGGAAAGCACTTTTTGTAACCCGTCTCCGTTTGCTAAAGATTTTCCTCCAAACTTTAATACTTTCATTTTTTTCTTTTTAGAATTTGGCACAAAAATGCCTTCTATTATTTTTTCCAATTGCTCGTATTCTATTAAAAACGCATCGTGCCCATGCACCGAGTTAATTTCGTTATAAGTAACATTGGGGTTTGTAACCGCCAATTGCTTATGGGTTTGCCTGTTTTCTTCAGCTGTAAAAAACAAATCGGAATCAACGCCAATAATATGTATGTTGCCTTTGATATTCTCTAAAACATTAAAATCGTTTTTTCTGTTTTTTGTAACATCAATGGTTTTTAACAACTGATTCATTAATTTATAAGCCGATAACTGAAACCGTTCCTGCAATTTATTCCCGTGATGCAACAACCAACTTTCGACATTGAAAATCTCTAAATCGTCATTTTTTGAACGTTGAAAGCGCTCTTTAAAAGATTCCGGCGTACGATAGCACAACATGGCATGCATACGGGCATCGTGGACTGGATTTTTAGAATTTAACAAAAATTGCTCTTGAATCTGGCAATTGGCGATTAACCAATCGGTAGATTTCCAGTCGGTAGCCACAGGAATTAAATGCTGTGTTAAGTCGGGCTTTATGGCAGCCATTTCCCAGGCAATGCCACCGCCTAAAGAGCCGCCAATAACGGCAAATAGTTTATCGATTTTTAAAGTTTTAAGGCCTATTAAAAATAAGTTGGCCATATCTTTTGCTACAAAATCCTTGTAGTTTTCAATAACAAACCCATCAAAACCGTTACCCGGAATATTAAAGGCCAAAATAGTATAAAGTTTGGTATCGATAATTTTACCATCGCCTATTAAATCTTTCCACCAGCCATCTTCCCCAGCAACGTTGCTATTCCCTGTTAAAGCATGATTCACCAATACTATGGGAGCCGTACCTATAGGCTTACCAAACACTTGATAGCTTAATTTAATTTCAGGGATTTGAGTCTTATTCTCAGTTTCAAAAACCTTAATGGTGATATGTTGCAATGGGTGTTTCAATGTTTAATTTTATTTGGGCGTTCCCCTATCGGGTCGGGCTTTCCGTTACAAGTCCTCGCACCTCCTTCGTCGGGCTGTGGGCTTTCCACTGCAATCCCTAACGCGGTTATATCCGCCAATGTGGTTTTAGCCTTAAAGACCTGGAACTTTTTTTATACTTCTATCCTTTCTTTTGTCAAGACCTGTCAGGTTTCAAAAACCTAACAGGTCTCAAATTCGTTTTAGTTACACCGTTTTAAAAGCTGCTGTTAAATCGGCTTTTAAATCGTCTATATCCTCGATTCCAACCGACAATCTGATTAAATCCGATGATACTCCCGCCGATGCTTGTTCAGCTTCATCCAATTGTTGATGCGTTGTACTTGCCGGGTGAATAATGAGCGATTTGGTATCGCCAATATTGGCAACAATAGAAAACAATTTGGTGTTATCGGCTATTTTTTTAGCCGCATCAAAGCCTCCTTTATGTCCAAAAGTTACGATACTGCTTTGGCCTTTTGGCAAATATTTGTCGGCTAGTTTTTTATATTTACTCGACGCTAACCCCGGGTAATTTACCCAAGCTACTTCGTCTTGTGCTTCCAGCCATTTGGCGAGCTCTAGCGCATTTTCGCTATGTTGTTTAATTCTAACAGGTAAAGTTTCCAATCCTTGGAGGATATTAAAGGCGTTTGTGGGACTTAAAGCACCACCAAAATCTCTTAATCCTTCTAAAATTAATTTAAAAACATAAGATGCTGCGCCTAAGGTTTCATAATATTTTAAACCGTGATAACCTGCTGAAGGTTCTGTAAACTCAGGGAATTTTCCATTTGCCCAATTAAAGGTTCCGCCGTCAATAATCGCTCCTCCAATAGATGTACCTTGACCACCAATATACTTTGTCAATGAGTGAATTACGATATCCGCTCCATGCTTTAATGGATTTAACAATACAGGCGTTGCCACGGTATTATCTACAATAAACGGTACGCCAGCTGCTTTTGAGTGTTCTGAAATGGCCTCTAAATCCAATACGTCCAATTTCGGATTTCCTAAAGATTCGGCAAAAAAGGCTCGAGTATTATCTTGCACGGCTTCGGCAAAATTCTCCGGATTTGAAGGGTCCACAAAGGTTGTGGTAATTCCCAATCGGGGCAACGTAACGTTCAGCAGGTTAAAAGTACCGCCATACAAACTACTGGAGGCTACAATATGGTCGCCAGCTTTTAACAAGGTTAACAAACCTGTTGAAATGGCCGATGCGCCCGAAGCAAACACTACAGCGCCAACACCACCTTCAACGGCTGCTAAACGCTCTTGTAATATTTGATTTGTGGGGTTGTTCAATCGGGTGTAAATAAACCCTAATTCTTTTAATGAAAACAGGTTGGCCGCATGATCGGAATTATTAAAAACATACGATGTGGTTTGATAAATTGGTACCGCTCTGGTTCCTGCATTTGTAGTTACATCGTGTCCGGCATGTAAAGCGTTTGTTGCTAATTTTTGAGTACTCATTTTTCTAGTTTTTTTGAGTTAATAAATTGATTAAATCAAAAGTCAAAATGCACCGTTAACGGTATGCTTATATAGAAAAATGTTAAAAAGAAATTATTAAAATTGCAGAATGCAATTTTTGGGTTATCTATCTAAAACAAATAATTGTTAAAGTAGAATTTAGCACCTTCCCCGAAAATTCGGGAGGTTGCTAAGGCTTCACTGGGTCTATTCCCTCCGCCTTTCTTGATAACATTTCAATAAGTTATTGAACTTTGTGAATACAAATATTCAGTTAGAAAAAGTTATAAACCAAATTTTTTGCTCTTTTTTTTTGAAAATTATTGATTTTTTAAAATTTGAGCTTCAAATTTATTACTGATTATTAAACCAACAGGTTTATTTTCAATTTTCGATTCCAACCACGAAATAATATCTAAATACAAAAATGCTCTACTTTGATAGGGGTCGTCCTCAAACTGTTTTAGTTTTTTATGAAGTTTGATAAATTCGGCTTTTACATCTTGAGGATAAATATCGCCCAAACCTCTTAAAAATTTGATGAATTCTTTTTGCACCTCGTATAAATCTTCCATCTTAATTAAAAACTTATAGGTGCTTCTAATTAACACATCTAAATTGTAATCCATTCCAGCCTCGTAATGTGCGACTAAATTTAAAATTCTGGAAAAACACAATAAATCTTCTCGCATTTGCAAGGATTTATTACTGATTATTTTATCTAAAAACTGGATGCTTTTTTTGTTTTCGCCGGCACCAAAATACATACTCGCAATTTTATAATAAAACACCATAACGTGGTGCTCGTCAATCCGGTTTTTATACTTTTTCAATTTCTCTAAAACCTCGTCTATTAAAGGCAAACCTTCAGTAAAACTACCTTCAATAAAATGCAAATTAAACTTATTGTTGTATATATACAAAAAGGCTAAACTTTCGTTATTATCATCCAACGGAAACCATTTTTCTTTAGTAATTTCCTCCAGTTTCAGTAAGGTAGTTTTAAATTTTTCGTAATGTCTTAAATAAAACAAGGCTTCCAACAAATAATGATTTCCTCTTAAAAAAAAGACAGGATTTAGCTTTATCATATCTTTGTTTTCATAAAACAAATCAACCCATTTTGAGGCATATTTATAGCAGGCCAAAAAATCCAAGGTTAAAAAGCTGTACCACAAATACGCTTTGTAAAGCCATAATTTTTCTCTAAAACCTAATTTATTGATGTCGTATTTTGGCAGTCTGTCGTTAAAATATTTGGTTATACGTTTGTGTTCGGTATCATTTTTTATGTAGCCCGTTTTTAAAAACAAACCGTATAACTGCAATGATAAATTAGACAATTTACTGGCCAAAACGTTTTGCAAACTTAGCGCTTTGGCTTGCACGGTAAGCTCGTCTGCCCTATTGCTTAAACTTCGCGTAATGTATTGCGATTCAATTATTTTTTCCAGCTCCACAATTTCATAAGCAATATTTTTTTCTTCGTTATTAATAGCCAAAGTTTTGGCTTTATCCAAAATTTTTAGGCTTTGTTTATACAGTCCTTTGTGGTATAAAATTGTTGCGAAATCGAGTTGCTCACGGATTTGAATTCGAATATTTTGGTGCGACGGATTCAATCTTAAACTAATAAGAATCTGTTTGTACAAATGCGCTTTTAAGTTTGATAATTGCTGTTTTTTAACGATGCCTTTTTTTAAAATAACGGCTTCATCGTAAACCGAAAGCTTATCGAGAATATTGAATAGCATCAAGAATTTTGAATCTTCATTTACCCCTAATCTTCCTACATAAAGTTTAAACTGTCTTTTTTCAGATTTAGACAGCGACTTTACCAATACAAACAAATTATCTTTTTGCTCTTTTGTCATAGTTACTAAAACACACTTAATTAGCTTATTTTCAACGATTTAACAATTCAAAAACCAAGTTAAACATCGTAAAAAACACAGGTTGAATTCCCTATTTAAGAAACCAAAATATACATTCGTATAAGAATACAAAAATATATTTTACTAAATGTCTGATAATAACGTCCAAATTTTTGATACAACGCTTCGTGATGGCGAGCAAGTCCCTGGTTGTAAATTAAATACAGAACAAAAATTAATTATAGCCGAACAGCTTGATAATTTAGGTGTTGATATTATTGAAGCCGGTTTTCCGGTATCGAGTCCAGGCGATTTCAAATCGGTTGAAGAAATATCTAAAATTGTAAAACATGCCACCGTTTGCGGCTTAACGCGCTCTGTTGAAAACGATATAAAAGTAGCCGCCGAAGCCTTAAAATATGCCAAAACACCTCGAATCCATACGGGTATTGGCACATCGGATTCCCATATAAAACACAAATTCA
This sequence comes from Hwangdonia lutea, assembly GCF_032814565.1. GTDB lineage: Bacteria > Bacteroidota > Bacteroidia > Flavobacteriales > Flavobacteriaceae > Hwangdonia > Hwangdonia lutea. The sequence goes on from NZ_CP136521.1 coordinate 1,026,925, forward strand.
AATCAACTCAAGAAGATATAATTGAGCGTGCGGTACAAGCCGTTAGTTATGCTAAGTCTTTTGTTGAAGATGTTGAATTTTATGCCGAAGATGCCGGAAGAACCGATAACGAATATTTAGCTCGTGTGTGCGAGGCTGTAATAAAAGCAGGTGCCACGGTTTTAAACATTCCCGATACTACGGGCTATTGTTTACCCCACGAATACGGTGCTAAAATTAAGTACCTAAAAGAAAACGTAAAAGGTATTGATAAAGCTATTTTATCCTGCCATTGCCATAACGATTTAGGGTTGGCCACAGCAAATTCCATTGAAGGGGTTATTAACGGCGCACGCCAAATAGAGTGTACCATCAACGGTATTGGAGAGCGCGCAGGAAACACCGCTTTAGAAGAGGTTGTTATGATTTTAAAGCAACACCCTTACTTGAATTTAGATACAAGAATTCAAACCGAAATGCTATATGGCATCAGCCAATTGGTATCTGATAGCATGGGTATTTACACGCAACCCAATAAAGCTATTGTTGGTGCCAATGCTTTTGCACACAGTTCGGGAATTCATCAAGATGGTGTGATTAAAAACCGCGAAACATACGAAATTATAGACCCAAAGGATGTTGGCGTAACCGAATCGGCTATTGTGTTAACAGCACGAAGCGGAAGAGCTGCCCTAGCATACCGAGCAAAAAATATAGGCTACGAATTAACGAAGCTTCAGTTAGATGAAATTTACACTAACTTTTTGGATTTTGCCGATAAAAAGAAAGAAGTTGATGATAACGATATTCATCAAATTATTGAAAACAGTAAAGTTTACAGAGAAATTATTTCAGCTTAATTGAGAAAGAATTCCTAGAGTTTTTTCTCTAGGTTCCTTTAAAATTGTCATTCCCGCAAAAGCGGGGAATCAAATAAAAAAGAATGAAACTAAATATTGCCGTTTTACCGGGGGATGGTATAGGACCAGAAGTCACCGCGCAAGCCGTTAAGGTTTTAAAGGCTATTGCTATGGAATTTGGTCATATTTTCACATTTAACAAAGCGCTTGTTGGCGCTGCCGCCATAGAGCAAACTGGTAGTGCGCTGCCCGAAGAAACCATTAGCATCTGCAAAAAAGCAGATGCTATTTTATTTGGTGCCATTGGTAGTGCGAAATACGACATAGATCCCGATGCCGAAATACGACCGGAACACGGACTTTTAGGCCTCAGAAAATCACTCGATTTATATGCCAATATCAGACCCGTTATTGCTTATGAAGATTTGCTGAATAAATCCTCATTAAAAATCAAACAAATACGCGATACCAATATTTTAATTTATCGCGAGCTTACAGGCGGGCTTTATTTTGGCGAAAAAAAACTGACCAACGATGCTGCTTCCGATATTTGCGAATACTCTCGTTTTGAAATAGAACGCATTGCACATTTAGCCTTTAAAGCAGCCCAAACACGAAAACGCAAACTTACGCTGGTCGATAAAGCCAATGCATTGGCAACCTCTCGTTTATGGCGCAAAGTGGTTCAGGAATTGGCAACCCAATATCCAGATGTTAAACTGGAATTCTTATATATCGATAACGCTGCCATGGAACTCATTATAAATCCAAGGCAATTTGATGTGATTTTAACCGAAAATATGTTTGGCGATATCTTATCCGAAGAAGCCAGCGTAATTGTTGGCACTATTGGTTTATTGGCCTCGGCCTCTATTAACGAAAAACATGCCATGTTCGAACCCATTCACGGCGCTTACGGTAAATTTGCCAATAAAGGCGTTGCAAACCCCATAGCTTCCATTTTATCTGCGGCCATGTTACTCGAGCATTTCGGATTGGACCAAGAAGCTGCCTTGGTGAGAAAAGCTGTGGATAAATCGTTAAAGCTCCATATTACAACACCGGATTTGAATATGAAATACGATAACATTAGCACCACAAAAGTGGGCGATTTTATTGAAGATTTTATAAACAACCCAGAAGAAACCAATTTAAATTTTAAAAACATACATTTAGGACAATCCACAATTATTTGATCATTTTGAGTTAGTCGTCATTATAAAATTTTTGGGATTATTAAAAGCGCATTTTTACAGTGCGCTTTTTTAGTTTTATTTGGGCGTTACCCCACTTGTTCGCTAAGGCTCTCGAAGCGGGGTCGGGCTTTACGCTGCAATCTTTTTGCTCGTGCCTTACAAAAAGGATTTCCACTGCAATCCCTAACGCAAAGCATTACTCCCATTTCGCTTTAAGCTCCTGTTTTAACTTTTCCACCAATTCAGGATGTGTCTCGGCTACATTTTTAGTTTCGCTTTCAGCAATTCCAAAATCATACAATTCTACAAAACCATCATGGTGTAACACTAAACGGTGCGTGTCTGTTCTTAAAGTTACAGCTCCCGTGTTGTAAGCCAATACATTGTGTCCCACGGCATCTTGTTTATTTATAACATTTTTTAACGAAACACCTTCAATAAACCCGGGTGTTTCAATACTTGCTAAATCGCATAAAGTTGGGAAAACATCTAGAGTTTCAACCATAGCATTGGTTTTAAAACCTGCTTGTTCTATTCTTGGATCGTGAATGATTAGTGGCGCATGTAACGACGCTTCAAACAAACTGTGTTTTCCCCAAATGGCATGCTCTCCTAAATGCCAACCATGGTCGCCCCAAAGCACAACAACCGTATTTTTATCGGCTCCGGTTTGCCTTAGTGCGTCGAGTACCTTACCAACTTGAGCATCGACGTAAGTTATACAAGCAGCGTAATGACGGCGGATTTCGTTTGCAAAATCCGCATCTTCATTTGGGTTTTTACCCCATCGGTTATATTGCTTAAATTCATTGGAACTGTGCCAGGTGGTTCGTCCTTCAGGTTTTTCAGGATGTTTTATTTCAGGAAAATCAACGGTTTCATATTTGTCATAATAAATCTTGGGTGCCCCAAAAGGCAAATGTGGTTTAATAAAACCAACGGCTAGAAAAAACGGCTTTTTATTTTCTGATGTCAAGCTTTTTAATTCCTTTAAAGCAGCATTGGCAATAGCTCCATCAGGGTAAATATTGTCATCGCCTTCAGTGGATTGAAAAACATCCATCTCACCGGATTTTTCTCGAATTTCACCATTTGCCAACCCATGCATGGCGCCTCGTGGATGCTGCCAATTTCCAACAGGCATTAAATGTTTATCCCAGGTATTTGGCATCTCAATAATAGTACTATCATTCCAATTAGCACCACCCCTACCTCCCGGGTGATGTGATACTTTACCAACCGAAACCGTTGTGTACCCATGTTTTTTAAACCACTCAGGCATACTTGGGGCAATTGTTTTTTCTTCAGCTATTTGTTTCGCTCTTAAAAAAAGCGCATTGTTGTTTGGCGTGCCGTACAAACCCGTTAATAAGGTATAACGAGATGGCCCGCAACTTGGTGAATTAACATAATGCCTTTGAAAAGAAACACCTTCTTTGGCAAGTTTATCAATATTTGGGGAGATGATGTGATTTGCTCCAAAACTTTTTAAATCGGGCCTTAAATCGTCAATACAAATTAAAAGAATGTTGGGTTGTTTTTGGGGTTGCTTATTTTGGCAAGCGACTAACAAAAACATGGATGAAATGAAACAAATAATCAAAAGTGATTTTTTGTTTTTCATAGTGAAGTTTTAAATAATTAAAATTGTGATTTTATACGAATTGAACGAATGTAACTAAATCCGTTCGTAAAATCAAGTCAATTGACTCTATTTTTATTCAACTGAATTCAATATAGCAATTAAACTATTTAATCATTTAAAGTAATCGCCCCCAATTCAATAACCTCGAAATTATCCAAGGTAACTTTAAGCAATTCCTTTAAATCATCATTATCCCATTTATCATGTGGCGCGCCGATTATAAACATACCCGAACCCACATCGGCAAGCATCAATCCGTATTTTTTCATGGCGATAAGAATAATTTGATTGGTTTCAGAAAAACTACTTATATCGTAATCTGCTTTTAATCGTAACCTGCCGCCGAAAGGCAATAATTCGTCTCCCGTATTTCCAGAAACCAAGTGTTTTGCAGGGTGTACATAACCTTCGTAAATTTTACTGCGGTTTATTGTAAAACGAATGGGATGGTCTATTTCGCCTTTTTCAATTTCCGGATAACGCACCAACAACGGGAAAATAGGCAAACCAGCCGCATCGGCAGAGGTCCATCCGTCGGGTCTAAACGTTACAGTATTCAAATTAAAAACAGCTGCCGACGAGGCTTCAAAACCGTTTCCAACTTGAGCGGCATTGTACAATTCGTATAACATCCCGTTTTCCACATCAACAGCAATCACATGGCTATCGCCCACGCCGTTGCCTTCAATGGGCGCGTTTAATGGTATGGGAAAAGGGCCTTGGTCGCTCTCGGCACCATAATTACCGTCGTAACCATTACCCCTGAATGTGATTGGCACTTTGGGCTGATTGCCATTAACGCCAACATAGGGAATCCCGATGGGTGCCCCTTGATATTCACCACTGCCAAAATCTGGAAAAATGCCTTTATGAGCTCCAATATTATTGATTATTAAATCTGAATTTACATCAACTGGACTATTGGAAATATCTAAATTTAAAGGATGGTTTGCAGGAAATATTTGAATGTTTTCAACAGTATTGATGTCACCCGTTGGTTTGGAATCATCAATAGCATCATTAGAATTTGAACACGAATATACAAAAGTCATGACCACGTAAAAAGCAGCCCAATAGAAGATTGAAGTTTTCATAATATAAGTAGGTTATATTTATTTAATAACGGTTTATGTTTTGTAAATTTTAAACTAAAAAAGCCGTTTAATTGATTTAAACCAGACAAACAAATAGCCTATATTTACTCTATGTTTTTTAATACCGCTTTTTTTAAACTTTACAAAACACCATTACTTCTTGCGTTTGCAAGTCTGTTATTATATACGTCTTTTGCCTATGATTTGGTTCGTACCGATTACATAAAACTTGTAATGCTGTATGTAGCACTGTTCTTTTTATTTTACAAATTGGTTCAGCTTTTAAAAGGAAATATAAAGTTTTTAACGTGGTTAGCTTTTGGTTTTAGAGCTGTATTTATTTTGGCTATTCCCAATTTATCGCAAGATTTTTATCGTTTTATTTGGGACGGCAGATTGTTATTGGAAGGTTTTAATCCGTATTTATTTACGGTAGAATCTTTTATTGGCAACAACGAATTTCCTGTGGCACAAGCCCAAGAACTGTACAATGGCATGGGCGCGTTAAACGCAGGGCACTACACCAATTACCCGCCTATTAATCAACTCTGTTTTGTTATTGCGGGGTTATTTTCTGGGGAAAGTATTTTAGGTTCGGTAATTGTGATGCGAGTTTTGATTATTGCTGCCGATTTTGGAACATTATATTTCGGAAAAAAACTGCTCGAAAAATTAAAAATACCCACATATCATATTTTTTGGTATATCCTCAATCCGTTTATTATTATCGAATTAACTGGCAATCTTCATTTTGAAGGGGTGATGATTTTCTTTTTAATATGGAGTTTATATTTATTGCACATTGGTAAATGGCAATGGGCAGCCGTTGTTTTGGGCTTATCGGTATCGGTTAAATTGATTCCGCTTATATTTCTGCCTTTGTTTTGGCAATGGTTTACAAAACACAATGTCATTTCGACAGCACAAATCGATGAGAAATCTCATAGTAAAAATGATGAGATACTGAAACAAGTTCAGCATGACGAAAAGAAGACTCCTGCTTTCACAGGAATAACAAAATTGAATTCATTTTATGTTATCACAAGTACAACAGTAATCCTTTCATTCCTCCCTTTTTATTCTTCGGAATTTACAACAAATTACACTGAAACGGTAGCGCTATGGTTTAATAATTTTGAGTTTAATGCGAGTCTGTATTACATCGCTAGGGCCATTGGATACACGTTTAGAGGTTATAACGAAATTGCTGTTATTGGAAAAATAACGCCCATTATAGTTATTCTATTAGTTTTAATATTTACTTTTTTTAGAAAAAACAAAACCACAATTCAATTAATAACGGCTATGTTATTGGTGTTGTCGTTTTATTATTTTACGGCCACAACGGTGCATCCGTGGTACATTGCAACGCTTTTAATACTATCGGTTTTCACCAAATTTAAATTTCCTTTGGTGTGGAGTTTTGTAATTATACTCAGTTATTTAGCGTATTTAAACGTTGATAAATCCGATAAATCTGAAAACTTGTGGATTATCGCTTTAGAATACATCATCGTTTACAGCGTTTTTATTTGGGAAGTATTTTTAAAGGAAAAAAAAAGGAGATTTAAGAGAAATCTCCCTTTCAATGGATAAATGAATTAATAAGCTGCTTCTTTGATAGTTTTTAACACATAAACCTCAACATCTTCTTCTTCACCTTCATCGTTGGTCGTTGTTTCTGTTTCAACCACATAGGTAATAAAAAAGTGTTCGCCTTTTATGGCATCGGACTTTAAATCAAATTGCTTTAAAATTTCAGCGCTTACATCGCTAAATTCTATGGTTTTGGCTTTTTCATTTTCTTTAACAACTGTGGTAAAAGAATAGGATTCACCATTAAAGCCGTTATAAACAGCTGTTGCTGTTATTTCGTCTTGTGCATTAGTGACTGTAGTAAAACTTAATGTAAAAATGCTTACTAGCACTAAAAGATAATTTTTCATAATTAAAAGTTTTTAATGTTTATAATAGATTTGGTTTAGAGGCTAAGCCCCATAATTAATAATTATAACTTTTGCGCAAGATGTTATTTAATCTTACTAGCATATACGCACTAATAAACCTGTTGGTTTATAATGACATGAATTTTAACATATTGTTTAAATAAACATCGACAAACAACATGTTTTATTAAGATATTATAGTTTTTTAAGTTTGATTATGGTATTAACTTCATCTTCATCCTCGAAGCCATCATCGTCAATACTGGTTTCTATTCTTGTTTGATAGGTAATGCTAAAGCTTTTACCTATTAGTGTTTCAGATTTTAAGTCGAATTCCTTTAATAATTCTTCTTTTATCTCTTGAAATGTAATGGTGTATTCTTCGCCTTCTTTGTTTTTGGCTATAAAATTATAGCCGTATTCTTCGTGTCCATCATAAACCGTATTTACAACCATCTCTTCTTGAATGGATAATGTGATTGAATTTATATTTGAATTTGAAAGCATTGTAAATCCCGAAAGCGCAAAAATTGATAGTGTAAATCCTATTAATTTTAATAAAACATTTGTTTTCATTGTTGTAAAGATTTAAGATTAAATTGAAAAATTTATCGGAAAACATCCTACCACAAGTCCGAATTACTTATAATAATTTTAGCCTTAAAACTACTAGTAGCCAATATGTTATCTACGTTTTATTTTTGAATTCAGATTAAGTTACAATATATCATTATATGTTTTTAGAGCTTTAATCGAAACTCTCAGATTCTTCATCAATTAAATCTGGGTCTTGCACAGCATCGGGATCGTTATCATCAAAATCTTCATAGTCATCTTCATCATAATTCTCCATAGTTACCTCTAGTTTTGCACTTACTTTTATTAGGTATTTAGTGTCTTCTGTAATAACTTCAACAGCTTCAATTAGTTCGTTTTGAGCGTTTCTAAAGGTTACTATATGATCATCGTCGTAACCATCGGGATACTTCTCAACCAATAAGGCGAGAATTTCTGGTGTCAATTTTTTAAAATCTACGATGACGCGTTTTAAATTATCGTTTCTATTTTTCATGTAATTGGGTTTTTATAAAAATAAAGATATAGATTATTTAATTCTAATAACATCGTAGAAATCTTTTCTTCTATCCTTTAAGTTTTTTACCGCTCCAAAGGAATGTAGTTCTTTTAACAAGCTTAAATCGACATCGGCTACCAAAATCATTTCTGTATTTGTAGTGGCTTCAGCTTTAATTCCACTGCTGGGAAACGAAAAATCGCAAGGCGTAAATACGGCAGATTGCGCATATTGAATGTCCATATTATTCACGTTTGGTAAATTACCAACACTTCCGGAAATAGCCACATAACATTCGTTTTCAATAGCACGTGCTTGCGCACATAAACGCACACGGAAATAGCCGTTTTGGGTATCGGTTAAAAACGGAATGAATAAAATATCCATGCCTTCATCGGCCAACAAACGCGATAATTCTGGAAACTCTGAATCGTAACAAATTAAGATGCCTATTTTACCGGCATCTGTTTGAAAGGTTTGCAGTTTATTCCCCTTTTGCATGCCCCAAACCTTTGCTTCGTCTGGGGTAACATGTAGTTTTTCGTATCGCTCCGTACTGCCGTCTCTTCGGCATAAATAGCCCACATTATATAGCTTATCGTTTACAACTTCTGGCATACTTCCAGAAATAATATTGATGTTATATGAAATAGACAATTGCTTTAATTTATCAACTATCGTTTCGGTAAATTTTGCTAATTCCCTAATGGCATCCGGTTCTTTCATGTGATTGAACTCCGCCATTAACGGGGCATTAAAAAACTCTGGAAACACCGCAAAATCTGATTTATATGCTGCAACGCTATCAATAAAATAAGTTACTTGCTGCATTAAATCATCCAAACCTTTGTACGGTCGCATTTGCCACTGGATAAGACCCAACCTAACAATGGATTTAACGGTACCCGCCTTTTTATTTGGTTTGGTATAATAGATATTGTCCCACTCCATTAAAACGGCATATTCGTTGGATGCGGTATCGCCTTCCAAATAGCCTTTTAAAATACGAACGGGGTGAAAATCGTTGGAAATCTGAAAATTTAAAACCGGGTCGTGAATTTCTTTACGCTTTACCTTTTCTATATATTCCTTTGGTGTTAAGGTTTTATGCTTATGAAAATTAGGCATTCTTCCGCCAAAAACAATGCCTTTTAAATTTAGTGTTTCGCAAAGTTCCTTTCTGTAATCGTACAGCCGTCGCCCTAAGCGCAAACCTCGATATTGTGGTTTAATAAACACATCTATTCCATAAAGCACATCACCATTTGGGTCGTGGTTTTTGAATGATTTTCCACCAATGATGTCTTCATAAGTATGCTCATCGTCAATACTGTTGTAATCTACAATAAGCGATAAGGCACAACCCGCTATATCGCCATCTATTTTAATAACGACTTGACCTTCGGGAAACATGGACGTTAAATCTTCAATATGATGCTTTTTCCAATACGAATTGAGCACGCCTCCATACGATTCCAAGGTGGCTTCCTTTAGCTCTTGAAAGTCATCAACCGTGAGGTACTTTAGTTCTATATTATCAATTTTATTTGCCTCCATTAGTGTCCTAATAAATAAGCAAAGATTAATGGCGCAACTATAGTGGCATCACTTTCAATAATGAATTTGGGCGTATCAATATCTAGCTTTCCCCAAGTAATTTTCTCGTTTGGCACGGCACCGGAGTACGAACCATAACTGGTTGTAGAGTCGCTAATCTGACAAAAATAACTCCAAAACGGTGTTTCCGGACGCTCCATATCTTGATATAACATGGGCACTACACAGATTGGAAAATCGCCCGCAATACCGCCACCTATTTGAAAAAAACCAATACCATTTTTTGAATTTTCGGTGTACCAATCGGCTAAAAAAGTCATGTACTCAATCCCGGATTTCATGGTGCTGGCTTGTAATTCACCTTTAAGCACGTAGCTTGCAAAAATATTTCCCATGGTACTATCTTCCCATCCTGGACATACAATAGGCAGATTTTTTTTCGCGGCAGCGTACATCCATGAATCTTTTACATCAATCTCGTAATATTGCTCTAAAACACCAGACAGCAACATTTTGTACATGTATTCATGTGGCAAATAGCGTTCGCCTTTCGCCTCGGCATCCTTCCATATTTTATAGATATGTTTTTGTAAACGACGGAACGCTTCGTGTTCTGGAATACAGGTATCGGTTACACGATTTAATCCTTTTTCCAACAAATTCCATTCGTCTTGAGGTGTTAAATCACGATAGTTAGGCACGCGTTTGTAATGCGAGTGTGCCACCAAATTCATAATGTCTTCTTCAAGATTTGCGCCTGTACAAGAAATGATTTGCACCTTGTCTTGACGAATCATTTCTGCAAAACTTTTACCGAGTTCTGCAGTACTCATAGCACCTGCAAGCGACACCAACATTTTTGAGCCAGCATCTAATTGAGCTTCATAACCCTTTGCGGCATCAACCAAAGCTGCCGCATTAAAATGTAAATAATGGGTTTCGATAAATTGAGAAATGGGTCCTTTAGTAGTCATCGTTATTGTTGTATTTTAAATTGTTTTTATTTGCTTGGTTGTTATCAAAAGTATTGTCGTATGCCTCATCGGCTTCTTCATTTTGAAATTTATAACTCAGCATTTTATAGTATAATTTTGCCGCTAAAAAATCTGAAGATTTATCTTTTTCATTCGGACATAATTCAACTATATCAAACCCTACTACGTTTTTTTCTTCGAAAACTTGCTTTAAAAATTCGAGTGTTTCGTACCATAACAAACCACCAGGTTCTGGTGTGCCCGTACTTGGTAGGATGGAAGGATCAAAAGCATCTAAATCGAAAGTAATAAAAACGTTATCCGTCATTTGATCGATTGCTGCTTCCATCCACGAATCATCAACCGCCATGTCGTGCGCAAAATATGTTTTATCTGTGTCCATCACGGTTTTTTCAATAGCGTCCATAGAACGAATACCCACTTGAATAAGGTTGGTGTTTTGGCTCGCCTCGTACACGGCACAAGCGTGATTGCATGTAGAGCCTTCGTACGATTTGCGTAAATCGGCATGCGCATCGATATGCAATACGGTTAAGCTCGGATACATCTCATTGAACGCGCGAATAGAGCCAATTGAAACGGAATGTTCCCCACCAAAAACGGTTACAAACTTGTTCTTTTTAATATACTTTTTTACGATTTGATGCACCGCGTCAACCATAGTTTCGGGCGAACTGCTTTCTGTTACGGCTTCGGTTAAAAACACACCTTGTTTATACACTTCGGTATCGGTTTCAATATCGTAAAGCTCCATGTTTTCCGAAGCATTTAAAAAAGCCTCAGGCCCTTTATCTGCTCCTTTTTGCCATGTGCTCGTGCCATCATAAGGCACCGGTATCAATACGATTTTTGCGCTTTCTAATTTTGCGAATTCCTCAGGAATTCCAGCGTAAGTTTTTGTTTTCATTGTTTTATAAATCTGCTAATTGTAAATCAGCTTCTGTGTTTTTTATGGTTTGTGTTGTGTTTGTTTCAGGTTTTTTATGGTACCCTAAAATTTTAAGTAAGTCTTCACTTTTTTGCTGTTCAGCAAACAGTTCTGTAGTTATATTTCCATCCGCATCTTTACTGATTAAAATATGCTTTGGCGTAGGAATTAAACAATGCTGCAAACCACCAAATCCGCCAATGGTTTCTTGATAGGCTCCTGTATTAAAAAAGCCAATATATAAAGGTTTTTCCTTGTTGTATTTTGGTAAATAAATAGCATTCATGTGTTGCTCGCTATTGTAATAATCGTCGCTATCGCAGGTTAAACCACCCAATAAAACGCGCTCGTAACTATCATTCCATCGGTTTATTGGCAACATAATAAAGCGTTTATTAATAGCCCAAGTATCTGGAAGCGTTGTAATGAACGAGGAATTAATCATATTCCATTTTTCGCGATCGTTTTGTTGTTTTTGGTACAGAATTTCATAAATCGCCCCGCCGCTTTCGCCCACGGTAAAACTGCCAAATTCGGTAAATATATTTGGCACATCTACACCTTCTTCTTCACAGGTTACTTTAATTTGATTTACAATTTCGTCCACCAGATACGCGTAATCAAAATCGAATGCCAACGAGTTTTTTATAGGAAACCCGCCGCCAATATTCAAGCTATCTAAACTGGGGCAAATCTTTTTTAAATTCGTATAAACCTTTAAACATTTTAAAAGCTCATTCCAATAATAAGCATTATCGCGAATGCCCGTGTTTATAAAAAAATGGAGCATTTTAAGTTCTACTTTATCACTGTTCTGAATTTGATTTTTGTAAAAAGGCACAATATTTTTATACCCAATACCTAAGCGCGAGGTATAGAATTCGAACTTTGGTTCTTCCTCTGAAGCGATACGAATACCCACATGAAACTTACCGTTTATCTCTTGCGAAAGCAAATTGATTTCTTCGTAATTATCAATAATCGGGATGCAGTTTTTATGTCCGCCGTTAATTAATCTTGCGATATTGGTTATGTATTGCGCACGTTTAAACCCATTGCTAATAATAAAGGTTTCATTGTTTATTTTACCTTCTTCTTTAAGGTTTTCAACAATATCAATATCAAACGCCGAAGAGGTTTCAATATGAATATCGTTTTTTAAAGCCTCGTGCAACACATGCTTAAAATGCGAGCTTTTTGTACAATAGCAATAGTTGTATTTACCTTTATATTCGTGTCTTTCAATAGCCTCTGCAAACCATTGTTTAGCGCGATTAATATTGTTGGATATTTGCGGTAAATAGGTGAATTTTAATGGGGCGCCGTATTGCTCGACGAGCTGCATGAGGTTAACATCATGGAAATTTAGTTTGTTTCCTTCAAGTTTAAATTCGTCTTGAGGAAAATCGAAAGTTTGATTGATTAAATCAATATATTTAGTATTCATTATTTGTTTTAAAATAGTGATTGTTAAAAAGTTAAAAACAAGAAACGCAGCGTTTCTAAAACGGAAAAACTATTTTATATCAAATCTGAATCTGACTTTGTGTAGTTGGTACAAAGCCGTAGTTATGCTGACTGGCAACTATGGTGGTAAGTGCGGAAGTTAGCTTTAAAATTCGGTTGCTTAATCGGTAAGCTGCTTTTGAATATGACTTCCTAATTTTCAAAAGCCCGAACATAGAAACAGGTTTCAATTTGTTCAGCTAAATGCGGTGCAAATGAAATACTTTTTTTTGAATTTCAAACTTTTTTTGAAACTTTTTTTAAAAAATTTTAGCAGGTTATTTTTAGTGTATTTTAAGACTTGATATTGCGAAGTAAATACAGTAAATTTGATACTTAAACCTCTTTTTAGCCAATACCTATTTATGAGTATTTCCGACTTTTTAGTGTCATTAATTCCGTTTAGCCAAACCGAATTGGAGGATATTATTGCTCATTTTAAGAAAGAATCTGTTTCAAAACATCAAATTCTAGTTCGCCAAGGTCAAATATGCAATGCCTTATATTTTGTTGAAAGCGGTATGGGCAGAAGCTACTATCTTAATGAAGGCGGAAAGGAAATTACACAATGGTTTTTTGGTGTTGGTAAATTTATGACGAGTGTAGATAGTTTTTTTCAACAAAGCCCGAGTGTGTATTATTTAGAAGTTTTAGAAGATTCTATTTTATACCGTATTTCTAAAAGTGACATAGACAGACTTTTCGATACATACCCCAAAATGGAAAAAATGGGAAGATTGATTAGCATAGAAATGCTTACCAGAGTGATAAATAAACTCAATGCCATTCAATTTCAAACCGCCAGAGAGCGCTACGATTATATGCTTACCGAATTTCCAGATATTGCTTATCGTGTACCGCTGGGTCATATTGCTTCGTATTTAGGAATGACCCAAGAAACGTTAAGCAGAATTAGAAAAAACGGTTCTGGAAACTAATCAGAAATTCCAATTAAACATTTTATTTTCAATAACTTACATTATTTGATTTAAGTCAAAAGATATAACCGGTTTCATGCCTATCTTTACATTGTACATAAAAATCATTTACAATGAACAGAAACAATACTTCGATAAAATTCTTATTGATTGCCCTTTTAGTTATAGCTCCGTCTATAACTGTGGCGCAAGAATTAGACCCTGTATTAAAAGACTTAATTCACAAAGGGCTTGAAAAAAACCATAAAGTCAACACCAATCGATTGGATTCCGAACAAGCTAAAGTAGATCAGCAAATGGCAAAATCGGTATTCTTGCCCAAGATTACATTTAACGGAAGCTATGCGAGATTAAATGATGACATTACTTTTGATGATGCCACACAAACCTTATTAATCGAGACCCAAAAACTTATTATAAAGGACGCCGTTGGCATACCGTTTAACAGCCCGTTTCCAGATAATATTCCGTTGCAAGACGCACCCAATCTTCAAGATAAAAACATTTTAAAAACGTCGGTAGATTTAGACTGGGTATTGTTTAGCGGGCTCGAAGCCAGTAATGCGTTAAAAGCGAGCAAACACAAAGAGACTTCGTTAAATTTTGTTGGTATGGCAGAAAAGGATAAAGTGGCTTTGCAGATTATTGAAGCCTATGATAAACTTGCCTTAGTAAAAGCCTCAAAAAAAGTACTCACCAACACCGAAAATTATTTGAATGAACAAGCCATTTATGTTAAAAAAGCAGTTGAAAATGGTTTGGCAACTCCCATCAGTCGTAAAAAAATTGAGCTTGCCCAACAGCAATTGGAAGCAAAAAAATTGGAATTTAACCACAATAACATCTTATTAATCGAAGTGCTTCATCAACTTACTGGCGAAACCAAAGCAAACTTAAGCAGGCTCAATCCGCAGTTAGAATCATTTTCGATTGTTTCCCATTCCAATACTGAAAAACGCAACGAGGTTAAGGCTTTGGAAGAAGCCGAAAAAGCCACCCGTTATCAAGCCAAAATGGAAAAAAGCAATTTTATTCCGAAAGTAGCGGTAAAAGGACATTATGAGTTTATAGAAGACGACTTATCCCTATTAGACCCCAAGTGGTTTATTGGAGTTGGCGTACAATGGCGTGTTTTTGACGGAAATGCGTCTAGATTGAAAAGCAAAAAAACAGCATTGGAAAGCTTGAAATACCAAGAAAAAATAAACGAAGCCCAAGAAATGATTAATTTAAGCATCATTAAGGCAGAATTGACCTATGAGGCATCGCAACAAAACACATATATTGTTCAAAAAGAAATTGAACTGGCTAACGATACTTATGAAATGGTTAATAAGCAATACAAAAACAATCTAGCGTCTGTCACAGAATTGCTGGATGCCCTAAACGATGTGGAAAAAGCCAATTTTAAATTACAAGAATCCTACTTTAACGAAAGACGTGCAGTTGCAGATTTGCTACATGCCAAAGGAATACTGACTTACTAACTTATAAAAACAATACAAAATGAAAATATATAAAAATATAATTTTAGGTGCCATGGCGCTACTCGCATTACATTCCTGTAAAAACGAACAAATAACCAATAACAGAGGAAAAGTGAAGTTTGAAACCATTTCGGTAACCGGTAAAATCCCTGGAAGAATTGATAAAATTTATGTACAAGAAGGACAAACCGTAAAACGAGGTGATACATTGGCGTCAATGGATATTCCAGAGGTTCTCGGAAAAATGATGCAGGCCGAAGGTGCAATTACAGCAGCAAAAGGGCAGTTAAACATGGCTTATAATGGTGCTACCACCGAACAATTAAATCAAATTGAAGGACAATTAAACGCAGGAAAGGCTCAATTGCAATTTGCACAAGAATCTTATAATAGATTACGAAACATGTTTCAGGATTCCTTAATAAGTCAACAGCAATTCGATGAAGTTAAAATGAAACTGGATATGGCACAGGCACAGGTAGATGCTTTAGAGGCGAAACGTACGGAAGTTAAAAAAGGAGCCCGAGCAGAACAAATAGAACAAGCCAAAGGGCAGCTAGACAGGGCGCTTGGTGCCAAAGAAGAAGTGCTTTCGGCATCCAAAGAGCAGTATTTAATTGCGCCGGCAGACATGTCTATTGAAACCATTAGTTTGGAGGAAGGCGAATTGCTTACACCCGGATTTACCTTGTTTAATGGATATAAAACCGACAGTGTTTATTTTAGATTTACAATTCCGGAATCAAAGATTTATGATTTTGAAGTAGGCAAAGAACTCACGCTTATCAATCCGTATACAAAAGAAGAAACGCCATCTAAAGTTGTAGCCATAAATCAATTGGCACAATACGCAAATATTACAAGTACGGCACCATTGTACCAATTATCCGAATCTATTTACGAGCTAAAAGTGGTACCAACAACAGACGTATCGGAACAAAAGTTTTTTATTAACGCTACAATACTTATCAAATAATGAAAGATTTTATAAGCTTACTTCAGGTAGAATTTAAGCGCATTTTTTCGAATGGTGTTTTACTCGCCATCTTTTTTGGTGCACCAATAGGCTACGGTATTTTATTTGGTTATGTATATCAACAAGGAAAAGTTGTAGATCTTCCTATTGTAATTATCGATGAAGATCGCAGTCCGGCATCCGATAAAATAATTGATGCACTTGAAGACAACGAAGGTTTGTTTGTTGCAGATGTAAGGCCAACAGATGGCAATATTCGCGCAGAAATGCCAACCAAACAATACGCTGCGGTTATAACCATACCCACCGATTTTGAAAAGCATATTTTACAGAAAAAGCATCCCGAAATTCGAGTGGATCTAAATATGGCGAATATTTTAAATGCCAATACCGCGAGCAATAATATCAATATGGTTTTAATGACGCTAAACGCTGGCATGGAAATAGAAGGACTAAAAAAACAAGGACTTCACCCTGCGCAAGCTATGGCATCTTACGAAAGTTTTAAAATCAACTTTAACAAACTTTATAACTCTTCCGGTAACTATGTTAATTTTATGTTACCCGGCATACTTGCCGCCATTATGCAACAGGTTATATTTTTAGCCATGGCATTGGTGTTTTCACGAGATTTTGAAGATGGGTATTTTGCCGAACTTATTCAAAAAAGCAAATCGTCAGTACATCATATTTTTTTAAAGGCGGCTCCGTTTTTACTCATGCTTCCTTTTATGTGGCTTTTTATTAGTCTGCTTTTTGTTTATTTTAATATTACCGCAGATATTTTTAATTTCCCAATGTTGGTATTAACCATTCTTTTAACGCTGGCTTCCATGTTTATTGGCATGCTGTTTTCTATTGCCATTCCAAACCAATTAAAAGCCACAGAGTTATTAATGGTAATTTCTACACCGGCTTTTATTTTAAGCGGATTTACATGGCCCACAGAAGCCATTCCTAGTTTTATTACCAATGTGGCGCAATTTATTCCGGTAACCCAATTTTTAAGCGGTTTTAGAAGAATTGCCTTTTACGGAGGCGATTTAGCATCTATTATGCCTGAAATAAAAATTTTATTAATAATCATTTTTGTAGCATTTATAAGCATGCTCTTATTGCTTCAATTTAAGATTAATGCGCAGGTTAAAAAAGAAGCAAAAACATTTACAGAAACAGATTTAAGCTAGCATTTCAGTTTATTTTAACTTTATAAAACGACAAAATCATTTATAATGAAAACACAAATCAAATCAATCAGACCTTTTATTGGCGCAAAAAACTATACGATTTCAAGACAATTTTATAAAGATTTTGGTTTTGAAGAAATTAAAACCTCAGAGAAGATGTCATATTTTAAATTGGGAGATTTTGGGTTTTACCTGCAAGACGCCCATATAAAAGATTGGATTGACAATACTATGGTTTTCTTAGAAATTGATAACGTAGAAGAACACTTATCCAATCTAAAAAAACGAAATCTGGAAGAAAAATACAATGGGGTAAAAATTTCAGAAATCAATTATAACGACTGGGGAAAAGAATACTTTGTACACGACCCATCGGTTATTCTGTGGCATGTTGGGGCTTTTAAAAAACCTTAAAGCATCTTTAAAATTAATTTTTAAAACTTGTAGAATTGTTTGTGTTTTAAAAATTCCTTTCTTTTCTTCCACTTAATAAATTGGATAAAGATAGTTTATAAAACAATCATTTAAAGACACTTGCCATAGCTTTTCATAAATCAATTCTATTGTTACAAAACAACTTACTTCAATTTTTTTTATCGTTAGTATCTAAAACATGGTTGAGGCTAGTTGCTAATTCTTTATCATGAGGGTGAATTAACATATTGAGATGATTACCGGGTGTTAAATGTCTTCTAACCCCCTTTAAAGCAACTTTTTTCCAGCCGAGATATTTCTTGTCGTGGGCGAAAAAAACATCATTCACAATGGTTTTAAACAAATCAACTTCTATATCCTGCGGGGTTGTACGATAGCGTCGCATGGCTACTCGATGCATCTTACCGAGTCTGGAAGGCCACTTATTGGAGGGTATTTTAATGTTGATAGGTATCAGACTTTGTTTTTCTTTTTCATTATTTTTCTTCAAGCTTATACCAAAAACCTTATTTTTAATCTTTATTATATTTCTCTTATTTATTTTGCCGGTAAAAAACTTAGCTCTATTAAAGAGTAAATACATGATATAAAATGGATGCATAAACCCAAAAACGATTGCTATAAGTATTCTTTTTAAGGTGCCGGTGTAATAAAATCCGGGGTACATATATGTGTCAAAAAGAGCAACTGTTGTTACTTTTTTACCCATAGCTTTAAGTTTTCGAGCCATTTCGAAAGCAATAACACCACCAAACGAATATCCTGCCAGCGCATAAGGTCCGTTTGGATTTGCACTAATAATTTCTGAAACATAGTCTTCCACCATTTCCTCTACAGTGGCATGAGGCTCATCAATTCCGTTTAATCCTTTTGCCTGAAGTCCATAAACAGGTCTATCTTTATCTATTTTTTTAGCCAACCCATGAAATATCAATACATTAAATTCGCCTCCATGTACAATATACAATGGTGTTTTATCCCCATTCGGTTTTATAGGTACTAATGAATGCCAATGCGACTGTTGGTTACCCTTATCGATATACGTTGCCAATTTTTCTATACTCGAATATTCAAATAATGTAGATAGCGGCAAGCGGTTTCCGGTTTGTTTTTCAATGAGCGCCATCACTTTTACGGCTATTAAGGAATGGCCACCAAGCTCAAAAAAATCGCTGTGTATATCTATCGAATCGATCCCCAAGGATTCTTGCCAAATAGCAGCTACTATTTCTTCGGTTTTATTTCGCGGAGCTGTTGTGGTAATTGAAACATTTTTAGTTGACAATGATTCCAACAACTCTTTCCTATCAATTTTACCGTTTAATGTTTTGGGAAATTCATTCAATAGATTAAACTCTTGTGGCACCATGTGAAACGGAAGCTGTTCGGCCAAAGCTTTTTTCCATGCACTGAATTTATCTTTAGGTTCTTCACTTTCTTCGTTTAAAACCACGTTCGCCACAAGCCGATCTGCATTTAACAACACAACGGATGCTTGCACTGTTTCAAGCGCATCAAGTGCGTTTTCAATTTCGCCTAATTCAATTCGATGACCTCTAATTTTTACTTGCTGATCTATCCGACCTAAACATTCTACCTCTCCCGTAGGAAGCAATCTAGCTAAATCTCCAGTCCGATATAACCTAGCATTTCCAGTTGAATCAAATACATTTGTTATAAATTTTTTAGCTGTTAAATCTGGTCGTTTCCAATAGCCATTAGCTAAACCATCTCCCGCGATACATAGCTCGCCAATGGTTCCTGGTGGCATCAAAACACCTTGTTCATTAATAACATATAATTGTGTATTGGCTATAGGATGGCCAATGGCAATTAATTCATCGGTCGCTTTAATTTGCTTTGTAGCAGACCAAATAGTAGTTTCGGTAGGACCGTACACATTCCAAAGTTCGTTTACCTGTTTTAGTATTTTTTTTGCCAATGCCATTGGTAATGCTTCACCTCCGCACAATGCTTTTAACGCCAATGGTTTTTCCCATCCAGAATCTATTAACATTTGCCACGTAGAAGGCGTAGCCTGCAACATCGTTATGTTTTCGTTTTGAAGAACATCGAGCATTAAACGTGTGTCTTTTACGGTTTCATCATCCGCTAACACCAAAGTTGCTCCCTTTATAAGAGGCAAAAACAATTCAAGACCTGCAATATCAAACGATATGGTAGTTATTGAAAGTAATTTATCTGATTCACTAATACCAGGTTCGCGAGCCATACTATACAGAAAATTGACCAAGTTTTTATGCGATATAGTTACCCCTTTTGGGTTTCCTGTTGACCCAGAGGTATAAAGCAAATAAGCTATTTCGGTATTTTCTACTTTTATATTGGTGGGTGTTTTAGGGTGTTTTGATAAATTTGTAAATAAATCTTCTACCGCAAACAAGGTGGAATAACTATTCAAAGAAAGGGAAAGGGCTTTTGTGGTAATCAAAAAATGGGCTTCGGAATCTTTTAACATAAACTCTAAACGCTTTCGCGGATAGTTTGGATCCATTGGCAGATAAGCCGCTCCACATCGCATAATAGCCATGAGCACAATAACAAGCTCGATGGAACGAGGTAGGGAGACACCAACAAAATCAGCTGGTTTCACTCCTTTTTCAATCAGTTGATGAGCTAATTGATTGACCTGTTCTTCTAAATCCTTATAAGAAATTGTTGTTTCTCCAAATTTTATCGCCTGTTTTTTTTGGACTAATTGAGCTTGTTTTCTAAGTATTTCATGAAGAGGCAAATTGGGATATGAACTATTAGTTTTATTCAACTCGTGATAAGCCAAATAATCTGCTCGAACCATATTTGATATGGAATCGCCTGGTTTCTCAATGATTTTAATTAATATACTTTCAAAATCAACCATCATCTGTTTGATGGTTTCTGCCTTAAAGAGCGATGTATTGTAAGACCATTCTAAAACAAATTCATCTTCGGTTCCAGTGGCGTTTAAAAAAATTTCGAAAGTCTCGCATGCTCTTGGGTTGCTTTTAAGCTTATAGGTTAAATCTGTAAAAGCCACATCGTTTGTCATTCCTAAATCAATATTAAAAACAACTGGCACCAAGGGCACTCTTGATGGATCTCTTGCAATGGCAAGTTTTTGAAGCAATTGCCCAAAGCTAAATTGCTGATGTTCGTAAGCATCAAAAAGTTCCGATTTTCGAATTTTTAAATATTCAACAAAGCTAATATTTACGTTTATTTTGCTTCGTAGCGGTAATAGGTTTACACAATGCCCCAACAAGTGGGTTTTACCACATAAAGCCTGCCCCGCAGCTGGTAATCCCACTACTAAATCATTTTTACCGGTTTGCCTATATAAAAACAATTCAAAAGCCGCCATTAAGGTAGCTACAAAACTGGACCCTGCTTTTACACCTGTTTTTTTTAATTCGGTTATAAGTGTTGGATCCACAGAAAAATCAAGACGCTCACTTTTATAGGTTCTTAATTGGGGTCTGGGAAAATCTGTGGGCAAGTTTAACTGTGGAACAGAGGATTTGTATTGCTGTAACCAAAATTCCTCGGTTTTTTTATAGTTATCACTTTTCAAGAATTCTTTTTGTTCATCAGAGAACACCACAAAACTTTCCGGTTGCGGCAAAGCAGCGGTCATATTCTGTACTTTTGCTGAATAAAGACTACCCAGTTCCTGTAGCAAGATACCTATTGACCAACCATCGCATATTATATGATGGGCAGTAATAACCAACTGGTGTTCAAGTTCGTTGGTTTTTATTAATCCTACTTTTATTAATGGGCCTCTAACCAAATCAAAAACATGGTGGGCATCTTTTGATAGGTATTCGGCAATGGTTTCTCTTTTTTTAGAAGCAGTTGACAGTGAAACATCTTGAACGTTAAACTGTATAGGACTGGTTTCCAAAATGCTCATGTAACTTCCGTCGGTACTAAAAACAGCACGAAGTGACTCGTGCCGTTGTACCAGTGTTTGTAGTGCATAACCTAATGCTTCTCTGCGTAAATCACCTTTTAAAATGAGAGAAACGGATTCGTTATAAGCTCTATTTGCATCGCTACCACCCAATTTGCATGCAATCCATATTTCTGACTGTGAAGATGTTGTGTGGATAACTTTTTCAATCTTCGGTCCTGCGAAGGGATTAAAGTTTTCGATTTGATTTAAAACGTTTGGAGGGTTCATCAATTAGAATTCAAAAATATTACAATGTTATCAATGTTTTAAATTTTATTGCCACTTACTAATGTCTTACTTAAAGTTTTCTGATATTAAATTTAAGCGTTTGCAATACGTTATCATCACTTACTATTACAAATTTATTTTTATGAATTTCCCTTCTTTATCAGCATTTGGAACAAACCAAGCTGGATTTCCTAATTCGTCCATACCCAAGCGCGCTCCGGCTACAGGTGGCTTGTTTAAAGTTTCAGTAGAAGATACTTTTTTAATTGTAGCGTTTTTATCTGGTTCAGGTTTTAAAATATCGGCAGAAATGAGCGCATCAATACTGGAAATAAAAGCACTTTGCAATTGGCGTACATCTTCCTCGCTATGAGCGGTGGTAAAAAAACAAGGAAAACCATCCCAAATATGAATGCCTTTTTCCCGCATTACAACGAAAAACAATTCTGAGTAGGGTATGTTTTCTATAAATTTCAATCGCCATAACGAACCAAAATAATTTACTTCCAAAGGTAAATTACGCTTTTTAAACGCGCTATTTAAATACATAGCAAAATTTTGGGTAAGTAGATTGAGTTTGTTTTGAAGCATCTCTCCTTTATCCTTCATGTAAGTTAATGTGGCATTAGCTGCGGCAAGCGCAAGTGGGTGACGTACAAAAGTACCTGCAAAATAAGTAACGCCTACCTCTGGAAAAGAGCTGTCTCCATATTGCCAAAACCCACCATCCAATGCATCCATATGTTTACTGATACCTGCTATAGCTCCAATAGGCATCCCGCCACCAATTACTTTTCCGTAAGTAGCAAGATCTGCCTTTATATCAAACAAGGCTTGTGCACCCCCTGGATGCATTCTAAAACCTGTAATAACTTCATCAAAAATAAGCACTGTTTCCGATGCTTTGGTTATCGCTCTAACCTCCTTAAGAAATTCTATCGGCTGCAACTCGGGCCTTCGGCTTTGTACGGGTTCAACAAGAACTGCCGCCAATTCATGCGAGCGTTCCCGAATAATATCTAAACTTTCGGCAGTGCCATAATCTAAAATCAATATATTTTGCACCGATTGAGAAAGAATACCAGCTGCGGCCGGAAACGTTTTCATCTGTTTTGAACCTCTTACTAGAGATTCATCATTTATGCCATGGTAAGCTCCTGAGAATGCAACAATTAGAGATCGACCTGTAACAGTTCTAGCAATACGCATAGCACCTAAAACGGCTTCTGACCCTGTATTGCAAAGGGCTGCCCGCTCGTGTCCTGTAAATTCACATAGTAGCTGGCAAACTTCTCCCGCCAACGGATGCTGGGGACCGACTTCGTAACCACTTTCTATTTGTTCATGCAAAGCTTTTGTTATAAAGTCGGGCTGATGACCAAAAAGGCATGAGCCAAAACCGTTTAACACATCTAAATATTCGTTATTATCAATATCCCAAAGGCGACTGCCTGAGGATTTTTTAACAACAAGCGGATAAACCAGTTCTTTGGTTAAGGGCTTAAAACCAGAAACTACCCTAGGATCTGCCATGTGTGAGCGATGTTTCTGGGAATACGATTTACTGCCAGCTGTTTTTTTATTGTAACTAAACGTTAGTTTTTCTAAAAATGTTTGCTGATGTGAATTTATTTTTGTGGCTTTTACCTCAATCTTAGGAGATGCCCCAAATGGCTTTTTGTGTACTTTCATGTTGTCTTCTGAAAGTGTTTCAGACAACGCATTGGCTACTGGTTTTGCTTTTTGAGGTATCGGTTGTTGGACTACTGAAGCTTTAGATTGGTTTTCTTTTAACAATTCCAACTGTTGCCCTAATAATTGTAATTGTTGGGCAATCATATCAATTGCAGAACCATTACTCTGAGTAACGGT
Source organism: Hwangdonia lutea (assembly GCF_032814565.1). Classification (GTDB taxonomy): domain Bacteria; phylum Bacteroidota; class Bacteroidia; order Flavobacteriales; family Flavobacteriaceae; genus Hwangdonia; species Hwangdonia lutea. The sequence goes on from NZ_CP136521.1 coordinate 1,050,784, forward strand.
ATTGGGGTTTAACGTGGAAACTGGACCATATGAAGCACCATTTTGATTTGATACATCTGCTAAAGAAGCGGTCGCTAATAGCTCTGACGATAGAGATTCATCTAAATAGTTAGCCAGCAGATTGGGGGTGCTATATTCTCCATTTAATTGCCGAAATGTAATTGGTGTATTAAATTCGTTTTTACAAGTGATTGCCATTTGAGTTAAAACAAGTGAATCAAGACCAAGTTCAAGAAAACTATGGTTGTACTCAGACGATTCTATTTCTACTCCTGATGTATTCAAAACAATATCTGAGATTTTTTCCAGAATCGTCGTTATTCTGTTAGGCTGTTCGACGGTATCCATTTGAATTTGTTTGGTTTCGTGATTATTAAATTCGGTTGAAATATTACTAACTGCGGTTGTTTTAATTGCTGGCGGATCTACCCAACACGGTTTGCGGTCAAATACATAAGCTGGTAAACAAACTTTTTGTCTGGATTGATTTTCATAGAATGATTTCCAATCAGGCTCTATGCCTTTTTGCCAAAGTTGGCCTAAAGCAGTTAATACGGTATGATAAGAATTCTCATTGTCTTTAGGAACTACCAAACTTGCAATTGAAGCTACTGATTTCGTTTTCTTTTTTTGTTGTGATAACGTGGTTAATGCACGACCGGGACCAACTTCCAATAAAACAATATCCTCAAATTCTAGCGCGGTTTCCATCGCATCGGAAAACCGAACCGTGGCCCTTAAATGTTTGGCCCAATATTTAGGGTCAGTCGCTTCGGCATCGCTCAACCAATTACCTGTAACCGTTGAAATAACAGGTACGCAAGGTGTATTTAGCGTTACTTTTTCAACTTCAGTTTCAAAGGTGTCCATAACAGGATCCATCATGGTTGAATGAAAAGCATGACTGGTTAAAAGCAACATGTTGGGAATTTCTTTTTCCTTTAAGGTTTTAGCAAATGCTTCAACAGCTTTGTCCTCCCCAGAAACTACACACAACTGATCGGAATTTACTGCAGCTACCGAAAGTGTTTCTGGAAGCATTTGGGACAAATCATTAAGCGTTATTCTTATGGACAACATACTGCCTCTTGGTAGTTCACTCACCAATTTTCCACGAACGGCTACCAATATCAACGCATCATTCAACGTAAATACTCCAGCCAAATGAGCGGCAACAAATTCACCAATACTATGGCCACAAAGTAAAGAAGGCTGAATGCCCCAATGTATCCAAAGCTGAGACAACGCATATTCTATAGTAAATAAAGCGGGTTGCGTAAATTGAGTGTCCTTTAAACGGCTTTCTGCTTCAATCGAATTATTTTCTGGATAAATGATATGTCGGATATCAAAATTAAACGTATTCAATAATATTTCAGCACATGTATCCACCGCTTCACGAAACACAGCTTCATGTTCATAAAGGGCTTTTCCCATTTGTAAATATTGTGCGCCCTGACCGGGGAAAAGAAATGCCAAATGGTTTGGTGCAATCTTTAGATCCGAAGTCTTTACTGATGCTGTATCGTTAGACAATAATTGGCTAACAGCATGTTCTGCATCCGTTGCCAAAACAAAACTGCGTTGATTAAAGGGAGCCCTGGAGGCACTAAGCGAATAGGCTATATCTGCTAGATTGGTTGCTGTTGAAGATTTTATAAAATTACCTAAAGCAGTTTTATAAGCTACAAGACTGTTTTCCGTTTTTGCAGACCATGTTAAGATTTGCAATGGTTTACCGCCTTCGGGAATTGTTTGTTTTGTTTCAAATTCTTCAACTATAATATGCACATTGGTACCACCTACCCCAAAAGAACTGATGCCTGCGCGACGTTTTCCATTACAATTCCAATCGCTCAGTTTATTATTAACATAAAATGGGCTGTTTTCAAAATCAATAACTGGGTTAGCTTTTTTATAACCTAAAGAGGCTGGAATCTTTTTATTTTTTAATGCCAATATGGTTTTAATAACGCCAGCAACTCCTGCCGCCGCAGTAAGATGCCCCATGTTACTTTTTATGGAACCAATAGCGCAATAGCCCTTAAACGGCTGTTTTCCAAATGCCATTTTCAGACCTTCTATCTCAATGGGATCTCCAACGGGAGTTGCTGTGCCATGTGTTTCAATATAGCTGATTTCTGCTGATTCTATCCTGGCATCAAATAACGCTTTAGCAATAGCACCTGCTTGTCCTTCAACACTTGGTGCGGTGAAGCTTCCTTTATTGCCTCCATCGTTATTAACGCCAACTCCTCTTATAACGCCATAAATAATGTCGCCATTGGCTTTTGCATCTTCTAAATTTTTAAGTAGCACCACACCTGCACCATCACTAAAAATGGTTCCTTTTGCATTTTCATCGAAAGAACGGCAATGACCATCGGGACTCAACATAGAGCCTTCCTGATACAAATGACCGCTATTGATTGGAGCGGTAACACTCGATCCGCCGGCCAAGGCGACATCGCAGCGACCATTTCTAATGGCATCTACGGCTTCGGCTATGGCAAGTAGAGATGTAGAACAAGCTGATTGCACACTTACAGCAGGTCCTTTAAGATTTAAGTGATAAGCTGTTCTTGATGAAACATAATCTTTCTCGTTAACTGTATTGGTTTGAAAATCGCCTATTCTAGCTAATAAATCTTTATTCGGAAGTATATTGTTTTTGTAATACGTATTTGTTCCTGTGCCCGCATACACACCAATATTTCCGCTATAATGCTCGGGAAGATGCCCTGCTTGTTCCAGTGCTTCCCATGCAATTTCCAAGAATAAGCGTTGCTGAGGGTCCATAGCTTCCGCTACTTTTGGATTGAGTCCAAAAAACGCAGCATCAAATGTTTTAGCTACTGGTACTACGCCACGGGCTCTAACATAAAGCGGGTCGTTGCGAAGGCACTCTGGAATAAACGGGTCGAGTTCTTCTGGTGTGAAAAATGAAATGGTTTCCTTCCCTGCTCTTAAAACTTCCCAAAGTTCTTCAATGGAATTTGCCCCGGGAAACCTTAATGCCATTCCAATTACAGCCACATCAGAAGATGGATTTTTTCTTTTTGCAGCGATTTTTGATTTTGTTTTCGTCGTTTTCCGTGGTTCTAAATAATTAGATAGTTCTGAAATAGTGGGATGCTGATAAAGCTTTATTATAGGTGTGTTATAATTATATTTTTGCCGCAGTATGGCAACGGTTTTTTGAGCTAATAATGACGTGCCGCCCATTTCAAAAAAATTATCTAAAATCCCAATTTTTGGTATCCGTAGTATGTTAGACCATGTTTGGGCTATGTTTTTCTGTATATCAGTAGCTGGTTTTTTGAACAATGGGGCAGAACTGGGTCTTTTATATTTGGGAAATGGTAGCGCTTTTTTGTCGATTTTCCCACTTGAAGTTTTGGCAAAGTCTTTTACCCAAACATAATGCGTGGGTAACATGTATTCTGGAAGAACTGAAGCGGCTTGTTCTTTAAATCCCGTGACATCTTGAGAAGCATTGGATTGTAAATAAGCTATTAATTGTGCTTGTTCTGACAAATAATTACTTGCCACTACTACCGCTTGTTGGATATTAGGCAATTTATTTAGAGCCAACTCCACTTCTGCAAGTTCTATTCTATGTCCTCTAATTTTTACCTGGTCATCTTCACGACCAAGAAACTCTATGTTGCCATCTGGTAAATAGCGTGCTTTATCACCTGTACGATATATACGGATTCTTTTGGAATCGGGAAGTTTTATAAACAGAAACTTTTCTTTTGTTAGGTTCTCATTTCCCAAATAACCTTCGGCCAAACATAAGCCAGCGATACAAAGTTCGCCTATTTGACCATTTGGAACTATTTGCTGTTTCTTATCAAGAATATATATAGATGTGTTGTCAATAGGCTTTCCAATAGTGGGCAAATCCTCCCAAGTTGTGGGGTTGCCTTTAAGTTTTAATTCGCTAACTACATGGCATTCTGTTGGCCCATATTGGTTATATAGTTTGCAGCTGTTAAGCGCAGCAAAAAAAGCCCGTATTTGAGTGGTGATTTTTAGTTGTTCACCAGCAGTAATAATTTCTTTTAAACTATTTGGGAACAGTTGAATACTTACTGCAGCTTCAGCTAAAGCTTGCAATGCCACAAAAGGGAGGAAAAGCCTATTCACAGCATGTTGCTCGATCAACTTTAAAAGCGCTACCATATCCAATCTTAAATTATCATTTATTAAAACAAGGGAACCACCACTACTTAGGGTTGCCATAATTTCTTGAAATGACACATCGAAACTTAACGGTGCAAATTGTAGCGTTCGTGAACCTCTTTTGGCTTCGGAATTTTTGTTCTGCCAATTAATAAGGTTTACAGTGGCTTGTTGTCCCATGCACACCCCTTTAGGGACACCTGTAGACCCGGAAGTGTAAAGAATGTAAGCGGCATTTTCAGACATGAGTGTCTGTTGCCTAGTATTAATAACCGTTTTTAAATTACCATCCGTCACTGTGCTCAATCCCACCTCTTCCGCTTTCCTCGCTTCATCTTTAGTTGTAAGGCAGACGTTAAGGTTTGAGTTTTTTATAATATTTTGAATTCGGCTTTTGGGATAATTAAAATCGATAGGCAAATAGGCTTTGCCTGCTTTTAAAATAGCCAACATAAATATTAATTGTTCTATACCTCTCGAAGTGGATAATCCAATGATGTACTCGTTATTTGAGTGTTTTAAAATACTGTGATATACTTGTGATACCTTTTCCTCTATTTGCTTGTATGTAAAATGAGTTTGTTCTGATATTACACAGCAATCATCGGGGTATAATTTGGCAGATTGTTCAAAAAGTAAATAAGTAGCGTTGTGCAAGGTCATTCCTCAAGTTAGTTTATAATAATTATACTATAATAACAATGATCATAATTCATCACTATACCGTAAAAACCTAGAGTTCTGTCTAGTTTTTAACATCTATTAATCTAATTTGAGGGACTTAACAGGTTATACAATAGTACAAACTAATTTTTATTTCTATAAAAAATAATAGGTAACATAGCATTTTTTTCGGTTTAACTTAACTCGTTTTATTAGCTTAAATTATGGCATGTACTTTTAAACCCCGTATTCGACACTTCGTAATCTAACTTTACTTACCAATTGTGTTCCGTTATTAATTTTTCGCACCTATAAAACTGATTACATATTCGTTTGAGTGAAAGTCTTTTTGCGATTTATGCCACAGATTAAAACCAGCATTTTCAAATAGTTTTGGGTAATTATGAGAAAAAGAACTTTCGAAACCGTAAATTTTAGAATTTGGATGAGCCTGAAAATCATGCTCAATGCTCTTTGGCTCAATGGCTACAAAAATTATTTTCCCTAAGCCATTCAAATTATTAAAAAGCTGTTGTACGTGTTTTTCTGTAAAATATTCCAACACACCATTAAATGTAAGTACAATCATATTGCTGTGCCCATGATTATTAACCCAATCGAGAGCATCTGAAGCAACAAATTCAAGTTTTGGGTTGTTTTTGTAGTTATCTTTATTGTTATCGGTCTGTACCTGACTTAAATCAATACCGACAAACCGGTCTAATTGTGGGAGTTTTGAGCTTAAATATTCCAGGACCTTTCCGTTCCCAGTTCCAATCTCAACCAAAGTATTGAATTGATTAGGCGTTTTTGTCAACTCTTTTTCAAGAAGGTCGAATATGAATGTGAATTCTGGCAAAACAACATTTTCCAATCTGTTATTGGTTGCCGAAAAAAAGTCGTGACCTTGATTAACCCAGTAGTTGCTATGAAGTCTTGCTAAAGTTTCAACATCTGATTTCCTTTTAGTTTTTTTAAAAATAGCCTCACGCATCAAACATTCAGATATGCTCAAATTATTATTGATTATTAAAGTCATCCCTTTTTTCGATAGCTTTTCTGCCTTTTTAGGAAATAAAAAAACCAACAGTTTACCAATATTAATATATGAAAGTATTTGAGCAATTAAATATTTAATCTTTCTTTTCATTTAGATTAATTTTAGCATCTAATAATGTCTATTTTATAAAGATATAAAAGACTGTGCAATATTTATACCTTAAAATTTACGATAAACAAATAACTTTTGTCATTTCTTAAATTAAGATACTTAATGATGCTAAAAATTATATTATTTAGTGAAGAAGTAAGGGAAGATATTTTAAAAGCGTAATAGGTTAGCAGGCAATAAAACAAAGATACCTTAAAGCATCTTTAAAGTATTCAATTCCTGCTCGGTTAAATGTTTCCAATGTCCGCGTGGGATATCTTTTTTAGTGAGATGCCCTATAGCGACACAATCCAAACTGATAATATCATATTTTAAATAGTCGAAAATAGTACGGATAATGCTATTGCCCGTATTTTTAATTTTCAAGCCAATTTCTTTTTTTGATGCTCCATCAATATAACTAACCTCTTCAACGGCAATCAATTTTCCTTGAACTTTAAATCCTTCTTGTATTTTTTTAAAGTCTTCAAATTTTAAGTTTTTATCCAATTCAATGTGAAACAAACGCGCCACACCGTTTTTAGAATTTGTGAATTTATCTACAATAACATCATCGTTTGTAAACAATAATAACCCTTTGGAGTTTCTGCCCAAACGGCCAATGGGCTTAATGCGCGAGTTGGTTGCATTGGCCACCAAATCCATAACGGTACGTCCTTTGCCTTCGCTGGTAGTTGTTGCAAATCCTTTAGGTTTGTTAAGCAATACGTAGGCCTTTTTCTCTGGGTTAATACGGGCGCCATCGTAACGTACTTCGTCACCAATTTTAACCTTATAACCCATTTCGGTAATTACTTTGCCGTTTACGGAAACCAATCCTGTGGCAATATGCACATCGGCTTCACGACGCGAACACATGCCCGAATTGGCAACGTATTTATTTAAACGAATCTCGTTAGGATTTGAAGGTTTTTTGGGTTTAGGTTCTGCCTTCTTGAAAGACGCATGCCCTTTACCATCACTTTTTCTGAAGTTCTTTTTAGTACCTTCAGCTTTTGTTTTCCCTTTTCTTTGTCCGCCTTGTTGCTTACTCATCACTTTAATTTTGCTGCAAAGATATAGCTATTATTACGATTGGCGATTTAAGATTAAAAATTTTGTTAAATTCTATGCAACACCAAATCAACATTTATTAACACAATGCTAAAAACACCCGCTAAAATGATGAATTTTAAAATATTATGAAGTATTAAATAGTGTGTTTTCGTTTTAGATTTCCATAGCAGTAACAAAAAACCAAAGAGCAGTGCAATACACAAGTAAAAATAGATGTACATATAGCCAATTTCGAAGTGATTCACCAATAAATATATAGGAATTAAGGTTAAAATAGCCAACACCGTTAGCATGATTTTTGATGCTTTTTCGCCATAAGCGATGGGTATGGTTTTGTAATTTAGAAGTAAATCGCCCTTAATATTTTCCAGGTCTTTTGTAAGCTCTCGCATTGATATGATTAAAAACAAAAACATGGCGTGTACAAAAATGACGGTTTCAAAATTTTTGTAATACATAAAAATGGCAAAAAACGGCGTTATGGTTAAAACTGCCGATGTTAAGTTGCCAATAAACGGGAGTTTTTTTAATTTATGCGAATAAAACCAAATGCCGAAAATATAAACCGAAAAGAACAAAACAGGTTTAAACGACACATAACTCGCCATGATAACCGCCATGAAATTTAAAACAAAATAGAAGGATAGTTTTGTGTTTTGACTTACCAACCTATCGAGTTTTGATTTTTGCGGACGGTTAATTAAATCTTTCTCCGAGTCGTAAAAATTATTAATAATATACCCACCGGCAATCGTAGCAGCCGAAGCAAAAACCAGCATGAGCAAGTTAACATCGAAAAGAACAGTTTTAAGCGGCTTATCGTGTGCCAAAATATAAACGGCCGCTAAGTACTGCGCAATCACAATAATTAAGATATTGTAACCGCGAACTACAGAAAACATGCTGAAAAATTTAAGCAAAATATGTTTCTGTCTTCTGGATAACATTTGGAAAAATTTGAAGGGATTCTGAAACAACTTCAGAATAACAACATTAGTATTTAGAAGTTATAAACCACCTCTAACTTATAATCCTTTAAAGACTGTTTGGCAACATCAATATTCTCGGTAAAGCCTAAAATATAACCACCACCGCCAGAGCCGCAAAGTTTTAAGTAGTACTCGTTAGTTTCAATACCCTTTTTCCAAAGTTCGTGGAATTGCTTAGGTATCATGGGTTTAAAATGATTTAAAACCACTTTTGATAATTGTTTGGTATTGCTAAACAACGATTTAATATCACCCTTTAAGAAATCGTCAACACAAGCATCGGTATGCTTAACAAACTGGTCCTTAATCATTTTTCTGAAACCTTCTTGTTTCATGTTTTCCATAAAAATACTAACCATTGGGGCTGTTTCTCCAATAATGCCGCTATCTAATAAAAACACGGCGTTTTTACCTTCGGTTTTTTGTGATGGAATACCAGTGGCTTCAATATGATCTTTGGAATTGATTAAAATAGGAATGCTTAAATAGCTGTTTAAAGGGTCTAAACCTGAAGATTTTCCGTGGAAAAAAGATTCCATTGCCGAAAAAATCGATTTTAATTTTAGTAATTTTTCTCTAGTTAAATTCTCTAAAACCGTAATTTTATCTTGGGCGTATTTATCGTAAATGGCAGCAACCAAAGCACCACTACTTCCCACACCGTAACCCTGCGGGATGGAAGAATCGAAATACATGCCTTCATCAACATGTTTTTTTAACGTTTCAATATCAAAGGTTACCAGTTCCTCATCAATTGCCTTTAAATAGTCAACAAAACCCTTTAGGCTTTTATTGGACTTTACAGCCTCTTCAGAAGGGTTTTCATCCATCTTTAAAGCGCCGTTATAAAAATTATATGGAATTGATAAGCCCTTGGAATCTTTAATGATTCCGTACTCTCCGAAGAGCAATATTTTTGAGTAAAAGAGTGGTCCTTTCATAAAACTAATTAAAAATTAACATTGAAAAATTAAAAAGTTATTGCTTTGATGATTTTACAATACTTACTAATAGTTTCAACATTTCGGTTGATTTGGGTTTAAATGTACCAAATTCTTCTTTATCAATAAACTCTGTCGCATAAAGTAAATCTAACCAATAATCGGTTTCATTTGCCTCTTTGAGACTTATAGACATTTTACTTGTAAAATCTAGTTTACTTTGTGTAAATTCCGCTTCTCTTACGTTTGCCCCTATTGAAGTTCCAGATTTTAACAATTGTCTGGACATAACATATTCTTTTTTATGGTATGTCAAATTCTTGTATAAATTTACAATATCTACTGCAAAATTAAAGCTTTTATCTTTAATAATATTCTGTTTCATAATGTATTGAGTTAAAAATTTTAATAAACATACATTTTTAATTCTTCATTACTAACTGTTAATTATAAATTAATTTCAGCTCCAAATCCAATTTTATCGTTAATATACTCACCTTTTTGACAAAACACAACCAACTCATTTTTAATGAATTCTAACACATTTTCGGCTTCATTCTCAGGGTATAAAACATGCACATTGGCTCCTGCATCTAAAGTGAAACAAATATTTGAATCTGTTTTTTGCCTAAAACCCCAAATTTTATTGATGATTTCCAAAGTGTTTGGTTTCATTAATATAAAATACGGCATGCTAGTCATCATCATTGCGTGTAGCGTTAAGGCTTCGCTTTCAACAATTTCAATAAACGTTTTTATATCTCCTGTTTTAAATACGTTTATTAAAGTTGAAAGGTTTTCGTGCGCCTGTTTAAAGCGTTTTTTTGCGAACGGATGGTCGTGCATTAAATTATGCCCAACCGTACTGCTTACTTGCTTTTCGCCTTTATCGACAAGCAAAATAGTATCCTTGTAATTTTTAAAATTTTGATGCACTTCAAAAGGATATTTTACACCAAACAAATCGGAACTTCCTTCTATTTGATCATGTTTTCCCCATACCACCAAATCACCTTCCAGACTTCGGCAGGCACTACCTGAACCCAATCGAGCCAAAAATGATGCCTTTTGGATAAAATGTTCATTCGTGATTTCCGGAACTAAGGCTTGTTCAATACTCATTAAGCAAAGCGCCAAAGCGCTCATGCCCGAAGCCGATGATGCAATTCCTGAGCTGTGTGGAAATGTATTTGCGGTTTCTATTTTAAAGTGATAATCTTTTAAAAAGGGTAAATATTTTTCTATTCGATTAAAAAACGTTTCGATTTTCGGTTTAAAATCATCTTTCTTCTCATCATCTAAAAACACATCAAAAGAAAACTCATCATCGTTTTCTTTTTTAGAAAAGCTGAGTTTAGTGGTCGTTTTACAATGGTTTAACGTAAAACTTATGGATGGATTTGCTGGAATTTGGTTTTCTTTTTTTCCCCAATATTTTACCAAGGCGATATTACTTGGCGACGACCACGTATAGCTCCCTTTTTCTGCTGAATTTTTATAAGCTTTTGGAATAAAATGTTTTTCTGTCATTTATTATTTTTCTGCTGACAAAGATAATAACTTTACCATTGTATTATAATTTCTTGCTGTTGCTACCGTTTTTAGTTTTCGCTCGAAATAATTGATGTTGAATTTTGCCCTACCGTAACCTGTCGCGCAGTAAAAATAAATGCAGTCATTTAAAATAAAATATTCTTCGCCTTCATATACTTTTTCTGAAGCTAATTTTACCAAATCTTTTGGCGGCGAATTATGTAAAATGGCAAAATAGCTTGCTTGCTTTTTTTCTTTTTGAAACGGGCAAGCATCAAAAATACGTTTTAAATCGGCCCTGGTTTTTACTAAAACGGACACGTTGAACCCGAAGTGGCTGTCTATCGCTTTTTGAATCTGCCTTTCTAGGTTTAGAATATTTTTTTCTGAAGATCGAAATATTACGTTTCCACTTTGAATGTAGGTCTGTACATTTTCAAAACCAGATTTGGTAAGCAATTCACGCAGTTCTGCCATGGGCACTTTTTTATGCCCGCCAACGTTAATGCCTTTTAATAATGCAATATAAGTGCTCATTTATTTAGAAATAGATTTTGCCGCAATAAATGCTCCCGTCCACGCATTTTGAAAATTAAAGCCGCCCGTTACGGCATCAATATTTAAAACCTCGCCTGCAAAATAAAGATTTTTATGCAACTTACTTTCAAAGGTTTTAAAGTTGATTTCTTTCAAATCTATACCTCCTGCGGTTACAAACTCTTCTTTAAAAGTACTTTTTCCGTCTACTTTAAAAATGGCTTTGGTTAACTGCAAAACCAAAGCTTCCATTTGAGTTTTATTCAAATCAGCCCAAGTTGTTGTTTCTAAAATATCTGCTGCCAAAACCAATTGTCGCCATAAGCGTTTTGGCAAATCGAATTGCGAAAATTTAAATACGGTTTTTTTGTTTAATGCTTGTTTTAGGGCTTTTAAATTATTCAAACAATCATCAAAAGATTGTTTGATAAAATTAATTTCTATCGAGAATTTATAGCCGCGTTTTGCCAATTCTATAGCGCCATAAGCCGACAGTTTTAGAATAGCAGGCGCACTCATGCCAACATGGGTAATAAGCAGTGGCCCTTCGGATTCTAAACGAGATCCTAGCACTTTTATTGCTACATTTTGGGCTACCACACCGGGGATATCCTTGATGCGACTATCTTTAATGTTAAATGTAAATAACGAAGGGACGGGTTGGGAAATAGTATGATTCAAACCTTCCAATAATTTCCAGATTTTAGGATTGCTCCCTGTGGCTATCAATAATTTTTCAGCAAAAAACGAACCTTGATTCGTGTCTAATTGCCAAACGTTTTCTGTTTTTTTAATTGACTTTACGGCATGATTATACAACACCTCAACCTTATTTTTTTTGACTTCGTTTAAAAAACAATCAATAATGGTTTGCGACGAATCGGTAACCGGAAATATTCTTCCGTCCTCTTCAATTTTCAAATTTACGCCTCGTTTTTCAAACCATGCCATGGTATCGCCTGTCATAAATTTATGAAAAGGCCCGAGCAATTCCTTTTCGCCCCTCGGGTAATATTGCACCAATTCATTTGGAATAAATTCAGCATGCGTTACATTACAACGTCCACCACCAGAAATTTTAACCTTTTGCAACCCCTCTTTTCCGCGCTCTAAAATAGCAACTTTTAAATTTGGATTCTGTTCGGCAATATTTATACCGGCAAAAAAACCCGCAGCGCCACCGCCAATAATTATAACGTTAAATTGTTTCATATTTAAACGCGAAATTAATATTATTATCTACTCTAATTATTATTTTTTAATTATTTAGCTAACTTTGATGCTATGGAAAAAGAACCCACACTTATTTGTATTCCCGATATTAGTGGTTTTACGCAGTTTATGAGTGAGGTTGATTTTGAGATGAGCAGTAAAATAATTCCTTCGTTGCTTAATAAAATCATCTATTCCAACGAGATTGGTTTTAAAATATCTGAAATTGAAGGGGACGCCGTATTGTTTTATAGAACAGGCGATTTGCCTCCTTTTAAAACGCTTATTGAACAGTGTAAACTTTTTTACACCGATTTTTACAATCAAATGGATGTACTCATAGCCGAGAACAGCCATAAACTCAAAAGCCATATCATTCCAAAAATATTAGGTTTAAAAATTGTACTGCATTTTGGCGTAGACATTGGCAAAACCCAAGTTGGAAACAACATTAAACTCATTGGCGAGGATATAATTATAGCCCACAGATTACTTAAAAACAGTATAGAAAGTGACGAATATTTAATGATTTCTGAAGGAGTGCTAAACCAATATAAAAACCATGATTTAAAAAAAGAGACTTTTTGGACCTCCTTAAAATCAGGCCATGATAATTACGAGCATATTGGACAAGTAAACTATAGTTACTTTGAATTAAACCCTTTAAAAGAATAAAAACGAACTAAATGACGACAACATCTTTTTATATTAAAACTATAATTTTAGGCTTTTTGTTTTACTCGTGTAGCACGGGAAACCTAGAAGTGGTTGCCAATATGGATGCCCAATTGCAAGAAGCCTCGGCACTTGAATTAGTAAAAAATGAAAATGTTTTATGGACCATTGAAGACGCCGGAAACCCAAATGTTTTATACCGATTGAACAACGAAGCTAATATTGATAGAAGCATTACCATAACAAACGCGAAAAATGAAGATTGGGAAGATTTAACCTCAGATAAACAAGGCAATATTTATATTGGTGATTTTGGAAACAACAGTAAAAAAAGAGACACGTTTACTATTTACAAAATTTCCAATCCAAAAAAATTAAAAGAAGAAACCTCGGCAGGCATTATTAATTTTACTTTACCCAAGAAGGTGGACTCTGAAGATTTTGAAGCTTTTTTTCTGCACAACAACTATTTTTACATGTTTAGTAAAACTGGTGGCAAAGGCATTTTAATAAAAGTTCCTAACCAAATGGGTACGCACGTGGCGACTTTAATTACCGAATTTAAACTTAAAGGAAAACAAACTAAAATTACCGGAGCCGATATAAGTGCTGATGGTAAAACAGTTGTTTTATTAAACCATGATAAACTTTGGAAGTTAACCAATTTTACTTCGGATAATTTTTTTGATGGCAAATTAGAAGCTTTGGAATTTAAACACGATTCTCAAAAAGAAGGCGTTTGCTTTGTCGATTCTAAATCGGTTTTAATAAACGACGAACGAACCGGGATTGAGGGAGGCAACATTTATGTTTTCGAACTATAGTCAAATCAACTCATTATACAAAAACTCAATGCGTTTTAAATCCGTGCTATTTGAATGGGTTTTTATGGTGTCTTGATAAAGATTTTCAACCTCCTGTAGAATAGGTTTTTTATATTGCTCACTGTATTTTGTTTGGTTTTCCAACAAGTGCTTCAGCATACCAAAAAGCTTTGTAACAATCACAAAATCATGCTTGCAGTACGTGCGTAAAGCTGCCATAACGCTATATAACAACTCGCTAAAAGTTACTGTTCCAATTTTAACAATAGGCATATTTTCATAAAAATAGCAACTCCTATCGTTTTTATGCATTCTTAACAAAAACAAATCCGTTAAATAATCAATAGCATTAATGGCCGTCCCCGGATCGTTAATTCCTGGCGACATGGCTTTTAAGGCTATTTCGGTAATTTGTTTAAAAGCAAGCACGTAATTATCTTCAATAAGTTCACTTTTAGAATAAAGAAACGAAGCTGCAATTTGCTTCACAAAATCTTCATCTAAATCTATACTGTATTTTACTATTGGAGCGCCTTTTAAAACATAGGTACCTTTAACTGGAATAACTTCTATTTTACATTGGTTTTCTTTGGCAATATTGATTAAGTTATTTGAGCTCAAATCTTGAAAATATCCCGATTTATGCGATTTCAAAACCTGCCAGTTTGAAGTATCCGGAAAATCTGTTTTAGACTCTTTTTCGGCATCAATGAGCGTCTCCAATCGGGTAATTGCCGTTGAAAAAATTTTATCTAAAATATTGTTAACCTGAATAGCTTGCGAAATGGAATGAATAAAATAGATGAACGCGCCTAAACAAACCGTCATAAAAACAATAGCCAGCAAAACCGAAAACCCCGGGAGCTGATATTCATTCCCGTTAGGCTCAATTGCGACAAGTGTAAAAATGCTATATAATATAGATGAAATATAAATTCCTAAAATAACTTGATGCCTTCGATTGGAAATTAATCCAGGGAGCACTCTCGGAGAAAAATTACTTGAGGCTTGGTTTAGTAAAATCATTACCAAGGAAAAACTAAATACCATTATAGATATGAGTCCCGCAACAAACGTGGTTAAGAGGCTTCTAGCCGTTTCAGTATCGTTAACCACCAATAGTGGCGCGTGTTCAATCAAGTAGGATGAGATTCCGAGGCTTTCCAAATAGTACATTATAAATGCAAAAAATAAGCCTCCAAGACTCATTAATGTCGGGTAAAATGCAATCTTACTTTCAAGTTTTACAAGGTAGTTTATAACATTGTATAAATAGTTTTTCATGTTTAAAAATTTAAACCAAACCCAAACGAAAACCTAAATCCTTCTGTGCTATTAAAAAAGTTAAAAGTTCCGGATAAGCTTTCTGCTGCGGTTACCCAAAATCCGCCGCCATAATCGTTATGCCATTTGTCTGAGTCCTCATTTTTCAACCAAACACGACCCACATCAGCGCCACCAAACACGCCTATTTGCAAGGGCAAAACACTAGTTTTAAACGAAGGAAAACTATACCTTAAATCGGCATTACCAACCAACGAGTTTTTTCCGGTAAAACGTTCGGTTCTAAAACCTCTTAAGCCATTGTTACCGCCAATATTTGAAGCCTGATAAAACACCAAGTCGTCACCTACTCTAATTTGTGTTCTCACATCGGTTTTAAGCACTAATTTTCTGTTTTTTGAAAGCGAGTTATAAAACCCAAGATTTGAGTTTATATAACCATAGGTGTTTTTGGTATCTTTAAATTCTGTTTTTCCTCCTATATTTAAAAGAAAAGTCATGCCCCGTGTTGGGTTTATGGCATTATCAAAACTCTTGTATTTGTACTCTGCTTCTAAACCTCCAAAAAAGCGTCTTTTATAAAAATCGGTGTTTATGATGGGAGCAAAATTAGAGATGAAACGATTTGGAGTTTCATCAATTTTAATAGCTTCAAAAAGGGCTCTAAAGCCATAATCACTACCAAAACTACCTTTTTTAACAATACCTATTTTAGTACCAATAATACTGGTTTTAACTCGGTTGTAATCTAAATCATCATTATTATTGTTGGTGGTTTCGTTTCCGTAGCCAAAAAAGTTATTCGTAAAATTTTCTGTTGTAAATTTTCCGGCCACATGCAAGTTCCAATCCTGAAAAATATTGGCAAACTCACCGTCGTATTGAAGGGCAAATCCATTGGTTGCAAAAAAATAGCCGCCTTTAAATCGATGCTGTTGCGAAAACGGATTTCGCTGAAAACCTTTTATGGTTTTGGCATAAGATACACCCAACTGAAAACCATCGTCCGGATTAAAACCAATAGCCGGTGTTATGACACTGGACTTGGTTATGTTTTTATTAAAATCAAAAAGGTTTAAATTATACACATCTGTAAATTTAATTTCACCACCTTTCTGTTCTTTTACCGTATTGGGTTTTGATTTGTGGTCGTAAACTTTAATGCGCCGTCCGTTTTTTATAATGTACGTGTCGTTTTCCTGCCCACCAATTAGCCTTGTGTATATTAAGTTATTGGCTTTTCCAGTAACTTCAAAAACATCTTTATCATCCAATCCGTAAATCCAAATTTCTTTAGTAATGGCTCTATCAAATGTTTTATCGACTAATACATCTGCTTTTTCACCACCTTTAATTCGCGATATTTTTACATGCGTTTTGTTATACCCTGTTCGCGTTACCTCAATATAATCGTCTTTATCAGTTCCTGTTAAAATTACCAACTCGTTTAAATGATCATAATATCGGTTGGCGATATCTTGTAAGTTGCCTCGCCTGCCTTTCAGTTTTTGTTTAATATCTTCGAGTGTTTCGTCTTGAACGGCTTCGGGCACTTTTGAAAAAGCAACATCAATAAGTTCGTCGGTAATTTGTTCTTGCAAAAATTTTGCCTGCTCCAGCCATTTTTCTCTATCAGCTTGTTGTATAAGCACACGGTCTAATTTAATGCCCGCTGCATTCATCCAACCAATGTCCTCTAAGGTTTCATCGTACACTTGAAGCTGTTTGGTTGAACCTGAAATTATTTTCATTACATCGAGCAAAGCGCCATCAAAATTCGAAAACACTTGGTCTCTATCTCTTGGAATTGGCCTATAATATTTGTCGCCATTTTCCATATCAAATTGTGCCCAACGCCATTGGTCTTGGTGTCTGTCCCAATCACCAATTAACATATCAAAAAGGCGCGCTCTTACAAAGGCATTTTCGTCTATTTTATATTTTTCGTCTTTACGCACTTTTTCTATAATATCGTGGGTACTTTCAATATCATCGGCGTAACCAAAGTTTCTTTCGCCCGAATAATTATCTTCAGGACGTTCTTCAATCATATACAATTCGCCTCCATATTCATCATTGTAATCGCCTAAAGCTTTGTGTTTTGGAATAAAGTATAATTTTGGATTGGGATGATAAATCTTAGCTGCATTAGACAAATCTGGTACCACAGCGAAGGCATACGGATGTGCCGCCGTGTAAAAGTCTAAAATAAGCTCTTCAACTTCGGTTTTTTCAAACTCATCTTGAATGTAAGTATCCTTAAACAGTACGGTTTGCAAATATTGTGTAGCACTTTTACGGAGCGCTCTCATGTTAAGCTCTCTGCCATCTTTTGTTTTTAAACGCAGGGAACGTGTTTGGTGGCCACCGCCTTTTCTAACCACTTCCAAACCACCATAAAGCGTATCTAAAGTCGCCACTTTAGCTTTAATTTTTGTGCTGTAAATATCTCTGTAATGGTCGCCCCACACCGATTCGAAAAAACCTGTTTTATCGGTTTCTTCTTTGGAATAAATAGACACCTCAACTTCTTGCGGAAAGGTTTCTGGTAAACTGGACACATCAAAACCTTGCTTCGCCTGAATCGCTTCCTTTTGAAACAGCAATTTTGCCTGCCCGTTTACTTCGCCATAAATTCTAACCCAACCGCTTCCATCTTTAAAAACCACAAATTCTGCAAAACCTTGTTTCCCATAAGAAAACAAACCGTTTTTACCCAATGCCGCCGCCGATTTTTTGGAGCCAGAACCGGAAACAATCTGCTTTATAGCCTCGTTTTCTATGTATTGCATGGTGTGCTCATGGCCCGACACAAAAATTACGTTGTCTGCATCTAAAGTCATGGTTTCCAATCTGCTCATGAGTTTATGATAGCGCTCGTTATAGCGGTCTTGGATAGACACGCCACCTTGCGTTCTTACCTGTGCTAATAAAGATGAAATAATGGGAAGCGGAATCTTTTTTTGAGTGGGATATATGTGCTTTGACGCTGCGTAGAAGCCACCGTGGATACCGTTGGTGTACATGGGATGATGCATGGCAAATACCACCGTTTTGTTTTGCGCTTTTTTAAGTTCGCCCTCTACTTCTTCAAACAAACGTTGTCTGGTTTTAATTTCGCATTCATCGTTTATAGTTGGGTTATGGTTCCAATTTTCTAAATACCACTGCGTATCAATAATGATTAACTGGATGGTTTCACCAACATCAATACTTTCAAGCGGACAACCATTTTCTGGTAAAAAAGTATCTTTTCCTAAGGCATCTTCAATATATTTTTCTTGGCGCTTTAATCCTTTTAATCCGTTGGAATACCAATCGTGATTTCCGGGAATAAAGACCACTTCGCCCTTAAAGTCAGCAACAGCTTCTAGTTGTGCGTTTAATCCGTTTTCAGCCTTTTTTCGACCCTTATGGTTTTTTGAAGGCAAACCTGACGGATAAATATTATCACCAAGAAAAAGCGTGTAATCCCCTTTTGTGTCTTTGTTCTCGATGTGACTTTTATAAGCCTTTAAGCCTTTTGAAAGCGCTCCATAAGGCGACCAACCGGCATCGCCAATTAAGTAAAAGGTTCTATCTATTTCTTTGTTGGGGAATTGATTTTGATTCAACTCATTATTAGCATATTGTGCTTTATGGGTTGCACATGCGCTAAATAATAAGACTAGTAATAAGTTGGTGATTGCTTTATATGGAAACTTCATTAATTTGTTTTTATTCATTTTTAAAGATAGTAATTCTTAATTTTCTTCAATAATAACCGTATCAAACAATACTTTGTTGGCTAAGGTTTTATGCACCGGACATTTTGAGGCTATTTGTTTAAGACGTTGTTTTTGCTCAGTATTTAAGTTGCCAACAAACTTTAACTTTTTATCCATAAAGTCAATTCTTGTTGGTTTTTCAATATCCAACATCAAATCATCGCTATGTTTTTTAGAATAGGTTATGTAAGCATATACTTCCTGTAAATCCCATTTTTTGCGTTCGGCATAAAGTTTAAGCGTCATTACGGTACAAGCAGCTAAACCTGCACTGAGATAGTCATACGGTGATGGCCCAAAATCGTCGCCTCCAAAACTTAAAGGTTCATCGGCTATAAAACTGTGTTTTTGGGTTTGTATATTGGTAGTAAATTTATCTTCCTTCAAGTTTAAATGCGCCACTATTTGCTCTCCAAACGTATCTAACATAGCATTGTCCTTTGGCTCGAAATAACGTTGTACCCAAGAGCCTATAAGCTTACCAACATAGTCGCTATCTCTACTTTTAGACAATAAATGATCGGCCTGATCTAAACTCACAAAACTCTTTGGATGGTGTGCGTTGTGGTATATTTTTTCTGCATTTTCAATACCAACAACACCATCAAAAGGCGCATGCATAATCAGCAATGGTTTTCTTAATTTTTTGGTAATTTCCGGTAAATCTGTTTTGCTAAAATCTTCAACAAACTTCTGATTTATTTTAAATGGTCGGCCGCCAATATCCACCTTTACTTCGCCCTTTTCCTTAACTTCATCAATGCCATGCGAAAACAAATGCGTAACATGACCAACCGTGGCCGGTGCACCAATAGTTGCTACGGCTTTTATGTTTTTAAGCTTTGAAGCCGCTACAATTGCAGCAGCGCCACCAAGCGAATGGCCCAACAACAAACTTGGTGCTTTATAGTTTTCTTCGATATAATCGCTAACGGCTATTAAATCATCGACATTTGCAGAAAAATGACTTTCGGCAAACTCGCCTTCGCTTCTTCCTAAGCCCGTAAAATCAAAACGCACCACGCCAAAACCATGGTTTGTTAGCGCTCTACTTATGTTTTTTACAGCATTAAAATTGCTATAACAGGTAAAACAGTGTGCAAAAATGGCATAATAGCTTGGTTTTTGGTTTGCCGGTAATTCCAAATACGCTTGTAATTTATACCCTTTTTTATTCTGAATATTGAGCTTTGTATTCTTCATTTTTAATTAAATGATTTAGTTTATCTGGATTGGTATATGCTGAAAATTGCTTTAATAGCAACTTGAGCTTAGGATTGATAAAGGTCTCGCAAAAAGGTTTGTTTGGGTTTTTGAAATAGTACTTTTGAATGGCTTCTCGCGATGCTTTAAACCTTGCAAATGGCAAAACCTTTGTTATCAATTTTCCGTTAAAATCCTTCTGAAAACTTTCAATAATATCATTTGATTCTTTTTCTTGCGATTCAGCAAAGGTATAAACTGCCGACCTATACTTGTAACGCATACTGTGATTTGATGTGCTCATATGCGTATGTAAATGAATTTCAATCAAAACTTTTAACGGGATTTCATTCGAATTGAAATGTACAAAAACCGCTTCTGAAAACGTATCATTTTCATCATGTGATGCGATATAGCCCTGTTCCACTTTTTCAACACCTTTTAAAGATTGAAACACAGCTTCAGTACACCAATGGCAACCACCACCAAATCCTATTTTAGTTTTTCTATCCATTTATCTATATCGGAGTCCCTTGGGTTTCTCAATTTTTTCTCATCAAGGGTTATTGTCGGGAAATTTAGTTTTCGGTTTTTATAAAGGCTTCGCAAAGCTTCTGCATGGTCAGTATTTTCTTCAACATCCAGAAATTTATAATCTAATTGACGTGTTTCAAAATAAGATTTATAATGCTGTGTTTTGTGGCACCTTTCGGCTCCATAAAGTTTAATTTCTAAAGCCATATTATTTTAATTCCTTTAAAAATTGAATGGCTGCATCTGGGTTTAAATGAAATTCCGAATACACCACATTATCGTGTTTATCAATAAAAATAAACCAAGGCGTGCCTCCTGTTTTATAGTTTTTCATCATATTTGAATACGATTTACCATCGTCTCCGGCATCATGTCCAAACGGAATTTTAAGGCTGTATTGCTTTTGGGTTTCAACCATTTTTTGATACGTATTGGCGTCGTGACCTTCAAAAACGGTTTGAATGGCCAAAAAGATAATATTTTTATTTTCATGTAAAGCTTCAACCATTTTTTTTAAATCCGGCAATCCTTTGCTATGGCAACCGGGGCACCAATGCTGAAAACAATATACGATTTTAAACTTTCCTTTAAAATCTGATAGTTTTATTGCTTCAGTTTTGTTTCCGTTGGCATCAATCCAGTTTTTAACATGAAATTCCGGCGCTTTAAACACTTTTTCTTGCTCTGGTTTACTTGACATTTTATGCTCCTTTCTAAGTTGTTTTTATTATTTCAGTTTATCCGCATGAAGTTTTCTAAGCTTTGCCAATTTGGGTGTAATTACAAAACTGCAATAGCCTTGAGTTTGATTATTTTTGTAATAATCTTGGTGTGCCGCCTCGGCTTCGTAAAATACATCTAAAGGCGAAACCTCAGTAACAATGGGGTTTTCGTAATACACCGCAACTTCTTTAACAACCGTTTCAGCCATTTCTTTTTGAACATCATCATGATAAAAAATCACGGAGCGATACTGCGTGCCTCTATCGGCGCCCTGCCTGTTTAATGTCGTGGGGTCGTGCGTGGTCATAAAAACCACCAAAATATCTTTATAAGAAATTACATTGGCATCAAAGGTAATTTGTACCACTTCGGCATGCCCTGTTAATCCCGAACAAATCTCGCGATACGTGGGATGCCCCGGAACATTGCCACCGGAGTAACCCGACACCACTTTTTCTACACCTTTTATTTCTTGAAAAACGGCTTCGGTACACCAAAAGCAACCGCCGCCAACCGTGGCTAATTGTATGTTTTTATTATTCATTTATAGTTGTTCCTACTTTTTATTTTTAATGAATTGAAATCTATCTTTCTTAACCGATAAATACATTATAACAACCTTAGTTTTCTATTCTTTTTCTAATTGCATGGATTCTGAATTGATACAGTAGCGCAATCCGCTAGGTTCTGGTCCATCAGGGAAAACGTGCCCTAAATGGGCATCGCAAGTATTACACATTACCTCTACCCGCACCATGCCAAAAGCGGTGTCTTTTTCGTATTTTATTGCGTTTTCTTTAATGGGCTGTGTAAAACTGGGCCAACCTGTGCCCGAGCTAAACTTAATTGTAGAATCGAACAAAGGCGTATTGCAGCACACACAATTATACTTACCGGCATCGTGCGTAGTACAAAGTGCACCACTATGAGGGCGTTCGGTGCCTTTTTGCCTTGTAATTCTAAATTGTTCTGGGGTTAATTGCGCCTGCCATTCGGCCTCTGTTTTTTCTACACGTTTATCCGGAGTTGGATTTCCGTTTACGGAAAAGTTAATAACGTCTTTCCAAGTTATCATCATAAGATTTCCTTTTGTTTTCTATTAATACATTATGCTTTTTCAACCTAAATATAGTTGTTTTTATTGGCATTAAATTACATTTATAGAGAAACCATATATCTTGTTTAATTATTTTTTTAGTACTTTGGTTTTTATTAAAATCTAGCTATGTCCAAATTGATTAAAAAAGCTGAAGACTTTGTATTTAACTTATTTAAAAACGAGTTAGATCAGAATTTTATTTATCATAATTACACCCATACCGAGCGTGTTTTACGAAGCACCAGAGAAATCATAAAGAACACCGATGTTTCTAAAAAAGATGCCGAAACCTTGGAATTGGCAGCCTTATTGCACGACACCGGTTACACAAAAACCAGAGAAGGACACGAGGAAGAAAGTGTTAAAATAGCCACTGCCTTTTTAAAGGATCAAGGGGCAGACGACAAAACAATTGAAGCGGTTACCTCGTGCATTATGGCCACAAAATTTAAGGATTCGCCCAAAACCGAACTCGGTAAAATAATACGGGATGCCGATTCGTCGCATTTTGGTAAAAAATATTTTAATGAAGCGAGTGAGTTTTTAAGAAAAGAACTGGAAATTCAAGGTATAGCAAAGTACACACCAAGTGAATGGGTTAACGAAAACATAAAAGTACTTACACAAAAACATGAGTTTTATACCGATTACGCCTTAAAAAACTGGCAACCCAGAAAGGAAAAAAACCTGTCTAAACTTATTAAAACCAAAAAGAAAAGGAAAAGAAAACTTAAAAAGGAAGAATTAAAAGCCAAATACAAAGCGCAGTATAAAAACGAAAGCCCCGAACGAGGCATTCAAACCTTTTACAGAGTGGCATTGCGAAACCATATTAAATTAAGTGATATTGCCGATACCAAGGCCAATATTCTACTATCGGTGAATGCGATAATAATTTCTTTGGTACTCTCCAATTTAATTTCAAAATTAGATAGCCCATCCAATAGCTACCTCATATATCCTACCTTAATTTTTGTAGTGTCGAGTGTTATTTCAATGATACTATCTATAATCGCTACCCGCCCCAACGTTACCAGCGGCGAGTTTACTAAAGAAGATGTTGAGCAAAAACGTGTTAATTTGACCTTTTTTGGTAATTTTCATAAAATGAAATTAGAAGAATATCAATGGGCTATTACAGAATTGCTAAAAGATAAAAACTACGTATATAGCTCGTTAACAAAAGACCTTTATTTTTTAGGAAAAGTGCTGGACAGAAAATATAGAATATTAAGAACCACCTATACTATTTTTATGTTGGGAATGGTTATTTCTGTTATCGCATTTATAATTTCGTTTAAGGTGCACAGACCCAAAGATGATTTAAAAGACATTATTGGTTTTGAAACGCAGCAAAAAAATGACACTAAATCTTTACTTGAAACAGATTATATGGTTTAAGCTTTAATGGTTTTCATTAAATCGCCATAGGTATAAAACGATTTATCTTCTTCATTTTTATGATACAAAACGCTTACCCTAATGGCCTTCAAGCCTGTTACAGCCTGTAAATCTTCCAATTCAACTATTTCCACATCCGTATCTAAATAGTTTTTGGATTGCAAAAACTTAATGTACCTTAAGTATTCGTTTTCGTCTTGTTTATGCGAATACACAATGCTTATTTTTCCTTTTTGGGTAATTCTTTCTGTTGTGCCTTTTATGTACGCTTTATCCACACGTTTTTTTACAATTTCGTATCGCGCATTGTACGTGCCATCGACATCAAACTGTTTTTCGTCCATTCTAAAACTAATGGACAGCGGTTGGTTAAACACCAAAATCATGGATGCCACATTCAAAGTTATTGGTAGGCTAGATTGCATTTGGTAATAAGCATTTTCCAATTCGCACATAACCTGCAATTGCCACAAACGTAAGTTGTATAAATAAATAGGATTGAAGTTTTTTTCTTTTGTAATTGACTCCCCAATATACATATTATGCTCCACACCATCGGTTTTAAAACGCTCGAAATAATGTGGATACATGGCTTGGGCCTCTTCCTGTTTTTTATCTAAAAGTGATGCCATTTCCTTGTTGATTAAAGCAATGGAATCATCATAATCTTTTCGGTGGTTGTAAAAGGCTTTTACTTTGTCGTCAATACTGTTAAAATAAGAATCGATTTGTTCTTTCAATGCATCAATGGAAAACAAATGGGTTAAAACAGAGTCGATTTCTTGGTTGAAAAAATCTGAAATTTGCCGCTCACTGTCTACCTTAAAATCGTTATTCAACTCTTTTAGATAATCATTTATTTGATATATGTATTGCTCGTAAATCGGCAATGTTTCAATTTTTGAAGCTTTTAAGAAAATGCTTTTTACTGCTTTAAGCTGCAAGGTTAAATCTTCTTTTGTGGCTTCATTTCTGGCGTTTGATGAACCTTTAATATCAATTTGCCCATAAAGCGGATAGATATTTTCGAATGCTATTTTTTTAAAAGTAGCTTGTTCGCCCTTCAATTCGGCTTTAATAAAATCTCTGGCTTCGCTTGCAAAACGCCAATGCACACTTGGGTGTATTGAGGTACATTCTTTTTGAATTATGGCCTCAATTAAGTTTGCTTCATCGTTCTTCGAGCGCTCTACCGCGGTTACAATGTAGGGCATCACATCAACCAGTTTATTGGCATTTATACTATTGAGCGTTTGCGGCTCGTTTGATACAATTTCCAAGATACCCATCAAGCCATCGTCGTTGGCAATGGGCGCAAATACAGCACTTTTTATGCCTTGCTCGTGCAAGCTTTTTATATGTGGAGCTCCGCCTTTGGATTTTACTAACATTTTATCGACATCTGATACCGAAAAATATTTGTTTTCGTTAAGCAATCTGTTATAAGACCATTTACACAAGGCATCGGTGCATTTTTCTTTTTCGTATTTTCCAAGCAGATAGCTTTTTAGGCCCGCACCATAAACACGTTGAAAAACACCATCTTCTTTATTGTATAACGAAAACCCGACTTTAATATCGTTTATCCCGAAAAGCGATCTGAAAATTTCTTGGAAACCACCCATAAAATTAACATCTTTTCTTTTATCATCAGCAATTAAACTGGATTTGACATTAGATATGGACTGGTCATCGGTAACATCAAAAATATTTGATATTATAAACCCCTTAAAGGTGTAACTGTTTGGTGGGAATTTCTCTTTCCAAAGGGCAATGTTTTCAAAATTATCCAATAATTCGTCGTAATCTTTCTGAGTGATTTTAGGCGTGTTTTTTTTGGGTTTAATTTCGGTAAAATCGGCATTGTAAAGAATTTTATAATACCGAGTAATGCCATTGGCATCGGGAATTTCGTAATAAAACGGACGTTTAAAATTTAAATTATAACCATAGTAAAAATCTAAAATAATGGCACAAGCAACAATATACGTATCGTCTTTGGGCATGTTTTTAATTTCCAATTCAAAATCTTTGCCCGCCGTTTTAATGATATCTTTAAAGCGTTCCGAAGCATTAAATATTAAATTATGAAATGGTATCGTGGCTGTTTTTATTTCGTTTTTGGTTAAAATTGGGCTGAATGAATCTTGAAGTATTTCGCTAATTTCCTTCTCCCTTTGTTTTAATATGGTGGCATCACTAAACCCATCCTTTAACTCAGGAAATGTATTGGCTATTTTTAACACATGTTTAGCTCTAACTGCACTATGCGCATCTGTATTTTCAGCTAATTCCTCGTAATGCTGCAGAAGCTTATTAAAACTAATTTTTAGCTCAAAAGGCGACTCAACATTCTTGTTAATATCCATGATATGGCAGTTCTTATAAAACAAAATTACAAAATTAATGTGTTAGTCGGTATTTAGTAGACTTGCTAACACACATAATGTTACACCAAAAGGTTTTTATTTTTTTGTTTATAAACTAAAAAAGGCTCCACGAAAACGTGGAGCCTTGACTACTTAAAATATAAGAAACCTGCAACAATCATCAAAATATTAAGTTTTACTAAGGTTTCTTATTTACTAACATGTAAAACTTAAACACTAATAACCAACCAGTGTTTTTTTAAAGCGAACTTAATATTGTTAACAATACAACCATAACGGTGGTTGTAAGGACTCCTAAAAGGAAATAAAATCTAAAATTTTTCATCAGTCTTAAATTATTTTCGATGGTATTTTATTAAAATTTGGTAAATGTGTTTTTTTAAAGCGTTGAATGCCTTAACGAGCTGCACATATTGCGCTCTTTTATTTTCATGAATATTTGCTCTTAATGCATTGTATTCTGTTTTTCCGTATTCGTATTCATTTTTTAAAGCTTGCTCGTACTTGCAAAATGTTGCCATTATCAAAACATTTTTTCGGCGTAAGCCTTGAATTGAGTTTGATACTGCACTTTTTTTAACAAGCTGTTTTTCAATAACATTAAAGTAATTCAATTCGTTATTCAGTTCTTCCAAGGTGCTTATCCACAGATTTAACTCGTTCAAATCTTTTTTGATGCATAACAACCTTTGAGATTCTATTTTTTGTGATACGATGGAGTTCAAAAAAAATAATTAGTGCTTTGCGGTAAGTGTAAATGTACCCTGTACCTTGTTAAAAAACTCGTTTTTTAATTTTCTGTAACCCTCTATAAATTGCAAATATCTTTTTCTATAACTCTCGTGTTCTGTAATGTAAACCATATCGCATTGCGTGTCTTCACACTCCATAATGTCTGTTCTGGATATGGCATACCTATTTAGCGCAGCGCGTAAATTTTCATTTTCAACTTCTTTTTTGTGAAGACTTTTTAACACATTATCTTCCTGTAGCTGCAAACTTAAATCTGTGTTGCACAAGTTTATTAAATTGGTAATCTCCTTTTTAATGTATTTTAAATGGCTCATCCAATTGTCCAGCTCTATCGTATTGATTTTATGCGTTACGTCTACATCTGAATCATTAAAGAATATTTGAGTATTTTGATTTTGCATAACTATTAATTTTATACCACTAAATCCACGCCACTTAAAGTTTCTTCTTGACTCACATCTACAATCTTTAGTTGTTGTTTACCTGCCGGAAATTCCCAAAGCACAGCATCGTCTTTAGCATAGCCAAAAAGAGCCGATCCCATTGGGGTAAGTATTGAAATTTTGTTCTGCTTCATATCTTTATCCATAGGAATTACCACTTGTAGTGTTTTTTCCCAGCCTTTATCTGATACGACCGTAACTTTTGAGTTAAAGCGAACAACATCCTCGGGCATTTCATCTTCATCCAAAATATGAGCGGTTTTTAGTTGCTCAGTTAATTCTTGCAGCGATTTTTGGGTATTGAAATCTCCCACATATCCCGATATATTAAGTATGCGTTTTAAATACACATATTCTTTCTTTTCCAATATTAAACTTCCGTACTTCATGGTGTAAATTTTTAAATGTTTTATTATTATGGGAAAATCCCTCTTTCAATATAAGCTCTTTCTATGCGTTGAATGGCAATGCAATATGCCGCTGTACGCATATCGAGTGCATTTTTCTCGGAATACTCATAAACTTTATTAAAAGATTCTTTTAATTTTTTATTTAGTTTGGCCATAACCTCGTCCAATTGCCAAAGCTCTCCGTTTCGGTTTTGCAACCACTCAAAATAACTTCCAACAACGCCACCGGAGTTGCACAATATATCTGGGATAATGGTAATTCCTCTATCCAAAAGAATCATTTCGCCTTCCACATTCGTTGGTCCGTTTGCACCTTCGGCAATTAGGGTTGCTTTAATTTGAGAGGCATTGTTTTTAGTGATTTGATTCCCCAATGCCGCAGGGATACAAATATCGCATGCCGTAGCAAAAAAATCTTTATTGCTTAAAGCTTTAGCTTCTGGAAAACCAACAATACTACCTTTATTCTCAAGGCTATAATTAAAAAGGGTTTCCACTGTAATACCGTTTTGGTTTTCTATACTGCCGTAAGCATCTTGAACAGCTACTAGTTTTGCACCTTCGTTCTCTAAAAAGTGTGCAGCCCAATATCCCACATTTCCAAATCCTTGAACAATAAACTTTTTACCGTCAAGATTTATATTCTTCTTTTCTGCCCAAAATTTAATGGTTAAGTACACGCCGTAACCTGTTGCTCTGTCGCGTCCTTCCAAACCGCCGCTTCCAGCTGGTTTACCCGTAACAACATGTTGGTTTGCTGTACGTTCTGCTGGCGGACGTGTGCTCATATACGTATCGGCAATCCATGCCATGGTTTGGCTATTGGTATTTACATCTGGTGCCGGAATATCGTGTTCAGGCCCTATGTTATCTGCTAAAGCAAAGGTGAAACGCCTTGTAATACGCTCTAATTCATCTTTCGAATATTTTGAAGGATCTAATTGAATTCCTCCCTTTCCGCCACCATAAGGCAATCCTGCCAACGATGTTTTCCAGGTCATCCACATGGCCAACGCTCTAGCGGCGTCGATATCTACCGTGGGGTGATAGCGCAAACCTCCTTTGTACGGGCCTAAAGCGCTATTGTGTTGCACACGATAGCCTCTAAAAACTTCAACTTCGCCATTATCCATTTTTACTGGAAAATTGACAATAATTTCGTTATTAGTGATACTTAAAATTTTTCTGATGCTGGGGTGTAAATCGATTTGGTCTGCAGCATTATTAAATTGCTGCATCACATTATCCATCATACCACGAACAGGTTGTTTTTTAACTTTTTTAATTTCTGCGGTAATTGTCATATATAATGTTTCTGTGATTGTTGCTAAATACGGTTACTTTTTTGCCATCTTTCCCTCGCTTTTGGGGCGTTTACAGATTGACTATTAATGCACTGAAAATCATTATCACAACCAGTTAAACCATCTGTAGTTTTAACTCTGGCTGTTCCATGATTTTAACATAATCTGTGTTAGATTGAACTTCTTCAAACTCACTACAAGACCATACTTTATTTTTCTGCGTGGTTAATACACATGTATTCCGATGTATACAACTGGGGCAAATATTAAAGTGATTCGTTTTCATACATAATTGTTTCAATTTCATTTACCAAAAGGCAATGCTTGTGCCAAAACATTTTGGAGAAGCCACACAACACTCGCGAACCCTTTATTAACAAAGGTTTAATGTGTTATGTCTATAAATTGCATTAAATTAAAAGTGGTACAAAATTACCCGGTTGGGTAAAAATGCATCAGTGAAGGATTATTCAGAAAGTTTTTGACGAATGGTCTTTCTGCTTATTTGAAGAATTTCTGCAGCTTTGGTTTTATTGTTTCCTGTGGCGCGCAGTACTTTCTCGATGTATTTTTTTTCGATGGCTTTAAGAGGCAATAATTCTTCCGATGAAAACTCTAAGCTGTATTTTAGGTGCTCCGGCAACTGCTCAATATCCACAATTTTATCGCTCATAATTACCGCACGTTGTATGATGTTTTCCAACTCACGAATATTCCCGGGCCAATTATACCGATTTAAAATCTCCGAAGCTTGTGGTGTAATTTTCATAAACCGGTCTTTATATTCAATACCGTATTTAAAAAGAAATTTATCTACCAACAACGGAATGTCCTCTTTTCGCTCTCGCAATGGCGAAACATTAATCTCAACAACGGTTAAGCGGTAATACAAATCTTCGCGAAACGTTTTTGTTTGCATCATTTCCTGCAAGTCGCTATTGGTTGCTGCAATTATTCTAACATCTATTTTTTCGGGTTTTGTAGCGCCAACCTTAACCACTTCTTTCTCCTGTAAAACACGCAATAAACGCGATTGCACTCCCAGTGAAGCGTTACCTATTTCGTCTAAAAAAATAGTACCACCGTTGGCGGCTTGAAAAAAACCATCCCTATTGGTTTCGGCTCCTGTAAAAGCTCCTTTAATGTAACCGAATAATTCCGCTTCCAACAAATTTTCGGGGATTCCGCCACAGTTCACCGCAATAAATGGTGCTCTTGCAAACTTGCCCTGGTAATGTATAGCACGAGCAACCAACTCTTTACCCGTACCGCTTTCGCCCTTAATAAAAACGGTGGCCTTATTGTTTTTTACACGCTCAATAATTTGAATAATGTTATTGATTTTTTCCGAGTTCCCAATAATTTCACCATAAACACCATTTTTTTCTTTGGAGATATTAACCGTTTTTTGAGGGTCTTTTTCTGAAGTTAACAGCGAATGGTCTACAGCTGTTTTTAGCTCGTCTTTTGTAAAGGGTTTTGTTAAATAATCAACGGCACCTGATTTAATACTTGACAATGCGTCTTGAAAAGATGGATAACCGGTTACTACCAATTTGGGTAATTTCGGATAATGCTCGGACACAAATTTTATGAGTTCTGAGCCATCAATTTCGGGCATTTTTAAATCGGTAATCAATAAATCAATTTTGGTATCGCGCAAAATGGTTACGGCTTCTTTTACCGACATGGCTTTAAAAGTATGGTAGTTCCACGATTGTAAATGACGCTGAATAAGTTCTAGAATATCAACATCGTCATCAACTATTAGTATGTTTTCTTTGCGCAATTGCATGATTAAGATTTTGGTAAAGTAATTGTAAATATAGCACCTTTATTTGGGTTATTTTGTGCCGTTACCGTGCCTTTGTGTGAGGCCACAATACCATGAACCACGCTTAAACCCAACCCAGAACCATCTCCGGTTGGTTTGGTGGTAAAAAATGGCTGAAACACTTTTTCCAAAGCCTCGGGCGTAAAGCCTTTACCTTCATCGGAAATTTTAAGAATTACTTCTTTTTTATTTTGAAGAGCCTCAACAGTTACCAAGCCGTTTTTTGGCGAAAAATAAATCGCATTCATTAAAAGATTAAAAATAATTTGGGTAAGCTGAATCGGGTCTGCCCGCAACCATAGCTCTTCATCTTCTATTTTTACAATGTATTTAACCTGCTCTTTCCTGAAGGTCGCATCTAATAAATGAATGGCGTTTTTAATGTTAGGAATGATGTTTACCCGCTTCATTTCTTGAGGCATTTCGCAAGCAAAAAACATTAACTTTTTAACCACTTCTCTCGAAAAAATAGCATTTTGGATAATTTTATCCAAATCCACCAGTCCCTTTTTATTGTTTTTTAAATCAGATTTTAGCAATTCGGCAAAGCCTAAAATATTGGCCAATGGCGTATTGAGTTCGTGTGCAATTCCAGCGGTAATTTCGCCTAAAATGCTCAATCGGCCCGCATGCTCCATTTGCCGTTTTAAGGATGCTTCTCTTTTTTGAATTTCAATATGCTCCAGCAGATTGCCTACTTTTAAAGCGACATTATTTAGCAATAATTGTTCTTCCTTTAAAAAACTGTTTTTGTTAAATTCCGATCCGTTTAAACAAGCTTTTATTTCACCTTGAACCTCATTAAAAATGCTAATATCAGATTGAATCGCTACAGCATCTTCAGAACATTTTCCAGTTCGAGCTGAAAATTCTCCACTCGTTA
This sequence comes from Hwangdonia lutea, assembly GCF_032814565.1. Classification (GTDB taxonomy): domain Bacteria; phylum Bacteroidota; class Bacteroidia; order Flavobacteriales; family Flavobacteriaceae; genus Hwangdonia; species Hwangdonia lutea. Next base: position 1,082,601 of record NZ_CP136521.1, read on the forward strand.
TGGAAATAACCGTTTTGTCTGGGTACTGAAAGCCTTTTTTTAGGCTCCTTGCTATGGCTTTTAGGGTGTCTTCTAAAAGTTCGGCATTGGAATTTACGATAATAGACGACACTTCGTAAAGGCAGGTTAACTCCTTAATGCGCTCTTGTAATGCTTGTTCCGTTTTATTACCCATGGCAATCAAATTCAATAAATTTACGGCGTCTATTTTTGCTTTCTTCTAAAAAAACTTAATGAAAACGCAAAAAAACACACGCCGCAATTTAGCTTTAAAAAATCCTAATTTATTGATTTTTTATTGATAATAGCGTTAGTGGCTGGGAATCATTTTATTTCCAGCCACCACCAAGCGCTTGATATAAATCTACAATGGCTTGCAATTGGCTATTCTTTGCGTTTACCAAACTTAAACTAGAGTTAAGCGCATTTTCTTCGGCTCGTAGAACTTCCAGATAATTTGCCAAACCATTGTTTAATAATTCTTCGGAATAATCTGTCGCTAATCTATACGCATCAAATTCCTTTTGTTTGATGTCTATGATTTGGGATGCCGAATTGTAGGCAAACATCGCATCAGACACTTCTTTTGAAGCTACCAACAAAGATTGCACAAAATTTAAACGCGCTTGTTCTTGTCTGGCTTGCGAAACTTCATATTCCGTTTTAATTTTTCTTCCGTTTAAAATAGGCTGTGTAAGTCCACCAACAATATTAGCAAACAGGGAATTGGCACTAAACAATTCGTCCAATTCCAAACTTTGAAAACCACCATTGGCAGACAAGGTTAACGACGGATAAAAGTGGCTTCGTGCTACATTGGTCAATTCAAATGCATGCCGTAAATTATATTCTGCGGCAATTACATCTGGCCGGTTACTCAAAAGTTGCGCGGGAATTCCCAATGGCAAATCTGATGTAATAACTTGTGCTTCAAGAGTTGATCGATCCATTTCCTTTGGCATATCGCCCAAAAGAATGGCCAATGTATTCTCTAAAATATGGGATTGATTTTTTAAATCGACCAAAATGGCTTGCGCGGTATACAAAAGTGCTTCGGTTTGTTTTACACTAACTTCGGTTCCGTTTCCGGCATCTTTTAAAGCTTTTGATGTTTCTAAACCATGACCTCTTGTTTCAATGGTTTGTTGGGTGATTAAAATTTGCTCATCCACTGCCAATAACTGATAATATACAGAGGCGATATTGGCAATCAGTCGTGTTTTTACGGCCTTATGGGCGGCAACTGTTTGTAAGTAACTTGCTTGAGCTGCACGTTTGCTCGATCTAATTTTACCCCAAATATCGGCTTCCCACGATAAGGCTCCCGTTAATTCATACTGATTTAACGACCCGTTGAAAAAAGAACCAAACTGACTGTTTTTTGCCAATTCTTGATGCGTGTATTTTGCATTGGCAGAAAATGTTGGATAATAGCCCGCTTTACCTTGTTTAAAATAGGCTTCGGAAGCTATAATTTGTTGTAATGCCACCCGAATATCGATATTGTTCTCCAACCCTTTTTCAATATATTGGGTTAGAATAGGATCGGTAAACAAGGTTTTCCAAGACACATTGGCAATGGTTAAACTATCTGATTGAATATTATCGGTTCTAAATTTAGCTTCATCGATATTTAATTCCGATAATTCGGGCTGCGCGTACTCTTTGGCAACAAAACATGATTGTAGCGTAAACATCAAAACGATTACGAAACTAAATTTTATGATTATTGATTTTTTCATTTTATTAAACTTTTCAAATTGAAAACTATGCTTCCTCTATTTCTACAATTGGTTTCGAGCTCACTTTCTCATGTAACCATTGGAATAAAATATATAGAATCGGGATGATAAACACCCCTAAAACCGTTCCTATTAACATTCCTCCAACAGCTCCAGTACCAATAGCTTTGTTTCCTTCAGACCCAACACCTGTGGCTAAAACCAATGGCATCAATCCAAATATAAAAGCTAAAGAGGTCATTAAAATTGGGCGTAAACGCGCTTTTGCACCATCGATGGCCGCGTTTAAAATTGTTTCACCTTGTCGGCGTCTTTGTATGGCAAATTCTACAATTAGAATCGCATTCTTCGCCAACAAACCAATGAGCATGATGAGTGCAATTTGGAAATAAATATTGTTTTCCAAACCGGCGAGCTTTGTGGATATAAACGCTCCAAAAACTCCCAGAGGCAACGAAAATAATACCGCAAACGGAATTAAATAACTTTCATATTGTGCCGCTAACAAAAAGTACACAAATACGATAACCAAAAATAAAATCATGGTCGTTTGGTTTCCTGCTGCTAACTCTTCGCGGGTTAACCCAGAATATACCGTAGTATAGTTACTTGGCAACGATGCTGCAACTTCTTCAACGGCCGCAATACCGTCTCCGGTACTAAATCCAGGATTTAAAGCTCCAGTAATTGATGTGGAGTTAAACAAGTTAAAACGCGTAACCGATTGTGGGCCAAAATCACGCTCTAAACTCACAAATTGAGTAATTGGAGCCATGTCTCCAGAGCCCGTTTTCACATAAAAATTATTCAAATCCTGCGCCACTGCCCTATCTTCCGGCATGGCTTGAATATACACCCGTAATTGCTTTCCGAAGCGCGAAAAATCGGCCGCATAAACACTACCAATATAACCTTGCATGGTGCTGAAAATACTGTTGATATTTACACCGTATTCTTTCGCCAATGGCATATTGATTTCCATTTTATATTGCGGATATTTTGTACTAAAGGAAGAATTGGCATATTGGAACTCCGGTCGCTGACTCAGTTTGGAAATAAAATCTTGATTCGCTTGGTCTAAGGAAGCAAAATCTCCTCCCGTTCTATCCAATAAATTCACTTCAACACCCGCAGAATTTCCAAAACCTGGAATACTCGGTGGTGAGAAGAAAATAATATTCGCTTCCGGAATAGATGCTGCCATCCCAAACAATCTACCAATAATGGCTTTAGACGAGGTCTCATCAGTGGTACGTTCACTCCAATTTTTCAGTTTAACAAAGCCTAAACCATAGTTGCTTCCGGCGCCGCTTATTAAACTTCTACCGTTAATTAGGGTGACACCTTCAACGCCTTCAACAGCCGTAATTTTATCGCGTAAAATATTATTCACTTCTGCTGTTCTATCGATCGAGGCTCCAGGTGGCAATTCTACATTTACAAACACAATGCCTCTATCTTCATCTGGCACAAAGCCCGTTGGCGTGGTTGAAGATGCGTACCAAATACCAGCTACTGCCGCTAAAAGTATAACCGCATTTATCCATTTATGCTTATATAAAAAATGTAAAGATTGTCCGTATTTTTGGGTCAAGGCCGTAAAACCGGTATTAAATGCTTTGTAAAAACGCTGTAAATAGGTTCTTTTCTTTTCTTCCTCCGAATGTGGTTTTAAAAATATAGCACATAAGGCCGGACTTAAAGTCAAAGCGTTCACTGCCGAAATAATAATCGCTACAATTAAGGTTACACCAAACTGCTCGTAAAACACTCCTGTTGGACCGGTAATAAAAGTTACGGGAACAAATACCGCAGCCATCACCAAAGTAATAGAAACGATGGCACCGGAGATTTCGCTCATAGCCGTTATGGTTGCTTTTTGCACATCTTTTGCGCCCTGATCAATTTTAGCATGAACCGCTTCTACCACAACAATGGCATCATCTACCACAATCCCAATCGCTAGAAGCAAGGCAAAAAGCGTTAGTAAGTTAATGGAGTACCCAAATAAATTCAGAAAGAAAAACGTACCAACAATAGATACCGGAACCGCTATTGCAGGAATTAACGTTGATCTGAAATCCTGTAAAAACAAAAACACTACTATAAAAACCAGTATAAACGCTTCTATTAAGGTAGTTGTTACTTTATTTACCGAAGCATTTAAAAACTCATTGGTATCGTAAGGAATCAAATAATCAATGCCTTCTGGAAAATCTTGAGCCAACAAATCCAATTCTGCTTTTACTTCTTCAATAATAGCCTGCGCATCCGATCCTTTGGTTTGAAAAACACCAATGGCAACACTCGGATTTCCGTTGGTTTTTGCACTTCCCGCATAAGATTGCGCATCTAATTCTATTTTTGCAACATCTTTTAACCTAAGGTAATTGCCTTCACCTAACGATTTTAAGATGATATTTTCATATTGCTCTTGGTTTTTATACCGCCCATCATAGGTAATCACATACGAAAATGCTTCACCGTTATTTTCACCCAAAGTACCAGCTGCTACTTCTTGACTTTGCTCATTTATAGCTGCAGTAATATCGGAAGGTGCCAACCCGTAAGCTGCTAATTTATCCGGTTTTAACCAAACCCGCATCGCATAATCTTTAGCGCCAAAAACAGAAACGTTTCCAACCCCATTAACACGCTGAAATGCCGGTACAACATTAATTTTTAAATAATTCTGTACATAGGTATCGTTATAGGCCTCATTGGTACTAAAAAAACTAATAAACATTAAGGCACTGGTTTGCTGTTTTTGCGTTACAACACCAATCTGTCTTACCGCTGCTGGCAGTAAAGGATTGGCGCGCGCCACACGGTTTTGCACGTTTACCGCTGCAATATCCGGATCGACATCTTGATCAAAATAAACGGTAATATTGGCTGTTCCGTTATTGGTTGCGGTAGAGGTAATGTAGGTCATCCCTTCCACACCATTAATTTGCTCTTCAATAGGAATGATGACACTCTCTAAAACCGTTCCTGCCGTTGCCCCAGGATATGAGGTGGATACTTGAATAGTTGGAGGTGCGATGTCTGGATATTGCGTTACCGACAGCGATTGCAACCCTAAAATACCCAAAATGACTATAATGATAGAGATTACTGTAGAAAGTACAGGTCTCGTTATAAATGTTTTTAACATAATTGCTTGTGTTTACGTACTAAATAAAACGCTAAATATTATTGAAACTCCGTTCGAATAGGCTGTGAAATGCTATCAAAATCGGAATTTTGAGGTTCCACCAAAGTGCCGTCGCGTAATTTCCCTACGCCTTTTACAACGATGGTTTCACCTTTGTCCACACCCGATTCAACAATATATAAATTACCGCTCTGTCCTTTTATTTTAATGGCTTTTGATATGGCAACCGTGGCATCATTCGCATCTTTTTTAAGTGTGTAAACAAACCTGTTGTTCTGATTCTCGAAAGTTGCCACCTGTGGTACCACTAAAGCATTTTCGTAAACTTTTGGTACTTTTATTGTTCCGCTGTTTCCATTGTTTAGGATGCCGTTCGAATTATTAAATAAAGCTCGAAACGATACGGTTCCTGTTTGTTTATTGACTTGCGAGTTGATGGTTTCAATTTTTCCTTTTTCAGGATATTCACTACCATTGGCAAGAATTAGCGTAACTTCGGGGAGGTTTTTAATTTTTTCTTCTTTTGAATTGCCTTTGGCATTCTGAATAAAATCGATATACTCGCGTTCATTCATTGAAAAATAGGCATACACGTTACTTATGTCTGAAACTGTGGTTAAAGGCGTTTGATTGGAAGGGCTAACCAACGCCCCTTTTCTTAAGCGAATATCACCAATATAACCATCTACAGGACTTTTTATAGTACCGTAACCTATGTTTGAAACGATGCTGTTATAAGCACTTTTTGCCTGTTGTAATTTGGCTTTAGCGGTTTCCAATTGTACCGCACTAATTATGTTTTTTTCTACTAAAGGAATCAATTTATCTACCTCAACTTGAGCTGCATTTACATTTGCTTTTGCTGCTGCCGCATCTTGGTTCATGGCTTGTGTTTCTAGCCTAAATAAGGTTTGTCCTTTGCGTACTTTTTGTCCTTCGTCAACCAAAACATCAGTGATATAACCTGAAATTTTAGCTCGAACCTCACTATTTACAACACCTTCGATACTTGTTGGAAAGTTTGTAAAAGTGGTAACCGTTTTGGTTGGCACCGCCACAACGGGTAAAGCCATTGCGCTTTGTTTATTTGCTGCGGAATTTTGAGATGCTTTATCGTTTCCACAAGAAACGACCATGGAAAGCAATAAAAGTGGTACTATATTTTTAGTGATAAATTTCATGTTTTAGTGTTTTAAGCTTGCTTTTTTAATTTTTCAATTTCAATTAATGTTTGATGTATTTTTACTAGTTGTTCATTCAAATGCTTCTCATATAATAAGCCCAGTGATTTTTCATTTTTAAATTTTTCTGGGTTATTTTCTTCATTAAACTGATTGATTTTTCGAACCATTTTAAGCCCCTTTTCCAAAAGGTGACTTTGCTGTTCCAAGGCGTTTTTAATGTAAAAATCGGAGGTTCGAAAATATCGTTTTCGGTCTCCAGATTTAGTGTAATACTCAATATAACTTAATTGTAATAGTACATTTAGATTACTAGATACGGAACTCTTACTCGCCTGCATGGTACTTACAATGTTTTCAAAACTCATTCCGTCGTGCGACGACAAAATAAGCAGCGCATAAATACGTGACGCTAAAGGCGATAAATTAGCGCGTTCCTCTAAATGAACACCCACTTCTTCGATAAGTTGCTGTTTTTGCTGAGACTGTTCCATTTTAGATTATCATTTAAATTAATGATGCAAATATACGTTTAGTTCGATTCATACCGAACTAATCAATGTTAAGTGTTTGTTAAAAAATTGAAAATGCAATAAAACTTAGGAAATTACATATAACAATTTAAAAATCAACAGGTTTTATATGCTTGTTTCTTCTACAGATTCCTTTTTAGAATTAAATCGTAAGATTGTAAAGCCAATAATAGCTGAAATAAAAGACCCAATTAGGATTCCTATTTTAGCAGAATCTATATACTCCGGGGAAGAAGCAAAAGCTAAACTTGCAATAAAAATGGCCATGGTAAACCCGATACCGGCTAAAAAAGCAACACCTATAATTTGCTTAAAACTAATATCGCTTGGGATGGTAATTAATTTTACTTTTTTGGCCAATATAACCAACGAAGTAATCCCAATACTTTTGCCCAAAATTAAACAGATTACAATATTAGTAACCAAGGCAGTATCTAGGTTTTCTGAACCATTAATTAATACGCCAGCGTTGGCAAAAGCAAAAATTGGAATGATGAAATAAGCTACCCACCCGTGTAAATTATTTTCTAATTTCTGAAGTGGTGATTGGAATTTAGAAGTCCAATCTACTAAATCATCAATATGATCTATTTGGTCTGTGGAAAGCACTGGTTTTTGAAGAACACTGGCATTTTTTATATCATTATATACATTTTCCAACTGCTCTAAAAATGTTGAAGTTCCTATTTTCTGCCTTATCGGTACAGAAAAAGCCATTAAAATTCCAGCCACAGTGGGATGGATTCCCGATTTTAAAAATAAGAACCAAATGATTGTTCCGAAAATGAAAAACACATAGCTCGAATAAAACCCTTTAAACGAGAACAAATATAAAACGCCCAACAGCACTACTGCTATGAGCAATAAAGTTACATTAATGGTGCCGCTATAAAACAAAGCAATTACCAATACAGCACCAATATCATCCACTATGGCAAAAGCTGTTAAAAATATCTTGAGACTTAACGGTATTCGCTTACCCAAAACATTTAAAATAGCCAATGAAAATGCAATATCGGTAGCCATGGGTATGCCCCAACCTTTGGTCGTTTCAGGGTTTTGATTTAATATGATAAAGAAGATTACCGGCACCAAAATACCACCTAAAGCCCCAACTAATGGGAAGGCGATTTTTTTGGCGGAATTAAGCTCGCCAATCAATAATTCCCTTTTTATTTCTAAGCCTATTAAAAAGAAAAATATGGCCATTAATCCGTCGTTTATCCAAAGGATTAAAGGTTTTTTAAACTCAAAAGTTTCCGTTACAATTCCAATATCGTATTGCCATATCTCTCGGTAAATATCGCCAAAAGATGAGTTGGCCCAAGCAAGCGCAACAACTGTTGAGAGCAATAGTAAAATACCACTAAAGCTTTCAATTTTTACGAATTTTTGAAATGGTGTAAGAAAAACCTTTTTAATCATAAGCTTATTTAATTTCGTCAAATATAAGATTTCATCGCAAGAAATATCATTAAATATGTTGTGATTTTAGATTAATTATCAAAATAAGTATAAGCTGTATAGCAGCGTTGCGTCGCTGTGATACTGTAAAAATTTACAAAAAAACGCACTTTAAGTGACTGATTATGTGAATATCATAATTACATTGAAAGACCAAAAATCGTTTTTAAAAAGAAAAGTGTTGGATTTTAATTAGCCATCATGCCGCTTATTTAAACAAAAGCAGTAATTGCGAACTTTAAAATTTATTCCTGCAATTAACGTTATTTTGAATTGGTATGTTTGGCTCTACTTAATGAAATTTTACCAACCTAAAAAAACCATACCTACGCCACATAACGCAATGGACAGCCCTGAAATTGGAGTAATGTTTTTTTCTAACCATTCGGTTTTTACAAAATTGAATCCGTAATACAACAACATCACAACCAACATCATAGTTGAAACCGTGGTGAGCAAAAACGTACCAATTAATAATAACATGTTAAATGCCGATTGCTCCACGGCAGGGTATGTCAACAAGGGGAATAAGACCTCACATGGGCCCAACAGAAAAATTAAAAGCAAAATCCATGGTGTTACTTTTCTTCTTTTGGAAACATAAGTCATTTGTTTATGATTGTGTTCAAAAACATAGACTGAACCATCATCGTAAACATCAAAATGCTTATGTCTTTTACCGCGATATACATTGTAAATACCATACAGAAAATATAGAACTCCAAAGATAAATATAGCCCAACTCGCCAAACCACCTCTTACCTCGTTTAACCCATCTATTTTCCCCAAGGAAAACCCTATTGCAGCGCCACCCAAGGCTAAAAGTACAGAAGCCAATACATGCGCCGAACCGCAAATGGCTGTCCACATAACAATTTTTGGCAGTTTCCATCCTTTAGATTTGCCTATGGCTATAAAAGGAATGTAATGGTCGGGGCCTGAAACCGTATGCAGCACACTAACCGAAATTGCCGTAAATAATAAAATACCCAGTTCAGTTTCCATCATATTAATGTGCTTATTGCTTGGTTTATTAATGCATCTTCTTGCTTTCTAATTTGGGTAAAAAGTTTATAAAGCTGCTGCCCTTCGTTTCCTAAAATCCGGAGCGCATACGCGTTATCCATCACTTTAGAAATACCAAAACTGATGCCTTCTTCCTTTGATAAATCTTTGGAAATATTTTCCATACGCTGCCTAACATCGGTTTGTGGTGCAACAAAAAACAAACTACCTTGGTGGGTATATACTTCGTATTGACCGAATTCTTCAAGGTTTATTTCTTCAGGAACAATATAAAGATTGTCTTTAAAAATCATAATTTCATCTTGATATATTTCTGTAATCGCATGGTGCTTTTTAAACTGAAACTGCTCACCTTCGGCCATATATTTTCGTCCGCAAGTTAATATTTCTCCCCACAAAAGCGTGCTGCTTTCTTTAAGCTTAATAACGCTTTTTGCTGTATATTTTGCTCCTTTGTGTGGCACCACTGGATGTGGAACGTGGCTAAAATAAGCCGATTCACCCACCGAAACCTTCATGTTTTGGCTTGTCCCTTTTTCAGAAACAAATATGCGCTGATACGATTGGGTTTGCAGGTTTAACGCCGAACCGCTAATAACCTCAATGTTGATATCGTAACAATCGTCATTTAGGAGTCCGGGTGATGAGGACATCACCATGATCTCCAATAATTGGTTTTTCTTGTTTTCCCTAACTTCAACTAAATTAAATGGCGCGGTAAAGTAAACATCCTTCAAAATGGTTTGCTCCCTCAACCCCGTTTTAAGACTGTATCTTTCCATTATTTAAGCACTTGAGGTTCTTTGGCGTGTTCTTCTACCAAAGCATAGTGTTTAATCCATTGGTACACCCCTTCTAAACCTTTATCTTTCATTAAATTGGTAAAAACAAAAGGTTGACCATTTCTCATTTTTCGAGCATCATTTTCCATTCCTTTCAAATCCACTTTCACGTAAGGGGCTAGGTCCATTTTATTAATTACCAACAAATCCGAACGGGTAATTCCCGGACCTCCCTTTCGGGGAATATCCGCTCCACCTGCTACAGAGATTACAAAAATGGTAACATCGGCAAGGTCTGGACTAAAGGTCGCAGATAAATTATCACCACCACTTTCAATAAAAACAATCTCGATATTTGGATGCCTAATGATGAGTTCGTCAACCGCTTCAAGATTCATGCTGGCATCCTCTCGAATCGCTGTATGTGGGCATCCGCCTGTTTCAACCCCTATTATTCTATTGGCCTCCAATGATGAATTTTTTTCAAGATATTTAGCATCTTCTTTGGTGTAAATATCATTGGTTACCACACCAATGCTGTAGTCTTTCGCTATCCTTTTTGTTAGTTTTTCAATCAAGGCCGTTTTTCCAGAACCCACCGGTCCTGCAACGCCTATTTTTATATATTTTCTTTCTTCCATAGGTTTTGTTTTGTTACGACATATACAATCTTGAGTATAAATGTTCATGCTGCATACACCTTATATCTAAAGCGGTATTGCAAACGCCATACATAGCTCTTTCTAGTTTCATTATTTCTAAAGTTTGATTTTCTATAAGGCCTTGAACATCATAAATTATTTGCTGCCCATCTGTTTGCCCCAATGGAACTAGTTTTACAGCATTGGTAACCATGCCTACCGCGGCGTTGTACAAAAATGCGCAGATTGCTTTTTCCTTATCTATTTTCATCAGCGCCGTTATTATACCATAAATCACTGCATAATGCCCATACATTTTGTTTTCTAAAACATACGCGTTAACGGTGTTTAAAAAAGGGATGCTTAATAACTTGCTGTATATTTTTATAAGACGGATTCCTAGTTTCTGACTGCCATCGCGCACCTCGAAAGGGGCTTTTAAAGCATGGGATTCGAGGTCTAAATTAAGGAGTTCTTCCAGATTATTTTCAATGGTGAACCCATAGGCTAATTTAACCGCGAGTCCATCATTATACTTATAATTGTTTTTAAGCATGCTTTCAACGAAATTTTTAGCGGTGCTAACATTATGCACTAAGTTTTGTTGAACATAGGTTTCTAAACCATTGGAGTGCGAAAACCCACCGATAGGTAGTGTTGGATCGGTAATATGCAGAATTTCTAAAAGCGACCCGAGCTTTGTTGTTTCACTAATGTTATTATTTTTTTTCATCTACAATCTATATAATTGGGTGCTGTTCTTGATTAATAATTTTAGACAGCAGCAACTTAAATTTTTTCTATTCCTTTGTGGTTAATTCAAGAATTTTTGAAAAGAGTGAGCTTCCCGCACTTCCGTGTTGATGAGGCTCTACATTAGCCTTTAACATATTGAGTAATTTGCAATGCGTTTTTGTAACCTGATAACCTGTAGCTACCAACAAGCGTTCCAATGGTTTTTCGTAAGGAATAAGCACGTGATTGTCTTGAATAAAAAGAGGCAGATGTTTATTGCCAATTTCGTAACAAACCGTACCCATTTCGTAAATAGACCTTGGCGTTACTTGTATAGCATCGCAAGGCAAAATATTTACAACAACAATTTGGGCATCATCCTCAAAAAGAATATCTCCTTCTTTAAGCCTGCTTCCTTCCTTTAAAAATTTGATAACAACCTCTTGATTGGCTTCGGTACGCTTACGCATAATGCGCTTTGTAGCTTCAAACCATTGGAGGTTGAGTACATCTTTAGTTTTGTTACCAATAGGATATGATTCTAAATTGCCAAGTACTGTTTTACAGATCATCGTTTTAATTTATGAAAAGCACCGTTAAAAAAGGAAATAGCGTTGCCCTAATGGGACTACGTCAAGAGGCTCGCAGGTAATCACTTTTCCGTCGACCGTGACTTCATAATTTTCAGGGTTGATCTCAATATGAGGTACTGCGTCATTATGAATCATATCTTTTTTACCAACAGATCTGCACCCTTTTACGGCTAGCAATTTCTTTTTAACGCCGTATTTTTCAGCAATGTTGTTTTTTATTCCCGCTTGAGACACAAAGGTTACCGCCGTTTTTTGAACAGCAGTCCCTAAGGTTCCAAACATTTTTCGCATTATAACGGGTTGTGGTGTGGGAATAGCAGCATTGGGATCTCCCATTTTACTTGCGGCAATCATACCGCCTTTTATAACCATTTCTGGTTTAGCGCCAAAAAATGCTGGTTTCCACAATACTAAATCGGCCATTTTGCCGGGTTCAACAGAACCTACATAATTAGAAATACCATGTGCGAGTGCTGGATTAATGGTATATTTTGCAATGTATCTTTTAGCTCTGAAATTATCGGCTTCAATTTTTGAATCATCTTTTAAATAACCACGTTGCACCTTATTTTTGTGGGCGGTTTGCCATGTTCTTATAATAACTTCAGCCACCCTTCCCATGGCTTGCGAATCTGAACTCATCATACTAATAGCTCCTAAATCATGAAGAATATCCTCTGCAGCCATAGTTTCTTTTCTGATTCTTGAATCTGCGAATGCTACATCTTCCGGAATCGATTTTTTTAAATGATGAGCTACCATAAGCATGTCTAAGTGTTCATCAATTGTGTTGATGGTGTATGGTCTGGTTGGGTTGGTTGAACTGGGAAGCACATTAGGATGCGAGGCAATTTTCATAATATCCGGTGCATGGCCTCCACCCGCGCCCTCGGTATGAAAGGTGTGTATGGTTCTTCCATTTATGGCCTTAACCGTATCTTCTAAAAACCCGGCTTCGTTTAAACTGTCGGCATGCAACGCGACCTGAACATCATATTTATCGGCCACTTTAAGGGCAGCATCGAGTGCCGCTGGTGTGGCTCCCCAATCTTCATGCACTTTTAACCCTAATGCCCCGGCTTCAATTTGCTCTTCCAAAGGCGCTGTTGTGCTACAATTTCCTTTGGCAAAAAAGCCCACGTTCATCGGGTAGTTTTCAGTAGCCTGTATCATTTTTTCTAAATGCCAAGCCCCAGAAGTAACCAAGGTAGCGCTGGTACCATCTGCTGGTCCAGAGCCACCACCTATCATGGTGGTAACGCCGCTAAACAAGGCATGCTCTACCTGTTGCGGACTAATAAAATGAACATGTGTGTCTATGCCTCCAGCCGTTAAAATAAGACCGGCACCAGAATGTACTTCTGTGGATGCACCAATAATCATGTTATCTGCAACGCCATCCATGGTATCGGGGTTACCCGCTTTACCAACACCTACAATTTTTCCGTCTTTAATGCCCACATCACCTTTTACAATACCCCAATGATCGATGACTATAACGTTTATAATAACAAAATCGAGTACATTTTTATCTCTCGTTTTGGTGGACGATTGCGCCATTCCATCTCGTACCGTTTTACCTCCCCCAAAAGTACTTTCTTGACCATAATGATCCTTATTAAAGTCTTTTTCAATTTGAATAAACAATTCGGTGTCTCCTAAACGAATCTTATCTCCTTCGGTTGGCCCGTAGATATTAGCGTATTTTATTCTGTCTACTTTAAAGCTCATGATTTAGTGTTTTTAAAATTTTCAGATTGTATTTTCTTCATCGCTTTTTCTAAGCTTTCTTTTGACGTTGTATCGCCTTGAGTTAGGTTACTTGCGCCATACGCCCTTCTGCTTCCTTCTATGTCTATGAGTTGAACTTCGGTAGATTCGCCGGGTTCAAAGCGCAGTGCATTTCCTGCCAGAATATCCAAGCGCTTTCCAAATGCTTTTTCACGGTCAAAAGCCATGGCTTTGTTGACTTCAAAAAAATGATAATGCGAACCAATCTGTACCGGTCGGTCACCCGTATTTATCACTTTTAAAGTAATACTTTGGTGTTTAGCATTACAAACTATTTTTTCTTCTTTTAAAATATATTCCCCTGGTATCATATGGCTCTTGGTTTTATTAACGAATAGGGTTATGAACGGTAACGAGTTTGGTTCCGTCCGGAAAAGTAGCTTCGATTTGTACGTCCTTAATCATTTCGGGCACACCTTCCATAACGTCTTCCCTAGTAAGAAATGTGGCGCCAATTTGCATTAATTCTGCCACTTTTTTCCCGTCTCTGGCTAATTCATGTAATCTTGAACTAATAAGGGCTATGGATTCTGGATGGTTTAATTTTAGGCCCCGTGCTTTTCGTTTTTCAGCAAGTTCACCTGCTAAAAAAAGCATGAGTTTTTCTGTTTCTCTTGAAGTCAATTTCATGGGCTTATCTTTATTGGTTAATAATGGTTAGAACTTTAGCACGACATGACATCCATCAACGATAACACTATAAGCGATATCGATTCACAATTGCTTAATTTCTTTAAATATATTAAAACTAATCTATTTCGGCAATTTTTTTGCCATATCTACTTTACTTATGCAATGCGTATAAACGTGATATTCAGCTATAATCGGGAGATTAGTATTTTAAAAACCAAGTTAGGTACGAGGTGCCAATTTGGGGTCTTTCTTTTTCTCTCGAATAAGATAGATTCCTATTAAAATCAATACCGCGCCTAAAACATACCACCATGTAAATTTTTCGCCATCAACAATGCCCCAAATTACGGCTACAACTGGCAATAAATAACTCGCTGTACTAGCAAAAACCGCTGAGGTGTTCTGTATTAATTTGTAGTACAATAACATGGCAATAGCTGTACCGAAAGTGGTTAAAAATGCCAAATAACCTATGGGCTGTATGGTTTCTGGTGTTATTTCAAAATTCTGAATAAATCCCGTGAAGTATAATATAACCATAGCTGGAATAGCCCAAATGGTGTACACCGCAGCGGTTAACTCCACGGCTTTTACTTTTGAAGTTCGTTCTGTAATCACAACAGCATTTATGCCATAGGATGCACCTGCCAAAACGATTAACATGGTATATGCAAACTGTGATCCTTCTGTGTTTGCATCCGAAAAATAGATTAAACTTGCAGCGCCAAAAAAGCCAATAATAGCTCCCACAACTTGAGATAGCTGGCTCTTAATTCCGAAGAGCAAAAACCCAAATACCAACACAAAAACCGGCACTAAGGAATCTAAAATCCCTGCCAAAGAACTACTAACTTTTGTTTGGGCGATAGGAAACAAAAACATAGGTAAAAAGTTGCCGAAAAAGCCAACTACAGTAACCCAAAGCAAGGTGCGATTAGACATTTTTATAATGGCAGGAATACCTATAATTGCCAGCATCAAACCCGAACCAACAATACGAATGGCGCCAATTTCGTAAGGTGTAAATGCAACGAGCGATTTTTTTATCAGCATAAAGGAGCTTCCCCAAGTTAATGTGATGACTAATAATAATACCCAACGGTTATTGAAAAATTGTCTCATCGTAAAAAAATATGAAAGCAGTTATTGTTGAATAACTGCTTTTTTTAAAAACTAAAATTTTTTATTACTCACTCCAAGGTTTGTTCTCCACCACCATTTACAAATAGCGTTTGCCCACTCACCCATTCTGAAATTGGAGATGCAAAATACAACATGGCTCCTGCAATATCATCTGCTGTTCCCAATCGTTTAATTGGAGTGTGCTTTAACATGGTTTTTTCAATATCTGGAGTTAAAACACTTTCTAAGGCTGCAGTTCTGGTTGCTCCGGGACCAACGGCGTTGATACGGACTTCGGGCCCGAAATCGTGAGCCAAATTTGCAACCGTATGATTTACCGCTGCTTTAGAACCGCCATAACCACTCATATTTGGACTTCTGTTAACACTAGACATTGAGGTTGTAAAAACAATAGAACCATAACCGGCTTTTTTCATGTGCGGCACTACCAATTGACACAATCGCCAACCGCTAAATACATTGAGCTCATAATCGCGTTTTATATCCTCTACGGAGATTTTAAAAGGATTTTCCCGACCGCCACCTCCGCCACCAGCATTGTTTATTAGTATGTGGATACCTCCCAATTTCGCTACCGTTGTATCAACCAAATTAACCATATCTTCATCTTTTAAAACGTTGCAGGAAACCGCAATGGCCTTAACGCCCAAAGCTTCAATTTCTTTGGCCGTTTTTTTGGCTTCTTCCAAATTGAAATCTCCAATTGAAATATTAGCGCCATGTTTTGCTAATAGTAAAGCTGTTGCTTTACCTATGCCATTTGCGCCACCGGTTACAATGGCTGTTTTTCCTTTTAGGTTGAATAAATCTGAAGTGATCATGGTTATTTTGCTTTTTACTATCTTAACCCGTTGTGCATTTTGAATGGAAAAAATATCTATATGTCAATTCGAGTGATTTTGAAGCACGAAAAATTGTATCAAGAATCAATTTCAAGTTAAAATTCTTGTTCTCGATACAAATTTTACTCATTCCAATCGTAATATTTACTCGAACTGACAGAGTTTTTTCAAAATGCACAACGGGTTATCTCAATTTTATATCGCCACCATCTGCCATCAATGTTTGACCCGTCATATACTGACTATCATCACTTAACAAAAAGGCTACAATTGGTGCAACATCTTTTTGCGGATCTCCAAAACGCCCCATTGGATTTTTACTTATAATTTCTTCATATTGCTCGGGAAAATTTTCTTTCCAATATTTAACACCATCGGTAAAAGCTAACGGACAAACAATGTTTACGCGAATACCATCCTCCGCCCATTCATTGGCCACCACACGAGACAAGCCTCGAATAGCTTCTTTGGCGGCAGCATAACTGCCTTGGTTTTTCTGACCCAATAATCCTGCGCCGGAACCAAAGTTGACAATAGATCCACCAGATTTTTTAAGCTCTGGATAGGCCGCTTTCATAAAGTTTAAAGTGCCTTTTAAACCTGTGTTCATCGACAAATCCCAATCTGCTTCGGTAAGTTCCATCAATGGTTTTTGTCGAGATGCGTGTGCATTATTAACTACACTTGTTAATTTTCCGAATTTAGAAATGGCCATTGCAACCACTTCTTTTGCAACCGATTCTTTCGAGATATCACCTTTTAAAAATACAATTTGCTCTGGGTTTGATGCTACTTTTTCTTTACCAGCATCTTCATTTAAATCTACTGCTACTACAGAAGCTCCTCTTTCGGTTAATTCAGTAGTCATTGCGCCTCCAATTCCTGCTGCGCCCCCTGTTACGATGATTACTTTATCTTTTAAATTTTTCATGACATTTGTATTTCATTATTATTTATAAACACTCACACCTTCTTTAATGGTTTCGAGTATTTGAATCTCTTTAATTTCCATAGCCTTTACTTTTAACGGGTTTTTATCCAAAATCACGAAATCGGCTAATTTCCCTTCGGTTAAAGTGCCTTTTAAATTTTCATCAAAAAGCTCGTAAGCAGCATTTGTTGTGATGGCTTTTAACGCTTGGTAAGGTGTTACTCTCTCATTTTCACCAATGACTGTATCAGATCTTGATACGCGATTTACAGCTGTCCAAACCGTAAAAATAGGATCGATTGGTGTTACTGTGGCATCGGAATGGTTGGTTGGTTTTAAACCTAATCGGGTAGCACTTAGCATGGGACTTAAAAACTCCGCTCTTTCTTTTCCTAAATTTTCGACGTGAACGTCTCCCCAAAAATACGCGTGATTGGTGAAAAATGAGGGTTCCATATTGTACTTTACAAAGGTTTCTAGTTGATCGGGTCGAGCAAATTGTGCGTGGATAATAATGGTTCTTCGGTCTTTATCTAATGGTTCATTTAAAGTTTTACACGCATTTTCATGTGCTTTAATAATCATATCAACCGTGGCATCGCCATTGCAGTGCACAAATAGTTGATTATCTTTCTCGTAAGCCATTACAAATAGTTCATTTATAGCATCTTGCGTTAAACTCGGCAAGCCTCTACAATCGTGCGTACAACCCGGAACTTCAGTTAAAAAGGGCTTTGTAAAAAAAGCTGTTTTACCTTGTGGCGAACCATCGGCAACTATTTTTGTGCCTTGCACTTTAAATCCGTTTTTGTAGGTTTTAAACTGAAGTGTGGAATCCTTCAAATTTGCATCCAATTCCGCATAACCGGCTAAAGAAATCAAGTCGATTTTAAATTTTCCTGCATCGGCTTGCGACTGAAAGAAACGAATGGTGTTTCTGTCCGTCATGCCATCATGTGCTGTAGTAATTCCGTGGGACGCGTAATATTCTTGTGTGGTATCGAAAAACTCTTCTTGCTTTGATGCTAATTTTTCCAACATCAGTCTTACAAAAGGATACATGGCCGTTTCTTGCACCAAACCCGTTGGCTCATTAGTGTTTGAAAAACGATCTATGTTTCCACCTTCAGGACTTTTAGTGTTTGCTGAAACTTGTAATTTTTCAAGCCCCAAAGAATTTGCAACCCCCATGTGACCGCTTGTATGCTGTAAGTACACCGGATTATTTGGTAACACTTTATCGATATCCTTTTTTGTTGGATGACGATTTTCTGCCAATTGACCATCATCGTAACCCCAACCATAAATCCATTCGCCATCAGGAATACTTTTGACTTCCTTGTAATGCTTTAATTTTTCTAGAATATCATCAATATTGGTAATCGTTCCAACAGGTTCTGAATTTAAATCTACTTGCCCCATAGTGTTGGAAACCATTCCAAAATGACTGTGCGGATCTATAAAACCAGGCAACAATGTTTTTCCTTTAAGGTCGATTTTTATGGCATCGAAATAGTTTGTTTCTGCATTGTCTTTGCTTCCAACGAAAACAATTTTACCATTTTTTTCTACAATGGCTTCAGCGTATTCTGGTTTTTCAGAATCCATTGTTAAAATGTCTCCATTGAAAAAAAGTTGTGCAGGCTCATTTCCTAAAACCTCGGTTTTCTTAATATCCTTACACCCGATTACCAGTGCTGAAACTAGTAAAACTAAAACAATTTTTTTCATGTTTGATTCGTTTTTAAAATCATAACAATTCGGTCTTCATTATCTAAAAAATAATTGTCTAAAATTTCATCGCCTTCAAATCCCAAATCCTTATAAATTTTTATGGCAGAAGGGTTATCGGGATATACCGTTAAAGCGATTTCTTTTGTGTTTTCAGCTTTTAAAACTTCAACTAAACGAGCTGTTAATTGTTTACCCAATCCTTTGCCTCTTGCATTCTTATCTACTCCTAATGATAAAATCCACCCTTGTTTTTTGTTTGTATTGATACCTCCCAAAGCATAACCAAGTATTTTGTCATCCTCTTTGGCGACTATAAAATAATCACCGGAAATATCGAATAATTGCCGTATTACAAAAGCGGGATAACTATCGGTATTAAAAATTTGTTGTTCGATAGCAACAATGCTATTGAGGTCTTCTAATTTTGCTTTGCTAAATGTTACCATAGTTTTTTTAATTATCCCATTCTCTTCGAATTTCTATCATTAAATCGTCGTAGCGTTTAACTAATTCTGCCGATATTCTTTTAGATGATTTGTGCAATATTCTTAATTGTAATGAAAAAAAGATATTAAAAAGCCCTGCAAATAAAAAGCTTAAAGCTACTAATATGACAATACTCATACCTGCGAAAACCGGATTCCAAATAAGAATGAAAGATATAATTGCGCCAATTACACCCAAGATCAATAGTCGACCCCAATTTTTACTGCCGTATTTTCTAACGTCCATAGCAAAACCAATGGTTGAAATGGACCGAAAGAGAATAACAAAGCCAATATAAAACGCCAGGGTTGTTAATGATAAGGTAGGTTTTAACAATAATAATACACCTACCATTAATGTGATGATGCCAAATGCCAGCGACCACCCCCAATTGTCTAAGCTATCTTTGTTTGCCAGGGCAAAAACACCTTCGAAAAGCCCACTTAACAAAAATGAAAGAGCAAATAATAACGATAGTGCTCTCAGTGAACCTTCAGGCGAAGCAAACACCACCATACTTACGGCAATAAAAAATAAGCCCACAAGCAAAGGAATATACCAGTGCTTAATGGTGCTTTTTATTGTTTTTAAAAATGATGTTTCCATAATTAAAAGTTTTAATGATTTATGTTTTCAGTTGAAAAGAAAGACGGATAACTAAAGTTTAAAAGTTATAACCGGACGCCTTGAATGGTTTGCAAGATCTTCAGAAACACTTCCTTTTATTAGGTGATTCAATCCTCTTCTTGCATTGGTAATTGCAGCAATGGCATCGGCGTTGGTATCGTCGGCATATTGAATAATACCATCTTCAATGGTGTAACCAGCAATAAATTCTACTTTTTGCGGACCGCCTGCTTCGGCAAATGCTTTTGCTCTTTTATTAAACACTTTAGTACTTACAAACCCTGTATTTGGCCTATTAACAAACACGAGATCCACATGGCTTCCTAGTTTCGAAAAGAAGTCTTCAGCTTTTTTATAGGCTTCTACACTTTCTGTACTCATATCCGTTGCCAATACCACATGGTCTAAGCTGAAATTTTTTGGTTCGGTTTTCACTACCAAAACCGGCACACTACTATTGCGCACCATTTTCTCCGCATTAGAACCAGCAAATATGCCATCTTGAAGCGTGAGCCCTTGAGACCCCATAATAATTAAATCGGCGTTTAATTCTTTGGACACCGCATCTACCTCTTTGTAAACCTTATGTTTTTTAATTACGGGCACAACTTTAACGTCTTTTAAGTAATCCTTGTCTAAAAAAGGCTCAAATCTCTTTTTGGCATGAGATAACATAAATAACATTTCATTATTGTTAGCTCTATTTGAAAGCGAAATTAAAGAGTCTGATAGTTCCAACATATGCAGTACATGCAGTGTTGCGTTATGTTTTTTTGCTAAAATGGCGCCCGTTTGTAGGGCAAATTCTGCTTGCTGTGAAAAATCAACGGGTATGATTATGTTTTTCATGGTTGTTTGTTTTTAATCGTGAATATTTTTTTTTAAAAGTAGCATAATTTTTTTACAGCTACGGCGCATGCCTGTTTACGCCATTTTTTTAAAAAGTAATGGATAAAAGCGGCATGCGTCAAAATATTTGTACTGGCTATAAAACGTGCTGTATCACAAGCCGGAAAGCTTATAACTTCTCTAATTGCCTTTGTAATTTTTCTTCAACACTTGTAAGTAGCGCGTGGAAGTTATCGCCATAATCTGAAGCAAAGGGATCGTTACCTGGAACGCCTAACCGAATACTTACTTGCTTTTGTTCCGTTGTTTTTTCTTTTTTATCTTCCAAATAAACATCGGCCCATTCTATTCTATCATAAAAACGGGTAAGACGTGAAATCGATTTACGTATGGTATCTTTTACTTCATCACCAATAGTTATATCTACGGCCTGAACGTTAATTTTAATGCCTGTTAAATTTTCTGAATATTCCATAGTTTTTAGTTTTAAAGTTAATTATTGATTTTTATTTAAGGTAAGCCGAGTACATCCACACCAACTTTTCTTGTTCTCTAATATAATCACTCATTAATGCATTGGTACCTTCATCATTGGCATCAGCTGATAAATCAAGAATTTCGCGCTGAAGTGTGATAATGATTTTTAAAGATTCAAGGGTGTCTTTTACATCCTTTACGCCATCAGAAACCTCATTACTTTCTTTTATTTTTGCTTCTTTTTGATACACTGAAAATTGATGGTTAGGTGTATGTCCTAATGTTCTTATTCGCTCTGCGACTTCATCAATTTTTACGAATAGATTTTCATAAAGCTCTTGAAATTTATCGTGCAATTCAAAGAATTTATCACCTTTAATATTCCAATGATAGCCTCTTATATTTTGATAAAATATGGAATAATCTGCTAAAAGTTCGTTTAGTTTATCTGCTAGGACTTCTGATTTTTTCACATCCAGTCCGATTGAATTTAATTGTGTCATTATTTTAATATTTTTAAATGTTAATTTATTTTTATTAACTCGTTGTGCATTTTGAATGGAAAAAATATCAATATATCAATTCGAGTGATTTTGAGGCACGAAAAATTGTATCGAGAATCAATTTCAATTTAAAATTCTTATTCTCGATACAAATTTTACTCATTCCAATCGTAAAATACACTCGAACTGACAGAATTTTGTCTAAATGCACAACGGGTTTTTATTACTTATTAATATCCACTAATATTTTTACTTCAGATGGATCTTTTATCAAGGCATCAAAACCTTTCTCTACAATCTCATCTAAAGATATAACATTTGTGATTAGTTTTTCTACCGGTAATCTTCCGCTATTGATTAAAGCCATAACTTCTGGAAAAATATTGCGATAACCAATAATACCTTTAATGGTTATTTCCCTAAGAGCCTGATCGAGCGCATCGTGAGTAATATCTTTTGAAAAAAGCGCTACTAATACCGCCGTTCCTCCATTTCGAAGGCTAGCCACTCCCGTATCGAAAGACGCTTGAACGCCTGCGGCATCTATAAACACATCAACACCGTTTCCTGTTAATGCCTTAATTTTTTCAGGAATGTCTTTATCTCTGGCATCAAAAGTTTGCGTTGCTCCAATTTCTTTTGCTTTGGCTAATCTGCTTTCAGAAATATCGGTAATAAATACTTGTGATGCACCACTTGCTATAGCGACCTGCAGTGTAAGCAACCCAATTGGTCCAGCTCCCGTAACTAAAACGATATCTCCCATTTTCATTCCACTTTGCTGTATACCATAAGCTGCA
The DNA here is from genome assembly GCF_032814565.1 of Hwangdonia lutea. Lineage (GTDB taxonomy): Bacteria > Bacteroidota > Bacteroidia > Flavobacteriales > Flavobacteriaceae > Hwangdonia > Hwangdonia lutea. The sequence goes on from NZ_CP136521.1 coordinate 1,105,271, forward strand.
ACTGCTGCTGGCTCCACAATAGCACCTTGCTCAAAAGTCATGTTGTCTGGCATTTTGTGTGCCATATACTCTTCTACAACCACATATTTTGCAAAAGCGCCATTGGCTGTAAGCCCAACAAAACCAAGTGGTTCTGAAAGGTTATATTCTCCTTTGGGTACAAACGGACTTTCTGGATTTCTAAAAATAGGCTCTACAGTTACGCGATCGCCTTTTTTAACATGTGTAACATTTTTTCCTGTTTCAACTACAACACCTGAAAATTCGTGCCCTAGCGTAGTAACACCTTGATGCCCGTTTAATGGATATGGTTTATCTCCGGGAATGAGTTGTGGACCATGATTATATTCATGCAAATCTGAACCACAAATACCCGCAAATTTCACCTCAATTTTCACCTGATTATCATTAGGGGTTGGTATATTGGTTTCCTCTACTCTAATATCTTTCGCTGCATGCCAGCGAGCTGCCTTCATTGTTTCCATAATATAATATTTTTAATGTTAATTTATTTTTATAATTTGACTCTAATTCGAGTGCTTTTATTTCATTTTTTTGATGTTGTGAATCACACCGCCATCTACCAAAATATCTGTACTGTTTATAAATCGTGCCGCATCACTGGCTAAAAAACGGATGACTTCTGCTACATCTTCGGGCTGACCGTTGCGCTTTAAAGGTGTGGCTTGTTTAATCATTTCCATGCGTTCCGGATGCTCTTCTGCTGCCTTTAGTGCCATTGGGGTTTCAATAACGCCTGGTGAAACAGATACAATTCGCGCTCCTTTTTCTCCCCATTTATCGGCATTTTTAATGGTTAGCAATTGCACGCCTCGTTTTGCAAAATTGTACATGAGATCGGAATTGTTATTTACAAATTCGCTAACCGTATCAAAAGATTCTGGTGCTTGCGGATTTGCGAGCGCCTCATCATAATCCTTATTTGCAGGAACTGTATGTGCCATCATAGACGATAATAATATAGCGACAGAATCTTTTACAGCAAGTTTATAAAATGCATCTACCAAAAGCTCTGTTGCCACCAAATCTATGGTGTAAACTTTATGCAAATCTTTTACAGTTCCGCTAACTCCAGCTGTATGAATAAACGCTTTTAACGCACCTTTATCGGCCACGAATTCTGTTAACTTTTCAATATCTTTTTTAGATGTAATGTCGCAGGCTATTCCCGAAACATTAAATCCTTCTTTTGATAATTTTTCTACGGTTTCATTCAATCTTTCTTGTGAATAATCCGTTAAAATCAGTGGGTGATTTTTAAAAGCTCTTGCACAAACTTGACCTATGCCTCCTGCTCCTCCCGTAATAACTATTAGGTTTTTTTGAACTTTCATTTTTGTATATTTTTAATGGTTAATTATATAAGTTGCAAATGGTGTTTATTTAAAATAAACCGCTTCAAAAACGGCTAAGGGCGCTCTTTTGCCTACATTTAATGATAATACATCATTATTAACGGTGTAATTATCCGCAAGCTCAAAAATCTTTAAAAATTCGGCTTCGTTTACTGCAACATCTGGACATGCTTTTAAGGTTGTTGCCATGTTTTTAAAGCGAATTCTATTGCCTTTTTCCAAAGTATATTCACCGCTAACGGTATTACAACCTGCAAATCCCGTAACTTTATTGTCTTGAGTTTTTAAGGTGAAGAATATTTCGCGCTCTTGGTTTTCTGCCAGCGTTACCTCTTTTCCATCCAAGGTTTTTATTTTCCAGTATTTTTCAACAATGGGCTCGTTAGTCGATTCTGCTTTTTTAAACTCTGCCAAAGGCGCTCTTTTAGCTTTATTCAATGCCAATTTATTTCCGGAAATAGTAAAATTATCCGCCGTATCAAAAATGCTTAGGATTTGTGATTCGTTGATTTTTGAATCTGGGCACATCTTTCGTGTGGATGCCAATTGTGAAAACGAAATCCGGTTTCCCTTTTCAATGGTATAAGTTCCCATAAAGGTATTACAACCAGAATAGCCATTAACACGATTGGTTTCAGAATCCAAAATAAAATAGATTTCTTCCCCATTTGATTCTGGGTTGTTTATAGCATCACCTTCTAGCGTAGTGATAACCCATTTAATGTTTTCAATTGATACGTTTTCAATGGTGTTTGTTGCATCGGTCGCTTTTTCTGGATTTTCAGAATTTGATTTTTTTCCATTATTACAACTTAATATGGTTACAGCCAAAAGTGCGACAGTTGTTAATTTCGTTTTCATATTTATATTTTTATAGTTCATTGATCCTACACAAATATACGTTTAGTTCGGCACATTACGAACTAAATAGTATTAAATTATTGTTAAAATTTGTTTTTCAGCTTTTTAGCGCATCCTTTTTTAACTGAAGTTATTATTCTAAAGTTAATGTAATTTCTTTATTTTATGATTGGGTTTTACTAATAATTGCAAATTAGCTTCTTAAATTATGCGCTAACTCTTTCTTGATTTAGATGTGTTTTTCACAATAAAAACCAGTTAAATTTATCATATAAAAAATGAAACGACTATAAAATTTTGATATATTTAAAAACAATAAGCAGCATTATCATAAAAAAAGAGCCAAACACCTATCTTTTAATTTGAGATTCTATTAACTAAACTTATATTTGTTACTTTAAGAATGTTAAATAACTATATGGCATGAAAGTTCGTGAAAAGTTTATTTTAATTTCAACTACGGTTGTTGTAATTATAGGCGTTATAGCCGTGTTTTGGCTGCCAATTTTGTGGATACTACTATTGGTTGCACCACTTATTATTATGGGTGTTTTTGATATATTCCAAAAAAAACACACCATAAGGCGAAACTTTCCGCTTATCGGCCGCTTTAGATATGTATTGGAGTCCATTCGACCAGAAATCATGCAATACTTTGTGGAAACCGATACCGAAGGGCGCCCATTAAACCGTATACTAAGGTCTTTAATTTACCGCAGGGCAAAGGGTGCGAATGACACCGAACCTTTTGGCACACAGTTAAATATATACCATTCTGGTTATGAGTGGTTAGAACATTCGATGTATGCAAAAAACAACCCGAAAGATATTGGCGAATTCCCCCGTTTAATTATTGGAGGTAAAGATTGCAAACAGCCGTACTCTTCCAGTTTGCTAAATATTTCGGCAATGAGTTTCGGTTCACTGAGCAATAATGCTATTCTAGCCCTAAACAAAGGCGCTAAAATGGGTAATTTTGCACATAACACCGGCGAAGGCGCCATAAGCGACTATCATTTAAAATATGGAGGTGATCTTATATGGCAGATTGGAACAGGATATTTTGGGTGCCGAAAAGACGATGGGTCGTTTAACGAAGTTACGTTTAGAGAAAACGCCTTACGTCCGCAAGTAAAAATGATTGAGATAAAACTGTCTCAAGGTGCAAAACCGGGACATGGGGGTATTTTACCCGCTATTAAGAACACCGAAGAAATTGCTCGAATCAGGCATATTAAACCGGGCATAGCAGTACACTCTCCACCATCGCATTCCGCTTTTTCAGACCCTATTCAATTCATGCATTTTATAAAAAAGCTTCGTGATTTATCCGACGGCAAACCTGTAGGTTTTAAATTATGCGTTGGTAGAAAACAAGAGTTTATGGATTTTTGCGAAGCCATGATTTATACCGGCATACTTCCCGATTTTATTACCGTTGATGGTGGTGAAGGCGGTACCGGTGCAGCTCCTGTTGAGTTTTCAAATTCCATGGGAATGCCTTTGCGTGAAGGATTGATTTTTGTGCATGATACCTTGGTTGGTTTTGGACTGCGAAAGGAAATAAAAGTTATTGTTGCCGGAAAAATTATTACAGGGTTCCACATGGCAAGAGCCATAGCTTTAGGTGCCGATGGTTGTAACAGTGCCCGTGCCATGATGCTTTCCATTGGGTGTATTCAAGCGCTGCAGTGCAACAACAATACTTGTCCTGTTGGCGTTGCAACCCAAAACCCTTCTTTAGTAAAAGGATTGGTAGTTGATGATAAGGCACCACGGGCACATAGATACCACAAGGCCACCATACAAAGTTTTTTAGAGCTTGTTGCAGCAGCTGGTCTTAACGATCCTAGCGAATTGTCAAGAGAGCATATTAGTAAAAGAGTTGGCTTGTACACGGTACAGACTTATGATGAAATTTATCCGCCTATGCAAGAAGGCTGTTTAATAGACATAAAAACAATTCCCGATTACTATAAACGATTTTTCCATCTTACACGTATTATGAAATAATAGAACGAAGAGAATCCATAATATAGATGTGCAATCGCTAACAACATGGTTTTATGTTAAAAACCGTATTATTTTTTCAAACAGTATCTTTATGGCAAATTATAAATCTTGACTCCAATTTCAAATTTTATAACAAATAACACCACAGAATTAGTAGAGTTTTTAAAAAGCACTAGTTTTTCGAAAGCTGTTTTAGTTGGTGTTGCCATAAGTTTACCCATAGTTATTGGTCTTGTTACCAATTATTTTGAAATTGGACTTGCTATTTGTTTTGGTGCCTTTTGGTGCTCACCAAGTGATGTTGCCGGAAATTTAAAACATAAGCAGGTTGGTATTCTTTTTTCCACCTTTTTAGTTGTAATCATCAGTTTTATTGGTGGTTATCTCGATATTTCAAATTATTTGCTATTTCCTGTTTTAGGTCTACTCACATTTAGCATTGCCTTTATTTCCATATATGGATTTAGAGCTTCAATGATAAGCTTTTCAGGATTGTTGGCATTAGTGCTGAGTTTTGCGCATACGTCAGAAAATTTAGAAGTCTATCAATACGCCCTTTGGATTGGCGCTGGAGGTCTGTGGTATTTATTGTTATCAACCATTTGGTTTTACTTTAATCCTAAAGCGTATACTGAAGAAACCCTAAACGATACCTTTTTATTAACAGCCGATTTTTTAGATACCAGAAATCAGCTTTTCGGCGAACAACAAACCAGAGATGCCCTGCAAACAAAACTCATGGCCTTAAAGGTTGAACTAACCGAACACCATGATACATTAAGGGAAGTTTTAATTTCTTACCGTAAAAGTTCGGGCAAATCCTTTTATCACGGCAAACGATTATTGGTTTTTACCCAATTGGTAGAATTGTTGGAAACGGCTATTGCAAACCCTGTAAATTACAGCAAAATGGATGCACTTTTAAAAATCCATCCAGAGTTTAAAACTCATTTTCAGATGCTGATAACTGAATTTTCATCGCAATTACGCAGCATTGCAGTCCATATTAACAATTCAAAAAAATTCCCATCAAATAAAATTCTTAATGAAGCTTTTAAAAAAATTGAAAACGATATTTTAAAGCTTAAAAATGAAAAGGATCCAGAAGCCTACGAACGGTATTTGATGCTTCAGAATTTCTTGGATTACCAAAAAAAGCAATTCGAAAAGCTCAAAAAAATAAAATGGTTGTTGGGCAAGCCTGAATTAACTTCAGATGATTTAATGACCAAGGATTATCTCAATCGTTTTATACATGCGCAGGATTATGATCCAAAACTAATCTTAAGAAACCTAGGTTTTAAGTCCACTATTTTTAAACATTCCCTACGTTTGGCAGTAACGGTAATGTTGGGTTATGGCATTGGCCTGTACTTCGATTTACAAAACCCGTATTGGATTATATTAACCATAATTGTAATAATGCGCCCCAGTTACGGCCTTACAAAAACGCGCTCCAAAGACCGCGTTATCGGCACATTAATTGGTGCCGTTATAGCTAGCGGTATTGTGTTTTTAATTCACAACACCTATGTTTATGGCGCCTTGGGTGTGCTCACTTTGGTCATTGCGTTTTCAATGATTCAGAAAAATTACAAGGCTTCTGCAACGTTTATTACGCTAAGTGTTATTTTTATTTACGCCATTATACAGCCTGATATTTTAAAGGTTATTCAGTTTAGGGTTATAGACACTATAATTGGTGCGGCTCTTTCGTACATGACAATGCGTTGGCTTTGGCCTGCGTGGTCGTTTATGGAAATTGGCGATAATATAAAAGATGGTTTAAATGCGAACACCGCTTTTTTTAAATCGATTAGCAGTTATTACCAACAAAAAGGAAAAGTACCAACAAGCTTAAAAGTAAACCGGAAAAAAGCATTTGTACAAATGTCTAATTTAAGTTCGGCATTTCAGCGTATGGCACAAGAGCCGGAATCGAAGCAAAACCATATGGACGACATTTATGAACTCGTTGAAATTAACCATAATTTTTTAGCGTCATTGGCATCGTTGAGTTCATATATTCAAAATCATAAAACCACGGAAGCCTCAAAAGAATTCAAAATAATTTCAGAAAAAATCCAAGACAACCTCGACACGGTTTGTAGGCAATTAAAAACTATAGATTTTGAAGTATCAAAAACAAAATCCGATCTTTCCGAGTTAGAAAATCAATCTGAAAAGCTTAAATTCTCCATAGATCAGCTTACAAATGAAGCCATTTCCAAAACAGATAACGTACGTGCGCACAAGGAAGCACACTTAATTTGGGAACAGATGTATTGGTTGTTTTCCTTAAGTGAAAAAATGTTGAAATTAACCTCGAAATTCAATACGGATTAAAACAACCCCAAGCCGACAAATTGAATTAAGTGCCCTTGCAGCAATACTTTCATAAAAAAGCCACTCCAGGTTTCCCTAAAGTGGCTCATTGTTAAACAGCCCTCACATTAACACTAAAACTTTCCGCGACGGGCTATTTAAAATTGTTCAACCCTGCCTTCATCCAATTGTAATATTCGTCGGCATCGGGCATATAGCCCACAGGGTCGTTTAGGTTTTGTTCATCATGCCCCATCAGCACATAAAACGGTTGGGTATTGGTCTTGAATTTTATGGTTTGGAACTCGCTCCATTTTTGCCCTATGTATTTTAGTTTTTTTCCGGGCCTCAATTCAGATTCGATCACCTCGTCCTCCGGCAACTTCCGTTTATCATCGACATACAGCGAAATCAGTACAACCTCGTTTTTAAGCACATTGAGCACTTGATCGTTTACCCAAACATTCTGTTCCATTTTACGGCAGTTTACACAGGCCCAACCCGTAAAATCCAGCATCACTGGTTTGTTTACTTTTTTGGCATAGGCCAAACCCTTGTCGTAATCGTTAAAGGCCAGAATTTGATGCGGTGCCAATAAGTGCGCACCTTCTGGCAGATCTTTATTTTCGTTGGAAATGACACCACCACCTACTTTTGAATTCCCAACGCCATAGGGCGATTCGGCATAATCCAATGGCGGCGGAAATGCACTGATCAGATTCAATGGTGCGCCCCAAAGCCCCGGAATCATGTAAATGGTAAACGTGAGCACGATGAGCCCCAAGCTCAACCGCCCCACGGAAATATGGGTCAACGGTGAATCGTGCGGTAATCTGATTTTTCCGAAAAGATACAATGCTAAGGTTCCGAAAACGGCAATCCAAATGGCGATAAACACTTCCCTTTCTAAAATATGAAGCTGCAAAACCAAATCGGCCTGCGACAAAAACTTAAAGGCCAAGGCCAATTCTAAAAAGCCCAAAACCACTTTTACGGTATTTAACCAACCACCGGATTTTGGCAATGAGTTTAACCAGCCCGGGAATGCCGCAAACAATCCAAATGGCAAGGCTATGGCCAACGAAAAGCCCAACATGCCCACGATTGGGGCAATGCCCCCTTTTGAGGCGGCCTCGACCAACAGTGTGCCCACAATGGGCCCTGTACAGGAAAACGAGACCAGCGCCAATGCCAGTGCCATAAAAAAGATGCCTATTAAACCGCCCCTATCGGCTTGTTTATCGACATTGTTAACCCATTTACTCGGCAAAACAATTTCGAAAGCGCCCAAAAAGGACAGCGCAAACACGATTAACAGTAAAAAGAAAATAAGGTTGAACCAAACGTTTGTTGCCATGGCGTTTAAGGCATCGGCACCAAAAATGGCGGTAACGGCAATGCCCAAAATAAGATAAATGGCGATAATACTAATGCCGTATACAATGGCGTTTTTCACGCCTTTGGCCTTGGTTTTGCTTTGTTTGGTAAAGAAGCTCACCGTCATGGGAATCATCGGGAACACGCAGGGTGTTAACAACGCTGCAAACCCCGATAGAAAGGCAATGATGAAAATGGCCCACAGACCTCTTGTTTCTTGTTTTTTATTGTCTTTTTTTACTTGCTTAACGGCTGGGGTTACCGGTTCTTTTTCGGGCTCCTGGAAATTTACCGTTGGTTCCGTTGTTGCGGATTCCGTAGATGCGGATTCCGTTGTCGTTACCGTTTTGGCTTCGGCGGCTTCTGAAAGGTTAAATTCCAAATCCACGTAATTCGGTGGCAAACAGCGTGTGTCGTCGCAAACCATGAACTCTACTTCGCCTTTAACAATGGACAGCTCTTGGTTTAATACTTTGATGCGTTGCCTAAATTCCGCTTTATTGTCGAAAAACTTTATGCGCATGTTAAAAACCGGATCGTTTACCGTGTGCCCTTCATCTTCGGCCACTTTGCCAATCAACTCGTAACCTGCGTTGGGCTCAAAACCAAACGTGGTTGGAATCGGACCGTCTTCCGGTACGTTTTGCGAGTATAGGTGCCAACCGCTTTCTATGATGGCATCGGTGATTAACAAGTATTCGGTATCCGACAGTTTTTCAACGGATGTGCTCCATTTAACCGGGTCGAACACTTGCGAAAACCCATTAAAACCAAGAGTTAACAGCAGAATTATGATTGTTTTTTTCATTTGATTTTGATTACGATTTAAAATCGGTTTTTTAACTTGTTGTATTAATGGCTTTAAAAAAAATCTAATAAGCTTTTGTCCTATCCATTAATTTTTTGAACAAACAACTAAAATTTTCTGTTCTTAATTATTTTTTACAATATTACCGAAATTTTCAAGATTTCTCATATTGGCCTATACTAAAAACGTATGCCCATGCTTTAATAAAAGGCTGTTTTATAAAAAGGCGCAATTTACGTATAAACCCTTATTTTTATTATGCTTTTATGATAACTTTATGATTACTCACCTTTAGAATTTCTGAATATTTTTTTAAGAATTAAACATAAAAAAACCAGAGTTTATTAATCCTCTGGTTTTCATGAATAAGATGCTTTAAAAGATTGTTTTTTGAAGGACTAACTCTAAACAACAAGTATATATTTCAAAACATTTATAAATAGTATTGGTTTTGCTAAAAAATTGTTTAACAACACTATTCGATCTCGGCTTCAGCCAACTTTTTAGTATCTACATATTGCTGAAAGCCAACTATTTTACCGTCGTCATTAAGTGTCCACAAATGAGCGACTTGGACATCTGCTTCTTTAGCCGTTGATTTCACTTTAAAATGATAGCGTAAAGTGGCGAGCACTTTATTATGCATCATCTCGTGAAGCTCTATGTTTTTTAAGGCAAATGATTCGTACATATCACCTATGCGCGCAAACACACCATTTAAAATAGCATCCGGACCAATATAGGGATTACCATCTGCCAGCCTATTGCTTTCGGCTTCATTCCATATAATTTCAGGATGCATGGCTCCGAGAACATTGGGCATATCGCCTGTTGCGAAGGCACTATATAATTTGTCGATAACTTGAATATTTTGATTGCTTTTCACGATTATTGTTTTAAGTTAATATACTAATTGGCTTTGTGTACCTCCATTTCTATTTCGATAAGAAACTCTGGAATGGCCAATTCCTTTACACCAAGCCAAGACCCTGTAGGGAATTGGTTTTTATAAATTTCTGCTCGATAACCTGCAACTTTTAAAAATTCGGGCATGTTTGTGGTAAAAATATTTTCTACCACCACATCGTTAAACGTGCAGCCATAATGCTTTAAGATTTTTTCTAAATCTGCATAACAGTTTTTCATTTGCTGCTCTAAATTGTCAATGGCGGTTGGGTTGCCCTCATCATCCATACTTACCGCACCGGAGATTTTAATGGAGTTCCCGATTTTAACGGCGTGCGAATAACCATAGGCTTTTTCAACTTCCGGTCGCAACATATAGTATTCATGGGTTTCAGCTTTTGTTTTATGCTCAACTAGTTCTGAATTTTCTTCAATAGATTCTTCTTTTAATTTTTCATTACAGCCCGCCACTGTAATTATCAGTAGAATTCCTATCAGCATTTTTGTTGTTACTTTATTTAACATGCTATTTATATTTTTTGATGGAGTTTTTATTCAATTTAAAAGGTTTGGATTATATCTAAATAATTGAACAGTGCAGGGAAATATATCACCGCACCGCATGATTGTTAATTTTCCAATAAGCCTTTGTTGTAATACAGGGTCTCTGAAATGATGACGCCATCTTTATCAAAATCATGACTCATGTGTACGGTGAGTTTTATTTCTTTTTTATCTGATTTTCTGGTCAAATGGAAATCCCACCAAGACAGCACAGACCTGCCGTTGCCCATTTCGTATTCTAAATAATCTGGATATCCCATCATTTCTATGTTCTTGACTTCAAAACTATCAAGGAATCCCTGACGCTTTCCTTTTATAGCTTCCATGGTGTCTGGTTTATCAAAATCTTCATTGATATTAAAAAATTGGGCATCATCACTAAAAAACCCTAAAGCTTTTTCCAAATCCGAATTTTCAAAAGCATAAACCACTTTGCGAACGGTATTGATATTATCGTGATGGTTATAAATTGTACCATTGGTTCTGTCAGAGAAACTTTGTCTTAATTCATTAAAAATACCTTCGTTAAAATAATTGATAAGCATTTTAATTTTCGTGTCTTTAGTCACTACAAAAAGCCGGTGCACGGGTGAGGAAAATTTCACTCCGGTCTTTTTATGAACGCCTTTAAGCAAATCCCAAGTTTGCACCCACACCACCTCGTCTTTATTATCTTTTTTGTATTCGATAGCATCTGGATAAGCCCCCTGGAAATCGCCGATGGAAAAATAATCCAATTCCTGCGACCAACGAATGGCCCCTTTAATAAAAGAAGCTTTGTCTCTGCCTTTGGCGTTTGGATTGGTAGAGAGCCCGTTATAGGATTTAAAATCATCGGTTAACAAACTAGCTATTTTTGTGGTATCACCGCTTACAAAAGCCTTTGTGTAGGCTTCAACAACATCGATTGCAGGATGCTCTATATAAACCGTTCCGTTCTTTTTTTGGGAAAATGCGAAAATTGAGCCCATAAAAATGAGCATTAAAACTACTTTTTTCATTGTGATTGGTTTTAAATTAATGATTGGTTAAAAATTATATTTCTGTTTTCTTTTTAGTTTAATTCTACATTCGTTTTGGGCCATCCCAATCGGTAATCTCGAAAACCTCTAAAAGGTTTTGCCTAATTGGTTCGGTAACCTCGTTAATGGCTTGTAGACCAAAATCCAATCCAACCATTGTGCGAATTGGTCGGCTGCCATGTGGCATTTCGATTAAATCATCAAAAGCCTGTACCACATGCATCGGGTCGGTTGGCGCGTTGCTGTCCTCGAAAGCTGCTTGAACTTGACTGCCAAAACCTTCACTAAACTCCGCAACATGCTGGTACGCCTTAGCAATGTCTTCATTTTCGGAAGGAATAACCGTATTGAAAAAATCGGTAGCAAAAGGCCCTGGCTGTACCATAACCACATCAATGCCCAAAGGCGCCAATTCGTAACGCATGGATTCGCTCAAGCCTTCCAACCCCCATTTACTGGCATGGTAAACACCAGAACCGGGCGAACAGCAACGACCGGCAATAGAACTTATTTGGATAATGAGTCCATCATTTTGTGCGCGCATTTTAGGCAAAACCGCCTTGGCAACTCTAAATGTGCCCACGATATTCAAATCCAATTGATCCATAAACTGTTTTGAAGAAAATGATTCAATGGGGCCGCCATAGCCGCGACCTGCGTTGTTAATGAGCACATCCACTTTACCTAATTGAGAGACTGCTTTGTTTACACTTTCATCTGAGGTAACATCAATTTCTACCACGTCTATGTTAAGGTTATTTGAATTGGAATAATCTGATAGCTCTAAAGCTTTATCCGCATTCTTTCCGTTTACATTACGCATTGACGCATAAACGTGATGCCCTTTTTTAGCTAAATGTTTTGCAGCCATAAGTCCAAAGCCCGAACTGCAACCTGTGATTAAAATATGTTTCATAACGCTTTATTTAGTTGGTGTATTAAATTAACTTGTAGTTTGTTTCAGCAAGTTATCATGTAATCACCACAATGTCAATCACATATTCATGTGAAATTGCATAATAACTTTTGTATATTTGATACTAAGCTATTATCAACACAACCAACCCATTGAAATTCATAAAAAGACTCCGTGCATTTGTTCTGCCATTGACTTTCCTTTTGTTAAGCTTGGGTATTTACGCGCAAAACCCATCGCAAATAGATGTATTAACTACCGAAGATGGTTTGTTGTTTCGTGATGTTTCCACCATAGTACAGGACGATAAAGGCCTCATGTGGATTGGGACCAACTTAGGGCTTAACCGGTACGACGGCCATAATTTTAAGGCATATACCAGCAATCCGAAAAATCCCTTTTTTATTGAAGAAGATTTTATAAAGTCTAATATGCTTTATAACAAGCCCGACCATTCTTTATGGTTTTTAGCCAACGATGAATTATTTAAGCTGGAATTACAAACCGATTCTATTTTTTCATTTGATAAAAGCCACAATTTAAAAGGTATGGTGCTGGACATTTTTAAAGCCCCCGACGATTCAATTTGGGTAGTTACCGATGATTATTGGAATGTTGAAAAAGGCACTGCCAAACAATACCTCCAAAAATTGGTAGATGGCCGCTTTAAAGTTATGGTTGCTTTAAATAGGTACAAGCGTGGTTTTATCAAAATAGCCACGGATGCCAATGGGTTTATATGGTGGACAACAACAAGTGGCACGTACAAATTTACAGTTGATGGCGACCTTTTGGAATCGTATATTTTAGATACTTATGATTGGAATGGCGACACCATTCATTATACTCCTTTATTCTTCAACAGCAGCAACACATTTTATTATTTTCCTTCGTCTGAAGGCGGCATCAATATTTACGATACCGCAACCAAAACATCAAAACGAATTTTCGATAAAAACGATATTATTAGATACGCTATCGAAGATCAAGACCAAAACATCTGGTTTGCAGGTTATAAAACCTTGTATCGTATGGATACCGATGGAAATTTTAGTGATTACACCGCTTTACTTAAATCGAAGTTGGACTACAGCACAATCAACAATCTTTTTATCGACCATAACAGTTTGCTTTGGGTGGCTACGGATAACGGTTTGTTTAAAATTAGAACCCAAAAACAGTTGTTTTCAAATCTTTTTAAATCAGAAAAAGAAGGTTGGGGCAATGCCATGCGCGGCATTTTTGAAGATGCCGACGGACGCATATTTTCACTTTGCGAAAGCAAACATCAACTGTGGTATAAAAGCAAAACCGGACAAATCGATTCTCTGCCACTAAAAACCAAATCCGGAAAACCGCTGTCGCTCATGTACGATGCGAGTTTTTTAGTTACAAACAACAAAAAAACACATGCTTATGCCATTGGTAAAGGTATTTGTGAAATTGATTTACAAACGGGACGGACTAAAATCTATGATCAATTCAGCCATAACAATAAAATTTACGGACCAAACGCACTACTAAAATTAAAAGATGGTCGTTTATTGTTTGGCTACACTCTGGATTTGCTCACGCTATTTAATCCAGAAACCCTAGAAAGTCAATTGATTTTTAAAAATATTACAGAGCAAACCAATATTGCAGACCTTCAGTTTTTTGAGGAAAGTAAAGATGCAAATAGTGTTTGGGTGGGCACAAAAAACGATGGTGTACTAAAAATAGACCTCAACGGAAACATTCTAAAAGCTTTTAACACAAACACAACACCCAAGTTGGACAAGCATCATATTTTATGTATTAAAGAAGACACCGACGGAAGCTTGTGGCTGGGAACTTATGGCGGTGGGCTCAGTCATATTTCCGCAGATGGAAAAACAATACTCAATTATACAAAAACCGACGGTTTGCCAAACGATAATGTCGTGGGTATTTTACAAGATGGTAATAATAAACTTTGGATTAGCACCTACAACGGACTGACCTTATTTAATAAACCCACCAAGGAATTCCAAAATTTTTATACAGAGGATGGCTTGTCTCACAATGAGTTTAATTATGCTTCATTTTTTAAAGACAACCAAGGCTTATTTTATTTTGGCGGCATGAACGGTATTAATGTTTTTAATGCCGAAGCATTACAGGAATCTGTAAGGCCACCAGATTTACAACTATTGAAAATTTCTGGTTATAACAGCAAAACAAAAAAGAGTTTTACTACAGATTATGCCCAAAAAGAACTTAAATCTTTTACGGCATCACCTTACGACCAGTATTTTGAAATCAGTTGGACCATGCCCAGTTATTTTCAAAATCAAAAAAACACTTACAGCACCAAGTTGGAAGGTTTTGACGACCGTTGGTTTTATCAAGGTAATGCATCATCCATCCGCTATAACTTATTGCCCGCTGGCGATTATCAATTAAAAATTAAGGGTAAAGATTCTAGAGGAAACGAGAGCGCATCCATTTTATCCATCCCTATTACGGTTAAGCAGATTTTTTATAAAAAGTGGTGGTTTATAGCGCTCGTATTATTGTTAATTATCGGTATGATGTATGCAATTTTCAGATACCGTTTACAGCAAGCCTTAGCTATGGAGCGGCTTCGCACCAAAATATCACGAGATTTGCACGACGATGTTGGCTCATTACTTTCTGGTTTGGCCATGCAAACCGAACTCATGGAAATGGATGCAAGTAAAGCCGATAAATCGAAACTACAAAAAATTGCAGGCATTAGCAGAAAGGCCATTTCACAAATGCGAGACTTGGTTTGGAGCATTGATAGCAGACGTGAAACAACAAACGATTTAATAGAACGCATGCAAGAATTGGCAGAAGAATTGTTGTTGCCTAAAGGGATTTCGTTCACCATAGAAAGCACATCGGTAAAATATCCAAATCGAAAATTGAGGGCTCAAGTAAAACAAAATATATTTTTAATTTATAAGGAAGCCATCACAAATATTTTGCGTCATTCCGATGCGACGCATGTAACCATAACCATTACAAATCACTATAAAATTTGCGAATTTAGCATTAAAGACAACGGAAGCAAAAAAGCGTGTTATAAATCTACCGGATTGGGACTATCTAATATGCAGCTGCGAGCAAAGGATATAAAATCGGATTTAATATTTAAAACTGATAATGGTTTTGGTGTTATTCTCAATTTACCGTTTAATTTGTAAAACCTCTTGCCGTTTTTCATTTTTAACACAAAAAAGAACCACATCATAATGTGATTGCATTATGGTTTTAAAAACCTAACTTTATAACTGATAAATATTTATTTTTAAATCCCCCAATGAGTAGCAACGGCATGAAACACATAAACATAGCCATTATTGAGGATGATGCCATAGTACAGGAAAGTCTCAGCGATTTTTTTGAGGGCTTACCCCATATGGAATGTTTGCTTATATCGGCTTCCGTTGAAGACTTTCTTAAAGATTTAAAGCCCTTAAAAAAAACACCGGATATTTTACTTTTAGATATTAATCTTTTGGGAATGTCTGGGATTGAGGGGATTCCTCTAATACTAAATGAATGCCCAAATACAGACATTATTATGCTCACCACGTTTGAGGATACCGACAGCATTTTCAAGGCCTTATGTGCTGGAGCCTGTTCTTATTTATCTAAAAAAACACCATTAAAAAAAATACAGGAAGCTATTGAGGTGGTTTTCGATGGAGGCTCGTATATGTCGCCTTCCATAGCTCGAAAAATTGTAAACACCTATACCCCAAAACGGAATAAAAAATCAATCTTAACACCAAGGCAAACTGAAATTGTTGCCGGTATTGTAGCGGGAAAAAGCTATAAAATGATTGCTGATGATCTGTTTGTTTCGCTCGATACGGTTAGAAGTCACATCAAAAACATTTACAAAACACTTGAGATAAATTGTAAAGCTGAGTTAATTAAAAAATCTTATGACAACGAACTTTAAAATCTACTTTAAATCAAAGAATTTACCTTAATTAATCTTTATTGTTTTTCATGACAATAGTTCTGTAAGGGAACGGGATTTCAATCCCTTCTTTATCAAACCGTTTTTTAATGCTTTCCAAAACATCAACTTTAAGTTGAAAACTATCGCTATAACTTCGTTCCCATGTCCAAGCCCTTATAATCACCGATGATGCATCTAGTTTTATTAACGCTGTTCGCACTATGGGTTTCCCATTCGCTATATCCTGTTCTGTCCGATTATCTAAGATTAATGGGTGATTTTCACATTCTTCCTGCATGATTTTTTTGGCCAAATCAACATCACTATCATAGGATATTCCAATTTCAATCCGTTCGCAGCATTTTAGTTCGCCCATATCGTAATTGATCAATTTTTCCTTATTGATTATAGCGTTTGGAATAACTATCATTTTATTTTCAAAATTACGAATTACCGTATGCCGCAGTGTGATGTCTACAACCCGACCCACCATCGTGTCTGTTACTTTTATAAGATTGCCTACTTTAAACGGCTTAAAAGTAATAATAAACAAACCGCCTATAATATTAGCCAAGGCCTCTTGCGCTGCAAGTCCCGCAATAAGCGCCATAACGCCAGCGCCCCCTAAAGCCGTTTGAGCCACCCCTTTAAGCGACGGAAAGGCCAAAAGACACAGAAGTATGCCAACAAAATAAATAGCAACAAGAACGACGTATCGTAAAAACTGAAAACTGGTTGGGTCCTGTTCGTTTTCTATCTTTCTTTTGATGTCGTATTTAAACCACGTATTAGACATTGACGCCGCAATTACGGTAAGTGCCAAAACTACCCCAATATAGAGTACGGTTTTAAATTCGTTGGCCAACATGCTTTGTTGGGTTTCATCTACAACAAGAAAAGTTAAAGCAATTAACCCCAAAACAACCCATAGTGTATTGAGAATGCGTTTTAATACATTTAAAGATTTTGAGGGTTCTCCAGGAAATTTCCGCTGCTTTTCTTTAGAAAGCCAATTGTGCAGTTTATTAGTTAATATGCGCAAAACTATAATAATAGCAATGACGATTACCCCGTTAATAATAGTTTGTTTATAGGTTTCTAGAAATTCCATCATATTTAATATGTTTTCAATGCGATTAAGGAAAGCTCTATACAATTCAACACAATCATGAATTTAAAGATTAAATTACAGTAGGCACCCTTCCCAATATCACAGTAATCCATTGGGCTAAAACCATAAAGATTTGCTAATTTATGTAATCATTTACACAAATTGCCAAATTATGGTTGTTAACAAACATACAATTTATTCAATAAATTTTTAATTAAAGAGAATTTAGGATTAATTACTTAACCCTAAAACCAAAGGCAGATAATGGGTTAAAAAAGATTTGAAATTGGAGTGGATTACAATGAAACAAATCTCTCGGTTTAATAAAAACAAAGAGGCGGATTGAAAAGTCTATTGAATTTAATTTGTCAGGTTGAGCTTGTCGAAACCTATCTTGATTGTTAATAAGTCAAAATATTTCGACAAGTTCAAAATGACATAAAATTAGCCTTTTCAAACCGCCTCTATTTAAAATTTGCAACTGTATTTTAGCGCTTTATTTGTTTACGCACCTCTTCTTCAATTCTCATGTTTTCAATGCGTTCCATAACATGCTCTGCCATTTCATTGTATTTTTTAGCATTATCCATATCTCCGATCTTTTCATAAACCTCGGCAATGCCCTTTAAGGACGGAATGTGCATAAAGTTAATATCCAAGCAAATATTATACTGCTGAATAGACTCTTCAAAAAAGCTGTTTTTAAAAAGTTTCTGGGCCAAATTATAGTGGTTTTCAATATCCTTAATTTTAGATTCCAACTCCAAAACAACAACGTCTTCATCTTTTAAAGTAATAAACGAACACGGTACTTCCCGGACTACCTTTTCGGTAACACTGCCCATTAAGATCTTACTGATACCAGACTTTCCTGTGGTGCCCATAATTAGCAAATCGGATTCGTTTTTCTTAATGGACTTAAGAATTTTTGCTGCGGGATCGCCTCCCATAACTTGGGTTTCGTAGTTTAAATCTATTAAATTAAACCCTTTTAAATAGGCCTCGAACTCCTTGGTGTGCTCCACATGTCTGGCCTCGTTCATTTTGGCAGCATCGAGCTTTGTGAATTTGTACTTAAAGTATGGATATACACTTAGAATAACCAACTTCGCGTCTACCATTCGGGATATGATAATGGCACTGTTTAATGCCTGAGTAGATTCTTTAGAAAAATCTACCGGACAAATGATATTTTTTATATTTAGTGTTTCTCCATTTTTTACAACAAAAACGGGCTGGTTGCTCTTTCTTATAATTTTTTCGGCTGTACTACCCAACTGAAAAGCCTCTTCTTTGAGTTTGTTACCCGACCCAATGAATAATAAATTAGCATTTATATTGTCGGCCGCACTAACTACTTTGTCGCTGTAATCTCCGTATTCTAAAACAAATTCCCCCGTTTCAAGACCTTCATTGTTAATGCTGGCGTTTATCTCCTTTAACTTTGAAGTTGCAGCTGTTTTAACCAGAAGGCTCACTTTTTCGTTGTTAATATCATCTGGCAAAATATGGACAAGCGTGATTTTAGATTTAAATGTTTTGGCGAAACTAATGGCGTTTTTTAAAACATAATCAGAAGACTCCGTAAAGTCAATGGCAACTAAAATGCTTTTAAGTAATTTCATGATACTTCAATTTAAGTGTTTAACAATTTGGTTTTTTAAATAACAACCCGATAATCGATGCTAAGATTTTTATGTTTTTTATGACTACTATTTTAAATAGGAATTAAGCATCCAAAGTGTTTTTTCGGTTTCCGTAATGTAGTCACTCATTAAACTTACGGTACCTTCATCATCGGCATCGGCGGCAAGCGACAGAATGAGACGTTCTTGCGTGATTAAAGTTGAAAAGTTTTTAACCGTAATTTCCACACATTTTTTCCCATCTCTGATGCTTTTTGCTTCCGGTATTCTAGCCGTTTTAAGATAGTCGGTATAGGTGTGTAAAGGTTCGCCTTCGAGGGTTAAAATACGCTCTGCTATTTCGTCAATTTTCACAAAAGCATCATTATATAGCTCTTCAAATTTGTCGTGCAATTCAAAGAACTCTTTTCCTTTAATATTCCAATGGAATCCTCTTAAATTTTGATAAAAAATTTCGTAATCTGCTAATAAAATATTCAGTTCAACTACTAATTTCTCTGCTTTCTCTCTTTCTATTCCTACTAAATTTTTCATTTATTTTATGTTTTTTTGATTAAACTCAAATATAAGATTTTATTTTCAAAATAAAGATGACAAATGTCAGTATTAACCGAAAAACAAACCGTAAGAAGTTTTGGTATTATAGCGTTTTCAGGCTATTTATAACCCACATTTTAATTAAAAAAAAAGAGACCTTCAATGTGCTTTTACCACATGGATAATTTTAGTTATAGGCGATGTCCAAAATTTCAAAAACCCGTTCTCCGTTTACCAGTTTTAAAATGGCTTTGTCGCCAACTTTTTTATGTGTTAAGATTCTGGCTATTGGCGATACAAAGGAAATTTTTCCTTTTGAAATATCGGCCTCATCAACGCCAACAATTTGGTATTTTTGAACCTCTTTTACAGCATCAATTTTAAGTGTTATGGTTGCACCAAATCGAACTTCGTTTTGTGGTTGTGTTTCTAAGTCGATTATTTTAGCTGTGGAAATTCTCTGATTCAGTAATTGCAATTTCGCATTGATATGATTTGTTGCAATTCGTCTTTCGTTTTCATTGTTGGTTTCCAGTTGTTCAATATCATTAAGAAGCTCCTTTTTTTCATTCAAAAGGGCTTGCATACCCACTTGTGTTACGTAATTGATAACACCTTCGGGTAAATCGGCTCTTGGAGGTACCAATGGGATCTCCTCTTGATCGTCTTCTTTTACAAATCCTCTACTCATGGTTTATTAAATTTTAATATCAACTTTGTTTTATTTCTTTTTTGCTTAATTTTATTTACGATTACAGTTTTTTTGGCGGAATAATATCTGTTAATGTAACCACAAATATGAGTCCCAGTGCCAATCTGAAATCAATAAAAATTAAGAAAAAAGCAATGACTTCTAAAAGCGGTCCTTTTAACCAGCTTAAAATGTCTTCTTTTCTCAATTCTTTTTTTGAGCTTTTTGTTATGTACAAGCCACTTTTAAATATCGCGAAATGATGGAGCCATCTAAACGTTACCGCTTTAAAAAAATAGGCCCCAATTAACAGCATAGTTGCAGCTTCTTGATTATGATTTTGCCCAAGTAACGCTGTTGGATAAACAATAAGCGACAATGAAAACAAAAACAATAAATTGAGCCATATAAAGGTGGCGTTTACGGCTTTCATTTTACTAAAAAGAAGGTGATGATTGATTAAGTGCGCTGCTATAACCAAAAAACTGACGGCATACGGAATGAGTTGAGGAATTAAATATTCTATGAGTTCAAAAACTGAATAATTCCTATTCAAAAAATCTTCCGGAATTTCAAATACCATAACCAAAATGGTTATTAAAATGGCAATTACACCATCGCTAAAATTTTCTAATCTAGCCTTTTCTATAATATTGTTATTTTCTGCCATATTCGTATTTAATTACTTCTGTTTAGTAGTTCTAATACCTCTGAATGTTTTAAAAGCGATGTAATTATTAACTGTAAAAACAAACGAAATCTGGGATGCGCCAAATGAAAATTCTTTCTTAATTTCTGCATTGGCAAAAACCAAGCAATTGGTTTACTTTATTTTAATAACAACCTTCCCTTTGGTGCGCCCATTTGCCACATGAAGCACAGCGTTTATTGCATCTTTTAAAGGGTATTCTTTTTCGATATTGGTTTTGATTTTTTCAGATTCTACCTGTTTGGTAATTTCATTAAGCTGTCTCGAATTGGGACGTAAAAGTACAAGACTGTAGTACGCTGCTTTTTCAGAAATACGCTTTGTTACCTTCCTTCTTTTCCATGCTAAATAAGTTCTGGCAAAAAAGTTCAATTTCATTCTGTTGGCCGTTTCTTTATCAACCGGACCCACAAGGGTTATTACTTTTCCGCCTTTTTTTATCACTTTAAAAGCATCTTCGGTATACTTGTTCCCTAGCGTGTCCAAAACCATATCAGCATCTTTTACAATGGTTTTATAGTCTTCGGTTTTATAATCGATTACACGGTCTGCGCCCAATGCTTTAACCCATTGTACGTTATCGGTACTTGTGGTTGTATACACATAAGCGCCTGTTGTTTTTGCCATTTGGATTGCTACCGACCCCACACCGCCTGAGCCTGCATGGATTAAAATTTTATCGCCAGCTTTTAGCTTGCCACGTCGCAATGCTTGTGTTGCGGTTAGGCTAACCAATGGTAAACTTGCCGCTTCCTCAAAGGTTGTGTTTTTTGGTTTTAAGCTTACAATGTTTTGCTTTACGGAAACATACTCTGCAAAAGCACCTTGCTTATCGACATAGGCATAGACCTCATCTCCAATGTTGAAATTGGTAACATTTTCGCCTTTTTCAATAATTTTACCACTTACATCGTATCCCATTTTTGCCGGTAAAGTATAGTTTTTGCGCATTTTTAATTTACCGGTAAGCACTTTTATGTCTAGTGGATTTACACTGGCGGCATAAGCTTCAATTAAGACTTCATTCTTGTTGATGCTTGGCTTTTCAATATCAGAAAATTTAATGCTTTCTGAAATTTCTTTATAGGCTATATGTTGTACTGCTTTCATAATTTTTACTGGTTAATGACTACTTTTCCGATAGGCTGTTTTTCAATTTATAATCAAAAAAAAAGAGGATAATTAATACTAATTATCCTCTTTCTATGTTAATTAGTATGTTTTAGATAGCTGTTGCTCCAGCTTCTGCAACGGTATGATCGTTTTCAACTGAACTTCCACTTACTCCAATGGCACCAATGACGTCACCTGAAGCGTTTTTAATTGGAATACCTCCTGGGAAAGTTATTAATCCGTTATTTGAATGTTCTATGTTATATAAAGAACCACCTGGTTGTGATAATTCGCCAATAATTCCAGTATTCATATCAAAGAAACGTGCTGTTTTGGCCTTCTTAATTGAAATATCCAATGAGCCTAACCATGCACCATCCATTCTTCCGAATGCTACTAAATTTGCACCTGCATCTACAACGGCAATATTCATTTTAGTGTCAATTTCCGTCGATTTTTGTTTTGCTGCTGAAATTGCTTTTTCTGCTTGTTCTAATGTAATGTTCATAATGTATTGTTTTAGTATTGTTATTATTCTGATGCAAATATAAGTTGAGAATTTCGGTATCGAGTTACCAAATCAGTTCAAAAACTTATGAAAAAAGGTCAATATGATTATGCAATCATACCGTGAGGGTCAATAACAAACTTTTTGGCGACGCCAGAATCGAACGCTGCATAGCCTTTGGGTGCTTCATTCAGACTAATAACTTCAACATTTACGGCTTTTGCAATATCAATTTTATCAAATAATATGGCATTCATTAATTGCTTGTGATATTTCATTACTGGTGTTTGCCCTGTATGGAAAGAATGGGACTTTGCCCAACCTAATCCAAACCTAATTTTCAAGCTTCCTTGCTTTGCAGCGTCATCTACAGCTCCTGGATCTTCTGTAACATACAGCCCGGGAATTCCTATTTGACCACCAGCTCTTGTAATCGCCATGGCTTGGTTTAACACTATGGCAGGCTGTTCTTTACCTGCACTAGAACCATGACCGCTCGCCTCAAAACCTACGCAATCAACAAAACAATCAACTTCTGGGATGCCTACGATCATGGCAATTTGTTCTTCAACAGGAATATTATTGGTCAAATTAATGGTTTCACAACCAAAAGTTCTCGCATGAGCAAGACGCTCTTCATTAAGGTCACCAACTATTACAACCGCTGCGCCTAGTAAATGGCAACTTGCAGCTGCAGCTAATCCAACTGGTCCTGCACCAGCAATGTATACAACCGAACCTACTGTGACACCTGCTGTAACTGCGCCATGAAATCCTGTTGGCAGAATATCGGATAACATGGTTAAGTCCAATATTTTTTCCATGGCTTGATCCTTATCTGGAAATTTTAACAAGTTAAAATCGGCATAGGGCACCATGACATATTCCGATTGGCCTCCAACCCATCCGCCCATATCCACATACCCATAAGCGGCTCCCGGACGAGCATCATTTACATTTAAGCAAATCCCTGTTAATCCTGTTTTACAATTTCTACAGCGACCACAGGCAATATTAAAGGGTACCGAAACCATATCTCCTTTTTTAATAAACTCAACATCTCGCCCTAACTCTATCACCTCGCCAGTAATTTCGTGCCCAAGCACCAATCCTTTTTCGGCAGTTGTTCTTCCTCTTACCATATGTTGATCTGAACCACAAATATTAGTGGCAACAATCTTTAATATAACACCGTGTTCACATTTACGGTCTCCTAATGCTAGTTTTGGATAGTCTATTTCCAATACTTCTACTTTTCCTGGTCCCATATAAGAGACGCCATGATTTTTGCACATAATATTCTGGTTTTAAAAGGTTAACACACTTGTTTTAACTAAAAAAACAGCGGCTCCAGAAGGTAAGGAAAAAAAACTACTTTTTAAAATGAATCAATTTTCGGAAAAAGGTTGACGTAAATTACGACGGTATCTCACTCGGATTGAATCCGAATTTATTCTTAAAAGCAATACTAAAATTAGAAAGGTTATTGTAGCCAAAATCTAAATAAATATCCGAAGCTTTTAATTGGCCTTCTTTCAAAATTTCTTTAGCTTTTAAAAGCCGTTTGTCCTGCAACCATTTTCCGGGAGACGTTTTATACTCGTTGATAAAATGACGTTTAAAAGTGGATAAACTCATATGACATAAAAACGCAATTTCCTCTAACTTTAAATTGGAATACACGTTGTTTTCAATAACCTTTTTAAACGGCGATATTTGTTTTGAGATTAAAGACTGTAGAAATAATTCAAATTTAGATCCGTATTTATTAATAAGATACAGCATCAGTTCTTCAAATTTTACCGAAAGCAAATTGTATTTAAAGATGGCCGGTGCTTCGTTTATTGTTGCCAATGAATTTAGATAAGACATGATATAGCTATCGTTTTCAATCACAAAATAACCAACCTCATTTTTACTTGGTTTTAAATTATTTACATGTTTGTTATAAAACTCTGAAAGTTTAGTTTCTGAAAAAAACAACAGTTTGCAATAATAAATGGCATCGGTATCTAATAATTCTGTCCATAACCAATTTCCTTTTTTAAGAAGTAAAGACTGATTTTTGTTTACGGCCACAGCGGTATCTGCAAAATGCACCTGTTTTTTTCCTACCTGTAAAAAACTGAACATGTGCATACTTAAATTGACTTTGCTTTTCACAACATTGTTGTTCATTTTAAAATCGTAAACAAACACGTCTGGATTTACTTTTGAATCTTCAAAATAAATTTCGGGTATGTTTTCTATGGGCATGTATTATTTTTTAAAGGTTCTGGCAATGGGTTTCTGTATAAAAAAGATCGTTTATAAAATGAATCGCATTCATAAATATATAAAAAAGTCTCCTAGCCATTGCTTTATAAACCGTCTTTGAGCGTTATTCAAATTTTGATAGGCACTATTAATAGTTATAAAAATGGCGATGTTAATCGTACCAATCGTTCCCATAAATGAATATACTTTGGTCTGTTTAACCATGCTTCCGCATCAATTAATGTAGACACTTTTAAGTCATTTTCAAAAGCCTCTGTAAGTTGTGCTGCAATGTTTTTGCTATAAACCATGGCATTAACTTCAAAATTCAAATCAAAACTCCGGTAGTCCATATTGGCGGAACCGATTATTGCCAAATCATCATCAATAACCATAGTTTTGGCGTGCACAAATCCTTTGTTATACTTATAAATTTTTGCACCAACCTGAAGCAACTCCGTATAATAAGCACTTGCCGCCGCATTAACCATTTTGGAATCTGAAACTCCTGGAATTAAAATTTTAACATCCAATCCGCCGAGAATGGCAATAATTAAAACATCCATCAAACTTTCGTCTGGAATAAAATAAGGACTTGTAATGTATATGCTTTTTTTGGCTGAACTGATGGCTTCCAAAAGGGAATAGAAAATTACGGGTTGTTTACTATCCGGACCCGAGGCTGCAATTTGCACCACTTCGGGTGTATAAACATCTTGTTTTGTGCTGTCTATAAAATAGGTTTCGGAATACTCAAAAGGTGTCGTGCTGCAAAAATTCCAATCGCCCATAAACAAGTATTGCAAATAGGCTGTGGCCTGTCCCTTTATCAATAAATGCGTATCGCGCCAATATAGGTGGTTTTCTGCCTTTAAGTCGTTTCGGTATTTATCGCTCATATTAATGCCGCCAACAAAACCAATCATACCGTCTATAACCACAATTTTTCGATGGTTTCTGTAATTAAGTCGGTTGGCAAAAGCATACCATCTTATTTCGTAGAAAGGTGCGGTTTGCACACCAGCGTCCTGCAGTTTTTTAATGAATGGTTCTCCTAAGCCATGGCTTCCAAAATCGTCGTACATAAAACGCACCTCAACGCCTTGTTTTGCTTTTTTAATAAGCAGGTCTGCAACCTGGTTTCCGGTAATGTCATTTTCATAAATATAATATTCAAAATGAATGTGATGGGTGGCGTTTTCAATAGCCTTTAACAGTTCAGGGAATTTTTCCTCACCATTTATCAAGAGTTTTACCTCGTTGTTTGCTGTTAGCGGACTGCTGCTCGAGCGGCGAGTAAACTCGATTAGGGTTTCACTTTTAAGAGCCGTTAAGCCTGCATTACCAACGGCTTTAGAGTAGGCATTCATGCGGCTTCTGATGCGTTGCCGAAGTGGCTCGTCTTCCACTATTTTTTTCGAATACAGCTTTCGTTTTCTGTAATTAATTCCAACGGAAAAATAAAAAATCATACCAAAAAACGGTACAAATACAATAAACAAGATGTAAGCCAATGCTTTGGTACTGCTTCGGGTATCGCGCAGCACCCTAAAAATGACAAAAACGACTAACAGTATATATACGGTTTCGCCAATTAAAATCCAATTCATATAAAGCTGCGTTTATTGTGCTGTTAAATTAAATATTTTATTTATGCCGTCAAAATGGTTTAAAACAAGGCGATGTGTGGCTCGATTTTTTTAATCTTCAGGATTTGTAGTTGTGTCGCGTCTGTACAAACAGTCCTTTACTTTTGTGTAATCTTCCTCACTATCGGCCAGAACCATTAAAATATCGTTTGCTTTAATTTCGGTAGCACCGCTGGGTCGAATATATTCTTTACCGCGTTTAATCATGACAATAAACGCTGATTTCGGAAAATTCAAATCGACAATTCTTTTATTTTCTGAAAAAAGATTGGGTAAAATCTCAAATTCTTCCAAAGAAGATTTAGGAAGATTTGACAATAGCTCGTCTATTTCGGTTTTCTTTTTGGTCTCTTCCGGCATACCCACATTCAGCCATTTTGCAAAAACCGTAAGCGTTGTGCCCTGTATTAAAATGGATGTAACAGAGATAAAGAAAACGATGCTAAAAATTATATCGGCTTTTTCAACGCCAGCCAAAAGCGGATATGTTGCAAACACGATGGGTACCGCACCACGCAATCCTACCCAGGAAATATACAGTCGTCGTCTGAATTTCATCTTAAAAAAGACTAAACTTATTAAAACACCTAAAGGGCGGGCAATGACTATTAAAAATAAAGATATCAGTAATCCAACTCCTATATATGGCACGATTTTCTTCGGAAAAACCAAAAGCCCTAAAGTAAGGAACAGCACAATTTCCACAAGCCACGCCAAACCATCGTACATTCTTAAAATGGTTTTTTTGTGTATTAAATCTTGATTGCCCAGAAAAACCGCACAAATGTAAATGGCAAGAAAGCCGTTGCCGCCAACAAAATCGGTTGCCGAAAACGTAATAAACATCAAAGCAATAACCAATACGGGATAAAGCCCTTCAAAATCCAGATTAATTTTATTGATGATTATTTTACTTAGTTTTCCAAAGGCGAAACCCGCAAAAGCACCTACAATCATCTGTTGGAAAAACATGGGAATAATAGACACAATACTTTGATCCTGATTGACTACCAAGGTTAAAAACATAATGGTAAGCACATAAGCCATGGGGTCGTTACTTCCACTTTCCAGCTCCAAGGTTGGTCGTAAATTGGTTCTCAGTGCAAGGTTTTTAGAGCGTAAAATTGAAAATACGGCAGCCGCATCGGTTGATGAAACAATGGACCCCAACAGCATACTTTCGTAAATGGTAAAATCTGTAACCAGCCAAACAAAGGTGCCAAGCGATAACGCTGTGAGCAAAACACCTAAAGTAGACAAAGCAATGCCCTCTTTAAGCACAGGTTTTATGTTGCCCCAATTTGTATTGAGCCCTCCGGAAAACAAAATAAAATTCAATGAAACAATTCCTATAAGTTGCGCAATTTTAGGGTCGTTAAAAAAGATACCGCCTATACCATCGGAACCCGCCAACATCCCTACAGTTAAAAAGATTAACAATGTGGGAACTCCAAATTTATATGAGCTCTTCCCAACAATAATGCTAATAAAAAGTAAGATTGAGCCAACTAGCAGAATGTTTTCAATTGTTAAATTCATCCGTATGTTTTATTGATTTGTGTTGGTTGTTTTGAGTTCCAAAATACGGAAATCTCAAATATAAAAAGCATATAAATATTCTTAATTATCTTTATTTCCGCTATCAAAAGAGCTGTTATTCTATTTTTTTAACTGAAAACAGGTTGAACTATTTTGATAATTGAATCCCATTCACATATTTCAAAAACCGAAAAACCAAGACGCAATGGAAAAATAAATGATTACGCCACAAATATCGGACAAAGAGGTTACCAAAGGCGCACTGGCCGTTGCTGGATCTAATTTTAACCTAGTAAAGACAAATGGCAAGAGCAGCCCAATTAAACTTCCAATCATTACCGTAAAAATCATGGAGAGCCCAACGACAATAACGATGTCCGGGGCTCTAAAACTGGCTACTGCCGCTACTCCAAACGCCATTGTAATCCCCAGAAAAAAAGATACAATAAACTCTTTACCAACTAGTTTATGCCAATCATTCAGTTTTACACCGCCAACGGCCAAATAACGAATCATGAGGGTTGCCGATTGGGAGCCCGCATTTCCACCGCTATCTATTAAAAGAGGTAAAAAGAAAACCAGAGGCACATACAATTGAATAACGTCTTCAAAATTAGACATGGCCGCGCCCGAAAAAACATTCATAAAAACCAAAATGAACAGCCAAACCACCCGGTTTTTGTACAAGTCGTAAACCCTCGCTTTTATAGGGTCGGCAATGGCGCTTTGAATCGATCCGAATTTATGGAAATCTTCAGTAGACTCTTGCTCATCAACATCCATAATATCATCGAAGGTTACAATGCCGAGCAACACCCCTTGCTCGTCAACCACAGGTAATGCCACCCTATCATAGGTCTTAAAAAGTTTTACGGCGGTTTCTTGGTCGTCCATGGCATTTAAAGCTACAAAACGATAATCCATGAGTTCTTCTACGAGCTGTTTAGGAGAAGCCAGAAGTAAGGCTCCTATCCGGATATCATCAATCATTTTACCTTCGTGGTCTACAATATAAATCACATTTAAAGTTTCCGAATTGCGTCCGTTTTGCCGGATGTAATCAAAGGAAGTCTCCACCGAAAAATCGGGTTTTAAGGCGACGAATTCCGGGGTCATCAATCGAGCCACACTGTCTTTGGGATAGCTTAACAGTAAATTAGCAACCTTTCGTTCTTCTGGCGACAACAATTTAATTAAGGGTTGAGCCACGTGCTCTGGCAATTCCTTAAAAAATGTTGTTCGGTCATCAGGCTCAATATCGTTAAGAAGATTGGCTACTTTTTGGGGCTTACTGCCTAAAGCTTCAACAATTTCCTTTTGATCGGAAAGCGACAAAAGTTTGAAGACTTTCTTGGTTTGCTCTCTTTGAAGCAGCCTAAAAAGAATTATCTTTTCGCGTTTTGGCACATCTTGCAACACTCGAACTACCGCGTTAGCATCCAACTCATTCAAGGTGTGTTTCGCTACTTTCCAATCATTGTTTTTGATAAGTTCAAGGAAATTCGTTTCTATTTCAATCATAAGGGTTTATGGTCAGTAATTTATTTAGTTCAAATTCCGATGTTCATATTTAAAAAGAGTTTCGGTTTACATCCTTTTATTAAGATGTTACCATGAGGATTTTAATCAAAAACCTAATGGTTTATATCCGAATAATATCCGTTGGGGTTTCAACCAAAATAGTTTTATCGCCTCGCAACGCAATGGGCTGTTTCATGATTTCGGGATGGTTTTGTATCATGGTTATCCAATCTTCGGAAGAGAAACATTTAGCGGTAAATTTTTTTCTGTATTTGTAATGTTCTTGATTTACCATCTCGTTAATTTTAACACCTAAACGATCTGCCAATTCGGTAATTTGAGTACCCGTAAGCGGCGTTTTTAAAATATCGACTTCCTCAATAGCAAGCCCGTGTGTTTTAGCGTATGCCATGGCCTGTTTTCCTATTCGGGATTTGGAGTTAAAGTACAAGGTAATCTGTCTATCGGATGTGGAAATAACGCCTTTATTCATAGAACTTCGCATGTTATTTTATTTGTTATGATTAAATTATTCTTCTAAAAACTGCCTTAACACATATTGTAAAATACCACCGTGTTTTAAATACTCAATTTCGATGGCTGAATCCAAACGTGTTATCGCGTTAAACGTAATTTCAGAACCATCTTCCTTTGTAGCGGTTACCCTAAGTTCCTTGCCCGGTTTTAAACCCTCTTCTATCCCTGAAATGGTAATATGTTCGTGTCCGTTCAATCCCAATTTATCGGCATCTTCACCTTGTTTAAATTTTAAGGGCAACACACCCATACCTACTAAATTGGAACGGTGGATACGCTCGTAAGAACTGGCAATAACCGCTTTTACCCCCAACAAACTGGCACCCTTAGCAGCCCAGTCTCGTGATGAACCCGAACCGTATTCGCTACCTGCCAACACAATCAAAGGCGTATCGTTCTCCATATACTTTATGGCGGCATCATAAACATTTAATTCTTTATTTTCAGGAAAGTACGTGGTATACCCGCCTTGTTTTGTGGCAATTTTATTTTTAATATACACATTGGCAAAGGTACCGCGCATCATCACCTCGTGGTTACCTCTGCGGGAACCGTACGAGTTGAACATTGAACGCTCGATGCCTTTGGATTTTAAGTATTGACCTGCGGCGCTGTCTTCGGAAAAGGAACCTGCCGGCGAAATGTGGTCTGTAGTCACGGAATCTCCTAAATTCATAAGCACTCTTGCATTTTGAATGTTTCGCAAAGGTTCTGGGGTGACACTAATATCTTTAAAGAATGGTATTTCTTTGATATAAGTAGAATCGTCTTTCCACTCATAATCCAATCCCGTTGGTGCGGGTAAGTTTTGCCACTGTTCTTCCCCATCGAAAATCACACTGTATTCTTTGGCGTAATCTTCTTTGGTGGTGGCACTTTCAATCGCATCTTGAATTTCCTCTTGGGTTGGCCAAATATCCTTTAAAAAAACATCGCGTCCGTTGGCATCCTGAGCCAGCGGATCTTCCATTAAATTAATGTCCACCCGACCAGCAATGGCATAGGCCACTACCAACATGGGCGACGTTAAGAAATTCATCTGAATCTTTGGGTGAATCCTTGCCTCAAAATTTCTATTACCGCTTAACACCGAAGCGGCCACCAAATCGTAATCGTCAATAGCCCTTTCTATATGAGGCGCCAAAGGTCCAGAATTTCCTATACACGTTGTACAGCCATAACCAACCACATGAAACTTTAATGCTTCTAAATGCTGTAAAAGCCCTGAGCGTTTTAAATAATTGGTTACGACCTTTGAGCCGGGAGCCAACGAGGTTTTTACCCATGGCTTTACGTCTATCCCTTTTTCAATCGCTTTTTTTGCAACTAAGCCTGCGCCCAACATAACCGAAGGGTTCGAGGTGTTTGTACAAGAGGTAATAGCCGCCATAACAATGGAGCCATCGCTAATGGCATATTCCTGGTTCTCTTGACTGATTCTTACGGAATGTAGAGCATCGCCATTTTTGTTTTTAACCTTTATCTCAACATCTTCGGCCATCTTTCTATCTTTTAACCGCTGGTTGAAACGGGTTCCCGAACCACCCTCGCCATACCAAGTTTCACGTTCTTCCAAGGGCACATATTCCCGACCGTGTATGTCTTTTAACAGACTTCCGAATTGCTCTTTTAAATCTTTAACCCTGATTTTATCTTGCGGACGTTTTGGTCCGGCAACCGAGGGTTCTAAAGCTGATAAATCTACCATAACCACATCGGAGTATTCCATTTTCTCATCACCCGTTCGCCATAAAAGATTGTTTTTACAATAATGTTCTACCAAATCAACCTGTGCTTGATCACGGTTGGTTTTTACCATATATCTTAACGTTTGGTCGTCGATTGGAAAATACGTAATGGTACAACCAAATTCAGGCGACATATTAGCAATGGTGGCACGGTCTGGTACGGACAAATAATCTAAACCATCACCAAAAACCTCAACAAAGTCTCCCACTACGCCGTATTTGCGCAGTCGGTTTGTAATCTCAAGCACCATATCGGTGGCTGTAATCCCTTCGGGAAGTTTCCCTTTTAATTGCAGCCCGATAACTTTTGGTGTGGAAAAATAAATAGGCTGACCGAGTAAGGCAGCTTCGGCCTCAATGCCTCCGGCACCCCAACCAACAACGCCGATACCGTTTACCATTGGCGTATGCGAATCGGTACCCACCAAAGTATCGGGATACGCCCAACCGTCTCGCTCAACAACACCCTTTGCCAGATATTCGAGGTTAACTTGATGGCAAATGCCCATTCCGGGGGGCACAACCGTAAAATCATCAAATGCATTTTGAGCCCATTTTAACAACTCATAGCGTTCGCTATTACGCTTATATTCGTACTCCACATTTTTTCGGTACGCATAATCAGTTCCAAAAAAGTCAACTTGCACAGAGTGATCGATTACCAAATCCACGGGTACTTTAGGGTTGATTTTAGAGCCATCTTTTCCTTTTCGGATAGCCTCCGAACGAATGGCAGCAATATCGACCACGGCGGGTACCCCTGTAAAATCCTGCATCAATACGCGTGCGGGTTTAAAAGGTACCGATGCATCACTTCCCTTTGGATTCCATTGTATCAGGTTTTCAATATGTGCATCGTTTATCAAAAAGCCATCGTAATTCCTCAAAGCATTTTCTAACAAAATACGAATAGAAAAGG
Source organism: Hwangdonia lutea (assembly GCF_032814565.1). GTDB lineage: Bacteria > Bacteroidota > Bacteroidia > Flavobacteriales > Flavobacteriaceae > Hwangdonia > Hwangdonia lutea. The sequence goes on from NZ_CP136521.1 coordinate 1,137,881, forward strand.
GCAATTTTCTTATACGCGGATATGCCTCAGCTAATTTTTCTAAACTAATGATGTTCAATTTATTACCTTGTGTCGATAGCGTGCTTTTAAAAGAATCTTTGTTAATTTTCATATTCTTAAGTTTTTTAGATATCTATTTTTTCAAAAAATTATTTGATTAATTGTGTTTCACAAACAGACCATATTAATAGAGATTGTTATGGTTAAGGTGAGCTTACTGCTAAGGTAATGAAATATTCTAAGTTTTTAAACTGACGCGCCTCAAGGCTCGATTAAAAACATCGTCTTTAAAAAAATGAACGTTTTGTGAGAAGATATCTTCTTCTAAATCACAATGTTCGACATAACAACAAAAGTAAATGAGGTTCTCGTTTTTTGTAAAAATATGAATATCAGTTTTATAAAGCATAAATACTTTTACTTAATTAAGGGTTTCGTTGTAGTTAAAAACCTATTTAAGTGTTTCAATATGTGAAGAAAATATTGTAACTTCATTCGCCATATTAATTTTTTTAAAATCACAACACAATGGACGAAAAGAAACCAAAACTCACAAGGCAAACTGGAGCTCCAGTTGGAGATAATCAAAACGCACAAACCGCAGGACCACGCGGCCCCATGTTAATGCAAGACGCTTGGTTTCTTGAAAAAATGGCAAACTTTGACCGTGAGGTTATTCCGGAAAGAAGAATGCACGCCAAAGGCTCGGGTGCTTTTGGCACGTTTAAGGTTACACACGATATTTCGAAATACACGAAGGCCGATATTTTTAATGAAATTGGCAAAGAAACCGAGATGTTTTGTCGGTTTTCTACCGTTGCCGGAGAAAGAGGTGCCGCCGATGCCGAAAGGGATATTAGAGGTTTTGCTCTAAAGTTTTATACCGAAGAAGGCATTTGGGATTTGGTAGGAAACAACACTCCAATATTTTTCTTTCGAGACCCCTTGAAGTTCCCAGACCTAAATCGCGCTGTAAAAAGAGACCCAAAAACCAATTTGAGAAGCGCCAATAATAATTGGGATTTCTGGACACTGCTTCCAGAATCTCTACATCAAGTGACCATAACCATGAGCGATCGTGGTATTCCGAAAGGCTACAGACATATGCACGGTTTTGGAAGCCATACCTTTAGTTTTATCAATAAAGACAATGTACGGCATTGGGTAAAGTTTCATTTTGTAAGTCAACAGGGAATTGAAAACCTATCGGATGAAGAAGCTGCTAAAGTTGTAGGAATGGATAGGGAATCTTCACAACGAGACCTTTTTGATGCTATTGAAAACAAGGATTTCCCGAAATGGAAAATGTTTGTTCAGGTTATGACCGAAGAACAGGCAAAAACCTATCGCTTCCATCCTTTCGATTTAACCAAGGTTTGGTATAAAAAAGACTTTCCGTTGATTCCTGTTGGTGAATTTGAGCTGAACAGAAACCCCGAAAACTACTTTCAGGATGTTGAGCAAGCTGCCTTTAACCCAACGAATATTGTTCCCGGAATTGGATTTTCACCCGACAAAATGCTTCAAGGCAGATTGTTTTCCTATGGCGATGCACAACGTTACAGATTGGGGGTAAATCACTATCAAATTCCTGTAAACAAGCCAACGTGCCCATACCATTCCAATCACAGAGATGGGACGATGCGGGTAGACGGAAACCATGGCGGTACTTTACATTACGAACCCAACAGTTATGGCGAATGGCAAGAACAACCAGACGCCAAAGAACCACCTTTGGAATTGGACGGAACAGCATACGCACACAATTTTAGGGATGATGATGAAGATTATTACACACAGCCTGGAGATTTGTTCCGAATAATTAAAGCGGATGGAAAAGAAGATTTACTATTTAAAAATACGGCGGCTCAAGTGGGTGGTGCCGAAAAATTTATTCAAATCCGACATATAAGAAACTGTTTTAAAGCCGATCCGGAATATGGAGAAGGTGTTGCAAAAGCACTCGGTTTAACCATGGATGAAGTTAACCGCTTTGATATGACGCCGTATAACAAGTGGGCACCGAGACCTACCAAATAACTTAACACTCCTAAAAACAGCGAACTAATTAATACTTGTTTTGGGGGATTAATAGCTGACTTTTAGTTTCTATAAATAAATATGCCTGTGGAAAATGCTTCATTAAGATTTCCATAGGCGCTCACTAAGTATATTTAGTTTAATATGAAAAATCAAGCAAAAACAATAGTAGAAAACATGTTCGCCGCATTTAGCAGTGGTGATGCCGATAAATTTGTAGCAACGGTTTCCGAGGACACCGTATGGATTTATCACGGCACACAAATTATTCCCGCGGGAACTTTTGAAAAAAAAGAAGGTGTAAGAACCTTTTTTACCAATATAATGGATCGAACTGAAATCATCAATTTTGAGCCTCAGCAATATATCGTTGAAGGAAACATGGTTGTTGTGCTTGGTCGCGAGCATCAAAAAGTGAAACGATCGGGCAGGGAACTGAAACAAAAATGGGTTCAGATTTATACCGTTGAAAACAATTTAATAACCCGAATGGAAGAGTTTGCTACTTCAGAGGAAGTCACTAAATAAATAGGATAACAATTAAAATCATTCGTCTGAATGGTTAACTTTCTTAGTTTGGCCTCACAGCTTAACAAGAACAAAATAAAAAAACATGGATAAAGAATCATTAAAAAACAATCCGCTTTTATGCGACATCGAAACAGGAATGTGCGAAACAACCGATGATAATACCAACACCGCATCTCAAAACAATGTACAATCGGCAAAAAAATCTGTAAAAGCCATTTATTACACAGATCCTATTTGCTCCTCGTGTTGGGGCATTGAACCGCAATTGCGAAAGCTTAAATTAGAATACGGCAATGTGGTTGAGTTTGAATACAGAATGGGTGGTTTATTACCAGATTGGAATTACAACAGTGGTGGCATTGGAAAACCATCAGACGTGGCAACGCATTGGGACGAGGTTAGTGCCCATTACGATATGCCTATTGATGGCGATGTTTGGTTGGAAGATCCATTGGATTCATCTTACCCACCATCCATAGCCTTTAAAGCGGCACAGATGCAAAACAACGAAAAGGCGCTACTATTTATGCGAGAAATTCGAGAAATGGTGTTTTTAAAAAAGAAAAACATTACCAAATGGGAACATTTGGCAGCGGCGGCCAATATTGTTAACCTTGATGTTGAACAATTGAAAACGGATTTTGAAGGAAAAGCAAAAGAACGGTTTGAAGCCGATTTAAAATTAGGAAAAGAATTGGGCGTACGGGGATTTCCAACCATGTTCTTTCTAAATGAAGCAGACGAGAATGAAGTTGTGTACGGTGCCAGACCTTATGCTTTCTATGAAATGGCCATTTTAAAACTAAATCCTAAAGCCACAAAAAGCGAATACAGTAAAAAATGGGAAACCCTCTTTTCAATATATCCTACGCTCACGGCAAAAGAGTTTTCTGAACTTTCGGGAACCCCTCGAAACGAAAGCGAAAATGTTTTGAACGAACTTTCTAAAAATGGCGCATTGGAAAAACTGACAACAAAAAACGGTTCTATTTGGATTAAGAAAAACACGAGCCAATAAAAGAAACATAACACCTTAAACCTATTAGTAAAAAGATAAAAAAAACAATATGTCAAACATCAAACTCATTATAGAAGAAAGAGCCACCAACATTGGTAAGTTTATGGTGGGGCGTTTATTACCATTTCGTCAAAAACGAATGGTTGGCCCCTTTATTTATATAGACCACATGGGCCCCGTAAAATTAAATGAACGGGAGAATTTTGATGTGTTGCCGCATCCACATATCGGGCTTTCAACCCTAACTTTTTTATTTGAAGGCAGCATTATGCATCGCGACACACTTGGAAACGAAATTGAAATAAAACCCGGAGCCGTTAATTGGATGACCGCAGGAAAAGGCATTGTGCATTCCGAACGTACACCAGACTATTTACGGGATTCTCCGCTATACATGCACGGTCTGCAAATCTGGGTGGCATTGCCAAAAAACCTGGAGCAAATGGAACCTCAGTTTTCTCATATTGAGGAGAAACAAATTCCAAGTTGGACCGAAGGCGACCTACAATTTAAACTCGTAGCTGGCGAAGCTTTTGGTAGAAAATCGCCCGTTCCGGTTTTCAGCAAATTATTTATGCTCGAAATAAAAAGCAAAACAAAACAGGTTGTAAATATTGGTCATGAACTTTATGGTGAAGCGGGTTTGTATATCCTTAAAGGCGCTATTGAAAGTGAAGGGAATATTTACGAACCTAAGCAACTATTGGTAGCTAAGGACAGTACACTTTGCGAGTTTACCATTAAGGAAAATAGTACCATTTATATTTTTGGCGGTGAACCTTTTCCCGAAGAACGCTATATAGATTGGAACTTTGTGTCGTCAAGTAAAGCGCTTATTGAAGAGGCCAAAGAAAAATGGAAAGCAAAGGAGTTTCCTAAAATTGAAGGGGATGAATCTGAATATATTCCGTATCCAACATTCAATAGAAAATAAAAAATTTGCTAATTAATTCTATACTGATCTATATCATTTCATTCTTAATACGTTGAGTGTATTTTAGGTCGCTGATTGAAATCACTTATTAACAATATTTTACGAGTATTGATAGCAAAATGGCCCATGTTCATAACACATAAAATTACTGAAATATTAAGCATAGTATTAACCTAAAATTAGTCTGAAATGAAAAAAAAGTTCTTTAATGCGAAAATTTATCGCAACGATTCGGCAACCGAAATAATTGTAGAAAATGGAAAAATCACTCACATTGGAACTAATTTACCGAAATGTGATGAGGAAATTGATCTTAACGGAAAACTCGTTTTACCGCCTTACGTCGATCCACATTTACATCTGGATTATGTTTATACCTTATCGGAATTAGGAAAAGAAGGCGCAGGTTCCGGTACACTTTTCGAAGCGATTGAGCTTTGGCCACAATTCAAAAAAACGCTAACCGTAGATAGTGTAAAACGATTAGCCATGAAGGGAATTCATGACGAAGTTTCTCAAGGCGTGCAACACATTCGTACTCATATTGATGTCACCGATCCAAACTTTACGGCATTAAAAGCCATGTTGGAAATGAAGGAAGATTTAAAAGATATTGTTGATATTCAAATCGTTGCTTTTCCACAAGAAGGTATGTATATGTACAAAGGCGGACGCGATTTGGTGGAAGAAGCTCTTATAATGGGCGCCGATGTTGTAGGCGGCATTCCGCACTACGAGCCTGCCAGGGAATTTGGCGAAAAATCCGTTCATGATACGGTTGAGTTGGCTTTAAAATACGATAAGCTGATTGATGTACATTGCGATGAAACCGACGACCCACATTCGCGCTTTTTAGAATTATTAAATGCCCTTGTATTTATGGAAGATTATGGCAGTAAAACCACCGCAAGCCATACCTGTTCCTTTGGTTCTGCCGATGATTCTTATGCCTTTAGGATGATGGATATTTTCAAAAAGAGCAATATTAACTTCATCTCCTGTCCAACTGAAAACGTGTATCTACAAGGCCGTCAAGACACCTATCCCAAACGCCGTGGATTAACTCGCGTGAAAGAGTTTATTGAATCTGGAATTAATGTGGCCTTTGCACAAGATTCCATCAACGATCCATGGTACCCTATGGGCAACGGTAATATGATGAATATTCTGGACAACGGCATTCACTTGGCTCAAATTATGTCTAAAAAAGATGTTGAAACAAATTTCGATTTAATCACCTATAACGGCGCACGCTGTTTGAATATTCAAGATACTTATGGTTTAGAAGTCGGGAAAGCAGCAAACTTCATTGTATTAAATGAAACTTCGGTTTATGAGGCTATTCGTAGACGAGTAGATGTGTTGGCCTCGGTTCGTAATGGTGAATTTTTGTTCCGCAGAAAAGAAATGGCTTATGATATTCCTTTAAATCTTTAAATAGATATCAAATTCTCAACAAATAAAAAAGAAATATTATGAGTAAACATATTTCCGAACAAGCCAAAAGTGCGTTTCCTTGGTTGATCATGATTTTAATGTCATCAGTAACATTTGTGGGGATTCTATCAGAATTAATGCCCTCGGGAGTGCTCCCTCTTATGATGGACGATTTAAACATTAGCGAAGTGCAAACAGGAAATCTGGTAGGTTACTACGCCATAGCTTCGGCCATTTTTGCCATTCCACTTATTTCAATCACCATGCAGTTTAATCGCAAATATCTGTTGATGATTTTACTTGGTGGATTCGCTATTTCAAATATCATCTCCGGACTTGTTTATGATTATACCGTTATCATTATTTTAAGAATTATTGGAGGGATTTGCGCCGGTGTGATGTGGCCCATGATTGCCGCTTATGGCATGCGATTGGTAGATGAAGACAACCACGGAAAGGCCATTGCGGTAATTATGGCAGGAACAACATTAGGCATTAGTGTGGGCATGCCTATTATGACTGCCATTGGAAATGATTACGGCTGGAGAACCGAATTTATTGGACTTGGTGGCTTTATCATTCTTATAGCTTTTATTGGTTTTTTTGCCTTACCATCAACACCCGGTGAAAAATTGACGAAAAGTTCGTCACCATTTGCACTATTAAAAATACCATCCGTTTTACTTATATTACTGCTTACGCTACTTGGAGTTATTGCACATTATGGCGTTTACGTTTATATCACAAGTCTTGTTGATGAAATTCAGCTGGCCGGAGGCGTGGAAAGTGCCTTATTGTTTTTTGGAATTGGGTCTTTGATTTCGGTGTTGTTGGCCATAAAATTCACCGATAAATATTTAAGATTGCTAACCATATTAATGTTTGCTTTACTTATTATTTCTATGGTTATTTTTCTCATGTTTGGCGGCACAAAAGGTATGGGGCATTTTGCCTTCTTTTTGTGGGGGCTTTCGTTCGGGCCATTGGTAACTTTGTTGCAAGCTGGTGTGAGCAGACAAGTAGAAACTGCCAAAGATGTTGCCACTTCGGTCCAGTCTTCGGTGTTTAATTTATCGATTATGGTTGCGTCATCGGTTGCAGGGTTATTACTCGGAATATATTCGCCCATGAGTCTGGTTTATTTCGCAATTGCATTGTCTATTCCAGGAATGATTATCGCCTTTTTCTCGAAAAAGACTTTAGGTTGATCTTTATGGAATTGAATGATTATGAAAGGATGATTTTTTAGTTTGAAGGATTAATAGGAAGACCAATACCTATAAAAAATCGAACATTTTCAGTGCTATTCACCCACGAGACATCGAAATTTACGGGACCGAGCAGCGACTTATATGAAACCGTAGTACCAAAAGAAGCAAGGTAACTGGGGGCATTATAATGTTCCCATTTACCATTTGCAGACAAAACCTCACCAAAGTAATCGTTAAAGTTACCATAACCTACAGAAGCAACGTCTATGTGCGGTGTTAAATACAAGTTTCGAATTGTTTTTATTTGAAGTCCAACATCAACTTTTATAAATTGACTCACTGCTAATTCACTTTCAGATAAACCAGGAAAAGTATAATTATCATTTCTCGGATCTATTATATTACCTCCCAAAAAATATTTGGCGCCATACCCAAAAGTAGAAAAGAGATAATCGTTTTCTTGGACATTATCTTTAAAAATAAAACCAGATTTTAGACCTAAAATTCCGGTCGTTTTTTCTGAAAAAGGAATTCTTCCCATAAAACCTAAACTTAATTTAGTGTAGTTTTTTGCTGCCACGTCAATATCCGGAATATTAGGATCTATATAGCTAACTTGAAGATTATTATGTAATGACCTCGAAAGGCTACTTTTAATTTCTACGCCACTCGAAGGATAAAGTACATCATTTAAATTGCTGAATTTAAAATGGGCATATACCTCGTATGTCGAAAAATTATATTGTTTTAAACTTAGAATATTGTTGTTCAAATTGGGGTCGATTGTAGGCTTTAATTTGCTATAATCATATTTTACACCTAAGCCAACAAAACTTTTTAACGCGCTAATGTTTCTGTTCACTTGATTGTCGAATTCAAAATAATGAAATTTTACCCGATCTACATTTTTACCTTCAATAAACAGCTTTTGCTCCAGCAATTGACCAAACATTTCCGTACGCCACCACCAGTCCCTATCGCCGCCAAAGTTCTTCTGGTATTGCAATCTCACCTTTGGTTGTTCTGCTATATCCAAAGTAATAAGGGCGCGCGATGCATCACCAAGAATATTTCTGCCGGTATAATTAGCAATAAGTCCCGCGCCGCGATACCCATCAAAGTGTAACGACCCTTTAATTTGATGCTTAGATTTTTCAACCCCTTTTAAAACCAGACCAAGTTTACCATCCCGTCTTAATGGTGCAAATTCAATATCCTTAAAAATTGTGGTTCCCATGGCTCTTCCCAAACCATTTTCAATTTCATTTGTCGTGTATTCTATATGGGCTCGCAAACCTGTTCTGGCTTTAACCAGCGCTAGATTTGATTTACTGATATTTTGATATACAATAGTATCAAATACGAATTCGTTCTTTACAACCGGAAGTTCATGTTTTCTTTGTTTAAACTTTTTCAGCCTTTTTGATAATGCGACCAAAGCCTCTATATTTTCATCTGTAGCTATTTTACCTTCTTCATAAATCTCGCTTGCCTTAAAAAAGTCTGCTGTAGAATATGTTAAATAAGGCGCATGATCAATAAGTATATTACAAAGTTTACGATTTGCCGGACGTTTTGTATTGCTATTCATCATACTCCCTTGAAACAGTAAAGAGCTAATACTATTTAAACTTTCAATGGTTTGAATTTGATCACCAACATCGCTACCAATAATAAAGTCCGCTCCCAAATTTTTAGCAACATCAGTCGGAAAATTATTCAGTAATCCGCCATCTACCAAAAGTGTATTTTTATAACGAACAGGCGAAAAGACACCGGGAATAGACATGCTAGCACGTATAGCCAGAGGCAGTGAGCCGCGATCTAAGACAACCTCTTTGCCATTAATTATATCGGTTGTAACAGCTCTAAATGGAATGGGCAAATCATCAAACTGTTCAATACCATAACTTGGTACGGCAAGTATAGCAATAAACTCTCTCAGGTTTTGATCGTTAAGTAAATAGGCTCCTGGACTAATTTTTCCCTCTTTAAAATCCAATTCGATTAAGTATTTATTGTACTCGCTCTTTTCTTCGGCGCCCACTTTATTTAGCACTACACCGCCACCCAAAAGTTTTTCCCAATTGGCTTTTTTTGTTAGGTTTGCAATGCTGTCGCCAGAATACCCCATCGCATAAAGCCCACCTACAATACTACCCATGCTATTACCTACTATTAGGTCTGGCACTATGTGCAAGGAATCCAACACTTGTAAGGTACGAATGTGCGCCACACCTTTTGCGCCACCACCACTTAAAACCAATGCTACTTTTGGTTTTTTTTCTTGTGCAAAAAGTAACTGTAAAAATGCCATACAAAAAAATAGCCCTAAAAAACTTAGATAATTTTTAGATTTTATGTTTTTTGTCATTTCCACCATAGGTTGTTTTGGACGGTTACTATTTCAAAAATAACATTTTCAATCCCATGCTTCGAAAAAATAGATTATTTATATTTATTACCAACTTAAAGAATTGAACAATAGGTTACTTATCTTTTTTACTTCAGAACAGATATTGCGCATTTCTACTAGGTAAATTGTTAATAATTCAGTATATTTCAAATATACTATATGATGCCGTATGACTACTTTTCAAAGTGGTTTTACAGTATATTTTAAGATTTTATAATTTTTTTATCAATAAATTTAAACTGAAAACTATGCCATTAATAACTAAAAAAGAAATAGCCGAATTACACGATATAAATCAAGAAAATTGCATTTCAATTTTTATTCCTACGCATAGAGCGGGTGAAAAAGTATTGCAAGATGAGGATGCATTGGCTTTAAAAAACCAATTGAAAGACGTTAAAAACAAGTTGAGCAAAAAGGGGCTCAGTGCCGATGACATCAATAAAAAAACACAACCCGTTCAGGAACTCATTGATAACAGTTCTTTTTGGCGCGAGCAATCTGATGGTCTTGCTATATTTATTGCCGACGATTTTACAAAAACATATACGCTTCCGGTGCATTTCAAGGAGTTTAACTATATCTCAAATTCGTTTTACTTAAAACCCTTGATGCCCATGTTTGTCGGCGATGGGAGTTTTTACTTATTGATGCTCGAGCGACGTAATGTGAAATTATACGAATGCACCCAACACAGTTTTACAGAAATTATTATCGACGACCTAATTCCAGAAAGCAAACGAGACCGCGTAGGGTTTGATTATGAGGAAAAGAACCTGCAATTTAGAACAGGGCAAGCAGGCTCGGGCTACGCCATGTATCATGGCCAAGAGGCAGCCACAGGAAAACGCAAAAATGAAATAAAAAAATACTTAAGAGCGATAAATGATGGAATAGCCCCAATTTTTAGAGAAGAAAATATGCCATTGCTAGTTGCTGCACAAGATTTTATTTTTGACATCTACAAAGAGGTAAATACATATACTAATTTAAAAGAAGAAAATTTAAACACAGATTTTAGCAATACCGATATCTTTGATATCCATGAAGAAGCTTGGGAAATCATGGCTCCTATATTCGACCAAAAAAGAAAAGATAAAATAGCACGTTTCAAAGATGAACAAGGCACCGGCAAAACGGCCATTGGAATAGATAAAATTATTCCAGCGGCTTTTGATGGAAAAGTTGATACCTTGTTTTGCGAAAACAAGGCGGATATTTTTGGTAACTGTACAGAAGAAAACAACCTCATTACCGTTACCCAAAGTGAGGAAAACGACGGCGCTATATCATTGATGAACCTTGCTGCCATCAGAACTTTTTTAAATGGTGGCGAGGTTTATTTACTGGACAAAGAAGAAATGCCAAACACAAATTCTAGGGTGAATGCTTTGTATAGGTATTAGCTAATGTAAAAATATAAATAGCCTTAGCTGAAGTTAGCAACTATCATCACAGTTGCCGAGATAAGAATGCCTGATGTTATTCGGAAAACTCCCTATGACATCATTTTGCGAACTTTACTCATTTTTAAGGATCGGGTTTATCGAATATCTGATTTTATCTTAAAAACAAAAAAACCTCTCATTCCTGAGAGGTTTTCTAAAACTACAAGTTTACAGTTTATTCGTGCGGGCGGAGAGACTCGAACTCTCACACCTCGCGGCACTAGATCCTAAGTCTAGCGTGTCTACCAATTCCACCACGCCCGCATTAGTCCGATAAATATCGGGATGCAAATATAAACAAGATTTTTAAATTGCAAACTTCTTTACCACTAAAAACATTCTTTTTTTATACTTTTGGAAATAACTTTATATTCTCACCATGACCAACGTAAAATCATACATTAAAGAACATAAACAACGCTTTTTAAACGAACTTATCGAGCTGTTAAAAATTCCATCGATTAGTGCCGATTCAGCCTATAAAAACGATGTACTTAAAACGGCAGACGACATTAAAATCAGCCTTGAAAAAGCGGGGTGCGACCATGTAGAAATATGCCAAACCAAAGGCTACCCAATTGTTTACGGCGAAAAAATAATTGACAAAAATTTACCAACCGTTTTGGTTTACGGCCATTACGATGTACAACCACCAGACCCTTTAGATTTATGGCACTCACCGCCATTTGAGCCGGTTATCAAAAAAACGGAAATCCATCCGGAAGGCGCTATTTTTGCACGTGGTGCTTGCGACGATAAAGGCCAAATGTATATGCACGTTAAGGCCATGGAGTTTATGACGCGTACCAACCAACTGCCCTGCAACGTAAAATTTATGATTGAAGGCGAAGAAGAAGTGGGCAGCCCAAACCTTGCCATATTTGTAAAGGAAAATCAAGAGAAACTTAAAAACGACGTTATTCTTATTTCCGATACGGGAATGATAGCTCCCGATGTGCCTTCCATTACCACAGGACTTCGCGGATTAAGCTACGTGGAAGTTGAAGTTACAGGTCCAAACCGCGACTTACACTCGGGTTTATATGGCGGTGCCGTGGCAAATCCTATTAACGTGCTGTCTAAAATGATTGCATCGCTTCACGACGAAAACAACCACATTACCATTCCAGGATTTTACGATAAAGTTGAAGAACTCTCAAAAGAAGAGCGGGCAAAAATGGCAAAAGCACCCTTTAATTTAGAAGATTACAAAAAAGCATTGGATATTAACGCGGTTTACGGCGAAGCGGGTTACACCACCAACGAGCGTAACTCCATTCGTCCAACCTTAGATGTTAACGGCATTTGGGGCGGTTACATTGGCGAAGGTGCCAAAACCGTAATTGCCAGTAAAGCCTATGCCAAAATATCAATGCGGCTCGTGCCGCACCAAGATTGGGAAGAAATTACCCAACTGTTTAAAACCCATTTTGAAAGTATTGCACCCGCAGGCGTTACCGTAAAAGTAAAGCCGCACCACGGCGGACAAGGGTACGTCACCCCAATCGACAGCATCGGTTATCAGGCGGCAAGCAAAGCGTACCACGACACCTTTGGCAAAACCCCGATTCCGCAACGCAGCGGAGGCAGCATCCCCATCGTATCGCTTTTCGAGCAAGAATTAAAAAGCAAAACCATTTTAATGGGCTTTGGTTTAGACAGCGACGCCATCCACTCACCAAACGAGCATTTCGGAATTTTCAACTACTTAAAAGGCATCGAAACCATCCCATTATTTTACAAATATTTTACCGAACTATCTAAATAATTTTTTGGGTGTTACCTCCTTTTGCTTTTAGTAGCAAAAGGTGGTCGCGCTTTCCACTATATCTTTTTAAAACGTCATTGCGAAGGAGGAACGACTGTAGCAATCTGTTTAATTTTAGTTTTATGCAAATTTGTTTACAGTCCATTTTTAAAAAGGATGCCGTTTTAATCGCTAACACAACTGGCGTAACCAAATGAACAATCAACACAACCAACATCTTTTTCTACTTGTATTAGCAACACTTTTTATAAGCACCTCTGGGGCTTTGGGCAAACACATCGATATGCCAACACCCGTTATTATTTGGTGGCGTGCTAGTATTGCTGGGGTAATTCTTTTTATATTTTGCAAGTACAAAAAGATCAGCCTAAAAATAAATTCAAAAAAAGATCTGATTCTTTTTGTTTTAAGCGCCCTACTTATGGCAGGGCATTGGCTTACGTATTTCTATGCCTTAAAACTGTCAAATGTCGCCATTGGCATGTTATCCTTATTTGTTTATCCCATACTTACCGCATTTTTAGAACCGCTTTTCTTTAAAATAAAATTCGACTCCATTTATATATTCCTCGGCATTTTGGTGCTCATTGGCATTTACATATTGGCTCCAGAATTCGATTTGGAAAGTACTCACGTAAAAGGCATTCTGTTCGGATTGGCTTCGGCCTTAATGTATGCGTTACGCAATATTGTTTCAAAAAAACTCCTAAGCAATCAGTATCATGGTACCTCGATAATGCTATATCAAATTGGTATTGTTACTTTGGTTTTGTCCCCCGTTTTGGTTTTTATGGACACCTCTGGTATCGCGACCCAATATCCGTATGTTTTAACTTTAGCCATCTTAACTACGGCGATTGGACACAGCATGTTAGTTAACAGTTTAAAGCATTTTACCGTAAGCACCGCCAGTATAATTAGCAGTATTCAACCTATTTTAGGCATTGTAATCGCTTTCTTTTTTTTAAATGAAATACCAACTTGGAACACCTTTTTTGGCGGACTCATTATCCTTTCAACCGTGGCAATTGAAAGTGTGAGATCGAGTAGGCAATAGATTTTATTTTGTAAATCTCACTGGTTTTTTTCAATTATAAATTCATTTTCTTACTCTACACTTGTAGAATTAAAATATTTATTCTACATTTGTAGAGTTAATTCTAATATTGTAGAGCATGCAACTATCTAAAACCGAAGAAGATTTAATGAACCACTTGTGGAAACTCGAAAAAGCGTTTATGAAAGATTTATTGGATGAATATCCAGAGCCAAAGCCAGCGACCACAACCGTTGCCACACTTTTAAAACGAATGACAGACAAAGGTTTTATAGCTTATAACTTATTTGGAAAATCTCGCGAATATTATCCGTTGGTTAAAAAGAAAGACTATTTCTCAAAGCATGTAAACGGATTGATAAAAAACTTTTTTAACGATTCGGCAAGTCAGTTTGCATCGTTTTTTACCAAAGAAACCAATTTAACAAAAGAAGAATTAGAGGATTTAAAAAAACTAATCGATAACGAAATTAAAAACAAATAATCATGTTTTTACTTATTTTAAAATCCAGTGCCTGTTTAGCGGTTTTTATATTGTTTTACAAGTTGTTTCTTGAAAAAGAAAGCGTGCACCATTTTAAACGTTTTTATCTTTTGGGCGCTTTATTGGTTTCTATGGTTATTCCGTTTATAACCTTTACAGAATATATTCAAGTAGAACCTGGTCAAGAATTTATGCCGTTTCAACCCCTAGCATTTACCTATGCTGTTGTTGAAAAAAACACAACATGGCAAGAGTATATCCCTTATATTTTATGGAGTATTTATGCTTTGGGAGTCATCATATTTTCAATACGATTCTTAAAAAATCTATTTCAATTATTCCAGAAAATAAAAACCAACCCCAAATTTAAAAATCAAAACTTTATCAATGTTTTATTGGTCGATTTAATACATCCGCATACCTTTTTTAATTACATTTTCTTAAATAAAAACAAATACGAGCACAACCGCATCCCAAACGAAGTGCTCTGGCACGAGCAAACGCACGCCAAACAGAAACACGCTTTAGACATTCTATTTTTAGAAATACTTCACATTATATTTTGGTTTAATCCGTTGCTCTATTTTATAAAAAAAGACATTAAACTAAATCATGAGTTTTTAGCCGACCAAGCCGTTTTAAAACAGGGTGTCGACACTAAAAATTATCAACAATTATTACTTGCATGCTCATCTCCCGACGACTATCGGGATGCTAGAACTAATCAGCTAGCAAATGCCATCAATTATTCATTAATCAAAAAACGATTTACAGTTATGAAAACACAAACTTCAAAAAAAGTCTTTTGGCTTAAAGGATTACTTATTTTGCCCATTCTCGCTATGTTAATTTACGGTTTTAGTGAAAAAGAAATTGTTGAAAAGGAAATGGCTTCATTTAAATATTCAACTACTCAGGAAACAGAAAAAGGTGCTACAACAGCCATGATGAATGAGTATAAAGCATTCATAGAAGAAGTTGAAAAAACAAATACAATTTGGGCGCCAAAATTAAATAGAGCCATTGCCATTTATGATTTAATGACAGAGGCACAACGTGCAACGGTTAAAAAATATCCAGAATCGCCGCTTGCTAATTTGGCCACAATAAAACCAAAAACCCCAACCGAAACCTTATTCAATTCATGGAAAAACAAAACAGAATTTGCCATTTGGATTGATAGCAAACATGTACCCAATGAAACTTTAAATAATTACAAAGCTTCAGATTTTAAATATTACACCAGAAGTTTTGTATATAATAATGCTAGAAGCGAAAAATTCCCTCAGCCCTATCAAAATCATTTATACACAAAAAAAGGTTTTGAAGCATCTTATTTAAAAAGGAATGTAAATAATTATAAGAGTCTGAAAAACGACTATTTAAAAGCTAAAAAAGAATTTATAAATTCGGGTAAAAAAGATGATTCTGAATTACGGATTTTAAAAGTTAGATTAGATAAACTTTATAATTTGCTTTCAAAAGAAAACATTGAGAAATATAATGTTAAATTAATTTCTTCAACAAACAAGTTAGAATTACAACAAAAACGCGATAAACACGTCCTCATCTTAATAAACAAAAAAGGACAATTATTAGTAAATGATAATTTATGTAAAATTAAAAACCTAAAAAATCATTTGAAAAAATTGTCCACAGAAGAAAGTGAAATTTCAAGCGTAGACATAAAAACTGATACTGATGCGCCAAAAGAAATAATAAATAAGGTTATAAAGACTTTAAGAGAATTAGGCATTCTTAAGGTTAATCTTAATAAAGATACTTATGAAAAACCTACCCAACAAAAAGCAACACCAAAAGAAGTTGCCGAATATAATAAGCTAGCAAAACACATGAGTAAGCAAATAAAAAATAAAGGCTCCATCAAGCTCAAACAAGTAAAAAGGCTTAAGCATCTTTATAGCTTAATGAGCAATAACCAAAAAGAACAAGCAGAACCGTTTCCAGATTTATCCTTAGTGCCACCACCGCCACCGCCAGCCCCAAAACCGGCAAAAGCAGAATTGGTTGAAGTTCCTGCAAAATCACCAAAAGCTCCAAAAGCTCCAAAGCCTCCAAAAACGGACAAAACAAAAGAAGTTGTACCGCCACCTCCTCCGCCAGTAATAAAACCATCGGGCGAAAATAATAGCAATCATTCTGAAGAACTACAAAAAGCATGGAAAGCTTTTAAAACAGAAGGCGATACATATGGGGAGGCCGTACAAAATTATTCAACAAACAAAAAAGGAACATTAAGCGCATTGAATAAGAAATACAAAGAAGTTATGAAACTTTACAAAGCCTACCATGACATTGCAAAAAACGAAAACCAAAATGCAGTTCCGCCACCGCCGCCTCCAATGGATCCTTTTTCAACTTACTCTAGTCTGGCACAAAGAACCAAATATATTCCTGTAAATAGAGAGAATAACCTGCAACGCTTAAGAGTACTCTACGATAAAATATCAGATTCTAAAAAAAACAAAGTTGAGTCCCCAGATAGTATCGGTAATTACATCAAACAATTAAATAGTCTAACAGCTGAACAAACTAAAAAAGTTACCAAACTATTAAACAATATAAATAAAAAGGCTAAATCTGAGGGCAGAAAATTTTATTCGACAGAAGAATATAAAATGCTAGAAGACTTATATGCTAGTATGATATCAAACTAAAAAATATACTATAAACCGTTTCTTAACCTGTTACAATATATTCTCCCACTTGTTTACCACTATCATCTATCATTTTTACTTCAAGCTTATCTTTATTTGCAATAAGGTTTGTAATGGTTCTATTTCCTTTTTTGGGGCCACCACCAATAATAATTGGATAGGAATGGTCTTTACTCGGTAAATGCACACCATGCCTATGCGTATGTCCCGCAATAACAAGATCTATTTTATACTTCTCAAACAAAGGGCTAAATACTTTCCGGCAATGTAAAGTGCCATGCCAATCTCCAGAATGATAAGGAGGAATGTGCATAAATACTACCTTGTATTTAGCACTTTTACATTCTGGTTTCTGCATTTCTTTTTCAAACCAAAGGGCTTGCTTTACCCTAAAGGCATCAAAGTCTACAATGCCAGAGTATTCATCATCATCATCCGGTTTATCTTCTCCAGTATCTAACAATGTTAAATGCACTGGCCCCTTTGTAAAAGAAAAGAAATACTCGTTGGTAGGATATGAAAAATAGTTTTTTAATTCTGATCTAAATTTACCCCTGGTTTCATGATTTCCTCTCAGCATTATAAACGGTTTGTTATTTGCAAACAAACTAGCGCATGGCGTCAATAAGTTCCTAATTATTTGAGCCTCGTCTTCTTCATAATCAAACATATCTCCATTCATTATAGCAAAATCAAAAGGTCTGTTATTTACTTTCAACAAATCACCAAATGAATATGGCCTATCATGAATATCATTAAAAATAACACAACTTACCTCATCTTCATCTAGCTTAGGTGTTTTAAGTGTAAATTCATCTGATTTTATTTTGGTTCCATATTTTAAATCATATGGTTTAAATTCAATAATTTCTTTAGACACTACTTTGTATTTATACGTTGTATTTGGTTCAAGATTATTTAACCTAATACAATTTATTCGGTTATAAGCTGTAACAAAACCATCAGAAACTGTATGTGCTTTTTGTGTTAAATTACTTATTCCAAATTCTACCCAACTATAGGCTTTATTATTTGTAATAAACATAACATCAACAGAATTGGAAGTTAGATTTTGCAGATATGGAAATGTAAGAAAGGTATGTTCGTTATTATTAGATACTACCAAATCGCTTTCATTATTTGCTAACGCAGTACTTGTTGACACCAAACCGACAGTAGCGGTTAAAGCGCTAGCTTTTGCCACATCTTTCAAAAATGTTCTACGGTTATTTTTACTGTTTTTTTCCATCTAATGTTAGTTTATTTTTAGCAATTAATCTGTTTTCCATTTGAAATAGCCTTTAGATTATAAAAATTCATCTGAGACAAATCATCATTGTTAAATTTACTGAAATAATTTACTGAAATAGAGATTGTTTTAAATTAAATATGAACCTGTATTATACATAAAAAAATAAAATAGTGTTACATTGAAAACCTTGCTATCCATTTTTACAATTTTTTTGTAACAATTCACCAATTTTAGCGTTCTAATAAGCATCAATCAAAAATCAATCACATCATGTTAAAGCGCTTTTTCATTATCTGCTCGGGCAGCGACACCGATATTTTAAACTCCTGTTCGGTTGGCGAACAAAACAAATACGCCGGTATTGGCGCCACCGTTTTCTTTACCGCAGTAATGGCTTTTATCGCTAGTAGTTATGCCCTTTACACCGTTTTCGACAATCTTTACACGGCCATTTTTTTCGGTATCATCTGGGGCTTGCTCATTTTTAATTTAGACCGCTATATTGTTTCAACCATTAAAAAAACCGGAAATATTATCGATGAAATTATTCAAGCATCCCCAAGAATTATTTTAGCCATTATTATAGCCATCGTAATTTCAAAGCCTTTAGAATTGAAAATTTTCGAAAAAGAAATCAATCAAGTGTTATTGGAACAAAAAAACGAACTCACGTTGGCCAATCAAAACCAAATAGCCGAACAATTCTCTCCAAACATCGCTTCACTACAAAACGACATAACAAATTTACAACAGCAAATAGACACTAAAGAAGCCGAGGTTAATGCACTTTACGACACCTATATTGCAGAGGCGGAAGGAACGGCAGGCACCAAGCTATTGGGCAAAGGACCGGTTTATAAAGAGAAACGGGATAAACACGACGCTCTATTAGCAGAACTACAGCAGTTAAAAGCCGAAAACAAAGCCAAAATCACCAACATAGAAAATGAAATAACGACACTTAAAGGTGCTTATGAAACTCAGGTGGCAAGCACCCAACCCATAATTAGCAATTTTGATGGTTTAATGGCGCGGGTCAACGCTTTGGGCGAGCTACCTTGGCTGCCCTCTTTTTTTATATTCCTATTGTTTTTAGCTATTGAAACCTCACCTATTTTTGCAAAACTGTTATCGCCAAAAGGGGCTTACGATTTTAAACTTGAAGACCAGGAAACCGCTATAAAAACCACAGTGCTTCAAAATAAAAACCAACGCGAAACCTTGTTGAAAACAGATTCTGCGATTAATGATCGTATTTATACCGATTTAGAAAATGAGGAAGAATTATACACTTACAAGCGCAAAAAAGCGAGAGAACTTATGCAGCTTCAAGCCGATGCTTTTATTAAGCATCAAAAAAATGCACTGTGATAACTATGCTGCGGTATCTGGAGCGTCCGATTTAAAATGCTCGTATAAATCCTTGCAACCCAAACCAATAATCGACATTTTCTTGTTTTTGGATAAGGCTTGGTAATGCAATTGCGCCAAAGCATCAACACCGTATTTATCCATCCATTCAATATTTTCAATACTAATAGTAAGGGCGTCTACGCGTTCAAAAACATTATCAAACGCACTTTTAAACACATTTAAGTTGCGTTTATTAAGAATGCCTTTCATTTTAAAAAAGTTGTTGTAGCTTGTAATTTCCAATTCCATAACTAAGTTGTTTTAAGTAGTTAAACAATAAATCTGAGGGAGACTAATTAACTGATTGTCAAATAAAAGTATACAACATTAAACGAATTTGCAGTATTTAATCGATGAATAGATTTCAACTTTAGACAAAATCATAATAAATGTCAAAATAATCGACGAGCAACCATTTTTAAAATAAGATTTTGCTATTTTTACTTTTATAAAAAAAACCATTTATGAAACATATTATAGTATTGCTTTGCCTCGTTTCTTTTTTGAACGGCACCGCACAATCCACTGAAGACCAAGACAAAAAAAGCATAGAAAAAGTTTTAAAAAAGCAAAGAATTGCCTGGTCTAAAAATAATATTGAGGAGTTTATGGAGGGCTATTGGAAAAGCGATTCGCTTAAATTTTATGGCAAAAATGGTGTCACTTATGGTTGGTACGACACTTTAGACCGCTATAAAAAAGCCTATCCAACCGAAGACCACACGGGAAAGTTAAGCTTTAAACTAAACGATATTTCCAAAATAAACGAGGGTGCGTATTTT
Source organism: Hwangdonia lutea (assembly GCF_032814565.1). Classification (GTDB taxonomy): domain Bacteria; phylum Bacteroidota; class Bacteroidia; order Flavobacteriales; family Flavobacteriaceae; genus Hwangdonia; species Hwangdonia lutea. Next base: position 1,158,350 of record NZ_CP136521.1, read on the forward strand.
GTTTTGGGCGAATATCATTTAAAGCGCAACGTTGGAAATGCTACTGGGATTTTTATGGTTATATTTAAAAAAATTAATGGGGAATGGAAAATTATTGCCGATACCTCGAGTTAAATTATGCACCCAAAAGTTAGAAAAGCGACCTTAAAAGACCTGCCTCTTTTACTAGAGTTTGAACAAGGTGTTATTGAAGCCGAAAGACCTTTTGACCCCACCATAAAAACAGAACATATAACGTATTACAACCTTCCTGAATTAATTACAAGCCCAAAATCTGAAGTTTTTGTTGTTGAAATTGAAAACGAGATTGTCGCCTCTGGTTACGCAAAAATTAAATCGGATAGGCATTATTTAAAACATAAAGAGCAGGGTTATTTGGGGTTTATGTTTGTTTCGGAAAAACACAGAGGCAAGCAACTTAATCAACTTATAATTAACGCCTTATTACAATGGTGCAAAACCCGTAAAGTTTTTGAAATTAGATTGGATGTTTATCAGGATAATACATCCGCCATTAAGGCCTATGAAAAAGCTGGGTTTAAAAAACACATGATTAATATGCGTTTAGATATTGAAACCCTGGAATTATAAAATCCGTTAGTCTTTTTTTATAGGATATATTGTTATAGCATCGCCCAACCAACCACTTAGTGTATCATATATTTTTTGTTGATCTTTCTCTGAAAAATCTTTAATTCTAGTTCCGTGGTGTCCATCTTCTAAAACCATTTTTAAGGCATCCACATGGGGTTTCGGTGTTGGCGCACAAGCACCCCAAGGATCGTTAGCGCCATAAATGTATAAAATGCGGTCGCCTTTATTTTCAACATAATGTCTAACTTTTTTAATGTATTCAGGATTATAGGTTAAATCGACATCAGTTGGAGCAAATCGCCTGTTTGAAGACGATTTTACAACTTTAAGCAAATCTTTTACAGGATCTAAATGAAAACCATAATAGCCCAATTCTACCATGTGCTGATAAAAAGACGGCAAATAATGATGGAACCCTTTATCGTTATACAAACCCATTCCAGAAATTTTAATTAAATACTCAAATCGTTCGCTTGCCGTAGCCGCTTCAGTTGGAATATCCTCACAGTTCCCGCCCCATTGCCAAAACGAAAACGGAAATTCCAATACAGCATACTCTAAAGCTTCAGGCATGTGAACTTGAGTAAACGCCATAGCTTCTTTTTCGGCGTAAGCTTTCAACGCTTTTAAAACCGTATCGCTTTGTTTCAAAACAGCTCTTTGAAATGCTACAATTTTATTGCGACATTCATCGGTACCAACTGAATTTATTAAATTTTCAGTTCTTATATCTTCTTGCGTATTTATTAATGGCGCCACGTAAGGCACCGCCACATCGACATCGTTTGGGTATTTAGATTTATAAATTAAAACCGTTTCGCCACCTTTACTTATGCCTGTTGAAATCCATTTATTTGTGTAAAGTTGTTTTAATTTTGATACGATGCTGTGGTAATCTTCAACCGCTTGATCGTTTTTTAAATACTGCCACGGAATGGGTTCTGGTCTGGATTTTCCGTAAAACCGATACTCAACCATAACTTGATTGGACTGCAGAACCTTACTTAACTCGTAGGTTTTATGTTTTGCGTTATAGCCTTCGGTAACCAAAACGGTAGGTTTCGAATAATCGGCATGCGACACATACACATAGTGATTAAAAGTCCCCGCTTCCAAATTATCGTGGTTTAAAGGCTGTTTTAAAATGAGCTGATAGGCTTTTTTAAAGTGATCGTCTACTTTTACCGGACTGATTTCTGCCGAGGGGAACAACACTTTTAGCTGTTCCTCGAATGCTAATCCTTCTAACTTTACTGCAGATTCTTTACAGGAAAGTATAGCTAAACTTACTAAAAACAGAATGAATATTTTTTTTATGGTATGCATTTGTAGTCATTTTAAGTTTTAAAGATAAGCTTTTACAAAAAGTACACATCTGTATTATATTATCCAAAATATGTATGATTTTAGTTAATTGGTAAATAATATTGAATTAAGATGTCGGATTTAGTTATTTTTAGCTTATGGAAAATATTTTACAAATAGACACCGATTTTATTGAAAACAATACGGTGTTTTCTGAATTAATTGAAGCCCTAAAAAATGGATTTTGCAACAATAAAACCCTGATTCCTATGCGGCATCATCACGATTTCCCAAACCCAGAGGTGAATGCCGATTCTACATTGTTATTAATGCCAGCATGGAACCCAAGTAAAGATGCCGGTGTAAAAATAGTTACGGTAAGTCCAGAAAACGGTAAATTTAAGTTGCCTTCCATTCAAGGCACATACATATATTTTGATGCCGTAAAAGGCAGTATAAAAGCCATTTTAGAAGCGAAAAGTTTAACCGTAAAACGAACTGCAGCGGCATCGGCTTTGGCGTCATACTTTTTATCCCGGAAAGATTCAAGTTCTATGTTAATGATTGGCACCGGTGCGCTATCCATCAACCTCATTAAAGCCCATGCAGCGGTGCGTCCCATAAAACAAGTGTTTGTTTGGGGGCGCAATATTGAAAAAGCTCAGGCCATAGCTTCAGCCTTAAAACACGAAAACTTTAGCGTAAAAGCCATTAAATCCATTGAAGAAAAAATAGCTGAAGTTGATATTATTTCGAGTGCTACACTATCTAAAACACCTTTGGTTTTTGGTAAATATTTAAACCCAGGGCAACATATTGATTTGGTTGGCGCTTATAAAAAAGATATGCGCGAAGCGGATGATAAAACCATTAGCAAATCCTCCGTTTTTATTGATACCTTTCAAGGCGGATTAAAGGAAAGTGGCGATATTGTTATCCCGATAAACAAAGGCATTCTCAACAAAGAAGCCATAAAAGCAGACTTATTTCAGTTGTGTTCAAATAACAAAATCGGTCGCACTTCCGAAAATGAAATTACCGTATTCAAATCGGTTGGACATGCCCTTGAAGATTTGGCCGCAGCTGGGTATTATTACAATAAATTTAAAAATGAATAACACCTATCAAAATATTTTAAATAAATCCAATTTTAAACCACCAAAAGATTGGTTGCAAATTAAAACCATCGATATGCATACCGGAGGAGAACCGCTACGGATTATTGTGGATGGTTTTCCCGAATTAAAGGGTAATTCCGTTTTAGATTACCGTAGATATTGTAAAGAAAATTATGATTATTTACGTACTACGTTAATGTTCGAACCTCGCGGACATGCCGATATGTATGGCTGTATTTTACTGCCGCCAAACGACGATGATGGCGATTTCGGAATTATTTTCCTGCACAACGAAGGCTACTCAACGATGTGCGGACATGCCATTATTGCCATTTCCACCTTGGCAATCGAAATGCAATGGATTGCCCCAAAAGAAGGCGATAACGTGATTAAAATTGATGCGCCTTGTGGCAGAATTACATCGTTCGCACATGTTAAAAACGGCAAGGTAACAGGCGTACGTTTTCATTGTGTACCGAGTTTTGTGGTTGGTTTAGACCGCAGTGTTCATGTTGAAGGTTTAGGACAAGTCACTTACGATTTAGCTTATGGTGGTGCTTTTTATGCTTATGTGGACATGGCTAAAAATGATTTTAATTTCAACTTAAAACCAGAATCCTACCAGACTTTAATTGCACAAGGCATGGCTATTAAGCAAGCCGTTATGATAGCTGACAAAGACATTTTACATCCGTTTAAAGACGATTTAAGTTTTCTTTACGGCACTATTTTTATAGACAACACCAAACAACCTTCGGACAACGACAGCAGAAATGTTTGTGTTTTTGCCGAAGGTGAAGTCGACAGATGTCCCACCGGCTCCGGGGTATCGGGCAGAATGGCCATTCATAAATTAAGAAATGAAATTGATTTTGGTGAAACCATATCTATTGAGAGCATTACAGATTCTGTGTTTAAAGGCTCTATAATTTCTGAAGAAGATTACGGCCCTTTTAAAGCTGTAATCCCACAAGTGGAAGGAACTGCGCATATTACCGGCATGCACACGTTTGTTATTGACCCCAGCGACCCGATGAAAAACGGTTTTATTTTAAGGTAAATGAGTTACGATATCCCGAACGGATTTTCAATACTATGCATGGGTTTTGTAAACCATTTTGGACCGTCAGTAGTCATATAAATATGGTCTTCATGACGTACACCAAATTCGTCTGGCACAACAATCATCGGTTCATTACTAAAACAAATTCCCGGTTCTAAAACAGTTTTATCACCTCTAACAATATAAGGATATTCGTGAATATCCAAACCTATACCGTGCCCCACACGATGGGGTAATCCTGGTAGTTTATAATCTGGCCCAAGGTTATGCGATTCTAATACTTTGCGTGCTGCGTAATCTAAAGATTCACAGGTACTGCCCAATTGTGCTGCATCAAACGCCGCTTGTTGTGTTTCTTTTTCGACATTCCAAATACGACGTTGCGCATCATTCGCTTCACCAAAAACATAGGTTCTTGTAATATCTGATAAATAACCGTTTAGCATACATCCCGTGTCCACTAAAACCATCTCGTTCTGCTCTAAATTCTTGGGTGTTTTTACACCGTGCGGAAACGAGGTGTCTTTTCCAAACAACACAATGCAAAAATAAGATCCCGAGGCAATGCCATAGCGCTTATGCGCTTCGTGAATAAAATCGACCATTTCCTGAGCGCTAATACCAACTTTTAAAATTCTGGCAGTCGCTTTTTGAACTTCTAAAGTAATATCCATAGCTTGTTGAATGATGGCTATTTCGGCTTCAGACTTCACCATTCTACACGCCGAAATAATGGGGTTCGCATTGGTAAACGTAAAGTCGGGTGATGCTTGTGCTATCCCATCGGATATTAAGAAAGCTGTGGTTTCATCAACGTAAATTGTTCCGCTTTGAACGCCGTTTTCTTTAAGAATCTGATTAAGTAATTCGTACGGACTTTCATGTTCTTCCCAGCCATGGATTTTGCCTTCAATAGTCATAAAATCCAAAATGGTGCCCTCTTCAAATAACGGTGCTATAAAATGCAACTTTCCATTTGGAAACAATAAAGCTCCAACCATTCGTTCACTCGGATTCCAGCGCATACCCGTGAAATAATACAAATTGGTTCCTGCATTTAAATACATAGCCTGCACATCGCTCGCCTTCATTAGCTTACAAGCTTTATTTATTCGCGCTTGAAATTCTTTTTTATCGATAGGTTTTACCAAATGTGCCGTTGGGATAATGGCATTTAATTCGGCTTCAATAGTAGAACCTCCAATTCCTTTTGTACTCATCATATCATCTTCTTTAATTATTCATTAATGCCTCAATTGCTTCAATTTCAATAGGCATCGCTTCGGTTAAATTAATATTTCCGGTGTCTGTGATTAAATAATCGTTTTCCAAACGGCACCCAATGCCCTCTTCGGCAATATAAATTCCGGGTTCGCAAGTTAACACCATGCCCGCTTCAAGGGGGCGGGAATACAAACCAACATCGTGAACATCTAACCCAATGTGATGCGCAGTTCCGTGCATGAAATACTTTTTATACAAGGGCTTATTAGGGTCTTGCTTTAAAACTTCATTGGCATTTAGCAGACCCAATTTGATTAATTCGGCTTCAACTAAACGTGCCATTTGCTGCTCATATTCAGACGGTATCACTCCCGGTTTCAACAATTTACTGCCTTCTTTTAAACAGTGTAAAACCGAGGTGTACACTTCTTTTTGTCGTTTTGAAAACTTTCCGTTTACGGGAAAGCAACGTGTGGTATCACTATTGTAATTGGCGTAACACACTCCAAAATCCATTAAAATCATGTCGCCGTCTTTACACAAAGCATCGTTGGAGTTATAATGCAATGCACAAGCATTTTTACCGGAAGCCACAATGGGCTGAAAAGCATGCCTTTTTGCGCCAGATTTAATTAAGTTATGCGCTAATTCGGCTTCCAATTCGTATTCTTTAATATTGGGTTTGCAGGCTTTTAAAACACGTTTAAAAGATTCGACACTGATATCTGCGGCTTTTTTTATCAATTCTATTTCTACATCCGATTTAATTTGACGCATATCCCTTGTAATTTTGGCTGCTCGATAATATTCGTGCAAAGGATATTTTTCTTTACACCAGGCAATCATCCTATCTTGCTGTGTTTGCTGATTTTTGGTTACACGTTTTGCATGTTCGTTATGACCTAAATAAAATCCATCGGCCTCAAAAGCCATGTATTGCAAAACCATTTCGAAATCCTGAATCCATTCTACGCGCTTAATCCCCGATATTTCTGTGGCCTTTTCTTTTGTTAATTTTTCGCCATCCCAAATTTTAATATGTTCGTTGGTTTCTTTTATGAATAAAATTTCCCGGCTTTCTTTTTTATAAGCTTCCGGGTATAAAACCAAAATGGTTTCCTCTTGATCGATTCCTGAAAGATAAAACAAATCGTTGTTTTGGGTGAATCCCATCACATCATCAGCATTATTGTGCTGCACATCATTTGATGTTAAAATGGCAATGGTATTTGAATTCATTTTAGAACAAAACCCTGTTCTATTTTTAATGAATAATGTATTTGAAATTTGATTGTATCGCATAATTTAAAATGTTCTATCTGGGTGATAATGGGTTAAATCCAATGACGGTTTACGCTCTGAAATAATTTCAGAAACCAGTTTTCCCGTGGCTGTACCCATGCTCCAACCCATCATCGCATGACCCGCAGCAATGGTTAAATTTTTACATTTTGATGATTTACCAATATAGGGCAAACCATCGGGAGAAACAGGGCGCAAACCACAAGTGGCATGTTTTTTTTCTTCTGCGGTTAAATTGATTTTTGGGTAATATTTTTTAGCGGCATCAGCTATGGCATCAACTCTTGTTTTGTTTATTTTTTGATTAATCCCAGCGATTTCCATGGTGCCAGCAAATCGTGTAAATCCATGCATTGGGGTTACGGCTACCTTGGCTTCGGTTAAAATGGCCGGTATTGATATACGGGTTGAATTGGTTGTATTTATGCTGTATCCTTTTCCCGCTTGAAGCAATAATTTTACTCCTATTTTTTTATTCAAAAAAGCACTCCATGAACCCGCAGCCAAAACAAATTCGTCGGCTTTTAAAACTTGCTTATCCGTTTTAATGGCTGAAATTTTATGGTTTTCAAAGTTAATATCCTCAACCTTTTCATTCCTATAAAAAACAACACCATTAGTTTTTAAATAAGTTTTCATGTCCTCCATAAACTCATGCGGTGTGGTATGCGAATCGCATTTATAATAGGTTGCTCCTTTTACATACATCGTAACATGAGGCTCTAATTGTTTTAATTTTTTAAGATTTAAAACTTGGGCATCCAAACCTTCTTGCGTTGCTAAATTTGCTGTTTTAATTTCAGCTTCTAAAGCTTTATCGGTTTGACAAAGCATGAGCAAACCTTTTTTTTCGTAATGAAATGAAAAATTTTCGTCGCGTTTTATATCATCATATAAATCTTGACTTAACAGCGAAATGGCTTTGATTGTGGGTATAGCTTTCTCCACATGTTTTGCGTTGCAAGATTTGTTGAATGCCAAGGTCCATTTTAGAAAATCTAAATCCAAACGTGGTTTTATATAAAGCGGACTTGATTTATTAAACATCCATTTCAATCCTTTTTTCATCACACCCGGAGCAGATAATGGAATAATATGGCTAGGCGCCAAATAACCGGCATTTATATACGAGGCACCAGAATCTAAATTTGACTGATCGACAATAGTAACTTGATGGCCTTCTTTTTGAAGATAATAGGCCGAACATAAACCGATAATGCCACCACCGATAACTATACAATTTTTCATTGAATTAATGATTAAATGAATTATTTATTACCAGCATTTTTCCTAGCTTTAGATAAAATTTTCACTATTTCTAGAGTTTCTTTCAAAAGTGGATTTAACATGTCTTCTGAAGCAAAATTAGTGTCTTTTAAAACTTCTAACCAAAACAAAGTTTCGTCAGCTTCCTCTACTACAATCGAAATTTTTGAAAAAAACTCTTTTTGAGATCTTGCAATACAGGCTGCTCTATAATTAGCGGCAGTTGAAGTTGCTGAAAGGATAAGTTGCCTACCAATAATTCTGGTTGCCTCTGTTTTTTGAATTTTGTCGTAAAATAAGATAACGTCTACTGCTAATTTTTTAGTTCGTTTTTTTAACGCTTCAACAAACTCAGATTTGTTCATCTTTCAATTGTTTATTTAACTGATTATTTCATTAATTCATTAGTTCATTCTTTCATTGTCTTTAAATCACTTGAAATCCATGTGCATATGGGTCATCTTCATCATCAATAAAAATCGTATTATAACCATATATTTTTGCCCACCCTTGAATGCTTGGAACAATGGCTAATTTACCATCTAAATGGGTTTCTTTTTCAACACGACCAATAAATTTACTGCCTATAAAACTTTCGTGGATAAATGGCTCCTTAAGTTTTAGTTTTCCCTTGGTGTAAAGTTGTGCCAAACGCGCCGATGTACCTGTGCCACACGGGCTTCTGTCGATGGCCTTATCGCCATAAAACACGGCGTTTCTCCCCGATGAATTTGTGTCTATGGGATTTCCCGTCCATAACATATGACTGACATCTTTAATCGTTTCATTTTCTGGATGAACAAAACGATTCGGATACTTTTGGTTGATGCGTTGCCTAACAACTTGGGAATATTGAATAATTTTTGAGGCTGAAAAATCCTGAACTCCCGAAAAGTTTTTCTGCGGATCGACAATGGCATAATAGTTTCCGCCATAAGCCACATCGAAAATAATTTCGCCCAATTCTGGACAATCAACAGATAAATTTTCGGCTGCCAAATAGCTTTTTACGTTGGTTAATTTTACCCAATCTACTTTATTGTTAGTCTGTTTATATTCAATTTCAACCAAGCCAGCTGGTGCTTCCATTCTAATTTTTCCGGGTGTTTTTGGAGTAATCAAGCCCTCTTCAATGGCTATTGTAATGGTACCTATGGTGCCGTGTCCGCACATGGGTAAACAACCCGAAGTTTCAATAAACAGAATGGCAAAATCGTTCTCAGGGTTATGCGGTGGAAACAAAAAACTGCCACTCATCATATCGTGTCCGCGTGGTTCAAACATTAAGCCCTTACGAATCCAATCGTACTCTTTTAAGAAATGTTGGCGTTTTTCATTGATGTTATTGCCAACTAATTTTGGATGTCCTTGGGTAACGACCCTTACCGGATTACCGCAGGTATGTGCATCAATACAAACAAACTTTGTGCGTGCCATTTAGATATTAGCTGTGGTTTTCACACTGTTAACCAATCTGGAAATTCCCAAAGGGTTTTCATTTTTTAATTCGTCTGGAAGCAATTCGTTTGGCCAATCTTGATAACTGAATGGGCGCACCCAACGTTTAATGGAATCTACACCAACGGCTGTAAACCTCGAATCGGTCGATGCCGGATACGGCCCACCATGTTGCATGGACGGACACACCTCAACGCCTGTTGGCACACCATTAAATATAATGCGCCCCACTCTATTTTGTAAGGCATTGACAACATTCGGATATTCTGAAATTTCGTTATCATCAGAAATAATGGTTCCTGTAAGTTGTCCTTCTAATTTCGAAATAATGGTTTCCAGTTGCGCTTTATTTTCACATTGAACGACTAAAGAAAACGGACCAAACACCTCGTGGTGTAATGTGGGGTTGTTTAAAAACGTGTCGCCTTCAACAGTAGTTACAACTTGTCTGGCATAATTGGGCTCTACGCTATCCTCATAACCAGCCAAAACTTGAAGTCCGCTTTGTGCCAACGCATTTTTTTTATTGGTTTGGTAAGCCCCTGCAATATTTGGATGCAGCATGCACGACGGTTCTATTTTTACAATATCTTCGGCTAAATTATTTACAAAATTGGTTAAGCCTTGAGATTTTATCCCAATGATTAATCCCGGGTTGGTACAAAACTGCCCCGAGCCTAATGTAATGGAACCCGCATAAGTTTTAGCAATAGCTTCAGCTCGGTTATGTAATGCTTTTGGCAACAATACAACTGGGTTTATGCTTCCCATTTCTGCAAATACGGGAATAGGTTCGTCGCGTTTTGCCGCTAAATCATAAAGCGCACGACCACCTTTAATGCTTCCAGTAAAACCTACGGCCTTTACTTTTGGATGCTGTACCAAAGTTTGACCAACTTCAATACCGCTACTGTTTAAATTTGAAAAAACGCCATTTGGCATGCCTGTTTTTTCTGCTGCTTTTATCACAGCGGAAGCTACCATTTCACCAGTGCCTGCATGCATAGGATGCGACTTTACAATAACCGGACAACCAGCTGCCAATGCCGCAGCGGTATCTCCACCCGCCGTTGAAAACGCTAAGGGGAAATTTGAGGCTCCAAAAACGACAACGGGACCCAATGCGATATTCATTTTTCTTAAATCTACTTTTGGTAATGGTTCGCGATCTGGTTCTGCGGTATCGATAGATGCCTCTACCCAATTACCTTCCTCAACGTGATTTGCAAAGGCTCGTAATTGCCCTAAAGTTCTACCGCGCTCGCCCATGGCTCTGCCGTTTGGCAATCCACTTTCTGATGAATATACTTCTAATAAATCGTCGCCCAAAGCTTCAATTTCGTTAGCAATTTCTCTAAGGAATGTTGCTTTTGTGGCGCCTGAAATTTTGGAATAGGTTTTAAAAGCTTCTGCAGCTAAATCTGCTGCTTGGTTAACTTCGCTGTTTGAAGCTTCTGTGATGTTCCAATCATTTTCAATATTCAACAACGGATTGAATGTTTTAAACGTTCTGTTTGCTGTGGCCGATAGTTGATTGCCTATATAATTTTTTCCTGTTATCATTTTCCTCCCTTTACCCCTCCTAAAGAGGGCAATTTTTAATTATTAATTCTTTTTAAATGTGCTTTAATATCTACTGGTTTATGAACCGTTTTTGTTGATATTGGATATTTTGCCAATACATTTTCTGGGCGAATGGGGCGTTTCTCAAAACCACCCCCACAGTTTGGGCAAACGTGTTGCAAAACGGTTTCTACACAATTTTTACAAAAGGTACACTCGAAGGTGCAAATCATGGCCTCTTGAGAATCGAACGGTAATGATTTATTACAGTTTTCGCATGTTGGCCTTATTTCTAACATGTTTTTTTTCATTTACTTAAAACATAAAACTGGCCTTAGCAAATAAGCCCGTGTTAGGGATTGAGGCATTTGTTGAAGCTACCCGACGCAGGAGGGAGCGACTGCCGAAAGCCCGACCCCGATTTTTATCGGGGTAACACCCAAATTGTTTATACTAAAGTACTTAAATTTTTATAATTTGGCAGTGTTGGTCGTGCCTTTAACGCGGCTTCAATTACGCTTATTACGTGTTGGCGTTCGTTGCCGTGAAGTGGTAAACGCGGGGCACGAACATTTTCGGTGCCTATGCCTGTATACACTTCGGCGAGCTTGATGTTTTGTACCAATTTTGGGTTTATATCCAACTCTAACAACGGCATAAACCAGCGGTATATTTCGATGGCTTCCTTAATTTTTCCTGCTTTTTGAAGCTCGTAAATAGCAACGGTTTCGGCAGGAAATGCGCATACTAAACCGGCCACCCAACCGTCGGCACCCATAAGCAAACTTTCTAGGGCTATGGTGTCTACGCCTGTCATAATTTTAAGTCTGTCGCCAAAACGATTTTTAATTCGGGTTACGTTTGTAATGTCTCTGGTCGACTCTTTTACTGCCTCGATATTATCGCATTTTAGCAACTCTTCAAACATATCCAAAGTCACTTCAATTTTATAATCCACAGGATTATTATAAATCATTATGGGCAACGATGTGCTGTTTGCCACGGCTTTAAAATATTCTACGGTTTCGCGGTCTCCAGATTTATAGCGCATGGGCGGCAGCAGCATTAATCCTGTGGCACCGTCTGTTTCGGCTTTTTGTGCTGCTGCGATAGCGGCCTTTGTTGATTGTTCGGCAACATTAATTAAAACAGGAACTTGCCCTTTAACCATATTTACCGTTGTTTTAGTTAGTGTACTTTTTTCTTCATCTAATAAAGTACTTGCTTCTCCTAATGTGCCACCAAGTACAATACCGTGTACGCCGGCATTTAATTGTGCTTTAATGTTGGTTTCGAACATTTTTAAATCCAAAGTATCACCATCTGTAAACTTTGTTGTAACTGCTGGCATGATGCCTTCCCATTTTAAACTCATTGCTTAACGATTTATTTTTTATCAAAATTAAAGCTTGTTTGGTTTGATTGATAATATGTGTTTATCCAAAATATATATTATATTATCCTATTATTGATTTTAAATTATGACTTAGAGTATTATTTATGTAATTTTATCCACTTTATCTCTATCAAGCCATCGCTTAAAAGGAGAGAAAACAAAAAATAATTAAAATTGAAAGTTTTACCTTTTAAAATACCGAAACCAGAAAACGATGCCTTTATTTTTCAGGTCGATTATGCCGATGCCTTTTACGATAAATTGCACCAGCATGAAGAGATACAAATCAGTTTTATTGTTGAGGGCGAAGGCACTTTAATTGTTGGCGATACCATAAATGATTATACAAAAGATGATATTTTAATTATTGGCAGCAATATTCCGCATGTATTTAAAAGCGATTTGAATGCTTCGGGCGCATCGCACATGCTGTCGTTGTTTTTTACCAAACAATCTTTTGGGCTTCATTTTTTTGAATTGGATACCTTAAATGAATTGGGACTTTTTTTTAAGCGTGCCAAACATGGTTTTAAAATAACATCGAAAAAAAATCGGTTTAAAGAATTGTTTTTTGAAATAGAAAAAGTGAGCAAATTGAATCGGTTTATTATTCTGCTTCAGCTTTTAAAATTGGCTTCAATCTGTAACTATAAAAGTTTATCTTCATTTATTTATGATAAAAAATATTCGGATAACGAAGGTCACAGAATGCGAAATGTATTTACGTACACCATGGATAATTTTGAAAACGACATCACTTTAAACACCATTGCCGAAGTTGCAAACATGACGAAGAATGCCTTTTGTAAATACTTTAAAAAGCGGACTAATAAAACCTATATCCAGTTTTTAAATGAACTGCGGTTGGAGCACGCTTGCAAGCTTTTGCTATCAAACAAAGATTTAACAGTCTCTGAGGTTGCCGAAAAATCGGGGTTTAACAACATGTCTAATTTTAATAGGCAGTTTAAGGTGGTTAAGAAGGTGAATCCTTCGGAATACCGGAAACAGAATTTGTAGAAATGAAAGAAAAATATATTAATACGGTATTAATAATTTCGCTGATTATTACCCTAATTGGCATTGTTACGGGGAAATACCTTTTTATATTTTTGTTAGTTCCTCTAGGATTTGGTTGGTTTAAAAGGAAAGACAGAAAGGATTAAATTTTCTTTACATAATCGGTAATAATAACAATTTGCTGCGCACCAACTTTACCCTCGATATATTTATCGTTATCTCTATCTAAACGAATGTTTCTTACGGCAGTGCCTTGTTTTGCCACCATACTCGAGCCTTTTACTTTTAAGTCTTTGATTAATACTACCGAATCTCCCGCTTCTAAAATAACACCGTTAACATCGCGGTGTATTATTTTTTCGCTTTCGTCTTCGCCTTCGCCCGTGGCTTTGGCATATTCCAAAACATCGTCTTCCAAATACATCATATCCAATAAATCTTGCGGCCAACCTTCACTTTTTAATCGGTTTAACATTCTCCACGCCACTACTTTTACCGCTTGATGCTCGCTCCACATACTATCGTTTAAACAGCGCCAATGATTGGCATCGGTAGTTTCAGGGTTGTTTATTTGAGAGATACACCTGTTGCAAGCCAATAAACTGCCGTCGACTCCCGCGGTCGAAACTGGTGGCACTTCGTAAATCTCTAAATTTTCGGTCGCGGCGCATAATTCGCAGGCATTATTACTTCTTTGTTTAAGTGTATCTAATAAACTCATAGTATTTTACTTTTTGCAATAATACAGCTTAAAAGCGCATTAGGCAAATATGTTACTTTAGTGAGTCTTGAAGTTTTTTAGGCAGGGTTTTTAAAACCATATCATAAGAATGATCGATGAGCTTTAAAACGAATTTGGTTTCAAGTTCACCCTCATCAATATATACCGTATTCCAATGTTTTTTGCTCATGTGATACCCGGGGCGGATGCTGCTGTATTGTGCACGTAATTCTTCTGAGTAATCGGGGTCTCCTTTTAAATTGATAGCGGATTCGCCTTTCTCCCAGCTATCCAACCCTGTGAGCACAAACATTTTACCGAGTACTTTAAACACCAAAACGTTATCGTCGAAAGGAAATGCTTCAGAGGTTCCTTTTTTGTTTAAACAGTATTCTCGGAGTTGTTCGATGTTCATAAAAAAACACGTTTAATATATGTGGATGTAAACGTGTTTAAAACTACTGAATTTTATGCCCATTTAAAAATACTTCCCAATCCATTTACAGTTTGGAATACCTTCTACATTGGATACCGACACTTTATCTGGAAAAGACGCCATAACATTTGGGTCGGTTTTATAAATGCTTTCAATTTTATACTCAATAAAATTATAACCGGCTTTTAAGTCTAAATTATAATTGAAATTAATTTTTGCATCACCTTTTTCCAGCATTTGCGTTTGTGTGCACTCGCCGTTATATTGAAATGGTTTTGCTACATAAATCAATTCGAAATAAGATCCTAAAATGGGTTCTACATATGCTGGGTCTTCTATCCAAGGCACCATTTTTTCATCCGAAACTGCAAAAACAACTCCTACATAACGCTTGTCTGTGGTCCAAAGCGATAAAGCGCCTGTATCAAAAGAAGTAATAATAGTTATGTTTGAATTTATTTCTGAACTGTTATCGCAAACATCAAAAAGCGTATAAGCTAAATCCGATATAAAAACTGCTTTAGTTTCTTTTGACAATTCTGGAAGTGCTTTGGGAACTTCAAAATCAATAGCTCCGGTTTTCGACATGGTTCCTATTTTTACAGGCTTTTCCATACCAAAAGGCATTATCATGACTTCTACATCTAAACTTCCAAATTGGTAGTTCTCAATTTTTGGGTTGGATTGTGAGGGTGCAAAATTGAAAACAAATATGGAAACCATTAATAATAGTAGTTTTTTCATGGGATTTAGTTTTTAATGAATTTGATGGTTTGCGTTTTATTCGCTTCGGAAATAATATTTAAAAAATAAAGTCCTTTGGATAAGGTTGAAACATCTAAAGAGACTATTAAAGTGTTTTGATCTTGTTTTAAAACCAACTGCCCAACCTCATTGAATACTTTCAATTTAAGATTGCCCGAAAATGAATTTTTAATAACTAATTTATTGGTTACAGGATTTGGATAAACCGATATATTATCCCTATTTAAAGCTTCATCAAGTGATAAGGAACAGGTGCTACGCTCTTGTATGGGATTAAAATCTTGCCAAACCGCTGCAGCTTGATATAATTCTGCGCTACAAGCAGGAACAGTTAAAGTACATTCGGGTTGATTAACATTGCCAAACACAGAAGCATCAATCGCCAATGGTGTGGGAATTCTACAATCTACCAATGTTAAACTCGTGCAAGAACTAAAAGCATTTACTCCAATTGAAGTCACAGCATTTGGTATAGTCACAGACGGTAAACTTGTACAATTACCGAAAGCACTTTGTTCAATAGATGTAACGGAGTCAGGAATTGTTACAGAGGTTAAACTAGTACACACAAAAAAAGTGTACATTCGAATGGTAGTAATGCCATCTGGTATGGTTATAGATGGTAAACTAATACACCCCATAAAAGCAGAGTGACCGATTGAAGTCACCGAACTTGGAACATTAATAGAAGTCAAACTTGTACAATTACTAAAAGCACTATCTCCAATGGTAGTGATAGAATTAGGAAGTGTAACAGAGGTCAAGCCATTACAATTATAAAATGCAACACCACGAATTGCTGTTACCGCATAAACCACTGAAGCATAGGTGACGGTTGAGGGGATTACAATGTCACCCGAGTACTGCCCATTGTTGCCCGATACCGCAACATTGGTGGTGTTAGGAATTATATAATACTCAATTCCATCTACATTAAAATCTTCGGCAGCGGCAATACCGAAATTTAATATAGCAATTATTACGAATAATTTTTTAATCCAAAATGAGTTTCCGGTGATTAATTCTGGTTTCATGATTATATTTTTTGATGGTTAATGACTAATAATAAAGGCGTTTTGTCGGATTTGAGTATTTCCACTTTTTAGAAAGAGGCATTTAAACTAAGCACTTTAGGTGTTCTCAAAACATCCCATTTTATTTTGAGGTTACAGTGCTTTAAAAATGAGTTGCAATTTATCAACTTCCTCCACTTTAAATTTAGTCTTGTTAATTGCCACGATACGCCCTGGTTGAAACATGTCGCCTGGTATAAACATATCACCTGGAATGAACATGTCTCCGGGCAGAAACATGTCACCCGGTAAAAACATATCACCAGGGATAGCTTTTACACTTGTGTACATGGTTAATTCCGCTCCCTGGTTTAACCTAATTAAACTTCCATCTACCCTATATTCACCATTTAACAACCCCAAGTAGAACTTACTTTCTGGGTGTTTTTCAAATATTGATTTTAATTTTTGCCGCTCGTAAAGCTCGAATGCATCAATGTCATTAGATTTTTTATTGACCACAAAAACAACTTTTGTGAATTTGGAATTAGGTTTTTGCGAAAAGGAATGCTGAAAAGTAAGCGCCATAATTAAAACACCTACAATAAATTTAGTTTTCATTTTGATTTGATTTAGAATGATTTATATTTAGTGAAAGAAAAATCATAAATGTTAACAACTTCTCTAAAAAAAATTAAATTCTATGGAACAACATTTTGTTGATGCATTGAAAATCAATGATGAAGCTGTTATAAAAACACTTTATTACGACAACAGAGATGCATTTTTGGGTTTTTCGAAGACGTTTAATATCGATGCATGTGATGCCTTGGATATTTATCAAGAAGCATTTTTAGCCATTAGAAAACATGCAATTTCCGGAAAACTATATCATATTAACAGTAGTTTTAAAACCTATCTTTTCGGTATTGGTAAACATCTTATTTACAAAAAACTAAAAGAATATGCCAAAAAACAACCTTATAATCCTCAATTACACAAGGAACAAACGGACTATGACGAAATTATTATAGAACCCACTAATAACCTCACACCCCAGCAAGAATTGCTTCAGCATTATTTTAAACAATTAGGTGAAAGTTGCCAGCAAATGTTAACATTGAGCTTTTTTAGAGGACTAACTAATGATGAAATAGCAACTTTAAAAGGTTATGATAGTGAGGCCGTGGTGCGCAGTCAGAAATCACGATGCCTGAAAACATTGAAAAACCTAATAAAATCTCCCCTTAATCATGATTGACGAAACACTCATAGAAAAATATTTTTCTAAGCGGTTAACCACTGAAGAATCTAAAGAATTTGAAAAACGTTATAATTCTGATGGTCAATTTAAAAAGCAAGTGGATTTTTTAATGGATTTAAAATCGGTAACTGAATTTGAAGACGATGCACAGTTTAAAAAACAATTAACGGCTTACGAAACAGAAATCACACCACAGCAAAAACGCTCTACCATAAAATGGCTAAAACCCTTAATTGCAGTCGCAGCACTGGTTATTGTTGCTTTAAGTGTCAATTTTTTATTGAATAAACCTGTTAATGAAGACACACTATTTTCAACCTATTTTGAAGTTTCAAAAAACGTAAGTGTACCTATTGTACGTTCGAATAACAATGATAACATTTTAAACCATGCATTTAGTGCTTACAGTGCAGAAGATTACAATCAAGCCATTTCACTGTTTGAAAAGTCTTATCAAAATTCCAATAATTCAGAATTATTATTCTATCAAGGAAATGCATATTTAGCTTTAGGTAATGCAGAACGTGCAATTTCAAAATTCAAAAAACATCTTACCTATACCGATGCATTGACGCACCGCTCCCATTGGTTTTTAGCGCTCGCCTATTTAAAATCAAAACAACCTGAAAACACCATTAAAGAATTAAAAACAATTCTCAATTCGAATGACTCCTTTAAAAAAGACGAGGCCAAATCACTTCTTAAAAAACTGGAATAATCGTTTTCTAAAAAAAACCATAGTAATCATGGGCAGAATAAACAGATAAGCCCAATATTTTTGTGTTTCTAAAAGTGCATCGGTATTGCCTGACAACACAAAACCCGACCAATAATAAGGGTGCTTTAAAAGTTCGTCTTCAGTGTTCTTTAAATAGTCTAATTTGGCATTTTTTAGAGCTTCGTCTTTGGTTTCACCGAGCTTTAAGTGCGCATAAAAATAAGTCATTATTTTGGCTGTAGCTTCATCATCTACTTCCCATAAACTCATTACCGTACTGGGTATACCAGCGTAATTAAATGCTCTGGACAAACTTATTACACCTTCGCCATTTTCATAAAATCCACTACCAGTATCGCAAGCGCTTAGCACAACCATATTTGCGCTTAAGCTTTCGTTATAGAGCTCGGAAATAAACAGTTTATTATCATTTTCGCCATAAAAATCTAATGCGGAAAACTCTGGATGAACCTCATCAATTTTAGAGTGCATTGCCAAATGCAATACATTAAACTCATTGGCATTAATAACAAAATCTGCCTTTACGGCATTTAAAAACTTTGTTCCATCAAAAATTGAAAGAATAGCGTTTATTTCATTAGAAACTTGGGGCAATTCTAACCGATTATTCGACGCAGAAAATGCACCAATATTAACATTAGCGAATGTTGATGGTGTCCTTTGTTGTTCTTGAAACAGCAACAATGACGGCGCATAACCAATTAAAGGCAAAGCCTCGTTAAACATGAGTGTTTCAAACGGAAAGTAATGCAAAGCGCCATCGGGAATAATCGTTAATCTTTTAAAGTTCTGATATTCCAGGTCACCCAACAATAAAACGCTCATTTCCTGTAAAAATGGTTGGTAATGTGCTGCACGTTGTTTTAGTGCATTTAAACTGGTTTTTAATGTGTTTAAAACTTTGGTTTTCTCTATTACCGATACTATATTAATTTGAGTTTGTGTTATTAAAAACGAATACAAATGTTCATCGGTAAAAATATATTTTAGTAAACCTTCTTCTTTTTTTAAGGTATTTTGGATGCTTGCAATATCAAAAGCCTGAACGTTTAATTGGTAATAGGCTTTATTTTGAAACCTGATGGAGTCTTGAATTGTAGATAAACTATTTTTTAACTCGTAAACTTTAGCCTTCCACAGGGCAACTTTATCATCCGAATTTTCTTGAAGATTCACTAAGGCTTTCTGATAGAAGTTTAATTGTGCATTGATATTTTCTTCTTGGGCAATAAGATTTTGTGGAATGTTTAATTGCTGACGCTGGTTGTTAAACACAAATTTAGACCATGTTAATTTTGAACCGTTATTTTCAATACTATTTAAGGTTTTTACTAAAAAACGCGTGTTGTTTATCGGTTCTAATGCTACTTTTAATAGGCGTTCGTTTATCGAATTATAATGTGTAAACAAGCTTTCGTTATAGCGTTGCCCCAAATACAATTGATGGTATATTTCTGAAGCTAATAAATAACGATGTTTTGCTTTTTCTAGATTTACTGCAGATGGATTGTTTTTATAAAGTTGAAAATAAAAATCTCCCATGCCTAAAAAGCCATCAATGGTTTCAAATGAAATTAATGGTTTTAGGTCTTCAATTTTTAATTTTTCTATATTTTTATTGGAGTTATTTAACATGTTAAAAGCATCATCAAAAAAGCGCTGAGCCTGTGTTTCTTGATGCATCATTTGTGCTGCTTTACCACTTAACACAGCCAACTTAAACTGGTTTGATATTTCTTTAAACACATTTAAAGTGCGTAAATCTTTAAGCAACAAAGCAGCTTGGGCATATTTTTTAGACTGAAACAGCAACTCTGCTTTATACAATTGAAAAACAAATGGTTTGGTGTAAAAAACAGCTTTATATTTATTCTGAATATTTATAGCTTTATTTAAATAATCAAGTGCTTTTTCAGGGTTTGAATCCTTTATTAACGACGCATAAAACTTTAACGTAGAACTTAATGTATTGACTTCGAATTTGAGTAATTTACTATTGGAGTCAACAGTTTTTATTATTGTATCTGCATAATAAACAGTTTTGGCACTATCTTTTTTCCGAAAGTAATGAAGCATTAAGTCGTACCATCTTGATAATTTATCTTCATAAATGTCCTCTTTGTTATTTAAAAGCCCATTGATTTTGGTGGTTTGCGCCTGGGCTCTTATTTTATCTTTCTTTAAAATATACGCCTCGGCTTTTTCAAAATCACCGTAATAGGAATACCAAAAAAACAAATTGCCATAACAAGTGTATAAATATCTTATGCTCTCATCGTCATTCAATTGTTCCCAAATGGTCTTTGCTTTTAAGAGTGATTCTAATTCCTTTTTCCTTAAACCCAAATATCTATATTCAACAGATATATTATTGTAAGCTTGGGCCACATCTGTGTTGTTTTCTCCTATAATGTATTTGTATAAGTCGAGTGATTTTTGATAGTTATTAACCGCCTTAGAATAGTCTCCCAGTTTACTGTGAATAAAACCGATATCATAAATTAAATCTACGAAAGTTTTATCGTTAGTTGTAAGCGTATCCTCTAAAAACCCGTACCCTAATTCGGCTTGTTCCAAAGCATGTTTCCAATTGCCCAAATAAGCTGTTTGATGATAAATACGATTTTGTAATTGATATTGAAACATGCGGTCTGGATGTTCCACATTTATATATAAATCCCTAGCTTTTATGGCGTATTGTAATGCGCTGTCTAAGTAACGTTCCCGTGTTATTTTGGTAATTGCTCTATCCGGGTTATGGTAATCGTAACTTTTAAATTCTAAACGAGAAGAGTTAGTGTGAAAATATTTGGCCTTGAGATAAGTTCGATACGCTTTTGGAGCCTTAAGCTGCGTTTTTATAGCACTATCTCGTACGGTAATGGCTTGGTCATATTCACCTTCGTTATGTAGTGAATCTGCCAGAATTGTTAAGTTGTCTTTTTGATAAATACTTTGGGAATTGCCAAAATAAAAAAACAGAACAATAAAGCAAATGAAAGGATAGCGCTTCATTTTATTGGTTAATTTTCTTTAAATTTAAGCAATTTGCCGATGAATCTATATGTCCTGATTTATTTTAATAACTTTTTGTTTTCTCCCTCTAGTTTCAAAGCCGAATAATCCAAGGTCCAACCGATGGTTTCAACAATGGTTTCAATAAGTAAAATGGCATCCAAGGCTTCCTTTTGCGCAATTTCAATTAAACCACTTTCTGGAATCTTATCTTTAATGTGTTGTTTAGATTCGGTTTGTAATCCGGTTAAATCTGCTGCTTCAAACTTATTAAAATAGCCATCCGATTTATCGTAATAATTCAAATTGGTTTCTATAGATAGTACTTCGGGCTGCGGAAAATGTTCTAAGATAATTTTCTTTTTGTCCTTATCGGGTCTCAGCTGAATTTTTTTCAAATCGTAGCCCACATAGGCTTTGGCATTAATAACCACCAATGCCTTTTTTTTGCTTGATATGAGTTTTAAAAACCGTTGTTTAACATCTTGATAATGATAAATTTCTGCAAAATCGCCTTCAACGGTTATAAATTTACAAACGGTTTTTACTTTATCTAAAAGCAGTACCGATTGGGCATTTACCAGTTGTTTTTTCTTTAGCGATTTCAAATATGTAACCACCCCTAAACTGACTAAAACCCCAACAATGATTCCTAAAAATGCTTCCATTTAATCTATAATTTTATACAAAATAGGCTTGCTCGGTGTGGCATCATTCTCGATAGGTGCGATTTGCAGGTTTAAAAAATAAGTACCATCGTTAACACGGTTTGGCACAAAAATCAACTCGGTAATGGTTGCGTTTAACCTTAGTTTACCTTTTGTATTCCAAAACGCATGGTGCGCCAATAATTGGCAATCATCCTTTTCTTTATCTATACTTGGTAAATCTATAAGTAAATGTTTTACACCTTTTTCTCGTAAATAAATAGCGGCATCTTCCAATAAATACGGTGGGTTGGTGTGCGAATATTGTGCCGATAATTTTTCGTTTGTATTAGGAATCGTTCTTAAAATAATAGCATCGCGTTTTTTATTGCCAATGCCAAATTGCAATTGTTTTTTAGATATTACAAAATCGCCGTTTAACATTTCTGGTGCAACGGTAAGGACTTCGGCATAAAAGAAAAACTGCTTTAAATTTTGATTTATTGAATGCACTTTTTTTAAAATATGTCCCACACATTCGGTATGCGTTCCGTGGGCATGCGGATTAAAATGGATATTATTAAAATTAATGCAAGCGCCTTCTTTTACAGCGGCAATCCACTCACCATCGGTTGCCGGTTCTATTTTTGGAGGTTCAACATACCACGCATTTACGTTGTCTTCCGAGGCTCGTAAAGGCATAGAAATATCTATGGGTTGTGTTAAATCTATTTTGTGTTTTTTTGATTTGTATTGAATTGTTGCGATCATATTCAAATATAATCAAATCATAAACAATTCCGAAGCCATCCCATCAACTAAAAATTTTCCTTTTGGGGTGGTTGTTAATCTAAAGTCATTTTGAGATGTTTGCGAGGAAGTAATCTCTTCAAATATAACATCCTGCGATGCAACATTAGCAATAACAACCAAACCTTTTTCTATATATTTTTCCGAAGTGTTTTTTAAATGTATTAGATATTCTTTACCAAAATCGGCACCAACTTTATTTAAAGACACGCCCCAAATGGTTCGTAAACCCGTCATTATATATTCGTTGTATTGATCTTTAACAGATAGGATTTCAACCGTATTTGGCAACTCGTTATTTTGAATGGATTGTATGTATTTTGAATTATTTGATACATTCCAACTACGCTGATTCTTACTGAATGAATGCGCCGAAGGCCCAATGCCTATGTACGGTTTCCCTTGCCAATAACTGGTGTTGTGTTTTGAAAAATAGTTGGGTTTACCAAAATTGGAAATCTCGTAGTGCACAAAACCCTGCGCATTGGTTTTTTCTATTAAATGATTAAAATGCTGCAGTGCCAATTGCTCGTCGATGGGCGGATAAGTGCCTTTTTTTATAAAAGCATCCAAAGCCGTTTTTGGTTCGACGGTTAAGGCGTAGCTCGAAATATGGTTGACGCCAAAACTAAAAGCAATATCTAAATTATCCTTCCATTTCTCTAAACTCATATTGGGAATGCCGTAAATTAAATCGATGGTGATGTTATCGAAATGGCGCGTCGCTTCCTGTAAACACGCTTTGGCTTCATGAGCATTGTGGGCACGATTCATACTTTTTAAATCATCTTCAAAAAACGATTGAATACCGATGCTTAAACGGTTGATTGGTGTATTTGATAATTCAAGTATTCGATTATTTATTAAATCGTCTGGATTTGCTTCTAAAGTGATTTCCGGATTTTCAATGACCGAATAGTTTTTATAGACCGTTTCAATAATCAATAATAATTCATCTATAGACAATAAACTTGGTGTGCCACCTCCAAAATAAATGGTTTCGACAGATTGATTTTTAAGCTCGTCTTTACGTAGTTCCAATTCTTTTACCAAAGATTGAATCAATTCATTTTTCTTCTTTAATGAAGTAGAAAAATGAAAGTCGCAATAAAAACAGGCTTGTTTACAAAATGGAATATGGATGTAGATACCTGCCATTATTTTTTTACTCGAGATTCATTCTGTTTTACAAAAGCACTCCATCCCGAATAACTTTTACCAATCGTTACTTTACCTGAGTTATAGAAATGGCAAACGGCAGCCGCTAAGCCATCAGTGGCATCTAAATTTTTAGGCAAGGTTTTTAATCCCAATAAGCTTTGAAGCATTTTAGCAACTTGTTCTTTACTGGCATTTCCGTTGCCCGTGATAGCCATTTTTATTTTTTTAGGCAGATATTCTGTGATGGGTATTTCTCTACTTAAACCCGCAGCCATAGCCACACCTTGTGCCCGCCCCAACTTAAGCATGCTTTGTACATTTTTGCCAAAAAACGGGGCTTCAATAGCTATTTCGTCTGGGTTGTGCGTATCGATAAGTTCGATGGTACGCTCAAAAATAAGTTTCAATTTTAAATAATGGTCGCTGTATTTTTTTAAATCCAACTCATTCAATTGGATAAATTCCATGTTTTTTCCAACCACTTTTATGAGTCCGAAACCCATAATAGTCGTCCCGGGATCGATGCCTAATATAATTTTTTCTTTGCTCATTAATCGCAATATTGACAACCACTAAGCGAAATAGATGCGCCAATAGTTAAGGTTAATAGGTTTCCGTTAAACGATCCGAATCCGCTGGAAACAGGGTTAAAATCTTTTCCAAATCCCAAAATATAAGAGGCGTCAAAATACACCGAAAGCTTATCCGAAACACCATAATGAAACTCAATGCCTGCCATTGCGTTTAAAAACGAGGTGTCGTTTTGGGTATAATTTCCCAAAGGCTTAATGCTTGTAAAACCAGGGCCGGCGTGTAGAAACGTACCCATGCGCTGTGGCAAAAAGCTAAATAAACGCGTAGCATCGTAAACCAATTGCGCATTGAGCCGTGTATAATTTATTTTAAATTCTGCTGTGTTGTCCAAATTTGAAAAACGGTTGTAACCAAAATCCAATTTCGCGCCCCATTTTGGTTTAAACATATATTGAACACCTAAATTTATACTCGGAAAATTTACAGATTTAGCTTCAAAATTAGTTACAAAACCATTGGCCGACGGACTATTAACGCCCAATGCAAACTGCGCTTTAACCGTGCTAGTATCAGATTGTGAAAACGCAAAAAAACTATAACAAGTAAAGAGTACTGAAAATAATATAGGTTTAAATTTTAGAGGCATAAAATAATATTGGTTTAATTTGCTGTACCCTTTTATAATTATGAATAAAACGTTGCCATACAAAACTAAGCAATTCTTTTTTGTGCTGATTAAATTAAGTATTGTACTTGCCGCCTTTTATTTTATTTATAATAAACTAACAAATAACGATGGTTTACAATTTTCCGATTTTGTCGACTTTCTATCAAGAAACAACATATTTACGCTAAAAAACATCATTTTATTACTTTTTTTAAGCATTTTAAATTGGTTTTTCGAAATTCTAAAATGGAAGGCATTAGTGTCGTTTGTTAAAAAAATCACTTTTAAAAATGCTCTCGAACAAAGCTTAGGCGCCTTAACAGCCTCGTTATTTACACCAAATAGAATTGGCGAATATGGTGCAAAAGCCATCTATTATTCAGCTAATTTTAGAAAACCTATCGTACTCATTAATTTATTGAGCAACGTACTACAAATGGCCGTAACAACTATTTTTGGAGTGATAGGCTTGTATTTTTTTACAACTATTTATCCCATAAATTTCAATTATCACAAACTGGTAAGCATCTTATTTATTGGTTTAATACTCGTGTTGTTAATAGGCTTTGGCTTTAAAAAGAGTAAGCTCAAAATAAAAGGGGTTTCCTTAAAAAAAGTAAAGCATTTCATTTTAAAATTTCCTAAAGAAAAAATCTGGATTGGGTTTATGTTTTCGCTATGGCGATACCTTATATTTTCATATCAATTTTACTTTTTATTACAACTTTTCGAGATTGAAATTCCATATTTTAATGCCATGGTAATCATTACATCTATGTATGTGTTGGCATCCGTTATTCCATCTATTTTTATTTTTGATGTGGTTATAAAAGGAAGCATCGCCCTATATTTGTTTGCGTTCATCAACGTAAACGAACTCACTATTTTAAGCATTATTACCACGATGTGGCTGTTAAATTTTGTATTGCCAAGTGTATTTGGAAGCTATTATGTGCTCAATTTTAATCTACCAAAAACCGAAGATTAATTATGGTTTTAATCAGTATTATTGTAACACTTTTGTATTTACTTTTAATAGGGAGTTTTGTTATTGGATTTGATAAAATTCCTGTTTTTAAGCTGAAGGATCTTAAATCAAAAACCACCTTTTCCGTAATTATTCCTTTTAGAAATGAAGCTGGAAATTTACCAAATCTACTAGCTTCAATTGATGCTTTGGAATACCCGAATCATTTACATGAAGTTATTTTTGTTGATGATGAATCGGATGATGAGTCCGTTAATTTAATTATGAGATTTCTCACTAATGTTCGAAATGACATCAAAGTAATTTCAAACAAAAGAGCATCAAATTCACCAAAAAAAGACGCGATAACCACAGCTGTAAAACAGGCCAAAAACGACTGGATTTTAACCACCGATGCCGATTGTATTTTGCCCAAATATTGGTTGGATAGTTTTGATGAATGTATTCAAACCACAACAAGTAAATGCATTGTAGCTCCCGTAATTTTCCATGTTAAAAGCGGGTTTTTAAATCGTTTTCAACTACTCGATATGTTAAGTTTACAAGGTGCTACCATGGGCGGCTTTGGCATTAAAAAACCCTTTTTGTGCAATGGTGCCAATTTCGCATATCAAAAAGAGCTATTCGAAACATTAAACGGATTTGACGGCAACAAAAACATAGCCAGCGGCGATGATATTTTTCTGTTGGAAAAGGCTGTAAAAAAACACCCTGAAAACGTAACCTATTTAAAATGCGAACAAGCTATTGTAACCACAAATGCACAACCAAATTGGAAGGCTTTAAAAGCACAACGCATTCGGTGGGCCGCAAAAACAAGTGCTTACAACAACCTGTTTGGAAAGCTAACAGGCGTAATGGTGTTCCTCATAAATGCTTTGATTATTTCGCTTTTACCTTGGGTTTTACTAAAGGTACTCAGCATTAAAATCTTTGTTTATCTTTTAATAATCAAATTTAGTATCGACTATTTATTGATTTTTAAATCGGCTTCATTCTTTAACCAAAAGCAGGTTTTAAGCACTTATATTTTTGGGTTTCTGCTCTATCCTTTTTTTAGCGTTTATATCGCTTTAATTTCGTTATTTAAAGGTTACAAATGGAAAGGTCGGGATTTCAAAAAATAAATACGATTGATTTATTTTTAGTAATTTTACATAACTGTGCTGTGCACTGTTTGCATATAACCCAATATCTTAAAAACCTATGAAAAAGATTCTTTTTTTACTTGTGTTAACCACATCATATTTATCCCTATCCGCACAACAACAATTCACGATTAACGGAAAAAACTACGAGCTTAAAACCGCCGCTGAGGGCCATTTGGATTTACTGTGGAATACCATCGACAAACAATTTAGGTACTTTGTTAAAACCAGCGATGGCACTATTTCGGAATTACTCAACACCAAAAATTCAAACAACAACTTCAACGAGGAATACAAAACACAGCTTAAAAAACTAACCGAAAATGCCCCTGTTTCCATAAACAATTTAAAATTCACATTATCCAGTTTATCGCAGTTCGTAAAACAGTACAATACAGCCATGGGAGACTTGGCGCAAACAGATAAAAAACCAACACTTAAATCGCGTTTGGGACTTTATGGCGGTATTACAAACCATCCTTTTGTAAGCAACCCCAACAACACCACAGTGCCTTTTTTTGGTGCAGAACTCGAAATAACATCATCGCTTAAAACCTCGAGGCATGCTGGTTTTTTTAGTGTCGAACATGCTTTGGACCATACCGATTTTAAATACACAAGCACACAACTCGCTTTGGGCTACCGATACCGATTTATTAACAAACCAGGGTTTAACATTTACGGCAATGCCCTTTTGGCTACTTATAATTTTTCAAAAAGTACCGTTGAAATAATCGGTTTGCCTCACGAAGTTGTCAAAAACTCGACCTTTAAAACACCGTTTGCCTTTGGCTTGGGAGCCGATATAAAAACGGGAAATACAGGTTTTATCACCTTAGCTTACAACAATTTATTTGCCGTTTTTGTAGATAGCAACAAGCATTTTCCGGTCCATTTTGCCGCTGGCTACAAGTTTAATTTATAGTATAATTTATCTTAAAAAAGGTCGTTGGGTTACAAGTTTTAGGGCGTTACCCTGCGGGTCGGGCTTTACGCTGCAAGTCCTCGCACCAAAAAAGGTGCTGTGGGCTTTCCGCTGCAATCCCTAACGCACTATCCGCCATGTTCATTAACCAAATCCAAAACGGTATTATGTCTGCTAATTCACTTTAATAATTATGGGCAATTGAAATTCTGTGGTCACTTGCTGTCCGCGTTTTGAGGCCGGAAAAATTTTAGGGAGCGAATCCAGACTTTGGGTAAGTAAACTTTTAATATTCGGGATTTCGGCAACGGTTGCCGCATCTATTTTGGCATCCATTAATTTTAAATTCCCCGTTTCAGACACCTGAAAATTCAATACAATAGTATCGCTAATATCTTTAGTAACAATAATAATTTCATCCTGTAAAAAACCAGAAATATGAGTCGTTAAAACCTGCTGAAAACAAGCTTTCTTTTCTTCATTAAGTGTTAAAGAATCACAGACAGAAAAGCTCGGATAGGCATCAACATCGTTCCAATTAAAAGTTTGCAATTCTTCTTTTAAAATAGCCTCAGAAGATGTTTTTTTTACCTTAAAATACTCGCAAGATGTTAGCGTTAAAATAAATAGAAAAACACAAATTTGCCTCATGGATTAAAACTGAAACCGAAAAGTACAATTTTTTTAGATTTTAATCTGCTTTCTTTTTTACTTTAAGAAACTTTTCTTTTTTAAGTTTCGAAATACGTTCATCGGCATAACCATTCAATTTACCATTTGGGAATTTTTTCTTAAAATCTTCAAACACTTTAATTTTGGCATCATAATCTGCGTAATAAGCTTCGAGTGTTATTGCCAGATGAAAATTAGAAAACTCGTTAGTAGGATTTTCTTTAACCGCTTTTTTTATAGCTTCTATACCTTCTTTATATTTTTTTTGCCGATTTAAAACCGTTGCCAGTTTTACATATTCTACATCCAATGGTTGGTCTAAAATGGATAAGGCCTTCGAAATATTTTTTTCTGCATTTTTAAAATCATCTATTTTTTCGTAATACGTTCCAATCACATAAATAGCCGTAGCATCTAACGGATTAAATTTTAAGGCCAATTCTCGCTGGGTTATTGCTTTTTCAAATTCAAATAATTGTGCGTAGCTCAAACTTAATTTTTCATGTATAAACTCTGAGGATTCACCTAATTCCAAAAGCTTTTCAAACCAAACAATAGCATTTTCAAATTGATGTCTTACATAATAGTTTTGCGCTTTCAAGCTTATTAATTGTTTGTTGTTTTTATAAGATGATAAGCCAACATCGATATATTTATCAACTAATTTATTATGCCCTTTTTTAAGATGAAATTTAGCTATTTTATAAATGGCTTTTTGATGCGTGCTGTCCAATTGAAACGCACTATAAAATCTATTTTGTGCCGTAGAGTCTTTTAATTGCTCTAAAGTTAAACCCAACTCGTAATGGAAATTTGGATTTTTATAATCGGTGTAAACCAATTTATTAAAAACTTCTGAGGCTCTTTTAAAGTTTTTAGTTCGGTATAAAAACTTACCGAAATCATATTTTAGCAATGTATTATTTGGGTTTGTTTCAACGCCTTTTTCATAATTAACTAAAGCCTCATCGTAATTGCCAATGGCGATGTATGCCTTTGCTATTTTATGATATACTTCAGGCAGATTATCGTGTTTTTTATATTGCGCAATAGCTTTACTATAATTGCCGTGGGCAAATAAATTATCGGCAATGTTTAAAACCGAAGTTTGTGCTTCGGTTTTAAATGATGATATTATAAAAACAATTAAGATTATTCTACTCATTTACTTGAAAAATTATGGGTAACGAATAAATTACATCTACTTTTTTACCACCTTGTTTTCCAGGAATCATTTTTGGTATAGATTTTAAAACACGAATAGCCTCAGCTTCCAAATCGGGGTGTGGCGCTCTGGATTTTTCTATTTCTATTTTTCCTTTTTTTGTTATTTTAAAAACCACGTTAATGCTTTGTCTGCCTTTTAAACCGAGTTGAGAAGCTAAATTGGTATTGAAATTTTTATTCACATATTCACTAATACCTCTGCTTGTACATGTTCTTTTTTCTTTTTCGGTTTTTAACGATTTGCATACTGGCAACATTGGTGCTTTATCAACAATAGCAAAGGGCAGTTCATTTGATGTATTTGATGCATCTGGTGCATTGTTAACGGTAACTTCATCAAGCATTTCTGTATCCTCAACCTCAAAAATAATAGGTAAGGAATATGGCACAGTTACCGCTTTACCACGTTGCACACCCGGTTTCATTTTTGGCAAAGCCGAAATTACACGTATCGCTTCAGCCTCTAAAGCGGGATGTGCAGCTCTGGAACGCACGCCTGTAATATGCCCTTCTTTATCAATTTTAAAAATAACATTAATGCGCTGTCTGCCACTTAAATTGTTTGCATCAGCTATTTTAGTGTTGAAATTTTCTGCTACAAAATTGCTGATTTTTTCGCTCATGCATTTTTTCTTTTCGGCATTGTTTCCTTCCTCACAACCTGGATAAACGGGTACATGTTCAATTACTGCAAAAGGGACTTCTATATCTTCTTCCATGTTTACTCCAAAAATATCCTTTTTCTTATTTTCTTGATAAGCAACAGTTTTAGTTTTATCGTCAGCCGTTTTATCTGCCACTTGAAATATTATGGGCAACGAATATGGCACCGTTACAGCTTTACCTTTTTGCTTTCCCGGAATCATTTTTGGCAAGGTTTTAATAACCCGAATGGCCTCTGCCTCTAAATCGGGGTGTGGCGCTCTGGAACGAATACCTTTAATTTGGCCCTCAGTATCAATTTTAAAAATAACATTGATGCGCTGTCTGCCAGTTAAACCCAACGTGTTGGCTAAACCCGTATTAAAGTTGCGCTGTACATGTTTTGAAATGTTTTCGGATATGCATTTTTTTTGTTCTTCGCTTGTTAAATCTTCACAACCTGGATATATAGGAACTTGGTCAATAACTGCAAATGGGACTTCAACATCGTTTAAAACATCCGCAAATAATGGATTGTTCAACCCATCATCACTTGTTAAAACAAGTAAGTTTTTTAATTCTTTTTCTTCCGCATCGTTTAAATTTCCTTGCACTTGAATTTGCTCAAACACTGCAGAGATTTTTTCAACCAATTCTGATTTTGATTCTTGATTTGTAAATCTTAGTACTTCTTCTACCAAATTAGCATTAAAGGTTTCTTCCTTTACGATGTCCAGCAAAAGACTCAAACCTTTTTCTTCTTCTTTATTTACATGACCTTGAACTGCTATTTGCTCTTTTACCGCTTTTATTTTCTTTACTAATGGGCTCTCCTTTTTTTGTTCAGTATTAGTATTATTTTTTTTGTTTTGTGCATTTAGGGTTTGCGTACAGGATGTATAAACCAACATCCCAAAAACCAACGGAATAAGCAACGCATATTTTAATAAATTAATTTGTTTTGATTTTGTTTTTGATAACATAACGATTCGTTTTTTGATTAATGATTGTTTAAAAAATGTATTGATGAATGATATATTTTTGGTCTCGAAAACCTCAGCCAAAAGGTTTTGATAATACTGTGCTTTATTTTGATGTTTTACCGCATGGGCATCGGCAATAAACTCGTGCAATGTCGCCATTCGGCTTTGGTAGATGTACACAAACGGATTAAACCAAAAAACGATACG
This sequence comes from Hwangdonia lutea, assembly GCF_032814565.1. Taxonomy (GTDB): domain Bacteria; phylum Bacteroidota; class Bacteroidia; order Flavobacteriales; family Flavobacteriaceae; genus Hwangdonia; species Hwangdonia lutea. The sequence continues at coordinate 1,190,223 of NZ_CP136521.1, forward strand.
CAACACCTCAAAAAACAATAAATCAAAGGTGTGTTTTTGTTGCGTGTGGATTAGCTCGTGTTTTAAAATGGTTTCTTTGTCTTCCGCTTTAAGCTTTTCCCCTAAAAATATATAATGGAAAAACGAAAATGCCGCGGTGCTGTTTAACAATTCAACCAGCACTATATTGCCCACGGATTGTTTTGGATTTTTAACCACCAAAGCAGCTATTTTAAAAATTTTATATAAAAACAATAAGAACGCGATAATTAAACCAATGTAAAACACCAACTCCCAAACCTGTACGGAATGCTGCTTTAAAACCACAGCATTTAATGCAACGGTGTTGTTTGCATTGGCATCAGATTGCCCCAAAACGACTTCGGGCAATGTAATAATATAATTTTGCGGCACTACCTTTTTGAAGCTTTCCAATTTTATAAACGGAAGAATTAGCGATAGCATAGCGGTGGCCAAGAGGTATAACCTGTTCCATTTAAAAAAGGTGTCGCGTTTTAAAAACACATCGTAAGCCAATAAAAAAATGAGTTGAAACGCTACGGTTTGTAATATATAATGTATCATTTTTTGGCATTTTTATTAATTTCCTTTAAAACCGATTCCAACTCGTTTAAACTAATATCGTTTTTCTTTACAAAGAAAGACACCATGCTTTTAAACGACCCCTGAAAATAATTATCGACCAATTTATTTATGGATTGGTTGCTGTATTCCTGTTGCGGAACAATGGGGAAATACAAATGCCCTTTGCCCTGTTTTTCGTAATCTACAAAGCCTTTGCTCTCTAAAATCCGTACAATGGTCGATACGGTATTGTATGCCGGTTTTGGCTCGGGAAGCTCTTTTATTATAGCCTTTACATTGGCTTTTTTTAGTTGCCAAAGTATTTGCATAATATCTTCTTCGGCTTTGGTGAGCTGTTTCATTTTATGAGATTTTAATATTCAACTAAACTTTTAGTTAAACAAATATAACTAAAAAATTAGTTTAAACTAATTTTTTAGTTTAAAAATGTAACAAATTGCTAAGTTTAGCGTCATACTAAGGCATATTTAAACACGTTTATGGATATTATTTTAGTTATTGTTGCTGCCTTATTTCTTGTTTTAGGACTCATAGGCAGTTTCCTTCCCGTTTTACCCGGGCCCTTAACAAGTTGGATTGGCTTGTTAATAGTTCATTTAACAGAGGCCATTCCCATGGATAGGTCGTTTGTAATTATCACACTCGTTATTGCCATTCTCATTTGGGTTTTGGATTATATTATTCCCGCTATAGGCACGAAACGTTTTGGCGGCACAAAATCGGGGATGATCGGCACTACTTTAGGCTTAATTGTTGGGTTAATTGCCCCAATTCCGGGTGGTATTATTATTGGTCCTTTTGTTGGCGCACTTATTGGCGAACTGTTAAACAATGCCGACTCCAAAACAGCTTTTAAAGCCGCCTTTGGTTCGTTTATTGGGTTTTTAACTTCAACTTTTATAAAGTTTATAGTTGCCATTATTTATTTCGGACTGTTTATTGGCATTTTATGGGAGCATAAAAAAGCTCTTTTTTCATTTTAAAAAACGAAATGACTTAAAAAGAAGAACCCTGTGGGTCTCTCACCTCCACAGGGTTTTTGTAAATTGCTATTATCAACAAAAAAATTGAGGGATTAATTAATTTGAAGTGTTGATACCACAAATATATATATAACAAATAGCTTTGAACTGCGGAAAACCCACAGCAGTTTTACGGGTAAATGATAGAATTAAGGTATAGCAATGCTTTTGCGGTGAAAAAAAAATGATAAAAAATGGAAATAAAATTGAAAAAAGCTTTTTAAGTAATATTTAAACTACACAAAACCTTCTTTTCGGGCGTTTTTTATTAAAGTTTCATCTTGCCCATCGTGCACCGAAAACAGTTCCCTGAGTTGCTTTTTTCTCTTTTCTATGGCACTTATGGATATGTCTAAATGAGAGGCTAAATTTTTGGTTCGTACACCTTGAGATAGTAAATGGAGTATCTTTCTGTTTTTATCATCAATTACAATATCGCTTGTAATGGTTTTTCTTATATGCCTATTTACGGTGCCGCTATAAAATGGCGGATTGTTAAGTACCGCTTGAAAGGCACTTGCCAGTTCGCTTGATGTTAAATCGCTTTTAATTAAAAACCCTTCCGGGTCTATGGTTTTAATAATATTGTGAATACGAAAAGATTCGTTAAACATGGTTAACACAATAATTTTGGCATTTGGTAAAATCTTTCGGGCATATTCTGCTAAATCTTCACCAGACTGCATAGTACCATCTGCAGATGGCGGCAAACTAATATCTACAAACAACACATTGTAAGGTCTGTTATTTTCAATCGATTTATTCATAAAAGCTAAGGCTTCGTCGCAATTATTTGCTATATCAATCGATAATTCCTGGTTGTCCTTTTTGGTAAATAGCAATGTGTTTTGATACCCTTCAATAATCATGGGGTGGTCATCAATCATTAGTATTTTAATTTGCTCAATCATGTCATTACAATTAATCTGTTTTAACCTTTATTTTTATGGTTGTGCCTTTGTTTAATTCTGATTTTATGGTTAATTCGCCTTTAATTTCTTCAACTCTCGAATTAATGTTTTTTAAACCAATGCCTTTTTTGGCTTTATTGACATCAAACCCAGAACCATTGTCGTTTATGGTTAAGCAAAATACGTTATTTTTAACTTCAAAACTAATTTTTACAAGAGTTGCATTAGCGTGTTTATAGATGTTTTGCAATGATTCTTGTATAATTCTGTAAATGTGAATTTTAGTTTTGTTCGATGCTTCTTCCCAATCGACATCCTTATTGTTTAATTCGTAATTAAAACCATAAGCTTTGGTTTGTGTTTCTATTAAGGTTTTAATTATATCCATAAACCCGGATCCAGAAACAAAATCGGTATTTAATTCGTGCGATACTTTTCTAATATCCTCTTCAATGGTTTTAAGTTCGTTAATATATTGGCTTCTGGTATTTATGGCTTCAACACTGGTGCCCATGTTTAAACTATCTAAGCTTAAGCGGGTTCCGAACAAACGTCCTAAAACACCATCGTGTAATTCCTGGGAAACCCGTTTTTTCTCTAATGTTCTTGCTTCTTCAATATTATCTTGCTGAGAAAGCATCAGGTTATAAATCTCCTCGTTGGTTTCTTGTTGTTGTTGGATAAATTTTAATTCTTTGTTTTTGTTTCTTTGAGTAACCACCAAGTATATTAAGAACGACGTTACAATTAATATGATTGAAATAATTAAAAGCCACAAGCGTTCGCGCGCAATCCTGATGTTTTCTTGTTCTATTTGATTGGTTTCATATTTAATTCTCGCAAATTTATTTCTGATAGTTCGTTCGGCCTTTTGCAGACTATCACTAAGTGATATATAATCTTTTAAATATTTGGCAGCGGTGTTTCCTTCTTCAACTTTTGAAAGTAATAAGAGTGATTTTAATAAATCGTCGTTATGATATTGCTCTGAAATATCTTTAGCCCTATAAGCATAGTGTAAAGCTGAGTCTGTTACATTTTTATCATGGTAGTATTCTGCTAAATGCTGATTTATTACAATGGAATTATAACTTGCCGCGCTGTTATTTAAACTGTCGCAAATTCTTAAGGCTTTTAAATATAAATCTGGTAATTGCTCTTCGTTTTGTGTTAAATACAAGGTGTGCGCATAGTTATCGAGTACCAGTGCATAAAAATCTGGTCGTTCGTTAACCAAATTTTTATTTTTTAAAATTTGACCATAAAAATCTAAGGCTAATTTATACTGTTGAGAGTTTTTATATGATAATGCCAAATTGTTTTTAGAATTATCAATGGTTGCTTTTGTATTGCCTTTCAGTTTTCTTTTAATGGCTAAAGCTTTTTTATGGTATGAAATGGACTCGTCGTACAATTCTAATTGGTCGAAAACCAATCCTAAGTTATTGAATAAAAACGACTTATACTTATCAACTTCATTTGTTTTTTCTAATTGATTTAATAGCGAAATAGCTTCAACCGAGGTGACTTCGCTGCCCGTAAAATCTTTTTCATCTTTCTGAATCACGGCAATACCATACAAGGTTTTAGCTATTTTCAATTTGTTGTTAAACTTTCTGTAAATCTGTTCGGCTTTGTGGTAGTGGTAATAGGCGCTATCGGCTAAAATACTATATCGATAGCCTTCTCCTATTTTATAATGAGCATCTGCAAACAGTAAGGAATCTTGAGAATTAGCCAATCCATTTTTCTGAATAGAATCTATGACTTTAAAAGTTTTAGTTTCCTGAGCCTGAGCTGAAGTAATAAATGTAAAAAGACTTATGTAAAAAAATATAATTTTCAATTAAAGGCAAGATTAACTATTTCCTCAAATGTATTTATAATTTTTTAATTTATAGATATAAAAAAAGGCTCCACCTAAATAAGACGGAACCTTTGATGTTAACTTATTATTTTTTTAGTCATTTACGCCACCTCCTGTATAAGGTGTGGTTTCTTCAGTTTGGTCACCATCGTTTAAAACATCATCTTCGTTTAAATCTTGTTTGGTACATGATGTAAATGCAGTTAAAAGTAACGCTAGTAATAAAGTAATTTTTAAAGCTTTCATAATTAATTCGGTTTTTAGGTTAAAATTATTTTCTATTTTATTTCTGTTTATTCTATTTATTTTCAAATACTTAAAATATGGTCAAGATTTTCGATTTTTAAAAAAACCAACATCTTGTGAGAGAAAAAAAATGGATAATTAACTTAAAAATCGAAATGCACGAAAGCGCATAGATTTTTTATTTTACTATGAGGGATTTATGATTATAAAATCACTTAAAATGGACTAATAATTACTAATTAGCAGAGGGAGTTGATGTGGGTTGCTAATTTTAAGGGAGGTAAAAATAGATTGAAATAGATTAATTCCGTAATTTAATCGACAAAATGGTTGTTTTTATCGACAAACAGCAATTTTTTGTAGCTATAATACACAACTCCCTGTTGAAAAATTACAAAGTGGAACCGTTTTTTACTAAGCTTGTTTTAACAATTTTGGTTTTAAATTCACTTGCTTCCCCGGATACATTCTGTAATCTATTAATGAGCATTTGCGCAGCATTGGCTCCAATTTCTTTAGCATGCTGCCTAATGGTGCTAAGCCGAGGTATGGAATGATTAGAAACCGATTGGCTAGAAAACCCAATTACCGATATGTCTTTTGGAACTTTAAGCCCAAAACTTGTAGCCACATTAATAGCAATAACCCCAGAAGCACTATCGGCAGAAATTACGGCATCAATGTTTTTATGCTGTTTCATAAAAGCTATTATTTTTTCTTGGGGATTATCTTCTTTTTTAATATTCAAGACCAACGGTTTGTGCGATTGGCTTTCTAAAATAGCTTTATTGTATCCTCGTTCTCTTAATTTCCCAACGCTTAAATCGTCAATATTGCTAAAAAAGGCTATTTGTTTTCTGTTTTCGTCCAACAAGTTTTTAGTGGCCCTGTAAGTGGCGTCAAAATCATCAACGATTACTTTATCGCACAATACATCGTGTGCCACCCTATCAAACATCACGATGGGCAAGCCTCGTTTTATGGTTTGTTTAAAATGTTCGATTTCATTTTTAATTTGGGTTTCTTCCGAAAGGCACAGAATAAATCCATCTACACTTCCGTTGGCCAATAATTGCAGGCTTTCCTTTTCTTTTTCTAAAGACTCGTTTGAAATACAGGTCATAATATTATAACCGTGTAATGACGCTTCGCGCTCTATACCAAACAATACCTTTGATAAAAAATGATTGAGTATATCTGGAATAATTACACCAATGGTGTTGGTTCTGTTTTGCTTTAAACTTAATGCTACCTTATTAGGTTTGTAATTATAAAGCTCCGCAAGTTCTTTAACACGCTTAATAGTTTCCTTGCCAATTTCCTCACTGTTATTTAATGCTTTTGAAACTGTAGATATTGAAACATTTAACTCTTTTGCCAATTGTTTTAAAGTAACCATTGCGTTCTCATTTTTATTTTAAAAGAATGCAATTTACAAAATTACACGATGTAACAAGATACACCCATAAAGTTCTTTTGTTTTTAAAAACCACTTTTTTACCATTAAATGCAAATTAAAGAAAAATCATTTTTTCAGAATATTACTACTTTTTCCATAATGGTTAATCACAAAACATATCTACTAAATAAAATTTTAACTTAATAAGTAAACTTTTTTTATTACATTTAATTCATATTAGTATATTTAAACTTGGGATTTTGTGATATACAAATGCATAATTGCTATTATTTTGCTCTCTTAGTTAAATTTTTGTTAATACCATCTATCGGCAGTTCATTGTTGTTCGTCATAAAAAACATGTTGTATATATATTATTTTTTATATCAAGATTAGAATTAAATATTTTGCATACTTATATATTGTATAATGTTTAAAAAATTAAAAATTAACTTAAACCAATTATAAATGATAAAAACTAACACCTAAACTAATTTAACCCTCAAGAAAAATCTTGAAGCAATCAAAATTAAAAACTAAATCAAAAAAAATTATGATCCAAAAATTACTAAAACTAATGTTTGTGTTTTGCTTGTTTAGCATGCAAAGTATTCAAGGCCAAAACACAATAACAGGTACTATTACAGATAGTGCAACTGGAATTCCACTTGGTGGAGCAAACGTTATTGAAAAAGGCACTACAAACGGGGTCTCTACAGATTTCGATGGAAACTACAGCATTACGGTTTCTAGCTCAACAGCAGTATTGGTCGTTTCCTATATAGGATACACCAATCAAGAAATTGCTGTTAACAATCAATCGGTTATTAACGTATCTTTATCAGAAGACGCAAGCCAATTAGACGAAGTTGTTGTAACGGCCTTAGGGATTAAAAGAGAACGTAAATCTTTAGGATATTCCGTTCAAGAAATCCAAGGCGCTTCAATATCTGAAGCTCGAGAACCAAATATGGTTAACGCCTTATCTGGCAAAATAACAGGATTACAAGTTATTAAGAGTAGTAACGGTCCTGCGGGCTCTTCTAAAATTGTATTAAGAGGTTATAGCTCGTTAACAAATAGCAATCAACCGTTAATTGTGGTAGATGGCACACCAATAAACAACTTTACTGGTTCGTCCAATGAAGGCTTTTGGAGCCCTTCTGCCGATTTAGGTAATGGTATAGCCGATATAAATCCAGATGATATTGAGACCTTATCTGTGTTAAAAGGTGCTTCGGCTGCGGCTTTATACGGATCGCGTGCCGGTAACGGGGTTATTTTAATAACAACCAAAACAGGTAAATCCAGTAAAGGCTTAGGTGTTTCGTACTCAGCAACAACGGGTTTCCACAGTATATTTATGAAACCTGATTTACAAAGTAGTTTTGGTCAAGGTTCTGTAGGTGTATATGACGAATATACTACAAGCAGTTGGGGTCCAAAAATTGCAGGACAAACGGAAACCGGACCTGAACAAGGATCTGTAGTTTTCGATAAAGCCTACGATAATATAGGTAACTACTATAAAAATGGATTCAGCCAAAACCATAGCCTATCTTTCCAAAACTCATCGGATTCGGGGTCTTTTTATGCCTCGGCTAATTATTTGGATGATGAAGGTATTTCACCGTCTGCCACACTTGAGCGTTTAAACTTGACGGCAAGAGGTGTTTCCAAATTTGGCAATGACAAAAGATGGACAGTTGATACGAAAGTACAGTACAATAAAACAACAGCCAACAACAGACCAAGAACTGGTTTTGGGGCCTTAAGCCAGTACCAAACTATTATCAATTTCCCACGTTCGCGTGATATTACTCAATATTCTGCTGGTGTAGATGAATTTGGCAATCAATTATGGTTCGACCCAAATTCGAATCAAATTAACCCATATTGGGCAAATAAAAGACGATTAAGCTACGATTCAAGAGACCGTTTTATTATAACGGGATCATTAAAGCATCAGTTTAATGATTGGTTACATGCCGAAATAAGAACAGGGGCAGATTTATATACCACAAATACAGAGTCTAAAGTATTTGCCGGAACATCAAGCACGTCTAGATATGGTCTAGGAAAAAGCACCTTTATTGAGCAAAATCACAGTGCTTTAATAGCAGCTTCTAAAGACAATATTTTTGGAAAATTTGGAGGCTCTATTACATTAGGGGGCAACTTAATGTCTACCGAGAGTAGTGGAATTAGCAGTAATTCAGGCGAATTATTAGTTCCAAATTTATTCAGCTTAAACAATGGTATTAATCCAGCGTCCGTTTCACAATCGTTTAGCGAAAAGAAGATAAATTCAGCTTATGGACTTTTTCAAATTAACTATGACGGTTATTTATTTTTAGATGTAACGGGACGTAACGATTGGTCATCAGCCCTTAGTAAAGAAAACAGATCGTTTTTCTACAAATCGATAAATGGTTCTTTAGTTATTTCTGATATGATAACCAAAAATGGAGGCGACTTACCAAGTTGGTTTACTTTTGGTAAGGTTAGAGCCTCGATTGCCGAGGTAGGAAATGATTTAGGGGCTTATTCGTTATACAATGCATTTTCTATAGGCAATGATCCACTAGGTAACACAACTGCCAGTACAAACAGCACATTGAGAAACCCTGACATTGTTAATGAGTTAATTGAAAATCTTGAGTTTGGTCTAGAAGCTCGTTTCTTTAACAATAGAGTTGGTGTAGATTTTACCTGGTATAAAACCAATGCAACCAATCAAATTATACCCATTCCTTTAGATCCATTTAGCGGCTATAACAATAAACTGATAAATGCCGGTAACATTCAAAATAAAGGTATTGAGGCCACTTTAAAAACCAGAATTTTAGATAATGAAGATGGTTTAACTTGGGACATGGACGTTAACTATTCAACTAACGAAAATATCGTAAAAGAATTAGACGCCGATGTTACGACATTTAACTTAGGTGGATTTGATAACTTTAATATTAGTGCAGATGTTGGTCAAGATTATGGTACTATCGTAGGATCAACCTTCAGAAGAGTTGAAGATGAATCTAGCCCATTTTTTGGAAGAATTTTGGTTGATGCCGATGGTTTACCCTTAGCCTCTACTGAGAAATCTGTTCTAGGTTCTCAAGTACCGGATGCCTTATTAGGGGTTACAAACATGTTAAGCTACAAAAACTTTTCTTTCAGTTTCCTAGTTAGTGCTAGCATTGGCGGTGAGATTTTCTCAGGCACCAATCATGCGCTACAAAGATCTGGTTTAGGTGCCGTTACTGTGGTTAATGGAGAAAGAAACGATATTGTATTTAATGGCGTTGTAGACGATGGTTCTGGAAATTTAAGTGAAAACACAACCGGAGCATCACCTCAAAACTATTGGGCAGCCATAACAGGACGTTCTGGAAACCTAGGTATTAACGAAGCCAATGTTTATGATGCAACACATGTGAGATTAAGAAATGTAAATTTAACTTACAATTTTGACAAAGCATGGTTAGACAAAATGCCATTCCAAGGATTGTCAATTGGCGTATCGGCCAACAATGTTTGGATGATCTCAAGTAACTTAAATGGTGTAGATCCAGAATCGGTAAATGGTACAAATACCAATGCTACTGGTTTCGAAAACTTAGCGCCACCAACAACAAGAACTGTATTTTTTAATATAGCTGCTAAATTTTAAAAAAGAAAAATTATGAAAAAAGTATTAAGTAAAAAACTAGCACTAATTTGTGCGACACTATTGATTTTTTCATGTAGTGATTTTGAAGAAATCAATAAAGATCCCTTGGCTGCTACGGCAGAACAAGTAGAAGTAGAATTCTTTATCAATAATTCTATCGGAGCGGCACAGCAAGATCCACACATCGCCGAACGTGTATTTGTATTATATTGGAAAGATGCTTCAAGAACCTCGAGATTAGGCGTGCTTTCTCAAGGGCGTTCGAACGACGGATGGACCAATGACTATTTTAATGGCTACATTTCTAAATGGTTATTGAATATCACAACTGCTATTACGGTGGCAGAAGAAAAAATTGCCACAGGAAACGTTAAGGAATATACTGAGAATTTATTGCATATAGCAAGAATTTGGAGAGTTTATATTATGAGCGAAATGACCGATGGTTTTGGACCAATTCCAATAAATGGCTTTCAAGGTGAAAACCCTGAATACAATAGCGTAGAAGACGTTTACATGTTTATGTTAGCAGAATTAAAAGATGCCGTTAGTAAAATAGACGAGTCCAACACCTTTAAACCGGATTCAGATTTAGATCAAGCGTTTGGTTACGATTATACCAAATGGAAACAATATGGAAATTCCATGAGAATGCGTTTGGCTATGCGCTTATCAGAGGTTGCGCCATCAGTAGCTCAACAACATTTTGAAGAAGCTGCCAATAGTGGTCAAATTATTGCCACACCTGCAGATGACATGAGAGTGTATGCTGGCGAAGGCTGGAATAGTTATACGAATCCGCAATCTAGACAATGGAATAGCCACTATATGACGGCGGCCTACAGAAATTTAGTTGTAGGCTTAGGTGGTGTAACCTCTGTTGACCAATTACCAGCTGATGATCAAGTGAACATTAAACCCGCTAATTATATGGGCTTAAAGTTTGATAATCACTTTACGCAACTTACAAACGATCCCGCTAAAGGCTTTTGGTTAGACGGACTACCAAACACCATCGATCCTAGAGCATACAAAACTTTCCCAATTCCTGGAAACCTGGATGATGAACAGTATAGTAATTTCCCAACTTGGAGTAATGCTCACACGCAATCTGAAAGAAGTTTAATTATTGGAGAAGCTGATAATGATGATAATGGTGAGACAGATGACATTACTCTTGACTGTGCCTTTACTTATAATGCTTTTGCCGCTGGAGACTGGGGCGAGGTCGGTGCTAAAAATCAATTGCGATCTCCTGGATCTTACCCGCGTTTAGGTCTAGACTTTAGAGGTGAAGGAGAGCGTGTGTTTTTCCCTTCTTGGGAAACTCATTTCCTAATAGCTGAAGCTGCTGCAAGAAACTGGACAACACCTATAAGTGGCAAAGAAGCTTATGAGACTGGTATCGCTCACAGTTTTGAATATTACGGTATCTCTGATCACGTATCAACCTATATCGCTTCAGAAGACTACAACAACGCAGGTACATCAGTAAGTTGGGACCACACTACAGAACCTCCTGCTAGCGTAACTATGGATTATATTGATGGTTATACGGGTGCTGCTGGAACTTACAGCTATACCTATCCTAATAACACTATTTATAAAGGAGGAAACGTTAAAAACGACCTTTTAAATAAAATTATTACGCAAAAGTTTATTGCATCGCATGCATGGATACCACTTGAAATATGGAACGACCATAGACGTTTAGGTTTACCATTCTTTGAAAATCCTGCGGTTGAAAACCCATTACCAGATTTACCACAATTAAATGCTGGAAATGTAATGACAAACCAAGTAGATTTCTTTGGACAGCGTATAAAATACCCTTCATCATTTGAAAATAATATTCCAGATGGTCATTCACAAGCTGTACAATTATTAGGAGGTCCGGACACGGTTCATACCCCATTATGGTGGGCTAAGCAAAATTAAATTACGATATAAAAAGTAATATTGTTAAAAGGGAGAATCTTATAGATTCTCCCTTTTTATTTTTTATATTTATCATTGAAATTAATTATAACAATAATAGTGTTTTGAAAAAAATAATTCTCTATACCATCCTAGGCTTTACACTGGTTAATTGCAACCAAAACAAATCATTTAAAACGATAAAGACTATTGAAAATAAACCTTCAAATGGCACCACGCTTTTTTCATTAATTCCCAATGAAAAAACAAGTTTCGATTTTCAAAATAATGTCGAAGAAACGGCAGATATAAATTTTTTAAATTATGGAAACATTTACAATGGCGGTGGTGTGGCTACTGCCGATTTTAACAACGACGGTTTGGTGGATATCTTTTTCATTTCCAATCAAAACGCCAACAAACTCTATTTAAACGAAGGCGATTTTAAATTTAAGGATATTACCGCAACCTCAGGACTAGAAGATCCCGAGGGATGGTCTAATGGGGTTTCGGTGGTTGATATTAATAATGATGGTTGGCTCGATATTTATATATGTAAATCCGGAACTGGCAAAACCAACTTTAACCAAGAAAACAAACTGTTTATCAATCAGAAAAACAACACATTTATTGATAAAGCCAAAGAGTGGAAAATTAATAACCCCGGATTTAGCACACAATCTTATTTTTTCGATTTTGACAAAGATGGGGATTTGGACATGTACCTGGTAAGCCACAGGCCAGATTTTGAGAATACGAGCAGACTAAACATGCGTATTGAAAGAGATTACTCAAGATTTAGCTCAGATATACTATATCGAAACGACGGCACACACTTTTCCGAAATCACACATCCTGCTGGCATGGTTAATAAAACATTTGGGCTCAGTGCCTCCATTGGCGATTTTAATAATGATGGCTGGCCCGATGTATATGTGTGTAACGATTTTTTAACACCAGACATGCTATATATAAACAACCAAGACGGTACGTTTACAAATGAAATTTTAGATAGAATAAAGCACACCTCATTTAGTAGCATGGGATCAGATTATGCCGATTTAAATAACGACGCCCACCCCGATTTATTTGTATTGGAAATGGCTTCTGAAGATCACGTTCGTAGCAAGCAAAATATGGCTTCAATGAATACAGAAAATTTTTGGGCTTTAGTTAAAAACGGCTATCATCACCAATACATGGTTAACACCTTACAGTTAAATCGAGGTAACGGAAAGTTTAGCGAAATAGCACAAATAAGCGGTTTAGCAAAAACCGATTGGAGTTGGGCGCCATTAATTGCCGATTTTGACAATGATGGATTGAAAGATATTTTTGTTACCAATGGCATTCTAAAGGATATGGCTAACCAAGATTTTAGAACCGAATTAAATAAAAGATTTTCAGGGAAAAACAAACCAAGTTTTCAAGAAATTACCGATTTACAACCCTCTACAAAACTTAGCAATTATAGTTTTAAAAACGAAGGTAACCTTAGTTTTACAAAAAACCCAGACCATTGGGGGTTAAAGGAAAAAACACAATCCAACGGTGCGGCTTATGCCGATTTTGACAATGACGGCGATTTGGATTTAATTATAAACAACATTAACGACACCCCCCTGCTTTACCAAAATAACGACACGAAAAATTTTATTCAAATTCAACTAAATGGTGATGCCAAAAACAAATTTGCCATTGGCACCAAAATAACCATAACGGCAAACAACATCAAGCAATACCAAGAATTATATACCAGCAGAGGTTTTATATCATCTGTTCAAAATATTGTGAATTTCGGTGTTGGTGATGCTCCAATTATCGATGAGATTTTAATCGAATGGCCAAACCAAAATATCACGACACTTACAAACGTAAAAGCCAATCAAATAATTTCAGTAAATCAGGATAGCGGCACTCCGAAAGAAAACAATAATCAAAAGAAAATTGAAACACTTTTAAAAAGTGGCAACCCTTCGGAACAAGGCATCGTTTATAAGCACAACGAAAATGAATTTGACGACTTTAAAGAACAAATTCTATTGCCCCACAGTCAGTCTACCAACGGGCCGTTTATCGATAAAGCCGATGTAAACGGCGACGGATTAGAAGATTTTTTTATTGGCGGCGCTAAAGACCAAAGTGGCGAATTATATATTCAGAATGAAGACGGAACCTTTAAAAAACAAAACACTACGGTTTGGAAAAAGGACAAACAATATGAAGATTTAGGTTTGCTTTTTATAGATGTCGATAACGATGATGATTTTGATCTATATGTTGTAAGTGGCGGTGCAGAGTTTGAAGAAAACAGCAGTCTTTACCAAGATAGGATTTATGTAAACGATGGCAATGGCAACTTTAGCAAAGGCGAAAACATACTGCCAAAAATAAATGCTAGCGGACAAGTTGTAAAAGCTTCGGATATTGATGGTGATGGCGATTTAGACCTATTTGTTGGCGGCCGTGTGATTCCAAACAAATATCCATATGCCCCGGAATCCTATATATTAATAAACGAAAATGGCAGGTTTTACAACAAAACAGAAACGATAGCACCCGCCATAAAAAACGTTGGGCTTGTAACCGATGCACTATTTACGGATTTTGATAACGATAACGATAAGGACTTAATTGTTGTTGGCGAATGGATGCCCATCACCATTTTTGAAAACAACAAAGGAAAGTTTACGCCGTTGGTTAACAATTCATTAAAAAACACCGAAGGTCTTTGGTTTAGTATTGAGGGTACAGATATTGACAATGACGGCGACACGGATTATTTTGTTGGCAATTTAGGATTAAACACCAAATACAAAGCCAGCACAGAAAAACCGTTCCATGTGTTTTGCGATGATTTTGATAATTCCGGAACTTTCGATATTGTATTAACTTCAAACTACAAAGGCACTTTGGTACCATCGAGAGGGCGCGAATGCTCGTCGCAACAAATGCCTTTTATAAAAGACAAATTCCCCACATATTTTGAGTTTGCCGAAGCTACTTTAGAAGATATCTACGGCAAAGAAGCTTTAGATAGAGCACTGCACCTTAAAGTACACATGTTGAACAGTGTATTTTTAGAAAACAATGGCGACGGCAGTTTTAATATTAAAAGCCTACCAAAAATGTTGCAAATTGCGCCAATAATGGATTTTGAGTTTGTTGATATTAATAACGATAAACACAAAGAGATTATAGCTGTTGGCAACCATTACTTTGCCGAAGTAGAAACGGTGCGCTACGATGCATCGTTGGGCAGTGTTTTATCTTATAAAGACAAAACCTTTAAAGTACTAGACATGGAACATACGGGCTTTGTAAATGAAGGAAACTCAAAAAACATCATTACCATCAACAAAAAAAATGACACCCTATTGTTATTCACAAACAACAATGATAAAGTTAATTTGTTTCATGTTCAAAATGCAGAATAATATACCTTTTTTGACATTACAAATAACGGGTGCTGCGCTATGAAAAAAAGCTTCATCAATTTTAAAAACAGAATAAAAGCCACTATCCCGTTAAGGTATCACGTTATATTTTGGCTAAGCTATTTTGTTTTTAATGTGATCCGCTGGGGCAGCTATAATGATGACTTTATATATTCCATAAAATCCAATCTTGTTGAGTTTCCCATTCATATCATACTGGTATATCTAAACATCTATTACCTCATTCCAAAATTCATTTTAAAAAGTAAATACTTTGCCTTCATATTAAGTTTAATAGCAGCCTTAGTATTTTCTTATTTTTTAAGGCTTGGTTTAAACTTAATGTTTGTCTCAGACGATATATGGATTAGCATGTATTCTACAATGCCAAACCAATCTATGTTTAATCATTTTTTATCAGAATTTATAGGTCAGATTTACGTTATTGCATTTGCCACGGCTATTAAAATCATAGTAGAATGGAGTATTGAAAAGAAGAGAAACGAAAAACTGTCACAATTACAGTTAAGCACCGAACTCAAGTTTTTACGCACTCAGGTACAACCCCATTTTTTCTTTAACACCCTAAACAACCTTTACGCACTATCACTTAATAAATCGAGTAGTTTGCCCCGATTAATCTTAAAACTGTCCAATATGATGGAATATGTGCTTTATGATGTAACCGATTCCAAAGCCGATTTACTTGAAGAAATAAGCCATATAAACAATTACATAGATATTGAAAACCTTAGGTTTAAAGACAGAATTGACACAGAATTACTCATTACAGGCGACTTAGAAGATGTTAAAGTGCCCCCATTATTGTTTATTACCTTTGTTGAAAACTGTTTTAAGCATGGTTTAAAAGGCAACGATAAGATTTCGATAAAAATGAGTTTTGAGATGGTTAATAAAAAATACCTCGAATTTAAAATTTCCAATAATTTTAATCCGTTGTTAGTTAATGATGAAAAAAAAGGAATAGGAATCTCCAATTCGTTAAGGCGATTAAAACTCTTGTTCGCAAAAGATTTTATACTACAACCCAGTGTGAATAACGATGTGTATAGCCTCTTTTTAAAAATTCCGGTAAAATGAAAATTAAATGTGTTATTATAGATGATGAACCTTTGGCGATAAGTGTTATTGAGAATCATTTAAAAAATTTCGACAATATTGAAGTAGTAGAAACCTTTAGCAATCCGGTAAAGGCTTTTGGTGTTTTACAACAAGAAAAAATTGATCTTGTTTTTTTAGACATCAATATGCCGCAAATGACCGGTTTTACTTTTATTGAAAACTTAAATGTTAAACCATTGGTTGTAATAACCACGGCATATCGGGAGTACGCCGTAAAAAGTTTTGAATTGGATGTGCTGGATTATTTAGTAAAACCCATACCTTTTAATCGTTTTTTAAAAACCATAAACAAGGTATACCAACACGCCTACACCAATACGCCCACTGGAGACGCTGCTTTAAACCAAGAGCCTCATATATTTTTAAAAGTTGATAAAAAATTAATCAAGGTTAACCTTAATGATATTTTGTTTATTGAAAGTTTAAAGGATTATATAAAAATAGCGACCACGCTAGGCGATTACGTAGTACACAAGTCGTTAACGGCAATTTCAGAAGAATTGCCACAATCAAATTTTATACGCGTACATCGCTCCTATAATATCTCCATTAATAAAATTGCGGCTTTAGAAGGCAACACTATTGAAATTGCTGGCCGAAGAATCCCTATTGGAAGAAACTACCTAAAGCAAACCAAAGAACGTATTTTTAACATTAAAGAAGGTAACGAAAGCTAAAACATGGATGTAAAACAAAGAATTGAATCCGTAGATATTCTTAGAGGATTTACCATTGCCGCAATGATTTTGGTTAACACGCCCGGAACTTGGAGCAAAGTATACGCACCATTGCTTCATGCCAATTGGCACGGGTTAACGCCAACAGATTTAATATTTCCGTTCTTTTTATTTATTGTCGGGATTTCAATTTCGTTTGCTTACAAAAACAAGCCAAACAACGCGACGACTTATAAAAAGATAATCATCCGCAGTTTAAAACTTATTGGTCTTGGACTGTTTTTAGGGTTGTTTTTGCCCTATCCACCATTTGTTAAAGATTTCGAGATTTTACGATTCCCTGGTGTTTTACAGCGGATTGGCGTTGTGTTTTTAGTTTCCGCCGTTTTATTTATGAATTGCAATTGGAAAACCTTACTAACCATTGGGCTTTCCATTTTAATTGGCTATTTTCTGCTTTTGGGTTTTGTACCGTTACCAGACGGAACATTGCCAACTTTTGATAGAGCGCCAAACAATTGGGCAAATTATATCGATTTAAATGTTCTGGGTAAACACATGTGGCAAGCAGATTACGATCCTGAAGGCATCTTGAGCACTTTACCGGCTGTTGCAACCTGTATTTCTGGTATTTTAGTGGGCCGCATCCTGTCTACAGTTAACTTTAATAAATTGACCTATTTGGTAATAACAGCTCTATTATTATTAGTTTCCGGTTATGTTTTCAGTATTTGGTTCCCCATAAACAAGGCTATTTGGAGTAGTAGTTTTGTATTAGTTACCAGTGGTTGGGCTACTTTAATTCTAGCTATTATTTACTATTTAACCGACGTGTTACAGTTCAAATTAGGCACTATTTTTAAGTATGTGGGCTCTAATGCCATTACTATATTTTTCTTATCGAGTTTTGTTTCCAAATGCTTTTCGTTAATAAAAGTAAATCCAGAACAAAGTATACATTCTTGGTTGTACAATACCATTTATGTTCAACCTTTTTTAGCCGATAAGTTGTCATCTTTACTTTATGCCCTTACCGTAGTAATGTTTTATATGGCTCTGGGCTATGTTTTATACAAGAAAAAAATATTTATTAAGGTTTAGCAAAACTAATATTTAACAAAAAAAGCTGCAATGTCTTGCAGCTTCTCAGTTCAAAAAAAAGTATGTAGTTCCCTGCAAACCCTTTTATTGATTAATAGCTATAGTTAGACCCTATCTTTTTTAAAAAGTCACATTTGTTTAAGTTTTAAACACTTTAAAAAAAGAGAGAAACCCAATCAACTTCGCTTTGTTTTTTGGAATCTATTTTAAGATTTCCCTAGTATTCTAAACATACCCGTTCCGCATGTAGGGCATTTGCCTTTCATGGCATTTCTACCATTTTTCATGGTGACTTCCGTAGCATCTTTTATTTCTTTCTTTTCTTTACATTTTACGCAATATCCTTCCATAATGTTTTAGTTTTTTTGGTTTTGTTAAATTATAATCTTCTTAAAGATAAACTATATCTCGAATGAGAGCAAATAAAAAGATAAATATTTACTTACGTTTTATATGTTAGGCTTAAATAAGTTTTAGTCATTTTATGTTGATATTTAATGCATAATTAAAATGCGCTCTTCACCTTGGTCCACTCTCGGTTATTTAGATTGATATCTCCATTAGGGTTATAAAATAAATTATCATTTTTTATATAGTTTCCATCACTATCCATCCAATACTCGGTAGATCCCGCACTTACTTGATAGTTTTTTCCTGACGATGGGTTGTAAACTGTCTCTTCTTCATTAATCATATTAACAAACTGATTTTGAGCCACATTACTGCCTGAACCAAAAGTTCTGTTCATAAACGACGCATGATTGGCATCTTGAGCTGCCCAAATACCTTTCATTTTTTGTTGATGTGCATTAAAAGCTGCCTGACGATTTCGCATGTTGATTCTATGCTGTTGTGCTGCTTTTTGTGCTCTTACCTGATTAAGTTGAGCCATATATTGTGTCCATTCCGTATTTTCTTTAGTGCTTTCCATAGCATTTAAAAGGTCGTTAATGGTATCCTCAAACTTATCTTCATCAACAAAAACATAATCTAAACTATAAAACCACATTAACATGGTATTGCCATTAAGAATTGGCTGTCCCATAGTTATTTTAGCCAGTGTTACTAAAGCCTTTTGTCCTTTTCCATTTGTCCATTCTGTGACAAAATGATCAAGTTGAGCCTGTTGTCCTCCTGTTTTATTTAAAATATTTCTTATATAATTTTGTGCTCGAGGTATCTTCCTTTGCCGTATTAGTTTAAAGCCACTATTTGCCATACGCTGGTTTACCTCATCTTGCATTATTTGCTGGTTACTTTTAACAGGGCGCATCATAGAAGATGTGCTGCTATATTGTTTCATCCATTGCGAAATTTGCGGATTTGGATAATGGATATAAAAGTAAATAGGTGTATTAAATGTTTTTAAATTACCTGGTCCTTGAATCTGCACAAGGTGCATGGGAATCTTTTGGTCTAATGTGTATATGGGTTTAGAAATTATTTGCCAATTTGCAGGGTACTTTGCAGAATTTACTACTAAGCCTGTTCTAGCGTCTACAAAGTCATGGCTTTTTTTACCACCTCCAAAAATGCTTTTAAGCAAACCCTTTTTTTGAGTTGGTTTTTGATGCCCGTTTACATTAGAATATTCTGAATAATCCTCAGTACGCTCTTCATAATCAAAACCATCTTCTTCTAGATAATTTTCTGTCTCTTCATAAAAGTCATCTTCGTAATATGACGTGTTACTATTTTGTGTGTTTTCTTTACAACTAAGAGTAAAAACTAAAACAGAAAGTATTAAAATAATTTTATTTGATGTCATGGTGTGTTAATATTAAGAAGTTTCTACTAACACAACGAGATACTAACTAAATGTCATCAAAAAAAATGCTATAAAACAAAAAAGCATCCCAATCTTCTTATTCAGAAAAAAGGAAAGCTTCTCATTGGTATACCTCCCGATAGCTATCGGGATTACTGGTATAACTACGTCCTAGATTTCTCTAGGAACAACACAACATCTTGCTTTTGCCAAAAAAAGCCCCAATTTCTCAGAGCTTTCTTATAGCAATTTTTTGCGGTCTGGACGGGACTCGAACCCGCGACCTTCGCCGTGACAGGGCGACATTCTAACCAACTGAACTACCAGACCGTTGCATTATTGCGGTTGCAAATATACACGCCTTTTTTTATATCTCAAATCTTTTTTTGTGTTTTTTCATAAAAAAATGGCTAAACAAATTTTTGACGCTCCACCATATACGTGGTTAGTACATTATTAAAATGGTTATTGATGTCTGCTTCCACATACTTAATTTTATATTGCCCACATTTTAAGCGCAATGCATCAAAATAATTGCTTACGGCTTTATTATAGTTGTCTTTAATGGCATCGGCATACAAATTAATGTGTTCTCCTGTTTCAACATCGATAAAGCGCTTGGGTTTATTATCAAAATCGAACTTTAGTTCTTTATCTTTATCAATTACATGAAATAATATAACCTCATGTTTATTATATTTTAAATGACGTAAAGCCTCAAATAATTTGACCTCATCCTCGGAAGTTTGAAACATGTCCGTAAACAGAAAAATCATGGATCGCCTATGAATCTTTTCTGCTATTTGATG
Organism: Hwangdonia lutea; assembly: GCF_032814565.1. Classification (GTDB taxonomy): domain Bacteria; phylum Bacteroidota; class Bacteroidia; order Flavobacteriales; family Flavobacteriaceae; genus Hwangdonia; species Hwangdonia lutea. Next base: position 1,210,778 of record NZ_CP136521.1, read on the forward strand.
TAAGTATCTATACGTTTCGGTCGTTTTATTCAAAGGTTTCGAAACCACGGCATCACTAAGTTGATTCAATAACATTCGATGGTGGCGTTCGCTCCCTTTTTCCGGGGCATAAAAATCGTAATTATCACTATATATACTTAAACCCACAGCGTCGCGCTGTTTTTTAAGCATGTGCATTAATACTGCCGAAGCCAATACTGAAAACCCAATTTTATTAAGTTTATCAATCGAAAAATCGTCCATCTCCGGATAATGCATCGAGCTGCTGTTGTCTATAATAATATGACAGCGCAAATTGGTTTCGTCGTCGTATCGCTTGGTGTAAAGTTTATCGGTTTTTGCAAATAGCTTCCAATCGATGTGCCGTGTGCTTTCGCCTTGATTGTATATTTTATGTTCGGCAAATTCGGCCGAAAACCCATGAAACGGACTCTTGTGCATCCCAGCAATAAACCCCTCGACCACTCGTTTTGCAAGTAATTCCAGGTTTTTAAATCCACTGGCTTTATTAAGTTCGTGCTGTAAATCCATGTTTAAGATGTTAGACCGCTTCGCTGTTAGAGTCAAGAAACAAGCATAAAAAAACTCAAAATTCTTCTTTTTTCTCTTTTCTATCTTCTATTTTCTAAATAACCGCGTCAACAATCCCATAAGCAACCGATTCTTCAGCGCCCATCCAATAATCGCGATTAAAATCTTTCATTATTTTTTCAAATGATTGCCCACAATTATCGGCTAAAATTTGAGCTCCAAGTTCTTTGGTTTTAAGTATTTCCTTGGCCTGAATTTCTATATTCGAAGCTTGCCCTCGTGCGCCACCACTGGGTTGATGAATCATTACACGTGCGTGGGGTTGTATAAAACGTTTGCCTTTTTGGCCAGCCGATAGTAAAATAGAACCCATTGATGCCGCTAAACCTGTGCAAATTGTAGAAACCTCGCTGTTTAACGATTTCATACAATCGTAAATAGCAAAACCAGAGGTTACGTAACCGCCTGGGCTATTTATATATAAATGTATATCCTTGGTTTCCAAAGCATCTAAATACAGTAACCTGTCTATAACATGTTTTGCAGAATCGTCATCAACCTGTCCCCACAAAAACACTTTGCGCGCTTCAATTAATTTGCTATCAATAGCATCCTGAACTTTATTTTTGTCCATAATTTGTATTTTAATTTTGCATCTAAAATAAAAAAAGGTTCACCATAAATGGCAAACCTTTTCGTTTTTCTTTTTAACTATCCGTTACAAAAGCGCATCAATAGCATCAGTATAAGCATTTTTAGGCGCTACACCAACTTGTCTTCCAACAACTTCTCCGTTTTGGAAAACCAATACCGTAGGGATGTTACGCACACCGTATTTTGCGGCAAATTCCTGATTTGCATCAACATCAACTTTACCTACAACAGCTTTACCTTCGTATTCGCCACTAATTTCTTCAATAACTGGGCCAACCATTCTACACGGTCCACACCACGCTGCCCAAAAGTCAACTAGTACAGGCTTATCGCTTTTTAAAACTGTTTCTTCAAACGTTGCATCTGTTATTTCTAATGCCATAATTTTATATTTTAATAGGTTTTACTTTTTTATTTATTTACAAATTTAGTCAAAATATTCTCTATAGCTTACAAACCAACAATTTGTTTTATTTATAACCTTATTGGATTAGGTTATTTCAATTTTTTTAGGGCGCAACCACTCCCGATAACTATCGGGAGGTCGGGCTATCCGCTATATCTTTTTTGCTTTAATGGCAAAAAAGGATGCCACTACTATCCCTTGCGCAATGCAGAACATCATTCAAAATTTCAATTACGCAACCAAAAAGTTGCGTATTAAAAATATTTATTCTAATTTAGCAACCACAAAGTTGCATATTAATCAAAAAACAAATAATTATGAATGATGTTATTAAAAAAGAAACCGTGTTAAAACACAATATCGATGCGGTTTGGAACGCTATTACAAAAGCCGAAGAAATTTCAACATGGTTTATTAAAGCGGATTTTAAAGCTGAAAAAGGCTATAAATACGTATTTACTTCCGAACCTAACGAAAAAGGCTGCACAACTATTACCGGTGAAGTAAAAAAAGCAAATCCGTATGTGCTGATATACACCTGGATAGTTGGCGACACCAAAGTCGAGACCACCGTAAAATGGGAACTGGAAGCCACCAAAAACGGTACAAAACTTACTTTAGAACATTCTGACATTTCCAACTATGCGGGAGATACCGCCATAGCCATGTTCGAAAGTTTCAACGGTGGTTGGGATGCCTGCATCTCTGGTTTAACCAGTTATTTAAAACAAGAGGTTAATGCAGGATAAAATCACCAAACTTTTTAAAGCTATAGCAGATCCCACAAGGCGTGATATTTTTCATGCCTTGGTTATTGCTACCTCAGCGCTGTCCATTACCCAAATTTCCAATCAATTTGAAATGACAAGGCAAGGAGTTACCAAGCACATTAAAACCTTAGAGGACGCTGGATTGGTTTACATTGAAGCCGAAGGTCGCGAACGTTTTTGTAATGCCAACCCAAAAGAACTTCAAGAAGTTAATAAATGGTTGAAATTTTATGAGCAATTCTGGGATGACAAACTGGGCAGTTTAGAGAATTATTTAGATAATAAGGCTTAAAAATTACGTCATTGTGAAGGAGGTACGACTGTAACAATCTGTTAATAGAGAATCTAATCATGATTCGAAGTAATCAACTCCAAATGGTCATACTTCTTTCTAATTAAAAAAGGCTAAGAATGACAGTAAAATTAAAATAAATGTTAAAATATTTTATTTAGTTAGGATTCCTAACTATATTTACAGCCTAATGATTTTTAAAACCAAATATTATGAGTAAATCAATTTTTTATCACGCAGGATGTCCTGTATGTGTAAGCGCAGAACACGACATTGTTAATTTAATAGGAGCAGAAAATGTAGAAATCGTACATTTTGGCGAAGACAACTCAAGAATTCCAGAAGCTGAAAAAGCCGGCGTAAAATCGGTTCCAGCTTTGGTAACGCCAAACGGAAATGTACTTCATATAAACTTTGGTGCTTCAATGGACGCTGTAAAAGGCTAATTTTTTTTAGTTTAATTAGTTAGGAATCCTAATTTTTAAAATATAACAAACTTATGAAATCAATAGTATTATTAATAGCAGTGCTGTTTTTACACACAGCATGGAGCCAAGGGCAAGACCCTCAATATCAAAACGATAATTTCGCAATTACCTCTACCCAAGTTACCCACGATTCAAATTTAAACATCACGGTATGGGAAATTGCAGTAAAAGGTAATGCTGGCGAAACAACACCTAAAAAAGCAGGCCAGTTAGATGGCGCTCCCGTTTTAGGTTATGTATTTCCAGCAAGTTTAAAGCCAACAGATGTAGGTTTTAACCAGACCGAAGGTATTGTCGCACTTGCCCTAACCTCCCACCCAGACTTTGATGACACCCCACTTTGGGATGAAAATTCAGATGCTATTTACGACAACGATGGTGTGATATGGCATCCACATTGGGTGATTTTAGTTGAGGACAAACGCGTAAAAGGTGGGCTCTCGGTTAAGCAATTTAAAAAAGACGATACCTCGGTAGTTTTACCGCCAACAAACCCAGGCATGCCTATGTATATGGACTCTCCAGGTTATCCTGTAATTACAAAAGCAAACACCATTAAAGTGATTGTTCCAGATTATAGAATCAATAACAAAACCGATTTTTCATATGATGCGGTTACGGCTTTCATGAAAGTGAACACCAGCTTAGAAAACACACCTATGCTTGGGGTTTACGACGTGTTTAGTGTGGCAAGCGGTGATTTATCATTACCATATAAAGTAAAAAAATAACTATGAAAGTTTCAGTTTGGGACACCTATGTAAAAAGAGAAGACGGTAAAATCATGCATTTTGATATTTTGGTGCCAAATAGCTTACAAGATGAACAAACCATTTTAAATTATGGGGCAAGTTATTTGAAAAGTAAAGCTTTTAAAACAGAAAGCATCTCATCTAACATTTGTAATTTTTGTCATATTGAACAAGCAACTGATGCCGTTATGAATGATATTCAAAATAAAGGATTTTCGATTATTGAAATGGAAAATTGCAACTAACTTAATTAGGATTACTAACTTTAGGGCTTTCTAAGAAAACTAACTCTTTGTCATTTTGAGCTTGTCGAAATATTTTAACTTATTAATAATAAAAATTGGTTTCGACATGCTCAACCTGACAAATTAAATTCAAATGACTTTTTAGACAGCCTTATTTATTTTTTTATGAGCGATAGTATTTTTAATCCCAATCAGCAAATCGCTGATGTTTCCAGTAAAATCGTTGCTGGTTTAGAGCGTATTTCTGAAGCCTTTAAAGTTTTACTTTGGGAAAAGGCCAAACGTTTAGGTTTGAGTCCCATTCAAATCCAAATCCTCATTTTTATAAATTATCATAAAATTGAATTTTGTAATGTAAGCCATTTAGCCAAAGAGTTCAACGTTTCAAAACCCACCATAAGTGATGCCGTTAAAGTTTTGGTAAATAAAGGATTGGTTGAGAAGGTGTTCTCCACTTCCGATAGCAGGAGCTACGCCATACAATTATCAGATTCTGGAAAAAGCATAATTTCAGAAACCGAAAATTTTGCACAACCTTTAAAAAATCAATTAAGCGGCATTAGCGATGCCGATTTAGAATCTACCTTCAGCACGCTCAGTAAACTTATTTACAAATTGAATAAAATAGGTGTTTTAACGGTGCAGCGTACCTGTTATGCTTGCAAGTTCTATCAAAAAAACGGCAATCAACATTACTGCAATTTATTGGAAAAAGAATTGTTGAATTCTGAAATTCGGATTGATTGTGAGGAGTTTGAGGTGAAAGCATAACATAAAACTTTCATTGTGAGGGAGGTACAGCTTACACTGAGCGCAGTCGAAGTGTAACAATCTGTTCATCGAAGTCCAAAAACTCCAAGTAATCCACAACAGATTCTTACGCTTTTTTTTAGTGAAAAAGCTCAGAATGACGATAACATTAAACATTACGTCATTGTGAGGACGCAGGACGTAACAATCTCTTGAAATGAATCTTGAACTTTCAACAAACAGAATCTCACGTCGCGCTTTGGCGCTCCTCAGAATGACGGTTCAATTAAAATTCTAATTCAACTTAAACCTAACATCCCGCGCTTCTAATTCACCCAAAAGTTCTTGGCACACTTTTACTTTTTGCTTTCTACTGGGCATGGTCAATTTAATTTTTTCTTTGGTATCGTACACCAAAAAATTAAGCGCTTGATTCCCCGGATGCATATTTATTAATTCTTTTAGCGCAACAATTTTTTGTTCGTTTAAGTCTTTAATATCCACTTGAATAGATAGTTTTTTAGCATAATTTTCCATCACATCGTGCAATAACTGGAAACTATTAAACTGCAACCGTGGGTCGCTTTTCTTTCCGGTGTCTTTATTTACCCAACCTTCGCGCACAAAAGTTTTAACAAATACAAAATTGTTTTTCATTAAAAAATGGCGGAATTTTAAATACTCCTCACCAAAAATTCTAAACTCAAAACTATCGGTGTAATCTTCAATAGTAAATAGTGCCCATCCTTTACCCTGTTTACTCACACGGTGTTGCACATCGGTTACTACGCCACCGAAAACAATTTCCCGATTCACGTAAGGCTCTAAATTATTAAACATGGCAACCGTACCGTTACAAAAGGTTTTCATTTCGGTTTTAAAATCATCCAACGGATGTCCAGAAATATAAACGCCGACAACTTCGCGTTCTTTACTCAATTTTTCCATGGTACCCCATTCTTCGCATGGTGGCACTTCGGGTTCTGCAATTTGCACTTCGCTCGCCTCACCAAACAAACTTACCTGCGCAGAGTTTTCGTTCTCTTTGTGTTTTTGAGCATACTTTATGGCTTTTTCAAGAAACGTAATACCATCGCCAGCATCATGAAAAAATTGTGCTCTGTGGGTATCGGCCAAACTATCAAAACCCCCTGCTAATGCTAAATTTTCAAACGCTTTTTTATTGGCTGCACGTAAATCTATCCGCTTTGCGAAATCGAAAATAGATTTATAATGGCCATCCTTTTTTCTGTTTTCAACAATCGTCATCACCGCACCGTGGCCAACACCTTTAATAGCGCCCATACCAAAACGCACCGCATTATCTTGGTTTACCGAAAACTTGTAGTAACTTTCGTTTACATCGGGCCCGAGCACGTTTAATTTCATGCGTTTACATTCCTCCATAAAAAAGGTAACCTGCTTAATATCGTTCATGTTATTGGACAGCACTGCGGCCATATATTCGGCAGGATAATGGGCTTTTAAATAAGCCGTTTGGTAAGCAATCCACGCATAACAAGTGGAATGCGATTTGTTAAAGGCGTAACTCGCAAAGGCCTCCCAGTCTTTCCAAACTTTTTCTAGAATTTTGGCATCATGTCCGTTTGCGCTGGCTTGTTCAATAAATTTCGGCTTCATTTTATCGAGTACCGCAATCTGCTTTTTTCCCATGGCTTTACGCAACACATCGGCTTCACCTTTAGAGAAATTCGCCAGTTTTTGCGAAAGCAACATCACTTGCTCTTGATATACCGTAATACCGTAAGTTTCCTTAAGGTATTCTTCCATGGCTGGCAAATCGTACTCAATATCCTCGTCGCCATGTTTTCTGCGCACGAAACTCGGAATGTATTCCATGGGACCCGGTCGATACAGGGCATTCATCGCAATTAAATCCTCAAAAACAGTGGGCTTTAAATCTTTAAGGTGTTTTTGCATGCCCGGAGATTCGTATTGGAATACACCAACCGTTTCTCCGCGTTGGAATAGTGCATACGTTTCTTCATCGTCTAAAGGAAATGAATCTGGATCGAGCTGAATACCATGTTTTGCTTTTACGATTTTTACGGTGTCTTTAATTAGAGTCAGCGTTTTCAACCCTAAAAAATCCATTTTTAACAAACCGGCATCTTCAACCACCGAGTTATCAAATTGGGTTACGTACAAATCGGAATCTTTTGCCGTAGCCACGGGAACGAATTTGGTAATATCGTCTGGGGTAATGATAACCCCACACGCATGAATTCCGGTATTTCGCACCGAACCTTCAAGCGTTCGTGCGAGGTTTACCGTTTCTGCTTCCAAATCGTCACCTTCAGAAATATTTAAAAGCTGATTAACTTTCTCCAGATCCTCAGTCCTAAATTTTTTAGCCAACTCCTTTTCATCCACACCAAATATCTTTCCGAGTTTAGACATGGTTGGGATGAGTTTTGCAATTCTATCGGCATCAAACAACGGTAAATCGAGTACCCGCGCCGTATCTCGAATGGAGGATTTTGCTGCCATGGTACCATAGGTAATAATTTGCGCGACTTGGTTGGCACCGTATTTCTCAATCACGTAATCCATTACACGGCTTCGACCTTCGTCATCAAAATCGATATCGATATCGGGCATACTAACACGGTCTGGATTTAAAAAACGCTCAAAAAGTAAATCGTATTTAAGCGGATCGATATTGGTAATCCAAAGGCAATATGCCACTACCGAACCTGCTGCCGAACCACGCCCGGGACCAACGGACACATCCATATTTCGGGCTTCGCGAATAAAATCTTCAACAATCAAGAAATATCCGGGATACCCTGTGTTTTCAATAACGCTTAACTCAAAATCGAGACGCTCTTTAACCTCATCGGATAAATCTTCTCCGTAGCGTTTTTTCGCGCCCTCGTAAGTTAAATGACGTAAATACGCGTTTTCACCACGTTTGCCGCCATCGGTTAAATCGGCTTCATGTTTAAACTGTTCAGGAATATCGAAGGCAGGCAATAACACATCGCGAGCCAATTGGAAGGCTTCAACTTTATCGACTACTTCTTGAATATTTGCAATTGCCTCGGGTACATCTTTAAAGCTATTTTTCATGGCTTCAGAAGACTTAAAATAATACTCCTGATTGGGCAATCCGTACCGATAGCCGCGACCACGACCAATGGGTGTGGCCTGCTTTTCGCCGTCCTTTACACAAAGTAAAATGTCGTGTGCATTGGCATCTTCTTGCTTTCTGTAATAGGTGTTGTTGGTGGCCACCAGCTTAACATCGTGCTTTTTTGCCAGTTGAATTAACGTAGGATTCACACGATTTTCATCTTCTTGATTATGACGCATTAACTCGACATACAAATCGTCTCCAAACTCGTTTTTCCACCAAAGCAAAGCTTCTTCGGCTTGATTTTCGCCAATATTTAAAACTTTACTTGGCACTTCGCCGTATAAGTTTCCTGTTAAGCAAATTAAGTCTTCTTTATATTCTTGAATGAGTTTTTTATCAATTCTAGGTAAATAATAAAAGCCATTTACAAAGGCGTGCGACGATAGTTTCGCCAAATTATGGTAACCATTTTTGTTTTTTGCCAACAGTACAATTTGGTAACCATTGTCTTTTCTGGTTTTATCTAAATGGTTTTCGCAGACAAAAAACTCGCAGCCAATAATGGGTTTTATTTCTTTGGCGGTAGCCGTTTCACCAGTTGCTTTAGCAGCCTCAATTTTAGCCTTAACATCTTTATTATGCTTGTTTACTGCATTCACAAAGTGAAAAGCACCCATCATATTTGCATGGTCTGTTAGGGCCACAGCGGGCATGTTAAATTCTGCCGCCGCCGCAACAATATCGGACACGCTCATGGTAGATTGCAATACCGAAAATTGGGAATGATTATGCAAATGCACAAAATCGACTTCCTTTAATTCGGATACGTTTTGTTTGATTTCTGCCGAAGAAATATCGACGGTTTGCGCCTTTTGCAATCGCGCATTTATCTTAGCACTTTCTTTTTTAAGATTGATGTGCTTTAATCCGATAAGCTGAATGGTATCGGGGTTTTCTTTTTTGAAATTCTCAAAATAATCAGGTTGAACATCCAATTGTTCCTTGGTATATTCTCCCAATCGAATCAACTCTAAAAAACAACGTGTGGTCGCCTCGACATCTGCTGTGGCGTTGTGGGCTTCGGCAAAAGGTGTATTAAACAAAAACTCGTGAAGCTCGGTTAAAGTCGGTAATTTAAACTTGCCATAACGTCCACCAGGAATTTGACACAAACTCGCAGTATGCTCGGTACAGGTGTCTAAAACGGGCAGTTCCTGCAATTGGTTTGCCACATCACCACGTACAAATTCGGCGCCCATAATGTTTAAATCGAACTTTACGTTTTGCCCAACCACGAATTTGGTTTTGCACAAAGCTTCATTAAATTTTTCTAAAACCTCGGCCAACGGCACGCCTTGTTCATGAGCTAATTCGGTAGAAATACCGTGAATTTTTTCGGCATCATACGGGATGTTAAACCCATCTGGTTGCACCAAATAATCTTGATGATCGATACAGTTACCCATCGCATCGTGCAATTGCCATGCAATTTGTATACACCTTGGCCAGTTATCAGTATCTGTAATGGGTGCGTCCCATCGCTTTGGTAATCCTGTGGTTTCTGTATCGAAAATTAAGTACATTCTTAAAGTTTAAAAGGTTGTAGTTAAGTCGTTTAAAAAAACAAAACTTAGCCTATAAAAATACATAGAATTTATACTTTTTTTAAGTGAAGTTTTTAAGAGTTGTGAACAAAACAAAAAAACGCAACCCTCCCGATAGTTATCGGGAGGGTTGCGCTTCTGTTATCCAAAGCTAACCTACTTTTACGACACTAATTCTTCGTGTACTTTTTCAGTATTAATTGCAGCTTGTATCGCATTTTTTTGTTTAAACAATAGTGTATCTATTGTTGGTGGCAAAGTTCTGTCTTTTAAAATTTGATTATACTCTTCAAGACTCGCTTCTTCGCCTCTAATGGCTTCTTCTAAAATAGCTTCCTCATCGTTTGATGTGAATAGCGATTTTAAGCTCATCCAGTTTCTGTGCATTGTACCCTTAAAACTACCGGAATCTTCGGGTATTTCGCCATAACGCAAAATTTCGGTTCTTAATTCTTTAGCAAATTCGCTGCGCTCTGAAGCTCTTCGTTTAAAGAAAATTTTTAAGGTTGGACTATCCACATTTTCAGCCGCATTCAAATACCCTTTTTCGGCATCGTAATTCTTAATTAATAATTCATTTAATTTGTTTGAAATTTCTTCACTGTAACTCATAATATCATTTTCATTTTAAATTTCATGTGCTTATTTTAATTGGTTTTCAAAAGTTAAATGCCACCTTTGGTGATTAAACTAATTATTAAGCACATATAAATAATTAGTTTAATCTTCAAGTTTTCAATACGTTGTTTAAAGATGTGTATTGTTTTACATCGTTTACTTTAATATACAATAAGAAAACCCCTATGTCAAGGGATTTAACAGGGTTTGTGAAAAAATTAAGAAACGTTAACAAAACCTCTCTATTTTATCATATTTTAGAGGTTTCTTAATTAAAACACTTTATGAATACCCGATACAGCATTATTTTAGTTACACTTTTATTTTTTAATTGCAACCAAAAAATGAACACACTATATGTTGGCACCTATACCAATGGCGCAAGCGAAGGCATTTATCAATTCGAGTTTAATTCTGAAAGTGGCGAATTAACCAATAAACAATTAGCCGCAAGCTCTGAAAACCCTTCATTTATAAGCTATTGGCCCGATAAAAATTTCATGTACGCCGTAAATGAAAATGACAACGGCCATATTTCAGCCTTTAAAGTTGAAAACGACAAAACCTTAACATTTATAAATAAAGTAAGTACTGAAGGCGCGCATCCTTGCCATGTAGCTGTTAACGAACAAGGAGACAAGGCTGTCGTATCAAACTATACGGGCGGGAATTTTTCGCTACACACGATTAAAAATGATGGTGCTTTAAATGAAGCCTTTCAGGTTATAGACCATAAAACAGACAGCATCGCTTCTCATGCACATTCGGCACAGTTTTTTAAGGACGATTTATTGGTTTCAGATTTGGGGCGTAATGCCGTTTTTAGTTATCGATTGAACAGCGATAAATATGAGTTGGTTTCTCCATCTATTGTAAATCTGGATGAAAATTCTGGTCCGAGGCATTTTTCGTTAACAAAAGACGGCAATTTTATTTACATTATAAACGAGCTTTCTAGCACGATTACGTCTGCTAAAAAAACAGAAAATGGGTTTGAACTCATTGAAACACTATCAACTTTAGATGCTAATTTTAAAGGGGAAAGTTACTGTGCCGATATTCATTTATCTAAAGATGAACAATTTTTATACGGCTCAAATCGGGGCGAAAATTCAATTGTTGTTTTTAAGCGAGATACCGTTTCTGGCAAGTTAAACAAAACACAAAACATGAGTGTTCACGGCGATTGGCCACGAAATTTCACCATAGACCCAACGGGTAAATTCTTGTTGGTAGCCAATCAAAAAAGCAACAATATTTCTGTTTTTAAAATTGATGAAATTAGCGGAACACTCCGTTTTTTACATGCTGTAGAATTACCATCTCCAGTTTGTTTATTATTCTAAATAAAATACTGATAATTAAAAAAATATAGTATCTTTGCGCCCTCAATAAAGGATTTTTCATTTGAAATATTTCTCATTTAGAAATAAAATCAAATTTCTTTGTTGGGATTCCCGATTTCTCGGGAATGACAATTTAAACGGAAATCTTGAAGCAAAACTTCAAGAAATTTTTTTCAATTAATAACCGAGGTCGAGAACCTCAAATAATTAATTATTATGCCAGTAAAAATTAGATTACAAAGACACGGTAAAAAAGGAAAACCTTACTATTGGATCGTAGCAGCAGACTCGCGTTCAAAAAGAGATGGTAAATACTTAGAGAAATTAGGTGCTTACAACCCCAACACAAATCCAGCAACGGTTGAATTAGACGTTGATGGCGCTGTAAAATGGTTACAGAATGGTGCACAACCAACTGACACGGCAAAAAACCTATTATCTTACAAAGGTGCTTTATTAAAAAATCATCTAGCAGGTGGTGTTAGAAAAGGGGCGCTGACCGAAGAGCAAGCTGAAGCAAAATTTACAGCTTGGTTAGAAGAAAAAGCAAACAAAATTCAAGCAAAAGCCGATGGTTTATCTGAAGCTGAAGCTAAAGCAAAAGCTGAAGCATTAGCTGCCGAAAAAGCAGTTAACGAAGCAAGAATAGCTGCAGCTGCTCCTGTTGTTGAAGAAGAAGTAGCTGAAGATGCTGCTCCTGAGGAAGCCAAGGCTTCTAACGAAGAAGAATAAAAACTTTTATTTTTATACTTTTAAACTCCGATAACTTTTATCGGAGTTTTTTATATCTAAAAACGTCACATCGAACGCAGACGAGATGCCATAAAATTGACATTCAAAATAATTCTTGACTGCGTTCGAACTGACAGGTTGAGATATCCGCTTTCGCGGAAATGAAAAAAAATGAACTTTCAATGCAAAAAAAAGACTGCTTTTATTTAGGTAAAATTGTAAAAAAATACAGTTTTAAAGGCGAGGTTCTTGCAAAACTAGACACCGACGAACCTGATATTTACGAAAACCTCGATGCTGTATTTTTAGAGCTAAGAAATAATCTAATTCCATTTTTTGTTGAAAGCTCTCAACTTCATAAATCTGAATTATTACGCATCAAATTTGAAGACGTAAATACCGAAGCCGATGCAGATGCTATTATGAAAAGCCATTTGTATTTACCGCTCGACCTATTACCAAAACTAGAAGGCGATAAGTTTTATTTTCACGAAGTTATTGGATTTACCATTGAAGATAAAAACTTTGGTAAAGTTGGGGTTTTAAAGGGCATTAACGATTCTACGGCACAATCGCTTTTTGAAATTGACCGAGACGGTATTGAAATTTTAATACCTATGAACGACGAATTTATTTTAAAAGTAGATCGAGAAAATAAAACGATTTTAGTGGAAACACCTGAAGGCTTGATTGATTTATATTTAGAAGCATGATTGTATTCCTGCGATGACAGGGATTTAAATCATTATACATAATTTTAAAATGGATTCCCGCCTTCGCAGGAAAGACAGGCATGAGCAAACCTTTTAAATTCAAACAATTTACAGTCAAACAAGACCGATGCGCCATGAAAATTGGAACAGACAGTGTTTTACTTGGGGCTTGGTGCTCATTAAAAAACAATCCGTTTTCTGTTTTGGATATTGGCGCAGGAACAGGTGTTATCTCACTTATGCTCGCTCAACGCAGCAACGCTGAATTAATTGACGCCATTGAAATTAACGACAATGCCTACGAACAATGTGTCGATAATTTTGAAGCATCCCCTTGGGGCGATCGACTGTTTTGCTACCACGCATCACTTAAAGAATTTACAGAAGAAATTGATGATAAATACGATTTAATCGTTTCCAATCCGCCATTCTATTCTGAAGATTATAAAACCGAAAATAAATCACGCGATTTAGCCCGATTTAACGATGCAATGCCCTTTGAACATCTTATAGAGTGTGTTTCAAAATTGCTTTCGAAACATGGTACTTTCTGTGTGATTATTCCTTTTAAGGAAGAAGTTAGTTTTATCGATTTAGCGTCAAAAGCAAACTTATTTCCAAACAGAATATTACATATTAAAGGGAATCAAACATCAACTATAAAACGAAGTTTATTAGCATTTTCTTTCCGCGAAACCTGTACTGAGCCAAGTCAAGGTAGCGCTCTTGAAAAGTCTGAATTAATTATTGAAACCGAGAGGCATCAATACACCCAAGACTACATCAATTTAACAAAAGATTTCTACATAAAAATGTAACCCATTCAATATGGATTAGTTAAATTTGAGGACTTATAATGCTAAAATCTTAAAAATAGCAAGCCAAAATTAAGATATATTAATAGGCTGCTTTTTTAACATAAAAACGAATCTAAAAATGAAGCCAGATTTATTTGAAGCTCCAGACTATTACAATTTAGACGAGCTTTTAACCGAAGAACACAAACTAGTGCGCGATGCCGCTAGAGAATGGGTTAAACGCGATGTGTCTCCAATCATCGAAGAGTACGCCCAAAAAGCCGAATTCCCAAAACAAATTGTAAACGGATTGGCAGAAATTGGAGCCTTTGGCCCATACATCCCTGAAGAATATGGCGGTGCTGGATTGGACCAAATTTCTTATGGATTGATTATGCAAGAAATTGAGCGCGGAGATTCTGGTGTGCGCAGTACGGCATCGGTGCAATCGTCTTTGGTTATGTATCCTATCTGGAAATACGGCAACGAAGCACAGCGTAAAAAATACTTACCAAAACTGGCTAGTGGCGAATGGATTGGTTGTTTCGGTTTAACCGAACCCGACCACGGCAGTAACCCTGGCGGTATGACTACCAATTTTAAAGATATGGGCGATCACTATCTTTTAAACGGTGCCAAAATGTGGATTAGCAATGCGCCTTTTGCTGAAATTGCAGTAGTTTGGGCAAAAAATGAAGAAGGGCGTATTCACGGATTAATTGTTGAGCGCGGAATGGAAGGCTTTTCAACGCCCGAAACACATAACAAATGGTCGCTTCGTGCCAGCGCAACGGGCGAACTCATTTTCGATAACGTTAAGGTACCAAAAGAAAACTTGTTACCTAACAAATCTGGTTTAGGCGCACCACTTGGCTGTTTGGATTCTGCACGTTACGGCATTGCATGGGGCGCGATTGGCGCTGCCATGGATTGTTACGATACGGCTTTAAGATACAGTAAAGAACGTATGCAATTCGGAAAACCCATTGGGCAATTTCAATTGCAACAAAAGAAATTAGCTGAAATGATTACCGAAATCACCAAAGCGCAACTTTTAACCTGGAGACTGGGTGTGTTGCGAAATGAGGATAAAGCCACATCGGCGCAAATATCGATGGCAAAACGTAACAATGTGGATATGGCAATTAATATTGCCCGCGAAGCGCGACAAATGTTAGGCGGTATGGGCATTACCGGCGAATATTCCATTATGCGCCATTCCATGAATTTAGAAAGTGTGATTACTTACGAAGGCACACACGACATTCATTTGTTAATTACTGGATTAGATATTACGGGGCTTAATGCTTTTAAATAGCGACTAAGGCGCATTGGGCAGCTCACGCTTGTGGGCATTTCATTTTTAAAAATAACAAAAGATGCTTCTCATAAATTGGGAGGCATTTTTTTATTGAAATTTGTTTACATTTACTTTTATGTTTTCATCTAAAAAAAGATTAGATAACGTTTATGCAAATGCTAAAATCATTGATTTTGATGATGATAGCAAGTTTATTTTATTTAGCGATTGCCACCGTGGCGACAATAGTTTTGCTGATGATTTTGCCAATAACAGAAACATTTATTTTCACGCGTTAAAACATTATTATGCCGAGGGTTTTCAGTATTGCGAACTCGGTGACGGCGACGAACTTTGGGAAAACATATCGTTTAACGCTATTTTAAACGCTCACAAAAATGTGTACATGCTTATGAAATTATTTCATAAAGCCAATCGATTACACATGATTTGGGGAAACCACGATATGGTTTACAGAAATCCGGAATACGTAAAAAAACATTTATCAACTTATTTTGACCCCAAAGTTGGCGAGCAAGTAGAGCTTTTTGGAGATATAAACTATCACGAAGGTATTGTACTAAAACATAGCAAAACGGGTCAAGAACTATTTTTAACCCACGGCCATCAAGCCGATTGGTGGAATTATTTATTTTGGAAATGGAGCCGATTTATGGTTCGGGTACTTTGGAAACCTTTAAACGTTATGGGAATTGCAGACCCCACAAGTCCGGCAAAAAACTACACCGAGCTTATTAAAGTGGAGCGTCGTACCAAAAAATGGATTATCGCAAACAACAATTTGCTTACCATTGTTGGGCATACACACAGACCACGATTTCCCGAACCCGGAGATATTGCTTTTTTTAACGATGGAAGCTGCGTCCATCCGCGAAGTATTACGGGTATTGAAATTGAACATGGTGAGATTTCATTAATTAAGTGGCAAATTGCAACAAAAGAAGACGGAACATTACAAATTGTAAGGGTGTTACTTGAAGGCCCAAAAAGATTAATTGACTATAAAACAGAATAAACCTTATAAACACTAAAGCTATGAAACTTATAAAATATAGTATCGTCTTTATTTTGTCACTATCGACATCTTCGATAAATACCAAAGCCGTTTTAGATGAAAATCAAACTGAAAAGCCCATTGCCGTAATGGCTTACTACGTTCCTGAAAAAGATTATAAACCTGAAACTTTACCATTAAATCAGCTTACGCATATTATTTTTTCATTCACGAAAGTGATTGATAACGAAATGAAGTTCAACAATGATTCTTATGGCGAAAAACTCCGTCAATTAGTAGCACAAAGAAAAAAACACCCCAACCTTAAAGTAATGGTTGCCTGTGGGGGTTGGGCTGCCAAAGGTTTTTCGGATATGGCACACACTGCAGAAACCCGAAATAAATTTGTGGAAAGCGTCGTCCGTTTTAATAAAAAATATGATTTGGACGGCATTGATATAGATTGGGAATACCCCGGAATTCCTGCTGGGAACACTAAAGCACGACCAGAGGATAAGCAAAATTTCACCCTTTTAATGAAAGAACTCCGGAAAGCATTAAATACTTTAGAGAGAACACAAACCTTAACGTTTGCTTCGGCCGGTTGGAAACGGTATTACAATAATATTGAACTTAATGAAGTGATGAAGTACGTTGATTTTATGAATATTATGACTTATGATCAGGTTAGTGGAAACGCCCCATTTACAGGACATCATACCGCTTTGGGATGGATTAAAACTGAAAATTTAAAAGACTTATTAACTGCTGATTTTTATACAGAAATGCAAAAAAGATCTGCTGAACACGATACCGAATATGAGCCAAATTCCACCGAAATGATTGTAGATTATTGTATTTCCAAAGGCGTAAAGCCCGAACAAATTGTAATTGGCGCTGCTTTTTACGGCAAAGCTTGGAAAGGCGTCTCTTCAATGAACAATGGATTGTATCAAGCTAATAAAGGAGCATTTGCGACTATTGTTTACAGAGATATTAGAGAAAAATTTGAAAGCGACAAAAATTATAAAAGGTATTGGGATTCCGTAGCCAAAGCGCCCTATTTATTTAATGCCTCCGATAGCATTTTTATTACTTTTGATGATACGGTATCAGTAAAACTAAAAACTAAATATGCCAAAAAAGAGAAGTTAGGCGGCATTATGTTTTGGCAACTTGGGCAAGACGTAAAAGAAAAGAGCAGTCTTTTAAATGCTATTTACACAGCAAGTAAATCGTCTTCAGAATAGATAATCTCTATTTTTGTTGGTAAATGAAGATTAAAACTTAGAAGTGATTTTTGGACTAATAAAACCTCAACTATCGCGTAAAATTAGCTCTCTGGAGCAAGCTCCACAACCAAACCTTCCATCTCTGGGGTCATTTGTATTTGACATCCCAAACGGCTATTATCTTTAACATCAAAAGCTTCAGAAAGCATAGCTTCTTCATCATCTGTCATTTCGGGGAGTTCATGTTCTGAAATAACATAACATTGGCAGGATGCACACATGGCCATACCACCGCAAACACCAATGGTGCCTTCTGGAGCAAGCTCGTAGGACCTAACCACTTCCATAAGGTTCATGGCCATATCGGTAGGAGCAACAATCTCGTGGGTAACCCCATCTCTGTCTGTTATTTTTATATTTATGTCTTGTTCCATATTGTAATTTCAATACAAAAGGGCGCGTTTATTAAGCACACCCATAATTACTTTTTAAAAAATTTTTGAAAATTGATTAGGCTTCAACATTTATAACCTGCTTAATTTGTGGCGCATGTTTTTTAATAGTCATTTCTACACCAGATTTAAGAGTCATTTGATTAACACTACATCCCACACAAGCACCTTGCAATTGCACCTTAACCAAAGTATTATCTTCCTCAATGGATAACAGCGAAATATCGCCACCATCGCTCTGCAAAAACGGACGGATTTCCTCCAGTGCTTTTTCTACATTTAACTTAAGTTCTTCTGATGTCATAACCTATTTTTTAACTGCTGAACATCCAGCCATTGTTGTAATTTTTATAGCTTCAGTTGGTGGCAAATCATCATTTCGTCTTACCACTTCTTGAACTACATTTTGAGTTATTTTCTCAAAAGCCTGCTCTAATGGTGTTGCCGTTTGTAAGGCTGCCGGTCGCCCAACATCACCCGCTTCTCGAATGCTTTGCACCAAAGGCAACTCCCCTAAAAAGGGTACCTTTAAATCTTCTGAAAGATGTTTGGCTCCTTCTTGTCCGAAAATATAATATTTGTTGTCAGGCAGTTCGGCTGGCGTAAAGTAAGCCATATTTTCAATAATTCCTAAAACGGGTACATTAATGCTCTCTTGTTGAAACATAGCCACGCCTTTTTTAGCATCGGCCAAAGCTACATTTTGCGGCGTACTAACCACAACAGCGCCGGTAATTGGGAGCGATTGCATGATACTTAAATGAATATCGCCAGTTCCCGGTGGCAAATCAACCAACATAAAATCGAGTTCACCCCAATGCGCATCAAAAATCATTTGATTCAACGCTTTTGCTGCCATGGGTCCACGCCAAACTACGGCTTGATTGGGTTTTGTAAAAAAGCCAATCGACAATACTTTAACACCGTAATTTTCAACAGGTTTCATTTTAGATTTTCCACCAATGTTTACAGCCAAAGGGCGTTCTGCCTCAACATCAAACATAATAGGGATTGATGGCCCGTAAATATCGGCATCCAACACACCTACTTTAAAGCCCATTTTAGCCAAAGTTACCGCTAAATTTGCCGTAACGGTAGATTTTCCAACGCCTCCTTTTCCGGAAGCAATGGCTATAATATTTCTTAAACCAGGCACCGCAGCACCTTTTATAACATTCGCTTTTGGTTTTACCGGCGCCTCCACTTTTACGTTTACGGTAATTTTGGCTTTTTCGTAAACTTGCTCGTGGATGGTTTTTAGGATATCCACCTCAACACGTTTTTTGGCCTGCAAACTCGGGTTAGCAATGGTAATATCGACAATAACTTCGTCGCCAAAAGTGATGACGTTTTTTACGGCTTTGCTCTCAACCATATTCATACCTTCACCAGGAACGGTAATGGATTCGAGTGCTTTTAGTATATCTTGTTTATTTAATTTCACGGTGTTTAATTTAGATTTATTCTAAAGTACAAATATACAGTGAATTGTTTAGATTTTAAAGCCATTTTATTGAAATGATTTTTGAACTATTTGGGCTTGCAAGTTTAAGTGGTAAATTGTGATTATTTGTAAATTTTTGAATAATTAGGATATAATTATATATTTTGTATATTTGATGATATTTGTAAATTTTACATAAATTAGGAAATATTAGTTGATTATGATTGAGAAAGCGCCGAAATTCGAATTAGGTTCAGATATTATTCTACAAAAAGGTTTATTGAATTTTCCAAGAAACTTAAACCCTGAAGTATTCAATAAAATTGAAAATGAATATTTATACTGGGATAGTGTTAAGTATCTAAAATATAAAAATGCAGTTCCCGAAGATATTTGGCAAAATGTCAAATTTAAACGAAGCTTAAATTCAAAGAACATAACTATCAAATCAGCACATTTAAAAAAATCAATATGGGCTAGTTATAATGTTAATGAATTTCTTCAAAAGAAACTCCACTATCTAGATTTCAATTTCGGTGCAGGTTTACAAAAAGAAAAACTGCTTTCAGATATAGACAAACAAAGCTACCTTAATAACGCTTTAATGGAAGAATCCATTTTTTCTTCCATGATTGAAGGCGCAACGACCACGCGGGTTAAGGCTAAAGACATGCTACGTAAAAATAAAAAGCCTAAAAACAAAAGCGAGCAAATGATATTGAATAATTACAAAACCATTCAATATATAAGTGAGCATCAAGATGATAATATTTCTGTTGAAAAATTATATGATATTCATCGTTTGGTTACCGAAAACACTTTAGAAGTTGAAAACGTGGGCGTTTTTAGAAACACCAACGAAGTTCATGTGATGAATGAAATAACTGGAGAAATTGTTCATACGCCGCCAAAATTTGAAGAACTTGATGCTTTGATGCAATCGTTTTGTGAATTTTTTAATAACAACCCAAAAGAAGATTTTATTCATCCCATTGTAAAGGCGAGTATTCTACATTTTTTAATGGGTTACATTCACCCATTTGTAGATGGCAACGGAAGAACAGCACGTGCTATTTTTTATTGGTATTTATTAAAAAATGGGTATTGGCTAACGGAATATTTATCTATTTCAAGAGTGATTATGAAAACCAAAGTTCAATATGAAAAAGCCTATTTATATACTGAAATTGATGATATGGATGTCACCTATTTTATTCATTATCAAGTAAAAGTATTAATGCGCGCTTTTGAAGAACTAAAAACTTACGTTGCTAAGAAAAAGAAAGAACAATCGAAGCTTTCAAAATATTTAAAACTAGATGGCATCAATGAAAGACAAGCCACTATTCTTCAAAAAATTGAAGATGATAATAATCGGTTTTTTACTGTAAAAGAAATTGAAAACACCTTTAACATTACCAATCAAACTGCCAGAACCGACATTGAAGAATTGGTTGATCGTAAATTTTTAAAGAAAATAGCGATTAATAAAAAGACCTTTAATTATTGGAAAGGCGATAAATTTGATAAGATGCTGTAAAAATCCCGATAGCTATCGGGACAGCATGACAAACTACAATACCTTTGAAGGGTCCCAAAAAACAGAATCTAAATTTTGAATTTGGTTATCGATAACCTCAATCCCTTCGCTTTCCAAAAGTTGCTGCATTAAATTGGTGCCATCAAAATGGTGTTTTCCCGTTAATAAGCCTTTTCTATTTACAACACGGTGCGCTGGCACAGCTTTTCCGTGCGAGCCATTCATGGCGTAGCCCACCATTCGCGCACTTTTTGCAGCACCTAAATAGTTGGCAATGGCACCATAGCTTGTTACTTTTCCGTAAGGAATCAATCGAGCGACTGCGTAAACTTTATCGAAGAAATTTAAAGTTTCTGGTTTCATAACTACAATTCTTTTATGATATTTATTAACGTTACTATGGAAATTACTCCCGTTATACCACCAATAATAAGATTCATGCTTTTTTGAGAGGTCACTGACTTTTCTTTTATTTTATCGAAAAAGAATATGTACATATACAGCATTACAAACGATCCGGTGGTGGCTCCTGCAACGTACGAAATAATACTTATTTGATCGAAATCCAACCAACCTACCGATGCCAAAGTAATGGTCATATAGGCTTGATACGGTATGGGAAACACATTAATTGCCGATAAAAATACTCCGTGAAAAAAACGACTGTGTTTGCTTCTTATTTTAGGCGAAGCTTGTTTTTTAGGTTGTGTTTTGGCAATAAACAGATAATAAATGGTTATAAGAACAAAAATAACAAATGCAACACGTTGCAGCACATCGATAACTTCGGGATGGTTGCTTAAATACCGTGCAAAAATAGCGGCAATATAAGTTTGAGCCGTAACAATAACGCAAACCCCAATGGAAAACACAATACCTCGCGAATGTCCCTCTTTTAAGCTTATTTTAGCGGCTGTCATGTTTAACAGCCCCGGCGGAATTACGCCAACTAACGCTATAATTAATCCTAAAAAAAAGATAAAAGTAATATCCACTAACCGTTAATTTTAAACCTAATATACGTAATTGGTTTGTTTTGCTCTAAATATTGCGATTCGTAATAGGTTTGAATGCTGGTTACTTCTTCGGGACTGCCTTCTTGTTTGTAAACGTTATGGTTGGCATAAAGCACCTCGTGTCCTGCGCCATGCAATAAACCAAGGGTGTAACCGTGCATAAATTCGCTATCGGTTTTTAAGTTTACCACACCTTCTGGTTTTAATATTTGCTTGTAGCGTTTTAAAAACTCGGGGTTAGTCATGCGGTGTTTGGTGCGTTTGTATTTTATTTGCGGATCGGGGAAGGTAATCCAAATTTCGTCCACTTCGTTTTCGGCAAAAGCATAATCTATAAGTTCGATTTGCATGCGAAGAAATGCCACGTTATCTATTTTTTCTTCAATGGCCGTTTTTGCACCTCTCCAAAAACGTGCGCCTTTTATATCGATACCTATGAAATTTTTATTGGGATATTTTTGGGCCAAAGCGACGCTATATTCGCCTTTTCCGCAGCCTAATTCTAAAATTAATGGATTATCGTTTTTAAAGACTGTTGTTCTCCAATTTCCTTTTAAATTGAAATTTGAATTAACCAATTCGTCCCGTTTGGGTTGGAAAACATTTTTGAAGGTTTCGTTTTCTTTAAAGCGTTTGAGTTTGTTTTTACTTCCCACAGGTAATTTACTATTTCTTATTACTATTAATTATTTTGACAAAATTAAGCAAATATACGAGAGTGTACATGCCTATATTATACAATAGCAAAAAAGCGCGTTAGGGATTGCAGCGACATCCTTTTGCTTTTTAGGTAAATTAGTAAATCACTTAGAAAAACCGTAATTTAATTAGTGGATTCCTGCCTGCGCAGGAATGACAAAAAGCAAAAGATATAGCGGAAAGCCCGACCGAAGTGATCCTGCAAGGTTTTGGAAACCTTGTAGGTATGAGCGCAGAGAACGCCCAAAATTCCATAAATATATTTAGTTTAGGAATTATTTACTCGAACAATGCCTTGAGTTCGGTGGCTTTATTTGGTGTTATTTTACCTGCCAACAGAAGGCTTAATTGCTTACGGCGCAATGCAGCATCAAATCGTTCTTTTTCCAAATCGGTTTGCGGATGCACTTCTGGCACCGAAATGGGTCTGCCCGTATCATCTACGGCAACAAATGTATAAATAGCTTCGTTGGCTTTAGATTTTTCGCCCGATTCGCGGTCTTCAATCCAAACATCAATAAACACTTCCATGGAGGTTTTAAAGGCACGGGACACTTTGGCTTCAACCGTTACCACACTGCCCAGAGGCACCGCTTTATTGAACGCCACATGGTTTACCGAGGCAGTAACCACAATGCGCCTGCTGTGGCGACGAGCGGCAATACTTGCGGCACGATCCATACGTGCGAGTAATTCGCCACCAAATAAATTGTTTAATGGATTGGTTTCACCGGGTAAAACCATGTCTGTCATGGTTGTTTTAGATTGCTCGGGTGTTTTTGCTTGCATCACTTTTGTTTTAACAATGCTGCAAAGGTACTGTGCTTTTAAATATTAAAGAAGTAAAAAAGCCTTGAATTGTTTTAGAAGTTAATCTAGTTTTTTAACCAACAACCACGCATTTTTGTTGTGTGTTTTTCTAATGTCACGAATGGCCTTAAGAGCCTCTTTACCCGTTTCGTAACTGGCATATACCACCTCGTGCAAACCGTATTTGTTTACACCAATTTTTCTGGCATTAAAGCCTTCCTTTTTTAATTGCGCTATAATTTTATTGCAGTTTTCTTCTACTCTAAAAGCTCCTGCAACAATATGATAATTACCCGTTTGTTTGGTTACATTTAGAGTAATGGCAGGCAACGGATTTAAACTAAAAGTTGCTTGTTGAATTTTATTATCCAATTGCTTTGTAGCTTCTTCTTGCGCTAATTGATTATGTGTTTCAATTTGATTTACATAAAAATTCGAAGCAACAAAACCACCAAGTGTTAAGGCTACTAAGGCTACGGCAGCATATTTTAAATATGGTCGAGATTTACGTTTTTCGGGGGTAACGGTAAGCGGAATAACCTTTTCAATTTGCTCTACTTCTTTTTTGTAATCCTCACGTGTAACAGATGGTGAAACGAATTGAGACAATCCAAAAGAATCGGTTAAATAATTAAGGTTATAAGTGGGTTCGAACAAAATCTTACCTTCATCGTTAAATACCATTTCGCCAATATTACTGAACGTTAGCGTTTCACCTTGGGTTAAATATGATTTAAGTAATTTAACTCGTTTAGCAATTTTTTTTGTGGCAGTTTCAAACGGAATTTTTTCTACATCGGCAATATAATGTGCCAACAAACCATCGTTTTGTTGAATCTGCTCGTTAAAAGACACTGCTTTTTTTGGCGGATAAAACGCATTTGTTGAATCATTAATGGTTGCCGATACACGCTGCGTTAAAAAAGATCCGAACTCCGGAATGGTAACGCACTCATATCTATAAAGTAAATCGCTGATGTAGGTTTCTAGTTGCATAAAAACAAAGTTAAAAAAATATGCTTTCAGATAAAATTTAAGCTGAAGTATTTATTAACAGTCGAAAAATTCTTTTATTGTAACACCAATTTAGTTGTAAAATGTTGCATAAATAAATGGAACTATTTTTAGTTAGAATAAGGCAGAAAAGAAAAACATAGCCTTAGTTACGTTTTATTTTTTTAACGAAATTATAGCTAAAAAGAGACCGTTTATATGTTATATTTTATAATTAAATTGGTGTGATTTTAAAACCAAATGTTTACCATGACGGAAAATGATTTACTTTACACTTTAGCCTTACAACATGTGCCCAATATTGGCGATATAACAGCCAAAAGACTCATTGGACATTGTGGTTCTGCCGAAGCGGTTTTAAAAGAAAAAAAACAAAATCTGCTTAAAATTGATGGTATCGGTACGATTACTTTAAATGACTTGTTTAAATCGCACCATTTAAAAGAAGCCGAAAAAGAAATTCAATTTATAAAAGAAAATCAACTCAAGGTTTTATACTTTAAAGGCGACAGCTACCCTGAAAAGCTTAAACACTGTATTGATGGGCCTATTTTATTATTTCAATCAGGAAACATCAATTTAAAACAACAGCGTATTATAAGTATTGTTGGCGCCAGAAAAATAACCACCAATGGCGTGGCATTTTGTAAAAAACTGGTTGAAACACTGACACCTTTTAACCCCATTATTGTTTCGGGTTTTGCTTATGGCACCGATATCACCGCACATAAATCGGCATTAAAACACAATTTACAAACCATAGGTTGTTTAGCGCATGGGTTGCATACCATTTACCCCAAAGTACACAAAAAATATATGGTTGATGTTGAAAAAAATGGGGGCTTTTTTACCGATTTTTGGAGTACCGATACCTTTAACAAAAACAACTTTTTAAAACGGAACAGAATTATTGCTGGAATTAGCGAAGCTACCATTGTTATAGAATCTGCCGAAAAAGGCGGAAGTCTAGTTACTGCTGATATCGCAAACTCGTATAATCGCGATGTGTTTGCGGTTCCTGGGCGCACCACAGATTCGCAAAGTGTGGGCTGCAATAATTTGATTAAACACCAAAAGGCCCACATGCTTTCCAATCCATTGGATGTGCCTTATATTTTAAATTGGCAGTTAGAGGACAATAAAAAACCAAGCGTACAAAAACAACTTTTTGTTGAGTTGGACACAACCGAAAAAACCATTTATAACTACCTAAAGGAAAACGACAAACAACTACTTGATGTGATTGCCATTAACTGCGAAATGCCCATTTTTAAAGTAGCGAGTATTTTGTTATCTATGGAATTAAAAGGAGTTATCAGACCTCTACCTGGGAAGTTATTTGAGGCCATTTAACAATCGCTATTACCACCAAACTAAAAAGAATTTCTTTAATTCACCGTTAGGGCGTTTTAGCCAACAAAGCGGAGAAAATTGTTGCTCAAAATAGGAGTTTGCTATTGTTTTAAACGATTCAAAAGGCAACCAATTTACATTGGAGTGTGGTGTTATTACCCAATCTAATTTTTTAGGTATATAAAATTTACAATCTGAAAATTGTTGCAGCTGCGTTTTGTTAATATAGAAACCTTCAATACAATTTTGATTTAAGATTTTTAACGTTATTTCTTTTTGAAAAGGGATAAATAATTGTGCCTTAAAATAAACCTGTTGTTTTATTTTATTAACATCTAAATTTAAAGTTTTTAAGTAGGTTTTACTTTGTTCGGCGTATAAAAATGGTAATTGTTTTTGGCTTAATTTGTTCAATTTTTCAATTAAAGCATCTTTTTTATTAGGACCAATAAAATGCTCAATTTCAGAATTACCGATGGCATCATCATACACATAAAACTTATAGATTATTTCTAAATGAATGGGGTTTTCATCTTTTAAAAGCAGACAATCCAATTCGCCCAAAGTTGTCTTTTGGTCTTGAATTTGAATGTTTTCAGATAGAATGGAAATTGATTTGTTTTGCTTTAATTCAAAAGAAACCAAGCGCTCAATATATTTTCCAAGCCGTAGTTTTTCGTTTATATCAATATCGATTTTTGAGGGTTTCGAATCGATTACAAACTGCTGTAAACCGGAAACGCTATGTTTTTCCCATAAACGCGGTGTTTTTAGAAAACCATCATAACGCTTTTGAATGTCTTTTGCTTTTTGATGCATCTTTATACGAAGTAAAAATCAAGGTATTCTGATTGGTTTTCAACATAGGTTTATTCAAAAAACCAGACAGAATATCGGCTTCAATTAATGGAGCTTACAACGTGTTATGAGAGTTAATACCCGACCTTCTCTCTAACTCGATTCAAAACATCATCAGCAACAACTTTTGCTTTTTCAGCACCAATAGCTAGAGCTTTATCTACTTCTTCGAGGTTATTCATATAATAATTATAACGCTCACGTTGTGTGGCAAACTTCTCAACAATCAATTCAAACAAGGCTTGTTTGGCATGTCCGTAACCATAATTACCGTTTTCGTAATTGGCTTTCATGACAGTTATTTGTTCATTGGAAGCTAATAAATAATAAAGCGCAAAACAGTTACAGGTACTCCAATCTTTTGGTTCTTCAAGCGGTGTGCTATCGGTTTGAATACCCATAATTTGCTTGCGGAGCTTTTTATCATCGAGAAATATATTGATGATGTTGTTTCTGCTTTTGCTCATTTTCTCACCATCAGTCCCAGGAATAAGTTTTGTGTTTTCTTGTATTTTACCTTCGGGCAATACAAAAGTCTCGCCCATTTTTGCATGAAAGCGCGATGCCACATCGCGAGTCATTTCAATATGTTGCAATTGGTCTTTCCCTACGGGAACTAGTTCTGCATCGTATAACAAAATATCGGCTGCCATAAGCATTGGGTAGTAAAATAATCCAGAATTTACATCCTCTAATCTATCGGCTTTATCTTTAAAACTATGCGCTAAGGTTAAACGTTGATACGGAAAAAAGCAACTTAAATACCATGACAATTCGGTTACTTGTGGGATATCGCTTTGTCTGTAAAACACCGTTTTTTCATAATCTAATCCAAAAGCTAACCACGTAGCAGCAACCGAATACGTATTATAGCGTAAGGTTTCGGCATTTTTAATTTGAGTTAAAGTATGCATGTTTGCTATAAACAAATACGAATCATTCTCAGGATTATTGGCCATATTAATAGCCGGTAAAATGGCACCTAAAATGTTGCCTAAATGTGGTGTTCCAGTGCTTTGTATGCCTGTAAGTATTCTTGCCATAGTTACTTCCTGCCTGTCGACTACGCTTAAGATTAACTTCAGCGAAAATCGTTTAAATTAAACTTTTATATTTTTCTACGAGCAAAGGTAATTTTTTTAATAGAATTGCTCAATACAATTATGTATTTTTGGGCTTTATGAGCATTTTTAAATATATTTTTTGGGTATTGTACCGCATTTGGTTTTATATACTTGTCGCCTTACCCATACTTATCATGTTTCCCATTCTTTTAATCTCTATTTTAAAAGAATCTTGGTATCCATTCTTTTTTAAATTGGCGCGTTTTTGGGCCAAATTCATTTTAATTGGCATGGGTTTTAGGCCCGTAATTGAACGCGAACAAACCCCGAAAAAAAATAAAAGCTACATGTTTATTGCCAACCACACCTCGATGGCCGATATTATGCTGATGCTGGTTTCTGTTAAAAATCCGTTTGTATTTGTTGGAAAAATGGAATTGGCTAAAATTCCGCTTTTCGGATTTTTCTATAAACGCACTTGTATTTTAGTTGACAGAAGCTCAGCCAAAAGCAGGCAAGCTGTTTTTTTAAGAGCGCAACGCCGATTAAAAACCGGTGTAAGTATTTGCATTTTCCCTGAAGGTGGCGTACCCGAAGAACATATTGAATTAGACGAATTTAAAGATGGTGCTTTCAGGTTGGCCATTAACCATAAAATACCCGTTGTGCCATTAACATTTGCCGATAACAAAAAACGCTTTTCGTACACTTTTTTTAGTGGATGCCCCGGAAAGATGCGCGTTAAAATCCATGAATTTTTACCAACTGAAAACTTAACGGTTGCAGACACCAAGGCTTTAAACGCAGAGGCTAGAGCTATCATTTTAAGGCAATTGCAGACCTATAATAAATAAAGAACTGCTCTGGGGAGAGCAGCTCTTTTTCGATATGGGTTTCCGAGCTTAAAGGAAACCCATATCTAGATCTAACCAAAAACCTAAAACTTAATAGCAAATCCGGTGTAAACCCCAATAAAATAAGGTTTAAAATTACCAGACGTGTTATTAAACGTATTGATTTGATATTTGAACATCGGCTCAAAATTCAAATCTATTTTTTTTGAAAATTTATAATTTAGTCCCACACCAAAATTGGCGCTATAACTCACGTTGTTAATATTGCTCGCTTCGCCCAAAAGAGTACGAGAGCCCGCAATTTCTGAGAATATTTCATTTTTATTTAAAAAGAACGAACTAAAACCACCAATTAAATTAACACCTAATTTTTTGTTTGTAAGGGCGTATTGTATTTCCAAAGGCACTTCAATGTATCCCATATCCTGATTAATGGACGTGTTTGAGGTTTTCGCAAAAGCCTCCGGACTTTTTGAAGCGTTTACATTTTCACTGCTTATAATGGAAACAGCATCGGCCGTACCCGTATTTGTATTTACATTTTGCAATAAACTTGAGCTGGAACTTAAAGATTGAAACACCACCACATTATTGGTATTATAACCCAAATTAACTTTGTTTATCCCGGTGCGAATACTCAATTTTTTATTAACCGCATAACTGGCTTTAATACCGTAACTCATATTAAGTTCGCCACTTTTCGAGTTGTTGTTAAACTGCGGGTCTATGGACGACCCCTCACCTAGACTACTAAAATAAACAGGCGCAGCATTTGGGGCAATACTCCACCTATTTAAATTTTCGTCCTCTTCTTCCATAATATCTTTGTTTTTTTCTAAAGCTTCCTCAATGGTAAGCGTGTTTTCTTTGGTGTTGTTATCGGCAATAGTTTCGGTTTCAATTTTGGTTTTGGTTTTTGGGTCTGCCGAAATATCCTCGGGTTTTACATCCGCAATAGCGGTATTGTTTTTTATGGAATTATTAATTATGTCGTTTGCTTTATTGATATCGATTTGAGGGCTTTCATTTTTATTTTGAATAGACTCCTTATTATTATCAATTGAATTTTGAGCTACAGCCGAAGTGTTATCGGTTTTTACAATAATATCGGGACTAATTGATTTTTTATTTGAAGGCAATTGTGCTTTTTGTGCGCCTTCATTTTTGTGTTTTGAAGATGCATTTTCGGCAACCGACGTTTCGTTTGAAGGTGTTATGTTTTTAAGAGTTTCATCGGTTTTTGAATCTGTAGCTTTTTCTGTAGATTCTTTTTCGGTATTTGATGTGGAAACCGCCTCTTTTTCATCTAAAATTTCATCTTCTTTATTATTGGCGTCCACTAAAGTATGGTTTTCGTTTTCGTTCAAATCATTTAAATCCTCGTCTTTTGTGTCAACAACTTGAGTCGGTTCAATGGTATTGGAATCATTAAAAAACAAACCACCAACAGTTAGTAAAAGCAGCAGTAAGGCAGCAACGCCAGCGTAACGCCACCAAATAGGAATGAGGCGTCGTTTTTTCTTTTTCTTATTAAGTTCTGCCTCAATATTTTCCCAAACAGCATCACTGGGCGTAGCTTCAAAATCTTTAAAGCGCTCCTGAAATAATCTGTCTATATGTTTTTTATCACTCATTATAAGGATTGTAAACTTTGTCTTGTTTTGTAATTTTCGATAGTTTCTTTTAAAATCTGTCTAGCTCGTGCTAAATTAGATTTTGAAGTCCCTACATTTATGTCTAGCATGTCTGCTATTTCTTTATGCGAATAACCATCTAAAACATAAAGGTTAAATACTAACCGGTAGCGATCTGGCAATTCTTGAATTATTTTTAAGAGATATTCTAAAGGAATATGGTCTTCGTCAATCTCTATTTCAATCTCTTCGGCTACGTTTTCATTTATAATATCAAAAACCTTTTCGTTTCGGTAACGTTGTAAAGCGGTGTTTATGGTTATGCGTTTTAACCAACCTTCAAAAGAGCCTTTGCCTTTATACTGTTCTATTTTATCGAAAATGGTTAAAAATGCGTCTTGCAAATTATCTTCTGCTTCGGCATAATTCCGCGAATACTTTAAGCACACGGAGAATAGTTTACTCGAAAAGAGCTTGTACAATTCTCCTTGTGCTTTAGTATCATTGGTTCTACAATTTTCTATGAGTTGATTTAAACTCAAATTAAAACATGTATAGGTTAATGTTAATACTTAAACTTATTCGGTAACGGGCACTTCAATAATTAAATATTGGTCTTCGCCACTTGCATCTTCACCTTGCCAAAACTTAAATATATAGGATCCGTTACTGGTAACAATAAAATTAAACGTGGCCTCAACCAATTCGTCTGTTAGGTTGTCGCAAGTTCTGTTTTCAAACACATAATTAATGGCGGCAACCGTACGTTCGTTATTTTCTTTTAAATAGTAAAATTCTTTAAAAGAGTGACATGTTGATGGCTTAAAATAGGAAACCGTTATCGGGTAGGTTTCCCCTAGTGTAAACTCATCGGGGATTTCAACACTTTCAATAGGTAAAATTTCAAAGCTGTAATTATGGCTATCGTCATCCAAACTGCATGACGCAAATAAAAACAAAGCTAAGCTTAGGGCGACTAACTTTTTCATTGCAAATAATTTTTTAATTTTTCTTTTTTAATACATGTTTTTGTATTTCATAGATGCAAAAAAAACCGAAAGGTTGCGTGCCGTATTCATATTATTGCATAAAAAATCCCGAACAGTCGGGATTTTTTGTTTATTCTGATGCTTTTAAAGCTGTTCTAATTTTATCTTCGAGCTCATCCATGAGTTCGGGATTGTCTTTTATAATAGCTTTTACGGCATCTCGACCTTGCCCGAGCTTGGTGTCTTCGTAACTAAACCAGGATCCGCTTTTCTTAACGATTTCGTGCTCGACGGCGACATCTAAAATTTCGCCCACTTTACTTACGCCCTCACCGTACATGATATCAAATTCGGCCAATTTAAAAGGTGGAGCCACTTTGTTTTTAACCACTTTTACTCGGGTTTTATTTCCTAAAACACTTCCGTTGCTATCTTTAATTTGAGTGGAACGACGAATGTCCAACCTAACCGATGCATAAAATTTTAAGGCA
This sequence comes from Hwangdonia lutea, assembly GCF_032814565.1. GTDB lineage: Bacteria > Bacteroidota > Bacteroidia > Flavobacteriales > Flavobacteriaceae > Hwangdonia > Hwangdonia lutea. The sequence goes on from NZ_CP136521.1 coordinate 1,242,341, forward strand.
TTACCACCTGTTGTTGTTTCTGGATTGCCAAACATAACCCCAATTTTTTCACGTAATTGGTTAATAAAAATCACGGTACAATTGGTTTTGCTTATCGAGGCTGTTAATTTTCGCAATGCCTGAGACATTAAACGTGCGTGCAGCCCCATTTTTGAATCGCCCATTTCGCCCTCAATCTCACTTTTAGGCGTTAAGGCTGCAACAGAATCTACAACCACAATATCTATAGCACCCGATCGAATTAAATTATCGGCAATTTCTAATGCCTGCTCGCCATTATCGGGTTGTGAGATAATTAAATTATCGATATCTACCCCAAGTTTTTCGGCGTAAAATCTATCAAAAGCATGCTCTGCATCAATAAATGCAGCAATACCTCCGGCTTTTTGAGCTTCGGCTATAGCGTGTAAAGTTAAAGTGGTTTTACCCGAAGATTCCGGTCCGTATATTTCTATTACCCTACCACGCGGATATCCGCCAACGCCCAAGGCAATATCCAATCCTAAAGAGCCCGAAGGTATAGAATCTACATCAACTATGGCTGCATCGCTCATTTTCATTACGGTGCCTTTACCATAAGCTTTATCTAATTTATCTAGTGTAAGTTTTAACGCTTTTAATTTTGCTTCTTTTTCTTTTTCGTTACTCATTTTCTGTTTTTTCTGAAATTATATATGCTAAAATACTACATCTTTTTTCATGGTACAATAATAGTTTTCAACATTAAAATTTTAAGCAAAATATTCGTTTTTTTCACAATTAATTCAAAAGGACTACGCAACCTTTATTCAAAAAACACATCTTTAGAGTATATAAGCTATATTAAAATTAAATTTTTCAAAATATGTCTAAAATGTTAACCGCTTTTTTATGTATTGGTTTTTTATTACTTGCTTGTGATTCTGAAAATGAAGATGTGTTGAATCAAACAGGAATTGTAGTAAATCAAACCTCTTGCGGCGGCGGTCCTGAACCCGTTTTCATTATCAAATTAAGTGAAAACGATTCTATAATGACGGCAACACTTCCTAAAGCATATCAAAAACCAAACTTGAAAATTCAGTTTAAAACAAAGGAAAAATCGTCGGTATTAATTTGTACTATGGACAAAATCTACCCCGAACATATTGATGTTTACGATGTCATTTCAATTTAATTTAAAAAAACCACGCAACCTTTTTGTTCATTTTGCATCTATATAATAAACGAAGGAAAAATTTTGCTATGAAATTGATTTAATAATGGTTGGGAACTAGACTAACTCAAACTGTTTTAGTAAAGCACTTTAAATTATTTAAGGTGCTTTTTTTATGTCATTTATGGCGCTATCCTTTTTAAAATTGTACTTTTGCGCTTTAAAATATTTCTGTATGCCGCAACATGCGGTTTTAACCTTAAAACATTAGTATAGCATGCAACTGTACAATAAATTAAGCGCTAAAGAAAGAGCCGAATTAATCGAAAAAGCTGGTAAAGATCGATTAACGCTTTCTTTTTATCAATACGCTAAAATTACCAATCCTCAAGAATTTAGAGACGAATTATTTATTACTTGGAACGCTTTAGATGTTTTAGGTAGAATATACGTGGCTCACGAAGGTATTAACGGCCAGTTATCGCTACCCGCAGATCGGTTTAACGATTTTAAAGCACATTTAGACACCATCGACTTTTTAAAAGACATTCGTTTAAACATCGCAATTGAGCAAGATAATATGTCGTTTTTAAAACTTAAGGTAAAAGTGCGCCACAAAATTGTTGCCGACGGTTTAAACGACGATACTTTTGATGTGCGAGATAAAGGCATTCACGTTGGTGCCGAAAAATTCAATGAACTTATTGAGGACGACAAAACCGTTTTGGTTGATATGCGCAACCATTACGAAAGCGAAATCGGTCATTTTAAAAATGCCGTTACCCCAGATGTGGATACTTTTAGGGAATCGTTGGATATAATTGAAGACGATTTAAAAGACCACAAAGAAGACAAAAACCTGGTGATGTATTGTACTGGAGGTATCCGTTGCGAAAAAGCCAGCGCCTATTTTAAGCATAAAGGGTTTAAAAACGTGTATCAATTAGAAGGCGGCATTATTGAATACACGCGACAAGTGAACGAAAAAGATTTAGAAAATAAATTTATTGGCAAAAATTTTGTTTTTGATGAACGCAGAGCCGAAAAAATCAGTGACGACGTTATTGCACACTGCCACCAATGCGGTAGCCCTTTTGATGTGCACACCAATTGCGCCAACGATGCTTGCCACCTATTGTTTATTCAATGTGATGCCTGTAAGGCAGAAATGAATAATTGCTGCTCAACCGCATGCAAAGAAATACACGCTTTACCTTACGAAGAACAAAAGGCACTACGCAAAGGCCAAGGCAATAGCAACGATATCTTTAAAAAAGGTCGCGCAGACCATTTGCCGTACAAAAAAGATTTGCGGAATATTTTTGAAGTTTTAAAAAAGAAAGAAGGCTAAACCTCAATCAAAATCAACAACTATAAATTCTTTGTTTTAAGTCTTTAGAATAATCTTATATTTACGTCGTGAAGATTTCCTTTGAAACTTTGTTTCAAAAATCCACTCATTTTGTCATTCTCACGAAAGTGGGAATCTAAAAAAATTTATAAACCTTCATTCGTAATAATTTGATTATTAACGAATTCAATATATAAAAATTTATGGCTTGTAACAGTTGTTCAACTGGAAAAGACGGTCAACCTAAAGGATGTAAAAACAACGGCACTTGTGGCACAGACAGTTGCAACAAACTAACTGTTTTTGATTGGCTTGCAAATATGTCGCTTCCAAACGGTGAAAAACCTTTTAATTGGGTAGAAGTCCGCTTTAAAAACGGACGAAAAAACTACTATCGCAACTCCGAAGATTTAACCTTAAGCATTGGCGATATCGTTGCTACACAGGCAAAATCGGGACACGATATTGGTATGGTTACCCTTACGGGGGAATTGGTGCGCGTTCAAATGAAACGTAAAAATATTTCTAAAAAGCCCGAAGACACTTTAAAAATTTACCGAAAAGCCAGTCAAAAAGATATTGATATTTGGCAAAAAGCACGCGATAGAGAAGAACCCATGAAAGTGAAAGCGCGCCAATTTGCAATCGATTTAAGGTTGCAAATGAAAATTTCGGATATCGAATTTCAGGGCGATGCCAGTAAAGCCACGTTTTATTATACCGCCGAAGAGCGCGTAGATTTTAGAGAGCTTATTAAAGTATTTGCCCGCGAGTTTAGAACACGTATTGAAATGAAACAAGTTGGGTTTCGTCAAGAAGCCGCCAGACTTGGTGGTATTGGCTCTTGTGGCCGCGAGTTGTGCTGCTCAACTTGGTTGACCGATTTTAGGTCGGTAAGCACTTCGGCTGCGCGTTATCAGCAATTATCATTAAATCCACAAAAACTTGCCGGCCAATGTGGCAAATTAAAATGCTGCTTAAATTACGAACTCGATACGTATTTAGATGCTTTAAAAGCCTTCCCTAAAACCGATATCAAACTTAAAACCGAAAAAGGAACAGCCGTTTGCCAGAAAACCGATATTTTTAAAGGGCACATGTGGTATGCCTATGAGGGCGAGTGGATGAATTGGCATAAAATAACCACCACCCAAGCCAATGACATTATTGAAGCCAACAAGAAAAACAAAAAAGTTGCTAGTCTTGAAGAATTTGCTTCAGACCTCGTTGAAGATACTAAAGCGGAGTTTGAAAACGTTGTAGGACAAGATAGTTTAACGAGGTTCGATAGTCCAAAACGACGTAACAAACGTAAAAATAATAAGGGCCGAAATAACAGAAACAAAAACAACAGAAGAAAACATCAAAAAAGTAAAAATGAGGCGAAGTAGTGCGATACTATTTTTATTAATAAACTTCTTTTTTTCGGTATCCTGCGATTCCAACCGTGTTTTCGACACCTATAAAACGGTGCCAAACTCATGGCATAAAGACTCTGTGGTTAGCTTTAAGGTAAACCCGCCAGATTCAATAAAGCCTTACAATCTGTTTGTTAATTTAAGAAATACCAACGATTATAAATTCAGCAACCTGTTTTTAATCGTCGAAATGGTTTTTCCGCATGGTAAAACTGTAAAAGACACTTTGGAATACAGAATGGCAGACCCCAGCGGAAAGCTTTTGGGCACAGGAATAACGGGCGTTAAAGAAAATAAACTGTGGTATAAAGAGCAGGTTGTTTTTAACGAAACAGGCGAATATGTGGTTAATATCCAACATGCTATGCGCGAAAACGGAAAAGTTAATGGTGTTGTGGAACTAGAAGGTATTACTGATGTTGGCTTTAGAATTGAAAAACCTCAAAAAGATTAAAGTCACTTCGAGTGATTCCGAAGCATGAGGAATTGTATCGAGACGTATTTAATATTCAAAATTAAATGGCAAAAACAAAAGCAAAAAAAGAAACAAAGGGCACACAAGATTTTTCAAAATACATCCGTTGGTTTTGGATATTATTCTTGGCAGGCATTCTTGCCGTAGTACTTATATTTTCAGCAGCCTCATGGGGTTGGCTTGGAGCTATGCCTGACCATACGCAATTGGAAAACCCTAAAACCCATTTAGCCACCGAAATTATTTCTGCCGATGGGGTAACCTTGGGTAAATATTACTTTAATGACAACCGAACTCCCGTGGCTTACGATGATTTGTCGCCGCATTTAGTCGATGCTTTAATTGCTACCGAAGATGCCCGTTTTCACGAGCATTCCGGTATTGATGCCCGTGGTACATTAAGAGCCTTTGCCTTTTTAGGAAAACGAGGTGGCGCGAGTACGATTTCGCAACAATTGGCGAGGCAATTATTTGTGGGTGTTAGAACCAACAATATCATTGAAACAATAACTCAAAAAATAAAAGAATGGGTTATTGCCATTAAATTAGAACGCCAATATACCAAAGAAGAAATTATAGCCCAGTATTTTAATGTTTATGATTTTGGTAATAATGGCGATGGCATACGCAGTGCATCAAGAATATACTTTAATAAAGAGCCCAAAGATTTAGACATTAAAGAAGCCGCGATGTTAGTGGGCATGTTTAAAAACTCTTCTTTTTATAACCCTATACCAAGCAGAAATCCAGTTGGTGTAAAAAACAGACGTAATGTGGTGCTGTTTCAAATGGAAAAATATGGATATATCAATGAACAGGTTAAAGATTCTTTACAAAAAACCGAACTGGATTTAGATTTTACACCAGAATCGCATCGCGAAGGTCTTGCTACTTATTTTAGAGGATACCTTGCTGGTTTTATGAAAGATTGGATTAAAAACAATCCAAAACCGGACGGCACAAAATGGAATTTATACAACGATGGCTTAAAAATTTACACTACCATCGATTCGCGCATGCAAAAACATGCTGAAGATGCCGTGCAACAACACATGCCTAGGTTACAAGCAGAGTTTTTCCATCAAAATACTCCTAAAAGAAATCCCACCGCACCGTTTTTAGATTTAACCCAAGGTGCCATTGACACTTTAATGTGGCGCTCTATGCGACAATCGGAACGCTGGCGTCACATGAAATACGACTTAAAAAAATCTGATAAAGAGATTGAGGAATCGTTTCATAAACCTATAAAAATGGCAGTTTTCGAATGGAAAGACGGTCAACCTTCTGAGCGGGACACCATTATGAAACCCATCGATTCCATGCGCTATTACAAATCATTTTTAAGAACCGGTATGATGTCTATGAATCCGCAAACCGGTCATGTAAAAGCTTGGGTTGGCGGTATGAATTACAGACACTTTCAGTACGATATGGTAAAACAAGGCAAGCGTCAAATAGGTTCTACGTTTAAACCATTGGTTTATGCCACGGCCGTAGATCAGTTGCATTTATCGCCATGCGATGAACTTCCAGACACACCATTTTGTATTGAAGCCAATAAGCACGGAAACCCAGAGGAATGGTGCCCCAAGAACTCCAATCTTAATTATGGTGGCACGCGAACATTAAAAAATGCGTTGGCTAATTCCGTAAACACGATTACAGCAAGATTAATTGATAAAGTGGGGCCGCAAACCGTGATTGATTTAGCACGGAAATTGGGCATAGAATCGGATATTCCCCCGGTTCCTTCCATTGCCTTGGGAACACCAGATTTAAGCGTTTACGAAATGGTTGGTGCTTACTCCACGTTTGCCAATAAGGGTGTTTACACAAAGCCTGTTATGGTCACAACTATTGAAGATAAAAACGGTACCATTTTATATCAATTTACACCAGAAACCAACGATGTATTAAGTGCAGAAACAGCTTATGTAACGGTAAAACTTATGGAAGGTGTAACCCAATCTGGTTCGGGTGTTCGTTTACGTACAAAAGGAGCGGACGCATACAGAGCAGATTACAGAGAAGTGGTTACAGGCTATCCTTACGAGTTTACCAATCCTATTGCAGGAAAAACAGGCACCACACAAAACCAAAGTGATGGCTGGTTTATGGGTATGGTACCAAATTTAGTTACCGGTGTTTGGGTTGGTGGTGAAGACAGAGCGGTACATTTTAAATCAATCACTTATGGGCAAGGTGCTGCCATGGCATTGCCAATTTGGGGCTTGTACATGAAAAGCTGCTATGCCGATGAAAATTTAAATATTTCTAAGGAAGATTTTGAAGAACCGGCAAACTTGTCAATATTGGTTGACTGCTCTAAAGCAGACGATACCACCACTACTGATGATGGTGACGATGATGTACCGGATGATTTAGATTTTAATTAAACGATTTCCAAAGCATCCTCAATAACTTGATAGATTTTTTCTAATTGTTTTTGGGTAATTACATAAGGCGCTTGGATGTAAATGGTGCTGCCTAAGGGACGTAAAAACACGCCATGATCCATAAAAAACTTAAAAAGTTTATCGCGTAAATTACCGTAGCGTTCCATTTCGATATTCAAATCGAGGGCAAAAATAACGCCCAATTGTCGCGTGGATTTTACTTTAGGATGTGATTTTATACGATTACCAAACACGACGTGGGAAGCGCTAATGGTTTGGATTTGTTTTTGAATATCATCAGATTGCAACAGTTCAATACTCGCTAAAGCTGCGGTACAAGCCAACGGATTTGCAGAATAGGTATGCCCATGAAACAAACCCTTGCTCATCTCATCGCTGTAAAAAGCATCGTAAATATGTTGCGAACATGTTGTTAGCGCCATGGGCAATAAACCGCCCGTTAATGCTTTACTTAAACACATAATATCCGGTTTGGTTTCCATATAAAGCGATGCGAAATGTTTGCCCGTTTTACCGAAGCCGGTCATCACTTCATCAGCAACCGTAACAATATTGTGTTTTTTGCAGAATTTAAGAATTTCATTTAATCCTTCGGCATCATGCATTTTCATGGCTGCTGCGCCTTGTACCAAAGGTTCATAAACAAATCCTGCGACTTTATTGTTCAATACAATCTCCTTCAATATTTTTAAAATGGCATCCTGATTTTTTCCATTGGGAACAGGAATCCGTTTTACATCTAAAAAGAAATCCTCAAAAGGCCCGTTGTAAATCGATAAACCAGAAACGCTCATCGCACCAAAGGTATCGCCGTGGAATCCGTCTTCAAAAGCAATTAAGGCATTTCGTTTTTCACCGGTGTTAAAATGATATTGTAACGCCATTTTAATTCCGATTTCAACAGCGGTCGAACCATTGTCGCTAAAGAATATCTTGTTCTGGTTTTCTGGTAGTATTTTAATGAGTGCCTCGGATAGTTTTATAGCAGGTTCGTGTGTAAATCCGCTAAAAACCACTTGATCCAATTTTTGCATTTGATCAGAAACCCGATGGGTTATATAAGCGTTGCAATGCCCGTACATACAGGTGTACCACGAGGCAATGGCATCGATGTATTCGTTACCATCTTCATCAGTTAAAACACAACCTTTGGCTTTAGTTATGGCAATGGTTTCCGGATGCAGCTTGTGCTGGGTTAAGGGGTGCCACAGGTATTTTTTATCGCGTTGTTTTAAATTCATTCTTTTTGTCATTCTCGTCTTTCGGCTACTACCGCTCAAGATAAACTATGGCGGGAATCTATTTTTTAAGTTTTAGTTGCATAGTGGATTCCTGCTTTCGCAGGAATGACAGCTACAAGTTGCCTTTAAACAATTCAGCATATTCTTTTACCACATTTTTATCAAAATAAGGTTCTTCATCAATGCGCCCAATAATGGGAACCTTGGTCATTTTTTTTATGATGTCTTCTGTCGATTTATGTTCGTTTCCACTAAAAATCAGCGACACCTCAAAGCCTTTTTCTTTTAAAGCATTTATGGTTAAAAGGGTGTGGTTTATGCTTCCTAAATAATGCCTTGATACCACAATAGCCTTGTAATTGGGCTTAATTAAATCGAAAACTGTTCTTGTATTGTTTAATGGTACAAACAAACCACCGGCACCTTCAATAACCAAATGGTTACTAGTTTTAGGGGCTTTAATTTTTTTAATATCAATGGTCACATTATCTATCTCTGCGGCGGCATGCGGGCTCATGGGCGTATGTAATGCATAGGCATTGGAATGAAACTTGGATTTGGAATTCGATACCAATCGCTTTACTTTTTTCGTATCGCAATTGTCCAATTCGCCTGCTTGCACAGGTTTCCAGTAATCGGCTTCCAATGCTTCAGTAATTATGGCCGATGCTATGGTTTTACCAACTTCGGTCGAAATGCCTGTTATAAAATATATGTTATTCTTCATTGAAAGTTTTAATAATAAATCGTAAATTCACTCCTGTTTTTTTTAAAAATGATGCGTTTCCCAATAATTCGGAAGTGACTAAAAAATCATTTTAAATCGAATTCAGTGTTACAATCTTCACATTTGTATTTATGTTTTGCGTGTAACGGCAACGCACCGAAAAGGAACCCAAAGATAAAAGCAAAAAAGGACTTTAGGTCTTTAACTGTAGAAAACAGTTCTATTTTTTCACCTTTGCAATTCGGGCAGTTCAAAATGTTTCCGTCGTCATCCAAAGAATATTTGTGAATAGTATTTAAAATATGTTGTGCCTCCATCGCTTGACTTGACAACACTTTTAACTTAACACCACCAATGGCATTGCTCACAAGCGGATCGGTATCGATGGTGAGATTATCGGATAAAAAAACCTGAATGCCTTCGGCTTCTAATCTGCCTTTTACAATTTGGGCTTCAGAGGAATATTGAAATCTAGCTATGGTTTTAAAGGTCTCGCTCATATATTTACAAATGTAGCTAAGAGCTGTAATACTTTCGATATTTCGTCTTCCGAATTATCACTATGCAAACAAAAACGCAAGCGTTCTTCGCCTATTGCAACCGTTGGCGATAAAATGGGTTTTACATTAAATCCGTTTTCTTGAAGCTTTTTGGCTATTATTTTCACGTTTTCATTCCCGGAAATGATGCAGCAATGTATCGCAGAATCGCTTTTAATAAAATGATTTTGAAGCTTATTTTTAACGATTTCAGATTTAAAATATTGAATATTTTGATGTAATTTATAAATAGGATTATGTGATTTCTCACTACTGTTCGAAAGGACAACTTGATTGTAAACAGAATGAATGGCTGCTAAACTATGCGGTGGCAAAGCTGTTGTGTAAATAAAACTGCGGGCAAAATTGACTAAATATTGTTTTAAATCAACGCTTCCTAAAATAGCGGCACCGTGGCAACCCAGAGCTTTTCCAAAGGTTACCAAACGAGCAAAAACGTGTTGCTCTAAATTTAATTGCTGGATTAAACCAGCTCCGTGTGCTCCAAAAACACCAATGGCGTGGGCTTCATCAACCACCAAAAGCGCCCTGTGCGTTTTGCTTATTTCACATATGGCAACCAAATCTGGTGTGTCGCCATCCATCGAAAAAACAGATTCTGTAACGATATAAATAGTAGCCTCTTTTGGACTTCGACTGCGCTCAGTCTGACACTTTTTTTCTAAATCCACTAAATCATTATGCTTAAATTTATAAGCTTTTGCGTTGGAAAGTTTTATGCCATCGCGGATGGAAGCGTGTATAATTTCGTCGTATAAAATAATATCATCCCGTTGCGGCACACAACTAAAAAACCCAATATTGGTATCGTAACCCGAATTAAAAATCAATGCCGATTCACTATTATGAAAGTCGGCAACCAACGTTTCAACAATATTATAAAGTGAATGATTACCCGAAAGCAAACGCGAACCCGTTGATCCATTTTGCTTCATGTTTTGCCGCATTAAAAAGTTGTGCGAGGCGTTAAAAATAGATTCAGATTTTGCAAACCCCAAATAATCGTTTGATGAAAAATCCACCAAATCACTTTGAGAATTAAGTTGGCGTAAGGCATTGTTCGCTTTGCGCTCTTCGAGTTTTTGATGAAGTTTTTTAGGTAGCATAAATCAAAGATAATCAAGACCTGTCAGGTTTTCAAAACCTGACAGGTCTAATTTCAAAAATAAGTTTTTAGTATAAAATTATTGTTTATCGATAATATTTATATATTTGTTATTGTTAAACGATAATTAAATATAGAAGATGAAACAAACAATTCTTTTAGCCTCTTTACTACTTACAATAATATCTTGTAATAAAAGTACAAAAAACCCACCTGAAGAAATAAATGAAAGACTTCTAGAAATTGTGAAAAAAGAAATGTCTGGACAACCCATAATTTTAGACGGAAAATATATGACACCATCATTTCAAGTATCTCCAGCAATTGCAAAAGACAGCCTTTGGTTTAGTAAGTTTCCGTTTACAGAAATCAAAAACAACGAGGTTAAATTCAATTTTATCAAGGACAAGTCAATAGTTGAGATTGATTCTGAATTGGGGCTTAAGTATTTTGGAGATTCAATATTTAAATATAAAATTAACCACCAGACTCATGTTCTTTTATTAGAGAATAACAACAAAAAGATAGAGGTGCCTTATATTAATGATGCAGGAACAATTAGATTGCTAATAAAGAAAAAAGGACTTGAACATGTAACAATTCATCCTGTTAAATAATCATATAATGAAAAAAGCATTGTTATTAAAAGGGATTATTAATGTATTTTACTATATAAGTATTGTTGTTGCTATTGCTGCTCCAATAGTAATTGGCTCTGTTTTAATACAATTAGATAGCAATGGTTTTAAGTACGAAGAACGAATATACGTTGGAGTTGGCACTATCACGGTTTTTAGAATAGTTGCCCAGTATGGTCTTTATTTAATACTTATTTATTGTCTTTTTCTTTTTCGCAAAGTTATTTTATTAATTATAGATTTGAATTTTTTTCATAATAACGTTATTGCGCTGTTTTCAAAAATAGGCAAGCTACTTATCGTTTTTGGAGTCGTCGAAATTTTAATTTCATTCATTCCCATTAGTTATACTTATCTAACAGTAAAAGGTAGTAGTTTTACGCATCATAATGAGTTTTTTAAAGGTTTCTCGTTTAGTTCTACTTTTTTTTTATGCCTTGCAATAGGCTTGTTTTTTATGGTTTTAAGCGAATTATTTAAAGTTGCAAAAGAGATTAAACAAGAAAACGAACTAACCATATAACCCATGCCAATAATAGTAAATCTCGACATCATGCTCGGAAAGCGAAAAATGAAAAGCAAAGAGTTGGCGGAAATTATTGGTATTACTACGGCAAATCTTTCTATTCTTAAATCTGGAAAAGCAAAGGCAGTTAGGTTCTCTACACTCGAAGCAATATGTAAAGCACTCGATTGCCAACCTGCTGATATTTTAGAATATGTAGCAGAGTGACTTTGGATACAAAGACCTGTCAGGTTTTTAAAACCTGACAGGTCTAAAAGTTTAACTAAAAACCGAACACTATTTCCCGTATCTTTACAACTATGTTTGCACTCGTAGATTGTAATAATTTCTATGCTTCTTGCGAACGTGTTTTTAACCCTAATTTACAAGGAAAACCAGTTGCTATTCTCTCCAATAACGATGGTTGTGTTATCTCACGAAGCGACGAAGCCAAAGCTGTCGGCTTGCCCATGGGCGCCCCAATTTTTAAATGGGACGCTTTTTGTAAAACCAACGGCATCACAGTGCTATCATCAAACTACCCGTTGTATGGCGATATGACCAGTCGCGTTATGTCTATCTTAAACCAATTCACACCCGATGTAGAATTGTATAGTATAGATGAATCGTTTTTAGAATTCAAAAATTTTAAAGCCGATTATAATTACGATGACTACGGAAATCAAATCAGAACTCGCATTTTAAAATGGACAGGTATTCCTACCTGTGTAGGTGTGGCGCCAACCAAAGCACTAAGCAAAGTAGCCAATAAAGTGGCACGGAAATTCCCGAAAGAAACAGGAGGTGTTTACGTTATCGATACCGAAGAGAAGCGCATAAAAGCATTAAAATGGATTAAAATAGAAGATGTTTGGGGCATTGGCCGCGGTTTAACCAAGCGATTAAAACTTAAAAACTGTAAAACCGCTTATGATTTTACACAACTTTCAGACAATTGGGTTCGCAAAAATTTTTCGGTTACCGAATCTCGCTTAAAGCGTGATTTAGAAGGTACTCCCACCCTGCAATTAGACGACATTAAAACCAAACGCGCCATAGCAACAACACGTAGTTTCGATTATACGTACAGCGATATCAATTATATAAAAGAACGCATTTCAACCTTTGCCACAAGTTGTGCCGAAAAACTGCGCAAACAAGGCTCTAGCTGCCATGTTATTATTGTTTTATTAAGTAGTGATAGGCATAAAAAAGATTTAGAGCAGCACAGGGGCAGTATGGCAATAAGCTTACCGTACCCAACAAACTCCTCTTTAATCATCAGTAACCAAGCCGTAAAAGCCGTAACCTCCCTTTTTAAAAAAGGCATCAAATACAAACGTGCCGGCGTTATTGTGTCCGGATTGGTGCCAACCAATAATTTTCAATTAAATATGTTTGAGCACGAAAACCCCAAACACAAATATTTAATGCATGCTATCGACGGATTAAATACAAAATATGGCGATTATAAAATTAAAATAGCAAACCAAGATTTAAAGCGCACCTGGAAAATGCGTCAAGAGCGTTTATCACCACGTTACACAACCAATATTAACGATATCATTATTGTAAAATAAAATCCAATAAAGGCCAAAATCTTATAAATAAAAACTAAATTTAAACAAAAAAATCAACTGTATTTGGGCGTTACTCTCCCGATAGCTATCGGGAGGTCGGGCTTTCCGCTATATCTTTTGCAAAAAAGCAAAAGGATGCCGCATCAATCCCTAACGCAAACCAAGGTACCGATATAAAAAACAGATAAACAAATGCAGCTTCACAAATCCAACACACTTACCTTTTTTGCGCCAAAAACCTATAACAATTCCGGGGCACATTTTTTCGATGCCGGTATTTCAGCAGGCTTTCCATCACCTGCCGAAGATTTTAAAGAACAACGCTTATCCTTAGACCGAGAGCTCGTTAAAAATAAAGAAGCCACATTTTTTGCGCGAGTAAGTGGGCAATCTATGATAGGTGCAGGATTAGACGATAACGATTTGTTGGTTATTGACAGAAGTTTAGAGCCTACAAACAACAAAATAGCCGTATGTTTTCTCGATGGTGAGTTTACCGTAAAGCGTTTAAAAGTAAATGCAGAAGGTATTTGGTTACAACCTGAGAACCCCAATTATCCTATTATAAAAGTAACAACTGAAAATGATTTCGTTATTTGGGGGATTGTTACCAATGTGATTAAAAAAGTATAAGTCTCGTTGCAGATTTTGGTCGTTTTAAAAATCGCTCGACATAAACAAAAATAAAAAAACGCTTCAGAAATTCTGAAGCGTTTTTTGTAAAGTAAATATATGTTTTGTAATTAATCTGCCAATACAATCACTTTATTATCTTTCATTTCTAAAGTACCAGACTTTATTTTTAAAGTAAGTACTTTTTCATCGTCATTATGAGGCGTAACTTCTGCAGGAAGCTCATCAAATACCAAATGACTTTGGGTATGGGTTTTAATTTTAATAGTCCCTGCTTTTAATAAAGAGACTACAGGTGCGTGATCTTTTAACATCTCAAACTCACCATTAACTCCCGGAACAACAACAGAATCAACTTCACTACTAAATAAAGTGGCTTCGGGTGATACAATTTCTAAATACATAGTTTTTCAGTATTCAGTATTCAGTATTCAGTATTCAGTTGCTTACTGCCAACTGCTTACTGATGACTGCCTACTAGTTTATGCTTCAGCTAACATTTTCTCTCCAGCTTCAATAGCTTCTTCAATGGTTCCTTTAAGGTTAAACGCGGCTTCTGGCAAGTGGTCTAATTCACCATCCATAATCATGTTAAACCCTTTAATGGTTTCCTTAATATCTACCAATACTCCAGGAATACCTGTAAACTGCTCTGCTACATGGAACGGTTGCGATAAGAAACGTTGTACACGTCTAGCTCTACCTACAGCCATTTTATCTTCTTCAGACAATTCTTCCATACCAAGAATGGCAATAATATCTTGTAATTCTTTATAGCGTTGTAATAACTCTTTTACACGTTGTGCACAATCGTAATGCTCGTTACCTAATATATCAGCCGTAAGAATTCTTGATGTAGAATCTAACGGATCTACCGCAGGGTAAATACCTAACTCGGCAATTTTACGAGATAGTACAGTTGTAGCATCTAAGTGGGCAAAGGTTGTAGCAGGCGCAGGATCGGTTAAATCATCCGCAGGTACGTAAACCGCTTGTACCGATGTAATAGAACCTCTTTTTGTTGATGTAATACGCTCTTGCATCGCTCCCATTTCTGTGGCTAATGTTGGTTGGTAACCTACCGCAGAAGGCATACGCCCTAATAGTGCAGATACCTCAGAACCAGCTTGTGTAAAACGGAAGATATTATCGACAAAGAAAAGTACATCTTTCCCTTGGCCTTCACCAGCACCATCACGGAAATACTCAGCAATGGTTAATCCTGAAAGTGCCACACGAGCACGTGCTCCAGGTGGCTCATTCATCTGTCCGAATACAAACGTTGCTTTAGAATCTAGCATCGCTTTTTTATCAACCTTAGATAAATCCCATCCGCCTTCTTCCATAGAATGCATAAAATCATCACCGTAACGGATAATGCCTGATTCTAACATTTCACGAAGTAAATCATTTCCTTCACGAGTTCTTTCCCCTACTCCTGCGAATACTGAAAGTCCACCGTGTCCTTTTGCAATATTGTTAATCAACTCCTGAATCAATACCGTTTTACCTACTCCGGCACCACCAAATAAACCAATTTTACCACCTTTTGCATAAGGCTCAATTAAATCGATTACTTTAATACCTGTAAATAAAACTTCAGTAGAGGTTGATAAATCTTCAAATTTTGGTGCCTCTCTGTGAATTGGCAAACCAGCTTCTCCAGCTTTAGGCAAATCTCCAAGGCCATCAATTGCATCTCCAATTACATTAAATAAACGACCATAAACAGCATCACCAATTGGCATTTGAATAGGTGCACCAGTAGCAGTAACCTCTGTTCCTCTACTTAACCCATCCGAAGAATCCATGGCAATGGTACGCACGGTATCTTCACCAATGTGAGACTGTACTTCTAGTACTAAAATAGAATCGTCGGTTTTTTTAATTTCTAATGAATCATAAATTTTTGGAAGTTCAGTACCCGCTTCGAATTCAACATCGATAACCGGACCTACTATCTGTGCAACTTTACCTGTAACTTTAGACATTACTTATGTGTTTAATATTATGCGTTTTAATTCTATGAAAACACTCTGAGTTTTCGCGTGCAAAGATATATTTTTTAATTTAGAATGAAAGCCGTTTTTGAAGCTTTTTTATATAAAAAAACACCTTCTTCCGAAGCATTGGAAGAAGGTGTTTTAAGAATGTCTTATTTTTTTATTGTTTATTGCAGCGTTGGTGCATAGTTTGTTGGATAGGTTCCAATATCTACTAAATTACCGGAAGCTTCAAAATTAGTTCCGTATGTCGCATCAATTGCTTTCATAAACTCATTGGCTGCCATAGCATAACCCCTTGATGTTAAATGAACCCCGTCTAAGGAAAAAGCGCCCCCCGTTACTAAATTAGAAGTTAATATAAAATTTCCGGAAGGAATTCCTGTAGTGTTTAACTGCGATAATAAAGCATTAGCATCAACAAAAGCTAGTCCTGCGCCATTTGCAACAGCTTCAATGGTTGCATTAAATACATCGGTGGCTGCTTTAATTTCTGCTTGCTCTTCTGGGGTTAATACCCATTTATCCTCTAAAGGCACAGCAACACCATTAACCGTTAAAGGATTGCCCGGTACCGCAAGTGTACCTATAAAAGACGATGCTGGTAGTACTAATAAATCGTCCGCCGTAGCTTGCCTCATACTTACCAATGCAGGATTTATAGCTGTTAAATCTGTTAAATCTTCATCTATAATTACAACAGCGTTACCTTCACCTTCCGCAAAACTAATGGTTCTTTTAGCAATTTCAGCATCAGCTTGTTCTTGAGTAAGCGGCGTATTTGCAACTAGAAATGCAAATGCCTGTTGAATACCACCATTATATGCAGCATAAGCTTGATTTACCGCACCCGCCGTTGCAGCATCTAAGGGTACAGGATTATGTGGTACCGTTGTAAAATGTGGAATATCTGTAACATAAGGAATATTGGCGACAATACCTTTGGCTCCACCAGATGTTAAGGTTGCAATTAAAGCCGCATAAGTATTGTTGAAACCAACTCCTGGAGGTCCATCTGCCGGTGTGATAGGGTTTGAACCATCACCTCCTGAAATCGCATAACCAAGTACGTCGTTATTGCCTATCCATAGTGAAAAGAAGGTTGGCGATTGCGCCATGGCTAATTCCAATACGCTGGCATTGGGTGTAGCTCCGGTCATTCTAACAAAATAGGGGTTAGCAAGTCCTAAGGACACATTCGCTAAATTACCATATCCCGGTGCTAATAAATGAAAGCTTTTTGCACCTGGAACTCCCATATTATTAAAAGGCCCCGTTGGATTATTTAAAGCGATATCGGTGGTTACAGTAACAGGTCCTATAACAGATTCTAAAGGTAAAGGAGCGCTACCGGTTGTTACCAATCTTGGATCAAATCCAGGAATTCTATTTCCAGCAACGGCTAATCCTCCAAAATTATCGTTCATTAGAGGTTGTGTAAAACTACCGCCGCCTAACATCGCTAGCTTTTGAGACAGGATATTTGGAAGCGAATTTTCTTGAGAAGCTATAAACAATGCGTTGTCTGAAAATCCTGCTGTTAAGGAGTTTCCTAATGCCACATAAGTAGAAAAATCTGCAGAACCATTAGCCAATTGTGGCAATTCCTGTTCTACTTTTGGTTCTATGCTCGTGCCTTTAAGTACGTCTTCTGGTTCATTACATGCCACAAGAACTGCAAGTGCACATAAGAAGGATAAGTATTTTATATTTTTCATTTTCAATGTCGTTTTATAGGTTATTAATAGTCCAAGAGATATAATACATAGATCCTATGTTTCCGGTACCAAACGCTGTAAAGTACTCATCTCCTAAAAGATTAGTTGCGCCTGCTTTAAACGTTGATTTAAAACTAGGAACTTTAAGATTGATTTGAGCATCAACAACGTGGAATTCTGGCACTAAGCCATTTCCAAATGTGGCCTCCCAAAAATAATCATCACTGTATCTATATGCGACGTTAAACCCGAAATTCTTAAACAATTCTGTATTTCCAAAAGACGCTTTAAACTTGTGTTCCGGCGTATTAAAGTTTGTGGTGAAATCAGGGAATTTATTACTGTCGAAATCTAATTTTGCATAGGTATAACTTCCGCTTAAATCAAAATTACCAAACAGTTTGGTTGATAATCCAATAGATGCGCCATAAGAGTTTACATCGGCAGGAGAGTTTGTATAGGTGCTCCATGCTTGGTAATCATCGTTAGCTATTGCAGCTACTGACAATGAATTATCGCCTGCAGTTCCATAAAAAGGAGAAATCACAACTTCTTGAGAAATAAAATCTTTGTACTTATTGTAATATGCACTAAAATCTACTGTAATGCCTTCAAACTTACCACGGTAACCTACTTCTGCAGATGATACCTGTTCTGGTTTTATGATGTCCGGATTTGCTACTTCAAGTACAGCAGGGTTTCCTGTATCGGCCAATTCCAATACAGAGCTAGCTGTGTATGAATTTTCATAAGCTACACGACCTGTTTGTGTTACTGAGGTACCTTGGCCTAAAGCTTGTCCTTCATCACTTATATCAAAAGTTCGAACATACCTATCTAAATTGCTTGGAGCAGACCCCACTAAAATAGCTCTACCGGCATCTAAACCAATAAATAAATCTTGTGTGGTTGGGTTTCTAAAACCGGTTTGAACAGAAGCTCTAATATTATGGTTTCTATTTATGGTTAAACCAGCGGAAATTCTTGGTGATAAAAATCCATCAAAAAACTCCGACTTATCATAACGGATAGAACCTGTTAGTTTTAAGTCTAAATCCTCATTCAATTCAATATTTTTTTGAATTTGGGTGTAAATACCAAATTCGGAATAATCAATTGGGCCATTTAAATCTGTATAAATAGTACCCGATGAATTCAAGCTATATTTTCGGTAAGAACCACCCACTTGAATTTCAGCGAAATCAATTAAGTGGCTAAAATTATAGTTGGCATCACCATGGTAATATTTTGAAGCATCTTGAAACTTTGATCCTGTATTTAAATTAGGGTCGTTTATACTTTTGTTAAAAGCCGCTTTGTATTCTGGTGATCCTGGTAGGTATCTTCCCGACTCTGCTTGTGCTCTTGCCGCTGCATGCGACTCTGCTTCTGTAGCTCCACCAAGTGTTGCTCCGGCGTAGGTTTGGATGTATTCCCTAAACCAATCCTCATCACTTTTCCATGCTCTATTTATATTGATACCCGTAAATACCATATCGTATGAATCTCCTGCTTTATCAGAAACCACATAACCTCTTAAAAAGAAGTTGTCGTTTTTCAACTCTAACTTGTGTTGTTGCTGGAAGAAGTTATCGATATTATAACGGTTCGTTCCTTGGTAAATGGTTGAACCTGTACCCACTTTACCAACATACTGAATTTCAAAATCGTTTGCCCAAGGTCTGTAATATAAACCCCAATCCGCTTTAATACTTTCAGCATTATAATCGGTTAAATCGTTTTCGTTATAACCCGTTCTACTTACATCAACATCAGGAATAATTCCTTTAACGCTTGCTGGCGCCTCTTTTCTAATATTTGCGGAAACCTCATCACCGTATACATTTATACCATCATAATCCAAATCCGCTCTTGTTCTGTTAGGATCAATTTTATCAACTTCACTAGTAGCTGCCCAATCGGTTCCTTTTAAGTATCCAAAGTTTACTTTAGCCGCAAACTTATCGCTAAACTTATGCGCTGCTCGAAAACTTAAATCGGTAAACTCGTTGTCGCCTGCCGCTTCTTGGGAAGTTATTCCTTTTTTAAACGAAGTACTGATTCCGGCATGGTCAAAAGGGTTCTTACTTCGCATAAACAAAATACCGTTAAAGGCATTTGCGCCGTATAATGCCGATGATGCTCCTGGAAGCAACTCCACACTTAAAACGTCGGTCTCGGTCATACCCACTAAATTTCCTATGGGGAAGTTTAAGGCAGGAGTTGAGTTGTCCATACCATCAACCAATTGCATAAAACGGTTGTTAGCAAATGTTGCAAAACCTCTGGTGTTAACCGATTTAAAGGTTAAACTATTGGTGTTTACATCAACGCCTTTTAGGTTTTCCAATCCATCATAAAAATCCGCGGAAGCGGTATTCTTAATTTCCTTTAATCCGAAACGTTCAACAGTTACGGGCGATTCGAAAATTCGTTCAGGTGTTCTGGATGCAGAAATTACAACCTCATCTAATGCGGTGCCTTCGTTAAGCACAAAGTTAAGCACTTGATTGTTTTTAGTTACTTCAATAGTAACAGTTTCAAAACCAATCATACTCGCTTGCACAGAAAAAGGTGGATTTTCACCGACACTTAAGTTAAAAGCACCGTCAAAATCTGTTACCGTTCCTATAGAAGTACCTGTAACAATAATGTTTGCTCCTGGAAGTGGTTGACCGCTATCATCAACGACTGTTCCAGAAATTGACGTTGTTTGCGAATATGTCAATCCACAAAACAACAGCAGTAAAAAGGGGAGAATAGTTTTCATGTATAAGAGTTAGTTTAATTTATTGTTTAGCAATATAAATATATATAACATTATTACAATACAAAAACATAAAAAAATTATGCGTGCATAGTAGTTATTAACAAAAATTAGGTTGAATTTTTGAATAATACATTATAAATTGGGTGTTTATTTAAGAAATAGAAGTAATGTACCTCGTGCAACTAATAAATAAATAATTTACACGAGGTCGTGTTTTTACTCTACGGTAACCGATTTTGCTAAGTTACGTGGTTGGTCTACATTACAATTGCGCATTACAGCTATATGATACGATAAGAGTTGCAATGGTATTGTGGTTAACAAAGGTGAAAAGGCTTCTTCGGATTCTGGAATTTCAATAACATGGTCGGCTATTTCCTTTACCGCAGTATCGCCTTCGGTTACAACTGCAATAATTTTCCCTTTACGCGATTTAATTTCCTGAATATTACTTACTACTTTTTCGTAATGCCCTTTGCTTGTGGCAATAACTATTACCGGCATTCTATCGTCAATTAATGCAATGGGGCCGTGTTTCATTTCGGCAGCCGGATAACCTTCCGCATGAATATAGGAGATTTCCTTTAATTTTAAAGCGCCTTCCAACGCTACGGGGAAATTATAGCCTCTACCTAAATATAAGCAATTGGTAGACAGCAAATATTGTTTGGCAATCTCTTTTACGTGTTCGTCAACTTTTAATAATTGCTCTACTTTTTGGGGAATCAATTCCAATTCCTGTAAATACAATCTGAAATTTGAGCTCGTCATCGTGCCTTTGGCTCTAGCCAAACGCAATGCGATTAGTGTTAAAACCGTGATTTGTGTTGTAAATGCTTTGGTTGAAGCCACACCTATTTCTGGACCTGCATGTGTGTAGGCGCCCGCATGGGTTTCTCTGGCAATGGATGAGCCTACCACATTACAAACACCAAAAACAAAAGCTCCTTTGGATTTTGCAAGTTTAATGGCTGCCAACGTATCGGCGGTTTCACCGGATTGTGAAATGGCAATAACCACATCATTTTCGGTTATTACCGGGTTTCTGTATCGAAATTCTGAGGCATACTCAACTTCAACTGGAATTCTGGAAAATTCTTCGAAAATATATTCGGCCACCAAACCTGCGTGCCACGAGGTACCGCAAGCCACAATAATTATACGGTTGGCATTTAAGAACTTTTTCATGTTATCTTCAACACCAGCCATTTTTATAATTGCCTCGTCTCTTAATAATCTACCTCTGTAAGTGTCTCTAATGGCTCTGGGTTGCTCGTGTATTTCCTTTAGCATAAAATGCTCGTAACCTCCTTTTTCTATTTGTTCAAGATTCATTTGAAGCTCTTGCACATAAGGAACGACTAACGAATCGTCCTTTATTTTCCTAACTTTTATACCCTTACCCAATCTAATAATGGCCATTTCTTCATCTTCTAAATAAATAGCATTTTTAGTATATTCTAAAAAGGGAGAAGCATCACTTGCAATAAAAAACTCATCTTCGCCAATACCAACGGCCAGCGGACTTCCTAAACGTGCAATAACCACTTCTCCGGGTTTGGTTTTGTCGAAAACAGCAATAGCGTAAGCACCAATAACTTGATTTAGCGCAATTTGTACGGCTTTACCAAGCTTTACGTTTTCGTTCTTTTTAACGTCTTCAATTAAATTGATTAAGACTTCGGTATCCGTATCGGATTGAAACGTATATCCTCTGGAAATTAATTCTTTTTTGAGGGCATCATAGTTTTCAATGATTCCGTTGTGAATAATTGCTAATTCGCCTGAATTTGAAGCATGAGGGTGTGAGTTTACATCGTTAGGCACACCATGGGTAGCCCATCTGGTGTGACCAATGCCCAAACTACCACTTGTGGTAATTTCTTTTTCCGAGCGTTCTTCTAAATCTGATACCTTTCCCTTGGTTTTTGAGATTTTAAGGTCGGTGCCATCAAACAAGGCAATACCGGCACTGTCGTAGCCACGGTACTCTAAGCGTTTAAGGCCTTCAATAATAATGGGGTAAGCTTCTCGATGTCCTAAATATCCAACAATTCCACACATAAGTAATTCGGGTTTTTATTAATGTGGAGCAAATATGTGAAAAAAATATCAACAAATGCCAAAATAGTACATGAAGTTGATATTTTTTACGATAAAATTCATCGCTACTTAAAAATGTAAAGGTTTTTGTAAAATAAAAGGACTTACAAAATGAATTTACAAATTAGGTTCTGTGAAAAATATTTCAAGTTTTAATTTTCTGTTTTCCGGTACGTTTTGATGATTACCGTATAAAATAGTACCTCTTGGTGTCAATAACGCCGTGGATGGAATTTCTGTCACTTCATCTTCACTTTCTAAAATTTTTGAAAGATTTGTTAGATTAACATTATTAGATAAAGTAAGCCCTATTTTAGTGTTGGTAGAGTCTTTAAGGAGAATATTATTAAGATGCTCGGTAAGGCGTATTTTATATTTTGATATACCGCTATCATTTGTAACGCGTTGCCCTAGGTTTATAATTTTAGAATTTAAGGGATCTGAAGTATCTTCAGTAGGATCGAACACATAATCAATGGTTGGAGCATTGTTTTTTATATCGTAGGCGTAAATCCTATCGTATTTATGATAATCGGCATCACCGCCATTTGGCATGTTTTCATCTTCATAAATCACCAAATGCGCTTCGTTGATTAATTTTTTTAACGGGTAATTACCATTTACCTTTGGTAAATAATCACCATTTTCATCCAATTTTCTATAAGTCTTTTTAAAGCAATCCAGAGCTGTTTCCGGTGTACCATTACAATCTACCATACCATTAAACAAATCAACCACAGCCATAGAGCCTTCTGCACCTTTTAAATACAATCTTTCATCGCCATCGGTTTTGTTGCCATCAGGTAAAGTGATGCTGAAATCATTTATAAAAGTGTTTAGTCGGTTTCCTGTTAAGTTTAAGGTAAAATTATCCTGTGTACGCTCACCTTCAACCGTTGAATCTTTTGAATAATAAATTACAATATTGGCGTTTGCCATATTAAAAAACGTCATATTACCATTGCCATTTATAGCTTCGGCCTTAAAGTACAAACCTCTAAAATATTCTTTAAAATTATTGGCATTACTCAAAACAGGGTCGTCTTGTTTGTCAATAATGGTTGTTTGCCAGTAATCTTTATCTAAATGCACTCTTAAAGCAGGCGTTTGCCTATCGAAAGCATCTTGATCGCCTTGCGTTGTTTTTAAAACAATGGTTTCGCTACTCGGAACATACTGTTCCTGTTCGTAAATGATATCGGTTTTATGATCTTCAAAATTTATAACATTATTTCCGTCAAGCGCAGAATTTGTTGTGCTACTTGCGTTAGAATAATAGTTTTGGGCTTCGTTAAATTGTGAGTTTGGATTGAAATCCCTTAAAAAATAATTATTTCTATAAACCGTTAATTTTATTGGCGCGCTTCCATATAAGGAATCTTTAATGGTATAGACTTCGTTTCCGTTTTCGTCTGGAGAATCTGCACTAACCTTACTAAAATAAGGCACTTTTAAAATCACAGAATCTACTACAGGATTATCTCCAAAATTAGGATTCGCTACAGATGGTGTTACCTGCGTAATAATGCTCGCCGTTGTTAATCCATAAGCGGGATCGTTAAAAACACCGAACAAGTTTGATGACAAAGCGTTTATTTGTAAAGAATCCAGTTTTTTATTGTAAGCTAAAATCTGGAAGTTTACATTATCGGTATTAAAATTAGCGTTGTCTTTTCCTAAAACGTCACTTTCAATAGTATTAAAATCTTTATCGCAGGCTATAAATAAGGCCATAACTAATAGAAAAATACTGGAAAATTTAAGGGCTTTATATGTTTTTTTCATGTGCTTTTTTTACAAAATGCCAAAAATGGTCTTTTAGGTCTTTTATTAATGACAACTCAATTAGACACAAACTTTTGTGTTAAAAAACTCTGTGTAAGCTTCGCCAAATTCGTCTTTACTTCTGTACTCTAAGACAGGCTTGTCTGAGGCCTCTAAATACGTGCTTAAATCTTTAGGTATATCTTCAGAACCTATAATTAGGGCATCAGAATTATCTATGGCAACCTTCATTAAATTATTATATGACGGGTCTTGAAGCGTTTTAATAGCCTCTTCATCAATATTATCAAACTTAATTTTATTAACCATGTCTTTGTTTAACGTTCCATCAAAACTTTGATTGTATACCGAAGTCACAATTTTACTTTCGTTAAATAATGGCTCGTCTTTATAATATTGCCTTAAATAAAGTGGCAGTAAGGACGCCAACCACCCGTGAACGTGAATAACATCGGGCGACCAATTTAGTTTTTTAACTGTTTCAATTACGCCTTTAGCAAAGAAAATAGCGCGCTCGTCGTTATCAGAAAACAACTCACCATTCTCATCGGAAAGTGTGGCTTTACGCTTAAAATATTCGTCGTTATCAATAAAATAAACTTGAATACGTTCTTTTGGAATAGAAGCTACTTTAATAATAAGTGGCATATCCAAATCGTTGATTACCAAGTTAATTCCTGATAGCCTAATAACTTCGTGCAATTGATGCCTTCTCTCATTAATATTGCCGTATCGAGGCATAAAAATTCTTATTTGCCCCCCTTGTTGATTTACCAATCTTGGCGCTTCAAAAGACATGGATGAAATTTCAGTCTCAGGTAAATAAGGCACTACTTCAGATGATACGTATAATATCCTCTTATCTTTCATATGTTAGTTTTTTGCTGTCTTTTTATGGCTATGCAAATGAATAGCTTTTTGAGAATTCAAAATAAAAAACACGCAAAAGTACAAAATTTTATGCGAATTGACCGTAAAATATTAAGTTTGCAAGCGTTAATTTTTTATTAAATAATGAAAGTTTTTTCACAAAAAGTACAAATTGCAGCAGCAATTGATAAATTAAAAGCAAAACAGCTCACGATAGGCTTAGTGCCAACCATGGGTGCATTACACCAAGGGCATTTGGCTTTAGTAAAAAGTGCTTTAAATGAGAACGATGTTGTTGTGGTAAGTATTTTTGTGAACCCCACGCAGTTTGATAATAATGACGATTTAGAAAAATACCCAAGAACTTTAGAGGGCGATGTAGCGTTGTTAAAAACAGTATCGGAAAACCAAATATTGGTTTACGCCCCAACTGTTGAAGATATTTACGAAGGCCATACCGTATCGCAAAGCTTCGATTTTGACGGTTTAGAATTTGAAATGGAAGGTAAATTTAGAACCGGGCATTTTGATGGTGTTGGTACCGTTGTAAAACGTTTTTTCGAGATTGTAAAACCGCATCGAGCGTATTTTGGCGAAAAAGATTTTCAGCAATTAGCCATCATTAAAAAACTGGTTGAAAAACATCGCATTCCTGTTAAAATCATTGGTTGCCCCATCCATAGAGAAACCAATGGATTAGCCATGAGTTCACGCAACACACGACTAAAACCCGAATATAAAAAAGCCGCACCGTTTATCTATAAAACCTTAAAAACTGCCAAAGAAAAATTTGGCACAAAAAGTGCTAGTAAAATAACGGAATGGGTTGAAAAAGAGTTTGCTAATCACAACTTATTAAAACTAGAATATTTTATTATTGCAGACACCAAAACCTTAAAACCAGTAAAAAGAAAATCAAAAAAAAGTGTATATAGAGCGTTTATAGCCGTATATGCAGATGATATTAGACTTATAGATAATATCGCATTAAATTAATTATCTTTGCCGCATGCAAATTCAAGTAGTAAAATCTAAAATTCACAGAGTTAAATGCACGGGTGCAGAACTCAATTATATAGGCAGTATCACCATTGACGAAGATTTAATGGAAGCCGCCAACATTATACAGGGCGAAAAAGTCCAGATTGTAAATAACGATAACGGCGAGCGTTTAGAAACCTATTGTATTCCCGGACCGCGTAATAGTGGGGAAATCACTTTAAACGGAGCGGCCGCCAGAAAAGTATCGGTTGGCGACACCCTTATTTTAATCACTTATGCGTTTATGGATATTGAGGAAGCCAAAGTGTTTAAACCATCGCTTGTGTTTCCAGACGAAGCCACAAACTTGTTAAAGTAAACTTTGAATCAAAAGACAAAAAACATACTAAAAACTGCACTCCCATTATTATTGGGAGTTTTTTTAGTCTGGTTTGCGCTGTCTAAAGTTTCGGTTGAAGAATTACTGGTATACGCCAAAAATGCCGATTATACGTATATTATTTTAGGTATGTTTTTAGGACTTTTAAGTCATTTGTCCCGTGCCTACCGTTGGCGTTTTCAATTAGAACCCATGGGCTACAACATTAAATTGGGGAACAGCATTATGGCGGTTTTTGTTACCTATTTAATCAATTACACCATTCCCAGAGCCGGCGAAGTCGCTAGAGCATCATTGCTCACCAATTACGAAAGCGTACCTTTTGAAAAAGGTTTTGGTACCATCGTAGCCGAACGTATTGCCGATATGATTGTCATGTTGGGCATTATTACCCTAACGCTTTTTCTTGAGTTTGATTTTATCTATAATTTTTTAATTGAAAAATTCGACCCCATAAAGATTGTTATAGCATTGGTTGGACTCATTGTTTTAATGCTTGTTTTTTTCAGATATATAAAAAGAAGCCACTCTAAATTAGCATTGAAAATTAAAGCCTTTGTAAACGGACTAATTGAAGGCGCGTTAAGCATTTTCAAAATGGAAAAAAAATGGGCCTTTATTTTTCACACCTTGTTTATTTGGGGCATGTATGTACTTATGTTTTACGTTACTTCTTTTGCACTCGAAGAAACCAGTAATATCCCTTTAGCGGCCATATTAATTGGTTTTATTGCAGCCAGTTTTAGTATCGCGGCAACCAATGGTGGTATTGGTTCGTATCCGTTGGCTATATATGCGGCGTTTTCAATTTTCGGAATTGCCGAAGAGCCAAGTATTGCATTCGGGTGGATTATGTGGGCGTCTCAAACTCTAATGATTATTGTTTTTGGAGGCTTGTCGTTATTATATCTACCTATTTACAATAGAAGGAAATCGTTAAACGACAAATAGCATTTCAGACTTTTATCACACTCTTTTTTTAGTTGTAACATATTTCATACCTTGCCCCTATTAAATCTCAAATCATTTAAAATGAAACAACCAATCATTTTTTTATTAGCATTCTTCTGCATTACAAATACTTTTGATGCTCAAGTAAAATACGAAACTTTTGAGTCTTCAAAACTAGGCGAAACCCGCGAACTCAAAATACAACTCCCAAGAGGCTATAATTCAAATGAAGACAAAAACTACCCGTTGTTTATAGTTTTTGATGGCGATTATTTATTTGAAGCCGTTGCTGGAAACGTAGATTATTACTCGTATTGGGAGGATATGCCAGAGGCTATTGTAGTGGGCATCAATCAACTCGAAAAACGATTTGACGATTGTTTATATTCCGAGCAAAACTCGTTACCCATTGAAACCGGTGCCTCGTTTTACGAGTTTATTGGCATGGAACTTATTCCGTATATAGAAAAAACATACCGAACCGAAAACTTTAGAGTGGCTGTTGGGCACGGTGAAACGGCAAATTTTATCAATTATTTTCTTTTAAAACAGCAACCGTTGTTTCAAGGCTATATGGTTATCAGCCCAGAACTGGCACCAAATATGTTAGATTATATTCCGGAGCAATTGGGCAAATTAGAGTCCAAAATATTCTATTATTTGGCTAATACCACAAACGACTCGAGGTCGATAAAAAAAATGACCGCCGCTTTAAATGCCGATATTTCGGCCTTAGATACCAAAAACATTTTTTATAATTTCGATAGTTTTGAAAGTGGATCGCATTACTCTGTTCCGGCACATGCCATACCAAAGGCCTTAGAGAGCATCTTTTATGTGTTTCAGCCCATTAGCAAAAAAGAATATAAAGAAGTGATTTTGGAATTAGACGGCTCACCGGTAGAATATCTTCAAGAAAAATATAAAATGATTAAGGAGTTATTCGGCATTGAAAAACAGATTCTTATAAACGACTTTAAAGCCATTTCTGCAGCTATTGAAAAACATGAGGATTTCGAATATTATGAAGCCTTAGGAAAAATGGCCCGTAAAGAATACCCCGATACGTTATTAGGGAACTATTATTTGGCACGTTTTTACGAAGAAACAGGCGAGCCAAAAAAAGCAATGCGCACCTATCAATCGGCTTATATGCTAGATGAAATTGCAGGTGTCACCAAAGATTTAATGATTGAAAAAGCAGATTTAATTAAAGAAGATTTCGGCTATTAAAAAATGACATATTAAATAGTTATTAAGTTATTGGGTAAATAGTCGGCGCCTTTAATAACCCAATAACTTGTAAACCCTATAACTTAAATAATGGCTAAAGTTAAAACTACTTTTTTCTGCCAAAGTTGCGGCAATCAATTTGCAAAATGGCAAGGACAATGTACAGCTTGTAAAGCTTGGAACACTATTGTTGAAGAAGTCATTCAAAAACCAGAAAAAAGCGATTGGAAATCGCCAACCTCAACGGTAAAACGAACTGCTGTTCCTTTACGCATTAACGAAATCGACACCTCTAAAGAAGCGCGACTGGATACGTTTGATGCCGAATTTAACCGTGTTCTTGGGGGCGGCATGGTTCCCGGCTCTTTAACGCTTTTAGGCGGCGAACCAGGAATTGGAAAAAGCACATTACTGCTTCAAATCTCATTAAAATTACCTTATAAAACCCTGTACGTTTCAGGTGAAGAAAGCCAGAAACAAATAAAAATGCGCGCCGAACGCATCAATCCAAACAACAATAATTGCTATATTTTAACCGAAACAAAAACTCAAAACATATTCAAACAAATCGAGGCTCTAGAGCCCGATATTGTTATTATCGATTCCATACAAACCTTACATAGCGATTATATCGAATCTTCATCGGGAAGCATTTCGCAAATAAAAGAATGCACCACCGAACTGATAAAGTTTGCAAAAGAAACAGCGACACCTGTTTTGTTAATCGGACACATTACCAAAGACGGCAACATTGCCGGCCCAAAAATATTGGAGCACATGGTTGATACCGTTTTACAATTTGAAGGCGACCGCAATCACGTGTTTAGAATTTTACGCGCCAATAAAAACCGTTTTGGTTCAACAAACGAATTGGGTATATACGAAATGCAAGGTTCTGGCTTGCGCGAAGTGTCCAACCCATCGGAAATTTTAATTTCTAAAAAAGACGAAGAACTTTCCGGAAATGCCATTGCCGCAACTTTAGAAGGCATGCGCCCGCTAATGATTGAAGTGCAAGCCCTGGTAAGTACAGCGGTTTACGGCACGCCACAACGGAGTGCCACGGGTTTTAATGCCAAACGATTAAACATGTTGTTGGCCGTTTTAGAAAAACGTGCGGGTTTCAGACTTGGTGCAAAAGATGTATTTTTAAATATTACAGGCGGCATTACCGTTGATGACCCTGCGATAGATTTAGCGGTTGTCGCTGCTATTTTATCATCAAATGAAGATGAAGCTTTACAAAACAATTTCTGTTTTGCTGCCGAGGTTGGTTTATCAGGAGAAATACGTCCCGTACAACGTGTGGAACAGCGTATTTTAGAAGCCGAAAAACTTGGATTTTCAACCATATTTGTATCAAAATACAATAAAATTTCACTTAAAAACACCCAAATCAAAATTCAATTGATTTCTAAAATTGAAGATGTAGTCGATATTTTATTATAGCAAAAAAGCTGTTTTCTTAAAAATCACATATATCTTAAAACTACCTTTTATTTGATAATTTAGAATTTTATCACTTTTATCGATACTCCTCCTCACTGTAGTTCAAATACGTTTTATTTTAAGCGATATCCAAGGAAAAAATGAAGTTGAATGCATTTCATCGATTTCATTAAACAGAAATTTTAAGAGTTTTAACGAAAAAAAAACATAACCATTTGATTATAAATTAATTTTGATTTGCCCAAATCTATTATTTATGAAAACAAAATTACTTTTAAGCTTACTATTGGTATGGATTTGTTTAACCCTAGGGTATGGACAAACAAATGCACCGAGCATTCAATCTGGAGTTACATTTCAATGGAGCGATGTTCAAACTGCCGCTAATCATTCGGCTACAATTCAAAGTGTTACTGTAAATGGTATTGTTTATTTAAATTTTGGATTGCCAACGGGTTACGAGTTAACTCAGCTTGGTCCAGATGGCCACAACAGAAATCGTATTCTTAACAACGGTACAAGTGTCGAGACCACCAGTAGTAGTGCCACTTGGGGAAGTTCGGCACTAACAGCTTTTCAGGATTTAAATCTTAATCATTATTTCAATTCCAACAGAAACGGGGCTAATATATGTGATAACTATACAAGCGAATCTACAACCACAGCGCAAAGGCAAACCCTTACTTACGGAACGGGTATTCTAGCAACTTCAAGTGGTGTAATTGCGGTTACAGAGCGCAATGCAAATAACTGTCTACACTTAGAGCTGTTCGGTATACCTGCTGGAGGCGGTCCGGTACAATCGTTGGGAGAAACCTTTATAAACGAAACTTCAACGCAATTTGGTTTTGGTGGTACGGGAACGGGCGGACCAAATGGATTGGGAACCCCGGGAGCCTTAAATCCTCCAAACACAAACTCAGATTACTGGTTGAGTGATCGTGTTGTTGAAAACAAAGGCACACTAGGTATCGCATTGTTTTATTTAGATGATATTGCGCCAAACGGATCGCTCATAACCAAAGCACAATTAACAGCGTCTACAAGAGATCATGCTGATGGAAAATTATTCATTTTCACCCTTGATGACCAAGATGAAGATGGATATAGCGATGTAGATGATTTAGATGATGATAACGACGGCATTAAAGATACTGACGAGTCTGGAGGGATTGATCCTTCCGCAGATGCCGATACTGATGGTATTCCAAATTATAAAGATGCCGATTTTTGCACTTTAAATGCCCACGGTGTATGTGCAAATTTAGATGCCGATTCTGACGGCATTCCAAATCACTTAGACTTAGATAGCGATAACGACGGCATTACAGATGTGAAGGAATCCGGAGGCATCGATTTAAATAACGACGGAATGGCTGATGGCTCTATTGGGATAACACCAACAACAAACGGTATTCCTAGTTCAGCCGGCACCGGAACTACACCTATTAATACTGATGGCGATGTTAATGGTTCAGGTAATCGTTATTTAATTTATGATTTTTTAGATATTGATTCAGACAATGATGGCATTCCAGATAATATAGAAGCACAACCCACCGTTGGCTATGTGGCACCAAGTGGCACTTATTCTAGCTCGGGAATTGATGTTAGTTATGGTTTAGGCATTATGGTTGAAGATACCGATGGCGACGGCATCCCAGATTATATAGATTCAGACTCTGATAATGATGGAATAGCAGATCTGTCAGAAAACGGTTTGCCAGTTCCATCGACCGATCAAGATAAAGATGCCGATGGTTTAATAAATCCCTTTGAAACCACAAACATTGATGACCCTGTTTGGGATGTAAATGAAGACATAGAAGACCCAACCGATTTATCCATATTACCAGATGCGGATGGTGATTTGAATTCTGGTGGCGATTTAGATTATCGGGATATGTTCAGTACCAATCCACCTAGTATAGCGTCCATAGACTTTGATGGCATTGATGATTATTTATCAAGAGCATCCTTTATAAATGGTTTAGCTACGGTTACAATAATGGCTTGGGTAAAATCAGATACTGGCAATGCAACCAACATGGTAATTGCAGGCGAAGACTCAGGCTGTAAACTTTGGCTCGAAAAGGGTAACATCCCTAAATTTACGGTAAAAACGGCTGGCAATTCAGAAGCTTCAGTAAGTTGTACCGCTATTAATTTTAATGAATGGCATCATATTACAGGAATTTATAATAGTACATCCGGCGCCATTACCATTTATGTGGATGGCACATTATTAAGCTCTGGCAATGTAGGAAGTACGGGGGCAGTTATTGAAAATACAGTCAATTCCAATGGAAATTTTGAAGTTGGTCGACGCTCAAGCAACCTAAGCAATAAGCTATACTTTAAAGGTGATATTGACGAAGTACGAGTGTTCAACACGTCATTAACAAGCGAGCAAGTACAAAAAATGGTGTATCAAGAAATTGAAGAAAACACAGTAACCAATAATGTAAAAGGTGTCATTGCTAAAAAGGATATTGAAGACACCTCTACTGGAGCAAAAGTACCATGGGCAAACTTAATAGCCTATTACCCAATGACGGATATTAAAATGGGTACAACCTCGGATTATTCCAGCAATAATGAAAAACTTTATTTAAATTATATCAATACCGTTCAAGACCAAACCGCGCCCATGCCTTATCAAACAGCATCTAATGGTGCATGGACCTCGCAATCTACATGGTTGCATGGCGATGTATGGGATATAGAAAATATAGCAAACAATAAAGATTGGAGTATTGTAAAAATTGGTAGCGATGTATCAGCTTGTCATCCAATAAAAACGGTTGGACTAGTTGTTGATTCGGGACATTCATTAAATGTTCAAAGTGATAATTTAGTAGAAAACTCTTGGTATTTAGAGTTAAACGGAACCCTTAATTTAGAAGACGATTCGCAATTAATTCAAACCGAACACAGCGATTTAGTAACCTCGGCCGTAGGCAAAATTTTAAGAAGACAAGAAGGCACCTCTAGTATGTACAGGTACAATTATTGGGCATCACCCGTTGGAGCAATAGGCCTAACAGCTTTAAGCAATAATAACGCAACCACAAACAACCCAAATAACACCGCTTACACTCTTAACTCACTAAAAGATGAAATGGGAATTAACTTCTCTTTTACTTCGAGTCACCACGAAATGGGTAAAATAAGCACCTATTGGTTATACACTTATATTAACGGGTTAACCTATTGGGATTGGGCGGTATTAGACACTAATACACCCATTGAGCCAGGGGTTGGCTATACCCAAAAAGGCACTGGAAATGCAGGCTTAGAACAACAATATACTTTTGAAGGGAAACCAAACAACGGCACCATTTTAATAAACGTAACCGATAAAGGAGGCCCAGGCTCGGAACCATCGGTTTCAAAAACCGAGTATCTTTTAGGAAACCCGTATCCATCAGCATTAGACATTCATAAATTTATAGATGATAATGCAGGTGTTATTGATGGCACCTTGCAGCTATGGCAACAATGGGCAGGAGATTCACATCAGCTCAGGGACTATGAAGGTGGTTATGCCCAAGTAAATAAAACAGGATCCATACGGGCCTACCAATTTGTGGGTATTGAAGGCGCAAACAATGGCTCTCAAGACGGCACCATAACGCCATCAAGATATTTGCCCGTTGGTCAAGGATTTATAACCGAAATTGTAGGCAACGGCCATGTGGAATTTAACAATTCGCAACGTGTTTTTATAAAAGAAGCAGATGCCGATGGTACTTATAACAACGGATCTTCATTTTTCAGAAATGGAAATGACAAAACAAAAAACAAAAACGTTTCAGCAAAAAATAATGAGCAAAATGAATTTAAAAAAATGCGATTGGAGCTAAACGCGGTATCGGGTCCTGCAACAAGGCGAGAGTTGCTGTTAGGGTTTAGCAACGAAACCACAGATGGATTCGATTATGGCTATGAAGCTGAATGTACTGATTCTAATAACAACGATTTAAATCTGAATTTTGAAGGTAAAAACATGAACATACAAGCGTATAGCGATATTACCAATGAGAAGGTAGTGGCTTTAAACTTTAAATCATCAGACACCAATACTTTTGAAATTAAAATGACGGAAACCGAAAACATCGATGAAACCCAAGAAATTTATCTAAGAGACAATTTAACTGGCACTTACTTCGATTTAACAGAAAATCAACCATACAGCTTTACATCAGAGCAAGGAAAGTTTAATAAGAGATTTGAAATCGTTTTTCAATCCGAACAAAAAAGCTTAAGCATTGAAGAAAGCAAGCATCATGAAAACTTTGTGTACTTTCAAAACAAAACAAACACTTTGTTTGCTAAAAAATTAAGTGCTGCGGTAAACAATTTAGCGGTAATTAGCATGAAAGGGCAAACGGTTTTCGAGCTTCAAAATGTTACTCAAACAACGTTAAACAATGGGCTAAAACTAGTCAATATGGCCACTGGAACTTATATAGTGTGCTTAAGAACAGAAGATCATCAAGTAATTACCAAAAAAATTATTATTCATTAATTTTAGATTGAATAAAAATGAAAAAGCCAAAACCTAGGTTTTGGCTTTTTTTTATAATAAAAATTATATATAATTCCTTAAATTCGCGAACTTATTAGAATCAACAATAAATGAGCGCTAAATTTCCTGAATATAAAGGACTTGACTTACCAAATGTAGCAAACGAGATACTACAGTATTGGCAAGATAACAACATCTTCGAAAAAAGTGTAACAACCAGAGAAGGTAGCAAACCGTATGTGTTTTACGAAGGACCTCCATCGGCAAACGGATTACCGGGAGTGCACCACGTTTTAGCACGCGCTATTAAAGATATATTTCCACGGTACAAAACCATGAAGGGTTACCAAGTAAAGCGTAAAGCTGGTTGGGATACTCACGGTTTACCCATTGAGTTGGGTGTTGAAAAAGAACTGGGAATTACCAAAGAGGATATTGGTAAAACCATTTCGGTTGAAGATTATAATGCCGCCTGCCGTAAAGCCGTAATGCGCTATACCGATGTGTGGAACGACCTGACTGAAAAAATGGGCTATTGGGTAGATATGGACAACCCGTACATTACCTACGAACCCAAATACATGGAATCGGTTTGGTGGTTGTTAAAACAGAT
This sequence comes from Hwangdonia lutea, assembly GCF_032814565.1. Classification (GTDB taxonomy): domain Bacteria; phylum Bacteroidota; class Bacteroidia; order Flavobacteriales; family Flavobacteriaceae; genus Hwangdonia; species Hwangdonia lutea. The sequence goes on from NZ_CP136521.1 coordinate 1,277,536, forward strand.
TTACAACAAATCGTTAATTTATAAGGGTTATACCATTCAGCCGTATTCGCCAAAGGCCGGAACAGGATTAAGCTCACACGAGCTGAATCAACCCGGTACGTATCAAGATGTAACAGATACAACGGTTGTGGCGCAGTTTAAAGCCAATAAAAATTCACTTCCAGACTTTTTGCAAAACGAAGGCGATATTTACTTTTTAGCCTGGACCACCACACCGTGGACCCTTCCAAGTAACACCGCGCTTACCGTTGGGCCAAAAATCGATTATGTTTTAGTTGAAACATTTAATCAATATACATTTCAGCCTATTAAAGTTGTTTTAGCAAAACCTTTGGTTGCAAAACAATTTACAGGAAAGTTTAAACAAGTTGAAGAAAAATCAGAAATAGGGGCTTATAAAAAAGAAGACAAAAAGATTCCTTACAGAGTTATTGCTGAATGTAAAGGGAAAGATTTGTTAGGCATAACTTACGAGCAATTGCTGCCTTTTGCCTTACCAAACGATAATCCAGAAAATGCATTTCGGGTTATTTCTGGCGATTTCGTAACCACCGAAGATGGTACTGGAATAGTACACACTGCACCAACCTTTGGTGCCGACGATGCTTTGGTTGCCAAACAAGCCACCCCAGAAGTGCCACCCATGTTGGTGAAAGACGAGAATGGCAACTTAGTACCATTGGTAGATTTACAAGGCCGTTTCCGTCCAGAAATGGGCGAATACGCCGGTAAATACGTAAAGAATGAATATTATCCCGAGGGCGAAGCACCAGAAAAATCTGTTGATATCGAGCTTGCCATCCAATTAAAAACAGAAAACAAAGCCTTTAAGGTTGAAAAATATAAACACAGTTACCCAAACTGTTGGCGTACCGACAAACCCATCTTGTACTATCCGCTAGATTCTTGGTTTATAAAGGTTACCGATGTAAAAGATCGTATGCACGAGCTTAACGAAACCATCAATTGGAAACCAAAAAGTACAGGCGACGGACGTTTTGGAAACTGGCTTGCCAATGCTAACGATTGGAACTTATCACGATCGCGGTATTGGGGTATTCCGTTACCAATTTGGAGGACTGAAGATGGTAAAGAAGAAATTTGTATCGGTTCGGTTGAAGAATTAAAAAACGAAATGCAAAAGGCTGTTACAGCAGGTGTTTTAGAAAAAGATATATTTGTTGATTTTGAAGTTGGAAACAATTCCGAGGCTAACTATGCAAAAATCGATTTACACAAAAACATTGTTGATGATATTGTTTTAGTTTCTAAAACAGGCCAAAAAATGTTCCGCGAAAGCGATTTAATCGATGTGTGGTTCGACTCAGGTAGCATGCCTTATGCACAGTGGCACTACCCGTTTGAAAACAACGATTTAATAGATAAAGGCACAACATTTCCAGCCGATTTTATAGCCGAAGGTGTCGATCAAACCCGTGGATGGTTTTATACATTACACGCCATAGCGACCATGGTTTTTGATTCTGTGGCTTACAAAAACGTGGTGTCTAACGGATTGGTATTGGATAAAAACGGACAAAAAATGTCCAAACGCTTAGGAAATGCCGTCGATCCGTTTGAAACTTTAGGAAATTACGGTGCTGATGCAACGCGTTGGTACATGATTAGCAATGCCAACCCATGGGACAATTTAAAATTCGATTTAGAAGGTATTGAAGAAGTTAAGCGCAAGTTTTTCGGAACGCTTTACAATACGTATTCATTCTTTCAACTGTATACAAATTTAGATAATTTCACCTATTCTGAGGCTGACATTCCTTTAGACGAACGTCCAGAAATAGACCGTTGGATTTTATCTGAATTGCACACGCTTATCAAAAAAGTGGATGTATTTTATGCCGATTACGAGCCCACTAAAGCCGCACGGGCCATATCGAACTTTACGCAAGATTATGTAAGCAATTGGTTTGTACGTTTAAGCCGAAGACGTTTTTGGAAGGGCGATTATCTGCAAGATAAAATCTCAGCCTACCAAACGCTTTATACTTGCATGGAAACCATTGCAAAATTAGGTGCGCCTATTGCCCCGTTTTTTATGGATAGGTTGTATCTGGATTTAAATGCGGTAACTAAAAAAGAATCGTTTGAAAGCGTGCATTTGGCTGAATTCCCAAAATTTGACTCCAGTTTTGTCGATAAGAGTTTAGAGCGCAAAATGGAAGCGGCCCAAACAATATCCTCATTGGTATTGTCGTTAAGAGCCAAAGAGAAGATTAAAGTACGTCAACCACTTCAAAAAATAATGATTCCTGTTGATAGTGCGCAACAAAAAGAAGAAATTTTAGCGATTTCGGAATTAATAAAACACGAAGTAAACGTTAAGGAAATTGAGCTTTTAGACGATGCTTCAGAGGTATTGGTTAAGCAAATAAAACCTAACTTTAAAGCTTTAGGCCCACGCTTTGGAAAAGATATGAAAGCTATTGCCAATGCAGTTTCCAACTTTACATCAGAAGATATTAACAAAATGGAACAAATTGGCAGTTTAGATGTTGCAGTTAACGGAAAAATGATTACTTTAGAACGGGCAGATGTAGAAATTACCTCGCAAGATATTGAAGGTTGGTTGGTTGCAAACGAAGGTGCATTAACAGTAGCTTTAGATGTAACGCTTACCGACGATTTAAAAAGGGAAGGCGTGGCCAGAGAGCTGATAAACCGTATACAAAATTTACGTAAAGATTCTGGTTTTGAAGTCACAGATCGAATAGATGTAACGCTTCAAAAAGATATAAATATTGAAAACGCTGTAAAACACAATATAGAGTATATTAAAACAGAAACCTTAACCGAAAAATTAGAAATTATGGACCGATTAGATAATGGTATAGATATTGCCTTTGATGATGTAAATACCAAATTATTTATTCAAAAACATTAAGAACATGAGTACAGATACAGTAAGATATTCAGACAAAGATTTAGCCGATTTTAAAGCACTGATATTGGAAAAAATCGAAAAAGCACAGCACGATTTAGAGCTTATTAAAAGTGCTTACATGAACGACCACAACAACGGTACTGAGGACACATCGCCACAATTTAAGGCTTTTGATGAGGGTAGTAACGTAATGAGCAAAGAATCGAACTCGCAATTAGCCATTCGTCAAGAAAAGTTTATCCGCGATTTAAAAAATGCACTAATCCGCATTGAAAACAAAACCTATGGCATTTGCCGTGTTACAAAAAAACTCATTAACAAAGAGCGCTTAAAATTAGTACCACACGCCACTTTAAGTATTGAGGCAAAAAACATGCAATAATATTTAAGTTAATAAAGCATCATTTAAAACGTCTCGTTTTTAAAATTCGAGACGTTTTTTTATTAAAAACCTCATGTCGCTAAAAAAATCCATTATACTTATTGTAATTATTTTGCTCATCGATCAGATTAGTAAAATTTATATAAAAACCCATTTTGCACTTCAAGATTATATCGAGGTATTTAGCTGGTTTAAAATTTATTTTATTGAAAACGATGGTATGGCTTGGGGAACAAAAATCAGCGATTTTGTATCGTTTATAGACGATAGAACAGCCAAAGTAGCCTTAACCCTATTTAGAATTGTAGCCATTTTTGGCATAGGATATTGGTTACACGATGTGATAAAAAAGCAAAGTCCCAAAGTGTTGATTTTAGCCATTGCTCTAATTTTTGCAGGCGCCTTGGGCAACATTATCGATTCGGTTTTTTATGGTGTTTTGTTTGACGACAGCTACAGTCAAGTCGCTACGTTTTTACCAAAAGCAGGCGGTTACGATGCACTTTTACACGGTAAAGTAGTCGATATGCTGTATTTCCCAATCTGGAAAGGCTACTTACCAGAATGGCTGCCCTTTTTTGGCGGTGATTATTTTACGTTTTTCGAACCTGTTTTTAATATCGCCGATATGGCCATAAGCACTGGGTTTATAATGCTTATTGTGTTTAATAAAAAGGCGTTTCAGAAAAAAGAAACTTAATTTTGTTTTTTTTAAGTAGGTATTTTTCTACTTCAAACGGAATTGCTATATTTAAGTTTTCTACCAAACCCTCAATTAATGAAAATTAAATATTTGCTATTGCTCTCAAGCTTATTATTTGTTTCAAAAGCTGCTTTTTCCCAAAACACCTTCGATATTATTTTTAATGGCAATGATAGAAATCAGGAATGCAAAGCCTGTATTCATGCATTTCGTCAAAAACCCAAAGAAGTCAGGTATTCGATTAAAAGAGAAAACGACGATCTATATTTTGAGATCAACGATAAAAATTGGTTCAATTCAGTATTTATAAATGCCGGCGATGGTATTGCCGTGGATGTTGTTTCGAAAGGAAGATATGATTGCAATATTCCGTCCATCAAAAACTATCAAATCAAAGGGCTTTTACTTAAACCCGTTTATTCCGAAGCGTTAAAAAGAGGCTTAACGGTTAATGCTGAAAACATTTTTCGGGTAAAGGTTGGCAAAATACCTAAAAACTTACTTAAACACGAGTTAGAATACAACATCCTGTTTTTGGGCAATAAAAACCTGTGCCGTTATTACGTAACTTACGATTTGGATTACTATTCGTGGGATTTACTCGACATGGGCATGTACTTGGATAATTTAACCTACGATACAAAGCAAATTAGGGCATCGGCTAAAGAAGGCTTTGCCATTAGAAATAAGACATTGAAATTTGTAATTCCCTTTAAAAAAAATAAATCGAATTATTCTCAAGCCGATATAAAACCCATTTATGATTCCTTAAGAATAACAGACTTCGATATTAAATCTTTAAATATCAAGGCCTACTCTTCCATAGAAGGGATATCGAAGCGAAATATCGAACTACAGGAACAACGTGCAAAAAGTATAGTTGCTGCATTACAAACGTTTCAAAAACCAACCATTAAAACCGTAGTTTCTGCATCGGAAAACTGGGTAGAATTTTTTAATGATATTGATGGCACCCCGTATGAGCATTTAAAAACGCTGACCAAAAAAGACGTTAGAAAAAAAATAGCGGGAACCGTATCGAGAGAAATGGAGTATCTCTTAAAAAACCATCGGAAGGCTGTTGTAGAATTAGAACTGGAAAAGAAAGAACGAAACATTGGAAAGTCTGCCAATATGCTATTAGCAGAGTTTAATCAGGCCATAACCGATGATAACATAGATGAAGCCAAAGCTATTCAAAATTCAATTTTCGAAAAGATAAAATCGCATGAAACCGCTCCGGCCATTTTACAAAAAATGGATATTCCAAAAGAAGCTAAATACGCTAAATTGATTAATAAAAATGCGGCGTATAAATATATGTTGAATGAAAGGCAGGCCTTAATTGTGTACAACGAATTGCTCAACCTTGAAAAAATTGCGCCTAATAACAAAGAGATAAAGTATAACCTTGTCGCTCTTGAAATCATGCTTTGGCGGTACAAAGCTATTGATATTGATGAATCTGAGTTGGTAAAAAACATAAATGCTTTAAAAAAACACGGCATTCACCGATCGCTTATTTCTAGAATGATGGCGAATTTTCATATCGTAATAGCCGAAAAATTTATGAAAAACAGGGATTTTGACAACAAAGACAAATCGGTTTCTTATGTGAATAAAAGATATAAAAAGTTCCCTTTATCTGATTACGATTATTTGAGCTTAGCTCAGTTTTTCAGCATTTACGGCAATTCCAATTTAGCCGTGAAACTATTGGAAAGAAAAGCCAGAACCATTGATATTGATGAAGATTTACTGTTCTATTATTTAAACCTAACCTTAATTGATGAAAGTTTAACCAACGACCCCAATTACCGAACCATTATGCTTAATGCGATAAACATGAATAAAACGCGTTTTTGCAAATTGTTCAATGCGGTGGAAGATGGTGGTGTAACCTTTCAGTTATTGGATAACGCATATTTAAGAAATACCTATTGCGAGAATTGCAACGACTAAAATGTGTAAATGGTATCGGGCGTCACGCAGTAATCCAATTTAATATCGCCCTCATAAATCCCTTCAATGTCTTCTTCAACACTAAAAAGAGACAATCCAATTTTAATGGTTTCCGGTTTGCAGTTGGCCAAAAAATTATCGTAAAACCCCTTGCCGTAACCCACCCGATTACCGTGTTTGTCAAAGGCCAAAAGCGGCACAAAAACGACATCAATTTTTTTATCGTCAATCGCTATGCCGTCAACAGGTTCGGGAATGCCCCAAGCGCTTTTCTTAATTACCGTATTGTCGGTCAACAAATAATTGATTAGAGAGGTATCCTTAAATTTACATTTCGATACCACAATGTTTTTATCTTTTCCGGAAAGAATGTTTAAAATATAATCGGTGTTAATTTCTTTCAGCTCTTCAATCGATAAAAAAATATGATAAAACGTGTGCTCCCAAATGGGTAAGTTTAATGTTTTGTTGGCAATAGCAATACTTAAATCGTCTAACTGCTTTGCCGATAAATCTTCTCGAAGTGTTTTATATTTTTTTCTTAATTCTGATTTGGTCATGCTTACTCGATTTGAAACCTAATAGGTCTGTTTTTTTTAACGTTACAATTTTGTGGTAATATGAAAAAGGGCATCGCCTTGATACACCACTGGCGATTGATTTACATTTATAATATAACCCGAATGGTCTGCTTTTACAAAATAATTCATCTTGCCATAAGGGTCGGTTATATTACCTAACAAATCACCTTTCTCTAATTTTGCGTTTATTTTAACCGAAGCCTTAAACATCCCAGAAAATTTAGCGCGAATCCATTTGCTTTCCTCTATAAAAACACATTCTTTTTTTGGTGTAGACACTTTAAACTTCGAGCTCAACATGCCTAAATGATGCAGTACCCGTTTGGCACCATTAACCCCCGAATTGGTTACTATATCATCAATATAAAAAGACTTTCCGCCTTCAAAAAGCAACAAAGGTTTGCCCAATTTATAACAGGTATTTCTAAACGATTTATTTAAGTTTTTTGAGTACAACACAAAAGGCGCACCAAAAACTTTAGCCAATCCATAAAGTTGTTTATTGGCTTTAGCAATACGCAATTGTGGGGCATTAAAACGTCCAGAACCACCGGTGTGAAAGTCCATAACATAATCTACATGTGGCACAACTTCAGTTATAAGTTTGTGGGCCACACGACTTGCCAACGACCCATTTTTAGAACCCGGAAACACCCGGTTTAAATCTCGGCCATCGGGGAATTCGCGTTTTAAATTAATAAAACCAAAAATATTGATGATGGGCATACAAATAATGGTTCCCGATTTTGGCTTATTAATGCCTTTGGCAATAAGCTGCCTTACAATTTCAACACCATTTACTTCGTCGCCATGAATGCCGGCCGTAAATAAAACCGTTGGCCCCGGCTTTTTTGAGCGCTCTATAATAATGGGTACATTTACCGGCGATGAGGTGTGTAAATTGGCAACAACAAAATTTACCTCCTTGTGTTCTCCAGGTTTAATAGATTCGCCTAAAATGGTAAGTATATTGGTTTCGGTACTCATATTACAAATATCAATTTATTAAATGAAATTAGCGCCTATTTCGTTCAATAAAAGTAATAATAGCTTTGGCAATATTTCGTCCGGTAGCACCCTCAATACCTTCTAAACCGGGTGTAGAATTTACTTCCAAAAGCAATGGTCCGCGTGCCGATTGCAACATATCTACCCCACAAACCGGAAGTTTTAAAGCTTTAGAGGCATTCATCGCTAATTTCAGTTCGTCGTGATCCAGTTTTATAATATTTGCCGAACCACCACGATGTAAATTAGACCTGAATTCGCCTTCTTTTCCTTGGCGTTTCATGGCACCAACCACTTGTCCGTCAACCAGCAACGCTCTAATATCGGCGCCTTTGGCTTCTTTAATAAATTCCTGCACAATAACACGCGCCTGTAAGCCATTAAAAGCTTCCAAAACCGATTCGGCTGCATTTTTAGTTTCGGCCAAAACCACGCCCAAACCCTGTGTACCTTCCAATAATTTTATAATTACGGGTGTACCGCCCACGTGATTTATAACTTCTTCTACATCGCGCGAGTAATTGGTAAAAACCGTTTTTGGCATACCTATTCCCGCTTTACTTAAGCGTTGTAAACTGCGTAATTTATCCCTGGAGCGTTGTATAGCGTCAGAAGTTACAATAGTAAATACGCCCATCATTTCAAATTGGCGTACCACAGCGCATCCATAAAAGGTTACCGAAGCACCAATTCTTGGTATTATCGCATCAACATAATCCAAATACCTGTCTTTGTAATAAATGGTTGGTTTTTCGCGCTCAATAATAATGTCGCATTTCAAAGGATCAATCACTTCAACTTTATGGCCGCGTTTTTCACCTTCTTCAACCAAACGTTCGGTCGAGTATAAATGAGGGTTTCTGGATAATATAACTATATTCATTCTATTTTTTTAAATTATAAGATACATTTTCAACATCCACATCCACTAAAAATTTACGTTTTAAAAATTGCCTCCCAATAAGCACCGGAAATTTCATATCCTCACGCGTGCTTAAAGTTAAGTTAATCTTATAAGACTTTCCAAAAAATATAATTTCACTCTTAATTTTATATCTGTTTTCCTTAAAACCGTTGCTGCTTTTTACGTTGGTGCGCCAATACTCATCAAACACAATTTCGGTTTTACCAAAATTTTTATGTATGGCGCTGTTAAAAATACAGCGTAAACTTTTGCCCTCCTCAATAATCTCAGAGCAATGTATCGCCGATGTATAAGCACCGGTATCTATTTTTACATCAATATTGTGCAATCCAAGTTTCGGAAAATCAACAATATCAATACGTCCTACAATTTTTTTAGTCATTTTTATATTTGTTATTTGGGCGTTACCTAAAGGTCGGGCTATACGTTCCAAGTCCTCGCACCTCCTGCGTCGGGCTGTGGGCTATCCACTGCTATCCCTAACGCAGGCAAGTCCGCCTTTTTCAGTGCTCAACCCTAACTTATTCCCTATTTACTGTCGTAACAACTTCGGTCATCTGCCAACCGTCTTCTGTCCTTATATGTTTTTTAAAAAGCGGCGCAAGGTAGTAAATAAGTCAATCCAAAAAATTATTTTAAAATAAAAGTTTAACACATTTATATGGTTGTATTTTCAGTCCTAAAAAATTAAAATAATTACCTTTGGTAAAATGAGCAAACCTACCCTCGACATACAATTAAAAACCTTACCCAATGCTCCCGGTGTGTATCAATATTTTGATGCTGATGGCACCATTATTTACGTCGGAAAAGCTAAAAACCTAAAAAAAAGGGTGAGCTCCTATTTTACCAAAACGCACGACAACGGTAAAACCCGAGTGCTGGTAAAAAAAATAGCCAACATAAAACACATTGTGGTCGACACCGAAACCGATGCCCTATTGTTGGAAAACAATCTGATTAAAAAACACAAACCGCGCTACAATGTGATGTTGAAAGACGATAAATCGTACCCGTGGATTTGCATAAAAAAAGAGCGTTTTCCCAGAGTGTTTTCTACCCGACGCGTGTTTAAAAACTGTGGCGAATATTTTGGACCCTACACCAGCATGAAAACCGTTTCTACACTGCTGGATTTAATTCGGGGCTTGTATAATTTACGCACCTGCAACTACCATTTATCCGAAGAAAAAATACAGGCCGGTAAATATAAAGTCTGTTTAGAATACCATTTAGGGAACTGCAAAGGTGCATGCGAAGGCTTGGAAACCGAAGCCGAATACAACGAAAACATAAAAGCCATTCGCGAAATTTTAAAAGGTAACTTTAAGGATTCGCTCCAGCAGTTTCGAGTGCAAATGAAACAGTATGCTGAGAAAATGCAGTTTGAAGACGCCCAAAAAATAAAAGAGAAAATAGAGGTTCTGGAAAATTACCAAGCAAAATCTACCATTGTAAATCCCAAGATCAGCAATGTTGATGTGTTTTCTATAATGAGCGACGAGAGTTACGGGTATATTAATTTTTTACAACTGTCGTACGGTTCCATCATCCGTTCGCACACATTGGAAATAAAAAAGAAATTGGATGAAACCGACCAACAACTTTTAGAATTGGCCATTACCGAAATTCGGCAACGTTTCCATTCAAAATCAAAAGAAATCTATGTGCCTTTTAAGGTAAATTTGGGCGACGATATAAAAGTAACTGTCCCTAAATTGGGCGATAAAAAACATATTTTAGACTTATCGTTGCGCAACGCCAAATATTTCAGGATGGAGCGTTTTAAACAAGATAAAATTGTAGATCCCGATAGGCACGTAAACCGTATTATGGCACAAATGAAAGCGGATTTACGGCTTGCAGAAGAACCACGGCATATTGAATGTTTCGACAATAGCAATATACAAGGTACACATCCGGTGGCCGCCTGTGTGGTTTTTAAAAATGGAAAGCCCAGTAAAAAGGATTACCGCCATTTTAACATAAAAACCGTTGAAGGGCCAGACGATTTTGCCTCGATGGAAGAAGTGGTATATCGCCGATACAAACGTTTGCTGGATGAAAACCAACCTTTGCCACAGCTTATTATTATTGATGGCGGAAAGGGGCAACTCTCGTCGTCATTAAAAAGTTTGGACGCGCTGGATTTAAGAGGAAAAATTGCCATCATCGGTATTGCAAAGCGTTTGGAAGAATTATTTTACCCAGACGATCCAATTCCCTTATATTTAGATAAAAAAAGCGAAACCCTAAAAATTATACAACAACTGCGTAACGAAGCGCACCGTTTTGGCATTGAGCATCACCGAAATAAACGCAGTAAAACCGCGTTAAATACAGAGCTTGAAACCATTGCCGGCATTGGCGAAAAAACGGTTGTGGAATTATTAAGGCACTTTAAATCGGCCAAACGTGTTGCCAATGCCAAATTGGATGAGTTGGAAGCTGTGGTTGGGGTTTCGAGGGCGGAAAAGATTTATAATTATTATCATGGGAAGTAAATTTGTTTTTAAGTTTCAATTATATGTGAAAATCATTTTTCTATTGATAACAGTTCTTTCATTTAGTTTTTTAAATGCTCAAAATATTTTTGAATACGAAAGAGAAATAGTTAATAAAGAAAAATATGACTTTCAGGAAATTGAATTTGAAAATATAGAAGAGAATATTAAGCTATCAGGAACTTTAATAACTCCAAAATCAAATTTTGATAAAATAGTAATTATTGTTTCAGGAAGCGGAAAAGATACAAGGTATGCACACTCAAAGCTAGCAGAAAAACTTTTAGAGAATAACATAGCTGTATATCGTTATGACGAAAGAGGCGTTGGAAAATCTAACGGAAAGCACAGTCGAAAAGTTACTTCTCTAAAAAATGATTTAGATTATTGTGTAAAACATCTATTTCAATCTGAAGCTACTAAAAATAAGCAAATAGGCGTTATAGGGCATAGTTTGGGAGGTATGGCATCAATTGCAATTGCTGCTAATAATCCTCAAATTGATTATTTAATACAAATGGCGACACCTGTTAATGCAGGAGATTCATTTAAGGATAGAATTTCTAAAATAGAAATTTTTAAAAACAGAGACAAAACTATAGAAGAAATTCAAAAATTGATTGACACATTTAATTTGATAATTCATTCTGGCAAAAGCTTATCTAAAATCAAAAAAGATTGCGAAAAAGCAAGGCGTAAACTAAAATTTTCTAAAGATTATTACAACATATATTTAAGGGATCAAATGATTGATTTTGTTAGACTTGATACCGAATTATTTTATAAACAAAATGATAAACCGTTATTATATATTATAGGGGAAATGGATGAGCTTGTCAATGCCAATAACAATGCATTAAAGTTACAGATGATAAATAATAAATTTATCGATGTTAAAGTTTTAAAAAAACTTAGATCATTATTTAACTATCAATTCTGAAAAATGGAGAACTTCTAAAACAAGCAAATTTAGGGAAATAGATGATTTGGCGAGTAATGAGATTATAAAATGGATTAACAGAAATTAATAACCCAAAGCTAGAGTAGCAGAATTTAAAAAACACAATCAATAAATTGAACAAAAAAGCAATCATATTAACCCTATTGCTGCTCGCTTCACTTTCCGCGAAAGCGCAACCCAAAGACACCCAAAAACACGATGTAAAAGTCGGTTTGGTGTTAAGTGGCGGTGGCGCAAAAGGGTTGGCGCATATCGGCGTACTTAAAGTTATTGATAGTTTGGGTGTTAAAATAGATTATGTTGCGGGCACCAGTATGGGCGCTATTATTGGAGCCTTGTACGCTTCAGGATATTCTGGAAACCAATTAGATTCCATATTTAAAAAAGTAGATTTCGATAAAATAATAAGCGACGACTTACCACGATCGTCCAAAGCCTTTTACGAGCGTAATAACTCCGAAAGATACGCTATAACACTACCTTTTGATAAGCTGAAAATTAAATTGCCCTCGGCACTGTCAAGAGGACAAAACACCTACAGTTTACTGTCTAAACTAACATTGCACGTAAGCGATGTTGACGATTTTAGCAAACTGCCCATTCCGTTTTTCTGCATCGGCACCAATGTGGAAACCGGCGAATCGGTGATGCTGGATCGCGGCAATTTAACCCAATCTGTAATGGCGAGTGGCGCGTTTCCATCGTTGTTTCAACCTGTAATTATTAACAACCAAGTGCTTATTGATGGTGGCGTTGCCAACAATTATCCCATTGACGAGCTCAAGGCAAAAGGCATGGACATTATCATTGGCGTTGATGTACAGGATGGATTGGCCAATAGAGAGGAACTGACCTCGGCACCCGAAGTATTGTTGCAAATCAACAACTTTAGGACCATAAAAGACATGAGAATAAAGGCCAAAAAAACCGATATTTATATAAAACCCGACATAACGGATTTTACCGTGGTTTCTTTTAGCGAAGGCGAAAAAATTATAAAACGGGGTATAACGGCGGCCTATAACAAAATTCATGCTTTACAGGATTTATCGAGATACGATGAAAACAAACCGAAGTTTAGGGTGAATTTACACACCCAAGATTCTATCAGAATTAATTCGGTGACACTAAAAGGAAACAGTAAATACACCCGCGCTTATGTTTTGGGGAAACTGAGGTTAAGATTGAATGAAAAAATAGCTTTTAAAGAATTTTATAAAGGCGTTAACAACCTGGTGGCAACCAACAATTTTGATGCCTTTCAGTATCAATTCAACAAATCTCAATATAGCGATGGCTACGATTTAACAGCAACCGTAAATGAAACTAATATTACCACGTTTTTAAAATTAGGTTTGCATTACGACGATTTATACAAAAGTGCAGCCCTGGTTAATGTGACCAAAAAAAGGTTTCTTTTTAACAACGATATGGCGTCTTTAGATTTGGTTTTTGGAGATAACGTGCGCTATAATTTCGAGTATTTAATCGACAAAGGATTTTATTGGAGTGTTGGTCTGCGGTCGCGCTTTAATCAATTTCACAAAAACGTGAACGCCCAATTGTTTTTTGATGACAATGAAATAGCAACCACGGGACTAAATAAAATAGATATCGATTTTCAAGATCAAACCAATCAGTTTTATTTGCAAACCCTAATAAAAAAAGATTTTGCCTTTAGTGTTGGCGCAGAACACAAGCGTTTGGAGATAAAATCTGAAACCGTTATTACAAACAATAATGAATTTATATTTGAAAACACCGATTATTTTAGTGCTTTTGGAACCTTGAGATTAGACACTTACGACCATAAATACTTCCCCAAACGCGGTGTGTATTTTAATGGCGATTTACACATGTATTTATTGGCTTCAAGTTTTAATGGCACGTTTGACGATTTTTCGATAGCCAAAGCCGATATGGGTTACGCTTTTAGTGTTTCTAATAAATTAGCGATTAATTTAAAAACAAGCGGTGGTTTTAAAATTGGCGATAAATCTACGCAATCCTTAGATTTTGCCCTTGGCGGTTATGGCAATAATTTAGTCAATAATTTTATTCCGTTTGTAGGTTACGATTTTGTGGCATTAACGGGCAATAGTTACGTTAAGGCGCATGTAACAGCCGATTACGAGATTTTTAAAAACCAACACATTACAGTAGAAGGCAATTGGGCAAATATTGATAACGATATTTTTGATACCGGAGAATGGTTTACCCTACCCGATTATCGGGGCTACGCTTTAGGCTATGCTATCGATACTTTAATCGGTCCCATTCAAGGTAAATTCAGCTACTCGCCAGAAGCCAAACAAAGCGTTTGGTTTTTCAACGTTGGGTTTTGGTTTTAGTAAGTGGTTGTTTTTTACGATATTTGTAACATGACACCAACATCTTGGGCCGATTTATTACAATTTCTACACTACCTCATCAAGAGAAATCCTGAGTGAGCGGGCATTGTCATTCCTTCAACCTGTGCTGAACTTGTTTCAGTAAGGCAGGAATCTTTATAAATTCATTATCTTTATAAGCATCAGATAAATAATCAACTTTGACTAAAATTTGGTTATTGAACGAAGTCGAAATAAACTTTTAATATTAAAAAAATGCCTTTTTATCATAAATTAGGAAATATTCCGCATAAACGTCATATTCAATTCAGAAAACCAGATGGCAGTTTGTATTACGAACAGCTGTTTGGCACCATAGGATTCGATGGTATGTCTACAAACAGTTACCACGAACAGCGCCCCACGCAAGTCAAGGAAATAAAAAAACAATACAGTGTGGCGCCAAAAATAGCCTTAAAAAACAATTTAAAATCTTACCGTTTAAAAGGCTTTCAAGTAAAACCTGAAAACGATTTTTTAGAAAGCCGAAAAACCGTGCTAATCAATAGCGATTGTGCTATCATTTTGGCAGCACCAAAGCAATCCACACAAGATTATTTTTATAAAAATACCGACGCTGACGAATTGATTTTCATCCATAAAGGCACAGGAAAATTACGCACCATGTTGGGTAATCTCGATTTTAAATATGGTGACTACTTGTTGATTCCACGCGGTATTATTTACAAAATAGATTTCGATACCGAAGATAACCGGTTGTTTATTGTCGAGTCACGCCGCCCCATTTACACGCCTAAACGCTACCGCAATTGGTTCGGGCAATTATTGGAGCATGCCCCCTTTTGCGAGCGCGATATTCGGCAACCCCAAGAATTGGAAACGCATAACGAAAATGGCGACTTTTTAATTAAAGTAAAAAAACAAGACGATATTATTGAAATGGTGTACGCCTCACACCCTTTTGATGTTGTGGGTTACGATGGCTATAATTACCCGTACGCCTTTTCAATCCACAATTTCGAGCCTATAACGGGTCGCATTCACCAACCGCCACCGGTGCATCAAACCTTTGAAACCGATGCCTTTGTGGTTTGCAGTTTTGTACCGCGATTGTACGATTACCATCCGCAGTCCATTCCGGCGCCATACAACCACAGCAACATCGATAGCGACGAAGTACTGTACTACGTTGATGGCGATTTCATGAGCCGTAACGATGTCGATGCCGGCCATATTTCGCTGCATCCCGCGGGTATTCCTCACGGGCCGCACCCCGGAGCCACAGAACGCAGCATTGGGAAAACAAAAACCGACGAGCTGGCCGT
Source organism: Hwangdonia lutea (assembly GCF_032814565.1). GTDB lineage: Bacteria > Bacteroidota > Bacteroidia > Flavobacteriales > Flavobacteriaceae > Hwangdonia > Hwangdonia lutea. The sequence continues at coordinate 1,293,140 of NZ_CP136521.1, forward strand.
AATGGTCGATACCTTTAAACCTTTAATGGTTACCGAAGAGGCCATGAAAATTGCCGATGAGGGCTACCATAAATCGTGGTTGGAGTAAGCTGTCATTCCTGCGTGCACACTCAGCTAGTCGAAGTGAAGGCAGGAATCCATTTTATTAAAATTGAGTTCAAACAATAAGATTCCCGCCTTCGCGGGAATACAAAACTAAACAAATGAGTAAAGACATAAAATCAGTAAACTACGGTTTAGAAAAAATATTTAAAGGCGCCCAAGATTTCTTGCCGCTTTTAGGAACAGACTATGTAGAATTCTACGTAGGCAACGCAAAACAAGCATCCCACTTTTACAAAACCGCATTCGGGTTTCAATCCTACGCCTATAAAGGTTTGGAAACCGGCTCGAAAGACACGGTAAGCTATGTGCTAAAGCAAGATAAAATACGCTTGGTGTTAACCACGCCATTAAACAGTAAATCTAAAATAAACGATCATATTGTAAAGCATGGCGATGGTGTAAAAGTGATTGCACTTTGGGTAGACGATGCTAGAAAATCTTACCAAGAAACCACAAGCCGTGGCGCCAAATCGTACATGGAACCCACGGTTGAAAAAGACGATCACGGTGAAGTAGTTCGCGCAGGTATTTACACCTATGGCGAAACCGTACACATGTTTGTGGAACGCAAAAACTATAAGGGTACATTTTTACCGGGTTTTCGGGAGTGGAAATCAGATTACAACCCTACACCAGTGGGTTTAAAATACATTGACCACATGGTTGGAAATGTAGGTTGGGGACAAATGAATACTTGGGTAAAATGGTACGAAGACGTTATGGGGTTTGAAAACTTTTTATCGTTTGATGATAAACAAATCCATACCGAATATTCCGCACTTATGAGTAAAGTGATGAGTAATGGTAACGGACGTATAAAATTCCCCATTAACGAACCCGCAAAAGGCAAAAAGAAATCGCAAATAGAAGAATATCTCGATTTTTACGAAGGCGCCGGTGTACAACATATTGCCGTAGCGACAGATGATATAATCAGTACGGTATCTCAATTGAGAGCAAGAGGTATTGAGTTTTTATCAACGCCGCCAGAAGCTTATTACAAAGCTGTTCCGGGGCGTTTGGAAGAACACAGCCATGAGTTAAAAGAAAATATTGAAACCCTTAAAGGCTTAGGCATTATGATTGATGCCGATGAGGAAGGCTATTTATTGCAAATATTCACAAAACCTGTGGAAGACAGACCCACGCTATTTTTTGAAATCATTCAACGTATGGGCGCACGCGGTTTTGGCGCAGGAAACTTTAAAGCTCTTTTTGAATCTATTGAACGCGAACAAGCCAATAGAGGGACGCTTTAAAAAACAAATTGCACGTTTACAACTCCGGTAAACGTGCAATTATCGACTAAACTAATTCAAATAAAACCTATAAAATTTCAATAGGCAATCCCTACTAATAAATATTCAGTACTTTAATTATTTCACATTTTCAAGCATATAATTTAAGCTAGCACTTCACATCCTATAAAAACCTAGATTTTAATTAATTATACCCTTTCATCGAAAAAGAAAAAAATGTGAGCATGATTTTTAACTCGATGTAACAAAAAAACGTTAAGAGCTTCTTATAATAACAGGCTGTGTAAAGAATTTTTATATTTTTGGAACAGTAATTGTAATTTCTTGCGTACAACAATAAAAGTAAACTCTAAGAGTTACAATACCTATCACCCAATAAAACATGAAAAAAACACTACTTATTTTACTCACATTTGGCACCATGCAAATGGCTTTTTCTCAACAGGAGTCTGCGTTTGGCGATGGCGAATGGTTTAAATTTAGAATGAGTTACAGCAACTGGTTAAAAGCTGGAGAGGCCACACTTACCGTTAAAGACTCCAAGTTAAACAACAAAGATGTTTACCATGTGGTTGGAAAAGGAAAAACCACGGGTATGATAAAGTGGTTTTTTAAAGTAAAGGACCGCTATGAAAGCTACTTTGACAAACAAACCTTGTTACCTTATAAATTTGTTAGAAACATAGATGAGGGCGGGCACACCAAGGATATTGAAATTGACTTCGACCAAAAAAACAACAAAGCCCACGTAAACGACAAAAAACACAAGAAAAAAACAGTATGGAGCACCAAGCCCAATATACAAGATATGGTGTCTACCTATTACTATTTGCGCAACAACATTGATATAAGCACTTTAAAAATTGGCGATGAGTTTAAGGTTGACATGTTTTTTGACGAAGAAACCTACGGATTCAAATTACAGTATTTGGGCAAAGAAACCATAAGCACCAATTTTGGTAAAATCGAAGCCCTAAAATTTAGGCCTTATGTAATGGCAGGACGCGTTTTTAAAGAAGAAGAAAGTTTAACGCTTTGGGTGTCAAACGACAAAAATAAAGTACCTTTGCGCATTAAAGCAGATTTAGCCGTGGGATCGTTAAGAGCAGACCTTGAGGCTTTTAAGGGCTTAAAACACCCATTCCAAATTGTTGTTGAAAATTAAATAGATTTTGAGTACAGATATTACCAACCAGCTTAAAGAAAAATACGAGGCCATAGACCAAGATTTAGAGGTTCATTTAGAAGGTCTTTTATATAGCAAACCCATTAATTATTGGGATTATATTCAAACAGATGCCTTATTGAATTTACAAATACAGCGCACCACATTGCCCGACGAGATGGTATTTATCATGTACCATCAAATAAACGAGCTGTTGTTTAAAATGATACTGGGCGAAATCGAGCAAGTGGCCAAACACGATGCCGTTGATGCCGAATTGTTCACCTCAAAACTAATGCGCATCAGTCGTTATTTTGATATGCTTACATCGTCTTTTACAATTATGAAAGACGGTATGGACGTGGAGCAGTACAATAAATTTAGAAAAACATTAACCCCGGCAAGCGGATTTCAAAGTGCACAATATCGAAAAATTGAATTTGCATCCACAGAGCTCATCAACCTTATAGACAACAGGTTTAGGGATTCTATTGACAGAAACACCTCTTACGAACATGCTTTCGAGCATTTGTATTGGCAAGCCGCCGGAAAAGATTATAAAACAGGTAAAAAAAGCTATACTTTAACAGCTTTTGAAGAACGTTATAAAGAAGAGTTTATTAGATTTACCAAATTTTACAACACAAACAATTTATTATCAAAATTTAGAAAACTTCCAGAAGCAGTTCAGGCAGATAAAAGCTTAATTAAAGCCATGCGTCACTACGATTATACAGTAAACATAAAATGGGTGATGGCGCATTACAACACCGCAAACCACTATTTAAACATAGGCGGTAAAACAGCCGAAGCTACGGGCGGAAGTGAATGGGTGAAATACATGCACCCGAAATATCAAAGAAGAATATTTTTTCCAGAATTATGGACCGAAAAAGAATTACGAGAATGGGGAACAAATGTTTAGTATGGGCTTTACTAGCCCTAACCTTTATGGCTTGCAAAAAAGACAAACCCGAGCCAACACCAGTTTTACAAGAAGAAGTTGCTATAGTTGAGAAACCAAAGGAAGTTTATGAATTTGGCTTTAATTTAAACGACTATACAGTTAAAAGAGACACCATAAAAAAGGGAGATACTTTTGGAGTTATTTTAGAGCAAAACAACATAGGCTACCCGAAAATATTTCATATTGCTGAAAAAGCTAAAGATACTTTTGATATTCGTAGACTCCAAGTGGGTAAACCGTATACCATGTTGTTTTCCAAAGACTCTATAGAGGTTCCAGAGAGCTTTATTTATCAACCCACAAAAGAAGAATATGTGGTTATAAATTTCAAGGATTCTATTCACGCCTTTAAAAGCCGGAAACCCATCACTTATGTTGAAAAAACATTGTCTGGCGTTATTACAAGTAGCATTTCTGAAACTTTGGACGAAAAAGGCATAAGCGCAGTGTTAACCAATAAATTAGCGGACGATATTTATGCTTGGACGATCGATTTTAGGAGACTTCAGAAAGGTGACCGATTTAAGGTAATTTATACTGATAAATATATTGACGATTCTATATACGGTGGTATACACGACGTTAAAGCAGCTTATTTTGAGCATAATAAAGAACCTTTTTACGCTTTTCAATTTGTAACAGATTCAACCAAGGGCATCATAGATTACTTTAATCATGAAGCTAAAAATTTACGAAGGGCTTTCTTAAAATCACCTATTAAATTTGGCAGATTATCTTCTCGATATAATTTAAAGCGAAGAATTGCATATTATGGTTATAAAATAAGACCACATAGAGGCACTGATTTTGCTGCCCCTGTTGGAACCCCCATAATGGCGACTGCCAATGGAACCGTTACGGCTTCAACACGAAGAGGTGGTAATGGTAAATATGTAAAAATAAGGCATAATGCCACCTACGAAACCCAATATTTGCATATGAGCAAACGCTTAGTTAAAGTAGGGCAGTTTGTAAAACAAGGCGATATTATTGGAAGAGTAGGTATGACAGGTAATACCGGCGGACCTCACGTGTGTTATCGCTTCTGGAAAAACGGAAGGGAAGTCGATCCTTTTAAGCAAAAATTACCAGAAGCTAAACCTATTTCAGATTCCTTAAAGTTCAAGTTTTTAGAGTATATCAAACCTATAAAATATAAATTGGACAATATTCAATTTGAACCTGAAATTATTGAACAAGAACAAGCCATAATCACTCAAGCAAATTCATAAGTATGCCACTACCAACCATAAACCCAACCGCAACCCAATCTTGGAAAAAATTGCAAGAGCATTATAAGAAAATCAATAATGTTCACATGAAAGATTTGTTCGCACAAGACAGCGACCGAGCTAATAAATTTACCATTACTTGGGATGATTTTTATGTTGATTTTTCAAAAAACAGAATAACCGAAGAGACGTTCAACTACTTGTTGGAATTGGCTGATGAAGTTAAATTAAAAGACGCTATTGCAAGTCAGTTTTCAGGTGAGAAAATTAATCAAACCGAAGGGCGCGCCGTATTACACACCGCATTACGCGCTCCTAATAATGCCGAGTTTTATGTTGATGGCGTTAACGTCATGCCAGAAATCCATCAAGTAAAACAAAAAATTGAATCTTTTACAAACGATGTTGTAAACGGTAATTTAAAAGGCTTTACAGGCAAACCATTTACCGATATTGTAAATATTGGTATCGGTGGATCTGACTTAGGACCAGCCATGGTTGTGGAATCCTTACAATATTACAAAAATCACCTCACCACACATTTTGTTAGCAATGTTGATGGCGATCACGTCAATGAAGTGATTAAAAAACTAAATCCCGATACCACACTTTTTGTGGTGGTTTCAAAAACGTTTACTACGCAAGAAACCTTATCTAATGCCAACACGATTAAAGATTGGTTTCTAAAAACTGCAAGTCAAGAGGCCATTGCAAAACACTTTGTTGCGGTTTCTACAAATATTGAAAGCGTAAAGAGTTTTGGCATAGACCAGAACAATATTTTCCCTATGTGGGATTGGGTTGGCGGTCGTTTTTCACTGTGGAGTGCCGTCGGTTTAAGCATCAGTTTAGCCATGGGTTATAACAACTTTGACAATTTGTTAAACGGTGCCCATAAAATGGACAACCATTTTAAAACAGAAAATTTTAAAACCAACATCCCCGTAGTTTTAGCGCTAATAAGTGTTTGGTACAACAATTTTTTTAAAGCCGAAAGCGAAGCCGTAATTGGCTATTCACAATACCTAAATCAATTTGCAACCTATTTGCAACAAGGCATTATGGAAAGCAATGGGAAAAGCGTTGATAGAAACGGAGATGCTATAGATTATGAAACAGGCACTTTAATTTGGGGCGAACCGGGAACCAATTCGCAGCATGCCTTTTTTCAACTTATTCATCAAGGCACTAAATTAATACCAGCAGATTTTATTGGGTTTGTAAAGTCGTTACACGGCAATCAAGACCATCAGGATAAATTAACGTCTAACTTTTTAGCACAAACCGAAGCGCTTTTAAACGGAAAAAGCAAAGACGAAGTTATTGCTGAAGGCACTGATGCATCCATAATCCCATTCAAAATATTTAAAGGCAATAAGCCAACAAATACTATTTTTATAAACAAATTAACACCCGAAAGTTTAGGGAAATTAATTGCGATATACGAGCATAAAATATTTGTACAAGGCATTATTTGGAATATTTTTAGCTACGACCAGTTTGGGGTCGAATTGGGCAAGCAATTGGCCAGTAAAATATTAAAAGAGTTTGGTACAAGTGCCATTGGCAATCATGATTCTTCCACAAGCAACCTTTTGAATTATTACAAGAATTTATCTTAATTTATTGCGATATCATTAAAATCAACATCAAAAAGGCAAATATTGTTAATATTTGCCTTTTTTTGTTTATAACTAAATGTTAAGTTTGTTAACATTTAGTTAATGTTAATTACTTAATTATATGTATTTTTGCGTCGACTAATTTCAAAATAATTAATTTAAAATTATGAAAAAAACTTCTCAATTTTTATTGCTGACTGTAGCTTTTTTATGTTCTACAGTAATTATGGCACAAAGTACTTTAACCGGTTCGGTTTTAGAAACAGGAAGCAATATACCACTTCCGGGAGCTAATATTATCGAAAAAGGTACTACCAATGGTGTAACTTCAGACTTTGATGGAAACTTCACGCTTAAAACGCAAGCTTCCTCTGGCGAAATTGTAATCACTTTTGTGGGTTATAGCTCGAAAACCGTATCTTTTTCCGGAGATACCGATCTCGGAAATATTTTCCTAGAATCTAGTCAAGTAGGTCTTGATGAAATACAAATTATTGCTTCTGTGGCTGTTGACAGAAAAACACCAGTTGCCGTATCAACTGTAAAAGCAGCCGATATAGAGCTTAAATTAGGAACGCAAGAATTTCCTGAGATTTTAAAATCAACTCCAGGCGTATATGCTACTAAAGCTGGAGGTGGTTATGGTGACGGAAGAATTAATCTTCGTGGTTTTAATTCAGAAAATGTAGCCGTTATGATTAATGGTATTCCAGTTAACGATATGGAAAACGGTCGTGTATATTGGTCTAACTGGGCAGGACTGGGAGATGTTACAAGCTCAATGCAAGTTCAAAGAGGTTTGGGAGCTTCCAAACTAGCAGTACCGTCTATTGGAGGTACCATAAACATCATTACAAAAACTACTGATGTTGAAGCTGGCGGTAACGTATTTACTACTATAGCTAACGATGGTTACAAAAAGTTTGGTTTAACTTATTCAACTGGCTTATTGGAAAACGGTTTTGCTGCTACAGTATCAGCTGCCAAAACAGAAGGAGATGGGTACGTTGATGGTACTGAATTTACAGGAGTTTCTTATTTTGTTAATATTTCTAAAGAAATTAACGATGCACATAAGTTGTCTTTTTCAGCTTTTGGTTCCAAACAACGTCATGGACAAAGACAAAACAGACAGCTAATTTCAACCTTTAGAAAAAGTGATAGAGGTAGAAAATTTAATGCAGATTGGGGTTATAAGAATGGACAAGTAACACACCAAGAAGATAACTTTTATAACAAACCTCAAATGTCTTTAAACCATTATTGGAATTTAAATGACAATACCTCAATTAATACTTCTGCATACGCATCCTTCGGGTCTGGTGGTGGAGGCGGTACTGCTGGAGATTATAAGTTTGGTTTTGATGCCTCTACAGGGCAAGGAGAATACAGAATTGGGAATTTTGGCCCTATAGATTTTGATAAAATTGTAGATGAAAACATTGCTGCAGGAGCAAATGGAGCTGAAACTTATTTACGAGCATCTCGTAATGACCATAATTGGTATGGTGTATTATCTACTTTAAAAACTAACCTGTCTGATGATTTAGTTTTATTAACAGGCTTAGACTACAGAAACTATACAGGTATTCATTTCTCAGAAGTAACAGATTTATTAGGAGCCCAATACGCTTTGGATGATGGAAATGTTAACAACCCTAATGCAGCACTTCAAGTGGGTGACAAAAGAGATTATTATAACGATGGTAAAGTAGGTTGGTTAGGTGCCTTTGGCCAGTTAGAGTATGATATCAATGAAAAATTCAATACTTTTATATCATTAGCGGCATCAAACACGTCTTATAAGAGAATAGACTATTTTAACTATTTAGATAGTGATCCATTACAAGAAACAGACAATTACAATTTCTTTGGATACAGCGCTAAAGGTGGTGCGAATTATAGAATTGATGGTAATCATAATGTATTTGCAAACCTTGGTTACTTCGAAAAAGCTCCAGGTTTTGATGCTGTATTTTTAAACTTTAGCAATGATAATATTAACGCAGACGCACCAAATCAAAAAATATCAAGTTTTGAATTAGGTTATGGCTTCCGTGGTGAAAAACTATCGGCTAATGTAAACCTTTACAGTACCAGATGGAATGATAGAACAGAAACAGCATCCTTCCAACAACCTGACGGAACAAGAGCTGCTGCCAATATTTTAGGCGTAAATGCCATTCACCAAGGAGTAGAGTTGGATTTTGTTTATAGAGCTAATGCTAATTTAAACATTACTGGTATGGCATCTTTAGGAGATTGGAGATGGGATAGCAACGTAACAGATGTTGATATTCTTGATGAAGACCAAAATGTAGTGGAAACAGTAGATCTATTTATTAAAGACCTACATGTTGCTGATGCCGCCCAAACAACAATGGCATTGGGTGTTAATTATAAATTTTCTCCAGAAACGAGACTTATTATTGATTATAATTATTATGACAATATTTATGCAGATTTTGACCCAAGTGACCGAGGAACAGAAGGCGCACCTCCTGCGTGGAAAATGCCTGCATACGGACTATTTGACATAGCTATGACACATGGCTTTAAATTTGGCTCTTTCGATGCTAGTTTAACAGCAAGAATGAATAATGTTTTTGATACTGAATACATCTCTGATGCCCAAGATGGATCTGGATCTACTGCAGATTCAGCCTTAGTATACTTTGGATACGGAAGAACATTTAGTATTGGAGCAAAACTTAATTTTTAAAAAAAAAAGAAAATGAAAAAATTAATTTATTTAATAGCAGTTTTAGGGATAACCTTTACAGGTTGTAATCCTAATGAAGATATCTATAACAAGATAGATGCAGAAGCTAATCCTATAGTTGGTGATGCTGTTATAACCCTATCGGATGAAGACTACGATGAGCTTGAATTGAATTTCGGAAATTTTAACTCTGTAGATGATGCTAAAGCGATGCTACCAAGTTTCTTAGAAGACAAATACCCTGTTTGGGGTAAAGGTTCTTCAGCTTTAGTAACTTTTAAGTGGTACAATCCCATTGAAACTTACGAAGCAGCTGTTTACGAATTGTCAGATGCAGAACATAATGCGATAACAGGGAATACATATGGAAATTTTGATGAAAATGGACACATTTATGATTATTTAGATGCGACTTATCCAAATCCAGAAGAAGGCGACTTTGTATCGTTAAGATATCGTTTTTATAGCGGTGGTGAAATGACATTAACCGATGGTTTTGCTTTTGAAGACGGATCATGGGTGAAATTCACAGGATTTACAGAAGATCAATATAACGATATGGGCGAAGGTTTTCCTAACTTTTCTAGTGAAGATGAAGCAAACCAGAAAATTCCAATTGCTTTATTAGATATCTTTAAATTTAACCCTAAGAGTGCTGGCGATATCGTTTTATCAATGTATGAGTTATATGTTGGCGGAGGCGTAACAGAAAGCTATACCGCTGCGTATATTTTTGATGGTGTAGCATTTTCAGCTTACAGTAATGTAGCTGAAGAAACTGTTCAGTTTGGACATGATGGAACAACCTGGGTGCCAGATAACACCATAAAATACACTTTTACAACTGATGATGTTGCATTGATATCTAATGCGCTTATTGGTACTTATCCTGGACCTGCAGATAATGTTGGCTTCTTTGGAAGTTTTGACAGAAGAGAAAGCAGCAGCAACTACTGGAGTGATGCCATGCTTTTAGAAGCATTTAACTTACTGTTGGATAACAAACACCCTAGTGCAGAAGAAGGACAGAAATATGTACTTACTTTTATAATCTACAATGGCGCTACAACTAACGAAACAAAAAGCGTTATTAAAACTGGAGGCGTTTGGGTTTATCAATAATATAGTATATTGTTAAAATAAAAAAACCATCTCAATCGAGGTGGTTTTTTTTCCTCAAAAAATTAATACACTTATTAATATTATGAAAAAAATCTGTTTATTATTACTTGTTCTCTTAGCATTTTCCAATTGTAGCTCAAGTGGCGACGATGCGCCACCGCCAACCCCAACACCAACCGATGACGGTAAGCCCGTAGCTGTGAACGACACTGCAACAAGCGTGGAAGATGCAAAACTAGTTTTAGGACACCTTTTGGATAACGATACTGTAGTTGATAATGCAAGAATAACCTCTTTTGATACTGCATCAACAAACGGTGGAACTGTTGAAGACAATAGAAACGGAACCTACACTTACACACCAGCAAATAATTTTGTTGGTACCGACACCTTTACCTATACACTTTGTGACGATGATGAACCTAAAAACTGCTCAACAGCAACCGTTACAATAACCGTAACCGACGAAGGAAATCCCACAGCTGAAGACGATGCTATAAATGTACTGGAAAATAGTACGAAAATAATTTCAACGCTTTTGGATAACGACGTTGTAATCGATGGTGCCGTTTTAACGTCTATCGATAACAGTTTAACCCAGGGAACGGTAGTGTTAAATACCGATGGCACCGTTAGCTACACGCCTCCAACCGATTTTACGGGTACAGATAGTTTTGTGTATACCATTTGTGATGACGATACACCAACGAATTCTTGCGATTCGGCAACCGTTACCATTACGGTAATTGCCGCTATAAACTTTAACATTCCTGCAGAACTGGTAGACTACTATTCTGGAGTGATATTTTCGGAAGACACCGATTTAATGTTTAGCGAATTAGAGGACCTAACAAAAGCAAAACATGCCACCATACTATCTTACGGTCAAAGACACCAATATTTGTATAATGCCGATGAAGACGAAAACAATGCGGATAATGTTATTTTGATGTACTCTGGAGAAAGCAGGTATTGGGAAGAATACACTTCGGGCACAAATTCATATTCGCCACAAACTTTTAACACCGAACATATTTATCCGCAGTCTCGACTTGAAGCCGATGATGCCGTAACAGACTTGCATCATTTAAGAGCTTGCGACGCCACCGTTAATAGTAACAGACTTAATTATCCCTTTGTCGACGGAAGCGGTTCTTACGCATTGGGAACAGAAGAATGGTTTCCTGGTGATGATTGGAAAGGTGATGTAGCCCGAATGATTATGTACTTAAACATAAGATACGGTGAAACTTTCGAAAAAGTAGGCAGTCTAGAATTATTTATTAAATGGAATATTGAAGATCCTGTATCAACATTCGAAGAGCAGCGAAACAATATTATTTATGCCGCCCAAGGCAACAGAAATCCATTTATAGACAACCCGTATTTAGCGACCCTAATTTGGGGTGGTAACGATGCTGAAAACAAGTGGAATTAAAAACTCATAAGCTCTAAAAAAACCGCTACCAACAAAGCGGTTTTTTTAGGTCTTTTATTATTACTTTTGCTAATATCAAATTTTAAAAATATAAATTATGTATAATACGCTTTTAAATTTGCACTCCTATTGGGCTTATCTGGTTTTATTGGTTTTAATTATTGCAGCAGGAAACGCTCTCATTAAAACAATTGGAAGTAAAGAGTACACAGCTATAGATTTTAGAATTTCGCTTTTTACTTTAATTGTATCTCATATTCAATTATTAATTGGATTGATACTCTATTTTGTATCACCAAGATTTGAACTTTGGAGTGAATTGGGAGGTAAGGTGATGAGCAATTCAATAGCACGCTTATTTCTTGTTGAGCATCCTTTTGTAAATATAATAGCAGTTGCTTTAATTACCATAGGCTATTCCAAACATAAAAAGAAACTAACATCGGCTTCTAAATTAAAAACAATAGCAATTTTTTATACCATTGCGCTCGTGTTATTTTTATCAAGAATTCCGTGGAGTACGTGGATGGGCTAAAACACAAAGAACATTCAATATATAATAAAACCTGACAGATTTTAAAACCCTGTCAGGTTTTCTGTTTTATGAAGATTTTTAATCTGCAACCTCTTTGATTACATAAACGTAAACAGGAAAGTGATCGCTAAACCCATCGGTAAACGTACCATTGGAAAAACTTCTTTTTGGATATCCTTTATATTTTCCACGGTTGTTTATCAAATAATTTTTATTGAATATGCCCGCTTTATAAAATCGGAACGATGTAAAATCTTTTTCCAACAAAGGCTTCGTTATCAAAATTTGGTCGAATAAATTCCAGTTATCTCTAAAAGCATTGGTGCCAACACCGTTGGCATAAAACGATTCAAACGGATTATAAATTCCTTTAAAGCCTACTTTTTTTCTATCCTTTTTCGCTTTTAAAACATGCTTTACACTTTTGTTGGTTGGATTGTCATTTAAATCGCCCATAACAAATATTTTGGCATACGGATTTATGGCTTGAACCGAGTCAATTAAATGCTTATTCAATTTAGCAGCTGCCACACGTTTGGGTCTGCTCCGCTCCTCCCCACCTCTTCTTGAAGGCCAATGATTTACAATTACGTGAATGCTTTCGCCATCTAAATTTCCAGTTACTAAAAGTTGATCTCTGGTATACACGCGCTTTTTACTAGCATCGTCATAAATTTTGAGGGTATGACTACTTGTATGCGTGGGCGTAAATATTTTTTTTTGATATAATAAGGCCACATCAATCCCGCGCGTATCTGGCGAGTTATAATGCACAATGCCATAATCTTTTTCAAGTAGCAACGAATCGTTTAGCACATCTTCAAGAACAGCCCTATTTTCAACCTCAGAAACACCAATAATAGCAGGTGTGTTGTTTGTAATATCAGCACCGATATCGGCAATAACCCGGGCCATGTTTTTCACCTTCTTTTTATAAACAGCAGATCGATTGGTTTTAAGCTCCATCATCGGGCTAAATTCATCAAATTTATTCGGGTCATTTATAGTGTCAAATAAATTTTCTAAATTGTAGAAGGCTATCGTGTGGATTTTGAATTTTTTTTCTTGAGCATTTGCAGTTGAAATAAGCCCAAAAAAAAGAATGGTAATACTAAGTTTAATAATATTCATTTTTAATAACAAACTAACGGGTTGCATTGGCTATAATACAAAACCTAAGCCAAAGTTATTCTAAATGAATAAATTTATTTTTAAGTGTTACGAGTTCTAATAATTTGTTTCTAAATAGATATGAAGAAAAGCGTACTGTTTTTTTTATTTGGATTTTTTACAGTCTCCATAACCTACGGGCAACAAACCACTATAAAAGGCAGTGTTTTAGATGCCATTTCTTTTAAGCCCATTTCTAATGTTACCGTTACTATTGAAGCAACTAAACAAACCACACAAACCAATGCTTTAGGCGATTTTGTTTTTACCTTAAATGTGCCTTTGGGCGAACAGGTTTTAAGAATTTCTAAAATAGGATACATAACCAAAAGGTATCCCATAGTTGTTAATGAGAACAAAACGGTAAACATTACGGGCATGACTTTAGAAACCGAAGCCTCCAGAAACCAAGATTTATTCACCATCACACTTACCGACGACGAGCTGAACGACGACACCAGTGGTGCCGATAATATTTCGGGCTTGTTGGCCTCGTCATTAGATGTGTTTCAGCGTACCGCGGCATTCGAGTTTAGCGCATCGTTTTTTAGATTGAGAGGTTTAGATTCTAACCACAGCTCCGTTTTAATCAATGGCATTGAAATGAACAAAACTTATAACGGACGACCACAGTGGAGCAATTGGGGCGGTATAAATGATGTGTTGAGAAACCAAGAATTAGCGGCAGGATTAACGCCATCAAACTATACTTTTGGCGGCGTTTTGGGTAGTACCAATATAAACACGAGAGCCTCCGAAGCACGGTCTGGTGGCCGCATAACCTACTCGTCATCAAACCGAAGTTACACCAATCGGTTTATGGCAACTTATGCTTCGGGCTTATTAAAAAATAATTGGGCTTACACCATTTCGGTGGGGCGACGTTGGGGAAACGAGGGTTATCAAGAAGCGACGCATTATAGTTCAAATTCATTTTTCACTTCCGTGGAAAAAAAAATAAATAATACCCACAGTTTAAATCTAACAGCCATTTACACGCCGAATCGCCGCGGGAAATCGTCACCAAACACACAAGAGATTTACGATTTAAAAGGCATAAAATATAACGAGTATTGGGGTTGGCAAAACGGCGAAAAACGCAACAGTAGAATTAAAGAAGTTAACGAACCTATAATCTTGTTGAACCACTATTGGAACATCAATAGTAAAACTAACTTAAACACAAATTTAGGATATCAATTTGGAAAATTAAGCAATAGCCGATTGGATTATAATGGCACCGATTTGGTTAATGGCTTTCCTCAGGGTGGCGGCGCAAACCCAAGTCCGGCCTATTACCAAAAGCTACCAAGTTATTTTGAAAGAAACTTTCCTAACGATTTGCAGTTTGCTTACTTAGCCTTAAATAAATTTTTGGATGACGGGCAAATAGATTGGACTGCCATGTACAACGCTAATATTAATAATGCACAACAAGGCGACAATGCCATTTATGCTTTGTATGAAGACCGCGTTGATGATTCGCAATTCACCCTAAATTCTATTTTAAACACTCAATTAAACGACCGTACTACGCTAAATGCCGCTATAAATTACAAGGCTTTAAAATCTGAAAATTTTGCACAGGTTTTAGACCTTTTAGGCGCATCAACCTATTTGGATATTGATGGTTTTGCCACAACTATTGATGAAGCTCAAAACGATTTATTAAACCCCAATAAAGTAGTTGGCGAAGGCGATATTTTTAAATACCATTACAATATACTTGCCAGCGAATTGAGTGCTTATGCGCAGGCACAATTCAATTTTAAAAAAACAGATTTTTATATCTCCGCAAGCTTAAAAAACACCCAATACCAAAGAGACGGCAAGTATCAAAATGGTGGATTTCCAGATAACTCTTTGGGCAAAGGCGACAAGTTAAGCTTTACAGGTTTTGGAGCCAAAGGAGGCTTTACCTATAAACTTACAGGTAAACATGTATTTGATGCCAATATGGGTTATATTTCCAGAGCGCCTTCCATACAAAACACATTTTCAAATTCAAGGGAGAATCATAATATCGTACCCAACATTTCCGAAGAAAACATACTAAGTATCGATGGCAGTTATATTTTCCGGTCGTCAATTATTAAAGCCAAACTAACGGGTTATTTCACTAAAATAACCGATGCCAGCGAAATATCGTTCTATTTTGCCGATGGCGTTGGAGGCGACAACACAGCCTTTGTTCAAGAGATTTTACAAGGCATAGACAAAAAACATTTAGGCCTTGAAGTGGGCATTGAAGCCCAAGTAACCCCAACCATAAAACTGAAAGGTGTGGCATCGGTTGGGCAGTTTACTTATGCTAATAACCCAAATTTATTTTTATCGACAGAGCCCGACGACGAATCTGTTGCCGCTGGTTTTGTAAATGGTTTTAAAGATTTTGGGCAGTCCAATTTAAAAAATTACAAACTGGCTTCGGGACCACAAAATGCGTTTTCGGTAGGATTTGATTATCGCGACCCCGATTTTTGGTGGTTTGGTGCTACGGCAAATTTTTTCGCCAATACCTATGTTGATGTCAATCCGCTAACACGCTCCTCGAATTTTACAACAGATTTTGATGGCAATGTGTTTAATGATTACGACGAAGAATTAGCGCGAACCTTATTAAAACAAGAACGTTTTGATGATTATATGGTGGTGAATTTAGTGGGCGGAAAATCGTGGAAGCTCGGTAAATACTATGTTGGGCTTTTCGCAAGTGTTAATAATCTTTTAGATGAAGTTTATAAAACCGGTGGTTTTGAGCAAGGTAGAAACGCTAATTACAGAGAATTAAGATATGACAAAGCGTTGGACAAACCTGTTTTCGGATCGAAATACTGGTACGGCCGTGGCACTACTTATTTCTTGAATCTGAATGTTAGATTTTAATGAAAAAGAATTCCTCGAGGTTTTGCCCCTGGGTTTTCCATTGAAAATGTCATTTCCGCAAAGGCGGGAAACTAAAAATATAAATTATGAAAACTAAAATTCAAAAAACAAAAGCGCTATTATTTGTTATGGCATTGAGCATTGTTTTTGTGTCTTGTGTAAAAGACGACGATTACAGTATGCCCGATGTTTCGGTAACCGAACCCAACATTCCTCAAGATAAAATAACCACCTTTAAAGCTATTAAATCACTTTACGAGCAAGCAGAAAACGATGGAAATTCAACCGTTGTAATCAATGATGATAACGATTTGTACATTGAAGGTTATGTGGTTTCTTCGGATAAATCAGGCAACTTTTTTGAAGAACTCATCATTCAAAACAAAACAGATGATAGCAGTCCGGATAACGATCCGAGGTTGGGTTTTAAAATTGATATCAATGTGAGCAATTTATCTGACACCTATCAATTCGGGCAAAAAGTTTACGTAAAACTCACGGGCTTAACTGTTGGAGAAAGCAATGGCGTTTTAACCATTGGAAAAGGCGATGCTGTAAGCGTTAAACAAATACAAGCAGCCGAGTATAAAAACATTGTAATAAGAAGTAACGAGATTGCAAGCATAACCCCTAAAGTAGCCAACCTATCAGATTTGAATGAGTGGGATAAAAACACCTTAATTCAATTAAATAATATGCAGTTAAACCGATTTGAAATGGGTGCCACTTATGCGAGCGAATCTTTCGATGAGTTTGACGGTCATCGCTTATTGGAAAGTTGCGATTCTGGTATTTCAATGATTTTGCAAACCAGCACGTTTGCCGATTTTAAATCCTTAATCGTTCCGCAGGGAAAAGGTTCCGTTACCGGAATTTTTAGTAGGGATTTTGGCGACGATTTTAATGTGTTAATCATCAATAGCACCCGAGATATAAATTTGGATAATGATGACCGATGCGACCCTATGGAATTGGATTGCGGATTAGCCTCAACCGTTGGCTCAGGAAATTTATTTATGGAAGATTTTGAATCTCAAAAAAACAATAAACCCATTGAAATTGACGGTTGGACCAATTATATTGAAGAAGGCACAGTAGCTTGGGAAGGCTACTCGTCAACCTCGTCCAACGCTTCCTTGGGGCGCTCTGCAAGATTTCAACCTGCCAGTTCTGGAGACCCAAGTAGCATTGGTTGGTTAATTACACCCGCTATAGATTTAGATGCACATGAGGGCGTTACACTGCGTTTTAAAACATCAAACAGTTTGGCCGATAGTAGTTTTATGGAAGTGTTATATTCACTGGATTGGGATGGTAATGAAGCTAATATTACCTCGGCAACTTGGGGTGTGTTATCTGCCGCATATGTGGTAAAGGATACCGACTCGTTTGTGCCCTGGTTTAATTCTGGTACCGTCGATTTATCCTGTGCAACGGGCATTATGCACATCGCCTTTAAATATTTGGGCAGCGGACAAGATACTTTTGATGGTGTTTACGAATTGGATGATATAAGTGTGGATTATGTAGAATGATTAAAATAGTATAAAGTCATTTAGAAAACATTAATTTCGCCAAATGACAGTTTTCGATCAATTTTACTATTCTATCTTTTCGTTTTATAAAAAACGATACAAACAAAAGGCAAATACCCTAGCCTTAATGTATGTATCGGTACTTCAAATAAGTTTAGTGTTTCTTTTAGGCTGTTTTTTTGCCGCTTTTTTTAATCAATTGCATGCCGATACGATGTCGAGTACAAGTGCCTGGACATTATTTATTATAGGGTCTATTGGTATTCATTTTAAGAACTGGATACAATACACGGGTAAAAGACGTATGATGATAAACGCAAAAATGATTAAAAAGAAAAAACCACAAACCAATATTTGGCTGCTTTGGGTTTTACCGTTTGTTGTTTTAGGATTGGCTTATGTTGTGTTTCAGGCTGTTTAGTTGCCATCTCAATTAAACTTTAGAATTTTTATCTACAACAACAGTTTTAGTTAGTTTATCATACAAGTTTTGATTTTTTTCATCCCATAAAATCCATATAATAGGTATAATAAAGAAGCTAAAAACACCCTTTAAGAGCTCTCGAATAGCTCCACCTGATGCTTTATTAAAATCCTTTCCTGTTTCACTAGATATTACTTTTAAACCAAAAATGCGATGTCCTAAATTACCAGTAAATATCGGATAAAAAATAGCTCCTACAATTAAACCAAAAATTGCAGCAAATTGAATACCAATAGGGTTGCTATCTATATTATGGAATTCTTCTAATGAAGATAAAGTATAAAGTGTATATGGAATAAAAATAATAACGCTAAATATTAAAGTTTCTATAAGATTAGCTAAAAAACGAGTTCCTTTTGTTGCCAATGTGTATCCATATATTAAGTTATTGGCTGTATAGTTAGTCTCGTTTTTAATATTCAATAAGTCTTCAACGTTAATATCTAATACTTCACAAATTAAAATTAACGTTTTTCCACGTGGTTCGTTTTCATCATTTTCAATTCGTTGTATTGTTCTTAAATTTACTTTAGACAACTCCGCTAGTTCTTCTTGTGTAAGACCTTTTGCTTTTCTACGTTCACTAATTTTATTTCCTATTATGCTCATGTTATTTTTAATTTAATTCACTTCAAAGTTATACATGAATGTATTTTTTGATAGCGGTTTATTTACGACATTCTTACGACATTTACCCGCAAATTCATATTGTCGTGTTTGAATTACTGGGTGTAAACTATCACTTCTTAAAAACAGCATACACCGGAAAGTGGTCGCTATAACCACCTTGATACCGTTTGCCAATATAGGTTCTAAAAGGCGAGCCTTTAAACTTGCCATTAAAAAGCTTTAAAAAATCTTCATCAAAAATATTGGCGGTGTAATATTCGAAAAGTTTATCGGAGGTTTTAAAAAAATTGGTCGATATTAAAACTTGGTCAAATAAGTTCCATTGCCTACCATGGTAAGAGCTTCCTCGGCTGTACGAGCGCAATGTTTCCATAGGGTTAAACAAATTAAAATTGTTTACCAATTGCTTTATGCTTTGGCTATGCGGATCGTCATTAAAATCGCCAATAACAATAATTTTCGCATCTTCATTTTCTAATCGCAACGCCGTAATGATGTCGCCCACTTTAGCCGAAGACGCCATGCGCTTAAATTCGGTTTCTTTTTCGCCCTCGCGTCTGGACGACCAATGGTTCACGATAACATGTACAAGCTCGCCATCGAGCAAACCAGACACCAACAATATATCTCTAGTATAATCAGGAAAACCATTGGCGTTGGTTAATTGTATTGTAAACGGCTCAGAATGGGTCACTTTAAAAGCTGTGGCATCGTAAAGTAAAGCCACATCTATCCCGCGTTCATCCAAAGAATTGTAATGCACGTACTTATAATTGCAGTTTTCTAAATGTTTCGAAGCTATTAAATCTTCAATAACCTTAGCATTTTCAACTTCGCATAATCCCACAATAGCGGGTTGCTTTCCCGTTTCCCTGCGCCCAATATTCGAAATGGCAAACCCTAGTTTTCTAAGCTTGTTTTTGTAGCGTTTTGGTGTCCATTTTTTAACCGATGTTGGTAAAAAATCGTTATCATTGGTATGCTTATCTTCCTTTAAATCGAATAAATTTTCAAGATTATAGAATGCAACGGTTTGCATTTCGTCTCTAATCGGAAGGTCTTCAAAAGTGTCTAACATACATCAAAAATAGAAAAAATAAAATGCTTGTAATTACGTAACTTTGCAATATGATAGAAGAGAAAGACCTTAACTTAGAACGTGCCGTTTTAATTGGCATCGTTACTAAAGATCAAGATGAAGAAAAATCTAAAGAATATTTAGACGAACTTGAGTTTTTAACCTTTACCGCTGGTGGCGATGTAATAAAACGCTTCACCCAAAAATTGGATATGCCAAATCCAAAGACTTTTATTGGTAGTGGTAAAATGGAAAAAGTGCGTGAATTTATTGAAGAAAATGATATTGGTACGGCTATTTTTGATGATGAATTATCGGCAACACAAGAACGAAACATTAGTAAAATATTAAATGTAAAGGTATTGGACCGAACCAATTTAATACTGGATATTTTTGCACAGCGCGCCAAAACCAGTTATGCCAGAACCCAAGTAGAATTGGCCCAATGCGAATATTTACTACCGCGTTTAAGAGGTATGTGGACGCACCTTGAGCGTCAAAAAGGAGGTATTGGTATGCGCGGACCTGGTGAAACCGAAATAGAAACCGACAGACGTATAGTGCGCGATAAAATTGCCTTACTTAAAGCACGCATAAAAACCATCGATAAACAAATGGCGGTACAGCGTGGTAACCGGGGAAAAATGGTGAGAGTGGCGTTAGTGGGTTACACCAATGTTGGTAAATCCACACTTATGAACGTGATAAGCAAAAGCGACGTATTTGCCGAAAACAAACTGTTTGCAACGCTAGATACCACGGTTAGAAAAGTGGTGATTCAAAATCTACCTTTTTTATTAACCGATACAGTTGGGTTTATCAGAAAGTTGCCAACACAACTGGTTGATAGTTTTAAAAGTACTTTGGATGAAGTTAGGGAAGCCGATTTATTATTACACGTAGTAGATATCTCGCATCCTAATTTTGAAGAACACATTGAATCGGTAAATAAAATTTTAGGCGAAATAGATAGCAGCGATAAACCCATTATTAAGGTATTTAATAAAATTGATGCTTATAAACCTGAGCCTTTTGATCCTACTGATTTGGAAACCGAGCGCAGCTCTGAGCACTACTCGTTGGAAGAATGGAAAAAAACCTGGATGAACAAATTGGGCGACAATGCCCTATTTATTTCGGCATTAAACAAAGAAAATTTAGAAGACTTTAAAAAACGCGTTTACGATGAAGTTCGCGATATTCACGTAACACGGTTTCCTTACAATCATTTTCTGTATCCTGATTATGACGATTTAGAGCAATAACACGACTGTTTTAAAATGAATCGGATAAAATTAGCATTAAAAAACAAATGGGTAAGGTGGTTTTTAGTTGCGGTAGTTGGTGTTATTCTTTTTTTTACCAGCATTTACATTAGTGTTTTTTTAGGTGCTTTCGGAAAGCTTCCCACAGAAAAAGAGCTAAGTTCCATCAAACAAGCTGAAGCTACACAAGTGCTGGACAATGCGGGAAAATTAATAGGCAAATACTACATTTACGATAGGCAGCCTTTAGATTTTGAAGACTTTCCCCAACATCTAATTGATGCGCTTATTGCAACTGAGGATGTACGGTTTTATGAACACGATGGTATTGACAATGTGAGTTTAATGCGGGTGTTTGTTAAAAACATCATCTTTCAAGATAAGTCTGCTGGCGGTGGCAGTACCATTACGTTGCAATTGGCAAAAAATCTTTTTGGACGAAAAAACTACATCGCGTTTAGCATGCTAATCAATAAATTTAAAGAATCAATAATTGCTACGCGTATTGAAGCGATTTATTCTAAACAAGATATTCTCACACTTTACCTTAATACGGTACCTTTCCCCGATAACACTTATGGTATTGAAAGCGCTGCACGAAAGTTTTTTAATAAACCAGCCTCAAAATTAACTTACTCTGAAGCTGCCACTTTGGTTGGTACTTTGAAAGCAACCACCTATTTTAATCCACGGCTTCATTTAGAGCGCAGTCAATCACGACGCGATGTTGTGTTTCAGCAAATGCTTAAATATGAATACATCTCGCAAGACTCTTTAGAGGCTTTTACCAATCAAAATATTGTTTTAAATTATCGGTCTTTTAATCACGATGTAGGGTTAGCACCTTATTTTCGTGCCCAAGTAAAAAAAGAGTTAACTGCTATTTTAGATACGCTAAAAAAACCAGATGGCAGTGCTTATGATTTATATAAAGATGGCTTAAAAGTACACACAACATTAGATTCTACCATGCAATCTTTTGCTGAAAAAGCCATGCGCGAACATCTTACGGATTTGCAAAGTGTGCACGAAAAATCTTTTGGAAAAACAGCACCGTGGAACTCCAATAAAGCCATTATTCAAGCTGCCATTAAAAACTTGCCTAAATATAAGTCCTTACAAAAAGCGGGGTTAACAGAGGCTCAAATTCTAGATTCGCTTTCCGTAAAACGAAAAACAGAATTGTTTAATTGGGTGGGCGATACCATTCAAAATATATCGGCTATAGATAGTTTAAAGCATTATTTAAAATTTTTAAACACAGGAATGCTTTCTATTGCCCCAAAAACCGGTGCTATAAAAGCCTATGTTGGTGGTATTGATTATAGGTTTTTTAAATACGACCATGTGTCGCAAAGCGAACGTCAGGTTGGTTCTACCTTTAAACCTTTTGTTTACACTGCCGCCATTGAAAATGGCATGAAACCATGTACCTATTTTTCGTTACAAGAAGTCACTTACACTAATTTTGATGATTGGACACCAACCAACTCTGGTGTAAAAGAAGAAGATCCGCACCTCAATTATAATTTAGAAATGGCTTTGAGCAATTCCGTTAACACCATCGCTGTAAAAGTGTTAAATGAAGTTGGTATTGATAAAGTTGTACAGCAAATAGAAAAATTAGGCATTAGTAAAGCACTTCCTAAAGAACCTTCGCTGGCTTTGGGCGTAGCGGAAATAAACCTAAAAGCACTTACAGGAGCTTATGCGAGTTATGTAAACAACAGCAAAGGCGTTAAACCTTATGCGATAACTAAAATTGAAGATAAAGCAGGCCATGTTATTGCTGAATTTAAACCCGAAATTTTAGAAGAACCAGCTTATAGCAATTATACAAGGCAGGTGATGCTACAAATAATGAAATCTACGGTTAATAGCGGAACAGCCTCTAGATTACGATCAACCTATAATTTAAAAAATAATATGGCCGGAAAAACAGGTACCACACAAAACAATAAAGATGGCTGGTTTGTCGGTATTACTCCTAATTTAGTAACCGTTACTTGGGTTGGGAACGATAACCATAGCATTGGATTCAAATCTACAAGCCTTGGGCAAGGTGCAAATTCCGCATTACCTATTTTTGCTAAATTTTATCAGAAATTAAATGCCGATACGCATTTTAATAATATCACGAAAAGCAATTTTGAAACACCTTCACAAGAGGTTATTGGTGATTTAGACTGTAATCCGGAAAAACGAGATGGGTTTTTTAAAAGGCTTTTTGGAAGAAAACATAAAAAGAAGAAGTTTAAAGGTGATGAATAAAAATCGAACCCAACGCCAATCATTTTTTATATCCGAATTACAATTATGAAGAAATGGAATGATTGCTATTTATCTAAATTTCATATTCCAAGATAAACCCACATCAAAAATCCACAAATACGAACCTGGGTTAAAACTCATCTCTTGATGCACAATACCACTCCTTATGCCCCAAGCATTTTTATTGTTCTTCGATGTGAAAAAGTAGCCTAAATTTAATTTTTGGGATTTTAGGTTTATGATATCGTTTTCATTGCCTTCAAATTCAAATCTGTAAATTTCGGGAGAAAAACCCATGCCCGCATCAACGCTAAAATAGTTATCGGAATTACTTCTATACTTTCTGTAATTAAGCGTTCCGGACATGCTCGCACCAGAATCGCCAGGGGTAATGTAAGTTCTAAACGACCAATAATCATTGCCTGTGTACCAACCTACAGAACCCGTATAAATGGTTGTAGTTTCCGCGTATTTTAAAGCTCTCAATCCAAGCGATGCCTCAAAACTTTTTGGTAAGGATTTGTATAGTTCGAATCCGTAGCGAATATCCGGAAACAGTGATGAACCGGATACACCAACATTTAAATAAGCGTATAAACCTTTGGTTATTTTTGGGTATAAATCAACTTCAAATTGTACACCGTTTGACGCAAATCTTCTGTTAAAATTAACTTTACCATGAATACTACCGTATTTGGTTTGTCTTGAATAATTAAACAGATAATACTGCATGGGGTCGAATACTTCTGAATATATTTCAACCGACGAGCGTAACCCTATTGTGTTTAAACTTAATTTATCCATTAAACTGGTTTTAAAAGATTGAGCTTTTTCATGGTTTGGATGTGCTTTTAACAATGCCTCAATGGTTTGCAATGCTTCGTTTTGCTCGTTGGTGTCCTCTTGGGCACTCGCTTTTAAGTATAATAATTCTGGGTTGTTAGGAAAATGGGTTAAGGCCTCGTTCGCCATTTTTAAGGCACTAAAAGGCGACTCGCTGTACAGCTCATTTTTAATGGCCGCTTCCCATGTGCCTAATCGATTAGAGTCTTTTTTTAGAACATATTCAAAAGCTTCTTTGGCTTTTTTATATTTTCCATCCCAAGAATATGTGCTTCCTAAAAAGTCTCTGATATCGTGATAATCTGGATACTTTGTTAAAATCAACAACAAGGTGTCCTGTGCTTGCTTTCGTGCATTGTTAAATGCTAGTTCCCGAGCTACTTCAAAAGCTCTGTCGGGGTCACCCTTAAAAACATTTTGCTGGCTAAATGCGCCAAAACTGATAAGAAATATTACTATATAATAGAGTTTTTTCATGATTTGAAACGGCCTTTACTGTAAGGTTTTTTTAAACGTTAAATAATCGGTGTTCTTTGGGTGTTTATTAATAATACTATCCATTAGTTTAATGGCTTGGTTGGTATTTTGGTTTCTTAAATACGCTTGAGCCATTTTAAAACTAAGATCGGGTTCTTTTATTTTATTTTTTATGGCTTTTTTAAATATCGCTTCAGATTTGTGCTCTTGATTTGACCACCAATACATATCTAAAAGTGCTAAATAGCTATCGTAATAAAAAGGAGATCGTTTAACAACATTCAATAATTCGGCTTCGGCTTTTTCGTAATATCCATCCCAAGCTAAAGTTCTGCCTTTTAATGTGCGGGCATCAGCATGATTAGGGAGCTCGTTTAAAATATAATCGCATAACAATCGTGCCTTTTTACGTTCTTTATTAAAAGCTTTTTCTCTGGCTATTTCAAATGTTTCATCTAAAGATAATTTATTCGCCATAGCTTTTATTGAAGCCAATTGCGCTTCAGAAAAATCGATGCGGGATTTCATGTATATATTTAGTGAATCGGGAAAAATCTTATTGTGCTGAGTTACATAAGCATTCATTTTTTTAAATGACAATAATGAATCTGACAGCTGATTTCGGAGTAATGCATCGTCGATTTTAGACGTATTAAAGTTCTCTTTTATTTTGTACAATTCACCATCGGAATACAGATAATCTTTATACATATAATCGTTAATGCTTCCTTTGTAACGCATTAACGGTATTTTATGAATGTTTCTAAATTGCCTTGCCGTATCCAAGCCTTCGCCCATCCAAGCGGTTTCTTCTAAATTATTAAAGTTGTAATTTTTTGCTAAAAAGGATAGTATACTTGGTGCAACATCCCAGTGTGAAGACACGGATTTAAACCTTTCGGCTTTCTTTAAAAGGGGACTGTAAATGTACAAAGGCACATGATAGCGGCACAGTTTGTCTTTTTGCGAAATTGGAATCAGTCTGTGGTCGCCGGTAATAATAAAAATAGTATTGTTGTAATCTTTTCGTTTTGCATAGGCCGTCATAAAATCTTTGATAGACGCATCGGTGTAGTTTAAAGTCGCGTAAATATCTTTATGTTTTAAAACCTCTTCTTTTGATATTTTAAGGTTTTTATTAGCGTTTAAAATACTGTCAACCTTTAGCTCGTAAAGCTCTTTATTTGGGAACTTAAAAGGCTCGTGATTAGAAAGCGTCATGATTATATCTAATCGTGGTTGCTTTTTATCATCCAAAGAAGCCAAGGTTTTCTTGAATATTTCGGCATCTGGATAGCCCCATGAAAAGCCACCCGAATTAGCTTCGGTTTTTATGTATTCTTGCTCGTATTTACTCTCGTCAACAATGTTATCAATCTCGTTATATTCAAGAAAATTAATTTTTTTATCAAAACCAGACCGATCCCCAGAGAAATAAGAAGTCGTATATCCATTCGCCTTTAAAATACTAATTAACGAAATATGTGATGGCGTTTGGGGCACTTCCATAAAACCTGTTTCTCCAAAAGGCAACGACCCTAACAACGAAGGGAGAACACCAAAAGTTCTACCTGTGGTGCTTACAAAATGATCCCAGTACAAAGATTTTGAAATTAATCCGTCTAAATATGGCGTAAAGCCGCCGTAGGTTCTGTTGCCAACAAACTCGGTGCCCAAACCTTCTACAATTAAAACCACAATATTGGGTTTCTCCTCCTTCAAGTTGAAAAATGGTGACAACACATCTTTAGACGTGTGAAAGGGTTTTAATAAAGGATAATCGTTCCGGTTAAAAGCCGTGGTGCTGAGATTGATTTTATCTTTTTGATATTTAATGATATCGGCAGTTAAATACGCTATTTTATTTCGATTTTTTTTATTGGAAGTATTACTGTAAGATACTAACATGGCACTGCCAAAAAGCACGATAAGTATTATGCCTCCGCCGGTTAACTTTCGTTTACTGACATGTTTTTCGATTAATTTGAATAACAAAATCAGCAATATGGGAAATAAAACATACGGTATAAAATAGGTAATAGAAAAAGACTCTGAGGCTGAAACGGTATTAAAAATATCATCAAAAGAATAGCCTAAAAGATCGGCGCCTAAATTTAAAAGTGTAGTAAGGCTGTATTTTACAAGCGAAAATTGTACAATTATTATGAATACAAACAGGGCTTTAATAATTTTAAGCGCATATTTTTTTGACAAATAATGAAGTAATAGATATACCGGAAATAATAAGATGCCAACAATTAAAGCAGCCCAAAAATCATTAATAAACTTAAAAAAAATAGTGTTAAGTAATGTGTCGTGGGAAGTGGTTTTTAAAGACAAGGCTTCAAAAAGACTGATAAACCAGAACACTCCAATTAAAGCTAAGGTTGCACATGCGTACCTATAAACATCCTTATTTTTAAAGTTAAATTTCATATCTAATTTAAAATTTTATCGGGATTAGGCTTTGTGCTTGATAAACCTTTCCGTGTCATTTTTCCCCATTTTTTGTTTTTGTTAAAATAGTAATCAATATTACCTCTAACAGCCGCATACAATACAAAAGGGTGTAAAATAAACGGTTCGATGGCACTTAATAATACCAGCTTTATGCCCATGCCTTTCTTCTTATATTGGTGAAATGATAATTCTTCGGAATACAAGGCAAGAATGGATAGCAATACCGAAAACAAATAGGCCAATAAAAAGAAGGATAGGGCAAATTCCCACCGTACCGCATTTAAAAACAGTAATACCGTAAAATAGATAAGTCCAACAACCTCGATTATTGGAGCTAATCGCTCAAATATCAACCAATACGGATAGCTAATCATCCCAAAAGACCCATATTTTGGGTTAAACGCTATTTTACGATGTTTTCTCATGGTTTCAATTGTACCTCGAGTCCATCTGTTTCTTTGCGATATAAAATCTTTGTAGTTATCGGGTGCTTCCGTCCAACATAAAGGATCGGGAATATAGGATACTTTGTACTTCTTGTTACTTTCTTCCATGTAACGGCGCATACGTACCACAATTTCCATATCTTCTCCTACGGTATTGGTATCGTAGCCGCCAACTTCAATAGCTATTTTTTTATCAAATATGCCAAAAGCTCCAGAAATTACCAATAATCCATTTAGTCTACTCCATGCCATTCTACCAAGCAGAAATGACCGAATGTATTCTAATATCTGCGACTGGACAAGCAAATTTTTAGGAAGGTTTACGTCTAATAGTTTACCGCCGCTTATGGTACAGGAGTTAGCAATGCGGATAACCCCTCCAGAAGCAATAACCGTAGTTTCGGTTTCTTCAAGAAATGGTTTTATCATTTTCTGTAGAGCATCTTCCAACAACAAACAGTCTACATCAATACATGCTACATATTTGCTATTGCTAATATTAAGCCCCATGTTTAAAGCATCGGCTTTACCACCGTTTTCTTTATCGACTACTATTAACTTCTCAAAAGCCGGGTTTTTAGATTTAAAAACACCCGCCCGAAGTGGTTTGGTTTGTAACCTTTCATTTATTAAAAACTCCACTTTTTCTAAATCGTAGGCGGCAATAAGTTTTTCTAAACTATCATCGGTACTGCCATCGTTTACGATAATAACATCATAATTTGCGTAATGGTTGGACAGTAATGACCGTACATTTTCAACCACATTAAGACTTTCGTTATAAGCTGGAGCAATAATACTTATTGATGGCGAAATGGAAGACGATAGAATATCCTTGTAATTTATAAAACTCTTTTTTTTAAGGTATTGTGTGGTTTCTATTGCAGAAATTATGGATAATATAATGTATGATACTATGGCTAAAAAAGCAAAAGCAAAAAACAAATAATGAAATATTTGAATAATGATTTGTGCCGTAGTACTATCCATTATTTACAAATTTATACATGTTAGACTTTTCTTTATTTGTAGCCAATTCTTTTAAGCCCAAAAATTTATCAAGGTTTATTGATTTTAATATTTTAAGGGCTAATAGTTGTATTTCAAAATCTTTGTGAAACAGGTGTTTCTCAATAAAAGGCTCATCCGTTGGGACTACTAATTTTTCTAACATCTCAAAAAAGCACAGCTGCTCTTCAATACTTAATTCGTTAAAGTTGGCTTTTAAAACCTCTTTAGCTTCGATACCGTATAAACTCGTTAAAACTTCTATGGTATAAATTCTTATGTCTTGGTTTTCGTGTGAAAGCAAATCGATTAGCACATCATTTACTTCAAATTGGTTATAAACCTTAGCGAGTTTTAAGGCAAATAAAACAACCGTGGGGTTTGACGATTTTAACCAAGGCTTAATGTCGCAGATGTCCTGTTTATCAAACCTTTGCAATATGCCAAGAATTTGCAATTGATCCCATTCTGTTAGTGGGGTTTTTATGTGGTTTAAAAACATGAGGCCGTCAAACTGAAATAAACTCACAAAGTACAAGTGTGCTTCTTTACGAACTTCGCGCACCGGGTGAGTTATTAATGGCTTTATTTGATTTTGAACCTCAACAACCTGAAACCTTCTAAGTTCTCCAATGGCTTTCGAAATAATATGCCATTTTTTAGATTTTAAACCGTTTAAGGCAAATTCAAATAATCCGGTTTTAAAATAAAAGGTTTTTGCAGCTTCAGACATTTCACCAGAAACCTCACTCATTAATTTATAAAGAATTAAAACTATAATTTTTCTTCTCGATTTAATGGTTACTTCCGTTTTTAATCTTGAAATTATAGATAATTGATTCTCGGTTAAATCTTCTGTACTGTTTCCGGAGTATAAGTATTCTACCAGTAAAGTTTCGTATTCACTTTTAAGGGTTTTAATTTCGTTATCCTTTATTCTTAAATGTAACCGGATTAACCGTAGATAAAGGATTAGTATGAGTATGACCAAAGCTAAGATACCGCTAAACCACAAGGTAGATTTAACCAAAAGCGGAAAATCATCAATATAATTGAAAATGTAATTTATGCTATCCATTTTCTAGTTAATTAGTCTATTGACTCTAATCATTAATTCGTTTGGACTAAAAGGTTTTCCCATAAAATCGTTGGCTCCTAAACTGAAAGCCTTTAAAACCATTTCTTCTTGACCTGCGGACGAGAATACTATTATTGGCGTATCAGAATCTAACTTTAGGCGCACATGACTAATAACCTCCAAACCGCTAACAAACGGCATCATAATATCGGTTATAATTAAATCTGGCTTCTCGGTTTCAATAAGTTCCAAAGCTTGCTGCCCGTTTACTGCAGATAGTAAATGGTATCCCTCTTTTTCTAGACGGAATTTTAATAGCATTGATAGTGTAGAGTTATCCTCAGCTAGTATTATTTTCTTGGTGGCCATAAGTAGTTAATAAAGTTGGGAGCTTAATCGGGGGCAATATATATAAAAATATCGATAAAATACAAATAAAACAGATAAAATGCATTAATATTAATTTTTGAAAGAAATTTAATTAAGTTAAAATTGCTCTATATATGCTTAAAAATAAAGTTGGTAAATAAAAAAAGGCTATCCAATGGATAGCCTTTTTGCGTGATATATCTTTTATTTGATTTAAAACTTATAATTAAGTCCAAACATCCAATACGATTGTAGTTTATTATCGGCATCTTCGAGTTTTGCAGCTGAAATGCTTCCGGGTTGACTTTGCTGGTAGTTAAAGGCTTCTTGTTTATTTTGTCTTAAGCCAAAATCAAAACCAATACCAATCATTTTCCATAAGGTATATCCAAACGAGTTGGTCCAGGTCCAGTTTGATAAATCTGAAGATTTATAACTTTGAAACATCGATAAGTTGGATTTAAAACTAACCGCATTGATTTGTCGTGTATAATCCACAAGAATTTTAGCACCCATTGACGACTCGAAATCTATAACCGCATTGCTGCTAAACACGAAGTTGTAGTTTAGCGGATGGATTACAACCACTAAATCTTTAGCG
This sequence comes from Hwangdonia lutea, assembly GCF_032814565.1. Classification (GTDB taxonomy): domain Bacteria; phylum Bacteroidota; class Bacteroidia; order Flavobacteriales; family Flavobacteriaceae; genus Hwangdonia; species Hwangdonia lutea. The sequence goes on from NZ_CP136521.1 coordinate 1,323,908, forward strand.
GGCGTCCAAGTGGCACCGACACCTAAATCTAAAAACCCGGGATCGTTAAAATTGCTTAAAATGGTGGTTCGGTATTCGGCCAAACCAGAAATCGCGAATGTTTCACTTAGTTTGTGCCCGTATAAAGAGGTGATATTAAAAACATCGGTAGCTTCTCTAAATTTATCGCTGTCTGTTGGGTCGTCTTTGTCATCCAATTTCACCCAAGATAGGTTTATGTTTCCTGCATTTCTCCAAAAGAATTTATCTTGAGTTAAGTTTGCAAAAGCATTAACGGTAAAACCAATATTTCCAGAATTATTATTGGGCGTGCCTTGAGCGTACCAGTTTTTAAAACTGGAAATGCTTCCGCCAATGGTACCAAAGGCACCTTTTTTCCAACCGGGTAGAGCATCTATTTGCCCCTGAATGGCATTAACGCGCCCTTGAATGGCCGCAATGGAATCTTTTTTTACTTTTTGGGTGGCTTTTAATTCCTCTAAAGTTTGAGCGTTTATCGATATTATTCCGATAAGAAATGTGAAAAATAATAGCGTTTTTTTCATTTTAATTGTGGTTAAATTATTTGTTGTTTACTGGTTTAGACACCAACTTATTGGTTTAAGTCACAACAAAAGTAGCTATTATTTTCTTTTGAACAACGGTACCGAAGAGCAGGCCTCACCATACATTATGGATTTAGCCACGGGTATTAATTTAGTCGCCAACATAATATAAGCGTTTTGTGGCACTGGTTTTTTTGAGCAACCTTTAATAATAATAGGCTTATCTGTATATTCTGAAACATCGAGAGTTTCAATTACATCTTGATAAATGGACGATTCTAATTGCTCCAGATTACCGATTATTGTTTTTTTAGTGAAAGGCTCTAAATAAACGCTTAACAACATGAATGCCCAAGCCGGAATAATGGCATCGGTACTGCAGGTTAGCGCCACATAGCCGTCTTGATATTGCGACCAATCGTGTTCTGAGGCTTTTTGCCTAAACTCTTTTTCGCGCAACACGAAACCTTCAAACAGCCAATTTTTGATATCAAAAAGCACACGTTTTCCATCAGGATAATAATCCTCGAGGTTAACGGTAATTAACTTGCTATTCGCTACGCGATTTATGATTTCTTCTTTCAAAAAAGTAGGTTGTTAAGTGGTTTGTTGTTAAACTGAAAACTGCAACTGCAAACTGTGGACTGAATACTGCTAACTTATTTTAAAGCATTCCCAATTCCAACTTCGCTTCCTCGCTCATTAAATCTTGGGTCCACGGCGGATCGAAAGTAATTTCAACCTCGGCAGATTTAACCTCATCCAACGATTTTACTTTTTCCTCAACCTCCAAAGGCAAGGTTTCTGCAACGGGACAGTTGGGTGTGGTTAAGGTCATTAAAATTTTAACATCGTAATCTTCGTTTACAAATACATCGTAAATTAATCCGAGTTCGTAAATATCAACTGGAATTTCCGGGTCGTAAATTGTTTTTATAACGTTTACTATTTTCTCGCCTAAAGCGTTTGTGTCTATTGTTGTATCGCTCATAATTTAAATTTTTTTTCATTTCCGCCTTCGCGAAAATCTTATTAATGGATTCCTGCCTTCGCAGGAATGACAAATACTAACTAAGTTGTGTTTGGTATGCAATGGCATACATTTTAAGTTGTTTTACCATACTCACCAAGCCATTGGCTCGTGTTGGCGACAAATGTTCTTTTAATCCAATTTTATCAATAAAATCGGTGTTGGCATCAATAATATCTTTGGGGTGCTGATTTGAAAATGCACGGATTAAAATTGCAATAATACCTTTGGTGATAATGGCATCGCTATCGGCGGTAAATTCAATTTTATCGTTGTTCATTTCGGCATGTACCCAAACTTTACTTTGGCATCCTTTAATGATGTTGCTTTCGGTTTTATACTGCTCGTCAATTAAAGGTAAATCTTTACCCAAATCAATCATATATTGATAACGTTCTTCCCAATCTTCAAACATTGAGAATTCGTCTATTATTTCATTTTGAATTTCTTCAATACTCATATATTCAATTTTATACAAAAATACAATAAGAAAAGTTGCTATTCAATATTTTTAGAAATAGATAGCATTTCTTTAACAAGTGCAGCGATTTGTTTTGGTGGATTGCCGTGATCGAAAGGCTGCGACTTATAAATTTTGCCATTATACGTGATTTTTAAATGCGCTATGGCCGCTCCATCAAAAAAGCGATCTTCGGAAGGTGCTTTTAAGTTCGGGACATTTTCAACATTTACAGTTTTAAGGATTTTTATTAATTGATTCCACGCTGTTTCACTGCAAATTTTAATATTGGGTTTCGCCCCATGCTTATTTACTGTTGCTACTTGCTTTTTATTAATTGCAATCGCATTGTAAGCACCTCTGGTTTGTGTGGTATATTCCAAAGCTATGGCGTCTTGATTTATTTTAGAATTTGTACAACCGCTATCGACAAGTAGTAGCAATAAAAAAAGATACTTCATAGAATTTAATTTAGATATAAAGCATACAAAAAAGACACCAAAGTTGTTAGGCTAGCATCATTTTAGCCTTTTTTACACCTTCAACCAAAGCATCGATTTCTGCTTTTGCGTTGTAAAACGCAAAGGAAGCGCGAACGGTTCCCGGGATTTTATAAAAATCCATAATGGGTTGCGCACAATGGTGGCCCGTACGAACGGCAATACCTAGTTTATCTAAAATAGTGCCCACATCGTAGGGATGAATACCCTCTAAATTAAATGATACGACCGATGTTTTGTTTTTTGCGGTGCCGTAGATTTTTAATCCTTCTATTTCCAGAAGTTTTTCGGTGGCATATTCCAACAGTTCGTGCTCGTAGTTTTCAATGGCATCGAACCCAATTTGGTTCATATAATCGATGGCTGCCCCAAAGGCTATGCCACCACAAATATTGGGTGTACCGGCCTCAAATTTGTGCGGTAAATCGGCATAAGTGGTTTTTTCAAACGTAACTTCGGCAATCATTTCGCCACCACCTTGATAAGGCGGTAATTTGTTTAACCACGCTTCTTTTCCGTAAAGCATGCCCACTCCCGTTGGCCCACACATTTTGTGGGCTGAAGCGACATAAAAATCGACGTCCAATTTTTGAACATCTGGTTTTACGTGCGGACAAGCCTGTGCGCCATCAATTAAAACGGCTGCACCAACGCTGTGTGCTTTTTCAATGATATATTCGATGGGATTAATAGTCCCCAAAGCATTTGAAATATGATTTACAAAAACAAGCTTTGTGTTTTTTGATAGCAGTTTATCGTATTGGTTCATTTCCAATTCGCCCGCCTCATTCATGGGAATGACCTTTAAAACCGCACCCGTGCGCTCGCAAAGCATTTGCCATGGCACAATATTACTGTGATGCTCTAAAGCTGAAACAATAACCTCATCGCCCTTTTTTAATAATGACGAAAAGCCATTTGCGACTAGATTTATACCATCGGTGGTGCCCGAGGTTAGAATAATTTCGTGCGGGTGTTTAGCGTTGAAATGCTTCTGTATTTTTAAACGCGCTTGCTCGTATAAATCGGTGGCTTCTTGACTTAAGGTGTGCACGCCACGATGAATATTGGCGTTGTATTTTGAATAATAGTCCACAATAACATCGATAACCTGTTGCGGGGTTTGTGATGTGGCTGCATTATCGAAATACACTAAGGGTTTTCCGTTTACTTGTCGGTTAAGTATCGGGAAATCTTGTCTTATGTCGTTTACCTTGAACATGGCTGATGGTTTAGCCCCGATAGAAACGGCATCCTTTTTTGAGGCACGAAAAAAAGATACAGTGGATAGCGGGAAATAGCTTCAAAATATGTTATAAATCGAACCCAATATTTACACCTAATTTATTGGCGATTATTTTGGTGATGCGCTGTTTTATTTCTGGAATTTTAACCGAGCTTAGCACGTTATTACTAAAGGCATACATTAAAAGGGCTTTGGCTTCTTTTTCCGGAATACCGCGCGAACGCATGTAAAACATGGCGCTTTCGTCGAGTTGCCCAATGGTACAACCGTGTGAGCATTTTACATCGTCGGCAAAAATTTCGAGTTGCGGTTTGGTGTTTATGCTGGCTTTATCGCTTACCAAAATGTTGTTATTGGCTTGAAAGGCATTGGTTTTTTGGGCTTCTTTTTCTACAATAATCTTCCCGTTAAATACACCGGTTGCGTTATCGGCAAAAATACCTTTGTAATCTTGATGGCTTTCGCAATTTGGTTCGATGTGGTGCACCAAAGTGTTATGATCGACATGCTGTTTGTTGCCAATAATGGTTACGCCTTTTAAGATGGAATTGATGCGCTCGCCTTCTTGATAGTAATTAAGATTATTGCGTATTAATTTACCACCAAATGCAAAGGTGTGTACCGATGCGACACTTTCGCGCTTTTGCTTAATAAAAGTGTTGTCTATTAAGGATGCGTTGGCATTGTCGTTTTGTATTTTGTAATAGTCTACAATAGCCCGTTTGTTGGCAAAAATTTCGGTAACGCTATTGGTGAGTACCGCATTATCGGTTAAACTTTGATGGCGTTCGATAATTTGCACATGCGAATTCTCGTCGACCACGATTAAGTTACGTGGTTGCAACATGGTTGCCGATTCGTTTCCGGTTGACAAATGGATGATTTGAATAGGTTTTTCAACCAGTTTGTTTTTTGGAATATGAATGTAGGCTCCTTCTTGTGAAAACGCCGTGTTGAGTGATGTTAAGCTGTCTTTTTCGGCAGCTTTGTTGAAATAATTTTCAATCACCAAACGGTATTTTGGTTTTGAAAGTGCTGATGACATTAAGCACACATCGATACCATCGTGCGTGGTTTGCGATAGATGCGACGAATATTTACCATCAATAAACACTATTTTATAGCTGTCTATATTATGGATGAAATATTTTTTAATATCGTTATAATCTATATCGCTTTCCTGTTTAGGAAATATGCTGTAATCTTCTTTTAACAGTTTGTTTAACGAGGTATATTTCCAAGCTTCTTCCTTTTTGGTAGGAAATCCTTTTTCTTCAAATATTTTTATAGCATCGTTTCTAACATTGTGTACATAGGTGTCCACATCAGCTTGGTCTTCAAATACGATGAAGGATGATACTAATTTTTCTTTTAAATCCATTTTATCAGTTGTTAGTCGTTGGTTGTTAGTCGTTAGTTGCTTACTGCAAACTGAGGACTGTCAACTGCCAACTTTTAAGCGTTCACTTCTTCTTTAATCCAATCGTAACCTTTTTCTTCAAGTTCGAGTGCCAATTCTTTGGTTCCGGATTTTACAATACGACCTTCGTGTATAACGTGCACAAAATCGGGTACGATATAATCCAATAAACGTTGGTAATGTGTAATAACAATTACTGCGTTGTCTTTACTTTTAAACTTATTTACACCATTGGCAACAATACGCAAGGCGTCAATATCCAATCCGGAATCAGTTTCGTCAAGAATGGCTAGTTTTGGCTCGAGCATGGCCATTTGAAAAATTTCATTTCGTTTTTTTTCACCTCCGGAAAAACCTTCGTTTAACGAACGTGATAAAAACTTTCGGTCTATTTCCAACAAGTCGGCTTTATCACGAATTAACTTTAGCATGTCTTTTGCCGGCATGTCTTCCAAACCTTTTGCTTTTCGGGTTTCGTTAATAGCGGTTTTAATAAAGTTTGTTACAGAAACTCCAGGGATTTCCACCGGGTATTGAAACGAAAGAAAAATGCCTTTGTGTGCGCGTTCCTCAGCTGCAAGCTCATTGATGTTTTCATTTTGTAAAATGATGTCACCTTGCTCCATTTCGTACTCTTCCTTTCCAGCAATAACTGATGCCAATGTACTTTTTCCAGAACCGTTTGGCCCCATTATAGCGTGTACTTCTCCTGGTTTTACCTCTAGGTTTACACCTCTTAAAATGGCTTTGTCTTCAACACTTGCGTGTAAATTCTTTATCTTTAACATAATTACTCTTTTCCTAGTTTTACTAAATTATCGTTATCGTTTATTGAAGCTTTAATGCTTAATATTTCTTTTATTTCTACCCGGTTTTCCCAACCTTCTTCACCTTCTGGTTTTTGGGTTATTTTTCCGCGAATCTCAACTTGTACAAAATCGGTTGGTTCTTTTTTAAAGGCTTTTGCTTTGCTGTTTAATTCATCAACTTTATTGTTAAGAATAACACCGTAAATTTCGGCATGTGTTTGTAAAACAGCTGCATCGGCATAATACACAAACTCTCCTTTTAAAAGGGTTAATCCGTCGCTTTGTTTGGCTGTGCGTTCTGAATTTTCAGTTGAAATGGTTTCGTTTGTTTTTTCAGAATTTTTGTCGCTTTTACAGCTTACAAATACTGTTAGAATTAATGCGATAAAAAATATTTTTTTCATTTTAGTTTTAATTGATGCGATACTTTGACTGCGCTCAGTATAACATGGCTTTAAAATTTATCTATCCCACTGAACCCTCTAAACTTATTTCCAATAGTTTTTGAGCCTCAACGGCAAACTCCATAGGGAGTTTATTCAACACCTCTTTACTAAACCCGTTTACAATTAAAGCAATCGCTTTTTCGGTATCGATACCACGTTGATTACAGTAAAAAATCTGGTCTTCACCAATCTTACTGGTCGTTGCTTCGTGCTCAATTATTGCGGTTTTATTTTTTGCTTCAATGTATGGGAAGGTATGTGCGCCACATGCGTTGCCCATGAGCAAACTATCGCATTGCGAAAAATTACGTGCATTTTCGGCTCTTGAATTTATTTGAACCAAACCACGATAACTGTTTTGGGATTTTCCGGCTGAAATACCTTTTGAAATGATGGTGGATTTTGTGTTTTTCCCTAAGTGAATCATTTTCGTTCCCGTATCGGCTTGCTGATAATTGTTTGTTACTGCGATGGAGTAAAACTCACCAACAGAATTATCGCCTTTTAAAATACAGCTTGGATATTTCCAAGTTACGGCAGAACCTGTTTCTACTTGTGTCCACGAGATTTTTGCGTTTTTCTCACATAAACCACGTTTGGTTACAAAGTTGAAAACCCCACCTTTTCCTTGGTCATTCCCAGGATACCAGTTTTGCACGGTCGAGTATTTTATTTCGGCATCATCCAAGGCAATAAGCTCCACTACGGCGGCGTGCAATTGGTTTTCGTCACGACTTGGAGCCGTACAGCCTTCTAAATAACTTACGTAGCTACCCTCGTCTGCAATAACGAGAGTGCGTTCAAACTGACCGGTTCCCGCTTGATTAATTCTAAAATAAGTTGACAATTCCATAGGACATTTAACGCCTTTTGGAATGTAACAGAAAGAGCCATCGCTAAATACCGCAGAATTTAAAGCGGCATAAAAATTGTCTTTTTGTGGCACAACGGTTCCTAAATATTTTTTTACAAGTTCCGGGTGCTCTTTAATCGCCTCAGAAATACTCATAAAAATAATACCTTGTTTTGCTAGGGTTTCCTTGAATGTGGTTGCTACCGAAACCGAATCTACCACGACATCCATGGCAACTCCAGCCAATTTTTTTTGCTCGTCTAAAGAGATGCCTAGTTTCTCGAAAGTAGCCAACAATTCGGGATCAACCTCATCAATACTATCGTATTTGGGTTTACTATTTGGCGCCGAATAGTACGAAATAGCTTGAAAATCTGGCTTTTCGTAATTTACATTGGCCCAATCTGGCTCTACCATTTCTTTCCATACCCTATAAGACTCCAATCTCCAATCGGTCATCCATTGTGGTTCTTCTTTCTTTTTAGAAATGGCACGCACCACATCTTCATTCAATCCATTAGGGAATGTATCGGATTCTATATCGGTATAAAACCCGTATTCGTATTCTTTGGTTTTTAGCTCTTCGCGTAAATCGTCTTCAGTATATTTCGACATAATTCTTTTCTTAATTTTTAAAGTGAAAATGATTCCCCACAACCGCAGGTTCGGTTTGCGTTAGGGTTATTGAAAACGAAACCCGTTCCGTTTAATCCGCCTGAGTATTCCAGTGTAGTTCCTATAAGGTATAAAAAGCTTTTTTTGTCAATGATGATTTTAACGCCATTGTCCTCAAAAACCTTATCGTCTTCATGTTGTTCTTTGTCAAATTTTAAATCGTAAGACAATCCAGAACAACCCCCGCTTTTTACGCCCACACGAACATAGTCGGTAGCAGCATTATAGCCATCATCTGCCATAAGTTCCACCACTTTTTTCTTAGCTGTTTCAGATACTTTTATCATATTCTTATTTATTAAATTTAGTGTTGCCTTAACCGTATTTTATTAAGACAGTTTCTAAATAGAGTGCAAATATACAATATAAGTCATGGATAACCATACAACCTAACATTATATTAGCATATAGTTTTATAGGAATATTTTATTGATTTAAGAAGTTTGGATTACTTATAAATTCGTCATCTGAAAGCGCTAGCAAAAAGGCTTTTAAATCGGCTTTATCTTGGGCAGATAATTGTACGCCGCCTTGGGCAACCTTCTTCATTAAGGGGTCAATGGTTGGTGAGTTTTGCAGGCCTTCACTATAATGGTTTATGACGTCGTCGAGCGTGGCAAAACGGCCATCGTGCATGTACGGTGCGGTAAAGGCAAGGTTACGTAATGAGGGTGTTTTGAATTTACCGTTATCAGCAGGATCGCCGGTTACCGCGCCCAAACCCAAATCGGTAAACGTGGCGTCCAAACCGTTGTTATGAAATATATTATCGGTCCATAGCGGATTTTTATCGCTGCCGTGGCAATGAAAGCAGTCGCCTTTGGTTTCGTCCATAAACACGTTAAATCCGTTTAATTCTTCGGACGTCAAAGTAGCTTCACCCAAAAGGTATTTATCGAATTTTGAATTTGCTGAAATTAAAGTACGCTCAAATTGCGCAATGGCTTTTGTAACTAAAATTGAATCGATTTTTGATGTGCCGAAAGCCTGTTGAAATAAGTTTGGATATTCCGGATGTTGCTGAAGCTCGGTTTCCAATTGTGTCCACGAACTTTTCATTTCTATCGGGTCTGAAACAGGCACAAAAGCTTGATGCTCCAAACTGAATGCGCTACCGTCCCAAAAGAATTTATCATCGTAATTCCACGCCAAATTGAATAGCGGCATCGAGTTTCTGCTACCTCGAATACCATCAACACCAGCACTAAATCTATCGGCATCAGAAAAAGCGTTTTCCGGTGCATGGCAATCGGCGCAAGCCTGGGTATTATCGGCCGATAAAATGGGGTCGAAAAACAGCTTTTTACCTAAAGCTATGCCTTCCACAGTTTGCGGATTATCTATTGGAAGTACGGGATTTAAAATGTTGTCTTCAAATAATTGGGGGATTTGCAACGGACTTGGCGTTGCCACATAGGTTTCCACACTTTCATTTGAACAGGATGAACAGATGAAAACAACAATAAAGCCAATATGTGCTATCCCTTTTTTCAATTAATTATGGTGTAACAGTTTTTAAACTAAATACATTTTGGCCGTTTTCAAACATCATGATTTGGGCATTAAAATTTGGCATCAACATGTTGTTCAATACATTCAAATCCCAAGTATTTGGGTTTTTAAACCATTCGGCGATGTTCATTTCAATATTAAAAGTCGTGTTATTTGTAATGGTAACGGCGCCTAAGTCAACCTCGAAAAACGTATCTTGAAATTCTTGTGGTGTTTTAGAATTATCAACCGCCCTAATGGCATGATACGCGTAGCCCGTTTCAGTGGCTGTGTTATCGATAAATTTACCTTCCAATTGCATAAAGTGATAACCGCCACCAAGCATCGACGGAACACTCCACGAAGCCGAATTCAAGTCTGGATAATTTCCGTTATAATTGGCATCGTTATCAAATCCGAAGGTGAAATAGACATAATTGTAATTTCCCGTTGGAATACTTACAGTTGGTGTGAATGATAAATCTGTTCCGTTCGAAACATCCACTAAATTGTAGCCATCTAATATGATTTTTTCGCCGTTTGATTTTTGAAAAGTGAATTTTGAAATTAAGTACCTGAGCTTCGTAATGCTTAATTGCTCACCATTGGCGTTGGTGTATTGAATGCTATTAAAATTTGCATTTGAAACCGGCGTGCCATCCCAATTATGGGTGAAATTGAAGGTTATATTTGCTTGAGTTGTAGTGTCATCACTCTCTTCACTACACGATGTGATAAGTAAAAAAACAAATACTATTTGAACTATTTTTTTCATTTATTTTCTTCAGACCTGTCAGGTTTCTATAACCTGACAGGTCTTTTCCGATTATTTTATTTTGAAAATCAACACATCGGTAAACCCTTTGTTTTCTGGAATATCTATATCCAAACTGTTGGTGTCGCCAACCACTATTATGGATTTGTCGTTTAGCTCTACAGCATCGTAAGCAAAGTCTATAGCACTGCCGCCAATGGTTTTTTGCCATAGTAAATTCGCATTAGCATCTATTTTTAATAGCCACGCATCGTTTTGTCCGTTATTAGCGGAAACATCGCCATCGCTACTTCGCGAACTTCCAGAAATCAAATAGCCATTGTCTTGGGTTTTTGAGATGGATCGAGCCACATCAAAACTGGTACCTCCAAAAGTTTTTTCCCAAATTATATCGCCCGAAGGCGACATTTTAATTACCCATAAATCGGCTGCTCCGTTGTTTTGAGAAACGTCTAAATCGTTACTTCTAGTATCGCCAACAACAATAAAATTACCGTCGTTTGTGTTGGTAATGCCTCTGGCTTCATCAATTTCTGAGCCTCCAAAAGATTTTTCCCAAAGTAAAGTTCCTGTTTCGGAAATCTTAATTACCCAAAAATCATACGAACCTTTATTGTTTGAAATATCGACATCATCACTATCTGAAGAACCCACCAAAATATAACCGTTATCGTTGGTTTGAATCACACCGTAAGGCGTTTCGGTAAACGACCCGCCATAATATTTACTCCATTGTTTGTCACCCGTAGCATTAAGCTTTACAGCCCAATAATCGCCGCCAGCATGTTTGGTGGCAGCCGATTTACTGTTTCCTGCACCGCCAGAAGCCGAAACATCCAAAACACCTGTTATAAGGTAACCGTTGTCGTTGGTTTCTATTACTGAAATACCGTCATCCGCACCAGAAAACCCATACGATTTTTGCCAAGAAATAATTCCCGATGCATCCAATTTTACAATCCAAAAATCAGTGGCTCCTGCATTTTCGGTAACATCGCCATCGTTACTTTGGCTGAAACCAAAAATAGCATACCCGCCATCGGTTGTTTGTACCAAATCGGCACCTCTGTCGTCGTCACTTCCACCATAGGTTTTTTGCCATTGCAAGTTATTGGCAGCATCAAATTTTAATAGCCAATAATCGAATAAACCGTTCTGTTTATTAGCTATATCGCCATCATCACTTTGGGTGTAACCAAAAACAGCATAGCCATTATCCTGGGTTTTTACAACGGCTTTGGCACTTTCATTTTTAGAACCACCAAAGGATTTTACAAATTCTATTTCCGGTTGAAAAGGAGTAGCTTCTTTTGCATCATCTTCATTTTTAGAACAGTTTACAAGGAAGAAAACAAGCAGACAAAGCCATGATATTTCAAGGTGATTTTTCAGCATAAAACCAGATTATGTGCCGCTTTTTCTAACAATAAACAAGCCGCCTTCAATATCGCTAACCACAATATTGCCGCTTTCAAAATATGGATATACATTCCAAACGCCGTTAAAATTTGCGCTATCGCTTGACGGGTAAGTATCGAAAAAACCAACTTCGGTCATAGCGTTTGATGAAGCTGAAATATTGGAAATATCCAACACCCGCAATCCCGCTCTGTAATTGGCTAAATAATAGATGTCTCCTTTTACATAGCCGTTATGGTCAATGGCTAGCGTTGGACCAAAATAAGTAGATGATAATATAGGATTGTCTAAATCGCTAAAATCGAAAACCATGGTTTTTGTGTTGTTTCCAAAAAACTGTTCGTCGAGTTCATCGCCTAAAATAAAGTACTGTTGATTTTCGGTAAACCAACCTTGATGCGTATAACCCGCATTTGAATAGGTTATATTTGAAATAAATTGTGGGTTGGCCTTATCTGAAACATCAATAATAACCACCTTATTTGTACCCGAAGAACTGCCGTTGCTACCTATATAAATTTCTTTACCTGTATAATCGGTATCGGGACCATTATAGATTATTACTTGTGCGTCGTGCGAGTAACCGTCGGCAGCATAACCACCGGCACCTACAGGGTTTTTTGGATCCGTTATGTCAATAAAATTTGGGCCACCACTAAAGGTATCGCAGCCCACCAAATACGCAAAACCTTCTTCCTCATTAATTACAATATTATGGCAACTATTCACACCCGTATAAACGGCATCGGCAGTAAAGGTTTCAGGCGGATTGGTAACATTTCGCAAACGCGTTAAATCGAATACTTGCATACCATGGGCACCAACATTATCGGCAACTATAAAAGCGTGGTCTTTATAAACTTTTACATCGCGCCAAGAGCTATTTACAGTTTCAGTGGGTATATTCCCCAAATAAATGGGGTTAATAGGTTCGGTAATATCAATAAAAGCAACGTTTGTATTTGTTGCCAATAAAACATATTCGTTTCCCGTAGTTGGGTCTGTCCAACCCCAAGAATCATTTCCGGAAACAGCCCCAAAAGTAGCTATAGGCACATGCGCCATTAAATCGTAATCGTTACACGGGTAAATATCGGCAAAACCATTTTCGCAAATGGCCAAAGGCGCATTAGAAAAATCACTATCGCACAAATTCCCTATCCCGTCGCCGTCATCATCGGCTTGATTTGGGTTTGCAATAAAAGGGCAGTTATCTATGCTTTCTTCAATACCATCATTATCCGTGTCAATAAAAACCGATGTAAGCTCTACCGTTTCGTTTTCACAAGAATAAGCAAGGGATAACAAGACACACCCTAAAACTAGGGTTTTTAGGATATTTATACTTTTTAGAGGCATACTCATTAGGTGCAATTTTTTAATTATTCTTTTCTTTTTCAATCTTTTGATTCCGTTTTAATATCATAGCATTTTACTAAAACGAATGATCTGTACAATATATTTTAATCTTAAAAAACTAATAAATAATGATTTATAAATTTAAGATTACAAGCAAAATTAGTTTAATATTAATTAAAAAATTGGCAACTCAACGATTTTAATGTTAAAATTGAAGGCTTGTTTTCAGAAAAAACCAAAGCTTTTTTAATGTTATAATCCAAAAAGCATGTTGGTTAATAAGAATAGCTTCTTATTTTTGCAATATGATAGAAGATAAAAATCAACAGAGGACGCAATTAAGCGATTTAGGTGAATTTGGTCTTATTGACCATTTAACCAAGAATTTTAAAATTAAACACACATCGACCATTAAAGGAATTGGTGATGATGCTGCGGTTTTAGGATTTAAAAACAAGAACATCGTGGTTACTACCGATTTACTTGTTGAAGGCGTTCATTTCGATTTGAGCTATATGCCCCTAAAACATTTGGGTTACAAGGCTGTAATTGTTAATTTATCCGATGTCTATGCCATGAATGCCAGTGCTACGCAAATTACGGTTTCCATAGCGGTGTCCAACAGATTTCCGCTTGAAGCTCTCGAAGATTTATATGCCGGAATTGAAACTGCGGCCAGCATTTACAACATTGATGTTGTGGGCGGAGACACCACATCGTCTACTACAGGCTTACTAATTTCGGTGACTGCTATTGGCGCGGTTGAATCCGGTGCTGAAGTATACAGAAACGGAGCAAAACCCAATGATTTATTGGTGGTTTCGGGCGATTTGGGCGGCGCGTACATGGGTTTGCAAGTGCTTGAACGCGAAAAAGAAGTGTATAAAGTCAACCCTAATAGTCAACCAGATTTAGAACCTTATTCCTATATTATTGAGCGCCAATTAAAACCCGAGGCTCGAAAAGATATTGTTAAATTATTAAGCGATTTAAAACTGAAACCCACATCGATGATTGATATTAGCGATGGGTTATCTTCTGAAATCATTCATATTTGCAAACAAAGTAAAGTGGGTTGCGACTTGTATGAAGACAAAATCCCGTTAGATCCGCAGGTAATTTCTACTTGCGAAGAATTTAATATTGATAGCACAACCGTGGCTTTAAATGGCGGTGAGGATTACGAACTGTTGTTTACGATTTCTCAAGATGATTATCCAAAAATTAAAGCCAATCCAAATTTTTCAATAATTGGACATATCAAAGAAGAAAGCGCAGGCATGCATTTAGTAACCCGGGCAGAAACAAGAATTCCAATTAAGGCACAAGGCTGGAAAAACTTTAATGCTTAAATACCAATAAATTAGGATTGTGGTTTTTGCGATTGGTTTTCGAGATGCGTTTGTTATGAATATATTCTAAAACCCTATTTATCTCTTTATACTTTTTGGTTAGCTCTGTTAGATTACCCGAACTGCTGGTTGTAAATTCCTTTCTACAAAATTTACAGGTGTACTCTTTAACATGATTGGTTACATTTCGAGCTACTATTAACTCATGTCCAAACACCTTGCAATGAATGCTTTTCATTTAACTTTAACTATTAATTAATACTATTTTAGGGAGAGGTTTAAATATATTAAAAAGCCGTTAAAGTTACCTTTAAGTGATTAATAAATCGACGAAGTGAGCGATTTTTCCTTTAAGCGTTGTGTTCTTGAGGTATGAATGCGGCTAAGGATAGCATTTATCTCTCTAAATTTAGGAGTAAGCTCTATTAAATTGCCATTGCTGTTTGTGGTTAATTCCTTTTTACAGTGTCTGCACGTATATTCCTTTACGTGATAGGTTACTTTTTTACTCACTTGATAATCATGCCCAAAAAGATTGCAGTACATTTTTGGGATAAATGTAGGTTTGTTGGTAGTTTTTTCCATGGGTTAAAGATTTAGGGTCAATAAACATAGTAAAAAAAATCAATAAAACGATAAAGTGTTATTAATTTTCGATGAAATACACTATACTACGTAAGAAATCCTCTTTATTTTCTATATGAGACATGTGTCCGTCAGGAAATTCAACGGCTTTGATACGAGCTCTTTTTGCTTGTTTTACTAAGGCACTAAAATCCAAAACAGGATCTTTCTTGCTCATTATCATCATTACTATAAAGCTTTCGGAACTTAAAACAGCTTCCCTGTTTGGCCTAATTTTCATGCCTTCTAAAGCTGCAATAATACCCTGTAATGGCGTTTGTAAAGCTTCAGCAATTATTTGCTTAATATCGTCAGAAAAAATGGTTCTGTTTTTGGGTCTGAATAAATTATTAATCGAAATCCTAATAAAGATTTTGTGGTTTTGTTTAACAGCAGCTACGGCTCTATCCCTATTCTCTTTTTTTTCTGTTGAATCTGCTTCGGCCGTAGAATTCATTAAACATAACCGCGATACTGCATCTGGATTTCTTTCCGCGAAAGCGAGCGCCACATAGCCACCCATAGAATGCCCAATAAATGTAGAGTGCTTGATTTTTAAATGATTTAAAACCGCTTTAACAGCATCAGCCATAAGATCCATGGAATGAATGTATCCCATGCAACCTGTTTGCCCATGACCCAATAAATCTATACAAATAACTCTATTGTTTTTTGTTAATTCTGGCAGAAAAGCATTCCACATGTTCGAGTTTTCTAAAAACCCATGCAGCAACACTAAGGCTTGCCCTTTACCCTTATCGGTATAAAAAATTTGAGTCCCTTTGTATTCTAAAATCATTTTTGAACTATATTAGGCAAAGATAAACCAACCGATGTATAAAACGAAACAGACCTTTGTATTTGGCTTTGCCTTATTTGCTGGTTTTTTTGGCGCAGGCAATTTAATTTTACCGCCATTATTGGGGTACAAGGCTGGTACCGATTGGTGGTTGGTGACCTTGGGTTTTGTAACATCGGCAACCATAATTCCTTTGTTGGCCATTTTTGCACATGCCAGATTACAAGGCACCATGTTCGATTTTGGCAAAAAAGTCTCCCCGCTTTTTAGTCTTGTTTTTTGCTTTTGCATGTATGCCATTACCATTGCTTTACCCTGCCCCAGAACCGCGGCCGTAGCCCACGAAATGGCCATAGCTCCTTTTTTTGATACAAGCGCGTTACTTACTAGCATGGTTTATTTTATATTGGCATTTATTTTTGTGATGAATCGGAACAAAGCACTAAGCATACTTGGTAAATACTTAACGCCAATAATCGTTTTAATTGTATTAACCATTATTGTTATTGGCGTTTTTTCTGCTGAAACCGTAATGCATCCTTCAAGTTTTGAACTCCCAATAATAAGTGGCCTGTTAGAAGGTTACCAAACCTACGATGCGATGGCGGGTATGATTATGGGCGGCGTTGTATTGGTTTCAATAAACAGTTCTAAAAACAACTTAACTTTTATTGAAAAAAGAAAAATGGTTGCAAAATCCGGTTTAATAGCCATGACTGGGTTATTTATTATTTACGCAGGTTTAATTGCCATAGGAGCGTTTTATAACGGGCAGTTTGACGCCCAAATTTCTAGAACGGATTTACTTTTTGGTTTAGCCACAAAAACCTTAGGAAATATTGGTGCTACGTTTTTAAGTGTATTGGTAGCTTTGGCTTGTTTTACCACAGCTGTGGCCATAATTGTTAGTATTGCCGATTTTTTTAAAGCCTATTTTAAAGCCTCCAAAAACGCTTATTTAATTACAACTATTATATGTTGTTTGGTGGGCATTTTGGTTGGGCAAATGGAAGTTAAGTATATTATAGACGTGGCACTTCCTGCCTTGATGTTTATTTATCCGTTGTGTATTGTACTTATTTTGTTGAATGTAATTCCAGAAAAATTAGCGACAAAACGAGTTTTTAGAGCCGTTGTTTTAATCACTTTTATTTTTAGCATACCAGACTTTTTAGGATTTATTATCGACCCCATTTATCTTAAAGGTATTAAAAACACACTGCCGTTAGCAAACCAAAATTTGGGTTGGGCCTTACCGGCATTAATTACATTTTTAGTGTTAAATATTAAAACTTTTACGACTAAAGTCCCAACTAATTAATTTGATAAATGGCTGTTCAGGAAATTTCAACCTATTCGTATAAAGACATTTTTTCTTTAAGCATTATACAATTTGACGAGGCTTGTGTATTTAATAAACCCGAACAAATAAACGCTTACAATATCTATTGGATAAAAGAAGGCAAAGGTGTTTATAATATCGATTTTGAAAGCTATGCTTTTGACAATAATGTATTGTTCTTTTTATCGCCCGGGCAAGTGTTTTCAGTAGAATCGGAAGCAATAAAAGAAGCCTACAAACTCACTTTTGTTCGCGATTTTTATTGCATACAAACCCACGACAAAGAAGTGGCGTGCAACGGCATTCTCTTTAACAATGTATACGAAACCCCTTTTGTAAACCCTTGTGAAAGCGACACAAACAAGCTCAACTTTATTTTAGAAAGCTTGATTGATGAGTTTAAACGCGATGATGTTGCTGCGCAATACGATATGCTTCAGTCCTATTTAAAACAATTTATCATTCATTCCGTTCGGATAAAAAAAGAAAACCATATTATTAAAGATGATGCCGAAACAAAACTCTTTAAAGATTTTAGTGTTTTGGTTGAACAGAATTATAAAACCCTACACACGGTAACCGAATACGCCAATCGTTTAGGGCTTTCGCCTAAATCGTTAGCCAAACATTTTCAAATATCAGGAAATCAAACACCAAGCGATTTTATAAAACAACGAATTATTCTCGAAGCTAAGCGCCTGTTAATTTACAGCACCCTTCCTGTAAAACAAATCGCTTATCAATTGGGTTTTAACGACCCTGCTTATTTTACACGTTTCTTTAAAAAAGCGACTACAAAATCGCCGCTTCAATTTAAAAAAGACCATTAGTTTTATTTGGGCGCGCACTTTCAGGTCAGCTTTAAGTTTATCCAGAGCATAGTCTAAAGGCTATATCTATTTCTCTTTCGATAGCCATCGGCATTAATAAAAACGATGCCACTTTCTTCCTTCACGCAAAAAATCAGCATTAAAGAGCAACAGTACAAGCATTAGGAACCTTTGTCCATTTTTTAACCCTACTATGGGTTGCATATTTGCATTGTAATTAAAAAGGAAATTTCTTGAGAGCAACTCAAGATTTCAATAATCTGTCATTCCTGCGAAGGGAGGAATAAAAACAACGTATTATGAAAACCATACAAAACGAACAATGTCCAAATTGCTGGGGTTATCAAGAATATGATGAATACCACCCAGAACGCCAATTGTGCGAATGCAAAAACACGAATAAATAAATTAAATAATAATTAATACATAGAAATTATGAGTACAAGAATTGAAACATTAAACCCAGAAACCACAACAGGTAAATCGAAAGAATTGTTTAACGCTGTTCAAGACAAATTAGGCTTTATTCCAAATTTGGTTAAAGTATTTGGCAACTCACCGGCAACATTACAATCATATTTAAGCTTAGGCGAGTTAACCGCAAGCGGAAACTTTAGCAACAAATTCAGAGAGCAATTGGCATTGGCCATTGCCGAAGAAAATGCATGTAACTACTGTTTGTCTGCGCATACCGCTATTGGTAAAATGAATGGTTTAACCATTGAAGAAACCGAGCAAAACAGACAAGGTATAGCTGCCGACACCAAAACCCAAGCAGGTTTACAATTTGCACAAGCAGTTACAAAAAACAGAGGACAAGTCTCTACCGAAGCTATTCAAGCTGTAAAAGAAGCAGGTTACAACGATGGTGATATTTTAGAAATCATATTAAACGTGGTATCTAACACCCTAACAAATTATGTTAATCATATTGCCGATACCGAAGTAGATTTCCCTAGTGTTGAAGCTGGAAAATTTACAGTATCAACAAGCTAATATTTATTTAAAACAATAATCAAATTTGAAATAAAAATGAAGACCATAAAAAATTTAATAATAGGATTATTTTTAGTAGCCTTTACTTTAACTGCTACGGCACAAGACAAAATGGCGAAAGCTGATGCTGTAAAAACCATATCGTTAGAGCAAACAAAAGGTGAGTTTACCCAGAAAAAATTAACACTTTCGGAAGGCACTTATATTTTTAAAGTATCGAATAACAATGCCGCCCCTGAAGTAGGTTTGGTTTTAATTGAAGATGGAAAAGATGGCTCTAAACCAGAAAACCATATTAGCGAGGCTTACGTGTCGCAAATGGTGAAACATGGTAAAACAGAATCATCGAAAGAAGTCACTCTAAAAAAAGGAACGTATAAATATTTCTGTCCTTTTAACGAAACACCCGAATACACTTTAATAGTAAAATAAGTTATTGACTGTGACTAATTTACTACCCAAAAGGCGTGCTGATTATTTAGCACGCCTTTTCTAGTTTTTAACTCTTTTTATAGCTGTAAACGCTTTATCAACATACTCATCTTCAACCAAAATAGTAAACTCGTTTGTGGTAGAAATCACCTCGTAAAGCACCACACCTTCCCAAGCCAATCGCTTAAAAAAATGATAATACAACCCAGCAATTTTCGAATTATCCTGTGGTAAGTTTATGGTTATGGCCGATAAATTATCTTGTACCCCAAGAAAGGTTTCATGCTGCAATTGTGTGGTAATAAAATCTTTTAAACTGCTCGATATAATCATATTACTTTCATGTATACCTCTTGTAAAGGTGTAAAATAATTTAGACTCATCATCTATTTTTTCCAATACCTTAGCGTGATTGTGTATTAGCGTATTGGAATTTTTTACGGTAAAATCGGTTAAATTAGAGCGTACGGTAATATCGCCCAAATTCTGAAGCATCCGTTTCATTTTCACAGAATTCGATAAAGTTACCGGCGGATTGTAACGCCTTAGCGCCATCATAATCGCTCCTGGCTTCACCTCTTTTTTTAGCATTTCGCTAATGGGTTTGGTGAGCTCGATTGCCAAGGCACTAAAATTTATAATATTTCTGGATAATGCTTCCTCTAAATAAGGTTGCGAAATTAAAATGTCTTCTACACAGTTTGATACAGTCCTCATGTTAATTATATAACAATTTGTGCAAATGTAAACAATTTTTTCAAAAAATATCTTTATTCTCAGAATGAGTTATAATTTTACACTGTAAATAAAAGCACAATGAAAGTATTAAAGTTTGGTGGCACATCGGTGGGATCTATTGAAAACATGATTAATGTTAAGAACATAATTAACGATGGCCAAAAAAAAATAGTGGTTTTATCGGCCATGTCCGGCACCACGAACGAGTTGGTTGCCATCGCCAATCATATTAAAGAAAAAAACACGGACAAAGCGATTGATAGCATACACAAGCTTCAAGAAAAATATAGCCTCACTATTGATGAGCTTTTAACAAACAAATTGCTAAATAAAGAGGCCAAATTATATGCTTCAGATATTTTTAGTTTGTTAATTGACTCCACATACAAAGCGTTTGCAAACGTATTGGAAAACAAAATTTTAGCTCAAGGTGAATTGCTTTCAACCTTTATATTTAATAGCTATTTACAGCAAGAAGGCATTCGCTCTACACTATTACCAGCACTAGGCTTTATGCGTATTGATGCTTGTAACGAACCCGATTTACCTTATATCAAAACTCATTTTGAAACTGTTTTTAATTCCGCTGAAGCAGCCGATATTTATATCACCCAAGGCTTTATTTGTTTAAATGCCCAGGATGAAGTATCGAACTTACAGCGTGGTGGCAGCGATTACACGGCAACCATTATAGGCGCTACGATTAAAGCTGAAGAAGTACAAATTTGGACCGACATTGATGGCATGCACAACAACGACCCTAGGTATGTTGAAAACACCAAACCCATTTCGAATTTATCTTATGATGAAGCCGCGGAATTGGCCTATTTTGGCGCAAAAATATTGCATCCACAAACGGTAACGCCCGTAAGAGCCGACCATATTCCGGTAAGCCTAAAAAACACCATGAATCCGGAAGCCCACGGCACTTTAATTTCTAGCCTAACATCGGAAAATGGCATAAAAGCCATTGCGGCCAAAGACAATATTACCGCCATAAAAATTAAATCGGGGCGCATGCTACAAGCCCATGGCTTTTTAAAGAAAGTGTTTGAGGTTTTTGAGATTTACGAAACGTCTATCGATATGATTACAACCTCTGAAGTTGCGGTATCGCTTACCATTGACGATGATAGGAATTTGGACAAAATTGTTGCTGAACTCGAGAAATTCGCATCAATCGAGGTTGACAACAATCAAAGCATAGTTTGTTTAGTCGGCCATTCGGTAGTAAACCATGAATACACATATAAGCTATTCAAAATTCTAAAAGATGTAAAAATTAGAATGATTTCTTACGGTGGAAGCAACAACAACATCTCCCTTTTGATAAATTCCAATGATAA
Source organism: Hwangdonia lutea (assembly GCF_032814565.1). Taxonomy (GTDB): domain Bacteria; phylum Bacteroidota; class Bacteroidia; order Flavobacteriales; family Flavobacteriaceae; genus Hwangdonia; species Hwangdonia lutea. Next base: position 1,345,395 of record NZ_CP136521.1, read on the forward strand.
AATTGAAACGTTAAAACGCCTTAACAAATATTTATTTGAGTTGGTAACAGTATAAAAAGATGCTGTTTTAAATTAATCTTAAAACAGCGTCTTATAAGTTTTACGCATTCATTAAATCTTCAATTTCATCGGCTTCAATAGGAATGTTTCGCATTAAATTAAAAGGCTCACCATCGTCTTTAATAACCACATCGTCTTCTAATCGAATTCCAAATCCTTCTTCCGGTATGTAAATCCCAGGCTCCACGGTAAACACCATATCGGCTTGCATCGGCTCAGTTAAAATACCGTAATCGTGCGTATCTAATCCTATGTGATGGCTTGTACCGTGCATAAAATATTTTTTATAGGCGGGCCAATTGGGGTCTTCGTTTTGTACATCGGCCTTATCGAGCAAGCCTAAACCTAACAATTCACTGGTCATTAATTTGCCAACTTCAACGTGGTAATCTTCCCAAATAGTTCCTGGAACCAACATTTTGGTCGCTTCATTTTTAACGCGATTTACCGCATTATAAACGGCTTTTTGCCTTTCTGAAAATGTACCGGAAACGGGAATGGTTCGCGTCATATCGCTGGAATAGTTTGCATATTCGGCGCCAACATCCATTAAAATTAAATCGCCTGCATTACAGGGTTGATTATTTTCTATGTAATGCAGTACATTGGCATTGTTTCCGGAAGCCACAATGGGCGTATAGGCAAATCCTCGTGAGCGATTATTTAAAAACTCATGCATAAATTCGGCTTCAATATTAAACTCATAAACGCCAGGTTTTACAAAGTTTAGTACACGACGGAATCCTTTTTCGGTAATATTACAAGCTTGTTGCATTAAATCAATTTCTATTTGATCTTTCACCGAACGGAGGCGTTGCAAAATAGGATTGCTCTTTGCTACCGCATGCGCAGGGTATTTTTCCTTTAGCCATTTTGTAAAGCGCGCTTCTCGGGTTTCGGTTTCAACATTTGCTCGGTAATGCTCGTTCGTATTTATATAAACGGTGTCGCATTGCGTCATGATTTCAAACAGGACTTTTTCAAGGTCTTGCAACCAATAAACGGTTTTAATGCCACTAGTTTCGAAGGCTTTTTCTTTGGTTAACTTTTCGCCTTCCCAAACGGCAATATGTTCGTTGGTTTCTTTTAAAAAGAGAATTTCCCGATGCTTTTCCTTTGGGCAATCTGGGAATAAAACCAAAATGCTTTCTTCTTGGTCGACACCACTTAAATAAAAAATATCGCGATGTTGCTCAAAAGGCAAGGTGCTGTCTGCGCCAATAGGATAGATGTCGTTAGAGTTAAAAACCGCCAAGCTATTGGGCTTCATCTGAGCGGCAAAATTTTTTCTGTTTTTTATAAAGAGGTTTGAGTTAATAGGATGATATTTCATAATACGTATTAAATTAAGTGGATAAATGTAGTCATTCTAGGCAAATTATTGGCTGTAATTTGCTATATTTGGTAATCTCCCCAAGTTTTATTAAAAAACTAAATAAAAATCTATTGGCTTGATTCTTAAGTCATAAGATTTCATTTACAGCTATCTATTAACACTAAAACTTAAGATGATGAAGAAATTCACTTTTTTTATGGCATTGTTATTTTGCTTAATAAATGCCGGACCATTATGGGCGCAAGCCAGCCTTAGGGAAATACCGTTACAACAGCAAGTAGAGGCATCTAATTTAATAATAGAAGGAAAAGTAATATCGCAAAAATCATTTTGGGATTTAGCAAGTAAAAATATTTACACTTCTAACACTATTGAAGTATTTAAGGTTTTTAAGGGAGAGGAAAGCATTGAATATGTTGATGTGGTTACTTTAGGTGGCGTTGTAGGTCTCACTGCACAAATCTCATCTCATAGTTTACAATTAGCTATTGGACGGCGAGGTGTTTTTATGTTAAATCCAACAAATAAATTAGGTTATACCCAAAAAATGGCAAATAAGAGATATGAGGCATACAGCGGAATTCAAGGGTTTTACAAATACAACATGAGGGCAAATACTGCAAACAACGTATTTAATTCTTATAAAGATATAGAAAAAGGGTTTTACAATCATTTAGAAAGTTTAACAAAACAGAAAATAATTAAAGTAAAACAGAACGCTGCTGTGTCACTAAAAAGTAAAAAAAACACTTCTGGCTTAGCAGTAACAATTGCAAATATATCACCTACTTCAATAGTCGCGGGGGAAAAAGCAATTTTAACAATTACAGGCTCTGGTTTTGGCACAACAGCGGGAACCATTGGTTTTCCAAATGCAGATGATGGTGGTGCAACATTGACCAGTGAATTATTAGCTCCAGATGATTCGCCAGCACCGATACCTATAGCATCACAAATAATAAACTGGAATGATACAACAATAGAAGTTGAAGTTCCCACTGAAGCCGGAACAGGCCCCGTATCCGTGTTCCATAGTTCCAATGGCATGCAAGCTTCCTCTTCACAAACATTAACAGTAACTCACGCAGAATTAAATGTCGTTTCAGCCGGAACTGCATATCAAGTACAGCATGTAAATGACAACGGAAGCGGAGGTTATACATGGGAAATGTTTACAGATTTTTTTAATGATACCGAACACCCAGGTGCAAAAGCAGCTTTTGAATCGGCTTTAGATAGTTGGAGATGTGAAACCAAGGTGAACTGGACTGTAAGTGGAGTTGCTACCACCGTAGATGTTATTGGTGTTGATGGCGATATACCGCCAGACGGCAGGCTTGATGCCGATGGAACCAATGTGGTTAGATTTGACAACGGAAGTGAGTTAGAAGCTGGAGTGCTAGGACGTTGTACGTCTTGGTATTCAGGCTGTTCAACAGGAGGAACACCTAATGCTAATTGGTTTGTAAGCGAAATAGATGTTGTTTTTGACGATGCAACCGATTGGTATTTTGGTAGTGGTTTTCCCAGCTTTTCTCAATATGATTTCCATAGTGTAGCACTACACGAATTAGGACATGCGCATCAATTAGGGCATGTTATAGATGATTCACCTCAACTAGATAATAGTAATGATGTCATGATTTATGCACTGCAAAATAGTGAGCAACAAAGAGTTTTAAGTACTGAGAATATAGCAGGAGGTAATAGTGTACACGACAGAAGTACAACAATAGTGCCTTGTGGAGGAACGTCTGTAATGTCAGATTCTACTATTTGTAATTTAAGCGTTGAAGAAGATGAACTAAACAATGCCATAACCCTATACCCCAACCCAGCAAAAAATCAATTTCATATATATAAAGCGTCATTTATAAATTTAGAAAAAGCTGTAATTTATGATATTAGCGGTCGATTGATTTCAGAACACGACCTGTCAAATCCGTCAAACACAAAAACCATTAAAATGCAAAATGCATCAAAAGGTATTTATTTTGTAAATATTCATTCTGATTTTGCGATGATTACAAAAAAAATGGTATTAGATTAAAAACAACTCATCATTTTGAAGAATTAACAAAAAAACTAGCATATACTAGTTTTTTTGTTATTTTTGATAAAAAAATTTAATAAATGATGAATAAAACTACGCTAATAAGCATTGTTTTTACAATGCTTTTTTTTCTATCCTACACACCTAAACTACAAGCTCAAGGAGCTTTAATCGAAATGCCCTTAAATGATCAAATCGAAAACACCCAATTAATTATAGAAGGTAAGGTTATAGCTCAAAAATCATTTTGGAACACCGACTATACAAATATCTACACAAGCAACACAATTGAAGTGTACAAAGTGTTTAAAGGAGATTCGCCTATTCAAATCGAATTAATTACCAAAGGTGGCTGGGTAGGAGATATGGGAGAAACCGTAACACCTAGTTTGCAGGTAAAACCAGGAGAAACAGGCGTGTTTTTTCTGTATGATTCTAAAACGCAACTTGCAAACAACAATACCGCATTAAAAAAATACAACCCATATAGCGGAGCACAAGCATTTTACAAATACAATACACAATTAAATACGGTAAATAATGTTTTTAAATCGTTTAAAGGGATTGAGGATAATTTTTACACCTCCATTACCTCAAAAACCAAAGCCAATTATAAAGAATTAGCAAATAAAAGTTTCAAACCTAAAACAAGCTCGACAAGTAAAACCCAAGGGCCTTCCATTGAAATTACCGGTGTATCCCCTTCAACCATTACAGCAGGAACATATTCCGTTTTAACAATTACAGGAAACGATTTTGGCGCAACTATGGGTAAAGTTTATTTTCAAGATGCCAATTCAGTTTCTGGTCAAATTACTGCATTAGATACTCAAATAGTAAGCTGGACGAATACAGAAATTCAAGTACAAGTCCCTGGTGATGCTGGTACAGGTTCCATTCAAGTAGAAGACGCCGAACCAACACCAAATAAATCCAACTTTAGTGGACTAGCATATATTACGGTACCATATGCCCAAATAACAATTTTAAGTGGAGGTTTTGAATATCAAACACAACATGTAGACACTAATGGCTCTGGAGGCTATACTTGGCAAATGTTTACTGATTTTGATGCTAATACCGCAGCAAAAGAATCCTTTTTAAGAGCCTTTGATACTTGGAGATGCGAAACAGGTGTAAACTGGGATATTGGAGCAACAACTATGATAAACTCCCAACAAAGGGATGGCACTAATATTATACGATTTGATGTAGGAAACGAACTTGAAGCCAGTACTTTAGGTGTTTGTTATACCTATCCATCAACCTGTTCGAGTACTGGGACCACTTATGTGATAGTAGATGAATTGGATATTGTGTTTAACGATGATACAAATTGGGAGTACGGAACAAAACCAGCCGTGAGCCCAAAAACAGATTTCGAATCTGTAGCTGTGCATGAATTAGGTCACGGGCATCAATTGGGCCACGTTATAAATTCAAATGCCATCATGCACCGTTCAATAGGTGCTGGTCAAAACAATAGAACATTAAGTTTTGACGATATTGCTGGCGGTAGCGATGTACAACTCAGAAGCGTTTCCATTGATGCAGGTTGTAGCAGCACCTTAATGACCAACCACTCTTGCTCATTGAGCGTTGAGGAAGATGAGCTTAACAATGCTATTAGCTTTTACCCCAACCCAGCAAAAGATCAATTTTATATTAATAATGCGTCGTATGTTAATTTGCAAAAAGCCGTTATTTATGATATTAGCGGTCGATTGATTTCAGAACATGATTTATCAAATCAGTCAAACACAAAAACCATTAAAATGCAAAACGCATCAAAAGGTGTTTATTTTGTAAATATTCATTCTGATTTGGCAGTGATTACAAAAAAGATAGTGATAGATTAAATAAGCTTATAAAATAAGTGAAAGCCTGTGAAGTTACATTTACAGGCTTTTTTTTATTTCAACACATCAGAAGTTTTTAATTGAATGTACCTGTTGTGCATTTTGAATGGAAAAAATATCAATATGTCAATTCGAGTGATTTTGAGGCACGAAAAATTGTATCGAGAATCAATTTCAAGTTAAAATTCTTATTCTCGATACAATTTTTACTCATTCCAATCGTAAAATTCACTCGAATTGACAGAATTTTTTCAAAATGCACAACAGGTTTGAATGTAAATAAAAACGGTTAAATTTTGTCACAACATTTAGATTAGTTAATTTTCATAATCATAAAACCTTTCAACATGCGCTTTTCACAAAAACTTATTATTTGCTTTATTTTATGCTTCTGTTTTGGCTTTAGTCAACAGCCTTCAACACCATCAAAAGCTTTAGAAAAAGCCAATCAACAAAAGCAAGCCTCAACTCAAAATTCATTGGTTAAAAATGTGCATTTTGAAAATATTGGACCAACCATTATGAGTGGCAGGGTTGTGGATTTAGATGTAAACCCCGAAAACCCAACAGAGTTTTATGTAGGCTACGCTTCAGGCGGTGTATGGCATACAACCAATAACGGCTCTACCTTTGAGCCTATTTTAGATACGTCAAACACTCAAAATGTTGGCGATATTGCCGTAGATTGGAAAACCAAAACCATATGGGTTGGCACCGGAGAAAATAACGCATCGCGCTCCAGTTATGCGGGAATTGGTATTTTAAAATCTACCGATAACGGTAAAACCTGGACGAATGTTGGACTTCCAGACTCGCATCACATTGGCAGGATTCTTATCAATCCCAATAATACCAACGAGGTAGTTGTTGGTGTAACGGGCCACTTATATTCGCCAAATAAGGAGCGTGGAATTTACAAAACCACCGATGGCGGTAAAACTTGGCAACAAAAACTTTTCGTTGACGATGAAAGCGGTATTATTGATGTGCAGCACGCTCCAAACAACTATAATGTCATGTTTGCTTCATCGTGGACAAAAGATAGAAAAGCGTGGAATTTTAATGGAAGTGGCAACCAATCGGCCATATATAAAAGTACCGACGCGGGCAATACTTGGGTTAAAATTACAACTTCAGAAAGTGGATTCCCTACAGGCCATGGCGTTGGTAGGATTGGTTTGGCTGTGTATAACGAAAACATTGTCTATGCCTTGCACGACAGCCAATTTAGAAGAACTTCAGAAAGTGAAACAGACAAAAAAAACGGTTTGACCAAAGAAGATTTTAAAACCATGTCCGTTTCAGCATTCTTAAATATTGAAGACAAAAAGCTCAATGAGTTTCTAAAAACCAATGGATTTCAAGAAAAATACCGTGCCAAAAATGTAAAACAACTGGTAAGAAGCGGTAGCGTTAAGCCTATTGATTTAGCTAAATATCTTGAAGATGCCAATTCACTCCTTTTCGATACCCCAGTTATTGGCGCCGAGGTTTACAAAAGTACTGATGGCGGAAAAACATGGCAAAAAACACACGACAATTATATAGACGATTTGTATTATAGTTACGGGTATTATTTTGGAGAAATACGGGTAGATCCACAAGACAAAGACGGTATTTATATCATGGGTGTGCCTATTTTAAAATCTAAGGATGGCGGCAAAACATTTACATCTATTAACAAAGAAAACGTGCATGTAGATCATCAAGCACTTTGGGTAAACCCTAACAAACAGGGGCATTTGATTGATGGAAACGATGGTGGATTAAATATAAGCTACGATGATGGCGAAAGTTGGGAGAAACTAAATGTAACCTCCGTGGGGCAATTTTATGCCATAAATATCGACTACGAAACGCCATACAATGTATACGGCGGATTGCAAGATAATGGCGTTTGGGTTGGTGCTCACAATGCCAAAATGGATAAAAAATGGCAGCAAGAAGGCAAACATCCGTGGCAAAGGCTAATGGGCGGCGATGGTATGCACATTCAAATTGATAACAGAAAATCGAATGTGGTTTACACAGGTTATCAATTCGGGAACTATTTTAGAATCAACAGAAAAACAGGCGAACAAAAATATATTCAACCAAAGCATAAGTTAGGCGAAAAACCATATCGTTTTAATTGGCAAACCCCTATTTTATTATCGTCCCACAATCAAGATATTTTGTATTTGGGTGGCAATAAACTCATGCGTTCCATGAATCAAGGGAATGATTGGACAGCCATTAGTAACGATTTGACCAATGGCGGAAAACCTGGTAATGTTGCCTATGGCACATTAACAAGTATTAGCGAATCGCCGTTTCAATTCGGTTTGATTTACGCCGGAAGCGACGACGGCTTAATTCATATCACTAAAAACGGTGGCGGAAGTTGGGAGAATATTTCAAGCAATTTACCCAAAGATTTATGGGTGTCGCGCGTGATAGCATCGCAGCACAAAAAAGAGCGTGTTTACGCCACTTTAAACGGCTACCGTTGGGACGATTTTTCGGTGTATGCTTACAGTAGCGATGATTATGGAAAAACATGGAAAGACATCGGGGCAAACATTCCGCTTTCGCCAGTTAATGTGATTAAAGAAGACCCAAAAAACGAGCATATTTTATATTTAGGCACCGACAATGGGGCTTACGTAAGTTTTAATAACGGTGGAAATTGGGAAGCTTTTAGCAACGGATTGCCAGCAGTTGCGGTTCACGATATTGTGCTACAACCCGATGCCAACGATTTGCTTTTAGGCACTCACGGAAGAGGCATTTACAAAACCAATGTGGCACATTTTCAAACTATGAACGCATCAAAAATGAATCAATCTATCGTGCTTTTTGATGCTGAAGATATTAAACATTCTATGCGTTGGGGAAGCGCTTATAGTGCATGGTCTGAAGTTTATGAGCCTTCAATGGATATTAAATTTTACAGCAAAAACAATGGCGTACAAACCATTAAAATTTTATCTGAAAACCAGTCAGAATTACACCAAATAATTGAAAAAGCAGTTAAAGGTTTTAATACTGTAGCGTACGATTTAACCATTTCTGAAAAAGCTAAAAAAATACTAATGAAAGAAAATACAAGTATAAAAATAAACAAAGCTGAAAATGGAAAATATTATTTACCAAAGGGGAAATACGGTGTTCAAATTGGGTCTGAAAAAACTATGATTACTATAAAATAGAGCGATGCAGATTAAAACCATTCTAAATAGCAAAAACATGACAATTGTTATTTGTCTATAACTCCATCCATAACTACCTTTGTAAAACTATAAACTAACTTTAAAAATAATGAGCGGATTTTTTAAATCTTCGATTGGAAGAAAAGTAGCTATGGCACTTTCGGCTTTTTTCTTAATGTTTTTTTTACTTCAACATTTCGCAATTAATATTTTATCTGTTTTTAGTGCAGATCTTTTTAATGATGTTTCTCATTTTATGGGAACCAATTGGTTCATTCAATTTGTAATGCAACCCATTTTAATTTTTGGTGTGGTGTTTCATTTTGTTATGGGATTTATATTAGAAGTGAGAAACAGAAAAGCCCAAGGTATGGCTTACGTTAAAAACAACGGTGCTGCAAATTCTTCTTGGATGAGCAGAAACATGATTTGGAGTGGCGTTGCCATTTTAGCTTTTATTGTTTTGCATTTTATCGATTTTTGGTTTCCAGAAATCAACACCAAATTTATTCAAGGCGATTGGTCTGGAACCATGCAAGGTGTAGAAGGTCTTCGTTATCACGAAGAGTTAACACATAAGTTTTACAGCCATATAAGAACCATAGCATATGTGATTGCATTTGTGTTTTTAATGCTTCACTTGTTGCACGGATTTACATCAGCTTTTCAATCTATGGGTGTAACGGCTGGCAGAAAAAAAACGCTTAGAAATATTGGAAAAGCCTATTCCATTTTAGTTCCATTAGGATTTATTTTTATAGCACTTTATCATCATCTTAAATACGTATTATCTTAGATATGGCAACACTCGATTCAAAAGTACCAAAAGGTCCAATTCAGGATAAATGGACAGATTATAAAAATCATATCGATTTAGTAAATCCTGCAAACAAACGTCACATCGATGTTATTGTTGTGGGAACAGGTTTAGCGGGTGGTTCGGCAGCTGCAACTTTGGCAGAACTGGGCTATAACGTAAAGGCGTTTGCTTATCAAGATTCCCCTCGACGCGCGCACTCTATTGCCGCTCAAGGCGGAATAAATGCCGCGAAGAATTATCAAGGTGATGGCGATTCAACGTATAGGTTATTTTATGATACTGTAAAAGGTGGCGATTACCGTTCGCGTGAAGCTAACGTATATCGTTTAGCTGAGGTGTCTGCAAATATTATCGACCAATGCGTGGCGCAAGGTGTGCCTTTTGCACGAGATTACGGCGGCTTATTGGATAACCGATCGTTTGGTGGTGTTTTAGTATCAAGAACATTTTATGCCAAAGGACAAACTGGTCAGCAATTGTTATTGGGCGCTTATTCAGCAATGAACCGACAAATAGCTCGTGGTAAAATAGAGATGTTTAACCGCCACGAAATGCTCGACGTTGTTATTGTTGATGGCAAAGCACGGGGTATAATTGCCCGTAATTTAATTACAGGTGAAATTGAAAGACACTCCGCTCATGCCGTAGTTGTGGGTTCTGGTGGTTACGGAAACGTTTATTTCTTATCCACTAACGCCATGGGTTCTAACGCTACCGCCGCTTGGAAAATTCATAAAAAAGGAGCGTATTTCGCAAACCCTTGCTATACACAAATTCACCCAACATGTATTCCACGTTCGGGCGACTATCAGTCTAAATTAACATTAATGTCCGAGTCGTTACGAAACGATGGTCGTATTTGGGTGCCAAAAAATATGGACGATGTGATGGCCATTCGCGAAGGACGAAAAAAGCCAACCGATTTATCAGAAGACGAACGCGATTATTACTTAGAGCGTCGCTACCCTGCATTCGGTAACTTAGTACCTCGCGATGTTGCATCTCGTGCCGCAAAAGAGCGTTGCGATGCCGGTTATGGTGTAAATGCTACAGGTGAAGCTGTGTATTTAGATTTTGCTTCGGCTATTGAACGTTACGGTAAAGAGCAGGCTAAAATTCATAATATTTCAAATCCTTCAAAAGAAAAAATAACAGAATTAGGAGAAGCTATTGTAGAAGCAAAATACGGAAACTTATTCCAGATGTATGAGAAGATTGTAGATCAAAACCCATACAAAACTCCAATGATGATTTATCCAGCGGTACATTATACCATGGGTGGTATTTGGGTAGATTACAATTTAATGACCACCATTCCGGGTTGTTACTGCATTGGTGAGGCTAATTTCTCAGACCATGGCGCAAATCGCCTTGGAGCATCGGCATTAATGCAAGGTTTAGCCGATGGATATTTCGTGTTGCCATATACCATTGGCGATTATTTAGCAGATGATATACGTACAGGAAAAATTCCAACCAATACAAAAGAATTTGATGAAGCGGAAAAAGAAGTTAAAGATAGAATTAATTTCTTTGTGAATAACAAAGGCACCAAGTCTGTAGATTATTTCCATAAAAAACTAGGCAATGTGATGTGGAATAAAGCAGGCATGTCCAGAAATGCTCAAGGTTTAACAGAAGCTATGGCCGAGATAAAAGCCATTAGAGAAGAGTTTTGGAAAGATGTTTTTGTTCCGGGTACAGCAAATGAAATGAATCCAGAGCTTGAAAAAGCAGGTCGTGTTGCCGATTTCTTAGAATTGGGCGAGCTGTTTGCTAAAGATGCTTTGATGCGTGCGGAGTCTTGCGGCGGACATTTTAGAGAAGAATCTGCTGAGGAATCCGGACCACAAAAAGGCGAAGCCAAACGTGACGATGAAAATTTCGCTTTTGTCGCCGCCTGGGAATATAAAGGCGAACCAGCTGATGCCGTATTACATAAAGAAGAATTAGAATTTAAAGAAATAGAACTCAAACAACGTTCGTACAAATAAGATTGACATTATGAATTTAACACTTAAAATTTGGAGACAAAAAGACTCAAATGCAAAGGGTCAAATGGTCGATTATAAAGTTGCTGATATTTCAGAGCACATGTCTTTTTTAGAAATGATGGATGTTTTGAACGAACAGTTAGTAAACTCTGGCGAAGAACCCATAGCCTTTGATCACGATTGTCGTGAGGGCATTTGCGGTACGTGTTCTATGTTTATAAATGGAGAACCACATGGTCCAGACCGAGGCATAACCACGTGCCAATTGCACATGCGGTCCTTTAAAGATGGCGACACCATTACAATCGAACCGTTTAGAGCTGCGGCATTTCCTGTAATTAAGGATTTGGTGGTTGATAGAACGTCGTTTGAGCGCATCCAACAAGCCGGTGGTTACATTTCTGTTAATACATCTGGTAATACCCAAGATGCCAACGCTATTCCAATTTCAAAACACGATGCCGATGAAGCCATGGATGCTGCGGCATGTATTGGCTGTGGTGCTTGTGTGGCTACTTGTAAAAACTCAAGTGCCATGCTATTTGTTGGTGCAAAAGTGTCTCAATACGCTTTACTTCCTCAAGGTCAAGTTGAGGCTGCCGATCGTGTTAGAAACATGGTAGATCAAATGGATTTAGAAGGTTTTGGAAACTGTACCAATACCGGTGCTTGCGAAATTGAATGCCCTAAAGGGATTTCTTTAGAAAACATTGCTCGTATGAATAGAGAGCTCATGAAGGCTAATATTTAGTGTTTTGCCATGCTGTCCCGATAGCTATCGGGATTGATTCATTATCTCATTATAAAAAAATAAAAAACTCTTAAAATATTCTTTTTTAGGAGTTTTTTTTATGACTTAGAAGTAAGCTTTTAGTTGAATGGTTCCCGTGTGGATGGTTTTACTGGTTTCTGTTTTTCTACCAAAATAACTTAGATTTAAATCCAAAAAATCAGTCAGTTTTTTTTGCGCCAATAAACTCCATGTAAAGTTTTTTCCGGGTTGAAGACCTTCTAACATTTGATACGAAACGGGTGTGTTCGCATTGCCGTTAAACGCATTCGAAAAATAATTAAACTCACCATTTATCGCATGATTTTCTTTATTTGAAAATGCAAATGATACACCATATTTTTGTTGCTTTAAAGTTTCAAAACCACCAATGGTGTTTTCCTTTTTAGTATGTTGGTAAAAGATATCGAAACGCGAATTATCATTAAATAAATAAGAGATTTTTGGGTTGAAAAGCGTTTCATCAAAATTGTAATTTTTGCTGGTAAAATTTTCGCTGAGGCTTTTATTTTTATCAAAAGCCGTTTGAAATGACAGCAACCAACTTTCTTCAATTTTATGATTAAAATGAAACTGATGGCTTTTCAGGCTGTTTTCGATAAAACCGATGGATAAAACATTTCTGGATTGATTGGATAAATAGGTGTACGATGTGGTGTAACGCTGTTTTCCGCGATTAAAAAACAACACATTTCTAAAATTTAACTGTAAACCCAATTGGTTATTTTCATCATTTTCAAAAGGGTTAAGGTTAAAGCTATTACCATCTCTTTTAATTTTTCTATCGATTAAATAACTGGTTTGATTGTAAAAATGCGACCAAAAACTCTTCGACTTTTCCTCGCTCACCGCCCACTGCGACGGGTTAATAGTCAACGTTTGGCTCAACCTATTTTGATGTGTTTTTAAATAAATACGATTAGGCAACAAAACTCGAATGTATTTTCCCTGATCTTGAAATTGCGCCAACTCGAACTCTTCCAATTCTTGAATGCCATTGGCGTTGTAATCAATCCACGTGTAATTGCCTTGTCCGGGTTCAACTTCCACATAAGTAAAATCTTGTTGCGGCAAGGTGCCCGAATTGGTTTCGAAAACAGTGTTCCACAAAATAATTTGTTTAAAAAGTTTTTGATTAAACTGTAATCTGGAGTTTAAAGACTGCTCGTCGTCAATACCGTCTTCTTCACTTTTTAGGGTTCTGTAATTAGCAAAAAGCGACAAATTGGTGTTGGTGTTTTGAATGAGTTTAGAATCCAAATAAAAGGTATTGGATGTATTTACTTTTTGTAAATCATTGTTGCGAACGCTATCGTTTACTCTGTTTTTAAATCCAAATTCTGCAAAAACCTTAGTGCTGTCACCAACCCCAGCAAATACTTCGTACGATTTGAATTTCTGACTTAAAGGTGTTAAAATTTGGGTCGCATTATCTTTTTGTTCATTATTTTCAATCGCTAATTTTGTGCCAATCCAACTGTTTTGCATCCCGTACGTTATGCTGTTGTACGACCTTAAAAATGTTGATGAATTTATATTTGACTGTGCGTTTAAAAAACTAGAATTTGAATTGATATTGAAGTTATTTAAAAACAAATTTATATTTGTAACATGTCGGTTTCCGTTAAAATTTTCAGAGAATTCCAAATGTTCAAACTGATAATTTACTATCCCTTTTTTTGGATGAACCAATTGTAAACCTGTTTTTGTAAACTGCTGATTCCCCAAAGGGTTTTCAATATTCCAATCCCTAGAAAATTCAGCATTGTATAATCGTTCAATGGTTTTAAAGTTTTTGTGAATATAATCGCCATCAATAAAAGCGTTTAAATTCCAAAGGCTATCATTTTTAATGATGTTTTGGGTTACCTTTAGTTTACCAGCAAATCCATCGTTGTCTTCATCATTAAAATTAGAAAACAGATTTAAATCGTTTTTACTACCCGCAGCCTCAAACTGAATGGCTGTTTTTTCAGTGGGATTATAGCTTCCGTTAATCACTGCAATCTGTAGTTTTGTGGGCGCAACCAATTGAATAATGGGCGCATAATTGCCTTGATTAATGCCAACATATTCAAAAATATTATTAATGGCATTCACGCTGCTTAAAATATAATCGCCTTGATTTTCGCCAACTTGTGTAAAGGTGACACGATACAATTCATCGTCCGGATTGTTGGAAAACACAAAGGCTAAGTTTCCACCAATAAGTTCTTTTTTGTATAAAATTCTATTCTCGTTTAAAGCCTCTAAAACCTCAGACGGTGCCACCATTTGTGCTCTGTCATCACCAGCATTTGCCAATATCTGTACTTGTTCGGTCGATAAATTTTGTTGCAAAGGCTGGTTTTTCGCATCATTTTCAGAATACACCGAAACTCCAAGTTTGAGTTTGTCGTTTTCAAAACGTCCGCCACCAAAAGCCACCAAACGCGAATAATTGCGCTCGCTAACTTGATAATCGACCGTAATACGCATTTCGGAAGTGATGGGAAATGTAGAATTAAAAATAATCTCGCCCGCATTATAATCGATGATATAATCCTGATTTTCACCCCTTTTTGCGGCAACGCCATTCACATAAACCGTTTCGCTACCCGAAACAATAAGTACAAATAATTCACCATTTTCACCTTGTAATTTATACGGACCTTGGTTGCCTTCTTGTGCTTTAAATTCGCTTCTTGTAAATTGCCCGCGCACAAAAGCTCCAGCAGCAAATAGATTGGTTTGTGCATCGTCGTTACCCAATTTCGCATTAATGTTGAATCCTTGAACACGCTTTGAAAAACTTGCAAAGTACGAATCGGTATTTACCAAATCGATATCGCCGGCACGAATCTTCCAATTATCGCTAAACAGTTCGATAAACACTTGGTCAAATTCATCCAAACGCTGCGAATAACCGCTTTCTTGCAATGGTATATTGGCATCTTGAATAGAGGCTCGTAACGACACTTTATCGTTTAATTTCCCTATAATTTGCAAATCGAGTTCGCTATTTAAAACCGAGTTTTGATTGTTGCCAATAGTCACACCGCGCGAAATACTCCCTGAGGTTGTTAAGCCATCAAAAGGAATGAAATTTTTGGACGCGTTGGGTTGCGATAATTTATACAAGGTTTGGGTATTACTGTTGTTTTCAACAATAATGTTTTCATCCAATTGCTTATAGGTTTTGGTTAAAAAATCGGGGAATTTCAAATAATCAATGATGATAGAATCTGTTGCAATGGGTCTTTTAAAAGTTAAAAGTGCTTTAGCAAAATCTACTTTGTAATATGTGGAATCGATTACAGAGCTATCCTTTCGTTTCATTGAAAACGAACTGGGATTAATGCTAACACTATCAATTCTTATGGTATCTTTTACAGCAACTTTTTTAGTCTTGTAATTCGGATTTTGGTTTTGGGAAAACCCGCAAAAACCAATCAAAATAATAAAAATGCATGTAAAAAACTTCATCAGATACTTAAACTGCAATACGCCTAAAATATTTTGTTAATAGCTTCGTTAAAACTCCTTAAACAAATAATAGTGTAAATGTAACGCATTATTTATTTTAGCTGAAACAAATTTGAAAGACCTCTTAGGCTTTAAAACCTAACAGGTCTAAATAAAGAATTAAGATGAAAATTATATCATATAACGTAAACGGCATTCGCGCCGCCATTAACAAAGGCTTTATCGACTGGTTAAAAAGTGCCAATCCAGATGTGGTTTGCCTGCAAGAGATTAAAGCCATGAAAGAGCAGTTGGATTTAAGTCTGTTTGAAGACGCAGGCTATAAGTACAACTATTGGTTTAGTGCCCAAAAAAAGGGCTATAGCGGTGTAGCCATTTTAAGTAAAATAAAACCCAATCATGTAGAATATGGTACAGGCATCGAGTCTATGGATTTTGAAGGACGAAACCTGCGTGCCGATTTTAATGGGGTTTCTGTAATGAGCCTGTATTTACCATCGGGCACAAACGACGCACGATTAAACCATAAATTGAAATACATGGCTATGTTTCAAGACTATACCGATACGCTGAAAAAGGACATTCCGAATCTGATAATTTGTGGCGATTACAATATTTGTCATGAAGAAATAGACATCCACAACCCTAAAATGAAAGGCGTTTCTGGATTTTTACCCGTAGAACGCGAATGGATTGGCGACTTTATAGATAGCGGATTTATTGACTCCTTCAGGTTTTTACATCCCGAATTACAGCAATATAGTTGGTGGAGTTACCGCGCCAATGCCCGTGCCAATAATAAAGGTTGGCGTCTAGATTACGCCATGGTTTCACTGCCATTACAAGAAAACATTAAAAGAGCCGTTATACTTTCTGACGCTGTGCATAGCGATCATTGCCCCATATTATTAGAAATTGAAATTTAATATTTAACGAACAATAAATTTAACCCATAATCATGATTAAAAAAATCACATTAGAAGTATTAACCTTAGTGCTGGTAGCTTCTTGCGTATCGCCTAAAGTATACAAAGAATTAGAAAGCAAGTATGCCAATTTAAAACAGGAAAACCGAAAACTTTCAGATGAAAACGATGCCCTTTTAAACGCAAAAAACACAGCTGAAAACGAACTAAAACAGCTTACAGCAGCCTATAATGAAGCAGTTGCTGAACGCGATAAACTACAAGCCGATTACAATGCCACGAAAACTAATTTAGATAATTTAAGAGCTTCGTATACGGCCTTAGAGAAAAATAGTTCGGCTTCAATTGCCGAAAACTCCAAGAAAAACAGAGAGTTATTAGCGCAATTAGAAGCCAAGGAACAAGCATTGGCAGCCGAAAACGCACGTTTGGCAAAACTTAAAAAAGAGTTGCAACAACGCTCCGACCGTGTCGCAGAATTAGAAAGTGTAATCGCCTCGAAAGACGCAGCAATGACCGCACTTAAGAATGCCATTTCAAGAGCCTTAACCGATTTTGAGGGCAAAGGATTAACCGTTGAACAGCGCGACGGAAAAGTATACGTATCCATGGAAAACAAGCTATTGTTCAGTTCAGGAAGTTGGGCAGTGGGCGCCGAGGGTCGTAGAGCGGTTCAGCAATTAGGTAGTGTATTGGGCGTTAATCCAGACATCGCCGTTTTAATAGAAGGCCACACCGATAATGCACCCTATCAAGGTAGCGGAAACTTAAGCGGCAACTGGGACCTGTCTACCAAACGCGCCACGGCCATTGTAAATATTCTTAGAGAAAACCCATCCATAAACCCTGAAAATTTAACTGCCGCCGGTCGTGGCGAATTTGCGCCAATTGCAACAAACGACACACCCGAAGGCAAAGCAAAAAACAGACGAATCGAAGTTATTCTAACACCAAAGTTAGATGAACTCTCTAAATTGCTAAACGAGCATTAAAATTTTGGCGTTCCCTTTCAGGTCGGGCTTTTCGTTCCCAATCTTTTTGCTCGTGCCTCACAAAAAGGATTTCCACTGCAATCCCTAACGCATAAAAAACCTTTAAAAGCCTTAATAGCTTTTAAAGGTTTTTTATCTTTACGCTCAATCTAAAAATCTAAACGCTATGTCATTCCTGCGAAAGCAGGAATCCATAATCAAAGATTAAGTTTCAATTAAAAAAATTCCCTCCCGATAACTATCGGGATTCTCGGGACTATCAAATACATTATTTATGAAATACACAACACTACCAAATACAAATATAAAAATCAGTAAAATTTGCCTGGGCACCATGACTTGGGGAAACCAAAACAACCAAAACGACGGCTTTGCACAAATGGACTATGCCTTGGAGCAAGGTGTAAACTTTTGGGATACAGCCGAAATGTATGCCGTTCCAGCAAGCCCAGAAACCTACGGTACTACCGAAACCATTATTGGCAATTGGTTTGCAAAAACTGGTCATCGCGATAAAGTGGTTTTAGCCTCAAAAATAGCCGGTAATGGCGATTATACAGCACACATTCGTACCAATGGTTTTGCGCCAGAAGCGCTCAAAGAGGCTGTCGACAACAGTTTAAAACGTTTACAAACCGATTATATTGATTTATATCAGTTGCACTGGCCAGAACGCGACACCAATTACTTTGGAATTAGAGATTACAAACATAATTCGGAAAACGCATGGCAAGATAATTTTAACGAAATCCTGCATACGTTTGATGGCATTATTAAATCAGGTAAAATTCGACACATAGGTATTTCAAACGAAAAAGCTTGGGGAACCATGCGTTATTTAGAAGAATCCAAAGCGCATAATTTACCCAGAATGGCAACCATTCAAAATCCGTATTCCTTATTAAACAGAACATTCGAAGGCGATTTGGCCGAAGTTTCCATCCGTGAAAATATTGGTTTATTGGCTTATTCACCCATGGCATTTGGCGTGCTATCCGGAAAATACATAAAAGGAACCGCAGCAGATAATGCGCGTTTAAAACTGTTTCCAAGATTTGGGCGTTATACAAACCCGCAAGCCACCGAGGCTACTAAAAAGTATTTAAAAATAGCTGAAGATAACAACATGAGTTTAGCCCAAATGAGTTTGGCATTTGTCACTCAACAACCCTTTGTAACCAGCAATATTATTGGGGCTACCAATGTTGAACAACTCAAGGAAAATATTAACAGTATTAATATGGTTTTAAGTGATGAGATTCTAGCTCAAATTAATGAGGTACATGACACCATTCCTAATCCTGCGCCTTAAAAAATTGATTTATGATTTGCATCACACGATGAAGAAATAAAAATAAGTTCTTAAAGCACCTACGATTTAACTAAAAACGAGGTTGACTTTTGATTTTGGTGTGTAGCTTTCAGATAATCATAAAAAGTGACTTTCGAAAGAAAAGCACAAACCCAAATCCCTGTTTACGAGTTATAACAGCGTCCAAATAATTATTTACACACCAAAACTTTTAAACTTCTAAAGTTTACCTTATTTTTGCTTCTTTAAAATCAATCTAAATAAGCTTGCAAGATACAATAGCAAATTTGAAACGCGGAGAACGAGCCATTATTACTGATGTTTCGTCCATTCACATCCCTTTAAAACTTTTAGAAATGGGATGTTTACCAGGGAACCCTGTACAACTTTTACAGGTTGCTCCGTTTGCAGATCCTATGTATTTAAACATAAACGGCACGCATTTAGCGATAAGAAAAGAAACGGCTATTCATATTTTAATAGAAAAAATAGCAGATGAGTAAGCAAATAAATGTAGCCTTAATAGGTAACCCAAATACTGGCAAGACCTCGGTTTTTAACGCACTTACAGGATTAAACCAAAAAGTGGGCAACTACCCCGGTATTACCGTCGAAAAAAAAGAAGGTATTTGCAAATTGCCACGCGGTGTAAAAGCGCATATTATCGATTTACCCGGTACCTATAGTTTAAACGCCTCATCACTTGATGAAAATGTTGTAATTGAGCTTCTGCTTAATAAAAACGACAAAGATTTCCCCGATATCGCCGTGGTTGTAAGCGATGTGGAAAACCTTAAAAGAAACCTATTACTGTTTACCCAAATTAAAGATTTAGAAATTCCAACGGTGCTTGTTATTAATATGGCAGACCGGATGAATTACAAAGGCATTTCTTTAGATATTCCCTATTTAGAAAAACATTTAGAAACCAAAATTGCCTTGGTAAGTACTAGAAAAAACCAAGGCGTCGATCATTTAAAAGATTTAATTGCCAATTATAAAGATGTTTCGGTAACGCCTTGTATAGATGCTTCAGAAATTGATGCAGAATATTTTGGCAACCTAAAAAAAGCGTTTCCAAACCAATTATTATACAAGTTATGGTTGGTTATTACACAGGATGTGAATTTTGGAAAAACGGACAGAAATGAAATTGAAGCCATCGCTAGCTTTAAAACAAAAAGCGAAAGTGAATTAAAACGGTTACAGCAAAAAGAAACCATTAAGCGCTACCAGTTTATAAACAACGTGCTTAAAAAAGGACAAACCATTGATGCGTCTCAAGCCAAAGATTTACGCGCAAGATTAGACCGGGTTTTAACCCATAAAGTATGGGGCTATCTTATTTTCTTTGTTATTTTACTCACTATTTTCCAAGCTATTTACGATTGGTCCAGCGTACCAATGGACTTTATTGATAGTGTTTTTGCCTCCTTAAGCGAATGGACAAACGATAAATTACCTGCCGGGGCTTTTACCAATCTATTAGCCGATGGCATTATTCCAGGTCTAGGCGGCATCGTTATATTTATTCCACAAATCGCCTTTTTATTTCTATTTATTGCTGTGCTGGAAGAAAGTGGATATATGAGTCGGGTAGTGTTTTTAATGGACCGCGTTATGCGTCGTTTTGGTTTAAGCGGAAAAAGTGTAGTACCCCTAATTTCTGGTACCGCCTGTGCTATTCCCGCTATTATGGCAACCCGTAATATTGAAAGTTGGAAAGAGCGCCTAATCACCATTTTAGTAACCCCATTTACAACCTGTTCGGCACGACTTCCTGTGTACCTCATTATTATTGCCTTGGTAATTCCTGATGAACGATTTTTAGGTTTAAGCTACCAAGCGCTAACCTTAATGCTTTTATATCTTATTGGTTTTGGCACTGCGGTGTTTTCGGCCTATATTTTAAACAAAATCTTGAAGATAAAAAGCAAGTCGTTTTTTGTGGTTGAAATGCCTAATTACAAGCTTCCTTTAATTAAAAATGTGGCTTTAACGGTCGTTGAAAAAACAAAAGCCTTCGTATTTGGTGCCGGTAAAATTATTCTTGCCATATCAATCGTACTGTGGTTTTTAGCTTCTTATGGCCCCGGGGAAGATTTTAACAATGCCGAAAATATTGTAAAAGCGGAATATGCCTCGGAAAATTTAACTGAAGATGAATTGCATCAACACATCGCATCGTATAAGTTAGAACATTCGTTTATTGGTATTACCGGAAGAGCTATAGAGCCCGCAATTCGCCCGTTGGGTTACGATTGGAAAATTGGCATTGCCATTGTAAGTAGTTTTGCCGCTCGCGAGGTGTTTGTAGGAACGCTGGCAACCATTTACAGTGTAGGAAGTGATGAAGAAGAAACTATTAAAAACCGAATGGCGGGAGAGGTAAACCCCATTTTAGGCGGACCATTATTTAATTTTGCATCGGGCATTTCGCTGTTGCTATTTTACGCTTTTGCCATGCAATGTATGAGTACGCTTGCCATTGTAAAAAAAGAAACAAACAGTTGGAAATGGCCCATGTGGCAACTCATCATTATGAGTGCTTTCGCCTATGTGGTAGCATTAATCGCTTTTCAACTTTTAAAATAAATGTTATGCCTGCGAATCCCGATAGCTATCGGGAAGGCATTTTATGAAATGAAACTAAAATAATCTCGACAAAATAAACATGAATACCATAATACAAAACATATTAGCTTTTTCGGTGCTCGCTTTTGCGATTAGGTTTTTAGTGCTCAAATTTGTTTGGAAGCCAAAAAAGAAAACAGCCAAAGCTTGCGGTGGCGACGATGGTTGCGGCTGCCATTAAACTATTCATTATATTTTTTAAACCAAGCCAAAGTGTGCGCCACTTTACTTATTAAGTTACTTGGTTTGCTGGCAATACCGTGAGAAGCTCCAGGAATTTCAACTAAAACCGTTTCAATTTTTCGCAATTTTAAGGCATGATAGAGTTGTTTCGCTTCACTTGGGGGCGTACGTAAATCATTCATCCCAACCATAACCATCGTGGGCGTTTCAATATTACCAACCAACGATATGGGCGAAAACTTCCAATAGGTTTCAAAGTTTTCCCAAGGTTGCCCAGGGTAACGCGAGTTAGCATAACCGTAATAATTATCGGCAACCAAGGTTTTGCTAATCCAGTTTATAACGGGTTTCGCCACCACGGCAGCTTTAAATCGGTAATTTTTCCCTATAATCCACGTGGTCATAATACCGCCCGCGCTTCCGCCCGTAACAAAAAGCTTGTTGTTATCTACGATGCCTTTTTCAACCAAATAATCAACACCATCCATAACGTCATTATAATCTTCGCCGGGGTAATTATTGTATAACAAGTTTGCAAATTCCTCACCATAACTTGTACTTCCGCGAGGATTGGGGTAAAAAACCACATAACCTTCAGCGGCATATAATTGGATTTCTGCGGTAAAACGATCGCCATAATTTAGAATAGGTCCACCATGATTTTCCACCAACAACGGATATTTTTTCGACGCATCATAAAAAGGTGGTTTTACAATCCAACCCTGAACATCTCGACCATCAAAACTCGATTTGTACCAAACTTCTTCGGTTTGCCCCAATTGCCTATAATCTAAAATATCGGCATTCAAATTTGTTATTTTCTTTACTGATTTTTTATTCTGAATAACAGCCAATTCCGCAGGGTAATTTGGCGTAGATTTGGTAAAAACAATAGTGCCATTATTAGACACCGAATAGGAGCCAGAAGCATAAGGACGACCAATTGTTGTGCCGCCCATATTATCGGCAAGCTTTGTTATTCTTCCTGAAGTAGTAATATGAGCGATTTTAGAATTCCCCTTATCATCGTATGTAAAATACAAGCCTTTACCCGAGTTGTCCCAAGAAATATTAGATACGCTGCGGTCTAAACTTGAAGATATAATACGCCGATTGCTCCCATCTGTATTCATAACATTAAGTTGCATGGTTTGAAATGCCTGCACCTTGTCTTTATACGATAAAAAAGCAATGGTTTTTCCGTCTGGAGATACTTTTGGCGAATAATCCGGTCCGGTTTGTGAGGTAAGCGTCGTAATGTTTTTGGTTTCAATATTAACTTTATAAACTTCGCTGTTCCTAAATTCATACTCCCAATTATCGCTTCTATTAGCAGAAAAATAAATGGTTTTTCCGTTGGGTGAGAATGAAAAATTGCCACTATGGTTATAATTCCCAGAAGTGATTTGTCTTGCGGTTCCGCCTTCAGCGGGAATTGTAAAAATGTGCGTAAACCCCGGTTCCATATACCCTTTTCCGTCGGCTTCATGCTTCAATCTATCTGTTATTCTCGCCGGTTTTGCCCAAGTTGCGCCTTTGGGTTTAGCTGGCATTTTTATAACAACAGGGGCTTTTTGAGAAACAAACATGGTAAACGCAAGCTGCTTGCCATCGGGCGACCAAGTTAATGAAGATGGTGACTTTTCCAGTTGGGACAGTTTTGCAATGTGCCCCGAATCAACCCAATACATATATAGCTCTGAGCCTTCTTCAGTGGCGCTTGTAAATGCAATCCTATCGCCCGTGGGCGACCAACTTGCTTGCGATTCGTTAACTTCCCGGGAGGTTAATTTTTTGTGCGACGAGCCATCGATATTTATAATCCAAAGATTTCCTTTAGACTTATCTTTCATAATATCAAACCCATTTCTTTTGTAAACAATTTGTGTTCCATCAGGTGAAATTTGAGGGTCTGAGGCCCACTCTAACTCAAAAACATCCAAAGGCTGAAATGGTTCTTTTTTAATCTGTCCATATACAGTATTTAACAATAAGACTGAAACTAGAAAGACAATAACACGATTCATAAATATTTCTTTTTAAAAGTTTAAAGTTAATAATTATAGTGTTTGGTTTGAGAATTAATTTTTTTAGTTATATTTGAAAATTATTTAAGCTTACTTAAATTTTTAATTAAACAAACAATAAATGTCTATAGCTGTAGAGAATTTTGTAAAAGCCATTTACAAAAACGACAAGAATGATAGTAATGATACCAAACCTGGTAATATTGCCAAAAAACTGGGCATATCCAATGCGGCTGCCACCGATATGGCTAAGAAACTAGCGACTAGAGACTTACTACATTACGAGAAATACCAAGAGTTAAAGCTTACGGAAAAAGGCACGAAAATGGCGCTTAATGTGGTGCGGAAACATCGGCTTTGGGAGTCTTTGTTATTTAGAATGTTCGATATGTCATTACACGAAATTCATAGAGAATCTGAATTATTAGAACATCAAACCTCCGATTTTTTAGCCAATAAAATCAGTGAATATCTGGGCAATCCTAAGTTCGATCCGCATGGCGATCCCATACCGAATGCTCAAGGCGAAATTACAACCGAAGACCACTCGATTGCTCTTGCAAACACCCAAGAAGGGAAAACCTACACCATATCGAGATTAATGAGTGACGATAAAGAATTCTTTGACTTTTGCGCACTAAACGGATTGAAATACGGAAACACCATTGTGGTTACCAAACAATTCAGTAAAAATAAAATGACTCAAATTTTAATAAATAACAACACCATTATTTTAAACCAAGATTTTACAAATATTATTTATGTTAATGAAACCAACTAAAAGCAACCTATTTTTTGGCTTAACTTTTTTTGCTTCCACTTTTTTATGGGCTCAAGAAAAAAAAGAGCTAGCGCCTTTAATTACAGATAGACCAGATCAAACCGAGTCGCCAAATGTAGTCCCCAAAAGATTTTTGCAAGTAGAAACAGGGACATCCTACGAGTCGTTTAAAACCAATAATATAAAGACCGAAGATTTTACGTTTAATACAACTTTAGTGCGATATGGGCTTTTGGATAATTTAGAATTGCGTTTAGGTTGGGATTTTGTTGAAGGCAAAACCAAGATAAACGGAAACACTTTAAACAACATTTCAAGCGGATTTAACCCGCTGTTGTTAGGTGTTAAAACTAGTATCGCCAAAGAAAACGGATGCTTCCCGGAAATAGGTTTATTGGGGCATTTGTATTTACCCTTTACAGCAAGTACAGATTATAAACCAGAAACTACAGGTGTCGATTTTAGGCTTGCGTTTGCACATACACTTAGCGAAAACACAAGTTTATCTTATAACCTCGGGGCAGCTTGGGGCAACGATTCTCCTGAGGCTTCTTACGTTTACACTATTGCATTCGGACAAAGTATTACAAATAAATTGGGCGCTTACGCGGAATTGTACGGCGATTTGCCAGAAAACAGTAAAGCCAACCATTTATGGGACGCGGGCCTAACTTATTTAATTAACAACAATGTGCAATTGGATGCCACCGTTGGCTCTAGCATTACCAAAGGACAAGACATATTAATAAGTGCTGGAGTAAGTTTTAGAATTCCATCAAATCAAAATTAAGAATATGAAGAAAAACATACTTATAGTATTCATTTTAGCAATAATCTTTAGTTGTAAAAACAATAAAAAAGAAAACGGCAAACTCAACATTGTCACCACAACAACAATGATTACCGATTTGGTAAAAAACATTGGTGGCGACTATGTAAATGTTGAAGGTTTAATGGGAAGCGGTGTCGATCCGCATCTCTACAAAGCCAGCGAAGGCGATGTGTCGAAATTGGTAAATGCCGATATTATTTTTTATAACGGATTACACCTTGAAGGTAAATTGGTTGAAATCTTCGAAAAAATGGAAAGCCAAACAAAAACACCTATTGCTTTAGCCGAAGAGATTGATAAAAACACCTTAATTGGTTCCGATTATTTTGCATCAAATTACGACCCACACGTTTGGTTTAATATCGCGTACTTTAAACAATTTGCCAGCAAAGTGGCTTCGGTATTATCTGAAAAAGACCCAAAAAATGCAGCCAACTATAATGAAAATGAAAAGCAGTATTTAGCGAAATTAGATACACTGCAGAGCAAAATTCAAGGCATCATTGAAACCCTTCCAAAAGAAAAAAGGATATTAGTTACGGCACATGATGCTTTTAATTATTTTGGAAAAAGTTATGGTTTCGAAGTGGTTGGCTTACAAGGATTGTCAACAGCCACCGAAGCTGGCGTTCAAGATGTTCAAAAATTAGCAGCTTTCATTATTGATAAAAATGTAAAAGCTATTTTTGTTGAGAGCTCTGTGCCCAAGCGTACCATTGAAGCGTTGCAAGCCGCCGTGAACTCAAAAGGGCATAAGGTAGAAATTGGAGGTACCTTATATTCTGATGCCTTGGGCAATGACGGAACGGTTGAAGGCACTTATATTGGCATGTTCGAATATAATGTAAATACGATTGTGAGTGCTTTGAAATGAAACGTCATTCTGAGGAGTACCAAAAGTGCGACGTGAGAATCTGTTAAATTAAAACTTAGAATTGAAGAGTTTGTTACATCGTTTCCCACCTCACAATGACATATAAAAAGAAAATATGGAGTCTAAACAGAACATCGCAGTACAAGTAGACGATTTAACCGTAGCCTACAACTACAAACCCGTACTTTGGGATATCGATTTAGAAATCCCAGAAGGGGTGCTTATGGCTATTGTCGGGCCAAATGGCGCAGGAAAATCTACGCTAATAAAAGCAGTTTTGGGCATTTTAAAACCCATTGCCGGTAGTGTTACTATTTACGGAAAACCATATGATGAGCAACGCAAATTGGTCGCTTACGTACCCCAAAAAGGCAGTGTGGATTGGGATTTTCCAACCACCGCTTTGGATGTTGTGATGATGGGGACTTACGGCAGTTTGGGCTGGATAAAACGTCCGCGGCAAAAAGAGAAAAAAGCAGCACTTGAAGCCTTAGAAAAAGTAGGCATGCTATCTTTTAAAGGGAGACAAATAAGTCAGCTTTCCGGCGGACAACAACAGCGTATTTTTTTGGCGCGGGCCTTGGTACAAAATGCATCTATTTATTTTATGGACGAACCCTTTCAGGGTGTTGATGCCTCAACCGAAATAGCGATTATCAATATTTTAAAAGCACTGCGAAAAGCCGGAAAAACAGTTATTGTAGTGCATCACGATTTGCAAACCGTTCCAGAATATTTTGATTGGGTAACCTTTTTAAATGTGAAAAAAATTGCAACAGGTCCAGTTAAGGATATTTTTAACGACGATAACTTAACCAAAACCTACGGCATTAATTACAAAGTGAGTATTCAGGAGTAGTGTCATTCCTGCGAAGGCAGGAATCTCATGAATAGAAGTAAAAACACAAATGGATTCCTGCCTTCGCAGGAATGACAAAATGGATATAACAGAATACATAAAATTAGTATTCAGTGATTACACACTACGAACCATCACACTCGGAACAGCCATTTTAGGCGCGGTAACCGGTATGCTTGGTAGTTTCGCCGTACTCAGAAAACAAAGCCTTTTAGGTGATGCCATTTCACACGCAGCGCTACCGGGCATTGCCCTAGCGTTTTTAATTACAGGCGCAAAAGACAGCAACACACTTTTATTGGGTGCTTTGGTGAGCGGATTAATTGGAACGTTTTGGATTCGCGGTATCATCACCAAAACCCATTTAAAATCGGATACCGCCTTGGGTTTAATTCTCTCTTTATTCTTTGGATTTGGTATGTTACTACTTACCTTTATTCAAAAACAACCCAATGCCAATCAAGCCGGTTTGGATAAATATTTATTCGGACAAGCCGCTACTTTGGTGGTAAGCGATGTTTGGTTGATGGCCATAGTTACGGGCATTTGCCTCATGGTACTATTGCTCTTCTGGAAAGAATTTAAAATCCTATTATTTGATGCGGATTACACAAAAACCTTGGGTTTTAACACAAAGTTTATCGATGTTTTAATTACCACGTTTATTGTTTTGGCCATTGTTTTAGGCCTACAAACCGTTGGAGTGGTTTTAATGAGTGCTTTATTATTGGCGCCTGCTGCCGCTGCTAGACAATGGACAAACAGTTTAAGCACCATGATTTTGCTTGCTGCCGTATTTGGTGCTTTTTCAGGGGTTTTCGGAACTGCCATTAGTGCCAGCCAAAACAACCTATCAACAGGTCCTATTATTGTTTTGGTCGCCGCCGTATTTGTGGTGTTTTCGTTTGTATTTTCTCCAAGTCGTGGGTTGTTATTTAAACAAATCCGATTTATAAAAAACAGACGCGATTTAGAGCTTAATAAAACCTTGGCTTTTATGTATCATATTGCTGAAACGCACGAAAACATTTCGCATCCGCATGCCATCAAAATACTGAATAATTTTCAAGGCTACACCAGAGGAAGCCTTCAAAAACTAGTGAAAAAAAACTATGTAAAACTAGATGGAAACATGTGGAGTTTAACTGAAGAAGGCTTTAAAACCGCCTGTAATTTATACAATCAACAAACTGATGAATAGCGCTCAAATCGAAATACAGTTAATTGCGAGTTTGGTGGCTATAGCATGTGCTATTCCAGGCACATTTTTGGTGCTCCGAAAAATGGCCATGATAAGCGATGCCATTAGCCATTCTATTTTACCGGGCATTGTAATCGGGTTTTTTATTACCCAAGACCTCAACTCGCCTTTGCTCATTTTGCTCGCTGCTTTAACAGGAATTGTTACGGTTATTTTAGTGGAATATATTCAAAAAACAGGTTTGGTAAAAGAAGACACCGCCATTGGCTTGGTGTTTCCGGCTCTGTTTAGTATTGGTGTGATTATGATTGCCAAAAACGCCAACGATGTCCATTTAGATGTCGATGCTGTTTTATTGGGTGAATTGGCTTTTGCACCTTTTGATAGATTGCTCATTTCGGGTGTTGATGTTGGCCCAAAATCTTTATGGATTATAGGTAGCATTTTAATAGTTACAGTGGCACTATTAATTACTTTTTTCAAGGAATTAAAAGTAAGCACTTTTGATGCTGGTTTAGCGGCATCACTTGGCTTTTCGCCAGCAATTATCCATTACGGATTAATGTCGGTATCATCCATAACAACGGTTGGTGCTTTTGATGCTGTTGGCGCTATTTTAGTAGTTGCGCTAATGATTGCGCCTGCTGCCACGGCTTATCTTTTAACAACCGATTTAAAGAAAATGCTCGCACTTGCCATAACATTTGGAGTATTTGGTGCTATTTCCGGATATTGGTTTGCTCATTGGCTCGATGCCTCAATTGCAGGCTCCATAACAAGTATGTTAGGTTTGCTGTTTTTAATCGTGTATTTGTTTGCCCCACGAAAAGGCATCGTTGCGGTGCTTTACAGAGAAAAACAACAGCGCACAGAGGTATCTTTATTAACGTTTTTACTGCATTTAAAAAATCATAGTGAAGAAGAAGAACGCCATGTTAATCATTTAAACGAGCATATTAATTGGCAAAAAGTACGCTCGAAAACCGTATTGGAATTAGCGCTAAAAAACAATATGATTTTAATTAAAAACAACATTGTCTCGTTAACCGAAAAAGGTGACGATTTTACTTCGCAAGCCATCGATTATATAATTACCAACGAAGATGCAGAAATTGAACACATGAAAGACGATTTCTTTTTGTTTAGAGGGTAACCAATATTAATACATATATCATTTTGAGAGTTATTCCATTCCTCATTTCAATTCAGCATTTCGACTAAATAATTTCTTTTTTAGGGTAAAAGTCAATAAAAATATGTATATTTTTCGCACATTTTTAATTTTCCCTATGAAAAAAGTATTACTCTTTCCCATCTCTTTCCTAATTTATTTTACCGTTTTATCTCAAGAAAAAATTCCTCTTATCGATTATGATAGCATCTATGAAGAAGCTTCGCAAACAGATGATTCAAAAGAAATAATTGAAATATTAAATAGGATAAACAAAAACGATTCTACCTACTGCAGCACTTTAATTTCAAAGTCGTATTACTTACTAAATTTAGAAAAATATAACGAAGCTATCGAGGTTGCCAACGAAGGCTTGCGTTTAAATTGCAATGGTTCCAACCTGTCATTCTACATTAACAAAGGTTTAGCTTACACGTACAAAGAAAAATATGATGACGCTTTAAAAATTTATAACAATGGTTTAAAAACCTATCCAAAATACTATCTTTTGTGGTACAACAAAGGTGTTGTTTTAGAAAAATTAAACAGACTAAATGAAGCTATTGAAGCCTACCAAAATGCTATAGTTTTTAATCCAACCTACGCACGACCACACCTTCAATTAGGTAATTTATGTTATAAACAGGAACTTATTTCTCAAGCATTAATGTGCTATAATATGTATTTGCTGCTAAGCTATGATGAAGAAAGTGCGTTTAATACACTAAAATCTGTAAATAATATTGTATCAGATAAAAATGAAAATGAAGCTGATCCGGATTTTCAAATATCGCCCGATGACGAAGCCTTTGAAGATATTGATTTGATTATAAACAACAAAATTGCTCTAAATAAAAACTACGAAACAGGCAATAAAATTAACATCTCCCTTACTAAACAAAATCACGCGCTTTTAACACAACTAGAAGATTTTGAAGGCAATGGTGGGTTTTGGAACAAAAAATACGTGCCTTTGTTTAATTGGATACGAGAAAACCATCTTTTTGACCATTTTACCTATACACTTTCATACAGCATTCAAAATGAAAAATACATGAAAGTAATTGAGCAAAATAAAAAAGAAATCGCTTCGTTTATGGATTCATTTTATACCAAATGGTATGGTATTTTAAAAGAGAACACTGTATTGTTTGAAGGCAAAAAACAATTGGTAACTTATAATTATTATGGTGGGTATGTAGAAGGCATTGGAAAAACAAATAACGAAGCATCTGTAGGTAAATGGGTCTTTTACAATCACAATGGACAATTAAAAGCTGAAGGGAAATATAATGACCAAGGCGTGAAAACCGATATGTGGACTTGGTTCTACGAAAACGGTAAAACAAAAGAAACCGCTATATATAAAAACGGTATGCTAAACGGCGAAAATTTACAATATCACGAAAACGGAAAACCATATATTATTTCAAATTATGAAAATGATAAATTAAATGGCGCCTACAAATACTATAACGACAAAGGTGCTTTACTACAACATAAATATTTTAAAAACGGTGAGTTAGACGGTTTGTATAAATCGTTTTTTAACGTAGGTGAAGAATTAATTGAATTCTCCATCCCATATAAAAACGGAAACGTTCAGGATATAGCTACGGAGTACTATGCAAATGGCGATGTTTATGCTAAAATGCCTTTTGCCAACGGTAAAAGAGATGGTCTTGAAAAGAAATACTATTGGAACAAAAACACCTCCTCAGAAATCAACTACAAAAACGGAGAATTTAGTGGTCCGTATAAAACCTATTATTCTACCGGAAATGTATATGAAATTGGACAAAGTTTAGACAACTTTTACCACGGTCCGTGGAAATCGTTTTACCGAGACGGAACGATTCAAGCAGATTACACTTACGATAAAGGCTATATTAATGGTGTGTATAAATATTTTGATACCGATGGAAAAATATACTATCAATATCTATACAGAAAAGGTGAAATTATTGAATATAAATATTTTGATAAAGAAGGAAAGATAATAAGTGAAGGCAGAAAAAAAGGAGGCGAATTTCAATTTAAAGGACATTACCCAAATGGAAACACAGCTTCAAAAGGACTATACGACATTAAAGGTGGAAAAGAAGGAGCGTGGGAGTTTTATTCACAAAACGGCGTATTAACAGGCAAAGGAAATTATACGGATAATAACGTGATTGGGGAGTATATAAATTATTATAATAGTGGAAAAATCCTGTCTAAATCAATTTATAAAAACGATTCGCTTCACGGCTATTTTTCTAACTTCTATAAAAATGGGCAATTAAAACAACAAGGCTGGTACAAAAACAATTTAGCACATGGCGAATGGCGCTCGTATTTTATAGATGGTACGTTAGAAATTATTAATTTCTATCATAAAGATAAACTGCACGGCATTCAAAAATTCTACAGTTGCGAAGGCAAGTTAGAGCGTATTTATAAGTACAAATTTGGAGAGCTGTTATCCGAAGTTTACTATGATTCCAATGGCGATGCTTTGGGCGAAATAAACTATAAGCCACAGGAAAACAATTTTACTTTAACTTACCAATATGCCAATAAAAAAACCGATACAGAAATTGAATATGTAAACGGCATAAAGCACGGTAAATATGCTTATTATGATTTTTATGGGAACATAGCTTTAGAAGGTAATTATACAAATGGTGCACAAGACGGCAAATGGATATGGTATTATGAAAACGGAAAAATAGAAAGCGAAAGAACCTATTTACATGGAAATTTAAACGGCGAAGTTAAAGACTACTTTGAAAATGGTACGATTGAAAGCAAATCACATTATGATTATGGCACCCTTGAAGGCGAACAAACTGTTTATTATAACAATGGCAAAAAGGCCCATACAACCGAGTATGTTAACGATAAAATACATGGCAAAAAAGTATTTTATGATTATAATGAAAACGTGCAGCTCATTCGTTATTATAATCATGGAACACTTATAGGCTATAGTTATTTAGATACAGAATCAACCGAATTACCAATGATTCCGCTAAAAAATGAAACAGGAAAAATCAAAAGCTATTTTAATAATGGAAAAATAGCCAGGGAAATGGAATATAAAAATGGTGATTTAATAAACAATTATAAAGCTTTTTATTATTCGGGACAAATAGAAAACGAAGTAACTTTTGTAGACAACGAGTATCAGGGCTCAGACATAGAATACTATTTTAATGGAAAAGTGAAAAGCAATAAAAAATACCAAATGGGTGTTTTACAAGGCCCCACTAAAAACTACTATGAAAACGGAAATATAAAAGAAGAAATAAACTATAAAAATGGTGAAAAAACAGGTGAAGCCAACTACTATAGTAAAGATGGTAAATTAATAAAAAAAGAATTTTACTTTAACGGCGATATTTATCGATCTGAAAACTATATATAATGCATAAAATATTTTTAACTTTCTTGTTAATAGGCGTTGCTAGTTTTGCTCAAGAATCTAAAGAGTTTAACCTATATAAAAAGTTGTATCCCAACGCCAAAGCCGTAAGACTTAATCAACAAACTACCGTTAGAATAAAACTTGACGCCGAAACTATTAATATTACCCAAGAGTTTTTAGAAGAAGATTTGTATTTAGACGAAAGTGCAAATTACAGCTCTAAAAAGGCATTGAATTTTTCTTCTTTTTTTGAATTGGATAAAGTTGAAGCCTCTTCATTTACTTATACCGATGGTAAATACAAAGAGGTTGAAGTAACCGATTTTAAAGAAAAAGATGAAATGGACCAATCGTTTTACGACGATACCAAATCGTTAAATTTTATTTTCCCCAACCTTCAAAAAGGCTCAAAATCTGTTTTAAAATATTCAGAAATTGTAAAAAACCCTCGGTTTTTAAGCCCGTTTTATTTTGGTGATTTTTCTCCCATTATAAACAACAAAGTAACTATTATCGTTGATAAAAACATCAATTTATCATTTAAAGAATTTAACACAGATACTTTAAACATAGCTTTTAATAAAGAAGAGAAAAGAAATACGGTTACTTATACTTGGGAACTTAAAAACATGGACGAATACGATTACGAAACCAATGCCCCTACTTATAAAAAAATATTGCCACACATTGTTCCTATAATCACTTCATTTAAAGTAAAAAACACAAGCAACAATCTAGCAAAAAATGTCTCGGACTTATATGCGTGGTACTACTCTTTAGTAAAAGACATTAATAAAGAAGAAGTTGATGAAAACCTTGTAAAATTAGTAGAAGAACTTACTGCAAATAAAACTACCGATTTAGAAAAAGTTAAAGCCATTTATTACTGGACACAAAAAAACATAAAGTATATCGCTTTTGAATATGCCCTTGGAGGATTTATTCCTAGACAAGCCAATGATGTGTTTAAAAAAAAGTATGGCGATTGTAAAGACAATTCAAGTATTTTATACAAAATGCTGGAAATTGCCGGCCTAAAAGGAGATTTAACCTGGATAGGTACCCGAAGTATACCATACAATTACAACGAAGTGCCAACGCCTCTTGTAGATAATCATATGATTTTATCTTACACTAACCATGGTAAAACATACTTTTTAGATGCTACTGGCAGGTACGTTCCCATAGATTTTCCAACATCATTCATTCAAGGTAAAGAAGCCTTAATAGCAGACGGCGCATCAAATTATGTCATTAAAAAAGTACCAATTATTCCCGCAGAAAAAAATGCCGTAATAGATACCACAACCGTAAATTTAAATGGCGAAAATTTAATAGGCAAC
Source organism: Hwangdonia lutea (assembly GCF_032814565.1). GTDB lineage: Bacteria > Bacteroidota > Bacteroidia > Flavobacteriales > Flavobacteriaceae > Hwangdonia > Hwangdonia lutea. Next base: position 1,379,507 of record NZ_CP136521.1, read on the forward strand.
TCTAAGGTGGAAATTTCTGGTTACAATAAAATAGACTGTTTTAATTACTTAGAAAATGAAACAACTGCTGAAAAAATAAAAGCCTTTTACAACGGTCGATTGCAAAAAGGAAACAACAAATTTTTAATCAACTCTTTTTCTGAAACCAACAAATTTGATTACGAAAAAAACCTTATTGTAAATTATGATTTTACCATAAACGGCTATGCCAAAAAACTAGGAGACGAAATATATTTAAACCTAAATTTAATTAAAGATTTATCTTCTTACAAAACCGAAAAAGACAGAAAAAACGATATTGAATACAAACATACAAATGCATTTAACTACACAACTACCCTAATTATTCCTGAAGGATATGCTATAGATTATGTGCCGGAAAACGTAAGCTTCTCTAACGACTACTTATCGAGCAGCATCACTTACACGGTTAAAAAAGACCGTATTGTTTATAATCATTCCTACCGTTTAAACTTTATTAATTTAAACTTAAACGAACAAAGTCAAGTCAACTCTTTAATAAAGAAAATAGAAAAAGCTTTTAATGAAGTTATTATTCTCAAAAAATCATAATTCACATCACATGCTAAAAATTAAATTTATACTCATATTTGTTTTCGCTATTCAAATAGCTTCATCACAAAACGACCTTTTTTACAAAACCTATGCATGGGACGAAAACCCCATATATAAAATTGAAGAAGGTAATGAAGCATCAATTATAGCCTTAAAAGACAAAATACTTACTGAATTTTACTTTCAAAAAGGAGGACTGGTTGAGTATTTTCTTGAGCACCGGGTGTTATGGTTGAATTCTGATGATAAAATAGAACAGTTTAACAAGATTTATTTGCCGTATTCTTCCACTTCCGAGTTAAAAATCAATAAAGCAAGGGTTATAAAAAAGAATGGCGAGATTCAAGAGTTGGATAAATCGAAAATTTTAACCGCCCAAGATGAGGAAACTGGCAAACATTATAAATTCTTCGCCTTTGAAGGTATAGAAAAAGGAAGTTTTATTGAGTATTACTATGTTGTTCAAAGATATCCCAGATATAAAGGAAACAGAATAACATTTCAAACCGATTATAACAAAAAAAATGTTGAGTTTGATTTATACGCGCCTAAAAACCTAATCTTCGATTTTAAAACCTACAACAATACGCCAGAGGTTAAATTAGATACACTTTCAAAAAACAAAAATCATTGGTTGCTAAAAATGGATAACGTTGATGCGCTCCAAAAAGAAGAAGTATCAGCTTACCATGCTTCAAAAAACTTTGTGGTTTATAAATTAGACAGAAATACTGCCGATAACTCCAAAGACATTTCATCTTATGGAAAAGTGGCGCAAAACATATACGCGTACTACTACGAAAAATTAAACAGTAAAACGCAAAACCTATTAAATAAGTTTATTAAAGAAGCTACAATGGGCGAAGATTTAGATGAAGAATCTTTCTTAAGAAAACTTGAGTTTTTTATAAAAGCCAATGTATTTATTACAGAAGATGGAAGCGACAATTTTAAAGACTTGAATGAGGTTTTAAATAAAAAAATAGCAAACGAAGTCGGCGTGCTTAAACTGTATTTAGCACTTTTTAAAAGTTTAAATATAAAGCATGAAATAGTTATTACCAGCGACAGACAAGAGTTAAAGTTCGACAAAAACTTTGAGGCCAATAATTTTTTAACCGATTTTTTAATCTATTTCAACAAAACAAAAGCCTATTTATCTCCCACTGAATTGAATTCGAGGTATGGATTTCCACCGGCCTATTTAACAGATAATTACGGGCTTTTTATTAAAGAAGTAAAAGTAGGCAATTTTGTTTCAGGCATAGGGCGAGTTAAATATATACAGCCCATTAAAGCTGAAAAAACAGTAGATAAAATGATTCTGGATATTGATTTTAAAGAAGACAACATATCTAGCTGTAACATAAAATTAGATCGTTCTATGAGTGGATACTACGCCATGTATTTTCAACCGTTTATACATTTGGTTAAAGACGAAGCAAAAACGGAGTTAATTGAAGGGTTTGCCAAAAACATAAATAAAGCTGTTGAAATTACAGAAAAGGAACTTGTTAACGGAGACCCAGAATTATTTGGCGTAAAGCCCATTCAGTTTCTTTTAAATTTTAATTCTGAAGTATTTATAGAAAAAGCTGGTAAAAAATATTTGTTTAAAGTAGGTGAATTAATTGGTGAGCAAATGCAAATGTATCAAGAAAAAGAACGCATATTACCTGTAGAAAATGAATTTACTAGAAGCTATTACAGGACTATAAATATAAAAATTCCAAAAGGATATAAAGTAGCGAACCTTAAGGACATTAATATTAAAAACACTTTTGATAAAGATGGGGATGAGTTACTTATTTTTCATTCACATTACAAACTAAATGATAATCTTTTAGTCATTACTGCAGATGAACATTATCGCGAAAATATTATTGAAACTAATAATTATGAAGATTACAGAACGGTAATCAATAGTGCTGCAGATTTTAACAAATTGGTGCTTGTTTTAGAGCCTATATAAACTAGTTTAACCATGGCACAACACAACGAATTGGGTGAAAAAGGCGAACTAATTAACCGTCGATTTTCTGTTGAAAAACGGATACGACACATCATTGAACGCAACTACCGTTTTGATAAAGCCAAAGTTGATATTATTGCGCAAAAAGAATACTTTAAAACGCTTCAGTGATAATTTTATCCGAATCAACGTTCAAAGCACTTAGTTGCTCGTTTACGGCATCCATCATCGGTGGTGGTCCACAAACATAAAAATGACTGTTTAACGAAACGGCATTTTTTTTAAGAAACTCTTTTGTAACAAAACCATGTGCGTACTGTTCCGTTTTTTCTTCCGAAAGGATATTGATAAAATTGTTACCCAACATATCTTGCAATTCATCCTCTAAAATAATATCCTTAGAAGTTTTATTGGCAAAAATAAGGGTGTTCTTCTCCAATTTATTTTTCGATTTCAAGTCTCTTAAAATAGAAATAAAAGGGGTGATGCCAGCGCCTCCAGCAATAAACGTACCTTCTCCTTTATAGGCAATAGCTCCAAAAATATCATTTAGAATAAGCTCGTCGCCTGTTTGTAATTTCAGTAATTTATTGGTAACACCGCTGTGGTCTGGGTAAGTTTTTATTATAAATTCCACATCGTCATCACTTGGAAGACAGGTGAATGTAAAAGGACGCCCTTTGGTTTCCCATCCGGGTTTATTTATAAAAACTTCGGTGGCTTGCCCCGGCTTAAACTGTAGTTCTTTAGGTTTTTCAGTAGTAATGCACAAAACATCATGCGTGGTTTGCGATATCGATTTTATGGTAACAATTTGCGTTTTCATTGTGTTATGGATTAATTGTGTAAAACATATAGTTCTATGCTTCTAAAACGGTTTTAAGTACAACGGCTTGGTTGTGTTTGGTGTCTTTAGCACCATAAAGCAAGGTTACGGTTTTGCTTTTGGCATGCTCGCGAATACGGTTTAAATCCTCTGATTTGTTTTCAAGTTCCTTTTGGTATTTTTCTTCGAATTCTTCAAACTTATCGGGGTCGTGATCGAACCATTTTCTTAGTTTTTCGGAAGGTGCAATGTTTTTGTTCCAATCGTCGAGTTTGGCATCTTGTTTTGATACGCCACGTGGCCAAATACGATCGACCAGAATTCGATAGCCATCATGTTTTGCAGGATCCTCATAGATTCTTTTTGTTTTTATTGTTTTCATCAAAATGAATATTTAGGTATCAATGCTTTGGTTTCGGAATGAGCGGTCTTAGTGTAATTTCATCGATTAGCATATTATCGGGAGTTTTTAATAGATTAACAATGATATCTGCTACATCTTTTGGATGCATCATTTGGTTGTGCTTTTGTATTCCTGAATCCTTGAAAAAATCGGTTGCGATAGACCCAGGGTTTACGCAAGACACTTTAATTTTATCTGAGCGTAATTCTTTAAAAAGCGCTTCCGAAAAACCTTGAACCCCATATTTTGTAAGGCAATAAGCTGCCCCTTCCGATCTTGTGGTTTTTCCTAAAATAGAACCAATGTTAACAATATGGCAGGTGTTTTTGTTTTGTTTCATTAAAGGCACAATTTGAGAAGTCATGTAAAACAATCCATTGATATTGGTGTTGATCATGCTGTGCCATTGTGCAGATGTCAAAGCGTCAATTTTTCCAAAATATCCCGAACCTGCATTGTTGATTAGGATATCGGGTGTATGTGTTTTGGAAAAGGTTTTTTCCACCCAAGAATTTAGAGTGTTTTGATTGGAAATGTCCATAACCACAGGAACAAATCTTTTCCCCAATTGGTTTTTCAAATTATTTAGAAGGTCCGCATTGCGAGCTAAACCATAAACCAAAGTATCGTTTGAAATTAATGCGGAAGAAATCGCTGCCCCTAAGCCTTTACTGGCACCAGTAATTATGGCTATTTTAGATTTCAGATTCATTTGTAATGACTTGTTATTCCTGTTTTTCCATTTCATCCATGGCAATCGTGGCATGGGCATAAGCAGCACCTGCACGCATTTCGGAGGCTACCCAAATGGCTTCCATAATTTCTTCTTTACTGGCGCCTTTTCGCATAGCTTGAGATGTGTGCGCCCTAATACAGTATGGGCATTGGGTTACATGGCCAACAGCTATGGCTATAAGTTGCTTGGTTTTTTCATCCAGAGCGCCCGCTTTAAAAATGGTTATGCTAAAATTGCGCCAAGCTTCAATGTTGTCTGATGCCAAGGCTGCTTTTTTATCTAAAAGCGTTCGTGTTGTTTTTGGAAAAAGTGATGTTTGGTCCATAATATACTTTTATAGGTTAGTAATTTTACTGCAGTTCGGCATCCATAGTAATTTTAAAACTCAATGCTTTGCTCACAGGGCAATTATCCTTGGCAGCGTTGGCACATTCCATGAATTTATCCGTATCGATATTCGGGATTTTCGCTTTAAGCTTTAAATGAGACTCTGTGAGTTCTAACTTATCGGTATCCATAGACACGGTTGCCGTTACGTTTAAAGTATCTGGTGTATAACCAGCTTCGCCTAAAATATTGCTTAATGCCATAGCAAAACAACCGGCGTGCGCTGCTGCCAATAGTTCGTCTGGATTAGTACTTTTGCCGTCGCCAAAACGAGAATGAAAACTGTATTCAGATTCGTTTAATACTTTACTTTGAGTGCTTATCGCACCTTCGCCATCTTTTAACGAGCCGCTCCAAACGGCATTTGCTGTACGTTTCATATCATCTAGATTTTATTGATTATTAAATGAGAGGTGTTGTTTTTGTTTTTAGAAACTATGACTAAAAATTCACAACGCACTTAGCTACTATCTACGTTAAGACATAGAAGTATCAAGATTTAATTGCTTTAGTTTTGTAGTTATTCAACTGTCTTTTATTCATAGCAACGCATGAATATTTCAGTATAATATTTACACAAGAAAATTTGAGTAGGCCTATTTAGTGCATAAAGAAAACAACACCCTATTTCACTAAAATTACAAAAAATAATTAATTTGGACAAATTTATCCGATATAAACTAAGAAATACACCGTTTTGCAGAACCAATCATTATGAGAATATATTGCAAAATAATTTCTAGTTTGTATTTTAAGATAGCAAAAAGACTTATTTTTAAGTTTTAAGTAAAGATAACGTTATGGCACAACACAACGAATTGGGTAAAAAAGGCGAACAATTAGCCGTCGATTTTCTGATGAAAAACGGATACGACATCATTGAACGCAACTACCGTTTCGATAAAGCCGAAGTTGATATTATTGCGCAAAAAAAAGATGTTCTTGCCATTATTGAAGTTAAAACACGCTCTACTACAGATTTTGGAAACCCGCAAGATTTTGTAAAACCCAAACAAATTCAACGGCTCGTAAAAGCGGTTGATGAATATGTAACGGTTAACGATTTAGATGTTGAAGTGCGTTTTGATATTGTTGCCATTGTTAAGGAAAAGAACAACTATGCCATTGAGCATTTAGAAAATGCTTTTTATCATTTCTAATCATTAGTTTTATTCATTCCTTCGAAGGCAGGAATGACTAGCTTTCCGAAAATTATTCAGCTTCAAAAAACATTTTTAAAGCCTCAACATCTGCCGGTTTTGCAATAATTTCCTTGGCTTTGTTTAAAATGAAATACGTTGGTGTGGCTGTTACACCATAAGCATCGCCAATTTTATTATCCCATTTGCCCTCACCATAAACGTGTATAAATTCCGGATAATTTTTAATTATGTTTTTCCATGCTTGTGGCTCATCTTCCAGAGCTATGGCAATTACTTTCAACTTTCCCGCTTCTTGTGTTTTTACAAAGGACTGCAATTGTGGGATCTCGTCTAAACAATGCGAACATGAGCTGCTCCAAAATACAATGATGTAACGTTCGGCAATATTTATTTCGCTTAATTTTTTGTTGGTTTTACCTCCTGATTTTTCAATTTGAAATGAAAAATCTGGCGCTTTGCTTCCTATTGAGGTGTTTTTAAATAAGCTTAATCCTTCAACCAATTCGTCATCACCCAGAGATTTAGCAACATCAATTAAATAGGTTTCAGAAATATAATTAGCTACATTTTCGAATCCTAAATCCACCATTTGCTGCCATAAATCTATCAGTAAAACCCTTTTGGTTTCGTTTGGAGCGTTTTTCATCGCATGGCAAAAAGCATCAATATTATTTTTATAATTGGTAAATTCATCTACATCGCCATAAGATAATCCAAACACATAATTTAACATCCGCTCATCAAAAAAGTTGGAGCTTTGCAATGTTTTATTGTTGAAATCTACATGGTCAAAATAATGTGTTTTTAAATTAGAGACATAGGTTTTTACATCTTCGAATTTTTCAGGAATATACGGTGTATTTGCTTTAATAAACTCTAATGCTATGGTGCCTTTGGCCAACGATTCGAAATTAGACTGGGCTTCGCGTTGGGTTTTGAAAATAGATTTTAAGGCCATGGTATCTTTACCTTCTTCTCTGTAAAACTTACCAATACTGTGGGTTATCATGGACATGCTGTTTTTATAGGATGCCAATAATTTGTTTTCTGATGAGGACTTAAATTCTACGCCGGTTTCAGAATTAAATGCGAGTTCAATATCTTCTTTTCCGTTGTAAATAACATCAAAATTATAGTCTTCTTGCGGAATCGCATAAACAATTCTGTACATGCCTTTTGTTGCTGTTGAATCTAATTTAAACTCAAACAAGCCGTCTTTAATTTCGGAATTTGTAATATATTCTGAAACTGTTGGAGTTACTTTATAAAGCAGTGCCACATTGAAATCTTCGGCTGGAGTAAATGTACCTTTAATAGTGTGCTGCCCAAAAAATACATTTGGCAGTAAAACTACTAAGGCAACAATACGTTTTAACATGGGTTTTAATTTAATTTTAATAGAACAATAATTAAGCCATTATAGGTTTTAAAATTGCTAAGGCTTGTTTTACAGATTTAACAGATTCAAAAGTTAATAATAACCTTAAACCATTTCGGGTTTGCTTTTCTTTCATTTTACAAATTCCCGGGTTGGATTGTACAAATTTAAGAACTTTTGTAAAGTTATCGCTTTGGTAATACGGACTTTGTTGATCGTTTACAAAATACCCAACAAATTTGCCTTTTTTCATAATAATTTTTTCAAATCCTAATTTGGTAGCGATCCATTTTAATTGGACACTATTTAGTAAATCGGTCACTTGTGTTGGCAACTCGCCAAAACGGTCGATGAGTTCGGTTTCAAATTTTTGTAATTCCGCTTCAGTATTTAGGTTGTTTAATTGCGTGTACAAGTTTAAGCGTTCTGTAATATTATTTACGTAATCGTCGGGAAACAACAACTCAAAATCGGTGTCAATCGTTACCTCTTTTACATAAACCTTATCGGTTTTATCGTCGTTATACAAATCCTTAAACTCGTTTTCCTTGAGTTCTTCAATGGCTTCGTTTAGTATTTTTTGATAGGTATCAAATCCTATTTCATTAATAAACCCGCTTTGTTCTCCTCCTAATAAATCGCCTGCGCCACGGATTTCTAAATCTTTCATGGCTATATTAAACCCACTTCCAAGTTCTGTAAATTGCTCTAAAGCCGTGATGCGTTTTCGGGCATCTTCAGTCATTGCCGAGTATTCTGGTGTTATAAAATAACAGAATGCTTTTTTATTGCTTCTCCCAACTCGCCCACGCATTTGATGCAAATCGCTCAACCCAAAATTATTGGCATTATTGATAAAAATGGTGTTGGCATTTGGCACATCCAGTCCGCTTTCAACAATGGTAGTGCTCACCAAAATATCAAATTCGCCATCCATAAAAGCCAGCATGAGCTGCTCTAATTTTTTGCCATCCATTTGCCCGTGACCAATGCCAATTTTAGCATCGGGCACCAAACGTTGCAGCATACCGGCGACTTCTTTAATATTTTCTATGCGATTGTGAATAAAAAATATTTGCCCGCCCCTTTGAATCTCATAACTCACCGCATCGCGAATGGTTTCTTCGTTAAATCGGATAACATGACTTTCAATGGGGTAACGATTTGGTGGCGGTGTTGTGATAACCGATAAATCGCGAGCCGCCATTAAACTAAATTGCAAGGTACGCGGAATTGGTGTTGCGGTTAGCGTTAGCACATCTACATTATCTTTTAGGGTTTTTAATTTTTCCTTTACGGATACACCAAATTTCTGCTCTTCGTCAACAATCAACAATCCCAAATCTTTAAACTTAACGTTTTTATTAACGAGCTGATGCGTGCCGATAATAATATCAACATGTCCTTTTTCCAGACCTTCCAAAGTTTCTCGTTTTTCTTTGGCGGTTCTAAAGCGGTTTACGTAATCTACGGTAACTGGAAAGTCCTTTAAACGCTGCTTAAACGTTCTGGAGTGCTGGTATGCCAAAATGGTAGTTGGTACCAAAACAGCCACTTGTTTTCCGTTATCAACGGCTTTAAAAGCAGCGCGAATGGCCACTTCCGTTTTACCAAAACCAACATCGCCACACACCAATCTATCCATAGGGCGTTCGCTTTCCATATCGGCTTTAATATCGGCAGTTGCCGTAATTTGGTCTGGTGTATCCTCATAAATAAAAGAGGCTTCCAATTCGTGTTGCAAATAGCTGTCTGGCTTGTACTGATAGCCCTTTTGTGTTTTTCGTTTAGCGTAAAGTTTTATTAAATTAAAGGCAACGTGTTTTACGCGCGCTTTGGTTTTTTGCTTTAAGGTTTTCCAAGCTTTACTGCCTAGTTTATAAATCTTTGGTGGTTTGCCATCTTTACCGTTAAACTTGGTGATTTTATGTAACGAATGAATGCTTAAATACAGTACATCGCGTTCACCGTAAACCAATTTTATAGCTTCTTGTTTTTTACCCTCGACATCTATTTTTTGAAGGCCGCCAAAACGCCCAACACCATGGTCGATATGCGTTACATAATCACCAATACCTAAACTAGTAAGCTCTTTTAGGGTAATGGCCTGCTTTTTAGCGTAACCATTTTTAAGGTGAAATTTATGATAGCGCTCAAAAATTTGATGATCGGTATAACACACCATTTTGTTATCGTGATCGATAAAACCTTGATATAATGATAAAATGATGGTTTGATATTGCTTGACGTCGAGATTTGAATCATCAAAAATATCATGAAAACGTTTGGCTTGCTGCTCGCTTATACAGGCAATATAATTGGTATAACCTTTTTTGTTGTTAGTATTTAAGTCTTCTATTAAAAGATTGAATTGTTTATTAAATGCGGGTTGTGGCGTGGTGTTGAAGGTGATTTCGTTTACATCATTACGAGGAGCTTGTTCAGCCTGCACTGAGCGCAGTCGAAGTGTGGTAATCTCTTCCTTTGAAACAGATTGCGACGTTTCACTCGCAATGACGTTATTATTAAAAACCGATGTTGTTCCAAACTCAACAATAGAAAAATCCAATAATTGCTTTTTTAATACGGCCGAATTAGCAAACAGCATTTGGGGTTCGGCGTGTTTTAATTCTGAATTGAGTGCCTTAAAAGCGTCTTCAGCCTTTTCATAAAAATCGTCTATTCTTGAAAAAAACAAGTCGGCATTTTTAAAACAAACCACCGTTTTTTGAGCGATGTATTTTAAGAAACTTTGGCGCTTTTCCTCAATAAGCTTATTGGCAACATTAGGGATAATATTGACTTTTTTAATCTGTTCTACCGAGAGTTGGGTTTCCACATCAAAAGTTCTGATACTGTCTACCTCATCACCAAAAAACTCGATACGATAGGGTTGGTCATGCGAAAACGAAAACACATCCACAATACCACCGCGCACCGAAAACTCTCCGGGTTCGGTTACAAAATCGACGCGTTTAAATTGATATTCAAACAATACTTCGTTTACAAAATCGATGGATATTTTATCGTCTACCGACACTTTTAAAGTGTTGCGTTCCAACTCTTTTCTAGTGACCACTTTCTCGAATAGTGCATCGGGATAGGTTACAATTATGGCCGGTTTCTTTTGCGAATTAATGCGGTTTAAAACCTCGGCACGAAGCAGCACGTTAGCATTATCGGTTTCCTCTATTTGGTAAGGCCTTCGGTAACTGCCCGGGTAAAACAACACGTCTTTGGGGTTGCACAATTGCTCTAAATCGTTTAGGTAATGTGCGGCCTCTTCCTTGTCGTTAAACACTAATAAAAATGGCTTGTTGGCCTGCTTGAAAACGCTGGAAATTACAAAGGACAAAGAGGAGCCAACGAGCCCTTTTAAATGTATTTTACTTTGAGTTTGGGCAATAGCACCTTGCAGATTTTGCATGTGCAAAGTCTGTGAATAGGTTTGCGAGAGGATGGATTTACTCACCTAATTAATGAATTTTACGATTGCAAATATACGGTTTAGAATTATTTTTATATGGATTTAACAGAAATTCGCAAAGGTTTATTTTTAAACAGCGACAACGATTTTTTTTGGGCACACCTGAGTCTAGGTATTTTTAATTTTGAACTTAAGATTAAAAATGTTAGTCTGGTTTTGCGTTAGCGATTGAAACCCTTCGACTGTGCTCAGGATAAAACTATCCTTTTTAAATAAATGGAAAGAATTAATTTCACAAAAAACTAAAATTTTACAGATTGCCTCGTCCTTCGTCCTCGCAAAGACGGTGCCTTTAAAAAGATATAGTGGAAAGCGCGACCCTTTTTATTATTCTTAAAAAGGGTAACGCCTAATTACTTAAAAGCTACAACTTGTAATTTCGGTAACTCGAAGTGTGTTTACCATGCCTTTTTCCTTAATCGGCATTGCGGCTAAGCTTATTAACATATCGCCTGTTTCTAAATAGCCTTTTTTACAGGCTATGTCGTTAACATCTTCAATGGTTTGGTCGGTGCTTACATACTTATCGTAGTAAAAGGCTTGAACGCCCCACAACAGGCTAAGACGCGTTAAAATTCGCTTGTTCGAGGTAAACACCAATATGTGCGATGATGGTCTCCACGCTGAAATTTGAAACGCGGTATAACCACTGTTTGTTAGGGTTGAAATGGCTTTGGCATTAATTTCGTTGGCCATATTTGCCGCGTGATAACAGATGGATTTTGTAATGTAACGATTGGTACGAATATGTGGTGGCAATTGCGGTACTTTAATTAAATCGGAGTTTTCGACGCTTATTAAAATATCTGCCATTTGTTTAATAACCTGCACGGGATAACTACCAACCGAGGTTTCGCCCGAAAGCATTACAGCATCGGCACCGTCCATTACCGAGTTAGCAACATCGTTTACTTCTGCCCTTGTTGGGGTTAAACTGGAAATCATGGTTTCCATCATTTGCGTTGCAATAATTACCGGAATTCTAGCTTTTTTAGCACGTAATACCAGTTGCTTTTGAATAAGCGGAACTTCTTCAGCTGGTACTTCAACGCCTAAATCACCACGAGCTACCATCAATCCATCGCAGTGCGCTATGATTTTATCAATGTTTTCAACGGCTTCCGGTTTTTCGATTTTAGCGATAATAGGAATTTTATAATCGTTATGCTTCTTAATTAAATCGCGCAGTTCCATTAAATCTTCGGCATGACGTACAAATGACAATGCAATCCAATCGACACCTTGCCCAATGGCAAAAATGGCATCTTCAATATCTTTTTCCGTTAAGGCTGGTTGGGAAATATTGGTGTTGGGAAGGTTTACGCCTTTTTTCGATTTTAGTGGTCCACCCTGAATTACGCGTGCCTTTACTTCGGATTTTTTATCGGTTGAAACCACTTCAAAAATTAATTTTCCGTCGTCTAAAAGAATACGCTCACCTGGGTTTGCATCTTGCGGAAACTTATCGTAGGTCATAAAAACCCGGTCTTTTGTACCTTCAAAACGCTCGCCTGTTGCAAAGGTAATTTCATCGCCTTCATTAACAACAACATCGCCTTTCATTACGCCCACACGAAGTTTAGGTCCTTGTAAATCGGCTAAAATGGCCGCCGTATACCCAAGCTCTTTATTGAGTTCGCGTATCATTTTTATACGGGCTTCAACATCTTCATATTTGGCATGGGAAAAGTTAATTCTAAATACATTAACCCCTTCTTCAAGCATCCCTTTTAAAATTTCCTTAGTGCTTGTGGCTGGCCCTAATGTGGCTACTATTTTGGTTTTTTTTCTTATCGGCATTAGTTAAAAATTAAATTATCTTTTGATTTTAGTTGATTTACATCAACGCTAAAAGCAGTGGCAACTTGCGGAATACCTAGAATATTATTTAAAATATAAGCTTCTTTACTAAAATTGTTGCCGTTATCTATTTTTAAAAAATAGTTTACGCCTTTATGTTCGGGTATTAAATTAAATGTTTTTGTAATCTGATCTTGTGTGTTAAATAATGATTGCTGATTGTTTTGTGGCAACGCTTCATGATTCTTACAAATATTAGACACCAAACTCCACGTTGTGAGCTGCTTATCATCTTTCCACTCAAAAATAGAATAGGCTGATTTATCTTTGTTAAAATCTAAATCCCTCGGTTTTCTGACAAGATTTATTCCTAAATGTTTATTAAGAAGATAAGCTAACCTGTAATCTTCAATCGTGCAATGAATTGCAATTAAGGTGTACAGTGCTTCTTCAACATCATCTAAAACAAGTTTGTGAACAGCCATAACTCATCATTAATAACCGTAAATATAGTACTTAATATAGTTAATTGTAATAAGTTTACCTTAATCTTAACGATAAAAACTACTAAAACGTTATAGTTGATTTGCCTAAGTGGGTGTTTTTAAATCATTTTTGACATCCTTTTCTGAAAGGCAAAAAAAGCACGCTTTGAAGCTTTTTCTTCGGCTTTTTTCTTTGATGTGGCTCTGGCTTTGGCAATAACTTTATCATCAATTGACAGTTTTACCGAAAAATGCCTAACCTCGTCATTTCCAGTATCTTCGTAAACATTATACCTAAATGTTTTCTTTTCTTTTTGGCACCACTCAATCAGCAGACTTTTGTAGCTAATCACTTTTCCTTCTAAGGTTTCAATATCCACATAAGGAATTATAACACGTTTAAATATAAACTTCTCGCAGTATTTATAACCTCTATCTAAAAAAATAGCGCCTACCAAAGCTTCAAATAAATTGCCGTGAATGTTGTCTCCAAATTGCCCTGACGGAATTTTGCTCTCTACTAAATCTATGAGGTTTAAGTCTCTCCCCAATTCGTTTAAATGTTCTCTACTTACAATTTTAGATCGCATTTTTGTAAGATAGCCTTCATCGCCACTAGGCACTTCTAGATATAAATGCGACGCAATAACAGAACTTAACATGGCATCGCCCAAAAACTCTAAACGTTCGTAATTAACAGCATTACCTTTACCATCTTTAATATTCATTGAGCGATGTGTAAAAGCCGTACTGTAAACCTTTATCTTTTTGGGTTTAAACCCAAGGATTTCAGTTAATTGTATAAAAAAATTCCCGTTGCGTTTAAAACGGGAATTTAATATGTTACGAATGTTTTTCATTCGGGATTCAATCTAGTTTTTTGAATAATACACAAGCGTTATGTCCGCCAAATCCAAATGTATTACTCATAGCTACTTTAACATCTCGTTTTTGAGCCTTGTTTAATGTTAAATTTAATTCGGGATCAATGTTCTCATCCACCGTCGTATGGTTAATGGTTGGTGGCACAATGCCATGCTCCATCGCCAAAATAACCGATATGGCTTCAATAGCTCCAGCCGCACCCAACAAGTGCCCTGTCATTGATTTTGTTGAATTAATATTTATGCTTTTAGCATGACTACCAAACACTTTTGAGATGGCCTTAAGCTCTGCCACATCTCCTAAAGGTGTCGATGTTCCATGGGTATTAATATGGTCTACATCTTCTGGCTGTAGCCCTGCATCCCTTAAACAATTTTTCATGACCTCAACAACACCAATACCTTCCGGATGTGGTGCGGTCATATGGTAAGCATCGGAAGATAATCCTCCACCCGCTACTTCGGCATAAATTTTAGCGCCTCTTGCCTTGGCATGCTCGTACTCTTCTAAAATTAAAGCGCCAGCGCCTTCACCTAAAACAAAACCGTCGCGGGTTCCATCAAAAGGTCTCGAAGCTGTTTCTGGGCTTTCGTTTCTTGTAGATAGTGCGTGCATCGCATTAAAGCCGCCCATTCCGGCAATGGTTACAGCTGCTTCACTTCCTCCCGTTACAACTACATCGCAGTACCCTAAACGTATGGAGTTTAGAGCATCGAACATCGCGTTGGCTGAAGATGCACAGGCTGAAACCGTGGTGTAATTTGGCCCCATAAAACCATGTTTTATAGAGATGTTTGCAGGTGCAATATCTGCTATCATTTTAGGAATAAAGAATGGGTTAAATCTTGGTGTGCCATCGCCTTCTGCAAAGTTTAAAACTTCTTGCTGAAAGGTTTCCAATCCACCAATACCAGCGCCCCATATAACACCAACACGCAATTTATCAACTTTCTCAAGGTTTAATTTGGCGTCTTCAATGGCCTCGTCTGCCGCTACCATAGCATATTGTGCAAACTTATCCATTTTCCGCGCTTCCTTTCTATCAAGAAAATCTGTTGCGTTAAAGTTTTTAACCTCGCAAGCGAATTTGGTTTTAAACTTTTCGGTATCATAATACGTTATAGGCGCAGCACCACTTTTACCACTAACTAAACCGTCCCAATATTCATCTTTGGTATTGCCAATTGGTGTTAAAGCCCCTAATCCTGTGACTACAACTCGCTTTATTTCCATAAATTCTAGTGCTTATTTTGCAGCCTCAATATAAGATATAGCTTGACCTACTGTTGCAATGTTTTCAGCTTGATCGTCTGGAATCTGGATATCGAATTCTTTTTCAAATTCCATAATTAATTCTACAGTGTCTAAAGAGTCTGCTCCTAAATCGTTTGTGAAGCTAGCTTCTGTTACAACTTCGTTTTCATCAACTCCTAATTTATCAACGATAATCGCTTTTACTCTTGATGCAATGTCTGACATAATATTTTAATTTTAAGTTTTAATTAGTTGGCAAAAATAAAAAACTTTATTTTTAAAACACACCTTTACTCTAAAAATGTGTCGGTAATTTACTAAAATTACTTTTAAGTATTTATATTTTTGCAGCTAATTGTTAATAATTATTTTTTTTGTTTGAATAATATTAACATTATTGGCTATAAAATGAAATGAGCCCGATAATTTTGCTGAACATTGTTGTAAATTCGATTTACGAATGACACCTGATATTAATTTTAAAATACAAACCAACAGATGAAACGTATTGTAATTTTTGCGTCCGGAAGTGGTACTAATGCTGAAAATTTAATTAAGTTTTTTCAAAACAGCCATAATGCGTCTGTTATTCAGGTGCTTACCAACAATCCTCATGCCAAAGTTTTAGAGCGCTGTAAAAAACTGAAGGTAAGTGCATTGTCATTCAATAAAATAGCCCTTACCCAAACCGATGATGTTTTAAATATTTTAAAAGCATCGCAACCAGATTTAATCGTGTTGGCAGGTTTTTTATGGAAATTCCCCGATAATATTTTAAATGCATTCCCAAATAAAGTTATTAATGTGCATCCGGCTTTATTACCAAAATATGGCGGCAAAGGCATGTACGGTATGCATGTGCACAAGGCCGTGGTTGCGAACAACGAAACCGAAACTGGTATTACCATCCATTATGTAAATGAACATTATGATGAAGGCGCCATTATTTTTCAAGCGACATGTGATGTAGATCCAAATGATTCAGCCGAAGATGTTGCGGCTAAGATTCATGAATTGGAGATGGAACATTTTCCAAAAGTTGTTAATCAATTACTCAAATAACAAAAACTAAATCCCAAAATATTTAGTGTTAATTATTGAAATTCGTGTCAAAGAAAAAACATATCATATTTATTAAAATTTCCGCCTTAAAAGGAATGACCAAATGAGTAAAAAAAAGAAAAAATATTACACCGTTTGGAAAGGCCACAAAACAGGCGTTTTTGAATCTTGGAACGATTGCAAAGCCCAAATTAAAGATTACCAAGGTGCCGTTTACAAATCGTTTTCAACCTTTAATGCCGCAAAAAACGCGCTAACAGGAAACTATAAAGATTACATCGGGAAAACAACAAAGTTTAAAAGCGAACTTTCTGAAGCCCAACTTAAAAAAATAGGGCAACCCAATTACAATTCCATATCAGTTGATGCCGCTTCCAGCGGAAACCCCGGAAAAATGGAGTATAGAGGTGTTGATACCAAAACAAAAAAGCAACTCTTTATTCAAGGCCCTTTTGAAGAGGGCACCAATAATATAGGTGAGTTTCTGGCTATTGTACATGGCTTGGCACTGCTTAAAAAAAACAATAGCGACCGCATATTATATACCGATTCTAGAACCGCCATAAGTTGGGTGAAAAAGAAAAAATGCAACACGAAGTTACCTCGTAACGAAAAAAACAAAACCCTTTTTGAACTTGTTGATAGAGCCATTGATTGGCTAAATACCAATAGCTACAAAACCGTTATTGTAAAATGGGAAACCAAAGCTTGGGGAGAAATTCCTGCGGATTTTGGGCGGAAATAAATTCGTTTATTAGCACATAAAACACTTATATTTGCAAAAAATTATAACACCTTTTTATGGGTAAATTAGTAATAGTGGGCACCATGGCTTTTGATGCCATTGAAACGCCTTTCGGAAAAACCGATAAAATTCTTGGTGGTGCGGCCACTTTTATAGGTCTTGCAGCGTCTCATTTTAATGTTGATGCCACAGCCGTATCTGTTGTAGGTGGCGATTTTCCTCAAGATTATCTCGATTTATTATCAAACAAAAATATCGATCTCTCCGGAGTGGAAATCGTAAAAGAAGGTAAAACGTTTTTTTGGAGCGGACGCTACCATAACGACATGAATTCCAGAGACACACTCGTAACAGAACTAAATACGCTCGCCGATTTTAATCCTGTTGTACCAGAAAATTATCGTGAAGCCGATGTGGTTATGTTAGGAAATTTACATCCTATCGTCCAACTAAGCGTGTTAGACCAAATGAATTCCAAACCAAAGTTGGTTATTTTAGATACTATGAATTTTTGGATGGATTCCGCATTAGATGATTTACATAACGTTATAAAACGTGTTGATGTGATTACCATAAACGATGAAGAAGCCCGACAGTTAACCGGTGAATATTCATTGGTAGTCGCAGCACAAAAAATACACGCTATGGGACCCAAATACGTCGTGATTAAAAAAGGAGAGCACGGAGCCTTATTGTTTCATCATGACCATGTGTTTTTTGCACCTGCTTTACCGCTTAAGGAGGTTTTCGATCCAACGGGTGCTGGCGATACCTTTGCCGGAGGATTTGCCGGTTACATTGCAAAAACAGGAGACACCTCGTTCGATAACATGAAAAACGCCGTAATATACGGCTCGACATTGGCCTCGTTTTGCGTTGAAAAATTTGGAACCGAACGTATGGTGAATCTAACGAATGAAGAAGTTCACAGACGCTTATTGCAATTTAAGCAATTAACGCAGTTTGATATAGAATTAGCATAAACCAACGCGCTCAAAAATAGAGCGCGTTTTTAATTTAAAACAAACCTCCAAAATGAGTTTTTATTTTGGTATCAAAAATTTGTCATTCCTGCGAAAGCAGGAATCTGAACAATTTATAATTTCCGCGAAAGCGAAAACAATTATTAAGAATGAGTGATGTATTAAAACACGAATGTGGCATAGCCATGATAAGGCTTTTAAAACCACTGGAGTATTATAAAGAAAAATACGGTAGCGCATTTTATGGCGTAAATAAAATGTATTTAATGATGGAAAAACAGCACAACCGCGGGCAGGATGGTGCTGGTTTTGCAAGCATTAAATTAGATACAAAACCAGGAGAGCGATACATAAGTAGAGTGCGCTCTATAGCCCAACAGCCCATTCAAGATATTTTTGCACAAATTAACGAACGTATAAACAAAGAACTTACCAATCATCCGGAATATGCTAATGATGTTGCGGCACAAAAAAAGCACATTCCGTATATAGGCGAAGTTCTTTTAGGTCATGTGCGTTATGGCACTTTTGGAAAGAACAGCGTTGAAAGCGTACATCCGTTTTTAAGACAAAACAATTGGATGCACAGAAACCTAATCATGGCTGGAAACTTTAACATGACCAACGTTAAAGAGCTTTTTAGTAATTTGATTGAGCTGGGGCAGCACCCAAAAGAATATACCGATACCATTACCATTATGGAAAAAATCGGCCATTTTTTAGATGATGCCGTGAGTAAAATTTACAGAGACCTAAAAAAAGAAGGCTATAATAAACAAGAAGCTTCTCCATTAATTGCAAAACGCTTAAAAGTTAGCAAAATACTAAAACGCGCTGCAAAAAACTGGGACGGTGGTTATGCTATGGCAGGACTTATTGGCCATGGCGACGCTTTCGTTTTAAGAGACCCAGCCGGTATTCGCCCAACGTACTATTATAAGGATGACGAAATAGTGGTAGTGGCTTCAGAGCGCCCCGTAATTCAAACGGTTTTTAATGTAGATTTTGACGACGTTAAAGAATTAAAACCCGGACACGCTATCATTACCAAAAAATCTGGCAAAGTATCCATTAAAAAAATATTAGACCCTTTAGAAAGAAAATCCTGTTCGTTTGAACGTATTTATTTTTCTCGAGGAAGTGATGCCGAAATATATCAAGAGCGTAAAATGCTTGGTAAATTATTGATGCCAAAAGTTCTGGAAGCTATTGATGACGACACCAAAAACACGGTGTTTTCATATATTCCAAATACCGCTGAAACCTCTTTTTTCGGAATGATAGAAACCGTTGAAGATTATTTAAACGAAAAGAAAACAGAAGCCATTTTAAACGGTGGCGGTAAAATGTCTGCCAAAAAAGTCACCGAAATTTTAGAGGAAAGACCACGCATTGAAAAAATAGCCATTAAAGATGTTAAACTACGTACGTTTATTACCGAAGATAGCAGTCGCGACGATTTGGTAGCGCACGTTTACGATGTTACTTATGGCGTTATAAAACCCACCGATAATTTAGTAATAATTGACGATAGTATTGTTCGTGGTACCACTTTAAAAATGAGTATTCTTAAAATGCTGGACAGGTTGCACCCTAAAAAAATTGTAGTCGTTTCCTCGGCGCCACAAATACGTTACCCAGATTGTTACGGTATCGATATGGCAAACCTTGAAACACTCATAGCTTTTAGAGCTGCATTGGCTTTGTTAAAAGACAGAAACATGTACCATATTGTTGAAGATGTTTATAATAAGTGCTTGGTTCAAACCGAATTAGACGATAAAGATGTCAAGAATTTTGTTAAGGAAATATATGATCCATTTACTGATGAAGAAATATCGGATAAAGCTGCCGAATTATTAAGTGACGACTGTATAAAGGCTGAGGTTAAAATTATTTTTCAACCTGTAGAAAATTTACATAAAGCTTGCCCAGAGCATTTGGGTGATTGGTACTTTACAGGAAACTATCCAACCGTTGGCGGAAACCGAGTTGTAAATAGGGCTTTTATTAACTTTTTCGAAGGCAATAAAGAACGTGCTTATTGAGTTATAAATGGATAACACTCTAGTACATGATTTTTTTAGAAAAACATTTAATCTGAAAAAAACAACCGTTCGTCTAAAAAATATTCGATTTCTATTAAATACGCATAAATTGGTATCACCATAACATAAGTAGGTTAAGTTCATGGTAGATTTGGGGCAAAAAAAGGTGAACTTCTGTTCGCCTTTTTTTATGCGTTTTACTTTTTTCTCACAATAAAATTGAAACAGGGTCTTTTTCCTTAAATAATCAGTATTAACTCATTTAAGCCAATATATAAGCCGTTTAACTAAAATATTTTAGTGGGCTGTTTCAGCGTTATATATTTGTTCCACCATAACATAAGTAGGTTAAGTTTATGGTAGATTTGGGGCAAAAAGGTGAACATCTGTTCACCTTTTTCATTTTTATATCATCACCAAAAAATCAGAAACTTCTTTTTTTAATATTAACACGCCATTTCATAATGTATACCTACACAGAATCTAATACACTTGATAGTCTCAGAAAACAGTTGAGAAACAATAGCTATAATCGCATTCAAAATATTTCAATTGAAAAATGGAATATATAGCCTCGCTTTAAAGAGTAATCAGTGAAATAAATAGGTGTCTTAGTTTAGATTAATCCAACTTTTCCGTTAGTTTTAAAAACACTTTTTTAGGGTTTTTATTTTCATATAAAACCTCGTAAACGGCATTTATAATAGGAATTTTTGCTTTTTTACCATTTTTTTCATGGAGTAAATGGGCGCTTTTTGTAGCATAATAACCTTCGGCAACCATATTCATTTCCATTTGAGCGGATTTTACAGTGTAGCCCTTACCAATCATGTTTCCAAACATGCGGTTTCTGGAAAACACCGAGTAACCCGTTACCAATAAATCGCCCAAATATGCCGAATTATTAATGTTGCGCTTCATTTTATGCCGCCTTTTTATAAACCGTTTCATTTCCCGAATGGCATTACTCATTAACACACTTTGGAAATTGTCGCCATACCCCAATCCGTGCGCAATTCCTGCCGCAATGGCATAAATATTTTTAAGCATAACGGCATATTCGATACCGATAACATCGTCACTAATTTTGGTTTTAATGTAATGGCTCGATAAATTATTGGCTATAATTTGGGCTTTTTCAGCATCGGAACAGGATACCGTTAAATACGATAAACGCTCTAGCGCAACCTCTTCGGCATGGCAAGGACCGGCAATTACGGCAATATTATCGTAAGGGATTTTATAAACATCATGAAAGTGTTCGCCAACCAACAGTCCCGTTTCTGGCATGATTCCTTTCACAGCCGAAACAATAATTTTGTTTTCAATATTGGTAGTTAATTTTTCCAATTCAGAATGCATAAAAGCCGAAGGAATTACAAATATTAAAACATCGGCATAATCGGCAATTTCATTAATATCGTTACTCAGCTTCAATTGCTCCAAATGAAACTCAACCGAACTTAAATAATTCGGGTTGTGTTGTTCTTTTAATAAATGTTCTTTGGTGTAAACACTGCGCATGTACCACCCAACTTCATCTAAATTTTCGCAGAGCATTTTTACAATGGCCGTTGCCCAACTTCCTGCGCCAAAAACCGCATATTTTAAAGGTTTATCCATAAAAAACATTTATTATTTGAATCTCAAAAATACGTAAAAAAACTATCAATTTTAAGCACATAAAATATTCACACTTGTTTTTTGGCACGTGTTTTGAAACTATGTAAAAAGAAACCCTAAAAATGTTTGATTATGAAGACTGTAAAATTACTTTTAACTTTTGCTTTATCAGCAACACTATTTACATCTTGCTATGTAGAAACCAATATAATTGATGAGGAACCAACCATTTCAATAAACCAATTGTTAAGCTTATACGAGTTATGGTATGTTGATATTAATAGTACGAGTGGCTACGGCACCACCCCGTTTTTGCAAAAAGCGTTTACCATTTCGTTTAAAAACGGCGTTATGTTTGCCAACAACAACTTAGTTGGTCTCGGCAGCAGTGGTAGTGGTTACGGCATTGCCGTTGCAGATTACAGTGCCTATGATATGATTTTAGATGTAAACCACGATGTGGATGGGTTTGAAACTTTTGATGTGTATCAAATAGATAATAATACCATTGAATTATATAATCCAAATAACGATACATCTTATTTTTTAGACGGTTACCAACGTAGTAATTTCGATTACGATTTTGTGTTCTACGACAATATTCATTATTTCTTACAAGAATACGAAGCTTGGGAAAAAACATACACCAGTGAGTTTGGTGCCATTAATGAGTTTGACAACGAAAACTATCTGCAGTTTTTAGCGGGTGGAAACGACGATACTTTTAGAAGTTCGCAAGATGAAAACGGAACAAGTTTGAACAATCTAATTTGGGATTACACCGGGTTTTATGGCGTTGGAAATATTACCGGAAACACAAAGCTTAAAACTTTAACATTAGATTATGATTCCTTCGACAATGAACATTTCGAATTAACCATTTTAAATGATGCCAAGATAGAATTGTTTCACCCAGCCTCTGAAACCGTTTACGAGTTTGAAGGTCGAGGATACATCCAATATTTAAAAAATGGTGATGTAAAAAGAAAAGAAACCTTAAAAAGAAACATCATGCGTAAGCATAGAAAAAATAAAGTAGACAACCCAAGAAAAAACACTAGGGTTTAATAAAAATTTTGGTTGGTTATTTAGTTGAGAAACTGTTTAAGGCACTTTGCTTTAGGCAGTTTCTTTTTTATAAAATATATTGTGACAAATAAATTCTTTCTGTGTCTAAACTTATGTATCGATAAAATAACGTATTTTAACCTGAACAAAAATTAATCAGTAACACTTAAAAACAAAACAAAAATGGGACTATTTTCATTCATTAAAAACGCAGGCGCCAAAGTATTTGGCATAGGAAAAACAGACGCTGAAGAAGCTGCCGAAGCCGCAGCAAAAGAGCTTAAACTGGAAGAGGCCGCTGCAAGAAAACTAGAAGAAACAATTAACGATTTACAACTGCAGGTTGAAAATTTAAATGTGCATATTGATGACGATGCAGCCACCATTACAGGAAAAGCATACAATCAAGCTACAAAGGAAAAAGTAGTTTTGGTAGTAGGCAATTCAAACGGTATTGCAACGGTAGACGACCAAATGACAGTTGAGCATGTAGAGCCAGAAGCACAATTTCACACCGTTGTAAGTGGTGACACTTTAGGTAAAATAGCTAAAACCTATTATGGAAACGCCATGAAGTATCCAGAAATTTTTGAAGCCAATAAGCCAATGCTTACCGACCCGGACAAAATATATCCAGGACAAGTTTTACGTATACCTGCCTTAGACTAATTTAAAGTACCTACTTTATATGCAAAAAGCCAACTTAAAATAAGTTGGCTTTTTTGTTTTTCTTTTACGGTAAAACTCATGTTAATTTTGTGCTTGTTGCTTAGCTTCTTCAATCATTTTTTCGCTAGGTACAATGGCAACATTTACACGACGGTTTTTGGCACGTCCTTCGGCTGTAGCATTATCGTGCATGGGTTGCGATTCGCCAAACCAATTGGTGGTAAAACGTCCAGAGCTCAAGCCTTTTCCTTTTAAGTAATTTGTAACGGCATAGGCCCTGTTTTTTGAAAGTATCATGTTCGATTCATCGCTACCTACACTATCGGTATGCCCAACTACAAGAATATTGGTGTCTGGGTATTCTTTAAACACATTAGCCAATTTATTCAAGGTTTCCTGCGAAGCAGAATTAATATTATATTTTGCCGTAGCAAAGTAAACGCCACTATTCTCATCAAAAGTAACAACGATACCGTTATCTACGCGTTCTACTTGTGCGCCTGGAATTTCTTCTTCAATTTTTTGAGCTTGTTTGTCCATTTTGTTTCCAATAAGCACTCCAGCACCGCCACCAACAACGCCTCCAATAACAGCGCCTAATTCGCCATTACCGCCTTTACCAACATTGTTTCCAATAATGGCTCCTAAAATAGCGCCACCCGTTGCACCAATTACAGCGCCTTTTTGTTTGTTATTTGCATTTTCAACAGCCTTACAGTTTATTAAACTCAAAGCCATAACCAAACTTAAAAAAGTTATTCCTATGTTTTTTATATTCATTTTCATCATTTTATATTTTAAATTGTTTTTATTGAATTTAGACGAATTAACCTCAATCTATTGCAGCGTGAAATTCATTGTAATAACAAATGGAGCACCGTCAACTAAAACCGTCTGCTCCCATTGCATTGAGGTTTCAGAAAGCGCTTTCAGCTTTATTCTAAATCCTTGATTGGTCTCCGATTTTCCTTTTTCGTTTGTTGGTTTCAACAGAAAATCATAGAGTCCCGTTTGCGCATCAACTTCTTGAATTGTGAAATTAAAATAACGTTCACCTGTGTTACACGCCGTTTGGTTTATGGCATATGTTCCGGTGTTATTGTTTGGTACAAATTGCCATGTGCTACCTTCAAAACATGCTTTTGAAGCATCGTTTAGCAAGGTTACATTGTAAGTACCTGTTTTATTATAGGTTACCGAGGTTAGTGTCCAATTTCCTTTAATGGTTTTTTTTGCTTGCCGTACGGTTTTAGTACTTCCGCAGGACACAAAAGTAACTGTTAACAGTAATATTAGTAGGTGTTTCATAATGTTTATTATTTTAATGTTTCATCAAAACTAGCAATAAGTGATAAAGTATCTTGATGCTTTTGATTAAAATATTGATACGTTTACTAATACATACGATATATGATGTGAGGTTGGATTTAATGAAAATCACATCTTATTAGAAGGTGGTTTTGAAAAAGCCCCTATTTACATCAGGGTAAATCTATTACTAAATAAAAAGTTATAAAATACTACAAATTTAATATTGAAATACATATATTTATTATCTAAATTTTATATTATATGCAAACAAAAAAGCTTACCAATAAATTCCTGTTTACCTTATTTACAATTCTTATTTTTCATATATCTCATTCTCAAGAAAACTATTTACCTGGTTACATTATTAAAACTACAAAAGATACCATACATGGTTTTGTAGACTATAAAAACTGGAGTGTAAACCCGAACAAAATAACCTTTAAGAAAAAAACAGATCAGCAAGCAAAAACTTATAATCAAACTAATATTATTGAATTTAGTGTTAAAGATGAAATTTATGTAAGTGCCATTGTGAAAAGAGAAACTAGTCCTGTGCAAACTAATATATTGCAAGATTATCCAGAGTTAAACATCAAACTAGATACCGTTTTTTTACAAACCCTATTTAAAGGTTCTAAAAATTTATATTACCACAAAAGTATTAAAGGCAGAGACAATTTTTATATAAAGCGAGGAAACGATTTTGTTCTACTAATGTATAAAAAATATACATCTTATGGACTCTTAAAAGAAAACAAGAAATACAAGGGGCAATTGGACTTGTACCTTAGTGATGATTGCCCATCAACTCGATTAAAACTAGCTTATACGGAATATACTCAAAAAAGCTTAGAAAAACTTTTTCAACATTACTATAACTGTTCTCAAGAAGAGATTATTTTCCAAAAAAAGAAAGAAAAAGTATCTGCCGATATTGGAGTGCTAGCCGGCATATCTTTGAGTAAATTAGAATTTAATGGAAAGACATCTTTGAATTATCTTACGGAAACAGATTTTAGTCAATCGACAGACTTTACATCTGGTATTTTTATTGATATCTTTTTTTCTAGAAACCTCCAAAAATGGTCCTTGAACAATGAGCTTATATACAGTCAAGCAAAATATGAAGGTCGTCATCATTCTTTTAGAAATGAAACCGGAGATGTTAATACTTTAGTTCAGTTTGATTATTCGTATATAAAACTTAACAATTTATTACGTTTTAATATCCCCTTAAACCAAAAATCATTACGTGCATTTATTAATTTAGGAATATCTAATGGCTTTGCCATAAAAGAAAAAAATTACAAAAAACAAGAAATAAACTTTTTTGGCAATGAAAGAGTTGTTGAGGAAAAAGCACTCGATAGAAGTCGTAAATACGAACAAAGCTATATTCTAGGGGCAGGCATAAAACACAAGAAATTATCTCTTGAAGCTAGGCACGAAAGAGGCAATGGTATATCAGAATTTGAAAACTTGAGTTCACCAACCAAAAGGATTTATATTTTATTAGGGTATCGCTTTTAAAATGCACCTCTTAACTTTATATCCTATTGTATTGGGTTTCTCTTATCCATCATTTTGGTTGATAAATTAAACTATTGCGGACCATTTGCAATTGAGATAGTTAGTTAAATTTTCAATATCTCTCCTAAATAAATATGATAGTCCGTAAAAATAGCCAAATCCAATTTTTACATGAGTATTGCTTTATTTGAGAACTTGGTTTATTTAACATCCAAAAACAATGTTTTAACTTATTTGCAATCCATTTGCAACCTTAGAAGTATCTGGGTTTACAAACACCAATTTTCCATCTGGGGTTTCGGTCATTAAAATCATGCCTTGACTTTCTACACCGCGAAGCGCTCTTGGAGCAAGATTCACTAAAACGGTTACTTGTTTTCCAACCACTTCTTCGGCTGTAAAGCTTTCTGCAATTCCGGAAACTATGGTGCGCACATCAATGCCCGTATCGACTTTAAGCTTTAACAATTTTTTGGTTTTAGGCATTTTTTCTGCTTCTAAAATAGTGCCAACTCGAATATCTAACTTAGTAAAATCTTCAAAAGTAATGGTGTCTTTTTGAGGCTCAACAGTGGCATTTGCGATTTCATTGGCTTTTTTACTCGCCTCTAATTTCTCCAATTGCTTTTTAATGGTGTCGTCTTCAATTTTGGAGAACAACAATTCTGCTTTTCCAATTTGATGGTTTGCTGGAATTAATACATCTTTAGTGCTTACTTCATTCCATTGAAGTGCTTCAACAAGCTCAGTATGACCATCGTTTTCGTTTTTGTCCATTTGAGCAATCCCAAGGATATCTTTTAATTTTTTTGAAGTAAAGGGTAAAAAAGGTTCGCTTAAGGTGGCTAAAGCTGATGCAATTTGAAGCGCTACGTACATGATGGTTTTAGTACGCTCTTCGTCTACCTTAATGACCTTCCACGGCTCTTCATCGGCCAAATATTTATTACCTAATCGGGCTAAATTCATAAGTTCTTGTCCCGCTTCTCTAAAACGGTAGCGCTCAATGGAACTCGCAATAACATCGGGATATGCTTTTACCGTTGCCAAAGTCTCATTATCGATTTGCGATAATTCATTAGGCACTGGAACAATTCCACTGTAATATTTGTTGGTTAGCACCACAACACGATTAATAAAATTGCCAAAAATAGCCACCAATTCGTTATTGTTTCGTGCTTGAAAATCTTTCCAAGTAAAATCGTTATCCTTGGTTTCTGGAGCATTTGCGGTTAATACATAACGAAGTACATCTTGTTGGTTCGGGAAATCCTGCAAATATTCCGTTAACCAAACTGCCCAGTTTTTAGAGGTAGACAGTTTATTGCCTTCTAAATTTAAAAATTCGTTTGCGGGCACATTTTCCGGTAAAATATAAGAACCTTCCGCCTTAAGCATGGCCGGAAAGATGATGCAATGAAAAACAATATTATCCTTACCTATGAAGTGTACCAATTTTGTGTTTTCGCCTTTCCAATAGGGTTTCCAATCTTTCCCTTCACGAGCGGCCCATTCTTTAGTTGAAGAAATATAACCAATAGGCGCATCAAACCAAACGTAAAGCACTTTGCCTTCGCCACCTTCGGCGGGTACGGGAATACCCCAATCTAAATCGCGGGTTACGGCACGCGGACGCAAACCATCGTCAATCCACGATTTTACTTGTCCGTAAACATTGGGTTTCCAATCTTTTTTATGGCCTTTTAAAATCCATTCTTTTAAAAAATCCTCGTGTTTATCCAACGGTAAAAACCAGTGTTTGGTTTGTTTTAAAGTAGGAACATTACCCGTAATTGCTGATTTCGGATTGATCAAATCGGTGGCATTATGGCTGGTGCCGCAGTTTTCACATTGATCGCCATAGCTTTCTTCGTTGCCACATTTTGGGCAAGTGCCTATAACAAAACGGTCTGCTAAAAATTGGTTGGCTTCTTCATCAAATAATTGTTCGGTGGTTTCTTCAATAAACTCACCTTTATCGTTTAAAGTGGTAAAAAACTCCGATGCCGTTTCATGATGAATTTTAGCCGATGTACGTGAATAATTATCGAACGTTATCCCAAAATCTTCAAAAGAGGCTTTTATAATGGCGTGATATTTGTCGACTATATCTTGCGGAGAAACGCCTTCGCTTTTTGCTTTAATGGTAATGGGCACACCGTGTTCGTCGCTGCCGCATACAAAAAGCACATCGTTTCCTGTTAAACGCAAATAGCGTGCATAAATATCGGCCGGGACATAAACACCCGCTAAATGCCCGATGTGGATTGAGCCGTTGGTGTAAGGTAATGCCGCAGTAATGGTATATCGTTGTGGTTGATTCATTATGAAATTCGAATTAAACTTTCATTGTGAGGTGTTTGATAAAAAATGTGGTAATCTTTGAAAACATTACCACGTTACTTATCTCCTCTAATAACGTTTGATTTTAACAAGCCGTAAAAATACGCATTTTGAAGGCTATTTAGAAAAAAAATGTAAATTTACATTATGACAAAAAATATTTTAATTCTCGTTTTAAGTTGTTCGCTTTTTTTATTTGGAAACATATCCATTTCTGCACAAGATATGGCACCCAAAAAATTAATACAACCACCTTATTTAAAGGCGGGAGATACAGTTGCTATTGTTGCGCCTTCGGGTATTTTAAAAAACAAATTCAAAGAAATAGAAGCAACCCGAACATTGCTTAAAAGTTGGGGCCTGCACACCGTGGTTGGCAAACACGTTTTTAATCAAAATAATCATTTTGCAGGAACCGATAGCGAGCGTTGTGAAGATTACCAAAACGCGCTAGACGACCCCACAATTAGTGCCATTATGTGCGCTCGCGGAGGCTACGGAACGGTTAGAATTCTTGATAATATAGACTTTACAAAATTTAAAAACCATCCCAAATGGCTGATTGGTTACTCTGATATTACAGCATTGCACAATCAATTGCATAACGAAGGTTTTGAAAGTCTCCATGCCATGATGTGCACCAGCATGATTGATGATTTGGAAGCCATTAAAGAAACCATTTCAACCTTTAAAGATGCCATTTTCGGAAAACCTTTAAGCTATACGTTAGAAGGTTCTGAATACAATAAAACAGGCGCGAGTACCGGACAGCTTGTTGGTGGCAACTTAACTTTATTACACACCATGTTGGGCTCTGAAACCAGTATTGACGTGTCTGGAAAAATACTGTTTATTGAAGAAGTTGGAGAGCACAAATACCACATTGACCGTATGTTGCAAAGCTTAAAACGCGCTGGTTACTTTGATAATTGCAAAGGTGTTATTGTGGGCGATATCAATAAAATACGGAAAAACACAACGCCTTGGGGAAGCTCGATAGAGCAGCTTATTTTAGATGCTTTGGCAGATTACGATTTCCCGATTGCCTTTAACATGCCTGCTGGACACGAAGATGATAATCGGGCGTTGATTTTGGGACGAACCATAAAATTGACTGTTACCAAAGATAAAAGTACGGTTGTTTTTGAGGAGTAAAATACATCTAGCCACCTAAAAATCAGTGTGTTTTGCTTTTGTCACTTTTAAAGATTATCTTTGCACCTATTCGTGATACAACATGGCTACAAGTAATTTTTTATACAAACAAGCAGGTTCTGATAGGGTATATTTATCAATACCTTATTTGCACGATGATATTTTTTTAAATCACTCCAAAGAGTTTATTCTATAATCCCTGTCAAGACTCAAGACAGGGTATTTCTACAGGGTTTCAGAATAAAATTTAATCATTTTTTTCTTTTTTAAAAGTTGCTTTTACGGTTAAACATTTACATGATTTATGCTGCGTTTAATGGTTTGAGTCAGTCATAAAAGCCTTAAAAAAAGAAAGTTTTAAATATC
The DNA here is from genome assembly GCF_032814565.1 of Hwangdonia lutea. GTDB lineage: Bacteria > Bacteroidota > Bacteroidia > Flavobacteriales > Flavobacteriaceae > Hwangdonia > Hwangdonia lutea. Next base: position 1,409,762 of record NZ_CP136521.1, read on the forward strand.
AATATAATGCAAGAACAAGTTATTTTAACAACCGGAATATACGATATGATCAAAGATCATGTAAGAAGAAAAAAAGTAACCCAACAAGAAGAAGAGCTTTTACTTGAAGAATTAAAAGGTGCTAAACAAGTACGTCGAAGAGAATTACCTAACGACGTTGTAACGGTGAACCGTAGGGTAAAAATTATGGACCACACGGCGAATAAAGAAGAGGAATACATATTCGTTTCAACCGATAAAAAGAATAATAAAAAGCGTAAATCTTCAATTTTGAGTGATGTTGCCGTGGCTACAGTCGGCCGAAAAGTTGGCGATTTAATCACTTGGCCTTTTAGAAATGGTGAGAAAAAGTTGGAGATTTTACACGTTGAAGAATTTCACCAAGCTTAAGTACAAGCTAATCTAATATTTTTAAAAAACCTTGGCTTTATAAAGTCAAGGTTTTTTTTGATTTGTTAAAACCCACGCTCCTTTTGTAACTGCTCGTAAGCCATTTGCACTTGCCTGAATTTTTCTTCGGCGCCTTTTTGGTGTTCTTTACCTAAATGGATGACTTTATCGGGATGGTATTTTTTTGCCATTTTTCGATAGGCTCTTTTTATCTCGTCGTCGGTCGCACTTTTATCAATCTCCAATATTTTATAAGCGTTGTCGCTACTGTTGTAAAACATGGCCTTGATACTCTCGTAATCGCGCGCGCTAACCCCCAAATACCCCGCAATGGTATAAATTTGTTTTACCTCATTATCGGTTACAAAACCATCGGCTTTGGCAATGCCAAACAAAAAATGGATAAGCTGTAAACGCGATGGATGATCCATCATTTGTTTTATTTGTAAACATACTGGCCGTAACGAAATGTTTTGTTTGCTTATGTTTTTAAACAATTTAAAAGCATGATTTGCGCGTTCTTTGCCGTACATGTTTAAAAATTGCTGACGCACAAAATCCAATTCGCGCTGGTCTTGTTTTCCATCGGCCTTTATAACTACCGAGGCTAAAATCAACAAGCTTACTTCAAAATCGCCCGATTGTGTTTGTGGGCGTTGTCTGGGTTGTGTTCTATAAGTTGATCTTCTGCGGCTTTTGGTTTCTCTTTCTCCTAAAAGCGGATTGCCACTACCGTTTGCCATGGAGTCTATTAGGCTCCCTATTGCTAATCCGATTATGGCCCCAATTGGCCCACCAAACGACCAGCCCAAAGCTCCACCTATCCATTTTGAAAAACTCATGTTGTTTTCTTGTTTTTATTATGGTTCAAATATACTATTGTTAGTTGAACTTTATAGGGTTTTGTTACATTTCGATGGTGTCTGTTTTGAGCAAAGTTGAAATGCCCAATGCAAACCCCTGCGTTAAGGATAGAAGCGGCATCCTTTTGCTTTTTTGCAAAAGATATAGCGGATAGCCTGACCTTATAACGCTATAAGCGTTTTAAGGGAACGCCCTAACCTTAATTACACGTTTTTTGATTAACTTTGCAGCATAATTATTAATAATAAAAAATTAAGATATGTATCCAGCAGAATTAGTAAAACCAATGCGCGAAGATTTAACCAATGTTGGTTTTGAAGAGTTACAAACTGCCGAGGCTGTTGATGCTGCTTTAGCAAAGGAAGGAACGACTTTAGTGGTTGTAAATTCGGTTTGCGGTTGTGCAGCGGCCAATGCGCGCCCAGGGGCGAGAATGAGTTTACAAAACGCCAAACGACCAGACCATATAACCACTGTTTTTGCAGGTGTTGATAAGGAAGCTGTTGATAAGGCTCGAGAATATATGATTCCGTTTCCTCCAAGTTCACCATGTGTGGCCTTGTTTAAAGATGGCGAATTGGTGCACATGTTAGAGCGCCACCACATTGAAGGCAGACCAGCAGAATTAATTGCAGAAAACTTGGTTGACGCCTATAATACGCATTGTTAAAATTTAGATTTCTTTTAATTGGGCTAAAAAGATGCCTAAAGAATAAAATGAAATTAGACCTGTTATGTTAAAACATGACAGGTTTTTTTAGTTAAATTAAGTTTGAAATCACTTAGATTTGATTAAACTTTAATTTTTTGAAAGCCCATGATAAAATATATCATCCAACAAACGAAGCTTCCGAAACAAGGTGTGAAAAACACCATTGCATTGCTTAATGAAGATTGTACCATTCCGTTTATTTCGCGCTACCGAAAAGAACGAACCGGAAATTTAGATGAACTTCAAATTGGAGATATTGTAAAGTACAAAGATCTATTTGAAGCTTTAAAAAAAAGAAAGCTTGCCATTTTAAAAGCACTTGAAGAACAAGCGGTTTTAACGGATGAATTAAAGCAAAAGATAGAATCGACCCAAGATGTAACAGCGCTCGAAGATTTATACTTGCCTTATAAAAAAAGCCGAAAAACAAAAGCTGAAAAAGCGCGACAAAACGGCTTGGAACCACTCGCAAAAATTATTATGTCTCAAAATGCAAACGATTTGGAATCCATTGCATTGAGATATGTAAAAGGTGATGTTAAATCAGTTGAAGACGCTTTGGAAGGTGCTCGCCATATTATTGCAGAATGGATTAACGAGCGTACCGATATCCGGAATAATATCCGTCATCAGCTCGAGCGATTTGCTATGATTTCCACGAAAGTGATAAAAACAAAAGCAAGTGAAGAGCAGGCTCAAAAGTTTAAAGATTACTTTGATTGGGAAGAAAATTTAAGCAGAATTCCATCACATCGTCTATTAGCTATTTTAAGGGCAGAAAAAGAAGGATTTGTTCGCGTAAAAATAAATATAGATGACGATCGCGCTTTAAATTATATTGAAAGACGCCTTATTAAAAGCCATAACGCTTGCGCGGAACACATACAAACGGCCATTCAAGATGCTTACAAACGCTTGTTGTTTCCATCGTTAAGTAATGAAGCGCTGCAAAAAGCCAAGGAAAAAGCCGATGAATCGGCCATTGGCGTATTCGCTAAAAACCTAAAACAATTGTTATTGGGTGCGCCATTGGGCGAAAAACGGGTTTTGGCTATCGACCCTGGATTTAGAACCGGTTGTAAACTGGTATGCTTAGATGCACAAGGACAATTAAAATACAACGAAACCATTTATCCGCATCCGCCAAAAAACGATGGTATTGGCGCCATGCAAAAAATAAGTTCATTGGCCGATGCCTATAAAATTGAAGCTATTGCGATTGGCAACGGAACGGCATCTCGTGAAACTGAAGCGTTGATTAGAAAAATAAGGTTTAAAAACGATATTCAAGTTTTTGTGGTTAATGAAGCTGGCGCGAGTATTTACTCGGCATCAAAAATTGCTCGGGAGGAATTCCCCAATTACGATGTTACGGTACGTGGCAGTGTTTCCATTGGGCGGCGTTTGCAAGACCCACTTGCGGAATTGGTAAAAATTGATGCCAAGTCTATTGGCGTGGGGCAATATCAGCACGATGTCGATCAAACAAAACTTCAAAAATCATTAGATATGGTTGTTGAAAACTGCGTAAATTCGGTTGGGGTAAACATCAATACGGCCAGCAAACCATTATTGAGTTATGTGTCGGGAATTGGTCCCAAACTTGCCGAAAATATTTTTAATTACCGAAACGAAAACGGATCTTTTACCTCAAGAAACGACATTAAAAAGGTGCCGCGTTTGGGCGCAAAGGCTTTTGAGCAAGGTGCTGCTTTTTTGAGAATTAAAGGAGCCAAAAATCCGTTAGACGATTCTGCCGTACACCCTGAAAGTTACGGCATCGTAAAAAAAATGGCAAAAGATTTGGGTAAAAACGTTACCGATTTAATAGGGAATTCTGAGCTGCTTAAAAACATAGATTTAAAAACATACTGCACAGATTCGGTGGGATTGCCAACGCTTAAAGACATTGTTAAAGAACTTGAAAAACCAGGTTTGGATATTCGCGAACAAGCCAAGGTATTCACTTTTAATGAGAATATAAAAACGATTAACGATTTGCGCGAAGGACAATTGCTTCCAGGAATCGTCAATAACATCACTAATTTTGGATGCTTTGTAGATGTTGGCATTAAAGAAAGTGGCCTTATTCATGTTTCAAATCTATCCGATACGTTTGTAAAAGATGTGAATGAACATGTTGCGCTGCACCAACAAATTATTGTAAAGGTTTTAGAGGTTGATGTGCCGCGAAAGCGTATTCAATTAAAGCTGCATAAATAACAAAAACAGGATAATAAACTATCATAAATTGCCAATTTAGTCTTATGTAAACTAGCTGCCGTCAACTACTTTTGCCGATTTATTTTTAGTCACTAATTCAATTCAAAATGAAAAGGGCAAGAATCGCACTCGTTATTGGAATATTTTGTATTTCGATATTCCCTATTTTGGTTAAACTTAACCTAACGCCAGGAGTTATTTCGGCATTTTACCGCATGTTGTTTTCGTTGTTGTTACTTTTACCTTATGTATTAATAACGCGACAACTTAAAATCCCTGATTATAAAACGGGGTTATTGGCCGTTTTATGTGGCGTTATTTTTGGTAGCGATGTGGCCGTTTGGAATGTTGCCATACAAGAATCTACGGCAACTCAAGCCTCGTTATTAACTAATTTATCGCCTGTTTGGGTGGGTGTTTTGGCTTTAATATTTTTAAAGGACAAGCCAAGAACCAATTTTTGGATAGGCACTGTAATTGCCGTTTTTGGCATGATTTTGCTAGTGGGTTTTTCGGTGTTTAGAAATTTAGACTTCGATTTGGCCTTCACTTTCGGTGTGCTTTCCGGGGTTTTATATGCCTTTTACATGCTGATTAGCAAAGAGGTTTTAAAAAGTATGGACGTTATCACGTTTATGACGATAAGTCTAGCCGCTTCTTCTTTACATTTAGCGGTGGTAAGTTATGCCATTAACGAACCTTTTTCAGGATTTTCAGATGCCGGTTGGTTGGTGTTGGTTATTCAAGCCGTTGTTTGCCAGCTTTTGGCTTGGCTTCTTATTAGTTACGCCACTAAGCACATGCGGGCCACAAGGGTTTCGGTAAGTTTGCTGGGTCAAGGTATTTTAGCATCAGCTTTAGCGTGGTTGTTTATTGATGAAACCATTACGCTAAACATGGTTTTGGGCGGTATAATTTTATTAATAGGCATTGGTGTTACTTTTATCGAAAAACAACTCATCTCTTTTAAAAAGTAAAGCGGTGTTGTTTTTAAAAACTGAACATAAAAATGACAGGTTTTTAAACGTTGCTGTTTCCGCGAAAGGGTACGATTCTTAATTTATTCAAATAAAAAATGCGAACTTTAAGAAGTTCGCATTTTTTATGTTTCGTACCAAAAAAAACTATCTGTTCATGTTTTTCATTTCATCTTTAAAGGTGTCCAAATCAACACCATTGCTTACCAAAGTCAAAGCTTTATCAACAATATACTTGACGTTTTCGGGATGAAAACCCAAGCCCACACTAATTTTACCCAACAAAATCTCTTCGTGGTCGCCTTTTATATGGTCGACATAAACCATACGTGCCAAATCGTACAATCGCTCTAATCGTCTGTCGTAAGACATCGGCGGATTTATGGGATGCGATTTATAGTCTTTTAAAATTTGGTTATAATCGCCCTCACTAATACTTAAATTACGCGCTAATCTATCTAAAAAGGCTTTTTCTCCATCAGAAATCACACCATCATCCATGGCAATACGCACAATAGCTGCAAAATGGTTTTTATTGCGCTTTTTAAACCCACTATCAAATAAATCTGAAAACGACATATATTTTTGTTTTAAAGGTCATGCAAACCTACATATTTTTTTTAATATTCTAAACCGAAACGTTTATTTTTTTGGATGTTAGCACAACCGTTCGGCTGCGCTGAGAGTAGGCAGTCAATACAGTATAAAACAATCATTTAAAAGTCTCAAAGGTTTTAAATTCCTTTATTCATTAGTTTTTGCTCAATATGCTTCAATACATTAATAAAGTTCTGTTGCAATGAACTTAATCGAACGTTAAACACAACGTTAACAGATTTTTCGGATAAGTTTAACTCATTATTGTAATTTACTAATAAGACTTTTTCACAAAAGTATGATTTCAATTTAAAACCAAATGTTTACTTTTATGTTTTAAAATCAAACAAAATAATACGATTCCCTCTAGATAGTCATCGGGATTCAATGACAAACAAAACAAATTAGTAATGAAAGTTATAAACCAAAACATACATATTGATGGTATCGATAAAAAGATACTTCGTGCTTTAATGGGAGATGCACGAACCCCAATTCTAGAAATTGCCCGTAACGTGGGTATTTCTGGAGCGGCTATTCATCAACGGTTACGCAAACTGGAAAAATCGGGGTTAATCTCTGGGTCTAAATTCATTATCAACCCCAAGGTTTTGGGTTACACCACTATGGCTTTTATTGGTATTTATTTAGATAAAGCCATGAGCAATCCCGAGGCTGTTAAACAACTAAAAAAAATTCCTGAGGTTTTAGAGTGCCATTACACCACGGGCAACTGGAGTGTTTTTATAAAAATACTGTGCAAAGACAACGAACATTTAATGCATTTGCTCAACAAAGAAATTCAATCGATTTCTGGGGTGTCGCGTACCGAAACATTTATTTCGCTGGATCAACAGATTGATAGACAGATTAGTATATAAAAAAATGTATTTAACCCTCGTTCTATTGTAAGATATTTTTTATTCTTGGTATCATTTTTCTATTATTGTCATTTAATTTAAAATCAATCTTATGAAAAAACTACTGCTATTTCCTCTTGTTGCGCTTTTCTTTTATTCAACATCTTTTTCCCAAAACGAAACACAAAATGAAACGGATAACAGTGCTAGCACACAAAACTTTAATGAAATTAAATTAAACGGTTTGTTTTTAATAATAGGTGCATTGGATGTTACCTACGAACGCACTCTTAATGAAGAATCTGGAGTAGGAATTTCAATTTTACTCCCTATTGATAATAATGTAAGTGATGATATTAAATATATGATATCGCCATATTACCGTTTTTATTTTGGCGAAAAATATGCCGGCGGTTTTTTTCTTGAGGGCTTCGGAATGCTAAATTCTACAAATAGAGAAATTAATTTTTCTAACGACACTTATGATTTCAGAACAGATTTTGCTTTAGGTATTGGCTTAGGCGGAAAGTGGATTACTAAAAGTGGTTTTATTGGTGAGTTGAGTTTTGGAGTTGGTAGAAATCTTTTTAATAATAAGAATACCGATTACGAAATTATTGGTAAAGGTGGCATTTCTATTGGTTACAGATTTTAGACCTTAAAAAATAATCCCAAACACAATGTTTGGGATTTGAAATTTATTTTTTTTCATTTAAAATTCCTGATAAAACAGGAGGTTTTACATTTTCATCAACCAAGAACGCACATCAACCTCTTGCTTGATAATTTTACGTAAATCTTCAATTTTAACGCGTTGCTGCTCCATGGTATCGCGGTGGCGAATGGTAACCATGTTATCTTCTAAAGTGTCGTGATCAACAGTGATGCAGAATGGTGTTCCGTTGGCATCTTGACGCCTGTAACGTTTTCCAACAGCATCCTTTTCATCGTAAAACACATTAAAATCCCATTTTAAATCGTTTACAATTTGTTTAGCGATTTCTGGCAAACCATCTTTTTTAACCAAAGGAAAAATGGCGGCTTTAACCGGTGCTAAAACACTTGGCAATTTTAAAACGGTTCGTGTAGTGCCGTTTTCAAGTTCTTCTTCTTGTAACGAATTTGAGAATACGGCCAAAAACATACGGTCTAAACCAATGGATGTTTCTAAGACATACGGTGTGTAACTGGCGTTTTCTTCGTGGTCGAAATACTGTAATTTTTTACCTGAAAATTCTTCGTGGGCTTTTAAATCAAAATCGGTGCGCGAATGGATACCTTCCAATTCTTTAAACCCAAAAGGAAACTTAAACTCGATATCGGCTGCTGCATCAGCATAATGCGCTAATTTTTCGTGGTCGTGAAAACGGTAATTTTCTTCGCCCATGCCTAAGGATAAATGCCATTTTAATCGGGCTTCCTTCCAATGCTCGTACCACTCTTTTTGCGTGCCTGGTTTTATAAAAAACTGCATTTCCATTTGCTCGAACTCGCGCATTCTGAAAATAAATTGACGTGCTACAATTTCGTTTCTAAAGGCTTTTCCGGTTTGGGCGATACCAAACGGAATTTTCATGCGTCCCGTTTTTTGTACGTTCAAAAAGTTCACAAAAATACCTTGTGCCGTTTCGGGTCGTAAATATAAATCCATCGCAGTATCAGCCGATGCGCCTAACTTGGTACCGAACATTAAATTAAACTGCTTTACTTCAGTCCAATTTTTACTGCCGGTTAACGGATCGGCAATTTCCAACTCTTCAATAAGTAATTTAACATCGGCTAAATCTTCGTTATCCAAAGATTTTGCCATCCGCGAAAGCGTTGTGTCTATTTTTTCTTGATAGCCTAAAACACGTTTGTTGGTAGTAACAAATTCGTCTTTATTAAAGGCATCACCAAAACGTTTTGCCGCTTTAGCTACTTCTTTATCGATTTTAGCTTCAATTTTAGCACAATAGTCTTCAATTAAAACATCGGCACGATAGCGTTTTTTAGAATCTTTATTGTCAATTAAGGGGTCGTTAAAAGCATCAACGTGCCCCGAGGCTTTCCAAATGGTTGGATGCATAAATATGGCGGAGTCAATGCCCACAATATTATCGTTCATTTGCACCATGGCCTTCCACCAATAGTCGCGTATATTTTTCTTTAACTCTGCGCCGTTTTGTGCATAGTCATAAACAGCACTTAATCCATCGTAGATTTCACTACTCTGGAACACGTAACCATACTCCTTCGCATGAGAGATTACTTTCTTAAATTGATCGTCTTGATTTGCCATGATGCAAAAATATGAAACCACTTTAAACTAACAGAGTTCTTTAGTGAAAAATAAGGTGGGTTTTATTACTTTTTTCAACAAAACTTACAATACATCAATTACTAGTTTTACTTATATTTGATATTATGTTATTATTTTCTATTGGAATTGCGCTTTTATCAGTTTATATTTTTCTATGTTATTTTTTTGAATGGGAACACTCAAAAAAACGTGGACAAAAAGGCATACCTTACTCTAAATTTGATAAAACATTAGGGATTTTAATCTCTATATTCGTATTCTTATGTTCAATCTATCTTTTTGTACATTCTTTCTAATTTTTTTTTATCACAAATGATTGAATCTGTTATCAATTTATTCTTCCCCAAAGTATGCTATGCGTGTCTTAATTTATTAGACGACAACGCCGATACGATTTGCATTGATTGTCGGCACGATTTGCCCGTTACCAATTTTCATTTTGATGATAATGATGCAGTAAAAAAGGTACTTTACGGACGTGCAAAAGTTGAAAACGGCACCGCCCTTTTTAGGTTTGAAAAAAAAGGATTGGTACAACAACTCATTCACGGATTAAAGTATAGGGGTTATGATAATATTGGGTATTTCTTAGGCAACTGGCTTGGAGGCGAATTAAAAACCGTTGCACAGTACAACGCCATAGACCTGGTAATTCCCGTACCACTTCATAAAAACAAGCTAAAAAAAAGAGGTTTTAATCAAGTGGCAAAATTTGGTCAACAAATAGCAAAGGCTTTAAACACCGATTATAGAGACGATGTGTTGGTTAAAATCACCAATACCAAATCGCAAACTACAAAAGGGCGCATTTCCCGTTGGATGAATACAGATGAATTATTTGCTTTAAAAAACATGGCGGCCATTGATAATAAACACATTTTATTGGTTGATGATATTATTACCACAGGTGCCACAATGGAAGCTTGCATATTGGTTTTAAAGCAAGTTGAAACCGTTAAAATCAGTATCGCAACCATGGCAATAGCTTGATAAGTTTAAACGTTATGTTTCTAAAATTTATGTAGGTTTGTAAAAATTTAAAATGAGTCGATGAGCAAGACCCTTTCTAACTTTATTTTTATCGCATTAATAAGCTTAATTTTTATTAATTGTGCCAATAGGGGCACCCCAAGTGGTGGACCAAAAGACGACACGCCTCCGAGTATTGAAAAATCTACGCCCGAAAATTTTTCGACTAATTTTAAAGGCAACGAAATCAAGATTGTTTTCGACGAATACATTAAGATAAAAGACTTGCAAAAGCAATTGATTATCTCGCCTCCTATGACATACCAACCCGATATAACACCGCTTGGTAATGCGAGTAAAGAGATAAAAATTAGAATAAACGATACGCTGCCACCGAATACAACCTACGCCTTTAACTTTGGGAATAGTATTACCGACAACAACGAAGGCAACCCATTCCCCTATTACCGATATGTGTTTTCAACGGGCGATTATATAGATTCGTTAACCGTAAAGGGGCAAATTGTTGATGCGTTTAAAAGAGAACCCGAAACCTTTGTATCGGTGGGTTTATACGAAGTAGATTCTACCTTTAACGATTCCATTGTTTACAAAGAAGCGCCAAAATATATTACCAACACCCTCGATAGTGTTACCACGTTTTCGATTGAAAACATTAAAGCTGGGAAATATATGCTTATAGCCTTAAAAGATGCTAATAACGATAATAAATTTCAGCAAAAAACAGATCAAATCGCTTTTCATGAAAACTTTATTGAAGTGCCCAACGATTCGCTTTACACCTTAAAACTATTTTCCGAACAACTCGATTTTAAAGCCGCAAGACCACGTTTAATAGCAGGTGAAAAAATTGCTTTTGGGTACGAGGGCGATTATAAAGACATGAAAATAAAGATAACTTCTGAAACGCCTGAAGATTTTTCACATCGTATTTCTAAAGATGAAAAAACCGACACGCTTTACTATTGGTACAAACCCAGATTAGAGGTGGACTCGTTGTTGTTTAATGTGTCGCACCCTACTTTTGAAAAAGATTTTACCGTACGCATTAGCGAGCAAAAAAGAGATTCTTTGATATTTAAAGCACAACCGACCGGGAATATAGGTTACGAAGATGCTTTTAAGATTTTTGCCAACATTCCTTTTACAGATTTTGATGCTTCAAAAATGCGTATTTTAGATCGAGATTCTACAAATGTTGATTTTACAACCCAATACGATTCCATTACAAATACTTATAATTTCGACTTTAACAAAACCGAAGACAACAACTATAACATTCAAATATTACCCGAAGCTTTTACCGATTTTTTCGATAATAGAAATGATACTTTAAACTACGCTGTAAAAACTAAAAAAGCCTCGGATTTTGGATCGGTAAGATTTACATTGGCAAATGCAAAATACCCTATTATTTTTCAGTTAACCAACGCCAATGGCGAAGTTAAATACGAAAAATACGTAACCAAACCCGAGCCTTTGGATTTCTTAACCTTAGACTCTGGAAAGTATTTTATTAGAGTGATTTTTGATACCAATGGCAACGGGAAATATGATCCCGGTAATTACCTTAAAAAAATTCAGCCGGAGCGTGTAAGCCATTTTGAAATGGACGATGAAGTTCGGTCGGATTGGAGTTTTGTACAGACTTTAAATTTTATTGAAGAGTAAACGCGTCTTTATCATCTAAAAACTTAAATTTATTTCTGTATTTGGATATGTGGTTTTTTTCCAATGTCACGATTTCGGTCTGTTCTTTACTGGGTTTAAATGAAGTCATTACATTTCCTAAAACATCATAAACCGCTGAATGTCCCGAATACTCACTATCCACACCATCAATCCCAACGCGGTTTACACCAATGCAATAACTCATATTCTCAATGGCGCGCGCTTTTAATAAGGCATCCCAAGCTGAAACCCTGGGCTTTGGCCAATTGGCAACGTAAATTAATACATCATAATCCTCAGTGTTTCTCGCCCAAACGGGAAAGCGTAAATCGTAACAAATTAACGGACAAATGTTCCAACCTTTATAACTGACGATAACTTTCTCTTGTCCAGCGGCAAACACTTTATCTTCACCAACCAAAGTAAAGGTATGTCGTTTGTTATAAATAATTATTTTTCCGGAAGGCTCAACAAACAACAAGCGGTTAAAATATTGGTTGTCTTCAGAAATAATAAGGCTTCCAACCATAGCTGCATTGTACTTTGAAGCGGTATTTTTCATCCACTCTACCGTTTTACCTTGCATGGTTTCGGCAACAGCCTTGGCATTCATGGTAAACCCTGTGGTAAACATTTCGGGCAATATAATCACATCAACTTGCTCAGAAATATGTTTTATTTTTTTAGAAAAATTATTTCGATTTTGCTCTGGGTTTTCCCAAACTAAATCTGATTGAATTATTGCTATTTTGAGTTGATTGTTCATGTATTAAAAGTATTGATTTTATCATTCTGTGCAAAACGCAACTTAATTGTTGCCACTAATTCACGAATGTTTGAGGGTGTTCCAAAAATATATTCGTGAATTCGTGGCAAACTAAATCAAACGTGGTTCAAAATATCCGCGGCACGTTTTAAAGTGTCATCTTTTTTGGCAAAACAAAACCGAAGCATTTTACTTTCAATTTTGGTATCATAAAACACCGAAATAGGTATCGATGCCAATTTGTTTTCAATAGTCAGCCGTTTTGCGAAATCGACATCGTTTTCATTAGTAATTTCAGAATAATCCAAAAGCTGAAAATACGTGCCTTTTGATGGCGTAAACTTAAACCGCGAATCTTTTATCAAACTTAAAACCAGGTCTCTTTTTTGTTGGTAAAATACCGATAGTTCCAAATAATGATTTTCATTTTCCAAATATTCGGCCAATGCCTTTTGCATGGGATGATTAACGCTAAATACATTAAACTGATGCACTTTTCTAAACTCGCTCATCAACGTTTTTGGAGCACAACAATAACCCGTTTTCCAGCCGGTATTATGGAAGGTTTTACCAAAAGAAGCGACGATAAAGCTTCTGGATTTTAAGTCTGGAAACAAGCATACGCTTTGGTGTTTTTTGCCATCAAAAACCATATGCTCGTAAACCTCGTCACTCAATACAATAATATCGGTTTCCTTGGTTATTTGTTGCAATTGAAGCATGTCAGCTTCAGAAAAAATGGTACCGATAGGGTTTTGTGGCGTATTGATAATCATCATTTTAGTACGACTATTAATTTTCGCTTTTACCACATTCCAATCCACTTTAAAATCGGGAGATGCCAAAGCAATCGAAACTGTTTTTCCTCCATTTAATGCAATGGCGGGTTGGTAACAATCGTACGCCGGCCTAAAAATAATAACCTCATCATTTGGTTTAATAAATGCTGAAATAACACTAAAAATAGCTTGGGTTGCGCCTGCGGTAATGGTGAGCTCTTGTTCCGGATGATAACTTGTATTGTACAACAAATCGAACTTTTTTGCAATCGCCTCACGCAACCCTAAATCTCCGGGCATGGGCGCATATTGGTTGTGTCCGTTTTTCATAGCGGAAGTAACCAAATCGATAAGGTTTGCATCCATTTTGAAATCGGGGAAACCTTGCGCTAAATTTATCGCGCGATGCTTTTTAGCCAAAGTTGCCATAACCGTAAAAATAGTGGTGCCAACATCCGGCAATTTAGAGATATGTTGCATTTTTTAATTATTATTAGCAGTAAATTTACACAATAAATAAATGCTTTATATATTTGATTTTATTCTAAAATTAACACCATGAAATTTCTTAAATTTTTATTGCTATTTGTATCGTTAAACGCCTTTGCACAGCAAGGTGGCATGTGGATTCCTTCGCTTTTAGAAGGCATGAATGAGGAGGAAATGACCAGTTTGGGCAGCAAGTTAACGGCCGAAGATATCTACGACGTTAACAACTCCAGTTTAAAAGATGCCATTGGGCATTTTAACGGCGGATGCACCAGTGAAGTGATTTCGCCAAAAGGCTTGATTTTAACCAATCACCATTGCGGATTTAGCCAAATACAATCGCATTCCTCTCTTGAAAACGATTATTTAAAGCATGGTTTTTGGGCAAAGAATTTTGAAGAAGAACTTCCAAACAACGGTTTGTTTATTGAGTTTATTGTGAGCATACACGATGTAACCAACAAAGTTTTGGCAGCCGTAAATGAGCAAATGACCGAAAAAGAAAAACAGTCTGCCCTTGATAAAACCAGCAATGGGATTTTAAAAACATGGCCCAAAGAAACTTGGCAAGACGCCAAAATAAAAGCGTTTTACAAAGGCAATCAGTACTTTTTATTTGTTACCGAACGTTTTGATGATATTCGTTTGGTTGGTGCGCCACCAAGCAGTATTGGTAAGTTTGGCAGCGATACCGATAATTGGGTGTTCCCAAGGCACACAGGCGATTTCGCTTTGTTCCGAATTTATGCCGATGCCAATAATCGTCCAGCAAAATACAGCGAAAACAACAAACCGTACACCCCAAAACATTTTTTACCCATATCGCTTGATGGTGTTGAAGAAGGCGATTTTACCTTGGTATTTGGTTTTCCGGGTCGCACCAACGAATATTTACCTGCCGTTGCTATTGAACATATCACAAAAGATTACAACCCAACAAACATTGCCATTCGCGAAGCGGCTTTAAAAGTGATTGATGAAAAGATGAAAGCTGATGACGAGGTGCGCATAAAATACGCCTCAAAACAAGCCAGAATAGCCAATGCTTGGAAAAAATGGATAGGCGAGAACTTAGGCATTGAAAAAAGTAATGCCGTAGAAAAAAGACGTGCTTTCGAAGCTACTTTTACCAAGGCCTTAAAAGAAAAAGGCTTGGAGAAAAAATATGGTAATATCCTTCCGGAGTTTGACCGTTTGTACAAAGATTTTGCACCCGTAAACATTAAGCGCCGTAATTTTATCGAGGTGTTTTTAACCACTAATGAGTTGATGCAAATGACTTTTAGAACCTATCAAGTTATGGAAGCCATCAAAAACAACCCCAATGTTTTTGAACCTGCCAAAGCAGATCTTTCGGCAAGGTTAAAGAAAATCCATAAAAATTATAATGTCGATGTGGATAGAGGCGTGTTCAATAGCGTGATGCCTTTATACACCAATCATGTGGATGCTTCAATTTATGATAAAACGGCCTTCACGAATTTAGATACGGCTTTAAAATTATTAGAAGGCACACCAGAAGAGGTCTTAAACAACATTAATAACGATGCCGCTTACAAATACGCTAAACCACTTATCGATGAGTTTTTCAATGTTATCGATAAAGAATTTCAGAAAAAAAACGAGCCGATTACCGCGTTACAAACCCAATACATGACCGCTTTAATGGAGGCTTTACCCAATGCGCGTTATTTCCCGGATGCGAACAGTACGCTTCGTGTTACATACGGTCAGGTTCGTGGCTATTCACCCAGAGATGCGGTATATTACAACCATGTGAGCTATTTAGACGGTGTTATTGAAAAATATATTCCGGGAGATTACGAGTTTGACGTGCCACAAAAACTCCGCGATTTATACGCTGCAAAAGATTACGGGCAATATGCCGATACCAACGGAAAAGTACCGGTTTGCTTTTTGGGCACCAACCACACCACAGGAGGAAATTCGGGTAGTCCAGCTATTGATGCCAACGGCAATTTAGTAGGGTTGAACTTCGATAGGGTTTGGGAAGGCACAATGAGCGACATGAATTACGACCCCGAAATTTGCCGAAATATTATGGTGGATGTGCGTTACATCCTTTTTATTGTCGATAAATATGCGGGTGCCAAACACTTAATTGATGAAATGGAATTGGTGCATCCTAAAAAGTAGATTGTAACAAAATATAATATGTTTATCCCGCGAGTTGGCAATAATTTGATGAAAACGATTTTTAGAATAATAATTTTAGTTTCAATTTTACATTCTTGCTCTTCAAATCCTGAAAAAGACAAACTAATTGGGAATTGGAGTGTTGTGAATGGAATGAATGAATTTGAATTTTACAAAGACTCTCTTATTGTTAATGAATTCGGAATGTCATACATAAACGAATGGATTATCAACGAATCAAAACTATATCTTGAGACAATTAAAGGACTTGACAGTTTCGGAATTAAAACTAAAGAATTTGATTATAAATTAAGTAAAAATCTAGATACGCTTTTTATTAAAAGGCCAACAGATAGCATTTTTGGACCACCAATTTTGCGAATTGAAAATGCGTATGATTATTTTCTGAAACGATTACAATTGACAATTGATTTACCTTCTAAAAGTAATTTGATTTCAAGTAACGAAAAAGGAAATGGATTAGATGTTTACGTTGGATTTAGAGATGGAAAATTAATAGCTAAAACTGATAGTGACAAAACTTATGGATTAGATGAAATTAATTATGAAACTTTTGTTTTTATAGCTTCTCAAGAAACCGAATTAGATTCAACAAATTTTCAGTTTAATTTATTGATAGATAAAGGCATAAATAAAACAAAAATAGACTCAATCAAAAATATTTTACAATCAACAGGTTATAACAGAATGTTTAGAGTTTACACCAATAATAAAGTCGATTACCAAAAAAAGGATTGGAAAGATGAACTGAATTGGTTTGGTGTTTATGAATAAAAAAACTATTACCACATTGGTAACCGCTACACAAAAATTGAATTTGATTAAACCCGCACAATACAAGTAATTAACTCAACTTGTAAGACATAAATAGGTCGTCCTGCAAGGTCTCTTTTTGACCTTGTAGGTATTTTATCAAATTAAGAAAGGTAGACCTACAAGGTTTTGAAAACCTTGCAGGTCGAAAAACTATATAATTTTCAGTTGTTTTAATAAATTCTGCTTGTAAGTCCTGCCAATGGGGATTTTATTTTCTTTTATAAAAAGGATGTTTCCTGAAATTTTATCGACAAATTTTCGGTTTATAATAAATGATTTATGCACTTGAAAAAACTGGTTCTTCGGTAATTTGGAATGCCAATTTTTTAACGCATCAATATACGATAGCTTTTGGGTTTCGGTAACAACGGTAATGTAATTCCGGTCCGATTCAATATAAAGTATTGTGTTAAAAGTAAGCTTGTGCAATGTTTTATCGACATTTAAAAAGATGGTTTCCTCGTCTTTGTCTTCGGTGTTGCTTTTGGGCGTTTCAATTCTATCTTTTGCTTTATTAATGGCTTTTAAAAACCTATCGAACGAAAAAGGCTTTACCAAATAATCAACTATCGTATCGAGCTCGAAACTAGAAACCGCGTAATCGGGATATGCTGTCGTCATTATAATTGCTGGTGGATTTTTAACGGTTTTAATAAAATCGAGCCCAGAAATATCGGGTAAGTTAATATCTAAAAAAATGACATCAACCGCATTGGAGTTTAAAAACGAATTAGCTTCAATGGCCGCTTTAAACGTATCAATCAAATTGAGATGAGGAACTTTACCAATAAAGTTTTTTAAAACTTTTTGAGCAGGAATTTCGTCTTCAATGATGATGCAATTCATAGCTTTATGTTTTCTGGATTCCTGCCATCGCAGGAATGACAAACTTATTCAAGAATCAATTTTAAATACACTTTGAAGGTTTCAGTTTTATTAATTTTAAAGATGAATTTATCTTTATAAATCAGTTTTAATCGTTTTTCTAAGTTTTGTAAGCCTATTTTAAAATCGGTTTCGGTTACTTTCTCTTTGTCAAAATCATTCTCACAAATACATTCTAAACTATTATTTTCAATATTAATAGAGATCGAAATATCGCTATTTAAAGTACTGTGTTTAAAAGCGTTCTCGATAATGGTTATTAAAAGCAATGGCGCAATTTTATGCTGAAACGAATCGATGTTTTTTGAATAATGAATCTGTTTTGTGCCTTCGGTTCGTAGCTTTTGAAATTTCATGTAATTATCAATAAACTGAATCTCTTTTTTCAAAGAAATCGTTTCAGCATTACTTTCGTAAAGTACATGTTTTAAGTTATCGGATAGCATTAAAATAAGGTTGGCAGCTTCGTTTGGTTTTTCTAAAGTATAGGAATAAATGGTGTTCAAATTATTAAAAAGCACATGCGGGTTTATTTGCGATTTTAAAAACTTCAGCTCCATTTCGGTGTGTTCTTTTTTAATCTGTTCCACTTCGGCTTGTTCATCTAAAAACCGGTACAGCATCCAAATAAAAGAGAAAAATATGAGCGGCACCAGCGTTTGCCATAAGTAGTCGCTTAAACATTTCATAATAGAACATCCGCATTCTGCAAACACATTG
This sequence comes from Hwangdonia lutea, assembly GCF_032814565.1. Taxonomy (GTDB): domain Bacteria; phylum Bacteroidota; class Bacteroidia; order Flavobacteriales; family Flavobacteriaceae; genus Hwangdonia; species Hwangdonia lutea. The sequence goes on from NZ_CP136521.1 coordinate 1,427,981, forward strand.
CAATACAATTCGGTGGCTAAAAACGAGATGGCGGCAAAAACGAAAACGTACAAAATATAAAGCCGCTTTTTAACAAAAAACGGAAGCAACACAAAATGGTTGGCGTAAACAATAATAACGAGGATGGACAGGTATTGCAAAAACGGATTGTCGTGCCAATAAAAGTCTGAAAACAAAAAAAGCGATACTAATATAAACAGCATCCAAAACAGGATGTGCACTAAAATTTGCGAAGTATGTTTGTGTAAAACCAGCATTATTTCCTGCTGAAAGTAAAGAGAAATGCAAAAGCAACAAAAAATTATGTACAAAAAACGGTTTTAGTATTGCAAACTACACAAACATTGCCGTTTGTAAATTTAAGTGTGCCGTTTGTAAACTTAATTGGCAGGGTTTGCACAACTGTTTTAGGTTTGAAAATCATCAGTCAAAAAAATCATTTTACACATGAAACGAACCGTTATCTTATCCATCCTTTTACTTAATCTACTTTTTTCATTTTCCCAAACGGCAAATAAACTTATAACCGATGAAAAAGGAAATGAACTTTTATTGGGAGAAATCTCAAAATTTGACTTAACTAAAAACACATTCAACACTTGGTTTTCTAAAAATTACGACGATTATTTAGTTAATAAAGGCATTGCTAAGCAGTTAAAAGATTCGTTAAACCAATATGAAATTAAAGCTTTTTTAGGCACTTGGTGTGGCGATAGCAAAAAAGAAGTCCCTCGGTTTTATAAAGTTTTGGAAGCCGCGAAATTTCCTGAAAATCAATTGCAAGTTATTGCGGTCAATAGTACCAAAGAAGCTTATAAACAAAGTCCCGATGGCGAGGAAAAAGGGTTGAACATCCATCGGGTGCCAACCTTTATTTTCTATAAAAATGGTAAAGAAATCAATAGAATTGTTGAGCATCCCAAAGAAACTTTTGAGCGTGATATGTTGACTATTGTATCCAAAAACAAGTACACCCCAAATTATATGGCGGCCAATTATATGTACAACTTACTCAACTCAAAAACTATTAACAGTTTAAAAATGGAGGAATCTATTTTAGTGCCAAGACTGGCCGAATTTGTAAAAGGCAGTCGCGAATTAAATACTTTTGGTTACTCGATTTTACGCTCAAATCAAATAGAGAAAGCTTTGTATATTTTCGATTTGAACACCAAAATATTTCCCTATAAATACAATGTTTACGATAGTTTGGGCGAAGCTTATTTTGAAACAAAAAATTACACCGAAGCTTTAAAAAACTATTACAAAGTGTTGAGTTTAAAACCAGATGATAAAAATGCCAGAGAAATGGTTGATAAGATTACGAAGTTATAAACATAAAAACCACCTAAAAACAAATTCAAACTTCAGTCTTCGTGCTTCAAACTTTTAAACAATCTCCATTTTCTTTAATAAAAAAGACGCATTCATATTTTGGCAAATACCTTGTTTTAAGGTATAATCAAAGTGAAGTTCATCGTTTATAATTTTGGCATCAAAATAATAATTTTTCACGTCGTCGAGTTCCTTTTCAATCTCGCACAAACTTAAATCATGTGTAGCGATAATACCCGTAGCGTTTGATGCGACCAGCTTTTCTACAAATTTTTTAGATCCAATGGCTTTATCGGTGCTGTTTGTGCCTTTTAAAATTTCATCCAAAACAATAAAGTACGGTTCGGTTTTTATAGCATCCACAATGTATTTCAATCGGGTTAACTCTGAAAAGAAATACGAACTGTCATCGGTCAGAGAATCCGAAGTCCGCATACTTGTTATCAATTTTACAGGCGAATAACTACTGGATTTTGCACAAACGGGCAAGCCCACATTGGCCATAACAATATGTAAAGATACCGTACGTAAAAAGGTGCTTTTACCAGCCATATTTGCGCCGGTAACAATAAAAAACTGTTCGTTTTCAATGCTTAAATTACTGTCAACCCGTTTGTTTTTATTGAGTAGCGGATGCCCTAACTCCTCTGCTTTTATAACCGTTTGAGAGGTATTGATTTCCGGGAACACAAATTCTGGATGATTGTATGCAAAACCACCAAGCGAATTGTAGGCATCAAAAAACGAAACCACCTCAAACCAATCTTCAACTTTATCGGCATATTGTTTAATCCATTGCTCGATACGGTAGCTGTTTTTTATATCGGAAAGAAATAATCCGTTTCCCAAAATGGCTGAAATCAAATTATTCCGATTGTCCAAGGCATCCAAAGATTTTGAAAGCTCATTAAAAATAGCTGATGCTTTTTTGGTGTCCGATTGAATTTTCTGTTGTTTTTCTTTCAACAACTCCGATGTAAAATCCTCGTTTTCAATACGGTTTAAAAGCGATGCATATTGACGAAAAGTGTCTTTAACCTTATCGGTATTCGATGAAAGTATATTGGTTTTTTTAACATAAATACCCGTAATGCCCAATCCAATAAGCAACCAATAACCTATAAAAACCATATCAATAAGATTGAACAAAGCCAATGTGAAAATAGCAATGGAAAGCAAGGAAAACACCAACGGAAACCAGCGCATCATTTTTGGTAAAAACGGTTTGTAATGTTGCAGCCAATTGATAATATCTTTTGCCGGAGTTTCAACAGAAACCAAACTTGATGTTGCAGAATACTGCTGGCGCCACTTAGGTTTACGGCTCAATTCTTTAATCGCGGTTTGCCGTAAAACAATGTTATCGGTATCATTTGCCAACAACGCTTCAGCTAATTTTTTGGTTCCCTCGTTAATGGTGGTACGGTTTATAAATTGAAAGAACGACCCACGCCCAAACAAATCGATATCCAAACTATAGAAATGGTTGGGGTTTTGAAATTGCAAGCCTTCATTTCTGCTATGAAAATCGCCCGTAGCTATTTTAAGTTCCTCTTCATTAATGGACACCAATGCGTTGTTAAAGTTTCGCTGCGCTTTAACATCGGTATGTTTTGAAAGCAAAAACGCAAAAATAGCAATGCCAATTATCAAAATTAAAACCGCCAGTTGCCAAAAACCAAAACTTAAATACACGCCAAAACCGGTGGATAAAAATACGATGACCCTAAGCAAGCTGAGAGTTGTCATGCGTTTATAAAGCTTATCGGCTTTAGCTTTATAGATTTTTAAATGATTATTATAATATGCTAAAGGATTATCCATTCAATTTTTTTATTGAAACGTAAATAAACAAAAAAGCCCTGAAAATTTTCAAGGCTTTTAACTGTTTATTTTTAAACTTAATCGCGGCTACCACCAAACACTTGTAGCGCCCAATACAACAAGGTTGCCAAAGCGCCAATAGCGGCAACTAAATAGGTTCGTGCTGCCCATTTTAAGGCATCTTCCGAACCTGCGTACTCCTGTTGCGATACCATATTTTTGTTTTTTAGCCATGCCAAAGCGCGGTTACTGGCATCGTACTCAACCGGTAAGGTAATAAAGCTAAATAAGGTTGCAAACCCCATCATCACTACACCGGCAACCGCAACCCACCAGCCTAAACCTAAGCCTGCTGCACCACCAAGTATTAAACCACCAATAATGAGCCATTGCGACATGCCCGAAGTTACACTTACTACGGGTACTAAAGCAGAACGCATTTTAAGCCACTCGTAAGCCTGCGCATGCTGTACGGCATGCCCACATTCGTGCGCCGCAACCGCAGCCGCAGCCGCATTTCGCTGGTTGTAAACTGCCTCGCTTAAATTAACCGTTTTGTTTTTAGGGTTATAATGGTCGGTTAAACGCCCCGGGGTCGAAATAACCTCAACGTCGTAAATACCGTGGTCTGCCAGCATTTTTTCGGCAATTTCGGCACCGCTCATTCCATTGCGCAATTGTACTTTGGAGTACTTCTCAAATTTCCGCTTTAGCGTACTGCTTACCAACCAACTCACCAAAGCAATCGCCCCGATTAATATATAATATCCTATCATCTTTTTCTCTTTTTAATTAATTTTAAATATAGCAAAAATAACGCCAATGTTGCGGTCTGAAGTTTTGTCAGTCTGTTAAAAAATTGCTAATTATATTTCACCTTAAAATAGATTAACAAAAACGCCGAAATAATCGTTATCGCGTTAGCGGCAATCATCGATGGACTATTAATAAACAAGGCATAAACCAACCATAATGCGACGCCCACAAAAAACATAATAAGCATGGGTAACGACAACCCCGAAACGTCTTTGGTTTGCCACGTTTTAAACACTTGTGGCAAAAAAGCAGCGGTAGTTAAAATGGCTGCTGCAAAACCTATAAATTCTATGTAATCCATGTGCTAATTTTAATTAAAACTTGTGTCACTTCGAGTGTCTCGAATTTTTTCGGGATGTATCGAGAAGTGGGCGTTACCCAATCCCGATAGCTATCGGGAGGGTCGGGCTATCCGTTGCAAGTCCTCGCTCGTACCTCGCTGTGGGCTTTCCACTGCTATCCCTAACGCGGAACAAACCGTAATCCATTAACCTTTTGTCATTTCGACAACAGGAGAAATCACATCATCAAACGACATATACTATGTGATATCTCAATCGTACCTCATTTCGACATGACAAAAAAACTACCCCACAATATTCACGATTTTTCCGGGTACCACAATCACTTTTTTGGGTTCGCGCCCTTGTAATTGGTCCTTGGTTTTCTCGTGTGCCAATACCGCTTTTTCAATGTCTTCTTTACTCATATCCAAAGGCAATTCCATGGTAAAGCGCATTTTACCGTTAAACGAAATGGGGTAATTTTTACTGCTTTCTACCAAGTGCTTTTCCTCGAATTTCGGGAATGCCGCAGTTGAAATCGACTCGGCATGCCCCAATTGATGCCATAATTCCTCGGCAATATGCGGCGCATACGGCGAGATTAAAATCAAGAGCGGTTCGAGTATGTCTTTTGATGTACATTTTTGAGCCGTTAACTCGTTAACCGCAATCATAAAAGTAGACACCGAGGTATTAAATGAAAAACTCTCAATATCTTCCTGTACTTTTTTAATGGTTTTGTGCAGTGTTTTTAAAGACTCTTTTGATGGTTCAGCATCATTAACTTTAAGTCCGTTATCATCGGCATACAATTTCCAAAGCTTTTTTAGGAAGGAATGCACACCCGTAATACCAGCAGTTTTCCAAGGTTTGTATTGCTCCAACGGGCCGAGGAACATTTCGTATAAACGTAAAGAATCCGCGCCGTAATCTGAAACAATATCATCTGGATTAACAACGTTGTATTTGGATTTCGACATTTTTTCGACGTCAAAATCGGCAAACAAATCAAACCCCTCTACCAACTGCGCCTTGCCTAATATTGAATGAAACATTTCCCATGCTTTTAACTTCTTCAAATCAACTTTTGCTCCGGGGCCAACACAATCTACAGGTATATTATAACTTCGGGAAAACTCTAAGTTTTGAATTACAATATTATTATCAAAAGATTTTAAAAGAAACTCTTTGTCTTTTATTGAAGATAGCTTTAAAATTAAACTATAAAGTTCTTTAAAATAATCTCCATCATCTGGATAATCTGAAAAATTAAAATCTGAAAAAAGAATTGGTGATTTTAAACTCAATTTCACCTTAGAAAATCTATTTAATTTATCTTCAATTGAAAATGAGCTTGACACTTTAACAAAAGCACTAGTCCCCAAAATCATCCCCTGGTTAATCAGTTTTTTGGCAAACTCATCAACGGGCACCAAACCTTTATCAAACAAAAATTTCTGCCAAAAACGCGCGTACAGTAAATGCCCTGTGGCATGCTCGCTGCCACCAATGTACAAATCGACGTCCTTCCAATAGTTTAGTGCTTCTTTACTTGCAAATTCGTTTTCGTTATGGGCATCCATATAGCGGTTAAAATACCACGAGCTTCCTGCCCACCCGGGCATGGTGTTTAATTCGAGAGGGTAAACGCCATTGTGTTGAGACCCTTCGACTGCGCTCAGGGTGACATCCTGCTCCTTTTTGTCATGCTGAACTTGTTTCAGCATCTCATTAGAAACCACTTTGTTTGTTTTAGTACACCAAGCCCACTTTGTGGCGTTCCCCAATGGTGGTTCGCCAGTTTCGGTGGGTAAGTATTTTTCAACTTCGGGCAGTTTTATTGGTAAATGTGCCGTATCAATCATTTGTGGCATCCCGTTTACATAATATACGGGAAACGGCTCGCCCCAATAACGCTGTCGCGAAAACACCGCATCGCGCAAACGGTAATTGGTTTTTCCTTCGCCCTGTTTAATTTTTTCCAATTCGTATATAACGCGTTTGGTGGCTTTTTTATAGTTTAATCCGTTAAGGAAATCGCTGTTTCCAATTACGGTTTTTTCTTTATCTGAAAATGCTTCTTCAGAAATATCTACCCCATCAAAAATATTTGGAATTGGAATATTAAAATGTTTTGCAAAATCGTAATCACGCTGATCGCCACAAGGCACCGACATTACCGCACCTGTACCATAGCCTGCCAACACGTAATCGCCAATCCAAATAGGAATAGGTTCTTTTGTAAATGGATGTTCGGCATAAGCACCCGTAAACACGCCCGAAATGGTTTTTACATCGGCCATTCTATCGCGTTCGCTACGTTTTGCCGTGGCTTCAACATAAGCGTCCACCTCAGCTTTTTGCTCAGGTGTTGTAATTTGCGATACCAATTCGTGCTCTGGTGCAAGCGTCATGAAACTGACTCCGAAAATGGTGTCGGGTCTGGTCGTGAATACATCTATTTTATGGGACCCTTCAACTGCGCTCAGGGTGACATTCTCGTTTTCATTTTTGGGCAAAACGTTAAACGACACACTCGCTCCAACCGATTTTCCAATCCAGTTGCGTTGGCTTTCTTTTAAAGCATCTGTCCAATCAATTTTATCCAAACCTTGTAGCAAACGCTCTGCATAAGCCGATATACGCATACTCCATTGGGTCATTTTTTTACGGATTACCGGATGCCCGCCACGTTCTGAAACCCCATTAACAATCTCATCGTTTGCTAAAACGGTTCCTAAAGCGGGACACCAATTCACTTCGGTTTCGGCTAAATAGGTTAAACGGTATTGCAATAATATCTGTTGCTGTTTTACCGTGTCGAAAGCATTCCAATCGACCGCAGTAAATAATTCGATATTATCATCGCATACAGCATTTACTGTTGCGTTTCCTTCAGCTTCAAAAAGCTTTATCAATTCTGAAATATCTTCAGCTTTATCGCTGTCGTTATTGTACCACGAATTGAACAATTGGATAAAAATCCATTGCGTCCATTTATAATAATTGGGGTCGGAAGTTCTTACTTCACGCGACCAATCGAACGAAAACCCGATTTGATCGAGTTGACGGCGATAAGTTTTTATGTTTTCAGCAGTAGTGATTGCAGGATGTTGCCCGGTTTGAATCGCATATTGTTCAGCCGGCAAACCAAAGCTATCGTACCCTTGCGGATGCAATACATTAAACCCTTGGTGGCGCTTGTAACGCGCATAAATATCCGAGGCGATATAACCCAAGGGATGCCCAACGTGCAAGCCCGCACCACTTGGATAGGGAAACATATCCAACACATAATATTTTGGTTTGTCGCTACCGTTTACGGCTTTAAAAGTTTGGTTTTCTGCCCAATATTTTTGCCACTTTTCTTCGATTTTATTGAAATCGTATTTCATTATAAGCTTTTATTTTCAAATTACTGCCCACTGAAGACTGATTACTGCCCACTTTTTCAAGCTGCAAATTTAAGCTTATTATAACAATGTTGAAAGTTTAAACGTTGTAATCCTTAAACATCAGTAATTATTCTAAATATTTAATTTGAAAAACGAAAAAACGCCCTTAAAAGGTGAGATTCCAATTTTCAAGGGAATGACAAATTCAATTGAAATCAAAAGACTTATGGCTTTTGAAGTCTCTTTTCAATTTCTTTACTATTTTTACACCGTTAATCCCATTATTTTATGAGTACATCTTTCGAAAAACACCAAAAACGCAGACTTATTTCTTCCTATTTTTCGGTGGTACTAAGCATTGCACTGGTATTGTTTTTATTGGGTTTATTGGGCATGCTTATTTTAAATGCCAAAAAGGTGTCTGATCATTTTAAAGAGCAGGTCGTATTAACCATTTACCTAAAAGAAAACGCCAAAGATGTTGAAGTAAAACAGCTTGAAAAAAGTTTGGCGATGGCAGATTATGTAAAATCGACCGAATATGTTTCGAAAGAACAGGCTGCCGAATTTATGAAAGCTGAAAACGGTGAGGATTTTATGGATTTTGTGGGTTACAACCCCTTGCAAAATTCCATCGATGTGCATTTAAAAGCCGATTTTGTAACCTCAGAGCATCTTGAAAAAATTTCCGCGGAAGCGTTAAATAAAAACTTTGTTGATGAAGTGACTTACGATAACGACCTTGTTAATTTGATGAACGACAACGTTAAAAAAATAAGTTTTTGGGTATTGGTAATTAGCGGTATTTTTACCTTAATCGCGGTATTGCTTATTAATAGTTCGATACGATTGGCAGTGTATTCTAAACGATTTACCATTAAAACCATGCAAATGGTTGGCGCTACAAAACGATTTATTCGTCGTCCATTTGTTTGGAAAAGCGTTCGTCTGGGCATTATTGGCGCGATTTTGGCATTAATTGGTATGGCTGTTGTTTTGTTTTATCTCAATAAATCATTTACCGAATTGGAGTTGTTAAGCAATCCTGTTTTAATGGGCGCATTGTTTGTTTTTATTTTTGCTTTAGGCATTATCATTACATGGATAAGCACGCATTTTGCAACCCAGCGTTTTTTAAATTTGAAAACCGACCAACTGTATTATTAGTTAATTTACCATGGTATTAACAGTTCTATTTAAATAAATCCGTTAATTTGCATTACTATTTTATTCAGCATTATGGGAGATAAAAAACGTAAAGAAAACTCGAAATTTGTTTTTGTTTTTGGAAAGAAAAACTATAAATTCATGTTTATTGGTTTAGCGTTTATTGCGCTTGGTTTTATTTTAATGGCCGGTGGCGGTAGCGACGACCCCAATGTTTTTAATCCTGAAATTTTTAGTTGGCGACGCATCCGGTTGGCACCAACCTTAGTTTTGATTGGGTTTGGTATTGAAATGTATGCTATTTTATTGAATCCCGATAAATCAAAATCCAAAAAATAAATCCCCATTGATTTTCAAGCTTTACCGTTCCAATTTTAATATTTTTGCCCCATGGATATAATCGACGCAATCATCCTTGGCATTATTCAAGGGCTTACCGAATTTTTACCGGTTTCTTCAAGTGGTCATTTAGAACTGGGGAAAGCCATTTTAGGTGATAATTCCGTACCTGAAGAAAGCTTGTTGTTTACCGTGGTTTTGCATTTTGCAACTGCGTTAAGTACCATGGTTGTTTTTAGAAAAGATATTTTAGACATCCTAAAAGGACTTTTAAAATTTCAATGGAACGAAGATTTACAGTTTGTTAGTAAAATTGTGGTTTCTATGATTCCTGCGGCTGTAATTGGTTACACCTACGAATCCCAATTTGCCGAGTTATTTGGCGGCAACATTAAACTTGTTGGCTTTATGCTTATTATCACGGCACTTTTACTTTATTTGGCAGACAAGGCCAAAGACACCGATAAAAAGGTATCTTTTCAAAACGCCTTTATCATTGGTATTTCTCAAGCTATTGCCATGTTACCCGGAATTTCACGTTCTGGTGCAACAATTTCAACATCGGTATTGTTGGGGAACGATAAAACCAAAGCAGCCCGTTTTTCATTTTTAATGGTGGTGCCGTTAATATTCGGAAAAATCGCCAAAGATGTTTTAAGCGGAGACATTTCGATGGAAAGCCATAATATCACAACGCTTTCTGTGGGGTTCGTCGCGGCATTTGTGGCGGGTCTATTCGCCTGTACTTGGATGATTGCCTTGGTTAAAAAAAGCAAACTATCCTATTTTGCCGTGTATTGTGCTATTGTTGGCGTTATTGCTATTATTTTTTCCGTGCTAAACTCATAACATGATTTCGAAAGAAGCCTATCTTTCCGGACAAGTTTTACTTATTGATAAGCCGTTGCATTGGACCTCGTTTCAAGTGGTTAATAAACTCCGTTGGGAAATCCGTCAGGCCTTCAACATTAAAAAAATAAAAGTCGGTCACGCCGGCACCTTAGACCCTTTAGCTACAGGTTTATTAGTGATTTGCACGGGGAAAATGACCAAGCAAATCGATACCTTTCAAGGCCAAATAAAGGAGTACACGGGCACCTTTGTTTTAGGAAGCACAACACCTTCCTTTGATTTGGAAACCGAGATAAATGAAACATTTCCAACGGATCACATTACCGAAGATCTAATCCATAAAACCACGGAACAGTTTGTTGGTGAGATTGAGCAATTTCCACCGGTATTTTCAGCCTTAAAAAAGGATGGAAAACGTTTATACGAATATGCGAGATCTGGCGAATCGGTTGATATTAAAGCAAGAACTGTAAGCATTCAAGAATTTGAAATCACTAATATCGATGCCATAGATGGTGATACCGACTCCATAAATATCGACTTTAGAGTTGTTTGCAGCAAAGGCACATATATCCGTTCTTTAGCCAACGATTTTGGACAAGCATTGCAGTCTGGTGCACATTTATCATCACTCCGAAGAACAAGAATTGGAGCCTTTCATGTTGCCGATGCCGTTTCAATTGAAACCTTCATTACATACCTAAAAGGCTAAATTATTTATTTTTACGTATATTTCATATAGAATTGCACTAAATGAACTCAGATTTGAACCTAACAAATCAACATAAAGCCCTACTTATTACCTTGCTTTTAGCGGGCACCGTGGTACTTTCTATTTTCAATTTAAGCCTTAAAAAACAAAGTGAATTTATTTCTGAAAGTTACTATGAAATGGAGCCCGAAGAAGAACTCACCGAAGAAGAAATAAAAATACTTGAAGCCTTAGAAAACTTAAATGCCAGTAAGGCAGAAACCAATAAAGCCTTTAACGAAACCAGCAACAACAAACAGTTTGCCCAGGCCTATAAACCCATTGCGCCACCTGAGGATTATGTGCCAAAAAACAGCGGTGCACCCGAGCAAAATAACGCTTTTAAAAAAGTATATGAGAGCTCTGATGATTCTAAATTAAATACCGAAGAACTCTCGTCGTTTAGCAAAGTAAACGACTTGTTAAAAAAACAGCAAGACGAGGGCGCCAACACCAAAAGCACCATCAGCTATTCGTTAGTAGACCGAAAAAAAATATACATTCCAATTCCGGTTTACCTCTGTGAAATTGGCGGTAAAATTGTTATAAACATTACCGTTAATGCCCAAGGCGATGTAACCGATGCCTATGTAAACTCGTCTTCATCCACATCAAACGAATGCTTGGTTGAACACGCATTGGAGTATGCAAAAAACGCTCAGTTTAGCACCGATACTTCTAAAAAAAGCCAAATAGGTTCTATTACATTTAACTTTATTGGCAAACGGTAGGCTGTAATTCGCACAGCAATTCGGTAAGATCATTTATTACATTTTGTCCCTTATCGTTATTATACCAATGCTGTAAATCTTCTTTAAATTCTGGAGTTAATGTGCCGTATTTTGCTTTAAATCTATTCACATAGTTTGTGGCTTCAGTTGGTCGAGGCCCAAAAGTATTTACAACATTACCTGTTGCATTTTCAACAATGATTAACTTCGGAATTGCCCTTCCACCATTGGTTAAAAAGGCATTCATTAAATCTGGATTGTCATCACGAAGTACAATTCTTAAATCAATATGGTCGTTTAATTCGGCCACCTTATTTATGGCAGGCACTACATGAGCCGCATCGCCACACCAGCTTTCGGTAAGTAGCAACCAGGTCATATTTTCTTCAAAAGACTCTATTCTTTTTTTAGCATTCTCCGAAATTTTTATGGTTTTATCCCAGCGGTTCATCCGTCTGTCGTTAAGCTTGGTATAGTCAACCATTGCTTCACTTTTATCGTCTCCAGTGGTCGAATTATCTACAACCAACTGCTTTACCAAATTTCTGTATTCGGCATACGACATGCTATTTTTTAAACTATTTTTTATAATAGAATCCATGATTTTATGTTTTATTGACAAAATATGATGGCACAAATTTAGTACCTTGGTGTTTTATTTAAGATGATATTTGTCATGTTTTAAATTTAAACCTTACAGCCCAAAATGGGCTCCTAATTATTAATGTTTATTTATTAATAGCTTATGGAAAAAAAACATAGATGTGGCTGGTGTGTTGGAGATAATTTATACGAAACTTATCATGACAAAGAATGGGGCGTTCCGGTTTATGACGATGCGACGCTTTTTGAGTTTTTAATTTTAGAAACCTTTCAAGCGGGTTTAAGTTGGATTACCATTTTACGCAAACGCGAAAACTTCAGGAAAGCCTTTGATAATTTTGACTATAAAAAAATAGCCCAATACAACCAAGATAAAATTGACGCTTTATTGCAAGATGCTGGTATAATAAGAAACAAGCTGAAAGTAAAAGCCACCATTACCAATGCCCAAGCTTTTATGAAAATTCAGGAAGAATTTGGATCGTTCTCAAAATACATTTGGGCTTTTGTTGATGGCAAACCTATTAAAAACAAACTTAAACACTACACCGACGCACCTGCCAACACGCCTTTAAGCGATGCCCTAAGCAAAGATTTAAAAAAACGTGGATTTAAATTTGTGGGCTCTACCGTAGTTTATGCGCACATGCAAGCGACTGGAATGGTTAACGACCATGAGCTTGGGTGTTTTAGGTATGAAGAAGTATAGCTACAAAACTGAAAAACAGATTAAAAATTTACTTGGGGGAACAGTTAGGTGGATTTTAGCTTACCTCTATGGTATTATTTTAAAAAAAGAGAAACCTAAAAGAAAAGATTTTATTTTTGGACCTAAAAAGGAAGAAGATTATTTCGGGTACACAAATACGCAACATAGAAATACCATTTCTGCCATTATTGCTTCATTTTTAATATTAAAAATAATAATTAAATTTTTTAGATTACTATTTTAAATACTCCAAAAACAAATCTCTTGAAATCTCCTCAGCGCCCAAACTTTCTAAATGTTTGGTGTACACTTGGCAATCTATAAGCTTGTAATGTGTGTTTTGTATAAACGTTATAAAACCAGCTTTACTGGCGTTGCTTTCTTTGGTAAACATGCTTTCGCCACAAAACACATTATTGCCCAAATCGATGCCGTATAAACCAGCAACTAGATTGTTATCGCGCCAAACTTCAACGGATTTTGCATAGCCCAATTCGTGTAGTTTCGTGTATGCCTCAATCATAGTATTGGTTATCCAAGTGCCTGTTTGTCCGTTGCGTTTTATTTTCGAGCATTCGGTAATCACCGCTTTAAACGCTTTGTTTACGGTAACGGTATAATCGCGATTGCGCAATATTTGTTTCATGCTTTTTGACACTTTAAGCTTTTCTGGAAACAGCACAAATCGCGGATGGGGCGACCACCATAAAATAGGCTCTTCGGCCTCAAACCAAGGAAAAATACCGTTTTTATAAGCGTGCAACAGACGCTCAACCGACAAATCACCTCCAATGGCGAGTAATCCGTCTTCGGTGGCTTCATTTACGTTTGGGAACCAAATCTTATTTGTTAAGTAGTGCATTATAATAATAATTGACAGATTGCCACACTTCGACCGCGCACAATGTAGGCTGTTTCATCCTCGCAATAACGTAAAAATAAAAAAACCTCCTAGTTTCAAAAAACAAAGAGGTTGTATAATTAAGATTCCCACCTACGCGGGAATGACAAACTAGTTTTATTAAAAAGGCAAATCGTCGTGATCGTCTTCTTTTAAATCGCCTGCAGGCTCAAACGCATCCATTGGTGGCACAGGCGGTAAGTTTTCGCCAGTAGCTTCAGTTTGTAAAGCTTCTATTCTCCAGCCTTGAATTGAGTTGAAATATTTAGTTTCGCCTTGTGGATTAACCCACTCTCTACCACGTAAATTAATATTTATTTTTACTTGTTGCCCTACTTGATAGTTATTTAGTAAGTCTGTTTTATCTTGTACAAATTCCACCATAATGTGTTGTGGATATTGCTCTTCAGTAGTTACAACTATTTCTCTTTTTCTAAACCCATTGTTTCCAAAAGTTTGAGTTTCTCCTACCATTTTTATTCTTCCTTGAACTTCCATTTAATCTATTTTTATTCTTTATTAATATTCTTTATTTAGTATGGTCTTAAAATTAAGACAGTAATATTTTCCAAGCACTTTCAACATCGCCAAAACTTAAATAATTTCGCGCCAATTTATGTTTTTGCCGGTGCGTTGCCGTTTTAATGTTTGGGTAACGTTCGCCCAAATCTTTAACAAACTCATCAACGCTAGCTTCGGTTGGCAAAGCTTCAATATTACCCAACATGCCCAAATCGTTTCCAGTTAAAACCATGCTGTTTTTTACAAAATCAGGAAAACTATCAACACCAATACCTAAGGTTGATAAGGGTTTTGGGATTTCAAAAAAACCTTTTTTAGCTCTGCTGTAGTAACTGCCACCGGCTCGGGCTACTAAATCTAATTTTTGTTGATTTATGGCGCCATCTTCATTTAAAACCTCATCATCAATATGTAGTTTTACAACTTCGCAAATAATTAAATTTCCCGCGCCACCTTCGCTTCCCAATTTCACAATCTGGTTGACTTTACACTCAAATTGCACGGGCGATTCGGCCACACGAAAGGGTTTTACAATATCGGATTTCAACATGGTTAAACCCGCCTTTTCAAACTCGTTAACCCCTTCGGCATATTCGGTGCTACTTAACGATGCTTGATGCACCATATCGTAATTCACCACATTTATCACCACTTCTTTTATGGCCTCAACATTTTCCAAGGTGTGTTTGGTGGTGTTATTTCTAACCCGACGCGCCGGTGAAAAAATCATAATGGGCGGGTTGGCACTAAACACATTAAAAAAACTAAATGGCGATAAGTTTGGGTTACCTTCGGCATCTAAAGTACTTGCAAAAGCAATAGGTCGCGGTGCCACGGCGCTTAACAAATAACTATGTAATTTGCCTATTGAAAGGTCTTTAGGTTCAAACGACGTCATTTAACTTTAAAAGTTTTCACAAAACTAATCAAAAAAAACATGATAATTTAAACTAGTTTTCAACATTAGTTTGCCACTGTCAACAATTTACAATTATTTTCGCCAGATGGCCTGCAATGATGCTAGCAAATAACTAAAAACCGATTTACCACCAACTCGCGCAATAATATTAACAGATTTGCATTATATTACTGATTAATTAAAATTGGAATGATTTTTACCGAGTACAAAAATACGTTTCGTTGGGTTATGATAGCCGCTTCGTTTATAATCGTATCGCTTATCTTATGGAAAACCTATGAGTTTTTTCAGCATTTTAAAGAGGAAGAGCGTGTAAAAATGGAAAATTGGTCGTTTGCCCAAACCGATTTACAAAAAATGAACAACCTTAATGTTGATATGGGCAATTTGCCCCTAAAGGTAATTACAAGCAACACCACAACACCAATGATTCTGGTTGATTCGGATGGTAACATTTCGAGCTATAACAACATTGACGATACCAAAGCCGTAGATTCAACTTATCTTAAAAACCTAATTTTAAAATTTGAAAAGGAAAATACGCCCATAGAGGTGAAACAAGATGGCGAAATTATAAGCACGATATATTATGGAAATTCGCCATTGTTAAACAAACTGGTTTATTATCCGTTTGCATTAATTTTAATAGTAGTTTTGTTTGGTGCCGTTATATTTTTCTTTTATCGCAGCAATAAAAATGCCACTCAAAACAAACTATGGTCGGGCATGGCAAAGGAAACGGCACATCAAATTGGTACGCCGCTATCTTCTTTAATTGGATGGACTGAGATTTTAAAAAGTGAAGAAGTAAATCCTGAATATATTGTTGAAATTGAAAAGGATGTGGACCGCCTGAAAACCATTACCGAGCGTTTTAGTAAAATAGGCTCCATCCCCACTTTGGAAGTTGCCGATATTATAAAAGAAACCATTGATGCTTACGATTATTTAAAATCGAGATCATCAAAACTCATCGATTTTGAAATTATAACCCCAAGCGGAGACATCCCCGTTAAACTCAATAAACAACTGTATAGTTGGGTAATTGAAAACTTGGTTAAAAACGCTATTGATGCCATGAAAGGCAGGGGCAGGCTTACCGTTGAAATCTCTCAGCTTGAAAATAACGTAAAAGTAAGTGTAACCGATACCGGAAAGGGGATTCCTAAAAATGAATTTAAAAAAATATTCGAACCCGGATTTACCTCAAAAAAACGCGGTTGGGGATTGGGTTTATCGCTTACAAAACGTATTATAGAAGATTTTCACAATGGGCAAATTAAAGTGTTGCAATCTGAATTAAACAAAGGTACCACCATACAAATTGCTTTAACACGAGCCGTTTAAAATTGTTAATTTATGTCTGAAAAATTTATAACCATAAAAGAAGTTGCGCTAAATAACAACTGCCCCGAATGCTATAGTAAAGATGGGCTGCGCTTAACCTTTAAGCAGAAATTTTTAGATACCAAATTTTACAAATCGATTACCGCCGATGTTAGCAGCAGTATTGCTTGTAAAACCTGTAATACTACGATTTACCCTGTACAATGGACCGATGACATTGAACGCGTTTTTGAATACCACCATAGAGCATTAGAGCCCAAAAAAGCATCAACTTACTTAAAAAAACTATCGTGGATTGCTATCCTTTTCATCGCCATAGTAATAGCGGGTATAGTTTTTACGGTGTTTTACGCCAAATTATAATTGTGCCTTTATAGCTTCGGCCGTCGCTTGAAATTCTTCAGCAGTCATTTTTGTTTTTTGGATAAAACGCGCGTCTTCCATAGAGTGCAGCGGAATTAAATGCACATGCACATGCGGCACTTCCAACCCAATAACGCTCATCCCAACGCGTAGGCACGGAATGGCCTTTCTAATAGCCAAAGCTACTTGTCTGGAAAATTCCATTAAGCCATGATATGTCACTTCATCTAAATCGAAAATTTTATCCACTTCCTTTTTAGGAATACAAAGTGTATGACCTTGGCTGTTTGGATTTACATCAAGAAAAGCTAAAAAATCGTCGGTTTCGGCAACCTTATAACAAGGAATTTCGCCATTTACTATTTTCGTGAAAATTGATGCCATAAATCTTGAGGGTTTTGAGAGTATATGTAAATATAAAAGATTCCTGCTTAACATTAAACAGGAATCTTTTATATTTATTCAGTTGAGGCTGTGTAATAAGCAACGCTAATGTCACATTGAGCAATAAAGAATTTTTAGACAGCCTTATCTATTAATTTATCTGGAAATCTCAATAATATCAAATTTCATCACACCATTTGGCACTTGTATTTCGGCCACTTCACCAACCGATTTACCTAACAAGCCTTTACCGATAGGAGAATTTACCGATATTTTACCCGCAGCTAAATCTGCTTCACCATCTGCAACCAAAGTGTAGTTCATTTCCATACCATTGGTCTGGTTTTTAATCTTCACCTTAGACAATACCAATACTTTTGAAGTGTCTAATTGCGACTCATCAATTACGCGCGCACCGGCCAAGGCATCTTCTAATTTGGCAATGCGCATTTCTAACATCCCTTGAGCCTCTTTGGCGGCATCGTATTCGGCGTTTTCACTTAAATCGCCTTTATCTCTGGCTTCTGCAATGGCTCTTGACGCTTTTACGCGCTCCACATCCTTTAATTGCTTTAACTCTGCTCTCAATTTTTTTAATCCTTCTGGTGTATAGTATGATACTTTACTCATAACATCATCGTTTATTTAATAATAAAGATGCTGAAACAAAAGATTCATGAATATCTTGATTTAAATGGATATTTGAATAAACAAGTTCAGCACATAAAAAAAATCCCGCGTACACGAGATTGCTTAACAAATATACAAAATATTTATCTCAATTTCCTTTTTGTTAGTAAATTGCGATTTAATTTTAAAACCTCATGAAGCCTTATTTCTATATTTTAATTCTGATATTTTTCACGGCGTGCAGCAAAAATAATGATGATAAAAACTGTAAATTTTTATTGGATGTAAGTGTTAACGTAACTATCAATTTAAATTTGCCACAATACAACCAACTTAATTCGATAGGCAATTCTGTTTACGTGGCCAACGCGGGCAATGGTGGCGTAATTGTTACCAATGCCGGTTCTGGGTTTTTAGCTTGGGACGCTGCCGACCCCAACCACGCACCAACCTCTTGTTCGGTAGTTTCAGGTTCTGGATTAGAAGGTACTTGTGGTTGTACAGATGCCAACAAATATAGTTTTGTAACCGGACAACCTCTAGAAAATTCAACCCTGCAATGTGGTTTAAGAAATTACCGTGTTGAACAAAACGGGAACTCACTTTTAATTTTCAATTAAAGCCTCCCCTAACCCCATTATAGGAGGGGAATTAGAAAGTTCAACTATACTTTTAGATTCCCGATTTCTCGGGAATGACAGTTTCAAGGGAAACCCCGAGGTAGAACCTCGGGGAATTCTTTTCATTAAAACTTTAAGGTTGCCCCAAGCAAAAAGTTTGTGGTTGCTTGCGGATAGTAGCCTGCACCCTCAATGGTTGTTGTAACTCCCGGAGTGCTCCAAGTGTCATCATAGGTATAATAATATCCGTTTGACACATATTTTTCACCAAAAATATTATTTACCAATCCAGAAAGTGTAATGGATTTAAAAAGCGATTTGGTTTTAATTTCATAAGTGACATTAAAATCATTTACAAAATAACTGTCTAATTTTGAGGCTTCCGAATCGTTATTTCCCATAAATTGTTCACCGACGTATTTGCTTAAAAAAGACATTTGAAAATGTGTTGATGGACTATAAATCAAAGCATTGGCCGCAACCAGCTCCGGTGAAAATGAAATATTTGTTTTACCTAAATTTTCTAAAACCCCATCACGTTGGAAAAACGATTCTTTATTTTTATTTGAACTTATTGTAAAATTTGGTTGCACAGCAAACTGCTCAGAAATCCGTATAGCGGCATCAACCTCTAAGCCCAAACGATAACTTTCGCCACTATTGGTTCTAATAGGTGTGCCCGTATTGTCTATGGCACCTGTTAAAACCAATTGCTCATTGTATAGCATATAATAGGCATTGGCGTTAATTCTGAATGCTCTATTACGGTGCCTCCAACCTAATTCGAAATCGTTTAACTGCTCTGGTTTTATGTTTGGATTGCTTTCAAAATCGCTGCGGCTTGGTTCTCGATTTGCCCGAGCATAAGAAAAATACAGGTTGTTATTAGCATCCAATTCATACGTAATTCCCGCTTTGGGATTGAAAAAGTTATACTGCTCATCAACCAATAAATTAATTCTGTCTGATGTTAAACCGGTGGTTTTATAATTTACAAAACGCATTTGCAAATCGCCGTACAAACTCACCTTATCATTAAGTCTGTATGTGGCCTTTGTAAATAGACTAAAGTCTTTTTTCTTGCCTTGTCCGTTATAATAATGGTCGCCTATTTCAGAATCACTGGCAAAACGCGCCCATATTATTTCACCAAAATGGTCGCCAATATAACTGCTGTACGATAGTCCAAAATTCATGTCCAATACATTCTTTTTATAATTTGCACCGGCATTTACAACATAAAAGTTGTTATCTAACCAACGGCGACGAATTAAATCGGTTTCATCAATGGTTTCGCCACCTATATTTATTGGGGTTAAATCATATTCATCAAAAGGCTCGTCTTCTTTATATTGTTCAAAATAACCACGTCCTTTGGTATAATTCAACGCTAGGTTTGTAGACCAATAGTTGTTGTATCGTTCATTCCAATGCAATTGATAATGGTCTTGCTGATAATTATCTTCTTCATTTTCATGAAATTGAGTATTCCCATTTTCATCGGTGTATTCACCAGCGGTATTATAGGTTCTATTATTGGCTAAAAGATCTAAATCCTCTAAACCATTCCAAGATTGATAGGTAATTTCATGGCCGCTAAAAGTAATGGCCTTTATTAACGTGTTGTCATCGACATAAGCCCCTTGGAGGAAATACGATTTTAAATCGGATGAGGCCCTATCAATATAACCATCGGATTTAATTTTAGATAATCGCCCTGCAATTTCTATGTTATTATTGAGTTTACCCGTGCTAAATTTAATACTGTGCTTTCTGGTATTATAACTTCCGAAGGTATTGGAAATTTCTCCCTTAGCTTCCTCTGAAACCGCATCGGTAAGTACGTTAATACTCGCGCCAAAAGCACCCGAACCGTTGGTTGATGTACCTACGCCACGTTGTAATTGCAGACTTTCTACCGAAGATGCAAAATCGCCTAAATTCACCCAAAATGTCCCTAAAGACTCCGCATCGTTGTACGGAATACCATTGAGTGTAATATTGGTGGATTGCGCATTAATACCACGAATGCGAATACCCGTGTAACCCACACCGGCACCGGCATCGGTAGTGGTTACAACCGACGGTAAATAGTTTAATAAAACAGGAATATCTTGCCCTAAATTGCGTTTTTCCAACTGTTTTTTAGTAACGTTGGAGTGTGTAATGGGCGATGTAGCATTTACACGAACGGCTTTCACTAAAACTTCGTCTAGTTTTTGTGTTTTAGTTGAATCTTGTTCGGTTTGATTTTGTTGTGCACTAACCCCAAAGGAAAGTAGAACACCAAATAAGGTTAAACACTTTTTTTGATAAGATTCCTGCCTTCGCAGGAATGACAAATTTTCGAATAAATTTTTCATTACGATTGTTTAAAATCGAATAAAAAGAGGTAATTATTCTTTATTATTAATAATTAGTTTTTTTTGAACGTTAGAAATATTTAGTTGAAATTTAGCTTAGTTATTAGCATCAAACAAGATGAGCTAATCGCACTCGCTAAAAATGTCTACTAGACGTTTTCTTGACGCTCGATTCCTAAACAGCATTACCTGTTCTAGGTTCAATGGGTGTGATCTCAGCCGATAATAGGCACCCCTTTTTTGAGAACGCTGCAAAGTTAGATAAGAATTAACAATTAAAAGAGCAAAAGGGGAAAATAATTAATCCAAATCCGGTTTTTTTCGATGCGCCTTTTTTTCTGAACGATGCCGTTTGTTTTTTAAGCGTTTTCTAATAACGGATTTCGGGATTTTGGTTGGAATTCTTTTTTTTGGAATAATTAACGATGTTCTTATTAAGTCGAAAAACCGCTTAATTACCAAGTCTTTATTTTTATGTTGACTCCGGCTTTCATCGCAGTGTAAAATTAGCATACCATCTTTGGTTAACCGGTGTTGAAGCTTGTTTTGTAAGCGTTCTTTTTGATGCTCGTTAAGCGCAAGCGATTCCAATAGATTAAAAGTCAACTCCATTTTTGAAGATACTTTGTTTACATGCTGTCCGCCAGCTCCAGAACTTCTAACGGCTTTAAATGTTAACTCTTGCAATAAGGCTTCTTTATTAATCATGCTAAATCTTGGTGCTCGGGTTTTAGCAAATCGTTTACCGTTTTTACAGGGTTAAAGGTTTCTAAAGGCACTTCAACAAAAATGGAATTCCAATAGGCCATACTGCCATTCCACAGTCCGGGTAATTCCAATGCTTGTATATCTGTGCCGTTTTGGGTTTTCATGGTAATAAAAGCGGCCTCGGGATCTACGTAATTGAGAAGATTGAATTTTTCGCCCTTGTAATTTTTAGTGCCACAAACCAAATCGGTTGGGTTAAAGTGGGTGGCGTTTTTTACAATATCGGCTTGTTGGGTGTTTTCAATGTCAATTTGTGCAAATTCTGCTATTTGTAACGAAATGTTCCCGTTTTCGTCTTTTACCCAAAAAGGACCACCTCCGGGTTCGCCCTCGTTTTTTACCATAGCGCAAACACGAATGGGTCGATTTAATTTTTCTATTAAATATTGTTTCTTTTTTTCCGAAGACAAATCATCAAATTCATCGCTAATGGAAACATTCATTTCATTAGAAAGAAACGTCGCCATGGTTAGCATATCTGCTTCTGAAACAGAGTCATTATCTAATTTGTGCAAAAACGAAAAGGCTTTTTCTTGAGCCTGAATAAGCACACCAGCAATGAGTTTTTTATACTTGACCAATTTTTTGTTCCGATTAAAAACCACAATATTATCGACGTTTTTAATAAAAATAAGGTCGCCATCAATAGCATTCAAGTTTTCAATTAATGCGCCATGGCCTGCCGGACGGAATAAAATAGAGCCATCTTCGTTTCTGTAAATCTCGTTATTTGTAGTTAGGGCTACGGTTTCGGTCTCTTCTTTTTGATACGAATACGAGACGTTAAAAACATTGTTTGTCTTTTCTTCTAAATCCTTTTTTATTTTATTTAATTCTGAATCAAAATACGGATGGTGCTTTTTGGAAACCGTAAAATGAAGGTTGGCTTTGTTGTT
This sequence comes from Hwangdonia lutea, assembly GCF_032814565.1. GTDB lineage: Bacteria > Bacteroidota > Bacteroidia > Flavobacteriales > Flavobacteriaceae > Hwangdonia > Hwangdonia lutea. The sequence goes on from NZ_CP136521.1 coordinate 1,450,500, forward strand.
TGATGAAGCGTACAAGGTAGACTCCAATAAACGCTCATGAAACGCGGTAATAGCGCCTGTTTTATAGTTGTGAAATGGCAGTAATCCTTTCGGGAAAAAGCTATAGTTTAAAGCCTCTTCGCTCAACATGGTTTTTATAAAGGCCAAACACACTTCGTCTTTATTTAAACTTTCGAAATTGGGATGTATCGTTTTTGCTTTTGATAAGACTGCTTCGTAAAACGGAAAGCTTTCTAAATTTGAAACAAAAGTTTTTATGAGGTTATCATTTTGTCTTTCAGCATATTCTTCAATGGTTTCCTGTGAAGGCTTATAATTTTTTAAAAACTGGAACAAAAACTTAAACATACGCGTAGCCGCACCCGAGGCCGGCACAAACATGACGATATTTAAAGCGTCTCTTTTAGCATCAAATAATGCAATAAAATCCTGAATTTCAGCTTCATTATAACTTTTAATACCATTTCCAATATTTGCTGCAGCCACCAAATTAGAATAAGACATCCCGTTTTTTATACGATTTACCTGGGCTTCAATTTGTTTTACAGTAATGCCCTTTTTTTTAATGTGTTGGATGTCTTTTTCTGAAAACATTATTTTTTGTTTTTTAGTAATTTATCAATATGTTTTACGGCTTTTTTCAATCGGATTTGTTTATCGCCTTTTAACAAAACATAAGGTCGGTTGTTATTTATTAAAGCATTCTCGAAAGCACGAAACATCTCTTTTCTGTGTTCTGGTTTATCGCGTAAATCATCAGCTTCCCAAGGCGTATCAATATACGTTAAAAAGTACAAATCGTAAGTATTCTTTAAGGCGTACTTTTCTAAAATGGGGTCGCAGGTTCCGGAGTAATAGGTCTCCGAATACACTTTGGTTTCCAGCAAATCGGTGTCGCAAATTAAAACGGTATTGGTTTTTTGTGCCAGCTCATTTTCAAGTTTCATTTGTCCTTCTGCTATGGGCAATAAGTCTTTTGGCTCACAGGTTTTGCGCTCGTTATTCCATTTGTTTTGCAAATATTCGCGTGCGTATTCTGGCACCCAAACCGAATTATAATAACGCGCCAATTGACGAGACAGTGTTGTTTTCCCTGTTGATTCCGGGCCAAATAAAACTACTTTTATGCAGTTTGCGGGTTGCTGTTTAAGTTTTTCTTCCATGCTAAATAACCGAATATGGCAATAAATGTAAAGCCAAAATACTGAAAACTAGTAAATGTAAAGCCTTTGTAAAAATATAGTGGTATGGAAATCAGGTCTCCGATTATCCAAAAAATCCAATTTTCAAGTTTTCGTCGTGCCATAAGCCACATGCCAACAAAAAATATGGCGGTTGTAATGGTGTCTATATAGGCTACGACACTGGTCCATTTATCAAAGGTTTTATACACCAAATAAACAAATAAAAGGGTTGCTATAAATATAGCTGCGCTTATTTTTTTCTCGCTGAACGTCATTCTAGAAATTGGCGTTACCTGTGTGTCATTCACTTTTCTCGTCCAAATATACCACCCATAAACACTCATTATAAAGTAATAACCATTTATCATCATATCGCCCAACAATTCCCATTTAAACAATAAATACACAAAAATAATGGTGCTTATCATACCCGTGGGAAACACTAAAACATTGTTCTGTTTAGAAAACCAAACAGAAAGAAAACCAAAAATAACGGCTATAATTTCCAGAATAATATCAATGGTTTGATAATCGGAATATTGCTCAAACAAAAAATCAAAAATGGGGCTCATAATTTTGTCTATCTGTTTTTACTATTTTCATGTACAGCAAACCATTTTCAATAAGTTGGAAGGCTTCTTTTATCTCGGTGTTGAGCAAATTCATCACCTCATCGTATTCGCCATAAACCTGTGTGCTCAAAGGATTTTCTAAAACTTTGAGATTTGAGGCTCTTAATTTTTTTATAAAATGAATGATTGCTGGTTCGAACTCGTCTTGCAACGGTGTTAATGTTAATTCTACTGATATTTTCATAATTTATTTTTGTCATTCCCACGAAGGTGGGAATCTTTATCTATTTAATGAGATGCTGAAATACCGAAACAAGTTAAGCACGGGCAAGTTCAGCATGACGTTTTACGTTCTTAAATCGTCAAAAAACGATTCGTCTTCTTCAAAGGCGGTTCCAATTACCACGATATCGGCTCCCGATTGGTACGCGCTTTCCAATTGTTGTTTGCTTTTTATGCCACCGCCAACGATCAACGGAACTTGTATTTCAGCTTTTACCTTTTTAATTATTTCTGTGCTTACGGGTTTTAAAGCGCCACTTCCAGCTTCTAAATATATGAGATTCATTCCTAAAAGCGCTCCCGCTTTTGCAGTATCAACAATATGTTCAACAGCGCTTCTTTCCATCGGTTGTGTGTTTGTTACGCGCTGAACGGTTGTTTCCTTGCCGCCTTCAATTAAAATATATCCTGTTGAAAGCACCTCTAAATTTGTGCTTTTCAACTTTGAAATGGACCTTACGTGCTTCCCAATTAAATACTCTGGATTTCTTCCCGAAATTAAGGATAAAAACAAAAGTGCATCGGCCTTATCGGTTATTTGTGATACGTCTCCGGGAAATAAAATAACGGGTAAATTCGTCTGTTTTTTTATTTCGACAACTACATTTTCAGTCGCATGAGCTTCGTCCGTGCTGCCACCAACAAAAATATGAGTAGCCACCGATTGATTGACCTTTTTAAAGAAACGCGCCGCATTTTCAACGGAAAACTTTTCAGGGTCGATTAAAACGGCCAATAATTTTTCTTTAACAGAAATGGATTTTAGTATGTTTTGGTATATCTTTTTATTTGCCACGAATTCACGAATGTTATTTTAAAAAACAAATACCAAATTCCAAAATACCTAAAAGCGCCTTCATTTATCTGTGTTCTTTTATCTTTAATTCTTTATTCTTTTAAATCGCATAGGCACAAGTAAAACCTTCAAACTCTAAAAAACGAATATTGTATCGGTGTTTTTTGGTTTTGTAATCAATCCAAGCCACGGTTTCTTCATCATTTATATTAAACGGAATCACCAAACAATGCTGCTTAAAACTCAATCCTGGTGTAGCATAAAGCTTGTACAACGATTCCTTTACGCACCAAATAGTGGTGAGTTTTTTTATGTAATCGGCATCATTTTCATCTAAATAATCAAACTCGTAATCAATAAATTTATGTGCGATGATATTAATTTTCTGCCGTTGTTTTTCAATGTCTATACCAACTGCTGTATCACTAACAATAATTGCCGAAAATTGAAACGAATGGGTTATCGAAATATGTTTGCCATCTTTTAAATGGGGTTTTCCGCAGTCATCATAAAACAAATCTTTATCAGCATATCCAAATTCGGCCAATAATTTTCTAACGCTTAAAAAGCCACGTTGATGCAGCTCACTTTTCATACGCAAAACACGCTCTAAACTTTTAGGTTTTAAGCTAAGTGACTGAAACAAATCGTTATAAGGCTCAGAAATCTTCCAGATTTTAACAGTAGTTTGTGAATTTGGAGTAATGGTTTTATATAGTGGCATTTACTATTCTGAAAGTTATTGATTATCTTTGCACTGCCTAAAGCAGATTTGGCATTTTTGTTAAGCGAATTTAACCAAAATAAGTGCTAAATCCCAAGGGCTATTCATTAAAAAAGCAAAGAAAAAATACTATGAGCACAAAAACGATTCCTTATGTTGCCAATAAAGTGAAAGATATATCGCTTGCCGATTGGGGACGCAAAGAAATAGAATTAGCAGAAGCCGAAATGCCTGGGTTAATGAGCCTTCGTGAAGAATACGGAAATTCGCAACCGCTTAAAGGTGCGCGTATTGCCGGTTGTTTACACATGACCATTCAAACGGCGGTTTTAATTGAAACTTTACAGGCTTTAGGTGCCGAGGTAACTTGGAGTTCTTGTAATATTTTCTCAACACAAGACCAAGCTGCTGCTGCCATTGCTGCTGCCGGAACCGCAGTTTACGCATGGAAAGATATGACCGAAGAAGAATTTGACTGGTGTATCGAGCAAACCTTATTTTTTGGTGAAGACCGCAAACCGTTAAACATGATTTTGGATGATGGTGGCGATTTAACCAATATGGTTTTAGACAAATACCCAGAATTGGCTGCGGGCATAAAAGGTTTATCTGAAGAAACCACAACAGGCGTTCACAGACTTTATGAACGCGTAAAAAACGGCACCTTACCTATGCCAGCTATAAACGTAAACGATTCGGTTACCAAATCTAAATTCGATAATAAATACGGCTGTAAAGAATCTGCAGTTGATGCGATTCGTCGTGCCACCGATATTATGCTAGCCGGAAAACGCGTAACCGTTTGTGGTTATGGCGATGTTGGTAAAGGAACTGCTGCTTCTTTTAAAGGCGCTGGTTCTATTGTAACCGTTACCGAAATAGACCCCATTTGTGCATTACAAGCGGCCATGGATGGTTTTGAAGTGAAGAAATTAGAAACTGTTGTTGCTAATTCTGATATTGTAATTACCACCACAGGAAATAAAGATATTGTTCGCGCTGAGCATTTTAAAGCGATGAAAGACAAAACCATCGTGTGTAACATTGGGCATTTCGATAACGAAATACAAATGGCTTGGTTAAACGATAACTACGGAGATACCAAAAACACCATTAAACCACAGGTTGATAAATATACCATTGACGGAAAAGATATTATCATACTTGCCGAAGGACGTTTGGTAAATTTAGGATGCGCCACAGGCCACCCGAGTTTTGTAATGAGTAACTCGTTTACTAACCAAACCTTAGCGCAAATCGAACTTTGGAACAATGCCGACGCATACCAAAACGATGTGTATATGTTACCAAAACACCTCGATGAAAAAGTAGCAAAACTACACTTGGCAAAAATAGGTGTGGAGCTCACCGAGTTAAAACCGTACCAAGCCGAATATATAGGTGTAACGGTTGATGGCCCTTATAAGCCAGAGCATTACAGATACTAATTAAACGTCATTGCGAGGAGCTTGCGACGTGGCAATCTCTTTGTTTGAATTTATAAATTTAATCCCGAGCAGAAATGTTTGGGATTTTTTTATTTGGGCAATTTTATTTTGGCAAAAAAACCAAAATAAACCGCGCTTTCCACTATATCTTTCTGCGAAGCAGTCCCGAACTTGTTTCGGGATCTCGACATATCACGGCTTTTATTTTAAAATAAAATTACAATTTCTTAGGCTTCGCACAAAGGATGCCGTTTCAATCGCTATCGCACAATCTGTCATGGCTTGCTACACTTCCCTTTTTTCGTTATATTTATTTGCACATGGGCTATAACGAAGAAAAAATAAAAGTCCCCAGATTCAATGAGGAATCCGGTTTCTACACCACCAAAAAACGCTCTAAAATAATGAGCCGTATTGGAGGCAAAAACACCAAACCGGAACTGCAATTCAGAAAAGCGTTGTGGGCAAAAGGCGTAAGGTATCGTGTAAACTCCAAAAAAATCTTTGGCAAACCCGATGTGTCCATCAAAAAATACAAACTAGCTGTTTTTATTGATGGCGCATTTTGGCACGGGTACAATTGGCAGGAAAGAAAAGCGCAACTTAAATCCAATCGCGGTTTTTGGATTCCTAAAATAGAACGCAATATGCAACGTGATAAAGAAGTGAATTTAAAATTGAAAAATTTAGGCTATTCCGTTTTTAGGTTTTGGGACCACGACATAAAAAATGAGCTCGACAAATGCATTAATGATGTGATGGTTTATATTCATTCTGGCGAAATATTGTGAAAAGCAAAAAAATCAATCCACCACATCCTCCTCAAAATACCACCACAAACTAGAGTCTATAGATTGTTTCATTTTATTAATATCTACATCATCTTTTAAAAAAACCGTAATGTTTTCGTTGACGCGGTTTTGCCCAATGCTCTCCCTTATTTCAATCATTTCAATCTCATTAAAATGCTCTAAATGTCTTTTTATTTTAGCACCTGAGGATTCGTCACTCAAAAAAATCTTAATGGTTTGCCGGCTTGGAGAGTTTCTAATTTCTGATCTAAACGGTAGCATAATCAATAATTTTAAGTAAAATAATATGTATTAGCCTAAGTTAAGAATTTAATCAATATCTTTTAGAAATAAATTAAATCCATGCCGAATAAAAAAATTAAGGTATTATATGCTTTATTATCTGAAATAGAGCAAAATATACCTTTTAAGGATAAAACCAACCCTAAGGTTACCAACTCTGATATTGGTTGGCAGCTCGATCACAGTTTACAGGTATTTAACGCCGTTTGCGAATGGACTATAAATTCGAACCCAAAAGATTACGAACGAAAGTTTAGTTTTTGGCGTATGGTTTTATTCCCCATAGGCTATATTCCAAGAGGAAAAGTTAAAGCCCCAAAAATAGTAAGGCCGCCAAATATTATTTTAGATGAAGATTTAAAAGCCCAACTACAAACTGCAAAAACCCATATTGAAGCTTTAAAAACTTTACCAGAAAACGCCTATTTCAAACATTTTATTTTCGGTAAATTATCTAAACAGCAAACGTTACGCTTTTTGCAAATGCACACCAATCATCATTTAAAAATTGTGCGGGATATGTTGCAGGCATAAAAAAACCTTTCTGTTTCCAGAAAGGTTTTAAATATCTAAAAGAAATTATTTCTAAGCCTCAAAAGGCTCAATAGAAACGTAAGACTTGTTGTCTTTTTTCTTTGTAAATCTTACAACACCATCAACTTGAGCGTGTAAAGTATGGTCTTTTCCTTGGTATACGTTTTCACCTGGGTGATGTGTGTTACCGCGTTGTCTTATGATAATGTTTCCAGCAATAGCAGCTTGTCCTCCAAAAATCTTAACACCTAAGCGTTTCGATTCTGATTCTCTACCATTCTTAGAACTACCTACTCCTTTTTTATGAGCCATTGTCTTAAGTTTTTATATTGTTAATATTAGGTATATGAAAAACTATTTTTCAATACCGCCTTCTAATCTGTCTTGTAATTCTTTAAGCTCGTCCCATTTTCCATCTGCAGCTAATTTAGCTTGCTTTGGCCAAGTATCAGTCACAATGTGAGCTAATCTTGAACTTGCTTCTGAAAGAATATTACTTAAATCTTCTGGTTTTGCTTTTGCCACCTTAGCAAAAGTATCTAAACCTGCGTTTACTAAAGCTTCCGCCGCTTTAGGCCCTGCACCTTCGATTTTCTTTAAATCGTCAGCTTTTCCTGTTGCTTTTTTACCAGCTGGTTTTGCTTCGGCCTTTGGTGCTTTAGCTTTTGGTTCTACTTTTTTAGCTTCCTTTTTTGGAGCAGCTTTTTCAGCTTTTGCTGGTGTTGCTTTTTTAGCTCCCGAAGCAGCAATGCTTTCGATTACAATTTCTGTTAAAGATTGACGGTGTCCGTTTTTTACACGGTAACCCTTACGTCTTTTCTTTTTGAAAACGATTACTTTATCACCTTTAAGGTGCTTTAAGACTTTTGCACTAACCTGTGCTCCGTCTATAGCTGGGGCGCCTACAGTTACTTTGTCGCCATCTCCAATTAAAAGAACGTTATCGAAATCTACTTTCTTACCTTCTTCGGTTTGCAAACGGTTAACAAAAACTTTTTGGTCTTTTTCAACTTTAAATTGATGCCCTGCTATCTCTACAATTGCGTACATAGCGAATTTTTATTAATTAATTTGTTCAAAAAATGAGTGCAAATATAAGGCTAAATAATTAAACTGCAAACGTTTTATTTCTTTTGAAGAATATTTCCGCTGTTTTTAAATAATTGCATTACGGTAAGTGTTGAAATCACGGTTGTAGCAACGCCCATAATTGCCACTATAAAAGTAACCATGCCAATATCAATATTAAAAACACCATCAATGTTTTCTAGTAATTCCGATAAAAAACCAGGATTAATTTCGGTAGTATAAAACAAGAAGAATGCCGTGAAAAAAAAGGTAGCCACAAATCCTGTAATGATTCCGGTTTTAAAGCCTTCGCCATAAGAAAACGAGTCGGTATCTTTAAGTTTTTGCAATCGAACAGCTTCGTAAATACCAAAAACGGTTATTACCGCGTTAAAGAAACTAAAAACTGGATTTGTATGCTTGCCAAACAAGGCCAAAATTAAAAAATAAGCAATAAGCACCGCACTTGTAACGAGGCCAAAACGAATGGGAAGTGATAGTGTTTTCATGATTTTATATCTATATATTTTTAGATTTAAACAGGCACTATTATTTAGTGGTTTGAAGATAGATTTCTCTAAATTTCGTAAAAAAAAATGATTAATAATAATTTAATACAAACTATTTTACAATAAACAAGCTCAACGGAAGACCAAATGGCATTAAAACTTAGAAAAAGAAAAAAATGTACTGGAGTTAATTTGATTGATGCTTTTTTATCCTTCATAAATGGTTTTTAACATTGATATCAAACCTAAAAAAGAGGCTGCATTTTATAAAAACACATTTAATTTTAGCTATTTCCCGAGAATGATAAAATTCACTTTTTTGTACATTAACCGCCTTAAATTTAGTAGTTTTGTAGATACAATGGGGATTTAGTGTTTCTGAACGAAGCCCTTTAAATGCCTTTAATTTGATAATTTAATTTAAATCACACCCAAATGAAAACATTTAAGACTTTTATAGCTATTACTGTAATGACACTTTTTGCTTTTAGCTGTAAAAACGAGACTAAAGCTGAGGTTAAAACGGTTGAAATAGCATCGGAAACTACTAAAACGCTCGACCCAAATGCGACTTACGCTAAAGCGGAATTTACTATTGACGGTATGACCTGCGAGATTGGATGCGCAAAAACCATCGAGAAAAAAATTGCTAAAATGGAAGGTGTAAAATCGGCCAAAGTAGATTTTGATAGAAAATTAGCGATGGTTGAATATAACGACGAAAAAGTAACACCAACCTCTTTGGAAGAAACCGTAACTAAAGTTGCCGATATTTATAAGGTTAGCGATATGAAAACGGTTGAAGGGTTTTCAGCTAAAAAAGCATGTGCTGCAGACTGTACCAAAGCCTGTTGCGCCAACAAAACCGATGCTGAAAAAAAAGCATGCGCTGCCGATTGTAAAAAGGCATGTTGCGCTGAAAAGGCTTAGGCATAATAATATGACACACACTAGACCTGTCAGGTTTTTGAAACCTGACAGGTCTTTTTTTATTCTTTCCACTGCACAGTTTCCATAATGTGCTTGATGTCTTTTTGCAAATAATTTGCTGCCGGAAGAATGGAATCGTAATTGGGTTTGGCGTTAAAATATAACGAGCCCGTTAAAAAATGATTAACGCTATCGGTTACATAAAACTGTACTGGCGATGCTACATTTCCCTTTACTTCAGATAGCAAACCATAAACCTTTCTGTTATCATCTTCAAAAGGATATGCTGGAATTTCGTCTGCTTTTTTAGTGTGTTCCAAAGTGAATTTTTGAGCATCTCTTAAAAAGTTTATCAGGTTTTTTTCGTCCTTTTCAATAGCCTTATAAGTTAAAAAGATGGTGCCTTTTAACGCTGTATATTCCAGATTTATACCATAGCTTTTTGTTGGTGCTTTAAGCTCTTTTAAAACTGTTTTTGAAGCTAGTAAGTTTTTCTCGAAAGTAAATGGCGCTAGTAAATTGGCTTCAACATATTTCGCCTCCGGGTAGTCTAACCTTAGTTCTGCCTTTGGTTTTGGCGTTGTAGTTTCTCCACAAGACAAACAGACCATTATTAATAGCAAAACATAAAAATTCTTTTTCATTAAGTTTTGGTTAATTTTATGCGCTTTATACGTTTATTATCTAAAGCTTCTATAGTGAAAACGTAATTTTCGAAATTTATTTTACTGTTTAACTTCGGGAAACTTTTAGATATTTCCAGAACAAAACCGGCAATGGTTTCGGCTTCACCTTTATTGTCCTCAAAAGTAGTTTCATCTTCAACTTTAACCACTTTATAAAAATCCTTTAAAGCGGTTTTACCTTCAAATACATAATTATTGTCGTCTAGTTTTGAATACATTAAATCCTCATCATCAAACTCATCGCTAATATCGCCCACAATTTCTTCAATAATATCCTCTAAGGAAATCAATCCGGAAGTACCTCCGTATTCATCAACCACAACCGCCAAATGCACTTTTTTCTCTTGAAACTCTGCCATTAAATCATCAAGCTTTTTGTTTTCTGGCACAAAAAATGGTTCGCGCAATAAGGTGGGCCAATCAAATTGTTTTCGGTCGATGTATGGCAACAAATCCTTAACGTACAAAACACCTTCAATTGTATCAATATTATCTCGGTAAACCGGAATTCTGGAGTAGCCATTGGCAATGATTTCGGGCATAATTTCGGCATATTTCTGTTCGATATTCAGTGCAAAAATATCTATTCGCGGTCGCATAACTTGTTTGGTATCGGTATTGCCAAACGAAACAATGCCTTGCAATATTTTTTGCTCTTCTTTGGTGGTGTCCTCTTCACTGGTAAGTTCTAAGGCTTGTGATAATTGATCGACACTTATATTCGATTTTTGCTTGCCCAATTTTTTATGAATGGCCAACGTAACACCGCGCATAGGCATGCTAATTGGCGTAAGCAACACATCTAAAATTCGTAACGGATACGCCATAAACGACGCAAACTTTAGCTTATTTCTATTGGCGTAAATTTTAGGTAATATTTCGCCAAACAATAAAATAAGAAAGGTTACAATAATAACCTCTATGGTAAACTTTAATACCGGAGATGCAATTGCATTAAACAGATTGCCACCCAAATAAGCGAATAAAATAACAATGGCTATGTTTATAAAATTATTGGATACCAATATGGTTGCCAACAACTTTTTAGGGCGCTCTAAAAGTTTTGCAATAATTTGAATGCGTTTAGAATTGGCCGCCAAACCTTCGTCAATATCTGTTCTTGTGAGCGAAAACAATGCCACTTCGGCACCCGAAATAAGGCCGGAACAAATTAATAGCAATAACAGTAATGCAAAACCACTAACAACTGAAAAATCAACTGTTAAAACTAAGGTTATAAAACTCGCGGGGTCAGGATCCAATTACCATGGTATTAGTTAAACATAGGTTTCGGCACACACATCGAAAACCACTTTTTGATATTAAAACGGAAGGTCATCATTATCTTCCTCAACAGGTTTTACTGTTTCAGATGGTTTTGCAGCAGCATTGGTGTTTTGCGCTGCAGGTTTATTGGCTGCATTGGTATCGCTTTCTTTTTTAGTGCTTAAAAACGTAAAATCTGTACAATGGATTTCGGTCGAGTACCGGTCTGCACCTTTATCGTCTTGCCATTTTCTGGTTTTCAATCGGCCTTCAATATATACTTTATCGCCTTTGCTTAAATATTTTTCGCAAATTTCGGCACCTTTGTTACGCACCACAATATTATGCCATTCGGTGTTGGAAATACGCTCGTTGGTTTGCTTGCTGGTATAGGTTTCGTTTGTTGCCAACGGAAAGCGCCCAATACACCCGCCACCTTCAAAATAGTGCATTTTTACTTCATCGCCCAAATGCCCAATAAGCATCACTTTATTTAATGTTCCCGACATAATCTTTTTTTAATTTAATACTGCAAAATTACTCTTTTGCTTTTGATAAACTTAAAATTAATAAAAAAATCTGACTGTTTAAAATTAAGCTTCAGAAATTAAATTTTTCAATAAAATTCCCAATTATAATAGGCACGGGGAAATCGTGGATTTTATCAACCGAAATGGCCTTTCCATTTAAATGCTCAACATGTACAATCCAAAATTTTGTGTGCAAATGCTGATGCGATAATTTATGCACCACGGCGTCCTTATTATATAACACCAATTCAAAAGGTACATTTTCCAACAAGGCATGGTTTTTTACCAATGTTTTAAATTGGGTATAGCTTAAATTTTTATCGGTTTCAATTAAGGGAAATTGATACAGGTTTTGCCAAATCCCTTTACCCTCGCGTTTTTCCAACAAGGTTTTCTGGTTGTTTGATACGAATACCAAAAAATTGAAATGCTTTTTTTTCGCTTTCGCGGATTTAATTTTAACAGGCAATTCAGCTATCCTATTCTTATTAAACGCCATGCAAGCTTTATTAAAAGGGCACACAAGGCAGTTAGGATTTTTAGGTGTACACTGTACCGCACCAAACTCCATAATGGCTTGGTTAAATTCGGCCGGATCTTTTTTATCGATCAATTCTTGAGCCAAAGCCTTAAATTCTTTTATGCCTTTTGATGAATTTGTAGGTGTATCGATTCCAAAATATCGCGATAACACCCTATACACATTACCATCAACCACGGCCGTGGCCTCGTTAAAGCAAATAGAAGCAATCGCACTAGCGGTATAATCGCCAACACCTTTTAATTTTAGCAATGCTTTATAATTGTTGGGAAACTTTCCGTTTAGCGCACTCACAATATATTTGGAAGTGGCATGCAAATTCCTGGCACGGGAATAATACCCGAGCCCTTGCCATAATTTAAGCACCTCGCTTTCATCGGCTTTGGCCAAGTCAAAAACCGTTGGATATTTGGCAACAAAAGCTTCGTAATAGGGCAAACCCTGTTTAACTTGGGTTTGTTGTAAAATAATTTCGGACAACCAAATAAAGTAAGGCTCTTGGGTTTGTCTCCAAGGAAGCGCCCTTTTATTGATTGAGTACCAGTGCTTTAGTGTTTTTGAAAAAATCATTGATTTGTTAAATAAAGCAAACAAAAATAAACGTTTATAATCTTAAATTTTAATGAATTAGGTTTGAAATATTGAATATTTAATTCCTATATTTGCATCCCTTAAAAACTATAATAGTAACTTAAAATAATATATTAAAATGACGAAGGCTGATTTAGTAGCAAAGATTTCTGAGAAATTAGGAATTGAAAAAGGTGATGTTCAAGCAACTGTTGAAACATTTATGGAAGAAGTAAAAACCTCTTTGGAAAGTGGTGACAATGTTTATTTAAGAGGTTTTGGAAGCTTTATTGTAAAAACAAGAGCTGAAAAGACTGGAAGAAATATCTCTAAAAATACAACCATTAAAATACCGGCTCATAACATTCCTGCATTTAAGCCTGCAAAAGTTTTTGTAGAAGGCGTTAAAACAAATGTAGAAGTGAAGTAAAAGAGCTTCAAACGAATTATTAATTTAAAAAGACACTATTTATGCCAAGTGGTAAAAAACGCAAAAGACATAAGGTAGCGACGCACAAACGTAAAAAACGTAGACGCGCTAACCGTCACAAAAAGAAAAAATAAACCAAAAAAGTAGTTAGATCAGCTACTTTTTTCGGTTTTAAAAACAACAAGTTCTTTGAAATGAGTTCATTAAAAATTTTTAGCGTCTTTTTTAGATGTTTTTTGAACTCCACGGATTTAAAAATCCTGTGAAATACCTTAGTAAAAAGTTAATCTTAAATCACCTAGATTAATTTAAGGTATTCAATCTGTAAATTAAAAACCATATTAATTTTCAGATTAAAAATAATGTATAATCCATCTGTCGCTTATTAAAGTGATGGATTAAAATTAACTAAATGGATAAAGAATTGATCATTAGATCTAGTTCTAACGACGTTGATTTTGCCTTATTAAAAGATGGAAAACTTATTGAATTACAGAAAGATGAAGATAGTAACGACTTCTCGGTTGGCGATGTGTTTATAGCCAAAATACGAAAAGCCGTTCCTGGACTAAATGCCGCATTTGTTAATGTGGGCTACGAGAAAGATGCATTTTTGCACTATCACGATTTAGGGCCAAAACTACCTTCGCTTTTAAAATTCACAAAACGTGTAAGCACAGGTAAACTAAAAGATTTTTCTTTAAAAAACTTCCCATTTGAAAAAGATATTGATAAAGACGGCAAAATTGCCGATGTCTTAAAATCAAATCAATCGCTATTAGTACAAATCGTAAAAGAACCCATATCCACCAAAGGACCCAGAATTAGTTCTGAGCTTTCTATTGCTGGTCGATATATTGTTTTAGTCCCTTTTTCCAGTCGCATCTCTATTTCTCAAAAAATAGAGGACAAAGCAGAAAAAGACCGATTAAAACGATTGGTTAAAAGTATCACACCGCAAGGTTTTGGTATTATTGTTCGTACGGTAGCACAAGGCAAAAAAGTAGCTGAACTAGATAAAGATTTGCAAAATTTGCTCCAGCGATGGAACGCAATGTGCAAAAAGCTACACAGAGCACATCACCCAAGTAAAGTTTTGGGAGAAATGAATAAAGCCTCGTCTATTTTAAGAGACATATTCAACGACACCTTTACAAGCATTCTTGTAGATGATGAAGAGCTCTACTATCAAATTAAAGATTACGTGCAGGAAATTGCACCAAAAAAAGAATCAATAGTTAAATTGTATCAGTCTAAAATTCCAATTTTCGAGAAACTCGGGATTGAAAGACAAATAAAAACCTCCTTTGGCAAAACCGTATCTATGGCAAAAGGGGCCTATTTGGTAATAGAACATACCGAAGCCCTTCATGTTATAGACGTAAACAGCGGAAACCGCTCCAACAAGGCCAATAGTCAAGAGGACACCGCACTTGAAGTTAATTTAATCGCCGCTACCGAAATAGCGCGCCAATTGCGTTTACGCGATATGGGCGGCATTATAGTAGTCGATTTTATCGATTTAACAAAAGCGGAAAACAGGCAGAAGCTCTTTAATCACCTTCGCGACGAAATGAAGGACGATAGAGCAAAACACAAAATACTGCCACCAAGTAAATTTGGATTGATACAAATAACAAGACAACGTGTACGACCAGAAATGAACATTAAAACCCGCGAGGAAAATCCGGACGAGATTATTAATGGCTCTGAGGTTGAAGCCCCCATAGGATTGGTGCAAAAAATAAATAACGATCTTGAAAAACTATTAAAAAAAGACTATAAAAAGCTGACTTTAAACACACATCCTTTTATAGCGGCCTTCTTAACAAAAGGTTTTCCATCAGTGCGCTCAAAATGGTTTTTTGAGCACAAAAAATGGGTTAAGATTTTACCAAGAGATGCTTACACATACTTAGAATACCACTTTTTCGATAAAGACGGTAATCAAATTAAATAACCTAAAAACGCCTTGCTATTTATTTAGTAAGGCGTTTTTGTTTTACATAAACCCGTTATGCATTTTGAATGAAAATAATTTCAAATGTCAGTTCGAGTGATTTTGAGGAACGAAAAATTGTATCGAGAACCCATTTATGGTTCAAAAATTCTTATTCTCGATACAAATTTTACTCATTTCAATCGTAAAATTCACTCGAATTGACAGAATTTTGCCAAAATGCACAACGGGTTAATAACTTTTGTGACTTCGATTATTTCTATCGAAATTGCACTTCGACAAGCTCAGCAGAACTATCCAGAAGTTTTGGGCGTTACCCAATCCCGATAGTTATCGGGAGGGTCGGGCTATCCGTTACAAGTCCGCGGTCGCCCCGATAACTATCGAGACTCCCTGTGGGCTTTCCACTGCTATCCCTAACGCGGGTTTAGCACTTCATTTTAAGTTTATTAGCAAGAATTAACTTTTCAATTACTCTTGCAAAAACTAAGCGGAGCTTAGCTAAAGCGTAGTATGCTAAAATATTAGCGTTTCCCAAACAACAATCCTACTTACCCCTATTTGTTCTTGGTGGATTTGTCTGGAAGGTAATTTGAGGGTCGAGCAACCTTTTTTCCCCTTTAATGCTCCTCAAGGCTTCCGATACGCTCGGGAAGAAATTCTCTTCTCCTATTATATTAAACATATCCGATTTTTTAAACTGGTCGCGTACAGGCCCTTTTAGGCAAGCAATGAGCATTCGTATATTGTTATCCTTATATTTTTCCGCAATGCCTTTTAACGCCTCTAAAGAAGTGGTATCGATAGAATCAATTGAGGCCGCATCAATAATAACAACTTTGAGGTTCTTTTTTTGGGCTTCATAAATTTTCAACCGCTTGATAAAGTGCGAAACATTCACGAAAGTCAAGGCGGCATCAAAGCGGAAAATCAATATCTCGTCGTCTACATCAATCTCCAAATAACGATCTACGTTTCTAAAGGTATCTAAAGAACCCTTTACCAAACCAACTTCAGCCGTATGCGGGAAAGAAATCGCATAAACCAATGACATTATAGACAATACAACCCCTGCGGTTATGCCCTCTTGAACGCCTATAAGGAAAGTTACCAAAGCGGTAACGGCAAACATCAAGAAATCACGTCTATCTATCATCCACAATGCTTTATAGTATTTAAAATCCATCAATCCAATAATGGCGACTATAATAATTGCTGCAAGTGCTGCTTTGGGCAAAAAATAAAAAAACGGCGTTAAAAATAAAAGTGTTATTACAACCAAACTTACCGTAATTAAGGTGGACACGTTCGTTTTTGTGCCTACTTGTTTGTTTACCGCCGAACGTGAAAAACTTGATGAGGTGGGATATGCCAAAAAGAACGACCCTATAAATTTAGATAACCCGAGCGCGATCAATTCTTGATTTGGGCTCAATTTACCTTGGTCTTTTTTGTCCTCCAACGATACGCCAATGGCATAAACTTCAATAAAAGATATTAAAGCAATGGTAGCACTTGCCGGAAGAAGTAATTGCACCAGCTCCCAATCAAAATAAGGAACAGCAAAGTTGGGTAAACCTTCAGGGATTGTTCCTAAAATAGAAACTCCGTAATGATCTGTTTTAAAGAAATATATAATCAATAAAGTAACCAACATGACTATTAATTGATTTGGGATTTTTTTGCTAAAACGCTTCATGTAAAACAGATAAGCAATGGAGAGCACAGAAATTAAAACCGTATAAAAATTAAAAGATGAAACATTGGAGGCTAACGCTACCAAAGTCTCAAGGGAACCGTGGGCATCAATTTGTATGCCTGTCGCACTTTTTATTTGGCTCAAGAAAATGGTCAATGCTGCACCAAAAATAAACCCTTTAAGAACAGGTTTAGAAATGAAATTCACAATCTTGCCCAATTGGAAAACCCCCATTAAAAACTGTATTAAACCGGACAATAACGCAATTACAATAATACCGTTTAGGAATTCATCAGGATCGGTAATCCCCGCATGGTTTAGGCCTGAGAAGGCCAGTAACGAGGTTAAAGCAGCAGGACCGATTGCGGCATAAATCGATGTGCCCATTAACATGTACACAATTAAAGGCACGATAGAAGCATATAAACCATAAACTGGCGGTATTTCCGCCAAATATGCATAAGCCATCCCTTGTGGAATCAACATCACACCAACCGTTAACCCGCCAATTAAGTCCTGTATAAAAGTCTTCCCGTTATAAGCTTTGAGTTGCTGAAAGAAGGGCAATCTAAACCGCATATAAAAATTGTTGTCTTATGTTTGAAGTTAATATCATTTAAGTACCTACAAAGATAAGAAGTAATATTAAAAATGGTGTTTGGCTTTATTTCATAAAAGTCCATTGTAACCCGAAAACAGGCAGCAACGCCCCGTTACCGTTACCGTCAAGCTCCGCTTAGTGGCGACAAGAGCAAGCAAAAAACACAACCTAAACACCCAGTAGCATCAATCTTTAAAACCGCATGGTCGTCTTGAAAATTTCTTATGGATTAGTTTCAATAGCTTCAATGCGTTTCTTTGCTGTAAAACTTTTAAAATCCCGTAGCAATCCATCGGGGTTTGGCATGAGATGTAATTAAGTAACTAGTTTAAATTCTAAAAACAGATTTATAAAACATGTAATTATAATTGCAATTTATTGAGAATTGTTTTAAAATTTAACAATACAACAGGGTTTTTATTAGTTTTTTTGTAAATTTACAGCATCTTCCTGACTTTATTAATGGTATTTAATGTTCTAATATTAGTATTAGAATACAATAACATTAACCAACCAATATTATGAATAATCGTAACTTTTTAAAAGTTTTATGGGTTTCAATTGCCTTAATTTATCTCAATTCTTGTCAAAAAGATAATTATCCAAATCCAGAAAAAACTACCAAAAACTATTCTTTTACTATTCCTAGCAAACTAAACTTTAGTTTTAAACAACAAGCTGGAAACGGCAAATCCATTCTTCCGTATTCCAATAATCTAACCCTAACAAACATAAGCAACAAAACCATATTTGGTGAATATGTTATATACGCTTTTAAAGATGATAATAAAATTTATAACAACCTCTCTTTTATAAAAAGTGCTCATATAGAAGGTCTAAAAGCCAATGAAAGCATAGACTCAGTTCAGTTACTGCCAACGGATATTCTTTTTTCAGATAATAATTTAATAGCTTCGATTATAAATTTTAAAGACAGCCTTAATGATCATAAATTTAATGGCATATATACCGGAGAATTAAATATTCTTAAACCAATTGAAAACAAAAAACCATCTTTTATCAGAAGTATTACTTGTAATGGCTTTATAGATTTTCAAGGTAAATTTAACTTTTACACACAAGACTCAGAAGAAAGCAATATTGTAAGTTTTACAGGAAATTTTAATACCGACGATTTGATTACGGGCCACATTAAAAAAGAAGATAACACCATACTTTCTCAATTAACCAACATAGATTCTTTAACAAATACCCAGCTTTCCGAAAACAAATTAACAGGTCATTTTAAGTTCAATGAAAATAGCGAAGAACGCATTCTTAAAATAACATTAACCCGCCAAAACTAATATTATGAAATTAAAACTAACCACACTATTATTTCTAGTCGGACTTATTTTGAGCGCCCAAAAACAACTACAGCCTTATAATTTTTCGATTACTGAAGATGGAAAAACAGAATCTATATTAATTTATGCTTCTGCGGAAGCTGTAAACAGTATAACGTTTACCTTAAAAAACACAGAAAATGAAACTTTGAAGAGGGAAAAAGAAAATGAAGAAGGCGTTGAAGATATTACATTTAAAGTTTTTCCTTTTACCGAAGTGATTTTTAGAAAAAAATTAATAGAAAATATATCTAAAATAATTGAAAAGGATACCTCTAAACCAGAATTTAGCAGATTAAAAGCAAAGATAAAACCTTTAGATAAAAAGGGAGAATCTGAAAACAACTTAAAAAACAAGGAGGAAATAAAAAAGGATTCAATCACAGAGGGACTCGAAAAAGAAAATAAAAAACTTAAGGAAGAAAATGAAACGTTTAAAACTCGAAAAGAAGCCGTTTACATTATCAGGAATATTTACCAATTTTTTAATGCTTTGGTTATAACGGCCTTTCAATATGACAATGAGCCTGTTGCAGGGGTTTTAAATTATAATTTAGATAGTTTGATAGTAATTAAAAAGACTATACAAGGATTAGATACAGATTTTTATTTCAAAAAACAAGCGAAGTTTATCCGAAATCATATTCTTAATGAAGAGAAAAAAGAAAAATCTGATGAGCTTATTCAACAAATAAAAGAATTTTATAAAAATAAAGACATAATTAATCAAAGACTCAATAACACCAACAATTTAAAACGTTATGTTCTTCTTGAGGACAATTATGTTATTGAAATTGAAAATTATATTAAAAAGGAAACTGATGGCTTTTTGAAATTTCTAAGAACATATGATAATGCCAGGGTTTTAAAAGAACTTTATGAATTCAATCAAAATTCACGAAAAGGTTTATGGAGCAGGGCAAAGTCTGAGTTCAAAAAACATGCTACACATAAGTTAAAAGAGTATTACAATATATATGAACTATCTAGGATGAAAGATGGTGTTATTTCTAAATATTATGAACTAAAAAAAGAGGTAAAATCACTTAAAAGACAAGATTCTTTAAATCAGGTTAATCTGAATGCTAATTTAAATTTAATATCTTTTAAAAATGACTCCATTACTTCGTTAAAAAGCTTGAAGGACACTTTGAATTATGGGTTAGAAAAAATAAAACGAGAATTAATTAACCAACAAATTCAAATAGACAATCTCCATAAAAAAGAAATGGAATACTACCAGAATTGGTCAAGTATAGCTGAAAAAACAACTCATGCTGACTCGATAGAGAAAGCAAGAAAACAATATGATTCTATAAAAGAACTCAACAGACAAAAGATATTCGAATACAACAGGTTATTTGAAAGAAAAACAAAAAGTAGGAGAAAAGAGTTAAGCGATGTGAATTCTGCTATCGGAAGAATTAGTACAGATATTGATGATTTAAAAAATGATAACAACTCACTATTAGATAAGACTAATGTTCATAAAAGTCAAATTTTAAAAAAAGCAATTGAAGAATATAATCTGATAATTAAAAATCAGGAAATTATAAAGCATTTTCCCTTATGGGTAATAAAGGCAAAAGAGATAGAACTGGATTTTAACGATGGGTTTTTAGAGCATATGAAAGTTGTAGGTGAAATTTTAAAACCTCACTATAAAGAAACAGTAGATAAGGACTTAAAACAATTTTTTAAAGAGGGCTTAGTAAAAGAAATTTTAAATGATATTTTTGGTAAACAATTAGTGTTTCAAAATGATTTTCCTTTTGGCTTTAGTTCTAAAAGTGATTTTGCTGACCTACATAATTACTCTTTGTACCAGTCTGAGGGTCAAGAAAAAATATTTTCTTTACCAGTTACAAACGTAATCTCATACATTCAGCGTCATCAAAACGACCGTTTAGATTTTAGCCCAAAAGATCAAGTGGTTAGGTTGCCATTAGATGACCCCAATATGAAAGGCGAAATTGAGTTAAAAAAAGAAACTTCTTCAAAAATTTTAAGTGTAAATATTTTTACTGATTTTAACGGGTTTCAAGAAAATACAGAAAACGGCTTACTTCAAATGGAAGTAGATAAGAAAATCCCCATTTGGACTAAAAGAATGAATTTACGTTTAGGTAGAAGTTCAAATTTCGGGTTTGTCAATTATGCAAATTTCAATCTGTCTTGGCAAAAAATAGGTGAAGAGGATAAAGAATTGGTGTTAGCAAAATCAAATCGGTTTGAAAATAACCAACAGGTTACAGATTTTTATACGACTTATCTTGATTTAGTCAAACATGAAAATATTTCGGTTGGAGTTGATTTAAATATTGCTTCTTTTGATTTTCCATTGGCAAAAACACGTTTAGAATTAAATACAGGAGCGCATTATGGTAGAATTAAAGTAGTAGATAAAAAAATTGAGCCTTTGCCTGATGGTGCAACTTCCACCACAAGAGATTTTGAAGAAACCATTAACATGATAAGACTATATCCAGATATTATGTTATGGATAAGACCAGAAGAGCGTTTTGGGGGCTATTTAAGATACAGACCTTTTAGAACGATTGTTCCTAATAATGAGAAATTCTTCTCAGTAAGTTCAGGAAAAGATTTTGAAGAAAATCAAATATTATCTAAAAATTGGTTAAACAGATTTGAGTTATCAGCTTTTTTTACACCATCTAGTGATAGTGATAATAAATTTTTCTTTAGGTATCGTTATACCAATAATTCAACATGGGAAACCAATGGTTATAGTGAAGTTCAAGTAGGCTATCTTGCTTATTTGAAATTTTAATTTCAATATATGGTGTGAATTTAGAGATAATATAGCGTACTTTTGCAAAAACTTAAAGCCTTGCAAAAACCAGTTTCTATTACCGCCATGGCATCCATTTCCCCATTGGGAAATTGCTTGGGTGACATTTGGAAAAATTATCAAAACAATCAGCATTTCATTACCGAGAAAAAGCTGAATAACGAATCTGTTTTAGTGGCCCAAATTCCAAAGGAAGCCAAACAACATATTGAGACTTTACGGCTTTCAGACAACAAATATAAATCGCTCGACAATACCGTTTTATACGCCATACACGCCTCAAGACAAGCCGTAAAAAATGCCCATTGGAAAGCTTCAGACAACTTTGGTATTAACATCGGTTCGTCTCGCGGCGCAACCCAGCTTTTTGAAGACTACCACAAAGATTTCCTAAAAAACAACAAAGCACAAACCTTAAGCTCGCCAACCACGACATTGGGAAACATTTCATCTTGGGTGGCACACGATTTGCAAACCAATGGCCCAGAACTAAGTCATTCCATTACCTGCTCCACAGCTTTACACGCTATGTTAAATGGTGTGGCTTGGATAAATTCCGGCATGTGCAACAAGTTTTTGGTTGGTGGCAGCGAAGCCCCATTAACACCGTTTACCATAGCGCAAATGCAGGCCTTAAAGATTTACTCGAAAGCCAAATTAGAAAAAGAATGTCACCCTGAGAGCAGTGGAAGTGCTAACTTATATCCTTGTCAAGCCTTAAATCTTTCAAAAAAGCAAAACACCATGGTTTTAGGCGAAGGCGCATCTATGGTTTGTTTAGAAGCTGGTAAAACAGAAAACGCTTTGGCTTACATTACGGGCATAGGTTACGCTACCGAGATTTTAGAGCACAACATTTCCATTTCTACCGATGCCAAATGCTTTCAGAAATCTATGAAAATGGCCTTGGGAGATTTAAACCCAAACGATATCGACATTATCGTCATGCACGCTCCGGGCACTGTAAAAGGCGATCTTTCAGAACATAAAGCCATTGAAACTATTTTTAAAAACAAGCTTCCGACAGTAACTAGCAACAAATGGAAAATAGGACACACCTTTGGGGCATCGGGTGCTTTAAGTATCGAGCTCGCTGTTTTAATGCTGCAGCATCAAAAGTTTATTGGTATTCCTTATTTAAAAAATCAAAAAACGCCTGAAAAAATTAGACATATTTTAGTGAATGCCGTTGGTTTTGGCGGCAATGCAGTTTCAATCCTTTTAACAAAATAATGTTATATTTATTGAAACAATTGGCTACCATGAGATGTTTTTTTTTAATCGCTATAATCTTATTTTCAGGTTGTAAAAACGATAGTGCAGACCCTATTGAAACGGTTTTGGCTTCCAATAACCCAAAAATTAAAACCGTTGCGGATGCTATCGAGAATCACGAAGTTCAAATTTTATTTACCGAAATTATAAGGGAAAAGGACTCCGTTTATTTTAAAGATTATAGCTTTCAAGTTGATGACAACTCCTATTTTTATCCAGCGAGTACCGTAAAATTACCCATTGCCATATTGGCTTTGGAAAAAGTTAAAGACAATCCGCTTATCGATAGAAACACCCTTTTTAATGTTGAGGGCGACAGCACGAAAACAACAATATCCAATGCCATTAAAAAAATATTTGCGGTAAGCGATAATGCCGCTTACAACAGGTTGTTTGAGTATTTAGGGAAAGATTACATCAATAATAAACTTATCGACAAAGGCATAAACTGTAGAATTTCCCATAGATTATCGGTGGATAATTCTACCGACTTAAAAACCAAACCGCTCATATTTTACGCTCAAAATCAGGTTGTTTTTAAAACCGATGCTGTTATCAACCAACCCATAAAACCTTTAAAATTAAATGAAATCACTAAAGGTAAAGGCTATATGGTTAATGATAGTTTAGTTAATCAACCTATGGATTTTTCATTAAAAAACTATTTACCGGTAACGGCCTTACACCAAATTATGAAACGGCTCATGTTTCCTGAATTATATCCACACAACCAACAATTTCATTTAACACCAATCGACAGGTCGTTTTTAATTAACACCATGAAAATCTTGCCTCACGAAGCGGGTTACACTACCGACGATTATTACGAGAGCTATGTCAAGTTTTTGGTGTTTGGCGATTCCAAAAAACCATTGCCCAAACACATAAAAATATACAATAAAGTAGGTAATGCTTATGGTTACCTAACCGATTGCGCGTATATTATAAATGAAAAAACAAAACAAGAATTCCTAATAACCGCCACCATTCACGTTAATAAAAATCAGATTTTTAACGATAATAATTACGAATACGATACGGTTGGTTTTCCGTTTTTAGCAGCGTTGGGCAGGCAGTTAATCGAGTAAGGCACTCAGGCTAAAATAGGATTTGTTAAATACTGCTTTAAACATTATTTCATACTTTTCAGCGCTTCAACCAATCCCTTAATATGAGGGTTTTTTAATATTCCGCCAGAGGCAATATCACTTAATGGCAAATGTGGCCCTGAATTAGCTTCAATTATGGTTGGTCCATCTTCTGAAATGGCTATATCCCACCCTATAAATCTATCTGGAATAATTTTAACCGCTTTAACAACCTCGTTGCAAGCCTCCTTAAAAAAGGGAATTTTAAATCCATCAAAAACAAAACCGCTGTCGGGGTGTTTTTCTATTTCTGCAGCACCGAACTCTGGTAAATAATGTCCCGTGTTTTTTAGGGTGCCGTTATCCATATTTATACCTACAATAAAACCGCCAGAAGATGCATTGTCTACAACGCTATGTCCTACTCCAAACCTTATAAAAGCACCAATTAGCTCAACCGTTTTGCTAGGCGTTACAAATGAAATTAACCTTAAAGTGCATACCGAATTTCGGTGTATTTTGTTGATGGATTCGTGCTGTTTAATAACTTCAGTATGTACAAAATGACCGTTTATTATCGTTTCATATTTTTCTGAAATTTGGTTTTTAAAATTTTGCTTCGTTAACTTAAAACACCCTTTACCACCGTATTCCGAAAGTGGTCTAAAAAAAAGATTTTCGATATTGGATTCAATAAAAACGTTTTCAAAAAAACGAATTAACTCTAATGGAGAGGCGATTTGTTTTACTTCGTTATTATAAAAAAAACTGGACTTAAAATTATAACACACTAACTTAGGCGTATTAATTTTGGTTTGTTTAAGCAGTAAACAAAAATATAACTTATCCTCAATTATGGTATTGTATTCTGGTTTGTGCAACTCTTTTTTACTTCCTATGGCAACCAATTCTTTAGTGCTTAAATAATCTTGATAATTTTTAACTTTTTTACGGTATATATATTTAAAATAGTAAAATGGAATTTCCTTTTTAGTAATTGTAAGAATCAATATTTCCTTAATTATCTGTAGAAAGGGCTTTTTATTAGGGTCTTTTATAAAAGGTTTAATTCTACCAATATTTTTAAAACTCCTCATGTATTTAGCTTTAATCAAATATATGATTTATTCGTTTAAAAGCAACTAATAGGCTAATTATCAATATCTTCTAACAAACAAACACAATAAAACCGATGTCTTATAAACATTCAGCTCAAAGATATTTTGTAACAATACATGCGTTCCAGCTACTTATAAGTAGAAAATAAAGTTGAAAAGCTTTATAAAGATTGTATATTTATTCCGTAATATTTATCGTTTACACAATGGCAGAATGGTTTTCAAATTTAGGCTTACTTTTAAAAATATACTGGCTCATTGCCATTATAGGCTCACTCGTTTTTACAATTGTAATCATTTTAGCATTTACAGGTGGCGACGCTGATGAGTTTGAAGATATAGACTCTGAAATAGATGCCGATACTGGTATTGGATTTCAATTTATAACCTTTAAAAATTTAGTCGGATTTTTTACCATTTTTGGTTGGAGCGGTATAGCTTGTATTGAAGCAGGACTATCAACACCCTTAACCATTGTCATTTCTTTTTTATCCGGATTGCTAATGATGACCATAATGGCCGCTATGTTTTACTTTATGCGAAAATTAACCGATAGCGGCACTCTAAACTACAACAATGCCATTGGTGCCATTGGCGAAGTGTATTTAACCGTTGGCGCTAACCGCTCTAAAATGGGAAAAGTTAGTGTAAGCGTTCAAGGGTCATTGCGCGAACTAGATGCCTTAACCGATTCTTTTACAGCCCTACAATCCGGCACCATTATAAAAGTAGTAGATGTTACCAACAACGGTATTTTAATCGTAGATCAAACAAGAAAACCAATAGAACCCACAAAACCACAAACTTATGAGATTACTGATAATTCAGGAGGGCTTTAATCTAGGACTCCCCATGGCGCTAATTTTTGGCGTATTATTTATATTCCTTTTTTTAATTGTATTAATCAGACGCTACAAACGCTGTCCGTCCGACCGGATTTTAGTCGTTTACGGTAAAGTTGGTGGCGGACAATCGGCAAAATGTATTCATGGTGGCGCCGCCTTTATTTTACCCGTTATTCAAGATTACGAGTTTTTGGATTTAACTCCAATTTCCATTGAAGTTAACCTGGTAAACGCCCTGTCCAAACAAAACATTCGTGTTAATGTGCCATCGCGTTTTACCATTGGTGTTTCAACCGAGCCGGGAGTGATGCAAAATGCAGCGGAACGCTTGCTAGGTTTAGGATTACCGGATATTCAAGAATTGGCTAAAGAAATTATTTTCGGTCAATTGCGTTTGGTTGTAGCCTCGATGGACATTGAGGAAATTAATAACGACCGCGATAAATTCTTAACCAACATTTCGCAAAGTGTCGAAACCGAATTAAAGAAAGTAGGTTTAAAGTTAATCAACGTAAACATCACCGATATTGTTGATGAATCCGGCTATATTGAAGCTTTAGGAAAAGAAGCTGCGGCACATGCTATAAATGCGGCGCGTAAATCGGTTGCCGAAAAAACCAGGGATGGTTCCATTGGTGAAGCCAATGCGGTTCAAGATGAAAGAACCCAAGTTGCGGCTGCAAATGCCCAAGCTGTTGAAGGTGAAAATACCGCAAAAATCGCCGTTGCAAATTCCGATTCGCTACGTCGCCAACGCGAAGCAGAAGCAGAACGTGTCGCCATTGCTGCCGAAAAAGTACAAAGCGCCAAAGCCTTGGAAGAATCGTATGCGGCTGAAAAAGAAGCTGAAACCGCCAGAGCGGAAAGAGAGCGCTCATCGCAAATGGCCGATGTTATTGTACCTGCTGAAATTGATAAAAAGAAGGTTGAAATTGATGCCGAAGCAGAAGCCGAAAAAATTAGAAGACGCGCCAAAGGTGAAGCCGATGCCATACTTTTTAAAGCCCAAGCAGAAGCTGAAGGTTTATACGAAATACTAACCAAACAAGCCGCCGGTTTAGACCAAATTGTAAAAGCGGCCGGTAACAACTCCAAAGATGCGGTGTTGTTATTGATTGCCGATAAGTTGCCGGAATTGGTTAAAACACAGGCCGAAGCCATTAAAAACATCAAAATTGACAAAGTTACCGTTTGGGAAAATGGTGGTGGAAAAGACGGCAAATCGTCAACAGCCAATTTCCTTTCAGGCATGTACCAATCGGTGCCGCCATTGCAAGACATGTTTAATATGGCGGGGATGCAATTGCCCGAATATTTAAAAGGCAAAGCCCCTAAAGAGGAGGTCGTCATAAACAAAAAAGCTCCTTTTAAAGACGATGTTGATAATTCTGAGCATAAAGAATAAAATTAAAATTCCGCTTTTCCAGCGGAATTTTCTACTTTTACACCTATATTTAAGACTATGAGCGCAACCAAACACAACTGGACCAAAGAAGAAATTTTAGACATATACAACAAACCGTTAATGGAACTGCTTTACGAAGCTGCCACCACACACCGCAAAAACCACGACCCCAATGTGGTACAGGTTTCAACTTTACTATCAATAAAAACTGGAGGCTGCTCTGAAGATTGTGGGTATTGTCCGCAAGCCGCACGTTACCACACCAATGTTGAAGGCAACGATTTAATGACGGTTAAACAGGTAAAAGCGCAAGCTTTACGTGCAAAATCGACGGGAAGTTCGCGTGTTTGTATGGGTGCCGCATGGCGTAATGTAAAAGATGGCGAAGAGTTCGACCAGGTTTTAGAAATGGTGCGTACCATTAATAAACTGGATATGGAAGTGTGCTGCACTTTGGGTATGATTACCGAAAACCAAGCTAAACGGTTGGCTGAGGCCGGTTTGTATGCTTACAACCATAATTTAGATTCATCGGAAGAATATTATAAAGAAGTGATTTCAACCCGTGGTTACCAAGACCGTTTGGATACGATTGATAACGTGCGTAAAACCAACGTTACGGTTTGCTCCGGCGGAATTATTGGCATGGGCGAAAATCTTGAAGATAGAGCGGGCATGCTCGTGGCACTTTCCACATTAAACCCGCAACCGGAATCGACGCCCATTAATGCTTTGGTAGCGGTTGAAGGCACACCGCTTGAAGACCAAAAACCGGTTTCGATTTGGGAGATGATTAGAATGGTGGCCACCACCCGAATTGTAATGCCCGAAACCCAAGTGCGTTTAAGTGCGGGACGTACGCAAATGACACGCGAAGGACAGGCCATGTGCTTTTTTGCCGGTGCCAATTCTATTTTTGCCGGCGATAAACTATTAACCACTCCAAACCCGGATGTAAACGAGGATATGGAAATGTTTAAGGAATTGGGACTAAATCCGCAAAAGCCTTTTACTAAAAAGGTACAGCCACAAACCGTTGAGGCATCGGAATCGAAACTTGAAGCTTTGGGTGAAAAACCAAAATGGACACGCCCCGAGCATACCATTGAACGCAACGAAATGGCCAAGGCCAAGGCCAAAGCGATAAAGCAATAGCCTTAGATTTTTGGAAACAGCCTTTTGGCAGGCCCGCGTTAGGGATTGCAGTGGAAAGCCCACAGCACCTTTTTTGGTGCGAGGACTTGTAGCGGAAAGCCCGACCGAAGCGACCCTGAAAAAGTGTCCTGTACTAAGCAACAGGCGCTTAGCGAAACCAAAATAAGCCAAGGTGTTAACCGTGTTGGTATGAGCGTAGGGAACGCCCAAAATACTGTGTGGATTCCTGTTATCAGAGGAATGACAATCCCAAAGGAAAGCTTGCACCAAACTGCAAGGCATTATTTTATAATTAACAACGTTTTACTAACTTTGATTTACTAAAAAGTTAAGCATTGGCACTAAACCTACAAGACATTCCGCGAGTAAAAACGATTTCGAAAGAGGCCTTTTTAACGCAGTATTTTAAACCGCAAAAACCTGTGGTTATTGAGCGTTTTATTGAGGATTGGCCCGCTTACAGCAAATGGAACTTAGCGTATATTAAGCAGATTGCCGGCGATATTACCGTGCCGCTTTACGACGACAGACCCGTAGATTACAAAGAGGGTTTTAACGAGCCGCATGCCAAAATGAAAATGGCCGATTATGTAGATTTATTAAAACGCGAGCCTACCAAATACCGCATTTTTTTATGGAATATTTTAAAGGAAGTGCCCCAATTGCAAAACGATTTTAGCTACCCCGATTTTGGATTGCGCCTTATGAAAGGCTTGCCCATGCTGTTTTTTGGCGGTAGGGATTCGTACACTTTTATGCATTACGATATTGATTTGGCCAATATTTTCCATTTTCATTTTGAGGGCAAAAAACGGGTTATTTTGTTCGACCAAAAACAGAATGACTATTTGTATAAAATTCCGCACTCGTTAATTACCAGGGAAGATATCGATTTTAACAATCCGGATTTTGAAAAATGGCCCATGCTAAAAAAGGCCCAAGGTTTTAAAGCCGAACTAAACCATGGCGAAGTGCTTTACATGCCCGAAGGTTATTGGCATTACATGCGGTATATTACACCCGGGTTTTCCATGAGTTTGCGCGCCATAGCCCGTAATCCCAAAAACTTCGGAAAGGCTGTTTACAACCTTTTAATTATGCGCAATTACGACAATGCGATGCGCCGCTTAAAAGGGCAGCAATGGATTGATTGGAAAAACGAGCAAGCCATTGTACGAACCCATCAAAAAAACGGTTTTACTCGATAACTGAGAATTTAATATGATTCTTTTACAGATGCCTCTTTTGCCTGTTTCGAGGTATTTTATTTAATAATCTCGTTGGCTTTTTCGTACACCAAAGCCGATTCCCAACCACGATATAACAGATAATCGATTAATTTTTTACGTTTCTTAAAAATGTTGGTTTCTTTAATGGCATTGGCTTTTTTTTCGGCTAAACTATTGAAAACCTCGATGTACTCCTCGTTTTCAATAGCATTAAGTGCTTGATTTATATTAACTTTGCTTATGTCTTTTTTCTTTAGTTCGAAAGTTAAACGACGCCGTCCCCATCCCTTAATTCTAAACTTACCACTTACAAATGTTTTGGCAAAACGTGCTTCGTTAAGATAGTTGTGTTTTAATAGGTGTACTATAATTACATCAATGGCTTCGGGTATCATGTGCATACCTTCTAGCTTTTGCCTAACGTCTTGATGGCAGCGCTCTTGATACGCGCAATAATGCTCCAGTTTTTTGGTAGCTTCTTGTAGGGTATATGTTTTTTTGGAATACATGTTTCAAAAATAACCATTGATACATGAATAAAACCAAATCGTGGATATTAAAAACTTAACAGTTATGAAAAACTTTACTTTTAAAAAATACTTTGCTTTATTAATTGCCTTTTTAGGTGTGATTGGTTTTGGGTATGGGCAAATAATTACCTTTGATTTTGGAGGAAATATTGGGAATGAGGTTTCTGTTGTTTCAAATTTTAATGATGTAAATCTTGGAGCATCCACAATTACAAGAGGAGCCGGTTTAACGGCTAATAATAATGCGAATAGGTTTAATGCGCAAAATTGGGCTTTGGTAAATATTGCAAATGCAGTAAGTGGAGACAATTATATGGAATTTACCATCACCCCAAATGCCGGTTTTGAGTTTAATGTTACAACAATTAATATAAATTTTCAACGTTCTTCAACTGGTGTAAGAGGGCTTTCTTTAAGAAGCTCTGTTGATTCTTACGCAACTGATATTGATGGTGAAAAAAGTGTTGCTGACAACACGAGCACACAAACTTTTTCTTTTAACGTTGCACATTCTAACAATACAACTCCAGTAACATATAGGTTTTATGGATGGGCTGAAGCAACTGGAGGTTCTGGAGGTTTTGAAGGCGGAGGAAATGATATTGTCGTGAATGGCTCTGTAATTGCTTCCTGTCTTTCAACATCAACATGGAATGGAACAATTTGGGTTGGTGGGACACCAGATTTAACAACTGAGGTTGTTTTAGATGCGAGTTTTAACACAGCAACTCATGGGGGAAGTTTTAGCGCATGTAATCTTACTGTAAATTCAAGCGGAACTTCACCCGAATACGTATTAACTGTAGCTAATGGTGATTACGTACAAGTACAAAACAATATTATAGCAAATGGTAATATTAATGTTCGGCCACGAGGTGCTGTAGTTCAAATTGATGATGCTGCAGCTGTTTTAGGAAGCGGTACAATTACTGTTACAAAAACTACCGCCCCTGCTAACGATTGGTATGAATACACCTATTGGAGCTCTCCGGTATCTGGTGCCGACATAGATAATGGCTTAACAGATTCTTATGTTAACAGACGTTTTTCCTTTAACGCGCAAAATTTCTTAGACCATTGCCAAGAAACAGCAAATAATAATATTTGTGATGACAATGGTGGCTCTGGTTTACAAGATGATATTGATGATGATGGTAACGATTGGCAATACATCAATGGTTCTACACTAATGATTCCGGGTGTTGGTTATGCTTCTACACACGACCCTACGCTTTTTGCCATAGGACCAGGAAACCAATTTGATTATACTTTTGAAGGCCCTTTTAATAATGGAATTATTACGGTACCCGTTTATAGAAATGATTCTGAACTAAATGATTATAACTGGAACTTTATCGGAAACCCTTATCCATCCGCTATTGATGCTGATTTGTTTTTAGCGGCAAATAGTGAAGTTTCTACTTCCGTTTCAACAACAAAATCTTTAAATGGTGCTATATTTTTATGGTCACAAGATACCCCTCCTTCCGGAACAGCCAACGGCAACGAACAGCTTAATTTCTCTAATGATGATTATGCCATTATCAATGCTGTAGGACAGAATGCTGGTGGAGATATGGTCATCCCAAATAGATATATTCCATCTGGTCAAGGTTTTTTTGTTTCATATTCTGACACAGCTGTTCCTTTATCAACTAGTGTTAATGGTGATGGTCATAGTATTGCACAAGGCGAAATTACTTTTGATAATTCGATGCGCGTTACTAATCCTTCGGCGAATAGCCAATTTTTCAAAAACTCAAATTCTGATAAAAGTAAAAATTCAAATGCCTATAATAAATTATGGGTTAACTTAAGGTCTGATAACGGGGTGTTTAATCAAATTCTTATTGGTTACGTAAATGGAGCGACTAATGAAGATGATGGAATTGCATACGACGCCCACAAATATTCAACTAAAGGTGCAGCAATATATTCAATCATACAAAATTCAAATAAAAAATTCGCCATTCAAGGCAAAGCCCCGAGTGATTTAAACGAGAATGAAATCATCGATTTAGGCTTTAAAACCGCCATTGATGTCCCAACGGTTTATACGTTTTCTATTGCCCAATTTCAGGGTGATTTTATAAATAACAATCCTGTTTTTTTAATTGACAACTTATTAAATAAAACCCACAATTTAAAGGTATGCGATTATAATTTTACCTCAGAAGTTGGTGAGTTTAACACGCGTTTTAAAATAGCCTTTAGCGATAAGGCATTATCTACGAGCGACTTTGGCTTAAACGACAATGCGCTTAAAATTATTGAATTGGACAACGACCGCGTAAACTTTAAACTATCGGATAATTTTAAGATTAAGTCCGTTACTATTTTCGATCTTTTAGGACGGCCGCTTTATAACTTAAAAGGTGCTAACAGCTCTGAAACCTATCAGCTTTCAAAGCTTAAAAACACGGTTTATATTGCCAAGGTGGAATTATCAAATGGCACAATAATTACTAAAAAAGCGGTTAAGAAATAAAAACACTTTCTGGTATACGCTGTTGATATAGCTTGGTTTAACAGTAAAAAAAATAAAAAATAGCTTGTGCGATAAATCCTTTTTATATAGTTTTGTCCGCTGAGTAACGTTTTGTTATTCATCAAGTTATGATTTTGCCCCAATAACCAACCCAAATTCATAATATCTCTCGTTTTTTTTAAAATTAATATTATGAATGGAATCCCCTATTTCAAAAGGTTAGCCCTTTTAATTGTCTTTGTTATCAGTGCTTTTAGCTATGGCCAATGTGGCACAGAAACCGCAACCTGGAATGGTAGTACTTGGATTTGGACTGGCGGCATTACCGCCGGAACCGTACCAACCATAGGCAACGCACTTCTAACCGTTATTACCGGAAATTACACCACAAATGCAACAAACGGAAGTTTTTCTGCGTGTAACTTAACCATTTTGGGCACTTTAAATATTGCCAATGGTTATTATATTGAAATAGAAGATGCCGTAACTGTTGATGGTGGCGACATCAATGTTTCCGAGCAAGGCGCCTTTATACAAAATGGGGTTAATCTTTTAGCGGGCACTTTTATTACCATAAATTCAGGCAGCGCCTCTTTGGTTAAAACCACCCGAAATTATGTAGACAGCGGATTGCATTATACCTATTGGTCGTCTCCCGTAACGAATAACGACATTACAACGGTATTTCCTAATCCTGACGATGGTAGACGATTCTTTTATGACGGCTCTAATTTTTTAGATGAACACACTGTGGGCACTACCAATAACACACCCGATGATATTGATGACGATGGCAACGATTGGCAAGTGGCAACGGGCGCTATGACACCGGGCTTAGGATACGCCGTAACCGCTATTGCACCGCCTTTGTTACCTTTTCCATTTCCGTATAACGACTCTGCAACGTTTACCGGGGTTTTTAACACCGGAGATATTGAGGTGACCATTTATAGAAATGATAACGAATTGATGGATAGCAATTGGAATCTGGTAGGAAACCCCTATCCGTCGGCCATTAATTTGGACGATTTTTTAGACTTAAACACTTACGATTTTTCAACCAATCCCACAGGAACTATTGGTGGTACGGTTTATTTATGGACACATATGAGTACCGCATCTGGGGCAAACCCAGGAAATCAAGTGAATAATTTTAGTCAAGATGATTATGCCACAGTGAATAAATCCGGTGGAACAGCAGCCGTTAATGGTGGCGAAACTCCAAATAAATACATTCCTTCGGGGCAAGGTTTTTTTGTAACATTTGCCAATAATGCACCCACAACGGGTGGCACATTACCGGTTTTAAGCAATACAGTTAAGTTTAACAACGACATGCGCGTTACCGGAAATAACGACCAATTTTTTAAGACTTCAAATTCTAAAAACAAGCCAAACAACACCAATAGATTGTGGGTGAATTTAACGTCTGATAACGGTGTGTTTAATCAAGTTTTAGTAGCCTATATCGATTCTGCCACCAGTGCTTATGATGGTGAGGTTTTTGATGCGCCTAAAAACACATCCTCTGGTGCCCCGGCCATTTTATATACTCTTATAGACAGTTCAAATAAAAAATTCGTGATTCAAGGTAAGTCGCCCAATGATTTGGATGAGCATGAAATTGTCAACTTAGGATTTAAAACAACCATTGATGTTGCCACGCTCTATACCTTATCTGCACAATTGGAAGGCGATTACCTAAACAATAATACCGTGTATTTAAAGGACAATTTACTTGCTAAAACCCATAATTTAACAGCTTCGGATTACAGCTTTACCTCCGATACCGGTGAATTTAACGACCGTTTTCAAATTGTGTTTAGCAATAAAACCTTAGCTACCAACGACATCAGTGAAAACGAAAATAGCCTGCGAATTACCGCATTGGATAACGACCGTGTAAACTTTAAAGCATCAAACCATTTCAATATTAATACGGTTCGTATTTACGACCTTTTAGGGCGTCCGCTTTATAATTTAAAAGGCGCAAACAGCTCTGAAACCTATCAGCTTTCAAAGCTTAAAAACACGGTTTATATTGCCAAGGTGGAATTATCGACCGGCGCGATAATTACTAAAAAAGTTATTAAAAGATAATTTTATTACCCGTTGTGCATTTTGGCAAAATTCTGTCAATTCGAGTGAATTTTACGATTGAAATGAGTAAAATTTGAATCGAGAATAAGAATTTTTGAACCATAAATGGGTTCTCGATACAATTTTTCGTTCCTCAAAATCACTCGAATTGACATTTGAAATTATTTTCATTCAAAATGCACAACGGGTTTTTATTGTCATTTCGAATCATACTTCTTTGTTTGAAGCTGTAACCATAGTGTTTTGGGTTTTTAGTTTTAATTAGAAAGATTGCCACGTCGTCCCGATAGTTATCGGAACTCCTCGCAATGGCGTTACAAA
This sequence comes from Hwangdonia lutea, assembly GCF_032814565.1. Taxonomy (GTDB): domain Bacteria; phylum Bacteroidota; class Bacteroidia; order Flavobacteriales; family Flavobacteriaceae; genus Hwangdonia; species Hwangdonia lutea. The sequence goes on from NZ_CP136521.1 coordinate 1,485,636, forward strand.
CTATACTTTAAAGCCAAAATAAAGTTTCTGCCCGCCGCAGCAATACCCGACGAATAGGTTTTATAGCGTTTATCGGTTATGTTCTCTAAACTTGCCGTAAGTGTTGTTGACTTTGTTAATTGGTATTGCGTTCTCACATTTAATGTGCTCCACGAAGGGGCGTACGGATTGCCGTTTTCATCAATGGCGTAAATATAATCCTTCCCAATTTCGGAAGGTGCCAATTGATTAAAGGCCAACTCGTTGTTGTAATTGGCAAATACATCAATTTTTAAATCTTTATAATTCCAAATTAAGTGTGTGTTTCCAAAGCTAGGTGCTACATGGCGAATGGGGACTTCAATCTTTTCTTTTTCTTCGGTGCCTCCCGTAACACTGTATTGCGAGGTTAGTTTTAGGCTTTTGGTAACATTTATATCCAAGCCCACTTCGAAGCCATAAATCCATGCTTTTGAGGCATTTTGAATGGCCTGCACTTGGCTTAGTTCGCCATCGTACATAATTTGTGTTTCGCCGTTTAAGTTATAGTGACGGCGTACCAAGGCATTATCCAAATAGGTGTAATAGGTGCTCATATCCAAAATAAAATCGTCGCTAAAGCTCAGTTTTAAACCCAATTCGCCACCATAGGCATATTCTGGTTTTAGGTTTTCGTTGGGCACGACCACCGATCCGGGTTCGGAATCGAACACTTTACCAATATCGTCAATATTAGGTGCTCTAAACGCCGATGAGGCATTGAGTTTCCATTGCAAAATATTGTTGGGCGACCAGCTGATACCTGCCGTTCCCGTAAAGGCGCCTGCCTTATTTTCTGAGGACTCAAAAGGCAAATTCAAATAGGCATTATTGGCTTTAAAATTGGCTTTTGAAACAATATGGTTGAAACGTATACCCGATTGGAAAACAAACTTTGGGTTGGGTTTGTATTTAATGCTGGAATAAATAGCTGCCGATTGCCAACTTGCACCGTTGGGATATCTGGACACAGTTGGAAAGCTTGTGCCATTGTTGATATTTTCTTCCTTTCCGTGAGACATCACCTGGTTGTAAACATACTCCAGCCCATAAAAAAACTGTATTTTTGAACCTAGGTTTTTTTCAAAATCCAAATTAAATGAAAAGGCATCAACGGCTTCTTCCCTTATATTTCTGGTATCCGATTGAAAGTCTCTATCTTTTCTGCTTTCCTGAAAATTTTGGTATGCCAAGGTCGCCTTAATTTTATTATATAAACTAGAGCGGCTACTTAATTTGGTAGCTTGAAAATTAGACATAAACCATTGCTGTGGCCCGTAATGCCATTCGGCCGAACGTAAAGCACCCTGTTTGTATCGAATCAGTCGATCGTAACGCGGTATATCAGAGGTTGTGGTGTAATGCAAACCTAAATCGAAACTTAAATTGTCAATCGGTTGGTAATGTGCTTTTTGCATCACATTTATTTGATTGTATCCCGAATATCTTTGTTTTAAAGGGTTGTTGTTCTCAATAATAACATCGCCGTTATTAGTTGCCAATGCAAATTCCGGCCTTAAATAATTATTGGGGCCATGGCTTCCCATCCTTAAATCGTTAAAATCCGTATAACTAACGCTAGTTAAAAAGGCCCATTTTTTGTAGCCTAAATTAAAATCGAAATGGCCTGTTTTTTCTTCATTTGCCGTGGCGTATCGTACCACCGCATTGGTTTTAAACAATAGGCTATCGGTATTTGATAGTTTGGGTTTTAGGGTATAAAAACTCATAACACCGCCAATAGCATCGCTACCATAAATAACGGAACCTGAGCCTAAAGTGACTTCGGTATTTTGAATAGCAAAAGGATCAATCGCAATAACGTTATGCAAATTTCCGCCTCTAAAAATAGCGTTATTCATTCTTACGCCATCCACCGAAATCAACAATCTATTGGTTGAAAACCCACGAATCATTGGGCTTCCACCTCCTAATTGACTTTTTTGAATATAGACTTGCCCTGTATTTCCCAACACATCGGCACTGGTTTGCGGGTTTGTAAATTGGATGTTTTTTGAATTTAGACTTATAATTTTCTGTGGAATGTCTTTTTTGTTTTGTTCAAACTTTGAAGCCGAAATAACGATTTCTTCCAACCCGTGCATATTGGCATCTAAATACACAATATTAAAAGGATTGATTTGAGATTTTGTAAGCGCTTTTAAAATATGGGACAAGTGCTGAAAATAAATGGTTTCGGTATCTGAAAAGGCATCTAAATTTGCTTCACCTTCTAAATTTGTAATAACACTTTTTGTTTTATCGCTATTGTAAATGGCAACGCCTAAAACCGGTTCTTCAGTAAGTTTATTAAGCACCTTTACTTGTTGCGCAACCACACTTTGAGACACAAAAAACAATAAAAAAATGATGTAACGAAATGGCATACTTTAACTAAAAACTTGATTAAAAATCTGGAGTGATTTTGGGGTTTTAAAACTGCCCAAATGTAATTCAAAATAAAGCAAAATCATACTTAAAAACGATTGTCTTTGTTTTGCGTTAATTTTCACTGAAGATAAGCCATCAAATGTTGTGCCCAATAGGGTTTTTAAAAGTGTTAAATTTTCTCCAGACACGGTATATTTTCCATATTGTTTGGTTTCAAATTTACCATCTAATAAATTAAAGTAATTGTATGAACTATAAATTTCTTCGGGATAAAAACCTAAATATTTGGTGAGGTTTAGTAAAAAAAGCAAATGAAAGTTTGAGTATTCTGACTGTGCATCGAGCCACAATAAGGTGGTTTCGATATAACTAAATAAGTTGTTGTTTTGCTCTTCTTCTTTTAAGGTGTTTGCCAAAACCTCAGCCAAAAACATAACAATGGAGCTTTTATAAATATTAGCGTGCAAACTGGTGTACAATTGATGTAGCTTAACCTCTTTTATACGTTGTAAAGAACGGTTTTCTTTATAATCAATCTGTAATTGTAATTGCGATAATAGCTGAAAATATGCGATTTTAGAGCTTCCTTTTTTGCTTTTAAACACACCTCTTAACAGAAAACTAACCAAGCCCAATTGCTCGGTATAGCATTTTACGATTAAGTCGTTATCGCGGTACTTTAATTTGGATAATACAATGGCATTTGTGGAAAGTAGCATTATCTAACAACCATTAATTTCAACACTTTGGTTTCAAAGGTATCCAAATCCGATAACATAACAAGATAAACGCCGGAAGCCACGACATTGTTGGCAAGGTTTTTTCCGTTCCAATAGGCTGTTCCTCCATCAATTTCGAGATTGTAACCGCTGTATCGCAGATTGTTTCTGGATTGTGCCTCGGCTACCAGATTCCCCTCGATATCTGTAATTTTTATATTTACATTTTCTGAAATATCCTTGATTTTCACTTTTTCATCAACAATATTAAAGGTTGGTCTTACCGGATTTGGATAGGCATAAGCGCTTTCTAAATCGTTTAACGGACTTGAGCCACCCGACTGAAAAGACACCAAGCCTTTGTTTGTTGCGATGTAAACAATGCCGTTTGAAGGGTCTAATGAGACATCGTTTATGGTATTTGATGGTAAAGGCGAATTGGTTTTTGTAAAATGAAATATGGTTTTTTGGCCATCAGCAGAAAAATAAAACAGTCCGGAATCGGTAGTTCCAATCCATTTATTGTTGGAGCCGTCAACTTCAATGTCTGTAATGTTTTGCTCAAACAATAACTCTTTTGCGATGCCGCCTTCTTCTATAATTATTTCCTCGGCGCGAATATTTTCTTCGGTAAAGAAATTTGAGGTGTTGTAAATAACTCGTAATCCCCGTTCTGTTCCTACCCACAACTGATTTCTTTTATCTATGGCAATCGCCCTTACATTATGGGCTGGCATATTACTCTCCTCACTGTTTATGTTTTTTAACAACGGTGTGCCGTTGTTTTCATTAAATCCAATAACACCATTCCAGTATCCCGCTATCCATTTGGTGTTATCGTTTCCAATTACAATTTTAGGATAGCCTAATTCTGTTCTGAATTTTTTAAAACTATAGGATTGCCATTGATTGTTACTTGGGTTAAATGATTTTAAAGCGTTTTCAACTTGACTTGTAAGTGTCCATAAAACTCCGTTTTTATCAAATACTGTTGCTCCAACTCTAATATCGACATAATTGGGGTTTGAAGGCAACACCAATGATTCCAAACCACTATTTGTTTCGTTATAAAGTGTAGTAGGAATACCATCATTTACCTCTAAAAGTCCACTAAAAAAAGAACCTATAAAGACTTGATTGTTATTACTCGGGTTTATAGAAATAGTAGATAAACACTTTGCGTCCAAAACATCTTCATAGGGCGTATTGATCCAACTATCGTCTTTAAAGTAGCTAATGCCTCTACTATTTAAACCGTATGGGTTATAAAATAAGTCGTACTCACCAAAGGTAACCCACAATTCGTTTTCGCCAGATTGAATTGAAAACGGGATGTTTAACAGCGGACCTTCGGGATGAATTTCCTCATATTCGGTAGGATTTGAAACCGACGTTTTTAAAACACCAAAATCTTTGGTGCCTATATACATGGAATCTAAATGAAAAACAGCCGATGTAAATGCTGTATTAAAGGTACTATTTACATCAGCTTGAGCTAAAGCATTAAAACCACTATCGTACATATAAACACTGTTTTGTGTTGTAACCAATAGTCTATCGCTAACTGCCTTTACATCAACGGGCATATTTGGAAACTGAAACACCTCAGTTAAAACATCGTTTACCACACGATACATTCTGCTGTTGGTTCTAAGTGCATATAAGCTATTTTCTACAGTTTCAACGGCCAAAAAATCGCCATTGGTTACCGTTTGCCAATTTTGGTAATCAATTAAATTAGGGCTAGTTATTTGTGCTTTTTTCAATCCGTTACCATCTACACATGCTGCGTAAATATAATCGCCTAAAATAGCGGTTTGATTAACTCGCGTTTGACCGCCTGAGCCTCCTATAAAATAGGTGTCGCCAAATTCTAAGCGCTCCATATTAAATACAGAAACACCATAATTGGTAGACACATAAACCACATTATTATAATCCTTAAAATGATTAATTTTTTTGCTGGTTGGCGGAATAGTTGGTTTCTCAATAATATCGACAACGGAGAGAATATCGTCATCATCATCAAAAGCAATTTCAATTAAACCATTTTCGTAGCCAATAAGCAACAACTTATAAACATCGCTATAATATATGGTTGAAATAGTTTCGCCGGACAATCCATTAACGGTAGTAAGTGTGCTTAACTCGTTAGTTTGTAAATCTAAACTAAAAATAGCATTATCTGAAGCTGCATAAATTTTGTTGTTGCCCTTTACAACGTCCTTAATGGTATTGTATGAAAAATGACCTTGCCAAAGTGCCGAGAAATCCTGGGCAGAAAGCAGCAATGGTAATAAAAACAGTGTAAATACAGCAAGTCTTTTAATCATAGCTAATTTAAAAATTCAAATATATTTATATCTAACGACAATTACCTAGTATAATGTATATTATGGCTAAAAGTTAATTGAGAAAAGGTTTTGTATCATTTAAAATTAAATTAGATTTGTTTAATTATGAATGAAAACTCCTATCTATCTTTTTTTAGTTCAAATAAAAAGTTATTTATAATTATAATATTAACACACTGTATTTTTCTTTTTACCAAAATCTCTTTGGGTCATTTTTATTTAGCAGATTCCCACGACTATTACAGTTTAGCCGAAAACATAAAAAATAGCTTTGAGTTTTATTCCGCCCAACTTAACGCTGAAATAAATTTTGAGCATTACACAAAAAGACCTCCGTTATACAGCTTATTCATACTTGTATTTTCATTTTTTTTAAATTCTGAAATTAGCGTGCTAATTGCCCAAAATATACTTTCAATAATGAGTATGTTTTTATGCATAAAGCTATTTAAGGCATACTACAAGCAAATAAATCAAAATATCTTAGTCCTCTTTCTACTAACCTCTGTAAGTCAGTTTATTTATTCAAACTTACTGATGAGTGAAATTTTATTTCAATTTTTAATCATTGTATTGTGTTATTTATTTCATCACTTAATAACTAAATCCAACAAATATCATTTATTATATTTTCAGATTGTAATTGTTTTACTGTTTTTAACAAAACCCGTTTTTTATTTGTTTGTTTTACCTAACATTATTTTATGTGTTTGGTTAAGCAAGTACATAAAAAAAGCATTTCTATTTTCATTAATACCACTTACGGCTTGCCTTTTATATATGAATTGGAATTACCAAAGAACGGGTAGTTTTGAGTTTTCTAGTATTCAAAATATTAACTTAAAAAATTACAATTTATACTATTTTCATACTAATAAATATGGTGAGGAATATGCATTAAAAGTTAAATCGGAAATCACTGAGCAAGCGAGTAGAAAAACTACTTACGCCGAACAGCAAAATGAGATAAGAAAATTATCTTTAAGCTATATAAAACAAGACTGGTTAAGTTATGTTTACATGCACATAATAGGTGGCATAAAAATGTTTATTGACCCCGGTAGATTTGATTTGTATAATTTTTTTGAATTCAAGAACACCTCCGAAGTTGGGTTTTTAAAACACTATAACATAAGTGGTTTTTCTGGAGCAATAAATTATTTTAGAACTCAACCCACGTTAATACTAATTTTAATACCAATTGTCTTATTATTTAATATCCTAAAACTAATAGGGTTTACATTATTTTGGAAAAATAATTATAAAACAGCGCCAAAAGCATATTGGTTTATGTTGCTTATAATAGTTTATATAACGGCTTTAACCGGCTTTATTGGCGCATCAAGATTTCTAGTTGCAGTACTGCCCATTTATTTGCTTTTCGCTGTTTTGGGTTTTTCAAGAAAAAAGAAAGCTTTGCTAATTTCTCAGCAGAATTAACTTATCCATTCTTAATAAAAACCTCATATATTGTATATTGCCAAACCATTCGATTTTTAAAATTTATAAATGAAAAAGGCTATTGTTATTGGTGCTGGTCCCGCAGGACTTAGTTGCGCGTACGAGTTAAGCAAAAAAGGCGTCGATGTAATAGTTTTTGAAGCTAGCAACCACGTGGGCGGCATGTCTAGGAGTTTTAATTTATGGGGGCAAATAGTAGATTTAGGTCCACATCGTTTTTTTTCAAAACAAAAAGAGGTAAATGCTTTTTTTAATGCGTTGGTAAAAGATGATTTTACGCTTGTAAATAGGCAAACACGAATATTTTATAATGGTAAATATTTTCAGTATCCATTAAAATTTGGGAATGTTTTAAAAAATTTATCATTTGTCACTATTTTTCAAATTCTTTGGCATTATATAGTTAGAGTGTTATTTCCCATAAAAAACCCAAAAAATTTAGAAGAATGGATAAGCAACAGGTTTGGAAAAAAACTATATACTATATTTTTTAAAAATTACAGCGAAAAACTTTGGGGTATAAAATGCACCCAAATTGATGCAGATTGGGCAGCACAAAGAATAAAAACACTGTCGTTAGTTCAAGCTGTATTTTCTTCAATATTCAATAACAAAGGTAACAAACATAAAACATTGGTCGATCAATTTGCCTACCCCAACAATGGCACTGGCACATTATATGAGCGCGCAGCGGAATCAATAAAAAAGGAAAATGGAAAAATAGTATTTAACAAGCCTGTAAAAAGAGTTTTACTTAATAAATCCAATAAAAAGGTTCGCGGTGTAGAATTGGTTGATGGTTCTGTTTTTGAAGCAGATTACGTTATTTCAACAATGCCATTAACCAATTTGGTAAATGGATTTGATCAGGTTCCTGGAAAGGTAAAAAACGCCATTGATTCACTTTATTTTAGAAATACCATCTTAGTATATTTTGAAGTAGACACAAAAGATCTGTTTACAGATAACTGGTTATATATACACGCCCCAGAAGTTAAATTAGGAAGAGTTACAAATTTTAGAAATTGGTGTCCAACTTTAACCAAAGATAAAAACACCTCTATTTTAGCTTTAGAATTTTGGTGTTTTGAAAAAGACAAAATCTGGAGTGCGAACGACAATGACCTGATAAAAATGGCTAAGGAAGAACTTTCTGTTATCAACCTTATTCCTAAAAAAGATAAAATCATCAATTCTAGAGTTATTCGAGTGCCAAAATGTTACCCTGTTTATGAAACCGGATATATGAACAAATTAGATATAGTTAAAGATTATTTAAAAGATATTGAAGGTTTAATGCCTATTGGCCGTTACGGGGCTTTTAAGTATAATAATCAAGATCACTCTATTTTAATGGGGCTTTTAGCGGCCAATAAAATCACAAATAACAATCAAATAGATTTATGGAAGGTAAATACGGATACTGAATATCAAGAGGACGGTAAAATAAAGGATGTATTAATATACTAGGAGCCTCTTAATTTAAAACTGAAAACCTCAATAATCAATAAAAAAACCTCCTAAAATCCAGGAGGTTTTTTATCGTTTTTATAATTGTGTGTTACTAAACAACACCTTGTGCCAACATAGCATCGGCTACTTTAACAAATCCAGCAATGTTAGCGCCCTTAACATAATCTATATAGCCATCTTCCTCTTTCCCGTATTTAATACAGGAATCGTGAATATTGCACATAATTTCTTTTAACTTATTATCTACCTCTTCTCTTGTCCAATTAAATCGCAAAGAGTTTTGTGTCATTTCCAAACCAGATGTTGCCACGCCCCCAGCATTTGAAGCCTTTCCTGGAGCAAATAATATTTTGGCTCTATGGAAGGCCGTTATAGCCTCTTTAGTTGATGGCATGTTGGCACCTTCGCTAACACAAATACAACCATTGTTTAAAAGCGTGTTGGCATCCGCTTCGTTAAGTTCGTTTTGGGTAGCGCATGGCAATGCGATTTCGCAACTTACGCCCCATGGGGTTTTTCCTTCTACAAACTCTGCATTGGGGTATTTTACAACATATTCATGAATTCTGCCGCGTTTTACATTTTTCAATTCCATTACAAAGGCGAGCTTATCGGAATCAATGCCATCTGCATCATAAATATAGCCCGAAGAATCAGACATGGTTAATACCTTAGCACCCAATTGTAAAGATTTTTCAACGGCATACTGCGCTACATTTCCAGACCCTGAAACCACAACATTTTTATCTTTAAAATCATCGCCTTTGGTGTTTAGCATTTTTTCGGCAAAATACACCGTACCATAACCTGTGGCTTCTGGTCGTATTAAAGAGCCTCCCCAAGACATCCCTTTGCCGGTTAAAACACCAGTAAATTCGTTTTTTATTTTTTTGTACATCCCAAATAGAAAGCCTATTTCCCTGCCGCCAACACCAATATCTCCAGCTGGAACATCCGTATTTGGTCCAATATGCCTAAATAATTCGCTCATAAAAGCGTGACAAAAACGCATAATTTCATTATCCGACTTTCCTTTAGGATCAAAATCCGATCCTCCTTTTCCACCGCCCATGGGTAGGGTTGTTAAAGAGTTTTTAAACACTTGCTCGAAAGCTAAAAACTTTAAAATACTGGCATTTACAGTTGGGTGAAAACGCAAGCCTCCTTTATAAGGGCCAATGGCAGAATTCATTTGTACACGATAACCTCGGTTTACCTGAATCTTACCTTGGTCATCAACCCAAGACACCCTAAACGAAATTAATCGCTCTGGCTCTACCATTCTGGTAAGTATATTTTTGCCCCGATATATATCGTGTTCAAGAATATAGGGAATTACAGTTTCGGCTACTTCTTCAACCGCTTGTAAAAATTCTGGTTCGTGGCTATTGCGCTGTTTTACTTGATTTAAAAATGCTTCAATATTGTGTTTCATATACATGAATGTATTACTTTGTTGTGGAAAATGTAATTTTAGGGCACAAATATACGTTATCTATAAAAAATATGTCATCTTTTTTTATATTTCGTAATAACCTTATGGTATCTCATTCCTCAAAAGGCATTAATATTTGTTTGTTAATTGCATTTTTATATATTTGTTGATATAATGCCTCAGAAAACATAAATCTTATTATGCTTAACTTGAAACATTTAGCTTCAGCTTTTTGCATGTTTGTTATTTCTCAAACTGCATTTTCTCAATTAGGCTTCTCTCACGAAATAGGCGTTATTGCTGGTCCGGTAGAATTTAGATCGGATTTTGGTAGTCGTGATGATATAAAAACAAATTTTGGTAATTCAGGGTTTGGTATTGGCATCATTCATTATATCAATTTTGCGTATCGAGCCGATTGCGACTGCTATTCAGCCGATACATATTGGAATGATCATTTTAAATTAAGAAACGAAATTTCTTGGAATAAAACCACATTAAATCATCATGGAAAATGGGTAAACCCAAACAAAACATCACCAGATGCCAATAGGCTGAGAGCTCATTCGGGTATTGCGCAAAATTTAGATATTGGAACACAGCTTGAGTTTTTCCCTAAAAGCATTCGTGATTTTCAAGGATTTGCATACAGATTTGCACCTTTTGCCAGTTTAGGTGTTCATTACACATCTTTTAGTCCAAAAGCGAGTACAACTTATGGCGACACTACCGACCCCAATTATCGAGGGGTTTTCGATCAGGCAAACATCTATTCGCAATGGTTTAACAACTTTAACCCTGCTGTAGACCCGTATCCTATAAATGTTAACGGCGGAAGTACCTGGTCTATAGTGAGTAGTGCGGGAGTTCGTTACAAGTTGGATAAATTATCTGATTTAATGCTGGATTTTAGATTTCAATATTATTTTAGTGATTGGGTTGATGGGTTAAACCACAAACTAGAATACAACAAGCATAACGATTGGCTATTGTGGTTTAATATTGGTTATATTTATTATTTAGATTAAAAAAGACATTTATACTTACATAAAAACCCCATAAATGAAAGTTCATTTATGGGGTTTGTTTTTACTCAGATTCTATTGCGTTTATCCCAACGCTTGTTTTAAATCTGCAATTAAATCATCTATATCTTCTATACCTACACTTAATCGTATTAAAGAATCTACAACACCGGTTTTTTCGCGTTCTTCTTTTGGTATGCTAGCATGCGTCATACTTGCTGGGTGTCCAGAAAGTGACTCGACGCCTCCTAATGACTCAGCTAAAGTAAATACCTTTAAATTCTCTACTATTTTTATGGCTTCATCATAATTATTGCCTTTTGTTGTAAACGAAATCATCCCGCCAAAATCTTTCATTTGTGTTCTGGCGATATGATGATTTGGGTGATTCTCAAACCCTGGCCAATACACGTTTTCAACTTTAGGATGATCTGCTAAAAATTCAGCTACAGCTTTGCCGTTTTCGCAATGGCGTTGCATTCTTACATGCAATGTTTTTATACCTCTTAACAATAAAAAGCTGTCTTGTGGTCCGCAAATAGCGCCACTTGCATTTTGAATAAAATACAGCTTATCCGCCAAATCTTTGTCTTTTACAACCAAGGCTCCCATAACCACATCGCTATGTCCGCCTAGGTATTTGGTTGCCGAATGCATTACAATGTCTGCTCCCAAATCTAACGGCTGCTGTAAATAAGGTGTGGCAAAGGTGTTGTCTACCGCCAATAAAATATTGTGTTTTTTGGCTATGGCAGATACGGCTTTGATATCGATAATAGTCATCATTGGGTTGGTTGGTGTTTCAACCCAAATAAGTTTTGTATTCGTATTAATATACGACTCGATATTCGCGGCATTTTCCATACCTACAAAATGGAATTTAATGCCAAAATCCTGGAATATTTTAGTAAACAACCTAAACGAACCACCGTACAAATCGTTGGTAGAAACCACTTCGTCCCCGGGTTTTAATAGCTTTATAACAGCATCAATAGCTGCTAAACCAGACCCAAATGCAAGTCCGTAATTTCCGTTTTCAATACTTGCAAAAGCATTTTCCAAAGCATTTCTGGTTGGGTTGTGCGATCTGGAGTATTCGTAACCTTTATGCCCCCCAGGAGTGGTTTGGGCGTAGGTTGTTGTTTGATATATTGGCGGCATTACAGCACCGTAAGCGGGGTCGTGTTCTTGGCCACCGTGTATTACTTTTGTATTAAATTTCATGATTTGTTGTATTTGTTACAAATGTAAGTTTTAATTCGGTCTAGTAAAAATAATTTAACTCAGGGAAATTAGTGACGCTTTGCCATAAACCTACCGTACTTTTACTTGGATTTCCGCTTTTGCGGGAATGACCATTTCAACTGAAAGTTCAATAATCTATCGAGGAGTTCTTTTTCATTTCAAATGCAATAATTACCTTTAACACGAGTTTAAATTATGCTTATGTTTAAAAATAAATACCTTTTATTGACCTGTGTTTTTTATATGTTTTTCAGCTGTAAAACAGATAAACCAATCAACTTTACAGAAACAAACATTACTTCGGAAAACAATCAGATTGTTGAAATTAACATCCCTTTAGCCAATACCGATAATGATGCTGCTAAATCCATAAATGCAGCTACTAAAGACTATGTGATTAAAGCACTGCAAATAGGAGAATCTAACAATACAACTGAAAAATCTGTTGAAGAAAGCATTGAAGATTTCAACCAAGAGTACACCGATTTTATAAATGACTTTCCGGAAAGCACCCAAAAATGGGAGGCCCAAATTGATGGTGAAGTTATTTTTAAAGCGCAAGATATAATAAGCATTTCGCTAACGAGTTATACCAATACTGGCGGCGCGCATGGAAACTTAAATATTTCCTTTTTAAATTTTGATACTTCTACAGGGAAATTGCTTGATACCAACGCATTATTTACAGACATTGAAGGTTTTAAATCCATGGCCAAAAAGCATTTTGAGGCATCAATAAAAGACAAGGATCTGCTATTAGACCCTGAAACTTTTCAGCTTCCTGAAAACATAGGATATAGTGACGACGGTATTATACTACTTTACAACACCTACGAAATCGCACCATATTCATCTGGTATTTTAGAATTCAGCATTCCTTTTGAAGATGCCAAACCTTACCTAGTTTTTAACCGCTTTTAAAAGTGCCAAAACATAGCCATAGTGAATGCCTTCGTGGGTGAGAATAAATTGCAAGGCTTCATCAATGTTATTTAATGTATTTCCGGTTGTAGAAACCGTATACGCATTAAAGCTTTTAAAAACACCATTTTTATAATCGGTTTTTGTGTTTTCCAATGTTGAAAGCAACAAGCCTTTTATTTGGTTTACCTCGTCTTGGTTAAGCTCGCCCTCGGGTTTGGTGCCTTTTCTATATTTGTTAATCATTTCATCTGAAAGTACAGATGGCAAACCCGACAGTTTATACGCCAACAATTGCTCTGAAACCACAATATGGGCAATATTCCAAATTATATTATTATTAAAGCCTTTAGGTATTTTATTCAAATCCTTTAAGGAATTATCGTCAATTATTTTTGCTAAAATAGATCGTGTGTTATTTAAAACTCGGAAGGTAAAATCCATAAGGTTTATTTTTTCGATAAATATAGTATTTCTGCTATAATTGCCTTTATTTGTTATAGAAATTCTTTAGATTTCCTTTTTCAAGGACGTGATAAAATCAATTCATTATGAAAAAAGTATACTATTTAAAAACCTGCAGCACTTGTATTAGAATTTTAAAAGAGCTGAATTTACCATCAGATTTTGTTTTACAGGATATTAAAACCGAACCCATAACGGTTAAACAATTAGAGCAAATGAAAGCCCTTTCGGGAAGTTACGAAGCCCTTTTTAGTAAACGCGCCAAACTTTACAAGGAAATGGATTTAAAAAACCAAAACCTCACCGAACGCGATTACAAACACTATATATTGGAGCATTACACCTTTTTAAGCAGGCCCGTAATTATTATTGATGATGCTATTTTTATTGGTAATTCTAAAAAAACAGTTGAAGCGGTTAAGGCGAAGTTGCATTAAAAATTGCTATAAAAAATACAGATTTACCATATTTAAAGCCTGTGTGTAAAACCAATCGTTTTGCTTTCTAATCAAGGCAACATTTAAATCTTTTGCGTTAAAACATTTGCTCATAATTGCTTATATTGGGTGTAATCACAAATTAAAGTATAATTAAAAACACAAAACATTATGAGTAATAACGGAAATACAGTATTAGGAATATTAGCAGGAACAGCCGTAGGCGCCGTATTAGGTATTCTATTTGCACCAGACAAAGGCAGCAATACCAGACAGCGAATAAGCGACGAAGCGCAATTAGCCAAACAAAGATTAGCCGAAACAGCAACGGAGCTCAAAGAGCAAGTCGTATCGACAGCGACGACCAAAAAAGCTTCTATCGACGAACAGGTTGATTCTATAATTTCAAATGCGAGCTATAAGGCCGACGATGTTATTTCATCTTTAGAGCGAAAGTTAAAAGATTTAAAAGCAAAAAATAAAAAGTTTCAAAAAACATCATAATACATGAGTTTAAGTGAATCAATAGGCAAAACAAATGCAAAAGCCACTGAAATTGGCGAGAAGTACCTAAAGACTTCATTCGATTACTACAAGCTTAAAATATTTCAGCAATTATCCATATCCATCAGTATGGTTTTTAAAGCCATAATTATAGGCGGATTGTTGCTTATGGGGCTGTGCTTTTTAGGTATTGCCTTGGCGTTTGCCATAGGTAAAGCCATGGATAGTTACATGTTGGGCTTTGTAATTGTTGGTGCTGTTTTTATCTTTCTATCGGTTATCGCCTTACTTACAAGAAAGCACATTAATAATATGACAGTAAAAGCATTATCAGAAAAATTTTTCGATTAAAAATGAAAACATATCAAGATATAGAAAGTGTAGAACGCGATTTAAAGATATTAAACTTAGAACGCCAAATTGCATTTGAAGAGATTAAAGCTTTAAAAGAAGAATATAAGCAGGATTTGAAACCGCTCAATTGGATTCAAAGTGGTCTGAAAATTTTTGGGAAATTAGGAGGCATGATTTTATTGAAAAAGATTATTAAATAATTGCCTTTAAGCTGAAAGTAGCTACTTATTGCAAAACGAAAAACCATCTAAATTTTAGATGGTTTTTATTTTGATTGGTGTCTAAATCTTATCACGACAAACAAGATTTCCATTAAATAAAAAACCCCGTCATTTACAATAAATGACGGGGTTTAAAAACTAAAATTCAAAAAAAAAAACTTATTATTGTGCTGCTGTACCTGCCTCAATTAACCAACCAGGGTTTTGATAGATAACCGAATTGTTGGCGTCTCCACCTTCACTAGTAATTAAAAAGTGATTAAAGGCAATAGGGCTTAGGTAATGCGCAGGATTCCAATTATAACCGTTATAGAAATTGTTATTGGCTTGAACAATTTGATAAGGTCTGATATACATGCTATTTGATTCTGGTGATACATTTGGGCTTGCGTCCGGTTCAGCTCTTAATTGCGAACTGCCATCAGGATTCTCATACCACGCTTTCATTGGTCCCCAAACTTTAAAGCCTTCTATAACGTAGTTAGACACTTGGTCCAAAGCTCTCCATCGCTTTAAGTCGTCTAAACGCATGCCTTCCGCAATAAATTCCGATCGACGCTCTCTTCTGATATTGTAAAGTGTTGGATCTACAAGTTCGCCTTGCGAATATTTAGCCCAATCGTTTTCTTGAGACAAATCGGTTGCCGCTATGGTTATGTTATAATCTGCAGGAAGTCCAGCTCTGGTTCTTAATTGCCCCCAGTAGCTTGCAGAGTTACCATCTAAACTTCCGTTTTTTACGTAATCGGCTTCTATATAGTTTAGGTAAGCTTCTGAAGCTCTAAACACAATAGACCCAGTAACGGTAGGATTTGCACCATCTAACATATTGGCATCAGGATATATCCCCTTTCTAACAGAATAGCCTGTTACTGCTCTAATCTCAGAAATTTCTAACAAGCCTGGTACTTCCTCAAAGGTTTCACCATTAATGTAAGTAATAACATCACCAGGTTCTTTGGTAAACAGGCGTAATCTGTCATCTCTATCATCTAATACATCAGCAATGTAATCATCACCATTGTAACCCGAGCCACCTGCATAAATAGGTAAGCCATTCTTCATTAAATAGCTATCTACATAACCTTTGGTATATCCTGTATTTGCACCATTTTTTAAGTAATGCATGGTGTGGTGAGACACTAAGGCTTCATCATAATCTCTCCACAACAACACCTCTGAATAACTAGACATATCTAGGTCTCCAAACATGGCGTAATACGGATTGTTAAACACATCGGTACCTTCGGTGTCTCCATTATTTGGTGTTAAATTAACACTGCTGGCAACCACCTCGGCGGCATTCATAGCTTCTGTTAAAAAGAAATCTATCTCACTATCAATATTAATGCTAAAGCCAGACAAATAGTCTTTATTTGCTCCAGGCCAACCTGGGCCACCTGGTACATGGGCAGTTCCTTTATGATAGTTTAACCAAGTACCTTCGTATAAAGCAACACGAGATTTAAAAAGCTGAGCCACCATAGGGCTTATCCTGTTTTTGTTAGGATCTATATTGGTTAACATATCAATAGCTTTATCCAAATCGGATAAAATAAAACGGGCTACTTCATTTCTTGGACGCCTTTGTGATGCTATAATCAACTCTTCCTTAACATCTGGCAATAGGTTTTTAATAATTGGAAAATCGCCAACGCTTTTTAGCTTATTAAAGTACTCATAAGCTCTTAGGAAGTATATCTCGCCAATATAATGCTTAATATAGGTTTCGTTTCCGCTTATTTCACCTGCTTCATATCTTGGTATAACAACATCTAAAAAGTAGTTTAAAGTACGGATTCGATCAAAATTCCAAGCGCCTCCATTTGTTCCTACTCTATACTGCCCAGGAACCCAAAGGTTACTAGCGCTGGTACTGGCTTGGTTGTCTGTACCGTTATCATAAGTAAAAGTACCTGCATTCCATCCCGCATGCGAAGGGAATGAGTAATTTGAAATGGCGTATGCTGCTAAATCTGCTTCGGATTTTAAATAAAATTCTGGTGTTACATCAGAAAGAGGTGCTCTCTCTAAGAAGTCTTCACTACAGGCGGTAAAACCGACCAAAATAAGACCTAAAATAAAAATATGTTTATATGATTTTTTCATTTTTTAAAATTTAAAAAGTTAAACTAAGACCAACTGAAAACACTTTGGACAGTGGATATATTTTACCATTCCCCCAGGCGCCACCTGTAGTTTCAGGATCAAAAATATCACTCATTTTTGTAAACGTTAGTAAGTTTTCTCCAGATAAGTACAATCTCATTCTAGAAATGTTTACTTTTTCTGTAACGTCTGCTGGTATGGTGTAACCCAATTGAACATTCTTTAGTCTTAAATACGCACCGTTTTGCAACCATCTTGTTTGGGTATGAAAGTTTTTCCATCCCGAATCGAAAAGTGGTCGTGGATAGTAAGCGTCTGTATTTGGACCAAATGGACTTGTAGTGTCTTCGGGTCTAAAATAATCTAAGTGCTGTGTAAACCCAGCAGATTGCCACATATTTGAATTAGCCCCAGAAAAGTAAGGACCTCCAACAGCTACATCACGCTTTCCAACACCTTGGAAAAATGCTCTAAAATCAAATCCTTTATAGTTTGCATCTAAATCGATACTATAGCTATATCTGGCTTGGCTATTACCAATAACAGATAAATCGCCATGATCGTCCAGTGTGAAAGACCCATTGTTAATGGCAGGGTCGTCATCTAGGTTTTGGTACATAATATCTCCTGCAGCCCAGTTAGATCCCATTCTGTCTTGATTATGCGTAGCCAACCAATCGTTCATTTCGGTATCCGACTTTGCAATGCCATGTGTAGTGTATCCCCAAATTTCACCAAATTCCCTACCATTGTACCATTGTCCTAAATTACCTGTTTCGTTTGGATAAGAGGTTACAAATTGTCTGGTGTCTGATAAAATAAATTTAGCGCCATAAGAAAAATCGTTGAATGTATCTCTCCAACTTAGCTCTAAATCGAATCCTTTTGATTCCATGTCGGTATTGTTAATTCTTGGTGGACTAGCACCCAAAACTCCTGGTAATTCTGGTGCGGGCCCAACCATATCAAAAGTGGTTCTGTTATAAATATCTAAACCAACACCCAATCGGCTGTTAAAGGCACGCAGGTCTAAACCAACATTCCAAGAGGTCACTCTTTCCCAAGTTAACAATGTGCTCACAAGTCCTGGAGGATATGCTGTGTTTGGTCTTGATCCGTTTACTAACCAACCACCATTATTTACACCAATGCCCATACTCGGGTAAAATGGATACCAATTATTGGTGTTTTGATTTCCTAGTTCACCGTAAGATCCTCTTAGTTTTAAAAAGTTAACATGTTCTGATAACTTACTGTCTTTGTAGAAGTTCTCGTTAGAAATATTCCAACCTGCCGAGAAAGAAGGGAAAAACTGCCATCTTTTATCGTCTAAGAAACGTGAAGACCCATCATATCTACCATTAACTTCTAATAAATACCTGTCCTTGTATGAGTAATTTAATCGGCCAAAATAACCTTGTATGGCCCAATGTTGATAAGCACCGTAACCTCTGGTGTCTCCCGTAGCCGTATTGATAGTTGGTAAACTAGGTGTAATTACATCATCTCTATTTACGCCTAGGTTACGTGTTTTTGTTAATTCTGATTGATAACCAGCCATTACTTTAAACTCATGATCTTCATTTATAGTTAAAGTATAATCTGTGTATACGTTAGGGCTAAAATAGTTAGTCTTATAGGCGCTCTCGTAAATTCTTGAAGCACCTGGAGACCATAACACATATTGTAATGCAGCAGCATGGGCAACACCATCTTCATCGTACCTATAGATTGGTAAAAACTCGTTATGGTTAAAAGAATTGCTTATTTTATAATTCAGATTCGCATAGATGTTCCAATTTTCTACTGGTGTAAATTGAACATTTAATTGTTGAACGAATTCATCATTTTGGTCTTTGTTTCTACCGTTTTCCAAATGTGCAATTTCGTTACCATACACATAGTTTCCATTCGGGTCTTTAAATGGCATTGTAGGCCATCTTCTTGCGATATTATGGAAAAACAAACCGCTTTGGTAAGACGATCTTTCGTAATCAATTCTTGTTAACCTACTCAAATAGGTTAAATTTATTTTATCAGATATTTTAGAGGCTATTTTAGAATTTATAGTATACCTATCGTATTGGTCGTTACCAAAATTAAGTAAGCCCTCCTGATCTAAAAAATTGGCAGAGAAATAGTAATTTACTTTTTCTGTACCTCCGTTTAAACTAAGGTTATGCTCTTGAGAGGCTGCTGAATCTTTATAAAATATATCGAACCAATTGTTATCTGAAAACCCATTAGGATACATATTCCAATTGTTATTGGAGCTATTCCAATCGGTTTCATAAGGTAAATTTCCTGATCGATAATCTCTAATTTTTTGCAATACCTCCTCAGAAAATTTTGGAGATTGGCCAGCATTAGCGGCTGCCTCATTCCAATAGGTTGCAAAAGATTCTGAATCCAACATGTTTGGTTGTAACAGTGGACTTGTTAACCTAAAGTTATTGTTATAATTAATAGTAATCTTACCGTCTTTTCCAGATTTAGTGGTAATAAGTATAACCCCAAAAGGTGCTCTAGAACCATAAATAGAAGAAGAAGCGGCATCCTTAAGCACAGAGATACTTTCTATATCTTGTGGATTTAAGGTGTTCATATTACCTTCCATACCATCAATTAATATTAATGGAGCTCCAGAAGAACCAGAACCAATAGTACCAGAACCTCTAATATTAAAGCTAACGGCATTATTAAGCTCACCACCACTATTGTTTACAGAAAAATTCATACCTGCTACGGTTCCTTGTAAAGCTGCAGCAACGTTTGTTACCGGTCTGTTTTCTAGAGCATCGCCATCAACCACGGAAACCGATCCGGTTAGGTTAACTTTTTTCTTTGTACCAAATCCTACGACCACGACTTCATCTAATAAAGCGGCATCCTCTACCAATACTATTGCGATTTTAGAATCGTTTGCCGTTACGGCGTGTTCTTTAGTTTTCATACCTATATAAGAAAAAACAAGCACGTCGCCTATTTG
Source organism: Hwangdonia lutea (assembly GCF_032814565.1). Classification (GTDB taxonomy): domain Bacteria; phylum Bacteroidota; class Bacteroidia; order Flavobacteriales; family Flavobacteriaceae; genus Hwangdonia; species Hwangdonia lutea. Next base: position 1,505,757 of record NZ_CP136521.1, read on the forward strand.
AACACTTAAGGTATAATTACCATCAAAATCTGTTTGTGTTCCTGTAGTTGTGCCTTTAACAACAACGTTTGCCCCGGGTAGAGGCGCATTGTTTTCATCGGTAACAGTTCCACTAATCACTTTTTCTTGTGCCATTAAGCTCATAGTGCTCAATAACAAGAAGAAACTAATAAAAAAGTTAATTTTCTTCATACTTAATAATTGTTTAGTTAATTGTTTTGGTTTGTTCTAATCTTAAGTTTGTCCTACAAACAAAAATTATTCACAAAATTAAATATGTATAACATAAAAACACGAAAAAATAGGTTACATTTGGGTTACATTTCATTACATTTGGGTTACATTAAAAACCATATATCCTTATAAAACAGCTGTTTAATTTATTTTTGTTCAAATTTATTCATAAAATATTAAGTTAACAATGCGCATATCAATTCTACTTTGTTTTTTCACTCTTTTTACTATTGTTTCTATAAAATTATACGCACAAAATGTAAGCCTGCAATTTCAGAGTATTACTTTTGAAGATGGTATTTCTGATAGTAGAATAAACCATGTTTTACAGGATAAAGAAGGTTTTTTGTGGTTTGCTACCCGGTTAGGCATAGACAGTTATAATGGCCAAACCATAAAGACCTATCAATTTTTGCAAGAAAAACAAGCAGAGATTAACACCATTATAGAGGGTAAAGAAGGACATATTTGGGCCGCTACAACGAAAGGATTGTATTTTTTAAATACTGAAAAAGACAATTTTGAATTATTCAAATCTCAAGATTCATTTTTAAACACACAATTAGAGTCAAACATCCACAGCATCATTCAATTACAAAATGGAAGGTTTTTATGCAGTTCGGCATCAGGAAATATCTTTAGTATGGCTATTAAAGACAATGGCAACAACACCAACCATATAATTTTTAATTTCGATGGAGGCTCTTATAGCAATTATGCTACCACATTATTCCAAGACACAAATGGTGTTATTTGGATGGGCACTAGCCAAGGCCATTTATGGGTTTATAACGAATCTGAATTTGTGTCCTCAGGTTTTTCCAAGTTTAATAATACCGCTTATATAAACGATATAACTTCGGATAGCGATGGAAATCTTTGGATTGCTACCAACGGAAATGGACTTTTTAGTTATAATATTGATTTAGAACAAGCCAAGCACTACAAAAAGACCAACACCCAAAATTCCAAAAGCATTAACAACAATATGGTCTTGAGCCTTTACGCCGATAAAAATGATAATATATGGATTGGCACTGATGGAGGCGGGCTTAATCTTTACAAAAAGGCAAAAAACAAATTCCACTATTTTCAAAGTGATGGTTACAACGAGTTTTCAATTTCAGACAATGCCATTTTAGATATAAGCCCTGGTGAAGATAATGTTATTTGGACCGGTACGGTTCATGGTGGTGCGAGCTATTTTAAAAACAATATTAACTTATACAATGTACCGCCCACTAAACTGGGCATGGACCATAGAGACAAACAAGACTCAAGGATACTAGAGGCTAAAAATGGCGACCTTTGGATAACAGCCGGTAGAAATGGCTTAAGACGATTTAACCCTTTAACGCATAAAGTTACAGTTTTTAAAGATGATCCAAATGATGATAATGATTTAAGCGGAAACAATATACTCTCGTTATACGAAGATGGTCTAGGGCGTATTTGGATAGGCACATTGTACGGTGGTTTAAATATTTTCGACCCAAAAACCAACCAGTTTCTTAAAGCAGAAAAACGGTCCAGTTTAAAAGCCATTTTTGCAATAGAAAAAGATGGAAAGGACAATATTTGGGTCGGTAGTAACTCAGGAATTACCGTTTACGATTCTCATTTGAACATATTGAATACTTATTCGGTAAATTCAAAATTAGGCCTTAGCAGCAATGTTATTACCTGCTTGTATAGAGATATAAAAGACGATATGTGGGTGGGTACCGCAACGGGACTTAATGTTTTTAAGCAAGGTAAGTTTACATCATATTTACCAATTAAAGGAGACAAAACTTCATTAAGTGGAAGTCGTATTTTGTCTATCGCTGAGGACGACGACCTCTCAATTCTAGTTGGAACCTATGGTTATGGCCTAAACCGTTACGTAAGAAGCGCCGATAACTTTATAAGAATAGATAAAGAAAATGGGCTTGATGCGACTTTTATACGAGGTATTTTATTAGATGATGAAAAAAACATATGGTGTAGCACCAATTTAGGATTGAGTAAAATTAGTCCCGATGGTATCGTTCAAAACTTTGATAGCCATGATGGAATTCAGCCTTTTAACAACAACAAGGCCGAATTTGGAAGTGATGGTTTTATATATATGGCTGGTAATTTTGGCCTTACTTATTTTAAAGCTAAAGATTTAAAACACAACTATTCAAAAAACCCAAACGTTTTTTTTACAAGCATATCACTAATTAATGAGAATGGCATAGAACAAGTGCTTTTTAAAAACAATTTAGAAAACAACAAACTTACTTTGCCTAAGGACAATGTCGTGTTTACCGTAGGTTTTGCCACTTCCAATTATTGGGATCCCGAAAAAATTACATACGCGTACAAATTAGAAGGACTGCACGAACAATGGCAAACCGTTGGTAATCATCAAACAATTTATTTTTCTAATTTAAATCCGGGCGATTACACCCTTAATGTAAAAGCTATTAACAATGCTGGAAATGAAAGCTCACATATCGCCTCTTTAAATATTTCGGCATTGCCGTCTTTTTGGGAAAAAATCTGGGTAAAAACCCTCATGTTTTTATTTTTTATAGCCATTGTAATTGGGTTTTTCAAGTGGCGGGTATTAGCCATAAAAAGACAAAAACAAAAACTTGAACATCGCGTAAATCAAAAAACCAGATTAGTAGAAGAGCAAAACAAAAAAATATATCAAAACAATTTAGATTTGCTTAACGCGGAAAAGGCGAATCAGGAGTTAAAGCAAAAACAACTTGAAAATGAACTTAACTTTAAAACTGATGAGCTTACCAACCGTACTTTAAGAGAAATCCATAAAAATAATTTACTCGATAAAATAAGAAATGACATTTCTAAAGTGGCAAAACAAAATGAGGATAGCGAAAGGCTAAAATCTATAGTAAACGTCATAGACGACACTTTAAATCTGGATAAAGATTGGGATGATTTTTACAGTTTATTTCAGCAAGTACAGCCTACGTTTATTTCCAATATAAAAAAGGTGTGCCCAAACATTACCGATAGAGATGTAAGGCTCTGTGCCTTAATACGCTTAAATTTCTCATCGCAGCATATTGCAACCCTTTTTGGTATATCAGAGAGCTCAATTAAAGTCGCTAGACACCGTTTGAGAAAAAAACTGAAAATTGAAGAAAACCAGAGCTTTCAGGAGTTTTTTGATAATTTGATAGCTAAAACGGTAACCTAAATTTTGAATGATAAAACTTAAACATCCATATACTCGAAATTTAAACCAGTTTTGTTGTATCATATAAAATATAAGGTCAAAAACACTTTGTATCTGAATTTTGAACACAAAAAAACCCAACACTTTCGTATTGGGTTTTGTTTGCTCCTCTTCTTGGGCTCGAACCAAGTGAGGTATAATATTCTTAATCAACTATTTGACAACTTGACAACTTTAATAGCTTCCTTTTTATATGCCTTTTTACATAAATCACCCAGCATTATCATTAACAATATCAATAATAGAAATTATCTGCCTGACATCGCTTTCATCCTGAAAAAGCCCAATAATACCAGCATCGTGTGCTTCGTTAAATGGTGGTTTTACCAGTAGTGATTTATCTAAAGTCCCATTTACATTAAGATAATCTATTAGCGTTTTTATAAACGTTATTTGCGCAGCTGATAAATTTTCGTTGTTTATAAAATCTGCAAAGAGCTGATTAACCACTTCGATATCTAAACCAACTATGCTTCTTATAAAATTCCCTAAAGGCATATCGCCATATTGCCTTTTGTATTCATCTTTTGTGCCAATGGAATCTTCAAATAACAACGTTTCTAAAAGGGCTAATTCTTTTTCAGTTATGGGTATATTTTTATGCAACTTACTAACCACTAAATGTGATTTATTTTTCCTTATAAACGATTCAACACGGTCTTTATAACTTTGTAATTTTGTATAACTTGGTAAAATATCCCGTTCCTCTACTTTATCATAATGCAGCACATCTTCAAAATCGGTGTAAACGGACTTTATATCTTCTTTATTAATAAACTTTATAAGTTCTCGAAGCTCTGTACGAACATACTCAACCTGCTCTAAATCAACAGATTTCCAAAACTCTTGAGTTTTTACTTGGTTTATCGTAGTGAGCTTATCGGCTACTACAGGAATATTTCTTTTTTTATATAGATTAACACCAACATCGTAAATCTGCTGAATATAAGTTTCTACAGATTTTGCTTTATTAAGAAGCGCTAATTGTAAGCGTAATGCTAACAAATCAAAACGTTTTGCTAACACATCATCATCTGATTTGTAAACTGGTAAATGCGATAGATGATCACAAATATCAAACACGTCTCCAACGGATAAGCTATTCCAACGTGCTCTATCTTTAAAATCTTTTACATAGCGCAACGATTTTCTAACTTCAAAACGTTTTTCATCTAAATCGTTAATAGCAGTATGTAATTGATTAGTGTATGCTGCGGCCATAGCATCATCTTCTGGTGTTGCTTCTGCTAAATCTCTGATGGTTGTAATGATATTTAGCTTTGTTTCAAACACCTTTTGAGACAAAGTTTTAGACGAACCTGTTTTTACACCATCTGGAAACTCATCAAAAAATTCAAAATTGCCACAAAAATCAAATATTAAAAAGTGTTCTTTATGTTGTTCTGGAGCAAATAAATGAGGGCGTAATCGTGTGCCTCTACCAATCATTTGCCAATACTTAGCGTATGATTTTACTGGTTTAAAAAACACCAAATTAACAACTCTTGGTGCATCTACACCTGTGTCCATCATATCTACAGATACCGCAATTTGAGGTTCTTGTTCCTGCTTATCATCACAAAATTTTTCTAATAAATCTTGTGCTTTAGATTCGTAATTATCTATAACTCTTAAAAAAGACCCTGCATATTCTGGGTAATTCTTATTAAAGCGTTCTTCAATAAAAACAGCGTGTTTATGGTTTTTGGCAAATATGATGGTTTTACCCAATGTATCACCACCATCCACTTTTACACCTTCATTCATCAAAAAATCTAGAACAATATCAACGGTTTTTGTATTGAATAAAAAGCTATTGAGTTGGCTTTTATCAATTTGAACCGAATCATCATCTGGTTCTACTTCAAAACTTCCGAATTTTTCTTCAAATTTGATTTTATCTTCCTCAGATAAGTCTTTGTATTTAATCCCTTCTTCTAAAAACTGAATGGGCACTTTTTTAGCTTTTGGCGGATTTAAATAACCATCATTAACAGCTTGAGTTAACTCGTAGGCAAAGGTTGGATTATCATCTTCTATTCCAAATAAATTATAAGTATTATGGTCTATATCACTTTTTGGTGTTGCAGTTAAACCAATTAGAATAGCATCGAAATAATTGAATATAGCACCATATTTCTGGTAAACAGACCTGTGTGCCTCATCTACAATAATAACATCAAAATGCCCAACACCATAAAACCGTTCATCATCATCCAGCTTATCAATTTTATTCATGATAGTTGGGTAGGTAGAAAATACCAACCTTGTTTTACTATCTTCTTTCTCCTTAGTTAAATCGATGGCGCTTAAATGTGGCAAATGCTCTTTAAACGCATTTTTGGCTTGTGTTACCAAGGCATTTCTATCGGCTAAAAACAAGATGCGTTTTGCCCAATTATATTTGGTAAACATATCGACTATAGCAGCAGAAGTTCTGGTTTTACCGCTCCCTGTTGCCATAACCAATAACGCTTCACGATGTTTTCCTTTTAGTTGATTTTGGTGTGTAGTTACCAAACTCTCACTAACACGTTGTATGGCTTCTAATTGGTATGGACGACCAGCAATGTCAGTATTCACTTTAAACTGCCTAATATCCTTTCTGGTTTTACGTTGCTCTATTAAGAAATTAAGCTCCTCTTTAGTGTAAAAACCATAGACTTGTCGTTCTGGGTAAAAGGTATCTTCCCATAAATAGGTATCAAAACCATTGGAATAGAAAATAATAGGACGTTGCCCTGTCATTTGCTCTAAACAATTGGCATATAATACCGCTTGATGTTTTCCTTTTTTAGCATCGTGCAAGGTTTGTTTAGCTTCTACTACAGCAATAGGTAAGCCGTTATCGCCCCAAAGCACATAATCTACATAGCCTTTACCTGTTGGGTTGGTGCTTCTTGGCATGCCTGTAACAGGAAACTCGATATCTACACCAGTTTTTAAATTAGTCCACCCTGCTTCTTTTAATAATACATCTATATAAAGCTTTCGTGTTTCAAGTTCTGGTGTTAATTGTGGAATATCACGTTCTTGGACAACCTCCTTTTTACGTGCTGCTTTACGTGTTGCAAGTTCTTGTAATTGTTGTTCTAATTGGCGTTTTAAAAGTTCGTTTTCTTTTACTAAGGCTTCTTTTTCTTCTTGTTGCTTTTTAAAAGCTTTAAGTTGTGCTTCCTTTTCTTCTGCTAATGCCTTTAATTGCGCTTTTGTTTTGTCTTTAACTATATTATCCTGTGGACTTGGCAATATGGCTTCATCAAAAACAGGAATATCTGAATGGGTTTCGCCATAGTATTTAACTAAATAGACTGAAAAACTAAAAATAGCTTTTAGCGATAATAATGACTTTCTTGAAGTTACCGGGTTGCCATGTGCACCATCATTACCAAAACGCCTCACTAAATCTAACTCGTGAAATAAAGATGGTTTAATACTGCTTTTAAAATCGTAATGAAAGAGTAATGCAGCTAATTTAGAATCGTAAGGTTTTGTAAACTCTACATCGTTATCGTACAACCAATTTAAGCCTAATTCTAAAACCGTTCTGCATAACAAAGCTGCATATTTAGGTTCTGTAAAGGTATATTTTTCAGCATTTATAGCTTCTGTGTAAAGCTGCGGAAAATCTTGTTTTAGGAAATTGAAGTTGCTCATTTAGATAAAAATAGTCACAGCTTTAAAAGTAAGGCTTTTCTTTTTATTGGGGTACTCATGTAAAGATTTTTCCATTTTCTTTACACGTGTTGTTTTCATGTAAAGCAAATGTGTTTTTCTTTATATGTTATACTATTTTACTTTTATTTCATGGTTTTTATGTTGATACAACCCTCCATAAAACAGATGTTTACGTAATAAAGCTTAAGGTATATCAACATTTTTATCAACATTTATCAACATTTTTAAGTTTATTTCATGGTTTTATGTTGATATAATATATTTAGTCCCTTTCTTTTCTCCTAGCTTTACCAACAAACCTTTAATAATCATTTCATCTAACTTAGCTTTAAGTGTGCGTTGATTAATCTCACTACCAATACGTTTATTTATTTCACTAATAGCACTTTCAGGATAATTTTTCAAGTCTTCATAAATTAATTCTTGAAGCCTATGAGGTTCAATACGTTTTAAATTTGTTTTTTCAATAAAATCTGTTGTTCTTAAAAACTCAGGGTTCACATAATAGAGTGTTCCTTTGGTCTTTCCTTTGGATAATACAATTTCAAGTTTAAGCAATCGCCCTAACCAATGCTGTAGTCCATTGGGTTTATTTACATTTAATTCTTTAGATAAATCGGGAGCAGAAACACCTTCTTTTTGTGCAATTAATCCTAGAGCAATTAACTCGCGTTGCCTTAATTGTAATTCTTTGGATGCTTTATCCATTAATTTTAAAACCTTATTGCTAATTATTTGCTTTTTAACTGTAACAATAACTCTGTCGTCTCCTTCAAAAACTTCAGGAACTTCTTTACCATTACCTAATAACACTTCATAAACCTTATCATAACCACTACCTTCTTTTTCCATGAGTTTTAAATCATAAAATAATTTAGCTAGCAGTTGGTTACGCTGTACCGATTTTGTTAAAATATTATCTGGAGTTACTCCAAGCGGTAACAAACCAGGGCTATGAATTTCTAACCTATCTGGATATAGATTAATAAAAATATCGCCACGCATGGTGTAGTTCCTATGCGCAAAAGCATTAGCAATAAGTTCTCGAATAACCTCTGGCGGATAGTTGTAAATATTTTTTCTAAAAATACCATCAGATACTTCTAAAAATTCATTCCAATCTGGTATTTGTGTTATAATATCTGAAATGAGTTCTTTTGGGTTGTATGAGTAATCATCCCACACCTTTTTATACACTTTATTACCATCTTCATTATACTTAATAAATTGAACAGATGGTGCATAATGTAGTGTTGCTCTATCTCTACGTTTACCAATCCACAATACCCCAAGGTTTGTTAAAAATCCATTATGGGTTAAAAAATAATAATCTGTAATTTCTTCGGTAGTCATGTCTTTTACAAAGCCACTAACACGCTCAGAATTTTTTATATCTTTTAAAAAGGTATTGAATTTTTCAATATCACAATCTGCCAACTGCACTTTTTTTACTGTTTTTTCTTCCCAAACAAAAGCATTTTTTTCTGAAAACAAGCGTTCTATTTGGTCTGGCATTACAGGTTTGCATTCGTCTGACACCCTAATATAATAGCGCCCATCGGTGGTGCTTGCTATAGATTGTGCGCTTCTAAAAACAGTAAGCTCTATATATTGACCACCATTTTCGGCAGTGATAATTTGAGGTGCGATACCAACATTTAAAGCCAATGCAGGAATACGTTTATTAATTTGTTCTATAAGTTGTTTAGATATTTTTTGCGATGGTTTAGGTGCATCTTTATCATCCTCAATACCAATAAGTATTTTGCCACCGTAGCCATTAGCAAAACAGACACAATCTTTTGCTAATTCCTTCCAGTTTGCTGTTTTACCAGATATTAAGGATAACGACTTTTTATCTAAACCACTATTTTCTTTCATTGGTATAAAAGTATCTTTTTTTTATTTTGTTTGCAATTTAAAAGTTAGTAACCAAACTTTATAAGATTGCCACGTCGTTCCTCCTGTCGCCGCTTCTCGCCATGACGTTACAACGCCCCTTTAAATGCCTTTTGTAACAAACTATTAAACAAGGCATCGCTTTTTTGTAAGGCGGCTTGGGCTTGTTGTTTTTGGGCTTCTATGAGTTGTACGCGTTCTGCGAATTGGGTTTGGAGGTGGATTGGGGGAATTGGTGCTAATTCTTTATGCACTAATTTCCTGTCCAAAGTTGGGACACCTGCTCCATGTGAAAATCTTTTTAAATCAAAGTATTCTACAAAAAACTTGAGGTAGATAATATTATTAGAATGTGTTTTATAACCATACAAAGAAGTATTCAAAGGCCAACATTTCCCTTTTATTAATTGGACATTTCCTATCGAACCGGAACGTCCTGTTACAATACAATCTACATCGACTTTATGTTCATTATGATACCCAACAATTCCAGTTGATGCAGCTATAGGTATTTCTCCATGAATTCTGGAAGCTGTAGGTAAATCATAGCCTCTTTTTAATGAAATGATATTTTCAAATTTTATTTCTTTAAAATCTTTTGAATTTACTCTAACATCCCCAAACATATCTAAAAAGAGGCTTTGGGTTAGGGCATCGTATTTTTTTATAAGTTGTTGGTTGAGTTGGCGCAATTTGTCGGCTTCATCTAAAATAGCGGCGATGCGTTTTTGGGTTTTTAGGGGTGGTAGGGGGATTTTTAAATTTCTAAGAATTTTTAATGTAACAAATTTTTGTGTACCTCCTTTTTGTTGGCTTTTTATTTGATTTTCAACAAACGGCGAGTTTAATAAATAGTAAAAATATTTGTTGAATAATTTTTCATCTTTGAACTTAAACAGCGCAACATTTTTAATAGCATATTCAGGTTCATCTTCAACTAACGCATAGTTACCAATAGAACCAATCATTGAATATAAAATATCGCCTACATCAACTTTAGACCTTTTATTGATATTAACATAATCTTCTTCTGAAACATAACTAACATCCTCGAAACAGATTTTACCTTGTTTTAAATTTTTTGACGTTATTAATGGGTAGCCTGTTTCCAAATATTTAGGGCTGTCGTGGGTTCCATCTCTAACATCAATAATTTCACTGCTGTTTATTAATTCAAACTCCATTAATTCATCATCTTTTCCAAATTCAACAAAACTTCGTTACGTTTAGTATCCAAATCTTTAATTTGGTTGATTAGGGTTTCTGGTTTTTCGTATTCAATGGCCTCATAAACAATCTCTTTGTAGCGGTTTATGGATAAATCCCAATCGTTGTCTGCTATCTCTTGTTTTGGCACTAAAAAAGATTGTTGGGTGCGGTCTGAGAAGTCCTTTTCATGAGATTGCTTCATTTCGACTCCGCTCAATGCAGGCTCTCGCAATGACGTGGTATTCATTATTTTGTTGGCATCTAATAGTATTTGGGGGATGTCGCATTTGCCTTTTACTTCATTTACTATATTTTCTGGATTGGTAAAGCATTGCTCAAAGGTTTCTTCTGAAACTAAAAGATTACGTTTATCGTCCAGACTTAAACCATCGGCTTTCATATCGTAAAACCAAACCTTATCTGTACCTCCAGAATTGGTTTTTGTAAAGAATAAAATAGCGGTACTTACACCAGCATAGGGTTTAAAAACACCACTTGGCATAGAAATAACAGCTTGTAGTTGTTGGTTTTCTACCAATTCCTTACGGATGCTTTTATGAGCATTAGAACTACCAAATAATACGCCATCGGGTACAATAACCGCTGCTCGTCCTCCTGTTTTTAGCATACGCAACATGAGGGCTAAAAAGAGGAGTTCTGTTTTTTTGGTTTTGGTAACTTTTAGTAGGCTGCTTTCTACCTCGTCATAATCCAAACTGCCTTTAAAGGGTGGGTTTGCCAGAATTAAAGAGTATTGATTCTCTATATCGCTATTACTTTCACTTAGGGCATCTTTACCAATTAAAGTTGGGTTATCCATACCGTGTAATTGCATGTTCATGGCACCAATACGTAGCATGGTAGGGTCGAACTCTACACCGTTAAACATGCTGTTATGAAAGTGTTCTCTAAAGGTTTTATGGTTAAACCAATCTTTATGCTTATCGTAAATATACTCGCCTGCCGAAACCAAAAACCCTGCGGTACCACAACTTGGGTCGCATATTACATCGTCTTGTTGTGGTTGCACTATCTCCACCATCATACGGATAATGTGGCGTGGCGTTCTAAACTGCCCATTTGTTCCTGCTTCTGCTATTTTAGAGAGCATGTACTCATACAAATCGCCTTTGGCATCTTTATTATCAAGGTTTAAGGCGTCTATTTGTTGTACCACTTTATCGAGCAACTTAGGCGATTGTATCATAAAAATAGCTCCTTTCATGTACTGTGCAAACACACCACCTTGCTTGCCTATGTTTTTCATAAAATCAAAAACAGTTAAATCGTCTAAGTTGCGCTGTGGTTTGGTGAACAAATCGAACATCACTTCAGGGTCTTTTTCTTTAAAACTGCTCCAACGTAATGGTTCGTATTTTTTGCTGTAAAAGGCATTTTCTAGTGGAATACCCAAAAGGTTGGCAGCCTTTTCGTTATCAATCTGTTTACTATCTAACTGTTTTAAAAAAATAAGATAAGTAAATTGCTCTATTACGGTAAGTGGGTTAGAGATGCCTCCTGTCCAGAAATCGTTCCAGATTTTATCAATTTTACTTTTTAATTCGCCTGTAATCATAGATTCATGTAGTTTCATAGCACATGTGTTTTTAAGTCACTGTTGTAAAAGTAATTAACACCTGTGCAGTGTATTTGCACTAATAGTTTTTGTATTGTTGTTCTACTCTTTTTTTTATGGTTTCTTTAATGAACGTCGGTTTCATAACCCGGAGGTCTTCGCCTAAAGACAAAATTAGTTTTTCCAACTCGTAATTAGGTACTACTACAATAGAAAAGGTATAGCCAGTTTCGTCGTCTTTTACTTTTTTCTGTGAGCCATGAAAAGGTTTCGTTTTTATATATGGTGCTAAAGCGGGTTTTGCGTGAAATTCTATTTTTACTAAAGGTTTATCATGGGGTTTGGTAACCCCTATAATATCATCAAAATAGTCTTCAAAATTAACCATTTGGCTCGTATCATAGTGTTTTGATGATTGGGTGATTTGCTTTAGCCTATCTAATGCTAAATTGGTCATATTATTATAATCATCATGTTTTCCAAATACAAACCATCTATTATTATACTGTTTTAAATGATAAGGATGAAAAATAAAATATTGTGTTTCGGGATTGTTGAAAGATTGATACCCAATTTTTAAAGCCTGATTGTTTTGAATGGCAGAAAAAAGCGGTGTTATATAGTCTATTCCTACTAAATAATTATTGTTATCGAAACTGATAATTTCTTGATTTTGATTAGATAGTTTAAAGGTTTGGTCTAACTTAGGCAAAAGTTCATTAACCCATTCAAACTGTGGTAAGCCTTTAAAACGCCCTAATACTAACATGGCAGATTTTAGTTGTTCTGCTTCTGTGGGATTTAAGGGCTGATTGTTTATTGAAAAGGAAGGGTCTTTATATTGATAATAAGCACGCCTACCATCTTTAATTTTTTCTAAGGGAATGGAAAAGCCTTGTGAGGATTCCATAAACCTGATATCGTCATATAATTGCCGTTTTTTAATGCCTACTGAATTAGGGTCGAATTCAAATAAGGCGTTATTACAAGCTTCTAATAAATCTTCTATATAATATCGCTTACCCGTGTTTTTAAAGCACCTATCCAAGCTCTGATATCGAATAATAGCGTGTTTATTGGTGGACATGGTTGTTGGTTTGTGTAAACATAAAATTTTATGTGCACATACACTGCATGAATCGTCCTTAAAATTGCATACTATTAATAATAAAACACAAAAACTATGGAACGCGATTACTTTTTACGTTTTAGCATTGCAGGTTTTTCATATTATGAGGGTGCTATTGCTTTTAAAAACCTAGAAATAGGCACGATATTAACTCTTAAAAGAGAACCTACCAATACCTATGACAAACATGCTATTGAGATTTTTTTCAACGATTTAAAATTGGGTTATGTACCTAAGTTTGAGAGCAGAAAATTATCATTATTGTTAAAATATGGCTTTGATAAATTTGAAACCAGAATACAAAACATTAATACGGATGAACACCCCGAATCTCAAATTGATATTATTTTGTATTTGGTAAAAGAAGAGGCGCCATTATAGCGCCTCTATTTTTAAAATTTAGTAACTCCATTTATAGCCTCCACTTTGTTCTCGTTCATTTCTGCAAACTCTGCTGATGCAGGTCTTAGAAACTCCCGTTTTTTTACTTGCTTCTGCAACAGATTCGTAAACTGCTATTTGCTTGCCAGAAAGGGAATATTGAACTACTTGTTTTTTACGCAAATCCTTTTCAGGACAAAAGGGCACACTAAAGTTGTAAGACCAATAATAACCTTTGCAGGTTTTATTTTGCCCAATACAAGCATTCCCAACACAGGTTTTATATGCATTAACTGCATTAGCTGCATTTTGTAGGCAATCATAAGTATTTAGTAAACTACCATCTTTTATATTGTACTGATACACTGTTTTTTTGATGCCTCCACCAGAATCTGCATTAAAGCCTTTTTCTTTAGAATCTAATTTTTTAATAGTTTCCTTTTCTTTTCTGGCTAGTTCGTCTGTTGAATTGGCAGTATCTGTTTGCTCCCAAGTAAATGCTTCAACATCATGTGTTGCTATGGCTTGTGCAAAGGGGTGTTTTTCTCCCCTATTTGCACGTTCTTGATGGTCTAGTTTACGCTGATGTAATGAATCTTTAGTTGCACCTACATAGAACTCGCCAGTGATTTCACATTTGACTGTGTAGATGATTCCTGCTGGTTTTTTATTTTTCTTCATCGTTCTCAACTTTATTAGAGCAATCCATAGAAATATAAAAACCGTGTTTAGGTTTTTTAATTTTACCACCATTAACCAAATCTCTTAAATGCTCTTTAATCTGGCGTTCTTCTAAGCCTATTTCCTTTTTCAGAATTTTTACTAAATCGGCTGTAGATACAGGTTTACATTCAAGTTCATTAATTTTTTTAATAATTGAATTACGATGATTGTCGGCTCGTCTGCCATCTGTACCCTCCAATAGCTCCCATTCAGTTCCAGTTCCCTGATAGTCAATTGTTGAATTCTGGGTGAATTGAAACTGATGTATTACAGAATCATCTACTTCTTTATACCTAAATTCAATATTTTTTAGATATCTAACTTTATTATTAGTATTTCGTAAACCAATAATAAAATCAGCCTCTTGTGCAAAAACAACACTTCCTTTCATACAGTCCATTGTTAATGATCTGTTTCCAATTTTAGGAGTGTGATGTATGCAAATCAAAGTGATATTTAAGTCTTGGCTTAAATTTCTGAGTTTAAGCATGATTTTTTCTGCATCACTACTTTTTTCCAAGCTACCATGATTTAAACGAGTAATACTATCTATAAATACAACTTGCGCCTCAGAGCTTTTAATTGTTTTTTTTAGCCTTGCCCAATCACTATCCTTGGATATTAACCTTAAATACTCTTTTGGTTGATAAGTAAAATTAGTGTTGTACAATAGCTGTTCAGCATCATTAAGCGTTTGGTACTGGCTTATATTACGTCTTGCCCTCATTTTCCAATGCTCCTCAAGCCCTATAAAAATTACTTTTCTGGGATTGCCATCTAAGTTAAAACCCATAAACTCCTTTCTACCTACTGCTAGGTGCATCCCCAAACACTCACATAATGTCGATTTTCCACTTTTGGGTGGAGCAAAAAATATGCCCATGGAATTTTCAACAATACCACTCCATAAATAAGTTATTGGTGGCTCTTTTTCGTATAACTTTACGATTTCTTCATAGGTTAAATAACCCTTTTCTTTAGCTTCTGTTACTTTCATTTTTTTTAATTTTTACCGAAACGGCGTTAAATATTAATTAACAAAGCAGTTAAAGACGTTAATAGAATACTCTAGAAACACTTAAAAACAAGCTTTCCAGATAAGACATACCTATCTAATGTATTAAAATATAAAACTGCAATGAAAGTCACTTTTTAGAAACATTTTTTTGAAGCTAATGTTTCCGTTTATGAAGTTGTAAGTGACTAAAGAATTTGTCCACTTTGAACTCTACAAATATCTCAAAAAAAAAGATTTGAAAAAAGCATTTTTTCAAAATCTTATTAACCAAGCTGTTAATATCTCTGAAAGCATCAATAAATATGAGCACTACCTGCCATCAAAAGGCAAAAATTTCCTAGAAATGCACAAAGTGCAGGTAATGCATATATTTCTGATTCTTTTCAGTATTTTTATTTTAGTACGAAAAAGTCTCAAAAGAATCGAGTAAAGAAAATGCAACATAACGTACATCTATAGATTTTAATTTTAGCTATATTATTATCACAAATGGGTTAAAATGTCGAAATAGTAATAATAGTAAGCTCTTTTGTTGATGATAAATACGGTGTTGCCAGAACTGGATAGTTTTACTTCAGTTACTTTAGCATAATCCCCTTTAGTCAATTCCCCAATGTCATGTGCAATCTTAACGGTAATAGGGCAATGCAAAGTTTTTAATTTTCCATACCATGTGATTACGAGTATGGATTTTGGCGAACAATATTTAAAAAGTTCAGCCAGTTCTTCATTTTTCATAAGGATTAAATAAAATGCCCAAGCATAACACCTGAGCATGTTTTAGCTATTAATATTTAATTGAGATACCAGAAAGGTGAATCATTTTGCATTGAAAAGGATAGTTTTTGGATAAGTTCGTGTGCGTTCAAGCTTCTTCCTAAAAAGGAATCTATATAACTGCTCTTATTTGCTTCGGTTAATAGGTTAAACACATTCCATAAATTGATACTGCCATCCTGTTGCCTTGAAAAATTTTCATCTTCGTAATACCCTTTAGCTATTGAGTTGATTTGTCCATCATTCAGCATTAAGGTGGGAATTTCTCTTTTTTCTGGCTTTGGCAAATAGTTATACATACGACACTTGCCTAAAAATCTTGCAAATTGTTTTTCAGTTAAATAGTGTTCTGATAACTGCTTCAAAGCATTTAAATGGTTTTGCATTTCATAAGTGCCCAATAGCTCTAACACCTTGGATTTCAGTTCCTCGATGCTTGTTGCTCTTAATTCTTCTACCATTCCATCACTACTGACACATAGATTCGTGCATACCATATTTTTGAAACCTACAAACACCTTAAACTTTTCGTAGTTCTTTTTACTGTATAAATTTTCTTGATTATAGGCTCTAACGCCACCTATCACTAAGCTTAAGTCATTGCCATTAATGGTTTCTGAAATACTAGGCACCTCTATTTTAAACATCATTCTTTCGTAATAAATGGTTTTATCTTGCTCTGTTAACTCCTTAACAGGTTTGCCAATAGCTTCGGGAATTCTCCCTTTTATGACATGGCTTACTCTCAATTCTGGTTTTAAAATACGTTGCCCTGAAAACACAGTTCTTGCACAACTATCAACTGCATCAATAAACTCGTGATGAGCCAAAGTACACTCGTTATCCTTTGAAAATACCGGGATGGTACAATCATTTTGTAAATGAGAAAGGCTAACCTCATGTGTGTTAGCCTCTATAAATGGGTTTGGTGATTTGGTAATTATCTGCTCTTCTGGTATGACTAAATTATTCTGTACTTGTTGTAGTTCCATTTTCGTTGGGTTTTTGTTGTTCAATAATTTCTGAATTAGGCACGATATTGTGGTCTATGGCTTCAATAAGTACCTTCCTTTCCATAATATCAGCTTTAATTACTTTTTGGTAATTGGGGTATTTAGCATAAATATGCCTTAAACCATCAACAGTTTCGCATTTTTGAATTTCAGCTTTAGCTTGTTCTAAATCTTTTCCATTATTACACCAACGCATTAATTTTTTACCTGTGGAAGCATTTATAACAAACTCTGGTTTATTCATAAACAAGCCAGTCCTGTCTTTAGAAGCTCTAACTAAATGGTTGTCGTTAATTAATTCAAGATTTACAGTTAATTCGTACTCAAATCCCTCTCTGGTAATTTCTTTAGTGCCATGTTTTATAACTTTAGTTTTACCATTATTATCAGTATCCATAGAATAATCCACCTTACGCCTTGTTGTAGTAATGATGTGACATTTAGATTGTAAAATAGCATCAATAAATGCTTGATGTCTTGGGGTTATTTGTGCCCAATTCTGGAACCTCCCACCTAGTTTCTCATGAATATCCAAACATCCGCCTTTGCCATTCCATTCATGTGTAATACTATCGACTATAATTACCTCCATACCAGATTCTTCGCATACTTTAATAGCTTCTATATACTTTTCTGGGGCATAAGGAGGTTGCATACTTAATGTGTTGTAACTTCCTAAATGTGAGTATAAGCTAGCTGATTGATTTTCTGTGTCGATTATAGCTACTTTAGAGTAATCATTAGTAATGCCATAAGCCAATAATAGCGCTGAATAGGTCTTGCCAAATCCAGATGCTCCACTAAGTCCAATACGTAGCTTTACTTGTTCTCGTTGTGCTTGTTTAAGTTTCATATATATTAATGTTATTGGTTATACTATTTTTTAGTTACATATAAAACCAAAAAAAGAGGCAATTAAACCTCTTTTCTTAGTTAGTAATGTTTACATCACCTCTTCTTCTTCGATAATATTTTCTGTAAGCACCTTCGGAACTTCCTCTAAGGAATCATCTTGATACTCCCAACGATGTTCAAGTGTAATGATTTCCCCTGATTCTGGCAATGCGTATTCGTATGGCTCAACTTCCACTTTTACAATCTCGCCAGGAAATTCCTGACCAATGATTTGCTGGCAGGTTTCTTCATCAAATGTAGTTGGAACAGTACAAGTTTTGGCTGTAAAATACATTCGTCCAGTTTCTTTGCTTTTTACAGGTGTAATGCCTCCTTGCAATACTAGCACAAAGAAGTCCTCGCCCTCTTTGTTTTGTCTTGTTTTAAAATCGATAACTTTTACCATGATAATAATATTTAATTAAACAATAGGGGTTATAAGCCCCATCCTCCTTATTAGGCAGGGGTGTTAAATTAATTATCACTCATTCATGGCTATGAAAAAGTGTTGCAAAAAAAAATTGAAAAAATTTTAGAAAATAAGTTGGCTTTATGGCTTTTGACAACTTGCCAAGTTTTTTGTGAAAGTTTAATTAGGCTTGATTTCAAAATAACAAGTGTAAAAGTCTTTATAGCCTTGATAAGAATGTTGACCCAATTTATTAATACGTCTATAGCAAGCATCCAGCGTCCCGTTATTAACATTAACCTGAGTGAAATTCATATAAGGTTTCCCATTAGAATCTAAATAAGTTACTTCTGTATGAAATAAACCACCATCTGCACCAAAACCTCTGACAATTTTAAACCTTTCAAGAATTTCTTCTTCATAGTAGCAACTTAATTTATAGTTCGCATACTCCTTAGTGATTTTTTTCCCATTCTGGTAAAAAACCTTATTATAGAAAAGCATAGGTCGGGTATACATTTTCATATTTAAAACAAAAACATGATTTTTGTAATTGCCTATGTCTGGGAAGTTGATTTTGAACATATTAAATTATCTTAGATACAACATTCTAGTTTTTTCTTAGTTACCCTCTTATAAGTATTTATAATATATCTAAAAGCTTTACTATTAAAAGCCCCATCAGCTATATAAATTGACGGATTTTCTTCTATTTCCTGTCCGTAAACATTCTTGTTTTCCCTAAACCAAACTTCAACATCAGGATAAGCTAAAGTGAACCATAGAGGTATACCCAATGCTCTTTCCATTATATCTTTTGTAAAATATTTAAGAAAAGAAGGTGTACATTCTAAATTTTCGTTAGTATTAAAGCCATAGGTATAACAAAATGTATTAGCGTTTTCATTGATACCATATTTGAAAAAATCAATATTGTCTTTAATGAAAAAAGATTTTATTATATCTGACATTGTATCCTCAGGATTCATTTTTTCTATTAAATCATGCCAGATAGCAGTATTTTTACTCTCTAACGATTTACCAGAAAATATTATTTGTTCAAACTTGTTGACGCTTTTTTCTTTACTTTTATTAGAATTGGAGTTGCCGTTTTCTTTGTTGTTAGGTTTTTTATTCCACAATTCTTCCCTACCAAGTTCCTTTTTAACCTTATGTTTTTTAACTTCTTCTTTAAAAATATCTGGTCCCACAAAAACTAACACAAAAGCAACAATAAAAATCAAAAAAATTATAATGATTCCAAATACGCCTAAATCTACTCCATCGATTAAAGATATAAATATTGCTAATAATGCAAAAGCTAAAAAATAACCAAGTACCATTTTTAAAGTGTCCATAATGTAACGGTTAATAATTATACGTTTCTGATAATCTTGTAAATAAATCTAACACAATGTCATCAGGTATAATTGAACCATTTATATTTACCTCGTCATTGAATTTCTTTAACATTATTGCCATCGCAAATATTCCTGTTGGTCTACTACTAAAAGATAGTTTTAGGTTACTTAACATATAATGTCTTAAATCCACAGGAGTAGGGTAACATTGTTTTAAATAGCATTGATTTAATAGGCTTCTAGTGTATTTAGAGTTATTTACAATATTTTGAATTTTACGGATTTTCCTTTCTCCATATTCATGCAAAAAATCATTATAATAAATTTCAAATGCAGTATTAAAATCCATATTTATAATTTTTATCTACAACTTAATTAATTTTCATCCTGCCCTTTGGGAAATAGTTTTTTGTCAATTAACTCATATTTACCCACCTTATAGACCTTGAGTACTTTTCCTTTTTTTATGTATTCCCCTGCTCTATCTGAATAACCTATTGTACTTCCACTTACATTTAATACTTCCACTTCTAATTCCTTACATTTTTTATAAAGTAATTCGCTTTTTTCAATACTTTCAATTAAATTAAAATCAACTGAATTGGCTTCATTAATCACTTTTTCCTTTAAAACTTCTGTCATTTCGCTATATTTATAATTACTATCGACAGTTGCGTACATAAATATTACTTTACCTTGTTCTTGATATCTAATCATAAAGTTAGACCCTAAATTAATTTTATTTATCTGCGACTCTATTAAATTAGCCCTAATCTGATGTCCAGTATATGTCATTAATTCACCAGCGCCAGAAGCAACATTTGACAAATTTTCTAATGCAATAGATTTGCTAAAACGTGAAAGAAACATAAAAACAAAAATAACCGCTATTATAATACTTACTATTTCCATGGTTTTAGTTTATTTAATTAACTGAATCTTGAATAAAATTAATTTATAAGTTGACATATTCAATACCATTCTGGTCCAAAATATGTGTTTTTTATAATGTTTTGAAAAAGTGGTATATAACAGTTTCTTAAGCTCCGTGTAGTGTTAAAAGTGAACACATAGGTATAACCATCATTAACAATCATATACATGATACCTGACATTAAATGTGTGTCATCAAGATTGTACACTTTGTGATTATATATAATTAGTTTTGCTGGAATATTTTTAAGCTTTACATTCTTTAGCATCCTATTTTCAAGATTAATTCCCATTTTAGCAATGAGTTGATCTATTAATCTGTCATTAATATCATGGGCTGATTTGATATAGTATCCATTTTTGTTTTTCATAATTCCTGCACTGGCTTGTTCAGAATCATTTTTCATGAATACCAAAACTGCGTTTTTATTCTCCAAAACTATATTCCAGTCTTCATTTAATGGCATTTCTAGGTCTTCGATACTGTTTGTGTATGAATAGTTTGAGTTAATCTCAGTATTAATACTTGAACAGTCTTGAGAAAATCCGCTGTGGCAATAAATAGCCAGAATCAATAAAAATATTATTTTCATGAATTTAGTATTGGTTAATCAAATATAATAAAATGTAGTATTTTAAGGTTACATGAATTAACTTTTCAAGTGAGAATTTTACCAAATGATGGAATTCTCAGATGAAAAGCTAAAGCTATTGAAAAGCTCTATACCCAAGGAAATTGGTAATAGGGTTAGGCATTTCAGAAAGGAAAAAGGCTACACTCAAACTGAGTTAGCCCAAATCGTAGGGAAGGATAGGCAATATTTATATAAAATTGAAAAAGGTAAGGTAACACCCAACGTAGTTACAATTGCCATTCTTGCCATGGCATTGGAAATTCCATTAAAAGACCTATTTGACTTTGATGAAAAAAGCACTACAAAGGGAAGCTAACAACCTCCCTTTATTTTATTAATCTCTAAACTAATCCTTTTTTGCACTACCTTACCATAACTTTCCTGAGTTACTTTCATACTGGAATGCCCCAATAACTCGCTAACAATTTCCATCGGTACATTATTATAAAGCAATACGGTACTTGCAAAGGTTCGTCTAGCCATATGTGTAGTAAGGTTCTTATCAATCCCAACAATAGTAGCTATTTCCTTTAAATAGGAATTATAACGCTGGTTACTTATTCTGGGAAATACCAAATTATCTTCATTCTGGTAAATATTTAAAATAGTTTCAGCCTTTGATAGCAATGGAACAGATAGTTCCCTAGAGGTCTTCTCTCGCTTAATTTTAATCCACAGGTTATCGTCAAAACCAACAAATATATGCTTGTTTTCCAACCGCATCAGCTCATTATACGGCAAACCTGTATAACAGCAGAATACAAATAAGTCCTTTACAAATCGCAACCTAGATTGGCTAAAATTGTGATTCTCCAGTTTTTCAAGTTCCTCTGCTGTCAAAAACACCACTTTTTTAATAATGTTTTTGGCTTTATAAAGCATAAATGGGTCTTTAATTAAATATCCTTCTGCTACCGCAACTCTTATCACTTTTCTAAAACGTTGTATCTTTTTGTTTATCGTAATCTGTTTTAATTGTGGATTATGCGTTGTTTTATAATAATAATCCAAATCTGTTAAAAAATTAGATTTTAACTCTTTTAGAGGAATATCATTAGTTTTAAATTTAAATTTAACAAAGCGTTTTATATCAAGCTTAATGTACTCAAACTTATTATAAGTTACTTGCTTTATATCAATACTTACAAGTGCTTTAAGTGTATCTAAATAGTTCTCATAGAATTGGATTAGATTGTAATCTTTTGTGGCTTTTTTGCCTTTGTAGGCGTTATAAACATCATCTACAGTAAAGTTTTCTTCTTTAACTTGAAGCAATAAAAAAGCCTTATTAATTTTGGTTTTAATAAGGCTTAGTTGTGTGTTTATAAATTCAGCATCAGGTTCTAGTGGTTTTACTAATTGTTGTTTGCTATTCCAGTTTTTGGGATTTACGAATTGTCCTGTAGAGAATTCTTTACGTGTTTTATTGTATGTTATTCTGCATCTAATAGGACATTTTCCTTTAGAATTGATTTTAGATTTATACAATAGGAATAATATATTTAATTTCATGATTTTCAATATTTTATTAGATTATTCAATGGTACACCTTGAAGAAAAAATGGTACACCTTATAGTATGCCTTTTAAGTTAAAAAACTTGACAACTTGACTTTTGAAGTAAAATGTAGGTAGTGCAGTAAATGCAGGTAACACAAGGAAAGTTTTGAGCACAAAAAAACCCAACACTTTCGTATTGGGTTTGTTTGCTCCTCTTCTTGGGCTTACTTCGACTACGCTCAGCATAAACTTCTCACCCAATCTTTTCCACAAAAAAACCCAACACTTTCGTATTGGGTTTGTTTGCTCCTCTTCTTGGGCTCGAACCAAGGACCCTCTGATTAACAGTCAGATGCTCTAACCAACTGAGCTAAAGAGGAAGGTTATTTTCTCTTAAGCGAGCGCAAATATATATATATTTTTAATTACTGCAAATTTAATAATTAAAAATTTTAATTAAAAATAGCTTTGTAAATATCGTTGCCGTTGGCAAATAATACTAATGCAATTAATATAAAGAAACCAACCATTTGGGCATACTCCATAAACTTGTCTCCTGGTTTTCTTCCAGAAATCATTTCATATAACAAAAACATAACATGCCCACCGTCTAAAGCCGGAATTGGCAGTAAGTTTAAAACCCCAAGCATTATGGACAAAAAGGCTGTTATGCCCCAAAACGCTTGCCAACTCCAAACGTTGGGGAATATATCGAATATGGCTTTAAAGCCGCCTACGCCTTTGTATGCGCCCGTGCTTGGTGTAAAAATGGCTCCTAATTGATCCCAATACGACAGCATTCTGTCTTTGGTTTTCTTTAATCCTACTGGGAATGATTCGAAAAAACCATATTTTTTGGTATCGTACTTGTAATAACCTAAAGCCTCCAATGTTTTTGGTGTGGAACGAGAGGCATAGACCAACCCTAACTTACTGTCGTCACTAATTTTTAACGGTATTGTTATTTCTTCATTATCTCTTAAAACTGTAGCCTCAACATCTTGTCCTTTAAATTTTTGTAAACCTTGTATTACCTCATCAGCATATTTGGTTTTAAAATCGTTTAATGCAATTATAATATCGCCTTTTCTTAAGCCAGCATTTTTATTAAACGATGTATCCGGAACCTCAATAACAATAAAAGGTTCTCTTAAATCTATAAATCGTTTTTCTTTTGAATCTATTAATTGGGCTAAAAAATCTTCAGGTAAAGTAACCGTTGATGTGTTTCCGTTTCTTTCTATAGAAATTTCTGTGCCAAATAGCACTTTCTCTGAAATTTGAGAAAAGTTTTCGATTTTCTCTCCATCGACGGCTAAAATCTTATCGCCCGTTAAAAGTCCCGCCTTATTAGCTACGGTACTTTCAATTAAAAGTCCATCTTTAATATGGTCGTTTGGCAAAAATTTATCGCCATAAAAATAGCTCATTCCTATATAAATGAGAATAGCCAACAAAAAGTTTACCGTAACACCACCCAACATAATAATTAAACGCTGCCATGCAGGTTTCGAGCGAAATTCCCATGGCTGTGGCTCTTTTGCCATTTGCTCGGTGTCCATGCTTTCGTCAATCATACCAGCAATTTTAACGTATCCGCCCAAAGGCAACCAGCCTATGCCGTAAACCGTATCGCCAATTTTCTTTTTGAATAGTGAAAATTTTACATCAAAAAACAAATAAAACTTTTCTACTCTGGTTTTAAATGCTTTCGCAGGAAGAAAGTGCCCTAATTCGTGCAAAACAATCAATAGTGAAAGACTCAATAAAAATTGAGATATTTTAATAACAAACTCCATATATCTTCTGTCAGATTTTTATAATCGCACAAAAGTAAGCTTTTAAACCAACTTTAAAAAGACAATTATTTAATGCGCATTTTTTTAACATGATTTTAAGTTTAACTTAAATCTTAAGAGTTTAAATTTTTAGTCGTGCCGCATTCATTGTATTTTTGCAACGGTTTAATTTTTAATTTCTAATAATGCTTTCGTTTTTTAAAGACTACAAAGGGTTTGCCATTGTTTTTGCAGGTATTTCGCTGGTTATTGTACTTATTATTTATAACACTTTAAATGTTTACAAACCGCTGCCTATTTACCAACCCGCCATGGTTAGTACCGAGTTGGTGGACAGCACCATTCAGCACCAAAAAAAATACCATAAAATAGCCGATTTTAAACTTATAAACCAAAACGGAAGAACCATTACTCAAAACGATTACAAAGACAAAATTTATGTTGCCGATTTCTTTTTTACCACATGCCAGACGATTTGCCCGATTATGACCGACCATATGGCGCAGATTCAAAAAGAAATTATGAATGACAACGATATTATGTTGCTTTCACATACAGTAACGCCCGAAATTGATACCGTGGCTCAACTAAAACGCTATGCTCAAAAAAAAGGGGTTAACGACGATAAGTGGAATTTGGTAACCGGCGATAAAAAGCAGATTTACCAACTTGCCAGAAAAAGCTATTTGGCTGTTAAAGATCATGGCAACGGTGATGCTTTTGATATGATACACACCGAAAACTTTATGCTTATTGATAAAAAACGACAGATTCGCGGATTTTACGATGGCACCAACCCTGAAGATATCGATAAGCTTCTTAACGATATTGAGGTTTTGAAAGCTGAAAAAAAATAGTGTTGGTTTTTTAAGCCTTTGAGCACTGCAAATTGAACCTCTTTTTTGGTTTTGCCGGTTATTTGGAGGAAAGGTACGCTAGGGATAGCAGTGGCATCCTTTTTTGAAGTACGAGAAAAAGATATAACGTCCCGATAACTATCGGGAAGACCGACCTTTAGATAGCGCCATAAAAAAAATCGTCTAATAAAAAACTTACTAGACGATTTATATTTTTAATGAGATGCTTATACTACACTGAGCATAAACAACTAACAAAATTGTATCATAAAATTGGTTCGCTACTTATTTCGCTTCGGCGTAACGTTTTTCAACCTCATTCCAGTTAATTACCTTAAAAAACGCATCGATATAATCTGGACGACGGTTTTGATAATTTAAATAATACGCGTGTTCCCAAACATCCAATCCTAAAATTGGTGTGCCTCCGCAACCAACTCCTGGCATTAATGGGTTATCTTGGTTCGGCGACGAACAGATTTCCACTTTACCGCCTTTGTGCACACATAACCAAGCCCAACCAGAGCCAAAACGTGTTGCAGCAGCTTTACTAAAGGCCGCGATAAATTCGTCTTTTGAGCCATAAGCGGCTTCAATAGCATCCTTTAAATCGCCCGATAAGTATCCTTTATCTTCCGGATTCATAACCGACCAAAATAAGCTATGGTTGTAAAATCCGCCACCGTTATTTCTAACTGCGCCGTTGCTCATATCCAAATTTGTTAGAATATCTTCAATAGATTTTCCTACTAAATCTGTGCCTTCAATAGCATTATTTAAGTTGTTTGTATATCCTTGGTGGTGTTTTGTATGGTGTATTTCCATTGTGCGTGCATCAATATGAGGCTCTAAAGCATCATAAGCATATCCTAATTTCGGTAATTCGAAAGCCATAATTTTCTGTTTTTAAAATATTAGTATTTATTTTCATTCAAATTTACGGATAAAACACATCAATTAAAAATAATAAATTGCTATCTGTCTATTGATAGTTTCTATATTGTCCCTAAATTTGTTTTTATGCATCCCAACCACCCTTTTACTATTTACAACGCTTCTGCCGGTAGCGGAAAAACCTATTCGTTGGTTAAAGCCTATTTAAAAATCCTTTTCAACTCAAACAACCTACATCTTTTTAACCGCATTTTGGCTATTACATTTACCAATAAAGCGGTTGCCGAAATGAAAGACCGCATAATTGAAACCTTAAAAGCGTTTTCCGATGAGGCCATTTTAAGCACTTCAAATAGTATGTTTGATGCTATTTGTGAGGAACTCGGTATGGAACCTGAAGCGCTTCACAAAAAAGCAGAAAAACTACTCAACACCATTATTCATAATTATGCGGCGTTCGATATTTCTACTATTGATGGCTTTACGCATAGATTGATTCGCACCTTTGCCCACGATTTAAAATTGCCTTTAAATTTTGAAGTTGAACTGGATCAAGATTCCCTTTTAAACGAAGCCGTTGATAGCTTAATATCTAAAGCCGGAACAGATGAGGCGCTAACCAAGGTGTTGGTTGATTTTGCTATTGAAAAAGCCGATGACGACAAAAGTTGGGATGTGTCTTTCGATTTTAACAAAATTGCAAAATTGTTGGTTAACGAAAACGATATGCCGTTTATTGAAACTTTAAAACACAAAACTTTAAACGATTTTAAAGCGCTTAAATCGCATTTAAAAAAAGAGATTTCTGCTTTTGAAACTACTATAATTGAAGCAGCTCAAGGTGTTTTAACCCTAATTGAAGAGGCAGGTTTAGAATTTGGTGATTTTTCAAGTAGTTATTTACCTAAACATTTTAAAAATTTATCAGATAAAAAATTCAATGTGAAATATGGAAATAAATGGCAAGAAAATTTAGAAACGGAAACATTATACCCAAAGCGTGTTTCCGAAGATGTGGCATCCATAATTAATCAAATTCAACCGCAATTGGTAGCGGCTTTTAACACTACAAAACAAGCTGTTTTTCATCTTAAATTTTTAAAAGCGTTTTATAAAAACGTTACGCCACTTTCGGTTTTAAATGCCATAAATAATGAGTTAGGTGATTTAAAAACGGAGCAGAACAAAATGCTGATTTCAGAATTTAATGCCATTATTAGCAAAGAAATAAAAAACCAGCCCACACCTTTTATTTACGAGCGTATTGGCGAAAAATTCAAGCATTATTTTATCGATGAGTTTCAAGACACATCGGTTTTGCAGTGGGAAAACCTAATACCGTTATTAGAGAATTCACTCTCTGCCGAAAACGGCACTACCATGTTGGTGGGCGATGCCAAACAAGCCATTTACCGATGGCGCGGTGGTAAAGCGGAACAGTTTATAGATTTGTTTAATAAAAAAGAACAGCCATTCCAGATTAAACAAAAGGTAGAAACGCTGGAGGAAAATTACCGGAGTTTTAAAGAAATCGTAGCGTTTAACAATGGCTTTTTTAAGTTTTTAGCAAATCTAGTTTTTACGGCTAATGATTATAAAGCTCTTTACGAAAACGCCCATCAAAACATAACTAAAACGGAAGCGGGTTATGTGAATTTTTCGTTTTTAGAAATTGAAAAAGATGATGATAGGGACGCGCATTTCTCTGAAAATACCTTAAACACCATTAACAACTGCTTGGAAAATGGTTTTGATTTGGAGGATATTTGCATTTTGGTGCGAAAGAAAAAAGAAGGCGTTGCCGTCGCCAATTATTTGAGCCAAAATAACATTCCTATCGTATCTTCAGAGACTTTATTGTTAAATAATTCAGACGAGGTTAATTTTATAAATAATGTTCTCTCGCTTTTAAATCAGCCTAAAAACAACGAAATAAAAATTGCTGTTTTAAATTATTTAACAACGCTTTTCAACATTGAAAACAAGCACGAATTCTTTTCAAACCATATTAACCTTTCATTATCTCAATTATTTAAAAGTTTTGAAAAATTCAGCATCCAAATAAACAGCAGCAATCTGCTTCAATTGCCGCTTTACGATTTGGCGGAAACCATTGTGAGGAGCTTCAATTTAGTAAAAACATCAAACGCTTACATTCAGTTTTATTTAGATGTGGTTTTAGATTTTTCACAAAAAAAAGGATCGGATATTTCTGGGTTTTTACAGTATTTTGACAAGAAAAAAGAAAGCTTAAGCATAGTATCGCCCAAGGGTCAAAATGCGGTTCAAATCATGACGATACACAAATCGAAAGGTTTAGAGTTTCCGGTGGTTATTTTTCCGTTTGCCGATTTGGATATTTATAGAGAGTTGGAGCCCAAAGAATGGTTTGCATTAAACAAAGACACTTACAACGGGTTTTCGCACACCTTATTGAATTACAATAAAGATTTCGAGTTTTATGGCGACGAAGGTTTGCGTATTTTTAACAAACATCAATCTGAACAGGAATTAGACAACATCAATCTGCTTTATGTAACCTTAACACGCGCTGTGGAGCAGTTGCATGTTATTTCAACCAAAGATATTTCAGCAAAAGGCGAGGTAAACACCAAAAGATATTCGGGCTTGTTTATCGCATATTTAAAACACATCAACGCATGGGAAGATTCTAAATTAACGTACAGCTTCGGGAATGATAAAAGAACTTTTGAAAAGGAAATTTTGAAAAAAGAAACTCAAATTCAGCATCAATTTATTTCAACAGCAAAAGAAACGCACAATATAAACGTGGTAACAAAATCGGGGTTACTTTGGGACACCGCCCAAAAAGAAGCTATTGAAAAGGGGAATCTCATCCACAATATCATGTCTAAAATCAACACCAAAGACGATATTGATTCTGCTATAAACGATTTTATCAATTCAGCTTCAATAAACCAAGAACAAGCTGCAATTTTAAGCACAACGGTAAACGAAATTGTAAATCATTCAAAAGTTCAAAACTATTACACATTAAATCATACCAATTATAATGAGCGCGATATTATTACAAAAGAAGGCATGATTTTACGTCCGGATCGCGTGGTTGTCAATGCCAATAACGAAGCTGTTATAATCGATTACAAAACGGGTTTTGAAGATAAAAAACACGCTCAACAATTACAATTGTACCAAGACGTTTTGGAAGAGATGAATTTAAAAGTGACCGAGAAAATTCTTATTTATATAAATGATGATATTCAGATAAAAGAAATTTAACTTTACCCGTTGTGCATTTTGAATGAAAATAATTTCTATATGTCAGTTCGAGTGATTTTGAGGAACGAAAAATTGTATCGAGAACCCATTTATGGTTCAAAAATTCTTATTCTCGATACAAATTTCACTCATTCAATCGTAAAATTCACTCGAATTGACAGAATTCTGCCAAAATGCACAACGGGTTAACTTCATTAATACAAATCCATTTTCAGCATTATTATAGGAAATTATAAATATGCCACACCAACCTCTAAATCTTGCAAAATTGACGAAAACCAAGGCAAATATGCTTTAAAAGAAGGTATTTACGTTATTGGGTTCTTTTTATTCGTTGTACCGAAACGCAAAGCAAGAATTCGCGTACAACTAATGATGGTTCATGAAAAATCACATTTAGACAAGGCTATTGCTGCGTTCGCCAAAGTTGGCCAACAACTCAATGTAATCTAAAATCTTTCTGAATTACTTATTATTACGAAGGATTCATCAATATTTTTATATATTTGTCTTTGTTAATAACATTTAACAACTTACTTTTGCTTACAATTAACACTTAAAAATTAAACTTTTGAATATGAAAAATCTTAGCAGATTATTGTTCGCTATGTTGCTTGTACTTGGTTATAGCAACGCTAATGCGCAAGACGAAAACAACCCATGGCAAATTACCATTGGGGCAAACGCGGTAGACTTTTACCCTACGGGTGAAAACGCACCACTTGGTGATACGTTTGATGAGTTCTTTAATGTAGAAGACCATTGGAATATCTTACCATCTTTATCAACCATCTCTGTATCTAAATATTTAGGTGACGGTTTCTCTTTTGGAGTTGCTGGAGCTTTAAATAAAATCGATAAGTGGGGAGATGCTTCAGTTGATGATTTGTCTTACTACAGTGTAGATGGTACTATTAAGTACAGCCTTGGTAATTTACTTAACTCAAACACGCTTGAGCCTTATTTAGGTGCTGGTGGTGGTTACACTTGGGTTGACGAAGTTGGTGCTGGTACTGTAAATGGTACTTTAGGCTTAAATGTTTGGTTTAACGAGAACATTGGCTTAACACTACAGTCTGCATACAAACATGCATTTGAAGACTATTTACAAACACATTTCCAACATACAGTTGGTATTTCTATCAAATTTGGTGGAACTGATACTGACGGTGATGGCATTTACGATAAAGATGATGCTTGTCCAGATGTTGCTGGTTTACCTGAATTTGACGGTTGCCCTGATACTGATGGCGATGGCATTCAAGATTCTAAAGACGATTGTCCTAACGAGCCAGGTTTAGCTGAGTTTAACGGATGTCCTGATTCTGATGGTGATGGTGTTCCAGATCATTTAGATGAGTGTCCTACTGTAGCTGGATTAAAAGCTTTAGCTGGATGTCCAGATGCTGATGGTGATGGTGTTGCCGATAAAGATGACAAGTGTCCTAACGAAGCTGGTCCTGCTGCTAACAACGGTTGTCCTTGGCCAGACAGAGACGGTGATGGTGTTTTAGATAAAGACGATAACTGTCCAGACGTTAAAGGTACTGTAGCTAACAACGGTTGCCCAGAAGTATCTGAAGCGGTTCAAAAAACGCTTAACGAATATGCTAAAACCATCTTATTTGATACAGGTAAATCTACTATCAAAAACGAGTCGGCTAAAGTATTATCTGATATTACAGCCATCTTAAAAGAATACACAAATTCTAAATTTACCATAGAAGGTCATACTGATAGTACTGGTAGTGCAAAACTTAACCAGTCGTTATCTGAAGCTAGAGCACTTTCTGTAAAAGAATATTTAGTTAAGAATGGTATCGATGAGTTTAGATTATCTGCACTTGGTTACGGAAAAGACAGACCAATTGACACTAACAAAACTAGAAAAGGTAGAGCTAACAACAGACGTGTTGAAATTAACTTAGTTAAAGAATAACACTCTATTTTAGTTAACAAATAAGTTTTTAAAAACGCTTCGGTTATCCGAAGCGTTTTTTTATTTTTATATAGCAGTAACAACTCAGCTTTAATGACAACTTTTATTTTTGATGTTTTAAAAGATTTACAAGATTCCAAAACAAATCTTTCTAAACTAAACTTTGTTTTACCCAGTAAAAGAGCTGGTTTGTTCTTAAAGCATCAACTTTATCGAGTTACCAACGAAACCATTTTTTCGCCTGAAATCATTAGTATAGAAGAGTTTGTAGAAAACACATCTCAACTAAAACCAATTTCAAATACTGAGCTTTTATTTGAATTCTATAATAGCTATCAAACGCTTACCAAAAAAGAAAATCAAGATGCTTTTGAGGTGTTCTCAAAGTGGGCGCAAATATTACTTCAGGATTTTAATGAGATTGATCGCTACCTCATTCCACAAGAAAACATTTTTAATTATTTAAGCGATATTCAAGAACTAAAACACTGGTCTTTAGAAGAAAACAAAACCGATTTTGTTAAAAACTACTTATCGTTTTGGAATAAGCTTTATACCTATTACACCCATTTCACTAAGCAACTTTTAAATAAAAATAGTGGCTATCAAGGATTGATTTACAGAGAAGCGGTTAAAAATTTAGACGATTACCTAAAAAACAACACCGAAAAACAGCATGTATTTTTAGGTTTCAATGCGCTAAATACTGCCGAGGAAACCATCATTCAAAAATTATTGGAACATAATGTGGCAAAAATTTATTGGGACATCGACCAAGTTTTTTTTAACAACCCAAAACACGATGCCGCATTGTTTACAAGACAGCATAAAACCCGTTGGAAATATTTTGAAAAAAATCCGTTTCATTGGATTACCAAAAATTATTCAAACGAAAAGAACATTTCAATTTATGGTGTTCCAAAAAACATTGGGCAATCTAAATACATCGGCACCCTATTAAATAATCTCAGTCAAAGTAACCCGTCGTTGCAAAATACTGCGGTAGTTTTGGGCAATGAAAATTTATTGATTCCGGTATTAAATTCGCTGCCATCAACTATCGAAGCCCTTAATATTACCATGGGGTTTCCGCTAAAATCCATTCCGCTGGCCTCACTTTTCGAGAGCTTATTTAAGCTTCATAAAAACCCATCAAAATCATTTTATTATAAAGATGTGGTCAACATTATAGCACACCAATTTATAAGGCCTTTATTTTATGTTGACGACACCGATTACGCCTCAAAACTCATTGAAACCATTGAGGCTAATAACATCATTTATTTAACGCCAGACAGGTTAAAGCAAATTGTGCCAAAGGCTGATACAATTATCGATATGCTCTTTAGCAATTGGCAAACATCTACTGACGAGGCCTTAAAAAACTGTTCGCAATTAATCTTAATTATTAAAAACGATTTAACTGAAAACAAAGCTTCAAATTTATTATCCTTGGAATATTTATTCCGATTCAACGCATTGTTTAACGAGTTATCGCGACTTAATTCAGAATACAATCACATCAAAGATATTTCAGCATTATTTAGCATTTACAAAGAACTATTAAGCAGCGAAACACTAGATTTTCAGGGCGAACCCTTACAAGGTTTACAAATTATGGGTATGTTAGAGTCGCGTGTATTGGATTTTGAAACCGTTATAATTTCATCGGTAAACGAAGGCATATTGCCCTCTGGAAAAAGCAACAATTCCTTTATTCCGTTTGATGTTAAATTAGAAAATAACCTGCCCACGTATAAAGAAAAAGATGCGGTATACACCTATCACTTTTACAGGCTTTTACAACGCGCCAAAAACATTCATATTATTTACAACACCGAAGCCGATGTGTTAACTGGTGGCGAAAAAAGCAGATTTATTACGCAATTGCAGTTAGAAAATATTCATAAAATAAAGCATCAAATTATAGCGCCTCATGTGCCTATTTTAGAACCCAAATTAAATGAAGTACAAAAAACGCCCGAGCTGCTAAATCAAATTATTCAGGTTGCGAAACAGGGGTTTTCACCGTCTTCACTTACCAATTATATCCGGAATCCCATTGATTTTTATTATCAGAAAATATTAAAGGTAAAAGAGCATGACGATGCCGAAGAAACCGTAGCCGCAAACACCTTGGGAACCGTTGTGCACAACACCCTTGAAGATTTTTATGAGCCTTTTGTTAATACCTTTTTAACGGTTGAAAATATTACAGGTTTAAAAGCAAAAATTAATGAAAGGGTAAGCCATCATTTTAAAAAAGAATATAAAGAGGGCGATATTACCAAAGGCAAAAATCTTATTATTTTTGAAATAGCAAAGCGCTACGTATCTAACTTTTTAGATTTAGAAATTCAAGATTTAAAAGCTGGAAACCAAATAAAAATTATAGCCGTTGAAGCTGAAAATAAGGTATTAATTGATATTCCGGAACTCAATTTTCCGGTAAAATTAACCGGAAAAGTAGATCGCGTAGATGAATATAATGGGGTAACCAGAATTATTGATTACAAAACGGGTAACGTGAGCCAAAGCAGTATAGAAATTGTTGATTGGGAGGCCATTACTACCGATTACGATAAATACAGCAAAAGTTTTCAGGTGCTTACCTATGCGCTCATGATGCATCAATCCAATCAAATTCAGCTTCCCGTTGAAGCTGGTATTATTTCATTTAAAAACTTAAATTCTGGCTTTTTAAAATTTGCAAAAAAAGACAGTTCAAGAAGTAGAACCAAGAAATCGTTAATCACTCAAGACACTATTTCTTCATTTGAAACCGAACTAAAAAAACTCATTTTAGAAATTTGTAATTTAGATACACCTTTCATTGAAAAAGAAGTATAAATGAACATTGAAAAAAATATCATTATTGACGGCAAGCACGATAAACCAATTTTAACCGACTTGTTTTTTAAAGACGACAGCACTAAAAAGCCGGTAATAATATTTTGTCATGGCTACAAAGGTTTTAAAGATTGGGGCGCATGGGATTTAATGGCGGAAGCATTTGCCAAAGCGGGTTTTTATTTTGTTAAATTTAATTTTTCACATAATGGAGGCACTGTAAAACAGCCCATTGATTTTCCCGATTTGGAAGCTTTCGGAAACAACAACTACACCAAGGAATTAGACGATTTAGAATCTGTTATCGATTGGGTTTGCAGCAATCCTAAGTTAAAAAAGAATGCCGATACAAACAGCATCACTTTAATGGGACATAGTAGAGCCGGCGGGATTGTAACTATAAAAGCTGAAGAAGATAACAGGATAAAAAACGTAATTAGTATTGCCGGTGTTTGCGATTTCGGGAAAAGAACAGCAACATCTGGTGATTTAGAACAATGGAAAAAAGACGGTGTAAAATATGTTTTAAACGGACGAACAAAACAACAAATGCCGCATTACTATCAATTTTATGAAGATTTTATCGCCAACGAAAATAGGCTCACCATTAAACGCGCCGTATCGAATTTAAAAACCCCATATTTAATAATTCATGGTGATAACGACACCAGTGTTTTTTTAGAGGAAGCAAAACTACTTAATCGTTGGAACCCGAACAGTCAGCTAGAAATTATTGAAGGTGCCAATCATGTTTTTGGAGCACAGCATCCTTGGGAAAAAACTACGTTACCCAATCAATTAAAACAGGTTATCACTAAGGTTATGGCTTTCTTATCACATCAAAAATAAATATTGATTTTAAAGATTTTACTTATTCAATAACACTGAAACTTTTCTTTAAAGACGTTGTAGAATCGCCTCCCACCCAAACATTAAATTTACCGGGTTCTACTTCCCACTTGTTATTTGCCGTGTAAAATTGAAGCATTTTAGCGTTTATAGTAAAATTAATGGTTTTGGTTTCCCCTCCTTTTAGCATTACCTTTTCGAAACCTTTTAACTCTTTTACAGGTCTTACAAAGCTCCCAACCAAATCTCGAATATAAAGTTGCACAACTTCTTCCCCCGCTCTGTTGCCGGTATTGGTCACATTTACTGATGCTTTTATGTCGTCGCTAGCTTTAATTTCGGTTTTATCCAATTGTAAATTATCATAACTAAAGGTTGTATAACTCAAGCCAAAACCGAAGGGATACAATGCCTTTTTGGGCGCATCTCTGTAGCCGGAGAACG
The DNA here is from genome assembly GCF_032814565.1 of Hwangdonia lutea. GTDB lineage: Bacteria > Bacteroidota > Bacteroidia > Flavobacteriales > Flavobacteriaceae > Hwangdonia > Hwangdonia lutea. The sequence goes on from NZ_CP136521.1 coordinate 1,541,256, forward strand.
TAACGTGTTTATTGCTATACGGTCGTCCAGTGTTTTTTTGGTTGTAATATAAAGGCTCTTGACCAACGTTGTGCGGAAAAGATACCGGTAATTTTCCCGAGGGATTATAATCCCCAAAAACAACATCGGCAATGGCATTACCAGATTCCGATCCTAAATGCCAGCACTCTAAAATGCTTGGTGCAATTTCAGAGGCACGACTTAAATCCATGGGCCTGCCATTCATTAAAACAATTACAATGTTTTTATTCACTTTATAAACCGCTTCCAGCAATTCATTTTGAAGCCCTAAAAAACCGATATTGGTTTGACTGCGCCCTTCGCCTGTTTGATACGCATTTTCACCAATTGCCAATAAAACAACATCAGATTTTTTAGCAGCTTCAACGGCTTTTGTAATTCCCGAGTCATCTGTGGTGTTAAATTTTAAAGGTAATAAGAACTGATTTGCTCCAGGCTCTATAGTTGGAATGGTTAAATCGACACCTTTTGCATAATGTATTTTGGTGTTTTCTCCAACAGCGTTTTTAATACCTTCCAATAATGAAACTGCCGAATTATATTCCCCTTTGGCCCGCCAGTTTCCTAACGGTGAATCTTTATCATCTGCCAAGGGACCAATAACGGCAATACTTCTAATTTGTTTAGACAGTGGCAGCACGTTGTTTTCATTTTTAAGCAATACAATAGATTTTTTTGCAACATCGCGTGCTATGGCTAAGTTTTCTTTAGAGTACACATTATCTTTTTCGCGTTGCTCGTTGCAGTATTTGTAAGGATCATCAAAAAGTCCCAATTCAAATTTCAACCTTAAAACCCGTTTTACCGCATCATCAATTTGGTTGATGGAAATCTTATTTTCGCTAAGTAAAGTTTCCAAATGTGCTTCGTAAGCATAGGATTCCATATCCATATCGCTTCCTGCATTTAAAGCTATTTCGGCAGCATGTTTTTTGTCTTCAGCATAACCATGTGCCCGCATTTCGCCAATGGAACCCCAATCTGAAACCACCAATCCATTCCAGTTCCATGCACCTTTCAAAATATCGCGTTGTAGAATTTTATGCCCTGTGGCAGGAATGCCATCAATATCGTTAAAAGCATTCATAAATGTTGCCGCACCTGCTTCGGCCGCTGCCTTAAAAGGTGGTAAAATGGTGTTGTGCAGCTCGTTTGCCCCAACATTAACGGTGTTGTAATCCCGACCAGCCTCTCCAAAGCCATAGCCTGCAAAGTGTTTAGCGCAAGCTGCAATGGTGTAAATATCAGATAAGTCGTCTCCTTGAAATCCTTCAATACGCGCCACGCCAACAACGGCATTTAAGTAAGGGTCTTCGCCAGCACCTTCCATAACGCGTCCCCAACGGGCATCTCTAGATACATCAATCATGGGCGCGAAGGTCCAATTTAAGCCCGAAGCAGCACTTTCTTTGGCTGCAATGGCGGCTGATTGTTTCATAATACCTAAATCCCAACTAGCCGTTTCACCCAACGGAATGGGAAATATGGTTTTATACCCGTGAATAACATCATAAGCAAAAATTAAAGGGATTTTAAGCCTTGAATGCTCCATAACAATTTTTTGGGTTTCCCGAATACTCGCCACAGACGTTATATTTAACATCGAACCCACCTCACCTTTTTTAAGCTTCTCAAATTTATGCTGATCGCCTTTTGTTGATGACGGTCCGGTAGCGTTCCATTTTCCACTGTATTGCACTAATTGCCCGATTTTTTCGTTTATCTGCATTAATGCCAAAACAGAATCTACCTTTTTTTCAATACTTTCATTTAAAGTTGAATGTTGGGGTTTAGTCGTTTCGTTTATACAGCTAAATACGGTAATAATTAGACTCGAAATAATGATGAATTTTAAAGGAAGAATTGATATTTTCATGTTTTAATGCTGTTCTATTTTAAGGTTAATTCAATAAACACCGGAAAATGATCGGATGGATATTTTAAATCTATGGAGCTTGATAAAACGCCGTATTTTTCGACTCCAATTTTTGAAGATTTTGATAACATGATGTAATCTATTCTTCGCTTAACAGGCTCGTTAAACTTGAAACCGTTGAATGTTCCGTTTGATCCAAAAACAAGTTTTGCTTTATCTTTTGAATCGTCTAGGGTTTGTTTAAGATTTGTGATGAGCTCACTTTGCGGCTCTACATTAAAATCGCCCATCATAACTACCGGAAAATCACTGGTGTTTAAAGCCTTTATTTTTTTAAGAATAAGTTGCATGCCTTGTAACTGTGCTTCCCTTCCAACGTGGTCTAAATGCGTATTGAACACCCAAATTTTTTGATTATTTTCGAGTAAAGTAAAAAGTCCGTAAGTACAAATTCTTGGATAGGCAGCATCCCAACCCATTGAGATTTGATTGGGCGTTTCAGATAACCAAAAGGTGTTTTCTTCTTCTACTTTTAGTTCTTTTGAATTGTAAAATATCGCTGAAAACTCGCCTTTATTATCGCCATCGCGACCAATGCCGATTGTTTTATAATCTATTAAGGCTTCTTTTAAATCTGCCATTTGATTGGGTCGCGCTTCCTGAACACCCAGAATATCCGGGCTGTAAAACAGTACTTGCGAGCTTAAAAAATCTTTTCTGTTTGCCCAGGCGTTCTCGTCATCGGAAGCTATGTCCAAACGGATGTTGTAAGTCATCACATTTAGGCTTTGGTTTGCTTGTTTTTTTTCGTTTTTACAACTAGAAAAACCGATAAACAAAATTAATATCAGGTGTGTTAAATGCTTCATTTTTTATTCTTCCTTTTGTTGAAAAACCCTAACATAATCGACTACCATTTGCTGCGGAAAAACAGAATCATCAATTCCTTTTTGTCCACCAAGCATGCCACCAACAGACACATTCATTATCAAATAAAATTCTTGATCAAAGGGCCATTCGGCTATGGTTTTATGTTCATTTTTTATATGATTGTAAACGGTATCATTTAAAATAAAGTCCATTTTTTCATGAGTCCATTCTACTGCAAATACATGAAACGTCTCATAAGGTTTATCAATAAAAATCTTTTTTCCTCTCTCTGTACCTTTCATGTGATTAAAGGCTTTTGTGTGTATGGTTCCAAAAATAGAATCTGGGTTAAAACCAACATGTTCCATAATATCTATCTCGCCACATTCCGGCCAGCCAACTTCTTTTCTATTTTCGCCCAACATCCAAATGGCAGGCCACAATCCAACACCTCGAGGCAACTTCGCTCTTACTTCTATGCGCCCATATTTCCATGAGGCTAAACCATCGGTTTTTAATCTTGCCGATGTGTATTGCGCGGTGTCAATTTCAGCAATATATTGCACCCAACTTTTGTTTTTAAACTCGTCGCTTTTGTATTTTGCGTTCGCTATTTTTTCTTTATGAGCTTCAATTATTAGCGTACCATTTTCAACTCTCGCATTTTTTAAGCTATCGGTGTAATATTGCTTTTCGCGGTTGCTTAAAAAACCGTAATCGTAAGCCCATTTGGTAGAATCTGGTTTTCCTTTGTAATTAAATTCGTCGCTCCAAACCAATTTATAACCTCTTTTTGTTGGGCTTTTTTCGCTTCTTTTAAAAACAAGTTCTGGTTCATCTGTAGTGATGTAATCAAAATCGTTAGCTAAAAACCAATCGATATCTTCAGTTGAATTGACTGTCCAAGCATTTAATATTAAACCTTTTTCTTTGGCACTTGCTATCCATTCTGGACGTCTTTTATATTTATAAACTAAATAGTCTAACCCAGTTATACCATCTTCCTTTAATCGTTTTGGTGCTTTAGAGCCATCTAAATATTGTGTTTTAGCATGTGCATCCAGTTCCTTTATTCTTTGTAAAATGGCATAACTGAAACTGATATACGACAAAATATAATTTTCTGCCTTAAGTTCTTTTACCAGTTTCAAAACATTTTCGGCCATTAAGGCATTTCGTCCTTCGGTTTTTGAAGGTTTTATTTCGCATACCAAACCCGTGGCATTGTTATTTTGCATTCCAGCAATGATATAATCTCTTAACGTTGGTAAGGTTTCGCCGTTTGAAAGTTTAAATTTTGATAATTGGGCATAGGTGGATTCTTCGATGAGTAAATCGTGATAATCGGCATCGTGGGTTACAATTAAAACATTATCGGATGTCATTCTAACATCAAATTCTGAACCCGTACAACCCAAGTTTATAGCGTGTTTTAATGCAGCTATCGAGTTTTGCGGTAGGTTTTTTTGTTTCCATGCGCCGCGATGTGCCACCACGACATTATCAGCAAAAGTTATTGTTTTAGGCGAACTTGTTTGGCACCCATAAAAGCTGGCAATTAAGAATAAAAAAAACAATTGAAGTGTGCTTTTTAGCATAAGAATACAATGACTAATTAAAAAGGAAATCTACGAAGTTAATAAAAGTGTTGAAATCTAAGGGCAATAAACTTACTTGCCCTTAGATTGAAAAACCAACACTATAAACTAAATCAAAAAAAGTGCTATTAATTTGTTCTTTAGTTAGTAACCGTCATTCTGTGGATAATCCGGACCCAGTAAATCCAAATCTATTTGTGCTATTGGAAAATTAATATAATGATCTTGCCAGTTTACCCTTGGATCTCTATCTCCCCCGAAATTATTGGGAAAATACGGTCCGTCACCGGCATAGTTTCTTATTTGGCGATTTATCACATCTTGTCCCATTCTTTTTAATGTAAACCAACGTTGTCCTTCAAAAGCGAGTTCGCGAGCGCGTTCATCTAATATAGCCTGCTCATCAACGCTTGTTAATGGTGTGGCATTTGCTCTTTCCCTAACTGCATTTATGTATGGTAAAGGATTGCCTGAAGACCTCATCATTGCTTCGGCAGCAATTAAATAGGTTTCGGCCAACCTATATACCATTATGTTGCTTTTATTTAGATACGAATCTGGATTGTCGTCTTCTTGTGCGAATTTGATACAAGAAGGGTGTTGTCTTTGATAATACCTTGTGTACGTGCTACTGGGGTTATTAAGATCGGTTATTGGTGCATAATTATCTACTTCTTCACCAATTCTACTGCCCGATGTATAATAATATTTCAATCTAAAATACGTGTTGTCATCTCTAGTATCATTTGGATCTTCAGATAAAAGACCTAATAAATAAAGGTTTGGTAACACGCGTGAAAAACCTCTGCCACCCTGTTCAATATTTGACTCTATACCTGAAATCTGGAAATATTGGGTAACATAGTTTGCATTCATCATAGTGTCGTCTCCACCACCCAATAAATCATCTTTAGATTGAATAACGAATAACGATTCCGAATGGTTTCGATCACCTTTAAAAACATCTGCTGTGCTAGCTACTAAGCTATGTGGGCTGTCTGGCCCTTCAATAACATCTAAGGCATGGGTTTTAGCTACCTCCCAATTGCCTTCCCACATTGCCACTTTTGCTTTTACGTGTTTTGCCGTGCCTTTTGTAACACGCCCAAAAGTGTCTGTCCATTCTAAGTGTTCAATGGCAAAATCCAGGTCGCTGTTTAATAGTGCAAAAATATCTTCTTTAGACGATTTAGCATTAATAACATTAAAGGCATTATCGACAGTTACCGTTTCGGTAGACACATAAATATTGTTAAACATTCTATATAAATAGAAATAAGAATTCGCTCTGAAAAACTTAGCTTCGGCAAGAACCTGGTTCCTAACATCTTCATCGATACCTTCTGCAACTTCGGCCGCATTAATTATTTCTGTAGCTTTATTTGTAATGTTGTAAAAATGTTTCCAGAACAAAGTGGATACAAAATTGGCGCCTTGATCTACTGGCGAGACACCTCTTTGGTACCGCCCCATTAAACCTGTATAACCTGTTCTGCTAAATGCCAAATCACTTCTGGACGACATTAAAACCGCTCCCATAAAATCCTCTATACGTCGGTCATACCTATCTCTGTTAAACTTATAAAGGCTTACCACGCCAGATTTTAAACCTTCTTCGGTCGTGTAAATGTAATCGGAATCAATTAATGTACTTGGTTGTTCTTCTAAGAACTCTTCGCAAGAAAACACAACAAAGCATAGCGCCAGAGCTAGCAGCAAGTTGCCTTTTAGTTTTGAATATATAAACTTCGCTTTCATAATATTATTTTTTTTAATTAAAATTTAACTCTTACACCAAAGGTGAAACTCGTTGCATCTGGATACCCTGTATCTGCATTAGAAAATGTATTTCTAATATTTACCTCAGGGCTATATCCTATATAATCTGTGTTGGTAAACAAGTTAGTGCCTGTTGCGTAAAACCTAATCTGCTCTAAGTTTAAACTAGATGAAATAGCCTCAGACAGCGTGTAGCCCAAACTAACTGTTCTTAACCTTATATACGATGCATCTTTAATAGCCAAAGAATTTAAATACAGTGGTGCAGTATCAAAATTAGGTCTTGGAAAGGTTGTAGATGGATTTTCTGGTGTGTAATAATCTACTTTTACACCGTTTAACTTCCCTGATAAAGTCCCCCCATTATTAAATTCTGATAAAAATGGGTTTCTTTTTGTAGCCCCTTCTACGGCGTAAAAATCTACAAATAAATCGAAACCTTTGTAAGCAACTGTTGTTGATAAAGAACCAAACCAGTCTGGATTAGGGTCTTTAAAAACCCTGTCTTCTTGGGTTATTTTACCGTCTGGAACTCCCGTTTTATTGCCTTGGTCATCTACACCGTTGGTGTCTTTAATTTTAATGTCTCCAGGCCTGAGGTTGTCTTGTGTTAAGGCAGAGTCTGGATTGGCCTGTGGTGCATTTGCAAAATCGTCGCCTTCTTGCCAAATGCCATCAAATTCATATTGGTAAAGGACGCCTACTGGTTGGCCAACGTAGTAGTTAAATGCGTCGTCTTCTAAAATAGGGTTCCCATCGCCATCATTATAAAGTTCTATCAATTTGTTTTTATTGTTAGACCAGTTAGTAGATATTGACCATTTAAAATCATTTTTATTGATTATATTTGCAGTTAAGCTCAATTCGATACCAGAGTTTTGCAATTCTCCGGCATTAAAGAAGGTATATTGGTAACCTGTTATTGATGGTACACCTCGACGCAATAACAAATCGGTAGTTCTAGCATCGTAGTAATTAATATTACCTACTAAAACCCTTTTAAACATTGAAAAGTCCAATCCAAAGTTTAAGGTTGTTATTCTTTCAAACTTTAAATCTGGATTGGGCAAAATAACTGATGGCGAATAGCCTGATGCAGATTCAGCATCGAATATATAGTTTTGTCCTTCTGCTGTAAAAAGCGATGTGTATGCACGCCCAAGATCGTTTACCAAAGCGCCATAACTGGTTCTTAATTTTAACTCATTTATAGCTTCAACATCTTCTAAAAAAGGCTCTTTATGTATTTGCCATGCAAAAGAAGCTGCCGGATTAAAGCTCCACTTATTGTTTTTAGAGTTTACTGATGCTCCATCTCCTCTTGCTGTGGCCTCAAACAAATATCTGTTCTTTAAATTATATCTTGCTCTTGCCATAAAAGATGCCAATCTCTGTTTATTTTTATCACGCTCTACGGTTACATTACCAATGGCATTTGTTATGCCATCATACCCCAAGCTTTCATTTGTAAACCCTTGTGCTTCGGTAAATGTTCGAGAAAATTGATTTTCTTGTGCAGATTGTACCAGCGTTACATTTAGTTTATGGTCATCGCTAAAAGCTTTATCGTAGGTTAATATGTTTTCAATTAGATATGATTCCCTTAATCGATTATCGATTCTTGCAACTCCATCAACGTCATCGCCCGCTGAACTTAATGACGATTGATATTGGCCTCTTTCTGAAGTCCTTCTTGTTAAGTTAGTTTTTAATTGGTACGTTAAATCATTTGTAATTTTCCAGATTGGAGTTACGTTTATTACAAAATCGTTTCCTTTTTCTTCATTAGTCTGCTCTCTAAGGTTCCATATTGGATTTACTGCCGATAATTCCTCGCCACTTGGGAATTGGGTGAGGTTTCCATTATCATCATAAGCTCTTCCTAAGGGTGAAATTGTAATTACGTTTACGTTTGCAGCTCTATCGGTATCATCGTTTAAAATGTTCAAATCAAAATTTACCGAAAGCTTATTACTAATTTTTTGATCTACGTTTAATCGCAATGTTTTTCTAACATAGGCAGAATTTGGTATTAGGCCATCTTCTTTAAAGTAATTGATACTCCCGAATACTTTAGTCATATCGGTACCACCACTAATGCTAATGGCTTGACTATTGACTGAGCCATTTTTTACCAACTCATTTTCCCAGTCCACAAATTGGTTATTTGCGATAGACTCTAGTTCTAAAGCTGAGAAAATATCTTCATCGTTTGGATATGAGTCATCTGCGATGGTAGACCTAACAGCTTCCCGTCGCAATTGTGCAAATTCTTGACCGCTATAAACATCGAAATTACGCTCAATGGATTTTGTTGTAATATAACCGTGATAATTTACACTTACTTTACCAGATTTACCTCGTTTTGTAGTTACCAAAACAACCCCATTTGCGCCTCTAGAGCCATAAATAGCTTGAGCCGAGGCATCTTTAAGAAATTCGATAGACTCAATGTCATCAGAGTCGATGTCTTCAATACCACCATCTCTTATAATGCCATCTACTACATATATCGCACTTACGCTACCTTCAATAGAGCCTTGGCCTCTAAAGATAATATCTGATGTTCCGCCTGGTCTTAATGTGCCTCCTCCTACATCAACTTGCAAACCTGCAATTCTACCTCTCAGCATTTCATTAACATCAGAGGTTGGTGTTAATACAGCCTCTTCCATATTGGCAGTAGCCACGGCATTAACAATATCGCTTTTACGTTGCGTACCGTAACCTACAACAACAACTTCGTCTAGCACATTTTGATCGATATTCAATAAAATGGTTAAGGCCCCAGAAGTTATGGCGACCTCTTTAGTTTGGTAGCCTAAGTAGGAAACCGTTAGTGTAGTCGCGGTATTATTTACAGAGAATGAGAAGTTACCATCAAAATCTGTCGATGTTCCGTTTGTAGTTCCTTTAACAACTACCGATGCTCCGGGCAAGGGCATATTATCTTCTGCTGAACGTACTGAGCCTGTTATTGTTTTTTCATTTTGTGCCAACGCTACGGTTGTTGCAAACAAAAACAATAATAAGAACAGCACTTTATTTTTTTGATTAAAAAGTTTCAATTTCATTCGAGTGTAGTTTAATGTTAGTTTCAAAAAAAATAGTTTATGCTGATTTTACCTTTAGTTAAAAAATCAATCAATGTAAACTTAACCTCAAATGCTGAGAAATCCGCAATATAATAGCCGATAAAAAACGAACATGGCAACAAAACCAACTGAGATTCGATATTTTGTCAGCGCAAAACCCTGTAAACACTGAGCAATCAGAATTTCATATTTTTTATATAAATGCTTAAAAAACAAGTGGTTTTATGCACATGTCGTGGTAATGTCGTGGTAAAATAACGACTTGTCGTGTTGCTAAAATTTTAAGATGTACTCCACAAGACCATCATCGTGCTCCAAACCTAGTTTTTTTCTTAATCGGTAGCGTTTGGTTTCAACGCTTTTTATAGATATATTAAGCAATGGCGCCATTTCTTTTGAAGATAAATTAAGGCGTAAATAGGCGCAAAAACGTAGGTCGTTTGGGGTTAAATCGGGGTGTGAACTTTTTATTTTTTCTAAAAAATCTTTATCCGCATTGTTAAAAGCCTGTTCGAAAAAAGACCAATCTTTTGTATCATTTAAATTACTATTTATAAGTTCTATGGCCGTATTGTTATCAATATGTTTTGTTTTTTTAAGCTCTTTTTTAATCTTGTTTAAAACCCTATTCTTTTTAATAATACTCATAGTAGATATAGCCAACTCCCTGTTTTTATTATCTATATCCTGATTTAGTTTTTCGTTTTTTATCTGCATAATCATTTGTTCATTCTCCATTTGTTCGTGCTTAAACTTTTCTGAATAATAGCGTTTATAAGCTTTATGCGTAATTAAAATAATGATTAAAAGCAGCAGAACATAAAGGGACAAAGCCGTGTTTGAAAGGTACCACGGTCTGCTAACAGTAAAACTGTAAGACAATGTGTTTTTAGAAAGTGCGTTTCCAACCTTAGCACGCGCCATAAAGGTATAATCGCCAAACGACAGATTTTCGAAGGTAACTTGGGTGTTTTCAGTCCACTTGCTCCACTTATTTGAATGCCCTTCAAGCATGTATTGGTATTTAACGTTTAAGTATTTGTGATACTCGGGCACTGAATAATTAAAAGACAACAAGCCCTGTTTGTAATTAAACACTCCATTGGTGTTTAGCGCATAATGGCTATTATTATCATCAACATCTTGTATGGCAATTGAATTTAAAAAGATTTCATAATCTATGTCATCATTAAATTTTGATAGATCCAATGTCATGTAACCATTTGCCGTACCCAATACATAGGTTGAGCGATTAATAAGCGAAATATTCTCGTAACCCAAAACACCTTTTCTTAATTTTGAAGGAATAGGAATATTGTTGATAACTGGTTGGTTTGTAACATCGTCGTTTTCAACAAAGCTTATGTTGTCTTTTGAAAACGCCCAAAGTTTTTCGTTTTTATCTACTACTAATTTGCCTGAAATATAGTCGCCACTTTTAATAATTTTACTTAAAATGGAATCTCTTTGAAACGCATTTTTGGTTGTATTATATATAAAAAGCCCTTCTTCGGATGCATAATGAATATCATTTTTATATTTTATTAAACTCGAATTTTTCCCCAAAGGCAAACTTGTTTCCATGTCTAATTTTTGCACTTTGGTCAGGCTGTCATTCAGCTTTAATTTAAACACGCCTTTATATTCGTGGCTCACCCAAATCTGATTTTCATCATCAATTTCTAAATATCGTGATGAGTTTTTAAAGCCTTCAACTTTATTTCTTATACGCCAAAAATTATTCACTTTTTCAAGGATGAATAAGCCATTATAATTTCCTTGAAGCAAAAGATTTTGTTGCTCTGGAATGCGCTTAAAAGTCCACGCCCCTAATACGCTACTTATTTTGTTTGCTTTATTTTCTACAATTAAAAACGTACCCAAATGATGCCCACAAAATAAATACTCATCATTATAATTAAACAAATCCCAAACCTGTCCAGCGGTGCCTTCAATAAACCTAAACGTATCATCATCAGCTTTTAATCGCCTATAAAACAAACCTTGGTTAGAGCCAATATACAACACGTTTTTAAACACTTGCGTTGTGTATACGGTGCCTAAAACGCCATCGTAATCAAAAAAAGTTTTTATGGCAGATTTTACATTTATGCAATTAATACCGTTGTCTAAACCCGCCCAAACATTGTTTGCATTATCTTCAAATAGCGACAAAACGGTGTTGTTGCTTAGTCCTTTTTTTTGAGTGATTTGGTAATTTATTGTTCCGTTTTCTGATATGTGCAACACGCCATCGGAAATAGTGCCTATCATAAAACTTTTGTCCTTTAACTGAATGCTACTAAAAACGCTCATGGTATTTAAAACCGCATCGGCTTTTATGTTCCACGGTATTAATTGATTGTTTTTAATTTTATAAAACCCTGCGTTTCGCGTTATGATGATTAAGCTTTCTTTGCCGTTGAACATATTGATTACACGCCCCGATTTTACAATGTCACTATCAATAATGAGTTTGGGTTTACCTTCTTCAATAGTATAAATACCTTCATTGGCAACGTGATAATAGATCTGATTTTTAACCTTAAAAGTTTTGTAAATGATATTGGATGCCTTAACAATTTTAAAGGTTTCGGTTTGCGAATTGTAAAAATAAATTTTGGCGTTAGACTGAAAAACCACCCATTCGTTGTACTCAATAATGTTCCAAATCTGTTCGTCTTCCAACATCTTCTTATCAAGTTTAGAAGACAACGACAGATAGTTTAGTGTACCAAATTCGTTTTTATTCCAATAGCCAAACTCAGCATAACAACCTGTGTATATTTTATCTTTAATAACATTTACGGCCCTAATTATGGTGTTGTTTGGTGAGGCATAAGTTGTCCATTCTGCGCCATTATATTCCAACAAGCCTTTATTATTGGCAACATATATAAAATTATTTGATGCCTGGGAAAGCATCCAATTTTGGTTGTCTCCCAAATAATTTTCAGCACTAAATTTTTCAATAGGAGGCAATTCCTGACTAAAAGACAACAGGCTTAACAAGATTAAAAAAACGCTCTTTAAAATTTTCATTTATTAATTAGAATTGAAAGCAATGAACCGTTTGTGCTTTCTTTTGAATAAAGATAGTTTTAGAAAACGACTAAACAAAATCACCTACTAAAGTCCTGAAACGAACTGTTCGCTTTTGAAAATTTTAAGACAATGCCAACATTAATAAAGATGCTAAACATGCGCCGATAATAGGACCAAAAACAGGAATCCAAGCATAGCTCCAATCACTTGCTGCCTTGTTTTTTATGGGAAGTAGGGCATGAACAATTCGCGGGCCTAAGTCACGTGCCGGATTAATAGCATATCCTGTTGTGCCACCCAACGACAAACCGATAGACCAAACCAAAAAAGCCACCGGTAACGCCCCTAAAGAACCTAAACCAATAACGGTTTCCGTCTCATTTATTGTAGCATTTGTAAAGTATAAAATGGTAAATATGAGCACAAAAGTACCCACGGCTTCGCTAAAAAAATTAGAAAACGTATGCCTTATGGCTGGTGCCGTACAGAACACTGCTTTTTTGGTATCGGCATCTTCGGTTTCATCAAAATGATTTTTATAAAACATCCAAACCGCAGAAGACCCTAACATAGCACCAAGCATTTGGGCTAAAATATATAGCGGTACATCGCTCCAAGGAAATTTTCCTGCGACTGCTAAACTAATACTCACAGCGGGATTTATGTGTGCACCGCTGTAAGGTCCCGCAATAACCACGGCCACATAAACCGCCAAGGCCCAACCCGTGGTTATTACAATCCAACCGCTATTATTGCCTATGGTTTTGTTTAAAATCACGTTTGCCACAACGCCACCGCCCAATAAAATAAGTATGGCTGTTCCTATAATTTCTGCAATAAATGGTGTCATAGTGGTTTCTGATTTACAATTAACGATTTTTTGATTATATGATTTAAGACCGCTGCACTATAGCGCAAACGGCAAAGAACTTACTCGAAACTAATTTATAATTTATTTCTTTCGATTTATTCAAGGTTGGTGATTTTTATTTTGGTGAACTATTTTGCGGTTGTAAGTTTCCTCTCCTCCGACAAGATCATAGGATAAGGCTATTTATCTTTTGTCCAATATTCCAAAGCATCAATAGCTTTGTACCAGCCTTTGATGTTTTCATCGATAACGGCTCTTTTTTCAGTAGGCTTAAAGTGTTTATCTGTTTGCCATATTTGTTGAATTTCTTCAGGGTTATCCCAATAGCCCACAGCCAATCCTGCTAAAAATGCAGCACCCATGGCCGTGGTTTCTACCACTTTAGGGCGTACGGTTTCGGTATTTAAAACATCGGCTTGAAATTGCATAAGCGAATTATTTACCGTAGCTCCGCCATCTACCCGCAACTCTTGTATCGAAATTCCGGAATCGGCTTCCATAGCTTTTAACACATCCATGGTTTGATAAGCAATCGACTCTAATGCTGCCCGGGCAATGTGCGCATCGGTGCTGCCTCGCGTTAACCCAAAAATGGTGCCTTGTGCTTGCTGGTTCCAATGTGGTGCACCCAAGCCAGCGAATGCGGGCACAAAATATACACCTTCTGAACTCGACACCGAACTTGCAAGTGTTTCAACCTCTGATGAATTTCTAATAATTTTCAAGCTATCTCTTAACCATTGCACTACGGCTCCGGCAATAAATATGCTGCCTTCCAAAGCATACGATGTTTTTCCGTTTATTTTCCAAGCTACCGTGGTAAGTAAGTTGTTTTTAGAAACGGTTGGTTTATCGCCAATATTCATCAACATAAAGCACCCCGTTCCGTAAGTGTTTTTTACCATGCCCGGTTTGGTACACATTTGTCCGAATAATGCCGCTTGTTGATCGCCAGCAATTCCAGAAATAGGAATGTTGGCATCGTAAAACGTAGATTTGGTGTGCCCGTAAACCTCGCTCGATTGTTTTACCTCCGGAAGCATGCTTTTGGGAATGGTTAATAATTCTAATAAATTATCATCCCAATCCATGGTGTTTATATTGAACAGCAAGGTTCGTGACGCATTGGTAACATCGGTAATATGCTGATTGCCTTTTGTAAAGTTCCATATTAACCAAGTATCAATTGTGCCCAAAAGAAGTTCGCCAGATTCCGCTTTTTGCCGTGCACCTTCAACATGGTCTAAAATCCATTTTACTTTTGTGCCCGAAAAATACGAATCGATTACCAATCCTGTCTTTTCCCTTATCGTTTTTTCGTGCCCTTGTTTTTTAAGTTCATCGCAATAATTAGAGGTTCTTTTGTCTTGCCAAACAATAGCATTATAAACGGGCTTGCCTGTTTTTTTATCCCAAACAACAACGGTTTCACGTTGATTGGTAATACCAATAGCAGCAATATTTTCAACATTCAATCCTTGTTTTGCAATCGCTTCTGCAGCTACTCCAGCTTGCGAAGACCAGATTTCCAACGGATCGTGTTCCACCCACCCCGGTTTAGGAAAATATTGGGTAAACTCTTTTTGAGCCAACGAAATGATGCTTCCTTTTTTATCAAAAACTATGGCTCTGGAACTTGTTGTTCCTTGGTCTAAGGCTAGTATGTATTTTTCCATAATAATGATTTGTTAGTTAATTTTTTATGACATAATGACTAGCAATTTTTAAAAAACCTGAAATTTGTTGCTGTCTCCAGTCATCAGTTTTATTTAATTCTTTCGTTAAAATAGCGGCTACCATTGGAGCAATTTCTATAGCCGCCTCGGCATCAAAAAACAGAACTCTCACACGTCTTGCCAAAACATCTTCAATAGTTCTTGCCATTTCGTTTCGTATCGCCCAAACCACTTCTGCTTTTGTAAATTCCAATCTTTGATGCAGCTTTTCGCCTAATTCTGGAAATTCCGCTATTAGTTTCTTAATCTCCTTTTGGTCACTTCCATAAATATATAAATGTTGTGATTTATCCACCATGCCACGCGCCCCATGAATTAATAAATCTTTGGTTCGGCATTGGGCATTGGGCAGTTTCCCCAGTGTAATGGCTTTATTTAAAACATCCTGTGCCATACGCCTGTAGGTGGTCCATTTACCGCCCGTTATGGTAATTAACTCAGAATCTGACACTATAATTTTATGGCTTCGCGAAATTTCCTTTGTTTTTTCAGATTTGTCTTTTGGTGCCGCCAACGGACGTAATCCGGCAAATATGCTCAACACATCTTTTTTGGTAATCTTTTTTGTTAAATATCTATTGGCAGTTTCCAAAATAAAATCGATTTCCTTATCGAGTGCTTTGGGCTCTAAACTGTGGCTGTCCAATAAAGTATCAGTTGTTCCAACCACGACGCGATTATGCCATGGCACTAAAAACAACACACGTCCGTCATCCGTTTTAGGAATCATAATCGCATCGTTTCCGGGTAAATATGATTTATCCAAAACCAAGTGAATACCTTGACTTGGGCGAATGCTATTTTTTGCCAATGCATTGTCCATTTTTAAAACTTCATCTGTAAAAACACCCGTGGCATTAATAACCACCTTAGCGTTTAAAGCGTATGTTTTGTTGGTTTCTGCATCTGTAGCCTCAACACCATTAACCAGACCATTATTGTTTTTTAAAAGCTTTTCAACCTTAAAATGATTGAGTAAAGTTGCCCCATTTTCGATGGCCGTTTGCGCTATGCTTATGGCGAGCCTTGAATCGTCAAACTGACCATCATGATAAACAACTCCGCCTTTAAGATGTTCTGATTTTATGGTTTTTAACCGAGCAGCTGTTTCGGTTTTTGAAATTCTAACCGATTTTCCAAAGCTTAATTTTCCTGCTAAAAAATCGTATATTTTTAATCCGATGGTGTAAAAAAGGTTGTCCCACCATCTATAATTAGGAATGATAAAAGATTGATTACGCACTAAATGCGATGCGTTTTTAAGCATTAATCCTCTTTCGTAAAGCGCTTCTTTAACCAAATCGATATTTCCTTGCGCCAAATACCTCACGCCGCCGTGAACCAATTTAGTGCTTCGGCTGGAAGTGCCTTTTGCAAAATCAACCTGTTCTAAAAGCAAGGTTTTAAATCCGCGGGTTGTGCTATCTAAAGCAATACCTAAGCCCGTTGCACCACCGCCAATGATAATGACATCCCAATTTGAATGCGCTTTTAACTGTTGAATTAATGTATCCCTATCAAACAAATCAACTTTTTTTTTGCTTTGATTATTTATATTTATTTTCAAATGTATCAAAATTAATTTTAAAACGAAACAAAACGAAACTATTTTATGAAATAAGCGACAAAAATTAAAATAATTAACTTCGTTTATCTTCATTTACTTATATTTGATTATATGCAGCGACATGAGACCATATTGAACATATTAGCTAAAGAAAAGCACGTTGAAGTTTTAGATTTATGTAAACAACTAAATGTTTCTGCGGTTACCATTAGAAAGGATTTAAAGCTTTTAGAGGAAAAAGGCTTGTTGTTTAGAACCCATGGTGGTGCATCTTTGGAAAACCCATACATTAAAGAGAAAGCTGTAATTGAAAAAGAAAAAATTTCGGTTGAAGAAAAAAACGGTATCGCGCAAGCCGCAGCAACAAAAATTGACGAAAACGACTCCATAATGATTGCTTCGGGAACCACTGTTCAGGCGCTTTCAAAATTTATAAAACCTAAAAACAAGCTCACGGTAATCACCTCATCCCTATACGCTGTTTTGCATTTAATCCATGATAAAAACATAGAAATTCTACAGCTTGGTGGCTATATTCGGCATAGTTCAGCCTCGGTAATTGGTACTTATGCGTCCCAGATTTTAGATAGTATTTCGTGCAGTAAGCTTTTTTTAGGTGTTGATGGGATTGATTTTGATTATGGCCTATCTACAACAAGTTTAGAAGAAGCGCAATTGAACCAAAAAATGCTAGCATCGGCCCAAAAAATTATTGTTTTAGCAGATTCTTCAAAATTCGGAAAAAAGAGTTTCGCAAAGATTTGTAATTTGAATGCTATTGATGAGATTATTACAGATAGGGGTATTTCATCAACAATCAAAAAGAAATTAGAAGAAAATGGTGTTAAGGTTACCGTTGTTTAACAGCTGTTTTACTTTCTAACATTTAAATTAATCCAGTTTTTATAAGCCGCTTCCAAAGCTTTTACTTTTTCAAGATGTTGTGACGCTAAATCATTGCGCTCTCCCGGGTCTTTCGCAATATTAAACAACTTTAATTCCATATTATCAACTATAGGCGCAATGTATTGGGCAGACGGTTCGCTTTTCCAATGGTTTTCTTTAGCATTGGTTAGTTTCCAATCACCTTTGCGCACCGCCCAGGTTTTTTGCCATTTCCACACCAGTAATCGATTCGCTTCGGGCTTTAAAAGATTGATGCCATCAATAGCGCTATCGGTAAGCGTAACACCGGCAAAATTAGTTAAGGTTGGTAAAATATCGGTTGCGCAAACATAATGGGTTTCCACTTTACCAGCATCAATTACATTAGGCCAACTTATTGCTAATGGTACGCGAATACCACCTTCCCAAAGTGAGTACTTTCCTCCTGTTAGCGGTGAGTTATTGGCACCGGTAAGTGGCGAACCGCCATTATCGGAAAGAAACACAACCACAGTATTCTCAACTAGTTTTTGTGTTTTTAAAGCATCTAAAACACGCCCGATATTGTCGTCTAAACAATTGAGGTTAGCTAAATAATACTTACGCAAATCCTCATGTTGAATGGCGCCAACTCGCGAATATTTATCGTAATAAGCTGAATAAGAACCCGGTTTATGCTTTTTGAATGCCACCAAACTATCGGGGTCGTAATTTGGAATTTCCTTTACATTGTATTTATCCAAATACTTTTTGGGAACTTGGTGAATTAAGTGATGCACAGCATTATAAGACAAAGTTAAAAAGAATGGTTTGTCTCGTTTTCGTTTAATGTATTCAACGGATTCGTCAGTCAAAATATCGGTAAGATAACCTTGGTCATAACTTTTTTCGCCCATATTGTGCATTAATGGCCCTAAAAGTGCACTTGTACCGTAAGGATCGGGCGTACGGTCCTTAATATCTTGCGAGTTCAACCAATAATCGTGGGCGTGCGCGCTAAAGCCTAAAAACTCGTCGTAGCCATGATTTAAAGGGTATTCTCGTACATTATTTTTATGAAAATTGCGTCCTAAATCATTCTTGCCAATTCGTGCTGTTTCGTAGCCAGCATCCTTTAAATACTCGGCAATGGTTTTTACGCTATCTGGTAAACCCGGGCCCCAACTTGCTGGTTTGTCCCACCTAAATTGATTTTTACCGGTTAACATTCCGGCTCGCGATGGACTGCAAACGGGTGCTGTAACATAGGCTTGTGTAAAAACTGTTCCGGAATTTCCTAGGCGCGTTATATTTGGCGTAGAAATACTTTTGTCGTGGTTTTTAAAAGGTGAAAAATCAGCATAACCTTGATCGTCAACAACAATTAAAAGAATATTGGGTTTTTTAATTTCATCTTTTTTAGCTTTTGTTTGGCACGAAACCATGCAAATCAACAAAATTAGTACGACGATATTCTTCATGATTGGTTTTATTAAATTTTGTTTAGTTTCAAATTTACTAAAAATTATCTAAAACGAAACTAAGTGAAACTAATTTAATTATTTTTTTGATACCAAATCGTGAATTATGTACAAATAAGAAAGCTTCAAAAGTAATAACTTCTGAAGCTTTTCTATTACTGTGGAGAAGATCGGATTCGAACCGACGACCTCTTGACTGCCAGTCAAGCGCTCTAGCCAACTGAGCTACATCCCCAAACTTTACTTTGTGCTAAAAAAAATTTTAGTGCTTTTTAGCAGATTTCAAAATTACATTTTTTTACCAACATTTCTAACTTTGTTTTTACAAAATATTAAATGAGTTTAAAAAACTACATTTGCACCGGTATTTAGGGGGGAATTTATTAAAATGATCAGGAAAGCGACACTTAAAGACATAGATAGAATTATAGCCATTACAAAAGCATGCGCCGTTTTTATGATTGACAAAGACATTTATCAATGGAACGAGCATTACCCCAATAAAGCGGCTTTTGAAAATGATGTTTTAAGAAATGAATTATACGTTATTGAAAAAAACAAAACCATTATTGGCTGTGTAGTTGTTTCAACTTTTATGGATGAAGAATATATTCCCATCAATTGGTTAACAGAAAACAATCGTAATGTATACATTCACCGATTAGCCGTTCATCCCAAATATCAAGGTAAAGGCTACGCACAAAGATTAATGGATTTTGCCGAAAATATCGCCATAGAAAACAACTATAGCTCTATAAGGTTAGACACCTTCTCTCAAAACAAAAGAAACCAAAAGTTTTACGAACTTCGCGGCTATAAAAAATTGGGTAATATTTATTTCCCGAAACAAAGCGATTTTCCTTTTTATTGTTACGAATTAGTACTGTGAGCACGAACATAAGTTTCAAGCATATAAATAAATTAGCGGTTCCTGCCTTGATATCTGGGGTTTCAGAACCTATTTTGTCGTTAACCGATGCTGCCATTGTTGGAAATATAGCATTTAATGCCACCGAATCTTTGGCTGCCGTGGGCATTGTAACCACTTTTTTGTCGATGCTTATTTGGGTTTTGGGGCAAACCCGAAGTGCTATTTCGTCCATTGTATCGCAATACGTTGGCGCCAATAAACTTGATAAAATCAAGAATCTACCTGCCCAAGCTATATTTATTATCACCTCATTAAGTGTTCTAATTATATTGGGCACATACCCTTTTGCAAACTTTATTTTCAAACTTTATAATGCCTCGGGTTTAATTTTAGACTATAGCGTAGATTATTACAGAATCCGTGTTTTTGGGTTTCCTTTTACACTTTTTACTATAGCCGTTTTTGGTGCTTTCCGCGGCTTACAAAACACCTACTATCCCATGCTTATTGCAATAATTGGCACCATTACAAATATTGTTTTAGATGTGGTTTTGGTTTACGGTATTGAAGGTTACATTACACCCATGAATCTTGAAGGAGCTGCTTACGCCAGCGTAATTGCACAATTTCTCATGGCTATTTTCTCTGCTTATTATTTATTGAAAAAAACCGTAATTCCATTAAAACTAAGTTTTCCCTTTAATAAAGAAATCAACCGGTTTATTTTAATGATTCTCAATCTTTTTGTGCGCACCATTGCTTTAAACGTCACGCTTTATTACGCGAGTGCATTTGCAACGAGCTACGGTGCAACCTATATTGCGGCCTATACCATTGCTATTAATTTATGGTTTCTTGGGGCTTTTATTGTTGATGGTTATGCTAGCGCTGGCAATATTTTATCGGGAAAATTATACGGCGGAAAAGAGTATCCTTTACTTATTACCTTAAGCAATAAACTGATAAAATACGGTGTAATAGTAGGCGTTTTAATTGCTGTAATTGGAGGTGTTTTGTACTATCCTATAGGCAATTTATTTACCAACGATCCCGAAGTTTTAAAGCAGTTTTACAACATTTTTTGGATTGTTTTAGCCATGCAACCGCTTTGTACAATCGCTTTTATTTTCGATGGAATCTTTAAAGGATTGGGGAAAATGAAGGCGTTGCGCAACGTGCTTTTGGCTGCAACGTTTTTAGTGTTTGTTCCTGTTTTATTTTGGTTGGATGCTCTCGACTATAAATTATACGCCATTTTTATAGCCTTAACATTATGGATTATCGCTCGAGGTTTCCCATTGATTTTTATTTTCAGAAAAATATTTATCCCGCTGTCAAAAATCAATTAACTTTGAGAGCATAATGCACATTTATTTAAAAGTATTTTTTATGACATTCTTAATGGCATTACAAGAATCAAACGTCCACGATGCTGGGTACAATATAGGATACGCCATCGGGAAATATCTGCCTTTGGTAGCCACCATAGTCATTGCGTATTTAATTTTCAGATTAATCAAAAAAAACTCCAAAAAATAAAACTATGGATATCATGTCATTTATAAGCGGCAACGGCTTGTTTTTAATTTTAGGCATCGCTTTAATAATCGTTTACATTGTAAACAGAAAAAAAAGAAGGTAGTATCTTTGCGCAGCAAATAGCATTACAACATGAGCAACATTCGCATAACAAAACAATTTTCTTTCGAAACCGGACACGCCCTTTACGGTTACGATGGCAAGTGCAAAAACGTGCACGGGCACAGCTACAAACTCTCGGTAACCGTTTTTGGAAAGCCCATAACCGATACCAATCATGTAAAATTTGGAATGGTAATCGATTTTGGCGATTTAAAAAAAATTGTCAAAGAAGAGATTGTAAACGTCTTCGACCACGCCACGGTGTTCAACAAAAACACGCCCCATGTCGAGCTCGCCAAAGAACTTGAAAACCGCGGCCACAACGTGCTTTTGGTAAACTACCAACCCACAAGCGAAATGATGGTTATCGACTTTGCGCAAAAAATAAAAAAACGTTTGCCAAACCACATTATGTTGCATTCCCTAAAACTTCAGGAAACCGATACCTCGTTTGCAGAGTGGTATGCTTCCGATAATAATTAGGGCGTTACCACAAGGGTCGGGCTTTCACTACTCGCTTCCTCCTTTCGTCGGCGAGCTCAAACACGCCGTTCAATCCCTAACGCAGCAGTCCGCAGTTGGAAGTAATCAGTCCGTAATCAGAGCGTATATTTGCAAAGAACTTAGAGAGCAAGATAGATTGAAAACAGAAATGATTTAACAAAAATTCAAGTCCCAAATTCCGACACAGTCGGAAAAGTCAATCTGCAGAAATAATGAGCGAAAAACGTAACTGCGAAGCACAGCTTCAAGCATGAAGTTTTTAAAGCGAATGTTCCGCAGGAATTTCCTCAGATTGACATGATTTTTTGGTTCGTTTTGTATCAAGACAAAATGAACAAAAAGAAAAAATTAATACTAAAAAATGAGATTCCTGCCTTAGCAGGAATATATTATATTTACAGCATGCAAATTCCACAAGGAAAAAAAATATATTTCGCATCCGATAACCATTTAGGCGCACCCACACAAGAAGCCTCTCGCCCGCGCGAAAAAAAATTCGTGGCTTGGTTAGACACCGTAAAACACGATGCGGCAGCTATTTTCCTTTTAGGCGATTTATTCGATTTTTGGATGGAATACAAAAAAGTAGTCCCAAAAGGGTTTACTCGAACTCTGGGTAAACTTGCCGAAATATCAGATTCCGGCATGCCAATCTACTACTTTGTTGGCAACCACGACCTATGGATGAACGGCTATTTTGAAGAAGAGCTCAACATTCCCGTATACCACAAACCCGAAGAATTTACCTTTAACGACAAAACTTTTTTTATTGGCCACGGCGATGGTTTGGGTCCTCACGACAAAGGCTATAAGCGCATGAAAAAGGTGTTTACAAATCCGTTTTGCAAATGGCTTTTTAGATGGCTACACCCCGATTTAGGCGTGCGATTGGCACAACACTTATCGGTAAAAAACAAAATGATTTCGGGCGACGAAGATGCTAAATTTTTAGGCGAAGACAACGAATGGCTCGTACAATATTGTAAACGCAAACTGGAAGACAAACACCGCGATTTTTTTGTTTTCGGACACAGACATTTGCCATTAAATATAGACCTTAACGGAACTTCTAAATATATTAATTTAGGCGACTGGATTTCGCATTATACTTATGGTGTTTTTGATGGGGAGACGATGGAGTTAAAAACATATCGCACCTAAAATTCTAATGGCAAGTACACCCCGCGAGAAGGATTGCAGCGGCATCCTTTTTTGTGCGCGCCTAATATTTGATAGACGCAAAAATTTATACTGTTTACTATTTGCTTAATGCGATACTAAAACCACTTTGCACAAAAAAGATATAGTGTAAAGCCTGTTTGCCATTTTTATGGCAACTCGCCCAAAAATTAATGGTCGTTTTCGTGCGCATCAATATCTTGTTGCAAGTCAAGTTTACGCAATGGCTTGTTTTTAACACCTATAATTCCAACGACAATAAGGGTTACTGTTCCGCCAAGAACCACGGCGAGTGGTGCGCCAAAAATACGTGCAGCTATCCCGCTTTCCAAGGCGCCGAGTTCGTTGGAAGACCCTACAAACATTGAGTTAACCGCACCCACGCGCCCGCGCATGGCGTCTGGTGTTTTAAGTTGCAGTATGGTTTGACGCACGACCATTGAAATACCATCGAAAACCCCCGAGAAGAATAGCGCCAAAATACTTAACCACAATAATTTTGAAGCTCCGAATACAATCATGCAAGCTCCAAATCCGAACACCGAAACGAGTAATTTTTTTCCTGTATTTTTTGTAATCGGGATATAGGTTGTGGCCAGCATGGTGATAATACTGCCGGAGGAAAGTGCTGCGTTTAATAATCCAAATCCTTTGGGTCCGGCATCTAAAATATCTTTTGCAAATACGGCAAAAATGGCAACGGCGCCACCAAATAAAACGGCAATCATATCTAAGGTTAGTGCGCCTAAAATGACTTTGTCGTTAAACACAAAACTAAGTCCTGCTTTTAGGCTTTCTTTCACGGATTCATTCCTGCCTTTATTTAAAACAGGTTTTTTAGTTATTTGAAATACTAACAATAATGCCAGCATAACCAACAAAAATATAATACCAAGTGTATAGTGAACACCAATCCAAGCAATTAAAAACCCACCAACTAAAGCTCCAAAAACATTGGCGCCTTTCCATGTACTACTGCTCCAGGTTGCGGCATTTGGGTATATTTTTTTTGGAACAAGCAATGCAATTAGCGAAAAAATAGTAGGGCCAAAAAAGGCTCTTAAAACACCTCCAAAAAACACTAATGCATAAATGCCGTATAGTATGGCACTGGTTTCCCATGTGGCTTCAACCGTACTTGAAGTTAGCCAAAATAGTCCAAAACTGATTAAAGAAAACAGGGCAATACAAAGTGTGAATAGGTTTCGTTTTTCTTTTTTATCTACAATATGTCCAGCAAAAGGTGCCAGTAAAAATGCCGGTAAAAATTCGCAAAGTCCTATAATACCAAGTGCCAAAGGGTCTTTGGTTAGGGCATATACTTGCCATTCTATAACCACAAATTGCATAGACCATCCAAAAACCAATGCAAAACGCACCAATAAAAAAATATTGAATTCTTTAATACGCAAAGCGGCGTACGGATCGTTTTTAGACATTTGTTAAGCTTTTATATCTCTTAGTTTAAGTTGAAGCGACACGTTGCCTCTAAACTCATTTTCATCGATGGAATATACTGCCTTAAATGGTTTTTTATCAGAAATCAATTCATATTTATCGCCCATTCCAAACCCAATACAAACTATACTTTTAGAAGCATTTGGTTGTTTTGCCGTTAAGCGCAAGTGGGTTTTATCGGCGCCAACACATTTACCGTAACCGGTATCGGTTAAATTTTCAGTCAAAAAAACGGGGGTCATATTTGCTGGACCAAAAGGAGCAAACTGCTTTAATATTCTATAAAACTTTGGGGTTATGTCTTTTAAATCGATTTTAGCATCGATTTTAATCTCAGGAATTAGCAAGTTTCTGTCAATAGTTTTTGACACCTCATCTTCAAAAGCTTGTTTAAAAGCTTCGTAATTTTCTTCTTTAAGTGTTAGTCCTGCCGCATATTTATGTCCTCCAAATTGCTCGATATGCGCACTACAAGCTTCAATGGCATTGTACACATCGAACCCACGAACGCTGCGTGCCGAAGCCGCTAAATATTCACCACTGCGCGTAAATACCAGAGTTGGTCTGTAATACGTTTCCGTTAATCTTGAAGCTACAATACCTATAACGCCTTTATGCCAATCTTGGTGGTAAACCACGGTGGTAAGTCGGTCGTGTTCTTTGTTATCTTCAATTTGTTTAAGGGCTTCTTCAGTAATTTGCTTATCGGTTTCGCGTCTATCTAAATTATACTCATCAATCTCAGAAGCATACTGTTGTGCTTTATCGGCCTCTTCTTCGGCTAGTAAAGTAACGGCATAATTCCCGTGTTTCATGCGTCCCGCAGCGTTAATCCTTGGGGCGACAATAAATACGACGTCGGTAATGGTGAGTTCTGTTTTTTCAACTTGGTCTAAAATAGCTTTTATGCCGGGGCGCGGATTGGTGTTAATAACTTGTAATCCGAAATAAGCCAATGCCCTATTTTCACCATCAATGGGAACAATATCTGCCCCAATAGCTGTGGCAACCAAATCTAAGTATTCGGTTAAATCTTCAACCGTTTCTCCTTCTTTTGATGCTAAGGCTTGTACGAGTTTAAAGCCCACACCACAACCGCATAATTCTTTATACGGATAATTACAATCTTCGCGTTTGGGGTCTAAAACTGCTACTGCTTTCGGGATTTCGTTTCCTGGTCTGTGATGATCGCAAATAATAAAATCGATGCCTAGTTTTTTTGCATGGGCTACTTTTTCAACCGATTTAATCCCGCAATCTAAAGCGATAATCAGCGAAAAATCATTCTCTAAAGCAAAGTTTATACCTTTATAAGAAATACCGTAACCCTCATCGTATCTATTCGGGATATAAGTATGAACCAACGGGTATTTGGTTTTTAAATACGTGGACATTAAAGCGACTGCCGTGGTACCATCAACATCGTAATCGCCATATACCAAAATGTTTTCTTTATTGGCCATGGCTTTTTCTATACGTGCCACGGCCAGATCCATATCTTGCATTAAAAACGGATCGTGCAAATCGTTTAAACTGGGTCTGAAAAATGTTTTAGCATCCTCATAAGTTTCAATACCACGCTGTAATAATAAGGTTGCAATAGGCGTATCTACTTGTAATGCTTCTTTTAAAACTGCTAATTTACTGGCTTCGGGTTTTGGCTTTAGTGTCCAACGCATTTAAAAAGTTTTAAGTTAAGAATACTTAAATTGCCTTAAGTTTTTCTTTTGCAAAAAAATTCTAATTTCTTATTTATTGTGATAATGGATATCTATTTTAATTTCGGCAAAATGACGAAACATTTCCATAACACCACAATATTTTTCAACCGAAAGATCTACGGCACTCTTTATTTTGTTTTCATTCAATTGTTTACCATAAAAATGATAATCGACCGATACTTTGTGATAATATTTTGGATGCTCGTCGGTAAGCTCCCCTTCAACAACCATTTTAAAATCGTCAATTTTAACACGCATTTTATTTAAAACCGAAACTACATCCAAACCCGAGCAACCGGCCAACGAGGATAGCATCATCGCCTTGGGCGCCATGCCTGAGTTAGTGCCACCAAATTCTTCTGAGGCATCCATCATTATGGAATCCCAACGCGGGTTATCCGATTCAAATACCATATCCCCTTTCCACTGTGTGGTAACTTTATCTGCCATTTTATAAATATTTTTGTTACTTGTAGTTTCAAAAGTACTATTTATATACTTAAAACAATAATCCTGCTACCAATATGAAATCTTTTTTAAAGCTGATATTGCTGTTTGTAACCCTATCTGCAGCTAGCCAAACCAACGATTTTACTTCTAAAATTTACGAAACTTACGATACTTACAAAGAAACCACATTGGAAAAAAGGCGCATAAAACACCAAGATATTCAGCCTTTAATCAACACGCTTAAAAACAACCCAAAGTTTACTGTAAAAAAAGTGGGGCAGTCTATTGAAGGGCGCGATCTAAGCCTAATCAGTATTGGGTCTGGTAAAACCAATGTGTTTTTATGGTCGCAAATGCATGGCGACGAACCTACGGCAACACAGGCTATTTTCGATATTTTTAACTTGCTTACCAGTAAGGATTTTTCAAAGGAAAAAGAAACCATTCTAAAACGTGTGACGCTTCATTTTTTACCGATGTTAAACCCTGATGGCGCCGAAAAATATACGCGCCGGAACACATTGGGTATCGATATTAACCGAGATGCACTCCGTTTACAGTCACTAGAAGGCCAAACTTTAAAACGAGTTAGGGACAGCCTGAATGCCGATTTCGGGTTTAATCTGCACGACCAAAACATTTATTACAATGCCGAACGTACCAACAAGCCTGCAACCATTTCGTATTTGGCACCGGCGTATAATTACGAAAAAGACATTAACCAAGTGCGCGGAGATGCTATGAAGATTATTATTTTTATGAATAACATTATTCAAAAGTACGCACCCGGGCAAGTGGGCAGGTATAACGATGCTTTCGAGCCCAGGGCTTTTGGCGATAACATACAAAAATGGGGAACCAGCACCATTTTAATTGAATCTGGAGGTTATAAAAATGATGTTGAAAAACAGGAAATAAGAAAACTGAATTACGTCTCTATTCTTTCGGCCATTTATACCATTGCCAACGGGCAGTACAAAAATATTCCTATTGATGATTATGAAAACATACCGAGAAACGATAGTAAGTTATTCGATTTAAAAATTGAGGGTGCTACGTATAATTTATTGGGAAAGCCCTATAAAATAGATATTGGTGTAAAGCGCTATGAAGTTGATAATGCTAACCATTCCGATTTTTATAATGTGGGCAGAATTGCAGATCTAGGCGATTTATCGACCTTTTACGGCTACAACACTTTTAATGCCGAAGGTTATACTATTGTCGAGGGCAAAGTGTATTCCGAAGTATTTGACTCTGTTAGTGGCATTTCGAATTTAGATGTTTTCAAGCTTTTAAAATCGGGTTACACGTATATTCAAATGGAAAAATTGCCCGAAAGCACCTTAGAAGCCTCAGAGCCTATTCACTTGGTTAAGATAGGGCAGCAATTGCCTGAGTTTAGATTGAGACCCGGCATTAACCCAACCTTTTTATTGCAAAAAGATGGTATTAACGAGTATGCCGTAATTAATGGGTTTTTAATTGATTTGAATGCCAAAAATAGTAGGCTAAAAAATGCTTTGATTTATAGGTAGAATTACCACAAGACCCATTTAATCTACGAATGTCTCTCGGATAATAGCTTTGCAATTTCGAATTTCGGATTTCGATAATTGGTCAAAACTTTTTATTATACGCGTTTTATCAATGGTTCGAATTTGGTCAATGGCAATCATTCCCTTTTTATTGTTGTATTTTACTGCAGTTCGGGTTGGATATTTTTTCAAGTTAGTCGTCATTGGAGCCACCACAATCGTTTTGAGAAACTTATTTATTTCATTGGGAGATACAATTACGCAAGGGCGCGTCTTTTTTATTTCGCTACCTATTGTTGGGTCGAGGTTTACAAGCACGATAGCATATTGCTTTAGTTCCATTCCTCAAAATTTTCATCTTCAAAAACATCGTCAAACAATAACCGATCATCATTATTATCTCGCATTTCCTCAAACGCTTTTTCCCAGTTTTTTCTTGGTTGATCAATAGGTTTCAGCACAATTTGCTCTTTCTCCAATATCATTTCAACCTTGTCTTTTATATTGTACTTTTCTAAAATTGTTTTGCTTAAACGAAGCCCTTTTGAATTCCCTATTTTAATAATTGCTGTTTCCATAATTCAATTTTGTAATTACAAAGTTAATACATTTTTTTGGGTTTTTCAAAATTTTTTATTTAGTCCAGACCTGTCAGGTTTTAGAAACCTGACAGGTCTCAATTGCTAAAATAGCTTTCAATAATTATCGCGGAGCCATTCAAAAATTAATTGCATGCGTTTTTTTACATCAGTCGTAGATTTTCTGTAATGATTATTCATAAAACTAAAAATCAAGGTTTTGCCCGATTTTGTAATCAGATAACCACTTAACGAATAATTATTGCCTAAGGTGCCCGATTTCGCATAAATATAAGGTTTCTCTTCACCCGAATAATAGTTTTTTAAGGTACCTGATGAGCCGCCAACAGGAAATAAATTAAATAAACGCTGTTGCGGAATTTGATTGTGTAATTTTTCGAGTACCTGCACAAACGATGTTGGTGAAAATAGGTTATAGCGGCTTAATCCAGAGCCATCAACCCAACGCGGTTTTTGTTTTAAATCTTTTAATTGCTTGTTTAAAATAGTGTCTCGAATTCGTTTCGAACTCAAGGTGTCTGAAAGTGTTGACGATGCCAAAATGAGCATTTGTTCCGCTAAAAAATTATCGCTTACCAACATCATGCGTTTATATAAAGAATCCGACGGAACGCTATAAGCCGTATGTGTTAAGGCTTTATCTGACTGTTTGAAAACAGATACTTTATTTGGAAGTATATCATCCCACAACTGCTTTACTAACGCTGTATCGATAACCATAGGAACTTCAATGGTATCCTTTCGTTTTGGATTGTAATAAAACGTGTTGTCGTTAAAATTTCTTCTTTTATTGGATTCGGAAAAATGGATTTGATTTTTCAATGCCTTTGGAATGCTTTGCAGGCTGTCTTGATTACTAATGGTAAGCACATTTCCGTACATGGGAAAGCTACTTTTTTCGGGGCTAAAATAGGTGTCGTAATCTTCCCAAGCCCAACCTGGTCCAAACTTATCATCCTCCAAATTATTTAAAACCACATTTACTTTTTTGTAGTTTCTTGCCATTTTTAAGGCTGTACTATCATTAAAAAACGGATGTAAAAAAGTGGGGTTTCCAACACCTTGAATGGTAATGGTATCGTTTTCAATACCATATTTAAACGCTGGGATTTGCGCTGGTAACACTTGCAAAGCGGTATATAAAGTAAAAATTTTGGTGTTGCTGGCCGGGGTAAAATATTTGTCGGCATTTTTCTTAAATACGGTGTCTTTAGTTTTCGGATTGAAAACCAACAATCCTGTAAACTGGTTGTTGTAGAAGGGATTTTCTAAATTTTTTGAAATATAATTGGATTTGCAGCTGCTTAAAAACAAAGCCGATAAGCATAAATAAATAAGTTTTCTTTTTATTGTTTTCAACATGTTAAGGCTAACATTAATTTGATGCTTCTAAAGTATATTCAAAATTCATTTGATACTAAATTAGAATCACGATAGGTTATATAATCACCGCGTTAATGGCGTTAAAATCTACAAAAACAGAATCTGATGCATCAATATCGGTAATGATGGCATCAATCTCGTTAATGGGAACAACGGTGTGCCTCTTTACAGACATTAGTTTACTACTTATACACATAACTACCACGTGGTTTGAGGCTTCAATCATCCTTCTTTTTATACGAGAAACGTCCCAGTCCTGCTCCGTTAAGCCTCTGTTAACGTTTATGCCATCTACACCCATAAAACATATATCGGCGCTAATATTATGGATTGAAGTTACCAAATCTATACCTACGGTAACCTGTGCCGACTTATTTAATTTTCCGCCTAAAAAAATAACTTCAATTAGTGGATGATACGATAATTGTGTGGCAATGGGCAAACTATAGGTATATACGGTGGCGTTAATATCTGGTGGAATAATTTTAGCCAATTCTAAATTGGTTGAGCTCCCACTCATAATAATGGCTTGCCCATCGTGTATTAAATTTACGGCTTTTTTGGCAATTTTCTTTTTCTTATCAATATCGGCAATACTTCTTTCGTCGTAAGACAGTATTTTGCTTTCTTTCAGCAAAGCGCCACCATGCACTTTATAAACCAGGTTTTTTGCCTCTAATTCTTTTAAATCTCTTCGGATGGTATCTTCAGAAACCTGCAGTTCTTGGCTCAATTTTGTCGATAGTACTTTTTTTTCTGTCTTTAGCCTATCCAAAATGGCGTGTTGTCTTTCTTGCTTTAGCATAACCTCGATTAAAAACGTGCTAAATATGCAATAAACAAATTAATATTGCAAAAAAATGCATAAAAAACACTCATAAAAACGCAAACATTACTATATTTGAGAGACTATTAATTCAAACTCTTAATTTATGAACAAAAAAACAACCCTCTCTTTTCTTGTTTTTTTAACCGCTACCTGCAGTTTTTTGTTTGCTCAAAACATAACTGTAAGTGGTACGGTAACCGATGCTTCTAGCGTTCCGTTGCCCGGTGTAAACATTCAAGTAAAAGGAACAAGCAACGGAACATCGACCGATTTTGATGGAAATTATTCTATTTCTGCAAATCAAGGCGATGTATTGATTTTTTCTTTTGTTGGCTTTAAAACAAAAGAAGTTTCGGTAACAGGAACTCAACTAAATACTTCTCTAGAAGAAGATGCAAGCAAACTAGACGAAGTTGTTATTACGGCATTTGGTGTTGCTAAAAAACAGAAATCTTTAGGATATTCTGTAACACAAGTGGATGCCAATGATGTAAATTTAACAGGGCAAACCAATGCTCTTGAAGCACTTCAAGGACAAGTTGCCGGCGTGCAAATTAACCGAACCTCTGGATCTGCTGGTGGTGGTGTTGATATATTAATTAGAGGCATTACCTCTGTAAATCCTTCTAGAAGTAACCAACCCTTAATTATTGTTGATGGATTAGCCCTTAATAATGATACATTTTCTGGTGAGGTAAGACCGAGTACTGGTTCAAATTCTGCTAGTAGTGCCGAACAATTTGCATTTTCTAACAGAGCGGGAGATATCAATCCTGAAGATATAGAAAGCTATAATGTTTTAAAAGGTGCAGCAGCAACAGCGCTTTATGGCGTTAGAGCATCAAATGGTGCCATTATTATTACGACTAAAAAAGGTAAATTAGGGAAGGCTAAAATAAACTTAACAGCCTCTACTTCTTTTAGAGAAGTTAAAACAACGCCCGATGATCAAACTGAATATCGCGAAGGCTTTAACAACCTGCCCAGAACTTTATATACGCCAGAAACCGATACTGGATTTACAAGATTGGGTGGAACTTCCTTTTATTCATGGGGACCGAGGTTTAGCGATGATTCTGCAACTTTGGGCAATGGCGATGTTATAGACCTTACAAATGACGCCTATTACAGTCCCTATGATATTTTTAGAACCGGTGTTAACACTCAAGTAAACCTAAGTGTGAGTGGCGCTACGGGCGTTATGGATTATTTCTTATCTGTTGGTAATAGTAGCGACGAAGGTATTTTACCAAATACAGATTACGAGAAAACAAACCTTAGGTTAAAAGCGGGTTATAAAGTGACCGACAATTTCAATATTAATAGCTCTATTGCCTTTACCAATTCGGGAGGCCGGCGAGCAAATGGTGGTGATAAATCGGTTATGAGCGCCCTGTCTTATTTTTCAGGAACATTCCCAATAAACGATTACCAAAACCCTGATGGTTCCGAGCGTGATTATTCCTTTGGAATTATTGATAACCCAAGATATTTAATGGAAACCAGCAGTCTTGTTGATGATGTTAACCGTTGGGTAGGTAATGCTACATTTAATTGGCAACCTAAAGAATGGGTAAATATTACCTATGCTGCTCAAATTGATAATTATTCCGACAGACGTAACCGTTATGTGGGACCAGATTTAGATGGAGGCTCGCAGGTTGGTGGTTTTATTTTAAATCAAAATATAAACTTCACAGCATTAGAATCTAACTTATTAGTGGCATTCAATAAAGATTGGTCTGATGATTTTACTTCAGAATTAACCTTAGGACATCAAGTTTCAGACACTAAAAGAGATTATGATGAAGCACGTGGCGAAGGTTTAAATATTGCAGGGGTTAACGAAATAGGCAACACAACCAATTTCTTTATCGACAACTCGGTAGTACAACTGCGCAATATGGGTATTTTTGGAGAGTTAAAATTGGCTTACAAAGACAAGTTATTTTTAACCTTAACAGGAAGAAATGACTGGTTATCTACATTACCAAAAGCAAACAGGTCATTCTTTTACCCATCGGCTAGTTTAGCCTACGATATCACCAGCCTTTTTGGAGACAGCGACGTATTCTCCTTTGGAAAACTTAGAGCCTCTTGGGCAGAAGTTGGTAAAGGCCCTGGATTTGGTGATGTTGGACAGTATTTTGTGGTTGATGGCGATTTTCCATTTGCAGGCTCTGGCGGATACAGAAGAAGCACAAGACTCGGTGATTTAGCAATTCAACCAGAAAGCAATAAATCTACAGAATTTGGTGCCGATTTACGATTTTTCGATAGTCGTATTCGTATAGATTACGCTTATTTTAAAACCAAAGTTGAAGATCAAATTTTCAACGTAGGTACAGCGTATTCCTCTGGCCTATCGGCTATTACTAGAAATGCAGGAGATTATGAAGTTTTCGGACATGAATTGTTATTAAGTGCCGATATTATTAGAAAACCAGATTTTAAGTGGAATATGATTTTAAACTGGTCTACGAGTGAAGGTAATGTCCTCGATATTCCAGATGATATTGAAGCTATTATTTTTGCAAATTCTGGTTTTGCTGGTGTGACCTCTGAAATTAGAGAAGGCGATAAAATGGGTAACTTATATGGTTACAAATGGCGCTACGAAAATGGAGAACGCTATATTGGTAGCGACGGATTACCCCGTGTAAACCTAGACGAAAGAGTTGTGGTTGGTAACGCATTTCCAGATTTCATATCGTCTGTTAACAACAGTTTTAAATGGAAAGGCATCGGATTCAATTTTGTGTTAGAATACAAAAAAGGAGGCGATCTTTACGATTCCGGAATGCGTAACTCTATTAGAAATGGTGTTCGTGGCATTACAGCCTATCGTAACGTAGATACCGTACTTGAGGGTGTTATGGACGATGGTAGTGGTGGTTTCACAACCAATACTATCGAAACAACAATTGATCAAAACTATTACAGAAGTTCGACACGTTACAACAGAGCTTCAGAAATTTTAGTGCAAGATGCGTCTTGGGTTAAACTTAGAAACATAGGTCTGTCCTACGATTTTGGATCTAATATTACAGAGAAATTAAAAGTAGACAAACTTAGCTTTAACGTAAGTGCCAATAACATTTTGATATGGACACCGTTTGATGGATTCGACCCCGAAGGAAATCAATACAGCGCAGGAAGTAATGTTTATGGATTTACCGGGTTAAGTATACCGTTAAGCCAGAGTTATTCATTTGGTCTTAATATTATATTTTAAAAAAAGAAATTATGAAAAAATTTAATATAACAACTACAATTTTAGCACTGTTCGTTATTGCGCTCGTAGGGTGTAGTGATGAATATTTTGATGTGAACACACCATCCAATACTGCCGCTTTAGAGGAATTGGGGATGAAGGACTTAATTGCGCCTGTGATTCATAGCACTATGGAAGGACAACGTTCGGCAGAATTAGCTTTTGGAAACTATACGCAGTATTTTGTTTCAACTGGTGGAGGTGCCGCAGGACAAACCTCAGCAAGTGGGCTATGGACGCAAATTTACCTTTATATATTACCAAACTTAAAAGTGGTAAAAGCAAAAGCGGTTGAAAATAACGCACCACATATTGGTGCTATTTCAGATATTTTAGTAGCCATCAATTTAGGAATAGCAACAGACACGTGGGATAATATTCCATATTCTGAAGCAACCCAAGGACCAGATTCTAACTTTCCTGCATTTGATACGCAAGAACAAATCTATACTGAAATATTCAACCTATTAGATGGCGCGATAGCAGCTTTAAGCGCTGCTGATACTTCTGGTTTCAATTTAGGATCTGCAGATTTAATTTACGGAGGCGATTCAGATTCTTGGTTAAGAGCCGCTTATACAATTAAAGCACGTTACCAATTACATGTAATAGATAAAGGTGTTACAACGGCCAATGACGTTTTAACTACCATTGCCAACGGGTTTACGTCTAACGCTGATAATTTCGCCATGTATTATGACGAAAAGAACATAAACCCCTGGTATTCGTCCGAGGTTTTATCGCGTGAAACCGGTAACCTAAGTAACGATATTGCCAGTCAAATTGTAAGCTCTATGAATGGTGATTATTACCCTTTTAATGGAGCTATTACTATAGATCCTCGACTGCCAGAAATTGCAGAAATACCTGATAGCGACACCGAATATAGAGGTTTTATAAGCGGTGGCGCAGGCAAATCCCCTAGTGGTTTGGTTGATGCAAATACCCGTTTTAAAAGCGATGGTTTTTACACGAGCATAGACTCTCCATTAATTTTAATATCATATGCAGAGGCTCTATTTATCAAAGCTGAAGCTGCATTTTTAGCAAACGGAGGCAACACAACCAGCGTAGGAACTAACACGACAGCTTATATGGCATACATGGATGGAATCGCTGCAAGTATGGATATGTGGGGTGTTGATGGAGCAGATTACATCGCTGATACCGCTGTAGACGTTGGAGAAGCTAGTTTAGCCTTGCATCATATTATGAAGGAGAAATACATCCATAACTATTTAAACCCTGAAACGTTTGTAGATTTTAGAAGATATGATTTTTCAGATGATGTGTTTACGGGTTTAACTATTAGAGAGGAAGAAGATAGTGATGGCGATTATTTCGGACAATGGTTTAGACGCGCCAATTATCCTTCTACTGAATTAAACAGAAATGAAGCTAATGTTTTGGCGAATCAGCAAGAACCGATTACACCTGTTTGGTGGGATCAATAATAATAGTCTAGTTTTTAAATAGAATTAAAACCGTTCTTCAGCTTTATTGAAGAGCGGTTTTTTTATGCATTTTATAAAGGGGTTTTCACAAAGAAACCAACGCCTTTTTTAACCTTGTTAAATCGGTTTCGGTATGGTTTGCCGTTATTACAATTCTATTCATATCTTCTTTGTAATTGGGGTATTTAAAGTGTGAAATGATGATGCTGTTTTCAAATAACGCATCGTATATCGTATTAGAGTTACAATAAATCACCGGGTAATTTTCATTAAATTTAAAAGCATCACCCAAGTTTAAATCTTTAAACAAAAACCTTAAATTGGCTTTAAGTTTTTCTTGTTGACTTTCAATCAGGTTTTGTGAGACCACATAGCTTTCTAAATACGCGGCATTGGCACATGATGATGATACAAAAAGCACTTCATTCTTTATAGCGTTAATAAAGTTTTCATCTGCGGCAATAACGCCTCCCGAAAGTCCCAAAGCCTTTCCTAAAGAGGCTATCATTATTTTCCTTTTTAGGTTTTTATTTCGGATGGTCTTAAAAACACCATCACCTTGTTGGCCTAAAACACCCAGGCTATGCGATTCATCAACCAGAAGTGTAATGTGTTTTTTAGGTGAAATATCGTTTAAAAAATCGAACGATGTAGGCTCAACTTCCAAAGCTAAAACCGCATCGACTGTGATAACAATGTCTTCTTTTGTATTGTTAAGTAGATTTTTATGCAATGCTCCGTTTTCAAATAAGGGCAGGCTTTTGTCGTGTAAAATCGCAGGATGCGTTTTGGGGTAGTGATAAAATGTGGGTACTGTTTTAGACAAATACTCCAAAACCAATTTCCCCGCCAAAGTTCCCGAGGATGTTGTAAGCGATTTTTCAGTTCCTATTTGTGTGGCGAACAGCTGTTCTGCTTTATCAAAAACTGATAATTTTATATTGGAATTTCTTGAGCTTCCGTAAAACGTGCCCCATTTGGCTATACTTTTTATAAGCGTGTTTTTAAAATCGACATGCGTTGGAAGCCCTAAATAAGCTGTCCCGCCAAAGTATAAATATTCCTTTTCTTCAATGAATATTGTTCTGTCCGGAAAGCGTTCAACAATCATTAAAACATTAAATTAAGGAAACTCCCGTTCCGTTTAAATGGCTATATTCTACAACGCCGTTTTTAATCGTAACACCGTTGGCAATATCTTCGGCCAACAACAAGGGACCATCCATATCAACATAATCCAATAAGGGCAATAAATGTGCTATGGCCGAAATGCCAACTGAAGATTCCGTCATGCAGCCCACCATGGTTTTCATACCCAATTGGCGAGCTTTGGTAAGCATGCGTCTTGCCGGAGTTAATCCGCCACATTTTACAAGTTTTACATTAACCCCGTGAAAATGATTGTGGCATTTATCGATATCAGCTTCAATCTGGCAACTTTCGTCGGCAACAATGGGCAGCACCGATTTTTTGAATACTTCTCTATGGGCATCCCAATCATCGGCCTTTAATGGCTGCTCTAAAAATTCGACACCAAGAGCCTTTAAAGCCACAGCGTTTTTTATGGTTTCATCGGCCGTCCATCCGCAATTGGCATCAATTCTAAAAACAGCATCGGTGTGTTGTCGCAAAGCTTCTACAATGGCAATATCTTCCTCAGTGCCCAGTTTTATTTTGTAAATGGGCCAGGGCAATTCCTTCATTTTAGCCACCATTTTATCAATCGTATCGATGCCAATGGTGTAATCTGTTAAGGGGTTTTTATCAGTAGTATAGTTCCAAAGTTCATAAAGCTTTTTGCCTTTTTTCCGTGCGTACAAATCGTTATAGGCTATATCTAAGGCACACAAAGCAAACATGTTGTGTTTTAAATGCGGATAAATGGTGTCCCAAAATGCTTCTGGCGTTTTATCGCTATCCGCTTCAATTAAATGTTTAATCCCTAATATATCATCAGTCATTTTTTGTACTGTAATGCCATAATACGGGTTTGAGGTTCCCTCACCATAACCCGAAATGTCGCCATCTTTAAGCTCGACAATTAACGTGGATTGTGTGTTGTGAGATTCTCTAGAAATGGTAAACGTGTGCTTTAATTTTAATTCGAATGGTCTTAATATGAGCTTCATAAATACGTTTTTATTTATAGGGGAAAGTTAATAAAATTATATCTTTGAAGATACCGAAAAATCAAATTTATGCCATTAGTTACACCATTATCTGCGGACCACGATTTAGAGACAAAAAAGCTTGCCGAATTTTTTAATGAAACCCTGGGGTTTTGTCCAAATTCGGTATTAACCATGCAACGCAGACCCGCCATTAGTAAAGCTTTTATTAATTTAAATAAAGCTGTTATGGCCAATGAAGGCAGAGTCACTTCGGCATTAAAGCGCATGATAGCTTGGGTTTCCAGCAACGCAACAGGTTGCAGATATTGTCAAGCGCACGCCATTAGAGCTGCCGAACGTTACGGTGCAGAGCAAGAGCAATTGGACAACATTTGGGAATACCGCACGCATCCTGCTTTTAATGAAGCAGAACGTGCTGCATTGGATTTCAGTTTGGCGGCATCACAAGTACCAAACGACGTAGATGAAACCATAAAAAAACGTTTATACGAATATTGGGATGAAGGAGAGATTATTGAAATGCTTGGTGTTATTTCGCTCTTTGGTTATTTGAATAGATGGAACGATAGCATGGGAACCTCTATTGAAAATGGTGCTGTTGAAAGCGGCAATCAATATTTAGGAAAACATGGTTGGGATAAAGGAAAACATGTTTAGGTCTGTCATTCCTGCGAAGGCAGGAATCTCATTATGATTAGCTGCCTTTTTAATTGCCACAAATGCACGAATAATTTTGTTTGAAATCTTTTCCTCGACTCCGGCAACACCTCAACCTCAAACCAAAGAGGTGATGTTAAATTCTAATCCTCTAAAAACTATAGTGTCTCCAACGGTTTTTCCCATTAGCAATTGCCCAATAGGTGTGTTTGGAGAAATAGCATAAAACAAATGGTTTTCTGCTTTCAACCGTCCCGCGCTTACAGCCATATAATAGTTAGCACCCGACGTATAAACGACGCTGCCCAAACCAACCGTTGTTGAAGGTTTTGAAGGGTCGATTTTAGAAAGCGCTTCTTTTACTTTTACAATTTCAGCGAGTTGGTTTCCCGCTTTTTCGCGCTCTAACTGTAACATGGCGCGTCCTGTTTCGTGCTTGTCGCCCGCGCTGCTTTTGGTTTCAGAGTGTAAGGATTCTTGTATTTCGTTTATGGTTTTTTGAATGGTTTGAAAACGATTGTCAACAAACTCAACACATTGATTATATAGTTCTTCTTTTATATTCAATTTTTTATTTTTAAAAGAGGATTCCGCATCAAGTACGGAATAACAGATACGTTAAATTAAATCTGCTAATTCTTTCCCGATTATACTACCAATGGCAACACCCATACCACCAAGTCTTACACCACAAAATACGTTGCTACCAAGCTGTTTAACAATAGCCTTTTTTTGTCCCGATTGCAACCGGGAACCAACACCCATAATACCACTCCAACGATGGTCGATTTCAAAAGGGATTTCTGGCAAAATTGTGGTTTTAAGTAAGGTTTCAAGTTTGTTTTGTACAAGCTCGGTTTGTTTTAATTCGGTGGTTTCCTCGGCTTTAAAATCAAGGTTTCGTCCACCGCCAAGTAAAATCCTGTTGTCAATATTTCTGAAATAATAATACCCTTTATCTAAATGAAACGTGCCTTTTATATGCAGGTCTTTAATGGGCTTTGTTATTAATACTTGGGCGCGTGCCGGCTTTACCGCTTCGTTAATTAACTGCGATGCAAAACCATTGGTTGCGATAAGCAATTTCGAGCTCGAAAATTCGAACAAATTGGTTTTTATTTTTACTGAGCTTGCATCTTCTGAAAAAGCTTCAACCGTTATATTATTTAATATTTTTATACCGCTTTTCAATACCAAATGCATTAATGAATCCATCATTTTTCCGGTGTCAATTTGTCCTTCAAACGCATTAAAAACATACTGGCTTTTTATATTCTTAAAGTTGAAACTATTGCCTTTTAAACTAAAGACTTCTTTTTTAAAAACCGGTTTCAATAGTTTATTGATATGTGCTTTATTTGAAAGACAGTTTTCAAATAGCGTAGAATTTGTTTCAGTGAACAACTCAAAACCGCCTAATTGTTTATAATCAATATTTGTATCACCTAAAGTGTGGCGTAGAAGTTTTAAGCCGTTAACGCGTTTTTCTACTATGTTAACAACAGCCTCTTCGGTATGTGTTTTTAAGTCGTCTAGAATTTCACTTAAACTTCCAAAGCACGCAAATCCAGCATTTTTTGTGCTCGCACCTTGTGGCAAAACACCTTTTTCTAAAATGAGAATATGGGCTTTTGGGAAACGCTGTTTTAGTTGTAGCGCACAATTTAAACCCACTATGCCGCTACCCACAATAGTAAAATCTACATGGGTAAGCCACGATTTAATTTCCCAATAGGATAAGTTCAAAATCTTATTTCTTTTCTAGTTCTAAAGCTTGTTTTAAAGCCTCTAATTTTTCGGGATGGGTTTCTGCTAAATTATGCTGTTGCGCCTGGTCATCTTTAAGGTTATAAAGCTGATAAATGCTGTCTCTACCTGTTTCTATATTCACCCATTTATTCGTCATTTTACGACCTTTATGTGGCGGAATTAAAACCCAATCGCCTTGTCGGTAAGCCATAATGTTGTTCTGTCCCAGAATAAGCCCTTGCCGCCCTTTATCGGATTTTCCTAAAAAAGCATCTAAAATGTTTTGACTGTCTGGTGTGGTATTATCTTGTCCCGTTAAAGCAGCAAACGATGCGGTGAAATCCATCTGCGAAACCAACGCATCGGATACGCCTGGTTTTATAGTGCCCTTCCATCTAATTATAAATGGCACGTGGGTTCCGGCATCAAAAAGGCTGTATTTTCCACCTCTGAGTCCGCCTGTTGGCGTATGTTTTCCGTTTTTTTCCACAGCATCATCTTTATAGCCATCATCTAAAACGGGGCCATTATCGCTTGAAAATATAACAATGGTATTTTCTGAAAGCCCTAAGGTATCGAGTTCATCTAAAAATTGACCAACGGCCCAATCTGCCTCAACAATAACATCGCCCCTCGGACCTAGTCCTGAAGCGCCAACAAAACGAGGGTGTGGCACCCTTGGAACATGCGGTTGGTGCAAGGCATAAAATAAGAAAAATGGATGGTTTTTGTTTTTATTGATATATTTAATGGATTCCTTTAAAAAATCATCGTTCATATCTTCATCTATAAACAAAGCTGATTTTCCGCCTTTCATATATCCAATTCTTGATATGCCATTGTGAATGCTCATATCGTGTCCGTGACTTGGATGTACTTTTAACATTTCTGGATTGTCTCTTCCGGTAGGTTCTCCTTCAAAATTCTTTTGATAACTTACATAAATTGGGTCTTCGGCCGTTAAGCCAACAACTTTGTGGTTTTCTACGTAAACACTAGGTACTCTATCGTTTGTAGAGGCCATGATATAAGCGTAATCAAAACCAATTTCCAACGGACCGGGTGCGATTTTTTTATTCCAATCCATATTGGCGTCGCCCAATCCCAAATGCCACTTGCCAATAACGCCTGTTTTATAGCCCGCTTGTTGCAACATTGATGGTAAGGTTTGTTTCCCTAGCTCGAAAAGCAAGGGCGCATTTCCGGGCAAAACTTGCGCTCTTTTCGTTCTAAACGGATAGGTGCCCGACAATAATGAGTAACGGCTCGGGGTGCAGGTTGGCGATGTGGCGTATCCGTTTGTAAACCGAATGCCTTCATTCGCGATACGGTCAAAATTGGGGGTTTTCAATGCTGTGGAGCCATAGGAACTAACATCGCCAAAGCCCAAATCGTCTGCATAAATAACAACGATATTGGGTAGCGTTTGCGTTGTGGATTCAATTAAGTTTTTATTGTTAGCCTTTTTACAGCCAACAAAAGCCATAAGAAAAATGAGGCTGAAAATTTTGCCGTATACCTGTTTCATAAACCGAAATGTTTTATCTGTATTTAGAACAAAGTCTAAAATAAAAAAAAACTCCGAAATTGCTTTCGGAGTCTTAATTCTTTATTCTTCTATGGTCTTTTCTATTACAAAATCTTCCATAAATTTAGTGGTATAATTTCCTGCTAAGTAATCTGGATGATCCATTAATTGTCTATGAAAAGGAATGGTTGTTTTAATGCCCTCAATAACAAATTCATCTAAAGCACGTTTCATTTTATTAATGGCTTCTTCTCTGGTTTGCGCCGTGGTAATTAACTTTGCAATCATAGAATCGTAGTTTGGCGGAATGGAATACCCTGCATAAACATGGGTGTCTAGACGTACACCATGCCCCCCTGGAGCGTGTAATGTCGTGATTTTCCCTGGTGATGGACGGAAGTCGTTAAACGGATCTTCTGCATTTATTCTACATTCAATGGAATGTAATTTTGGAATGTAATTTTTTCCAGAAATTGGCACCTTTGCGGCCACAAGGATTTGCTCGCGAATTAAATCGAAATCTATTACCTGTTCCGTAATAGGATGCTCTACCTGAATACGTGTATTCATTTCCATAAAGTAGAAATTTCGGTGTTTATCCACCAAAAACTCTACCGTTCCAGCGCCTTCATACTTAATATATTCTGCTGCTTTTACCGCCGCATCTCCCATTTTTTTACGAAGTGCTTTCGTCATAAATGGCGAAGGAACTTCCTCGGTTAATTTTTGATGACGACGTTGGATAGAGCAATCTCTTTCTGACAAATGACAAGCTCTTCCTGTGGAGTCGCCTACAATTTGGATTTCAATATGCCTTGGCTCTTCAATAAGTTTTTCCATGTACATATCATCGTTGCCAAAGGCAGCTTTAGATTCCTGTCGAGCGGAGTCCCATGCATCTTTAAGATCCTCGGGTTTCCAAACGGCACGCATCCCTTTACCGCCACCACCTGCAGAAGCCTTTAACATCACCGGGTAGCCCGTTTCCTTGGCTAATTTTTTACACTCTTCAAAATCCTCAATCACTCCTTCACTTCCTGGTACACATGGCACCCCAGCTGCAATCATGGTTGCTTTAGCGTTGGCCTTGTCTCCCATCTTGTCTATCATTTCGGGTGAAGCGCCTATAAATTTAATATCGTGCTCTTCGCATATTTTTGAAAACTTAGCGTTTTCTGACAAAAACCCATATCCGGGATGAATGGCATCGGCATTGGTAATTTCTGCTGCAGCGATAATATTAGAGACTTTTAAATAAGACTCGCTACTTGCTGGCGGGCCAATACAAACGGCTTCATCAGCAAACTTTACATGTAAGCTCTCAGCATCAGCCGTAGAATAAACCGCTACGGTTTTAATGCCCATTTCTTTACAGGTTCTAATAACACGTAATGCTATTTCCCCTCGATTGGCTATCAATATTTTTTTAAACATAACTTAGAATTAAATTATGAATTCAGAATTCTGAATTCTGAATTTTTAAGATGGATCAACTAAAAACAATGGCTGATCGAACTCTACTGGCGAAGAGTCGTCGACTAATATCTTAACTATCTTTCCAGAAACTTCAGATTCTATTTCGTTGAATAGTTTCATGGCTTCGATAATACAAAGTACATCACCTTCTGCAATGGTTTGCCCTACTTCAACAAATAATGGTTTATCTGGTGACGGTTTTCTATAAAACGTTCCTATTATTGGTGATTTGATGGTGATATATTTTGAATCTTCAGTTGCAACTGCAGATTCTTTAGCTGGCGCTGAAGGTTCTACGGCAGCTGGTTGGGCTACTTGCTGTGGTACTTGAGGAATTTGAGGAGCAGCAGGGACTTGATGCACTATTGTAGTGTCTGAATCAGACCCTGTTTTGATGGTAATTTTAACATCATCCATCTCCAATTTAACCTCGTTTGCTCCAGATTTGGCAACAAACTTAATTAAGTTTTGAATCTCTTTAATATCCATGATTTTACTTATTAGTTAATGGTTAGTTTTATGAGTTATAGGCCCATTTTAAATAAATAGAGCCCCAATTGAATCCGCCTCCAAAAGCGGCAAATATTAAGTTATCCCCTTTTTTTAATTGCGATTCGTAATCGTTTAAAAGTAAGGGTAAGGTAGCCGATGTGGTGTTGCCATACTTATGTATGTTCATCATTACCTTTTCTTCTTCCAATTCTATTCGGTTGGCGGTAGCGTCAATAATGCGCTTGTTAGCTTGGTGCGCTACTAACCAATCAACGTTGTTTTTGGTTAAGTTATTTCGTTCTAAAATTTTTACGGTAGCATCAGCCATATTAAATACTGCATTTTTAAATACGGTTCTGCCCTCTTGAAATGCGCAATGTGCTCCTCTTTCAATGGCTTCTGGGGTTATTGGATAAGACGAACCGCCGTAGGTGGCTTGTAAAAATTCTCTACCGGTACCATCGCTTCTTAGGTATTCATCTTTTAACCCAACATCCTCTTGAGTAGGTTCGAATAAAACGGCACCCGCGCCGTCTCCAAAAATAATACAGGTGGCTCTGTCTTTATAATTAATCATCGAAGACATTT
This sequence comes from Hwangdonia lutea, assembly GCF_032814565.1. Lineage (GTDB taxonomy): Bacteria > Bacteroidota > Bacteroidia > Flavobacteriales > Flavobacteriaceae > Hwangdonia > Hwangdonia lutea. Next base: position 1,585,582 of record NZ_CP136521.1, read on the forward strand.
TATCGGCACCTATCAATAAAACGTTTTTATAACTTCCTGATTCTATATATTTGGCAGCAACCGACATACCGAAAAGAAAACTAGAGCAAGCCGCATCCAAATCAAAAGAAAAAGCGTTAACGGCTCCTATTTCTGAGGCTGTAAACGCTGCGGTTGATGCTGCTTTCATGTCTGGTGTTGCGGTGGCAACTATAATAAGTTCGATATCTTTAGGATCGATGCCTTTTTTATCAATAAGATTTTTAGCCGCATTGATAGCTAAAAAAGAGGTGCCTTTGCCTTCACCTTTAAGAATACGACGTTCTTTTATCCCCGTTCTGGTGGTTATCCATTCGTCGTTTGTATCAACCATCGTTTCAAGAATTTGATTGGTTAATACATATTCTGGCACATACGCGCCTACAGCTGTAATCGCCGCCGAGGTTTTACTCATAACTTTATAGTTAATTCGACCTAAAAAACATTAAAAATTGGACAAAAACGTTCAAAATTTTGTGAAAACTACTAAATTTTGGCTAATTAATACGCAAATTAATCATTTTTGTCATGTTAGAAAATACTTGTCATAAAAAAAACGCTCACAGGTGAGCGTTTTATAATATGCGTGCATAATAATTATGCTACGTTTTCTACTTCTTCTGAGTTATCAATTAAAACTTGACCTCTGTAGTATAATTTTCCTTCGTGCCAATGCGCTCTGTGATATAAGTGAGGCTCACCGGTTGTTGGGCAAGTAGCAATCTGTGGCGCAGTTGCTTTGTAATGTGTTCTTCTTTTATCTCTTCTAGTTCTCGAGATTTTTCTTTTAGGATGTGCCATTTTTTATGTTATTTATCCGTTAATAGTTTCTTTAATGTATTCCATCGAGGGTCAATATCCTCGTTAGTTTCTTTATTTTCTTTTAGCTTTGGACTTAACTCGTCCAGTTTTTCAAGTATATCAGAATGCAATGTACCGTTTTCTATTCCAGGGTGTACGCGTTTAATTGGTACTGCAAGTACAATTAATTCGTAAATATATTGTTGGATATTAATCTCGAAAGTTCCGTGTGGAACGATGAGGATATCGATGTTTTCATCGTTAAACTCATCTCCAAACTTAACCACCAAATCAAATTCATTTTCAATGGTCTGATTATAGGGCTCGTTGGTTAAATCGCAATTAATATTAACAAAACCTGAAGCTTTATAGTGTAATTCCAGCAATGTTGTTTTCTTCTCAAATACAACATCAACTTGAACGTTTACACTATTAAACTCTTCATACTCAAAATGCTCAAAGAACTTTTGTTCAATTTCAAAATCAAAATGATGTTTCCCTATCTTTAACCCTACAAAAGGAATTGTAAACTCTTTCAACGGCTTCATTATCACATCTATTTTGAGCCTGCAAATATATAACTTTTTTATTTACGCAACTCTACTTATAAACATTTTTTTGTTTATATCTTTTTTGGTGCTTTTTTTAAGCGATTTGAAGTAATGTGTTTGTACTCCAATCTGTTTCTAAAAATCTTTATCGCCGTAAAAATGGCTTCTTTAAAAGAGTTTTCGTCGGCCTTACCCTGTCCTGCAATTTCGTAGGCTGTTCCGTGGTCTGGCGAGGTTCTAACCTTGCTTAAACCCGCCGTATAATTGACCCCTTGGCCAAAAGACAGGGTTTTAAAAGGAATTAAACCTTGGTCGTGATAACTGGCAATAATAGCATCGAAATTTTTATAATTGTTGGAGCCAAAAAAACTATCGGCAGCATATGGCCCGTAAACCAATTTGCCATCCTCGATTAGTTTTTTTAGTGTTGGTCTTAAAACAGCATCATCTTCATTGCCAATAACGCCATTATCTCCCGTATGCGGGTTTATGCCCAAAACGGCAATTTTTGGTCTTCGTATTCTAAAATCTTTTTTAAGCGATTTATAAACGGTATTTATTTTTTTTATGATAAGCTCTTCAGAAATATGATTTACAATATCCTTTACAGGAACATGATCGGTTAACAAGCCTACCCTTAAGGTATCGTTTACCATAAACATGAGGCTTTCGCCTTCTAGTTCTCGTGCCAAATAATCGGTATGCCCAGGAAAATTAAAGGTTTCAGATTGTATATTGTGTTTGTTTATTGGCGCAGTTACCAAAACATCAATGGCATTGTTTTTTAGTGCTTTAGTTGCCGCCTGAAGCGATTTTATGGCATATTCCCCAATTTTAGGGTCTTCTTTTCCAAACTCAATTTTTACAGGTTCGTTCCAACAATTAAACACGTTTACTTTTCCAATGGCTAACTGTTCTAAATTATTAATATTATTAAAATATATGCCCGATTTAAAATGTGTTTTTAAAAAGCCCATGGTTTTTGTTGAAGCAAAAATTACGGGCGTGCAAAAATCCAAAAACCTATTATCTTCAAATGTTTTTAAAACAATTTCGCCACCAATGCCATTTAAGTCACCTATAGATATCCCTACAATTATATTTTCTGCGTTCTTCATAAAAAATAACAACTATTGTTTGTAATTTTGATTTTCATTTAAATGAACTCATTTATAGTTGCAAATTTAACCAAATAAACAGATAATAATATGTTTACAGGAATTATTGAAGATGTTGGTGTTGTTACGCATTTGAAAAAAGAGTTGAATAATCTTCATATCACAATACATAGCGCGATAACATCTGAGTTAAAAATAGACCAAAGCGTTGCGCATAATGGTGTTTGCTTAACGGTAGTTGAAATTAATGATGAGGCTTACACCGTTACCGCGATTAAAGAAACTTTGGCCAAAACCAATTTGGAAACCTTAGAGGTTAACGATAAGATAAACCTTGAACGCGCCATGAAACTTGGCGACAGACTTGATGGGCATATTGTACAGGGCCATGTAGACCAAACAGCGGTTTGCACCAATATTAAAGAAGAAAACGGAAGCTGGGTGTTCACCTTTAATTATGATGCTTCGCTAAATAATATCACTATTGAAAAGGGTTCGATAACCATTAATGGTACGAGCTTAACCGTGGTTAACTCTAAAAAAGACAGCTTTAGTGTGGCCATTATTCCTTACACTTATAAGCACACTAATTTTAATACCTTAAAAGTTGGGAGTGTTGTAAATTTAGAATTTGATGTTTTAGGAAAATACGTTACAAAGCTCTTAGAACTGAACTTGATAAAATAATAACTAGCTTTTTTTAAGTAGTTTTTTAACACCGTAAAATAACGCAAAAAACGCACCTGCAAGTAAACCTCCATCAATTGGGGTTCCAGGTGGTGGTGGTGGTCCGGGTGGTGGTGGTTCACTGCCTTGGGCAACACACACTAAGCTTATTAATACAAATAAGATTGAGGCAAATATTCTTTTATTTTGTATTGTCATTGGTACGCAAATGTATAAAAAAAAGCGAGTTAGCGAAACAAATATACAATTATTAACGGAAAAACATCCGTGAAATGCTAAAAATCATCGACGAAATACATCAATTTAGGTGTAATCCGTTTATTGAAAAACGCACAATTTCTTATAAAATTATATGAGCCAAAAAAATGATCCCTCAATTTTTTTATCACAAAACAAATATATATAATTTGCTTAGAAAACAAAATTTAATTATTGGTTTGATTAACACATCATTATAAACTAAAAAAGCCTCACATTTCTGTAAGGCTTTGCAATTTCTAGAAGTGGTCCCACCTGGGCTCGAACCAGGGACTTTCTGATTATGAGTCAGATACTCTAACCAACTGAGTTATAGGACCTGTTGGCTTTCGCTAACATTTCTCTCTAAAAGAGGGTGCAATATTAATACATATTTTATAACTCTACAAGAATTTTTAAGGCTTTATGGTTTGGCACAACTCAATTAAAACGCCATTTGAAGATTTTGGATGTAAAAAAGCCACCAACTTATTGTCCGCTCCTTTTTTGGGCGTTTCATTCAGCACTTTAAAACCTTCATTTTTAAGGCGTTTAATTTCGGCATCAATATCATCTACATCAAAAGCAATATGGTGTATGCCTTCGCCTTTTTTGTCAATAAACTTCGCAATAGGGCTGTCTTCGCGGGTAGCTTCCAACAATTCAATCTTGTTTTCGCCCACTTTAAAAAACGAAGTGTTTACGCCTTCGCTGGCTACTTCTTCAATTTTATAGTGTGGTTTTCCGAATAATTTAGAGAATAACTCATTAGAATCATCAAGGTTCTTCACAGCTATACCAATATGCTCAATCTTATTCATATAAGCTTCTTTTGGTTTAAAATACATATTTTACAATTCAAAAGTAAGATAATCTTTAAATATCCGTTATTTTTGCATTTTTAATAGTAATTTTATTCTGTGGAAGAAGAAAGTCAAAGACAAAAAAAAATAGGGTCGGTTTTACAACGCGATTTGGTTGATGTGTTACAAAACGCAGCGACACAAGGCGGCATGCAGGGTGTGCTGATTTCGGTAACCAAGGTAAAAGTAACGGTAGACCTTTCTGTAGCCAAAGTATATTTAAGTATTTTTCCTAATAACAAAGCTGCAACCCTTATTGATGGTATAAAATCTAACGCGCCGTTAATTAGGCACGAATTGGCGCAGCGTACCAAAAACCAATTACGGCGTATGCCTATTTTAGAGTTTTTTGTTGACGATTCTTTAGAGTATATCGACAACATTGATAAGTCTTTAAAAGGAGGCGACAACCCCATAAAAGACCCTTCCATTCTTGATAAACGAAAAAAATCGTAATCGGTTATATAAATTTCTAAAAGCAATTCGTTTTTAAGAAAATCATATCTGCCGAATCGCACAGGTGTGTTTTCTGAAAAACTAATTTTGATTCCAAGGGCATATTGAAACATTTCTAATCTCGACAATCGAGTAAAACTCATTTTTATTTTTATATTTAAATCATGAATGTTTCACTGTATATCGCTAAACGTTATTTACGCTCAAAAAGCAGTAACAACGCTATTAATATTATTAGCATTATTGCGGTTATTGGTATCATTCTGGGTGCAGCATCATTATTTATAGTGCTTTCTGGTTTTGCGGGTTTAAAAGATTTTACACTGCAATTTTCAACTATTGTCGATCCCGACTTAAAAGCCGAAACCACCGTTGGGAAATCATTTTTTATCACTGACGAAGACCTTAATAAATTAAACCATTTAGAGGCTGTTGCAGAATTCTCGAAAGTTATTGAAGAGCGCGTCATTGTGGCCTCGAACGATAAAAATTATTTGGCCACCATAAAAGGCGTTGATGCCCATTTTAAAAACGTGGTTGCCATCGATTCTGTAATCTCGCAAGGCAGCTGGCTCGAGCAAAATACCAATCAGATTGTGGTGGGCTGGGGTATTTCCAACAACCTCTCTTTTGGAGTTTTAAATTATGCCAAACCCATAAACTTGTATGTTCCCAAACCCGGAACAGGGCAAATTACATCGGCCAAAAACGCCTTTAATTCCGTTAACGCCGTTAATGTTGGGGTTTTCGATATTAACGAAACCCTAAACGACACCTATGTTTTTACATCCATAAATTTGGCACAAAACCTTTTAAATTATAAACCCAACCAAGTATCGTCCATTGAGTTTAAACTAAACCCAGACGCCAACGAGCTTCAGGCTAAAGAAGCAATCCAAACCGTTTTGGGCGACAGGGTTATTATAAAAAACCGCGCACAACTTAACGATGCATTGTACAAAATGCTAAACACCGAAAATTTAGCCGTTTATTTAATATTTACATTGGTTTTAATTATCGCTTTATTTAACGTTATCGGGTCGATTATTATGATGATTTTAGACAAAAAAAAATCGCTCAACACCCTTTTCAATTTAGGCGCCACCATAATAGACATTCGCAAAATATTCTTTTTACAAGGCACATTAATGTCGGTTTTAGGCGGATTGGTTGGCCTGGGCTTAGCCTTGATAATTTTGGTGCTTCAAAAAACGTTCGATCTAGTCATGATAACACCCTCGTTGGCGTATCCTGTAACCATAAAAACCGAAAACTTTTTTATCGTATTTATAACCATTTCTGTTTTAGGGATTTTGGCCTCAAAAATAGCGTCGGCGCGTATTACAAAAGCACTGGTGCAGACGCAATAATAGTTTCATGAAATTATACAATCCTCTTTTTTCAATAATAGTAATTCTAATTCAACTAATATTGTCAATAAAAGATTATTTCGATATGGAAGAATGGAGGAAAGCTAATCCTGAGCTTGACTCACTAATAAATTTAGTTACATATTATGAATCGTTCTTTTTATTTATATTGCTAATTGGTGTTTATGAAATGCTACTTAAACCAAGTAGGTTTAAGTGCTTAACCCGAATATTCTTAGTTAGTCTTACTCTAGGGTATAACTTTTCACGATTTATCCCTATTGAAGATTTTGGTTTCGGAGTTTATAATATTGCTTGGTTTTCTTCGGTTTTTGCTTTTTTTCTAATTTTATGGAAAGTTGTAAAAAATGCTGATGACAAGTGGGCTAGCAAAAGTAAATGATTAAGGTTTGACTCAAAAAACTACTCCACAAATTCATAACCCGCAAACTTTTCCAACACGGTATCAAAAGCAGCAAATACGTCTTTAGAGGCGTCGCTGGTTACCATTTTCATGCGGTGTTCCTTAAAATGCGGTATCCCTTTAAAGTAATTGGTGTAATGGCGGCGGGTTTCAAAAACACCCAAAATTTCGCCTTTCCAATCTATCGCCATCTGTAAGTGTCGGCGAGCCGCTTCAACACGTTCTTCCAAAGAAATGGGTGCTAAATGTTCGCCGGTTTTAAAGAAGTGTTTTACCTGTTTAAAAAACCACGGATTGCCAATGCTGGCACGACCAATCATGGCGCCATCCAGTCCGTAGCTATCGCGCATTTCCATGGCTTTTTCCGGCGAGGTAATATCGCCATTTCCAAACACGGGAATATGCATGCGCGGGTTGTTTTTTACATCGGCTATGGGTTTCCAATCGGCATCGCCCTTATACATTTGGGCTCGTGTACGCCCGTGAATAGCAATGGCTTTACAGCCCACATCCTGCAAGCGTTCGGCTACCTCAACAATTTTTATGGAGTCGTGGTCCCAGCCCAAACGGGTTTTTACCGTAATAGGAATGTTGGTACGTTTTACCATTTCGGCAGTCAATTTTTCCATCAGGCAGACATCTTTTAAAATGCCAGCGCCAGCGCCTTTGCTCACCACTTTTTTTACGGGACAGCCAAAATTAATATCGATAATATCAGGTTTTGATGCCGAAACAATATCTATGGTTTGCAGCATACTATCTAAATTCGCGCCGAAAATTTGAATACCAACAGGCCGTTCTTTTTCGTAAATATCAAGCTTCATTACACTTTTTGCGGCGTTGCGTATTAAGCCTTCACTCGATACAAACTCGGTATACACCACATCGGCACCCTGTTCTTTACACAAAGCACGAAATGGCGGATCGCTCACATCTTCCATCGGGGCTAAAAGCAACGGAAAATCAGGGAGTTCTATGTTATCTATTTTTACCACAATTATATTTTGGATTGCAAAAGTATTGAAAATGAATGAAATATTTATAAAAGTACCCTTCAATACCCTAAAAACAATAAATATATCCAGATAAAATCATCTATATTTGCAACATCTTTTTATGAAGATTATTGACTATGAAGAATATTAGAAATTTTTGCATCATTGCCCATATAGATCACGGTAAAAGCACGCTTGCCGACCGTTTGTTGGACTACACAGGCTCTGTAACCGCCAGGGAAAAACAGGACCAATTATTGGATAGCATGGATTTGGAACGCGAACGCGGGATTACCATAAAATCGCACGCCATTCAAATGGACTATGAATATAAGGGCGAAAAATTCATTCTCAATTTAATTGATACCCCTGGTCACGTAGATTTTAGTTACGAGGTGTCACGGTCTATTGCAGCCTGCGAAGGGGCCTTGCTTATTGTTGATGCCGCGCAAAGCATACAAGCGCAAACCATTTCTAATTTATATTTAGCCTTGGAAAACGATTTGGAGATTATTCCAATTCTTAATAAAGTCGATTTACCCAGCGCCAACCCCGAAGAAGTGACCGATGATATTGTAGATTTACTTGGTTGCGACCCCGAAGAAGTGATTCACGCCAGTGGAAAAACTGGTTTTGGTGTCGACAATATTTTAGAAGCCATCATCAAGCGTGTTCCTGCACCAAAAGGCGACCCCGATGCGCCATTGCAAGCTTTAATTTTCGATTCGGTTTACAACACCTTCAGAGGTATTGAAACGTACTTTAGAGTCTTTAACGGCGAAATTAAAAAAGGTCAGCACATTAAATTTGTCGCTACAGGAAAAGATTATTATGCCGACGAGGTAGGCACTTTAAAACTAAATCAAGTTGCCAAACAAAGTGTAAAAGCTGGTGATGTGGGTTATTTAATTACCGGAATAAAAACGGCCAAAGAAGTGAAAGTTGGCGATACCATCACCGATTTTGCCAAACCAACCACCAATATTGTTGAAGGTTTTGAAGATGTAAAACCTATGGTATTTGCCGGTATTTACCCTGTTGATACCGAAGATTATGAAGAGCTGAGAGCCTCGATGGAAAAACTTCAGTTAAATGATGCCTCACTTGTATTTCAACCCGAAAGTTCGGCGGCTTTAGGTTTTGGTTTCCGCTGTGGTTTTTTAGGCATGCTTCACATGGAAATTATCCAAGAACGCTTAGAGCGCGAGTTTGATATGACGGTAATTACAACCGTACCCAATGTGTCGTACCACGCATACACCAACAAAAATACCGATGAAGTCATTATTGTAAATAACCCATCAGACTTACCCGATCCTTCAACCATCGACCGAGTAGAAGAGCCATATATAAAAGCAACCATTATCACAAAAGCCGATTTTGTTGGAAATGTCATGTCGCTGTGTATTGAAAAACGCGGTATTATTACCAATCAAACCTATTTAACACCAGAACGTGTTGAGTTGACTTTTGAAATGCCTCTGGCAGAAATTGTTTTCGATTTTTACGATCGTTTAAAAACCGTTTCTAAAGGCTATGCTTCTTTTGATTATCACCCTATTGGAATGAAAGTTTCAAAACTAGTTCGTTTAGATATATTATTAAATGCCCAACCGGTTGATGCCCTATCAGCATTAATACACGCAGATAATGCCCAAAATATAGGTCGTAAAATGTGCGAAAAATTGAGAGAACTAATACCACGGCAGCAATTCGACATTCCTATTCAAGCGGCTATTGGAGCCAAAATCATTTCTAGGGAAACCATAAAAGCTCTCCGTAAAGATGTGACTGCAAAATGCTACGGTGGCGATATTTCGCGAAAGCGTAAACTTTTGGAAAAACAGAAAAAAGGTAAAAAACGTATGCGACAGGTGGGTAATGTAGAAATTCCGCAACAAGCATTTATGGCCGTTTTAAAACTGAATGATTAAATACGCTTCAAAATATTTTAACTTTTAAGAGTTTACTTTTTAATCCATTAAATTGTTACGTGTTTATTAATTTTTAAAACCCGAATAGTCCCTACTGGATGTGCTTTTTATTTCATTATAGGAATTAAAGTAAAATTCGAATTTTCTTATCTTTTTTTATTGATAATTTCCTTTTATCGGGCGAATACCTTTTTTTTCGTAAAAATAAAATTACCTCAAAATTGTTGACAATTATTTTGTATGTTTATAACACAGTAAACATCATTAATGGTTAAACCTTTGGTAAATACCTAAAAACACTGTGTTTAACTCGCACTGAATTTTAATTTTTTTTACGTCTAGCCATGCATTGTTATTAACATTTTTACGGATTTAGCAAGCTTTAGGTTGATTTTCAATTAATAAACAAACCGCTTTTTTAATTGCTTTTTTTGATGTTTTACTGAACCATTTGATTTGAAATGGGCATAAGCAAATAAGTTTTAAAATGCTATTTTGCTTTGCGCATAACATCTTATTAATTCAACAAAACAATAAAGAACAATAGATGAAAGCACTTTTTTACACTAGAGAATTTCCACCTTATGTTTACGGTGGCGCAGGAGTTCATGTTGAATATTTAGCTGGCGAACTAACCAAACTCATGGAGGTGGATGTAAGATGTTTTGGAGACCAAAATAACACATCGGATAATTTAACTGTAAAAGGCTTTCCGTTTGATGATGGTGTATTTAAAAACTCAGAGGATAAACTAAAATCCGTTTTTAAAACACTAAGCACCTGCCTGCACATGAATGCAGATCCCATTGATGCCGACGTGGTACATTGCCACACCTGGTACGCGCATTTTGCCGGCATTGTAGCTAAATTGTGCTACGGCACCCCGCTTGTTATTACCACGCACTCGCTCGAGCCATTAAGACCGTGGAAAAGGGAACAGTTAGGACGAGGTTACGATGCGTCGTCGTGGGTTGAAAAAACAGCCATAGAAATGGCAGATGCCCTAATTGCCGTTTCAGAGGAAACCAAAGACGATGTTATCAAACATTTTAATGTTGACGAAAGCAAAATACACGTTATTTACAACGGTATTAATCTGCAACAATATATTACCACTTCTGAAACCTCAACCTTAGATGAATATGGGGTTGACAAAACAAAACCTTATGTACTTTTTGTGGGTAGAATTACGCGTCAAAAAGGCATCATTCATTTGGTAAATGCCATAAAATACATCGACCCAAACACGCAAATAGTACTTTGTGCCGGAGCACCCGATACACCGGAAATCGGTAAAGAAATGGAAGACGCTGTTAATGAGGTGAAAAAAACAAGAGATAACGTTATTTGGATTGATAAGATGGTTACCAAAGAAGAAATCATTCAGTTATACTCGCATGCCGATGTGTTTTGCTGCCCCTCAATTTACGAACCTTTTGGCATTATAAATATCGAGGCCATGGCGTGTAACACGGCTGTTGTAGCTAGTGCGGTTGGCGGCATAAAGGAAGTGGTTGTGCATGGCGAAACAGGACTTTTAATTCCTTTGGAACAACAAAAAGAAGCACCTTTTGAACCTATTGACCCCGATAAATTCTCTAGAGATTTGGCCGATGGCGTTAATAACGTAATTAACGATAAAGCCCTCAGGGAAACCATGGCAAAAAACGGGAGGAAGCGCGTTGAAGATCATTTTGACTGGGTTGCCATAGCCAAACAAGTCGAAACATTATATAAATCTTTAACATAAAAGTTGTAAATTACAGAAGCACACGGCTTTTTAAAAAACTATATTTTATAATAACCTAAACCACAGCTAAAAATGATAAACAACAAAGTATTAGCCATAATATTAGGTGGCGGCCAAGGCTCAAGACTATATCCGTTAACAGAAGCAAGATCAAAACCGGCCGTTCCTATTGCCGGGAAATACAGATTAGTAGATATCCCTATCTCAAATTGCATCAATTCGGATATTAAACGCATGTTCGTATTAACGCAATTCAACTCGGCCTCGTTGAATAAGCATATCAAAAACACCTATCATTTTAGTTTTTTTAGCAGTGCTTTTGTCGACATTTTAGCCGCTGAGCAAACACCCAATCATAAAACCTGGTTTCAAGGGACTGCGGATGCCGTTCGCAAGAGCATGCACCATTTTTTAAAACATGAATTCGATTATTTTTTAATACTTTCCGGAGATCAATTATATCAAATGGATTATGAAAAAATGATTGATGCCCATGTCGAAGCCGAAGCTAAAATATCCATTGCCACCATTCCCGTTACCGCTAAAGAGGCAACAGAATTTGGGATTTTAAAAGCAGACAATTCTAATATCATTACCTCATTTATTGAAAAACCAGATGCCAGTTTATTACCAGATTGGACATCGGAAGTAAGTGACGACATGAAAAGCCAAGGTAGAGATTACTTAGCATCAATGGGCATTTATATCTTTAACAGGGATTTATTAACCGAGTTAATGCAAAATCCAGATACCAATGACTTTGGAAAAGAAATCATTCCTCAAAGTATAGAAACCCAAAAAACACTGAGTTACCAATACGAAGGGTATTGGACCGATATTGGAAACATAGATTCATTCTTTGAAGCCAACATTGGGCTTACCGCCGATATTCCTAAGTTCGATTTATACGATAAGAAAAAACGAATCTATACCCATGCGCGCATGTTGCCCACTTCAAAAATTGCAGGCACCATGTTAGAAAAGGCCGTAATAGCCGAAGGTTGTATTATCAGCGCTGCGAAAATAGAACAATCTGTAATTGGTATTCGTTCTAGAATTGGCGACGAATCAACCGTTATAAACACCTATATGATGGGATCAGATTATTACGAAAACAATTTAATAATTGATAGAAATGAAACCCCGGTTTTATTGGGTATTGGCCAGCGTTGCTTTATTAAAAATGCGATTTTAGATAAAAATTGTCGCATTGGTGATGATGTTAGAATAAACGGAGGCGCACATTTAGAGGAAGTTGAAACAGATACGTATATGATTAAACAAGGTATTGTGGTTATTAAAAAAGGCGCTACAATCCCACCGGGATTTGTTATTTAAAAAATTATCCCAAAATTCTGATAACTTAAAAAACCGAGACTAAAAAAACTTTTATTTTTCTTATGCCAATTTGGCTATACTTTAGTATCCGATTTGATTGGCAACATATAATCAACAAACATGCAAGACCAAAGAAGAGTTGTAATAGACTATGTTTCGCCTAGCGTTAACTGTGGCGAATTTTATATTAAACGCGTAGTAAACGAAATTGTTAATATTGAGGCTTACATAATGGCCGATGGGCACGATGTACTGGGAGCATCGGTTTTATATAAACACGAAAAGGCTAAAAAATGGCAGGAGACGAGAATGCGTTTGCTATCGAATGATGAATGGCAAGCGGCTTTTACGGTTGAAAAACAAGGCTTCTACACTTATAAAGTACAGGCATGGGTTGATTACGCCTTAAATTGGAGGCACGGTTTAATCCGAAAAATAAACGACGGTCAGCATGTGCGTTCAGAATTATTGGAAGGCGTTCAGTTTATTGAGGCTATTTTAGATAAAGTAAATGCTGAAGATAAAACCTATTTAAATCACCTGTATCGTATTTTTCAGGATGAAAACGATTATGGCGAAGCCATTACCGAAGCCAGCACAAAAAAACTTTATGAGCTGTTTTATAATAATCCGGTAAAAATCCTTGAGAACACCTCAAAAGAATACCGCGTTTATGTTGATAGAAAAAAAGCACGGTTCAGTACGTGGTACGAATTCTTTCCACGTTCAGCATCAGAAAAAGAAGGGGTTCATGGTACCTTTAAGGATTGCGAGCGTTTGCTTCCTAGAATAAAAAATATGGGTTTCGATGTGGTTTACTTACCTCCCATTCACCCTATTGGCGAAGTTAACCGAAAAGGAAAAAACAACACCACCGAAGCTAAAGATGGCGATGTGGGTTCCACTTGGGGCGTAGGCTCTAAACATGGCGGGCATAAAGATATTCATCCGGAATTAGGCTCGCTTTCCGATTTTAAATCCCTAATTAAAAAGGCCAAGGAAAACAACTTGGAAATTGCTATGGATTATGCATTGCAAGCAGCTCCAGATCACCCATGGGTTAAAGACCACCCAAAATGGTTTAAATGGCGACCGGACGGCACCGTGCAATATGCCGAAAATCCACCAAAAAAATACCAAGATATTTTACCCATTTACTGGGAAAGTGAAGATTATAAAAACCTTTGGAAAGAATGCTTGGATATTTTAATGTATTGGATAGATTGTGGCATTCACATTTTTAGAGTTGATAATCCACACACCAAACCTTTTTATTTTTGGCATTGGATTATCGCCAAGGTGAAAGCAAAACATCCCGATGTTATCTTTTTAGCCGAAGCTTTTACCGCACCAAAAGTAATGCAGCAACTTGCCAAACAAGGCTACACACAGTCTTACACTTATTTTACTTGGCGGGAAAGCAAACACGAACTTATTGAATATATAGAAGAACTAACAAAAAGCGAATTACGCGAATATATGCAGCCAAATTTCTGGCCAAATACACCAGATATCAATCCGTATCATTTACAAGGCGCCAACGAGTCCATGCACATGCTACGCTATACGCTGGCAGCCACTTTAAGCTCTTGTATTGGTATTTATGGCCCTGTTTTTGAATACATGCATTCAAGTCCTTTGCTTGGGAAAGAAGAATATCTTAATTCAGAAAAATTCCAAATCACACATTACGATTGGGATATTCAAAACAAGCTAATTACTATTATATCGAAAATAAATCATATAAGGCACAACAATCCTGCACTCCAGCAAACCAATAACATTAAATTCTGCCATATAGCAAATGATAATTTAATAGCTTTTTATAAATGGAATGACGACCGTACCAATGAGTTGTTTGTAGTAATTAGCCTCGATTCGAAACATTCGCAACAGGGCAACGTACAAGTCCCACTGCACGATTTAAAAGTACATCACGGTCAAAATATAGAAATGCACGATTTAATTACAGACAGTCGCTACAATTGGAATAGCGAATGGTGCTATGTGGAATTGCATCCAACCATGCCATTTCATATCTTCAAGATAAATAAATAGTATGCCAGAACAAGCTTCTATATCAGCCTTAAACCAACCTTTTAAGTTTAATAAAAGTTGGAACGAACTGCTTGATAGCAATGAATTTGTAAAAGTTTTTCTATCGGATGTTTTAGAAGATTACATGGTTAAGCAACGTTGGTACGGTGGTAAATCGAGCCAATTGAAATATATCGAACTCGCTGAATATTTTAAAATCCAACAGCACGGGGAAGTTTATTTCGGACTGATATTGGAGGTTAATTTTGTTGAAGCTTTTTATCAGCATTACTTTTTACCTATTGCATTTGTAACCGATGAGAATTTTGCACAAAACGATAGAATTCTTCCCATTGAAATTAACAACAAAAAGGGCTATATTATTGATGCCGTTAACTTAGAAGCTTTTAGAAAACTGGCTTTTGAGCGCATTGCATCGGCAGAGCCTAAAGACACCACAAAAGTACAATACCACAAAAGCCATTTGTTTGAAAATAAAACCTACGAATCGTCAAGGTTTATGGGTGTGGAACAAAGCAACACCTCTTTAGTTTACAACGAAAAGTATGTGTTAAAATTTTTCAGACGCATTTTTGCAGATAAAAATCCAGATTACGAAATGAGTCGGTTTTTATCAGAAAAAAAAGAGTTCCAAAACACCCCTTCGTATTTGGGAAGTATTAATTTAGTAGATTCTGAAAACACTAATCTTACTATAGGTTTATTGCAAGAAATGATTCCCAACCAGGGCGACGCATGGACGTATATGCTAAAAGAACTGCACAAGGTGTTTTCAAATTTAGAATACAAAAACATTAATATTGACACCCTTCCAAATACCGAATTATATCAGCGTTTAAGCATTCAAGATATACCGCCACAAATTATAGATTGGGCAGGTTTAAGCCTGTTTAATCAGGTTAAAACCTTGGCAAAACGCACCGCCGAAATGCACATTGCATTGGGTTCAGAATTTGAAGAAACCGCCTTTACTCCAGCCCATTATAACGGCGATTATTCGGTTTGGTTGAAAAACAAAATGCTCCATCAATTTCAAAACAGGCTAAATGCAATTGAAAACAATATGCACAGATTGGAGGGCTTAGCCTTGGTGTTAGCCAACGAATTTGTCGATAAAAAAAACAGCATCAGAAAGCGTTTTGTAAATTTTGATTGGACTAAATTAAAAGGCGAGCGCATCCGTATTCATGGCGACTATCATTTAGGCCAGATTTTAGTGAAGGACAACGATTTTTACATTATAGATTTTGAAGGCGAACCCGAAAGCACCATCCGCGACCGGAAAGTAAAACAACCACCCTTAAAAGATGTTGCGGGATTATTTCGGTCTTTTCACTATGCCATTTACGCAACCATATTCAATAATGGCAAAACCCATTACAAGGCCAATCAAGAGGCGTTATTTAAAGCTTCAGAAGTATTATACCGTTACATTACGGGCTTGTTTTTAGGAACCTATGTGACCGAAACACAAAACGCAAATTTAAACTTAGGATACAATCAAGAACGCATATTTATATTAAAATACTGCTTATTGGAAAAGGCAGTTTACGAGTTGGGTTACGAGCTCAATTCCCGACCCGAATGGGCCGTAATTCCTTTGAAAGGAATATCTAACATAATAAATCATTAATCTATAATCTATGGCACAGGTAAAAGTACACAGTCTATTTACAGAATTCGATATCAACCTTTTTAAAGCCGGGAAACATTTTAGGCTTTACGAAAAATTTGGTTCTCATCTTATTACAGTTGATGGTATTGATGGTGTATATTTTGCAGTTTGGGCACCCACGGCAAAACAGGTTTCTGTAATTGGCGATTTTAATTATTGGATGGAAGGCGAACACCAATTAAACGTACGTTGGGATTCCAGTGGTATTTGGGAAGGCTTTATTCCGCTTGTTGAAAAAGGGGCGATATATAAATATAAAATACAGAGCAACAACAACGATATAAAAACTGAAAAAGCAGACCCTTATGCAAGGCGCTATGAGCACAATCCAAAAACAGCCTCTATAGTTTGGGACGACGATTATAAGTGGAAAGACAAAAACTGGATGAAAACGCGTAAAAAACACAATGCGTTAGATGCGCCCTTTTCGGTTTACGAAGTCCATTTGGGATCTTGGAAAAAGCAGGTGGAAGAAAATCGGTTTCTGTCCTATTACGAGCTTGCCGACGATTTGGTTAACTATGTAAAAGACATGAATTTTACACACGTCGAGTTTATGCCAATTATGGAGTTTCCGTACGACCCCTCTTGGGGTTATCAAGTTACGGGGTATTTTGCACCAACATCGCGCTTTGGCTATCCCGAAGAATTCAAGTATTTAGTTGATAAATTCCATCAAGCCGGAATAGGCATTATTTTAGATTGGGTGCCATCACATTTTCCAGAAGACGCCCACGGATTGGGGTTCTTTGATGGTTCGAACCTATACGAACACCCTGATAAACGCAAAGGTTACCATCAAGATTGGAAAAGTTTGATTTTTAATTATGAACGCAATGAAGTGCGTTCGTTTTTAATAAGTAATGCCGTGTTTTGGCTAGACCAATACCACGCCGATGGTTTACGTGTTGATGCCGTTGCCTCTATGCTGTTTTTAGATTATTCGAGAGAAGATGGCGAATGGGAACCAAATATACATGGCGGCAGGGAAAACCTAGCCGTGATAAGCTTTTTAAAGGAATTGAATGAAGAAGTTTACAGCTCTTTCCCTGATGTGCAAACCATAGCTGAAGAATCAACCGCATTTCCGGGCGTTTCCAAACCCGTGTTTTTGGGCGGTTTAGGTTTTGGCATGAAATGGATGATGGGTTGGATGCACGATACTTTAGAGTATTTTGCCAAAGACCCAATCTATAGAAAATTCCATCAAAACGATATTACCTTTAGTTTGGCTTATGCCTTTTCTGAAAACTTTATGTTACCGCTTTCGCACGACGAGGTGGTGTACGGCAAAAAATCTATTCTGGGGCGAATGCCTGGAGACGAGTGGCAGCGCTTTGCCAACCTCCGTCTTTTATACAGCTACATGTTTACGCATCCCGGAACAAAACTGGTATTTATGGGTGGCGAATTTGGGCAACAAGACGAGTGGGATTTTGAAGGTAGCTTAGATTGGAATTTATTGGAATTCAAATCGCATAAAAACTTTCAACACTTTTTTAAAGCCCTAAACAGCTTATACAATACCACACCGGCTTTATTCGAAAAAGCATTTAGCAGCGAAGGGTTTGAGTGGATTAGTTTCGATGACCACGAAAACTGTGTTTTATCGTATATCCGAAAAGGAAAAAAAGCAGCAGACGATGTGGTTGTAGTCTGTAATTTAACGCCAACGGTTAGAGAAAAATATCGCATCGGCGTTACCAAAAAAGGCAAACTAACCGAGATTTTTAATAGCGACGAAAAAGCCTTTGGAGGCAGCGGTATTTCAAATTCAAAAGAAATTGGCATAAAAAAACAATCTTGGAACGGAAAAGATTATTCGGCAGAAATTACACTTCCACCACTTGGTGTTTCCATATTTAAATTCAAGCAATAAGCAGTCCTTACGTAAAACACAATTATTTCGCTGATTGATTGTGTTTTATGTAACCAAACTCCTTAATTTTTATTGAAATTTTATCTTTAAAATATAATGATTTTAGTACTTTCGGCAATTAATTAAATTGCTAATCATTTATGATTTTAAATACCCAATTAGAATACAAGGGAGACTTGTTTCCTGCTACCATAAAGACCTACAAAAAAGATGTGGATGTTCTGCATTTTTCAACTACAAATAACGTTATCCTTCAACTTACTGTTTTAAGAGATAGCGTTTTAAGATTTAGATATACCACCGTTGGTAAATTTGAAAATGATTTTTCTTATGCTATTGATGAAAATGCAAGCAGAGGCTACAATCATTTGGAAATTTCTGATGACGATGAAAAATACATTGTTACTACATCAAAGCTAATCTGCCACATTTATAAATCGGATTTAAGAAAATCTATCTTTGATGCTAAAGATAAATCCCTTATCTGCGAAGACGAAAAAGGCTTCCACTGGGAAGAAAGTTACGAGTTAGGCGGCGACATTGTTAAAATGAGCAAAGCCGCTCAAAACGGAGAAAGCTATTACGGTTTAGGCGACAAACCAAATCACTTAAACTTAAAAGGAAAGCGATTTGAAAACTGGGCCACCGATTCTTATGCCTATGGCAAAGACACAGACCCTATTTACAAAGCCATTCCGTTTTACACGGCATTACACGATAACAAATCATACGGGATTTTCTTTGATAATACCTTTAAAACCTATTTCGATTTTTGCCACGAACGCAGAAACGTAACCAGTTTTTGGGCACAGGGTGGCGAAATGAACTATTACTTTATTTACGGCCCTAAAATGATTGATGTGGTTTCAAATTATACCGATTTAACCGGTACCCCTGAATTGCCGCCACTTTGGGCATTAGGTTACCACCAGTGTAAATGGAGTTATTATCCAGAATCTAACGTTAAGGAAATCACCTCAAAATTTAGAGAATTAAATATTCCCTGTGATGCGATTTATTTAGACATTGATTACATGGACGGGTTCCGTTGTTTTACATGGAATAAAGATTATTTTCCAGACCCAAAACGCATGGTTAAAGAGCTTGCCGACGACGGGTTTAAAACCGTGGCCATTATAGATCCAGGCATCAAAATCGATATGGATTACGATGTTTTCCGCGAGGGACTGGAAAAAGACTATTTCTGTAAACGTGCCGATGGCCCGTACATGAAAGGTAAAGTGTGGCCCGGGGAATGTTATTTCCCAGATTTCACAAGACCAGAGGTTAGAAAATGGTGGGCTGGATTATTTAAAGAGCTCATAGAAGATATTGGCGTAAAAGGTGTTTGGAACGATATGAACGAACCTGCAGTTATGGACGTTCCGGGAAAAACATTCCCCAACGATGTAAGGCACGATTACGACGGCAACCCTTGTAGCCACCGTAAAGCACATAACATTTATGGCATGCAAATGGCACGCGCCACCTACCATGGTTTAAAAAAGTTTAATTACCCAAAGCGCCCATTTGTAATTACACGATCGGCCTATTCGGGTACACAGCGCTACACCTCCACTTGGATGGGAGACAACGTAGCCTCTTGGGAGCATTTACAAATAGCAAATATCCAAGCGCAGCGTTTAGCCTTGTCGGGCTTCTCTTTTGCGGGATCGGATATTGGTGGATTTGCGGAGCAACCTAACGGAGAACTTTACGCCCGTTGGATTCAACTTGGGGTTTTTCACCCATTTTGTAGAACCCATTCATCCGGTGATCATGGCGACCAAGAACCTTGGGCTTTTGATGACGACATAACAAACATTGTACGTAAGTTTATCGAAATTAGATACCAATTACTACCTTATTTGTATACCGCATTTCACCAATATTCGCAAGATAATGTGCCTATGTTAAAATCGTTGGTATTATTTGATCAAGACGATTCTCAAACACATTACCGCACTGATGAATTTGTTTGTGGTAATCAGCTGTTAATTTGCCCCGTAAACGAACCAAACGCAAAAGGAAGGCGTATGTACATTCCAAAAGGCGAATGGTATAATTTCTGGACCAATGAGTTGGTTTTAGGCGGTAAAGAAACTTGGGTAGATGCCGATTTAGACAGCATGCCAATTTTTGTAAAAGCGGGTGCTATTATTCCTAAATATCCCGTACAACAGTATGTTGGAGAAAAATCGATTGATGAGTTAACCCTTGACGTTTATTATAAACACGGTAAAGAAGATTCTGAATTGTACGAAGACGCCAATGATGGGTTTGATTACAAAAAAGGACGTTACAGTTTAAGAAAGTTCAATTTATCTGGAAATGACAATAAATTGGTAATTCGAATTCATAAAAGAGGAAAATACGAAACTCCTTACGAAACTTTTAAATTTAATTTAATTGGACTACCTTTTAAAGTAAAATCGATAAAAGTTGATAATGAATATATTGATTTGAAAGATGTTAAATTTAATGGAGATAATTCACTTGTTCTTTCCAAAGGATTTACAAACCTGCAAATAAAAGGATAATAAATCCTTTAAACTTAATTCAAAAAGCCCTTTCAAAACAATTTTGAAAGGGCTTTTTATTATACTTTTTCCACATCAAAAGGTTTTCCTAAATACACCAATTGAAATCCGTCTTCAATTTTATCAACCTCCATGTTATAAGACGATATAATATGAAGCTCATCTTCATTGTCTTTTATAAATAACGGTATAATATCCTTGTCCTCATTGGTTATTTTAATTAGGCTTTCGTAATGTTCTTTATCCTTTAAATCAATTTCCTGAATTGATGGATGCCTTCTTGTTAATTCTATTAAAGCGCTAAAATCATCAGTGTGTGAAAACAAACCTTCTCTTGGATTGTTATTCTCATCTAACATCTCGTTTGTTGTTACTAATCTAAACGATCCGTTTTCACCAAATTGCTTGCTAAATTTATTTATAGCGTATTTATTTATATCTGGATTTCCGGTAAGCGCCATTAAATAGCCCATGTCGTTTAACTCGATATTATCCATCAATCTGTCCGAATATATATTTGTGGTTATGGCTTCCAGCCCCAGTTCTTTTGCTTTTTGTATGTTTCTTTCATTACTATCAATAAGTACCACATGCCTATTGTTTGTATGAAGATAATGCCCGAGCAATCTAGATATCTTAGATGCACCTACGATTAATATACCTTCCGATTTTGTTAAAAACACACCCACCAATTTTGCAAACCGTCGCGCTGTTGTAGCGTTTAATAAAACGGTTCCTAAAACAATCATAAACACTAAAGGCGTAATGTATTCAGCACCTGCAACACCTTGACGTAACAGTTTACTACCAAATAACGACGCAATTCCGGCGGCCACAATTCCGCGCGGTCCAACCCAACTAATAAACAGTTTTTCGTTAAGCTTTAAATTAGACCCGAGTGTACTTAAAAACACCGCCAAAGGCCTAATAACAAATACAATAACAGCAAAAAGTATAACGGTTTTCCAGGTGTAAAGCAGCATTAAATCATCAATATCAATGTTTGCCGCCAATAGAATGAATAAAATAGAAATTAATAAAACACTTAACGATTCTTTAAAGTAGAGCAGTTCTTTTAGGTTTTCCAACTTACTATTGCCCAAAACCATACCCATAACTACAACCGCTAAAAGTCCAGATTCGTGAGCAAAAACTTCAGATTCAACAAAAACCAATAGTACTGTGGATAGCGACACAACATTAAGCAGATAGTGCGGAATTAACTTTTTATTAATCGCAAAGGCCAAGGCGTGCGCAAAGGTAAACCCGAAAGTTGTGCCAAAAAGAATAATTTTACCAAACTCCATAAAGGCCGTTTTTGTAAAACCGCTGTCGCCACCAACACTTATAAACTCAAACACCAATACAGCCACCAAAGCACCAATGGGGTCTATTAAAATACCTTCCCATTTTAACACGGTAGAAACATCTTTTTTAAGCGGAATATTTCTTAATATCGGTGTAATTACGGTGGGTCCGGTAACAATAACCAAGCCTGCAAATAAAAAGGATAGTTCCCAACTTAAATCAAAAATAAAACGAGCCAATATACCGGCACCAAAAAATGTAATGGCAGAACCTAAGGTGATTAATTTAGTAATAACGGGACCCACATTCTTTATTTCTGCTCGCTTTAAGGTTAAGCCACCCTCAAAAAGAATAATACTTATGGCCAGCGATACAAAATAGTATAAACCTTCGCCCGGAAACAGCCCTTTTTTACCATTCCAAATAGGCTCAATCCATTTAGAACCATCTGCACTTAAATATTCGGCAGCTATTGGTCCTACAAACAACCCTATTAAAATTAAGGGTAAAATGGCGGGGATTTTAAATTTCCATGCTACCCATTGCGCTAATATGCCTAAAATGATAATACCTGCTAATTCTAACATAAATATTTTTTAAGGCACTAATTTAAGTAAAACAGATGATTCCATGTTTTTAAAAAAATACTATCTTTCAGCTTTCTGAAAAAAATTGATAGAAACCGTGTCGTTAAAACCCTTTAAAAGTATTGGAATTGGTGTCGCTTATTCACCCAACTTAAAAGCCAATCTCTTTGAAGCCGCTCGGTTAGCCATATTTTTTGGTTCTAAACTGTTTTTAATACACGTTGGAGAAAACTCCGAGGAAAAAATAAACATGCTCAAAGTTATTCTAAATAGCTTTGAAAAAGACAACCTAGATTACGAAGTGGTTTTTAAAATAGGTAATCCGGTAGACGTGATTTTATCAACCACGGATGAAAAGAAAATAGACCTTTTAATTCTTGGCGCCTTACAGCGCGAGCAGTTTTTAAAATATTACGTAGGCTCCATTGCCAGAAAAATTACGCGTAACGCTAAATGCTCTGTTTTACTGTTGATAAAACCTGCGGTTGAACGCGTGCCCTGTGACCATATTGTGGTTAACGGCTTAAAAGACCCGAAAACAGAGCAAACCATTAAGTTGGCTTTTTATGTTGCCACGAAGTTAAGCACTGAAAAAATTACGATTGTTGAAGAAATTAAGCAAGACCAAATTGCGGTAAAAGTTGATGATGATAAATCCCTAAGACGCGCCAATATTATTAAAGAACGTATTAAACTTAGGGAAAACTCCAGAATAAAGGAAATTATAAGCCATATTCCCGAAACTTACACCCAAAACAAAACCATAAAATTACAGCCTATTTTTGGTAAAAAAGGGTATTCTATTGGTCATTATGCACAAATTTCTCGAGCCGATTTATTAGTGATGAATGCCCCATCAAAAATGACGTTCTGGGATCGCTTGTTCCCACACGATATCGAGCATATTTTAACCGAATTACCAACCGATGTATTGATTTTACAATGAGTCCGAAAAAAAATAATTTAAGAGCCTTTATTAAGGATTTGCCTAAAAATATTTTTTCGGGGTTTGTAGTGAGCCTTATTGCATTGCCATTGGGTTTAGGCCTTGCCATGGCCAGTGATGCCCCTCCCATTGCAGGTATTATTACTGGTGTTGTTGGTGGTATTGCCGTGTCTATTTTAGGCGGAAGCCATGTTACTATTGTTGGGCTGGGAAATGGTATGGTTGGTGTTACTTTAGTCGCTATAACTACGCTTGGGCTTGAAAGTGCTTATGTAGCTATTATGTGCTCTGGTATTTTGTTGGTGCTTTTAGGGGTGTTTAGAATGGGCGCTCTTGCCGATTTTTTTCCATCGTCTGCCATTCAGGGTATGC
Organism: Hwangdonia lutea; assembly: GCF_032814565.1. Classification (GTDB taxonomy): domain Bacteria; phylum Bacteroidota; class Bacteroidia; order Flavobacteriales; family Flavobacteriaceae; genus Hwangdonia; species Hwangdonia lutea. The sequence goes on from NZ_CP136521.1 coordinate 1,609,489, forward strand.
TTGCAGCTATTGGGCTTATTATTTTAGGCAAACAATTTCATATTATGCTTGCGCATAGAATCCAGCGCGAGGATACTATTGATTATCTTTTTGAAATTCCCTTTTCTATTAACGACGCCATAAATTACAAAAATACAGGCTTAATTTATGCTGCATTGGCTGGTATTTTAGGCTTGGTTATCATGTTGTTTTATTCAAAAATCAGGAATAAATATTTACAGCTTATCCCTGCCCCTATGTGGATTGTATTGTTATCCATAGGGTTCAGTTACTATTTTGAGTTTGGTTTGCACGAGCCCAATCCTATCGCTAAAGAATATATGATTTCTGGCATTCCAACCATTCAAAATATAATTTCGGATATTCCAACACCAGATTTTAGCAATATATGGTCGTTTTCATTTTGGGGCAGTGTTTTGGGTTTAACGTTTATTTCGGGCATCGAATCGCTATTGAGCATTAAAGCGGTTGATAAATTAGACCCGGAAAAAAGGCGCTCCAATGTTAACAGAGACCTTAAAGGATTGGGATTGGCTACGGTTGGTAGCGGACTTTTGGGCGGGTTGAATGTGGTAACCGTTATTGCGCGTAGCTCGGTTAATGTAAACAATGGCGCGAGCAACCGGTCGTCAAACTTTTTTCATGCCGTTTTTTTAGTGTTATTTATTGTTTTGTTTAGTACACAACTCACCAGGATTCCGCTGCCGGCATTAATGGCTATATTAGTTTACGCCGGCTATAAATTAGCATCGCCACGCATTGTTACCAAAATATTTTCAATAGGCAAAGAGCAACTTATCATTTTTTTAGTAACCTTGATTCTAACTTTAAAAATAGGATTGATAACAGGTATAATCGCTGGCGTAATAACCACTTTAATCATTCATTTTATTATTAATAAAAGTGTTGGACTATTTTTTAGAAACGTTTTAAAACCCAATGTTTTAATGTTTAAGGAGAGTGGCGACGACAACAACTATTACGTAAGTGTTAAACATTTTTGCAGTTTTTTGAATTATTACAGGCTTAAAAGACAGCTTGATGCGGTACCAGAAAATGAAGATGTAATTGTAGATTTTTCACTGTGTGAATTTGTTGATCACACGGTTATGGAAAACATGAATAGCTACCAAGAATTATTTGATAAACGAGGTGGACATTTTGATGTTATTGGGTTGGACATGCACGATACCGATTCCAAACACCCATTTGCTTTAAGGCGCATGCTTCCCGTGCCAAGAATTATAAAAAACAGTTTAACAAGGCGCCAAACCAATATGGAGATTTTGGCCGAAGACTACCACTTTGATTACCATCCTAAAAAAGAAAAAGAGGTGTCGTTTTTAAATCAGTTTCAGTTTTTCAGCACGAAGCATATCAATCATATTTACAATAAATTAGAGCACAGGAAAAACGCGATTTCTTTATTTGATATCGAATTTTCAGAAGGTGAACTTATCGCTAAAGAAGTGGTGCGCTCTACCATGCTTCATATCGAATTAAATCACACCATCCCAAAATTTACCTTAGATCGAGAAGGTTTTTTGGAAAAGGTGTCGGCGCTTGCAGGTTTTAAGGATATCGACATTGAAAACCACGACGATTTTTCCGATCGTTTTTATTTGCAGGGCGAAAACGAAAAGGCCATTAGCGCTTTTTTTAATGACGATGTAACGCATTTTTTTGAGAGTAACCCATACTACCACGTGGAATCTAACGGAAACTCAATATTGATTTTCGGAAAGGAACGTTTAGCCAGTATAAAAGAGATTAAAGCCTTGTTCGACTTTGGTAAGCGTTTAAAGCAAACCATTACAACCCTGCCTGACAAAGCTTAAAAAGGAAAAAAATAAGGAATAATAAACGACGCTGCCAACCATATTAAAATATTAAGAGGCGTTCCTATTTTTAAAAAATCGGTAAACTTGTAATTTCCCGGAGCATAAACCATGGTATTTGTTGGATAGCTCATGGGTGTCATAAAAGTAAGCGAGCAGGCAAACATTACAGCCACCAAAAAAGGACGTTCGCTAATTTGCATACCCTGCGCCAGACTAATTACAATGGGCACCATTAAGGCCGCAGCCGCTTTACTGGAAATTAAGTTGGTACATATTAATGTAAACAGGTAAATTATGCTTAAGGTAATATGTGCACTATATTGCCCCAAGGTATCTTGAATAAAATTGGCAATTAAAGTAGCTCCTCCTGTTTTTTCAAGTGCGGTACCCATTGAAAGTACGCCCGCCATCATAAAAATGACTTTCCATTCTACGGTTTTATATGCTTCAATGGGTTTTAAAACGCCCAATAATATCATTAATAAGGCACCTACCATGGCGCTTATTAAAATAGATGTGAGGTTAACCGCAGCAGCTAAAACAACTCCAATTCCAATTAAAACTGCAGGAATAGCTTTTTTATAATTGGTGTTCTTTTTTTTGTATTCAGAAAGCCTAACAATTAAGTTGTGAGATTCCAGGTTGTTTATTTCTGCCTCCTCGCCCAACATGAGCAACATATCGCCCTCTTTTAAGATAACGTTATTAAGTTTGTGGTATTTAACCTCTCCGCGTTGGCGAATGGCAATAACCGAAGAGTTATATTGTCTTCTAAAATTAATTTGCTTTAATGAGTTTTCCGATAAACCTGAACCAAAAGGAATAATAACTTCGTACAAAGTGAAGGTTTGGTATTTGTCTTCGGCTTTTTTCATGCGTTTACTGCCTTTAACACTGTAACCTTCAATATCCAATAATCTGGATAATGTTTCCGGAGGAGCAATAATTTTTAATATATCGCCTTCTAAAACCTTGGTGTTAACATCAAAATTGTGTTTTAAAATGTCATTGCGAAGTATGGAAAGAATATTTACATTAAAATCTTTAACAAGCATGGTGTTTTCAATGGGCACACCTATATCCTTGCAATTTTTATCAACATATAATTCAGTAATATATGTTTCGGCCTTTCGGGTAAACTCTTGGTTTGCACCTCTGCTTTTAGGTAATAAAATAGGACCTAAAACAAAAATATAAGCAAACCCAATTGCCAACAAACATAAGGCTGCGGTGCTAAACTCAAACATGCCAAACTCTTCGACACCATATTTTTTTGCATAGCTGCTTACCAAAATGTTGGTAGAAGTGCCTATTAAAGTGCAAGTACCCCCAAAAAGAGCCGCAAAAGAAATGGGCATAAGCAACATGCTAGGTGCTATTTTGGTTTCTTTACAAACCGTTAAAGCAATTGGAAGTAATAAGGCCACAACAGCAGTATCATTAACAAATGCCGAAAACAAGCCGGAAATACTGCAAAAAACAATTAACGCAATACTATAGTGTATTTTTGCAAGTTTTATAATTTTATAGCTTAATCCATCTAAAATACCAGAGCTAAAAATGCCCCCGCTTACAACAAAAATACAGCCCAATGTTATGGTCGCTGGATGGTTAAACCCCGAAAAACCTTCTTCAGGACTTAATACACCGGCAATAATAAACAGGGCCATAATAAGTATTGAAGTCGTATCAATTGAAAAATAATCTTTAACAAAAAGAAAAACTCCAAACAGTATAATGACAAAAGTTATTATAAGGTCCATTTAGTGTTTGTTTTTATTACGCACTAGTTATTTATATTATTCTCTTGCTTTTCACTCATATAATACAGTCTTTTTAAGCTCTTTTTTAATAGAGTAAACCTATAAATTCCTATAACAAAAAAAATAGCACTAAAAACTAAAGATAATAATGCCAGATATTCAAAATTTGAAAACTCTTTAAGCTGAAAAAACGCTATGCCTCCCAAAAGCAAATACAGCGACGAGCGGATATACGACAAAAGTGTTCTTTCATTTGCAAGTCGTGTGCGTTCTATGGCCAGATAATCTCTTAATATTACCTCTTGGTCTGGTTTAAAATCTCGACCAAATCTCAATAGTTTCATTTTTTTCATATTAAATGGAGGTTTTACCAAACGTTTCATTACCAATTTGTTTTAACATACTTAAATGTAATTTATTTTTTAGGTGTTTCAAAATTTGATGCTTGTCGATTTCTTAATATATTCTTAACCTTCATAAGAATTCACAATAGATTTCTTAATTTTACGCCGCTATGAAATGAGTCTTATTAAATTTTTGATATCGCCCGTAAAATTTAATGACGAATTACATCTGACATATAAAAAACAATAACTATTAACAGATGAACTTATACCCCATTAATGCCGGAAATTTTAAGCTCGATGGTGGCGCCATGTTTGGTGTGGTTCCAAAATCGTTGTGGCAACGTACCAATCCTGCCGATGCCAATAATATGATTGATATTGCCGCACGCTGCTTGCTTATTGAAGATGGTAATCGCCTTATTTTAATAGATAATGGCATGGGCGACAAACAATCCAGTAAATTTTTTGGTTACTATCACCCATGGGGAAACGACACTTTAGATAGCTCACTTAAAAAACACGGGTTTCATAAAGATGATGTTACCGATGTGTTTTTAACGCATTTACATTTTGACCACTGCGGCGGAAGCATAAAATGGAACAGCCAAAAAACTGGTTACGAAACCGCATTTAAAAATGCACATTTTTGGAGCAACAAAAACCATTGGCAGTGGGCTACCCAACCCAACATACGTGAACGCGCTTCGTTTTTAAAGGAGAATATTTTACCTATGGAAGAAAGTGGGCAATTAAAATTTACCGCCCTTCCGGATACCGATTTACTTAAAAACTCAGCCCTTGGTTTCGATATATTTTTTGCCAATGGGCACACCGATAAGCAAATGATTCCTATGATTAACTACAAGGGGAAAACCATTTGTTTTATGGCCGATTTACTGCCAACCGTTGGGCATTTGCCCTTGCCCTATGTTATGGGTTACGATACTAGACCCCTTTTAACTTTAGACGAAAAAGAAAAATTTTTAAACCTAGCCGCCGATAATAATTTCTATCTATTTTTAGAGCACGATGCCCATAACGAAATTATTACCGTAAAACACACTGAAAAAGGCGTGCGATTGGCTAATATTTTTACAACAAACGATATATTCAATTAACTTATAATTTATTACAAATGAACTTAAAAAAATCATTCCTACTTACCGCATTAATAGCGTCAATATTTTACGGCTGTGGCGGTACCGCAAACATCATTTCAACCCCGGTTGAAAACATTGATGCCATCCCATTAAAGGTTTCAGAATTAACCGAAGCCGAAAAACAAAATTGGGGCCATTTAGATTTGGTACAAGACACCATTCCCGGGATGAGTGTAGATAAAGCTTACGCTGAAATTATTAAAAACAAAAAAGGAAAATCGGTTATTGTGGCTGTTATCGATTCTGGTATTGATATCGATCACGAAGATTTGAACGCCAACATTTGGACCAACACAAAAGAAATTCCGAACAACGGAAAAGACGATGATAATAATGGTTATGTTGACGATATTCACGGCTGGAATTTTTTAGGAGATGCCTACGATGAGCAATTGGAGTATGTACGCTTAATTGCCAGCGGAGACACCTCTAACCCGCGTTACAACGAAGCTGTGGCTTTACATGAAAAAGAATCAAAAAAATATTTGGAAACCAAAACCAGATACGACCAAATAGCCATGGCTGTTAAAAATGCCGACGACATTTTAACCCAACATTTTGGAAAAAGCGATTACAGCATTGAAGAGGTGAATAAAATTGAAACCGAAGACCAAAATTTATCTCAAGCTATTCAAATTGCTAAGAGTATGGATCTAAACGATTTAACTTTAGCTGAAGCCAAAAAAGAAATTAACGATGCGTTAGTAAGCATTAACGAACGTTTAAATTATCATTTTAATAAAGATTTTAGAGGGCGAACTACTGGAGATGATATTAACGATTTATCTGATGTAGGTTACGGCAATGGCAATGTTAAACCCGTAAAAAAAGCGGAATCTCACGGTACACATGTTGCCGGTATTATTGCAGCGGTACGCAACAACGGAAAAGGCGCAAATGGGGTTGCCAATAACGTTGAAATTATGTCTATAAGAGCTGTACCAAACGGCGATGAATACGATAAAGATGTTGCTTTGGCTATTCGCTACGCTGTAGATAATGGCGCTAAAGTAATTAACGGTAGTTTTGGTAAATCGTTTTCACCACACGCCCAATGGGTAAGAGATGCTATAAAATATGCTTCTGATAACGATGTGGTATTTGTACATGCGGCCGGTAACTCTGGCGAAAATGTTGATGTTGAGCCTAATTTCCCTGATGATAATGTTAATTTTGTTGAAATTTCAAACACCTATATTCGTGTTGGTTCCTTAACTTCAAAGTACGGGTCTACTATGGTTTCAACCTTTTCAAACTACGGTAAAAAGAATGTGGATGTATTTGCTCCCGGGTCTGCAATCTATTCTACATTCCCTGAAAACGAATACAAGAGCATTAGCGGAACTTCTATGGCAGCTCCTGCGGTTGCTGGTGTTGCGGCGTTAATTCGTTCGTATTTCCCAAAATTAACTGCGGCGCAGGTAAAACAGGTTATTTTAGATTCCGGACTTGCAGTTAAAACCAAAGTTATTGTTGGTGGCGATACCAATAACGTAAAACCTTTTGCCGATTTATCAAAATCATCAAAAATAGTTAACGCCTATAATGCATTGATCATGGCGTCAAAAATTTAAATAATTAAGAATTTATATTAAAAAGAGAGGCTAATAATAGTCTCTCTTTTGTTTATATTTCTATCAAAAAAAAAGTGTATTTCATTTAAAAATAATCTATCATGAAAAAATTAATGCTTCCTTTTTTCAGTTTTTTACTAGTGCTATCCTGCAATAGCCAAAAAAATATAGCCGTTGCCCAAACACCAACGCCTACCAAACCGGCATCAACACAAAATCCTGGATATTGGCAGCAACATGTAGATTATAAAATGGACATTGATATGGATGTAAACACCTATCAATACAAAGGAAAGCAAGAGTTGGTATATACCAATAACTCGCCAGATGTTTTGTACCGGGTATATTATCACTTGTATTTTAATGCCTTTCAACCCGGTAGCGAAATGGATGTGCGCTCAAGAACCATTGCAGATCCTGATGCAAGGGTTGGCGATAGAATAAGCCAATTAAAGCCTAACGAAATTGGGTATATAAAAGTAAATTCACTAAAACAAAATGGTGTAAATATTAAACACGAAACCGTTGGTACCGTATTAGAGGTGGATTTAGCAAAACCTATTCAACCCGGTGAAAAGGTGACTTTTAACATGGATTTTGATGCCCAAGTTCCGGTTCAAATTCGTCGTTCGGGTAGAAATAGTAAAGAAGGAGTGGCCTTATCTATGGCGCAATGGTACCCAAAAATGGCGGAATACGACTTTGAAGGCTGGCATGCCGACCCATACATTGGAAGAGAATTCCACGGTGTTTGGGGCGATTTTGATGTTAAATTGAGTATTGATAAAAACTACATTGTTGGCGGTACGGGCTATTTGCAAAACCCCAATCAAATTGGTTACGGTTACGAAACAGGAACGGTAAAAAGACCAAACACCGACAAACTCACTTGGCATTTTAAAGCGCCAAATGTGCACGATTTTACCTGGGCCGCAGATCCAGATTATATACACGATGTATTGCAAATGCCCAATGGCCCAAAACTTCATTTCCTTTACAAAAAGGATTTGAATGCCAATGAATTGGAAAATTGGAAAAAACTTCAGCCCAAAACAGCGGAACTCATGAAGTATTTCAGCAAACATATTGGCAATTATCCGTACAAACAATATTCTGTAATTCAAGGTGGCGATGGCGGTATGGAATATGCCATGAGCACGTTAATAACAGGAAAACGAAGCTTTGGTAGTTTGGTTGGCGTAACCTCTCATGAACTCGCACACACATGGTTTCAATTTTTATTGGCCACAAACGAAACAAAACACGAATGGATAGACGAAGGCTTTACCGTTTACATTAGCAATCATGCCATGAATGAGGTGATGAACCAAGGTAAAAAAAATCCTCTAGCCAACGCCTATAACAGCTATATAGGCTTAGCTCGGTCTAGCGTAGAACAACCGCTTACCACACACGCAGATAGGTATGAATTTAACAGTGTTTATGGTACCCAAGCTTACAGTAAGGGCGCAGTGTTTTTAGCACAATTAGGGTATGTAATTGGCGAAGAAAATCTGCAAAAAACCATTAAAAAATATTTTAAAGATTTTGCCTTTACACACCCAAAACCTTTTGATATTATACGAACAGCAGAAAAGGTGACTGGATTAGAGCTCGACTGGTATTTTATAGATTTTGCACAAACCATAAATACTATTGATTATGCTGTTAAATCTGTTGAAGGAAACACGATTACGTTAGAGCGTATTGGGTTAATGCCTATGCCTATTGATGTAACCGTAACCTATAAGGATGGAAGCACCGAAGATTTCTATATTCCTTTACAAATGATGCGTGGCGAAAAACCAACAAATGCTACCATAATTAATGATTGGGCCTGGGCATATCCAACCTACACATTTAAAACATCAAAGGCGATAAAATCGGTTCAGATAGACCCTTCTGAAATGATGGCGGATATTGATAAAGGAAATAATAGAATTAGTATTTAAAGTTATCATAAAAAGCGTTGAATAACTTAATTGCATATCGGTGATTTTTTTATTAGGTTTGGATATACTAGTGTTGGTAACCATAACAAAAAAATGCAATTAAAAGACAAAACGGTTTTAATAACAGGTGGAGCATCTGGAATTGGCAAAATAATGGTTCGTTTAATGTTAGAAAGAAAAGCCAAAGTAATTATTTGGGACATTAATCAAGAGCACATTGATAAAACAATAGCCGAATTTTCAAACCAAGGAGAAATATTTGGGTACAACGTTGATGTTTCAAACCTGAAACAAATTCAATCTACCGCTAAAAAAGTTAAATCAGAACTAGGTGCTGTTGATGTATTAATCAATAATGCCGGCATAATAGTTGGCAAATATTTCAATGAGCATACAGCCTCCGATATTTCAAAAACAATGGAAATTAATGCAACGGCCCCCATGTTTATCACCATGGAATTTATTAAGGATATGATGCATCAAAATTCAGGACATATTTGCAATATTGCTTCGTCTGGCGGGTTGGTTTCAAACCCTAAAATGTCTGTTTACGCAGCGAGCAAATGGTCGCTTATCGGTTGGTCGGATAGTTTGCGTTTGGAGATGAAGCAATTGGATAAAAAAGTAAATGTTACCACAATAATGCCTTACTACATCAATACAGGTATGTTTGACGGCGTAACATCCAAAATTCCAATTCTTGAACCTGAAGCCACAGCCTTAACCATTGTTAAGGCGATTGAGAAAAATAAAAAATTAATAAGTATCCCAGGCTACATATATAGATTTACACGTTTTGGTCAAGCCGTAATGTCGATTAATGTTTTTGATTGGTTTGCTGGAGATGTGCTTGGAATTTATAAAACCATGGAACATTTCACTGGTCGTAAAAAGTAACAATTAAATTGGCCAGTCCTAAATTAATCCCACACAAATTATAACAATTACTTTATCTTTTCTTTAAAATAAAATTTGACCGATTGTATATTAATCGTAATATTGCAATCATCTAATAATAGAACAATGGGACTCACAAAAGCCGAAATGTTTACAGACCAACAAAATGAAATTGCGCTTTTCGCAAAAGTTTTTGGTCATCCTGCCAGGGTAGCAATTTTACAACAGCTTTTTAAAATAAACGCCTGTTATTGTGGCGATTTGGTCAATGAAATAGGGCTGGCACAACCAACGATTTCTCAACATTTAAAAGAACTGAAGCATTTAGGGTTAATAAAAGGAAATGTTGAAGGCACAAGTGTTTGCTATTGCATTAACAAAGAAAATTGGACAAAAATGAAAGAGACTATGTTGCAATTTTTAAATCAAGATGTTTCGCATATTGAAGACTGTTGCTAAAAAAATCTGACTAATCAATCGTTACATACCAACTAACATGATAACCGACAAAACAGCCTTGTATACAGAAATTAAACGTGTAATCAACGCGTTAAAAATCGATGATATTTCCAATGAACGTAAAGCCATTTTACAGCCGCTAACGGAATATATTCAATCAAAGGTTTCAAACCATCAAGACATCCGCATCAACTTTATCTGTACGCACAATTCACGAAGAAGTCATTTATCCCAAGTTTGGGCACAAACCTTGGCAGAATACTTCCATATTAAAAACGTGTTTTGCTATTCGGGCGGCACTGAAACTACGGCACTTTTTCCAATGGTTGCAGAAACCTTACGGAAATCAGGTTTTCAAATACAGCAAATTTCAAAAACCAAAAACCCCATTTACGCCATTAAATACAGCGACAACACGCATCCCGTAATTGGTTTTTCAAAAAAAATGGATGATGATTTTAATCCAAAATCTGGGTTTGTAGCGGTTATGACTTGCGATTCGGCCAATGAAGCCTGCCCTTTAGTTCCAGGAGCAGAACAACGCATTCCGATTACTTTTGAAGACCCGAAAGCTTTTGACAATACGCCACAACAAGCTGAAAAATACAATGCTCGTAGTCTGCAAATTGCCACCGAATTATTTTACGTTTTCTCGCAAATAAACCCCTAAAAAATGGCACCAAAAAAACTAAGTTTCCTTGACAGAAATCTAACCTTGTGGATATTTGTAGCCATGGCCATAGGCGTTGGTCTTGGTTATTTTATACCAACATTTCCCAATATTATCAATTCATTTAATAGTGGAACAACAAACATTCCGATTGCCATCGGGTTGATTTTAATGATGTATCCGCCTTTGGCAAAAGTCAATTATTCACTGTTACCAAAGGTTTTTAGAAATACAAAAATACTTTCCATTTCGCTTATTTTAAATTGGATTGTTGGCCCTATTTTAATGTTTGTTTTGGCCATTACCTTTTTACGGGATTATCCCGAATATATGGTGGGGCTTATTTTAATTGGTTTGGCGCGTTGCATTGCCATGGTTTTGGTTTGGAACGACCTAGCGGAAGGCAGCAGCGAATACGGAGCGGGTTTAGTAGCTTTAAATAGTATTTTCCAAGTGTTTGCATACAGTTTTTATGCTTGGGTTTTTATAACGGTTCTTCCGCCGTATTTTGGATTTGAAGGTGCTATTGTAGATATTTCCATAGGAACCATTGCAGAAAGTGTCGCTATTTACTTAGGAATTCCATTTGTATTGGGCATATTAAGCCGACTCATTTTAGTAAAATTAAAGGGCGAAACATGGTACACGAATACTTTTATACCAACCATTTCACCAATAACCTTAATAGCGCTGTTATTTACCATCGTGATTATGTTCTCGCTGAAGGGCGAATTAATTGTAAAAATTCCAATGGATGTGCTCATAATCGCAGTGCCATTACTTATTTATTTTACTTTAATGTTTATCATTGGTTTTTTTGTTACCAAAGCATCGGGCGCAAAATATGATAAAACAGCTTCGGTGGCTTTTACAGCGGCAGGGAATAATTTTGAATTGGCGATAGCCGTTGCCATTGCGGTTTTCGGACTAAATTCAGGGCAAGCATTTGCCGGCGTTATCGGACCTTTGGTTGAAGTTCCTACTTTGATTTTATTAGTTAAGGTCTCCTTTTGGTTACGGAAAAAATACTACGGAAAAACCAAGGTTTAAAGCCGTTTTCATTTTTCGTTTTTAAAAACTTTTACATTAAAATAACTAGTATAATGATGCCTTCAATATTCTAAAAACGGCTTGTAACCACCAATTAAAAAACGAACAAATACATATTTTACTACCTTTGGCTTTTAAAACCTTTGTTGTTGAAACTTACCTACTCCAAAAAAGAAAAACTTAAAAGCAAAAAGCTCATAGATCAATTGTTTACAGAAGGGCAATCGGTTTCTGCTTTTCCGCTGCGTTTGGTGTATTTACAAACCACTTTTGATGATGAAGTTTTTGCAAAAACAGGGGTTTCGGTAAGTAAACGCAACTTTAAAACTGCCGTTGAAAGAAACCACATAAAACGTTTGTTAAGAGAAGCTTATAGACTTAATAAAGCCGATTTTTTTAACAATTTAACAACACAACACGCGTTTATGATTTTGTACATTGGCAAAGATAAACCCACATTCACCCAAGTTGAAACCAAAATGAAACACTTATTTATAAAGTTTTTGGATAAGGTTTCTGAATAATATAAAAGATTCCCAACATGAAAAATCTCCTAAAAAAGAAAATATTAATTCCTGTTTTAGCGCTTAGCATCCTATTTACAGGTTCGGCTTTTAAAAACGATTTTTTTGAAATCGCTAAACAAATTGAAATATTCACCACATTGTTTAAAGAACTCAACATGAATTATGTTGATGAAACCAATCCGGGTGAGTTAATGGATACCGCCATAAAAAGCATGCTGGCCGATTTAGATCCGTACACAAACTTTTTAAACGAGCAAGATGTTGAAGCTGCAAGAATTAACAATACCGGTGATTATATAGGTATTGGAGCCAAAGTGCGAACCCATAAAGACAAGCTCGTTATTGTTGAGCCATATAAAGATTATCCGGCCGATAAAGCAGGATTAAAAGCTGGTGACGAAATTATTAAAGTGGGTAATACCGCTGTTGAAAGCTATAAGGATGATGCAGGCAATTTACTAAAAGGTGCTCCGGGAACTTCGGTTGAAGTAACCTATAAACGCGAAAACCAAACTAAAACCACTACCATAAATAGAGCCGAAGTTGAGATTAATGCGGTGCCTCATTTTTCAATGATTAATGACAAAACTGGGTATATCGTACTGTCGCAATTTAATAACAAAGCTGCCTCTCAAACCAATTACGCTTTGCGGGATTTAAAAGCACAAGGTGCCGAACGCATGATTTTAGATTTACGCGGCAACCCAGGTGGTCTGCTAAACGAAGCTATAAAAATTGTTAATTTATTTGTGCCAAAAGGACAATTGGTGGTCACCACGAAATCTAAAGTAAAAAAATATAACCGCACCTATTACACGCAAAAAGAACCCATCGATACCGAAATCCCGTTAGTCGTTTTAATTGATGGTGGCAGCGCATCGGCCAGTGAAATTGTTTCGGGTGCCCTACAAGATTTAGATCGTGCTGTTATTGTGGGCTCCAGAAGTTTTGGCAAAGGTTTAGTGCAGCGCCCCAAAATGCTAACCTATGGTACACAGGTTAAAATAACCATTTCCAGATATTACACACCTTCGGGCCGTTGCATCCAATCTTTAGATTATTGGAATAGAAACGATAAAGGCGAAGCTGTAAGGGTAAAACAAGAAAATTACAATGCCTATAAAACCAAAAATGGTCGACAGGTTTTTGATGGCGGTGGCGTTTTTCCCGACGAAAACATGGGCACTTTAAAAAACTCTGCGGTTATTAATGCCATAGCAAACGAAAACCTGATTTTTGATTTTGCCACCCAATATTATTACAACAATCAAATCACCGATATTGATAACTTTAAACTATCGGCTTCTGATTTTTCAGATTTTAAAAACTATTTAAAGGCCAACAATTTTTCATTTGAAACCCAAACCGAGAAAGTACTTTTAAAAGCCTTTGAAACGGCTAAAAAAGAAGATTTAGGCGATGCGATTCAAGCCGATTATAATACCTTAATTTCAAATTTAAGCCGATCCAAAACCAAAGCCATTGACGAGAATAAAGAGTATTTATTAACGCTTTTAACCAAAGAGATTGTTAAACGCTATGTTTACAGAGAGGGTTTATACGACTACTACAAAATTAACGACCCTAAAATAAAGAAAGCTACCGAAATTCTTAACAGCCCTTTAGCCTATTCCAATTATTTAAGATAAAACAGTATCTTTATACTTGTATTCTATTCCCCCAATAATGAATAAATTAATTAGACTCATACTAATTTTACTTTGCTTTAATTTAGCTACTTCTCAAAGCAAACTCACACACGATGTATATTTTGATACCGATAAATATGTGGTACCACCTACCGAAGAAAACAGATTACTGCTCTTTATTTCAAATTTAAGCGATATCGATATCGAGTCCATTTCCATTTATGGTTTTTGTGATGATGTTGGTGCCGACGATTATAACCTAATACTATCGCAACAACGCGCCAATGCCATAAAATCTATTTTTTCCAATAACGAAATAAGCGAATCTTTAATTACGAATGTTGACGGAAAAGGTAAAATTTTACTCAAAATAGTTAATGAAAAAAACCTATTGAAAATTAGGGGATTAAACCGAAAAGTAGAAATTATTGTAAAGCCAAAACCTGAAATTGTTGAGGAAGTAAAACCCATTGCAGAAACAGTTAAAAAGAAAAATGTACCTGAACAAATAAAGAGCAAACTTAAAGTTGGTGATAAAATTACTTTTGAAAATATTTTATTTAAAACAGGTTATGCTACCGTTACCCCGGATTCTAAAAAAATACTAACCGCTATTGCCGACGCTTTGGTTGAACGCGATGATATTTATTTTACCATTCAAGGACATGTGTGCTGCACGCAATTTTCGCGTGATGCCGTAAACAGAAGAACCAAAAAACGCAATTTATCTGAAGCTCGGGCAAAATATGTATATAATTATTTTGCCAAAAAAGGCGTTAGTAAAAAAAGGATGCGCTACATGGGGATGCGCCGAAAATTTCCGCTTGGTGGCGACCCAAAATTCGATAGACGTGTTGAAATTTTAATTACTTATGTGGGTAATGAGAATTAAAAATGTATGGTTAATAAAATTAACTTTTTTACCTTATACTTATTTTTAATAAGTAGCTATTGTATTTCTCAAAATACCTTTGTACCCGATGATAATTTTGAACAAGCTTTAATAAATTTAGGTTACGACTCGGGGGCTTTAGATGATTTTGTGCCCACTGCAAACATTAATACCATTACCGAATTATATATTGACGCACTAAATATTTCCGATTTAACCGGCATTCAAGATTTTACTGCATTATCCATTCTTGATTGCTCAGAAAACAACCTTTCCAGTTTACCGATTAGCTCTAATTTTAACCTCACCGAAATATTTTGTAACAACAACGCATTAACCAGTTTAAATGTGTCTGCGCTTTCGCTTTTAAAAATACTGTGGTGCGATTTTAATCAACTTACAGCAATTAATGTAACTAACAATACCGATTTAATTTCATTAACCTGTGGTAATAATTTGATAACCAGTTTAGACGTAACACAAAACTTAAATCTAAATGTTTTGGTGTGCGAAAACAATCAAATACCCAATATAGATGTAACTCAGAATTCAACCCTAAACTCTTTACTTGTAAGAGGCAATATGCTCACCAGTTTAGATGTTACACAAAATCCCAATATAGCCTTTCTGGATTGTGGCATCAATCAACTAACGAGTTTAGACGTTACCCAAAATTCTAATTTGCGCGTATTGTTATGTTTTAATAACCAACTAACGAGTTTAGATGTTACGCAAAATACGCTGCTTAGCGATTTAAGTTGTGTAAATAATCAAATTACACAATTAGATATGTCTAAAAACACCTCGTTGGTAAATTTAGATTGTAGTTATAATGATTTATGTTGGTTAAATATTAGAAATGGCACCAATGAAAACGCCACCATTATGCATTTTGATTTTAATCCTAATCTAACCTGTGTGGTTATAGATGATGCATCACGAACTTACCCCAATTGGAAACCTTATCCGTTTTCAAACTTTGTTGAACAATTATCCGATTGCTCCAGTTTTGTTCCCGTTGATACATTGCAAAATTTTATTGGCGCAAGCTATACTTTGCCCGTACTTAACAACGGAAATTATTATACACAATCAGGCGGAAATGGTACGTTATTACAAGCGGGAGATGTTATTAACAGTTCTCAAACCATTTATATTTACAACGAAACGAGTTGCGATAGCAACGAATCTAATTTTACAGTTAACATTACGAACGAAGATTATTTTATTCCAAAATATTTTACGCCAAACAACGATGGAAAACACGATTATTGGACGGTTACAGATTTAAATAACAGCATAAATAATATTTCAATTTATAACAGATACGGGCAATTACTAAAATTTTTGCTTCCAAATTCTCAAGGATGGGATGGGGTTTATAACGGACAGTTATTACCAACCGATAGTTATTGGTACCGAATTACCTTAAATAACAGAGAAGTTTTAAGGGGCTATTTTGCTTTAAAAAGATGATTTTTTTTAGCTTTTTATTTCTCTACTTTTAAAAGTCATCTATAAAGTGTATTTAAAAACAGCTGATTAACACACTGTTTTGTCGGTATAAGCGTGTGCTTTATCTAAGTTCGTGTATTTTAACCAAATAAATTTGAGAATAGTCTAAAAATTTCTTGCTAAAATCTTTGTTGCTATAGGTTTGGGGTACGCAACAAATCTATAGAACATGAAAAAAATTACTTTATTATTCGTTTTAATTTTCACATTAAATAATGCTTTTGCAACAAATCATGTGAAAGAAGACAACTTACAAAAAACAATTATTGGTAATACAAAAGAAGCCACTGCAAACAATCACTCAAAATTAATAGCTGGTTCTTTTTACGGTGAAGACTTATCAGAAGGAGATTTAATTAGTTTAAAAAACCTAAAGTTTAAAAAAGGATATCGTTATTTAACGCCAGAATCTAAAGACGTTTTAAAAGAATTAGCAGAATTTTTAGTTCAACGTACAGATATTTACTTTACAATAAATGGTCATGTTTGTTGTACTAGTGGAGGAATGGATGCTAAAAATAAAGAAACAGGAATTGCAAACTTAAGTGTTGTAAGAGCAAAATACATTCGTGATTATTTAGTAAAATACGGCGTAGATGCTAAAAGAGTTAGATATAGAGGTTTAGCTGGAAAGTATAACCTAGAAGAGGAAGGAAGAGTAGATTTATTTATTAGACGGGTTGCTGATGTTTTATACTACTAAATAATAGTAAAGCCATATATAATTTCTAGCTGTTTACATTTAAAAAATCTTCTTTTTATTTTTTAAACACAATTGTAAAAAAGATTTATTGGTACACCATAGCAATATGAGGTATATTATCTTCAAGATATTCATCCCCAATTGCCTTAAAACCTAAATTGGTATAAAATTTACTCAAATATGTTTGAGCCGAAATTTTAATTTTTGTTTCATTATAATGATTTTTTATGGCCTTGATTGAAGCTTGCATGATAGCATATCCGTATTTATATTGACGTTCGTTTTTAGCCACAAGAACACGACCAATACTGGCTTCATCAAAATAATAGCCTGGTTTAAAAACCCGTGTGTAAGCTATTATTTTACCATTTTTAAAACCTAAAACATGTAGTGCTTTTTCATCTTTGCCATCAATATCTTGATACACACAATCCTGTTCCACAACAAAAACCTCGCTACGCAATTGAAGTAAATCGTATAGTTCTTGGGTTGTTAACTCTTGAAATGTTTTAACTGTTATTTCTAGCATAAAATTTGTGATTATGAGTCTTTATTAAGGCATAAAAATCTTTTTTAATTTAACTTATTAATAATCATTTAATTTATTTAAAACAGATTCCCACGTCGTAAACTCCTCGGAATGACGTATCAATTTAATCCTGCACAATCACATCTTTTGCGTCGTCTTTACCAAATTCCGGTTGAATATTTACATGGTTGATACCGTAATTATCCAATAAAAAATCTTCAATTTTATGCAAAATAACATCAAATTGCGATAAGGAAATATCTTCTTTAAAATCGATGTGCGCTTCTAAATGGATTTCATCTTCATTGAGTTGCCAAATATGAACATGATGCACATTTTTAATGCTTTCAAAGGTATTAATTTCATCTACTATTTTATTAATAGGTGTTGCATCTGGTGTAAACAACATGAGTACTTTGGTTGAATCTTTTAATAAATCAAAACCCATCCAAATTAAGTAAACGGCTATAGCGAAAGTAAGCACGCTATCCACCCAAAACAATTGGTAGTATTTCATTAGTAAACCCCCAATAAAAACCGCAACACTCGCCATCATATCGGTTAATAAATGAAGGTATGCGCTTTTCATATTCATGTTGGATTCAGCATCTTTTTTCAATAAAAGCACACTAAAACCATTACCTAAAATAGCAATTAACGATAACCAAATCACTAAATTGGATTCGATTTCCTGTGGATTTTGAAAACGCTCAATCGCTTCAATAATCAATAAAACAGCAACAATAATTAAAGTGGCCGCATTTATAAAAGCCGCTAAAATTTCGGCCCGTTTATACCCAAATGTTTTTTGAAATGAGGCTTTTCGTTTTGATAATTTATCGGCTACATAACTGATAATAAGTGAAATAACATCGCTAAAATTATGCAACGCATCACTTAAAAGTGCCAAACTACCAGACATTAAACCACCAACAACCTGAGCTATAGTTATAGCAATATTTAATAAAATGGATATAAATAAGTTGCGTCCTTTTAAATCGGGATGCGCATGGGTGTGACTATGAGAATGGTGATGCCCCATTTAACACGATAAAGGTATTTTATCAACGCGGTTTTGATGTCTGCCGCCTTCAAACTCGGTATTTAAAAAAGTATCAACCATTTCAACCGCTTGATGTATGGCTGTAAATCGTGCAGGAATACATAAAACATTAGCGTTATTATGTTGCCTCGTTAAGCTTGCTATTTCTTTATTCCAACATAAACCAGCGCGAATTTTTTGGTGTTTATTCGCAGTCATAGCCACACCATTGGCACTACCGCAAATTAGTATACCGAATGTAGATTTATTGGTTTCAACAGCATCGGCCACTGGGTGTACAAAATCTGGGTAATCTACGCTATCGTTAGCATCTGTCCCAAAATTAGTAACGGTATAACCTTTGCTTTCCAAATGTTTTTTGATAACGAATTTATAATCGGTTCCGGCGTGATCGTTTCCTATAGCAATTGTCATTTTAAGTATTTTTATTTTATTAAACAAAGGTAATAAATTAAGCGTTAGATTAACGCCTGCGCGATAATGACTCACAAAGCTTTATAACAGCAAAAATTTTTTATAAAAAACATATCGCATCTTTTTTAAATTTTAAAGTCTGTCGATTACTATTTTGATTACTTGTTGATAAGTGTTCATTATTTTTTAAAAGAAAAACATGGAATATCCAATTATTTTTACAAGCAAAAACGCATATCAATTTACCAAAAATTTAAGTTACTTTTTTTTGCCAGGTTATGAGATTAAAAAATGATAACTATTAACATCAAATTTTTAAAAGTTATGAGTAAAATGCTGTTAATTTTGGTTGTTAACAACTGTGTACATAAAAATTAAATCAACTAAAAATTAAAGTTTTAAGGATAAATAGTATGTTAATAACCTATTAACAGAATGCTATTATAATACCATCAAAATAAAACGTAAAAAAGTTATACCGTTATTAACACACTATAATAACCACCATTTATTTTTTTAAATTTTAAAAGAAAAATTATTATATAATATATAATGTGGATAAGTTTGATTTACTCAAGCTTAACATAAAAAAAATGCTATTTAATATTAAAACCCTAACTTTGCACTAAACAAATAGCGATCTTCTCCTAAAAACAAAGCTATTTAATAACAAAATTTTCTCCCGACACTTCGGGATTTGGAAATTAAAATGATTACAAAAATTAAATGACAAGAAAGAAAAAAAGGAAATCCAAAAACAAAGGTATTTCCAACCTAACAAATACCATTCTAAGTATTTTAAAAAAAGATAGAAACCAATCATTCAACTACAAACAAATTGCTGCAAAACTTGGTGTAAACGATGCGAGCAGTAGGAATCAAATTATAAAAAAACTACGCGATTTACAGGGAAAAAAAGAAATTGAAGAGGTAGAGCGTGGTAAGTATAAAGCCATTGTAAACACCGAATATCACATTGGTAAATTAGATTTGGCTATAAAAGGAAATGGCTATATCATTTCTGAAGATTTTGATGATGATGTGTTTATTGCATCAAACAATATAAACAAAGCCTTAAACGGCGATGAAGTAGAATTTTATGTTTACAAACGTCGTAAACGTGGTAGATTAGAAGGTGAAATAACAAACATTATTAAACGCGAAAAAAGTGAATATGTTGGTGTTATTCAAATCCAAGAGAAAAAGAATTTTGCCTTTGTAGTAACAGATAGCAATAAAATGTACAAAGATATTTTTGTACCTATTGATAAAATAAATAAAGCTGAAAATGGCGATAAAGTATTGGTAAAACTTGAAGATTGGCCAGAAAAAGCCGATTCACCATACGGCAAGGTTATTCAGGTTTTAGGCAAACCAGGTGAGCATAATACCGAGATTCATGCCATACTAGCAGAATACGGTTTACCATACGATTTTCCTCAGGAAGTTGAAGATTTTGCTAATAAATTAGATACTTCAATTACTAAAGAAGAAATAGCAAAACGACGTGATATGCGTCAGGATTTAACCTTTACCATCGACCCTAAAGACGCTAAGGATTTTGATGATGCCCTATCGTTTAAAGTGTTGGAAAACGGTTTTTATGAAATAGGAATTCATATCGCCGATGTATCACATTATGTACAAGAAGGTACCATTTTGGATGATGAGGCATACGAGCGAGCCACATCGGTTTATTTAGTAGATAGAGTGGTGCCTATGTTACCTGAAGTTTTATCGAACAATGCTTGTTCCTTACGTCCACACGAAGAAAAATACACCTTTTCCGCAGTGTTTCAAATGAATGATGCATGCAAGATAAAACACCAGTGGTTTGGTAGAACAGTAACCTATAGCGACGCCCGTTTTGCTTACGAAGAAGCACAGGCTATTATAGAATCTAAAACCAACCATATTCCTGCAGACGTTTCTTTATCAGGCAAAGCTTATAAAACAGACCAAAATATTGCAAATGCGATATTAAAAATGGATGAATTAGCTAAAAAAATGCGAAGCAAACGTATGAGTTCCGGAGCTATTTCGTTCGATAAAGTAGAAGTAAAATTTGATTTGGACGAAGAAGCAAATCCAACAGGGGTGTTCTTTAAAACAAGTAAAGAAGCCAATAAAATGATTGAGGAATTCATGTTATTGGCCAACAAAAAAGTAGCCGAATTTATTGGTAAGCAATCACCAAAAAAGACTTTTGTATATCGGGTGCACGACAAACCAGACGATAGCAAACTATTTAATTTACAGAGTATTGTTTCTAAATTTGGGTATAAACTTAACTTTAAAGACCGCAAAACAACATCGGCTTCACTTAATAATTTATTAAAGGAAGTTAATGGAAAAAAAGAACAAAATTTAGTCGATACGCTGGCCATTCGAAGCATGAGTAAAGCCGAATATACCACGAATAATATTGGACATTACGGACTGGCTTTCGATTATTACAGTCATTTTACATCGCCAATTCGAAGGTATCCCGATGTGATGTCGCATCGCTTGTTACAACACTATTTAGATGGCGGAAAATCGGCTAACGAAGCCATTTACGAAGAAAAATGCAACCATTCCAGCAACATGGAAAATCTGGCTACCAAAGCAGAACGCGATTCTATAAAATACATGCAGATTAAGTTTATGGAAGACCATAAAGACGAAGCGTTTGTAGGCGTAATTTCCGGGGTAACCGATTGGGGAATTTATGTTGAAATCATTTCAAACAAATGTGAGGGTATGGTAAGCGTTCGAGATATGAAAGACGATCATTACGCCTTCGATCAGGACCAATACGCTATGGTTGGCAGAAACACAAAAACCATGTATCAACTTGGAGATGAAGTTGTTGTAAAAGTTAAAAACACCGATTTAGTTAAAAAACACCTCGATTTTTATCTTATCGGAAAACATGAAAATTAATTGGGCGTTACCTTCCCGATAGCTATCGGGAGGTCGGGCTTTCCGCTGTATCTTTTCCCTTATTTCCTTCCTGCGGAGGCAGGAATCCATTTAATAAACTTTTAGCTGCCCTTTAAATTTGTTGTTATTTACTCTAAAGGCAAAAGGATGTCGCTGCAATCCCTAACGCACCTATTTGCTAACTTTTGTTTTTAAACTGAAAGTTTTTTAACACGACTATAATTTTTCTCGATGTTATTAAAAAAATCCAACACGAGAATTTCTTGTTTTTCTTTATTATAAGGCGCTTTCATTTTAACTAAAGCATTCCAAAATACGTTTAAATTGTCAAACAAATTTGGTGCTAATTTCGAGAACAACTTTAATTCTTCATTATAATTTATACTTGGGTCAAGGGCTCCTTTCATTAAAAAAAACTTAGCTGTTATATATTTTAAAGAATCTAGACTTGGATGCAAACAAATATCCATTTTAAGTTCTATTTCATTTATTGAACATTTTCTTTCATTGTAATCTCCAACAAAATATTTTTCTTCAAATCCAAACTTTAAGTATTCATGGAACATCTTTTGGTGTTCAATTATATTTCCAATTAAGTTTCTAAATTCACGCTCTTCCCATAACTGATTAACAAAAGGAAAGTCTGAAAATAAGTTGTCGATTAATTTTGATACGATAAAACCTTGATGATTAATTTTAACATGTAAAAGTTCGTGTGCAAAATATTCGGGTCTGGGATTGTATTGATCATACCAAATAGCCGCGAAACTCTTTCTGTGTTTTCTTTCAAGAATGTTTACAGAGTAATTGTAATCACTTATAATATTTATTTTGTATTTAGATTTTAGGAGTTTCCATAAATCTTCTGTTTGTTTATTTATAAGTAGTTCTAAATTTGTTTTCATCAAAGGTTACTTATTGCGAAGATATAGTTCTGTTTTAATAATTAAATAATAGCTTACAGATGATTAATAGGAAATTTTTGTGTATAGTGAATTACCATTTATTTTAGCAACAATTATTATTGGTTTTTGGTACAGCAGATTGGTAAGGATATTATATTGAACATTAGGATAGTTATTTCTATAAATAACTCTTCCTAAAAAATCATGGATATAAACTTCATCCATCACTTTATTATCTTTATTGGTAATTTGTAATACTCCTTTTACTTTATTAATTACCAACTCGTTTTTTTTTAATTCACCATCATTTTGTGTATCAGTCGGTATAACCCAATTGGAATAATTTATAGTATTTAAAATATTGTCACTTGCAGTTATCCAGGGTGATTTACTTATTTCCAACTCCCATTTTTCCTTAATAAAAGGAACTTCTTGAACCCTTGAATCTCCCCATCCATCACCTGACCACATAAACTGACTATCCCAATCTACGTTTATATAAGCTAGTGCTTTAATTCTATTTGTTGTATAAATTTCATTAAAAAGAGGCTCAAACCAGTTGGTCCAATATATTTCAGGATTTCCGTTTTGTAAATCAACCTTTGGTGTCGCTTCGGCAATCATTATTGGCTTATCGCGTTCCTCTCCAAAATCACGAATGGATTGCCCCATGTTTTCTCCATCAAAATGAGAGTATCCCATCCAATTAACATATTCATCACCTGGATACCAATCCATAATATTAGTAAAGTTTAATCCAGAAGATTGCCATACATAAGCCACGTTACTTACATTTTCAGCATCAAAAATATGAACAATATGTTTCCATGCATTTTTAAATTGAGTAGGGTTGTAACCGTTCCACGAGCCATCAAACTCATATCCTATTCTTAAAAAAATAGGACGATCTTTCTCTTTTACCCAGTTTGCAAGCGTTTTAATATCATCGTCAACCACCCCATTATTTATATCTTCTAAAACCCCAACAAGGTATAAACCAATAACCATAAACGAATTATTAAACGTAGCATCATTAAAATAAGCTTCCGCATGAACATCACCCGAACCCCAATTATCTAGATGGTTTAAACCAGCTAAATTTGGCAAACTAGTATATGAAGTTACGCCAGCAGGTACGTGGCTAGAAAAGCTATCAACATAGCCATTAGTATGTGTATCTAAACCACCAACAGCCCCAAGATCTTGACCAATAATAAGTAATTTTTTTCCATCTAGTGGTACAAATTTGGGCGCACCAAAATTTGCACTTACTTGTGCATGTAAATGAACCATTATTGTAGTACTAATACATAAGAAAAGAATTTTAGAGAGACCCATTAGTATTTATTTCACACGCATCATATTCATCAGTATAAGATATATAATTTATATTTGATACCAGACAATTTAGACCTATTTTTAAGTAAAGTTAATAATTTTTAATCAGATGGTTTAAAATAGATAGAAGGCAAGACTTCCAAAAATATATAATTAAATAAAAAGCCTATTGTATATTACATATGTAAT
Organism: Hwangdonia lutea; assembly: GCF_032814565.1. Taxonomy (GTDB): domain Bacteria; phylum Bacteroidota; class Bacteroidia; order Flavobacteriales; family Flavobacteriaceae; genus Hwangdonia; species Hwangdonia lutea. The sequence goes on from NZ_CP136521.1 coordinate 1,633,851, forward strand.
AAACAGAAATTAATTAAATGAAAAATGAGTGAATTTAAAAAATATAGACGTAAGAATATAAGTGAAATGAGACCTTATATTGAAGGTGAAAAATTAGACAGCAAAGTGTCTATTAGTGAAGCAGATTTAAAAGCAGGAAGTCCAAAAATTGGTGATATGATTGCTAGAAACCCAAACAACCACGACGATAAATGGCTTGTAGCTAAAGCATATTTCGATGATAATTTTGAACTAATTTTATAAGCGATTTGATTTGTTAAAAATACCCGTGATAAATTAGATAATTGCTTTATAACAGAACTATTTTATAAAAATACAAACCATGATACTAACAACAACAAACACCATTGAAGGGTATACTGTTCAAGATTATTTAGGCATTGTAACAGGAATTAGTGTAAATATGCCAAAAGCAACGTTTACATTTAAAATGGAAAAATACTATCAATCGTACGAAGTGAAAATTAATGAGGTTAAAGAAGAAGCTTTTCAAAAGCTTAGAGATAATGCCATTAAACTAAAAGCCAACGCAGTAGTAGGTATTAGGGTGGATGTTGAAACTTCGCCAACATCGGGCCTCATATTTGTTTCCATTACAGGAACCGCGGTTAAAGTTGGGTGAAATCTATAAAGTTTTCATAAATAAAATACCAACGGAATAATTATTGATAATTTTACGTTTAATAAAAAACAATTAATTTAAAAAAAATGAAACGTATAGTAACAATTTTCGCTATTTGTATTTCAACACTTTCAATAGCTCAAAAACCCATAGAAAAATCAATTGGTGAATTCTCAGAACTTAAGGTTTACGATTTAATAGAGGTAGAGCTCATAAAATCTAACGAAAACAGAGTTGTTATTTCAGGCAAAAATAAAAGTAGCGTATTGGTGAACAACAAAAATGGAAAACTAAAGATTAAAATGAATTTAGAAGAAATTTTTGATGGCAATAACACTACGGTAAAACTATACTATACCAATATTGAAATTATAGATGTTAACGAAAAAGCCGTGGTTCACTCTAAAGACAAAATAAAACAATTCGAAATAAATTTAAGAGCTCAAGAAGGTGCAAAAATTGACGTTAAGTTAAATGTTAATTACGCTTACATTAAATCGGTTACCGGTGGCGTAATTACCACAGATGGAAAATCGAAAAACCAAAAGATATCGTTATTAACCGGTGGTGTTTATAAAGGTGAAACATTAAAAACCGAAAAGACCGAAGTTAGCATAAGAGCAGCTGGTAAGGCTTATATAAATGCCTCAAAATTAGCAGAGATCAAAATACGGGCCGGAGGCGATGTCTTTATTTATGGCGACCCGGAATTTGTAAACGAAAGTCGGGTATTTGGCGGTCGTGTAAAACGAATGAATTAAAATACAATAATTTTTATGTTTAAAACCCACTGTTTACAGTGGGTTTTCTTTTAAATTGTATGTAAAGCTATTAAATAATCATAAATTATTTCTTTACTTTGTGTAAAGCGACTCTCAATTATGTTTGATGATATTTTAGCAGCAATTCCATTTGGTATTATACTTGCCTTTACCATAGGACCTGTTTTTTTTGTACTCTTGGAAACCAGTGCGACAAAGGGTTTTAAAAGTGCGTTAATTTTTGATTGCGGCGTAATGTTTGCCGATGTTTTGTTTATAATCGTTGCTTTTTTTAGTACCAATAGATTATTGGAAAAAGTAAAAGACGACCCAGGGTTTTTAATTTTTGGTGGCGTTTTGCTGGTTACTTATGGTATTATTTCATTTGTAAAAACCTCAAAATCTTTTCGGGAAATTGTTCGGGAATACCATAAAATTCAAATAAAAAAAGGCTACGGTAAATTGTTTCTTAAAGGTTTTTTACTCAACTTTATCAATATTGGCGTCCTTTTGGGTTGGATCGCTTTTATTGTTTTGGCAAACTCTTTAACAGAGACTACCACTGGAGTTATCACTTTTTTATCAACCATATTAATTGTTTATTTTTTAGTGGATTTGGTTAAAATAGCCATTGCAAAAAAATTAAAAAACCGATTAACACCTCGGCTCATTTTTAAATCTAAAAAAATAATAGCTTTGGTTATTCTTGGGTTCGGAATTTTACTTTTAGTACAGGGATTTTTTCCAAATGAAAAGGAAATGATAAAAGAACGATTAGAACAAATAAACCCTATAAAAGACAGACTTTCAGAATAAGTTAAAATCTTATATTAGTACGGTATTAATTTTTTGGCGTTACCCAAGGGTCGGGCTATTCGCTGCAAGTCCTCGCTCTCCCGATAACTATCGGGATCGCTGTGGGCTTTCCACTACTATCCCTAACGCAATTAACAACGTAAATCAACAGTTTACATTATATTTATAAAATCGAGAATTTAAATAAAAAAATCTAAGTTTCCCTGAAGGTTCTTTTAGGCGTCGAGCCAATTCAAATATATTTATTAGAAGGTTTTGCGCTACTTTAATTTAATTTTTTCTAAAAATTTACCATAAAAAAAACCTTCAAGGAAAACTTGAAGGTTTTTTGAGGCGTCGAGCGGATTCGAACCGCTGTAGAAGGTTTTGCAGACCTCTGCCTAGCCACTCGGCCACGACGCCTTAAGCGACTGCAAATGTATAAAAAATAATTACTTTTCCTTACAAAATATCACTTTTTACGCTTATCTGTCATTTTTATCGTTACACGTGCCACATCGCCACCAATTGGCGGGTTTAATTTGCTTACCCAAACGGTGGCTTTTTCAACTAATTTATCTGCTTCAAAAATTCTATTTAAAATACGTTTTGCAACGGTTTCCAGTAAATGAGACGGCTTATCCATCTCTTCTTTTATTATTCTGTTTAAAAGCACATAATCAACCGTATCTGTTAATTTATCCGTTTTTGCAGATTCCTGTAAATTGGCTTTAACCTGTAAATCCACACGGTAATCGCTTCCTATTTTGGTTTCTTCCTTTAAGCAACCATGGTAGGCAAACACACGAATATTTTCAACTTTTATAATTCCCATAAGGTCTCATTTTAAGTCGTCAAAATTACCTAATTTTGCACAATAATTAGTTTAATATCATTAGTTTTTAAAAGCTATTGCATAGCCTTGTAAATTTTTATGTCTGAAGAAAAAAAATCACTCAACTTTTTAGAGCAAATCATAGAAGAAGATTTAGCTAACGGCATGTCGAAAAACGATCTGCGCTTTCGCTTTCCACCAGAACCCAATGGTTATTTGCATATTGGGCACACCAAAGCGATTGGAATCAGCTTTGGTTTGGGCGAAAAATACAATGCGCCGGTAAACCTGCGTTTTGATGATACCAATCCCGCAAAAGAAGAACAAGAATATGTTGACGCCATAAAGCGCGATATTTCGTGGTTAGGGTATACCTGGGCTAATGAGTTGTATTCTTCAGATTATTTTCAACAACTTTACGATTGGGCCATTTTGTTTATTAAAGACGGAAAAGCTTATGTAGATTCGCAATCCAGCGAAGCTATGGCCGAACAAAAAGGCACGCCTACCCAACCAGGGGTTGATGGTCCTTATAGAAATAGAAGTGTTGCTGAAAATTTAGATCTTTTTGAACGGATGAAAAATGGTGAGTTTGAAGCTGGTTCGCATATTTTGCGTGCTAAAATTGATATGCAGCACACCAATATGCTCATGCGCGACCCTATTATGTATCGCATTTTAAAGAAGGCGCATCACAGAACAGGAACCACATGGTGTATTTACCCGATGTACGATTGGACGCATGGTGAAAGCGACTACATTGAACAAATTTCACACTCTTTGTGCTCGCTTGAATTTAAGCCGCATAGAGAGCTTTATAACTGGTTTAAGCACCAAGTGTACAACTACAGCAAAAACGAATACCCATTGCTGCCCAAACAGCGTGAGTTTGCGCGTTTAAATTTAAGTTATACGATAATGAGCAAACGCAAACTGCTTCAATTGGTTGAAGATGGTATCGTGAATGGGTGGGACGATCCGAGAATGCCTACCATTTCAGGTTTACGCCGCCGCGGATATACGCCAAATGCCATCAGAAAATTTGTTGAAACCGTTGGTGTGGCAAAACGCGATAATGTGATCGACGTATCGCTTTTAGAGTTTTGTATTCGCGAAGATTTAAACAAAACAGCACCTCGGGTTATGGCGGTGTTAAATCCGGTAAAATTGGTAATCACCAACTATCCGGAAGATAAAGTGGAATGGATGGAAGCTGAAAATAATCCGGAAGATGAAAATGCTGGCTTTAGAAAAGTGCCGTTTTCACGAGAACTTTATATTGAAAAAGAAGATTTTAAAGAAGCGGCTGGAAACAAATTTTTCAGATTGAAATTAGGTGGCGAAGTCCGACTTAAAAACGCTTATATTATTAAAGCGGAAAGTGTTGTAAAAGATAGTCGTGGAGACATTTCAGAAATTCATTGTACCTATACCGAAGACACTTCAAAAAAAGTAAAAGGCACACTGCATTGGGTGTCTATAAAACACGCTGTTAAGGCTGAAGTTAGAGAATACGATAGATTGTTTATGGACGAAGCACCAGACAGTCATCAAGATAAAAATTATATGGATTTTATCAATCCAAATTCATTAAAAACCGTAGAAGCTTTTGTGGAGCCCAGTTTAAAAGAAGCTAAAATTGGCGAAAGGTTTCAGTTTCAACGTTTAGGGTATTTTAATGTGGACGACGATGCAACTTCAAGCCATTTAGTGTTTAACAAAACGGTTGGTTTGCGCGATTCTTGGGCAAAAGTTAAACCAAAAGGAAATACAAACAACAGTCAACAAAAACAACCACAACAAAACAACCGACCTGCGATTGAACAAATAAAATCATACGGTAAAAAATACGATAGGTTGCCAGAAGATAAACGGGAAAAAGTCAAAACAGAAATAATAGAATTGGCAAAAGATGTCTCGTATAGCGATTTAGAACCGTTATTCAATACCTCAGTTAAAAAATCGGGAACGCGCATTATTACAATGATTACACTTGGTGTATTATTAAAAAACGGCTTAGAAAGGAATGAGGCTATAAACGCGTTTATTTTAAAAGCTTTAGAAGATAAAAATGCCTTGTTAGTTGCCGAGGCTAAGCAACTGTAGCCCCTTGTAAAGTGTTAAAAAAAAAAGGCAACTAATAATTTTACCTATATTTAAGTTCTAACTATAAAACTAAAATATATGGAAATGCCAATTAACCCCATAGCAATCCCAATTGCTGCCGTTGCTGCACTAGTTGTAGGATTTATATGGTACAACCCCAAAGTATTTGGAAATGCATGGATGCAAGCTTCTGGAATGACAGAAGAAAAAATTAAAGGCGGAAATATGTCCAAAATATTCGGATTGGCTTTATTCTTTGCAGCCTTATTAGCCGTACAACTAATGCAAATGACCAACCACCAATGGGGCGCTTTAGGAATGGTAGGCGGAGATCCAACTGTAGCTTTACCTTCTTTTGAAGCGTTTATGGCAGATTACGGAACAGCTTACAGAACATTTAAACACGGTGCGTTTCATGGCACCTTGGCGGGGATTTTTGTCGCACTTCCCATAATTGGAACCAATGCTTTATTTGAACGTAAAAACGCCAAATACATTTTTATAAATGCTGGTTATTGGATTGTTACGCTCGCCGTTATGGGCGCTATCCTTTGCGGTATGTAAAATTTTGTAATTTTTTAACATATTTAAAGACTGAGGTATTTAACTTCGGTCTTTTTTCTTTTTGTATTGATAGACTATAAAATATACAACACGGTTAATCAGCTTCCAAAATCCTGGGATGCTTTACCACACCACGATATTTTTTTAAAAACTACTTTTTTAAAAGGGCTTGAGCTATCCTCGCCCTATAACATTACACCGTATTATTTGGGTGTTTTTAAAAATGAAAAATTAGTAGGTATCGCTATTATTAAACGTGTTGAAATGTATGCCGATGATATTTTTAGAAACAATAATAGCCCAATTTTAAAGCAAATAGCCAAACAATTGGTTTCTAAAATTATAAAGGGAAATGCCTTAATTATTGGGAGTTTAATGCACACGGGGCAACACGGAATTTACTATAATGCGCAAGACATATCGCAGAATGAGTATTTGGATCAGCTTGAAAAAGCATTACGCGATTTAACGATTAGAATTAAATCTGAGTTTAACAAAAAGATACGCATTATTGCCTTTAAGGATTATTTTGAAAACGATGCCATTCATAAAAGCCCTGAGTTTTTCAAAAAGAACAATCTGTACAAAGTACAGGTACAACCCAATATGGTGTTATCTATTTCAGACCGATGGAAATCGCCTGATGATTACGTGGCATCATTAAATAAAAAATATAAAAAACGCTTTAAAACGGCTCGGAAAAAGGCATCAAACATTATATGGAAAGAGTTAAATGAAGACTTTATTAAAGCGAATTCTGAAACCCTTTTTGAGTTATATGAAACGGTTTCCGATAATGCCAGAGTCAATTCCTTTAAACTTCACAAATCACATTTTTATAATTTAAAGGTCAGTTTGGGTGAAAAGCTTAGGGTTTTTGGTTTCTTTTTAAATGACGAATTGATTGGGTTTTATACTTTAATTTTGAATAACGATGTTTTGGAGACGTACTTTTTGGGCTATAACAAAGAGCTGCAGCGCAAACATCAACTATATTTGAATATGCTGTTTAATATGGCTTTTTTTGGTATAGAAAACGGCTTTAAAACCATTGTATATGCCAGAACCGCTATGGAAATAAAAAGTTCCATTGGCGCAAAACCCAAAACGATGCATGTGTATTTAAAGCACACCAATAATTTTATAGCGAACACCATTTTAAAGTGTATTGTAAAATACATGAACCCCATTAGAAAATGGGAAGAGCGGCATCCGTTTAGATGATCTAAATTAATAGTATAACCCATTATTTATAATGGAATTCACCGCTTTTTTTTCATGAGCAATCAATTTATTGTAAGCTACTTCACTAAGATTAGTTTCAACTCCAACAAACTTCAATTCAAATGATTTTAAGATTTCATTAAAAATTAACTTTACGCGTTCTAAGTGGTAATCGGAAGTAATAATAGTTAAACGCACATCGTTTAATTTTTCAATAATAGGTTTTATTTTTACGGCATCGTCAACCGTATTTGATGAAATAGCGTGCTTTAAAAAAGCATCTTTTAAAACTCCTTTTTTTAGTAGATATGCTTTTGCATAATAGGCGTGAGGTTTAGGGGATGTATTAAAATGATTGCCCCAACCGCCAGTGCAAAGCACAACGTTTTCTTTTGAAAATATGTTTGCACAAAAATCCAATCTACTTTTAGAAATGGCACTTAATTCGCCTTTGGGGGAATTTGGAGATCCTAAAACAATTAAAACGGTTTTTTTCATTAGCTAGAGCAATGTAAAAACCCTCTAAAAATAAATTCAGAGGGTTGATTTTTATAAATAGAAAACCTTATTCCTTTTTCTTTCTGGCTTCTTTCATAGCCTCACCAATTTGATTGCTTGCTGCAAAACTAGCCACCATATCGTTCAACATATTGCTTCCCGCCTGTGGCGCATTGGGTAAAAGAATTAAATTACTATTGGTTTCTTCGCCTAGAGATTGAAGCGTATCGTAATGCTGTGTTACAACAATTAAGGCTGAAGCTTCCTGACTGTTAATACCAACACGGTTTAACACCTCGACAGATTCCTCTAAACCACGTGCAATTTCACGTCGCTGATCGGCAATACCTTGTCCTTGTAAACGCTTGCTTTCGGCTTCAGCTTTTGCTTTTTCAACAATTAAAATACGCTGTGCGTCGCCTTCAAACTGGGCTGCAATTTTTTCACGTTCGGAAGCATTAATTCTATTCATCGCCTGTTTTACCTGCGCATCCGGATCAATATCGGTAACCAGGGTTTTTATAATATCAAAACCGTAATCAGACATCGCATCGTTCAATTCTGCCTTTACCGCCAAAGCAATATCATCTTTTTTCACAAAAACATCATCCAATTTCATTTTAGGGACTTCGGCACGTACCACATCAAAAACGTAAGAGGTAATTTGGTCGTGCGGATAATCTAGTTTATAAAACGCATCGTACACCTTATCGCGAATTACCTTGTACTGTACCGATACTTTTAAGCGTACAAATACATCGTCCAGTGTTTTGGTTTCGATAATAACATCAAGTTGCTGGATTTTTAAGCTTAATCGCCCTGCAATTCTATCCACTAAAGGAATTTTAAAACGAAGACCTGATTGACGTATTGCCTGAAATCTACCAAAGCGCTCAATAATAGCAGCGGTTTGTTGTTTAACAATAAAAAAAGCCGAGATTAATATGATTAATCCGAAGATAATAATGGGAATAAAAATAAAATTGTTCATGGAAAAATGTTTAATGGTTAAGAAATGAATTACTAATTTAAGCTATATTTGATATTTAACCCTAATTAAGCTATGAATAATAACGGATTTTTCCTATTAGTAGCACTAACACTGTGTTTTGTTACAAAAAGTTTTTCTCAAAAAGGCCATTATCGCATACAAAATGGCTTTGGAATTGGTGGAGGAATGACACAATTTAACATAACCACAGATAATTTTACAACCAATTCGTCCCATGGGTTTTTGGGCGGCATGTCTTCAACCGTTAATATTCCTACGAGATGGTACGATATTAGTTTTGGAATGCAACTCTCTGAAAACCGTGTTGAGATTTCTGCAAGACCAACACCATTAAGCAGCAGTAACCCCAACGAATTTATTACATATAAAATGTTTGCCGCACAAGTAGCGATGCTAATGCATATAAAAGTAGTTCCAGATTTTGTTACTATTGATTTAGGCCCTATGTTACAATACAACGGGAAATTGGAACTTAAAGATGAAGCTAAAAAAGGCTATTACATCAATAATTATAATAATTTAATGGCGAAAGATATTACAAATATTTCCCAATTTAATATTAACGGCGCAATCGGCGCTTCGGTTGGGATTAAAAACGTTAAGCTGAAAGCTCAATATATTTACGGATTTACCAATATCTTAAAGAAATTAAACTCTGAAAATCTGGATGCTTCGGATGGCGATTCTAAGTTTAAAGGCAACCAAACGATGTTGGTTTTGGGAGCAATGGTTTACTTTTAAAGCTTAGCCTATTACAACTTTAAATGGTTTTTAAATTTTATTAAATTCTCAAAATTCTGGTGTTTTTTTGATTATTTATAAGGCGCTATCGTTTTGATATTCTTCCTATTTATCGCATTTTTGCCCAAATTATTAATTCGAGCAACGAACCGTTATTCACCTAATTAAATGTAAACATAATGGGTTACAAATTACAAACTCCAAAAGGATATTGTCCGCAATTAAATGTAAAAGAAACCGAACAAGCTATTAAACTAATTAAAGATTTTTTTGAACTTAGTTTATCTTCAGAATTGCGATTAAGAAGAATTACAGCGCCTTTATTCGTAAAAAAAGGATCCGGTATTAACGATGATTTAAGCGGTATAGAGCGCCCTGTTAGTTTCCCAATTAAGTCGATGAATGATGCTGAAGCAGAAATTGTGCATTCGCTTGCAAAATGGAAAAGACTAGCCTTGGCCGAATTAGGTATAGAGGCAGGTTATGGCATTTATACCGATATGAACGCCATTCGTCCAGACGAAGTATTTACCAATATACATTCTATTTATGTAGATCAGTGGGATTGGGAACGCGTAGTTAGCAAAGAAGAACGAACGGTTGATTTTCTTAAATATGTAGTAACCAAAATTTACAGCGTTTTAAGACGTGTAGAATATATTGTATTTGAACACTACCCAGAATTAAAACCGGTGCTTCCTAAAAAAATTACATTTATCCATACGGAAGAATTAGCAGAACAGTACCCAAACCTTACACCTAATGAAAGAGAAACCGAAGCTACAAAAAAGCACGGTGCCATATTTATAATTGGAATTGGCGCACAACTTCCAGAAGGCCAAAAACATGGTGGAAGGGCACCAGATTATGACGACTGGAGTACCGAAGCCGAAAACGGGCAAAAAGGCTTAAACGGCGATATTTTGCTTTGGAACCCTGTACTTGAGCGCGCATTTGAGATTTCGTCGATGGGGATTCGAGTGGATAAAGATGCCTTAAATAAACAATTGGCCATAGAAAAAGCTGAAAACAGAAAAGAACTAATGTGGCATAAAATGCTGCTTAATGATGAATTGCCACTGTCTATTGGTGGCGGTATTGGGCAATCGCGTTTATGCATGTTTTTCTTGAAGAAAGCGCATATTGGAGAAATACAGACCAGCATTTGGCCCGATGAAATGATTGAAGAATGTAAGCAAGCTAATATTCCTATTTTAAAATAGGGATTTATGCTTTCAAGTTCAAAAGAGGCTGTTTAAAAAGCAATCCTAAAGTCATATTGAGCTTGTCGAAATATTTTTAACTCAATATCGGTTTCGACAAGCTCAACCTGACAATTTATTTTACAAAGACTTTTTAGATAGCCCTTTTTTCTGATTTAATGAAGGGTAAAGTTTCAATTAATTATCACTCAGTTTACAATAAATCAATTACTTTTTCAATCCGTTTAACCGTTTCGGCTTTCCCAATCATAAACATAATATCGAACACATCGGGACCCTGTAAAGCGCCAACTAAAGCCAACCGTAGGGGCATCATCACTTTACCGAATCCTATCTCTTTGGATGTTATCCAGCTTTTTATGTCTTTTTGAAGGGCTATTACCGTAAACTCGTCGATGCGTAGAATGATGTTTTTTAACTCGCCCATGAGTTCTTTTGTACCGTTTCTAAACGCTTTTTTAGAGGCTTTTTCATCGTAAGAAGTTGGCGCCGTAAAAAAGAAATGACTCAACGCCCAAAAATCGGAAACAAAGGTGGCACGTTCTTTAATTAAACCAATAACCAAAGCGATGTAATTAACATCAATATCGTTATCATTTCGAGCTTGTCGAGAAATCTCATTATGAGATTCTTCGCTTTCGCTCTGAATGACATTTAGTTTTTCATTTACAATCGGCTTAAACAATTCAGCTAAAACATCATTGTTTTGTTCTTGCATATAATGGTGATTAAACCATTTTGTTTTATCCGGATCAAAACGTGCTCCAGATTTATTTACCTTTTTCAAATCGAAAGCTTCAATCAATTCATTTAAAGAAAAAATCTCTTGTTCCGTCCCAGGATTCCAACCTAAAAAGGCTAAGAAATTAACCATGGCCTCAGGGAAATAGCCATCTTCTTTGTAACCTCTTGAAACGTCACCGGTTTTTGGGTCTGTCCATTCTAAAGGAAATACCGGAAAGCCCAGTTTATCGCCATCGCGCTTGCTTAGTTTTCCTTTTCCGGTGGGTTTTAAAATCAGTGGTAAATGTGCGAATTCGGGAGTTTCCCAACCAAAAGCTTTGTATAGTTGATAGTGCAGTGCCAAACTTGGTAACCACTCTTCACCACGAATAACGTGGCTGATTTCCATTAAATGATCATCAACAATATTTGCTAAATGATAAGTGGGCATGCCATCACTTTTAAACAAAACCTTATCATCTAAAATGTTGGTATCAATTTTAATATCACCACGAATTATGTCTTTTAAGTGAAGCGTTTCATCTTGAGGTGATTTAAACCGAATCACATAATCATCACCAGCATTCAATTTTGCTTTTACCTCTTCCGCGCTAAGCGATAGAGAATTACTTAGTTTAAGCCGGTTGTGCCAATTGTAAATAAAGGTTTTGCCTTTGGCTTCGTGGTCTTTTCTGTGGAAATCCAAAGTTTCGGCCGTATCGAAAGCATAATAGGCATTGCCCGAAGCAATCAATTCATCAGCATATTGTTTGTATAAATGCTTGCGTTCGCTTTGTCTGTACGGTCCAAATTTTTCATTCTTATTTGGGCCTTCATCAAAAGGCATATGGCACCAATTTAGTGCATCAATTATGTACTGTTCAGCGCCTTGAACATAACGGTTTTGATCGGTATCTTCAATACGTAAAATAAAAGAACCCTTGTGTTTTTTAGCGAACAAATAATTGAAAAGAGCGGTACGAACACCGCCGATATGTAAAGGTCCGGTTGGACTCGGTGCAAAACGCACACGAACATTTTTTGTCATGTTTTGTTATTTTTGGCAAAGATACAATTAACACTTAATTATAAACCTTATAAAAATAAAATTGTAGTTTAGTAAGTTAAAACTGTTTTTTCATTTCCGCGAAAGCGAGGATCTTCATAAATATGAACAACTTTAAAACCATAGAGACTAAATTAGAGCAATTTATTAGTCGGTATTACACCAACGAATTAATAAAGGGTGCTATTTTGTTTTTCGCTATTGGCTTGCTATATTTTTTATTTACGTTGTTTATCGAACATGTTTTATGGTTAAATCCGCTGGCGCGAACCATTTTATTTTGGGTGTTTATTTTAGTTGAGGTTTTGTTGCTCGCTAAGTTTATTGCTGTACCGTTGGCAAAATTATTTAAGCTTAAAAAAGGAATAAATTATGTTGATGCTTCTAAAATTATAGGCAATCATTTTCCAGAAGTTAACGATAAGTTGTTGAATGTTGTTCAACTAAAACAAAACCCGTCGCAGTCTGAATTACTGTTAGCGAGTATAGAACAAAAATCGATAGAATTAAAACCCATTCCGTTTAAGCTGGCGGTTAATTTTAAAAAGAATCTCGAATATTTAAAATATGCCGCCATTCCCGTTTTAATCATTTTAGCCACTTTTTTAACCGGAGAATCCAATTGGTTTAGCGATAGTTATAAACGTGTTGTGCATTACAAAACGGCTTACGAGCCACCGGCGCCGTTTCAGTTTTTTGTGGTTAATAACGATTTAAAAGCCATTGAAAACAAGGACTTTAAATTAGAAGTTAGAACTGCTGGCGATGTAACTCCAGAAAGCGCACAAATTGTATATAATAACGAAACTTACTTTTTAAATAAAAAAGGGATTGGTGAGTTTGAATATGTGTTCTCCCAGCCTAAAACCAACATCAATTTTCAATTAACGGCAAATACCGTAATCTCAAAACCATACACCTTAAATGTTGTTGAAACGCCATCACTATTGAGTTTCGAGATGGTTTTAGATTATCCGAAACACACCAAAAAGAAGAATGCTGTTTTAAAAAGTACCGGTAACGCCGTAGTTCCCGAAGGCACGAATGTAACGTGGCGACTTAAAACAAAATCGACCGATAACGTTCACCTATTCGCAAATGATACCCTAGATTTTTCATCGGATAAATTGAATAATTTTGAATTATCAAAACGTCTTTATAAGCATTTTGATTATAGTTTAAGCACAAGCAACGCCAACCTAAAAAACTACGAAAATTTAACATTTAGAATCGATGTAGTTAAAGATGAGTATCCCGAACTCGACTTAAAAATGCAAGTGGATAGCCTCGATTTACAAACCTTATATTTTTACGGACTAATTAGTGACGATTATGGGTTTAGCAAACTTCAAATGGTGTATTTTCCGGCAAATGATGCGGCTAAAAAGCAAGTGGAGAATATTCCAATTTCCAATACAAATATTGATGAGTTTATTACAGCGTTCCCAAATAATTTGAATATTGAGGCAGGAATTGCTTATGAATTATACTTTCAAGTGTTTGATAATGATGTAGTTAACAGATATAAGCGCACAAAAAGCAATGTGTTTACCTATAGAAAACGTACCCAAGCCGAAGAGGAACGGAAACAATTGAAGGAACAAAGCGAAACGATAAAAGACTTAAATAAATCTTTAGAAAAGTTTGAGGAGCAAGAGAAAAAACTTGAAGAACTATCTAAAACCCAAAAGGAAAAATCGAGCTTGAATTTTAACGATAAAAAGAAATTGGAATCATTTTTAAAACGTCAACAGCAACAAGACGAAATGATGAAGAATTTCAACAAAAAACTTAAAGAGAATTTAGAGGATTTTCAAAAGGAGAATATAAAAGAAGATACCTTTAAAGAAGACTTAAAAAAGCGATTGGATGAAAATGAAGAGCAGCTTAAAAGAGACGAAAAACTTTTAGAGGAATTAAAAAAACTTCAGGAAAAAATAAATAAAGAAGAGTTAACCGAAAAACTTGAAGAATTAGCAAAACAGAATAAAAACAAAAAGCGAAGTCTTCAACAATTAATCGAGTTAACCAAGCGCTTTTATATTGAAAAAAAATTAGAAAAACTCAAAGAGGATTTAATGAAGTTGGCTATCGATCAAGAAAAACTATCTAACGAACCCGATGAAAATAACACCAAAGGAAATCAGGATGATTTAAACCAGCAATTTGAAGAATTTAAAAAAGAAATTGAGCAACTTGAAAAAGACAGTAAAGCACTAAAAAAGCCTATTGATATTCCGCGTGACAAATTGGATGAAAGAGAAGTTGATAACGAGCAGCAAAAGGCATCAGAATCTTTAGAAAAAAGTAAAGGGGAAAAAGCTACAGACAAGCAAGAAGGCGAGCCCAAAGAAAGTGAAAACCAAAATCAAAAAAACGCCAAAAAGAGTCAAAAGAAAGCCGCAAAAAAAATGATGGAAATGAGCGAGAAAATGAAAAGCTCTATGGGCAGAAGTGATGCCAACCAAATGCAAGAAGATGTGGACATGCTGCGACAAATTCTTGATAATTTGGTCTTGTTTTCTTTTGATCAAGAAGACTTAATGAATCAATTCAAAACCATTGAGGCCAACAATAATAAATATGCGTCTTATTTAAGAAAACAACATAACCTAAAAGAACATTTTGAACATATTGACGATAGCCTTTTTGCCATGTCGTTGCGCCAGCCCAAACTATCGGAAACGGTAAATAAAGAAATTACCGAGGTGTTTTATAACATTGATAAAGCATTGAGTTTGCTAGCCGAAAATCAATTGTATCAAGGGGTTTCGAATCAGCAATTCACCATTACAGCGGCTAACAATTTAGCCAACTTTTTAAGTGATGTTTTAGATAACATGCAAGAAAATATGAGCATGTCTCAAGGTAAAGGCGGACAGGGCGATATGCAACTTCCAGATATTATTATGAGTCAAGAGGAACTCAATAAAATGATGGAAGAAGGCTTGAAAAAAGGCGAAGGTCAAAAACCCGAAAGGGGTGAAGGTGATAAAGAAGGGGATGGCGAGAAAAAGGGTAAAAAAGGTAAAAATGGCGAAGAAGGAAGTAATGAGGGAAATGGAAAAAACGGCAACCAAAAGGGCGGTGAGGGTGAAGGAGAAAACGATGACTTAAATGGCCAATTATACGAAATTTATCAGCAGCAACAAGAATTGCGAAAAGCCTTGGAAGAACGTTTGGCAAAAGAAGGAAAGGGATCAAAAGGGAATGGTGATGCCCTGTTAAAAAAAATGGAAGAGGTAGAGTTGGATTTATTAAATAAAGGATTTACAAATCAAACGCTTCAAAAAATGATGGAATTAAAACATCAATTGTTAAAAATGGAGAACGCTACATTTCAGCAAGGCGAGGACAATAAACGCGAATCTGAAACCAATAAAAATGATTTCAATAATAACACCAACAATCAAATCCCATCGGCAAAACAATATTTTAACACCACCGAAATATTGAACAGACAAACCTTACCTTTGCGTCAAATTTACAGAAAGAAAGTTCAAGAGTATTTTAAAAAAACAAATGATTAGTTTTAATTACGAAACCGATTTCACATTAGATAACGAGAAGGCTATTTCCTCATGGATTTCAAAAACTATTTCTGCTGAAGGATTTAAAGAAGATGACATAAATTATGTGTTTTGCGATGATGCATATTTGCATAAATTAAACGTTGAATTCCTTAATCACGACACTTTAACCGATATAATAAGTTTTGATTATACAGTCGGAAAAATTATACAAGGCGATATTTTTATTTCAGTGGAGCGTGTAGCAGATAACGCCAAGGATTTTAATACTTCTTTTGAAGAAGAATTGCATCGTGTTATCATTCACGGTATTTTACATTATTGCGGCTATAAAGATAAAACGAATGAAGATGCGAGATTAATGCGTGAAAAGGAAAATCACTACTTAACTAGGTTAGAGCCGATTTAAAGATTTCAACGTATATTTGCAAACTCAAAATTAATAGGTGTTCCACGTGGAACACTTGAATAAAATAAAGTATTAATAATATCAGATGGAGCGTAAACGAAACCATTTGATGTTAATATAAATAGTAATTATGTTTAACGACCTTTATGATGTTATCGTTGTTGGAGCTGGCCACGCAGGAAGTGAAGCTGCCGCTGCCGCCGCCAATATGGGTAGCAAAACATTGCTGGTCACCATGAATTTGCAAAACATTGCGCAAATGTCGTGCAACCCAGCCATGGGTGGTATTGCCAAAGGGCAAATTGTGCGCGAGATTGATGCGCTTGGTGGTTATAGCGGTATTGTTTCCGATACATCGGCTATCCAGTTTAAAATGCTTAATAAATCCAAAGGCCCTGCCATGTGGAGTCCGAGGGTGCAGAGCGATAGAATGCGTTTTGCAGAAGATTGGAGATTGCTTTTAGAGGGCACGCCAAATCTTGATTTTTACCAAGAGATGGTTTCTGGTTTGTTGGTTAAAAACCATAAAATTGTAGGCATAAAAACATCATTGGGTTTAGAGATAAAAGGTAAAACCGTTGTGCTAACTAATGGTACTTTTTTAAATGGATTAATTCATATTGGCGATAAGAATTTTGGAGGTGGAAGAGCGGGTGAAAAAGCCGCTACGGGAATCACGGAACAGTTGGTCGATTTAGGTTTTGAATCGGGTAGAATGAAAACCGGAACACCACCAAGAGTGGATGGTCGTTCTTTAGATTTTTCTAAAATGACCGAACAACCTGGGGATGAAAATCCTGAAAAATTCTCGTTTTTGGATATTACCAAACCGTTGGAAAACCAACGTTCTTGTCACATGACTTACACAAGCGAATTGGTGCATGATTTACTGAGAGAAGGGTTTGATAGATCGCCCATGTTTAACGGTAGAATTAAAAGTTTGGGTCCGCGTTATTGTCCGTCTATTGAAGATAAAATTAATCGCTTTGCAGATAAGGACAGGCACCAATTGTTTATTGAGCCCGAAGGATGGAATACTTGTGAAGTTTATGTGAATGGGTTTTCAACTTCGCTTCCAGAGGATGTCCAGTTTAAAGCATTACGTTCTGTTGTTGGTTTTGAAAATGTCAAGTTTTTTAGACCAGGTTATGCTATAGAATACGATTATTTCCCACCAACACAATTAAAGCACACGTTAGAAACCAAGTTGGTTGATGGTTTATATTTTGCCGGACAAATTAACGGCACCACAGGATACGAAGAAGCGGCATCTCAAGGATTAATGGCCGGTATTAATGCCAGTTTAAAAGTTCAAGAAAAAGAGTCTTTTACCTTAAAAAGAGACGAGGCGTATATAGGTGTTTTAATTGATGATTTGATTACCAAGGGTACCGAAGAACCATATCGAATGTTTACATCCCGAGCGGAATACAGAACATTATTGCGTCAAGATAATGCCGACAAAAGATTAACACCAAAAGGTTTTGAAATTGGTTTAGCTTCTGAAAAGCGTCTTAAAAGGATGGAAGAAAAACATGAAGCGGCAGAAAAATTTGTTCATTTTTTCGAAACACAAAGTGTAAAACCAGACGAGATAAATCCGGTTTTAGAATCAAAGAATTCATCTCCAGTTAAACAATCAGGGAAACTTTTTAAAGTGTTTGCGCGACCAAATATTGAAATGGATGATGTTAGAAAAATAGAAAGTGTTGAAGCTTATATTCAAGATAATAATCTGGATAGGGAAGTGATTGAACAAACCGAAATACAAGTAAAATACTCGGGGTATATTGCAAAAGAAAAAAACAATGCTGATAAATTAAGCCGATTGGAATATGTGAAAATCCCACAAAATTTTGACTATTCAAAAATTAAATCCATGAGTTTTGAAGCTCGCGAAAAGCTTAAAAAAATACAGCCAACAACAGTATCTCAAGCTTCAAGAATTAGTGGGGTTTCTCCAAATGATATTTCGGTGTTGTTGGTTTACATGGGGCGATAGACTCCAATGGAATTAGGAATCTTTTGTTGATATTTGTAGAAAAAAACTAAAACGTTCCACGTGGAACACACAAAAAAAACCTGACAGGTTTTCAAAATCTGTCAGGTCTGAAAAAGAAAAAACATTCGTTAATTCGTGGCAAGAATAAATTCAAATCAACCTTATTTAAAAGTAAAAGACCACTCCGTTTCGGGGGAAGAATTTGAGCTAATTCAAAATTCAGAATACGGTTTTCTTGAAACCACACCACAACCATTTTCGGAGAAATTACCAGAATATTATAAAAGTGAAGATTATATTTCGCATACAGATTCCAAACGCAATCTATTTGAAAAAGCATATCATTTGGTTCGGCAAATTTCACTTAAAAAGAAACTGAATTTAATAAACGCTTTTTCCGCAGACGACAAAAACCTTTTAGATGTTGGCTGCGGAACTGGTGATTTTTTACAAACCGCAAAAGAAAATAACTGGACCGTTTCTGGAATTGAGCCCAACGATAAAGCTCGAGACATCGCCAATAAAAAAACAAACAATGCCGTTTTTAAAACAGACGAACTTTTAAAGTTTAAGGAACACCATTTTGATGTCATTACTCTTTGGCATGTTTTAGAACATTTACCAAATTTGGAAGAACAGCTTTCAATATTTAAAAAACTATTAAAACCAAATGGCACTTTAATTATTGCCGTGCCGAATTATAAAAGTTACGATGCCAAACATTACAAACAGTTTTGGGCAGCTTACGATGTGCCGAGGCATCTTTGGCATTTTGATAAATCATCGGTTTCAAAATTAGTTTCAAAACAGGCCATGGAAGTTGTTAAAATCAAACCCATGCTTTTTGATGCGTTTTATGTAAGTCTACTTTCAGAAAAATACAAAACAGGCAAAATGAATATGCTTAAAGGTTTTTGGATAGGAGTGCTTTCAAATTTAAAATCTTTGCACACCAAAGAGGCTTCTTCTTTAATTTATGTCGTAAAAAATAGGTAAAACACATTATCGCGAATGCATTTAAGCAATTAATCAACCAAACAGCCTAACGGTAGTCCATTTTACAAAAGGCGCTTAAAACGCTTTAAATGACTTCGTTTTTAATAGGTGCTGACTATTTGATTTAACATTAACTATAAAAATTACTTATATGTTAATTTCAAAATAATTCCGCTTTAAAATATCTCATACTTTATTACATTTGTGCGAATTCTAAAATTAGAAAAACCAAACCCATGAAAAATATAGTTTACCTCTTATTCGCAATGATTGTTTTATCCTCTTGCCAAAAACAAGCAAAAATTGGATATGTAAATAACGGAACCCTCATTAACGAGTTTCAAGAAAAAAAAGACCTTGAAGCCAGATTTCAAGTTAAAGAAGATGCTTTTAAGAAAAGAGCCGACAGTATTGGTCAGGCGTTTCAACTAGAAGTTCAAGAAACCCAAAAGAAAGCGCAAAGAGCGTCTCAAAAAAAGCAACAGGAATTAATGGGTGGTTTACAGCAAAAGCAACAACAATTGCAACAGCAAATGCAATACGAACAACAATTGCTAACACAGTCTTTTCAAACCGAAATTGATTCTGTAATTGTTAAAGTAAAAGATTTTGTAAAAGATTACGGGAAGAAAAATGGCTACACTTACATTTTAGGAACTACCGATGCTGCATCAACTGTAATGTACAGCACAGAAGAAAACGATTTAACCCAAACCATTTTAGAGGCTTTAAACGGAAACAAAAAAGAAGTTACAAAAGAAACTGACAAAAAAGAATAAACATTAAAACATTAATAATCAAATAGTTAAACGCTTTTAGAAGTATTCCTGAAAGCGTTTTTCTTTTGGGAAATTTTGATTTGGCTTTTTATCCCGATATATAGTTTATACTTCTTTTTTATGCAGTAAACGTGTGAGTTTAATCGACAAATCGGTTAAAATAATTTTAGAATTTCCGTTGCGCTCAATATGGTAAATGGCATCTTGCAACTCGTTGCTAATGTCCATAATATTATTTCCGTGCACAAAAGGCGCAAAATTCTCAAGCTTGAATTTTTCGGTTTTTGGCTCTAAAAAAACAAGATCGGTGGCGTTGTAGTTTAACATTAATGCTTGACGAAAAAAGTCCAAACAAAAATTTAAAAACTGCTTTTGGGTTTCTCGTCCGGTTTTGGCAATATCGGCACTCCACGAAATTAAATCGTGTATGGCCGCTTTGTTGCCTTTGGCTTTAAAAGCACTTCGAATCCAGAAAATAAACCAAGTTTCAAACTGGATATCTTCAGAATCACGATACACCAAATCGCAAGCTTTATTGTAATTCCCGTCCGATTGATGTGCTATTTTTGTAGCTACCAAAGGCTCTAAACTGTAATTTTTAACCAAAGCATTTTTAATCACTTCTTCCGCTAACGGCGGAAAATGCAATATCTGGCAACGCGATTTAATCGTATTAATTATCTGCTCATCATCTTCAGTAATTAAAATAAAAACGGTTTTATTTGGCGGTTCTTCAATAAGTTTTAAAAGTTTGTTGGCACAGGCGGTATTCATTTTTTCGGCCATCCAAATTAGCATCACTTTGTAACCACCTTCGTAAGATTTTAAGGTTAACGATTTTACAATTTCTTGCGCTTCATCAACCCCAATTTGCCCTTGTTTATTATCAACACCAAGCAATTTGTACCAATCAAACAAATTCCCGTAAGGTTGCTCTTTTAGCAATTGGCGCCATTCCTCCAAATAAAAACTCGAAACCGGTTTGCTTTTTACCTTATCGCTCGTGGTTACCGGAAACGCAAAATGCAAATCGGGATGCGAAAAATTCTTGAATTTAAGGTTACACACATCATTTCCAGTATTATTTTCACCACCGGAATTCGAGCATAAAATGTACCGCGCATAAGCAATGGCCATGGGTAAAGTGCCAGAACCCTCTTTACCAACAAACAGTTGGGCATGCGGTATTCGGCCATTATCAACACTTTGGGTTAAATGGTTTTTAATGTGTTCTTGTCCTAAAATATCTTCAAAAAGCATAACACAAAAGTAAACGAATTTTATTAGAAGTTACACCTTAAAAAAGCGATAAAACGTTTTAGTATTTTTTATTTGGGCGTTACCACAAGGGTCGCGCTTTCGGCAAAAGTTTATCCTGAGCGAAGCTGAAGGGCTTTTTTGTGTTGCATAGGTGCAACAACACAAAAAGAGCTTCAACAAATGCCTCAATCGCTAACGCACTTATTTGCTAACTTATAGTTTTAAATTTGAAGTTTTTTTGTTTTTGGAGCGGTTTGTTTAACGGTTAATATAAAAGAAGTAGGGCTGTAAATAAGCAATTACCTTTCGGATTATCCACAAGCCAAATCTTTTGCATTTTGTTTTATATTTTTTTCTAAAAGCCAAATCAAAAGTTTTGGCGACCTCGCAAATATCCCTAAGGCATTGGGTTTAGCTCTGACTTGCCCTATTTTTTTAGCTGTGTTGTGGTGCGTTTTTTTATCCTTTTAATTCTACTCTTTTTCGTATGTAATAAATACATCGCTGGTTATTACACCTTCATCAGTTATTTCCCATCCTTCAACATAATAAGTTAATCGGGAATTTTCAATCTTAAACCACCTTTCTTGAATAAATAGAGAACCGCTATGAACACCATATTTTCCATCATTATTTTCCTCACTCCAAGTTTCTACCCAACTTTGAAACTTGCAATTTTCAGTATCCTCATCTATATTATAAGAATTAAATGTAACGTTTTTGTCAGCGGTAAATATTAGATTGCTCTTTAAATTACAATTCGTCATTTCAGTTTGTGTACCATCTATCGTTATATCAACTATTATCCATTTGCCAATAATTGGGTCAATTTGATTTTCCTCTTTTTCGCAACTCGTTGTTACAAAAAATAAGAGAATAATAAAAACTATATTATATTTCATATCTCTATATTTAAAAGTTCCATTATTATTTTCAAATTCGCCGCTATTCTTTGTTTTCAATGCGTTTAAATATTATAGGTTTCTACTACTACATTAAATTTATCTTGCTTTAAATTAGTGATTTTTTTATGAATTCTGTGTCTTTATTAAATGCATCACAATATTATCAAGTATATGAATCCGTTTTAATACTGAAACAAGTTCAGCACGGGTGATTTATATACAACGCTAACCGAAATTATCAATTTTTTCTGACAAGGCCAAACCATAGACTTACCTAGTATTTCAATTGGTATCTAAAAAATAAGATGAACTAGGGGTTACTACAGAAATAAATTCAGCACAAATAATTTATTTTCAAGCTACATCGTTTTCGTTAAAAAACACATTTTAATTGGCTGTAGAATTAGTTACATTTGTGTTTCAAATAACTAAGAAACAAAACCATATATACAATGAAAACGCTCAACGACTTTAATTTCGATAATAAAAAAGCACTAATTCGGGTAGATTTTAACGTGCCATTAAACGATAATTTTGAGGTAACCGATGCCACCAGAATTCTATCTGCAAAACCAACCATTATTAAGATTTTAGAAGATGGTGGAAGCTGTGTTTTAATGTCGCATTTGGGTCGTCCTAAAGGGTTTCAAGAAGAATTTTCGTTAAAGCACATTGCATCAAAAGTAGAAGATATTTTGGGTGTTGGTGTTACGTTTGTTCCCGATTGTATTGGCGAAGAGGTTGAAAATGCTGTGGCAAACCTTGAACCGGGTCAAATTTTATTATTGGAAAATTTACGGTATTATAAAGAAGAAACGGCTGGCGATGTAGAGTTTGCCAAAAAACTTTCAAAATTGGGGGATATTTACGTAAACGATGCTTTTGGTACGGCGCACAGAGCGCACGCATCAACCACGATTATAGCGCAGTTTTTTGATGGCAAAAAATGCTTCGGAAATTTATTGGCCCAAGAAATTGAAAGCATCAAAAAAGTTATGGAAACTGGCGAAAAACCCGTTTTAGCCGTTTTAGGTGGTGCTAAAGTGTCCTCAAAAATCACCATCATTGAAAATATTCTGGATAAAGTAGACCATTTAATTATTGGTGGCGGTATGTCGTTCACCTTTGTTAAAGCCCAAGGCGGACAAATAGGTAACTCCATCTGTGAAGATGATAAAATGGAGCTGGCATTGGATATATTAAAACAAGCGAAAGCCAAAAACGTACAGGTACACCTTCCTGTTGATGTGGTTGCGGCCGACGACTTTAGTAACGACGCCAACACACAAATTGTAGACATTAATGCTATTCCCGACGGTTGGGAAGGCGTTGATGCCGGACCAAAATCGATTAAAAACTTTCATGATGTTGTCATGGATTCCAAAACCATTTTATGGAATGGCCCTTTAGGTGTTTTTGAAATGGAAAGTTTTGCAAATGGGACCATCGAATTAGGAAATTCTATAGCAGAAGCTACTAAAAATGGCGCCTTTTCACTTGTTGGTGGTGGCGATTCTGTTGCAGCGGTAAAACAATTTGGTTTTGAAGACAAAGTAAGCTACGTAAGTACTGGAGGTGGCGCGATGCTTGAAAGTTTAGAAGGTAAAACATTACCGGGAATAGCCGCTATTTTAGAATAATAGTTTAAAAAAAACAGACACGAATTTCACGAATTAACGCAAATGATAAATTTTGGTGATTTCAAATTCGTGTCAAAAAATAAAGCCACTTGATGCTCTTGTTGAGATAATAAGGTGAATTTATTTTCAAATTAAAGTAAAAAATACGATTTTAGCCATACTGTCGTTCAATAACAAACAGAACAGATTTTATGGCTTTTCGATTTTTTATACTTTGCTTACTTTTTAATTTTGGACTTTGTGTGGCACAAACACAAGACACTATTTTACCCAAAAAAGAACCCGTTAAAGATTCTATAGTTGATGGAAAAGTACACGGCGTTAAAATAATTGAAGCCGAAAAGGATAGCACGTCCATTAAAAAGTTAGAGGACCTAGAATTTGCTGCACAATTCGATGAAAAATGGTTTGAAGAGTTATACAACAATAACCTGTTCGACACCATTTACAAATCGGTTACCGAGCTTACCTACGAGCCTATAGATTACCCGGAATTGCCAACAGACACCCTAAAAAAACGCTTAAAAGAACTTGATGCCCGAACGCCTTTTAATGTGGAGTACAATCCGTCGTTGGAAAGTGTTATTAAATCATATTTAAAACATCGCAGAAAGCATTTGCAAAAGTTAATGACTTTAAGTGCATTTTACTTTCCTATGTTCGAGGAGGAATTGGATAAGCATAACATTCCGTTAGAAATAAAATATTTAGCTATTGTTGAGTCGGCCTTAAAACCCAGAGCGAAATCCAGGGTGGGCGCAACGGGTTTATGGCAGTTTATGTTTGGTACGGGCAAAGAGCACGGATTGGACGTAAGCAGTTATGTTGATGAGCGTAGCGATCCTATAAAATCTACCAAAGCTGCAGCCGAATATTTAACACGATTATATAAAATATTTGGCGATTGGGATTTAGCTTTGGCCGCCTATAATTCAGGACCAGGAAACGTTACCAAAGCCATAAGGCGCTCTGGCGGTTACGAAAACTATTGGAACATTAGGCACAATTTACCGCGCGAAACCGCCGGATATTTGCCAGCGTTTTTAGCAAACATGTATATTTTTGAATATGCCGAAGCCCATGGCTTTAAAAAACTTAAACCGCAATTCACATTAATTGAAACCGATACGGTTAGAGTAAAACATATGATTACGCTCGACCAAGTTTCAGAAGTTACGGGCACACCTATTGAGGAGCTTCAGTTTTTAAATCCTTCTTACAAATTAGATATTATTCCTTTTATAGAAAAAGAAAATTACGTGCTTCGATTGCCACGAGAAGTGGTGGGCACCTTTGTAAATAACGAAGAGAAAATATATGCCTTTGTAAAAGAAGAATTTGCAAAGAGCGAAAAACCATTACCGCAGTTTTTTAATGCGAATGATAAAGTGCGCTATAGGGTTCGGTCTGGTGATTATTTAGGAAAAATAGCCCGGAATTATGGGGTTCGCGTTAGCCAAATAAAACAATGGAACGGGTTGAGGAGCAATAATTTAAGAATTGGTCAGCGATTAACCATTTATCCACGAAAACCGTATGTTCCAAGTGCATCTGGAAACAAAGCAAGCTCAAAATCAAAGCCTATTTCTGGCAAGGTGACCACCTATACCGTAAAAAGCGGCGACTCCCTTTGGAGCATCGCTCAAAAATTTCCTGGAGTTTCTGTTCAAAATATTAAAGATTGGAATGATATTAGTGGTAGTAAATTAAAACCGGGAATGAAACTTAAAATATCAAAAGGTTAAGTTCCTAAAAAACCAAAAACTTAATGATGCGTAATTTTCTTTTATCAGCATTAGCCATTGTGCTAGTTGTCTCTTGTGGAGACAAAAAATCCTCGAACGACAGAATACTTTTCGATTCTTCAGGAAATGTGAATCACATATCGGTTGTAGTTAGTAACGAACTATGGAACGGTAGTGTTGGTGAGGCCATTAGAGACGTGCTTACCACACCCATTTATGGGCTGCCACAAGACGAACCCATGTTTAACATTAACCAAATTCCAACAAAGGTATTTTCCGACTTTATTACAAGAAACCGTACCATTTTAAAAATAGAAATGGGAAAAACCCCTGGGTTTAAAGTGGCTAGAAATGTATATGCGCAACCTCAAAAAGTGATTGTGGTTTCTGGAAACACCAAAGACGATGTTATTGGGTTGCTAAAAGACAATTCGGAAAAAATATTAGAGGAATTTAAAAACGAAGAACTAACCGAACAACAGCGACGAATGAGTAAATCGCTTCATCGCACAAAAAGGATTGAAGAGAAATTGGGACTGAGTGTTAAGTTCCAAACGGCTTACCGTATTGCCAAAGAGACCGATAATTTCTTTTGGATAAGAAAGGATATTTCAACAGGAACAACCAATTTGATGATTTATACATTGCCCTTAGATGCCATAAAAAGGAATGATAGCGTGGTAAATCAAATTATTAAAATTCGAGATTCTATTGGAAAAAAGTACATTCCCGGACCTGTTGACGGATCGTATATGATTACCGAAAACGCCTATACACCGTTTCATTCTGAAACCATTTTAGATAACAAACCTGCTTTAGAAACTAAAGGGCTTTGGGATTTAAAAGGTGCATTTATGGCTGGCCCCTATATTAACTATGCCATTGAAGATAAAATTAACAACAGATGGGTTGTTGCAGAAGGCTTCGCTTTTGCGCCATCAGTTGAAAAACGCGATTATATGTTCGAACTTGAAGCCATAATTAAAACGATTAAAATAAACTAAATATTTGCGGTCATTGCCCTGCATCTTTAAACGCATTGTATCGACCTTCATTTAAAATTAAGGCATAAAAAAAACCAGCTTAATAGCTGGTTTTTCATTATAACAAAATACACTTTTATTATTTTTTATCGTTTGCAGGTTCATCGCCTTCTTCTTTGCTAGCGTCTTTAAATTCTTTAATGCCGCTACCCAATCCTCGCATTAATTCCGGTATTTTTTTACCGCCAAATAACAGTAAAACAACAACAACAATTAAGGCTATTTGCCAAGGACCAATCGCTAATGGTAATATATAAAAACTCATAACTTTAAAATTTAAAAAGCAAAGTTAATAATTAAAGTTTAATAATGGCGTTTTAAAGCTAACTTTAGTACAAAGAGAAACTCCTCGTGCCATAATTTTATATATTTTTGTTTTTAACATGAAGAATGAAAAGAAAGAACCAAAAAAAATAAAACGAAAATTACTCGATAAGTATCGCTTGGTTATTTTAAACGAAAACACGTTCGAGGAGCGCTTGTCTTTCAAATTAACCCGATTAAATGTTTTTGTGTTGGCTTCAATCTCCGTAATTGTATTAATTAGCGCAACATACGCCTTAATTGCATTTACCGCACTTAGAGAGTATATTCCGGGATATTCTTCAACAGCTTTAAAAAAGAAAGCCGTCGAACTAAGTTATAAAACCGATTCGTTGCAACAGGTTATTTCTATGAACGAAAGGTACTTCTCATCGATAAAAAAAGTATTGCAAGGCGATGTAAGCGTAGTAGATTTTAACAAAGATTCTATAGTTGAAGCCATAAAATTAGAAGACACCGAAATAGATTTAAGCCCAAGTTTAGAAGATTCGTTGTTGCGTGAAAAAGTAGCCAAAGAAGATAAATACAACCTCTTTGAATCGGCTATATCGGCTTCAAATTTTGTGCTATTTCCCCCAGTAAACGGTACGATTAGCGAGCCCTACAACCTGGAGGAAAAACATTATGCGGTAGATATTGTAGTACCCAAAGATGCGCCCATTAAAGCCACCGCCGACGGTATAGTAATTTTTGCAGAATGGACTCCAACTACGGGGCACGTTATAATTATTGAGCATAGTTATGGCTTAATTTCGGTGTACAAACACAATGGAGCATTAACAAAAACACAAGGCGATTTGGTAAAAGCTGGTGAGGTGATAGCCACTGCGGGAGATTCAGGAGAGTTTTCAACAGGACCACATTTGCATTTCGAGCTTTGGAACGATGGCTATCCCATTAACCCAACAAACTTTATAGATTTCGAATAAAAGCTCTTCCCTCGAGCGCAGTCGAGAGATTAAAAGCAAAATTAATAAAAGGTATCGGCTGCGCTCGATATAATATTTAACAGTAAAAGTAAATTAATGCTATCAATAAAATCGGCTTTAGCAAAACCATTCGCAAAACATGTTTATAAGCGCATAAAAAAATGGGCGGATAAGCCTATTGAAACACAAGAGCGGGTTTTTCAAGAATTAATAAGTAAAGGGGCTGGAACCGTTTTTGGGAAAGACCACGATTTTGTAAGCATAAATAACCATTTAGATTTTGTAAAACGCGTACCTGTTAGGGATTACGAAGCACTTAAGCCCTATGTTGAAAAAGCAGTGGCGGGCGAAGAAAATATACTTTGGACAGGGAAACCCATTTACTTTGCAAAAACCTCGGGCACAACATCTGGCTCTAAATACATTCCTATTACCAAAGAAAGTATGCCCACACATGTTGAGGCGGCAAAAAATGCTATTTTAATGTACATTCACGAAACGGGGAATGCTAAATTTGTTGATGGTAAAATGATTTTTTTACAAGGCAGCCCAGTTTTAAAAGAACAGAATGGCATTCAACTAGGTAGGCTTTCGGGCATTGTAGCCCATTATGTGCCCAAGTACCTTCAAAAAAACAGATTGCCATCCTGGGAAACCAATTGCATTGAAGATTGGGAAACTAAAGTGGATGCCATTGTTGAAGAAACCTTGCCTGAAAATATGACGGTTATTTCGGGTATTCCGTCGTGGGTGCAAATGTATTTTGAAAAACTGCAACAAAAAACAGGCAAAAAAGTAGGCGATATTTTTAAAAACTTCAACCTTTTTATTTTTGGCGGTGTAAATTACGAGCCCTATCGCGCAAAGTTTGAAAATCTTATTGGCAGAAAAGTAGATAGCATAGAATTGTATCCCGCCAGCGAAGGTTTTTTTGCATTTCAAGATAAACAAAACGAAAAAGGCATGTTGCTTCAATTAAACTCTGGTATTTTTTATGAGTTTATTAAAATCGATGATTTTTTTAATGACAACCCCAAACGCATCACGATTGCTGATGTAGAAATAGGGGTGAATTATGTGATGATAATTTCTACCAATGCCGGACTTTGGGCTTATAATATTGGCGATACGGTAGAATTTACATCATTAAACCCATACCGTGTAATCGTTTCAGGAAGAATAAAGCATTTTATATCAGCTTTTGGTGAGCACGTGATTGGTAAAGAAGTTGAACAGGCCATGAAAGAAGCCACTTTAAATACAGAGGTTAGGGTTTCAGAATTTACGGTGGCGCCTCAAATTAATCCAACTGAAGGTTTGCCGTATCACGAATGGTTTGTAGAGTTTGAAAACGAGCCCGAAAATCTTTCCGCGTTAGCGAAAAAAATAGACCAATCGCTTCAAGAACAAAACAGTTATTATTTCGATTTAATTAAAGGTAAAGTTTTGCAATCGCTTAAAATTACTAAAGTTAAAAAAGGCGGATTTCAAGACTATATGAAATCTGTTGGAAAATTGGGCGGACAGAATAAAATCCCACGCCTATCAAACGACAGGAAGATTGCTAATCATTTTTCGACGGATTAAAAAATTTAAATTGACCAATACCATTGAAGCTTTCATGTTTAAAGTAATACAAATAGTATTATCTTTGCAAGAATTTAATAAGTATGAGTAAAAAGAAACGTCACGAAAGAACAAGAGCACAAGAAAGCTCGAATGCCATTGAGAGAATGTACATAACAATGCGTCATTTGTTTAATCGGGGGTTTTACAAACCCATGGGCGTTTCGGGCGAAACCTTAAGGCAATCTTTACTGTTGTTACGACCAGAAATTTACGGTTCCATTGGCGATGAAAAGGCAGAATTAGAAGGGTTGCTTTATGTTATCGATAGACTTCCAATTGGTATTGAAGAGTGTACTTTTATTAATTTAACGAGCGATGAGGGTTATGCAAATTCGCATTTTAAACCTATAATTCCGCCCAAAAGGCGTCGTAATTGTTATAGGATAGATGCCGAACAAATGAATATTGAGATTACCAGAGGACGATCGGACATCTACGATATTTTAACGCACCTTACCTTTCTTTTTATTGAATCGCACAAAATTAGTAATCGGGTCATTATTGATGAAAACGGAGCTACCACAAGAGATTGGATAAAGTTGGAAAAAGCGGTAACATCAGCGAAGAAACTCACGCAACCCGAGCGTGAAATTGCCATTACCCATACGGCTAATATTTTGGGGCGCACCTTTAATGAGTTAACCAATGTTTATTCTAAATTTGCAACACCTAAACAACCCGAACGACTGTTGCATATTGTGTATTGGTTGGGTAAACTTGCCATTGAAGAAAAGATAAATAACAATAAGCGTACGGTTACTTTTAGTCCGGTGCTTCGTGAGCGTCTTGGACACCATATTCACGGCGAGATTTGGGCAAATACGATTAAAGAAACCTTACATAAAAACAATTTGCTAGAACGGCCAATACATATTATTAGTGCCAATATGCACAGTGTTATGAATACGCTTTTTGCGCCAAGTGCTTTAAAATCTAAAAAAGATATTTTTGAGGTTTATGAGTCTTTAAGCCAAAAAGAAAGCGAAAGCCTTCGAAATAAAGTCACGAGAGAAGCCTTGCTTAACGGGATGATTTATATTAAGGACAGCTCTGGCACCAACATCGACGTTCAGATTTTTGATACCGATAAAATAGACGCTTCTAAAATAGACATAAAAACAAACGAAACTGTTTTAAAAGAAAAACCAGTGGTGTTTGTAATGGATTACGCTTTTGGTGAGCAAGCCTACGAAACGATTGATGAATTATTGAAGCCCTATACCGCAAAAGGAAAAGATATCCATTTAAATGTAGAATCTATTTCCATTATGGGTAAAGCGGGAATTTTAGAAGGCGGGAAAGGCGATATTATGATTCCCACGGCACATATTTTTGAAGGAACGGCAGATAACTATCCTTTTAAAAATGAATTGAAAAAAGAAGATTTTGAAGGTGAAAACGTAAATGTTTGCCAAGGCTCCATGATTACCGTTTTGGGTACATCGTTGCAAAATAAGGATATTTTAAAGTTTTTCCATGATTCGACATGGCACGTTATAGGTTTGGAAATGGAAGGTGCCCATTACCAAAAGGCCATTCAAGCGGCTTCCAAGGTGAGAAATAGCATAAACCCAAACGTAAAAGTGCGTTACGCTTATTACGCCAGTGATAATCCTTTAGAGACTGGAAGTACTTTAGCGTCTGGCGGATTGGGAACCTCAGGCGTAAAGCCAACCTATTTAATAACCAGAAAAATATTAGAACAACTATTTAATTAACACAATAAAATTATGAGTAAAGATTTGCCACAACAAAACCCGTCTGAAGAAGTTGATTTAGGACAGTTGTTTAAACTTATTGGAAATGCTTTTGACCGCTTTTTTAAGTTTATTGGAAGCATATTGAATGGGCTTTTTTTAGCATTTGTTTGGGTGGTGTTTTTCTTAAAAAAGCACTTTATCAAGTTTGTAATTGCTGGCATTGTTGGGGTGGCTTTAGGTATTTTGTTTGAAAAAACTTCCGAACCGGTATATAAATCGTACATAACGGTTAAGCAAAATTACAATACCGGAGAAAATTTATATAATGCCATTAGTTACTATAATGATTTAGTAAGACAGGGAGATATAAGCACTTTAGAGGGAGTTTTAGATATAAAACAGGATGCGCTATCTTCGATTATTGACTTAGAAATAGAATCAATAATTAGTGAAAATCAAAAAATTCAAGCTTATGATAGTTATATTAAAACACTTGATTCTACCGTAGCTGCAACTGTTACCTATGAATCGTTTTTAAAAAATGATAAGGATTACAATCATAGGTATCAGCAAATTACTATTAAAGCCAAAGAAAGAAATAGCTTTAGTGCCGTTTTTAATAATATTATTGAAAATATAAACTCTAATCCATACTTTAAAAGAGTACAGGAAAAAGATATAAAAGCATTAAATGAACAGGCTGCAGCAATAAATAGGTCGTTGATTAAATCTGATACTTTACTTTCGGTTTACCAAAAAGCCATTATAAAAGCCGCCGAAAACAATAACAATTCTCAGGCAAGAATTACAATTGATAACAAAGACACTGGAAGTTCTACAAAGGAGTTTGAATTGTACTCTAAAGACTTGGAATTAAGAGAAAAGTTAGTAGAAATAGAAAGAAACATTGCCGACAAACAACACATTATTGAAATAACATCGAGTAAGCAAGACAGTGGCTCTATGGATAACAGCAAAGAAATTTTTGGCGAACCAATGGGCTTAAAAAGCTATTACGCTTTGATTTTGTTAACACTAACTTTTTTAGTCTTAATTGGTTTAGAGTTTATTAAGTTTTTAGGGCGCTATAAAGATAAAATATAGACTATGACTATTTTAATAACAGGTGGAGCTGGATTTATCGGGTCAAATTTTATCCCTTATTATTTAGAAAGCCACTCAAGTGTTAAAATAGTAAACATTGATAAACTAACCTACGCAGCTAATGTAACAAATTTAGCTAGTGTAGAAAACAACAACAGATACACTTTTATTAAGGGTGATATTTGTGATAGAGGCTTAATTGAACGTATATTTACACAATACGATTTTAAAGGGGTTATACATTTTGCGGCAGAGTCACATGTAGATAATTCTATTAATAGTCCAACAGCTTTTATTAATACGAATATTGTAGGAACATTTAATTTAATTGATGTGGCTAAAAACCATTGGATGGATGCTGCAAACTCGCCAAAACCACAGCATAAAAACTCAAGATTTCATCACATTTCAACAGATGAGGTTTATGGCACTTTGGGAGAAAAAGGCTTATTTACAGAACAAACGCCCTATGCACCAAACAGCCCATATAGCGCTTCAAAAGCGTCTTCAGATTTTATTGTTCGAAGCTATTTTCATACTTACGGAATGAATGTGGTTACTACCAATTGCTCAAACAATTACGGCCCCAATCAACACGACGAAAAACTTATACCAACCATAATTAGAAAAGCACTGTCTGGAGAAAACATCCCTATTTATGGCGACGGAACAAACGTTCGCGATTGGTTATATGTTTTAGATCACTGTATCGGGATAGATTTAGTATTTAATAAAGGTGTTTCAGGCGAAACTTATAATATAGGTGGCAATAACGAACGTAATAATTTATATATTGCAAATAGAATTTGTGAAATTTTAGACGAATTAAAACCTAAAGATAAATCGTATAAAAATCAAATTTCTTTTGTTTCAGACAGACCGGGGCATGATTACAGGTATGCCATTGATGCGTCAAAAATTGAAACCGAATTGGGTTGGCAAGCACAGGAAAATTTTGAAACTGGCATAACAAAAACCGTAAACTGGTATATCAATAAATATTCAAACTAATCATGAAGGGCATTATATTAGCAGGAGGTTCGGGCACGCGTTTGCACCCACTAACCAAAGTGGTTAGCAAACAACTTATGCCTGTTTACGATAAACCCATGATTTATTATCCGCTTACCACGTTAATGTCTGCGGGAATACAAGATATTTTAATCATTTCGACCTCAAAAGATACCCCGAAATTTAAGGAATTATTGGGCGATGGAAGCGATTATGGATGTCATTTCCAATACGCCATTCAAGAGGAGCCAAACGGATTGGCCGAAGCCTTTATTATTGGTGAAGAATTTATAGGAAACGATAGCGTAGCCCTTATTTTAGGCGACAATATATTCTATGGTTCAGGTTTAAACAGCATTTTACGAGCTAGCGTTAATCCAAACGGAGGTGTTATTTTTGCCTATCATGTTAACGATCCACAGCGCTATGGCGTTGTTGAGTTCGATGACCAAAACAAAGCGGTTTCAATTGAAGAAAAACCAAAACAACCAAAATCTAATTTTGCGGTTCCGGGCATATATTTTTATGACAACAATGTTGTTGAAATTGCAAAGGACATAAAACCGAGCCATAGGGGCGAACTAGAAATAACAGATATTAATAAAGCTTATTTAATTAAAGGAGCGCTTAATGTAGAAATTTTAGATAAAGGCACAGCTTGGTTAGATACTGGTACTTTTGCATCGCTCATGCAGGCTTCTCAATTTGTACAAGTTATTGAGGATCGTCAAGGTCAAAAAATAGGATGTATTGAGGAAGTGGCATATAAAATGGGATACATTGACAGCGTTCAACTAAATAAACTAGCACAGCCATTGCTAAAAAGCGGCTACGGCGAATACCTTCAACAATTAATAGATTAACATGACGGTTGAAGAAACAAATTTGAAAGGCTGTTTTGTAATCGCGCCTAATGTAATTAAAGACGAAAGAGGTTATTTTTTTGAAAGTTTTAACAAAGCTCAATTCGAAGCTAAAACAGGAATTGCCACCAACTTTATTCAAGACAACCAATCGCAATCCTCAAAAGGGGTTTTAAGAGGACTGCATTTACAAACTGGTGCGTTTGCTCAAGCCAAACTTGTTAGGGTAATTAAAGGCAAAGTTTTAGATGTTTGTGTAGATTTGAGAAAAGATTCAATAACCTTTGGGAAACACTTTTCAATAGTTTTAGATGCGGTTGATCACAAACAACTTTACATTCCCAAAGGATTTGCTCATGGTTTTTTGGTTTTAGAAGACCAAACCATTTTTTCTTATAAATGCGATAATTATTATAATAAAGCATCAGAAAGAGGTATTATTTATAATGATAAAGAATTAAATATTAATTGGAGTTTCCCGACGGAAGACCTAATACTTTCAGAAAAAGACAAAGCACTACCAACATTAAAAGTTTACTTAAATGAATAAACGCGTTTTGGTAACCGGAGCCAATGGTCAATTAGGAAAAACCATTAATGAGTTGTTCGCTAAAAATAAATACGGCCTAGAATTTACTTTTGTTACTAAATCAGAATTAGATATTACCAAAGAGGCCGATTTAAAACCGTTTTTTAAAAATAACAAGTTTGATTATTGTATAAATTGTGCCGCTTACACCAATGTGGAGCAAGCAGAAAAAACACCTGAAATAGCCTATAAAGTAAATGCCGAAGGTGTAAAGTATTTAGCTGAGGCTTGTAAAGAAACCGATACAGTATTAATCCATATTTCAACCGATTATGTTTTTGATGGTGAGAAAACAGAGCCTTATACAATCAAAGACATCCCAAATCCTATTAACGAATATGGTAAGTCCAAACTATTAGGCGAGCAACATGTTCAAGATATTTTAGATGACTACTTTATAGTAAGAACCTCGTGGTTGTACAGTAAACAATACGGACATAACTTTTATAAAACCATTTTAAAAAAGGCTAAAGCAGGAGAAGCTTTACTAATAACTGATGATCAACTAGGTTGTCCAACAAACACTGAGAACCTAGCAAAATACATAATAAGTCTAATTGCAATCAAATCAAAAGATTACGGAATAAAACATTTTTGTGATGAAGGAGAAATGACTTGGTATGGTTTTGCCAAAAATATACTAAAAGAACACTTATATGAGCACATAAAACTTGTAAAGGCAAAGAATTATCGTACTTTTGCACGACGACCAAAACAGACCATTTTAAAATAAAACATAATGGGTTTGCCATTTTTTTTGTAGTTTACTTGCCATACGCAATCCAATTTTTACTACATTATGGCTTTATATTTAGAAGAACATCTATAATGTTTTAGTGTCTAGTTTTTACTTACCCTTAACAAAAACCAAGTTAATATTTAATGCGTTTTCTTACGACATTGGTTTACATAATATTAAAGAAAAAATTTAACTAGCAAAGTAAAACTTGTAAGAGCAAAGAATTATAGTATTTTTGTACGAATAACTATATCAATCTGTTTAATAGATTTAATATAATGATAAAAAGAAATATAGGAGTAATTATTCAAGCAAGAACATCATCGACACGATTTCCAAATAAAATTATTATACCATTCGATGAAGACACAACTTTTTTGGATATACTTCTTAGCAGGATAAAATTACTTGAAAGTAAATTACCAATTATTCTAGCAACAACAACAAATAAAAGTGATATTGTACTAGAAAATTACGCAAAAAAATACAATCTTCCTGTGTTCTTTGGTTCTGAACAAAATGTTTTAGAACGCTTCTTAGATAGTGCAAAAAAATTTGATTTAGAATATATTGTTAGAGTATGTTCAGATAATCCTTTTATTGATTTAAACCTTATTTCTGAACTTTTAGATGTTTTTGATGGAGAAGACTATCTAGCTTATGAAATTGACGAAAAACCAAGTATTTTAACACACAGCGGTTTTTTTTCTGAAATAGTCTCAGTTAAAGCATTAAAAAAAGTTTACGAATCTAACAACTTAAACTGCCAAGAGCATGTAACAAATTGCATATATACGCACCCTAAAGATTTTGTGGTGAAATTTATAAATAAAGAAGTTTCTAATTCGGTAAGATGTACCCTTGATACTGAAAAAGATTTTAACAACTTAAAATTTATTTATTTTAATTGGTACAAGAAAATTAAAAATAAAAATTTTGATTATACAGAACTTGTTAAGTATTTAAAATCAAATAAAAAGCTGTTGCAAGAAATGCAAACTGAAATAATAAATAATATAAAATGACATACATAATAGGAGAAATAGGCCAGAACCATAATGGATCTGTAGATATAGCTAAACTTATAATCGATGTAGTAAGCAGACCAATACATGATAAGCTTTTTAACAAAGAATTAAAGGTCATGGATGCTGTTAAACTAACAAAAAGAGATTTGTCTCAAGAACTTTCCTCTTCTCAAATGCAAAACCCCTATAATACACCAAATTCCTTTGGAAAAACTTATGGAGAACACAGAGCGTTTCTAGAGTTAGATGATGAACAGCATTATGAATTGTATAAATATGCCAAATCAAAAGGGCTAGATTTTATAGAAACTCTCTGTGCCATTGGCTGCATGTCTATGTTAAAACTATTTACCCCAGACAAATTAAAGGTAGCATCCAGAGATTTAACAAATTTACCGCTTTTATCTGCTTTAGCAGAAACAAAAATTCCAATTATAATTTCTACAGGAATGGCGGGTGAAAACGAGTTAAATATTGCTTTAGATATAATTAATAAATACCATTCAAATATTTCTATTTTACATTGTGTTTCAGAGTATCCTACTAAATACGAGAACGTTAATCTAAAAACAATTTCATATTTACAAAAACATTATCCACAATATACAATTGGATATTCAGATCATACAATTGGTATTGCAACCCCACTTGCAGCAGTTGCCATGGGTGCAGAAATAATAGAAAAGCACATAACACTTGATAGGCAAATGAAAGGTACAGACCAAGCCGGGTCTTTGGCTATTGACGGGATATATAGAATGATGAGAGATATAAGAAACTTAGAGCTATCCTTAGGTGAAGAAAAAATATTTATTGAAGACTCTGTTATAGCAGCAAGAGAAAAGTTAGAACGATCCATAGCTACAAATAAAATACTAAAGAAAGGCCACATTATAACAGAAGAAGATTTGCAGATGTTAAGCCCTGGAAACGGATTTAAATGGGCAGAAAAATCAGAAATTATTGGCAAAGAATTAATAATTGATTTGCCTAAAAACGAAATAATTTATTCAACTAGCATCAAATAAATCCCAATGTTACCAAAATTAATATTAACAGATATAGATGGTGTATGGACCGATGGAGGTATGTACTACGACGAAACAGGAAGTGAATTTAAAAAATTTAATACCTATGATAGTGCAGGAGTTTTGTTTTCTAGAAATTTAAATATCCCCTGTGGCATAATAACTGGAGAAAATTCTAAAGCAGTGATGCGAAGAGGAGAAAAATTGAAAATGGATTATGTCTTTCTAGGCATTAAAGACAAAGTTAGTACTGTACAAAACTTAATAAAAGAACTAAGTATTAAATGGGAAGATGTTGCTTACATTGGTGATGACATAAACGATTACAAACTTTTATTGAAAGTAGGATTAAGTGCTTGCCCCAAAAGCGCTCCAAAGTACATAAAAAAAATAGTTGATTGGAAACTAAAGAAAAAAGGAGGAGAAGGTGTATTTAGAGAATTTGTTGAAAAAATTATTATTAAAAACAATATTAAAATAGAAGAATTATTTTTAAACGAAAATAAAAAAATAATACAATAATACAACAACACAACAAGTAGCCTTAAAACACTAATTGACGATGGAGTATAAATCAGACAGATTTAATAATGTTTGGGAAGATATATTACAAATATGGTTTTCTGGCTATCTTGATATTATTACCTCAGAAAGAAGAAATCAAATTTCGCCACAATCACACTTAAAAAAAATAAAAATAATTACAACCGAGTTTGTTAAAGATGTCTTTAAAATTTTTATAAAAAATAAAATCCCCAAAAAAAAAGTTTGGTTTTTTAGTATTTCATCAAATAACCATGAAGCCCTTAAATTAATTAAAAACAATATTGACAATGCTATTTTTGTTGTTCCTTATAGCTTTAAACTTAAATTTAAAGATAGCTACCCTCTTAATTTTAACTATAAGTTTTTTTACGACTTACTGTTTTTATTTAAACTCTTTTTTTTTAAACCTAAAAACCATATAAAAAAAAAAGAATGCTATGACCTATTATTTAAAGCAAATGGTGTTTTTACAGAAAGCATTAGGTGCATAAAGAAAAACAAACCAAAGGGGATTGTTTTTGCAAACGATCATGAAATTGTACCGCGCGGTTTATTATTAGCAGCAAAATTTTTAGAAATCCCAACATTTTATATCCAACACGCTTCGGTTTCAAAGTATTTTCCTGCCTTAGATTTTGATTACGCATTGCTTGAAGGACAAGATTCAAAAGATAAATATCTTGGTATAGGAAAAACCAATTCAGAAGTACATTTAGTAGGCATGCCAAAATTTGACAACTATATTAACCATGTTAATACCAATAAAGTCATTAAAAAAATAGGAGTCGCTTACAATGCCATGGATGATGTTGAAACCGTAATAGATTTAGTAAATAATTTAAAACATAGTTTTCCTGCCATAACTTTTGTAGTTAGAGCACACCCATCAGACAAAAGAGAATTAAAGCTAAGTGGTGTTAAAAAATCACTTTCGAAAAAAGAATCAGCTTTTAGCTTTTTAAAACAAATTGATGCCTTAATAGCGGCAGAATCTTCAATACACTTAGAGGCCGTAATGTTAAATGTTTATTCTATGAGTTTTAGTTTTAATAAATCTAGTTTTTTAGATTATTATGATTTTGTAAAAAATGATTTAATCAAACATTTTAATCAAATAGATGATTTAAAAACTGAAATTAGCAACATTTGTTTAAACAAACCAAATATACAGCAAAGAGCAACTTACTATAATGCTTCATTAAATTCTGTTTTTTATGGTAAATCTGTTAAAAAGATTTGCGAGATAATAAAATCTAAAGTTTAATGGAAATAAAAAAGCTTGTAAAAAACTCCAGTGTTTATGGTGTAATTTCCTTATTGCAAAAAGGAACAAACTTCCTGTTAATTCCTGTTTTAACACTATATTTGACTACCGATGATTATGGCATAGTAACTGTAGTTATAACAATAAACACATTCTTGAATGTTTTTTACTTAATGGCTTTACACGGTAGCCTTAATAGATTTTACTACGAGCATAAAACAGATGAAACTTTAATAAAAAAACTATTTGGTACCATAATAACCTTTGTTTTAATAAATAGCATCGTTCTAACTATTGTAATTTATTTAGGCAGGAACTTTTTTTTAAAGCCTTTTTTAGACGAAATAAATTTCTATCCATATATGGCTCTGGGGTTGATCTCTGTTCTTTTTAACCCCTGTTATACTATTTTTCAGAACTCGCTTCAAGCCAAGCAAAAAGGTAATGCTTTTGGTAAAAACAACATGTTGTTTTTTGTAACAAACCTTACGCTTTTATTAATTGGGGTTATTGTTTTTGATAAAGGTGCAATAGGAGTTCTTGGAGCTCTAGCCATAACAAATGTTATATTTTTTGTTTATTCTTTAATAAGTTTTAGAAAAGAAATAACGTTTGGTATTGATTTAGGAATTTTAAAGAAAGTACTAAAATATTCTTTCCCAATAATACCCCATACTGTTTCTGGTGTAGCTACAAACCTTATTGATAGAATATTAATAAATAAACTTTTATCAACGGCTTCTGCTGGAATATACAGTATTGGAAATAATTTTGGAAGTATTGTTTTTTTGTTAGCATCAGCAATAAATCAAGCTTTTGTACCATGGTTTAACCAAGCTGTAAAAGAAAATAAAACACAAGCAATACCCATCATATCAAAAGCATTAGTTCTCTTTTATTGTTTTATAGCATTAGCATTATCTTTTTTTGGCAAAGAAATTATAAGCATAATAACCCCCGAAATTTACCATAATTCATGGCAGGTAATTCCTTTTATATCCTTTGCTTTTGTTTATCATGGCGTTTACTATTTTTTTGCAGGTTCTTTATTTTACGATATACAAGGTAGGGGCAATAGAATTATACCCATATCAACCATTTCAGCAGCTGTAATCAATATACTTTTAAATATATATTTAATTCCATTATATGGTATAAACGGTGCTGCTATTTCCACACTTATTACTAAAGTTGTACTTGTTATTTCTTTAAAGTTTTTTTATCGAAAGTATTTAAAATTGAAGTATCCAGAATTGTTTTTAATATGTACGCCTTTAATATTCTTTAGTGTTTCATTGCTTAGTTTTTTTAATCCATTTAATTTAGTTATCAAACTTTTTATTTATTTGTTTATCTTATTAATAATTGTCTTATCAACAAAAAATAAAACAAAAAATTTATTAAAGGAATTTAAAAGATGAAGGTACTAATAGTAAACACTTTATATTATCCTTATAAAATTGGAGGGGCTGAAATATCAGTTCAATCGCTTGCTGAAGAATTTAGCATCGTAGGTATTACTGTAGGTGTTTTAACATTAGGAGAAACAGATAACTTTGAGGAGGTGAACAATATCGCTGTCTGGCGACTTAAAATCGAAAATACTTTTTGGCCTTTTTCTAGCCATTCAAAAAGCAAACTATCAAAGCTTAATTGGCATATTAAAGACACCAATAACAAGCGATACGATAAAAAAATTAATACCATTTTTAATTCTTTTAAACCCGATGTTTTATTTACCAATAATTTAGCAGGTTTCTCAACACGAATTTGGCAATTGGCTAAATTTAAAAATATAAAAACAGTACACACAATAAGAGATTATTACTTGCAATGCCCCAAAACCACAAAATTTAAAAATGATAGTAATTGTAACACATTGTGTTTAGACTGTAAAGCACTAACAAGCCTAAAAAAAAGAAATTCTAAGAACTTAGATTATGTTATAGGAATAAGTAATTATGTACTTCAAGACCATTTAAAACAAGGCTATTTTAAGGACGTTAAAAGTGAGGTTGTTTATAATGGATTTAAATTTAATTATACCCCTAGAAAAATAAAGTTTTTAAACAAAAATGAAGTAATATTTGGCTACATAGGGCAGATAAACAAAGAAAAAGGTGTTGAACTTATGCTAGACAGTTTTAATAATTTAAAACATAATACTGAATGGAGGCTGTTAGTAGCAGGAAAAGTTGAAACAGAATATTTATCACAATTAAAAAGTATAAACAACTCTGATAAAATTACTTATTTAGGCTATACTAACAGTAAATCATTTTTTAAAAAAATTGATGTGTTAATTGTACCATCGCAATGGAACGAACCTTTTGGAAGAGTAGTTTTAGAGGCGATAATAAACAATACAATTGTAATAACAAGTAAAAAAGGCGGTATAAACGAAATTATGAAACATAACCAAAACCTAACTTTTAATACAAATAGTGCAGATATGTCAAACCTAATTGATGAGATTATTAAAAAACGAGAGCACATCTCATTTAATTACAGCCCAGAGTTTATGGCAAAATTTAATATTAAAAACACGGTTTTGAAATATTCTAAAATATTTTCTGAAATTTAGCGGGGACCATAAACTATTTTTCTATTTATAAGTCAAAATAATTTTTTATATTGAAACTAAACTTAAATAAAATAATATATTTAGTTATTATCCTGCAAATACTATCTGTGCAAGGTATAATCGTATTTAATATCTTTAAAACATTGGGTAATTGGGAGTTTAAGTCAATTGTACACCCTATAAGTGTTTTTTTGTTATTGGTTTTAGTAGTGCTTTTAAGAATTAAAAAAGGGTCTATAAAAATAACAGGCATTGACTTGTTGTTAATTGCTTATTTTTCAATTTGTTTTATAATTTTAATATTTAACACAGGTAATTTTTCAAAAATATTTATTTCTTTTCGGGAGGTTTTTTTAGTTAGCGTACTAATTTTTACATATCAACAAATAGATATTTCTAGTTATTACTGGAAAAAAATATTAAAATTTATATTCATACTAATTATTGCAAATCTCGTTTTTATTTTATTAACATATATTCTAGGTCCCGAAGATTATATGAAACTTTTAACAGGACGTTATAGGTGGGGTAACGACACAGAATATAAATTTAAAATTAGTAGCTTTTTATATTTTTGGAGATCACCAGGCTTAATAGGAAGCCCTGGTAATGTAGGCTACTTTGGCTTAATTGCATACCTACTTTTTGATCAAGACGATACTTATAAAAAGAAAAGAGTTTTTGCCATTATATTAGCTATTGTTGGTTTTGTTAGAAGTGTTTACGTTGTGTTGATTATATATTGGTTTTTAAAGTTTATGCTAACAAAAAAGAATTTAAAAAAACTAAAATATGCGTTACCTTATATTTTTCCAATTTTATTATTAGCAGGTTACTTTTTAGATACAAAAGGAATGTTAGATTTAACATCTCTTTTTATGAGAATTGATCATTGGATTTATGATATTCCAGTGGATTATAATGTGTTATTTGGAGGCGGAATAGGTGAAGCAGGAGGTGCGGTAAGAGGCGAGGGGTTTGTTGCTACGTTAGATAGCTATTGGCTGTTAATGCTACTGTCGGTAGGGCTCGTAGGCATTGTCTTATTAGTTCTGTTTGTTTACGAAAAAGCCAAAGGGAATAATAAATTAATTTATGCCTTAATTGGGTTTTTATTAGCAGGTTTGTTTATTACATTAACTCAAGGAATGGCCTTTCTCGTTCTATTCCCATTACTGTTTTTAAAAAAAACATAATTAGAGAATGATAGAACTTAAAGCAAATAAGCAAACTTTTAATCAAGCCTTTGTTTGGTGTACTTTTGTTTTAGCAATTTTCCCTATTTTAACATTTGGTTTAAGAAGTGTTTTTACAATAATATGGGCTTTTTTGGGCATAGGTTGCTACATTATTAACAAAGAAAAAAACAAATACAGTAAAAAATACATATTATTTTTAATAGTAGCTGTTGCACCTTTTTTATACTTATGCTTATCGTTAATTTATACAGAAAACCTTAATGCAGGTTTTAATAGGTTAACCAAAATGTTACCTCTTATAGTGTTCCCCATCATTTTTTATTTAAACAAAAGCACTTTTGACCATAAAAAAATTAAAAAGGTATTATGGTTTTTTTCTATCTCCGTTATTTTGTTAGTTGTATACCAAATACTTTATTCATTGTCTAACTTAGAATATTTATTAGCAGACTTATCAAACGAAGAAATAGTTAGAAATAACCTATCTAAATACACCGCTTTAGAAAAAGAAGTCATCAATACCATTAAAGTAAGACGCTTTAGAAACTTTATAATCAAATTAACCGATACCCATTTTACATACCAAGGTTTATGGATTGCATTTGTAATATTTATTCTTCTTAATAAAGCAGCTCAATTATCAAAAACAAATAATAAAAAAAGTTATATTTTAATTTTTATAGCCCTAACATTGCTATTGTGGATGTTTTTTATATCTACAAGAATGCCATTAATGGCTACTATTTTAGCATACATTGGCACCCTATTCATTTTTAATAAAATGGGGTTAAAAAAACAACTTAAAATTTGTGCTTTAGTGCTAGTAGCTCTGGTATCTAGTTATATAATTTTTGCTCCATTACAAGTAAGAGTTAACGAAATTTTTAAATCAAAATTTGAGTTGCCAACAAAAGGAAACGATATAGAGAGTTATAATTCTATAAATGTTAGAAACGGTATATATGTGTGTGCTTTTGCTACCATTAAAGAAAACATATTGTTTGGTGTAGGCGTTGGAGACAGTCAAGACTCTTTAAACAAATGCTATAAAGATAAGATAGGGGCGAAAATATACACTTGGGAAGATTATAATACACATAACCAATACTTATTTTTCTTCTTAGCATCAGGTATTATTGGCTTATTACTATTTTTAATACTTATCTATATTAATTTTAACCAAGCGCTAGCAATAAAACATAAGGAGTATCTATATTTTATTATTATTATTTGTTTAATTTCGCTTACAGAAAATATTTTATCTCGTTCAGACGGTGTCATGTTTTTTTCGTTGTTTAGTGGATTATTTTTGTTTAACATAAAAAAATTAGAATGATAATTGTAAACGCAAGGTTTTTATCTCAACCTGTTACCGGGGTTCAAAGGTTTGCTTTAGAAATTTCTAAAATATTAAAGCAAAAATTAAAAAACAAAGTTTTTTTTGTAACATCTCCAGGGGTAATACACCATGAGCTAGCCAACGAATTAGATGCTAAGGTAATTGGGGTAAATAAAAGCCATTTATGGGAACAATTAGATTTATATGCTTATATACTAAGGAAAAACAAACCACTATTAATTTCATTTGGTTATACAGGCCCTCTTTTTTATAAAAATCAAATTATATCTGTCCATGATGTTGCTTTTATATATTACAGAGAAACTTTTTCAAAAGCTTTTGGATTTATATATAATTTTTTGGTTCCGAAAATTTCAAAAAAATGCTTACATGTTCTAACGGTTAGTGAATCAGTAAAAAAAGAAGTTTGTAAAGAATTGGATTTGCCAGTAAGCAAAGTAACCGTTATATACAATGGTATTTCAGGGATATT
Source organism: Hwangdonia lutea (assembly GCF_032814565.1). Lineage (GTDB taxonomy): Bacteria > Bacteroidota > Bacteroidia > Flavobacteriales > Flavobacteriaceae > Hwangdonia > Hwangdonia lutea. The sequence continues at coordinate 1,678,699 of NZ_CP136521.1, forward strand.
TAAAAACAAAAATAAGACACGTAAAAGTAAAAAGTTAAACAAACCTTACATTCTAACAGTATCATCTCACCATCCAAGAAAAAATTATGAAAGGTTAATTGAGGCTTTTCATAAAGTAAATAATGATACTATAGAGCTTTATATTATAGGTAATTTTGTAGGTCATTTCTCTGATAATATAAAGACAAATGAAGATAAAAGGATTCATTTTTTAACACAGATTTCAGATGAGCAATTGGTAGAATACTACAAAGGAGCAGAACTTTTTGTATTCCCTAGTTTATATGAAGGGTTTGGAATTCCTATAATAGAAGCTATGAGTCAAAATCTACCTTGTGTTATTTCTGATATTCCTGTTTTTAGGGAAATAGGAGACGATTCAGTTATTTACGTTAACCCAAAAAACACTAATTCCATTGCTCAAGGAATTGAAAAAGGACTAAAGCTAAATAGGAAAATTAATGACTATCCAAAGATAGACAACTTTTCTTGGGAAAAAAGTGCCAATAAAGTTATTGAGTTATTAAGTAAATACCACGATTTACAAAATGAATAAAATAAAAATAGCTCATGTTTTAGATTCGGTTGGTGGGGTTGAGGTTTATTTAAGACTAATAACAGAAAACATGAACTCCGATATTTTTGATAATATAATCATACACAAAATAAATAAAAACAAAAAATCTTATTACAATAAAAGCAACTCCTTAATTAAAGAATTTGACATCCCTATTCAAAGAGAAATTAGCTTGTTTAAAGATTTAAAAGCAGTTTATCTAACCATAAAGGTTTTAAAAAAAGAAAAACCAGATGTAATTCATGCTCATAGTGCTAAGGGAGGTATTATTGCTCGTTTAGCATCTCTAATTTATAAGGTTAATGTATTGCACACTCCTCATGCATATTCTTATTTAAGCGCCAATAGTAAACTCAAGTCAAAGCTGTTTTTAGTGATTGAACAAGTTTTTAAAAATTTTAACTCTTATTTACTAGCCACCTCAGAATCAGAAAAATTAAGAGGAATAAAAGATGTTGGATACTCAAAAAACAGAGTATTTGTTTTAAACAATTCTATTTTACCAATAAGTAAGCAACAAGAAGAAAACCAACTGCGGTTGCCAGACGAATATATTTGTACCGTAGGCCGTCCATCATTTCAAAAAAATTTAGAAATGATGATTGAAGTTATTAAGCTTCTAAAAAGAAAAAAGCCGAACATATTTCTAGTAATTATGGGGGTTGGCGAATATAGCCCTAATAAAGAAAGCATAAAAGCTTTAATCAAAGCTTACAAGCTTGAAAATAATATTAAATTAATAGAGTGGATGGAAAGAGAGAAAATTTTTCAAATTATATCAAAATCTAAGATATATATATCTACATCAAGGTACGAAGGTTTACCATATTCCATTATTGAAAGTTTAGCTTTATCAAAAGCATGTGTTGTCACAGATTGCGACGGAAATAGAGATTTAATTAAAGATGGTTATAACGGTTACATAGTTGGGCAAAATGATGTGGATTTAATGTCTGAAAAAATTCATTATCTATTTAATAATAAAGATGTTAGAGAGAAATTTGAAAAAAATTCATTTAATTATTTTGAAAAAAACTTTAACATTAAAAAAAATATTAAAAAACTAGAAAACATATATAATAATTTTAATTTGTAGTTATCATGAAAATTAAAACCATTTGCTGTATAGGCGCAGGCTACGTAGGTGGGCCCACCATGGCGGTAATAGCCAAACAATGCCCTGAAATAAGAATTACCGTTGTAGATATTAATGAAGCTAGAATAGCCGCGTGGAACTCCAGTAACCTTGATGAGCTGCCTATATTCGAACCCGGTTTAGCCGATATTGTTAAAGAAACCAGAGATAAAAACCTTTTCTTTTCTACAGATATAGATAAAGCCATAGATGAGGCGGAAATGATATTTATATCGGTAAATACGCCAACTAAAACCTACGGTAAAGGCAAAGGGATGGCGTCTGATTTAAAATATATCGAATCGTGTGCCAGACAAATCGCCAGAGTGGCGAAACAAGATAAAATTGTTGTAGAAAAATCGACACTTCCTGTAAGAACAGCAGCAGCCATTAAAAGTATTTTAGATAATGTGGGTAATGGTGTTCAATTTCAAATTTTATCTAATCCAGAGTTTTTAGCCGAGGGTACGGCTGTGCAAGATTTGCTAAATCCAGATAGAGTATTAATTGGTGGAGACGAATCAACTAAAGAAGGGAAAGAAGCCGTTCAAGCACTGGTAGATATTTATGCCAAATGGGTACCCAAAGACAATATTTTAACAACAAATGTTTGGTCTTCAGAGCTATCAAAACTCACAGCTAATGCATTTTTAGCGCAACGTGTTTCGTCTATAAATGCGATGTCTGAAATATGCGAGAAAACTGGAGCAGATATTACAGAGGTGTCAAAAGCCATTGGGATGGATTCCCGTATTGGCCCAAAATTCTTAAATGCTTCAGTTGGTTTTGGCGGGTCTTGCTTTCAAAAAGATATTTTAAATCTTGTGTATATTGCTAAAAGCTATGGACTAAATGAAGTTGCCGATTACTGGGAGCAAGTTATTATTATGAACGACCACCAGAAAAATCGTTTTTCTGATAATATTGTTAGCACTTTATACAATACCGTTTCTGGTAAAAAAATAACCTTTCTAGGCTGGGCATTTAAAAAAGATACGAATGATACTCGTGAATCTGCTGCTATAAAAGTAGCCGATAATCTTTTAAATGAACAAGCTCAAATAGAAGTTTATGATCCGAAAGTTACCGAAGAACGGATCTATACGGATTTAGATAATTTAAAAACAAGGTCTTCAGAAGAAAACAAAAACCTGTTAACCGTTCAGTCTGACCCTTATCGTGCCTGTAAAAATTCACATGCCATTGCAATTTTAACAGAGTGGGACGAGTTTAAGAACTACGATTGGGAAAGCATTTATAAAAACATGCAAAAGCCAGCATTTATATTTGATGGCAGAGGAATTTTAGATAAAGCGTTAATTGAGAATATCGGTTTTACCTATTATAAAATAGGTAGCGGAAATTAAATAACATGAAAAAAGTTTTAATAACAGGTGCAGCGGGATTTTTAGGTTCTCATTTATGTGACCGATTTATTTCTGAAGGCTATAAAGTTATGGGAATGGATAACTTTATTACTGGCGATAAAAAGAATTTACGTCATTTAGAGTCCAATCCAAATTTTGAATTTATTGAACACGACGTCACCCAGTTTATCAAAATAGAAGGCGAATTAGATTATATTCTACATTTTGCGTCACCCGCAAGCCCTATCGATTATTTAAAAATACCAATACAAACCCTAAAAGTTGGGTCTTTAGGAACACATAACTTGTTAGGTTTAGCCAAAGCTAAGAAAGCACGAATTCTTATTGCTTCAACATCCGAGGTCTATGGCGACCCCTTGGTGCATCCGCAATCCGAAGATTATTATGGCAACGTAAACACCATTGGTCCACGAGGCGTTTACGATGAGGCAAAACGCTTTCAAGAATCTATAACTATGGCATATCATAGATTTCACGGCTTAGAAACACGGATTGTTCGTATATTTAACACCTACGGACCAAGAATGCGACTTAATGATGGACGCGTTATTCCAGCGTTTATGGGGCAAGCTTTGAGAGGCGAAGACTTAACCGTTTTTGGTGATGGTATGCAAACCCGTTCGTTTTGTTATGTTGATGATCAAGTTGAAGGCATTTACAGGTTGCTGTTAAGTGATTACGCCTACCCTGTTAATATTGGAAACCCTAATGAAATTACAATTAAAGATTTTGCCGAAGAAATAATTAAGCTAACAGGAACAGCACAAAAAGTGGTTTATAAGGACCTGCCTGTAGATGACCCTATGCAACGTCGACCTGATATTACTTTAGCAAAAAAGCTATTGGGATGGGAACCGAAAACAGAAAGAGCAGAAGGTATGAAAATAACTTTTGACTACTTTAAATCCTTGTCAAAGGAAGAGTTATACAAAAGGGATCATAAAGATTTTAAAAGATATATTAATAAGTAGCAATGGATTATAAACGAGGTAGATATTCAAATTTAATGAAGCCATTATTTGGTTTTATAGATTTATGTATTATTACTTCTACTCTTTTATTTTTTGAGTTAAACCTAACAAACATTTACCTTTTTGTAGGCTATTTGTCGATTCTATGGATTATCATTTCTTTTAAAAACCATTTTTACGAAGTCCAAAGGCATACTAGAATAATTCAGGTTATACCGCTTTTGGTAACGCAGATGCTTTTTTTTGCCGTAATTATGTATGCTTACATAGGTGTATTTAAACAACCCAATATAAGTAGATTAGGATTGGCTCAATATTTGGCTACGGTTTTTGTGTTAATCTCGGTGGTTAAAATATTGACTTTTATTTTACTTAAAAGATATAGATCTGTTTTAAGAGGAAACACAAGAAATGTTATCGTTATAGGAAAAAACGAAAAAACCAGACAGTTAATAAAAACGTTCAATAATAGACTTGATTTTGGATACAAGTTTATGAAACAGTATAATACAAATAAAGAAGGGTTTTCACTGCATGAGTGTTTTAATTATGTTATTGACAATGATATTGACGAAATATACTTTTCAATAGCAGAACTCTCTAATAAACAAATTAATAGACTTATAGATTTTGCGGATAATAACTTGCGGGAGTTAAAGTTTATACCTGACAACAAAGATATTTTTACTAAAAAACTTAAGTACGAATATTATGATTACATCCCAATTTTATCTTTACGGTCTATACCTTTACAGGAATCGTTAAACAAATTTATCAAGCGTTTATTCGATATTTTGTTCTCATCGTTTATCATTGTTTTCGTCTTATCGTGGTTAACCCCAATTTTAGCCATATTAATAAAGCTTGAATCTAAAGGCCCTGTGTTTTTTAAACAATCTAGAAATGGCTTTAATTATGAAGAATTTGATTGTTATAAATTCAGGTCGATGACGCCTAACAAAACTGCTAACTTGCACCAAGCAACAAAAGGTGATTTACGTGTTACCAAAATAGGTAAATTTATTCGTAAAACCAGTATAGACGAATTACCTCAATTTTTTAATGTGCTATTTGGCGATATGTCAGTTGTTGGTCCGAGACCACACATGGTAAGCCATACCAATATGTACGCCCAAAAAGTAGATAAATTTATGGTACGCCATTTTGTTAAACCAGGAATAACTGGACTGGCACAAGTGAGTGGTTTTAGAGGAGAAATTGAAGAAGATAAGGATATTATTAACCGTGTTAAATACGATATATTTTATATAGAAAACTGGTCGTTGTTATTAGATATAAAAATCATTATCCAAACCTTTTTAAACGCTTTAAAAGGCGAGGAAAAAGCATATTAAATTCTTTTTTTAAATAATTTGAAAAGCTTAGTCTCTATAATAACACCTATGTATAATTCTGAAGTATTTATTTCAGAAACTATTAATAGCGTGCTTTGTCAAACTTATAAAAACTGGGAACTTATATTAATAGACGATTGTTCTAATGATAAAACCTTAGAAGTTGTTGAAAATTTCATTGTTAAAAACCCAAGCATTCAACTTATAAAAAACAGCAGTAATAAAGGTGCTGCTTTCTCCAGAAACAAAGGTATTCAAACAGCTAAGGGCGATTATATTGCCTTTTTAGATGCCGACGATTTATGGAAACCAAATAAACTGGAAATACAACTAGCTTTTATGGAAAGTGAAAATTGCCATGTTTGTTTTAGTAGTTATGATTTAATTAATGAAAAAAGCGAATCACTCAATAAACAAGTAAAAGCCTTAAAAGAAATTGACTATAGCAAACTTTTAAAAAGCAACTACATTGGTAACTTAACAGGTATTTACAATGCGAAAATAATAGGCAAAATTAAGACACCGAATTTACGTAAAAGACAAGATTGGTTGTTGTGGTTAGCCGCTATTAATAAATATGGTAAGCCAGCAAAAGGCATCCAAAAATCGTTGGCATGTTATCGTATTAGGAAAGATTCCATGTCTTCTAACAAGTTAAATCTTATAAAGTACAACTACCAAGTTTATAAAAAAGGCCTAGGCTTTTCAACATTAAAATCGTTGTATTATATGCTTATATTTTTAAACGAACACTTCTTTGTAAAGTCTAAACAAACTGTTACTACAAATGAGATATAAACTGTTTAAGTTTCCCCCTATTTGTTCTTAATAATTTATCTTTCCGCTCAAAAGCAACGGTTAAACCAGACTCTAAATAAGTTTCAATAGCTTGTTTTATTTCAATTGTTTTTTCTTCAGAAATTAATTTATCACTTGTATAACTTATTTTAAAAGTATTTAACTTTAGTTGTTCAATAATAAACGCTTTCACATTTTGATCGTCTTCAATAACCGTTTTTGTAACATAGTAAAAGGTTAAACCAGCAGCTTTTTTTCCGCTAGGTAAAATAACAACATCGTTGGTGCGCCCAACTAATTTTTTTAGCATTGGTTTTTTAAGTGTACTATTTTTCGATAGTGTTCCAATATCGCCCAAATCGTATCTAATAAAGGGGTGCGCTTTGTTGTAAAGTGAAGTTATAACAAGGCGTCCTTCGTTGCCATTTGGCAAAACATGGTTGTTATTATCCAGTATTTCAACAAATAAATCATCTGTATTAATAAGCCATTCGCTTTGTTCATTTTCAAAAGCAATTAAACCCAATTCTGCTGCGCCGTATTCATTAATAACAGGGACACCAAATTGGGTTTCCATAAGTTTTTTATCATCATAAAAAAGCATTTCAGAGGTTATAATACACACTTTTAATGTGGGACAAATAACCTTTAAAATAATATTTTGTTTTTTAAGAAATTTAGCAAATTGAACAATGGCACTTGTGTAACCGTTAATATAATGGAAACGGATTTGTTTAAAAGTCTCAACATTTTTTTTAAGCTGACTATCGCTCAAATCAAAAACCGAGAACCGAAAACGGTTACTTAAAATATCCTTTATTCGTTCTTTATAATAGCCTTTTTTTTGTAACGGAATACCGTAAAACCTTGCTTGTTTTGATGTGTTTAGGTCAATATCATACCAATTATATCTGCTCATAAAACAAGCCCAAGTTAAGGCATGACAAAATTTGTCTTTAGCAAAAATAAAAGGCTCGCCCGAAGAACCAGAAGTTTTATGAACATGACTATTTTTTTTAGAAAAACCTTCTGAAAGCCTGTTTTGCAAGGGCTGCTGTAAATCCTGTTTGGTCATCACAGGAATGCTATTCCAATCTATGGGGTTAGCGTGTTTTGCAAAGTTTTTATAAAACGAATTGTGTTTTAAATGATACGATACAATAGCTTGTTTTCTAGTTTCCAAATAAGATTTAAAGTCAGCATTATCTTTACTTTGAATGTATTTTAAATGATTTTTAGCTTCCTTAATGGGAAAGCCTTTTAGTCTCAACGAAAAATCAAACAGTTTCAAAACAAAAGATAATTTTTGTAAAGTAAATAAAAAAAACTCGTGTAATAGAAGCATTAGTTTTATTTTTGCTTTCGAAAAATTCCTTTAATGCACGGCATTAAAAACCATTAATTTGTCATTCCCATGAAAATGGGAAACTAAAACCATAACACAATGAATATTTTAGTATTAGGTTCTGGCGGAAGAGAACACACTTTTGCTTGGAAAATTGCCCAAAGCCCGTTATGCAAAAATCTTTATGTTGCTCCTGGAAACTCCGGAACAGCGCAAATAGCAACCAATGTAAATATTGGTGTAACCGATTTTGAGGCCATTAAAACTTTGGTTTTAGACAAAAATATCGACATGGTTGTGGTTGGACCGGAAGATCCACTAGTAAAAGGCGTGCACGATTTCTTTTTAAATGATGATAAATTGAAACACGTATCGGTTATTGGGCCACAACAAAAAGCAGCAGAATTGGAGGGCAGTAAAGAATTTGCCAAAGAATTTATGTTTCGTCATAACATTCCAACGGCGGCCTACGAGAGCTTTACCAAAGATTCGGTAGAAAAAGGCTATGCGTTTTTGGAAACCTTAAATCCGCCTTACGTATTAAAAGCAGACGGTTTAGCGGCCGGAAAGGGCGTGGTTATTCTTAATGATTTGGATGAAGCTAAAGCGGAACTAAAAAGTATGCTCATTGATGCTAAGTTTGGCGAGGCCAGCACAAAAGTAGTTATCGAAGAGTTTTTAGATGGTATCGAGTTGAGCTGTTTTGTACTAACCGATGGCAAAAACTACAAGATTTTACCAACAGCAAAAGATTATAAACGCATTGGCGAAGGCGACACGGGTTTAAACACAGGCGGCATGGGTGCGGTATCTCCAGTGCCTTTTGCTACAGACGATTTTCTGAATAAAATTGAAGAACGCATTGTAAAACCAACGATTAACGGATTTAAAAAGGACGATTTGCCCTATGTTGGTTTTGTGTTTATCGGACTTATAAAAGTTGGAAACGACCCCAAAGTAATTGAATACAATGTTCGCATGGGCGACCCCGAAACCGAGGTGGTTTTGCCGCGATTAAAAAATGATTTTGTTGAAATCCTTCAAGCGATGGCTAATCAAACGTTAGATAAAATAAATGTTGAAATTGACGAGCGTGCCGCAACAACCATCATGTTAGTGTCTGGTGGTTATCCTGAAGCTTACGAAAAAGGAAAGGAAATTTCCGGAATTGAAAACATTACTGAATCCATACCTTTTCATGCGGGCGCCATTATGGAAAATGGTAAAACAGTAACCTCTGGCGGAAGAGTTATGGCCATTACATCATACGGAAATACCTATCAAGAGGCCATAAAAAAATCTTACCAAAGTATAGAAAAACTACATTTTGATAAGATGAATTATCGTAAAGATATTGGTTTCGATTTATAAATACGAATGCGAAGAGATGCTTTTGTCTTCCTCGTTATTATCATTAAATATTTTAAGTTGTTTCATCCAGTAAAGCATGGCAACAAAACATATTACGATAAAAATCCAGGATACAATATTTGCCATCCACCAATTGTCTAACTCTAAGGCTCTTAAAGCATCGTAAGGTGCAAAAAGCACATCTACAAATAAATCCTCTATCGCGTAAAAGAAATCTTTCATGTGTATTTTATTATTTTCTAACCGAATATATAGTTAGTATATTTACATAGCAAAAATACAAAAACAGTTAATGATTACAAGCCTTTTTAAAAAATCTAAGCCAATAAATTTTGCTATTGTTTTTTTTATCATGCTTTTGGCTTTTATTGTACTTAACTTAAAGTACGTAGAAGTGCCTATTACCGGGGCTTTCTTTTTTAAAGAAACCTTTTTGTTTTTAGTGAGTTATGTGTCTGTTTTGGCACTTAGTTTTATTGTTGGCAAAAATAGTTTAACCCAAAAAAGTAATTACGAAATTGTATTGTACAGTCTGTTTTTGTTGGCCCTTCCGCAAACGTTAAGCCATCCAGAAATTATTTATGCCAACTTTTTTGTGTTACTTGGTTACAGACGAATTATAAGTTTGCGCTCTCAAATAAACGTTAATAAAAAATTATTTGATGCGGCTTTTTGGATTGCCATTGCAGCCCTGTTTTACTTTTGGGCCATATTGTTTTTTGTGCTCATTATTGTCTCATTGCTTTTATACACCGATAATAATATTAAACATTGGCTGATTCCGTTTACAGGATTACTAACCGTTTTTTTAATCTCAATGAGTGTATCGATAATTTTGGACGACAGTTTTTTTGGAATATTCAACAGTTTACCCGAAGCGAGTTATAATTTCAACAATTACAATTCCGCGCAATATGTAATTATAATAACCCTGCTTCTTTCTTTTGGGGTGTGGGCATCCATTTTCTATATACAAAATATAAAGCAGAAAAAGAAAGCTTATAGGCCATCGTATTACCTCGTGTTGTTTGCGGTGCTTAATGGGTTTTTAATAATATTTTTTGCACCCAGTAAAGACGGTAGCGAGTTTCTGTTTTTATTTGCACCATTAGCGATTATTATAGCCAACTATATTGAAATCATTCAAGAAAAATGGTTTAAAGAGCTGTTTCTTTCAGTTATAATTGTGGTGCCTTTTGTAATTTTATTGTTGTAGTTTTTTGCCAAAAGCCAAATCGCCGGCATCACCAAGCCCTGGGATAATGTAACTTTTGTCGTTTAGTTGTTCATCAATAGTGCCAATCCATAAATGGGTGTTTTCGTTAAAGGATTTCGATACATAATCAACACCTTCCTGAGCGCCAATAACACTAACCAAGTGGACTTCCTTTGGTGTGCCAAAAGGCTTTAAGGCCTCATAGGTGGCAATCATGGATTGACCAGTTGCCAACATGGGGTCGGCAAGAATTAAAGTCTTGTTTTGCAAATCTGGGCATGCTAAATATTCCACAATAATCTCAAAATGTTCTGGGTTTTCTTTATGATGTCTGTAAGCCGAAATAAAAGCGTTTTCAGCTTTATCAAAATAGTTAAGTAAGCCATTGTGCAATGGAACGCCAGCCCTTAAAATAGAACACAAAACAATATCGTTTTCCAACAAATCCATAGTGCTACTCGCCAAAGGGGTTTCAATTTCTGAGGCTTTATAGTTTAAGGATTTGCTCATTTCGTAAGCTAAAACTTCGCCAGTACGCTCAATATTACGCCTAAAACGCATACTATCTTTTTGAATAGTTACGTCTCGCATTTCAGAAATAAAGGTATTTAATATAGAATTTTGTTGCGATAAATCATGAATGTGCATCGTGTGTTTTTTGTGGTTTTCAAGTAGTAAAGTTAATTATTTAGAAGTATATTTACACTTTAAAATCAATACATTATGTTTACAAGTAAAGCCAATAAAATTTTTCAAGATGTTATAGAGAAATATCACATTATCAATACGGTAGACCAGCCTTTTGAAAACCCGTATAACAAAGATTCGCATTTAATCGAACATTTATTGTACAGAAAATGTTGGATTGATACCGTGCAATGGCACTACGAAGATATTATCCGCGATCCACAAATCGATCCTGTTGCTGCTTTAACGCTAAAGCGTAAAATTGATGCTTCAAATCAAGACAGAACCGATATGGTGGAATATATTGACAGCTACTTCCTTGAAAAATATAAAGATGTTGCCGTAAAAGACGATGCTACCATAAACACCGAAAGTCCTGCTTGGGGCATAGATAGGTTGTCTATTTTAGCCTTAAAAGTGTACCACATGAATGAGGAGGCTACGCGTAATGACGCTTCCGCGGAACACAAAGCAGCCTGCCAAACAAAATTAGACGTATTGTTGGAGCAACGCGTTGATTTATCAACGGCCATAGACACGCTTTTAAACGATATCGCAAAGGGCGATAAATACATGAAGGTTTACAAGCAAATGAAGATGTACAATGATGATGAATTAAACCCTGTATTGCGCTCACAGAAATAGAGTAACATCATAGCCAATTAAAATCGTTATGTCAGTCTGAGCTTGTCGAAGACTTTTTCTATTGGAGCTCATGTCTAAAAAGCAAAAAAACATCCTAGTAATTCGTCTCTCAGCCATGGGCGATGTGGCTATGTCGGTTCCCGTTTTACGTGCTTTGGAACAACAACATCCCGAAGTAAAAACAACCGTTTTAACAAAGTCTTTTTTCAAACCTTTTTTTAGGGATTTGCAACATGTTACGGTGTTTTCTGCGGATGTTAAAGGCGAACACAAAGGTGTTTTCGGACTTTATAAATTAGCGAGAGAGCTTAATAAAAACCATTATTTTTATGCCATTGCCGATTTACACAGCGTTTTAAGAAGCAAGATTTTAAAAAAGTTTATGCATTGCAAACGCTTTGTTTCCATTGACAAGGGCAGAAAAGAAAAGCGGCTTTTAACATCGGGAAAACAGTTTAAGCAACTTAAAACCACGCATCAACGTTATGCCGATGTTTTTGAGGCTTTGGGTTTTCCGTTGGATTTAACAAACCCTAAATTTCCTAAAAGAGTACCACTAAATAAGAAACTCCAAAATATATTAGGCGACGATTCAAAGAAACAGATTGGCATTGCGCCTTTTGCAACTTACGAAAGCAAAATGTATCCTTTGGATGCTATGAAACAAGTGATTGAAACGCTTTCAAAAGACTATAAAGTGATTTTATTCGGCGGCGGAAATTATGAAACCGAATTATTAAATACAATGGCAATCGAGTTTGATAATACGATAAACATCTCCGGGAAATTAAGGCTTGATGAAGAAATGGACATCATTTCAAATTTAGATGTGATGCTGTCCATGGATTCTGGCAATGCCCACATCGCAGCTATGTTGGGAGTGAAAGTAGTTACCGTTTGGGGTGTTACGCACCCGTTTGCGGGTTTTGCACCGTTTAATCAGCCTGAAGATTATGCATTACTTGCCGATAGAAATAAGTATCCCAAAATACCAACCTCCATTTACGGAAATAAATACCCGGAACATTACAAAGAAGCCTCACGGAGCGTTTCGCCTGAAACTATAATTAGTAAAATTAAATCTATAATCTAAATGTGGTTTGTCATTCCTGCGAAGGCAGGAATCCATTCTAAATTTTCTAACTTGTCCAAGATTCTAATTCAGAAATAGTTAACATTTTAAGCTTAGAAATAATATAATTGGCATTAATTAGTTGACAATTTTTTATACTATGAGTATAGTCTGAGATATTCGAGCATCCTTTTTTTCAGAGAAAATATTCCTTTCTTTACAATTAACCTAAGGTAAGTATTTGTTGTTTTTCGATGTTACAGAACAACCAATCGTAATAATTCCAAACTGCAATAAATAATTATCAAAAAATTCAAAATAACTAGAGTATTTACTTTCATTAAATTTATTATTGACATAATCTAGTGTAGTGTCATTACTGGAAGTTAAAAGCTATCTTATTTCTTAATTAAATATTAATGTGTTCATTTAATGTTTTTATATGAAATTCCATTTATGAGATTCCTGCTTTCGCAGGAATTAAACATCATCATAATCAACGGTTAAGGTTGGCGATGTTGGGTGCGCTTGACAGGTTAAAATTAAACCTTCGGCAACTTCACTTTCAGTTAAAATATTATTTTGTCGCATTGTGGCTTCGCCCTCCTTAATACGCGCAATGCAACTGCTACAAATACCGCCTTGGCAGGAATACGGGGCGTCTAAATCTTCATCCAAGGCTGCTTCGAGCACGCTTTGTTTGGCCGACATTTCAAACGTTGTTGTTTCATCGTCAACCACAACGGTTAATTGTGTTTTTCCGGGTGCGGTAGCCACTTTTTCTTCTTCTATCTCAGCAGGCTTTGCTGCTTTAAAAAGCTCGAAATGAATGCGGTTTTCGTCAATATCATGTTCGGTTAAAACATCTTTTACCGTATGAATCATGGCTTCGGGCCCGCACAAATAATAGGCATCAACCTCAATGTGCTTATGTTTATTTTTCATCACATAATTAACCGTGCTTTTTTCAATTCTACCAAAAATGGCATCAGATTCATCAGTTTGACTAAATACAAATTGAATGGAAAAACGGTCTTTATGCTGATGCTGAAGCTCTAAAAGCTCGTTTAAAAACATGGTGTTTTCAGTAGTTTTATTCCCAAAAACCAAAATAACTTTGCTATAAACCTCTTCTTCCAAAGCACATTTTATAATACTTAAAATAGGCGTAATACCACTTCCTGCCGCAAAAAGCGCAATGTTTTTGGTTTTGGAATCGTTGGGCACAAATACAAAACGCCCCTTTGGAGGCGCAACTTCTAAAGTGTCGCCGACTTGTAAAGTGTTATTGGCGTAAGCCGAAAAGGTACCGTCTTTAACCTCTTTTACGGCTACTTTTACCTCGCCACTTTTTGGCGATGAACACAACGAATAATCGCGACGCACCTCATGACCCTCAATCTCGGTTTTTAGAGTAATATACTGTCCCGCTTTAAAAGCAAACGTGTCTTTTAAGTGCTCAGGGACACTAAAACTAATGCTTATGGCTTTAGGGGTTTCTCTTTTTATTTCTTTTATGGTGAGTTTATAAAATGATGACATAAATAAAGTTTTGACAAAAATAGTGAAGTTGATTTTTAAATTTTAACTTTATTTGTAACAATTGCGATAAAAGGCTTACTAACACTTTGAGCTAAATTTAAAAACACAACGAGCCAAAACTATGATAAAACATTTTATAAATTTAGAATGGAAAGCTTTTTTTAGGTCTGCCAGCTTTGGCAAAAGTTTAGCCATTAAAATATTAATGGGATTTTTCATGTTGTATTTTATGGCTATGTTTCTTTTTACAGGTTTTTTAATGGATAAAATCTTAAAGGAAATATACCCAGATTTAGACCCGTTGGTAGCTTTTAACGGTTTGTTGTTTTTCTGGATAATTGGCGATTTGTTGATTCGATTCTTTTTTCAAAAACTACCGGTAATGAGTGTTAAACCTTTATTGACACTGCCCGTAAAACGGAAATCTGTGGTCAATTTTGTTTTGGGAAAATCGGCTTTATCATTCATTAATTTTTTACCATTATTTGCTACGGTTCCTTTCGGACTCAAATTAATAGCCAATGATTACAGCACATCAACCGTTTTAATTTGGTTGGCTGTTATTGTGCTTATCACCTTAATCAACAACTTTTTAAATTTTATTATTGAAAGCTTATCGTCCAAAACCGAGCTGTCATTTTTGCCTATTATTGTTTTTGCCGGTGCTCTGTTCGCTCTAAATCATTTTAATATTATAAACATTGCGGGAGCACTTTCAAACGGCGTTACTTACATTACTGAAAACCCTGTTTTGTTAATCGTTCCTGTTTTATTATTAATAGTCCTATACGCTTACAATTTTAAAATTTTAAAGCAAAAACTGTTTTTAGATAGCGGATTAAAAACCAAGATAAAAGAGGTAAACACCTCAAATATGGAGTGGACCAAAACCTTTGGCGACATTGCCCCTTTTATGCAGCTGGATTTAAAACTGATTTGGCGTAACAAACGCACAAAATCCTCGGTTTGGATGGTTTTAATTGGGCTTTTGTACGGCTTGTTTTTCTATCCGCAACCCACTTACCAAAACCTGCCTTGGTTTTTTATGTTCATTGGCGTGTTTTCAACGGGTATCTTTTTAATTAATTTCGGACAGTTTATTCCCGCGTGGGATAGTGGCTATTACAAGCTTTTAATGAGCCAAAACATAAAATACGAGCAATATTTAAAATCGAAATTTACCTTAATGGCCGTAAGTGTTATTATTTTGTTTGTGCTTGGTATTCCGTATGTGTTTTTTGGGTGGAAAATTTTATTGGCACATTTTGTTGCCGCCATATATAACGTTGGTGTTAATACGCATGTTATTTTGTACGGCGGCTCTTTTAACCGCAAGAAAATCGATTTAAACCAAAAAGCAGCTTTTAATTATCAAGGCACGGGAGCGGTACAGTGGCTTATTGGTATTCCGCTTTTGTTATTGCCCATGGGTATATTTGCGCTGTTTTACTTTTTAATAGGCTTTGAAATGGCTTGTTTGGTACTCGCTTTATTAGGTGTTATCGGTATTGTTTTTCATCAAAAATTAATGAAAGCCATCACACTTAAATACACAAAATCAAAATATAAAATGATCAATGCTTTTGATCAAGACAACTAAAAGAAAACATTATGATTACAACATCAAATCTTTCAAAAAAATACAGCAACAATATGGTTTTAAATATTGAAAAATTAGATATTCCCAAAGGCCAAAGTTTTGGATTGGTAGGGAATAATGGTGCGGGAAAAACCACGTATTTTAGTTTGCTTTTAGATTTAATTCAGCCCACAACCGGATATGTTAAAAACAACAATATTAAGGTAAATGAAAGCGAAGATTGGAAACCGTTTACATCAGCCTTTATCGATGAAAGTTTTTTAATTGGTTATTTAACCGCCGAAGAATATTTTTATTTTATCGGAGAATTACGTGGACAAAATAAGGCCGATGTGGATCGATTGGTAAGTCAGTTTGAAGATTTTTTCCATGGGGAAATCCTCGGGCAGAAAAAGTATTTACGCGATTTAAGTAAAGGTAACCAAAAAAAAGCGGGCATTGTTGCGGCACTTATTGGCAACCCCGAAGTTATTGTTTTAGACGAGCCTTTTGCAAATCTTGATCCCACAACGCAAATTCGATTAAAAGGCATTATTAAAAATTTAGCCGAAAAACAAGGCGTTACGGTTTTAATTTCCAGCCACGATTTACTGCATGTCACCGATGTTTGCGAGCGTATTGTGGTATTGGAAAAAGGCGAAATAGTTAAAGATTTGGCAACCAGCGAAGCCACGCTAAAAGAACTTGAGGCACATTTTTCTGGTGCTGAGGTAGTTTAAAAGCCATTTGATTTTATAGGTAAATCCAAAAAGATGCTTATTTTTACGGTTACATATAATAATAACTAGAGTTTATAGTTATTTATTAGACTAAATAGCAACCGTTGAAAATTCCAATCAAAGCCATACTACTTATAGTTTTTTCTACTGTTTTAGCAACCAGTTGTTCTAGAAAAAAGGACAATTTTGTTAGCCGAAACTATCACGCCGTTACGGCTGAATTTAATGCGCTTTACAACGGATACTTAGCTTTAGAAGAGGGGCGAAACACCCTAAACGAAAGCTATGCCGACAACTATTGGGAGGTGCTTCCCATCGAGCGCATGCAAATTCAAGAAGACGTGGTGTTGCCTAGGCAGTCTAAAAACGAGAATTTTAATAGAGCCGAAGAAAAAGCGGTAAAAGCCATTCAAAAACACAGTATAAATATTGAAGGCAAAGAAAAAAACCCGCAAATAGACGAAGCGTATTTACTTTTGGGAAAAGCCCGTTACTTCGATCAACGCTTTGTTCCGGCATTGGCGGCATTTAATAATATTCTGAATAAATATCCAACCAGCGATAAAATAAATCAAGTTAAGATTTGGCGCGAAAAGGCCAATATCCGTTTGGAAAACAACCAAGTGGCTATAAAAAAGTTAAAACGCTTATTAGCCGATGAAGAATTGGATGATCAAGATTTAGCCGATGCCACGTCTATTTTGGCGCAAGCATATTTAAATACCAAATCGGTTGACAGTGCCATAACGCAATTAAACATTGCTGCAAACGCAACAAAAAACAACGATGAGCGCGGGCGTTATCGTTTTATCCAAGGGCAGCTATACAATCAATTAGGCTATAAAGACAGCGCCAATATCGCTTTTGATAAAGTGATTGAACTCAACCGTAAAACACCGCGCATTTACATGATAAGCGCTCATATTGAAAAAGTTAAAAATTTCGATTATGAAAACGGAAACAAACAAGCGCTTTTAGAACACCTTACTGCACTTGAAGAAAATAGGGAAAACAGACCCTTTTTAGATAAAATATACCATCAAATTGCCGAGTATCATTTAAAGACCGAATCGGATTCTTTAGCGGTAAACTTTTATAACAAATCGCTGCGCACCAATTCGCAAGATAAATTGTTGAGGGCTAAAAACTATCAAACTTTGGGCGACATGAATTTTGATACATCCAAATACGAAATCGCTGGTCATTATTACGATAGCACGATGACCAATTTGGTGTTAAACTCTAAGCCTTATCGCATTATTAAACGGAAACGTGATAATTTGGAAGATGTTATTTATTACGAAAACATAGCCCATGTAAACGATAGTGTTTTACAATTGGTAAATTTTATGGAAACCGAACGATTGGAATACTTCGAGTCTTTTGTTGAAGCTTTAAAAGTGAAAGCCGAAGAAGATGAAAAACGAGCCGAAGCTGCCGAACGTAACACCGGTTTAGCCACGGTTAACAATACCATTGGTGGGCAGGCCTCAAATAGAGGCATACCAAACCAAGCGAGCCTGTTTTATTTTTACAATCCAACAGCGGTGGCTTATGGCAAAAACGAATTTATTAAAATTTGGGGCGATAGAACTTTAGAAGATAATTGGCGATGGTCCAATAAAACAGCTTCAAATTCTGGAAATAATGCTTCAGATGTTAATATAGTTGATTTGGCTTCAGATGAAGAGCGGTTTGATCCGCAATACTATATCTCTAAAATTCCTTCCGATGAAAAAGTAATCGACAGCATTTCAAAAGATCGGAATTTTGCCTACTATCAATTGGGTCTTATTTACAAGGAAAAATTCAAAGAATACAATTTGGCAAAAAGCAAGTTCCAAAACCTGTTAAACAGCCATCCGGAAGAGCGATTAATAGTGCCTTCAAAATACAATCTATATAAAATTTATGAGTTGTTGGGCGAAAACGATGAGGCTTCCATCGCCAAAAACGAGATTATTACAAAGTATCCCGAATCGCGGTACGCTGCCATTTTAAACAACCCGGATTTAGCGAATTTAAAAGACGAGCAGAGCCCCGAACGTGTTTACGAAAAGCTGTTTGCACTACATGAAAATCAGGAATATGCCACAGTAATTTCAGAATGCGAAACTTATATTAATGCTTTTGATGGCGACCCCATTGTACCAAAATTTGAGCTTTTAAAAGCCACGGCAATAGGCCGGTTATTTGGTTACGACGCCTACAAAAAAGCCATTAATTACGTGGCGGTAACCTTTGCCAATACACCCGAAGGCCAACAGGCTGAAAAAATGGAAACAGAGGTATTACCGAAAATGGCGAGCACCGATTTTGTTGAAGAAACCGATGATGCTTCAACCAACTTTAAAGTGGTTTATAAATTTGAAAACACGGAAATTGATGCCATTCAAGCGTTTCAAAAAACCTTAGATACCGTTTTGGAAAATATAATATATTACGATTTAAAAACATCGGTTGATGTTTACAACCCCAATACAAAACTCGTTGTTATTCATGGCTTAAAAAGCGGGCAAGTTGCTAAAACTTTCAATCAGCTATTAACCAAAGAAGACAACCGAAAAATAACCGAACCTTATTTTGCAATATCATCTGCAAACTATCAAATCGTTCAGATTCATAAAAATCTGGATACGTATTTAAACATTTATAATAATTAAAATTAATAGCATTATGTTCTCTGATAATAAAAAAGACAAACACATGGTAGAAGGAACATCCAGTCAAAATATTATATCACAAGGCACCAAGATTGTTGGCGACTTTAATAGCGAAGGTGATTTTAGGGTTGACGGCATTATAGAAGGCAATATAAAAACCACCGGAAAAGTTGTGGTGGGTAAAGCAGGTTTTATAAAAGGCACCCTGCAAGGTACCGATGCTTATTTTGAAGGTAAATTTTCAGGAAAACTATCGCTATCGGGCACACTTACATTAAAATCGGCATCGCACATTGAAGGCGAAGTGGTTGTTGGCAAACTAGCCGTTGAACCAGGAGCGACATTTAATGTAACCTGCGTTATGAAGGGCTCTGTAAAAGATATGAACAAAAGTGGACAAGCACCGCAGCAACAAAAAAAATCCGAACCAGAAAAAACAGCTTAACACGTACGCTCGTTATTCTAGTATTGTTTTTCAAATGTTTGCCATTATTGGCATTGGCGCTTTTATTGGTGTAAAACTAGACGATGCATTTCCGAACAAGCACAGCCTTTACACGATTATTCTATCATTGGTATTTGTAATTTTTGCTATTGTTTTTGTAATAAGACGTATTATTGCAATCTCAAAAGAAGAATAATACATGAACAATCTTTTTAAAAAGAGAGAGCTAAACTTTCTTGTGCAACTCATTGTTTTGAGTGCTCTGTTATTTGGTATCCATGCGTATTTAAACTTGCATTTTGCAAAAAACGCCGTTTTGTTTTTTCCATTATGGCATATTTATGTATTTCATTTGGTTACCGTTGTAATCATTTATACACTAATTAATTACCGCGAATCGATTGGTAAAACCGAAGTGTTTAATGCTTTTATTTTGGGCATGCTATTAAAAATGATATTGGCGATGGTGTTTTTGTTGCCGTGGATTTTAGCAAAACCCGAACAAAAAATATACGATCTTATCAACTTTTTTATTCCCTATTTCATTTTTCTTGCTTTTGAAGTGTATGCCGTAACGCGATTACTTCAAAAAAAGTAGGCCTCTACAGCTAATTTTCAACAAAAAACCATATTGACAAATAATCATTAAATTATTATTTGTCAATTAACTTAATGTGCGTACATTTGCACGGAATTTAAAGCAAGGCATTTTTAATCAAAATAGAATGACATTAAACACCTTTAAAAGCGTATTTTTTTCTGCATTATTTATGGCCATTTCGTTTGGTGGCTATGCGTCGGAAAACCAAGAGAACGAGAACGATAAAGAGTTCAATGCCAAAGAGATGATTATGCATCACGTTAAGGATGCTCATGAATTTCATGTTGTTGATTGGAATGGAAAGCCAATTTCGATTGCTTTGCCTATCATTTTATGGACAGACCAAGGGTTGGTTACTTTTATGTCTAGCGAATTTCATCACGACGATTCTGGAACGCACATCGTTGAAAAAGACGGTTTGAAATTTGTTAAATACCACGAAAAAATTTATCAATTAGATGCCAATGAACAAGCTGTAGCTTTTGATGACGAGCATCACCCAATAAACGCCAGCAAGCCAGCAGATTTTTCTATCACGAAAAACGTACTCATGATGTGGGTATCGGTTGCCGTATTGCTGCTTGTGTTTATTTCTACCGCTAGGGTGTATAAAAAATCAAGCAACAAAATCCCAACAGGAATAGCAGGTTTTATGGAACCTTTAATTGTTTTTGTTCGCGATGAGATTGCAAAACCCATGATTGGCGACCATAAATACAAAAAATACATGCCCTATTTATTAACCATATTTTTCTTTATTTGGCTTAATAATATTTTCGGGTTAATACCTATTGTTAACGGTGCCAACGTAAGTGGTAACATAGCCTTTACCTTAACTTTGGCGGTGTTTACCTTTTTGGTAACAACCTTTAGCGGTAATAAAAATTATTGGAAACATATTTTTTGGATGCCTGGGGTTCCAGTGCCCATGAAAATTTTCTTAATGCCTATAGAAATTGTGGGAATGTTTGTAAAACCAATCTCGTTAATGATTCGTTTATTTGCAAACATTACCGCAGGACATATTATTATTTTAGCCCTTATGTCCTTAATATTTATTTTTGAGACCATTGCCGTGGCACCAGTTTCGGTTGCGTTTTCATTATTTATCGGATTAATAGAAATTGTAGTTACTGCAATTCAAGCATATATATTTACCGTGTTGTCTGCCCTGTATATTGGCATGGCAACCGAAGAAGCACATCATTAATTAATTTAAATTTTATAACTATGACTATTACAGGAATCGCAGCAATCGGAGCTGGTTTAGCAGCAATTGGAGCTGGAATGGGAATTGGAAGAATCGGTGGTTCAGCTATGGATGCCATGGCACGTCAACCGGAAATCCAAGGAAAAATCCAAACTTCAGCGCTTATTTTAGCAGCTTTCGTAGAAGCAGTAGCACTATTTGGTGTTGTTGCTGCATTAATCGTTTAATTATGATTACAAAATACAGAGGTAACGGTTGGTTGCCTCTGTATTTTAAATAAAGCTTCTATAGCTTAAGGATTATCCTGAAGAAGCAACATAGAAAATAAATTTTAAATTTGGGGGCAATCCTCAAAAAATGAAACCCATACGTGGGATTATAAAACTAAATAAATTAAGAAATGGATTTAATTACACCAGGTTTAGGACTTGTATTTTGGACGGTAATTACATTTTTGTTTTTACTTATTATCTTAAAAAAGTTTGCTTGGAAACCTATTCTTGGAGCAGTTAGCGAAAGAGAAGAGGGCATTAAAAAAGCATTGGCTTCAGCTGAAGATGCTCGTAAAGAGATGGAAAACCTTCATGCCGATAACGAGCGCATTTTAAAAGAAGCACGTGCAGAACGCGAAGCTTTATTAAAAGAAGCACGAGACATTAAAAACAAAATGATCGACGATGCCAAAGGTGAAGCGCAAGCCCAAGCCGATAAAATAATAACGCAAGCTCAAGCCGCCATTGAAAGCGAAAAGAAAGCCGCTATGGCAGAACTTAAAAAGCACGTTGCAGACTTATCCATTGATATAGCTGAAAAAGTAGTGCGAAAAGAACTTTCTAACAAAGACAAACAAGTTCAATTGGTTGAGTCTATGTTGGGTGAAGCAAAATTAAACTAATAGTATCATGGCAGGAGCAAGAGCAGCAATACGTTACGCAAAAGCAGTTTTAAGTTTAGCATCTGATAAAAATACAACCGAGGTTGTAAATAAAGACATGAAGCTAATAGCTAAAACTATTGCAGAAAGCACAGAGTTAAACAATGCGCTTCAAAATCCTGTAGTGAGTTCTTCAGTTAAAAAGGCTATTTTGTTAGATGCTTTTAAAGATTCTAATGAAATGACAAAAAATTTAATCGAAACATTAATCACAAATAAAAGACTGCCACTTTTACAAGAAGTAGCCTTAAAATACAACCTTTTATTTGATGAATTAACAGGAACTCAGATCGCACAAGTAACTACCGCGATACCTTTAACAGACGAATTAAGAGTTAAGGTATTGGCAAAGGTTAAAGAGCTTACAGGAAAAGACGTTGAAATTAAAAGCATTATTGACGAAAGCATTTTAGGAGGCTTTATCTTGCGTGTTGGAGATATTCAATACAATGCAAGTATTGCAAACAAATTAAATAAGTTAAAAAGAGAATTTACATTAAACTAAAATAATTCAGAGCGCTAAAAACTCTGGGTTCAAAATTAATAAAGATGGCAGAAGTAAAACCAGCTGAAGTATCAGCAATCTTAAAACAACAACTGGCAGGATTCGAAGCTACAGCATCTTTAGATGAAGTAGGAACAGTATTAACTGTTGGTGACGGTATTGTACGTGCATATGGACTTTCAAACGCTCAATATGGTGAGCTGGTAGAATTTGATGGCGGTCTTGAAGGTATTGTACTTAACCTTGAAGAAGACAACGTGGGTATTGTATTGTTAGGACACTCTAAAGCGGTTGCTGAAGGTTCTACGGTAAAACGAACAGGCAGAATTGCATCTATTGATGTAGGAGAAGGCATTGTTGGTCGTGTGGTAGATACTTTAGGAAACCCGATTGATGGTAAAGGACCTATCGCTGGTGAAACCTATCAAATGCCTTTAGAGCGTAAAGCACCAGGTGTTGTTTATCGTGAACCAGTTACAGAGCCACTACAAACAGGTATTAAATCTATTGATGCCATGATTCCTGTGGGTCGAGGACAACGTGAGTTGGTTATTGGCGACCGTCAAACAGGTAAAACAACAGTTTGTGTTGATACCATTTTAAATCAAAAAGAATTTTATGATGCAGGCGAGCCTGTGTATTGTATATATGTAGCTGTAGGTCAAAAAGCATCTACCGTAGCAAACATTGCAAAAGTATTGGAAGAAAGAGGCGCGCTAGCTTATACAACTATTGTTGCTGCAAATGCATCCGATCCGGCACCAATGCAAGTTTATGCACCAATGGCAGGAGCTGCAATTGGTGAGTATTTTAGAGATACGGGTCGTCCAGCATTAATTATTTATGACGATTTGTCTAAACAAGCAGTAGCATATCGTGAGGTATCTTTATTGTTACGTCGTCCACCAGGACGTGAGGCGTATCCAGGAGACGTTTTCTACTTACACTCTAGATTATTAGAGCGTTCTGCAAAAGTAATTAACGATGATTCGATTGCTAAAGAAATGAACGATTTACCAGATAGCTTAAAGCCTATGGTAAAAGGTGGTGGTTCTTTAACAGCTTTACCAATCATTGAAACTCAAGCAGGTGACGTTTCAGCATATATTCCAACAAACGTAATTTCGATTACCGATGGACAGATTTTCTTAGATGGTGATTTGTTTAACTCTGGTGTTCGTCCAGCAATTAACGTAGGTATTTCGGTATCTCGTGTTGGTGGTAACGCTCAGATTAAATCCATGAAAAAGGTGTCAGGTACCTTAAAATTAGACCAAGCACAATTCCGCGAGTTAGAAGCTTTCGCAAAGTTTGGATCTGATTTAGATGCTGTTACTTTAAATGTAATTGAAAAAGGAAAACGTAACGTTGAAATTTTAAAACAAGCACAAAACGATCCGTTTACGGTGGAAGACCAAGTAGCCATTATTTACGCGGGGTCTAAAAACTTGTTGAAAGACGTTCCTGTTGAAAAGGTTAAAGAATTCGAACGTGATTATATAGAATTCTTAAACGCAAAGCATAGAGATGTTTTAGACACTCTAAAAGCAGGAAAATTAACTGATGAGGTTACAGATACATTAACAGCTGTAGCTAAAGATTTATCAGCTAAATATAAAGCATAATTGTCATTCCTGCGAAAGCAGGAATCTCATGTTTTTAAATGTAATTAAAATAGGTTCTGCATTAAGTGTAGAATGACAAAAAGGGATTATGGCAAACCTAAAAGAAATACGTAACAGAATATCATCGGTATCTTCAACGATGCAGATCACCAGTGCCATGAAAATGGTATCGGCTGCAAAGTTAAAGAAGGCTCAAGATGCTATTACCGCAATGCGCCCTTATGCAGATAAGTTAACTGAGCTTTTACAAAGCTTAAGTGCTACTTTAGATGCAGATTCTGGAAGCAAATTCTCTGCGCAACGCGAAGTAAACAATGTGTTAATTGTTCCTATTACATCAAATAGAGGCTTATGTGGCGCTTTTAATTCTAATATTATTAAGCAAACACAGCATTTAATTAGCAATGTATATGCTGGTAAAAAGGTTTCTGTAGTTGCCATAGGAAAAAAAGCAAATGATGCCTTTGCAAAGCAAAATATCGTTATCGCTAATAAAAGTGAGGTTTTTGATGATTTGACTTTTGATAATGTGGCCGAAATTGCTGAAACATTAATGGAGAAATTTGTTGCAGGTGACTTCGATAAAATCGAGATTGTTTACAACAAGTTTAAAAATGCGGCAACTCAAATTGTAATGACTGAGCAATTTTTACCAATTGTTCCTATTGAAGGCGAAGCAAATAACAATTCAGATTATATTTTTGAACCATCAAAAGTTGAAATCGTTGAGGAGTTGATTCCTAAATCGTTAAAAACACAACTGTACAAAGGTATTAGAGACTCATTTGCAAGCGAACACGGTGCACGAATGACGGCAATGCACAAGGCAACGGACAATGCCACAGAATTAAGAGACCAACTTAAGTTAACGTACAACAAAGCACGTCAAGCCGCCATTACCAACGAAATCCTTGAAATTGTTGGAGGTGCGGAAGCACTGAATAATTAGGCGTAGCCAAATGATTCAAATAGCGGAAGCACTGAATA
Source organism: Hwangdonia lutea (assembly GCF_032814565.1). Lineage (GTDB taxonomy): Bacteria > Bacteroidota > Bacteroidia > Flavobacteriales > Flavobacteriaceae > Hwangdonia > Hwangdonia lutea. Next base: position 1,704,090 of record NZ_CP136521.1, read on the forward strand.
ATTAGGCGTAGCCAAATAATTCAAATAGCGAAGCGTTGAGTTGAACAATTAGGCGTAGCCAAAAAGATTCAAATAGCAGAAGCTTTAACCAATTTATGGTCATACTGAACTCCTGCACTGAGCATAGTCGAAGCGTGTTTCAGTATCTTATAACAAATATCAAACCTCACTTTTTAGTGAGGTTTTTTTATGGCATCAATTTTGAAACCGTATCTTTATAATTCTATAATTAAGCTATGAAACTTTTAAAGCATATTTTATTTTCATTTTTATTATTGGTCATGATGTCTAGCTTTTCGCAATGTTCCGGTGTCCCAAAACTAGAAAAGAATAGCGCCATAGATTTTGGAGATGTGTATTGTCAAAAATGGACTTCAGGTATTAAAAAAGATGGTTCGGGCATCAAGTTGTTTATACCGGTAACAAAGTCAAATAAAAATCTGCAATTAGACTCGGTTTATTTTAGAGGAAAAGTTACAAAACTCTTATTGTCGCAGGATGGCTTGCATTATGTTGGCATATTCAAAAAGACAGAAAAACAGAGCTACAATGTTATAATGAGCAGCGATCCACTTGAAGAATACGGCAACGAAACACCACCAATACCAAAGAAAATCCCGTTTGATTTGAAAGCAAGCGAATGTGTTGTGAGCTATAAAGAAAACAAAACAACCAAATACATTAAAATTGATAACATTAACGAAAAACCAATGTTATCGTTTCCAAGCGGGCCACCGCAATAATATATCTTTGGTTTACGTTAGCTAAAAACGTATTTTTAGCCCTATAAATAACCAATCGTTGAGCGCACTAAAATCACTTTTTAAGCAAACATTTATTTACGGATTAGCCACGGTGCTACCCAGAATGTTAAGTTTTTTGTTGGTACGGTTGCACACTGATGAAAGCGTTTTAAAATCGGTTGCAGATTATGGCGATGTCTCGCTAATATTTTCCTATTTTGTTTTATTCAATGTGGTTTTGGCCTATGGCATGGAAACCACGTTTTTTAGGTTTTTCAATAAAGAGGATGATAAGTCGAAAGTTGTAGGGACCTCTTCCGTATCCTTAATAATTTCCTCTTTGCTCTTTTTTATTTTAGCCATAGCGTTTCAAAATCAGATTGCAAACGCCATTGACATTAAGGCAGAATATATTCATTTAGTTATTTGGATTTTATTATTAGATGCTTTGGTCATCATCCCTTTTGCTTGGTTACGCGCCAATGCCAAACCAATAAAGTACGCGGTAATTAAAATATTGAATGTTGTGATTAACCTCGGTTTAAATCTATTTCTGCTATTATGGTTAAAAGATTTAGCTACAGAATCATCAGTATTCGCATCAATATATCAGCCCAATTTCGAAATTAATTACATATTTATTGCCAATTTAGTGGCAAGTGCGGTAACCTTATTGTTGATGCTTCCGTTCTATTTTAAAGTGAAATACACTTTCAACACAAAACTTTGGAAGCAAATGATGCGTTATGCGTTTCCTGTTTTAATAGCTGGATTAGCGTTTTCAGTGAATGAAACCTTTGATAGAATTTTATTGGACAAGCTGTTGCCTGAAAACATAGCCAAAACCGAAATTGGAATGTATTCGGCCTGTTATAAATTGGCGTTGTTTATGACGCTTTTCGCAACAGCATATCGTTTAGGAATTGAACCCTTCTTTTTTAGCCATGCCAACACAGCAAATCCGCAAAAAAACTATGCCAGAATTTTAGAGTTCTTTGTTATTTTTGGTTCGGTTATATTATTAACCGTGGTTGTTTTTGCCGATGTTTTAAAAGTTATTTTTATTGGAGACGAAGCCTATTGGGAGGCCATGTGGATTATACCCATTGTTTTGCTGGCCAATTTCTGTTTGGGTATTTACCACAACTTATCGGTGTGGTACAAAATAACCGATAGAACAAAATTTGGAGCCTATATTTCTGTTTTCGGAGCTGTTTTAACCCTTTTGCTCAACTTCTGGCTCATTCCTTTAATAAGTTACAAAGGCTCCGCAATTGCAACCCTAGCCGCCTATGCTTTCATGATGTTGGCTTCGTTTTATTTCGGAAGAAAATATTACCCCATTCCTTATAATTTGAAAAAAATCGGACTGTATTTAACGCTTTCCGTTGGGTTATCAAGCCTATCCTTTTATCAATTTAGAGAAAATTATAGCGTTGGAATAGCGTTGTTAATCGTATTTTTGACAATCATTTATTTTTCAGAAAAAAATCAAATTAAACAATTATTAAAGCGTTGATATGCAAATTAAAATAATAAACAAATCCAATCACGATTTACCACACTACGAAACCATAGCCTCGGCAGGGATGGATTTACGTGCAAATATTTCAGAATCCAGAACCTTAAAACCCTTGGAACGCAGTATTGTTGGTACGGGTTTATTCATTGAATTACCCATAGGTTTTGAAGCCCAAGTGCGCCCACGAAGTGGATTGGCAGCAAAGAAAGGCATTACGGTTTTAAATGCACCGGGAACGATTGATGCCGATTACAGAGGGGAAATTGGCGTGATTTTAGTAAACCTTTCCAACGAAGATTTTGTAATCAATAATGGCGAACGGATTGCGCAATTGGTTATTGCAAAACACGAACGTGCCGAATGGATCGAAGTCGAAACCCTATCTGAAACCTCTCGTGGCGAAGGTGGATTTGGAAGTACAGGAACGAAGTAAATTCCTGCAAACGCAGGAATATCCTAATCGATAAAAATGAAACAATGGTATGTCTACATAATGACAAATAAACTTAATGGAGTACTATATATAGGAATAACAGATACTATTGAGGAAAGAGTAAAAGAACATAAATTAAAAGTTTATCCAAAATCATTTACTGCAAGATATAATTGTGATAAATTAGTTTATTTTGAAGAATTTGAAAATGGAGATGAAGCGTTGGTTAGGGAAAGGCAATTCAAAAAATGGAAAAGAGATTGGAAAATAGATTTAATTGAAGATATGAACCCTAGTTGGTCAGATTTGAGTGCCAACTGGAATTTGAATTATAATAAAATAAGACCATAAAGTTAACATTAAAAGATACCTGCTTTCGCAGGCAATTGTATGAAAATAATAGTACCCATGGCAGGACGAGGCTCTCGTTTGCGCCCACACAGTTTAACCGTGCCAAAACCTTTAATTCCAGTAGCCGGACAACCCATTGTGCATCGATTGGTTAAAGACATTGCTAAAGTTTTAAAACAACCCATTGAAGAAATCGCTTTTGTTTTAGGCGATCCGGCTTGGTTTGGAGACGATGTTGTAAAAAGCTTAGAGACATTAGCAAAAAGCTTGGGCGCTAAAGCCTCCATTTACCGTCAAGACTTACCGTTGGGAACTGGTCATGCCATTATGAGCGCAAAACCATCACTTTCAGGGCCTGCCGTAATTGCCTATGCCGATACCTTAATAAGAGCCGAATTTGATTTAGACCCAAAAGCTGATGCCGTTATTTGGACCAAGCAGGTTGAAAATCCAGAAGCTTACGGTGTGGTAAAACTCAATGAAAATAAAGACATTGTTGAGCTTGTTGAAAAACCCAAAACCTTTGTAAGCGACCAAGCCGTTATTGGTATTTATTATTTTAAAAATGTTGGCGTTTTAAAAGAAAAGCTACAAGAAATTCTTGATGAAAACGTTATGAATGGTGGCGAGTACCAAATTAACGATGGCATAAAACGGATGATGGCTGAGGGTAAAATATTTAAAACGGGCACTGTTGATGAGTGGATGGATTGCGGTAATAAAGCCATAACCATAGAAACCAATCAGCGGATGCTGGGGTTTTTAAAAGCCGATGGCAACGAGCAATTGGTGTCAAATTCAGCGACATTAGAAAACGCAAACATTATCGAACCTTGTTTTATTGGCGACAATGTTGTGCTTAAAAACAGTACGGTTGGTCCGTTTGTTTCTATAGGGAATGATAGTGTTATTGAAAATTCAACCGTTAAAAATAGCTTAATTCAAACCCATACAAGCATTAAAAACGCTAATTTAGAGGACGCCATGATTGGGAACCATGTAAAGTACGATGGCAATTTTACCAGCATAAGTATTGGCGATTATTCGATATTGGAGTAGTTTTGTTATTCCCTCGAAGGCGGGAATCTCATCAAACAAGTTTTTGAATAACTTTTGAAAACCATTTGTTATGTCGAAGCAAAGCGAGACACCACATCATTTATGAAACAAAATTTACACATATTAGTTTTCATTTTTGGATTATTTCTCTTTCCGCAGGCAACTTATGCCCAAGTCGATTTTAACAAAAAACCAGATGACGATTTAGGCAATGTAGATGATAAATTTCAGGAATTGTTTTACGAAGCTTTAAAGCAAAAAGGAATAGAGAACTACGACCGATCGGTTGAAGCCCTGTTAAAATGCATCGAAATAGACAACTCCGTACCCGTTTTATATTTCGAATTGGGTAAAAATTACAACAAGCTTAAAAACTTTGGTGCTGCAGAAGATGCGCTTAAAAAAGCCATAAAAATAGAGCCCGATAACGAGTGGTTTTTAGACGAACTCTATGGTTTTTATGCTTCTCAAAACGATTTTGATAAGGCCATAAAAACCGTAAAACAACTGGTTAAATACCACCCCGATTACAAAGAAGATTTGGCATCGCTTTATGTACAAACAAAAAAGTATAAAGATGCATTAAAGGTGTTAGATGAATTGGATGCGGAGTTTGGAATCTCAGTGGCTAGAGACGTCATGCGAAATCAAATTTACGAGGCAACGGGGCGCAAAAAAGACCAGATTAAAAACTTAGAATCGCGTGTTGAAAACAACCCGGATAAAGAGTCGAATTATTTAGCGCTTATTTTCCGCTACAGCGAAAACAACGACAAAGAAAAAGCTTTTGAAACCGCCAAGGAACTTCTTAAAATTAATCCGAAATCACAAATTGTCCATTTAGCTTTATACAAGTTTTATTTAGATGATAATGCTACTGAAAAAGCGATTGAATCGATGAAAATAGTATTAAAAAGCTCTCAAATAAAACCAGAAGCTAAACTTAAAGTATTATCGGATTTTGTGAGTTTTGTTCGTGAAAACCCAGAATATGAAACCGATTTGGTTGAAGTTGCCGCTTTGGTTGGCGATAGCAATAATGGTAAAACCTTGGTAGAATTGGCACAGTATTATTTAAAAAAAGGCGATAAAACAAAAGCCTTAAAATACTACGAAGATGCTTTGGCTTTAGACCATAATAACTTTCAAATTTTGCGCAATGTGTTATTGCTTTATATCGATTTAAAACAGTTTGATTTGGCTTCGGAAAAAAGCAGTAAAGCCCTCGAAAAATATCCGTCACAACCCATATTATATTTAATACATGGCGTCGCATTAAATGGTTTAAATCAATCTGAAAAAGCGGTAGAAATTTTAGAATCTGGATTGGATTATATTATTGAAGACACCAGAATGGAAACCGATTTTTACAATCAATTAAGTAAAGCTTACAGCGCGTTAAACAATACAGCTAAAGCAAAAACGTTTGCTGATAAAGCGAAACAATTAGAAACTTCAAATTAATGCACAGACCTACTATTATTTTTATGCTGGTAACGTTGCTAATGGTTAGTTGCAAATCGAGCAAAACAATCCATACGGGCGAAGCGAATTATAACTTATCTACAAGGCAGTTAATAAATGAGAACGCCAAACAAGCAGTACGATTTAAAACCCTGCAAGCCAAACTTAAAATAAGTTATTTTCAAGACCAAAAAGAACAAACGCATGTGGTTTCATTTAGAGCTAAAAAGGATGAAGTCTTATGGATTAGCGCTACTTTTTCGGTGATTAGAGCCAAGGCTACTCCGGAAAAAGTAAGCTTTTACAATAAATTGGATAACACCTATTTTGAAGGCGATTACAACTATTTAAGCGATTTGTTGGGAACGGAACTGGACTTTAAAAAAGTACAAAATTTATTGTTTGGCGAAGCGTTATTTAATTTAAAAAGTGATGCTTACAAATCGAGTGTAGATAATGGTGTTTACGTGGTGCAACCTAAAAAACAACGTGAGTTATTTGAGATTTTCTTTTTGTTGGACCCGTCGTATTTTAAAGTAAAATCGCAACAAATCTCGCAACCAAAAACATTTAGGCACTTGCAAATAGATTATTTGGCATACCAAGAAGTGAAAGGGCAAACCCTACCGGAACACACCAAAATTATTGCTGTTGATGCCAATGCAGAAACCATTATAAAACTGGAATTTAAAAACGTATCGCTAAATGAAGACTTGCGTTTCCCGTTTAAAATACCATCTGGTTTTAAAGAAATTAAGTTATAACATTGAACACTAAAAAAACATATAAAGTTTTAACGCTGCTTGTTTTCTGTTTGTGCTTTGCTTTGGGCTTTTCTCAAAATAACAAACAGAAAGAGTTGGAAACCCGTCGTCAGGAATTACGGCGCGAAATCCAAAAAATCAATGAACTTCGTCTGGAAAACAAATCAAAAGAAAAGTCGCAATTATCGTTAATTGAAGATTTCAATTATAAAATAAACGTACTAAACAACCTTATTAAAGTAACCAACCAACAGGCCAATTTAATCACTAGGGAAATTAGCTCAAATCAAAAGAAAATCACTAAGCTAAGAGACGAATTAAAACAGTTAAAAGAAGACTATGCAGCTATGATTGTAAAGTCATACAAAAGCAAAAATCAACAAAGCAGGATAATGTTTTTGCTGTCCTCAAACGATTTTAAACAAGCTTATAAACGACTGCAATACATTAAACAATATAGCGATCACCAAAAGCAACAAGGCGAAACCATAAAAGCAAAAACAAAAGAATTACAGGATATTAACACCAATTTATTAAAGCAAAAAGAAGCAAAGCAAAAGTTAATTGCTGAAAATAGGGAGACTCAAAAATCATTGGAGGCCGAACGCAAACAACATCAGGTTTTGATGCAATCGATTAAAAAGAACATCAATCTGTATACCACACAAATAAAAAACAGAGAACGGGAAGCCCGAAGAATAGATGCCGAGATAGACAAAATTATAAAAGCTGCCATTGCAAAATCGAATAAAAAAGCAGGTAAATCTACAAGCTCAAAAACCTTTGCCTTAACACCAGCGGGTAAAGCTTTGGCCAAAGATTTTGAATCGAATAAAGGTAAGTTGGGTTGGCCAGTTGAAAAAGGCATTGTAAAAGTACGTTACGGTACGCAACCCCATCCTATAAACCGATCGTTAACCATTAAAAGCAACGGGGTTAGAATTGCCACCGAAAAAAATGCTAAGGTTAGGGCTGTTTTTAGTGGCGAGGTAATTGGTGTTGTTGCCATGAAAAACATAAATCCGCTGGTTATGATTCGCCACGGAAATTACATTACAACCTACAAAAACCTATCTAAAGTTTATGTAAAAGAAGGCGATAAAGTGACAACCAAACAGGAAATAGGTGAGGTTTTCACCAATAAAAGAACCGGAGAAACCATTTTAAGCTTTAGCATCTCGAAAGAAAGCAGCACACAAAATCCGGCCTCTTGGATTTATAAAATGTAACGTATTTTAAATCATGCTGCTCGAATAGCTCTCGGTATTTCTTTAACAACTCATAAAAATAAAGTCACACCCGTACAAAAATATAGCCTTTTCTTGTTTTTCTGTAGTGGTTTCCATTCCAAAAATAGTAGCGTTTGCCTTTAATTTTTACAATCTTGTAATGCTTAGGCGCTTTTTTAATAACAGTAACTTTTGCAGGCCTGGACTCTACATAGGTTGCACAAGATGTTGCGCTAAGCATAAATAACACGGAAAATAAAATAACTGAAGTTCTCATAGCCATTTAGATTTTGGGTTTATAATATTAATAGGACTTGATAAAAGTTGAAAAGTTTAATGGGAAGGTTTTTACAAAACCAAATCAATCAACAAAGAACAATCTCAAGTGAACGGTCAAATGGCTACTCGAATAATACATTTTGATTAAAAGATATTGTGAAAGAATGGCTGTTATTATTCAATTATTCGTAATTTTAGACGACAAAAATTATTGATAATGATAAATAAAAAAGTGGCTAATGTTCAAGAAGCACTCCAAGGCATAAAAGACAATATGACTTGTATGTTTGGTGGTTTTGGACTTAGCGGAATACCTGAAAATGCCATAGCGGAAATAGTAAAAATGGGGACAAAAGGATTGACCTGTATTTCCAATAATGCTGGGGTTGACGATTTTGGATTGGGCTTATTATTGCAAAAGCGTCAAATAAAAAAAATGATTTCCTCTTATGTGGGGGAAAACGATGAGTTTGAACGACAAATGCTTTCTGGCGAATTGGATGTAGAATTAATTCCACAGGGAACATTGGCAGAACGCTGTCGGGCTGCACAAGCGGGGGTTCCAGCAATTTATACACCGGCAGGTTACGGAACAGAAGTTGCCGAGGGCAAAGAAACCAGAGCGTTTAACGGAAAAATGTATGTTTTAGAACATGCTTTTGATGCCGATTTTGCCTTTATAAAAGCTTGGAAAGGCGATGCGGCAGGCAATTTGATATTTAAAGGTACTGCTAGAAATTTCAATCCTAATATGTGTGGCGCAGCAAAAATAACCGTTGCTGAGGTTGAAGAATTAGTGCCATTGGGAACCTTGGACCCTAATCAAATTCACATTCCTGGAATTTTTGTTCAACGCATTTTTCAAGGTGAAAAATATGAGAAACGCATTGAACAACGTACGGTACGACAAAGAGATTAAATATTGTCGTTCCTGAAAAACCAGGAATCTACTTTACAAAATTTATGTTTAAATTAAAAGATTCCCGCCTATAAGGGAATGACAAAATAAAATAATAGATGTTAGATAAAACAGGTATTGCAAAACGAATAGCCAAAGAAGTGAAAGACGGCTATTATGTTAACTTAGGAATCGGGATTCCTACTTTGGTGGCCAATTATGTAAGAAACGATATTGAGGTTGAGTTTCAAAGTGAAAATGGGGTATTGGGCATGGGGCCATTTCCTTTTGAAGGCGAAGAAGATGCCGATGTAATTAACGCGGGCAAACAAACCATTACCACCTTACCGGGAGCTAGTTTTTTCGATTCTGCTCTAAGCTTTTCTATGATACGGGGGCAACACGTAGATTTGACCATTTTGGGCGCTATGGAAGTAGCAGAAAACGGTGATATTGCCAATTGGAAAATTCCGGGACGTATGGTAAAAGGCATGGGAGGTGCTATGGATTTGGTGGCAAGTGCAGAAAATATAATTGTAGCCATGATGCACACGAATAAAAAAGGAGCCTCCAAACTATTAAAAACATGTTCGCTGCCCTTAACCGGCGTTGGTTGTGTAAAAAAGATAGTCACTAATATGGCCGTTTTGGAAGTTACCGACAAAGGCTTTAAACTTTTAGAACGTGCACCGGGTGTTACAGTTGAAGCGATTAAAAACGCCACCGAAGGCACTTTAATTGTTGAAGGCGAAATTCCTGAAATGATTTTAGATGATTAAAACTATCGACAAAATACAGTAAATGTTAAAATAAATTGCATTTCGTCGAATTAATGTGTTTTTAATCTGATAAATTAAAAAAATGTTACATATTTACATCACTGAATTTACCAAATCAATTTAAATAGATTTCCCCAAATCTACCATAAACTTAACCTAAATAATTATGGAATCAAATCTACCTGAACAACCCACTTTTAGAGATAGTAAACTAAAAGAAGCGCTCCAAGAAAATGTGCGATTTTTAAAAAGTTTACTTTATCTAACAAAAAAAATATTTATGCTTTAGCATAAATATTTTTTTTTTGCTCAAGCTTTAATAATCTTTCTTCAACTATCCGTTTCTTAACTTCCTTTAAATGTGAGATAGTTATTTTTATCACCTAAATTGTTACAATTGTATAATAAAAAGTGGCAATAAATATTCAAGAATAGCCATTATTGTTTTTAAAACACAAGCAATTAGGCCTGCTTTACAATTCAAGAACTTAATATCGCAAACAATATAATGCCTTTAAAATGGCTTGCAATTTTCCAAGGTAAGCTGTTTCTTCAAAAGCGTTACGGGTAATCCGTAAATATTTATTCCAAAAGAAGATTGTCTATAATAACAGCCTATTTTTTTAAAAAAAACATTTATTTTTCAATGCAATTCTTAATCAAATAACCATACCAAATGAAAAAATTATTACTATCGCTTTTAATCTTATTTAATGTTACGTTTGTTTTTTCACAAAGTAACCATGCCCAAAATGCAGAAAAATACTTGTCAACCAAAGGGGAGCTAACATTTACCTTTAAAGTTAGCAGTCAAAATGAAATCGATAATTTCACTAAAGATTTCTCAATTGTACATTACGACCCGAAAAGCAAAACAGTTAAAGCTTGGGCCAACGAAAACCAATTTAGAGTCTTTCAAGCTAAAAATATTCCTTTCGAAGTTCCTAAAAGCGAAAATGAAGTGGATGCCAACTTAATTTACGACAACGCATCAAAATTTTCAAAAAACATTTCAGCAAAAGGACTTGCCAACACACTTTCTTTTCCTGTGGCTAATTATCCAACCTATGCAGAGTATGCCCAACAAATGCAAGACTTTGAAAACGACTATCCTAATTTGGTCGATAAATTCAGTATCGGTACAACCACTCAAGGCGATAAAGAGCTGTTGTTTGTGAAAATATCGGATAACGTTTCAACCGATGAGCAAGAACCGAAACTCTTGTTTACCTCGTCAATGCATGGCGACGAGATTGCAGGTTACCCGATGATGCTAAGTTTAATAGACTATATTTTAACGGTATACTCAAACCCGGGGCATGCCGACCATGCTCGGGTAAAAAACTTAGTTGAAAACGCTGAAATTTGGATCAATCCCAACGCAAATCCAGATGGCACTTACCATAATAGTGCAAACAATACCTCGGTAGTTAATGCCAGAAGGGGTAACGCCAACAACGTGGATTTAAACAGAAACTATCCGGATAACGTACAAGGCGCACATACCGATGGCAATGCCTACCAAACAGAAACATTGGCGTTTATGGCGTTGGCCGATGCTAATCATTTTGTGATTTCAGCGAATTTTCATGGGGGGACCGAATTGGTCAATTACCCGTTCGATAACGCTTATTCGAGCCAATATACACACCCAGACGGGGATTGGTTTGAATTTACCGGTGTTGAATATGCTACTCATGCTCAAAACGATAGTGATGCTCTGGGTGATACTACCTACATGACTGTTGATGAAGATAGCAATGTTTACCCAAGCCCGGGTGTAACTCATGGTGCGGAATGGTACCGCGTTTATGGTGGCCGACAAGATTATATGAATTTCTACCACCAATGTAAAGAAATTACAGTTGAATTATCCGACACTAAAATTTTGCCAGAAAGCCAATTGGTAAACTATTGGCTGTACAATCGCGATGCGTTGTTGGATTATTTAACCCAGGGTACTTATGGTTTTAGAGGCACTGTTAAAGATGCCAATACAAACAATCCCATTGAAGCGACGGTGACTATTGTTGGTCATGATGCATACGGGTCGTATACGGTAACCGACATCTCTCATGGTGATTACTACCGTCCTATAAAAGGAGGTACATACGATATTCTCTTTGAAGCACCTTGTTACCAACCAGTTACTTTAACTGGGCAATCCATTTCAGATTATCAAACCGTAACACTTGCTGAAGTACTGCTAACCCCAATTGGAGCAACAGCTCCCACGGGTTTAAATGCTTTTAATCTTGGGGCAACAACGGCATCGTTAAGTTGGGATGCTACTTCTGGTGCAACCTACGATTTGCGTTATAGGGAAGTTGGAGCTACAGCCTGGACAGATGTTAATGGCTTAACAAGCAACTCAACCAATTTAACGGGCTTAACCGCTTTAACACAATACGAAGCCCAAGTGAGGAGTAATTGTAATGGAGGCAATAGTTCGCCTTATAGTACCACTGTTAATTTTACAACCACAAATGTCCAGTTGAATTATTGTGATTCTGCGAGTACAAATGTGAACGATGAATATATTAGTAGAGTACAATTAAACACTATTAACAATAACTCTGGAGCACAATTTTATACTGATTTTACAAGTGTTTCAACAACGTTAACGAAAGACACACAATTCACCATTACAGTTACACCAACTTGGACAGGTACAGTTTATAATGAAGGCTATTCCGTTTGGATTGATTATAATATCGATGGAGATTTTGATGATGCAGGCGAACAGGTTTGGTCGCAATCGAGAACCAAAACAACACCGGTTAGCGGAAACTTTACCGTACCATCCAGTGCGATTGAAGGTTCAACAAGAATGCGGGTAGCTATGAAATATAATGCAATCCCAACCTCATGTGAAACTTTTCAATATGGCGAAGTAGAAGATTATACTGTAGTTATACAAGGGTTGGTTGACACCACGGCACCGGTAATCACCTTAATCGGTGCATCGACTATTGATTTGAACGTTGGTGATGTTTACACCGAACAGGGCGCCACGGCGAGCGACAATAAAGACGGCGACATTACGGCAAGCATCATTATAGGTGGCGATGTGGTTGATACCAACACTGCAGGCACTTATGTAGTTACTTATAACGTAAGCGATACTGCAGGAAATGCGGCAACCGAAGTTACACGAACGGTAAACGTAATCCCCGACACAACCGCACCGGTAATCACCTTAAATGGAGCTTCAAGCATCGATTTGAATGTGGGCGATGTTTACATCGAACAGGGCGCCACGGCCAACGACAATAAAGACGGTGATATTACGGCCAACATCATTATAGGTGGTGATGTGGTCGATACCAACACAGTGGGCACCTACGTTGTGACTTATAACGTAAGTGATACTGCAGGCAATGCAGCGACCCAGATTACGCGAACGGTAAATGTAGTTCCAGATACCAAGGCACCAGTCATCACTTTAAACGGTGCATCGACCATCGATTTGAACGTTGGTGATGTTTACACCGAACAAGGAGCCACGGCTAGCGACAATAAAGATGGCGATATTACGGCCAACATTATTATAGGTGGCGATGTGGTTGATACCAACACCGCAGGCACTTATGTAGTTACCTATAACGTAAGCGATACCGCGGGCAACGTAGCAACCGAAGTTACACGAACCGTAAACGTAGTCCCAGATACCACGGCACCGGTAATCACATTAAACGGAGCATCGACCATCAACTTAAACGTTGGTGATGTTTACAACGAACAAGGCGCCACGGCTAGCGACAATAAAGACGGCGACATTACAGCCAACATCATTATAGGTGGTGATATAGTCGATACCAACACCGCAGGCACTTATGTAGTTACCTATAACGTAAGCGACGCCGCAGGTAACCCAGCAACCGAAGTTACACGAACCGTAAACGTAGTCTCGGACACCACGGCACCGGTAATCACCTTAAACGGAGCATCGACCATCGATTTGAACGTTGGCGACGTGTACAACGAACAAGGCGCCACGGCTAGCGACAATAAAGACGGCGACATTACAGCCAGCATCATAATTTCTGGCACGGTAAACACCAATGTTGCAGGCACATATTTAGTCAATTATAATGTGAGTGACGCCGCAGGAAATGCCGCAGCACAAATTACCAGAACGGTAAATGTTTCTGAAATACCTAATGGATGTACGGGTGGAATAGCCTCTTTTCCTTATGCAGAAAGCTTTGAGAATACTTTAGGTGCATGGACACAATCCACAGCAGACGATATAAATTGGACCATTGACGCCAATGGTACACCCTCAAACAATACGGGTCCAGCCAGTGCTTTTCAAGGGAATTACTATGTTTTTGTTGAAGCATCATCGCCTAACTACCCGAGTAAGCGCGCCATTTTAAATTCGCCTTGTTTTGATTTAAGCGGATTAGCTGAGGCTACTTTCAGCTTTAAATATCACATGTATGGGTCTTCAGATATGGGTACCATAGACTTGGAGATTAGTACCGATGAAGGCAGTACGTGGACTACCATTTGGAGCCAAACTGGTAACAAGGGCAACTCGTGGCAAACCGCAAATGTTGATATTTCTGCCTATACCGGTGGCGGTGTTCAATTACGATTCAACAGATTTGTTGGTGGCACTTGGCAAGCCGATATAGCCATTGACGATGTTAACTTGGTTGAAGGTGGAATTGTGGTAACCCCATGTTCTGGTGGAATAACTTCATTCCCGTATTCCGAAGGCTTTGAAAATACTTTAGGTGCATGGACACAATCCTCAGCCGATGATATTAATTGGACGGTTGATGCCAACGGCACACCTTCAAACAATACAGGGCCATCCGCCGCGGTTCAAGGCAGTTACTATATTTTTGTAGAAGCTTCTGGCAACGGGTCTGGTTATCCTAACAAACAAGCCATTATCAATTCGCCTTGTTACGATTTAAGCGGGCAATATTCAGCTTCGTTTAACTTTAGTTACCACATGTACGGGTCGTCGGATATGGGCAGCATTGCATTGGAGGCTAGCAACGATAATGGCGTGAGTTGGACGACCCTTTGGAACGAATCCGGAAACAAAGGCAACTCGTGGCAAACGGCTAATGTAGATTTATCATCGTATGTGGACAGCAACGTTCAGTTACGATTTAATAGGGTAACGGGTGGTACTTGGCAAGCCGATGTTGCTATTGATAATATTAACTTAACAACAACATCAGCTTTTGCTAAAAACAATTTAAAAGATAAACTTCTAGATGTTGATGCCCATACCGCAAATACATTTAAACTATACCCTAACCCCGTTGAGGGCGATGTTTTAAACATCAAACTTTCAAAAGGTACAAACCTATCTTATAAAATTATAAATATGTTGGGGCAAGTTGTAAAAGCAGGAAAAACAACTAAAGAAGTTAAAGTAAATAACCTCGAAGCCGGTGTGTATTATATTGAAGTGAATGATGGCAATGCAACCATGACCAAAAAGTTTATAAAGCGTAAGTAACTTAACCTTTTATAACCTTGGGAGAAGTCCAGATAAAACTATTATCTGGACTTTTTTTATATTTATGAAGTCTTATTAAGACGTACAAAATCTTTAATTTTATCGACAATGGTTTGCGCCAATTTCTCTTTGCTCTCTACGGTCCAACCGGCTACGTGTGGCGATAACAAAACATTTTCTGCTTTAATTAAATATTGAAATGCCTTTGGCATATCGACTGCGCTCGATGTGACACTTGTTTTGAATAAGTTTTCGAACGATGCTTTTTCGTATTCCAAAACATCCAATCCGGCACCCAGAATTTTACCCGATTGCAAGGCCAAAACCAAATCTTTAGTCACCACACTTTTGCCACGTGCGGTATTGATGAGCCAAAACGGTTTTGTAAATTGATTGATAAAACCATCGTCAACCATATTAATGGTTAATGGTGTTTCGGGCGTGTGCAGACTTAAAACATCGGCACGTTTTTGCAGTTCTTTTAATGAAACCTGTTTCGCATTGTCATCGCCAACATTGGCTTTAATATCGTAGCACAAAACGGTTACATCAAAACCGCGTAGTTTTTTTGCAAAGGCTTTACCCATATTGCCGTAACCTATAAGCCCAACGGTTTTTCCGTCGAGCTCTAAACCTCTATTGTCTTCGCGCAGCCATTGGCCTGCCCTGACTTCTTTGTCGGCTTTGTTTAATTTGTTGAATAACGAAAGTAACATGGCCAAACTGTGCTCACCAACGGCATTGCGGTTGCCTTCTGGCGCAGAAATTAAGTAAACGCCATTTTGTTGGGCGTAATCGCAATCTATGTTTTCCAATCCGGCGCCAACACGCCCTATAAATTTTAGGTTGGTTGCGGCATCTAAAAATGCTTGGTCGATGGAAAACCGACTACGAATAATAAACCCGTCGTATTGATGGATTTTAGCCATAATAACTTCTTTAGATGAGGTGTAATCTTCATGGTTCGTGAAGCCTAAATCGTTGAGTTGGTTTATTAACAGTTCGTGATTGGTATCTAAGTGAAGGATTTTCATTTTTTAAAAATTAGTGAGAAATTGAAACAAATTCAGAATAACGAAAATTATATTTTTGGATAATGCGTTTGGGTTTTTTCGTGTTGTACGTTTCCGGTGTGTGCCGTATTTATTTTTTCGAATAACAGCACATGGACTTCTTCGTTGTTTTTTGTACATGGATTGTGCTCTACACCCTTTGGAACCACAATAATTTCACCTGCATTTACAACTTCGATTCGGTCTCTGAATTGCATGTATAGGGTGCCTCTTATAACTTGAAAAAGCTCGTCTTCGTTTTCGTGACTGTGCCATACAAATTCGCCTTTTAGTTTTGCCAATATGACTTGCATATCGTCGACGACGGCAATTTGATGCGGATGCCAATTTTTTGAAAATTTTGAAAACTTTTGTTTGATATTTATTGCGTTCATTCTACAAAATTACGATGTTTTGCGTTAGGGATTGATGCGGCATCCTTTTTTGTGCTCGACTATAAAGTTTAATATAAAATTTACTTTAAAATATATTGAAATATTTGATGAGATACTGAAACAAGTTCAGCACAAGAAAGATATAGCGGAAAGCCCGACCCTTGTGGTAACGCCCAAATTACTAAAATCCTAAAATTAATTTGGCTATTAAAAAATACATTAAAATACCAAACACATCGTTGCTGGTTGTTATAAATGGCCCTGTGGCCACGGCAGGGTCTATGCCTCTTTTATCTAAAAAAATAGGAATGAATGTACCAATTAATGCGGCCATTATGATGACCGAAATAAGCGCGATACCAATGGTGATTGAAACAATGTAGGGCGTGCTAAAAACAAAATGGGTAATTAGCAAAGCGATGATGGCAATGGCACAACCATTGACAATGCCCAGAAAAAACTCTTTAAAAAGGCGTTTAATAATGTTGCCGTCCACACTGTCGTTGGCCAACCCTTGTACAACAATGGCAGACGATTGTACGCCCACGTTTCCTGCGGTTGCCTGTATTAGCGGAACAAAACTAAGCAGCACGATAAACGAGCCCATAGCTTCGTTAAAATATTCTATGATGCTGGCTGCCCCTAAGCCACCTACCATACCTATTAATAGCCATGGTAAACGGGCTTTGG
Organism: Hwangdonia lutea; assembly: GCF_032814565.1. Taxonomy (GTDB): domain Bacteria; phylum Bacteroidota; class Bacteroidia; order Flavobacteriales; family Flavobacteriaceae; genus Hwangdonia; species Hwangdonia lutea. The sequence continues at coordinate 1,721,236 of NZ_CP136521.1, forward strand.
TTAATTTTAAAATGCTGTCGTCGGCTTCAACATCTTGGGTAATACCGGCAGCTAGCTGGTAATCTTTTTCGGCTTCTTCTTTTAGTACGTCTACAATATCGTCAATGGTAATTCGGCCTAATAAGGTTTGGTTATCATCAACAACGGGAATGGCCTCCAAATCGTATTTTGCCATTACTTTGGCAACATCTTCTGCATTGTCGTGTACATTAACATAATCGACATTGACTTTTACTAAATCTGAAATTTTTTGGTCGCTTTTGGCCACGATTAAATCTTTTAGCGACAATCGGCCAATGAGTTTTTCTTCTTTATTGACTACATAAATGGAATGCACCCGAGTCACTTCTTTGGCTTGCCCTCGAATTCTTCGCATACAACCGGCAACGGTCCAGGTTTCGTAAACTTTAACCAGCTCTTTTGCCATAAGTCCACCAGCCGTATCCTCATCATAAGTTAAAAGTTCAGTGATTTCTGCTTTGTGCTCAAGGTCTTCAATTCTGTTGATAACATCTTGCTGACGCTCTTCGGGAAGTTCTGAGATGATGTCTGCGGCGTCATCGGTATCTAACTCCTCAACTTCTTCGGCAATTTCTTGTGCCGATAGGTTTTTTAATACTTTTTCTCGATTGTCTTCATCAAGCTCCATGAGTATTTCTGAAGTTGTTTCAGAATCTAACAGCTTAATAACATACATGGCTTCTTCCAGATTGAGTTCATCTAGAATTTCGGCTATATCGGCGTAATGAAATTCATTGAGCAGCTTGCGAAGTTCCTTATCGTTATTAGCTTCAATAAGTTGTTCTACCTGCTCAACAAGTTCTTTTGTTAGCTCAAATTGTATGTTTTCTTTTTCTTCGGACATGAGATTTCTCGTCGTTGCACGCTGTCGAAATGACAAAAAGTTATTAAGTCTTAAGCATCATTTTCAATTAACTTTGTAAGCTCTATAAAGGTCTCAACACTTAATTGTTCCGGACGTTTGCCAAATATAACATTTGCTTTTAAATTATCGGATAAATTGAGTGTTTTTAAACTATTGCGAAGTGTTTTTCGGCGTTGTTGAAAGGCTGTTTTTACCACTTTAAACAGTAATTTTTCATCGCAAGGCAAGGTGTAGTTTTCTTTTCTTGTGAGTCTTAAAACGCCCGAATCTACTTTTGGCGGTGGATTAAAAACCGATGGCGGCACGGTAAACAAATACTCGGCATTATAAAAGGCTTGGGTTAAAACGGAAAGAATGCCATAGACTTTGCTACCTTCTTTTGAGCAGATGCGTTGTGCGACTTCTTTTTGAAACATTCCAGAAAATTCAGGGATTTGGTTGCGCATTTCCAGAGTTATAAAAACAATTTGTGTTGAAATATTATAGGGGAAGTTGCCAATAATAGCAAAGGGCTTGTCTTTAAAAACAGTGTTTAAATCGTATTTTAAAAAATCTTCTTCAATGATTCTTGGAGCGAGATTTAGGTAGTTGGTTTGTAAATATTCAACCGATTCGGTGTCGATTTCTATGACATAGGTTTCAACATCTTTTTTAAGCAAATACTTGGTTAACACACCCATTCCCGGGCCAATTTCAAGAACTTTTTTATAGTCTTTTAACGATAAAGTATCGGCAATTTTTTGCGCCACAGATTCATCTTTTAGAAAATGTTGCCCTAAATGTTTTTTTGCTTTTACTTGATGTTGGTTTGGTTTGTTTGCCACGAAATTGTGAATGTTTTAAATACAAAAGTAAGTTATAAAAATGGATTCCTGGTTTCGCAGGGGGTGATAGTCTATTTAAAATTCACCGTATATTCATCTACAATTTGAAGCTCGGTTCTAAAAGCCAACATTTTATCTCTGAATTTCTTTAGACCTTCAACCCTAAGTTTTTCGGCATCTTCCCGATAATAAGCATCTAAGGCCTCACGCGAATACGAGCGGTATTGAATGGAATAGGTTTCCCCGCCCATTTCTTCTTCAACCAAAACTTTGGTAAGGGTTGCTTTTTCAAACTTTCCTGTGCCCAATACTTGCGGAATGTGTGCTTTAATCCACACCAACCATTCGTCGTGAATGCTTTCGTCAATGTTTACGGTTACGTTGTATATAATCATGTTTTGAAAATATTATGAGATTTCTCGCTAGGCTCGAAATGACAAAAATTTATAAATCTTTTGCAAATAACAGGAGTTCTTCATCATCATCAAAAGGATTTACTCTTTTTTCGAAAACCATCCCCAGTTTTTCCAATAATTTAATGGAATTCTGATTATCGGGATTTGTTATGGCTACAATTTTTTTAAGGTTGAATTTTGATTTTGCAAGTTTCATTATTTCAACCGATGCTTCAAAACCAAAACCTTTACGTTCGTATTCTGGTAAAAAGGCGAAACCGATATCGACATCATCTAATTTTTTGCGTTTTGCCAATCCGCAAGTGCCAATGGGTTTGTTGTTTTCTTTGAGGGTTAGTTTATAAAAACCAAACTCAAAATCGGTATAACTTTTAATGGTTTTATCTTGTAAATATACTTCGGCATCGGCAACCGTTTTAAGGTTTTTATCGCCAATGTATTTAAGGCAATTTGGTGAATTTGTTAATTGCAAAAAGAATGGTGCATCAAAAAGAGTAAACTTTAAAATTAATAAACGTTCTGTTTCGGCTATTATCATTAATTTTTGCGATTTGGAATTTGAATGTTGAGGTTTATTTAATTTATAGCATCGCCACGTAATGCGCGGTATTTTTTTCGGGCTTCAACAAAATAAATACTATCCACATGATTAAAAATAATTTGCTCGTATAAGGCTTTTGCTTTCTCGGGTTCGTTTAAATACTGCTCATAAATATGGGCTAAATTATAATAGGCATCGTCTGCCAAAATACCGCCTCTGTAATTGGCGATAATTAATTCGTAATTAGTCTGTGCTTTTTCAAATTGCGCCTTTTTTTCAAATAATTGGGCTTGTTTAAAAAGTGCCTGAGCGATGATGGGTTCGGATTTATGATTTTCCAAAATGGTATTTAAAGTCGCAATGGCTTTATCGTTTTTGTTTTGAAATTCGAGTAAATCGGCTTTCGCATATAGTTTTAATGCCGTTTGTAACGAGTCTTCGTATTTATTGTCTGTAATCAATAATTTCAAATCGAGCGCATCGTTGGCAATAAGTTGCGATGTTGAAGCTTTTAAAATTTTAAGCTGTGATTCGGCCCATTTAAAATCGCCTTTATAATAACTGGCTTTGGCAACTTTATAACGCGCTTCTTGCGAAAGCGTGCTGTTTTTAAGGTTACGTTGTATTTGCGTGTAATAAATCAAGGCTTTATTGAATTTTTCTTGAAGCACCAAAATATCACCCAATTCCAATTTAACCTCGGCTTTTTCAAATTCGGTAAGAGGTAATTCCAGTGTTTTTTCTAAAAATTTGATGGCAGCTTGGGCTTCGTTTTTATAAAACGCTAAGAAATGCGCATAAGAAACCTGTAGTTTTAGGGTTTGCGGAAACATGCCAAATTCTTTAAACAACTCTAAATATGTATTGTTTATAGCCTCGTAATCATCAGCTGTACTCGCTTTGGTTTTAAGCTGTAATAAACTATAATGTGCTTGTAGTTGGGTTTCTAAATCTTGGGCGGTTTCAATTAAAAAGGTATAGATTTCTTTAGCAATTTCATTGGCGTTTTCATTGGTGGCAATGCTAGCCAATTCCTCAATTCTACTTAAACTTTCCGGATGTCGGTTAAAAATGGCTTTTTCTTGGATAAATGCTTTTTTAAAATCTTTTTGCTGAATAAATAACCAACTCAACATTTCGTTCCAAAGTAAATTGGGCTGTTGCTGTAGTTTTTTAAGTAGAATTTTTTTGAATAAAATATTGTTTTCATTCGCACTGTTTTCACTTATAAAATCGTTGATGAATCGCTTAATATTATTTAAAGCGACGGGATTTTTTTCAGCAAATTCAATATAGCTAACAAACATTTTTTCAATATTTCCTTGTTCGCCATATATTTTAGCCAGTTGAAATTTAAAGTTTAATTCGGGTTTTATGGCCATGGCCTTTTCATAAACCGTAATGGTTTCGTTCAACAAGGTATGATTCTGAAAACTTCGCGCCACGGAAAAGGCATTATTTACATTATCATCTAAACTATTTATAGCCTTTTGATAAAATAAGTTCGCATTTTCTAAATCGTTTTTAAGTTGATAATTGTATCCTAACTCAACAAAAAAAGCTGGGTATCTTATACGATTCATTACGCTTAAAAGAAACGTTTCGGCTTCGTTGTATTGCTCTAGTTGCTGATGCGTATTTACTAGTTGATTGATGTAATTTATGTTTGAAGGCGATTTTGCATATAATCTTTTATACTCGTAAAGTGCTTTTTCAAAATCCCCTTTATTAAAATAGTCTTTTGCTACGGCATCGTCTTGCGAAAACAAGTTGGTGCAAAAAAGTAAACATAAAATAAAAAGCATCCTCATGATGTAAATATAGCGAATGTGAAGGTTAGTAATTGTTGAAGTTTTCTTAAATTTTCTGATCAGATTCCAATTTTAATTGGGATTAATACAACCCATTCATTTTTGTTGGTTAGAAAAACCTCCGTAAATGAAAGTTTCATTAATAAAAATGCCCGAATAAAAATTCGGGCATTAACCAATCAACAATATCTTTTTCTATTAACAACCGTTAATTTAAAAGCAATATTACATAAGATTGGGGACAGTCTTCAATCTTCAAAAAACATGAATGACTAATTAAATAGAAAATTTAGTTTTATTAAAGCAAATCTACTTGCTTACTACTGCCGCAGTGGCATTGTTTTCGGTTTTAAATATTTCGAAATCTGAAAACAATACTTTGCCAGCAACCAAAACTAATGCAATTAAAAGCAATAAGCGTTTAATATTTTTCATGGTAGGTTACGTTTAATTTTGTGGTTGAAGCTAACTTCTAAAATATAATTCGATTTGCAAAGGAAATCCATGTAAATTCGTTAAACAACACGAAAAAATTGCACTTTATCGATTTATTTTAAAAACATAATTTTAATTTGTAGGTTTTTACCTCTATTTTGACATGCGCGTTCATGAAACCGTTTTTTGAAATATTCCAAAGAAAAAATCGGAACTATTCAAAAAATGAGCTATTAAAGAAATACGGGTTCTTATCTAATTAATAATCGAAAATCCGGTGTACGATTGCAGCACTTCAGGAATTACAATACCATCTTTGGTTTGGTAGTTTTCTAAAATGCCGGCAAGTACTCTTGGTAACGCCAAAGCACTCCCGTTTAGTGTGTGTGCCAATTCGTTTTTCCCATCATTGTTTTTAAAACGCAATTTTAAACGGTTGGCTTGAAAGGTTTCAAAATTAGAAACGGAGGATATTTCCAGCCAACGGTCTTGCGCTGTTGAGAACACCTCAAAATCGTAGGTCAGTGTCGCTGTAAAGCCTAAATCGCCACCGCAAAGTCTTAAAATTCTATATGGTAATTTCAATTCTTGCAAAATGGTTTTTACGTGTTTTACCATACCATCCAATGCGTCGTAAGATTTTGAAGGATGCTCAACACGTAAAATTTCAACTTTATCAAATTGGTGCAATCGGTTTAATCCTCTTACGTGTGCACCGTAACTTCCGGCTTCGCGACGAAAACAAGGCGTGTAACCCGTTATGCCAATGGGCAATTCGCTTTCACTTAAAACCACATCTCTAAAAATATTGGTTCCAGGTACTTCGGCCGTTGGTATTAAATATAAATTATCTTCGGTAACGTGGTACATTTGCCCTTCTTTATCGGGCAATTGCCCCGTGCCAAAACCAGAAGCTTCGTTAACCAAATGCGGTAACTGATATTCGGTATATCCCGCCGCGGTGTTTTTATCAAGAAAATAGGCGATTAAAGCACGTTGTAATCGGGCGCCTTTACCTTTGTAAACCGGAAATCCTGCACCCGTAATTTTATTACCGAGTTCAAAATCTATAATGTCGTATTTTTTGGCCAGCTCCCAATGTGGTAATGCGCCATCGTGTAAAACGGGAATGTCGCCCGCTTTAAAAACCTCTTCGTTATCTTCATCGGTATTTCCAGACGGGACAAGGGCATTTGGCACATTCGGGATTTTATACAATAACTCGTTTAAGGCTTCAACTTTATGGTTAAGCGAGTCGTTAAGTGTTTTAGATTTATCCTTTAACGCACTCGTTTTTTCTTTTAAGGCATTGGCTTTTTGGGCTTCACCCGATTTGTACAAGTTCCCAATTTCTTTAGATATAGCATTCGATTCAGCCAAAGTATTGTCCAATTCCGTTTGAATACGTTTTCTGTCTTCATCAAAAGCAATCACTTCATCAATCATTTTAGACGCGTCAATATTTCGTTTTGCTAATCGTTCAATTACCAAATCTTTGTTTTCTCTAATAAAAGGGACCTGTAACATGAGTAAAAAATTTAAGCGACAAATTTAATGAATTACAGATATAATCGCTCTTATTTTGAAGGTAAAATCCAATGGTTGTGTTTAAAATAGTTCCAAGGCACATTGGCTAAATCTACATCTGGGTTTATAAATTGCTTATAGGGTTTTCCGTTAACGCTTACTTTACAATTTACGTAAACCGAAATATCTTGTCCGTCTTTTTTAAACTGCTCTTTTAATCGTTGCGAAAACTGCCAAATAGCATCTGGTTTTGCGCTGGCCAATCGTTTTTGTTTTACGGTTAAATAATCGTCTAAATTAACGGTATAGCTTTTTCCGGTTGCTTTATTTTCAATCGTGTAAGTGGTTCTTCCGCTTTTGGCCCTAAGCATCATACGCCACGAATGGCGGTGCCCTTCTTCTGTCCAAAGCACATCGTCTTTTATAAAATGATGTCGTAATGGCAATCCTATTTGAATCAAAAAATAAAATGAAAATATGGCGATTAAAGGTGTTTTGTATTTGGGAATGATAACCTCATTCAGTTCATAAAAACCCTTCTTTTTAAAGAATAGTTGCTGTATGGTTTTGGGCTTGAAAAAAAACACGGTAAAAGCCAATGCCAAATACGGAAAAATACCAATTTGAAACACAAACGAGTTAAACAAATGAAAAAATATAGCGGTAATAAATGCCCATTTTCTGGTATTTTTAAACAATAGCAACGGTATAATTAAACCATCAAACAGAATACCACCGTAAGACAATACATAATGCACCCATTTTTGTTGAAGCAATTCGCCCACCAGCATGTAGTTTTGTTTGCTTTTCATTAGCAGTTCCATAACGCTGGTGTTTAACCAATCGGGGTACAATTTTGCTACCGAAGCATAGGTGTAAACAATGAATAATTGAAGTACAAAAACCCATTTGCACCATTGGGGCATAGCATAACTTTTAAGTTTGGGGTTTTGTTTTGCATCAATTGAAGCGTATCTATTTGCAGGCATAAAAACCATTATGCTGCTTATAAGCATTAGTAAATAGTAGTGGTTGTTATACGACGATTTTTGCATAAAATACGTTGCAGACCACAAAACGGTAAATCCTAAAATACTAAGTCGGTATTTGTAACCCAACATAATGCCCAAAGCAAAAACACCCATGATACTAAAGTACCAATACATACCATTACCCGGTAAGGGTTGCAACCACTCGAAACCTATAAACGAAAATGTAAATTCGGGGTCGATAAAAACCCGTTTTACCCAACCGGTAGAGATGGCGCCGACGGATTCTATAAAACAAAGTAGTCCAAAAAAGATTCTGAAAATAATTAAAGCCGAATTATCAATATGTTTAAACAGCCATTTATTTAACATGATGTTTCGCAATATACACTAAGGCCGTTTCCCTGTCTTTTGCCAGTTGATTTTTTAAGGCTTCAACCGATTCGAACTTTTGTTCGTCGCGAATGCGTTCGTACAAATCTATTTGAATGGTTTTGTTGTAGATATCTTTATTGAAATTGAAAAAATGCACCTCGATACTTTCGGTATTTCCAGCTACTGTTGGGTTCATGCCAATGTTTAACATGCCAAAAACGGTTTTGTTGTTTATGGTTGAACTTACAATATAAGAGCCGTATTTTGGAATGAGTTTATAGTTTTCTTCAACTTTAATATTTGCCGTTGGAAAACCTAATTGCCTGCCCAACCCTTTGCCTTTAACAACCCTTCCGGTAATCATAAAATTATAGCCTAAAAACGTATTGGCTTTTGAAATATCGCCTTCATTCAAAGCTTTTCTTATTTTGGTAGAACTTACGGCAACTTCGTTAATGTCTTGAGCTGAAATTTCTTCAACCTCAAAATTATAGGCTTTGCCAAAGCGTTTTAAATCGTCGATATTCGCATTTCTGTTTCTGCCAAATCTATGGTCGTAACCAATAATTACTTTTTTGGCGTGTAGTTTATCGACCAGGATTTGCTTGACAAAATCTTCGGCTGAGAGTCTCGAAAAGGCTTTAGTGAATTTTTTAATAAGCAAGTAATCCAACCCTAAGGCATCTAAAATGGCGTGTCTTTCATCAATGGTATTGATTAGTTTAATAGAAGAATCTTTTTGCAAAACCATACGCGGATGCGGAAAAAAAGTAAGGATTACAGATTTTAAACCTTCTAATTTTCCAGCGTTAATTAAGCGTTTAACAATTTTTTGATGCCCAATATGTACACCGTCAAAAGTACCAATGGTAACTACGGTGGGTGCTTCTTCTTTATATGATTCAATACTATTTACACGGTTCATTTAACAAATAAAATTGCAAAATCCATCTTAAAAAATTAGATTTGTTAGCAATGCGTTAAAAAAATTGCTAAAAATGTTTATGAAAGCAAAACTACATTATGTTTTATCAATAGCCATACTTTTGTTTATATTTTCGGCTACAGCTCAAAATACAATATGGGAAAAAATTGAGCATATAGAAAACTCAGAAAATTTATCAAAACTTAATCTTAATAGCGATAACGTTCATTTATTTAAACTTAACGCTTCTTTGTTAGGCCAAGAAATTTCATCAACACCGTTACGAACTGCTCAAAAAAAATCATCTATTAAAACCATTGATATTCCCGGTTTAAACGGAGAATTTGAAAGTTTCCGTCTTTACGAAGCTCCGGTTTTTTCACCAGAGCTTGCCGCAAAATATCCCAATATAAAATCGTATGTAGGGGTTAGTGCAAAAGATTCAAAAACACGGTTGCGCATGAGTGTTTCGCCTCAAGGTGTTCAAACCATGATTTCATATATTGATAAGCCAACGGTGTTTATGCAGCCCGTAAAAAAAGGCGCAGACAAATATGTTTTATATGAAAAACATTCTAAAAATAAATCAACAGATCGTTTTGAATGCCAAACTATAGATGTGTTAAATGAGACTTTTAATAAATCCAGTAAATCTAAAATCAACGAAGGTGGAGCAAACACCCAAACATTGCAGAAATTTAGAATAGCGATTTCAACCACTGCTGAATATACAAACTACCATGACGATGGGATTATAGGAAATGGAAACGCTGTTGCTGATGCCCTTTCTGCGATTAACGCCACTTTAACACGAGTAAATCAGGTTTTTGAAACTGATATGGCAGTAACTTTTGAGCTTATTTCAAATAACAACTTAGTTATTTATACAGATGCTGCCACAGACCCCTATTCGGACGCCAATGAAGGGGCAGATTCAGATAATTCAAATAATTTGAATGGGTGGAGTCTACAGGTTCAAAACACATTAACTTCAGTGCTTGGAAATGCAGCTTACGATATTGGTCACCTATTTGGTGCCTCTGGTGGTGGTGGAAATGCAGGCTGTATTGGTTGTGTTTGTAGAAACGATACGTCTAGCACAACCGACAAAAACAAAGGAAGTGCTTTTACATCTCCATCGAACGGAATACCAGAGGGGGATACTTTTGATATTGATTATGTAGCCCATGAAATAGGGCATCAAATGGGAGCCAATCATACTTGGGCATTTACTACCGAAGGTACTGGTGTAAATTCCGAACCCGGAAGTGGAACAACGATTATGGGGTATGCCGGAATTACAGGTGCTGATAATGTGGCCTTAAATAGCGACGATTATTTTCATTATCACAGCATCAAACAAATACTGGATAATTTGGCGACAAAAAGCTGCCAAACTACCGAAGCTATTTTGAACAACCCTCCAATTGCTGATGCCGGAAGCGATTATAACATCCCAAAAGGAACAGCTTATATATTAAAAGGTGCTGCCACTGACGCTGATGGAGGAGATAATCTTACCTATTGCTGGGAGCAAATAGACAATGGTGTAACAGATTATCAGAATTTTGGGCCAACGCTTGTGTCCAGCTCTATGAATAGGTCTTTACCGCCATCTGGTTTTTCAGATCGGTATATACCTAAATTATCGAGTGTTGTTAGTGGTAACACAACCCAAACAGACCCAACTCTGGGCAGTGATTGGGAAACGGTTTCTACAGTGGCAAGAACTTTAAATTGGGCCTTAACAGTAAGAGACAGGTCGCCTGTATCTGCTGTTGGCGGACAAACAAGTTTTGATAGAATGCAAATAAATGTGGAGGATGTAACGCCCTTTACCGTAAATAACCCTGTGGCTTGGACTCAAGGCACAAGTGAGACTATAGAGTGGGTTGTAGGTCAAACAACAAACGCGACTATAAATTGCCAAAGGGTGAATATTTTATTGTCTTCCGATGGTGGTTTAAAGTTTAAAACAACAATTGCGACAAATGTACCTAATACTGGATCGTATACTTTTACGGTTCCCGCAATTGCTAACACGGATAAAGCAAGAATATTGGTAGAAGCTGCCGACAATATTTTTTATGATGTTTCTGACTTTGATTTTTTAGTATCAAACGAAGCAGACTTTATAATGGTAAATGAAACATTAAGTCCCATTGCTTGTGGTGATAACACAGCCACCTTTACTTTTGATTTTGTGGCAGCGAATGGCTTTTCTGAAAATACGGTGTTTAGTGCTTCAGGAAATCCTGGGGCATCAACCGTATCCTTCTCTCCAAGTAGTAGGAATTCGTCTGGTCCGGTAACCATGACCATCTCCAATTTAGATGTACCACAAAATGATTACAGCATAACCATAACTGGAACGCCTAGTGTAGCTTCTCCTAAAAATAAAAATATTTCGCTTCCATTTTATAATGGCAACTGTACATCTGTAGCGAATACAGATTTCGATACCAGTACTACTTTTGTAGAATTTAATACCATTAATAACGCCTCAGCAAAACCTTCGGGCTATTCTGATTATACTTCTATATCAACAAATGTTAATAGAAATAGTAGTTACAATTTAACCGTAAATGTTAATACTGCAGGGGCATATACTACACTAACAAGAGTTTGGATAGATTGGAATCGCGATTGTGAATTTGATGATATTACTGAAGCTTACGACTTAGGAACAGCGAATAATGATCCAAATGGCCCAACATCCAATTCGGCATTAAGCATAACCATACCCAATGATGCTGTTTTGGGCAATACTATAATGCGAATATCTACAAAATGGGATGGCGAAGGAAACCCTATGGCATGCGAAAACAGCTTTGATGGCGAAGTGGAAGATTATACCCTTAACGTACAAGCATCATTAGCGGTTGAAGAATTCGGCTTTGAAAATTTTATGGTGTACCCCAATCCAAATAAAGGCGAGTTTACCATAAAATTAAATAGCTCGCTATCGCGGAATGTTAAGGTAGAAGTTTACGATTTGAGAGGACGAACCATTTATAAAAGCACCTACAAAGAGGCTGGCGATTTTAATGAAAAGGTAAATTTAATCCATGTACAATCTGGTATGTATATTTTAACAGTAAGCGATGGTTTACGAAAATCTACTAAAAAAATAATTGTGGAATAAATAAAAGTGGCTGTTTAAAAAACATCTTTAATGTCACATTGAGCGCAGTCGAAATGTTTTAAGTTGTAGATAATCTATAAAAGGTTTCGACTGCGCTCAACCTGACAGAAGGTAATAATTACATTTTAAACAGCCACTTTTATTTGCCATTAAACGTGTTCATCGTATTATTTACGCCTGCCAATGCAAAAGATTTTATAAGCTCAACGGACTTATCTAAACGTTCGTTGAGTTTTTTGTTTTCATCATCTGTCCATTCGCCCAAAACATAATCTACCTGTCGGCCTTTACTAAATGTATCGCTAATGCCAAACCTAAAGCGGTTGTATTTTGTGGTGTTTAATTTTTCTTGAATGTCTTTTAACCCGTTATGTCCGCCATCGCTTCCTTTGGTTTTTAAACGGATGCTTCCGAAGGGTAAATTCAAATCGTCCGTTATAACCAATACGTTTTCTAAAGGAATTTTTTCTTTTGTCAACCAATACAAAACGGCTTTTCCGCTTAAATTCATATAGGTATTGGGCTTTAAAAATATAAAAGTTCTGCCTTTTAATTTGTATGTCGCCATGTCTCCCAATTTTTTGGTTTCGAAAACCAAGTTTTCTTTATCAGCAAAATAATCTAAAATCTTAAAACCAATGTTGTGTCTGGTGTTTTGATATTTTTCGCCAATATTTCCTAAACCTACTATTAAGAATTTTTTCATGGGATCTTGTTCTGCTGTTGTGTTTTTCTTTTTAAATGCGTTTGATAAAAACTGCCACATGCTATTTTTATTTTTTTGCTAAAATACATTAAAGATGCCAAAATATGGGAGCTTGCTTTGTTATGGGCTGAATTGCTCGCGTTAGGGATTGCAGTGGAAAGCCCACAGCGAGTCCCGATAGCTATCGGGATGAGTGAGGACTTGCAGTGGAAAGCCCGACCCCGCCTCGGGAGCCCCAGCGACCAAAGGGGTAACGCCCAAATTTTGTTTATAAAAAAAGCATCCTGAATTAACAGAATGCTTTTTAATATTTAATTGAGAATAATTTCTATTCTTGAGCTGCAGGTGCTTCTGCTCCCTCTGCTGCAGGTGCTTCTGCCCCTTCAGCGCCTTCAGCCAATTCTTCTTCATCTTCCTCATCTTCAATTGCTACTCTAGATGTGCTTACTCTACAAACAACCGTGTTGTCGTTATGTAAAAACGTGTAACCATCAGTAGGTAAATCGCCAACGGCTACTTTATCACCAATTTTAAGTGGCGTGATATCTATTTCTATAAAATCTGGCAAGTTTGCAGGAAGTGCTTTAATACGAAGTTTTCTATTGGTTCTTCTTAAAACACCACCGTTTTTAACACCTCTAGAATTACCTACAAGTTGAACAGGGATGTTAAGCGCAATTTCTTTGTCTTCGAATAACTGATAGAAATCTACGTGTAAGATTCTGTCTGTTACCGGGTGAAATTGAATGTCTTGAAGTACGGCGTTTAAAGTTTCTCCGTTGTCAAGCTCAATCACAACTGTATGCGCATTTGGCGTGTATACAAGTTTAGAGAAAGCTAATTCTGGTGCAGAGAAATGCACTGGCTTGTCTCCTCCGTATAATACGCAAGGAACCTGACCAGCATTACGTAAGGCTTTTGTTGCTTTTTTGCCCACGCTTTCTCTTTGAGATCCGTTGATTGTAATTGATTTCATTTTTCTATTTATTTAATTAATTATTTACTTTTTTGGTAGCTGATTCTATCGAAGCTACATTATAAATTGAGAACTAATGGATTTATTATGATGCACTTTATGCATTACGTTTGCAAATAAATCGGCACAGGTTAACACTCTTACTTTATCACTTTTTTGTGTTAAGGGAATTGAATCTGTTACAATTAGTTCTTCTAATTTTGAATTTTCTATTTTATTATAAGCATTACCAGATAAAATTGGATGCGTACAAATGGCTCTTACGCTTAAAGCGCCACGTTCCATCATTAAATCTGCTGCTTTGGTTAGCGTGCCTGCTGTATCTACCATATCGTCAACCAATACTACATTTTTGCCTTCTACATTTCCAATGAGTTCCATATGGGAAATTACATTGGCTTTTGCGCGTTGTTTATAGCATATAACCACATCGCTTTCTAAAGCTTTTGAATAAGCATAAGCTCTTTTTGAGCCGCCCATATCTGGCGAAGCAATGGTTAGGTTCGGCAGGTTTAAGCTTTTTAAATAAGGCAGAAAAATGGTAGATGCAAATAAATGATCTACAGGTTTTTCAAAAAAGCCTTGAATTTGATCGGCGTGCAAATCCATGGTTATAATTCTAGTAGCACCAGCAGCTTCAAGCATTTTAGCTATTAATTTTGCCGCAATTGGCACTCTGGGTTTATCTTTTCTATCTTGTCTTGCCCATCCAAAATATGGCATTACTGCTGTAATGTGTCTCGCCGATGCGCGTTTTGCAGCGTCAATCATTAACAACAATTCCATTAAATTTTCAGAACTCGGATTGGTAGATCCTATAATGAAAATTCGTGTTCCCCTAATGGATTCCTCATAAGAAGGTTGAAACTCGCCATCGCTGTAAGTTGAGGTAATTACATTTCCTAAACTTGTGCCATAGGCTGCGGCAATATTTTTAGCAAGTTCCGTGCTTTGTGAACAGGTAAAAATTTTAGCTTCGGTAATAGCGTCGGGCATGATTAACTTATTGTTTTTTAGTGCAAAAGCAGCACATTATTTTTAACGAGGTGCAAATTTATGCATTTATTTTAACCTAAAAAGTATATTGTTGAGTATTTTTATGAATAATATGGAAAATATATATATTTTTGCGGTCTAATTGCTCAAGTGGCGGAATTGGTAGACGCGCTGGATTCAAAATCCAGTTCTTTCGAGAGTGTGGGTTCGATTCCCACCTTGAGTACTTTTAAAGCCTGTTAAACGATTGTTTAGCAGGTTTTTGTTTTTTAAATAGTTAAAAAACTAAGCGTAAGATTAAATGACTATTTAGAAATTGATAAGTAAACCTTTTGATTTTGTTTCAGTTCTATCGCACTTTCAAAAAACACAGCATCACCGTTCAAATTGGCTTCAATCAAATAACAATAGCCTTTAAAGTAGCTTTGTATAACCGACGCTTTCAAATCAGATTTATCCACCACTTTCAGTTGATGTGCGTAAACAAAGTCATCGTTTATAATATTAAATTCATCGAAAAAAGAAGCAATTAATTTATTTTGAGGCGTTTTGTACAACTGTTGTGGCGTATCGTTTTCCATTATGCTAGTTGCGTGCAAAACAATCATACGGTTCGAAAAAGGCAATACATCATCTTTATCGTGGGTGGCCACAATGCAAGCGATGTTTTTTTCTTTTAAATATTTAAACAAGCTTCGGCGTAAAGACTGCTTTTTAAAATTATCAATGTGGCTAAAGGGCTCATCCAGCAAAATAATTTCGGGTTGTTTTGCAATAGCTCTTGCTAAAGCGACGCGTTGTTTTTGGCCACCGCTTAACTCTTTAACCAAAATGTTTTTAAATGCTTTTAATTCAACAACCTCTAAAAGCTCATCAATACGATTTTGTTTTTCTTTGGGGTAAAAATTAGAAAGAAAAGCGCCAATGTTTTCGGAAACGGTAATAAACGGCATTAAATCGAATTCTTGCGCCACATATTTCATGTATTCGGGACCAATAACAAGATTGTACTTTGGACCTAGAATTTCTTCGTCTTTCCAAAAAATTTGCCCATCGTTTAAATCGTAAGTGCCGTACAACAACTTTAAAAGGGTACTTTTGCCCGAACCACTTTCGCCAATAATTGAAACGTGTTCGCCGGCGATTACTTTAAAAGAAAGGTCTTTTAAAATGGGTGTTTTTTTATATGAAAATGTTATGTTTTTAACTTGAAGCATAGCGCAAAAATAACATAAAAACCGTTCTTCTTTTACGAAAAACGGTTTTTGATTAACTTTAAATTAAGGCGCTTCAACTGCGCTCAGTGTGAACTCAAATTAGCCCTTTATTTTTTCCTTGGTTTTACTCGGTAACACATCAAACCCCATATTGTAAAGCGTGAAGCCAAAAATGTCGGCATACTGCTCAATGGTTTTACTAACCGGAGTTCCGGCGCCATGGCCGGCATCGGTTTCAATACGAATTAAAGTTGGGTTTGTTCCCGCTTGTTTGCTTTGTAATTCGGCTGCAAATTTGAAGCTGTGCGCCGGCACCACCCTGTCGTCATGATCGCCAGTGGTTATTAAAGTTGCTGGGTATTCTACGCCTTCTTTTACGTTATGTAATGGGGAGTAACCTTTAAGATATTCAAACATGTCTTTGCTTTGCTCGGCTGTTCCGTAATCGTATGCCCAACCCGCTCCAGCTGTAAAAGTATGGTAGCGCAGCATATCTAAAACACCAACGGCGGGCAATGCGACTTTGGCCAAATCCGGACGCTGAGTCATAACAGCACCAACCAATAAACCACCATTTGATCCGCCACGGATAGCTAAATAATCAGATGAGGTGTAGTTGTTCTCAATTAAGTATTCACCTGCTGCTATAAAATCGTCAAATACATTTTGCTTTTTCATTTGCGTACCCGCATTGTGCCAAATTTTACCGTATTCGCCACCACCACGTAAATTAGGAACAGCAAGTATACCGCCTTGTTCCATCCAAACTGCATTGGCAATACTAAACGAGGGTGTTAGGCTAATGTTAAATCCGCCATAGCCATATAAAATGGTTGGATTTTTTCCGTTGATAACCAGGTTTTTATGATGCGTAATCATCATGGGTATTTTGGTGCCATCCTTTGAGGTATAAAACACTTGGTTGGAAACATAATCATTACTGTCAAACGCAATAGACGGTTTCCAATACGATTTGGTTTCTCCGGTTTCTGGATTGAATTTATAAAGGCTGGAAGGCGTGTTGTAATTGGTAAATGAGAAATATAATTCCTTATCCTTCTTTTTGCCTCCAAAACCGCTTACAGTACCTAAACCGGGCAGCTCAACATCTCTTATTAATACGCCATTATAATCGTATTGTTTTACTTGAGAAAGTGCATCAACCATATACTTGGCAAAGAAAAAACCACCTCCCGTTGAAGGGTTTAAAACGTTTTCGGTTTCAGCGATAAAATCCTCCCAATGTTCTGGGGTTGGATTAGAAGCATCAACCGTTACTATTTTTTTGTTTGGTGCGTTTAGGTTGGTTACCAAAAACAGTTTGCTACCTTCGTTTTCTATAATATATGTGTCGCTGTCGGTATGGTCTAAAATGGTAACAAGCTTACTTTTAGGATTGGATAAATCTTTTATAAACAGCTTGTTGCCCGATGTAGAAACTTTAGCCGAAATAATTAAAAAGCGGTTATCTTCGGTTACGCTACCCGAAATATACCTGTGCTTTTCTTCAGGTTTGCCACCAAAAACCAAAACGTCATCTTTTTGAGGGCTTCCTAATTTATGGTAATATAATTTGTGCTGATCGGTTTTTGCCGAAAGTTCGCTACCCTCCGGTTTATCGTAACTGGAATAGTAAAACCCTTCGTTTTTATACCAAGAAATACCGCTGAATTTTACATCTTTAAGGGTGTCTTCAACAACCTCTCGTGTTTCAGGATCCATAACAATTATCTTTCGCCAATCGCTACCACCTTCAGAGATGGAATACGCCAACATATCGCTGTCTTTTGAAAAGCTAAGACCACCACCTAACGAAATGGTGCCGTCTTTAGAAAAGGTATTCGGGTCTAAAAACACTTCGGCTTCTTCATTGCCTTTTTTTCTGTAATAAACATTTTGATTCTGTAAACCATTATTTTTTGAAAAATACGTGTATTCGCCTTCAATAAACGGAGCTCCTATTTTTTCGTAATTCCATAGTTCAGATAAACGATTTTTGAGTTCGTCTCTAAACGGAATATGATCTAAATACGCATAAGTGCTTTGGTTTTGCGTTTTTACCCATGCTTCGGTTTCCGCGCTTCTATCGTCTTCTAGCCAGCGGTACGGGTCTTTAACCTCTACGCCAAAGTATGTGTCAACGGTGTCTACCGTTTTTGTTTCAGGATAATTCACAACTACATTTTTTTCTTCTTTTCCATTTTTACAACTTACAGTAAGTGTAAGTGCGCAAATAATAACTAATATTTTTTTCATGATTGATAAATAATTAATCTCCAAAAATAAGCAAAACAAACCAAAGTTTATGGCTACTTGTTATATATTTGAAGCTATAAAAAAAGAGTGATTATGAAAAAGGTTTTACTGTGTTTATTGATTGGCGTTTTAAGCGTAAGCGTGTTTTCACAGGCTGAAATAACAGAAAAGGAATTAAAAGACCACATGTTGTTTTTAACATCTGAAAAAAATGCAGGTCGATATCCCGGAGGAAAAGCTAATAGGCGTGTTGTTAAATATTTAAAAAAGGAGTTTAAGAATATAGGTGTTAAGCATTTTGATATGGGGTATAAACAAACCTTTAATGCGACTTTAAGGGTTGAAAAAGGCATAGATAAAAAACCTGTTGTAAAAACCTGTAATGTAGTTGGTTTTATTGAAGGCAACGATGTTGCGCTTAAAAATGAATATATTGTTTTGGGCGCACACTACGATCATTTGGGTTTGGGCGGGCCATCATCAAAATCCGATAAAAAACATACCATTCATTACGGTGCCGATGATAATGCCAGCGGTACCGCAGCCTTATTGGAAATAGCCGAAAAAATAGCAAGTCAAAAACATCTTTTAAAACGCAGTATTATATTTATTGCTTTTGGTGCCGAAGAACAAGGGTTGTTAGGGAGCAAGTATTTTGTTGATAATCCTTTAGTGCCGTTATCTCAAATTAAATTAATGATTAATATGGATATGGTTGGCAGAATGAATAAAGAAAAGCACGTTTATATGGGCGGTGCGGGTACATTTCCAGATGGTGTTGATTTTATGCAAACCTTGGGCAAATCGTTAAATTTAACACCCATTGTGCATGCCGGTTCTGTGGGCGGATCCGATCATGTATCGTTTTACAAAAAAGGTATTTCGGTTTTAGGGATGCATACGGGTGGACACCCGCAATATCATAAACCAGAAGATACGATTGATTTAATAAATTTTGAAGGGCAAAAACAGGTTGCCGATTATATTTTCAAAACGATTATGAAGCTTGCCACGACAGATTATAACATGGTGTTTATTAAGCAAGATTAAAAAACTATTCAGTTAACTTAACATCAAAATAAGCTTCAGCTCTAAAAGGTGTTCCATTGGATGCAATACCTTCTAACAAAACCTTATAGGTTGCCGATTTATGAGCTGTTTTAAATGCAATTTTAGCCGAATTGGATTGTTCTAATTTTAAATCAGGATTCCAATAGAGTGTTGTTGAATCGTTTTCATCTTGATTAAATGCTCTAGCTTGGTAATAGCCAGGGCGATAAAAGCTAATAATTCCATTCCTTTCATTTTCTTCATCATTTTCTTCTGAACCGTCTATAGTGTAAACGGCTACAATACCGTTGCCACCTCTTGATCCATAAATTGAAGCTCCACTAGATTGAATAATATCAATGAAGTCTATACTAAAAATTGGTATTGAGGTAATCATTTCAAGATCTGTAGGAAAACCGTCAAGCAAAAATAACGGTAGATTATTTCCTATTAAAGAGTTTCTTCCTCTTAATATTATATTATCTCCTATTACATGTACTCCTGGGAACAAGCCTTGTAAAGCTTGAATTGGATTTCTAGCTGATGGCGAAATTCGTAAATCTTTAAAATCTAAAGTATGCGAAGGAGTTGTATATAATGTTAATTTTCTTTTTTTTGCAAACCTGTCTAAACGTTTTTTTTCAGCAGTTACCTTTACTGGGTCTAACTTAATTTCTCCTTCTTGAGAGGTAAATTCAGTATTTCTATTTAATTTAGACTTTAAAAGCACATTGCCTTTCGTTGTGTTTTTTTCGGAAATTAGATTTGTTTTTACTAGTGGCGGACTAAATGAGTCCAACTCAATAGTAAAAGGGCCCTTGTATTTTTGAGAACTTAAATTTTTCGCTTTAAGCGCAACAAAAGTTCGTTCTTCAAAATTAAGATTACTAAAATTAAAACGCCCTAAACTATCTGTTATAGCTTGATCGCGCCCAAGCTCTTTACTGTTTTTATATGTAAGAGTGACATTGGCTTTTACAGGTTTGTTTTTATTCTTTTTTTGCCTAACTACGCCGCTAAGGTTAAAACCAGATTCGGGCAAAAAAGTTAATTCATTATTGGTATTATTATCTTTAAATAAATATTGATTGTCATCCTGAGCGATTAATATCTGTTGTACTGTTTTTTTTCTCAACGAATCATTATCAAAATTATCACCAAATTGCCCGATATTGTCTTTTATTTCAGAGTTTAAGAGTAAATACGATGTAATATCTAAATCTGGAACACCGTTTATTACGGGATTCACTTCGGTAACGGCAACAGATATGTTTGCCTTTAGGTTTTCTTCAAATAAGGAATCAAAATTAATTTCAATTTCAGCCAGCTCATTCTCTTCATAAGTTTTTTTTGAGGGTGTAATCGTTATTTTTTGCTCTAAATCACGAGTGTCTATAAAGGCCAGTTCTTCACTTAAAACCGAGCCGTTTTTATTTAAAAGTTGGAATTGAATTAAGCCGTATTCCAAATCGGATATTGGCAAATCAATGGCCGCTTTGGGGTTTTTGCCATTTAATTCGGCACGACAAACCATTTCGCCTTTTTGCTTTCCTATTAACTCTAGGTTATTTATGCCGTTAACCAAGGATGAAAAAACATTGACTCTGTAGCCATGGTGCGTTTCATCAACCCTAATTGTGGTGCCATGGTTTTTAACCGGTGGCAAAGGATAGGCGTGTTTTACGCCATTACGGGAAACGATTGCCTTATAAGTTCTGCCATTTTCGGGTATAAACTGGAAACTACCCAGTCCGAATTTAGAGGTTTTAAAATGAAGGATTTTAGTATTGGTGTCGTCTATAATATCACCGTTTATTTGCATGCCTTTTTCCGGGGGATTTGTTGCTTTTACTACAATCCTATTTAAAAAGCCACCAACCATGTTACCACCTTCTGGGGAAAAATCGATCTGGGGTTTTGTAGATGCTGTAGCTGTGTTAAAACCACGATGTGGCCTTAAAGTGTTCACATAAATTGTTTTTCTAAAAAAACGGGCGTCATCAAAATTCCGCATAAAATTGGTATAGGCTCTTATGGTATATGCGCCGTGAGTTGCATTTTGGGGTAATTTAAAATCACCATGTCCTGCACCTTCGTTTATCTTAATTGTTTCAGAGTCGATTATTATGTTGTTCGGGTCTATTAAATCAACGTAAACTACTTTGCTTAAAGTCTCGGGTGTATGGTTTACGGCATCAACTAAGTATATTTTGTACCAGATGCTTTCACCTTGATTGTAAAATGTTTTATCAAAATGGATGTATATTTTTTCTTTTGAAATTGAAGCTGATTTAGATTCAATATCAGCAAACAAAGTACTGTTATTCGAAGAAACAGGTTGTGATAATAAAATAAAAACCAGATTAATGCATATAGAGCTGAAGGACGTGAAGATTGGTTTCATTGAACGTGTTTTTTTGGCTTGGTTATAGTTATTGTACTACAAAAATCATTCCAAAAAAAATACGATGAAATGTTGATTTTTAATACAACCACATGTAAATTTAGCGAAATAATTTGTAAAAAAAAAGCCCTTGTAATAATTACAAGGGCCTTTTTTAATACTAAAATCTTAAATTTAAAAAACTAAACCAGCTTATTTTCAACTAAATACTCAGCAATTTGAATGGTGTTGGTTGCAGCACCTTTGCGTAAGTTATCGGCAACAATCCACATGTTTAAAGTGTTGGGTTGCGTTTCGTCCCTTCTAAGTCTGCCCACAAAAACATCATCTTTGTCGTGCGCATAAATTGGCATCGGATACGTGTTGGTATCGGTGTTATCTTGTAAAACGATTCCAGGGGTTTCGTGTAGCATTTTACGAACATCGGATAAATCGAAATCTTTTTCAAACTCTACATTCACCGCTTCCGAGTGTCCACCAGAAGTTGGAATTCTAACCGCTGTAGCCGTTACTGAAAAGGTTTTGTCGTTAAATATTTTTTGAGGCTCGCGCGCCAATTTCATTTCTTCTTTGGTGTAACCGTTGTCTTCAAAAACATCGCAATGCGGCAAAGCATTTCTTCCGATAGGATACGGATAAGCCATTTCGCCATCAACACCAGCGATTTCGTTTTCCATTTGTTTTACGGCTTTTACGCCCGTGCCGGAAACCGATTGATAGGTTGAAACCACAACACGTTTCATTTTATATGTTTTATGAAGCGGTGCCAATGCCATCACCATTTGAATGGTAGAACAATTGGGGTTTGCAATAATTTTATCGGCTTTGGTTAACTCGTTGGCATTAATTTCTGGAACCACGAGTTTTTTGGTCGGATCCATTCTCCATGCCGATGAGTTATCAATAACCGTAGTGCCTGCCTCTGCAAATTTTGGAGCCCATTCTAAAGAGGTTTCGCCCCCGGCAGAAAAAATAGCGATATCTGGTTTGGCTGCCACGGCTTCGGCTAAACCAATAACGGTGTACTCTTTATCTTTATATTTTAGTTTTTTGCCCACAGAACGTTCTGAGGCAACCAATAACAATTCACTAACTGGAAAATTACGCTCTGCCAATACTTTTAGCATCACTTCGCCAACCATTCCTGTGGCGCCTACAACAGCTACTTTCATTTTCATTTTTTTAAATAATTACTGCAGCAAAATTAAGTATTAATTCCATTCTAAAACATATAAAAAGCCTTTGTTTACATAAAACAAAGGCTTTTTGACAACAAATAACAAAATGTTATATATTTAACATATTATTGTTTTTTTAGCAAATCTCTAATATCGGCCAATAACTCTTCTTGCGTTGGGCCTTTAGGAGCTTCCGGAGCTGGCTCTTCTTTCTTCTTCATTTTATTAACACCTTTTACAACCATAAACATAACGAAGGCTACGATAATGAAATCGATAACATTGGTTAAAAAAGTACCGTATTCTAAAAACACTTCGCCAACGGTTTCGCCAGCATCGCTTACGGTGCCGTCTTGTAATTTATAGCGTAAATCTTTGAAGTCGGAATTGAAAATCAATCCAACCAAAGGCGAAACTATGCCTCCCGTAAAAGCGGTAACCACTTCTTTAAAGGCAGCACCCATTACAAAACCTACGGCAATGTCTATAAGGTTGCCCTTCATTGCAAATTCTTTAAACTCTTTTAACATGATTATAAATTTTTAGTTAGTAGGTTACTAATTTAGTTAAAAAAATTAAATGTTAACAAATGTTAAAAAATTATTGAATAATAATGCGTTTTATGCGCTGCGAAATGGCCGTTAAAAGCTCATAAGAAATGGAGTTTATAGTTTCGGCTAAATTTTCGGCGGTGTGTTTTCCATCAAAAAAAATAACTTCGTCGCCTTCTTTACAGTCAATATTGCTAATGTTTACCATAATCATATCCATACAAACATTGCCAATAATTTCAGCCTTTTGCCCATTTATGGTCACAAAACCCTTACCGTTTCCGTATTGTCTGCCTATGCCGTCGGCGTGTCCGATAGGAAGTGTTGCCGTTTTTAAAAAGGCATCGCTTTTAAAGGCGCGATTATAACCTACCGATTCTCCTTTTTCAATGGTGTGAATTTGAGAAATAACGGTTTTTAAAGTCACTATGGGTTTTAAATGTTTGTTTTCTTTATCTGAATTTCCAAAACCATACAACCCAATACCACTTCGAACCATATCAAAATGGGCTTCGGGATAATTTAATAGGCCAGAGGTATTACACACATGAAGCATTGGGGAATACCCCAAAGCATCAATCATGTTTTTTGATGTATTTTTAAAACTTTCAATTTGATTTAAAGTGAATGCTTTTTCTTCCAAATCTTCACTAGCCGCTAAATGCGAAAAGATAGATTTCACTTTTACTGAAGTTGCATCTTTTATTTTCGAGGTGATAAAATCGACATCATTTTCCCAAAACCCCAATCGGTTTAAACCCGTATTAAATTTAATATGAATGGGATAGTTGGTTTGTTTTTCCGCGGAAGCGAATGCTAAAAACTCATTTAAAACTTTGGCGTTGTACAAGCTGGGTTCTAAGCAATGCTCAATAATGGTTTTAAAATTTACAGCCTGCGGATGCAAAACCAAAATGGGTTTTGTAATGCCGGCATGTCGCAAAGCCACGCCTTCGTTTACGTAAGCCACGGCAAAATAATCCACTTGTAATTCTTGGAGGCAATGCGCGATTTCGCAGGCATCGCTACCATAACCAAATGCTTTAACAACGGCTAAAAATTGTGTATGCTTATTAAGTTTCGATTTTAAATGCTTAAAGTTGTGCTTCAGGGCTTTTAAATCGATTTCAAGTAGGGTTTCTTGCGCTTTAGGCATTGGTGTTTTTGGGTTTAGAAGTAATTTCTTCAGCGTCGTTAACCTTCATGTTTCTCACTTTATCGCGCATCATTGCTTTGTAAAAGGCAGCTCTACTTAAAGGCTCGTACTCATCAACTTCGCCTAAAAGCACCAGATTGTCACTTTTAGCTTTCCGGTAACTGTATTGCGCCAAATTCCCTGTTCGGGTGCAAACCGCATGAACTTTGGTAACATATTCGGCCGTAGCCATAAGGTTGGGCATGGGGCCAAAAGGGTTGCCTTTAAAGTCCATATCCAATCCGGCAACAATGACGCGAATGCCTTTATTGGCCAAATCGTTGCATACCCGTACAATTTCATCATCAAAAAACTGAGCTTCATCAATACCAACCACGTCGCAGCCATCGGCCAAAATAGGGATGTTGGCCGCAGCAGGAACGGGCGTCGAGCGGATTTCGTTTGCATCGTGAGACACCAGCATGTCCTCATCATAACGCACATCAAGGGCAGGTTTAAAAATCTCTACTTTTTGCCGTGCAAATTGCGCGCGCTTAAGCCTTCGGATGAGTTCTTCGGTTTTTCCAGAAAACATGGAGCCACAAATAACTTCTATCCAACCAAATTGTTCTTTATGATTTACTGTATTTTCAAGAAACATTTCGTAATTTTAACACTAAAACAAAGGAATTTTTCGTTTGTATAAAGGTGACGCAAATTTATTAAAAATCAAAAGCCTATATAGCAATAATTTTAAAAAATAAAAATGATGAAGAAGAAGTTAGAATCGGAACTCATTAGTATCGCACATAGAATTCTTAAATTGAAAGGAAAGGAAGACGTTTTAAAAATGCACGCCGAAGCCGTTGCACTTTGCGAAAAACTATCGGTTTTAAAGTTTGCACACGAAAATTTTGAAGACGATATCCCATCCATTGGCAACGATTCCTCTTTTTTCGATATGCTAGACACGGCCTTCAACAATAAGGTAAGCGATAATATTGAGGTAGAAGACAAAGTATACATTAATCTTGACGATTATGAAAACGAAGCCATTACAGAGCCGTTAATGGAAACCATAAAAGATATGGTGGCCCATATGCCACAAGATAGCTCGCAAGTAGATTCGGTTTTTGAAGAAGCCCTTCCCAAAAAACAATCGCGAAAACCTGCCAGCCAACGCGAGAACGATTTCGAGACCATAACCTCTGGTTTTGAAGAAACACCCGTTTTCGAGCCTATTTCGAAATCGCAAAATAGCGGTGAAAAAAAGTCGCTAAACGACAAGCTGAAAAATGGCGGAATCAACATAGGGTTAAACGACAAAATAGCGTTTATAAAACATTTGTTTGATGGCAAAAGCGAAGATTACGATCGTGTTTTGTCGCAATTAAACACCACCGCATCTCTTAGCGATGCCAAACGATTTATAGAAGAAATTGTAAAACCAGACTATAACGGTTGGGCAGATAAAGAAGAGTTTGAAACCCGATTTATGGAAATTATTGAGGCAAAGTTTAATTAAAATTTTGGTTGTTCCCACGCTAAAAAAAGCGTGGTCGGGCTTTCCATTATATCTTTTTCTCGTGCCTCAAAAAAGGATGCCATTTCAATCCCTAACACAGTAGTAACAGTTATTACATGAGTAAACTTTACATCGTACCAACACCCATAGGTAACTTAAAAGACATCACCTTTCGAGCTATCGATGTTTTAAAAGAATCCGATTTAATTCTCGCCGAAGACACCCGAACCTCAGGGAAACTCTTAAAACATTACGAGGTTTTAACCCCAATGCAATCGCACCACATGCATAACGAGCACAAAACGGTAGAAAGCATTATTCAAAAAATAAAAAGCGGCACCACGGTAGCCTTAATTAGCGATGCCGGAACGCCGGCCATTTCAGACCCCGGATTTTTGTTAACCCGTGCTTGCATCGAAAATAATATTGAAGTAGATTGTTTGCCCGGAGCCACCGCCTTTGTACCGGCTTTGGTAAATTCAGGCTTGCCAAACGATAAGTTTGTCTTCGAAGGGTTTTTGCCCGTAAAAAAAGGACGGCAAACCCGATTGCTGCTTTTGGCCGAAGAAACCAGAACCATTATTTTTTACGAAAGTCCGCATAAACTGGTTAAAACACTTGGTCATTTTTGTGAGTATTTTGGCGAAGACAGACTCGTGTCCGTTTCGCGCGAATTAACTAAATTGTACGAAGAAACCATTCGCGGTACAGCAAAAGAAGTTTTAGAGTATTATACCATTAAGCCTCCAAAAGGTGAAATTGTTATTGTGGTTGGCGGGAAAAAATAAGCAGTTAAGATTTGTAATTATTATAGAATTCAAAAATTAAAAAACCCATGAAATATTATAAAATATCGGCAATAGTGTTAATTGTATTTGTGTTTACAGTTGGCTTTAAGCCCGTAGAAGTTGAGCATAAGGAAATATTTAAAACACCTAAAAATGTTATATTGTTAATTGGAGATGGCATGGGGCTATCGCAAGTTTCAAGCAGTTTTTATTTTGGGAATGAAAACTCAAGTTTCGAGCGATTTAAACAAATAGGCTTTATAAAAACATCTTCCGAAAGTCATTTAATTACCGATTCGGCAGCTGGAGCAACAGCTTTTTCAGCTGGTATAAAAACCTATAATGGTGCGATAGGTGTAGATAAAGATGCTTTGGCGGTACCGTTAATAACCCATAAAGCTGCGGAAGCAAAAGTGGTATCGGGGCTAATAAGCACCTCTTCAATAACGCATGCAACACCTGCTTCTTTTTTCGCGTATGTTGAACGTAGAAGTATGCAAGAGGACATTGCGGCACAATTGCCAGCATCTGAAATAGATTTTTTTGTAGGGGCTGGGAATGATTTCTTTTTTAAAAGAAAAGACAATAAAGATTTAAGTGCTACTTTTTCTAAAAATGGATTTATAATCGATACTGTTTCCTTAAAAAAACCTCAAAATTTTAATTTAGACAATAAGTATGGTTATTTATTAGCGCCAAAACATATGCCAAAAATGACTGAAGGCCGTGGCGATTTTTTAAGTCAGGCCACGCAATTGGGTATCGAATATTTATCTAAAAACGACCATGGTTTTTTTCTTATGGTAGAAGGTTCTCAAATAGATTGGGGCGGACATGCCAATGACTCAGAATATATTGTTGAAGAAGTAAAGGATTTTAGCAAAGTTATTGGTGAAGTGCTTGATTTTGCAGAGAAGGATGGTAACACACTGGTTGTGGTAACGGCAGACCATGAAACGGGAGGTTATACACTTGCTTCTGAAAACGGGAATTACAATAAAATTAAAGGAAGCTTCTCAACAGGAGGCCATTCGGCAACCTTAATTCCTGTATTTGCTTACGGGCCAGGTGCGGAGAATTTTCAAGGTATTTATGAAAACAATCTTATTTATCATAAAATTATGCAGTTAACCAATTGGGGTAAGTAATTAAACAATTAGGTAATTTAAGCCCAATGGATATTTTATTATGCAGCATACGGCAGTGCACCATTTGTAAAGCCCATTTACCATTGGGTCCGCGGCCAGTTGTATCGGCACATCCAGATTCTAAAATCGTAATTGTTGGTCAGGCACCGGGGACCAAAGTGCACAAAACAGGGATTCCGTGGGACGATCCAAGTGGCAAACAATTACGAAAATGGCTTGATGTTACTGACGAAGAATTTTATGATGAAAAAAAATTCGCCATTATCCCCATGGGATTTTGTTATCCGGGAAAGGGAAAATCAGGGGATTTGCCACCGCGACCAGAATGTGCCCCGCAATGGCACCAGCCCCTTTTTGATGAACTTAAAAATGTGGAGTTGATTATTTTAATTGGGATGTATGCCCAAAAATATTATTTGCAAAAAGAAGCAAAGAAAACATTAACCGAAACCGTTAGAAATTATAACGAGTATTTACCCAAATATTTGCCCTTGCCACATCCATCGCCGCGAAATCGGTTTTGGTTAGCTAAAAACCCCTGGTTTGATTTTGAGGTGTTGCCGGAGTTGAAGGAACGGGTAAAACACATATTGACAGCTTTGTAATAACTCAAATAAATTATCAATATGTGTTTTGTGTTCTCATTTTTTAACTGATTACACCAAGGTTTTTACCCACTTTTGTAAATGCCTGAACAGCTTTATCTAAGTGTTCCTTTGTATGTGCAGCCGATAATTGCACTCGTATTCTTGCTTTGTTTTGAGGCACTACGGGGTAGAAAAACCCAATAACATAGATGCCTTCTTCCAATAATTGATTGGCCATAACTTGAGAAAGCTTTGCATCGTACAGCATTACAGGAACAATGGCGGCACCAGCGCCTACCAAATCGAAACCTGCAGCCTCCATTTGGCTTCTAAAATAATTTGTGTTTTCTTCTAACTTATCACGTAGCGAAGTATCTCTTTCTAAAATTTCAAATACCTTCAATGAAGCGCCAACGATGGTGGGTGCCAATGAATTTGAAAACAGATAAGGCCTTGACCTTTGACGTAGCATTTCAATAATTTCCTTTTTGCCCGTGGTAAAACCACCCATGGCGCCACCTAATGCTTTTCCTAGAGTACCCGTAATAATATCTACTCTACCCAGGACATTTTTTAACTCTATGGTACCGCGTCCTGATTTACCAATAAAACCAGAAGCATGACATTCGTCTACCATTACCAAAGCATCGTATTTATCGGCTAAATCACAAATCTTATCTAACTCGGCAACAATCCCATCCATGGAAAACACACCATCGGTAACAATTATTTTAAAACGATGGTTTTGTTTATTGGCTTCAATTAATTTGGCCTCCAAATCTTCCATATCGTTATTGGCATATCTGTATCGAGCAGCTTTACACAAACGAACACCATCAATGATTGAAGCGTGATTTAAAGCATCTGAAATAATGGCATCTTCATGCGTTAACAAAGGCTCAAAAGCACCACCGTTCGCATCAAAAGCAGCAGCATAAAGAATGGTATCTTCACAATGGAAAAACTCAGCTATTTTCGCTTCTAACTGCTTGTGTATATCTTGGGTGCCGCATATAAAGCGTACGGACGACATTCCAAAACCGTGGGTATCCAAAGTGTCTTTAGCCGCCTGAATCACTTCTTTGTTGTTGGATAAACCCAAGTAGTTGTTAGCACAAAAGTTAATAACCTCCTGTCCTGTTGAAATCTTTATAACAGCATCTTGAGGCGTAGTTATAATACGCTCTTCTTTAAATAAACCCGAGTCCTTTATATTTTGTAATTCTTCTATTAAATGATCCTTAATGCTTCCGTACATAGTTGCTTATATTTTAGTTGTTAATTGGTAATACGTTTTTATGTTTTCTATCATTTCCTTGGTTATTAAAGATAAGTCATATTTTGGTTTCCAGCCCCAATCTTCCCTAGCAGCAGAATCATCAACACTATCTGGCCATGATTTTGCTATATCCTGTCTGAAATCTGGTTTGTAGTTTATCTCAAAATTCGGATAAATGTCTTTAATCGATTGGCATACCTGTTCCGCTGTAAAGCTCATACCCGCGAGGTTATACGAAGTTCTTATCTTTATGTTTTCGGCAGGTGCGTCCATGAGTTCAATTGTTGCTCTAATGGCATCGTCCATAAAAATCATGGGCAACATGGTTGTGGCCTCCAAAAAGCAATCAAAACACTCTTCTTTAACAGCTTTGTGGTAAATGTCTACGGCATAATCTGTGGTGCCGCCCCCTGGCAGCGACTGGTAGCCAATTACCCCTGGGTATCTTAATGAGCGTATGTCCATGCCATACTTTTTGTGGTAATAATTCACCCAGTTTTCGCCAGCGGCTTTACTCATTCCATACACTGTTAAAGGGGTTAGATTTGATGTTTGTGGCGTGTTAATACATTCAACCTCATCGCCAAAAACTGCAATAGAGCTAGGGTAAAATAATTTGTTAACACCATGTAACCGCGATACCTCTAAAACGTTGAACAAAGTACTCATATTGATATCCCATGTTTTAAGAGGGAACTGTTCGCCGTTGGCAGATAAAATAGCCGCTAAATGATAAACTTGGGTTATTTTATATTTTATCACACAGTCTTGAAGGGCATCATAATTGGTTACATCCAAAACCTCGAAATGGCCTTCGAAATTTGGGTTCTCTCTTAAATCTGAAGCAATTACAGAATCAATACCATATTTTTCTTGTAAAGCTTTTGTAAGCACCGTGCCTAATTGGCCGCTCGCACCCGTAATTAAAATTCGCTCTGTTTTCATTTTAACAATTTTAAGCAATGTAAAATTAATAAAAACAGCCATAATTAAATTGAAACATCTTCAGATTGACTTAAAATAAGTATTTTTATCTATTGTATCAATTATTTAAAGATTTTTTATCTTTATTCTGTATTTTTAAGTCTTTAAAAAGTAAATTTATCTGCATAATGGAAAAACTAGATGATATAGATCTTAAAATTTTAAGAATCCTTCAAAAGAATTCTAAAAAAACAACCAAGGAAATTGCTCAAATGCTGAACTTAACAGCCTCTCCGGTGTATGAGCGAATAAGGCGTTTGGAAAACAAAGGTTACATAAAAAAATACGTAGCCCTACTTGATAAAATTCAATTAAACCGTCCTATAACAGCCGTTTGCATGGTGTCGTTACGGTACCATAACGAGGGTTTTATTGAAAAATTTGAAAGCCAAATTAAGGAGCTCAAAGAAGTCCAGGAATGTTATCACATGGCCGGAAAAGTAGATTTTTTTCTAAAAATAAACCTTCAAAGCTTAGACGCTTATCATGAGTTTGTGAGGCTTAAATTATCCAAAATTGAAAACATTGGTGTTCTTGAAAGCTATTTTGTTTTAAAAGAAATCTATTCTACTACCGAATTTTTTATATAAACACAAACTGAATGCATTAATAACGCGGCGAATTAACCTATCCCGTTGTACATTTTGAATGGAAAAACATCAATATGTCAATTCGAGTGATTTTGAGGCACGAAAAATTGTATCGAGAATCAATTTCAAATTAAAATTCTTATTCTCGATACAAATTTTACTCATTCCAATCGTAAAATTCACTCGAACTGACAGAATTTTGTCAAAATGCACAACGGGTTAACTTAATAAATTTTTACAATTTATGGTACTTTCTAATGGTTTGTAACCTAATCAATATTTTTCAATGTTTTCAAACTGAGAATGTTAATGTAAAAGGTTTGGTTTTAGTGATTTTTAGTGGTATAAAATTCATATTTTTAGGCCTTCAAAATAATATCTGAGGATATTACAATTTAACTACAAATAGAATGCCCTATAGTAATACTAATAATACTTTTGACGCCATAGTAATAGGTACCGGAATATCTGGAGGATGGGCGGCAAAAGAGCTTTGTGAAGGCGGATTGAAAACCCTTGTTTTAGAGAAAGGTAGAAATGTTGCCCATATTGATGATTACCATACTGCCACCAAAGAAACATGGGAATTGGAGTTTAGAGGAAAACCAAGTTTAGAGGATCAAAAAAATCAGCATAAGCAAGCACGAGCAGGCTATGTAACAAATCAGGCTACCAAGCATTGGTTTGTTAACGATTTAAAACACCCGTATAACGAAACTAAAAGATTCGATTGGATTAGAGGCCATCATGTGGGTGGCCGCTCCTTAACTTGGGGAAGACAAGCTCTACGATTGAGCGATCTCGATTTTAATGCCAACAAGCTAGATGGTTATGGTGTCGATTGGCCCATCCGCTATAAAGATATTGAGTCTTGGTACACTTACGTTGAAAAGTATATTGGGGTTTGCGGCGAAAAATTAGGTTTACCGCAATTACCGGACGGTTATTTTTCCCCACCCATGGCGCTTAATGTGGTTGAAAAAGAATTCAAATCACAAATTCACAAGCATTATACTAATAGGACTTTAACGATTGGTCGATTTGCGAATATTACAGGAGATGAAACCTATGAAGGCAGACACAATTGCGCCTATAGAAACAAATGCATGAGAGGTTGCCCTTTAGGGGGGTATTTTAGTAGCAACGCTTCTACTTTACCGGCAGCCGAAAGAACCGGAAACATGACTTTGAGGCCGTATTCCAATGCCTATGAAATTGTATACGATGAGCGCTCTAAAAAAGCCATAGGAGTTAAAATTATAGATACCCAAACCAAAGAAAAATTAACGTTTTATGCGAAGGTTATTTTTTGTTGTGCCTCTACGGTGGCGTCAACGAGTATTCTGCTTCAATCGAAATCCAAAAGATTTCCAAATGGGTTAGGCAACGATAGCGGCGAACTGGGGCACAATTTAATGGATCATCATTTTAGAGTGGGTGCTACCGCAGATTACGATGGTTTTAAAGATGTAACTTTTGTTGACAATAGACCGGCAAGTTTCCATATTCCTCGATTTCAAAACTTGGGAGACAAGGCGACTAAAAAGGATTATTTGCGAGGTTATTTTTTTCAAGGAACAGCAACTAGGGGCGATTGGCGTCGTGCTATAATGGAACTCAGTTATGGGCTTGATTTAAAAGAAACCCTTAAAAAACAAGGCCCATGGCAAGTTGGTATGACGGGGTTTGGCGAATGTTTGCCGTATCACGAGAACAAATTAACGCTCGACTATAACAAAACAGACGCGTGGGGATTGCCCACCGTAACCTTTGACTGCGAGTTTAAGGAAAACGAAAAATTAATGCGGGCACACATGCAGTCCGAAGCCGTAGAAATGCTAACCAAAGCAGGGTTTAAAAATGTAAAAGGATACGATGGAGCTTTTGCGCCTGGGCATGCCATTCACGAAATGGGAACCGCCAGAATGGGAAAAGATGCAAAAACATCGGTATTGAATAAATACAATCAAATTCATGCCGTACCCAATGTTTATGTTACCGATGGTTCTTGTATGACCTCTTCAGCAAGTCAAAACCCGTCATTAACCTATATGGCATTAACCGCTAGGGCAGCGCATCACGCCATAGCCGAATTTAAAAGCGGTAAATTTTAAGGATATGGATAGAAGAAAAGCAATAAAAAACATAGCACTGGCTTTTGGCTGTACCGTGGCAACGCCAACTTTACTGAATGTTGTAACGGCCTGTACCGATAACTCGGTTTCCACAAATTATTTGTTTTTATCTAAAAGTGAAGCGGAATTGGTTGAGCGTTTAACAGAAACCATTATGCCTAAAATGTATTTTCCGTTAGTAGAAACAATGAATCTCACCGTGTTTTTAGACCAGATGTTTTACCACACCGAAAACGATAAGAGCAAAGAAAACTTCCGAAAAGGCAGTAAAGCATTCGAAAATGAACTATCGCTTAATCACAATAAAAAAGTAAATAAAATTAGTAACGAAGACTTTATAGCAACGTTTAAAACATATTTTAATCCTGAAAAAGAAGATGCTGTTTTCAATTTATTAAACGATGATTTTAATGAGCTAAGTCCCGATAAAAAAACGGACTTTAGCATGTATACCTTTTTAACTAAAGTGCGTAATTATTGCTTGTTTGGGTATGCAACTTCTGAAGCTTTTTCAAGTGAAACTAATTTTTACACCACATAGATCATTTAAAATGAAAAAACTAAA
Source organism: Hwangdonia lutea (assembly GCF_032814565.1). Lineage (GTDB taxonomy): Bacteria > Bacteroidota > Bacteroidia > Flavobacteriales > Flavobacteriaceae > Hwangdonia > Hwangdonia lutea. Next base: position 1,755,180 of record NZ_CP136521.1, read on the forward strand.
TCTTATTCTGCTAATAATTCTAGCAACACTAACACTTTATGGGTGTCCAAAAAACATTCAAAAAACAAAGGATAACACTTCAGGAGTTGATTTAAAAAACACTGCAAAACCGGATAACGAATGGAAAGACCAAGCCAATAAACTAAATGTGGTGTATTGGGTGCCAAAAGGCGTGGATACCGTTCCTGGGTATTCTAAAAGAATAAGCGATATCCTCTTGAATTTCCAAGCGTATTGTGCCGATTATATGGAAAAAGAAGGCTTTGGAAGAATGTCTTTTGGATTGGATTTAAAAGATAACAACCAAGTGAATATAATAACCATACATTCGGAAAATGGCAAAGAAACTTACCCGTATAGAGGCGGAGGCTCTGTTATAAACAAAGAGTTGCAAGCGTATTTTTTAGAAAATCCTGATAAAAAACACAGCGAACATACTTTAGTTATTCTACCGTCTATATCCGGAGACCCATTAAATCCCGGTGGGGTGCCTTTTTATGGCTTGGGTACGTTTTGTTATGCACTAGATTACCCAGAAATGAAACTAGAGCATCTGGGAACATCCGGCAAATATGGCGCATTGGCAACCAAATGGATTGGCGGCTTGTACCACGAATTGGGCCATGGCTTAAACGCACCGCACAATAAAGAAAAAAAGAGTGAAAAAGATTTAAAAGGTACAGCTTTAATGGGCGCCGGTAATTACACTTATGGTAAATCGCCTACTTTTATTACAGGAGCTACAGCGGCGACATTTGCAAACAGTCAAGCGTTTAGTAACCAAGTTCGATCAGACTGGTATGGCCCTACTAAAAACAAACTGACACAGTTAAAAGGTAAAGTTGAAGGTGGAAAAATTATTATTTCCGGTAATTTTGAAAGTGATGTGCCCGTTACAGACATTGTGATTTGGCACGACCCTTACCCAGCGGGAGGCAATAAAGATTATGATGCACCAGCGTGGAACGTAAAACCTATTGGTACAGATAGTTTATATGTGGAAAACGCATTATCCGAATTTTTTAAATTAGAAGGCGAATATCAACTCAGAATTCGGTTTTACCACGAAAACGGAACGCAAAACACCTACAGTTATGAGTATGCATTTGAAAATGGTATTCCAAAAATCGAGGTAATTAACAGCAAAAAAATAATAAACCCCACAAACTGGAAAATTATAGAGGCAAGCAGTCAAGAAAACGATGGTTTAGCTAGTAATATTTTGGATGGTTACCAAAATACCTTTTGGCATACCGAATATAGAAACAACCTACCTAATTATCCGCATTATTTTGTTTTAGACAGAAATGAAACCACGGCCTTAAATGGTTTTGTTTTTGGCAATCGGGACAATTTAAACGGCGTAATAAAAAACCTTGAAGTTTGGGGCAGTAACACCAATAGTAACTGGAAAAAAATAGGTGATTACAGCTTGAAAAGACAACAAAACTATCAATTTATAGATTTGCCAAAAAACACTACTTATAGGTATTTTAAAATAAAAATTAATAACGGCCATGGCGATTTTAAATACACGCATTTAGCCGTTTTAGCTACTTATTAATCAAGTCGTGTAAAACTTAAACATATTTAAGAAGCTGTTTGAAAAAACTTTTGAATTTAATTAGTCAGGTTGAGCCTGTCGAAACCGATATTGGTTATCAATACGTTAAAACATTTCGACAAAGCCTGTGCTGATTGCCGTTGAAGTACTCAATATGGTATAAAATTAGGCTTTTCAGACAGCTTCTTTTATATGCCCATTAATAATAAGAATTTATGCAACTTACCACACCTGTTTTGCAGTTTGCCCGAAACTGGTTTTTTAAAACTAACCGTTACCGTTCTTTTGTGGTCTAAACAAGTGAATTTATCATTATGAAAAAGCTAATACTCCTTATTCTTATTTTAATAATTACACCTTTTTTGATTACGTCGGAAAAATCAATAAATGAAAAAGCCATAAAAATCAGTGTACATAATTCAAAACTCCCTGAAACTGCAAATTGGGAATATGTAAAAATGAAAGTGTTTGATGTAAATGGAAAACTTGAAAAAGGATATGATAAACCCGTACAAATTAATTTAGATAGATCTGCAACTCATAATGACAGTATAATTGTAAGTAATTTTTTTTGATGAACTTAAATCCCTTATACCAAATATTAAAATTGGATTTGATTTCCCTCCAGAAATAAGCCCTCCTTTTCATTACATAAAACTCAGTTTTAAAAATGATTCAATTCAATATGAGCGATTTTTAACAAAAAAAAGATATTTAGATGGAAATACCGTAGGAAGAACATCACCAGGTTTTATAACTTCTTCAGATGGAAGTAAACACTCTTTTTTAAATTTTGAGTTTAATGAAGAAACTACTGATGAAAAAAGTGAAATGTCTATCCAACAAGAATTATTAAAAACAATGTTTTTAACTGAAAACATGAAAGAGTTTTTTAGTGAGTTTCCTGTTCAAGCGTTTAATGATATAAATAATTTAGACTATGGCTTTATAGGTAAGTTTGATAAATTTTTACTTCAAAAAGTCTATGCTGATGATTTTATTAGCCAATTTGAAGATTATTTATACACCCATTACCCATGGCAATATGCCTATTCTTTTTTGAGTAAAGAAAAAATGAAGATGCTTGCAATAAGTATTGTTACAGCACTAGGGATTATTGTTTTTATTTTACTATTTAGTTTTTTTCAAAACAGAAAATTTAAACACGCGTATTTAAGCTACTTGTTTCCAATTGTACTTATTGCTTTACATATTATAAACCTTAAATGGATTTATGAATATTTAACTATTTTGAATAGTCCAATTACTTGGAGTGGAAGTATCATTTTTGGTTTTTTATTTATTGGAATTTTAGCAATCATCAGCGCAACACTTCTTTATTTTTTAGAAAAAATATTCCTTAAACTAAGGTTTAATTTTTCTTTTCAATTACTGTTAAAAGTGGTGTTTACTTTTGCAGCGTTTAACTTACCTCTATTAGTTTTTATATTTTTAGTTGATAGTAACATCAAACCAGATAATTTAGATTTTTTGGAGTCTTATTTCCCGTGGTTTATCATTTCTATATTTTTAGCTTTGGGTAGAGGCTTACTCATTTACCTCAACCACATTTCCCAATCTTTGGTAAACGAAAAAGACGTAGAACTAAGCCGGTTAAAAGAAGCAAACACCCAATCGGAATTAAAATTATTACAATCGCACATCAATCCGCATTTTTTGTACAATGCCTTAAATTCCATTGCAGGTTTGGCGTATAAAAGCGCTGAGAAAACAGAAAAAATGGCCTTGTCTTTATCCAATTTGTTTCGGTATTCCATCAATAAAAAAGGGCAACAAATGAGTACCGTAAAGGATGAAGTTTTAATGGTACAAAATTATTTAGAGATAGAGAAAATTCGCTTTGGTGAGCGTTTAAAGTTTATTTTAGAGGTTGATAAAACGCTGGAAAATGAAGCAATACCCATGTATATTTTACAACCTTTGGTTGAAAACGCCATAAAACACGGTGTGTCTCAAGTTAGAGGCGAAGGCCTTATTGTATTGGAGATTAAACAGGAAGACGACAATTTATTAATTCGAGTTATCGATAACGGTCCTGATTTTTCAACTGGATTGGTAAGTGGCCACGGCTTGCAAACGGTTTACGATTTATTGCGTTTAAGTTATGGCGACAAAGCTACTTTACATTGGGAAAATGCTCCTGTAAAACATATTTCAATTTCAATACCAAAATTGTATCAAAATGCAAAAAATATACAAAACCATTATTATTGACGATGAGCCACCAGCACGGGAGCGCTTGCTAAAATTGTTAAAAAATTTCCCGGACACCTTTCAAGTCATCGCCCTTGCCGAAGATGCTATTGACGCTCAAGAAAAAATTGAAGTGCTAAAGCCAGACCTTATTTTCTTGGATATTGAAATGCCAGAAGTATCGGGTTTTGATTTGTTAAAGCGTTTAAAAACCATTCCAATCGTTATTTTTTGTACGGCTTACGATCAGTATTCCTTAAAAGCGTTCGACACCAATAGCATCGAATATTTATTAAAACCAGTCAGTTTAGAGCGTTTGCAACAATCGGTTAACAAATTAAATCTGTTTGGCAACAATACAACCTCGCAAAATGTTTTGGCTTTATTAGAGGAATTAACGTCTAAATAGGAAGCTAAAAAAACGACCTCAATTACAGTTAAAAAAGGCGATACACTCATTATTATAAAACTAGAAGATATCAGTTATTTTAAAGCCGATGACCGTTATGTGGCTTTATATACTAAAGACGAGAAATATTTAATAGAGGAACCCTTATCGCAACTAGAGCAAAAATTACCCGAGTATTTTTTAAGAGTGCACAAAGGCGTTATTATAAATACGGAGTTTGTAAAAAACGTTCAAAAATATTTTAATAGCAGATTTATTATCACCTTAAAAGATTCAACAGCTATTACCACAGGCAGAAGTTATAATGATGCTGTAAAACGTTGGATGAATTTGTAATATTACCTTAAAATCAACCCAAAAAATTTAACACGATTAGCTCATCACACTGAACTTGTTTCAGGGGTCAGATATAACAAATAGCGTAGTTTTTCCACGAATACTCCAATAAAACCCAAAATAGTTATTCGTCTTTCTTGGCATTTTAAAACCTTTAACAGCATACTTTTCCGTTTAATAATAATTCCAATATTGTTATCGAAAAAGATGGTGTTTATTTTTTCCAAACGGTAAAAATATGCTGCTTCAAGATTCAACTAAACTAATTCAAAAACTTATTTATTATGGTTCTAATATCTTTTCTGCTAGCTTTATTATCTAAGGCAAATAAATGTTGATGCAGCATCTTGCCATCTACTTTGCTTTTTAATTTAACTTCTTTGTTTTCAGCAAAAACGTTATCCCATTCCTGTCTTACTTTTTTCCACACTTTATTGTTTTCTTTCCACCAATCTCGGGCTACTTTACATTTTTCATCGGCTACTTTTGTGTAAATATTGTAGCCTTTTTCTTGGGCTAAAAGTGCATCATCTTTACCCGATTCCCTTATAATTTTGTCGTTATCTTGTTCGTGTAGCCAACCGTAATCTGTGAGTTTTACGGTATTCCCTCTTGCCATGATGTTGTAATCACTTCTTTTTGAATATTCACGTCTGGGCAGCGGTGCATCGGTTTTGTTTTGCCAAAAGCGTTTTCCATCAACATGAACCCAAGTAGCGGAACCAGAATATCGTGGGCTATCATCTACTTGATATACTTTTTGTGCCCATTGCCCTTTTACATGCTCTTTTGGAAGCTCTTTAACGCGCCATGTGTTTTTAGCTGTGTAATCAAATACATTTTGGTTTTGAAACTGCCAATCTTGTCGCCAATGTTTTATAACCATGGTATCGTTTACAACCAACAAGTGTTGTATGCTTATTTCATCATCTTTATCGGTTATTAATTCTGCCCATTCTAAGGCGTGCGCTCTGTAATCGTAGGCTTTTTCGTAGGCAATATTCGGTGAAAATGTTTCGGCATATTTAAACTTTATTTCATAGCAACCGCACATATCTTTTATCGCTTTTTGGTCTTTTTCTTTTTTGGTTTGTCCATATGTTACTAGAGAAAATGTTAAAAGTAATAATGGTAAAAGTGTTAATCGTTTCATTTTAAATGGTTTGTTTTTTATGATTAAAAAAAATTGAAAAATTATTTATTCTTATTTAGACTGAATAAAAATAACCTATATATTTGCGACAAATTTAATCAAGAATGATTCTAAATAAAAAATATTTTTGCATTTATTTTTCGCTTTTTTTTCTCAGTTATTCGGTTTCCCAAGAATCGACAAACCTTTTAAACGATTCAACTAAAACTGAAAATTTAGACGAGGTTATTATTACGGCTACACGAACCATTAGGCAGTTATCGTCGTTACCGATGCCGGCTCAAATCGTTTCGAAAAAAGATATAAAGCGTTCTAACTCCATACGGTTAAGCGATATTTTAAACGAGCAAACCGGACTGATTACCGTACCGGATTTTGACGGCGGCGAAGGGATTCAGCTCCAAGGTTTAGACGCGCAATACACCTTAATTATGGTTGATGGAGTACCGCTTGTGGGTCGATCGGCTGGTACTTTAGACCTTAGTAGAATTACCGTTGGGAACATTAAACAAATAGAAATCGTTAAAGGCGCATCGTCTAGTTTGTACGGTAGCGATGCGCTTGGTGGTGTTATAAATATTATTACCGACACACCAAAAACAGGATTTAAAGGCGCTGTAAATTATAGAATGGGCACGTTTAATACCAACGATTTAAGCACCACGATTAATTATAAAAACAAGAAACTTAAAGCGGGTGTTTTTTTTAATAGATACCGTAGCGACGGCTACGATTTGAATAAAAATGATGATTTAAACACGGTTGAACCATTTGAAAATTACACATTAAATGCCAAAATAACTTATAATTTTTCTGAGGCGACCAACCTATTTATCTCGACTAAATATTTTACCCAGAATCAAGATTACAAGGCATCATCAACCTTAAAAGGCGAAAGCGATATTAACGAATGGAGTTCACATTTAAAATTAAGCCATACCTATTCTGAAAAATGGAGCAGTTATTTTGAATTTTATACCACACAGTATAAGGCAAAAGATTTTTTAGATGACGAAAACGGCAGCAGATTTAGCGATAGTTACTACAATCAATTATTAATACGTCCTGAAATTCGAGGCACTTATAAGCTAAACGATGCTCATAACTTTATTGGCGGGTTGGGGCTTAATCACGAAACTTTAAATAGAACCGATTTTACGGCGCAACCCGAGTTTAATTCGCCATACGTTTACCTACAATATGATGGCGATTTAACCAAAAAAATCAACCTTATTTTGGGCGCACGTTTTGATAGTCATAACAAATACAAATCGCAGTTTAGCCCAAAGGTAGCGATGCGCTATGAGATAAGCGATAAGTTTGCTGTAAAAAGTTCGGTGGGTTACGGTTTTAAGGCACCAGATTTTAGGCAGCTGTATTTTAATTTTACCAATGCCACGGTTGGTTACACAATTTTAGGATACAATGCTGTTTCTACAACCATTCCCGAGTTAGAATCGCAAGGAGAAATAGCAAATATTATAGTTCCTATTTCAGAATTTGAAGCCGAATTGCATCCAGAAAATTCCATAAGCATCAATGTGGGGCTTGATTATAAATTATCGGCTGCCATTAAATTGGAAATGAATCTGTTTAGAAATCATATTGACGATTTAATTGATACCCGTGTTATTGCAACTAAAACCAACGGGCAAAATGTATTTAGCTATTACAATGTTAATCAGGTTTATACACAAGGATTGGAATTTAATACCACTTGGAAACCCGGAAATCAAATTAAAATATCGGGCGGTTACCAATTATTATTTGCCAAAGATAAAACGGCCGAAAAAGCTTTTAAAAACGGACAGGTTTTTGCCCGAGCAAATCCCAGTTCGCCATCGTTTCAACTTAAAAAACAGGATTATTTTGGGTTGTACAATCGCTCGCGGCACATGGCCAACTTAAAGCTGTTTTATAATATTCCTCAATGGGATTTAGATACCAATATTAGAGGAACATATCGAAGTAAATACGGCTTGTTCGACACCAACGGAAACACCTATTTAGATGCTTATGACGATTTTGTTGATGGCTACACCATAATCGATTTTGCCATAAACAAAACCATTTATAAAAACTACCAATTAGGTTTCGGCATTGATAATCTATTCAATTTTACAGACAGCCAAAACATCAGCAATATTGCTGGCAGAATTATATACGGAAAATTAAATATTCAATTTTAAATACATAAACACTATGAACATTATTAAAACCAAACAACTCGCCATTTTATTCACATTATTTATTGGTTTCACATCTTGTAGCGATGACGATGCTAAGCCATTATTGGAGGTAGAATCTGAAACCGTTTCCAATTTACACGCCCCACAAACCGGCGGCCAAGGGCAACCCGTTTCAGGAGCGTTTACCAAGTTTAATTTTGCAACAGGACAAACAACAACGAGCGATACCGATTGGGATATTGCCTTTAGAGGCACTTCAATTATTGTAAATGGTGGCACCACTTTGGGTACAACCGATGAGCCCAATCGAACAGGAAACGCGGCGGTGTATATTACCAATGGCACCATGGCTTCTGTAACAAGTGTAGACACCTCTTTATTTGAACAAGATTCCGATACTGGTTACGCCATTTCAACTGGAAGCGGCAATAGCTGGTACACTTATGCGGGTCCTCCAACACATTTAATTACGCCAACCCCCGGAAAAATATTGGTGTTTAAAACCTACAACGGGCTTTATGCCAAAGTTGAAATTTTAAGCTATTATAAAGATGCTCCGGCAAATCCTGATGCATATACTGATGAAACGCCTTACTACACTTTCAGCTATGTTTTTCAACCTAATGCGGACCTAACTACTTTTTAAATATGAAAAAATCAATGAGCATATTATTTATTGTATGTCGTCTTTTTTTAGGAGGATTTATGATTTATGGAGGGATTCAAAAATTCAACAAACCCATGCCCGAACCCATTGAAGTTGTAGAAAAAGCTCAAAAATTCACAGCAGCCGAAAAAGTTAATACCTTGCAAAAAATCCTTTATATAAGTGGCGCAAAACAAACGGGCTATTTTTGGCAAGTTTTAGGCATTTGCGAATTATTGTTCGGATTGCTTTTAATGATTCAAGGCACAGGGTTTATTGGTGCTCTGTTTTTGTTGCCAATAACCTTGCACATTTTTTTATTTCATTTGTTTTTAGAACCCGATGATATTGAAGAGCTTGTACAAACGGGTGTTTTATTTGCCATTAACATTGGTTTGATAATGCGCGAAAAAGAAAAATGGAAACATTTACTTTGGATTAAACCTATTTAAGTAAGTAATAAAAAAGAGGCTGCGTAAAAAGTCTAAATCCATATCAGATTGGGTTGGTCGAAATATTTAATCTTACCCGTTGTGCATTTTGAATGGAAAAAATATCAATATGTCAATTCGAGTGATTTTGAGGCACGAAAAATTGTATCGAGAATCATTTTCAAGTTAAAATTCTTATTCTCGATACAAATTTTACTCATTCCAATCGTAAAATTCACTCGAATTGACAAAATTTTTTCAAAATGCACAACGGGTTTTAATCTTATTAATACTCACGATAGGTTTCGACAAACTCAACCTGACAAAATACATTGAAAATGACCTTTTAAACAGCCTCTTTACTTTAATCTAAATGATAAATTTCCATAATATCAGTTAAATATTTTTCGAAGTCAATCTTCAAATCAATCAGTTTTCCGGTGCTTACATCAAATACCCAACCATGTACTTGCAGGCCTCTATCTCTGTAAGCTCTTTGTACGGCTGCTGTTTTAATTAGGTTAACACATTGTTCTTGCACATTAAGCTCTACAAGCCTGTCGTATTTTTTATCTTCATCTTCTATGGCATTTAATTCGTCTTTGTGCAATCTATACACGTCTCGAATGTTACGTAACCAGGGGTTTAAAATACCTAAATCTGCCGATTGCATAGCTGCTTTTACACCGCCGCAGGCATAATGCCCACAAACTACAATTTGCTTCACTTTTAAATGATCTACAGCATAATTAACAACCGACATAACACTTAAGTCTATACTTATAACCATATTGGCTATGTTGCGGTGTACAAAAACATCACCCGGACCAAGTCCCATTAAATCTTCGGCAGTAACTCTACTATCGCTGCATCCTATATATAAAAGGTCTGGCTCTTGGCCTTTACCGAGTTCTTCAAAATAGTTGTCTTGAACATTGAGTTTGTTTTTTATCCAATTTTTGTTGTTCTCAAATACTTTTGTTAAATCCATTATTTATCGTTTTTTTCGTTAATATGTTGTTTGATCCATTTCACACAGTCATCAAATTTAGGGAAAATATGTGCTTCCGGAATAAAGTCTGGGATAATATCGATACGTTCCATCATATATCGAGGTTGCTTCAATAAGCCCACAAAAAGAACCTCAATATTTTTCTTTTTTAAATCTTGCAGCATGTCTTCCATAGCATATAAACCCGATTGATCCATATACTGCATGCGCCCTAAACGCATGATAACATAAGTTGCCGTATCGGGGATTTGCAAGGTAAGTTGTTGAAATTCGCTTGTCGAGCCAAAAAACAAGGGGCCTTTTAGGTGTTTTATAAACACTTGCCCTTTTAAATGATCGGGGAAATTAATTTCGTCTTTCCAAACTTCTTCTTTTAGTGTTTTTACATCGCTTCGGCCGGCCGTTAAATCGCCTATTTTTTTCATAAACATCAATGAGGCAATAACCAACCCGATACCTACGGCGTAAACTAAATTCCAGAATGTTGAAAGTAACAGTACAATTAACATGATTACTACTTCTGAACTCAGTTTAAAGGTGCCTAATTTTATGTCTTTTGGCAAACTTGGTATGGCTTTTAAGCCTTTATAATCCATCACACCAATACCTACAGTAATTAAAATTCCAGCTAAAACCGCTGCTGGTATTTGTGATGCTATCGGGCCTAAACCCAGTAAAATAATAAACAGCAAAACACCGGCAATCATACCCGAAAGTTTTGTTTTTCCGCCTGAGGTAATATTTACAACCGTTCTAATAGTTGCTCCAGCACCCGGAATTCCACCAAATATGGCGGCAATACTGTTTCCAATACCTTGACCGACTAATTCCTTATTTGGTTTATGCTTTGTTTTGGTCATATTATCGGCAACCACACTTGTAAGTAACGAATCAATGGCACCTAATAATGCCAATGTGAGCGCTGTAAAAATATATGGCGTGATGCTGCTTAATTTAAACGTTGTAAAAATTTCTAAATTAGGAACGGGAAGACCGCTGGGAATTTCTTCAATTGGTCTATAATTTAAACCAAAACCAACGGCAATTCCAGACATTACAATTAAGGCTACCAATGTACTTGGAACGGCTTTTGTAATGCGTTTAAACCCGTAGATTATAAAGATGGTTCCTAAGGCTAAAAGCAATTCTAGCCAATTTATATTTTGTAGCGCGCGAGGCAAGGCTTTAATGGCGCCCAATGCTCCAGAGGCTTCTTTGGCTGCAAGTGTTTGCGATTCTTTTAAAATAGCCTCCTGGGAAACCTCTCCAGCTCGTGCAATAGTTTCTTTAAAATCTTCGAGGACCAAAATACCTTCGCCGGCTTCTTCCTTTAAAATATTTTCAAGAATAACCTCTTGTGCTTGGGGTTTAAACTCGTTTACAAAGTCCATATCTTCTTTTGGATAGTAGCCTAATGACGGTAAAATTTGAGTAAGTAAAATAATAACCCCAATAGCAGTCATAAACCCAGAAACTACAGGGTACGGAATGTATCTAATATACTTGCCTAAGCCTAAAGCACCCAAGCCAATTTGCATTAATCCTGCAAGTAAAAAAACGGTTAAAATAACAGGCAAAGCTTTATTTAGGTCGCCATCGTTAGTAGCAATAATACCTGCAATTACCACCATACTTACGGCCGTCATGGGCGCTGTTGGACCAGATATTTGGGTATTTGTTCCACCAAAAAGGGCAGCAAAAAAGCTAATAAAAATGGCACCGTACAATCCGGCTGTTGGTCCTAAACCTGAGGAGACACCAAAGGCTAAGGCTAAGGGCAATGCTACAATTCCTGCGGTAATACCACCAAAGGCATCACCTTTTAAATTTGAAAAAAAGTTTTTCATTGTTTTTTATAATTGATTTACTTTTTAGTAAATATTTTGAATACCGTGGCTATTATCAATACCATACGATAGTGATTGCCATGGTTATTTGTTTTGAACAGTGTATTGTTCTGAATTAAAAAACTATGAAATAAACTCGGGAGGTGGTGAAATAAGATTTAAGTGTGGTTTAGGATAATTTTTAAAGTAATACCCTAAATTGTTTTCTGAGGAAGTAAAAGCCAAGTCGGATTCGTTAGCTTTTTCATTTGAAAATACAATTTTGAATCCTTTTTCCTCTTCTTCAGCAGTCGAGAAAATTATAGAAACATCAACGCTATCATCAACTATGGTTATAACCGTTGGTGCAGCTATAAACGCTATGAAAATTATTGAAAAAAATATTGATATTCTATTTTTTGACATTCAAATGATACTTTTATGGGCGCAAATATAATCTTTTTTAATTTTATTTTGTTTTATAAAAACTAAAAATCATTCAACAATTTAATATCGTTGGATGAAATCCATCCCGTTTTACCATCGGCTAATTTTATTTTTTTCCATTGGTTCACCGTATCTAAAACCTGAACTTTAGTGCCTTCGTGCAGTCTAAAAGATTCTTCGCTTCTAGAATTTGGTTCGCTTTTTACTTTGCTTTCCTGCGCAAAAACAATGGCCGGTTTATTCTTTTTATCCATATTAAATTTATGAAAAGCAAACGCTAAAGCAACACACATTAAAAACAAACTGGTTAAACTACCAATAAAAGCAAGACGTTTGTTAATTGTTGAATACGCAAAATAATAGATTAAAAATAGAATGACAAAACACAGTACAAAAGCAACCGATGTTTTTGCCCAAGCATCGTAAGCCATCATGTTTGTGGTACTTTTTATGAATTTTGATATGCCCGTTTCTGGAACAACATCAATGGCATCAATGGTCATGTTTTTAGCAAAAGCCATGTTGTTTTTTATCTCTTCATCATGAGGCGATAACAGTAATGCTTTTTCGTAAAAGTAAATACTTGGCGCTATGTTGTTTAATTTGTAATGCGCATTGGCTAGGTTAAAATACAGTTCGCTTGAGTGGTTACCGGTTTCTAAAATAACGGTGTATTTATCTATGGCTTCGGCATATTTCCCTTGATTGTATAAAGTATTTGCTTGCTCAAAAAGTAGGTTGTTTTGAGTAAAAGCAAAGGTGCTAAATAAAAAGGCTAAAATGTATATGGCTTGCTTCATTTTAACGTGCTTGTTTATCAATTAACGAAATGGTTTTTGCTGCCTTCTCATAATCTTGCTGCATTTCTACATTGGTAATTGGAGTATAGCGTGCCAATTCGCAGTTTTCAATAATGCTTACGAAATCTGAAATTACAACGTCGTCTACCTGTTTGTCTTTAAGCAAATCAATCACTTTATCTTTACTTAAATCGCTCGTTTCTATATGTAATTTGGCTTTCAAATAATTGTGTAACGCTTTTTCTAAGGCAATATAAAAGGCTTCTTTATTACCCAATGCTTTTTTAGCATTGCCCAAATATTTCTTGGCCAGTCTATCGGCTTTTCGTATTCGGTTTCCGTAAACATCGGCATCTCGAGTTGCCTTTTTCTTTCTGATAATTATGGCCAACGGAATGGCTAAAAATGGCAACAATAAAGCACTCCAAAACAATGGCGTTTTAAAGAAATACGTCGATTTTATAGGCGCAAAGTTTGTGTTTGTTTTTATAAATGCAAATTGGTCGTTGTTTAAAACAACACGCTGCTTCCCTACATTAGCATGTGTTGTATTTGAGTTTGAATCGTTATTAAGCGGTCCTTCTAAAACATCGATTATAATTTCTTCAGATGATAATCTTTTATAACTTTCTGTCTTTAAATCGAAATATGAAAATGAAATACTGGGTATGGGGTATTTCCCTTTATACTGCGGTACAACCGTGTAATTATCGGAGATGCTACCTTGCATGCCGGACAAGTTTGTTTTAACATTTTCGGTGTGTTCTGGTTCGTAAACTTCCAAGGAACTGGGTAGCGATACCTTAGGTAATTTAAATAATTTCAGGTTACCTTTTCCGCTTATACCAACTTTAACTTGAAGCGATTCTGAAGCATCCAATTCGGTTTTTGATGCCGATACATTAAATCTAAAATCACCCACTGCTCCCGTAAAATCTACTGGTTTTCCTTTTTCTGGTAAAGGTTTAACATGAATGGTTTTACTACCGGCAGAAACCGTTCGGTGAGCACGAGACATGATTCGGCTTCCAAAAATATCGCGTCTATTGGTGGGTACTTGAACCGTGATATCCAGACTTAAGGGCTCAATATTTAATTTTCCTGTTTTCTGCGGATAGAGTACGGTTTTACGCAACACTAAAAATCGATAATCTTCGCCTTTATAGGTGCCATTTTGGACTTTTTGTCCTTTCATATCTATGTTCTGACTCCAAAAATCGTTATATCTTGGGCTATCAATTTCTCGCCAATTATCTACGCCCGTATTTGGTGCAACATACAACTTGTAAACTACCGTAATGGCTTCGTTTAAATACGGATTAGTTTTCGAAATTTCTGCAACTAAATGAATGTTTTCTGAGGCCACATAATTTGGGTCGTTGGGGTCTTTGGGTTTATCAACCGCGGCCGTAACCACAATTTTTACGGGTAAGGTTTTATAGGTTTCATCATCAACGGAAATGGTGGCTTGATTAATGGTGAAATTACCCTGTTTTTTGGGCGCTAAAAAATAGCTGTATGTTTTTTTATATGATCGAACGCCGTTAATCCACGAATTACTTACCGATTGGTTTGGACCGCCAACAACCGTAAACCCGGTAAAACTTGGTGGGTTAAAATTGTCGCCATCTTGATTCATTTCAAAATCGACACGTAAACGCTCGTTTACGCCTAATTTCTTTTTACTAACCTTGGCTTCAAATTTTACCTGCGAAAAGGCAAAGCTTGTAACAAGCATGAGTATTAAAATGGATATGTGTTTTTTAAGTTTCATTTATCTTTTCAAAATGGATTCCTGCCTACGCAGGAATGACAAAAATGATCTAATATTTCTTTAATTCTTTCAACGTCTTTTTTTTTTAAAAGACCCACAAGGTTTTTAAAACCTTGCAGGAAACTGCAAACTAAAACAGAATTAATCTTATAGCTTCGGTCTTCAAACTTCCAACTTTTTTACCAATCTTTTTCGGTTTTTATTTTGATGCCTTTTTGCTTTTCGGCATTCATTTTTTCTTGCACCTTTTTTTCTTGGTTATTCATGGCCTCCAATAAACTTTTTATTTGCTGTGGCGATAATTGTCCGGGTTGCGGCTTTGGCTTTTGCTGTTCTTTTTTCTTGTCGTCATCACCTTTGCCTTTATCTTCTTTCTCGTCTTTAGGCTTGCCTTCGTCATCTTTTTTATCGTCGCCTTCTTTTTTATCCTTATCGCCTTCGTCTTTGTTGTCTTCTTTATTGTCGCCTTCGTTATCTTTTTTATCTTGGTTTTGCTCGTCTTTGTTCTCGTCCTTGTTATCCTTGTTTTCGTCGTCTTTATTTTCGTCTTGCTGGTCTTTTTGCTGTTCTGCACATTCTTTTGCCAATCCTAAATTATAACGTGTTTCATCATCGGCAGGGTTATTTCGCAATGCGCTTTTATAGGCTTCAACGGCTTCTTTACACTTTTTGTTCTGCATTAAAATATTGCCAATATTATGAAATGCTTTGTGTTTTTCAGCTTTAGATGCTGCATTTTCGGCCGCTTGCTGATGGCGGAATAAAGCTTCCTCATAATTGCCTTTTTTGTAATACGAATTTCCTAAATTGTATATGCCCGCAACACTCGTTGGTTGTTCCGATATGGCTTTTCTGTATGCCATTTCAGCCGAAACAAAATCGTCTTCGTTAGCCAAAGTATTGCCTTCGTACACATAATTATTGGCTTTTTTTAACGCCATTAATTGCTCTTTTTCTTGTGCAAAAGAAAAGGCCGTAAATAAGGTTAATATAAATATGGATATGTGTTTCATTTTTATCGATTCTAAATTCTAATATAGAAAACCTTTTAGTTTAAGTTCGTTAAAAATTTTATAAATGTTTATTAATAATAGCTTAATTCATAAGGTTTTCGCTTTCGCGGAAATGACAATTTCAACGGATGCTTTGAAACATGTTTCAAAGCGATACTTTACAAGTTTTCGTTAAACAGATTCAACTTTTTCAACCATGCCGTTTTTCGTTCTAAAAGAAAAACATCCAGGAGTAAAAAGAAAATACCAAAGCCTAAAAACCATTGAAACTGGTCTTTATATTCGGCAAATTGTTTGGCTTCAAACTCGGTTTTATCCATTTTATTTAAAATTTCCCTGATATTTTCAACCACATCGCTGGTGCTTTTACCGTTTATATAGGCACCATTGGCTTCTGCGGCAATTTTTTTAAGTGTTTCTTCATCCAACCGCGTAATCACCGTTTCGCCTTGGTTATCCTTTTTATAATTTAAAACAATACCATTGCGTTTTTCGGGAATGGGACCACCTTTTACATCGCCCACGCCAATAGTAAAAATCCGAATACCTTCCTTATTGGCTTCTTCGGCAAGTGCAACGGCATTTTCGCCGTGGTCTTCTCCATCAGAAATAATAATGAGTACCCGGTTGGTTTGCTGCTCGTCATCAAAGTATGTTTTAGCCAATTTAATGGCTTCGTCAATGGCGGTTCCCTGCGACGAAAGCATATCGGTATTCATGCTGTTTAAAAACATTTTAGCCGACGCATAATCTGTGGTTATGGGCAATTGCGGAAACGCTTTTCCCGCATAAGCGATAATACCAACGCGATCGCTTGCCAAATTATTTATGATTTGCGTGACCAATTGTTTCGATTTTTCCAATCGGTTGGGGGCAATATCTTCGGCGAGCATACTTTTTGAGACATCGACAGCAAAAACAATATCGACGCCTTCGCGTTTTACGGTTTCTAACTTGGTGCCTATTTTAGGGTTTACCAACGCTAAGGTTAAACAGGCAAATGCCAAACTTAAAACCACTATTTTTAAAATGGATTTGAATAAAGACCTATTAGGACTTAATCTTTTAAGCAGCTTTTTATCGGCAAATTTTTGCTGAGCTTTGTGTTTCCAGATTTGAAGCACCAAAAAGAACAGGATTATTACCGGAATAATTCCCAGTGCCCAAAACCATATTTTTTCTTCTAACTGCATGTACTGTTTATTTGTTTTTCGTGGATTTGTTTAGTTGTTTTAAAACAAATTTCAATTTCCTGTATTTTTAAAAACACTTCGACAAGCTCAGTGTGACTTAATATATTCTATTTGTGTTTTACTTAATATTCTATTTGTGTTTTACTTATTATCTTTTTTCTTGTTTCGGTATTATGAGATTTCCGCCTTCGCGGAAATGAAAAAAACATATTTTATATAAAACTTCTAAAAAAGGTAAAGCGCAATAGTAATTCTAAAAGCAATAATGCTCCTGCTAAAAGGACTAATGAACGATACTTTTCTTCGTAATTATAAAATTTAAATTCTTCAATTTCTGTTTTTTCAAGCTTGTTTATTTCGTTGTAAATTTCTTCTAATTTCTTGTTGTTGGTCGCTCTAAAATATTTGCCACCCGTAACTTGGGCAATTTCTTTAAGTAGTTCTTCATCTATTTCAACTTGGGCACGTGCATATTGAAAATTACCATTGGGCAATATGCTAACCGGAGTTAACGCAGTGCCATTGGTGCCAATACCAATCGTGTATGTTTTTATATCGTATTCCAAAGCGAGTTCGCTAGCAATTTTTGGGTCTATAAATCCAGAATTGTTAACGCCATCAGTTAATAAAATAATAACCTTACTAGATGCTTTGCTATCTTTCAATCGATTTACCGAGGTGGCTAAACCCATGCCAATGGCTGTACCGCCTTCAATAATCGTATTGTATTTTATATCCTTTAAAGAGCGTAAAACGATAGATTTATCGCTGGTTATTGGTGTTTTGGTAAAGCTTTCGCCGGCATATTCCACCAAACCGATTCTGTCGTTTGGTCGGCCTTTAATAAATTCGGCTGCTACTTTTTTTAAAGCTTCTAACCGATTTGGCGATAAATCTTTAGCCAACATACTTGCCGACACATCAATGGCCATTACAATATCGATGCCTTTGGTGGTTTTGGTTCTTGTTGAAACATCAACCGTTTGTGGCCTTGCAATGGCCAATATTAATAAAGCCAATGCCATTAATCTTAAAACAAACAGCAAGTGCTTTACTTTTGGCAGCCACGAATTTGTGGTTTTAAAGCCTTTTAAGCTCGACATTTTTAATTCGGCTGTTTGCTTTTTATGTTTTAACACGTACCAAAAGAGCGCTAATGGCAACAGTAGCAATAGCCAAAACAGTTCTTTATTTAAAAATTGAATTCCCTCAAACATTATTCTTCGGCTTCTTTTAGTTCTACTGAATATAAAATACGTTCTACCATTTGGTCTGCATAGGTGTCATTTTCTGCACTTGTAATTATAATTTGTTGCAAAACGTTTTGCGATGCAAACTGAAGCATGGTGTATTTTCCACTTTGAAGTTTTTCTGAAGTGAGGTTTGGTATTTTTAATGTCCCGTGGGTTTTTAACCCTTCGGCACCATTTGGTGTTGTAAATTTATCTCTTAATACAACAATGTCTTTGGCGCCTTTTGCTTCGAAGGCTTTAAGGCTGTTTTCTGAAACCTTTTCCAAATCTATGTTGTTTTCTCCCGCGTTGTTCAACACAGTTGTGCTTACCGTTACCGAAAAGAAATCTAAAAGTGTACCATAACTAAACGCCGAAACCGACATGTTGCTTTTGGCCCCCTCTGCCATCGGTACCTCAACACGCTTTAAAACTTTTGGAGTTGAAATGGTTATTGGTGGATAACCATAGGCGCTGGTAACCCAATTGCCCTCTAAAAGCTCCTTGCTTTCGTGCCCAATAATGGTGTCTTTAACATAGCTAAAACCATACTTTAAACCAAAGCCAACAAAGGTTGATATGAGTAAAAACACACCAATAGCCACGGTTATTATAACTTTTTTACGCTTCTTTTTGCGGGCTTGTTCGGCTTTGTATTTTTCGTCTAAAAGTTTTTCTTCTTCTGTGGGTTCGGGCAATGCCTCTTTAACATTATCGATTTCAACATCAATGGTATTTCTGTCTAATTTTGCCAATTCAACATCTGGAGCAGATTTTGCGAATTTCACTAAATCGGCACGTTTTAAAATGCTTTCAAGTTTTTTAATATCGTCTTTACTAATATCAACTTGATTGCCATCTTTTAGTAAATTAAGTCGGCTTATCAATTCATCTGTAGTGCTTTCCAAGGCGCGGTCGTAAACCTTTTCATCAAGATATTTTCTGATGATGAATGTGAGCTCAGAATAGTAATCCTTAAGGTTTTCGTGTTCTAAATATTGGCTTTCGTCAAGTTTTTTTAAGGCTAATTTTGCTCTGTCGTAAGGGGGCAATAAAGCAATTTGTTCTTCTTCTGAAAGCGGTTTTTTTCGCCAAATAAACCAATAGATTAAAAACCCAATAATGCCGATTATTAGTAGTGTTAGCAATACATATTTCCACCAATTGCTTCCGCTTTTATCCACTTCAATAATAGGCTTTATGTCGTACAACCCTTGTTTTGTGGTATCAACAACCACATTATGTACTTCAACTTTTAGCGAATCTGTAAATATGGTTTTATCGCCAATAATAATTTTTTGCCTCGGAATGGTGTACGAGCCCGAATCGAATTGGGTTAAACCGTATTTTTTTATAAGATTGAATCTGTCGTTGTTTTTTAAGGTATCTACTTTATAGGATTCAATCATTTCCAAGGGTGAAAATGTTTGTCCTTCGGGAAACACGACTAAACTCGTTGAATCGGTTTCCACTTGAATACTGTAAGTGATTTGCTCTCCAATTTTTATGGAGGTTGAATCGATGGCCGAAGTAACTTGGGCGTTTAAAACGGAAAAAGAGCATAGGAAAAAGAAAATAACGCTTGAAGCCCGAAGCCTGAAGCTTGAAGTTTTTTTGCCTTTATCTTTAATATTTATCTTAATTTTTTTATCCATTTTTGCTTTCTTCATGCTTCTAACTTCGCACTCATTAGCCTCTTCTTTTAAAATAGCCCAACAGTTTTTTTACATAACTTTCATCCACACGACAATCAATTATGCCCGCACCCGATTTGGTAAAGGCATCCGTATAATAGTCTACTTTTTCTTGATAGAACTTGCCGTAATTACGCCTTACTTTTTTTGATGCCGTATTAACCAACATTAACTCACCAGTTTCTTCATCTTGCATTTGTACCATGCCTAAATTAGGCAAGTCTTCTTCACGTTTATCATACACGCGAATGCCCGTAACATCGTGTTTTCCAGAAACGATTTTCATGGTTTGTTTATAATCGTCAGCAATAAAATCGGACAGTACAAACACAATGGCTTTCTTTTTCATTACGTTCGATAAAAACTTTAAAGCTTCGGCAATATTGGTTTGTTTGCTTTCTGGTTGAAACTCAATCAATTCACGAATAATACGCAATACATGCGAACGTCCTTTTTTGGGCGGAATATAAAGTTCTACTTTATCAGAAAATAAAATGAGCCCTATTTTATCGTTGTTTTGGGTTGCTGAAAACGCTAAAGTTGCAGCAATTTCGGTAACCACTTCATTTTTAAATTGCTCTTGGGTACCGAATAATTCCGAGCCCGAAACATCTACCATAAGCATCATGGTGAGTTCGCGTTCTTCTTCAAAAACTTTAATATACGGTTCGTTGTAGCGCGCGGTTACATTCCAATCGATATTTCGCACATCGTCTCCAAATTGATACTGGCGTACTTCAGAAAAGGTCATACCACGCCCCTTAAAGGTAGAATGGTATTCGCCTCCAAAAATATGATCAGACAATCGCCGTGTCTTAATCTCAATTTTCCGTACTTTTTTTAGTAATTCTTTAGTATCCATGTTAGATATTCAAGGTTAAATATTAAAAGTTCAAGGTTAGGTTAACTTTAAACTTTAAATTTAAAACTTTGAACTTTTTTAAGGTACCTCAATCTCGTTTACAATTTTATTGATGATGTCTTCTGAGGTTACATTTTCGGCCTCAGCTTCGTAAGTAATGCCAATTCTATGCCTTAAAACATCGTGCACCACAGCACGCACATCTTCAGGAATTACATAGCCTCGGCGCTTAATAAAAGCGAAACATTTTGCCGCTGTTGCCAAATTAATACTACCACGAGGCGAAGCTCCAAAAGAGATTAATGGTTTTAAATCGGCTAGCTTATATTTTTCGGGGTAACGCGTGGCGAATATGATATCGAGGATGTATTTTTCGATTTTTTCATCCATATAAACCTCACGAACTACCTCTTGAGCTTTTAATATTTGCGCTACAGAAACCACAGGGTTTACTTTATCCCAGGCGCCTTTTAAATTGGCGCGCATAATAAACTGCTCTTCGTTTAGTTTGGGGTAATCTATAACGGTTTTTAGCATAAAACGATCTACCTGAGCTTCTGGTAACGGGTAAGTTCCTTCTTGCTCAACAGGGTTTTGTGTTGCCATTACCAAGAATGGTTTGTCTAAAGCAAAGGTTTCATCGCCAATGGTAACTTGCTTTTCCTGCATCGCCTCTAGTAAGGCCGATTGTACTTTTGCTGGCGCCCTGTTAATTTCATCAGCTAAAACAAAGTTTGCGAAAATAGGCCCTTTTTTAATCGAGAAATCGCTAACCTTCATGTTGTAAATTAAGGTTCCGGTAACATCGGCCGGTAACAAATCTGGTGTAAATTGTATTCTGCTAAAACTGCCATCAACCGCTTGTGATAAGGTGTTAATAGCTAATGTTTTTGCCAAACCGGGAACACCTTCAAGCAGAATGTGCCCTTGACCCAATAAGCCAATAAGCAAACGTTCAACCATGTGTTTTTGTCCCACGATAACCTTGTTCATCTCCAGCATGAGCAAATCAACAAAAGCACTTTCTTTTTCTATTTTTTCGTTAATGGTCTTAATATCAATTGTACCTGTCTCTTCCATTTTTTTATTTTTTTAAAAGCATGTCCTTTCAGCTTTGAATTCACCTTAATAAAACGGTTTTTTTTACGGTAAACCCAGAGCACAAAGGACACGAATATACCACTCTTTTTTTGAGCATTGCAAATTGTTAAAATTTTTATTGTAATGCTGTTAAAAATTGGTTAAAAGTTAAGCGGAATGCAATGATTACAGCGTTTAACATATAATTATGATAAGTTTATTGTAAATGTTGCATTTCTACTAAAGGCTATTCAATCTGTTTAAGTATTTTTATAAGATGAAAAACGCATAATATCTTATTAAAAATGACAAAAACCGCCCTAATTACTGGAGCAACAAGTGGCATTGGCGAAGCCACGGCTTATGAGTTCGCAAAACATGGGATTCACTTAGTGCTTTGCGGAAGACGATTAGAACGTTTAAAAACAATTCAGCAGGCTTTGGAAAAGCTAACCCACGTACATATTTTAAACTTTGATGTGCGCGATAAAGCCGAAACGCTGCGAGCTATAGAATCGCTTCCAAAAGCATTTAAAACCATCGATATTCTTATTAATAACGCTGGAAATGCACATGGCTTAGACCCTATTCAAGCAGGAGATTTAGACGATTGGGATGCCATGATGGACATTAACGTAAAAGGCTTACTTTATGTGAGCAAAGCCGTAATCCCGCAAATGACCGAAAGGCAATCAGGGCATATTATAAATATTGGGTCTTCGGCGGGTAAAGAGGTCTACCCCAAGGGCAATGTGTATTGTGCCAGTAAACATGCCGTTTTGGCCATAACCGAAGGGATGCGTATTGATTTGAATCCGTTTGGAATAAAAGTAGGCGCCATAAATCCAGGTTTGGTTGAAACCGAATTTTCGCAAGTGCGTTTTAAAGGCGATGCCGTTGCCGATACCGTTTACAAAGGCTACAAAGCGCTACAAGCCAAAGATGTTGCGGAGATTATTTACTTTGCCATTTCGCGTCCGCCACATGTTAATATTGCCGATTTATTGGTGTTTTGTACTGCGCAGGCGAGTTCGACGATAGTGAAAAGAGAACTTTAGAATTAAAACTATAAGAATCCCGCCTTCACGGGAATGACAAATAGACAATATTTAAAATGATCAACAAACGCCTTCTTATAAAACACCTTTTGGCTCACAACGATGAGAACAGTTTTTACGATAAAAAACGTAAAATCGATATTAGCCAAAAAGAAGGGAAGGCAAAGTTTTTAAAACATATTTGTGCGCTATCAAACAGCAACCCAAAAAACAACTCGTACATTGTAATTGGTGTTGAAGATGAGGATAATAATATTATTGGTGTCGATTTTTTTGACGATAGCAAAATCCAAAACCTCATTAACGCCTATTTAAATCACCCGCCCATTGTGCAGTACGAAAACATTCCGTTTCCGCATTTGCCCGACGATAAAGTTGTGGGTTTGGTCACCATTCGTCCCACGGGGAAAATTACATCGTTGCGCAAAAACATATGGAAATATTATGGCGGTTCGGTGTTTTTTAGAGACGGTAGCATGAGCATGCCAAAGGTGTTCGATATTGAACTAAAAGACATCAATTCCAAAATTGTCGAGGCCATTGAAAACCACGCGCAAAACAATATTGAGCATACCCTTGATGCTGTTTTTCATTTTATGAACACCCGTAAAGATTACAATGCGCAATACAAAGTGTTTAAAGAATATTTTGTGGTATGCTGGTCTGCCCAAAAAAAATTAGTAAAAGAGAAAACCTTTTTTTCTAGGGTTGATATCGAATTGATAAACGAGCAAGTACGCTTGTTTTTTTCGGTATTCGATGAGGTTTCAATTTCTATTGATTCGGATAGTTTTAAGATTATCGAATATGTGAATTTAGGGCTTCAAAACACCAATAAATATTATCCGTTGGAAGAAACCATTATAAGTTTTGAAGATAATGCCAATTATAATATTGAAACAAAATTATTATTCGAGCCACCTCAGTTTGATAAAAAAGTACTGCATCATATTTACAATGCCAACAATGCCATTTTGGAAAAGCTTAAAAAAGGACTTCCTTTTACAAAAAATGAAGAACAAGATTTAAAAAACTTACCGGTAACGTACTTAATTTGTTACCTCAATCTTTTCCATGAAGCCATTGATAAACTTCACGAAGCAAAACCCTACCTAAAAGCGTATAGCGAGGAATTGTACAGCCTTTATAAAGAAGCCTTGCGCATTTTAAGAAAGGTAAAGTATAGTTGATGGTTTTACTTTAAATAAAATCCAATTGCTTAAATGACTTGTTAAGTACTTTTTTATCATCTACTTCAAGCCATTTATCTAATACGGTAGCATAAATGGTTCTAAAATCTATTTCGAATTTTAAATCGCCGTTATCGTCCAAATCGTTTAAACTTGCCACATTGTTGTAGATGCCTTGGCGCTTTAAATTCTCGCCGATAACAAAAATGTTATTTGCCGTACCGTGGTCGGTGCCAATGCTAGCGTTTTGCGATACGCGACGCCCAAATTCAGAAAACGTTAAAATCAAGGTATCTTTAAAGGTGTTGTGGGCTCTTAAATCATCTACAAAAGCCTCTACACTTTTGGCGTAAATGCCCAACAGCCGCTTTTGGGTATTTAATTGATTAACGTGCGTATCGAAACCATCCAAAGCCGTGTAAAATACTTTGGTCTGCAAATGCGAATTGATAAACTGCGCCGTGGTTTTCATTTGTTTTCCAAATTTGTTATTGGGGTATTCTTTTTTAGTGGACACGGTTTTGCTAGTTTCAAAAATATATTGGGCAGACGATTGGGCGGCAATCATCGATTTGTACAAATAGCCTAAATTATGCTCGCTTAAATGAGTGTCGTTTTGGTGTTTTGCCAAGTTTTTAAAATAGGGGTCTCTAGATAAATTGTACAGCGATTTGGCATCTTGCGTCGCCAAGGCATTTAAGGTTTCGCCTTTCATGGCAAGGGATAACTTTTCATCAACCTCAATGGCACTGTGTGGGTGCGTTCCGTAATGATCTAAATACCTGCCAATCCATCCGCTTTGCGAATATTTATTGGAATCGGTAGCTGTTTGCCAAATGTCCATCGACCTAAAATGCGACCGCACCGGATTGGGGTACCCTACATTGTTGATGATTGACAAATAGCCTTTGTCGTACAGCTGTTTTAAAGGTTTTAAGCTGGGATGTAGCCCAACATCATCATTAATTTTAATGGTATTGCTTTTTGAAATCCCTAGGGTTGGTCGGTTTTTGTAATACAAATCGTTTCTAAAGGGAATCACGGTGTTCAACCCATCGTTACCGCCCGAAAGCTGAATGATGACCAAACGTTTGTACCCCAATTTACTGCTCGCCACCTCCTCGAAAGCGCGCACAAAACTGGGTACCAAAAATAGGCTACTGGCCAAAGACGACTGTTTTAAAAATTTTCTTCTGTCCATAAATAAATAATTTTCCTAAAGCAAAATTCTTTTTTAGATTCCCGCATTCGCGAGAATGACAATTTCAACTGATACGCCAACGCTACACATTGGCGAATTTTTTATTATCAACACATTTGATATTCGGGCAACGACATGAGCTGTATGCTATATTCTTGCTTCGAAGGTTTATCTAAAGTCCTTAAATACGCTTTTGTATTATCGTTTATTTTACAAGCCAAAAGGTGTGTTTCCAATTCACTCATCTTAACATTTTTAAAATGGCTGTTGAAATAACTCCAATTCGCATCCGCTTTAAAACGTTTACCATATTTTTTATTGAACACAGCTTTTTTAAAATCTATTTTAGCATCCGCTTTACCGGTTTTAACTTTTGAGATGTACGCGCTGTTCAACAACAAAGACGGAAGCTTTAACCGCAGTACAATGGTGTTGCTGTCAATCCATTGTTTGCCACCTTTCCATCCGGCGACATTTGGCGGGTTTAATAGGATTTGCCCCAATAGTTTTTGCATGTAAAGCCATTGTTTTGGGTTTTTAAATGTAATGGGCACTGTGCTTTTTAAGCCCACCAAAAACTCAATGGGCGATTTTATCTTTACACCGATGTTTTTTTTATCGTAAAACCAATCGGACATGAGCATGTAGCGCATCAAAGTTTCAATGTTATAGTTTCTATAAAACACGTTGGCCATCGCGTTAACATGGTTTTCATCCACGTTTTCATTTACAAAATAACGGTATATTTTTCCGCAGATAAATGTGGCGCATTGTTTTTGTTTCAAGATTATATCGACAATGTCTTCGCCCGAAAAGTTTCCGGCTTTGCCAAAAAAGGTTTTATCGCTTTCATCGTGCTGCCGTTTCCTAAAAACGAATTCGCCCCGCAAATTATGGCTGTAACCGGTAAAGGCCTTGGCGCTTTCTTTTATGTCGGTTTCGGTGTAATGGCCTTCTCCCAAAGTGAACAGTTCCATCAGCTCTCGGGCAAAATTCTCGTTGGGGTTTTGCTTTCTGTTTTGTTTGGTGTTTAGGTATTTTACCATGGCGGCTTCTTTTGAAATGGCGTTTACAAAAGCCTTGAAATTACCGAGGGCATGTGTTCTTAGGGTATTGTTAAATTGCTGGATGTAAGTAATGCTGTTGTCTTTGCACACAAAATGGTTGGCCCAAAAAAGCGTCATTTTTTCCCTTAAAATTTCGGTGGAATCGGTAAGTCGTTCCATCCAAGCCAAGTTGAATTCCATTTGTTTTTCACGACTTAACTTTCTGATTTTACGACGGGATTCGGGACTAAGTTTTTTTGTAACCATCATGTTACCACTAAAAACGGCTTCGATTTCGGAAGTGTCAACTCGCAACGGCGTTACGGTTTTTGAAGCTTCAACAAGGCCATCAACAATGTGCGCTTTACTTTTTTTTAATAACGTTTGAAGCTGATCGGGGAGCAGCCCAAAGCCAACGCGTCGATATAAATGTTGAATGTGCTTGGGTTTCATAACTAATATTTTGCTGCACTTTTTAGACTCGGATATTTTAAATAGGTTTAATTTTGGAAAAAGAGCACAAAAAAAACCGTTTCAAATAGAAACGGTTTTCTGAACATTTAAATTGCTTAAAAGCCAATTACAAATCAAACTTAATCCCTTGCGCTAAAGGCAATTCATCAGAATAATTAATAGTATTGGTTTGTCTGCGCATGTACACTTTCCAAGCATCGCTGCCTGATTCGCGTCCGCCACCAGTTTCTTTTTCGCCACCAAAAGCACCACCAATTTCGGCACCCGAAGTCCCGATATTTACATTGGCAATACCACAATCTGAACCTGCATACGACAAGAATTTCTCGGCTTCTTTCAGTTCATTTGTCATAATGGCCGAGGATAATCCTTGAGCCACACCGTTTTGTTTTTCAATGGCATTTTCAACATCCCCAGAATATTTCATTAAATATAAAATGGGAGCAAAGGTTTCGTGCTGTACGATTTCAAAATGGTTTTCAGCTTCAACAATGGCTGGTTTTACATAGCATCCGCTTTCATAACCTTCACCTTCTAAAACACCACCTTCAACTAAAACGTTTCCGCCTTCGGCTTTTGCTTTTTCAATGGCAGCCAAATAGGTGTTTACGGCATCTTTATCGATTAGTGGCCCAATATGATTTTTTTCGTCTAACGGATTTCCAATCGTTAATTGTTTGTAAGCACCAACAATGGCATCTTTAACTTTATTGTAAACCGAATCGTGAATGATTAAACGACGTGTTGATGTACAGCGTTGTCCGCAAGTGCCCACAGCACCAAATACAGCACCGGGAACAATGACTTTTAAATCGGCCGATGGTGTGATGATAATGGCATTGTTTCCGCCCAATTCCAAAAGGGATTTGCCAAAACGTTCGGCCACTGTTTTTCCAACAATACGTCCCATTCTGGTGGAACCGGTTGCCGAGACCAACGCGATTTTATTATCGGTGGTCATAAACTCACCCACTCTGTAATCGCCATTTATAATACACGAAATGCCTTCGGGCAAGTTATTGTCTTTTAAGATTTCGGCAATAATATTTTGACAGGCCACAGCGCATAACGGTGTTTTTTCTGAAGCTTTCCAAACACAAACATCACCACAAATCCACGCTAAAGCGGTGTTCCACGCCCAAACAGCGACTGGAAAGTTAAATGCCGAAATAATGCCCACCACACCAATGGGATGCCATTGTTCGCGCATAACGTGCCCCGGACGTTCAGACGGGATGGTTTGGCCATTTAGCTGTCGTGATAAACCAACAGCAAAATCGCAGATATCAATCATTTCCTGCACTTCGCCGTAGCCTTCTTGCAGGGATTTGCCCATTTCGTAAGACACCAATTTACCTAATGGCTCTTTTAATTCACGCAGTTTGTTTCCAAATTGGCGTACAATTTCTCCGCGTTGTGGTGCTGGTATGTCCCTCCAAGTTTTAAAAGCCTTGGTTGCCGCATCCATCACTTTATCGTAATCTGCTTTTGTGGTCGTTTTTACTTTTCCAATTAATTTTCCGTCAACTGGCGAATACGACTCAATTATTTCGCCGTTGGAAAAATGATTTGACCCTGTTGATGTGCCATCATTTACAGCATCTATCCCCAATGTTTTTAGCGTTTCTTCAATTCCGAAATCAGTTATCACCGCTCTCATATATTTTTGTTTTAATATTATTATTCAAATTATTTGCGAATATACTAATTTCTAGGGTTTGTTTTCCTCAATTTTATATTTAAATACTATCTTTAAAACCATTCAATACATCTAAATCATTATGAAAAAAATTATCTTTTTATGGTCTGTTTTATTCGTTTTCAGCGCTTGTAAAAATGTTGAAAATAATACTGAAGAAACCACCAAAATGCCAAAACAAGAATTTGCTATAATCATTCACGGAGGTGCGGGCACGATTTTAAAAAAGAACATGTCTGCCGAAATGGAAAGCGCTTACAAACAGAAATTAGAAGAAGCCATTCGCGTGGGTTATAATATTTTGAAAAACGGCGGAAGCAGTTTGGATGCCGTAACCAAAACCATAAATGTTATGGAGGATTCGCCGCTTTTTAATGCTGGGAAAGGTGCTGTTTTTTCAAATGAAGGAACCAACGAACACGATGCCTCGATAATGGATGGAAACACTTTGAATGCAGGTGCTTCCGCTGGAACAACAACCGTTAAAAACCCCATTGATTTGGCGCGAGCCGTAATGGACAAATCGCCTCATGTAATGCTCTCTGGAAAAGGTGCGGATGCCTTTGCTAAAGAACAAAATTTGCAAATTGTTGACCCAGATTATTTTTATACCGAAAGACGATTTAAATCCCTTCAAAACATAAAAGATAAAGAAAAAACAGAATTGGATCACGATACTAAAGTGTCATTTTACGATGCCGATATTAAAGATGCAAAATTTGGAACGGTAGGTTGTGCGGCACTCGATAAAAACGGGAATTTAGCTTCTGGAACTTCAACAGGCGGCATGACCAACAAACGCTGGGGGCGCATTGGCGATTCGCCCATAATTGGGGCTGGCACTTATGCCAATAATAACACCTGCGCCGTATCGAGCACGGGTTGGGGCGAGTATTTTATTCGTGGTATGGTGGCTTACGATATTTCTGCGCTTATGGAGTACAAAGGCTTGTCGCTTAAAGAAGCTTCAAAGGAAGTCATTCAAAATAAACTGACTAAACTTGGTGGCACCGGTGGTATTGTTGCCATTGACATAAATGGGAATATGGTAGCCGAATTCAATACAGCTGGGATGTACCGTGCGACTATGGACGATAAAGGCGAATTGACTATCGGGATTTATGAACAATAAACTATGGGATTATAGGTTTATTGACTGATTTTTATAAATGCAAAAAACCCACCCCTAGCACCTCCAAGGAGGGGAATTTTCAAAAAAATGAAAGTAGATTGTAATTAAAAAACCCCATAAACCTTTCTCTTTTTGGTGGGGAACAATTTAGAAATATGATTAAGTTATTTTTAAAAATTTATAATTTATATTATTAAAGAAAAGCAAAATTCTAAAACTTAGCACAATGTTTTTCCCCTCCTTGGAGGGGATTAAGGGGTGGGTCATAAAATGAGAAAAATAATTCCATATAATCCAGATTTAGTTCCGCTTGCCAAAAATCTTCGCAACAACATGACTGTGGGAGAAATAGCTTTATGGCGTGAAATAAAGGCTAAAAAAATTGGTGCAAGATTCAGTAGGCAAATCCCTATAGATAATTTTATAGTTGATTTTTATTGTAAAGATCTTGGGTTAGCTATTGAAGTAGATGGTTCAATTCACTTTGAAGAAGGCCATCAAGAAAATGATGCTAAGAGGCAAAAGCGCATAGAATCGTTTGGAATTACAATGATTAGGTTTAGAGATTTGGATGTTAAAAATAATCTTAGTTGGGTGTTGACAGAAATTGAGAAAACCATTGAGGAATTAAAAACCCACCCCTAGCCCCTCCAAGGAGGGGAATTCTCAAACTAAAAAATGACTTAAGTTTATCTTTAAATATCCTAAAATCATTCCCCTTCAAAAAGGGAATCATTTTCATATATTGTTAATATTTCGCATATTAAAGTAAAGCTTACAATGTCTTACTGTTTCAAAAAAAGTTGGGTATAATAATACTGTCCCACATCATTTTTAACGGCACTAATGCCAATATGTGTAAAATCGCCTTCAATATTTTCGCGATGCCCTGTGCTATTTAACCAAGCTTCCATAACGTCTTTTGCAGACCTTTGTTTGGCAGCAACATTTTCGCCTACGCTTTTAGCGTTTTCCTCATCAAACAATCTGTCGGCTCTGTCATCAAAATTGTCATGACTAATATCGTTTTGCGTTATCATATAGCGGGTGTGTTCTTCGGCTAATTGGCTGGCTAGATAATTTGTAGCAAGTGGTTCTTTACCAATAACTGCCCGATGAGCATTAACTAATTGGAATATGTTTTCTTTAATGGTAAGTGCTTCACGCTTTTCAATATCTTCAGCGGAATCATTCTTGGAGCATGAAACCGTACATGATAATACGGCAAAGTACAATAAAACAAACCAGTTTCTTAAATAATAGGTTTTCATAAAAATCGATTTTGGGTATTTCAATATACGTTTATTGTTCATTTTATGGTTACGAAGAGGCAAAAATTCTAATGATAATTTAAAAATACGTGACGTTTATCGGCAATCTAAATAACAAATTTCGGTTTTTGGCCCTAAACTCAAAATGAAACGATTGAAACATCTATACGCTCCCCTCGAGATAGTTCGTTTTCAAGAAATTTTTTATTTTCGAAACTTCAGCCTAAAAACCTTAAGACTTATTTAACATTTTTAAAAAGCCTAAACACCAAAAATTGAACGTAACTTTATTAACGAGAAACATCGTATGCGAAAAATATCTTTATCCTACAAAAGCTATTTCGATGTTACATTTGACAGATAATATCATTAAGGATCTACAAATGAAACTGCTTACGCTTTCTTTTTTAGTTATTTTGTTCATTTAAATCCATCAATCTATGTCATTAAAAAAGCTTTTTGCTTTCGTATTGATTCTTGCGTTAGCGGCATCTTGTAAAAAGAAAGTAGTAGAAACCGATAATCTTTTCAAATTTCGAGATTACATAAGTTACACCACATCGGGAATCACATCGGTTGCAAATCCCATTCAAATTAATTTAGCTAACGAGGTTGATGGTTGGGAAACGGGAGCAGAAATCACCGATAAAATCGTGAGCATAAAACCGCATGTTGAAGGCAAATTAACGGTTGCCAACAAACACACTTTGCTTTTTACGCCCGATGAACATTTAGAGCCCGCAACAGAATATACCGTAACGGTAAAACTTGCCGATATTTATAAAAACATGCCCGATGGTTTTAAGGATTATACCTTTCAGTTTAAAACCATTACGCCTAATTTTAATGTGGTTACCAACCATTTGCAATCGTACAGCAAAAATTGGCAATACCTTGAAGGTGTTATAAAATCAGCCGATGTTATATCGATTAACGATGCAAAAACCATAGCTGAAGCCTCTCAAAATGGCAAAAAACTAAATCTTGTTTTTAATGAAGCCAATGAAAATTCTAAGTTTTTCGAGTTTAAAATTGATAGTATTAATCGGCAAATTGAAGACAGTAAAATTGATATAACATGGAACGGAAAATCTATAAACGCATCAAACAAAGGTGAAAACACGATTGCGATTCCGGGGATAAATAATTTTACGATTGTAGACGTCAATGTGATACAATCACCCGAACAGCATCTATCCATCAACTTTTCCGATCCGCTTAAAAAACAACAAAATTTTGATGGTTTAGTGAGTGTTCAAAAGATAAAAAACCCTAAATACATTGTGGATGGTAATGTGCTAAAAGTGTATCCGGACAGCAAATTGGTGGGTAATATTCAAGTTGATGTATTTCAGGGCATCAAAAATACCGAGGACTATAAATTAAAGAAAGCCTTTTCAGAAATTATTGCGTTTGAAGATTTAAAACCGCAGGTGCGATTAATTAGCAATGGTACTATTTTACCAAATTCCGAAGCCTTAAAATTCAATTTTGAAGCGGTTAATTTAAGTGCCGTTGATGTTCGGGTGATTAAAATTTTTGAAGACAATGTACTTCAGTTTTTACAAGATAACAATTTAGATAGCAATAATAAATATGATATAAAAAAGGTTGGCCGTCGTATTGCAAAACAAACCATTCAATTGCAAACCTCAGCCGAAAATACAGGAAAATGGAAAGCGTACAGCATCGATTTATCAAAGTTTTTTAAGGCCGATGCCGGTGCTATTTATCGTGTTGAATTAAGTTACAACAAAAGCTATTCGTTATACGATTGTGAAGCAAATGCGAACATTACAAATACCGAAGATGATGCATACGACGACTATTACGAAGACGATTACTATGAAGCTGATTTTAACGAAATGTCGCCTGAAGAAGAAGATTTAAAAGAGGAAGCTTATTGGGATAATCTCGCATACCGCTACAAAAATTACGCGTACAATTGGCGCGAAGAAAATAATCCATGTCACGATGCGTATTACAACGAGCGCAAAATAGTGTCTCAAAATTTATTGGCTTCAAACCTTGGTGTTATTGCAAAACGCGGTTCAAACAACTCCTATTATTTTGCGGTGACCAATATTTTAAATACCAACCCAGAGGCTAACGCAAAAATTACTTTATACAATTTTCAGCAACAGGAAATAGCCAGTAGAAGTACTGATGCACAAGGCTTAATTACCATTGATTCTGATAAACATGCAAATTTCGCTATTGTTTCCAAAGGCCAAAACACCACGTATGTAAAACTGCACGACGGCAATTCGTTGTCGCTAAGTAAATTTGATGTTTCCGGAAACCGTTTACAGCGCGGACTTAAAGGATATATTTATGGCGAACGCGGGGTTTGGCGACCGGGAGACACCTTGCATTTAACCTTTGTGTTGAATGATACCGATAACAAACTCCCCAAAGGGCATCCGGTTAAAATGGAAATTACAAATCCCAACGGGAAATTGGTATATAAAAACGTAACTACCGACCATCTAAATAACTTCTACAAATTTACCGTTCCCACGGTTAAAGAAGATAAAACAGGAAATTACAACTCTAAAGTTTCGGTTGGTGGCGCCACGTTTTATAAAGGACTCAAGATTGAAACGGTTAAACCAAACCGATTAAAAATTAAAGTGGATTTTGAAAATGACATCCTAACGAGTAACGCTCCATTAAAAGGAACACTTGATGTGAAATGGCTTCACGGTGCACCCGGAAAAAATCTTAAAGCTGAAATTAAAGCGAAGTTTACACCATTGTACACCAGTTTTAAAAACTATAAAAACTATGTTTTCAACGACCCTACGCGTAAATTTAACACCGAAGAAATCAATGTTTTTGAAGGTAAGATTGATGCCGAAGGTTTGGCGCAAATCAATACCAAATTAAATGTTGGTAAAAACGCACCGGGTATGTTAAATGCCCAATTTTTAGTTCGTGCTTTCGAAAACGGTGGGGATTTCTCCATGGATGCCTTTACCAAACCATACGCACCTTATAAGTCGTTTGTTGGTTTACGTTCACCCAAAGGCAATGCTTATGGCTCATTTTTTACAGATGAAAATCAAACCTTCAATGTGGTTGTGGTTGATGCCAAAGGGAAACCTGTAAAACGCAACAACCTTGAAGTGAAAGTGTATAAAATTGAATGGCGTTGGTGGTGGAATTCCTCGTACGACAATCTATCGAGCTATATGTCTAGCAGCTATCACAAACCGTATTTAAGTAAAAAAATAAATACCGATGCCAACGGAAAAAGCACTCTAAACATCAATATTCCAGATAACGATCGTGGGCGTTACCTCATCAGAGTTATCGATCCCGTAAGTGGTCACGCCACTGGAAGAACCGCTTATTTCTATAAAAATTGGTGGAGCAACTCCAGTTCTGGCGATAAAGAAGCCGCTAAAATGCTTGTTTTTTCGGCCGATAAAGAGACTTATAATGTTGGCGAAACGGCAAAAATCACCTTTCAATCGGGCAGCGAAGGTCGGGCTTTGGTAAGCATTGAAAATGGCACCGAAGTGTTGGATTATAAATGGATAAAAACGCAACAAGGCGAGACTACGGTTAATGTGCCTGTAACCCCAGAAATGGCACCCAATGTGTTCGTCAATATTTCATTGTTGCAACCGCACGCTATTTCGGCAAACGATTTGCCCATTCGTTTGTTTGGCGTTATTCCAATTATGGTTGAAGACCCAAACACCAAATTGGAACCGCAACTAAACATGCCCGATGTGTTACGGCCAAAGGAAACCTTTCAAGTACATATTTCAGAAAAAAACAATAAAGCCATGACTTACACCATTGCCGTGGTTGAAGAGGGCTTACTCGATTTAACACGTTTTAAAACCCCAAATGCATGGAACGAATTTTATAAACGCGAAGCTTTGGGTGTAAAAACCTGGGATGTTTTTGATGATGTTATCGGCGCATATTCCGGCAGCATCGACCAAGTATTTGCCATTGGTGGCGATGGTTATGCGGCTGGTGGAAAAAACAAAAAAGCGAATCGTTTTAAGCCTGTGGTTACCTATTTAGGGCCATTTAATTTGAAAGCTGACGAGAAAAAATCGCACAGCATAAAACTACCAAATTACATTGGTGCTGTGCGAACTATGGTTATTGCTGGCGATCATAAAAATGAAGCTTATGGTAGCACCGATAAATCTGTTGAGGTTAAAAAACCGCTTATGGTTTTGGCAACGCTTCCGCGGAAATTAAGCCCAGGTGAAAAAGTAACCCTTCCGGTTACCGTTTTTGCCATGGAACCCAAAGTGAAGAAGGTTAATATCAGTTTGAAACTAAGTGAAGGGATTACAGTGGTTGGTAAAAATTCAAAAACGTTAAGCTTTGTAAAACCCGATGAGCAAATGACTTATTTTCAACTCGATGTGAGTAAAGCAAAAGGCATCAACACCGTTGAAGTTATTGCCACCGGAAACGGTGAAAAATCGACTTATAAAGTAGAATTGGATGTTGTAAATCCAAACCCAATAACATCAAAACCTATAGATAAAACCTTAGCTGCAAATGCAACTGAAACCTTAGCGTTTTCAACCTTTGGAGTGGCAGGAACCAACACCGCTACTTTAGAGTTTTCAACCTTACCGCCCATGGATTTTTCACGCCGTTTACAATTCCTCATTCAATATCCACATGGCTGTTTAGAGCAAACCACATCGAGCGTATTTCCGCAGTTATTTTTGAATGATATTTTCGATTTAACTTTTGATAAAAAGAAGGATATTCAAACCAACATTGAAAATGGCATTAAACGATTGGCACATTTTCAAAGGCCAAATGGCGGCATGAGTTATTGGATGGGAGAAAATGCCGTTGACGATTGGAGCACCAGTTACGCAGGCCATTTTATGATTGAGGCCGAAAAGAAAGGCTTTGCTTTACCGTTAACTTTTAAGAGCCATTGGGTCGCTTATCAAAAACAAGCGGCGAGCCAATGGCGACCGAGTTACAGAATTTATAATTCCGATTTAGCACAAGCTTACCGACTATACACCTTGGCTTTGGCAGGAAGTCCGGATTTGGCAAGCATGAACAGACTTCGCGAATTCACCGAAATATCGAACGAAGCCAAATGGCGACTCGCAGCGGCTTATGCGTTGGTGGGACAAAAAGAAGCGAGCGATAATATTTCGCAATCGGCAAATATCGAGTTTAAACCCGTTAAACACAATTACTACACTTATGGGTCGAGAGACAGAAATCGAGCTATGGCATTAGAAACTATGGTGCTTACCAAAAACCCAAAGCAACGCGAATTGGCAGAATACATCGCTAAAGAACTATCGAGCAACCGTTGGATGAGCACGCAAACTACAGCGTACAGTTTATTGGCGATGGCAAAAATGGTAAATGCCAATGGCGGAAAAGCCTTAAAAATAAATTATACCATTAACGGAAAAACAGAAAACATAGACACCAAAAGTGCTATTGCACAGCGTGAATTGCAAGTGAATGACGGTGCAAACAATCTGTCTTTTACAAACCAAAAAGATAATGTGGTTTATGTGCGTGTTTTAAATTCGGGGAAATTACCGCTCGGGCATGAGCTTGCCGAACAACGCGGTTTAAGCGTATCGTACGCCTACAAAGATTTAAAAGGTAACACCATTGATGTGTCCAAATTAAAGCAAGGGCAGGATTTTGTGGCCACCGTGAGCGTAAGTAATTTGAAAAACGAACCGGTTAACGATGTGGCTTTAACGCAAATTTTTCCATCGGGATGGGAAATCGTGAATACCCGATTTACCGCTTTTGGCAGCAGCACGACAAGTCAAGCGCGATTTACCGATATTCGAGACGACCGCGTCAACTTTTATTTCGATTTACCGGAAAAAGGAAAACACAGCACAAAAACCTTTAATGTGATGCTGAATGCAGCCTATTTAGGCAGCTATTATTTACCGGGAATTCAAGCGGAAGCGATGTACGATCATGAATATTTGGTAAGGACTAAAGGGGAATGGGTAATTGTTGAGAAATAGAATATGAAAAGGATTGTTTTTTTTGCAAGCACTCTATTTACATCTCTTTTTTTTGGATGTAAAACTGATAATGTTAATGGAATTGTTATAGAGCATACATTATACGTTCATCAAAGTTTCAATAGGAATCAAAAAATGAAACATTTAATTGTAAAAACATTAAATAAAGACTATAAAGCTCTCATAGCTTTAAAAAATTTCCCAAATGGTGGAGCTGCAAGTAGTTATGATTTAGGATATATAATTAGTCAAATAATATATAGGCTGGGAGAAGATGAGTTTTTAAGTTTGGTTAAGAAATTTCCTAAGAACGAGCAAAATTTTGAAGGGTTAATTGATGTTGGCTTAGAATATGGAGACAATAATTACGATGGGAAAATGGATGATAAAAAATTTGAACAAGAATTCCCTAAACTATATCAATTCTTAATTATAACCCCAAATTATTAATCGTGGAACGAATACCTTTGTATAAAATTTAAATTAGCAAAAACATCCCACTACATACATTTTTTACTTTTAAAATGACAAGTATTGAAGTATGGGTGCTTTAGGGATTTCAGCCGAAGATTTGAGTCAAAACCAAAATAAAAAATGAAAAAACGAATATTGGTTGCACCGTTAAATTGGGGCCTTGGGCACGCCACCAGATGCATACCCATAATTAAGGCTTTAATAACTTGTGGTTTTGAGCCAATTTTGGCCAGCGATGGCGATGCATTGTTGCTTTTGCAAAAGGAATTTCCAGATTTAATTGCCATAGCATTGCCCGCATATCATATTACTTATGCTAAAAAAAAGCAGCATTTTAAATTGAAACTGTTAAAGGATGCGCCAAAGCTTATTAAAACGATTAAAGCAGAAAAAAAAGTGACTGCTCAAATTGTTGAAAGCCATCAAATTTCAGGGATTATTTCTGATAATCGATGGGGTGTATATAACGATAAAATACCATCGGTTTTTGTAACGCATCAACTCAATGTTTTAAGCGGAAACACTACGTGGTTGAGTACTAAAATGCATCAAAAATTAATACAGAAATTTGATGCATGTTGGATCCCCGATACCGCAGAGACCATTAATTTAAGCGGAAAGTTAGGGCATGCAGATGCATTTAAATTCTCAAAAAAATATATAGGGCCTTTAAGCCGATTTGAAAAACAAAATGTACCTATGGCAAATGCCATTTTGGTGCTGCTTTCTGGTCCCGAACCGCAACGCAGTTTACTTGAAAAGCAGCTTTTTAAAGCATTTAAAAACTTTGATAAAAACATTGTTTTTGTAAAAGGCGTCATTGAAAAAGAGCAGACCGTTCAAGTTATGGGGAACATGTCGATTTACAATTTTATGACTTCCGAATTGCTCGAAAAAACCATAAACGAAAGTGCTTTGGTTATTGCCAGATCGGGTTATACCACCATTATGGATTTGTCTAAACTTGATAAAAAAGCTTTTTTTATACCAACGCCCGGGCAATTTGAACAGGAATATTTAGCGAAACGATTAACCGATTTAAACTTAGTACCAAGCTGTAATCAAGAAGATTTTAAAATAGATAAGCTTAAGAGTGTTGAAGATTTTAAAGGCTTAAAAACCTTAAATTACAACACAGATTTTAAGGATTTATTTAGCCTTTTCGAGCGTGAATGAAAACTCGCTGCCCACACCAAATTCGCTTTCTACATATATTTTTTCGTTGTGCGCTTCAATAATATGCTTTACAATAGATAAGCCCAAGCCAGAACCGCCAACTTTTCGGTTTCCGGTTTTATCGACTCTAAAGAAACGCTCGAACAAACGGGGTACGTGTTTTTTTTCAAGGCCTTCGCCATTATCGGTAATGCGCACAATAGCCTTGTTTTTTATTAAATTTTCTATGCTAACCTCGGTGGTGCCTTTTTCTTTGCCATATTTTATGGAGTTTACAATAAGGTTTGCCAACACTTGCTGAATACGCTCTTTATCGGCCTTTACTAAAACAGGTTTTATATAGTCGGTATCAAAAGTTAGGGTGATGTTTTTTTTGTGTGCCCGCATTTCAAACATATCAAACACATTGCTTATCAATTCTACAATATCAAACACTTCAAGATTCAAACTTAAATCGCCAATTTCCAATTTGGTAATCATATCTAAATCTTTAACAATATAACTGAGTCTTTCCACACCTTTATTGGCGCGTTCCAAATATTTTTTTCTTATGTTTTTATCATCAATAGCGCCATCTAAAAGCGTTAAGATGTATCCTTGAACTGTAAATAGGGGCGTTTTTAATTCGTGGGAAATGTTACCTAAAAACTCTTTGCGGTATTTTTCTCGAACTTTAAGTGTTTCAATTTCCAGTTTTTTATCGCGTGCAAATTTGTCTATTTCTTTGGTAAGTGTGCCCATATCGGTAGTAATAGAGCCTCTGGTTAAACTTGCGGATTCCAAAAGTGTTAAGTCGTCGTATATTTTTTTTACACGTCTGTAAATAAAGCGTTCAACCCGCAATTGAATTACGACAAACGAGAAAGCATAACTGACCAGTGCAAATGCCAAAATAAGCCCCCAATTAATGGTGTAAAAGACAAATAAAAAAACACTCAATAAGAGCGTTATAAAAAATGTAATAAATAGCGATGTTTTAATCGCAAAACGATATGTTCTTTTTAATTTCAAGTATTAAAAATATTAATCTACAAATTTATAACCAACACCTTTAACGGTTTTAAAGCTATCGTCTCCTATTTTTTCGCGTAGTTTACGAATGTGCACATCAATGGTTCGTCCGCCAACTACCACTTCATTGCCCCAAACCTTATCAAGAATCTCGTCGCGCTTAAAAACCTTTCCCGGTTTTGAGGTTAATAAAGATAGCAATTCAAATTCCTTTCGAGGTAAAATAATTTCCTTTCCGTTTAAAATTATTTTGTAGGCATCTCTATCAATTACCAAATTACCAATTTTAACCTTAGCAGTTTTGGAGTCTTGTTTAAACCTGCGCAAAAGGGCCTTTACCTTACTTATTAAAACTTTTGGTTTTATGGGTTTTGTAATGTAATCGTCGGCACCGGCATCAAAACCTGCAACTTGCGAATAGTCTTCGCCCCTTGCCGTTAAAAAGGTAATAATAGTATCTTTTAAATCTGGATTTTTTCTGATGATTTCACAGGCTTCAATACCGTCCATCTCGGGCATCATCACATCTAAAATAATTAAATGAGGGAGTTCTTTTTTAGCTTTTTTTACGGCTTTTGCCCCATTTTCGGCCGTTATAACTTGATAGCCTTCATTGGATAAATTATAACCAACAATTTCCAAAATGTCGGGCTCGTCATCAACTAAAAGTATTTTTATATCCTTTTTATTCATTGTAAAAACAATAGATTATATCATAAAATTCGGAGTAAAGATAAAACTAATAACACAACTTTATTGGTCATGCAAAAATTAATAACATTTAGATAATCTATAGTTTACACGGATTTAACCTTTCGATAAATGGGTGAAATCTTTAACACTTTTTTGGTATGGATTTTGACGTAAATTGTTTAATTTTATAAGATTGAAAGTTAACTATGGGAAAAAACTACTTTTTTACTACACTTTTTGTTTTAATGTTTTTTGTAGGCCAACCGGGGTTTGCACAGGCAGGCAACTCTAATTTACCTGCGCAACAAAACATTGAAGGGCTTTCTATTTACCCTAATCCTGTTAATAACGGTAAACAGTTTATATATATTACATCTAAAAATAGTTTGACGAAGAAAATTGAAATTTTTAATGCCTTAGGAAAACGTATTTTATCGACGGTATTAGTTGGCAAGGAATTAAATATTTCGAAACTGAGTACCGGTGTTTATATTTTAAAAATCACCGAGAGCAACGTGAGCGAAACTCGAAAATTAGTGATAAAATAATTATAACGTCATTTCATCGTTAAAAATCAACCTAATAGGTTGATTTTTTGGTTTATATG
Source organism: Hwangdonia lutea (assembly GCF_032814565.1). GTDB lineage: Bacteria > Bacteroidota > Bacteroidia > Flavobacteriales > Flavobacteriaceae > Hwangdonia > Hwangdonia lutea. Next base: position 1,796,098 of record NZ_CP136521.1, read on the forward strand.
TAAAAGTCTTTTTATTTTAATAGTCTAATTAATCCCTATTATTATGAAAAAACTTTACTTTTTATTTACTGCATTATTAATTGGATCTGTTTCCTACGGTCAAACTTTGTTAGAAGATGATTTTGATTATGGAGCTTCTGCTGGTGATTTAACTACCATAAGCGGAGGTAATTGGGTTAATCATTCTGGTTCAACAACTGTTTTATACGACACTAGCAGTTTAACTATGGTAAACTATCCATCTTCTGGAGTAGGAGGCTCTGCAACCATAACTGGATCTAACTCAGAAGATGTTAACCGTACTTTTACAGAACAAACTTCAGGTACAATATATTTTAGTGCTTTAGTTAGTATTAGTGCTGTTGGTTCTGGGAATTATTTCTTTCATTTAAAAGATACAGGAAACCAGTTTAGAGCTAGAATTGGAGCGAAAGACGACGGATCAGGAAAAATTTTATTTGGAATTGGGGCGACCTCCAGTACTTTATCTTATGGAACGACCCCTTTTGATTTAAATACTACATATCTCATTGTTGGTTCGTTTAATATTGATACTGGTTTATCAAATCTATATATATTATCCTCTCATTCTGCAACTGAACCTGGAGTTCCAGAGGCAACTAACACATCTGCAAATACGGCTGCAATGTCTGCTGTGGCTTTTCGACAATCTAGTAATATTCCAGTAGCTACAATTGATGGTGTAAGAGTTGGAACTACATGGAATAACACGGTAGTATCTACTGTGTTAAATACTAAAAACAACCAAATTGAAGGTTTCAGCATGTACCCCAATCCAACAAATAAAGGTTATGTAAACATATCGAGCAGAAGCAACTCGAATATGGAAGTATCGGTTTACGATATTTTAGGTAAACAAGTAATCAACGCAACGGTAACCAACAAAAGATTGGACGTGTCTAATTTAAATACCGGTGTTTATATTATGAGAGTGGCTCAAGACGAGGCCTCCATCACAAAAAAATTGGTAATCCAATAAACATTAAAACATACATTTTAAAAGCGTTGCAAGTAGCGACGCTTTTTTATTTTGTATACTTTTGCCTTAGCTCGAAAAGCAATAATTAAATGATAGACCCAAACGCCATTTTTAATATTAAAAACCAAACAGAGTTTGAAGATTTAGCACTACAAATTTTTAGGCACCAGTTTGAAAACAACCGTGTGTATCGCTCATTTTGCGATTTACTTTATAAACACCCAAGCGATATTAAAACCATTCGAGACATTCCTTTTTTGCCCATTCAGTTTTTTAAATCACACAGCATATTAAGCAGTAAGGCTGATGTTGAAACCACCTTTACAAGTTCGGGCACTACAGGAAGTTTAATAAGTAAACACGAGGTAACCGACATAAAAATTTACGAACAAAGTTTTACAAAAGGCTTCCATCAGTTTTATGGCAATATTGAAGATTATGTGGTTTTAGCCTTGTTACCGTCTTATTTAGAGCGCGAAGGTTCCTCATTAATCTACATGGTTAATGCTATGATTTCACAATCCAATCACGCTGAAAGTGGTTTTTATCTCAACAATATTTCCGAATTAAAGGACACCTTAATAAAGTTAAATACCGAAGGAAAAAAAGTATTGTTAATTGGAGTTTCCTTTGCTTTATTGGATTTAATTGAAACCTATCAGTTCCATCTTAAAAATACCATTATTATGGAAACAGGCGGGATGAAGGGTAGGCGAAAGGAATTGATTCGAGATGAATTACACAAAAAATTAAAAGCAGGTTTTGTTGTTGAAACCATACACAGCGAATATGGCATGACCGAGCTTTTAAGTCAAGCTTATTCAAAAGGCAACGGTGTTTTTAATTGCCCCAATTGGATGCGGATATTAACACGAGATACCGAAGATGCTTTGACTATTCAAAAATCGGGAAAAACAGGCGGCATAAATGTAATAGACTTAGCCAATGTAAATTCCTGTGCTTTTATCGCGACCCAAGATTTAGGAAAAACCTATAACGATGGGTCTTTTGAAGTGATAGGACGTTTTGACAACTCCGATATTAGAGGTTGTAATTTGATGGTGTTATAATTTTATGTAAATTAAACCTTACTTGTAAATTATCGATATGAAAAATATATTATTTATATCTGTTTTCTTTATTTCAATAATTGGTTATTCACAAAAGAAGCTTGTGAAATATTATAATGAAAAGGGTGTCGAGGTTTCAAAAAGTAAATTTAAAAAAAGCATAAATTACAAGGTAAACTTAGATACCTATTTTGAAAATGACACTACTAAAAACTATATTTTAATACCAAGATCTGTTGTTGGTAAATTAAACCCTAAAGAATTTATTGCTCTTAAAAACCATTTAAATAAAATAAGTCGTTTTGAATTAGACACAACTAAGTTTATTGTAATCAATTACTTGTCTTCAATACCAAATAAATCTAAAAACACTAAGCCAAACCCTTATTGGAATGCATTTGGTAAGGAGTATTTAAGAAAAATAGATAGAATTGATAACATTCAACAATACTCAATTTACAATCCAGAAAATAACCATTTAAAGTACTTCCATAAAAAAAGATTTAATTGGTTAGCAGATGAGCATGATTTTATAAAAAACATGTTTTTTCCTTATGATGTAATGTATGGGAACTTCCTAATTATTAGACCTAGTGGTGTTTTTGTTTACTATTTAGGCGAGCATAGTGAGTATCAGATTTTAGAAACCACAAAGAAATTTTTAAATAAAGACTAGTTTTCTGTAAGATTACCGCAGTTATTACGACCAAATAAAGAGCTAAGAAAAAGAAAAATTAGTTTTTTTAGTTGGTTGGTTAAAGAAAGCCTGAGGTTTACCTCAGGCTTTCTGTTTTTTATACAATGCGCAAAACAAAGTAATTCTTTTTACCGCGTTGCAGCAATACAAATTTGTTATTAATCAAATCTTTGGAAGTGACTTTATAATCATCCTTTACCTTTTCTTTGTTTACCGAAATTGAGTTTTCTTTTAAGGCCCGACGCGCTTCGCCGTTAGATTTTAAAAAACCTCCTTTTTCGGCCAAAGCTGCAATAATATCCAAGCCGTTTTCAATGTCATCTTTAGAGATTTCGGTTTGTGGTACGCCATCAAAAACATCTAAAAAGGTTTGTTCGTTCAGCTGCTTTAAATTCTCGCTTGTAGATTTTCCAAACAAAATGGCGCTCGCTTTTATGGCATTGTCTAAATCAGCTTTAGAGTGTACCATCGTTGTTACTTCTTCGGCCAAACGTTTTTGTAAAGCACGTAAATGTGGTGCTTCTTGATGTGTTTCAATCAAACCTTCAATTTCTGTTCTGCTTAAAAAAGTAAAGATTTTAATATATTTTTCGGCATCAACATCGCTTGTGTTTAACCAATATTGATAGAATTTGTACGGCGAAGTTCTTTCGGCGTCAAGCCATATATTTCCGCCTTCGGTTTTTCCAAATTTGGTGCCATCGGCTTTGGTTATCAATGGCCATGTTAAGGCGTATCCTTTGCCAGAATCTACTCGACGAATTAACTCTGTACCCGTGGTAATATTGCCCCATTGGTCGCTGCCGCCCATTTGAAGGGTGCATTTTTTATCCCTGTAAAGGTGTAAAAAATCGTAGCCTTGTACTAATTGATAAGTGAATTCTGTAAAACTCATACCAACCGATGATTCAGATGACAAACGTTTTTTCACCGAATCTTTGGCCATCATATAATTTACGGTAATATGTTTACCGACATCGCGAATAAATTCTAAAAACGAGAACTCTTTCATCCAGTCGTAATTGTTAACAATAATAGCGGCATTTTCAGCATCGCTATCAAAATCTAAAAACCGCGACAATTGTTCTTTTATAGCGTTTTGGTTATGCAAAAGGGTTTCTTCGTTAAGTAAGTTACGCTCTGCCGATTTTCCCGAAGGATCACCAATCATGCCCGTAGCTCCGCCAACAAGCGCAACGGGTTTGTGTCCTGCCAATTGAAAATGCTTAAGGCCCATAACACCCACCATGTGTCCAATGTGTAAAGAATCTGCGGTTGGATCAATGCCCACATAAGCCAAACGCATAGCCTCTAACAAATGCTCTTCTGTCCCAGGCATACTGTCTTGTATCATGCCTCTCCACGTTAATTCTTCAACAAAATTCTTTCTCATTGCTCTATATATTTTATAAACTTTGGCAAAGATAAAAATACGTGCATAATTACACTTGTATATTGAATAATTCTTTGGATTAAAAGACGTAAGACCAATGACTGAAAACTAATTTATTCCCGCTATCTATTTGAATTATTCATTACTTTAGTGCCATGATATTAGTTACGGGTGGCACCGGTTTGGTTGGTGCACATTTACTTTATAATCTGGTTAGTAATAACGAACCTGTTCGCGCTATTTACAGAACCGAGCGTAAGCTTGATAATGTAAAACAGGTGTTTTCGGGTTATAACGAAGCATATGAATCGTTGTTTAATTCCATTGAATGGGTTGAGGCCGATATTTTAGATATACCCTTATTATCCGATGCTTTTGTGGATGTTACCCATGTTTACCACTGTGCCGCTTTTGTGTCTTTCGAACCCAATAAATATCACGAGTTGCGGCGTACAAATATTGAAGGTACTGCCAATATTGTTAATCTTTGTATTTCGAATAACATAGAAAAATTATGCTACGTAAGCTCTATTGCAACTATAGGAAAAGCTTTGAATAATGAGCCGATTACCGAAGAAACCCATTGGAATCCCGAAGGCGATAACAGCGTTTATGCCATTACAAAATACGGTGCCGAAATGGAAGTTTGGCGCGCTACACAAGAAGGTGTTAAGGTGGTTATTGTAAATCCAGGCGTTATTTTAGGCGCGGGTATTTGGCGTTATGGCAGTGGCAGTTTATTTAAAAAAGCGCATAAAGGCTTAAAATATTATACTGCCGGAACTATTGGATTGGTTGATGTTAAGGACGTGGTCTCCATTATGGTGGCGCTTTTAAAAAGTGATTTTAATAACGAACGCTTTATTTTAGTGGCCGAAAACTGGACTTACAAACAGTTTTTGCAAAGTATGGCAAAAGCTGTTAAGGCAAAACCGCCAAAAAAAGTAGCCAAACTTTGGTTGTTGCAAATAGCGTGGAGAATGGATTGGTTGACCCATAAACTAACCGGAAAAAGAAGGCAATTAACAAAGCAGATAGTAACCTCGTTGGATTCTGAAACCCATTACAGCAATGCTAAAATAAAAAAGGCGATTGGTGTTGAGTTTACACCAATTGACAAAAGCATAACTGCTATTGGAAATCTGTATCTGAAACAGGTGTAATTAGCAACACATCAGATTTAGATTTGAGTTTGAATCTGGTAAGCGAATCTTTTTTAATCAGTATATTTAAAGAATCCTTTAATGTTATCAATCGTAAAGAGTCCTTTTTAATTAAAGGGCTGAGCGAATCTTTTTTTACTAAAATATTGAGGTGTTCTTTTAGTTTTAAAATCTGCGTTGAATCTTTCTTAATAATACCTCGTATAGAATCCCTGTACTTTTTTTCCGCTTCTTCTTTTAGTGCTAAATCGGCATACTTGGTTTTTAAAACCTCAAAACTATCTTTTACTTTATCGTAAATAGCCTTGTAATCATCAATATAATAAGCGTAATAATCGTTGCTTAAAGCAAACTGCAAACTATCAATACCGTACTTGTTGTACACATAGATTTCAGCTTGCAAATTGTTATTATCTAAGATGGTTTTGTTTGTGCCGTTTGCAGAAGATAGCAGCCTAACATCCATGATAATATGCACCATTTTTTCCTTCGGAATTAAATTCTTGGGCTTTTTAGGTTTATCATATTTAAAGCAAGCTGTTGCTAAAAATAAAACTGTAATATATGCAAATAATCGTTTTAAAATCATCTATTAAAAGTTAATCGTCTTGCAGCTTTAACATCATAAAACTTAAAGTTTTTATAGGCTAGGCTACCGTTTATAAAGGTATGCGTTATCCTCGATTTAAAGGTTGTACCCTCAAACGGAGACCAGGCGCATTTGTAAAGAATATTCTCTTTATTAACTGTCCACGGATGGTGTAAATCCACCAAAACCAAATCGGCAAAATAGCCTTCTTTTATAAATCCGCGTTTTTCAACCTGAAATAAAATGGCAGGATTATGGCACATTTTTTCAACTATTTTTTCTATCGAAATTTTGTTTTTATGATGCATTTCCAACATGGCCGGTAATGCGTGTTGCACTAATGGGCCGCCCGATGGTGCTTTGGTATAAACGTTTTCTTTTTCTTCGATAGTATGTGGCGCATGGTCGGTGGCGATTACATCAATTCTGTCATCGAGCAAAGCTTCCCACAGTTGGTCTTTATCTTTTTTAGATTTTACCGCAGGGTTCCATTTAATGAATGTGCCCTTTTCATCGTAATCTTTATCGGTAAACCACAGATGATGAATGCACACCTCGGCCGTAATTTTTTTGTCTTTTAAAGGCGTTTTGTTATCAAATAGAGCAGTTTCCTTTCCAGTTGAAAGATGAAACACATGCAATCGTGCGCCGGTTTTTTTGGCTAGTTCGATGGCTTTTGAAGAGGATAAATAGCAAGCTTCTTCACTTCTAATTTCCGGGTGATATTTAATGGGAATGGCGTCGCCGTATGTTTCAAAATATTTTTTAAAATTAGCTTTTATGGTGCCTTCGTCCTCACAATGAACGGCGATTAATAAGTTGGTTTTAGAGAAAATATTTTCTAAAACCTCGGGGTTGTCAACCAACATATTTCCTGTTGAAGACCCTAAAAACAGTTTTAATGCCGCAACATTTTTGGCATCAACTTTTAAAATTTCATCTAAATTATCGTTGGTGCCACCAAACATAAACGAGTAGTTTGCCGATGAAGTTTGTGCCGCAATCTCAAATTTTTCTTCCAGTTTTTCGATGGTAGTTGTTTGCGGATTGGTGTTTGGCATTTCAATAAACGAGGTGATACCGCCCGCAATAGCAGCTTTAGATTCGGTTTTAATATTGGCTTTGTGGGTTAAACCGGGTTCTCTAAAATGTACCTGATCGTCAATAACACCGGGAAGCAGATATTTTCCTTCGGCATCAAATACGTGCACATCGGCAGTTTTCGCACTTATCGATTTGCTAATTTCCTTAATATATTCGCCCTCAATTAAAATGTCGCCCAAAAATATGTTGCCTTCATTTACAATGTTGGCATTTTTAATAAGTGTTGTTTTCAAGGTCATTTTTCTGCTTTTTATTTTTTAAACAAACTTTTTAATTTCATCGAAATTACACCAAAAACAGCTTCCGAAATTATTCCGGAACTCAGTTTAGATTCGCCTTTGGTTCTATCGGTAAAAATTACAGGCACTTCAACTATTTTAAATTGCTTTAAATAGGTCTTAAATTTCATTTCTATTTGAAACGCATATCCTATAAATTTAATTTTACTTAAATCGATGGTTTCCAATACCTGCCTTTTGTAACACACAAAACCTGCGGTAGTATCGTGGATGCGCATGCCTGTAATAATACGTACATATTTTGATGCCAAATAAGACATAAGCACACGTGCCATAGGCCAATTTACAACATTAACACCCTTTACATAACGCGACCCGATGGCTAAATCGGCACCATCATTTTTACAAGCATTGTACAGTTTTATTAAGTCTTTTGGATTGTGTGAGAAATCGGCATCCATTTCGAAAATATATTGATACGATTTTTCCAAACTCCAATAAAACCCATGAATATAGGCAGTGCCCAATCCAGCTTTTTCTTTACGGATTTCTATAAATAAACGATTGGGGAATTCCTCTTGAAGCTCCTTGACTTTTAAACCGGTTAAATCGGGTGAATTATCATCAACTACGAGAACGTGAATATGATCAGATTGCGAAAAAACGGCTCTAATAATAGCTTCAATATTCTCTATTTCGTTGTATGTTGGAATTATAACAACCGTATCTTGCATTGGATATATATTGTAATCGTAATATTTTTAGCAAATGTACACTATTTAAAAATTTATTTTTTTTAAATTTTCCTTAATATTTCTAGACAAAGTGTGAATAATTATAATAATTTTAGGGCATGTATCGCGACATCATCTCAAACGAACTTTTTACCGTTTTAATGGTTATTGGGCTGGCCATTATTGCAACCGCAAAACTGGTGGCGCCACAGCGGTTTGCTGATTTTTTTTACGTGTTGGTCAATTCTAAATACCTTAAAATATACGTAAAGGACCAAAAATTTTTAGATAAGTTTGATGCTTTGCTTTTTTCCAACTTGGTGATTTCGGCTTCTGTTTTTTGCCATTTGGTTTACCAATACGCCAATAACACTAAAGCCGTTTCGGTAAATCTGCTTTTTAAATTGGTTTTTGGCATCGGCACATTTATACTTATTAAAGTACTTATTGAACGCTTAATAGCCAGCCTTTTTGAAATTGATAAATTAATGGATCAATACCTTTTTCAAAAAATAACTTATAAAAATTATTTAGGCTTGTTATTATTACCCATTAACGCTTTGTTGATTTTTTCAATTGAGCCCACAATGCCTGTTTTTTATACTATAATGGCGCTTATATTGGTTGTTAATATTTCTGGCGTAATCACTTCATTTAAAACACATCAAAACACGATAAAAGGCAACTTGTTTTATTTTATTTTGTATCTTTGCGCTCTCGAAATTGCACCTTATGTGGTTTTATATAAGGTATTTGTTTCGTAAAGTAACTAAACAAACTACTTGTGTACATGAAAGTGAAAACAATTTTAGTATCTCAGCCAGAACCTAAAATAGAGAACTCCCCTTATTTTGATTTACAGGAAAAGCAAAAGGTAAAAATAGATTTTAGACCTTTTATACATGTTGAAGGTGTGCCAGCAAAGGAAGTTAGGCAACAAAAAGTAGATTTAAACAACTACACTGCCATTATTTTAACAAGTAGAAATGCTGTAGACCATTTTTTTAGAGTTGCTGAAGAAATGCGTTTTAAGGTTCCAGACTCTATGAAATATTTTTGTCAGTCTGAAGCGGTAGCTTATTATCTTCAAAAATATGTGGTTTACAGAAAACGAAAAATTTATGTTGGTAAACGTACTTTTGCTGAACTTTCACCACTAATCAAAAAGTATAAAGACGAAAAATTCTTATTGCCAAACACCGATAAAGTGAAGCCAGAAGTGCCAAGTACTTTAGATGCGCTTGGTGTAGATTGGAAACAAGCTACTTTTTACAAAACGGTTGTAAGTGATTTATCCGATCTGGAAAATGTAACTTACGATGTGTTGGTGTTTTTCAGTCCGTCCGGAATCGAATCGTTATTTAAAAACTTCCCGGATTTTAAACAAAACGAAACGCGTATCGCCGTTTTTGGAAACACGACAATTAAGGCTGTTGAAGAAAAAGGATTACGTGTAGATATTGCAGCTCCAACGCCCGAAACACCTTCTATGACGATGGCTTTGCAAAAATATATCGATAAAGCTAATAAAGGGAAATAGACTTTTTAGCTTATTGATTAAAAAGGGATGATACTAAAATATCATCCCTTTTTTTATTATTTAATCGTATATTTAGATACAACCTTTTAAATTATTAAAGATGAAGAAAAATATTTTATGCTTAATGTTAGTGGCATTGTCGTTGGGAATGTGTCCAAACACCGTTATGGCTGCCGATAAAAATCCAAAAAACATCACTGCGAAGACTCATGAAATGCCTCCTGAGGTTAAAGTAATGATTGATAGGATAAACGAAATCAAGAACATGGATAAATCTTCTTTAACCCGAATGCAAAGGAAAGAACTGCGTAAAGAGGTACGTTCTATGAAAAAAAGTGTAAGAGCATCTGGAAATGGAATTTACATTTCAAGTGGGGCAATCATTATAATTTTACTTTTAATAATAATACTTTAAAAGTTAAATGATTTTAAAAAGATGCTATCTAAAAAGTCTTTATGAATTAAGTTGTCAGGTTGAGCTTGTCGAAATACTCAATATGACATTACAATTACTTTTTAGACAGCTTCTTTTTAATTTTGAATTAGTCTTTATTTTTAAAATGCATAACGCTGCGGGCCGCCACGTCTGATTTCTTCATTACAATGTGCTTCAAACTTTTTAAAGTTTTCTCTAAAGGCATTTGTTAATTTAAATGCTGTGGTGTAGTAGGCCTCATCGTCGTTCCAAGTGGCACGTGGACTTAAAACTTCGGTTGGAACACCGGGACAGGTTCTAGGTTGTGCTACGCCAAAAACCGAATGAATGTGGTAATCGTCGTAATTATACAATCCTAAATCGCCATTTAATACGGCAGTAATCATAGCGCGTGTGTATTTTAATTTCATTCTGGTGCCAACGCCGTAAGGGCCACCAGTCCAACCTGTATTTACCAACCAAACGTTTACGCCCGATTCTTTCATTTTTTTACTTAACATTTCGGCATATTCCGCTGGATGCAATGGCATAAAAGGAGCCCCAAAACAGGCTGAAAAAGAAGGTTGTGGCTCAACGACTCCCGCTTCGGTCCCTGCTACTTTTGCGGTATAACCAGAAATAAAATGATAAGCGGCCTGACTTGGTGTTAATTTAGAAATTGGAGGCATTACGCCAAAAGCATCGGCCGTTAAAAAGAAAATATTTTTTGGGTTTTTGCCAATAGACGGTTGTTTTATATTGTCAATATGATAGATGGGATAACTCACCCTTGTATTTTGCGTAATCGAAATATCTTCAAAATCAACATCTCCTTTTTCATCTAAAATTACATTTTCAAGAATGGCCCCTTTTTTAATGGCATCATAAATCTCAGGCTCTTGTTCCCGCGATAAATTAATTACTTTGGCATAACAGCCACCTTCAAAATTGAATACCGTGTTTTCGTTGGTCCAACCATGCTCGTCATCGCCAATTAAACTTCTGTTGGGATCTGTGGATAATGTGGTTTTTCCCGTTCCAGACAAGCCAAAGAAAATAGCAGTATCGCCAGCTTTACCCACATTGGCACTGCAATGCATGGGCAGCGTGTTTTTAAATACGGGCAAAATAAAGTTTAAAGCCGAAAAAATACCTTTTTTAATTTCGCCGGTGTAACCCGTTCCGCCAATTAAAGCAATTTTTTTAGTGAAATTTAGAATGGCAAAGTTGTGTTGACGCGTCCCGTCTTCTTCCGGAACAGCCATAAAACCTGGAGCGTTAACTATGGTCCATTCTGGATTGAAATCTTTTAATTCGTCTTCCGTTGGACGTAAAAACATGTTATATGCAAACTGATTGCTCCAAGCATATTCGTTAATAACTCGAATGTTTAACTTGTAGTTTTCATCCGCGCAAGCGTAACTATCCCTTACAAAAACTTCTTTGTTAGAGAGGTAGTCAACAACCTTATTGTATAAGGCATCAAACTTATCGGTTTCAAATGGAATGTTTATATCGCCCCACCAAACACGATCTTTAGTAACATCGTCCTTTACAATAAATCGGTCCTTTGGAGAGCGTCCCGTAAACTCTCCGGTATTAACCGCTAAAGCACCAGACGAGGCCTCTTTACCTTGGCCTTTTTCAATAGCAATGTTATGAAGTTGTTCGGGTGAAAGCTGATAATTTACTTTGGCATTTTTTATACCGTAAGATTCTAACGAAATCGTTTTCGTAAATTGGTTGTTATTTCCCATTATTTGTTATAAAATTATTTATCATGCAAAAATAAACATTATTTTAAGCTCTCAAATTATTTAATTGTCATTTTTTGCCTTTATTTTTAAGAAATCTTTAAACAAAAAGCCCCAAGCCAAAATTAAAAGCAATCCGCCAATTGGAGTTATTAAGGCGATACTTTTAAAATTGAAAGAAGTTAAATCATTAGTTGCTAATCCATAAATAGACCCCGAAAAGAAAAACACACCCACCAATACGAAGTAAAAAACCAGTCGTTTTGTGTTTTGGGTAATTAGCGAAGTGCTTCCCACAAACAATAATAATAGGGCATGATACATTTGATAACGGACACCCGTTTCAAAGGTTTGTAGCGATGCTTCCGAAATTAATGCTTTTAATCCGTGAGCAGCAAAAGCGCCTAAAATTACACTGGTTAATCCTAAAAGTGTTGCGGTAATTAAAATTTTCTTGTTCATATTTATATAAATTATTCGTAAAAAATCCCTTTTATATTTATTAAATTCGCAAAATTAATCCGCTTAAAGCGGACTCAACTTTAAAAACAAAATTACTCAACAAATCCCACTATGCGAAAGATTTTAGTTATTGGTTCTGGAAAATCAACATCATACCTTATAAAATATTTATTATACAAGTCGACTTCTGAAAATTTACACATAACAATTGGCGACATCAATTTAGAAAATGCCAAAAAGCTCATTGGGAATCACAAAAATGCCACAACAATTACATTGGATATTTTTAATGAAAATTCTCGCGTTGAAGCTGTTAAAAATGCTGATATTGTAGTGTCTATGCTACCGGCGCGTTTTCATATTGAGGTTGCAAAAGACTGTGTTACCTATAAAAAACATATGGTAACGGCATCTTATACAAGTCCAGAAATGCATGCTTTAGATGAAGCAGCTAAGGCGAACGGGGTGGTTTTAATGAAAGAAATTGGTGTTGATCCTGGGATAGACCACATGAGTGCCATGCAGGTTTTAGACCGCATTAGAGACAAGGGCGGCAAAATTATTTTGTTTGAATCGTTTACGGGCGGTCTCGTTGCGCCTGAGAGCGACAACAATCTGTGGAACTATAAATTTACTTGGAATCCAAGAAATGTGGTGGTTGCCGGACAAGGAGGCGCAGCAAAGTTTTTACAAGAAGGCACGTATAAATATATACCGTACAACCTGTTGTTTAGGCGCACCGAGTTTTTAGATGTTGATGGTTTTGGACGTTTTGAGGCCTATGCAAATCGCGATTCTTTAAAATACCAAAGCGTTTACGGGTTGGATAATATTAAAACATTATACCGAGGAACGATGCGTCGCGTTGGTTTTAGTAGGGCGTGGAATATTTTTGTAGCCTTAGGAATGACTGATGATAGCTACACCATTGATGATAGCGAAAACATGAGTTACCGCGATTTTGTTAATGCCTTTTTGCCGTACAGTCCTTCAGATTCGGTAGAATTAAAATTAAGGCATGCGCTTAAAATAGAGCAAGATGATATTGTTTGGGATAAATTGGTTGAACTGGATATTTTTAATGCTGAAAAGCGTGTTGAACTTAAAAAAGCAACGCCGGCCCAAATTCTTCAAAAAATATTAATGGACAGTTGGACGCTTGCAGAAAACGATAAAGACATGATTGTTATGTACCATAAATTTGGGTACGAACTAAACGGTAAAAAACATCAAATTGATGCCACTATGGTAACGCTTGGAGAGGATCAAACCTATACCGCAATGGCAAAAACCGTGGGCTTACCGGTGGCGATGGCAACATTGGCCATTTTAAACGGTAAAATTAAAACTCCAGGTGTGCAGATACCAATAACGAAAGAAGTTTACGAGCCTATTTTAAAAGAATTAAAAGATTTTGGAATTCAATTTAACGAAAAAGAAGTGCCTTATCTTGGTTACAATCCTTTAAATAATTAATGTTTTGTGGCATCTAAAACTCGAACTTCAACTGTACGCTTACACTTTTTTGTTCCGGTTTATTTTGGCTATGCTCATCACGGTTTTTTTTGGTTTCGGTATTTAAGTTCGATAAAGAAATACCCAATAGCCTAACGGAGTTTTTTAGTTTTTCTTGATACAATAAATCTTTTGTGGTTTCTAAAATTAAAGCGCTATCACTTATAAAATAAGGCAATGTTTTACTACGAGTCTGTAATGTAAAATCGCTGTATTTTATTTTCAATGTTACTGTTTTGCCAGCTACTTTGTTTTTGTTTAAACGCCGCGACACTTCTTCGGCAATATGCTGTAATTTTTCGAGCATAAAAATTTCAGACGATAAATTCTCACTAAACGTACGTTCGGCAGCCAAACTTTTCCTGATGCGGTTGGGCTTTACTTCGCTGTTGTGAATGCCTCGAACGACGTGATAATAATAACGACCCGATTTCCCGAAATTATCAACTAAGTATTCCAACAATTTTTGCTTTAAATCCAAACCGGTAAAAATGCCCTTTTGGTACATTTTTTCAGCTGTTACCTTACCAACACCATAAAATTTACGAATATCCAATTGCTCTAAAAATTCTAAAACTTCTTCAGGATTTACGGTTTTTTGTCCGTTGGGTTTATGGTAATCACTCGCTACTTTAGCAATAAATTTATTGATGGAAATACCAGCCGAAGCCGTAATGCCCACCTCCGTGAAAATACGTTCTCTAATTTCTTCAGCGATTAAGGACGCACTCGGGTTTCCCTTTTTGTTTTCGGTAACATCTAAATAGGCTTCATCCAACGAAAGGGGTTCAACCAAATCGGTGTAATCATAAAAAATAGCCCTGATTTTTTTAGAAATTTCAGAATAGCGTTCAAAACGAGGTTTCACAAAAATTAAATCTGGACATAATTTAGCAGCCAAATTTCCAGCCATGGCACTTTTCACACCAAATTTTCTGGCTTCGTAGCTCGCCGCACTAACTACACCACGTTTACCGCCGCCACCAACGGCAAGGGGTTTGCCTTTTAAATCGGGGTTATCCATTTGTTCAACAGAAGCATAAAACGCATCCATATCCACGTGAATAATTTTTCGAATTGGTAAATCGATAGACATGCTGTAAATTTAGGCATTAAATGCCTTTTAATTATATTTACTCTTGCGGTTATTAAATTTAGATTAGGATAAATAATGATAGAAATAGAACGTAAATTTTTAGTAACCTCCAATGTTTTTAAAGACCGAGCTTTTAAAAGCACACGAATTATTCAAGGGTTTTTAAATCGTGATCCCGAGCGTACCGTTAGGATCCGATTAAAAGGGGACAATGGTGTTTTAACCGTAAAAGGACAATCGTCAAATAATGGTTTGTCGCGATTTGAATGGGAAACAAACATTGAAAAACACGAAGCCGAATCGCTATTAAAACTTTGCGAAAATGGTATTATTAATAAAATTCGACATGAAATAAAAGTAGGAAATCATTTTTTTGAAGTAGACGAGTTTTTTGGAGACAACCAAGGTTTAATAATCGCTGAAGTGGAATTACAACACGAAAACGAATCGTTTGAAAAACCCATTTGGTTGGGTAAAGAAGTGACCGGACAAATAAAATATTATAATTCGCAATTAAGCAAACAACCCTATATTAGCTGGGAATAGCTAATAAAATTTTAAGATTATGAAAAAAATTACAACTTTTATGCTGTTAATTTTTGTTTTTATTTCTTGTAAAGAAGAGGCGAAAACACCCGTTAATGAAATTGACGAAAGAGCTCTTGAAACTGTAGCGCAACCCGTAGATTCAATAATAGAGGTTGAGGTTTTAGAAGAAATACCTGTTAAAAAATCGACAAAGCAGCTTAAAGAAGAATTAACTGCCAAAGGTTTTAAAACTTTTGATTATGTGGACGAAAAAACAAAAGATACCATTTTAATGCAGCAGTATTTTATGGCTTTTTTAAAACGCGGCCCCATTCGCGGACAAAATGAAGAGGAAGCTGCAGACCTGCAAAAAGAACATTTAGCACATTTAGCCAAAATGTACGAGTTGGGCTATGCCGATATTTCTGGGCCATTTGGAGACGATGGCGATATTCGTGGTATTACCATTTACAATGTGCCAACGCTAAAGATGGCAGATAGTTTGGCCAAATCGGACCCCATGGTAAAAGCAGGCCGATTGGAAATTGAAATACATCCGTGGTGGGCAGCAAAAGGCTTTTCGTTACGATAATGCTAAAAATAATTCGAGCCCTTTATCTGCTTTTAAATACGGTAATTATTCTAGCGTTATTGGCTATTCACTTTGTTTTTAAAGAGCATAGCTACCAAAGTTCGTTGCTGTATTACACGTTTCCTCTACCGGTTATTATTCTTGCGGTTTTATTGCTTTCTATTTTTTTAAGTAGAAAATTCAGGAAGTTTAACCTTATTATTGCAAGCCTATTATTACTGGTTTGGTTGGTTAGGAGTTTTAAAATTAATTTTCCTGAAACTATTGATGACACCGATTTAGAGGTTGTTTTCTGGAATGCCTCACATTACAGAACCTTTAACGATGCCTTTAAAGTAAATAATGGTATCCCAGATGTTATGGTGTTGGTTGAAGGTTGTAGGAATGATATTGAAAAACTTAAGTTGCAATATCCAGACTATTATTTTTACTTATCTGATAAAGAAATCGCCATTTTCTCTAAAACGACAATACACGATATAAAGGAAAAAAGAGGGGTTTTCAGTACAACGGTAATAGGTTTTAAAGTTGAGGGTGTTAATTTTTATGCCGTAGATGTATCGGCCAGTTTAGACGTCCCGAGAGCTTGGGCATTGGAGTTGGTGAACCAACATATAAAAAAGCAACAAAACACCGTGGTTTTAGGTGATTTTAATGCGCCCTTTGAATCTAAACACTTAGAGGCAATAAAAACCAATTACAACCACGCTTTTAACGAAAAAGGCAATGGCTTTAGAGAAACTTGGTTTTGGAACATCCCGCTGCTTTCCTTAGACCATATTTGGATATCGAACGATTTGGAAATTCTTAAAACCAAAAAAATAGGGACGTTTAAATCGGACCATAGTATGCTTAAAACCTATGTTGGAAAATAATTTTATTCTAAAATCTCAACCCATCGTTTGGCTTCATTTCCAAATTCATCAACCACAGTAATTAAGTGCTTGCCTGTTTTGGGTTTTATGGCAAACTCGTGGATGTCTTTGGTACTTCCTAAAAACCGATTATTCAAATACCAAAATAATGTGCTTTCAGGTTTGGAATGTGCCATTTTTAAAACGAGGTCGTTGGTGTTGCTATCAAAATCTTTTGGTAAAAAAATACTATTATTTTCTTTCGGATAAATAAACTGCATAGACATGGTATTACCGCCCAAGCAATCATTTCTAAATTTTGGTAACGGTCTATAAAACGGGTTTTTGGCTTTATAATAGAAGGCCATTAAAGGCGGTAAAACAAACCAAGATTTATGGACGATATCACCAATGCTTTCGCAGGAAGAATTGACTTGAAATGTTTCAGTTTTTTCCAAATGAATTAAAACATGATATGGGCAAGGTTTTGTTTTTAAACCACTTATTTGAATGAATTGAGTTTCTGCATTTTTGCAATTTTGTGATGCACGATGGCCGCTTTCTTTACATATTTCTATTTCCTGCATTTCGTCAAAAGGTTCAGCAAACCAATCACTATTTGGCAACAGATCAAACACATCAAACAAAATAGGGGCAGCGGTTTCTACGCCAACCAAACCAGGGCGTCCTTCGCCATCGGCATTGCCAACCCAAACCCCAACAACATAATCTTTTGTGGTGCCAATAGCCCAAGCATCACGAAACCCAAAACTGGTTCCTGTTTTCCAAGCGATTTGTTTAGAACCATCAAAAAAAGCCCAACTCTCGTCGCTTTCGGGGCGGTTTACTTCTTTTAAGCTATTGTAAGTTAAATAAATGGAAGCGGCATCAAATAAGGTTTTATCGGTTGTCTTCTTTCCAAAATCAACAGTTTCAGAAGCTAAAAAAGTAGGTTCGCAAAACTCATTTGAAAAATATTCAGAAGACGTTTCAGAAAAATGATTTAAGGTTGACGACAATGCCGCATAGCTTTTGCACAAATCCCACAAATTACTTTCGGCACCACCAAGAATTAAAGACAGTCCGTAATGATTGGCATTATATTTTAAATCTTTTAACTGCAATTGTTTTAAATAATGATGAAATCTATCCAAACCAAATTCCTGTAACATTCTAACCGAAGGCACATTTAAAGACCGCGATAAGGCACGACTTGCCGGCACAACGCCATCGTAGGTTTTATTGTAATTTTCAGGGTTATAACTTCCAAATTGCGAAGGCACATCGGCAACCAAAGTATGTGGTAATATATCTCCGGCATCCAACATGGCAGTGTATAAAAAGGGTTTTAAAATACTGCCTGTGCTTCGGGGTTTATTAACAATATCCACATGATTTTGATGCGTTTTATCTGTTGGTGTATTGCCCACATACGCTAAAACCTGTCGGGTATTTACATCTAAAACCAAAACGGCAGCATTATGGATTTCATTTTGACTTAACTTTTTGTAATGGCTTTTTACAATGCTATTGACTTGCTTTTGAAGTTGTGCGCTTATAGTCGTTTGGATGCGTTTCCCGTTATAGGATTTAGCTGTTTTTTGTAATAAATGTGGTGCGGTTTGTGGCAGCGGATAGGGTTTTTGCGACAACCTTTCAACAATTGATAAATTATAAGTTAGCGAATCTATAATATTTTTATCCAAAAGCTTTTTTAAAAGCCGGTTGCGTTTTTTTAGTAAACGCTCTTGATTTTTCCCGGGATAAATTAAACTTGGGGCGTTGGGCAAAACGGCAAGTGTTGCACTTTCTGCCCACGATAAATGCATTGCATTTCTATTAAAATAGCGCCACGATGCCGCATCGAGGCCCACGACATTTCCGCCAAAAGGGGCATGACTTGAGTAGTAGGATAGGATTTTGTTTTTAGAATCTCGAAATTCCAATCTTGTGGCTAAAATAATTTCCTTTAATTTTTCAAAATAGGTGCGTTGTGTGCCTTTTCTAGACAATCGGATAACCTGTTGTGTTATGGTGCTTCCGCCACGTGTAACTTTGCCAGATTTTATATTATCTCGCAACGCTTTAAAGATGGAAATGGGGTTAAACCCGGGGTGCTTATAAAAATACTCGTCTTCAAACTGAATGATGCAGGTTTTAAATTTTTCGGGAATGGAATCGTTTTCAGGGAATCGCCACTGCCCGTCTTTGGCAATTTGCGCCCCTAACAATTCGTTGTTTGAGCTTGTAATTACGGTTGAGGTAGGATCTTTAAAAAGTTGATTTGGTAAACAAAAATAATAGACAACCAAAAGTACAGTTATAATTACTGATTTAATTTTATGGCGCTTTATGTAGTTTGTTAATCGTGTCACTTAAAAATATATACTCTAAGCGTTTGTGTTTAGATGTGTCTTAAGATTAATTTAACCCTTCCGCCTTTGATTTCTTATAGTGAAATCAAAGCCACCTTCCCTTATAAAGGGAAGGAGTTTGTTTTTTGTTTCTATTTAAATGCTTAGTACACTTAAAATAAATAGTTCTTATTTTAAACTCTCCTCCTTTTAAAGGAGGAGTGGATTCAGTCCCCCGAAAAGGGACTGAAGTCGAGGTGGTTTAATTTTTGAAACAACTGCAAATTTTCTCTAGCACATCTGTTATATTCTCAAAAATTAATTTGTTTTCAAATCTAATTACTTTAAAACCCAACTTTTCTAAATTCTGTGTTCTTTCGTAATCATAATTTTGTTGAGAAAAATCTAGATGATACGCACCATCTAACTCAATAATCAGCTTTTCAGATGCGCAATAAAAATCGACAATATAATTTAAAATACTATGTTGTCTTCTGAATTTTCTTCCATCAAGTTGCTTTCCTTTAAGATACTTCCATAATGCGGCTTCAGCCGAAGTTAAGTTTTTTCGCAATTCTTTTCGGCGCTCTTCTAAGTATTTATGATTGTGAATTTTGCTCATGTTTTTTTACCCTTCCGACTTTCAATTCTAAATTTAGTTCTAATTATTAATATGCTTTCTTTTTAAACTCTCCTCTTTTTTAAAGGAGGAGTGGATTCAGATTTATTAAAAATCTGAAGACGAGGTGGTTTTAAATTCATACTCGCGTTCTACTTTGCAAATTTTAACGTTATACCAACTGTACCAATCTTGTCGTCCTTTTTGTTGTGCTTGTACATGTTCACTTTGCTGTTTCCAGTTTTTTATAGCTTCTAAACTGTCCCAGTAACTCACTGTAATTCCAACGGCGTTTCGCGCGCTATCCATTCCTAAAAAACCGTTCTGTTGTTTGGCGAGGATTTCCATTTTTTCTGACATTTCAGAATAGCCATCAATGTTTTCATCCCGAAAGTTATCAGGATGTGTTGAGGTGAAAATTACGGCGTAATAGGGTTTAAATTCTGTTTTCATTTATTTGATGATTTTTAATGCATTGGCAAATTTTTCCTGTTCCAAGTCAATACCTTAACTCCTTTTGAATAGTGTATTCTATCAGGTTTGTTATCAAGAAGGTGATTAAATCTCGGGTAGTCAATTTTTAGGTTTTCAATCATTATATTTTGCATAGGCCATTCCACATGATGCACATCGTACTCAATAATGTGTTTCTTATAATCTTGAAAAACAGCATAGCGTTCGGTGAGCCACAAATCGGTTTTGTCTTTTTTAACAGAATCATTTTCTAATCGATATTCAAGGTGAAACGCATCATTAAACTCGGCATTTTTCGATTGAAAAATAGAGCCTTTTCTTTTCATTTTCGAATAGCGATACGGGAATTTTGACAATGCTTTTAGCACTTTACAAGACGAGCGTTTACTGCCTTCCATACTTAAAAAGTAAACACTTGGTTTATGATTGCAAACCACATAAACTCGAATATTTATTTCGTAAAAATCAGAAATATGAGGTATTTTCGGCAAAGTTTTTACACCAATATTATTCATGTTAAAAGCCACTAAACTCACCCATGTTTTTCCGTTAATGCTATCCAATTGAATGGTTTTTGGAAGCAGGGGTTCAATCAATGTTTCATCGACTTCCCAATGTAAAAAAACGGCATTGTTCCATTCTTGGTAAAATTTCCAAGGGCGTTTGGGGTATTCAAACGGTCGGTGTAACTTTTGTTTTAATATATCAGCCGATTTCATGCCTTTATTCTATTGCTTTTTTAGGTTGTATGTAGCATCCATTTAATAATTTACTTGTGCGTTATATCTTTGTTATGGATGTTTCATCTATTTAAACCCTTTTTTTACTAATATAGTTAGCTTTATTGTTATTTTTAGCAACTTAATAACTATTTGTAACATTTATCAAAAAGAAAACTCAAATACTCAGTTTAGTTGTTTTTATGCTAGTGGTCTTTAAGTTACAAGCACAATTGGGGTTTTGTAGCGGAAATTCCGGCGACCCTATTTTTACCGAAACTTTTGGTACGGGAACAACAAGTTCGCCATTACCTGCAGGAACAACATCATACACGTTTGCAGGAGGATCGCCGAGTGATGGGTTTTACACCGTTTCGAGCGACACTAATTTTTTTGATTGGCATGATATTGAAGACCATACGCCGAACGATACAGACGGAAGAATGCTAGTGGTTAATGCCGATTATACCGCTGGAGAATTTTACAGAACTACGATAAGCGGATTATGCGAAAACACCACTTACGAGTTCTCGTCGTGGATGATTAATTTGCTGCCCAGCACAACGCAGTGTGCCAATGGCGGCATTCCCATAAATGTGAAATTTGAAATTTGGGACAACACAGACACCAATCTTTTGGCAAGCGGCGATACAGGAGATATAAACGGAACATCAAGCCCGAACTGGTTACAATATGCTTTGGTGTTTCAAACCTTGCCGGCTCAAACATCGGTGATTTTAAAGATGCTGAACAATGGTGTTGGCGGATGCGGAAACGATTTGGCTATTGATGATATTGTGTTTAAATCTTGTGGCGATGCCGTAATTATTGAGAACCCAGCAAATAACATAAATACCTTTGTGTGCGAAGACCAATTGCCCTATGCCACACAATTAACGGCAATTCCAGATTTTGCTATTTTTTCAACTCATTTTTATCAGTGGCAAGAAAGTTCAGATGGCATAAATTGGATTGATATTGCGGGGGAAACCAATCAAAGTTACACCACTTCACTTATAAACAGCACAACATTTTACAGAGTAAAAATTGCAGAAGATGCCATTAATTTAACAAACGATTCGTGTAATTCTACCTCCGAAATATTCGAAATTCAAGTCATTCCACTTCCCAATGCGCCAACAAGTAATGGTGATTTAATGATTTGCGAAAATGACGATACACCACTTTCAGTAACTGTTCCAATAGGCGTGCGGGTTAATTGGTACGATGCCTCTGTTGGCGGAAACCTTCTTCAAGCAAATAGTACCGTATATAACCCAAATGGTGTTTCGGGCATCTATTATGCCGAAGCTGAAACCGTTAACGGGAATTGTATTTCAACCTCAAGAACCGCTGTAGAAATTAACTATTATCCAATTCCGCAAGTACAAGACGAAACCCTTGAGTTTTGCGAAAACACAACCCTGGATTTACAGGCCAATGCCAGTAATGCCACCTCATATTTGTGGAGCACTGGCGAAATTACCGAAACCATTACTGTTAACGCGCCAGGGATTTATAGCGTACAGGTCACCAACAATAATTGCTCGGTTGCAAAAACCATAACCGTTACGCAAATTAACAATCCGGTAATAGAAAATGTAACGTCCGATGGCAACGATATTATTGTCAATGCTACCTCAAACACCGGAAATTTGTTGTATTCATTAAACGGAAACATCTTCCAGCCCAACAACACTTTTTTTAATGTTGATGGTGGTTTATATACCATTTATGTAAAAGATCGCGATTGCTCATTCATCACTACGCAATCGTATTTACACTTTTATATACCTAAATTTTTTACACCAAATAACGATGGCGATAACGATGCCTTCAATTTAAAAGGTATCGAATATTACGCAAGCTCACAAGTCTTTATTTTTGACAGATACGGAAAGCTTTTAAAAAGTTCGAGAAACAGTTCATTTTCATGGAACGGCACGTTTAACAACCAACAATTGCCAACCGACGATTATTGGTATGTTGTTGTAATAGACGGGCAAAAATTTACGGGACACGTTACTTTAAAGCGCTAAATTGTTTTTGGGCGTTACCACAAGGGTCGGGCTTTCACTACTCGCTTCCTCCTTCGTCGGCGAGCTCAAACATTTAGCCTGCGGTGAGCGCAGGCGAACCGTTCAATCCCTAACGCACCTATCCGCAAAAGTCGTGGTTAACATCATAAAAATAGAGGTGTTTGCTATTTCACTAAAACACCTTTTACTTCCATTAAAGGAACAGGCTGTAAAGCTTTAAGATTAATCGTGTTTTTTCTAAACAAATAGGTTTTATCAAACATGGTATTGCCCTCAAAAAAAGAGACTTTGAAGGTGTTATTTAGTTCAAACAAGTCTTCTTGCATCAGTTCGATTTTAGCATAGCTTTTTTTAGGCAGCTTGTCTAGTTTTTTTCTAAAAATAGAAGTTGTTTTGTCTTTGGAATAACCGCTTGTAACAATAAGTACCATCTCTAAATCAACCTCTTTATCGTTAATGATGTAAGCATTCCAATCGTGGGTTTTGTAAATGTCGTTGTACTCGTTTACAATAGCGATGTAAACGTTTTTTACTTCGGGGATTTGGATATCTTTTTTCATAATCGGCATTCCTGCAAAGGCAGGAATCTTTTAAATTGAAGTTTTAAAGTGGATTCCGCATCAGGTGCGGAATGACAAAAGCAATTAGATTGAACTTTTAAACTGCTCTAAAAACCTAACGTCGTTTTCACTTAACAAACGAATATCGCCAATTTGGTGCAATAGCATCGCAATACGATCTATACCAACGCCAAAGGCAAATCCTGAATATTCAGTGGAATCGATTTTGCAGTTTTCCAATACATTGGGGTCTACCATACCGCAGCCACCAATTTCCAGCCAACCGGTGCCTTTTGTGATTTTGTAATCGGTTTCGGTTTCCAGTCCCCAATACACATCAATCTCGGCGCTTGGTTCTGTAAATGGAAAATACGACGGGCGCAAGCGTATTTTGCTTTTCCCGAACATTTCGGTTGTAAAATATTGAAGGGTTTGTTTTAAATCTGCAAAACTCACGTCTTTATCAATATACAAACCTTCCACTTGATGGAAAAAACAGTGCGAACGTGCCGAAATAGCTTCGTTCCTGTAAACACGACCCGGAGAAATGGTTCGAATGGGCGGTTTATTGTTTTCCATGTAACGCACCTGTACCGAACTGGTGTGTGTGCGCAGTAAAATATCGGGATTGGTTTGAATAAAAAACGTATCCTGCATATCGCGAGCCGGATGGTATTCCGGTAAGTTTAACGCGGTAAAGTTGTGCCAATCATCCTCAATTTCGGGGCCTTCGCTAACATTAAAACCAATGCCGGCGAAGATATCTATAATTTGGTTTTTTACGATAGAAATAGGGTGGCGCGCTCCAATTTGAATAGGTTCGCCGGGGCGTGATAAATCGCCAAAAATACCTTTTACTTCTTCTTTGCTTTCCAGCTCTTGTTTTAAGGCATTTACTTTATCTTCGGCTGTTTTTTTTAGGGTGTTTATGGTTTGGCCAAATTCTTTTTTCTGATCGTTTGCCACGTTTTTAAGTTCGCTATAGAACCCTTTAAGCAACCCTTTGGAGCCTAAATATTTTATACGAAACGCTTCTACCTCTTCTTTTGATTGGGCTTTAAAAGTTTCGGCCTCGGCTATAAGTGCTTTTATCTTATCTATCATAACGTCATTTAAAAAATGAATGCAAATTTAATATTTTTTACTTGAACTGCGTTAGGGATTAAGGTATTGTTGAAGCTCTTTTTGTGTTGTTGCACCTATGCAACACAAAAAAGCGACTACCGTAAGCCCGACCTCCCGATAGTTATCGGGAATGGTAACGCCCAAATAATTTACACGATATAATGGGTTTCTAGAAAATAGTTTACAATGGCTTCTTTCATTAAAATGCTTTGTTCGCCCGCCTTGAGATGCGGTAGGGTTTCTAAGGTTTTGTAATGCGGCCAGCCCTCATCATCAACAAAATCGAGTTCGTAATAGCCATAGGGCGTTAGTAACTTACAAATGGCAATGTGCATTAAATCGAGTTTTTGGTCTTTTTTAAAGGTTCTGTTTAACTGCCCGAGCTCTTGCACGCCTATTAAATATATAATAGCGTCGAGATCTAGAAGGTCTCCATCGGCAAACTGATCGGATAGTTTTTTAACCACCAGACTCCAGCGTTCTTTTAATTGTTCGTCTCTTGACATAATATTTTTAAAGTTGCAAAGTTAATAAACCTAAGTGTTACTATATTTGTTAAAATTCTTTATTTATGGGTGTTATAGACATTGTGTTAGCTGCTTTAATTTTATATGGGCTGATTCGCGGTTTTTTGAAAGGCTTTTTTGTTGAGGTGGCATCACTTATTGCATTGGTTGCAGGTGTTTATGGCGCTATACATTTTAGTAATTTTGCTGCCGATTTTTTACAGACCAAAGTAGAATGGAATGAAAAAACCATAAATATTGTCGCTTTTGCCATAACTTTTGTGGTTATAGTTTTGGCTATTGCCTTAGCAGGAAAGGCACTAACCAAATTAGCGGACTTTGCCGCGCTTGGTATTATCAATAAATTTTTAGGCGGTGTTTTTGGAGCTATAAAAATAGCGCTTATTTTAAGTGTGGTATTGAATATTTTTGATAAAATGAATAGTACCATTACGTTTGTTGACGAAGAACAAGTAAATGATACTGTGCTTTACGAGCCTGTAAAGGGGTTGGTGCCCATGATTTTTCCGAGTATATTAACACTTAAGGAAGAGGTCGCGACTCGTGAGAATGAGGCTTAAAGAATACGTTTTTTGTTTAGATTTGACATATTATGGGTTTTTGTAAATTTTAAATACACTATTCCCTTCATTATGAGGTATTAAAAAAAACCCTCACAGCATATCTTCCTATAATTTAGCAATAGCAATTCGTCTAATATTTTGCACAGAATATCGATGATTAATAATTCGCTGCTATAAATAACGCCCTTTTTTGATTAAAATTTACACCTCATAAACATATTTAATGTCTAATTTTGAGAACATTGCCTAATATGTTATACATAATACATATTGTAATCATAAACTCACTTTTAAAAAAACGCAAAATGATGAAAAACTACATTAAAACATTTGGCATAATGGTCGCCTTGCTCTTTGCGAGTGTATCTTATGCGCAGTATTGCACTCCCACGGTTCCGCAAACCGCTTCAAGCTTTATTAATAATTTGCAGCTTAATAGTGGCGCTGTACTAAATCGGGCGTCTACAAATATGGGCTACGAATATATTACAGATACCGAGATTAATTTAATTTCAGACACGGCTTATCGATTTGATATTGGGGTTGGCGATCCAGGATTAACTACACACAAAAGAGTTCATGTATGGATTGATATGAATAGAGATGGTGATTTTGATGATGCTGGCGAATTAACGTTTAGCTGGAGTGGAGCTAATACCGGTTCTAACCTCGGATTTTCAAACAAAAACATAGGTCCGGTTATTGCAGAAGGAGAAACCAGAATGCGAGTAGCTATGGTTGCAGCAAATGGTACCATAGGCCCTATATCACCATGTGATAGTTTTACTGGTGGCGAAGTTCAAGATTATAAAATAAGTATTTTTTTAACGCCACCACCAACGTATTGTGAGCCTACAATACCCGTATCGTCAACAAGCTATATCAATAATTTTAAACTTTCTACGGCCGGTACTGGCGATGGTGCTTTTATAAATCATGCCTCTTCAAATGTAGGATATCAAAATATTACGAGTACTGATGCTACGTTAATGACGGATACCTCATTTGGCTTTAATATAGGTGTAGGCGATCCTACTGCAACGACACACAAGAGATTACATGTATGGATTGATATGAATAGAGATGGCGATTTCGATGATGCGGGTGAATTAATTTTTAGCTGGTCTGGTGCTAATACAGGTTCCGATCTTGGTTTTTCAAGTAAAAATATTGGTCCAGTAATAGACGCAGGACTCACTAGAATGCGGGTAGCTTTGGTTGCTGCAGATGGTGCCATATCAGCCATAGGGCCTTGTGATAATTTTACGGGTGGCGAAGTTAAAGACTATAGGGTTATCCTTGAGCTTCCTCCTTCGGGGCCTTGCTATCCAACATCAATGGCAGCATCTACTACAAGCTTTTTAGATTATTTTAAAATTACCGATGTATCCGATGGAGACCTATTAAATCATGTTTCTACGAATGTGGGTTACGAAAATGTCACTGATAGCAATGTAGCTTTAAATGCCGAAAAATCATATCGATTTAATTTTGGTGTTGGTAACCCTAGTGCAGGAGCAAACAAACGTGTGCATATATGGATTGATAAAAATCAAGACGGTGATTTTTCTGATGCAGGCGAAAGTGTTTTTAGTTGGACCGGCGCTAATACTACCGAAGATCTTCAGTTTGCGAACAAAAACATTGGAACTGTTGATGTTTTAGGTAATTCAACTATGCGTATTGCCATGCGTTCTTCTAATAGTACAATACCTGCAATAGATCCCTGTGATACATTTACAGATGGTGAGATTATAGATTTTTCAATAGTCGTGAGTGCCGCTATCCCACTATTAACAGCATTAACCCCGGAGGTTGATATAGATTTATTCGTGGGTGATGGCGTGCCAGCCTCATCGAATGGTACACCGCATACCTACAGAATTCCTTCTTTGGTAACTTCAACTGCGGGAAACTTATTGGCTATTGCAGATGCACGTTATGAGGATGCTTCTGATGTACCGGGAGATATTGATATGGTAGTTAGAAGAAGTACCGATAATGGTGCTACTTGGGGTAGTCCAATAACAATTTCTACAGACCACGGTGGTGATGCCTGTACTGTAGTTGATAGAGATACAGGAAGAATATTCGTTTTTTATGCCTATTCCACCGTAAATAATATATGGAATTCAGATGGAGATCCAAATAGCCCAAATACCTTAAGGTCTCGCTACGTTTATAGTGACGATGATGGCCTAACTTGGTCTGCACCAGTAGATTTAACAGCATCGCTTTATAAACCAGGCGATAGGTCATACTGGGCATCAGCAGGTACAGGTATACAATTACGAAACGGCACCTTGGTAATTCCAATAGGCGTGGTAAGAGGAGGAAATACTGATTCCTTATATGGTGGATTGATTTACAGTACAGACCACGGTGCGACCTGGAATCGATCGGCAACTAATAGCTTTAATAAATTTGATGAAAACACCATTGTAGAATTAAATGATGGCAGAATTATGATAAATTCAAGAAACCACTACGGAACAGGTAGGCGTCTTGTTACCTATACCTCAGACTTAGGAACAACATGGGAACCTTATACTTTTGATACCGATTTGATTGATCCTATCTGTCAAGGAAATATTTTACGATACACCTCTACTTTAGATGGTTATGATAAAGATCGTATATTATTCAGTAATCCTGCGAGCACATCTGGAAGGCAAGATGGAGTGTTAAGAATTAGTTATGACGAAGGGCAAACCTGGGCATATTCAAAATTATACCAAACAGGATTCTCAGCCTATTCATCTCTTGCTATTTTACCCGATGGAAAAATAGGGCTGCTATATGAATCTGATGGTTACACTAAAATTAAGTTTAAAAGATTTAGTATAGAAGACTTATCCGACAGTACAGATTCATTTAACGCTTTAAGTGTAGAGGAACTGTCAACCGCAATCAATGGAACAAAGTTATACCCTAACCCAGTAAAGAACATATTAAATATACGCACATCGGGCGCTTCAGAAGTAAAAATTTACAATGTTGTTGGTAAGCTTGTTTTCGATGATGAGGTAAGCGTAGAGCGAAAAGAATTAGATGTTTCTCATTTAACAAATGGGCTATATTTTGTAAAGGTTAAGAACGACTTAGGGATTAGTAACTTTAAAATAATAAAAAAATAGAATCATTTTTTTATTAGAATCCTTATCGGATAAATAATCTAAACTGAGGATAGCAATTTAAAACACCATCAATACTGCAGTATTGATGGTGTTTTTTTGTTTTTAAGAATAAAGCCTCATTTTTAAGTCTCCTTGATTTTTGCAGATTCAGTTTTATCACACCATAAAATACAATAACCTTTAAATATATGTCGTATTATCAAATTACAGACATTCTGGATTAACCTTAATTGCACTAAATTTTTTTGCAATTCTTCAAGGCGTTTTTTAATTAAAATAATTTGTTTTAAAATTGTTTAGATTTGTTTATATCAAATTTTTCTTCATTTAAGTTGTTAATTAGTGGTTTTAGTGAAATATAAAAGTATATTTTTTTTAATCTTAATAGTATTATGTTTTAATGCTTCTTACGCACAATATGCGCCATTTTTTCAAAATTACACTTTAACGGAGTTTAATGCAGGAAACCAAAACTGGGATATATCATTTGCCGACAACGGTAAGTTATACGTTGCTAACGACAAAGGCTTGCTAGAGTTCGATGGTTTAAAATGGAATTTTTACCAACTTCCAAATAAAACGATTATCCGATCCGTAATGGCATACAATAATGTTATATACACCGGGTCTTACGAAGAGTTTGGGTATTGGAAAAAAAACAAAAAAGGCGTATTGGTTTATACGTCTTTAAGCAATTTTCAGGAACAGGAAAAATCTTTAGATGAAGAGTTTTGGCAAATATTACACCACAATGGCGCCATTTTGTTTAGATCATTTGCAAATCTATACATATATAAAGATGGGAAAATATCAAAAGTAAGGCCGGAGTCAACTATAATTTCATGTAGCGTTGTAAATAACAAGGTCTATGTTTCCACCTTGAAGGATGGCATATATATGTTGCGAGATGATGTTTTGATTCCGTTTATTAATGGTGATGCCTTATACGACACAAAGATTGTTTCCATTTCATCTTTTAAAAATAAATTACTTATTACTACCGCATTAAAAGGATGCTATTTGTACAATAACAACACCTTGAAGGCATGGAAACCTCAAATAAATACAATAATTAAAGAGCAACAACTCAATAGCTTTTTAGAGTTGGATAATGGCAATATGGTTTTCGGAACCATAAAAAACGGTGTTTACATAACCAATAATTTAGGCAACGTATTGTTTCATATTAGTAAAGAAAACGGGTTGTTAAACAATACGGTCTTAAATCTTGGTCTGGGAAAAAATAATAAATTATGGGTGGGCTTGGATAATGGAATTGCACTTGTAGATTTAAATTATAATCATGTATTATACAATGACAATTCTGGCGAATTGGGAGCTGTTTACGATGTAATAAAATATAAAAAGGTTCTGTATATAGCCAGTAATACAGGATTGTTTTATTTAGAAGAAGGTAATGACAGACTAAAATTTGTTGAAAACTCGCAAGGGCAAGTTTGGAATTTAAAAGAAATAAATGGCGAACTGTTTTGTGGACACAATGACGGAACTTTTCTTGTACAAGATAAAAAGCTAAAAAAAATTTCCAACGCTACGGGCGGATGGGTGCTTAAAAAAGTCCCCGAAGCCAACAATACATATATACAAGGCACTTATGCGGGTTTGGTAAGGTATAAATATGAAAATGGAGAATGGCAAGCGGTTCATTTAGGCGGAACCACCATACCCATTAAATATTTGGTTTTCGAAGATGCTTTTACGGCTTGGGCGGCTCATGCTTACAAAGGATTGTATAGAATAAAATTTGATGAAACTTATGACAGTGTAGACGTTGAAAATTATAAAAATAAAGGACTTTGGTCTGATTATAATGTACGCGTTTACAATATAAAAAACGATATATGCTTTAAAACCAATCAAGGGTGGCAAAAGTATGAAGCCTTGATAGATAGCATTGTACCCAACACTTTATTAAACGATACTTTTGGTCAAGACACAAATATTATTTCTGAGCCTTATTTAGATTTATTGGTCACAAAAAATAAAACGGACAGAATCAGTTTTGTTTCTTTGGAAAATGGCAACACTAATTTAGAGTTGCCCAATAAAATTTTTAAAGACCGATTAGTGGTAGGAGGAGAAAGCATTTCTCAAATTAACGATTCCATTTACGCATTAAATCTGTACGACGGATTTATGCTTATCAATAAAGCCGAAAATGTGCGTCAAGCCACATTGCCTCAAGAACCGATTTTGGAGCACATTGAAGTAGATAAAAGTTTATTTGATATAAATCCGGCTGATGCTTACGAATTCCCATTCAATCAAAAAATCAGTATATCTGTATCGTCGCCAAATTCAAGCAATCATTTTTTCGAATATGCCATATCCAATTCAGATTCCCTAAATTGGTATCAAATGGATAGTGAAAGGCTGGAATTGTCTAATTTGAGTAATGGCGATTATAGCGTACATTTTCGAGCCACTAACCTTTCTGGCGATGTATCTTCAGTAAAAACATTGAAATTAAAGGTCTTGCCACCGTGGTACAAAAACAGTTTGTTTTTTCTTTTTACGGGATTGTTGATTAGTCTATTGGCCTACGGACTCCATAAGCGCAAAATAAACAAAGAGCAAAATGCGCTGCATGAAAAACTAAAAATAGAACAAGAAACATTGTTAAAAGAAAAAGCTATTGAAAACGATAAGAAAATAGTTCAGTTAAAAAATGAATCCTTAAAAAACGAAGTAAAACTAAAAAGCAAGCAACTAGCCAATACAGCAATGTCCTTAGTTAAAAAGAATGAGTCTTTGCTTGAGATTAAAAATGAAATTTCTAAAAATAAAATAGGTTTTGAAAACAGTTTAGCCTACAAAAGATTATTGCGAAAAATCGATAATTCCATTGGACATAAAGATGAATGGCAATTGTTTGAATACAACTTTAATCAAGTGCATGAAGAATTTTTTAACGAATTGAAAAGTAAATATCCGCAATTAACACATAAAGATTTGAAGATATGTGCCTACATAAAAATGAATTTGTTAACTAAAGAAATTGCGCCATTAATGAATGTGTCAATAAGAGGGCTAGAAACTCATAGATATCGATTAAAACGCAAGTTAAATTTAGAAAACGACAAATCTTTAGCAGATTATTTGCGAAATTTCCAATAAGAGAGTGTATAACGCCTCTCATTTTACTACGTCAATACTACGTCATTTTGTGTTTAAACCCTTTATAATTAGTTAAAATCATTCTTCATAACATACGTCAATAAGCGTTTTTTATTGTTTTTTTGATGTATGACGTATTTTTTGTGTAAGCCATTTTTTGACTGGCACTCATATAGTTTATAATTTAGTACAAACTAACATTCAAAACAAACTATATGAAAACAAGACTTACTTTATTACTAATTTTTCTATTTTCAGTTCATGCTTATGCACAAGAAATATTAGTTAGCGGTACTGTAGTAAGTGCCGAAGACAATATACCCGTGCCAGGTGTAAGTGTTATAGTAACAGGGACAAGTAGAGGTGTAAGTACAGATTTTGATGGGAACTATTCCATTAAGGTGCAAAGCGGCGAAGTTTTGGAGTTCAGCTTTTTGGGCTTTAAATCGCAATCTGTAACCATTACAAACCAAACCACGGTCAACATCTCGTTGCAACCGGACATCGCTGCACTCGACGAGGTTGTAGTGGTAGGTTACGGTACGCAAAAACGTGCCGATTTAACCAGTGCCATTGTAACTATTGAGCCCGAAGAACTACAAAAAGTCCAGGCGTCTCAAGTAGTGCAAGGGTTTCAAGGGCAAGTTGCTGGTGTGCAAATTAGTAGCTTGGGGTCTCCGGGCGATACACCGGAAATCAACATTAGGGGAATCAACTCTTTATTCGGAAATTCGGCGCCCCTATTCGTTGTCGATGGTATGTTTTACAACAATATCGATTTCCTCAACGCTTCAGAAATCCAAGATTTGTCAATATTAAAGGACGCCTCGGCCGCAGCCATTTATGGAGTACGGGCCGCTAACGGCGTGGTTTTAATAACCACTAAAGGAGGTAAGTTCAACAGGGATGCGCAAATAGAGTACACCACAAATTATGGTATTCAAAGAGCGCAAAACATTTTAAAAATGGCCAATGCGGAACAGTTTACCACATTTGCTTTAGAGTCGGGTTCAGCTTCCGAAATAGCCAGTATAGACGATGCCTTTCAACGTTTCGGCAGGAGCAGGGTTAACCCCAACATCCCAAATGTAAACACAGATTGGTATAAAGAGGTGTTAAGGGAAGCGCCCATGTACAGCCACGATCTACAAATTAACGGCGGTACTGAATCTATAGCTTATTCCGTTGGGGGCAACTACTTGCTGCAGAAAGGTATTTTAGACATGAAGAATGATTACAAGCGTTTTAATTTAAGGGCGCGAATAGATGCTAAGGTTAACAACTGGCTTAAAGTTGGAGCAAATTTCTTAAACAGTAGGGCCATTAAATACGACGACGAAAGTTCTGCATGGCAATTAACCTATTATGCGGTGCCCATTTTACCGGTATTCGATTCTAATTTTACCGATGCCGATCCTTTGCCCTATGCAGATGCTAGGGAAATTGGATATAGAGGAAGCCAAAACCCTTTCCCTTTGCTGGATAATTCCGATAGAAGAGGCGAGCGTCGCCGAAGCACAATCAATATTTATACAGATATAAGCCTAATACCGGAAAAATTAAATTTTAAAACCACGTTATCTTACAACAACAGAAACAACAACGAGAGAATAGTGTTGTTGCCGTATTTTGTGTCTGACAATTTTCAAAGAACAATTGAACAATCGTCCATTACCAGAAACAATTCGGTTCAAGAAAATTACATTTTAGATAATGTATTGACTTATAGCAACACTCTTGGTGATCACGACTTTACGTTAATGGCAGGAACATCTTATAGAGATGATTATTTCAGAAGCTTTGGCACAAGGGGTAATTTTGATCCAGGAGCTGCTTTTGTAAGAAATAACGATAAGACTTGGTATATATCAAACACTGCAGAAGACAGTAGAATTTCTTACGACGGCGGAAGCGTAGCCTATGGTTTTTCCTATTTTGGTAGAGCATCTTATAAGTTTCAAGACAAGTATATTGCTTATGCCACTTTTAGGGCCGAAGGCAGTAATAAATACGAAGAAACCTACGTGTACCTACCTGCCTTTGGTTTAGGATGGGTAGCTTCTGAGGAAAGCTTCATGAAAGGCACTGAGTTTATCGATTTCTTGAAATTCAGGGCTGGTTGGGGCAGGTTGGCCAATGATGCCGTACCTGCAAGTATCCCCCAAAGCGCCAATACCATTTCTACGGTTTTTGATGATACCTTAATCAATGGCTTTTCGTTTTCTACTAATGCCGATGATTTAGGTTGGGAGTTTACCGAAGAGGCCAACGTGGGGCTTACAGCAAAATTATTTGATAATAGCCTATCACTAGAAGCCGATTACTTTATAAAGGACACAAAAAACTTAGCCATTCCCGTACTGCCTTTGGTTGGTACAGATGTGAGCCAACAAAACGTTGGTAGTGTTCGGAATAAAGGTTTTGAAATTGCGGCAACGTACAAAGGCAAGATTACAGAAGATTTAGGGTTTACCGTTTCTGGAAACTTTAGTTCTATCGATAACGAAATCACGGATTTGGAAGGCCAACCACACATCGATCGCGGTAGTGCGGAATTTAGGCAACGTTTGGCCGTTGGACAACCAATTAACGTTTTTTATGGTTGGCAAACAGACGGTGTTTATCAAACTCCTGAAGAAATTGCGGCCGATCCATTGGCCCAAGCAGCAATTGCAGAGGGCATAGAAATTAAACCCGGATATTTCAAGTATAAAGATTTGGAGCCAGACGGCTTACTGGATGCGAACGACAGAACCTATATAGGAGCGCCCGTACCAACATATTACTACGGTGGTAACTTGGGTTTAAATTATAAAAATTGGGAAGTGTCCGCACAGTTTTATGGTCAGGGTGGCAACGTT
The DNA here is from genome assembly GCF_032814565.1 of Hwangdonia lutea. Classification (GTDB taxonomy): domain Bacteria; phylum Bacteroidota; class Bacteroidia; order Flavobacteriales; family Flavobacteriaceae; genus Hwangdonia; species Hwangdonia lutea. The sequence continues at coordinate 1,830,959 of NZ_CP136521.1, forward strand.
ATCCTTAATAGAAACCGTGCAGAGGTAATCCGTACACAAGGGCGTAACATTGATGCAGAACTGGCCATAAACAGATGGCACGGCGAGGGTACTACAAATGCATTCCCATCTTCCGAAGGGTATAGACAATTATGGAATCAAAGAATGTCTGGGTTTTGGTTGGAAAAAGGCGACTTTTTCAGAATTCAAAACATTCAACTGGCGTACACCTTAAAACATAATAATTTGCCAGAGATGCGATTTACCTTAACTGCCGATAGGCCGTTCCAATGGGCCAGCAGCTTTAATGGCTTTAACCCCGAAGTCGGGTTTGATGGTATCGATTTACGAACATATCCCGTGCCAGCGGTCTACTCGTTTGGGCTTAATGTGAAACTTTAAATTGCTAAAAGAAAGACATATGAAAACAAAATCATTTTTAATTAAAATTACCTTATTGGCACTACCCATGTTTTTATGGAATTGTAGTGAACAATTAAACGAAGAACAAGAACTTGTTGTTCAACAAGGAGACATAGACTATACAAGCGAAGAAAGCGCATTTGGGGCCTTGGTAGGGTCGTACCGCACGTTCCAAAGCTTAGGGTGGGAACAGGTACCACTTTTATCTGTAAGGGGCGACGATGTAAATGCCGGCGGTTTGGGAGACCAACAAGGGTTTGCCGATACAGATAATTTTATCTACGACAATAATTATTGGATGTACAATTCCCTTTGGAACAGTTGGTTTCAAGACGTGTTGCAGATTACCGTACAAATAGATCAATTGGAACAATTTAAAGAGAATGGTGTCGATGCCAATTTAATCGATCAGTATATCGCAGAGTCCAAAACCTTACGCGGCTTTATCACATTACAATTATCACGCGCTTTTGGAGATGTATATAAAATTGCGTCGCCCGATCAAACCCAAATTGAAGTATTGCCAAAAGACCAGTTGATGCAATGGATATCGGATCAAATGGATGAGGCTGTCCCAGATTTATTGGATGCCCATCCGGTTGATAGAAACGATTTGCCCGGAGGCATCACAAAATATACAGCCTTAACGGTAAAGGCCATGGCAAATTTAGAATTAGAAAACTATCAAGGCGTCGCCGATGCCACAGGGCAGATTATAAATTCCAACAAATTTGAATTGTTCGACGATTTCTATAATCTCTTTAAAATCCCTGGAAAATTGAGCAGGGAGAATATCCTGGAAATCCAATATTCAGATTTTGGTCAATCTTCAGGAGATAACGTCGGACATTTATACGCGTTTTACGGGTCACAAAACTGGACACCTGCGGTGGCCGGCGCTAGTAGCGGATGGGGTTTTTACGAGCCTAGTTTAAAGTATATTAAATTTATGCTGGATAGAGATGAAACCATTCGTTTGGAAACCAGTGTATTGTTTACCAACAGGGGTATAGCCGAACTCGAAGCAGCCGGTTATACAAATATGCCTTCGTTCGTAAACAACACAACACGCGACGGAGACCGTATAAACGATTACTCTAGGGCCATGTTCGCCAGTGGTAAACATTACTTGCCCTCAGTTCAACTTACTCCGGGCAGAACAAGTTATGGAACCAATAAAAACTATACGGTAATTCGCTATGCCGAAGTGTTGCTTATGTATGCCGAAGCACTAACCAGAGGCGCTACTGGTAATGCTGGTTCAGCAGATAGTGCTATTAACGAAGTAAGGCAAAGGGCCGGATTATCACCAATAAACGGCGCCACGAGTCAAGACGTTATAGACGAAAAATTTGCTGAGTTCGCCATGGAATGGGGTATAAGATACGCAGATATGGTTCGTTTGGAAAAAACCAACGAATTAAGTTACGACGGAAGAACATTTACCATGGACAAAGCTTATTTGCCTTATCCTTTGGCACAATTGGAGCAGAGTTTCATCCTCAGGGAATATGCTAACAACAACAACTAAAAAATTATGAAGACTATATTAAAAAGAATAATGACTTTATTATTGGTATCGCTAATTTTTACGGCATGCGATAATAATAATATCGATCCAATAACCGAAGTTGCCCCTGGTGCTGATGCCGGGGCACCAGAGATAACCTTAAAATATCCTACCGATGGTACAAAAATTAAGGTGAATGACCCTGTAGTGGCTATAAATATTGAATTTCAAGTGGTAGATGATATTGAGATAGATAACATAGCTGTACTTATCAACAATAATCAAATTAAATCTTTGAGCGGTGATTTTTTGGATTATAGAAAAGTTATTGCCGAAGTACCTTTTGATAATGTTACAACAGGCCAACACGAACTAAAAATTGTAGCTACAGATATCAGTGGTAAATCTACCACTGCAACGGCCAATTTTGAAAAAGAACCACCTTACGTACCTCTTTTTGCCAATGAAGTTGTGTACATGGATTTCGAGAGCGATTACACCGAATTCATCACTGTAACCAAAGCAACAATAGTTGGTAACCCAGGTTTTGCAGGCGAAGGTTTGGCGAGTAACAACGCCTATGCCGGTGCCGAAGATTCTTATTTAACACTACCTACCGCACCAATGCAATTTGGCAGTGAGGTTTCGGCTATATTTTGGTACAAGGTCAATGCCTCTCCAGACAGGGCAGGTATTTTGGTTGTAGGACCAGAAGATCTCGATAACCCTGACTATCCAGAAAAGCAGAATAATAGAAATGCAGGGTTCAGGTTATTCAGGGAAAATGCCGGTGGCAATCAACGTGTCAAACTAAATGTTGGTATCGGAACCAAAAACGTGTGGGTAGATGGCGGCACTGCTTCAGATATCGACCCCAATAAAAACGAATGGGCAAGTATAGCACTTACCATTTCGCCAACCGAAGCGCGGGTATATATCAATGGTGTTTTGGCCAAAGAAAGTGCTTTGGAAAGCCCAATAGATTGGACAGGTACCGATATTATGTCTATCATGTCCGGCGCACCACGTTTTACGGGATGGAACCACAAATCCGATCATAGTTTTATGGACGAGTTGCGTTTCTTCAATGTGGCTTTATCGCAAAGCGAAATACAAAATATCCTAGGAGTTACCAACCCGTATGAACCAGCCGATGGCGAAACCGTTTACATGCCTTTTGAAGGCGATTTTAGAAACTGGGTAACTGGTGCCACGGCAACAGAGGTTGGTACGCCCGGTCTTGCAGGCGAATCAAAAAAAGGCGCAGACGCCTATGCCGGTGCCACAGATTCTTATTTAACGGTACCAACCACGGGCTTATTGGGCGAAAACTTTAGCGCTACCATGTGGCATAAAATCAATGCAACACCAGACCGTGCAGGAGTTTTGGTCATTGGGCCAGAAGACACAGAAAACGCAGGTTATCCAGATACACAAAATAACAGAAAAAGCGGATTTAGGTTTTTTAGAGAAAATGCTGGTGGCATGCAACGTTTTAAATTGAATGTTGGTAACGGAACTGCTGATACTTGGGTAGATGGCGGAACTGCCGCCGATGTCGATCCTACGGCCAACGAATGGGTACACTTGGCCTTTACCATTTCGCCAACCAAAGCCATTGTTTACATCAACGGCGAGGCGGTAAAAGAAAGCGATATAACAGGAGTAGATTGGACAGGCTGCGATGTTATGTCAATCATGTCCGGGGCACCGCGTTTTACGGGCTGGAATCACAAGTCCGATTTAAGCTTTCTAGACGAACTGCATACTTACAATAAGACCCTTACTCAATCGGAGATTCAAGCTATAATGACTGATTAATAGCAGTCTAGTTGAGTTAGTTTTTTTTAATTTAGTTGAATTTTTAGCTGCACTTTATCATAAGGTGCAGCTAAAATTAATGAACACATTTCTATGACCTTTTTTCGTAAAAACATTACTTTTCTAATATCTTTTTTGCTGTTGTTTTTCAGCTTCAGTTGCAAAAACAACAACAAAAACGTTGAAACGACAACTACTTCGGTAAACAATATATGGTTAGATGACGACGCTTTGTTAGACACGATTCAAAAGCAAACCATCAATTATTTTTGGGAAGGCGCAGAACCCAATTCCGGTCTCGCCCGCGAGCGTTTGCATATTGACGGTGTTTACCCAACATCGCCCAAACACACTGTTACAACTGGCGGAAGTGGCTTTGGCCTAATGGCCATATTGGTAGGTGTTGAAAGAGGGTATATTGCCAAGGAAGAGGCCTTTTTACGATTTGAGAAAATAGTAGATTTTCTTGAAAAAGCAGATCGATTCCACGGCGCATGGCCACATTGGTTGGATGGACAAACGGGTAAAGCAATGCCATTCAGTAAAAAAGACAATGGCGGCGATTTGGTTGAAACCGCATTTTTGGTACAAGGTCTGCTCACGGTAGCCGAATATTTTAAAGATGGCAATAAAAAAGAACAGGTCCTTGTTGCCAAAATCGATAAACTTTGGCGCGAAGTAGAATGGGATTGGTACACCAAAAACGGCGAAGATGTGCTGTATTGGCATTGGTCTCCAGAATTTGGTTGGGAGATGGATTTTCCAGTTGGCGGCTACAACGAATGTTTAATCATGTATGTTTTGGCGGCCTCATCGCCAACGCATCCTATAGAACCCTCGGTTTATCATAAAGGATGGGCTAAAAATGGTGACATTGTATCAAACGAAAAATTTTACGACGAAGATTTGATTCTAAATTATTACGAGCACAACAAAGCTCCTGTTGGCCCCATGTTTTGGGCACATTATTCTTATTTGGGGTTAAATCCAAAAGGGCTATCGGATAAGTATGCTGATTATTGGAACCTGGTGCAAAATCAAGCTAAAATCCATTATAAATACGCGGTCGATAATCCTAAAAATTATAAGGGTTATGGAGATAGCTTATGGGGACTAACCTCAAGCTATTCGGTAAAAGGCTACAAAGGACACAGACCTGGTAACGACTTTGGGGTTATCTCGCCAACGGCGGCTTTATCGTCGTTCCCCTATACGCCTAAAGAAAGTATGCAAATGCTAAAAAAAATGTACAAAGACCACGATTCCTTAATAGGAAAATATGGCCCTTACGATGCCTTTAGCTTAGAGCACAATTGGTATTTGCCGCGTTATTTGGCCATAGACCAAGGCCCAATTCCGGTAATGATAGAAAATTACCGCTCCGAGATGCTATGGGATTTATTTATGAAAAATACTGATGTCCAATCTGGGCTCGATAAACTCGGATTCAAATATAACAAACCATGAAGATGAGGTCTTGGTGCATAATATTTTTTATTTTGATATTATCCTGTGCAGGGAATGACGGCCCAGGGTATCAAGAACCTTATGACCCTAATGACGACGACCCTGTAGTTGAAAAACTAACAGATACCGAAATGATGGATCTGGTACAAAAAGAAACCTTTAAGTACTTTTGGGATTTTGCCGAAACAAATTCTGGTGCGGCTAGAGAGCGCTACCATCCCAAAGAACCCACATTAAATCAGAATGTTGTAACTACTGGCGGTACGGGTTTTGGTTTGATGAGTATTTTGGTGGGTATTGAAAGAGGCTATATTACCAACGCAGAAGGCGTTGCAAGGCTGAATAAAATATTGGGTTTTTTTGAAACCGCCGACCGTTTTCACGGCGCGTGGCCACACTGGATTAATGGAACCAACGGAAACGTTATTCCGTTTAGTACCAAAGATGACGGCGGCGACCTGGTGGAAACCGCTTTTTTTGCACAAGGATTGGTGTGCGTAAAAGAGTATTTTAAAAACGGAACAACTGAAGAAAAAGCACTGGCCGATAAAGCCGATGCTTTATGGAAAGGCATCGAATGGGATTGGTACACACAAAACCAAAAGGCTTTGTTTTGGCACTGGAGCCCGAATTATGGGTTTGACATCAATTTAAAACTTCGCGGCTATAACGAAGTACTTATTACCTATATATTGGCAGCAGCGTCACCGGATTACAGCATTACCAAAACCGATTATGAAGACGGGTGGGCAAATAACGGTGGCATTGTGTCTTCGGCTTCGCAATACGGTATTCCTTTAGTATTAAATCACGCTGGCGGTTCTAATTTTGGTGGCCCCTTGTTTTTTAGCCATTATTCCTTTTTGGGTTTAAACCCTAAAAACTTAAGCGATCAATACGGTAATTATTGGAATCTTGTTGTGAATCATACTAAAATCAATCGTCAATATTGCATTACCAATCCTAAAAACTATGTAGATTACGGCGCAGACTGTTGGGGTTTAACGGCAAGTTACTCCAGAAATGCCGATGGCTCTAGAGGCTATTCAGCGCACAGTCCATCAAACGATAAAGGTGTTATGTCACCAACGGCAGCCATAAGTTCGATACCCTATACACCGGCAGAATCTTTAGAAGTTATGCATTATCTTTATCAGAACAAAGATAAATTATTGGGGCCGGCAGGTTTTTACGATGCCTTTAGTCCGCATTATAATTTTTGGGTGACCGATACCTATTTAGCTATCGACCAAGGCCCACAAATTATTATGATTGAAAACCACAGAACAGGATTGCTGTGGAATTTATTTATGCAAAACACCGATGTGAAAAACGGACTGGATAAACTAGGATTTAATTATTAAAACATAAAGACATAATGGGTAAACATTCAAAAAACATTTTAATATTAATTTTTATTGGAGCAACAAATATGTTGACTGCACAACATGAGGCTATGTATTCAAAAGAACTTTATATCAGTCAATCTGATACCTTGCAATATCGCATGATGATGCCAAAGGACTTTGACGATTCCAAGCAATATCCAATCATATTATTTCTTCATGGAGCTGGTGAGCGCGGAAGCGATAATAAGGCACAATTGGTGCATGGCAGTAAATTGTTTGCTTCCGATGAAAACAGAGAAAAATTTCCGGCTATCGTAATTTTTCCGCAATGCCCTAAAAACAGTTATTGGGCAAACGCCCGAATAGATAGGTCCACAAACCCATTAAAAATTGAATTCCCATTAGATATCGAACCCACAAAACCGCTCAACTTGGTTATGCAATTGATGGACGAGATAAGCGCGAAACCCTACGTAAATAAAAACAAAATTTACATTGGTGGCTTGTCTATGGGCGGTATGGGTACTTTCGAAATGGTTTACCGAAAACCACAATTTTTTGCCGCAGCAATTAGTATTTGCGGTGCCGGAAACCCCGAAGCTACCAAAGCTTATGCCAAAACAACACCGTTTTGGGTGTTTCATGGCGCCAACGATAATGTTGTAAATCCACTGGCCTCGGTTAATATGGTTGAAGGCATGCTTAAAAACGGCGGCAAACCAAATTTTACTTTATACGCTAACGATAATCATAATAGTTGGGATTCAGCCTTTGCTGAACCTCAATTTTTACCTTGGCTTTTTTCAAATATAAAACAGTAACGAATAATGAAAACACTAACCAAAACAATGCTTTTTATAGGAATCATTTCTTTGTTCCTTTTAGGATGCAATACTTCAGAAGACAAAAAAAACAATTCAACTACAGAAACCGTATTTGACGCTAAGGTCGATTCTTTAATGAGCTTAATGACTTTACAAGAAAAAGTCGGTCAAATGGTTATGTACAGTGGTAGTGGCGCAATTACGGGACCAACGGTAAATACAAATTTCAGAACCTATATTAAAGAAGCCAATGTGGGTGCGATGCTGAATGTATATTCGGCAAAAGCCACAAGAGATTTACAAAAACTGGCAGTTGAAAATACCCGTTTGGGCATTCCGTTGTTGTTTGGCTACGATGTCATCCACGGTTTTAAAACCATATTTCCCATCAATTTAGGATTGGCTGCCAGTTGGGATTTAGAGGATATTGAAAAAGGTTCGCGCATTGCCGCCGAAGAAGCTTCGGCCGTTGGGATCCATTGGACCTTTGCACCCATGGTTGATATCGCCAGAGACCCACGTTGGGGGCGCATTTCAGAAGGCATGGGAGAAGATGTGTACTTAGCAAGCAAGATAACTAGGGCTTATGTTAGGGGTTTTCAGGGTGACGATCTTTCCAAAACCAACACCATTTTGGCCTGTGCAAAGCACTTTGTAGGCTATGGCGCAGCCCAAGCCGGAAGGGATTATCATACGGTAAATATGGGAGAGGAAGAGCTTAGAAATGTTTATTTGCCGCCTTTTAAAGCCGCTGTTGATGAAGGCGTAGAAACCTTTATGACGGCTTTTAACGAAATTAACGGCGTTCCTGCAACGGCAAATAAATTCATTTTTAATGATATTTTGAGAGACGAATGGGGTTTTAACGGATTTGTAGTAACCGATTATACGGCCATTAATGAGTTGGTGCCACACGGTTTTGCCAAAGATGAAAAACACGCCACAAAGTTGGCCATTGAAGCGGGCATAGACCAAGATATGATGAGTAGTGCAAACAGACTTTATTTAGAGGAATTGGTTAATGAAGGCGAAGTGGATGTTGCATTGGTAAACGAAGCTTGCCGAAGAATTCTGTTGGCAAAATTTAAATTGGGCTTGTTTGACGACCCTTATAAATATTGTGATGAGCAACGTGAAAAAGAAACCATTTATAAGCCCGAGTTTTTAGAAGCGGCGAGACATTCGGCGGCCATATCGTCGGTGTTGCTTAAAAATGATGAAAAAGCGTTACCATTAACGTCAGAAAAAACAATAGCCTTAATCGGCCCTTTAGCAAAAGACAAAGAAAATATTTTAGGTAATTGGGGGGCAGCAGGCGACCGCAGAGGAAAAGCCATAAGTGTACATCAAGGCATTCAAGAGTATGTTGCCGATGCTAAAATAAACTATGCCAAAGGTTGCGAAATTGAAGGTGATGACGAAAGCGGATTTAACGAGGCCGTTAATGTGGCAAGACAATCAGATATCGTGGTGATGGTTATGGGCGAGGATTACGATATGAGTGGTGAAGCCGCCAGCAGGACCAACATCAAACTACCCGGTAGCCAAACCAAATTGATAAAGCGTATTCGCGAAGCTGTTCCAAACAAAAAAATCGTGTTGGTTTTAATGAATGGCCGTCCACTAGATTTATCAGAAGAAGATACCTTGGCCGATGCCATTTTAGAAACTTGGTTCCCAGGCACTATGGGTGGTAACGGTGTAGCCGATGTGTTGTTTGGTACATACAACCCATCGGGGAAACTAACCGTAACCTTTCCTAGGAATGTGGGGCAAGTGCCCATTTATTATAATATGAAAAATACGGGCAGACCCATTCCTGCAAACAATCCAAAAGAAGATTACAAATCCAATTACTTAGATGTGCCAAATACACCGCTTTACCCTTTTGGGCACGGATTGAGTTATACCACTTTTGAGTATTCAAATTTTAAAATGTCGACGGAAACTATAGGTTTTTCAGACACTTTAAAGGCATCGGCAACCATTACAAATACAGGTGATTACGATGGGCACGAAGTGGTGCAGCTTTACGTTCACGATAAAGTGGGAAGCATAACCAGACCAGTAAAAGAACTTAAAGGCTTCGAAAAAATATTCCTTAAAAAAGGAGAAAGTAAAACAGTAAGTTTTGATGTAACTGCTGAAGATTTAAAATTTTTCAACCACGAAAAATTTACGGTAGAGCCCGGTGAATTTGAAATTGCCATTAAAGGCTCTTCGGATTTCGATTTTGAACACACATTCACTTTAGAATGATTAATAGCAACTAAATCCACAAGGTTTTATTGGAAATCTTGTGGGTTTTAAATTGAGTTTTATACCAAAGGAAACACAAATGAGACAACCACACCTAAAATACAAACTTTTCATGCTATTATTTAGCATAATCAGTTTTCTGTGGTCTCAAAACAAAATCACGTACACCTACGCCATTAAAGGTACAGATACTTTAAAACTGGATGTTCATAGTCCTGAAAATGTTAAACCAAATGATAGTTTACCCGTGTTACTTTGGATGCACGGTGGCGGTTTTTCAGGCGGCACCAGAGACAATAAACATCACGAGCAAAAGCTGGCTGAATATGTTACCACAAAAGGCTATATAGGCATTTCAATATCGTACAGGTTGTTGCGAAAAGGCACCGAGACCGGTTTTGGTTGCGATTGCCCCAAAACCGATAAACTGGAAACTTTTAAGCAAGCGGCCATAGATTATTTGGATGCGGCAAAGTTTATTTTAGATAACAAAAAGAAACTACAAGTTGACTCCTCAAAAATCATAGCAGGTGGCAGTAGTGCTGGTGCGGAAGGCATATTGAACGCAGTATATATGAAATCATTTTTTGTAGATGAATTAGAGGATTATAAAGACGTTAATTTTGCGGGTGTTTTTTCGTTAGCTGGCGCGATGGTAAACGCTGAGTATATTTCTAAGCACAATGCACTACCAACAGTTTTATTCCACGGAACAGACGATAATTTAGTCCCCTTTGGAAGTGCTCCACATCATTATTGCACCCCAGAAAAACCAGGGTATTTATTGTTGGATGGCTCTGAAGCCATTGCTCAAAAATTAGATGATTTAGGAGTGTCATATTATTTTCATAAAGTTATTGGTGGCAGACACGAATTATCGTCCATTCCGTTTGATGAACTGGATGCAGTTTTTGAATTTTTCGGTAAAACCGTGTTGCAGGATGAAATCATTCAAACCAAAAAAATAATTACTAAAAAATCAAACCAAAACTAATGCAGAGAATCCTATTATTTGTGCTTATTGTTATTGCTTTTCAGTCATGTAAAAATGAAAAAAAAGACGAGGCTATTGAAACCGCAAAACAGCGTCCTAATATTGTTTTCATTATGGCAGACGATCATGCAACGCAAGCCATAAGTGCTTACGGGCACCCCATCAGTCAATTGGCACCAACACCGAATATTGATAGGATTGCCAACGAAGGTGCCATTTTTAAAAATAATTTCTGCACCAATTCTATATGTGGCCCAAGTCGTGCTGTAATTCTCACCGGAAAACACAGTCATGTTAACGGGTTTAGAATGAACGGAAACCGTTTTGATGGCAGCCAGCAAACCTATCCAAAGCTCTTGCAAAAAGCGGGTTATAAAACCGCCATGTTTGGCAAATGGCATTTACACGGCGAGCCGGAAGGCTTTGATTATTGGAACATATTACAAGACCAAGGTAATTATTACAACCCTAATTTTATTTCCGTAAATCCTAAAACCAAAAAAGTAGATACTACGATGGTTCAAGGGTATGCCACCGATATTGTTACTGAAGATGCGCTGCGCTATTTAGATAAAATTAAAAACGATGAGCAACCATTTATGCTCATGGTACAGCACAAAGCGCCGCACAGAAATTGGATGCCTGCGTTGCGCCATGTTAATAAATACGATGCGGTTACCTTTCCAGTTCCCGACACTTATTTTACAAATCATGAAGGCTCAACGGCCTCAAAAGAGCAGTATCAAACCATTTATAGGGATATGTACGAAGGCCACGATTTAAAAATGACCAAGAAAAAAGGTAGCCCAGAATTGGCACACAATCCGTGGAAAACAGATTTTGACCGTATGACAACCGAACAACGTGAAGCATGGGACAAGGCCTATCAGCCAAAAAACGATGCGTTTCACGACGCCAATTTATCGGGGAAAGAATTGGATTTATGGAAGCTACAACGCTATCTGCAAGATTATTTGGCTACCATTGCCGCAGTTGATGAAGGTGTTGGAAAAATTTTGGATTACTTAAAAGCAAATAATTTAGAAGACAATACCATTGTAGTTTACACCACCGACCAAGGATTTTATTTAGGTGAAAAAGGCTGGTTCGATAAACGTTTTATGTACGAAGAATCCTTGGCAATGCCTATGTTAATGAAATATCCGAAGCTTATAAAACCGGGAACCGAAGTTACGGCATTAACACAAAACCTTGATTTTGCCCAAACTTTTTTAGATTTTGCACAAGTGGATATTCCAGAAGATATGCAAGGAAAATCTTTAAAGCCATTATTGATCAACGCTGTTGAAGATGTCGATTTTAGAGATGCTGTATACTACCACTACTATGATTTTCCTGCCTTTCACATGGTTAAAAAGATGTACGGAATAAGAACCGATCGCTTTAAGTTGATTCACGTTTATGATGATATTGACGAATGGGAGCTGTACGATTTAAGAGAAGACCCATCGGAAACCAATAACGTTATCGATGATGAAATTTATAGCGAAATTGAACATATTTTGCGACAGCGATTAGCTGAACTACAAGAGCAGTATCAAGTTACCGAAAAAGAATTTGAACGCGCCAGTCCGGAAGCCATCAAACGCGCCTATAAAGGTTTTGAACGATTAAGAGGCCAGCCTATGACAGCTTATGAGCATTAATTTTTAAATGATTAAAACCCGTCAGGTCTAAAAAAATATTCCCATGAAATTATTAAAAAAATCAAATATAATTGTGTGTTTAATAAGTTTGGTTTGTTTTCAATCTTGTAAAGAAGCTACATCAAATCCAGAAAAAACCCTCGAAAATCAAACATCAAAATCATCAAAAGAAACCCTTAAAACTTATTGTAATCCTTTGGATATAGACTACACCTATATGGTTTACAATTCAAGCAAAAACAAATCGTATCGTTCAGGAGCTGACCCCGCTGTTATTGAGTTTCGGGGCGAATATTATATGTTCGTTACACGTTCCTTTGGCTATTGGCATTCCCAAGATCTTGTAGACTGGAAGTTTATAAAACCAAAGCAATGGTTTTTTGAAGGAAGCAATGCACCTACGGCATTCAATTACAAAGATTCGCTGGTTTACTTTGCAGGAAATCCTGCTGGTTATGGGAGTATTCTTTATACAGACGACCCGAAAAAGGGAACTTGGACACCAACTGCTTCCATTTCTAAAAACATTCAGGATTCGGAATTATTTATTGATGATGACGGCAAAACATATCTCTATTGGGGCTCATCAAACGTGCACCCAATCCGCGTAAAAATGCTGAATAAAGACGACCGTTTTTTGGAAACTGGCGTGAGAAAAGAATTGATTAACCTTAATGAAGAAGAACACGGATGGGAACGATTTGGCGAAAACAATTTCCACCCAACTTTAAAGGAAGGTTACATGGAAGGGGCATCCATGACAAAGCACAACGGGAAATACTATTTGCAATATGCCGCTCCGGGAACGCAGTTTAATGTGTATGCCGATGGTGCCTATGTTGGAGACACGCCACTTGGTCCTTTTAGGTATATGAAAAATAACCCCATGAGTTTTAAACCAGGTGGATTTACCAATGGTGCGGGACATGGCATTACTGTAAAACAAACCAATGGGCAGTACTGGCATTTTGCTACTATGGCGCTGGCGTCTAATGCGCAATGGGAACGTCGTTTATGTATGTTTCCAACCTATTTTGATGATGAAGGGTTGATGTATTCCATTACCGATTATGGAGACTACCCAAGGTATGCGCCCAATCACCCCACAAAAGCAGGTCAACATAATGGTTGGATGTTATTGTCGTATAAAGGAAATGTTACGGTGTCGTCGTCGTTAATGCAAATTATGAAATTTACGTCTAATGATGATGACGTAAAAATAACGGAATTACCTACTGAAAAAGATGCCGAAGGGCATATTACATCCAAAGTTTTAACCGATGAAAATCCGAAAACATTTTGGGTGGCTGAGGCTAATAACGACAAACAATGGATTACTATTGAAATGAAAAAACCCGGGAACATCCACGCTATTCAACTAAATTTTCATGACCACGAATCGGGAATTTACACGCGCGTAGAAGGATTGAAACATCGTTTTACTATTGAAACTTCCGAGGATGGTGAAAATTGGCAAAAGGTAGTAGACAGAAGCAAAAGCAACATAGATGCGCCTAACGCCTATATTGTTTTAGAAAAACCCGTTAATGCGAAGTATGTACGTTATAACAACGTTGAAGTACCCGGTGCAAACTTTGCTATGTCCGAGATTAGAGTCTTCGGATTGGGTTTAGGCGAAAAACCAGCTGAGGTTAAAGGCTTTGAAATTAAAAGGCAAAAAGACCGTAGAGATGCCTCATTTTCATGGGATCCTGTTAACGGCGCACAAGGCTATAACATCCGTTGGGGCATTGCTCCAAACAAACTTTACCAGTCGTGGCAGATTTACGATACCAATGAACATTTTATGCGTAATTTAGACCGAGATACCCCTTATTATTTTACGATTGAAGCATTCAACGAAAACGGAATTTCAGAAAGAAGTGAGGTGTTGTTTATAGAATAAAAATGTCTATTCACTCGTCAACATTTCTGGTGTTACCACCGTTCTAAACCCAATATGTTCTGATGAAGAGTCTGTACTCGATCCCATTTTAGATGAAATTCTGTAACTGGCGCAATAGGTGTAACTACATAAAAAAGAACCGCCTTTTATAATTTTTTCCTGCACATACGGGTTGTTGGGATTGTAAGCTTCAGTTGCACCTTTAGGATTGATTGCTGGTGTATTTTTCGAAGCTAATTCCTTATAATAATTTACGTTGTACCAATCGTTGGTCCACTCCCAAACATTGCCGGCCATATCGTACAATCCAAAGTCGTTTTCTGGATACGATTTTACGGGTGCCGTTCTTTCAAAACCATCTTCTAAGGTATTGAACACAGGAAATTCGCCTTCCCAAGTATTGGCTTTTTCAGGGAGTAAACCTACATCATCGCCCCAAAAATAAGTGGTGTTTTCTTTGTTCCCTCTGGCGGCATATTCCCACTCTGCTTCGGTTGGCAGGCGTTTTCCTGCCCATTTGCAATAGGCTTGCGCATCTTCAAAAGAAATATGGGTTACGGGATAATTTTCTTTTCCTTCAATAGAAGAGTCTACTCCACTTGGGTGTTTCCAATTCACGCCAATCACCCAGCGCCACCACTGTGAAAAATCGTATAAATTAGGCACCGATGTTTTGGTTTTTTTAAACATTAAAGACCCCGGTTGCAAAATGGTATCGTGTGGCTTGGGTGTGCCTTCGGGCAATTGCTTTTTCATGTCTTCCCAATCAATGTCCCTTTCAGCTGTGGTAATGTAACCGGTGGCCTCTACAAATTTTGAAAATTGGGCGTTTGTGACTTCGGTGATATCCATAAAAAACCCATCTAAGCGCACTTCGTGTTGTGGTTTTTCGTGCAACATGGCTATATCGTCATGCGCAACAGCACCCTGTAAAAAAGTACCTCCCGGAATCCAAACCATTCCTGTTGGTGGATGGTTGATTAAACTATCCAATGTGCTTTCGCTTAAAATGTTATTGTTGCTTTCAAGCGTTTCTTTCTTTTGATTTTTACAACTAAAAAAAGCTAAAAAACAAACAATAAAGCAAATTAAAGGGGTTTTCATTGGAGATCGGTATCAAATTGATTGTAAAAATATTAATTTACTTTAAACCCGTTGTGCATTTTGAATGAAAATAATTTCAATATGTCAGTTCGAGTGATTTTGAGGAATGAAAAATTGTATCGAGAACCCATAGATGGTTCAAAAAATTCTTGTTCTCGATACTAATTTCACTCATTTCTATCGTAAAATTCACTCGAATTGACAGAATTCTGCCAAAATGCACAACAGGTTGCTTTCACTAAATCTCTATGCTTATGCTAAAAGTCTCCACTTTACAAATCCGTAGAAAAATGAAGTTTTATGAAACCAAACTAATTGTAAGCAATACATTTTCTAAACCTTAGCTTTTACTTACCTTTGCACAACTCAATATATTTTGAATATGATACATTCAATGACAGGTTACGGAAAATCTGTATTACAATTACCAACCAAAAAAATTACGATAGAGCTTAAATCTTTAAACAGTAAAAATTTAGATTTAAATGCCAGAATGCCTTCAATTTACAGAGAAAAAGAACTGGCCATAAGAAAGCTTCTCGCCAAAAAATTAGAGCGCGGTAAAATAGATTTTTCAATTTATGTTGAAACCACAGCTGAGGATACGTCAACACAAATTAACGTGCCTGTTGTAAAACAGTACATCAATCAATTAAAAAAAGTGGTTGATGGTGATGATATGGATTTGCTAAAAATGGCAGTTCGTTTTCCGGATGCTTTAAACACCATTCGCGAGGAAATTGACGAAACCGAATGGCAATTAATTCTTACTGAAATCCATACCGCCATAGAAAACTTAACAAGTTACCGCTTATCTGAGGGTAAGGTTTTAGAGCAAGATTTTAATAATCGTATCGTTACCATTGCCGATTTATTGGAGCAGGTTATAGCCATGGATCCTGATAGAATTGATGGGGTTCGCGAGCGCTTAACAAAGGGTATTGAAGAGTTAAAAGAGAAATACGACGAAAATCGTTTTGAGCAAGAACTCGTTTACTACATTGAAAAATTTGATATTACCGAAGAGAAAGTACGCTTAAAAAACCATTTAGATTATTTTGCTGAAAGTTTAAATTCAAAAGATTCAAACGGAAAAAAATTGGGCTTTATAAGTCAAGAAATGGGCAGGGAAATAAACACCATTGGCTCAAAAAGTAATTATGCGCCCATGCAACAATTGGTGGTGCAAATGAAAGATGAATTGGAGAAAATTAAAGAACAATTACTGAATGTGCTTTAAAAGAAGCCTATTAAGAAAACAAATGTCACACTGAGCGTATTCGAAGTACTTTCGAAGCGTTCTTAAAAAGTATAAACTTGGTTCAAAACAAAAAAAACAAAGGTAAACTCATCGTATTTTCGGCGCCATCGGGCTCTGGTAAAACAACCATTGTAAGGCACTTATTGGGGATTAAAGACCTAAATTTGGAATTCTCGGTATCGGCAACGTCGCGAACCAAACGCGGTACGGAAATCGACACCAAAGACTATTATTTTTTATCCGCCAAAGAATTTAAAAACAAAATTAAAAACGACGAGTTTTTAGAGTGGGAAGAAGTGTATCGCGATAATTTTTACGGCACTTTAAAAACTGAGGTTGAGCGTATTTGGGCCAAAGGGAAACACGTTATATTCGATATCGATGTTTCGGGTGGATTGCGTATAAAACGCAAATTCCCCGATGAAACCTTGGCCGTTTTTGTAAAGCCGCCAAGTATCGATGAGCTTAAAATCAGATTAAAAAAACGCAAAACCGAAAGCGACGATAAAATAAATATGCGCATCGCAAAGGCTTCGGCAGAATTGGCTACGGCGCCTCTGTTTGATGTGATTATTGAAAACGATAATTTGGAAAATGCACTTAAAGAAGCCGAGACTTTAATAAGTGATTTTGTGTCCCAATAGCTATCGGGACTTAAAAAGACCTTTCAGGATTTTGATAACCTGACAGGTCTAAAAATAATTGAAATTATAAACATGAAAATCGGCTTATATTTTGGTTCTTTTAACCCCATACACATTGGGCATTTGGTGATTGCAAACCATTTGGTAGAGCATAGCGATTTGGATCAAATATGGTTTGTGGTGACACCCCACAATCCGTTTAAAAAAAAGAGTAGCCTATTAGATAATTACCAACGTTTGGAAATGGTTTATCGCGCCACCAAAGACTATCCAAAACTGCAACCCAGCGATATAGAATTTAACTTGCCACAACCTAATTACACTATAAATACGCTGGTTTATTTACAAGAAAAACACCCAGATTATAAGTTTTCGCTAATTATGGGCGAAGACAATTTAAAGAGTTTCCACAAGTGGAAAAACTACGAATTGATACTCGAAAACCATCATATTTACGTGTACCCAAGACTTTCAAAAGGGCATGTTGAAACACAGTTCGATAATCATAAAAAAATACATCATATCGATGCGCCCATAATGGAACTCTCGTCTACCTTTATTCGCAGTGCCATTAAAGCGGGCAAAAACATTCAACCTATGTTGCCACAACATGTTTGGGAATATTTGGATGAAATGAATTTTTATAAATAATCCGATAATTTGTCAGGTTGAGCGCTCCCGATAGTTATCTGTATAAAATCTATAATAACCATCCTTTATCAATACCTTTCGATTCAGTTCAATTTGAAATCATAAATATCATTTCTATCTTTTAATTCAGAATGGATTTTAATCGAATTTTCGTCTTATTTTTTCAACAAATAACATCGGTTTTCCTATATATTAAAACTAAGTTTTTATGTATTTTTGGGCATGCTTAAACTCTTATCATACCCTTTAACGGTTATTTATTTAGTCTTTTTTTTATTGACGTTACTGGTGTTCCATCCCATACAATGGTTTTGTTTTAATGTTTTTGGATACCAAGCGCATAAAAAAAGTGTTGATTGTTTACAATTTTGTCTTATGCGCTGCATAAATATTTTAGGCACGCGTTTTAGCTTTAATAATCCACATTATATTGATACCAATCAGCCTTTAATCATTGTAGCAAACCACCAAAGTATGTACGATATATCGCCCATTATGTGGTACATGCGAAAACACCATCCTAAGTTTATAAGTAAAATAGAATTGGGGAAAGGCATACCCAGTGTGTCGTATAATTTGCGCCATGGTGGGTCGGTTTTAATCGATAGAAAGAACCCGCGCCAATCTTTACCCGCCATCATGAAATTTGGCGAGTATATTGAAAAAAACAAACGTGCTGCCGTTATTTTCCCCGAAGGTACACGCAGTAAAAACGGCGAACCAAAACCATTTCAGACCAAAGGATTGGAAATACTATTTAAAAAAATACCATCGGCCATGGTGGTTCCTATTTCCATAAATAACTCCTGGAAAACCTTGCGCTACGGTAAATTTCCTATGGGATTAGGCACGCATATTACTTTTACCGTGCATAAGCCTATAAAAGTTAGTACCTTTACAGATAAGCAAGCGCTTATACATAGTGTTGAAACCACTATAAAAGAACATATTCACCCTTAAAAATAAAAACGATGTCTGCGAAAAATGTGAGATTAGAGGTAATGCAGTTTTTAGAAAAAGACGTAGAATCTCTAATAGAAAAATACCTGATTCCAATAGAAAAAATATGGCAACCCACAGATTTTTTACCAAACTCTGAGGGGAACAATTTTTTTGAGGAAGTTACAGAAATACGAGAATTGTCAAAAGAATTACCCTATGATTTTTGGGTGGTTTTAGTAGGCGATATGATTACCGAAGAAGCCTTACCAACCTACGAATCGTGGCTCATGGATGTTGAAGGTGTTAAACAACAAGATAGAGAAAACGCTTGGGCAAAATGGGTACGCCATTGGACCGGTGAAGAAAACCGCCACGGCGATGTGCTTAACAAATACCTGTACCTTTCAGGAAGGGTAAACATGCGCGAAATTGAAAAAACCACACAGTATTTAATTGCCGATGGTTTTGATATTGGCACCGATAGAGACCCATATAAAAACTTTGTTTATACCAGTTTTCAGGAGTTGGCCACTTATGTGTCGCACAACCGTGTGGCAAAACTCGCCAAAGAAAAAGGGAATAAGCAATTGGCTAAAATGTGTAAGATTATTTCGGGCGACGAGATGCGTCACCACCATGCGTATTCTGAATTTGTGGAGCGTATTTTTAAAGTCGATCCCAGCCAAATGATGCTAGCATTTCATTATATGATGAAACAAAAAATTACGATGCCCGCGCATTTTTTAAGAGAATCGGGAGATAAAATAAGTACCGCTTTCGAAGAGTTTTCAAATACCGCGCAACGTATTGGCGTGTACACCTCAAGAGATTATGTTGATATTTTGCAAAAACTAATCGATCGCTGGGAAATCGATAAAATCACCAACCTCACCGACGAAGCCGAAAAAGCCAGGGATTACCTCATGAAACTCCCAAACAGAATGCTACGTTTAGCCGACCGCATTAAAATCCCTGAAAATTCTTATGAGTTTAAATGGGTGGAGCCTGCGGTTGCTAAATAGTGATTTTTTATTAAACTCTTAAATCAAAGGCTATCTAAAAAGTCTTTTAAAGTTGAGTGCTTCGACTGCGCTCAAGATGACATTATACTTGTTTTTTTAGACAACCTCTATATCTTTACCCCATGTATAATTCCGAAGAACTCATAAACAAAACCAAAACTTTCGTAAAAGAAGCACTCGCTGATGCTGAAGGCGGACACGATTGGTTCCATACTGAGCGTGTTCATAAAAATGCATTGCTCATTTCCAAAAGTGAAAATGTTGATGTGTTTATTGTGCAATTGGCGGCGTTGCTTCACGATATTGCCGATAGTAAATTTAATGATGGCGACGATACCATTGGCCCCAAAATAGCACGTGAGTTTTTGTTTAAACACAACGTAGATTCCGCAATTATCGAACATGTTGTAAACATTATTGAAAATGTATCCTTTAACAAATCGCTTGAAAAAGGACAAAAATTCAAATCGATAGAATTGGAAGTCGTGCAAGACGCCGACCGGCTCGATGCCATTGGTGCCATTGGCATTGCCCGTTGTTTTAATTACGGCGGTTTTAAAAACAGGGCGCTTTATAACCCAGATATTCCACCGAATCTCAATATGAGCAAAGCGGAATATAAAACGTCAAATGCCCCAACCATCAATCATTTTTACGAAAAATTATTGCTGTTAAAAGACCAAATGAATACCCAAACCGGGAGGGAAATCGCCCAAAAAAGGCACGATTACATGCTTGATTTTCTCAATCAGTTCTATGCTGAATGGGAGGGTAAAATTTAAACGGTTAAGTTTCTTTTAAGCTTAAGGTTGTTTATTGTTGGTTTGATATAAATGCTCATCATTTTTGCGCGAATAAGCAATAAAATAGTGTGTTGTTACCTTGAGCGCAGTCGAAAGGTCTTTAAAAGTCTAACACCTTAAAAGGTTTCTACTGAGCCTATGCTGAGCACAGTGGAAATACTCAACCTGATAAAAAAGGTAAATTATAATAATCAGCATATTATATGATTGTTAGGTCGAATTTACCATATCTAATTATTTTACATTAGCTTTAAGCTTATGAAAACAGTATTTATACTTATGGCACTTCTTTCCTCCGCTTCGGGCATTGTTTTTAATTTTGGCACACAACATAACACTGAAAAATGGCGCATTGTTAACGATGGGGTTATGGGTGGCGTATCAACATCAAGTTTAACCGAGAATGATAACGCGATACTTTTTAAGGGAGAAACATCATTGGATAATAATGGTGGTTTTGCTAGTATCCGTACGCTTATTGAAAAAGGTCGTTTAAAAGACTGTAAAACCATGACGATACGCTTTAAAAGCTCGAGCACTCACAGAACGTTTGGGTTGTCGCTTAAAACGTCGCAACGTTACTACATACCTTATCATAAATTTACGTTTACCCCAAAATCAACCGATTGGGAAGAATTAAAAATTAATATTACGGAATTTAAACATTACCGAATTTCAGAAATAATAGGCGAAAACATGCCGTTAG
The DNA here is from genome assembly GCF_032814565.1 of Hwangdonia lutea. Lineage (GTDB taxonomy): Bacteria > Bacteroidota > Bacteroidia > Flavobacteriales > Flavobacteriaceae > Hwangdonia > Hwangdonia lutea. The sequence goes on from NZ_CP136521.1 coordinate 1,852,291, forward strand.
AAGTATTAAAGGAAGTCTTTAATATTGCTTTGATTGTTAGCGACGGTAAAGCTGGAGATTTTAATATCGAAATTGATTATATAAAGTTTGAGTAGCTTATTTAAAACCGAGCCCATTTTAAAACAACTTTAACTGACCATCTTTAAATGATTCATGCAAATCGCAGTTTAGTTTGGGCATCGTTTTGTTTTTAAAATATTTTTTCCGCGCCAAACGAATCAACATATTTATTTGTTCGGCAATTTTACCTTCACCGTGCATGCGTGTCCCGTAACGGCTATCATTTAAATTGCCGCCGTGGCAACTTTCAATTTGGTGCAATACTTTATCGGCGCGATCGGGCATGGTTTTTTTAATCCAATCGGTAAAAATTTCGCCAATAGCGCCATTAAGTCTTACAATGGTGTGCGCGATGCCCAGGGCGCCGTTGTCCGATGCGGCTTTGGCCAGTGGTAAAATTTCGTGGCTGTTTATAGAGGGAATAATGGGTGCCAACATCACGTTAACAGGAATCCCGTTTTCGCTTAAGGTTTTAACCGTTTCCAATCGTTTTTTAATGCTGGCCGTTCTAGGTTCTAAAAGGCGTCGTGTATCTTCATTCAGCGATGTAATCGATAGGTTTACACCAATGAGATTATCGGTAGCCAATGCTTTTAAAATATCCAAATCCCTTAAAATCAAAGCGTTTTTTGTAATAATGGCCACCGGGTGTTTGTATTTTAAAAAAAACTGTAAACACTGTCGGGTAATTTCAAATTGTTTTTCAGCGGGTTGGTAGCAATCGGTATTTCCGGACAATACGATGGGGTGGGCTTTCCAACTTTTCTTTTTAATTAATGCTTCCAATAGTTTTGGCGCGTCCTTTTTTACCATAATCCGGCGCTCAAAATCCAAACCCGCGCTATAACCCCAAAACTCGTGCGAATTTCGGGCGTAGCAGTACACGCAACCGTGTTCGCAACCTTGGTATGGATTCATCGAGTAGGCCATCCCAATATCGGGGCTTTCCACTTTATTCACAATGGTTTTAGGGAACACCTCCAAATACAGCGTTTTGTTTTTGTCGCTGGTTTCACCTTCCTTTTGGCAATACTCCAGAAAGTCGTCGCGTATGTCGTGGCTCAATTCGAAAAAACGATTGGAGACGTTTAGTTGGGCACCACGCCCTTTTATGGTAGATTTTGGATTCATTACAGAAAATATAGCCCCTTAAAATTAGGTATTATTTGTATTGGAAAGTGTTAAAAGTAGGATGGGTTATTAACAAAATTGATGAGTTGAGGTTTAAGTAAAAAAAGAGATAAATATCTGTACATTTTATATTGATTTTGTAGAAATATTCGGCTAGATTTGTTAGTCTACTTTTATGTAATTATATGTATAAAGAAAATTGATGAAAGCTGAAGAACTTTTAAAACAATTTGATAAAATAAACACTAATGGAATGCAACTTTCAAAAAGAAGAGGATTATTAACTTCAACTTGGTTGTTATATCAAAAAAATAATTTTTATTACTTCTTTGATATCATGGATAATATTGTATTCTGCGATGATTACAAATATTCAAAAGATGAATTTCTTGAAGAGTATAAAAATTCATATTTTAAAATAGATTGTGAAATTTCTTAAAAATCACAAATTTATTTGAAATTGAATTCTTTTATTTCTTATAATCTTTTCGAATTCTTCAATAGTTAACATTGCATGCGAAGGAGATTTTTCATTTAAACAAACAAAACAAAATCTAAATCTATCGCCTAATAATTTACCAAAATTGAATTCATTTTCAGTAGCACCAAAAAAGAATCCTTTAGGGTTTTCAGGAAGGTGTTTTTTGGTTGTTTTTAATTCTACAAATAGAATTTCATCTAGATGAGTTTCAATAAAGTCTTTTTCAAATTTTATACCTCTTAATTTAGGAATGTAAACCATATCAAATGATTGCAGATAATTATGAGGAATATTTACTCTATCCAAAAGTTCCTTTTTCATATCTTTATCTATTTTGAAAAATCCTGTTTGTTCTTCAATCAGATAATTTATTCCTTGTTTCTCTGTAACATTATTTGATATTGTCAATTTGAATGAATGTTTTCTTGACATTAATCTTCTGTTTTTAATTTATAGTGTTTAAGTAATTCTGTAGCTTTCTTAAACTTTAGAAGTTCATCAATTGTCAAATTGAACACTTTTGCAAAAACAGCCATATTGGTAAGTGAAATGTTTCTTTCACCTCTTTCTATCATTCCTATGTAAGTCCTGTGAAATCCTGTTTTATAAGAAAGTTGTTCTTGACTCAATTTTTCTTGAGTTCTTAAGTAACGAATTCTTTTGCCAAATTCTTTTAAGAGAAAGTTATTTATCATAATTCGAAACTATACTAATTGTATGTTTCAATCAACCGACAATGTGTATCAATAAACAAAGCTTTTTTATTAGCTTAACAAATGCAATTTCTGTAATTATAGAGTGAAGTAATTTTAATAATAAAAAAGAAAACCGTAAAAGAAATAACTGAATAAGGAATAATAAAAACTTTTTTGCCAAAGAAAACTGAAAACAGAATAAGTCACGTTAGACCACACGCAAGAAATGCAGCAGATACTTTTGAATTACCTGTCGCAGATAAATTAACAGGATTGACTGAATATACGAAACATTGTTTTTGGCTAAACGCAAGTTACGTGAAAGACGAAATATATCTGAAATAAATTAAGCAATAAGGAACAAAACTACTCCCCCACAAACTCCGCCTTCCGCTTCTCTAAAAACGCCGTAGTCCCTTCGGTAAAATCTTGGGTATCAAAACAGTTTCCAAATTCCGAAATTTCAACATCAAAACCGTTGGTACCGTCTTTATAGTTGGCGTTAATGGCTTTAATGGCAGCGCTAATGGCCACCGAGGAGTTTCGTGTAATTTTACCGGCAATTTTTTCGCAAAGCGTCAATAATTCTTCGGGTGCCGTTACGTGGTTTATCAAACCGTAGCTCAGGGCTTGATTGGCGTCAATCATACCTGCGGTCATAATCAGTTCCATGGCGCGCCCTTTGCCTATAAGTTGTGGCAAACGTTGTGTACCGCCATACCCTGGAATAACCCCAAGGGACACTTCGGGCAAGCCCATTTTGGCATTGTTGCTGGCTACCCTAAAATGGCAGGCCATAGCCAATTCCAATCCGCCACCAAGCGCAAAACCGTTAATAGCGGCAATGGTTGGTGTGCCTAGATTTTCGACAAAATCGAACAATAACTCCTGACCTTTTTTGGCGAGTTTCTTGCCTTTTTTAGAATCGAAATGCGCAAATTCCGATATATCGGCGCCCGCCACAAAAGCCTTTTCGCCGCTGCCCGTTACAATAATAACCTTGGTGTTTTTATCGGTATCGGCCTGTTTAAAAGCCTCGTGCAATTCTGTAATCGTGGCTTTGTTTAAAGCGTTTAATTTACTGGGGCGGTTTATGGTAATGGTTGTAATGCCCTTGTTGAATGCGGTTAAAATGTTATTGTAATTCATGGTGTAATGCTTTTGGAAATGTTACTGTAAATGTTGTGCCTTTATCTTTTTTTGATGTAAAAGTGATACTGCCGTTATAGGTTTCCACAATGTTTTTTACCATGGCTAACCCTAAACCCATGCCACTGGTTTTGGTGGTGAATTTGGGCTCGAAAACCTTGGTTTTATTTTCTTCGGAGATGCCTTTGCCGTTATCGGAAACCACAATGTTGATGTGGTCGTTTTGGGAAGTTACCCGAACCACCACGCTGGGGTTCTCACTATCTTCCGGAATGGATTGAATGCCGTTTTTCACCAAATTGGTAACCACCCGAATAAGTTGTGTGCGATCCATTTTGGCAACAATCTCGTCGTCATCGGCTTGAAAATGAATATAATCTTCGTTAAAAATATCTAAGGCCAGCTTAATGATTTTTACCACGTTTAAGGTTTCGTTTTGTTGCGCTGGCATTTTTGCAAAGTTTGAAAATGCCGAGGCAATCGAACTCATGGTATCGATTTGCTGGATTAGGGTTTTGCTGTATTCATCTACTTTTTTATCGATGTTTTCGTCCTGCGGATTAAATTTGCGTTGAAAGTTTTGAACCGTTAAACGCATGGGTGTTAACGGGTTTTTAATTTCGTGTGCCACTTGTTTTGCCATTTCCCTCCACGCTTGTTCGCGCTCGCTTTTTGCCAATTGTACGGCGCTTTCTTCAAGCTCGTCAATCATACTATTGTACGATTTTACGAGGGTTGAAATTTCTTCGCTGGTATCATGAATCACAATTTTTTCGTTGCGCTTTTCCAATCGTGTGGTATTGATTTTATCGCTAATGGTTTTAAGCGATTTGGTAATGTATTTTGAAAGTAAAAAGGCAACCCCAATAGCCATAAGCAACACAAAGGAATAGGCGTAGGCAATACGCTCCAAAAACTCGTTGAGCTCTTTGGTTAAAAAATCGTCGTTCTCTAAATAGGGTATATTTAATATGGCTAAGGGTTTTGATTTTCTATCGTTAATATAAGTGTATAAAGATTGAAAAGTTTCCCCGTTTTCTTTGTGATAATCTACAAACCGATGTTCTGGCGTATTGGTAATACTGTTTATTTCCAGGGTATGCGATAGGTTGTTTAAAATTTCGGCGGCAATACATTTGTCTTTTTCACTGGGTTGAATATTGGCTTTTGATGAGATTAAAAGCGTGCCTTCCAAATCGTATAAATTGATTTGCAATCGGTGTATTTCGGCAATATTCCCAATTTCTTCCTTAAAGATTAATGGGATGTTTTCGGTTTTAACTTCCCAGGTATTTTGACGGCTTTTTAAAACCCTACTGATATGCGTTTTTATATTTTGCTCTTTACGCTCCAAACGCTCTTTGTGGTAGTCTTTTGTTTCTTCGCGATACTGATAAATGGCAACGCCAGCAATTAAAATAGACGCCAATAAAACCAAGAGAATCATGGTTAAAAAAATGCGCGTTCGTAAGGAGAGTTTTTTTAGTTTCATTTAAAATCTAGTCGAGCATAAATATAGCAATAATCGAACCAAAACAGGCTAAGGCTGATTTAAAAAAAACATAACTTTGCTGATAGGCGCGTTAGGGATTGAACGGTTCGACTGCGCTCACCGCAGGCTAAATGTTTGAGCTCGCCGACGCAGGAGGAAGCGAGTAGTGAAAGCCCGACCTGTCACCCTGAGCGCAGTCGAAGGGCAAGGTAACGCCCAAAGAAAAACTTTAAGCTTCGGGATTCTTTTCCCTGATGTTTTTGTAAAGTTTAAATCCGAGCATAATTAATAGACCCAAAACAAAGATGCCGACTACACCAAACACCCAATTTATGGCGCTTTTTAAGATGACTAAAAAGATGACGGCAAACAGGATAAAGGTGGCGCCTTCGTTCCAGATACGCATAAAACTGGATGTTTTTTTTACCACACCGTTCTGTAATTGTTTAAAATATTGATGGGTTTTTAAATGATATAAAATGAGGAGCACCACAAAGGTAAGCTTAACATGCATCCACGGTTGATGCAGTAAAGACGGGTTTAAAACAAATAAGAGGATGCCAAAAAAAGTGGCTAATATAGCCGATGGCCAGGTGATGATATGCCACAGCCGTTTTGCCATAATTTTAAGCTGTGCGCCTAAAATATCCTTATCTGGTGCGGGTTTGTGGTAGGCTTCTATTTGATATACAAACAAGCGCGGAATGTAAAATAAACCGGCAAACCAGGTGATTATAAAAATAATATGAAAGGCTTTTATATACTGGTAATAGTCTAAAAAATCATCCATAAATTATACGGTTTCAAGCTTTTTGTCTGCCCATGCGTTTATCCAACCAGACAATAAATCAACAAACTCTTGGTCGTCGTTTAAACACGGAATTGTAGTGAAATTTTCACCGCCCATTTCATGGAAAATCTCTTGACCTTCCATGGCAATTTCCTCTAAGGTTTCTAAACAATCGCTAACAAATGCTGGTGTAACGATGGCCATATTTTTAATGCCTTTTTTGCCTAAACGCTCAATGGTTCTGTCGGTATACGGTAACAGCCATGGGTCGAATCCTAAACGCGATTGAAAGGATGTGGAATAGCTGTTTTCTTTTAGCTGTAGTTTTTCGGCAACCAGTCGGGTAACTTCCAAACATTGGTGTCTGTAACAAAATTCGTGGGCTTTACTTGGGGTTACGCAACAGCTTTTGTCTATTTTGCAATGCGAGTTTGTAATATCGCTTTTTCGAATATGACGTTCGGGTACACCGTGATACGAAAACAACAAGTGCTCGTAATCAATACCTTTTAAATGGTTTTTTATGGAGTTTGAAAGCACCTCGATATAATCGGGTTTGTTGTAAAATGCAGGTACCGATTCAATGGAAATTTGCGGGAAATATTGCTGACGAAGTTCTTCGGCCAAAACCGTAATGGTTTCAGTTGTTGCCATGGCAAACTGCGGATATAACGGAAAAAGCAATACTTCGGTAACGCCTTTGTCAACCAATTCCTGAAGCCCTTTTTTAATGGTTAAACTACCGTAGCGCATGGCTAATGCCACAGGCATCGTGGTTTGCTTTTGAATTTTTTTCTGTAATCGCTCAGAGATTACAATAAGCGGAGAGCCTTCTTTCCACCATATTTTTTTATAAGCCGCCGCCGATTGTTTGGGGCGTGTTTTTAAAATAATGCCTTTTACCAAAGCGGTACGGGCAATGAGCGGAATATCGATAACACGCTCGTCCATTAAAAATTCGCCTAAATACTTTTTTACATCTTTTGGGGTTGGACTGTCTGGAGATCCAAGGTTTACTAGTAATATTCCTTTCATTTACATTTTATTTTTTTATAATCCTGCAAGCCCCGATACTTCGGGATTAAAACTTTGCGGGACTTTTATGCCTGAGACATTAAATATTTTTTTGGTGTTGTGCCGTATTTCTTTTTAAAAGCAGCAATAAAATGGCTTGATGTACTGTAACCCACTTTATGGCCAACTTCGGTAACATTGTGGTCGCCGGTTTCCAATAGTTTTCTGGCGAATTCCATTTTGTAATCAAATAAAAAGCTAAAAACCGAATCGCCATAAATTTGCTTAAAGCCTTCTTTTAGTTTTTTAAGGTTCAATCCTATTTCATCAGAAAGTTCCTGTAAAGTTGGGGGCTCTGCCATTCTGGAAATAATAATATCTTTGGCTTTTCGTATTTTTATAACGTTGGTTTCATCCACTAAAAACGGACATTGCTCAATATCGGCGTCTTCACTTCTATTAAAATACAAACTTAACAATTCAAAAGCTTTTCCTTTAAAATAAAGGCTTTTTATAGACTGATTGAGATTAAAACTTATTAATTGGTTTAATACAATGGCCATGGATGGCGAAATAACGCCGTCTTTATAGTATTTTTTATCTCGGTTATCTTCATTTAAAAATGAAATATAATCGGCTTCTTGAGAGAACAAACCGTGAAATTTTTTAATTGAAATCATTAAAGATACCATCCACGAATTAGGATTCACCTCTAAATTGATGGGTAAATCGCGTTGCGGATTGTAAAGCAACAACGAGTTTTCTTCTTGAATATTTAAAGCATATCGGCCTTCGTTAAAAAGAAATTTACTCAACCCCTTAACGCAAAAATGAAATTGGATGTAGTCGCAATCTATAGCACGGGTTACTTTTTCAACAAAGTTGTTATCGTTTTTATAGGTGAAAACTAAAAAGCCCTCGTCTACTTGAGTCTCATTAAAAGAACTTTCAGCGATATTTTTTTTTGCAATTTCTTGGCTATTCATTCTACTTTATTTAGATTCATTCTAAACTAATAGGTCAAAACCCATTGATTTCACTACAAAAATATGACATTTATCATATATTGTTCAAAAAAAAGCTTAAAAAACCACAAACGATACTAAAAGTTCTTTTAGCGTTGTTTTTATTCTAATCATAAATATACATTTGCTAAGGAATTTACAAAACACTAATGCAAAAATATAATATATCAAGAAGTAACTACTTTTATGCTATTGGTTTAAGTTACAAAAAAGCCGATGCTGAAATTAGAGGGCACTTTAGCTTAGATGAAGATGCTAAATTAGCATTGATGAACCAAGCTAAAGCCAATGATATTGAGAGTTTGATAGTAACTTCAACATGCAATCGGACCGAAATTTACGGTTTTGCACAGCATCCTTTTCAGTTGATTCAGTTGCTTTGCGATAACACGAGGGGGACGGTTGACGAGTTTCAAAAAGTAGCGTACGTTTATAAAAACAAAGATGCCATTGCGCACATGTTTCGTGTGGGCTCGGGTTTAGACAGCCAGATTTTAGGCGATTTCGAAATTATTAGTCAGCTTAAAAAAAGCGCTAAACTATCCAGAAAATTTGGGTTGTTCAATCCGTTTTCCGAGCGTTTGGTAAATGCCGTTATTCAAGCGAGCAAGCGTATTAAAACCGAAACGAATATTTCGTCGGGAGCTACATCGGTATCATTTGCCTCGGTGCAGTATATTCTAAACAACATTGAAAACGTATCCAATAAAAACATCCTGCTTTTTGGTACCGGAAAAATAGGCAGAAACACTTGCGAGAATTTGGTTAAACACACCAAAAATGAACAAATTACTTTAATAAACAGAACGAAGGATAAGGCCGAAAAAATTGCTGGAAAATTTAATTTGGTGGTTAAGGATTATGCCAATTTACAGGAAGAAATTAATTCTTCGGGGATATTGATTGTCGCAACCGGTGCGCAGCGCCCAACGATTGATAAACACTTGATTAATACCAACAAACCGCTTTTAATTTTAGATTTGTCCATTCCTAAAAACGTGGATGAAAACGTAACTGAATTGGAAAACGTGTCGTTGGTGCATTTAGATCACTTATCAAAATTAACAGATCAAACTTTAGAGGAAAGAAAAAAGCACATTCCTTTGGCAGTAGCGATTATTGAAGAGGTTAATTCCGAATTTAACGATTGGTTGGAAACCAGAAAATTTGCGCCAACCATTAAAGCTTTAAAGCACAAGTTAAACGATTTTAAAACCGCTGAGTTGGATACACAGCGTAAAAAACTGTCAGACTTTAACGAAAAGCAAGCTGAAATAATTAGTAATAATATCATTCAAAAAATTACCAATCATTTTGCGCATCATTTAAAAGATGACAACATTTCTACCGACGAGAGTCTCGACCTTATTAAAAAAGTATTTCAGCTAGAAGAATCTACAAAAACAAATGTCTAAAATCATAAAAATTGGTACGCGCGATAGTGAGTTAGCACTATGGCAAGCTAAAACCGTACAACAACTACTCGAAAATTTAGGTCATAAAACAGAATTAGTGCCTGTAAAATCTACAGGCGATTTGGTTTTAGACCGACCCTTGTATCAATTAGGCATTACGGGTATTTTTACGAGAACCCTGGATATTACTATGTTGAATAACGACATCGATATCGCCGTTCACTCTTCAAAAGACGTACCTACCTTGTTGCCAAAAGGCATCGTGCAAGCCGGCGTAATAAAACGCGGAAACGTTAACGATACACTGGTTTTTAAAAATAACGAAGAGTTTTTAAGCGCCAAGGATGCCACCATTGCAACCGGTAGTTTACGCCGAAAAGCACAATGGTTAAACAGATACCCAACCCATACCATTGCAGACATTCGTGGTAATGTGAATTCCCGACTGCAAAAACTTAAGGATAACGAGGATTGGAACGGCACTATTTTCGCAGCAGCAGGTATTGGGCGTATTGGCGTAAGACCCGAAGAAGCCATTAATTTAGATTGGATGGTTCCTGCGCCGGCACAGGGCGCTATAATGATTACGGCTTTGGAGGACGACGAAGAAGTTAGAGCCATTTGCAGAGAACTTAATCACGAGGAAACTGAAATTTGCATCAATATTGAACGTGAATTTTTAAATAGACTCGAGGGCGGTTGTACAGCACCCATTGGCGCACTCGCTTATATAAAAAACGAAGAAGTGCATTTTAAAGGTGTTTTGCTTAGTGAAGATGGCACTAAAAGAATCGATGTAACTCGTGTTAAAAAACTGGGGGAACACCAAGACATGGCTAAGTTTTGTGCCGATTTTGTTATTGAGCGTGGTGGCAAACGATTAATGGACACCATTAAAAATTCCACAAAAAAAGCCAACGTGTATTCCACAAAATCGCTTACCGAAAGCCAGCGTCTTTTGTTTCACCAAAAAGTAAAGGCTGAAAGTATCGATTTTATAAAAATAAGCTTAAACCGAATTCACCCAAGGTTTCTAAAGCATGAAATTGAAAATGTAATCATTACGAGTAAAAATGCGGTTGAATCGTTAATTACCAACTATTCAGCAGCCGAATTGCAGTTTAAAAACATCTATTGTGTGGGCAGGCGCACCAAACGTTTGGTAGAACAGAAAATTGGTAAAGTAACACATTCCGAAAAAAACGCTAAAGCCTTAGCCGAATATTTAGTTGAATATATGGATGGAACCGAAGTTACTTATTTTTGTAGTGATTTAAGGTTAGACGATTTGCCTACTATTTTAGAAGAAAACCATATAAAAGTAAACGAAGTTGAAGCTTACCAAACCAAATACGATGGTGTAAAAGTTAACGATTCTATTGAAGGCGTTATGTTTTACAGCCCGTCTACGGTGCAGAGTTTTGTTAAAATAAACAACGCTGAGGTCATCGCATTTTGCATTGGCGAAAGCACAGCAAAAGAAGCAAAAAAACACTTTAACGATGTTAGGGTTGCCAAAGTACCAACAGTGGAAAGTGTGATTGAGTTGGTTAATGAGCATTATGTTTAAAATTTAATTATCAGACCTGTCAGGTTTAAAAAACCTGACAGGTCTTTTTAAGACTATGATAAAAAACGATTTATTTTTAAGAGCATTAAAAGGAGAAACTGTTGATCGCCCACCCGTTTGGATGATGCGTCAAGCAGGTCGGTATTTACCAGAATTTATGGCCATCAAAGAGAAATACGATTTCTTTACAAGATGCCGAACGCCAGAACTCGCCAGCGAAATTACGGTACAACCCATTCGCCGTTACGGTATGGATGCCGCCATTTTATTTAGCGACATTTTGGTTATTCCGCAGGCCATGAATATCGAGGTGCAAATGAAACCTAATTTTGGGCCGTATTTGCCCAATCCGGTGCGTACCCAAAAGGATGTCGATAATGTTATTGTGCCTGATGTTACGGTAGAATTGGACTATGTGTATCAAGCCATAAAAGCCACGAAGGAATTATTGAATAACGATATTCCCTTAATCGGTTTTGCAGGCTCACCCTGGACCATTTTGTGCTATTGCGTGCAAGGTCAAGGCAGTAAAAATTTCGATAAAGCCAAAGAATTCTGTTTTACAAACCCAATAGCGGCACATCAATTATTGCAAAAAATAACCGATACCACCATTGCATATTTAAAAGAAAAAGTAAAAGCGGGTGTAAATGCGGTTCAGGTTTTCGATTCTTGGGGTGGCATGCTATCGCCAACCGATTATCAAGAATTTTCGTGGCAATATATCAATCAAATCATTGAAGCTTTAAAAGACGATGCGCCAGTTATCGCCTTTGGTAAAGGCTGTTGGTTCGCCCTTGGCGATATGGCAAAATCCAACGCCTCCGCCTTAGGTATCGATTGGACCTGCTCGCCACAAAACGCCCGTTATTTAACAGGCGGTAACATAACGCTTCAAGGCAATTTCGACCCAACGCGACTATTTTCCCCGCCGTCGGAAATTAAAAAAAAGGTGCATCAAATGATTAACGAATTTGGCAAAGACAAATACATTGTAAACTTGGGTCATGGCATTTTACCAAACATCCCATTAGATCATGCCAAGGCGTTTATAGATGCCGTTAAGGAATACGGAAATTAAAATACTTTGGGCGTTACCTACTTTTTTATGTAACATTAGGTTTTAAAAATCTACTTATCGTTGTAAAAAAGTAGGTCGGGCTTTCCGCTATATCTTTTTTTTCGTCATAGCGAGGAGGAACGACGTGGCTATCTGTTAAATGTTAGTTTTAAAATAAAGTATGTTTTCCACTTTTCAAAAAAAGGATGCCGCATCAATCCCTAACGCAAAACCAACGAGGTTATGATAAAAAATATAACATCAGCAATCAAAGCATATTTGGGCGCTTTTAGCTTAATATCCAAACTAAAACTCTGGAAATATTTTGCCATACCTATACTTATTAGTGTGGTAACGGCCATAAGTATTGGTGTTTCAGCCTATGGGTTGTCAGATAATATTGGTTATTATATTTCTAAAATCTGGGTCTGGAAATGGGGCAAAGAAACCTTTACAACCATAGGTAATATTATTGGTGGATTGTTAATCATCGCTATCGGACTCATTCTTTACAAGCACATCATAATGGCATTATCAGCGCCTTTTATGAGTCCCGTGTCCGAAAAAATCGAAGCCTATTTAACAGGAAAACAAGAGCATTCACACAGAAACACCTCGTTTTTCCAACAACTTTGGCGTGGTTTACGTATTAATATTCGTAACCTATTTATGGAAATTATGCTAACTATTTTAATATTAATTATCAGCTTAATTCCCGTTATTGGTTGGATTACCTCGTTGTTGCTCTTCGTGGTTCAGGCCTATTATGCAGGGTTTGGTAATATGGACTACACTTTAGAACGCCATTATAAATATGCCGATAGCATAAAATTCGTTCGTAAACATCATGGATTGGCTATTGGTAACGGTCTGGTTTTTATGGGGTTTCTCTTTATTCCGGTAATTGGTGTTATTTTAGTGCTGCCTTTATCGGTAACCGCGGCCACCCTAAAAACCGTTGAAGCCTTACGACCTAAACAAATTGAACGTGCTATTTGATTTAGAATCATATTATATCGAACCTATAAAAACTGAAGATGCTTGGAGTCTTTGCAATTTTATAGTTTCAAATGAAGACCGATTAAAACGCTATTTCCCTAAAACCTTAGAACAGAATTTAACACCAGATTTATCAAAGGTTTTTGTTGAAAAAAAGGCAAATCAATTCCGACTAAAAGAAGAGTTTTTATTCACTTTAAAGGAAAAGAACAGTCATCAATTGGCAGGTTTAATCTATATAAAAGAAATCGATGCCATTAAAAAACAAGGTGAGTTTGCGTATTGCATCGGCTATCCGTTTGAAGGCAAAGGACTAACAACAAAATCAGTAAAAGTATTAACGAGATTTGCCTTTAAGGATTTAGGTTTAAAAACGCTTCAAATTATTGTACATAAAGATAACCTAGCAAGCGTAAAAATCGCTGAAAATTGTAATTTTATCTGGAAAAAAACACTTAAAAATGAGTTTACGCCAAATGGCGAATTACCTTTAGATATGGAGCTTTATGAGCTTTATTTTGAAAATGAATGAAAATGAAAAACAAATTCTACCAATACATACAAGATTTACAAGACACTATTACCTCAAAATTAGAAGCCATAGATGGTAAAGCCAAATTCCAAGAAGATATTTGGAAACGGCCCGAAGGCGGTGGCGGACGAACACGCGTAATTGAAAATGGCCGTGTTTTTGAAAAAGGCGGCGTTAATATTTCCGGTGTTCACGGCAAATTACCAAAAAGTATGCAAGCTTACTTTAAGGTTGGCGATGTCGATTTTTTTGCCTGCGGCTTAAGCTTGGTTTTGCATCCTGAAAACCCGATGGTGCCAACCGTACATGCCAATTGGCGCTATTTTGAAATGTACGATAAAGATGGAAATATTATTGATAGTTGGTTTGGTGGCGGACAAGATTTAACGCCATATTATCTGTTTGAAGAAGACGCCAAACATTTTCATCAAATCTGTAAAATAGCATGCGACAAACATAATCCCGAGTTTTATCCAAATTATAAAAAACGCTGCGACGAGTACTTTTACAATGCCCACCGAAACGAGGGCAGAGGCATAGGCGGCTTGTTTTTCGATTATTGCAAAACTTCAGAAACCATGAGCATGGAAAATTGGTATAATTTTGTTACCGAGGTTGGCGATAGTTTCCTTGAAGCCTACGTACCCATTGTTGAAAAACGAAAAGACCTGCCTTATACCGAAGCACAACGCAATTGGCAGGAAATCCGTCGTGGGCGTTACGTAGAATTTAATCTCGTTCACGATAAAGGCACGCTTTTCGGATTGAAAACCAACGGACGCATTGAAAGTATTTTAATGAGTTTGCCACCACACGTCCAATGGGTTTACGACCACCATCCCGAAGATGGAAGTGACGAAGAAAAATTAATAGACGTATTAAAAAAACCGAAAGTTTGGGTTTAACACAAATTAAAAATCAAATGTCAGGTTGAGCGCAGTCGAAACCTATCAAAATATAAAAACCATGTACCCATTAAGAAGAAACCGAAGATTAAGAACCAACGAAGCCATTCGTAGTTTAGTTCGTGAAACCATAATCACGCCAAACGATTTTTTAGTCCCACTTTTTGTTGTTGAAGGCAAAGGCGTTAAAGAAGAAATCGCATCGATGCCCAATTACTTTCGATATAGTTTGGACTTATTGGAAAACGAAGTGAAAGAACTTTGGAAACTCGGATTAAAATCGGTGTTGCTTTTTGTAAAAGTGCCCGATAATTTAAAAGATAATAAAGGAAAAGAAGCCTTAAACCCAAACGGATTGATGCAACGCGCCATTAAAACCGTAAAAAATGTGTGCCCCGATATGTTGGTAATGACCGATGTGGCACTCGACCCATATTCTATGTACGGACACGATGGTATTATTGAAAACGGCGTTGTAGTTAACGACGATACCGCAGATTTTCTGGCAGAAATGAGTGTGTCCCACGCCAAAGCCGGAGCCAATTTTGTGGCACCAAGCGATATGATGGACGGCCGTATTTTAACCATTCGCGAAGCTTTGGAAGACGAAGGTTTTACCGATACGGGCATTATGAGTTACTCCGCAAAATATGCCTCGGCGTTTTATGGGCCTTTTCGAGATGCTTTGGATTCTGCTCCTGTAGATTTAAAGGACATTCCGAAAGACAAAAAAACCTATCAAATGGATGTCGCCAATCGCCACGAAGCAATTAGGGAAACCGAAATGGATATTGATGAAGGTGCCGATATTGTGATGGTAAAACCAGGTATGTCGTATTTAGATATTTTAAGCGATATTAAAAATGAATTTGATGTGCCTGTTGCCGTGTATCAAGTTTCGGGCGAATATGCCATGATTAAAGCCGCCGCCGAAAAAGGTTGGTTAAATCACGACCAAATAATTCTGGAAACCACCACCGCTTTTAAACGCGCTGGTGCCGATGTGATTGCGAGTTACTTTGCTAAAGATATTGTAAAATTGATTTCGTAACTTTCAAGCCCATAATTAATTCATATATGATTCGTTTTAAAATTTTTTTAGTCTGCTGTTTTGTGTTTTGTGTTCAAACAGTAAACGCGCAACTAAGTTATGATACCCCTGATTCGGTTGGGCTCGATTCAACTTATATAAAAACCAATGTCGACTCTATAATGCGCGATGCCATCATTCAAAAAGCATTTCCGGGCGCACAATTGTTGGTTGCTAAACAAGGTAAAATCATTTTTCATGAAGCTTATGGTTTCCATACTTACGATAGCATTCAAAAAGTAAATTTAGACGATGTTTACGATTTGGCATCCGTAACCAAAATAGCGGGACCGTTACCGGCTTTAATGAAACTTTTTGAGGAAGGTAAATTAGATTTGGATGCGCCTTTTAGCACTTATTGGAAAGACTGGAAACACAAAAAGGATAAAAAAGACATCACACTTAGGGAGCTGTTGGCGCATCAATCGGGGATAAAGCCTTATATTGTTTTTTTAGCGGAGGTTTATAAAAAGAACGGAAAAATAAAAAAGCGTTTTATTAAAACTAAAAAAAGCAAACGGTTTTCGCAGCAATATTATAACGATATTTATGTGAAAAACAGATTTAAAAATAAAATCTACAGACATATAAAACGCGTTAAGGCCGATGGTAAAAAAGAATATTTATACTCGGGTATTGCATCATTGATTTATCCGCAAATTATAGAAGATATCACGGGTGTGCCGTACCGAACCTATCTTCAAGATAATTTTTACAAACCACTGGGTTGCAACACGCTTGGTTATCTTCCAAAGGATAAAAATTTTAAAAACGCCATTGTGCCCACGGAAATAGATACCGTGTTTAGAAAGACCTTGGTTAACGGTTGGGTACACGACGATAATGCGGCACTTTTGGGTGGTATCTCTGGAAATGCAGGTTTGTTTGGTAGCGCCACGGATTTGGCGAAATTTATGCAAATGCTTGTTCAAAACGGAACTTATGCCAACAAACAATATTTTAAACCCGAAACCGTAAAGGAATTTACCAGAATTCAATACCCAGAAAACAACAACCGCCGAGGCTTAGGGTTCGATAAACCATTAATTGGTAACGATACCTTAAGTATAAAGGAAGCTTATCCGGCGCCACAAGTGAGTCCGGAAAGTTTTGGTCATGCAGGATTTACAGGTACGTTTGTTTGGGCAGACCCCAAAAACGAGCTTGTTTTTATATTTCTTTCCAATCGGGTTTATCCAAGCCGAACACACCGAAATATTTACACTTTGAATATTAGACCCAAATTGCAACAATTATTTTATACCGCTATAAAAAATTAAACCAAAACTCATAAATTATTAGTATTTTAGACCTTTAAATTTTCTTATGGGATTACTTCTGTTTTACGCTTTTATTTCGGTTTTTTTTTCATTTTTATGTTCCATTTTAGAGGCTGTTCTGTTAAGCGTTACACCAACTTTTATTAATGTAAAAAAGCAGGAAGGTAAAGATTATGCCTTTGCTTTAGAAGCTTTAAAAAAAGATGTAGACAGACCACTTATTGCTATTCTTACCTTAAATACCATTGCGCACACCGTTGGTGCTATTTTAGTGGGTGTACAAGCAAAATCTGCCTATGCCGAATTATACGGTTCGGAAACAAGAACCATTCTTGGTGTTACGTTTACCGAAGATTTAATGGTTGGTGTGGTATCGACAATTATGACGATTTTAATATTAGTGGCTTCAGAAATAATACCAAAAACCATTGGCGCAACGTATTGGAAATCGTTGGTTAATTTTACCACCAAAGCCTTAAGGGTTCTAATATTTCCATTAAAATGGACTGGCTTACTCTGGTTGCTTCAACTCACTACAAAACTCATTGGTGGGAAAAGCCACGGCAGCATTTTAAGTCGTGAAGATTTTCATGCCATGGCAGATATCGCACACGAAGAAGGTGTTTTTCAAGAATCGGAAAGTAAAGTCATAAAAAACCTGTTGACCTTTAAAGAAATTAA
Organism: Hwangdonia lutea; assembly: GCF_032814565.1. Lineage (GTDB taxonomy): Bacteria > Bacteroidota > Bacteroidia > Flavobacteriales > Flavobacteriaceae > Hwangdonia > Hwangdonia lutea. The sequence continues at coordinate 1,869,660 of NZ_CP136521.1, forward strand.
AGCCAAAGACGTCATGACCCCGCGAACGGTTATGAAAACAGAAAGTGCAGATACCACCGTTGAAGATTTTTTCAATAAAAATTTAAACCTCAGGTTCTCTCGTGTTCCTATTTATGCCGATACCGAAGACAATATAAAAGGACTGGTTTTAAAAGACGACGTGTTTAAGGAAATGGCCTTGGGTAACGGCAACAAAAAACTCTCTGAACTGAAACGCGACATTATTGTAATAACTCGAAATATGGCCATTCCTACGCTATTTGAAGAGCTTGTGGAAACCCGAAACCACATGGCCTTGGTAGTTGATGAATACGGTACCGTAAGCGGCATTGTAACCATGGAAGATGTTATTGAAACTTTGTTGGGTCTGGAAATTATGGACGAAAGCGATAACGTATCAGATTTGCAAGTACAAGCACGAAAAAACTGGGAAGCCCGGGCCAAAAAGTTAGGTATTTTAGACGATATGAATACCGAGGAATAAAAAAAACATACCTGTTTAAAACATGTACTGAAAAGCTATTTTAAAATGAATGTGGCAACTGACCATTGTAAAGTAAAAATAATTAGATGAAAAGCTGCATCATCAAATCGCCTTTGGGGTTCACTAAAATTATGGGTGATGATGATGGCATTGCTTCGGTTACGGTCTTAAATAGTAAAGCATCAGAAGAAAAAATTACCGATATTATACCTGTTGAATTGGAAGATTGCGTCATTCAACTTCATGAGTATTTTGAAGGTTCTCGAAAACAATTCAACTTAAACCTCAATCCAAAGGGTACCGATTTTCAACAAAAAGTGTGGAAAGCTTTAGAGCAAATCCCTTACGGAAAAACCCTTTCGTATTTAGATTTATCAAAACAACTGGGCGATGTAAAAGCCATTCGCGCTGTTGCCAATGCCAATGGCAAAAATCCACTTTGGATAATTGTTCCGTGTCATCGTGTTATTGGTAGCGACGGTAGTTTAACCGGTTACGCCGGCGGTTTACACCGAAAAAAATGGCTGTTGGAACACGAAAGTCCGTATAAGCAACAATCGTTATTTTAGTTTACTTAAAACATAAAATTTTTCCTATATTTATTTTAACTAAAATTCTTAAAATGAAATTCCTGAAAAAATTCTTAAAATGGATAGTCATCCTATTTGGTTTATTAATAATCGTACTTTACGCCACCGATACCGATTACTTACTTAAAGCGGTTAGAACCATTTATCTTAGCGGACACTCTACGGCTTATTTAGAAGATTACAAAAAATTTGACAACCAAGTGGTTGAAAACGGTACGCCCCAACCCTGGCCAAATCATAAAAATTACAACACCGTTCAAGAATCCGAAGGTTTAAAGGAAATCAATAAAGCCAACGGTACCATTGCTTATGTGATTATAAAAAACGATAGTATTTGGTTTGAAAATTATTACGATGGTTTTAACGAAAACTCAAAAACCAATTCGTTTTCCATGGCTAAAAGCTATGTGTCCGGGCTTATGGGCAAAGCCATTCAAGACGGTTATATAAAAAGTTTAGACCAACCAGTTTGCGATTTCTTGCCGGAATTTTGCGAAGGAAAAGCTGCTAAAATGACGGTTGGCGATTTATCAAGTATGGCATCTGGTACCAATTGGGATGAGCATTATTATTCGCCTTTGTCTATTACAACACGGGCCTATTTTGATGACGATCTGGAAAAAGTCATGCTCGGTTTAAAAGTTGTTGAAGACCCCGGGAAAGCTTTTAAATACTCAAGTGGCGACACCCAAATGCTGGCTATGGTTATTGAAAAAGCCACAGGTAAAAAACTGTACGATTACCTAACCGAAAGTTTTTGGAAACCTTTGGGAAGCGAAAACCCAACGCTTTGGCAAGTGGATAGTGAGGCGCACGATTTAGTAAAAGCCTATTGTTGTATTGCCAGTAATGCCAAGGATTTTGCACGTTTTGGAAAACTGTATAAAGACCATGGCAAATGGAACGGCAAACAATTGTTGGATTCTGCTTTTGTGGCAAAGTCTATTAAACCCCGATTTGAAAATTATCCAATGTATGGTTATGGCATTTGGTTAAAAACCATTGGGAGCAAAAACTTTTTTATGATGCGCGGGCACCTTGGGCAATACGTAATTGTTGAACCTAATGATAATATCATCATCGTCAGACTTGGGCATTCCAAAGGAAACAACAATAAAGTCGGGCAATTTACGGGCGATATTTTTACTTATATTGAAGAAGCATATAACATGTTGGGTTATGATCTCTAAACTAAACTTAGAAAACATTTTATTTCTGGACATTGAAACCGTACCGGAAACCAAGCAGTTCTCAGATTTGGAAGAAACCAAACAAGTGCTTTGGGAACAAAAATCGCAATACCAACGTAAAGATGAATTTACTGCAGAGGAGTTTTATGAACGTGCCGGAATTTGGGCTGAGTTTGGCAAAATAGTTTGCATTTCGGTGGGGTATTTTACCTTACAGGGCGATAACAGAACATTTAGGGTTACCTCATTTTTTGGCGACGAAATTAAAATTCTTAAAGATTTTAAAAACCTTTTAATATCGCATTTTAGTGAAACCAAGCACTTACTTTGTGCGCACAATGGCAAGGAATTTGACTTTCCGTACATAGCGAGACGGATGATAATCCATAACATCGAATTGCCGTATAAACTGAATCTGTTCGGGAAAAAACCTTGGGAAGTACCGCATTTAGATACGTTGGAACTCTGGAAATTTGGTGATTATAAAACCTATACCTCGTTAAAATTACTGACCAATGTTTTGGGTATTCCTTCGCCAAAAGATGATATTGACGGTAGCGAAGTTTATCGCGTTTATTATGAAGAAAACGACATAGACCGCATCATTATTTACTGCGAAAAAGACACCATTGCAGTAGCGCAAATATTTTTAAGGTTACGAGGTGATGCGCTTTTGGGTGATGACGAGATTATTCATGTTTAATAATATTTTGAAATTGTAAACAAACGTTTGTGGGTCTTAAAATTCATGTTGTTATAAAAAGAATGGAACTCATTTATTTTTAGATTGTCATTCCGAACGAGGAACGAGGAGGAATCACATAATTATAAGATTTCTCGTTGCTCGTACCTTGCTCTGTAGAAACGACAAGAGTTTTTGAAAAGTTTTAAAAAATCAATGTAATCACAACGAATCACATATCCAACGAGAGCAGAATTTAACTTTAATCTTGAAAATGAAAAAAATCATTATTGTATTTGCCCTTCTAATTTTGGCATTGTTGTTAGTGTTTCAAATTGGGAAATACGCCATCGTTTCGGGAGATTTAAAAACAGAAATAGTAATTGCCAGTATCGCGATCGTTTTCTTTTTTGTTGGTGTTTATATAAACAAAAAGAGCCTTCAGAAACAAAACACACCATCAAAAGAAATCAACCATAAAAAAATTGAAGCATTGGGAATCACCAATCGCGAATACGAAGTTTTACAACATATTTCCTTAGGCTTATCCAATAAAGAAATTGCCGATACATTATACCTTTCAGAAAGCACCATAAAAACGCACGTCTCAAATTTGCTGGTAAAATTAAATGCAAAACGACGCACCCAAGCAATGCAAATCGCAAAAAAATTACAGATTATTTAAAATTCGTACTTTAGTATGAATTCTAAAAAAGGGGTTTAAACTACTTTTAGGGCGATATTAATATTAAAATAAAATTTATGGAATTAGGAGCATTTTCTGCAAGCTTAAATGTGAAAGACATTAATAAATCTAAATCATTTTATGAAGCATTGGGGTTTTCTGTTTTTGCCGGCGACATTGAAATGAATTATTTAATCATGAAAAACGGCAATGCCTTAATTGGTCTTTTTCAAGGCATGTTTGAAAACAACATTTTAACTTTTAATCCCGGTTGGGATGAAAGCGCAAACAAATTGGAAACGTTTACCGATGTTCGCGAGATTCAAAAACATTTAAAAAACAAATCGATAAAACTAGAAAGAGAAGCCGACGAGAGTACCGAAGGTCCCGCAAGTATTGTACTGTTCGATCCCGATGGCAATACCATTCTTATCGATCAGCATGTTTAACCCACACCTCAAACAATGAAAACCACAATAATTAAATACGGAATTTTTGGTGGCATCACGGGTTTTGTCATTTTTTTATCACACTTGGCATTTGCCAAAAATTTAAGCTTTTCTACCTTAGAAGTATTAGGTTATATTTCGATTTTCATATCGCTGTCATTCATTTATTTTGCGATAAAACACTACAGAGACCATGTTAATCAAGGAGTGATTTCATTAGGCAAAGCGATAACTGTTGGCTTATTGATTTCAGTGTTGGTGGGCATAGGCATTGGGCTTGCCGATTTTATTTACACTAAATTTCTAAACCCTAATTTTTTTCAGGATTATGCACAAATGTTAATTGACCAAGGAAGAGGCGATGAGGTTATTGAAATAACAAGCACTATGGGCGCTTTATTTATGCTCGCTCTGGTAACCGTAATTGGGTTTATCATCTCGCTAATTTCTGGATTAATATTACAACGTAAATAAAAAATAAAAATATGCAGTACAACGCCACATCACCAGAAGATTACATCAGTCAAGTCCCTGAAGAACGTCAGAACGCCCTAAAAAAATTACGAAAAGTCATTAACGATAATTTGCCTAAAGATTTTGAGGAAGGTATCATTTATAAAATGATTGGATATTACGTGCCACATTCGGTTTATCCCAATGGGTACCATTGCGATCCTAAAACACCGTTGCCTTTTATGAGTTTTGCATCACAAAAAAACTCGGTAAACTTATACCACAGCGGTATTTATGCTAAAAAAGAATTGCACGATTGGTTTGTAAACGAATACCCCAAACATTGCAAACGCAAATTAGATATGGGTAAAAGCTGTATCCGATTTAAGTATTTGGACGACATTCCTTTTGAACTTATTGGCGAATTAACCAGAAAAATGACTTGCCAAGAGTGGATTGATATTTACGAAAGTGCCATAAAAAACAGAAAAAAATGAAAAAACGAGTAACAGGAATAGGCGGATTATTTTTTAAAACCAAAGACCCAAAAGCATCGCGAGATTGGTACAAAAAACACTTAGGTTTTAATACCGATGACTACGGATGCACCTTTTGGTGGAAGGATAAAGACGGGAATGACTGCACAACTCAATGGAGTGCTTTTGCAGAAGACACCAAGTATTACGAGCCATCAAAAAAAGACTTTATGTTTAATTATAGGGTTGAAAATTTAGAGGAGCTTTTAAAGGTTTTAAAAGAAGAAGGCGTTACCATTGTTGGCAAAGTTGAAGAATACGATTACGGAAAATTTGGTTGGATTTTAGATAACGACGGCAACAAAATAGAACTTTGGGAACCTGTAGATAGTGCTTTTTTGTAAATTCGTTTTTTATCTAAAAGGAACTTTTGCCCTATTTCGAAATACTTCAATCGTATCAACTAACTGCATTACAATGGGCAGTTATTGGTTTTGCAGTTTTTTTGTTGGGTTTATCTAAATCGGGAATTAAAGGCATCGGTATTATCATTGTTGTTATACTCGCCTTTGTTTTTGGCGAAAAAGCATCGACGGGTATTCTGCTTCCCCTGTTAATTTGTGCTGATGTTTTCGCCGTTATTTATTATAACAGACACGCCCAATGGCATATTATTAAAAAGCTCATCCCATGGATGATTGTTGGTGTTTTAGTGGGCGTGTGGGTTGGTAATGATATTTCCGAAGTCCTTTTTAAAAGGCTCATGGCTATCATAATAATTGCCTCGGTAATGATTATGTTTTACTCCGAAAGCAGAAATTCCAATAAAGTGCCAACGCATAAATTATTTTCATCGGGAACGGGTTTTTTAGCGGGTTTCACAACGATGATTGGTAATTTGGCAGGCCCCATTTCAAACATTTATTTTTTAGCCATGCGTTTTCCTAAAAACGAATTTATTGGTACGGCTGCATGGTTGTTTTTCATTATAAATGTATTCAAATTACCTTTTCATATTTTTATTTGGAAAACCGTAACCTTTGAATCCTTGGTTTTAAATTCGGCGTTAATCCCAGCAGTTATTATAGGGTTTTTCCTGGGCGCCTATATAGTCAAGTTAATTTCAAATATAAAATACAGACGTTTTATTTTAATTGTTACAGCTATTGGCGGTGTAATTATGTTATTCAGATGATTTATTATTTAAAGTGATTTGTAACAATTAACCTATTTTAAATACTAATAGTTTTAAGAAATAGTTAATAATGCATAAATTTATTAACTTTATGGTCTAACCAAAATTATTAAATAAAATGTCCGACGAAAAAAATTTAAGCGACGACCTAAACGATATGTTAGGTGATGCCAAAGAAGGTGCAAAAAAAGCGGCTGGTAAAGCAGGAGAATTTGCTGATGATGCCAAAGAAAAAGCAAAACATATTGCTGATGAAGCTAAAGAAACAGCTTCTGAATTTGCTGATAGCGCCAAGGAAACATTTGCCTCTGGTGGCGAAAATAAAAAAATATTAGCAGGTATTTTAGGTATTCTTTTTGGCGGATTGGGAGTTCATAAGTTTATTTTAGGGTATAATAAAGAAGGTGGCATCCTTTTAGGAGCAACATTAATTGGGATACTTTTATCTTGTGTTGGTGTGGGACTTTTAATTGTTTGGGTACCCGGTGTGGTAGGATTTATCGAAGGTATTATCTACCTAACAAAATCTGATGAAGAGTTTTATAACACCTATCAAGTAGGAAAAAAACCTTGGTTTTAATTGAAAAGAAATTCCTCGTTTTTTTAACGAGGTTTCCGTTGATATTGTCATTCCCGTGAAAACGGGAATCTTAATAAATCTTAAATATCATAATTGAAAAAAAAGCCAAAAAAAATCAATTTTGGCTTTTTTAATTAAATATAACATCGTAATATTGCGATATATAGATAATAAAATGGGAGTAACTAAATCACAAATATTTACCGAACAACAAAACGATTTAGCGCAGCTTTTTAAAGTGCTTGGGCATCCTGCGCGTATAGCAATTTTACAGTATATAAGTCGTCAGAACGCCTGTATATGCAACGATTTGGTTGAAGAAATTGGCTTAGCACAAGCTACCATTTCTCAGCATTTAAAAGAACTAAAAAGTATGGGTTTGCTTAACGGAGAAGTAGAAGGGAAGCGTATGTGTTATTGCATTAATGTAAACCGATGGAATGATTTGCAGAATCAATTAAATACATTTTTTAATGCTACAAAATCCAACTGTTGCTAGTTGGTTTTGTTGTTATTCCTGCGAAGGCAGGAATTTTCAAATATTGAAATAGGAAAATAGAATGGATTCTCTCCTTGGAGGCAATAAAAATAAAAATCACTTAATTATGAAAACACAAGAATTATTTAACGTTTTAGAACAGAACAAAGACAAATCTTTGGTGTTCGAATATGCACCAAACAAATGGGTTGGCGCCAACTATCATATTACCGAAGTAAAGCATGTTGCCATAGAATCTGTGGATTGCGGGGCACAAACCGATACTTGGAAAGAAACCATTATCCAACTTTGGGAAAGCCCTTTAGAAAAAGGTAAAACCGAGTATATGTCGGTTTACAAAGCCATGGCCATTCTTAAAAAAGTGGGTAAAATGAAGGCTTACAATTTAGATGCCGAAGTTAAATTTGAATATAGCAATGCGACGTTTAATACAGCGCAATTGTTTGTTAACGATTTCGAAATACGCGATAACGACTTTATAGTTAAATTGGCTATTGAAAAAACCGATTGTAAAGCCAAAAGCGTTTGTGGTGTTCCTGAAAAGATAGTTAATGTATCAGAAAAAATAGTTGAAAAGGTTGAGGCATGTTGCTCTCCAGAAGGAAATTGCTGTTAAATAAAATCGTCATTTCGATTCCTTCTCGTAATTACCTTAACCCCCATTATTCTCCATAAACTTACGTTCCAGTTCCGCTTGAAATTCTTCCATAACAGGACGCACGGTGCTCTCGGGCAAGTCGGCAATTTTAATGTACATTAAACCATCAACGGCGTTGTTAAACAGCGGATCCACATTAAAGGCCACCAATCGCGCGTTTTGTTTTATGTATTTTTTAAGCAGCACGGGGAGGCGCAATGCACCCGGTTCCACCTCGTCAATAATTTTATCGAATTTGTTTAAATCGGCTTCGGTTTCATCAAAAACAAACTCTTTATCGGCATCTTTCAGTTTTACCTTAAATTCTTTTTTTGGATGTACATATTGCGCGATGTAGGGGTCGTAATAATGCGATTTCATAAACTCGATCATCAACGATTTTGAGAAATTTGAAAACTGATTGCTAATACTTACACCACCAATTAAAAATTTATGCTCTGGATAGCGTAATGTGGTGTGCACAATACCTTTCCAAAGTAAAAATAAAGGCATGGGTTTTTGTTGGTATTCCTTTATGATGAAAGCACGACCCATTTCGATGGATTGGCTCATCATTTTATACAATTCAGGCTCAAACCTAAATAAATCCTGCAAGTAAAAGCCATCAATTCCGTAGCGTTCAAAAATCTGCGAACCCAATCCCATTCTATAGGCACCGGCAATTAAATTACGTTCGTTGTCCCATAAAAACATGTGGTGGTAATAGGTGTCAAAACCATCCAAATCGATAGATTCGTTGGTGCCTTCGCCCACCTCGCGAAACGTAATCTCACGTAGGCGACCAATTTCCCTTAATATGTTCGGGATGCTTTTGGCAGGTGCCAAATACACCTCGTAATTCTTACTCGTAAGCAATCTGAAATCCTCCTTTTTAAGCGCTTCAACCTCAGAAATCATGGTTTCTGAATCTACGGGTGTTACAATTTTTTTGGGTATTTTATGAGGCTTAAGCGTTGATGAAATATTATCTAAAATCTTAGATTTTTCCTCAAAAGCATTGGAAAGCATATAGGTTTTTCGCCTTAAAAAACCAGAAAACTCATCAAGTGTTGTGTGTTCTTTTTGGTCGTTAACCGAAATAGCTTTTCCTATTCTAACCTTGATAACGCGTCGTTTTTGGGTTAATAATTCCGATGGTAATTTAGCCGTTCTAAAAATGTCGCTAATTTTAGAAAGCTTGTAAAACAATTTACTGTTTTTGGCATGAAAATAAATAGGCACAATGGGCACTTCGGCTTTTTGCGCGAGTTTCATGGCCGCTTCTTCCCACGGTTTATCCACCACTAATTTACCATCGCGATAGGTTGAAACCTCTCCGGCTGGAAAAATACCGAGCGGATGTCCATCCTTTAAATGACGAATCGCATTTTTAAAACCGGCAATGCTAGATTTAACGTCTTTGCGGTCTTCAAAAGGGTTTACAGGCATAATATAAGGCTTCATCGGTTCGATGCGATGCAACAAAAAATTGGCAATAATTTTAAAATCACTGCGTTGTTCCAGCATTAATTTTAAAAGCAAAATCCCATCAATACCTCCTAGCGGATGGTTGGATACGGTAATGTAAGCACCGTCTTTTGGCAAACGTTTTAGGTCTTCTTCGGGGATTTCAAACTTGATTTGAAATTCACCTAAAATCCCATTCAAAAATTCTAAATGGCTTAAATGCTTATTTCTATTGTATATTTTATTGAGTGTAGATATTTTAAGAAGTTTCATTAAAAGCCAACCTAAAAATGTACCAATAAATCCATATTTATCTAACTGTATGGCTTTGGCTACTTCTTTGGCGCTTACCAATCCTGTATTTAGTTGCTTGGTCATGAGTGTAAATGTACTAAATAAACTATTTAGTTACTACTTGAATGGTTTCTTGTGTTAATTGTTTTAGTAACACGGTTTTACCGGTTTCTATTTGCTTAATCGCACTTTCGTTATAATGCCGAATGGTGTAAAGCGAGACATTTTCGTAACAAGTAACTTTAAATTTTGATTTTAAATGATGTAATAATGCTTCGAGATTGTTATACATATTATCGACACAAACTGAAAAACTGATGGCTGAGTTTTGAATCACATCAACCTTCATTTTATATTGGTGCAAAAGTTTGAAAATTTCACTGATGTTATCTTCAACAATGTATGAAAAATCTAAAGATGAGAGCGAAATAAGTACTTGGTTTTTCTTTACAATAAAACACGGAATCATGGGTTCTAAAGCACTATCCTTTCCTACCAAAGTTCCAACTTGCTCCGGATTTAAAAAGGATTTTACGTAAAGCGGAATTTCCTTTCTTTGTAAAGGTTGCAATGTTTTTGGATGAATAACCGAAGCGCCATAAAAAGCCAGCTCTATGGCTTCGCGATACGATATTTTTTTAAGTAATTGTGCGTTTTCAAAATACCGAGGATCGGCGTTTAAAACACCCGGAACATCTTTCCAAATGGTAACGCTTTCTGCATTTAAACAGTAGGCGTAAATGGCAGCCGTATAATCGCTACCTTCTCGCCCTAAAGTTGTTGTAAAATTGTTGGCATCGCTACCTAAAAATCCCTGTGTAATATTCAAAACATTTTTGTTGAATTGTGCGGTAATTAATCGTTGGGTATCGTCCCATTTAACATGGGCACGTCTGTAATATTTATCGGTTTTTATATGATTGCGAACATCAATCCAATTGTTTTTTATGCCAATGGTATTTAAATATTCGCTGATGATTGTTGTTGAAATAAGCTCTCCAAAACCAACTGTTTGATCGTAAACAAAGTTGTAATTTGGCGATTTATTGGTATTTAAGAAACTGTTTAGCTCATCAAACAACAGGGCTATTTTTTTAAAAACAGGATGGTTTTCGTTTTCAAATAAATCTAATAAAATTTGATTGTGAAACTTTTTAACATCTTGAATCGAGCTTTGTAACTGCGCTTTATTAGTAAAATAATTTTTTAAAACCAATTCCATGGCATTGGTGGTTTTGCCCATGGCCGAAACTACAATTAAGGTGTTGTTATAACCTGTTTTCTGCAACACTGCCGCTAAGTTTTTAACACCATTTGCGTCTTTAACCGATGCACCACCAAATTTGAATACTTGCATGTTTTATTAGAGTGATTGAGTGATTGATTATAAAGTTATTTGTGCGTATTGCCTAATAACTTAATACCGGTTTATCCTAACTTCGAAATATAATTTTTTATACCTTCTTCGTTTAAATGCACCACAAACCAATCGCGTTTAACATCGGCGCCTTTTTTTTCGTAAAATGCAATGGCAGGTTCGTTCCAGTCCAGTACTTCCCAATTTACCCGCTTTACGCCTAATTGGTAAGCGTATTTTATCACTTCATCTAAAAGTGCGGTGCCTAGGCCAGAGCCTCTCATTTTCTCGCTAACAATTAAATCTTCTAAATGAATGGCTTTTCCTTTCCATGTGGAATATCGATTATATACCAATGCAATACCTTCAATTTGGTTATTCACTTCGGCAACAAAACAATGAAATTGAGGGTGTTCTCCGTAGCCATCTTTTTGTAAATCTTCAACCGTTATTTCAACGGCATCGGCCTCTTTTTCAAAAAGAGCCAACTCCTTTATCAAACGCAGCACATGTGGCATATCGTGCGCGGTGGCATTTCTTATTTTATAAGTCATAGGGTTAAAATAATTTCAAATATAGTTTAAAGTTGAATATGTAAGCCCATTAATCTTTTACGAAATCGTTGTAGTTGGTTAAAAATTAATAGATATTTGCACAAACAAAAATCCGTTTTCATGACTAGAAAAAACCAAACTTTAGGAGAGTTTATTATTGAAAATCAAGCATCGTTTAAATATAGTTCGGGGGAGTTATCTCGACTTATTAATTCCATTCGATTGGCGGCAAAAGTAGTAAATCACGAAGTTAATAAAGCTGGATTGGTTGATATTATTGGAGCCGTTGGCGATACTAATATACAAGGTGAAGATCAGCAAAAACTAGATGTTTACGCTAACGAAAAATTTATTCAAACCCTTACCAAAAGAAATATTGTTTGCGGAATTGCCAGCGAAGAAGAAGACGATTTTATTTCGATTAACAGTCAAGACGAAAACAACCAAAATAAGTACGTGGTTTTAATTGACCCGTTAGATGGCTCTTCAAATATTGATGTTAATGTATCGGTGGGTACTATTTTTTCAGTTTACAGGCGCGTAACCCCAGTGGGAACACCAGTAACCCTCGCCGATTTTTTACAAAAGGGGAGCAAACAAGTTGCTGCTGGATATGTTATTTATGGCACATCTACCATGTTGGTTTACACGACGGGCGATGGGGTAAACGGGTTTACCTTAAACCCCGCCATTGGTACTTTTTATCTATCGCACCCTAATATGCAATTTCCTAAAGACGGAAAAATTTATTCGGTTAACGAAGGTAATTATATCCATTTTCCTCAAGGGATAAAAAACTACATTAAGTATTGCCAACAAGAAGAAGGTGATAGACCGTACACATCGCGGTATATTGGTTCTTTAGTGTCCGATTTTCATAGAAACATGATTAAGGGCGGTATTTATCTGTACCCAAAAAGCTCGATGAATTCCAACGGAAAATTACGATTACTTTATGAATGTAATCCTATGGCATTTTTGGCTGAACAGGCCAACGGAAAATCGAGTGATGGCTTTACAAGAACCTTGGATGTAGAGCCTACCGAATTACACCAGCGTGTACCTTTTGTTTGCGGCAGTAAAAATATGGTTGAAAAATGTGAGGAGTTTATGAGGAATTCCAAATAAAAGAGGCTGTCTAAAAAGTCCTTTGGATTTAATTTGTCAGGTTGAGCTTGTCGAAACCGATCTTGATTGTCAATAAGTTAAAATATTTCGACAAGCTCAATATGACATAGAATTAGACTTTTTAAACAACCTCTTTGGTTATACACTAATATTAAAGTTACACCCCAACCAAATCGCCGGCGGCATTTTTAGTGGCCAAATCAGATTTGCCCATCAAATAAATATCCACTTGTCGTGCTGCTTCCCTGCCTTCAGAAATGGCCCAAACAATCAAGGATTGCCCGCGACGCATATCGCCTGCGGTAAATATATTTGGGATGTTGGTTTGATACTTGCCATATTCTGCTTTGTAATTTGAGCGCGCATCGGTTTCTATACCTAACTTATCGGCTAGCGTACTTTCCGGTCCGGTAAATCCTAAAGCCAAAAGTGCCAAATCACAAGGCCACGTTTTTTCGGTACCTTTAATTTCTATAAGCTTTGGGCGTTCGCCCGGAATCATTTCCCACTCGACATTTATGGTTTTTAATGCCGTTAGCTTTCCGTTTTTATCGGTTATAAATTCTTTGGTGTTAATAAGCCAGTTTCTTTCAACTCCTTCCTTATGCGAAGACGATGTTTTTAACTGCAATGGCCAATAAGGCCACGGTGTAGTTGGCGAACGATGCCCCGGAGGTTTGGGCATAATCTCAAAATTTACGACCGATTTTGCACCTTGGCGGTTTGAGGTGCCCACACAATCCGATCCTGTATCGCCACCTCCAATTACAATCACGTTTTTATCGGTTGCCAATACTTGATCTTCTACTTTTTTTCCAAACAATACTTTGGTTTGTTGGGTTAAAAAATCCATAGCTTGTACCACCCCATCGGCATCAATACCGGGTGTTGGTAAACTACGTCTTTCGGTCGCACCGCCACAAAGTACTACGGCATCAAAAGCTTTTAAGGCCTCAACATCATAATTTACACCAACATTCACATTGGTTTTAAAAATGATACCCTCGGCTTTTAAAATGGCTAAACGTCTGTCGATAATTTCCTTTTCCATTTTAAAATTAGGGATACCATATCGCAATAGGCCTCCAATTTCGTCATCACGTTCAAAAACGGTTACCGTGTGTCCCGCTCTATTTAGCTGTTGGGCTGCTGCCAAACCAGCTGGCCCAGAGCCTACAATGGCAATGGTTTTACCTGTTCTTGTTTTTGGTGGTTGTGGTTTAATCCAACCTTCTTTAAAGGCACGCTCAACGATATTTTTTTCAATATTTTCTATAGAAATCGGGTCTTCAATAATACCTAAAACGCAGGCCTGCTCACATGGTGCAGGACATAAGCGCCCTGTAAATTCAGGGAAATTATTGGTGGAATGTAGTATCCACGAGGCTTTTTGCCATTCGCCTTGATGTACCATGTGGTTAAAATCCGGGATTAAATTCCCTAATGGGCAACCACTATGGCAAAATGGAATACCACAATCCATACAACGCGATCCTTGTTTTTTTTGTTCGTCTTCAGAAAGCGGTATAGTAAATTCCTTATAATGTTTTACACGATCCTTTACAGGTGTGTATGCTTCATCTTGTCTTTCAAATTCTTTAAAACCTGTTATTTTTCCCATCGTATTATGCTGTTTCTAATGCTTCAACTAGTACTTCTCCTTTTTCCAAACGCTCTAAAGCTTTCTTGTATTCGATTGGCATCACCCTAACAAAATGTTTTAAGCTGGCATCCCAATCCTTTAATAATGTTTTACCAAGTTTACTGTTTGTATATAAAACGTGTTTTTCAATAAGTTCTTTTAAATCCTTGGCATCTGCTTCTAAAATATCTTCAAACTCAATGGTTTCGGTATTACACAATCCGTTAGTAAATTTATTTTCAGGATCGTAAACATAGGCAATACCGCCACTCATGCCTGCGGCAAAATTGCGCCCCGTTTTACCTAAAACCACTACTTTTCCACCAGTCATGTATTCGCAACAATGGTCGCCAACACCTTCCACTACAGCAGTTGCACCGGAGTTTCGTACGGCAAAACGTTCGCCTGCAATACCATTAATATAGGCTTCACCTTCAACGGCACCGAACAAACACACGTTTCCAACAATAATGTTGTTTTCTGCTGAAAAGGTTGCCTTGGCTGGTTTCTTTACAATTAATTTAGCGCCTGAAAGTCCTTTGCCTAAATAATCGTTCGTGTTGCCATCCAATGTAAATGTAAGTCCGTTGGCTCCAAAAGCACCAAAACTTTGACCTGCCGAACCTGTAAAATTGATGTTTAGGGTATCTTCAGGTAATCCCAAGTGTCCGTATTTTTTGGAGATTTCGTTACTTACAATAGCGCCAACCGTTCGGTTTATGTTATTGATTGGATAAGCTAAAGTCATTTTTTCTTTACGGTATAAAGCCCGGTGTGAATCTTTTAGAATTTGAAAATCCATAACGTTATCAATACCATGGTCTTGTTTTTCTGAATTTCTAACAGGCATTTCATTGTAAACGGCTGGCCTGTGTAAGATTGACGACAAGTCCAATCCTTTAGCTTTGTAGTGTTTAATGGCTTTATTGGCGTTTATTTTATGGGTTTGACCAATCATTTCATCCATGGTTCTAAACCCTAATTGCGCCATAATGCCTCGTAATTCTTCAGCGATATAATAGAAGAAATTAATAACATGCTCCGGTGTGCCTTTAAAGTTTTTTCGCAATTCTTTATCTTGGGTAGCGATACCCACCGGACAGGTGTTTAAGTGGCATTTACGCATCATAATACAACCCGAAGCAACCAATGGTGCTGTGGCGAAACCAAATTCTTCGGCGCCCAATAAAGTGGCAATGGCCACATCGCGCCCTGTTTTTAATTGACCGTCGCACTCCACCACAATTCTACTTCTTAGCTTGTTTAAAACCAAGGTTTGTTGAGCTTCGGCTAAACCTAATTCCCAAGGCAATCCAGCGTGTTTTAACGAGGTTAAAGGTGATGCACCGGTACCGCCATCGTATCCTGCGATTAAAACCACATCGGCTTTGGCTTTTGCTACACCGGCTGCAATAGTGCCAACACCAACTTCTGAAACCAATTTTACATTAATTCGCGCTTCGCGATTAGCATTTTTTAAATCGTAAATGAGTTGCGCTAAATCTTCAATGGAATAAATATCGTGATGCGGCGGTGGTGAAATTAAGCCCACAAAAGGGGTAGAGTTACGAGCCGCGGCAATCCACGGTAATACTTTTTCGCCGGGTAATTGGCCGCCTTCACCGGGTTTAGCACCTTGTGCCATTTTAATTTGAATCTCTTTGGCATTGGTTAAATAATGCGAAGTCACTCCAAAACGACCAGATGCTACTTGCTTTATTGCAGAGTTTCGGCTGTCTCCATTAACATCGGGTTGAAAACGGTTTCTGTCTTCGCCACCTTCGCCAGAATTGGATTTTCCGCCAATACGATTCATGGCAATGGCTAAATTTTCGTGTGCTTCACGTGAAATGGAGCCGTAGGACATCGCTCCTGTTTTAAAGCGTTTTACGATTTCTGTCCAAGGTTCCACTTCATCTATTGGAATGGGATCTAAATTATCAAACTCAAACAAACCACGGATGGTCATTAAATTTTCAGACTGTTCGTTTACAGCTTTAGCATAAACATCGTAACTAGCTTGGTCGCTTAACCTAACGGCTTGCTGCAATTTTGCAACGGTTGTTGGGTTAAACATGTGGCGTTCGCCATTACGTCGCCAACGGTAATCGCCACCAATATTTAAGCCTAGTCGTTTGTCGATTAATTTATCTGGATAAGCGTATTTGTAACGTTCGTTAATTTCTTTTTCAATTTCGTATAATCCAATACCTTCAATTCTTGAAGCGGTATAGGGGAAATATTTTTCAACAAAAGAAGAATTGAACCCTACAATTTCGAATATTTGAGAACCTCGATACGAATGTAAGGTAGAGATTCCTATTTTGTTCATTATTTTTAGGATGCCTTTTCCGATGGCTTTATTGAAATTATCGACCGCTTTTTGCTCGTCCATTCCTGTGATAAAGCCCTCTTTTACTTGAGAACGGATGATTTCGTTTACCATATACGGGTTTATAGCACTGGCGCCATAACCGAATAAAGTGGCAAAATGATGCGGCTCACGAGGTTCGGCAGATTCGATGATAATATCAAAATACGAACGCTTGCGTAAGCGGTTCATTTGATGGTTTACATACGAACAGGCCAACAAAGCTGGAATAGGCGCAAGCTCTTTATTAACACCTCTATCCGACAAAATGATGATGTTTGTTTTGCGGTCGAGTGCTTTTTCAATTTGAACGATTATATCGTCTAGAGCATCTTCAAGCCCATTAAGCCCTTGTGCTTTTGGATAGAGCATTTCTATGGTTTCAGCCTTAAAACTTTCAACCGAGATGCATCTTATTTTTTCTAAATCGGCATTGGAAATTACAGGATTCTGTATTTTTAACTTTCTACATTGTCTTTCAGAAATACTGAAAATATTGCGGTCTTTACCCAGATTTAAACTGATGTCTGTGACAATTTCCTCGCGAATACCATCCAAGGGCGGATTGGTAACTTGGGCAAATAATTGTTTAAAATAGTTTGAAATAAGTTGCGGTCTATCCGATAAAACTGCCAAAGGTGTATCGATTCCCATAGAGCCCAAAGCTTCTTTAGCGTTTACGGCCATTGGAGTGATAACTTCTTGAATATCCTCGAATGTATAATTGAATAAACGCTGGCGGGTTTTTAAATCGATGGTTTCAATGGGGCAGGTTTCGTTGTTATAAGGAATGTCCTTTAAATGTAATCGGGTTTTATCCAACCATTCTTGATAGGGTCTTTCCGAAACAATTTTGCTTTTAATTTCTTCGTCATTTATAATGCGCCCTTCGTTCATATCAACCAAAAACATTTTTCCGGGTTCTAAACGGCCGTGGCTTTCAATATCTTCGGGAGCAATATCAACCACCCCAATTTCTGAGGACATAATGAGTTTACCACTTTTGGTAACGGTGTATCGCGAAGGTCTCAAACCGTTTCTATCCAATAAGGCGCCAATATAATTACCATCGGTAAAAGGTACCGATGCGGGGCCGTCCCAAGGTTCCATAATACAGGCATTGTACTCGTAAAAGGCCTTGCGCTCTGGCGACATGGTTTTGTGTTTTTCCCAAGCCTCGGGAATCATCATCATCATGACTTCCGGTAACGAGCGTCCGGTATGCGTTAACAATTCAACGACCATATCCATGGAAGCCGAATCTGATTTTCCGGGTAAAATTATGGGGAATAATTTATCAATTTGAGGACCGAAAACCTCACTTTTCATAATTTCTTCCCGAACACGCATACGGCTTACATTACCACGAAGTGTATTTATTTCCCCGTTTTGGCACATAAACCTAAACGGTTGTGCGAGTTCCCAGGTGGGCATCGTGTTGGTAGAAAAACGCTGGTGCACCAATGCCAATCGGGTAACCAAATCGGTTTCTTGTAAATCTTTATAATAGGGACCAATATCTTCGGGCATAATTATACCCTTATATATTAAAGTGGTTGTTGATAAACTGGACACATAAAAATATGAGCTTTCTGACATTTTTGAATTGGCAATAATATGCTCGGTAATTTTTCGGGCCGCATATAATTTGGCCTTAAATACATCTTCCGATATGTCGTTTGTTTTTTCAACAAAAAGCTGTTCGATATTGGGTTCGGATGCTAGTGCAATCTCACCCAATTGTGATGAGTCAACCGGAACCTGTCTCCAACCTAAAACCGATAAGCCTTGTTCAACAATCTCTTTTTCAAAAGTGTCTTTACAAAATTTATATTGGTTTACGTTTTTAGGCAAAAACACCATACCCACAGCATATTTTCCTTGTACCGGAATATCAAAATCGCAAACCCTTTTAAAATAGGCGTGCGGTATATCGATTAAAAGTCCTGCGCCATCGCCCGTTTTTCCATCGGCACTAACGCCGCCTCTATGTTCTAGTTTTACTAGAATTTCTAAGGCATCGTGTATTATTTGATTGGTTTTTTCTCCCTTTAGATTACATATAAAACCTGCACCGCAATTTTCGTGTTCAAATTCAGGTAAATATAGTCCTTGTTTCTTCAGCATAATCAACAAATTTTAAGTTAAAAATAGGTGTTGAAAAGCTAAGATATGCACTAGAATTTGAATAATAACAAGGGTTGAATCATTATTCCGATTTTGAAAATTAAGTCAATGCAAAACTAATTATATATCAATCAAACAAAAATATTTTAATAAATACTCAATTCATAAAAACGGGTTTTAAAAGCAAAAGCATGAATTAATGTTAGTAAAAGGTCATTTGTATAAAATTAAAATCAATTAAAAATGAGAAAAGCTAATAATAATTCAAAATTCAAATTAAAAATATCTAAAAAAAATAAAGTCAAATCTTTATACCCTCAAAAAAATAGGGTTGAAATATAAAAATTAACAAAAATGAATTAGTTAACCCCATTTTTTATGGGGTTAAAATATTTTTTAAATAGTTTTGACCTGTTCTTAGAAAATAATAGAACTAATAACTAAAATTGAAACTTATGAAAAAAATTACAACACTATTAATGTGTTTTGTGGCAACTGCGATGTTTGCACAAGAAAAAGCAACCACTCCAAAGTTTAGCTTTAGCGGAAGCGTTGATGCTTATTATAGAGCTAACTTTTCGGCGCCTAACGATGAAAATCATGTTGCGCCGGGGTCTTCATTTGCTAATTTGCCTGGTTTTGCCTTAGGAATGGTAAATCTTGTTGCTAGTTATGAAGGTAAAAAAACAGGATTTGTTGCCGATTTAATGTTTGGTCCGAGAGGGACGGACGCCATATTTAATTCTCCAATGTACCCTGTAGGAAATGAGGAAATAGGCACGGGCAACATCGTAGCCCAATTATATGCTTACTGGAACGTGAGTGAATCCGTAAAACTTACCATAGGTAATTTCAATACTTTTTTAGGTTATGAGGTTATTTCGCCTGTTGTTAACTTTAACTATAGCACATCTTACCTGTTCTCCTATGGGCCTTTTACCCACACAGGGCTGAAAGCTGATTTTGCTTTATCTGAAGATTTCAGCTTAATGTTGGGTGTTATGAATGATACAGACATCACTGAATTTAATCCAACCGGTGATTACGCATTTGGCGCCCAATTAGGATATTCAGGACAGTTCCTAAATGTATTGGTAGACCCTTCATTTTTTGAAATTGATTTTACCGGAGGAATTGATTTATTCGATACTTTCTTCTTAGGTATCAATGCAGCGCATTTAAGTTACGAAGATAATGGCGGTTCATTTACAGGTGGAGCAATATATCCGCAGTATGCAATAAGTGAAAGCTTTACTGCCGGTTTAAGAGCTGAGTATTTTTCTGAATCTGATTTTGGCGCAGGAGGTATCGGAGCATATGATACCAATGGATACGGTTCTGTATTTGCACTAACATTAACAGGTAGCTATGCCGTTGAAAACTTAACCATAAAACCAGAAATAAGATTGGATTCAACAAGTGAAGAAGGGGCTTTTTGGGATAACGATTTAATGCCATCAAAAAGCTTGGGGTCTTTCGTAATGGCAGCCATCTATTCATTTTAATTTAAAATAAAGCAATCATGAAAAAAATTGAAGCAATTATTAGAAAATCCAAGTACAGCGAAGTTAGGGATGCCTTGCACGAAGTAGGCGTAAATTTTTTCTCGTACTGGGATGTAACCGGGTTAGGAAACGAAAAAGAAGGCCATGTGTACCGAGGGGTTTCCTATAGTACGAGCGATATTCAGCGCAGATATCTATCCATTGTGGTTAACGATGATTTTGAGGAAATAACCATAGACACCATTTTAAGAGTAGCGCGAACAGGCGATGTTGGCGATGGGAAAATTTTTGTTTCCGATGTCAAGGAATGTTACAGAATACGAACCGGACAAAAAGGCGGAGATACCTTAAGATAATCATCATCATTTAAATAATCATTAAAATATTATGGAATTACTTACTACAAACAATGTATGGATGATGATCTGTACAGCACTCGTTTTCTTTATGCATATGGGTTTTGCCCTCTTGGAAATAGGATTAACGAGACAAAAAAATACATTAAACATCCTTTTTAAAAACATATTTATTATTACCGTTGGCTTGCTTTTATATGCTCTGGTTGGGTTTAACTTAACCTATCCAGGGTTTGAATCTGGTGATTGGGGGATATTCGGATTTGCAGGATTTGGACTGGATTCACCATTAACCAGTGCAGGAACTTTGGATCTCGCCTATAATGAAGGCTATACCTATTGGACCGACTTTTTGTTTCAAGGTATGTTTGCAGCAACGGCAGCGACCATAGTTTCGGGAGCAGTGGCTGAACGTATGAAGATTGGCGCGTTTATGATTTACGCTGTAATTTATGTTGGCTTTGTTTACCCCATTGCGGGTTCATGGAAATGGGGCGGCGGATTTTTAGACCAATTGGGCTTTTATGATTTTGCAGGTTCTACTTTAGTGCACTCTGTTGGAGGATGGGGCGCCTTGGTAGCTGTGTGTTTATTGGGTGCCAGAATAGGTAAATTTAAAAACGGAAAAATACAGGCCATTCCAGGGCATAATATTCCTTTGGCAACGGCGGGTGTATTAATTCTTTGGTTAGGTTGGTTTGGTTTTAACGGTGGCTCTGTGCTTTCTGCAGACCCAGGATTAACCTCTTTGGTTTTAGTTACCACGTGTTTAGCCGCAGCAAGTGGTGGGGTTGTAGCTGCCATTACCTCAACAATCGTCTACAAAAATTTAGATTTAACCATGTTTTTAAATGGTATTCTTGGAGGCCTTGTGGGTATTACTGCTGGTGCAGACGTAATGTCGCCAACAGCGGCTATAATAATAGGTGCCGTATCGGGTGCGCTCATTGTTTTTGCCGTTGGGTGTATTGATAGGCTAAAGTTAGACGATCCTGTTGGGGCCATTGCCGTACATTTAGTTTGTGGTATTTGGGGAACGCTGGCTGTTGGTATCTTCGGATTTAGTGCCGTTACCAATGATGCAGGTGATTTTTTAAACGCCAAGGGCGATGTGGTTGCAACGATTTCTGAAGCGGCCAATAGTTTATCGTTTTTACCGCAATTATATGGTGTACTAGCTTATGCCGCCATTTGTACCATTTCTACCTTTTTAATTGTTTTTGTATTGAAGAAAACAATCGGTATCAGGGTCTCAGAACTCGAAGAACTTGAAGGTTTAGATTCTCACGAACACGGTATGGACGCCTATCCGGATTTTAGATTGAATGAGCATTAAAACATAGAATTAGCCTATTTAGTTTAAAATGCCTTGCGAATTTCGTGAGGCATTTTTTTATTATCAAGTTACAGGTTTACATCCTACAATTTCATTGCGGTTATTTTAGTTTCTAAAAACTTTTAAGAGTGTTTTGTCATTTCGATAGTACGCGGAACGAGTGATGACAAACCTTATACCGATGAGATTCCTCTTCGTACCTCATTCGGAATGGCAAGCAAGTTTCAAAAGGAATTTTATTCTTTATTTAAAACTATAGGTTTCAAATCCATAAAGGTTTATTTCTTTAAAAAGGAGGTGTTTTTTTGAGTTCCAATAATTACTGGAACTCAAACGTTAGTAGTAATTTTAAACTTTTTTTGGAAGGTTCGTTTATTGGTTTTGTATATGAAACGTAGCGTGTAAAAAGACGCTGACTTTTCGGATTATACACGAGCCGAATTTTTAAATTTTTCTTTTTACTTTATTTTACTAAAAGCCAAATTTAAAAATTTGGCGACTTTCCAAATATGCCTTAACTTCGATTATGCAACTGACTAGCTATGAGCTATATACGTTATTGCCAGTAGTGCTTTACGCTACTTTGAAGTCAAAATCGTTCATTTCGACGCTAAACTTGACATTTGCTTTTAAGGCTCTAAATACTTTTAAGATCGTTTCTATTGTAACGTTTTTTGTGTTTCGTTCCAATTTAGATATTTGCGATTTCTGAACCCCTATTAATTCGCCAAGTTGTTCTTGTGTTAAATTTCTTTCTTTTCGAACAGATTTTATCATATCTCCAAGTACTTCCATACGCAAGTCAAATTCATATTTGTCTCGTTCTGGTGTCCCAATCTTCCCGATGTCTTTGTCCTTCATTTGGTCAAGTGTCATCATTTTCATTTTTTTGTTTTTCGTTGCCATAATTTCAGATTTATTCTTCAAAATATTCAGCTCTTATTTTCAATGCTTTCTCAATTTGTGATTTCGGAACTTTATTTACTTTCTTAATCATTCCGTGTGTTGATAACACAAGCGTTTCAGTTTTGTCAGTTTTATCCCAAAAGGCAAAAAGTCTGTATTGAATTCCTTGGTAAAGTGTTCTAAATTCCCAAATTTCATCTGTCAATTTCTTAAAAAGCTTTGGGTCATTTTCGAGTTTTGCTTTATCCAAATTATAATAGATTTTCTTTTTAGCTTTCGCATCTATTTTGGACATAAAGTCAATAGCTTGTTCAAGAAAAACTACTTCAAATTTTGGTTTCATTCAGTTTATTTGTCGATTTACTTTAGCAAAGATAACAAAAAGTTGAATTAAAAGGAAACTTTTTAGGTTTACCTCGCATTACTGGCAGGGGCCTTAGGATATAAATTGTCTGGAATATTGTTTATATCCGCCGATAAACGAAGTTATGTTTTTTTCTGACAAATTCAAATGTTGTAAATAGTAAATATGTAATACTATTTAAGCCGAATTTCTACTCGCATTAATATTCCCGAAAAGCGAACGGGTTACTATTTTTTCATAAATCTTCTTTTCTTCATCATCATTACTAACCCCTGCTTTTTCCAGTTCCTGGATTTTTTTAAGCGCATATTGTTGTATGGTCAACAACGGCAAAACAATAGATTCCCTAACCTCTATTGAGGCTTTTCCAGTGGGTTCGTTTTCCATTAATTCAGTATAGCCTGTAAGTTTTAAAAGCAACCTTTTGGTGGTGGTGTATTCATCGTAAATGATATTCCAGAAATCACCAAACTCCTCGTCTTTAGACATGTATTTTGTTAAATCGAAAAACGATTTTGTTAAAGACATCATACTGTTTTCCAACAAGGTTTTAAAGAATTTTGAGTTTTTGTAAAGTGCTTCAACTTTATCAAACTCACCGGCATCTTCATATTTTTTAAGCGCGGTGCCTACGCCAAAAAAGCCTGGAACATTTTGTTTTAATTGACTCCATGAGCCCACAAATGGTATGGCTCTTAAATCTGAAAACACCAATTTATCTGAAGACCCACGTTTGGTCGGGCGGCTTCCAATATTGGTTTTTGCGTAGAATTTTAAGGTGCTCATCCGCTCTAAATACGGAATAAACATGGGGTGGCTTTTAAAATCCTTGTAGGTTTTATAGCTGGTTTCGGCTAAATCCGTCATAACGGCTCTATCAGCATCCGATAATTTGTTGCGCCCGCCAGAAATTCTGTTGTCTATTCCAGAACTAATAAGCTGTTCTAAGTTATATTGCGACGAATCCAAGGTGCCAAAATTAGAGCTAATGGTTTGCCCTTGAATGGTAAGCTGCACTTCTTTGTCCTCAATAGTGGGGCCTAAAGACGAGTAAAACTGATGTGTTTTTCCGCCGCCTCGTGCCGGTGGCCCACCACGACCATCAAAAAATATAGCCGTTACATCGTATTTTCTAGACATTTCGGTAAGTAGCTCCTTGGCTTTAAAAATACCCCAGTTGGCCATTAAATAACCACCGTCTTTGGTGCCATCAGAAAAACCAAGCATGATGGTTTGTTTGTTGCCCCGGCTTTCTAAATGGGCTCTGTATGCAGGGTTTGAATACAGCTGCTCCATAACTGCCGGTGCATTTTCCAAGTCGGTAATGGTTTCAAAGAGTGGCACAACATCAACGGTTAAGCGCTCTTTAAACGCCACTATTTTAAGCATGGCGAAAAGCTGCATAACATTTAAAGCTGTTTGGTTGTTGCTTATTATATAACGATTGGCTCCGCGCTCGCCATTGGTTGCTTGAATATCTTCAATAGCTTCAATGGTTCTTAACGTGTTGCGCACCATTTCATCCTCAAAAGCATCAATGTCTATAGCTTCGTGCTTAGCTTTTGATAATATGTTTATCTGTTCGTCTTCGCTTAAATCATTATAATTTTTTGGGAACGAATCACTTTCTTTTTCAATTAAATGATTGATAACGGTAGAGAAAACATTGTCATGAATGCGGCTGTCTTGCCTAATATCCAAAGTGGCAAAATGGTATCCAAACAAATGGATTCTGTTTATTAAATTATGAATTTCACTAATGTATAACGATTGGTGTTCTTTTACAATGTGATTTCTTATGCTTAACAATTCCTTGATAAGCTCTTTTGAAGAAATGGTTTTTTTAGTGTTTAAATTGATGCTATAGTTATATAAAATAGTCTCTAATTTAATAATCCGTTCTTCTACATCTCTAAAGGTGAGCTTGCGCCTTAAAGCTTTTAGGTCTTGATAGTATTTTTTTAGAATGGCTTTTTTAAGTTTTTTAGCCACCTTTATGGTTGTTTTTGGTTTTACAAACGGATTTCCGTCGCGGTCTCCCCCTGGCCAAAAACCAATATTTATTATCTCGTTATGCTTTTTGCCGTCGTCGTAAATATTTTGTTGAATGTAATTGTAAATTTCTCCAAACGAAGTGTAAAACACATTTTCCAAATACCAAATAAGGCTTTTTGCTTCCCGATACGGCGTTGGTTTTTGGCGTTTAAAAAAGGGTGTTTTCCCCAATTGGGCAAATAAGTTATTAATTTCTGATAGGTTATTGTCTTTTATGGCTTCGGTTAAATCGGTAATAATGCCCAAAACCGAACCTGGGTAAAACTGTGTTGGGTGGGCCGTTAATACAATACGAACCTTAAATTCTTCAAGATAGGCTTTCAAATCTTCCAACCTGTTTTCGGCTGTGGCCGACTCTTTAAGATTTCTTAAGGTACCAAGCCCTTCCATATTATTTATAATTGGGAATGCGGCATCTTCAATAGCATCAAATAAAACAACCTGCCGTTCAATGTATTGAATAAAACGAAATAGCAAATTTATTTGGCTCTGTTTATTGCGGCGCGCTTGGTATTTTTTAAAAAATGTATCTACAATGGTTGTGGGATCTTCTTCGTGTGCAAATCCTTTTTTACAGGTTTCATGAAACAAGGGTAATAATGCCCCTGTTTTTGTAACGGTATCAAATGGTAATGTCATAAATACACTATTGTAAATTTGGTATTTAGACAGTACGTTTTGCTTAAATCTAACTAATTTTGGTTCTACAGACATAATAGCAATCTAATTGAGATTAACCGTAAAAATACTAAAGGAAAAACGAAATGGCATAGGTACAATTAAGTTTTATCAATTTTTATTGTTGTGCCGATTCTTATTAAGAATAATTAAATAAAACGGGAGCTATCCTTACATCTTTATAATTGGTAATGCTAATTTTTTGGGAAGTAAAATCTGCAGCATTCTTTTTATAAACAATGCAATTCAAAAAAGTATGATAATTATCATATTCGGTGGATTATCAACTCAATACCTTTGCCGATTAATGCAAGATGTATGAAAAAAGCACACTCGTTTCACATTCCGGTAATGGGAATTGGATTCACAATAGATACGCCTTTAAAGGTGGCCCAATACGGTATGGACTCTGTAATTTCTTTAGTTGATGATATTTTACTTGAGAAATTAAGAAAAATGTACAGCGAAAAATTCAAGATGCCCTACAGCGAAATCACCGATAAGATAGATGATTTTAGAGCTAAAAGAATTACCTCATATTTGAATTTGATAAGCGATTTAGCCGATAAAAAGTTTGAATCGTTAAAACAGTTAACCACCGAAAAAAGCGACGATTTATTGGCCTACATCAATATGCTTCCGGATGGTTCGAAACTAAAGTCTGAGTTTAAGAAAATAACGTCTAAAGAATTTCATTTTCCGGATATTAAAAAATGGGCAAACAGCAATTTGTCAATGGGCAGTATTGATGTTAATATCATGACCAAAGTTGATAAAGACAATTATAAAAAGAACGATAAACTACCAACCGAATATAACGATGCTCACGCTGCATTACGAGGTTTTGCCAATAGCAAGCTCAATTCGTCGGTGGTGCTTTCTGCAGGAATGAACCCAAGGCTGTATAGCTATATGGCGCAGTTTAACGGTTTTTTTCCAGATAGAAACGGCGCGTTTAAAAAGAAAATTATTTTAAAAGTGAGCGATTTTAGGTCGGCACTTATTCAAGGGAAATTTTTAGCCAAAAAAGGCTTGTGGGTTTCAGAATATAGAATTGAATCTGGGTTAAATTGTGGCGGACATGCCTTTGCCACAGACGGGTATCTTTTAGGGCCTGTTTTAGCCGAATTTAAAGAAAAAAGAGAAGCCTTAAAAACTGATATTCAAACCCTATTAACCCAAGAGCTTAAAAATCAAAATAGAGTTGTGCCAAACCAAGCATTACCTATTCAAATAACAGCTCAAGGTGGTGTTGGCACCAAAGAAGAACACGAGTTTTTAATAGACCATTATAATTTAGACTCCGTAGGTTGGGGGTCTCCTTTTTTACTCGTGCCAGAGGCTACAACGGTTGATGATAATACCTTGCAGCAATTAGCAAAAGCTAAAGAAAAAGACTTGTATTTAAGCGATATTTCGCCTTTGGGTGTACCGTTTAACAATCTTAAAAACAATACCAAAGATGCTGAAAAACAAGCATTAATTAATAAAGGAAGACCGGGAAGTTCCTGCCCAAAAAAGTTTGTTGCGCTTAACAAAGAATTTAAAGAAACGGGTATTTGTACGGCATCAAGAGAATATCAATATTTAAAAATAAAGGCTTTAAACGAACAGCATCTCGATAAAGAAGCGCATGACAAACAATACCATAAAATTATCGAGAAATCGTGTACTTGTGTAGGTTTAGGCACATCGGCCTTATTAAAATACAATTTAGACACCAAGGTTGAAGGCAAAGGTGTTTCCATTTGCCCCGGGCCAAATATGGCATACTATTCCAAAGTTATGAGCTTAAAAAACATAACCGATCATATTTACGGAAGAGCCAATATGGTAACCCGAAACGACCGCCCCAACTTGTTTATTAAAGAGCTTCAAATTTACATCGATTTCCTAAAAAATAAATTGGAAGACGCTAAAGTATCGTTTAATAAAAAAGAAGAAAAATACCTGTTAACATTTACGAATAATATGAAAGAAGGTGTTTCGTATTATAAAAATTTGTTTCAAAACACAAAACATGTATTTCAAGATTTTAAATCAACGGTTTTAAATGAATTAAATACAAGTGAATTAACTCTAAATACGATTCATTCAGAAATTAAAACTTTAGCTGTTAAGGCATAGTTTGATTTTTTTTGAATGCTAACCGAATGCTGATACAATGGATTTAGTTAAAAAAATACACCGTTTAAAAAAAGAGAAAAACGCCGTAATTCTTGCGCATTATTATCAAGTGCCAGAAATACAGGATATAGCGGATTATGTTGGCGATAGTTTGGGGCTATCACAAAAAGCCGCTGAAACCAAGGCCGATATTATTGTGTTCGCCGGTGTGCATTTTATGGCAGAAACCGCTAAAATATTAAGTCCAAAAAAAACGGTGGTGTTGCCCGATTTAAATGCAGGTTGCTCGTTGGCAGATTCTTGTCCGCCAGAGGCTTTTAAAGCATTTACAGAAGCGCACCCCAATCATGTGGTGATTACTTATGTAAATTGTTCGGCAGAAATAAAAGCCTTGAGCGATATTGTTTGCACCTCGTCCAACGCCTTAAAAATTGTAGAATCTATCCCTAAAGAAACCCCAATTATTTTTGCTCCCGATAAAAATTTAGGAGCTTACATCATCAAGGAAACGGGACGCGATATGTTGCTTTGGGACGGCAGTTGTGTGGTGCACGAAGCGTTTTCAATGGATAAATTAATCGAGCTTCATAAAAAATACCCCGATTATAAAATTATAGCACATCCAGAATCTGAGGAGCATATTTTAAATACGGCGACATATATCGGCTCAACCGCAGGTATGATAAATTATGTAAAACAGCACCAAAACCAAAAATTTATTGTGGCAACCGAGGCTGGTATTTTGCATAAAATGAAAGAGGCTATGCCCTATACCGAATTAATACCTGCACCGGCGAAAGAAGATAATACCTGCGCCTGCAGCGAGTGCCATTTTATGAAAATGAATACACTTCAAAAACTATACGATTGTTTGCTTAACGAATCGCCGCAAATTGAAGTTGACGAAACCATTATTGAGCGTGCTTTATTGCCTATAGAACGCATGTTGGAATTATCTAAATAATAATGACAACAGATTATCTGGTAATTGGTTCGGGCATTGCGGGTTTAACTTTTTCGGTTAAAATTGCTGAGGCATTTCCCAATAGAACGGTAACCATAATCACTAAAACCAACGAAGAAGAGTCCAACACAAAATACGCTCAAGGCGGTGTAGCCGTAGTGTTAAATTCTAAAAAAGATTCTTTCCAAAAACACATTCAAGACACTTTAATTGCGGGCGATGGACTTTGTGATGCTGCCATTGTGGAAATGGTTGTTAAAGAAGGCCCTAAACGCTTGGAAGAACTCATGGCCTGGGGCGCAAATTTTGATTTTGATACGCTTGGAAACTTAGATTTAGGAAAAGAAGGTGGGCACTCCGAATACCGTGTGGCGCACCATAAAGATATTACGGGAGCAGAAATTGAACGCGCTTTATTGGCGCAGGCGCATCAACTAAAAAACGTTACTATTTTAACGCATCATTTTGCAATTGATTTAATTACAAATCACCATGTGTCGGGAAAAAAACCTAAAAAAAATGCCTGTTATGGAGCTTATGTTTTAAATCAAAAAACAAAAACCATTTTTACCCTAAAAGCCCACCATACAGTGTTGGCTTCGGGTGGCATTGGTTGGGTTTACGGGCACACCACCAATCCTGTAATTGCAACTGGCGATGGTATTGCTATGGCATATAGGGCTAAAGCAAAAATTTCGGATATGGAATTTGTGCAATTTCATCCCACGGCATTGTTTGAGGCTAACGGCGAATCGTCATTTTTAATATCCGAAGCGGTTAGAGGTTTTGGTGCTTATTTACGCAATACATCAGGAGAGCGGTTTATGCCAAATTACGATGA
Organism: Hwangdonia lutea; assembly: GCF_032814565.1. Taxonomy (GTDB): domain Bacteria; phylum Bacteroidota; class Bacteroidia; order Flavobacteriales; family Flavobacteriaceae; genus Hwangdonia; species Hwangdonia lutea. The sequence continues at coordinate 1,899,652 of NZ_CP136521.1, forward strand.
GCGTGCAGAATTAGCATCGCGAGATATTGTATCGCAAAGTATTGATAACGAGCTAAAAAAAACAGGAGATACCCATGTGTTTTTAGATTGTACGCATTTGGATATGACGGCTTTTAGAAAACACTTTCCTAATATTTATAAAAAATGTGAAGCGCATAATATTCATATTGAAACCGATTGGATTCCCGTTGTACCGGCAGCTCATTATTTATGTGGCGGCATTGATGTTGATGTGGACGGAAAAACGTCGGTTCATAATTTATTTGCCTGCGGCGAATGTACCAAAACCGGTTTGCATGGTGCCAACCGATTGGCCTCAAATTCATTGTTGGAAGCATTGGTTTATGCGCATAATATTTTTAAATATCTCAGAAATGATAGTTGTAAATCTTTGGATTTGAATATTCCCGATTGGGATGATGAGGGTACAAACACACCAAAAGAACAGGTTTTAGTACAGCATAATTTACGGCAACTACAAGCTTTAATGCGCAATTATGTTGGGATTGTGCGCGGCCATAACCGATTAAAAAAAGCTATAAAACACCTCGATTTAATGTACGCTGAAGTTGAAAGTTTTTATAAAGCCTCAAAAATTTCCACACCACTTTGCGAATTAAGAAACATGATTAATGTGGCACATTTAATTATTAATCAATCTTTAGAAAGAAAAGAAAACAAAGGCGGGTATTTTAATGTGGATAATGTAAAAAAACAAACAGAACTCTTATAAAAGAATCCTGTTTGTTTTTAGAGCAAAAAAAGGTTTATTTTCCTAACATAAGTAACTCGCTGCATACCACCTCGGTGATGTAACGTTTGTTGCCGTCTTTATCATCATAGCTTCGCGAAGTTAGTTTCCCTTCAATGGCAACCTCTTTTCCTTTGGTTACGTACTTTTCAATAATTTGGGCCGTTTTACCCCAAGCCACAATATTATGCCATTGGGTGTCTGTAATTTTTTCACCTTTATTATTAGTGTAGCTGTCGTTTGTGGCCATATTAAATTTAGCCAATGTTTTTCCTGATTCAAGATTGATGATTTCCGGATCGTTTCCTAAGTTACCAATCAACTGTACTTTGTTTCTAAGTGTGTTCATAATTTTAAATTTACGTGTTAAACAGTTAATACTATCGAGTTCTTATGTTTCGACACTGCAAATATGCAACGGCATCCAAAAGTTATTCGGTTATTACTTGTTTAAAATCGTTTGTAAATGTTTGTAGTCGTTTGTAAATGGATAAATTTTACTATATTTAGGGAACTTTTAAGCCATATATGACATTCCACATAGAAACCGAAAGACTTATTTTAAGAGAACTCAGGCCAACCGATTTAAACGGCATGTTCGAGCTTGACGCTAACCCCGAAGTACATAAATATTTGGGAAATAAACCCGTTAAAACCATTGAGGAATCCCAGAAAATACTGGATAGTGTTTTCAATCAATATAAACAGCGTGGTATTGGCAGATTTGCAGCTATTGAAAAGTTGTCAGGGAATTTTATAGGTTGGTCGGGGATACGTTTAAACACCGAATACAACATGAATGGCTACACAAGATATTACGATGTGGGCTATAGGTTTATACCTAAATATTGGGGTAAAGGATATGCCACTGAATCTGGTAAAGCTGCGGTAAATTACGCTTTTAATGAATTAAAACTAACGGAATTGTATGCCACAACACATTTGGAAAATGAAGCATCGCACCGTGCGTTATTAAAAATAGGTTTGACATATATTGAAGATTTCTATTTTGAAGAAGAGGCAATGGACTTGCGTTGGTATAAAATTAAAAGCCGATAACGGGCATTAATTAAGAAATAGCATAAATTTAAATGGATGGAAAAGAAATGTCTAGAATGTGGCGATAAGATTGTAGGCAGAATTGATAAAAAATTCTGTAGCGATGCTTGTAGAAACGCTTACAACAACAATATTAATAAAGATCACAAAAACTTAATAAGAAATACCAATAACAGGCTCAGAAAAAATTATAGGATTTTAGAAGCTTTAAACCCAACCGATAAAACCAAAACTTCGCGCGCCAAACTTATTGAAAAAGGTTTCGATTTTAATTACTTTACCAGTATTTACACCACTAAAAAAGGTACGGTATACTATTTTGTTTACAACCAAGGCTATCTGCCTTTAGAGGGCGATTACTATGCTTTGGTAAAAAGAGAGGGGTAACAAATCCTATTTCCAAGTTTGTCCTTTAAGTTTCATAGCGGCCTTAAGCACATCCTTTTGGCTAATTTGCCCCACCAATTTGCCGTTCTCAACTATGGGAAACCTACGGTGCTTGGTTTTTAAAAACTCATTGGCAGCATCAAAAATATTCATGTTGCCATCAATGGTATCTACATTTTGGGTGATAAACTTTTCAATGGTTTTATCTTGCATGGGCATATTATAATACCGACTTTCACTAATTTGTTTAATACAATCACCTTCAGAAATTATCCCAACCAGCTCATTTTTTTCATTTACCACAGGGCCGCCGGAAATTCGGTTTTTAATTAACGACTGCATTACACTTTCAATGGTTTGCTTGGGTGTAAACGTAATTAAATCCCGTGTCATATAGTCACTAACCTTTAACGGTGTGCTATCTTCAGCATTTGTTTGCTGCCTTCTTGCGCCTTGGAAACTTTTAATTGCCATATTAAATAATAATTAAAGTAATCTTAAATATAATTATTTTTTTTGAAACTTCCTAAAATAGAGGTGTGATTTTTGGTTTTCAGAAACTAAAAAATAAAAATAATTAGCAATGTTTTAAGACATTACACGCTATTTTTTTATAGTTTTAGCGAAATTTAAAAAAGTAGAAATGAAACGAATTTTAATGTTGGCTTTAGTGGTAGGCTGTTTTCAGTTAAACGCACAAACCAGCCCAGAATTAATTAAGCATTACGAGGCTTATTACAAACAAATGAAAAAGCAGGGCGATATGCAGGGTATTGTTAATGCCATGACACATTTAAACGTGTTGTCGCCATCTGTGGCAAGACAAGATACTTTGGCCTATATTTATATGAGCGAAGGTAAGTATGTACAGGCTTTAAATACCATTGGTATTGAAAAAAATGTTGGCGATTCTGATATTGCAGTGGAGGTTAAAGCACTGTCTTTAAAATCGGTAAAGCGGCCAGAATTGGCAGTTGGGCATTTTGAGGAACTTTTTAAAAGAAACCCGAATGCACTTATCGCATATGAGTTGGCAGAATTAAACTTACAAACCCAAAAATTGGATGAGGCTTTAAAGCATATTAACTACGGACTTGCCAACGCTAAAGACGATATGACCAAAGCGTTTTACGAAACGCAGCAACCTTATCAAGTGCCCTTAAAGGCTGCTTTTATGTATTTGAATGCGTTAGTAGTATATAACCAGGATACAAAAGCAAATATTGATAAAGCGGTTGATATTTTGGATGCCGCCCAAAAAACGGCGCCTAATTTTAATTTAATACAACTTACAAAATCCGAATTGTTAAGACAAAAGCAAGCTTTATCACAAGCTGCCGGACAGCCTAAAAATTAGATTCAAAATAAGAAATAAAAAAGCGCCGATTCTCAATTGAGAATCGGCGCTTTTTTATTGAAAACACAATTTAAGATTACCAGATTTTTACACGATCTTCTGGTTTTAAATACATGGGGTCGCCTTCTTTAATATCAAAGGCTTCATAAAAAGCATCCACATTTTTAAGAGGCATAACGGCACGATACATACCAGGAGAATGTGTATTGGTTTTTATCTGATTGCGTAAAGCATCATCAGTGTATTTTGTTCTCCAAATGGTTGCCCACGATAAAAACAAACGTTGCTCTGGTGTAAAACCATCAATATTTTCTGGTCTGCCATGTTCTGCCAAATACAATTGCAAGCCATCGTAAGCAGCATTTATACCACCTAAATCCCCAATGTTTTCTCCTAAGGTAAATTCACCATTTAAAAACGTGTCTGGTAAAGCTTCTTCGGCACTATATTGCTCAGAAAGCTTTTTTCCTAAAGCGGTAAATTGCTCTAAATCTTCGTCGGTCCACCAATTGTTTAAGTTTCCATCGGCATCGTAACGCGAGCCAGAATCATCAAAACAATGCGATATTTCATGACCAATTACAGCGCCAATACCACCGTAATTTACAGCTTCATCGGCTTGGTAGTTGTAAAAAGGCGGTTGTAAAATAGCTGCGGGAAAAACAATTTCGTTATACGGCGGCATAAAATAGGCGTTTACAACTTGAGGCGCCATAAGCCATTCGCTTTTATCAACTGGTTTTCCGAGTTTATTTAAGTTGTCTTTGAAATTCCAAGCTCTTACATTTTGCATGTTGCTAAAGTACGAGCCACCATCTTCAATACTTTTTACTTCAAGTTCCGAATAGTCTTTCCATTGGTCAGGATAGGCTATTTTAACATTCATTTTTTGTAACTTCTCCTTTGCTTTTTCTTTGGTTTCAGGCGTCATCCAATCTAAATTATCGATTCTTTTTTCAAAGGCCAGCATAATGTTTTTAATCATTTTTTCAGCTTTAGCTTTCGCTTCTGGTGGGAATTTTTTATCCACATAAAGTTTCCCTAAAGCTTCACCAATAGTGCCGTTTAATGTTCCTAAAGCGCGTTCTTCTCGGTCTCTTTGTTTTTTTGAGCCTCTTAGTTCCTTGCTGTAAAACTCCCAATTGGCTTTATCGATTTCTGTGGATAACAACCCGGAATTTCCATCAATTACGGTCCAACGCAAATAGTTTTTCCAATCGTTGATATTATTCTCTTTTAAAATACCTTCCAAGGCCTTAAAGTATCCTGGATCTGTAACGATAACAGTGTCCAATTCCTTAACGCCAATACCTTTAAAATAGGCATTCCAGTTGATTGAAGGTGTCATTTCCGCCAAATCGTCCATCGATTTAGGGTTGTACCTTTTTCTGGCATCGCGCCTATCTTCTTTGGTCATTCTTGGTTTCGCCATTCGGGTTTCGAAAGCTAAAATATTATCTGCATTTGTTTTGGCTTCTTCATCGGAATCACCAATAAATTTTAACATACGTGCAATGTGTGCACGATATTTTTCGCGTTTTGCTTTGGTGTCATCATCTTCGTCAACATAATAATCGCGACTTAAGCCCAACGCGCCATTGCCTAAATAACCTGCATTTAGATTGCTGTTTTTAGGATGTGCGCCTACGCCAAAACCAAAAAAAGCACGACCGCCCTTTGGAGCTGTTTCGATTAAAAAATTTTGCAAATCGCTATTGGTTTTAATGTTGTCAATTTTAGCCAATACGCTTTCAATGGGTTTAATACCTTGGGCATCACGGGTTACGGTATCCATTATGGATTGAAACAGAAATACCGCTTTTTCTTGGTCTGAGCCCGGTAAAACTTCAATGGTATTCAAATCTTTATCGGTTGCCATGGCCGATTTTAAAATAGCCAAAGCATCTTCATCGGTTTTTTTTCTGAGTTCATCAAAACTTCCCCAGCGAGTTCGGTCTGATGGAATGTCGTTATTATCTAACCAAGTGCCATTGACGTGTCTGAAAAAATCATCACTTGGTTTTACATTGGTGTCCATGTATTCTAAGTTAATACCTGGTACGGTTTCCATTTGTGCGGTTTCTTTTTTGGCATCGTTTTTACAGGCAACAAGTCCTAAAAAAGCCAATCCGCTAAATAGAAATAAAGAATTCAATTTGGTTTTCATGTGTTTGTAATTAGTGATTTAGTTTTAAAAAATTGTTTTACAAGGTACTATTATTTAGCACTTTCAAAATGCTATTTATAACAACCTTAACAAAAGATTAAGAAAATAAGAGGTGTGTTTTATTGGGGTTTTTGTATGTTCCGGCTGTCTTTTTCCAGCTTTTTATTCATTTGGAAGTTTAAATTTGATACCGCTACCAAAAACTCTTTTACGGTAGCATTAAGCTCTTTTTTACTTGTAGTCGATAGGTTATATAAGCTTTCTAACTTTAAAACTTTAGTGTCTAAAACCTGTAATCTGGCCAAGGTTGCAGGGGTATTTACAGGTGCGGGAATATTCTTTTTTAAATCTGTTAAAAGCGTTTTAATGGCCTCTTCATTATTGCTAAAAAAAATTAAGTCGCCTTTTTTTACATTGTTTACAACGTCTTGAAGTTGGTAGTATTCTTGCCAGTTTTCAATGGCACGCTCTGTTTTTTCGTCCAATCCAAAATCAACAAAATCAAGTTTTGCAATGTCGCTTTCAGTTAATTCCTGACTTGTGTTTTCCGTCTCATCAACCTCGATGGGATTATTTTCTTCCGTTTTTTTACAGGACAATATGACGATAAAAATACCAATGAGGCTTATTAGTTTAAGTTTCATGCAGCAATATGTTTTTGGATGCTTTACAAAGATATAGCAATAGTTTGTTTTATGTAAAATAATCTATCGTGTTATTAAAACTTTTCAATTTTAAAATGAAATATTTTCAATATAATCTTGTTATTTTTAATGTATTCTCATTAACTGTGTTTAAAATGAACCCAAAAATATTGATTATTGGTGCTTGCGGACAAATTGGTTCGGAATTAACATTTAAGCTCAGACATATTTATGGCGATAATAATGTAATTGCAAGCGATATAAGCTACAGTAATTTAGATATTGTAAACTCTGGGCTTTTCGAAATTGTGGATGCCCAAGACTATGCCAGTATTAATATGTGCGTTGAAAAATATAACATCGACACCGTTTATTTAATGGCTGCTTTGTTGAGCGCTACGGGCGAGAAATTCCCGATGAAAGCTTGGGATTTGAATGTGAATTCCCTATTCAATGTTTTAAATTTAGCAAAAGCAAAGTTTGTAAAACAAGTGTTTTGGCCCTCTAGTATTGCTGTTTTTGGGCCTTCAACACCATCTGAAAATACGCCACAATACACGGCCATGGAACCCACAACCGTTTACGGCATTACAAAACAAGTTGGCGAACGGTGGTGCGAATATTATCATCAAAAATACGGTGTAGATGTTAGGAGTTTGCGCTACCCGGGCATTGTAAGTTGGAAAACCCAAACCGGTGGTGGCACCACCGATTATGCCGTAGATATTTATCACAAAGCCATTACCGATAAAAAATTCGATTGTTTTTTGGCCGAAAACACCAAGCTTCCCATGATGTATATGGATGATGCCATTAAGGCCGCCATCGATATTATGCGTGCCGATGCCAGTACCATAAATATACGGTCGTCTTACAATTTGGCAGCCATAAGCTTTACGCCTAAGGAAGTGGCGCAATCGATAAAAAAACACATCCCGGAATTCGAAATAAGCTACACACCCGATTTCAGGCAAGCCATTGCCGATAGTTGGCCAAAAAGTATAAACGACCATGCGGCACGACAAGATTGGCATTGGAAACACGCCTTTTCGCTAGAAGCTATAACCAAAGAAATGCTTTTTCATTTGGATAAAAAATATAATACAACAGTAAAATAATAGAAAAACAGCCAAAACATGTCTTTATTCGTATATTTGACGCACCTAATTAACCCTAAATCTCAATTAAAATGCTTGACAATTTTTTATTCAATGTAAAATACGGCATGAATCACGTGCTGGATATAAATGCCTACGACCACGTTTTATTTCTAATCGTACTTACCATTCCCTATGTTTTTAAAGACTGGAAACGCGTTTTACTACTCGTTACCGTTTTTACTTTGGGGCATACCTTGTCGCTTGTTTTGGCGGCCTACAATGTGGTAAGTGTTAACGCTCAAATGGTAGAATTCTTAATACCCATAACCATTTTAATTGTGGCGCTGTACAATGTGTTTACCGCTGGTAAAGGCGCACAAAAAGAAAAAATAGGCGTCCTGTTTTTAACCACCCTATTTTTTGGATTAATACACGGTTTGGGCTTTGCGCGCGAGTTTCACATGCTTTTAGGAGCCACCGACAACAAACTGGTTTTACTACTGGAATTTGCTTTAGGCATAGAAGTTGCCCAAGTTATAATCGTGTTTATCGTACTGTTTTTAAGCTATGTGGTGCAAACCATATTTAGGTTTACCAAGCGCGATTGGATTATGGTGATATCGGCAATCGTAGTTGGTTTGGTTATCCCCATGTTGCTGAATAACGACTTTTTGGCTTAAATAATTATTTGGGCGTTACCCCCAGAAAAAGGGGGTCGGGCTTTCCGCTATATCTTTTTAAACGTCATTGCGAATGAGGAACGACTGTGGCAATCTGTTAAATTTTAGTTCTTATTAAACTTTATTTTTCTCATTTTTAAAAAGGATGCCGCTGCAATCCCTAACGCGGGCTAATTTGGGGTAAACAGTGCTTATTCCCAAAGCAGGATCAATTGGTTTAACCCACTTTCAATGCCACTGTAATAATGGCCTTTTTTAAATTCAGGAATAATAGTATTGTCAAGTACACTTTTGCAGATTTCATCAGTTAGCTTTTGCTCTGTTCCTGTTCCTGTTGCAATTCTAATCTGTCGTAAATTTTTACTGAATAAAATTATAAGTCCGTTGTCCTTTTCTGGTTTTCCAATTTTCCATTCATTCGCCAAATCTGTTGAATAATCCTTCATGTTCCCGTACGGTTCAATTGAGCTTATCGTAACAATTGCAATTTCTCTAGTCGTTTTTTGTTCGTAATCAGTAATTATTTTGGTTAGATGCGAAATTTGTCGCTCACTGAATATTTTTTCAAAGTCCGATACATAACCCATTGGCAATGGAAAATTACCAATACTGTCTAACACCAAATTAGATGATTTGGATTCCGAATAGTCTTTTTCGTTTTCAGTCCAAACATTTTTTGACTGGTGTGCGGCAAAAGGTGCGGCAACAAATTTTGGTAAAACAAATGCTAAGAGCATGTATAAAACCCCTATCGAACCAGTTATTATTAATATTTTTTTCTTCATTTAAGTTTTATTCGGGTTGTGTGCAAGATGTTAAACAATAAGTTTTTTGTTACTGAAACCCCGTAAAGATAAACTTTTTACTACATCATTTATAAGCCTATTTGGTTTATTGTAAGGTTTGTAGCTATTTTAAAATGTTGCTACACATATTAAATTTTCGCAAAAATTTAACGAACTTGCGTTGCAATTAAAATACGAAGCGAGTATATTCGTTATACCAAATAAAATATGAGGTTTCGCGTTAAGGATTGCAGCGGCATCCTTTTGCTTTTTTTGCAAAAGATATAGCGGAAAGCCTGACCTTTTGCGATCCTGCAAGGTTTCTTGTGCTGAACTTGTTTCAGTATCCAACCTTGTAGGTATGAGTAAAAGGTAACGCCCAAATTATAAAATAAATTAATGCCAGAACACAAACAACTCAAGTACGATAAGGCTTATTTAAGAATTGCCAAAGAGTGGGGGAAATTATCGTACTGCAAACGCCGGCAAGTTGGCGCACTTATTGTAAAGGATAGAATGATAATCTCCGATGGGTACAACGGTACACCTTCGGGATTTGAAAATTTTTGTGAAGATGAAGAAGGCTACACCAAATGGTACGTGCTGCATGCCGAGGCCAACGCCATTTTAAAAGTAGCGGCATCAACCCAATCGGCAAAAGGCGCCACCTTGTACATTACCATGTCGCCCTGTAAAGAATGTAGTAAATTAATACATCAGGCAGGTATTGTAAAAGTGGTTTACAACCAAGCCTATAAAGACGATTCCGGATTGCGCTTTTTAGAAAAAGCAGGCGTAGAGCTTAAATTAATTGAAGAAATAAACAAATAATGCCCTATCAAAAAAAATATTTACCCTTGGTTTTAGGAGTTGCTATCGCAGCCGGCATTTTTATTGGCGGCAAGTTGAATTTTACCGATGCGCCAGACCGCTTATTTTCCACCAATAGTAAAAAAGATAAACTTAACAGACTCATCGATTATATTGATTACGATTATGTTGATGAGGTAAACACCGATAGTATTGTTGATGTTACGGTTAATGGCATTTTGGATAATCTGGATCCGCATTCGGTGTATATCCCCAAAGAAGATATGGAACGCGTTGCCGAAAACATGAAAGGTGATTTTGTGGGCATAGGTATTAGTTTTTACCCTTATAGGGACTCCATTGCGGTGATTAGACCTATTGAAAACGGACCAAGTGCCAAAGCAGGTATTAAAGGTGGCGACCGCATTATTATGGCCAACGGAGATTCGCTTTTTGGCAAAAAATTACGAGACGGCGAGATTATTAAAAAACTAAAAGGTCCCATTAACAGCAAAGTTGATTTGAAAGTTTACAGAAAAGGAGAACCTAAACTTTTGAATTTTACCGTTAAGCGAGACCACATTCCCATTAAAAGTGTTGATGCGGCGTATATGTTAACCGAGAAATTGGGTTATATAAAAATCAATCGTTTTGCTGAATCAACGTATAAAGAGTTTAAAAAAGGATTGGAACAACTTATCGACCTTGGTGCCACAGAAATTGCCTTGGATTTACGCGACAACCCAGGTGGTTTTTTAGGTATTGCCGAACAGATTGTTGATGAGTTTTTAGAAGATGATAAACTCATATTATTCACAAAAAACAAACGTGGTAGCATCGAAAAAAGTTTTGCAACCAGTAAGGGTGATTTCGAAAAAGGCCATGTGTATGTGCTGATTGACGAAAACTCAGCATCGGCAAGCGAAATTGTTGCCGGCGCATTGCAAGACAACGACAAAGGTACCATTATTGGGCGACGCTCGTATGGCAAAGGCCTCGTGCAGCGCGAAATGGATTTGGGCGACGGTAGTGCCGTACGATTAACCGTATCGCGCTATTATACGCCAACCGGTCGCTCCATTCAACGGCCGTACAAAAAAGGACATAAAGATTACTACGACGAGTATTTTGAACGCATGGACAGTGGCGAACTCCTCGATCCAGAAAAAATTAAAGTTGCCGATTCGCTAAAATTCACCACGCCAAAAGGCAAAATTGTATATGGCGGTGGCGGTATTATCCCCGATGTGTTTGTACCCATAGACAATAGCATGCACAACGAAACCCTTTCTCAATTATTTAGGCGCGGGTTTATTGGTAATTTTGTGTTTAGGGAATTGGATAAAAACAGAGGCGCATTCAGTAACATGTCTAGACAAGATTTTATTGATAATTTTGAAGTTGAAGAAGATTGGGTATATGCCATAGAAGATTATATTAATCTGAGACTTAATCATAAAATAACCTTTGTGGCGTACCACGACGAAGTGAAACAATACATTAAAGCCACTTTAGCCGACCAACTTTTTGGCAGTGGTGCTTTTGAAGAGGTGTTCAACCAGCGCGATATTATGATTGATGAGGTGATTAAGTTGAGTGATGGGGAGTAGAAATAGAATGTTATTGATGATTTTAGTTTCATTCTGCAATAACTTAATTGCTCAAAAACCTTTAGCTGTAAATGAAGCATTATTGTTATGGAATCATAATAAAAAAATAGAATGGTCAGATTTTAGAGGAAAAGTTCCGAATGATAAAGGGCTGAAATTAGCTGTAACTTCTTCCGAGATATCAATTAAAGCTAGTTTTTATAAAGGCGAGATTCCTGTATATATTGTTAAAAGTTATTTTAATAAAAATGAATCTTGGACCTCTACTAAAAGTATAAAACATTTAATCCACGAAAGATTACATTTTGATATAACTGAGTTGTTTTCAAGAAGAATAAGGCATAAACTTGATCTTCTTATGAAAGAAGGAGTAAAAGATGTTAATGTTTATAAAAAAGCTTACAGAAAACTTCTTGATGATTATAGCAATGAGCAAAACAAGTATGATAGTGAAGTTTATTTTAATAATGAGAAACAGCATGAATGGATAAAAAATGTTCATAAAGAGTTAGAAGAACTTAAAGAGTATAAGTATTCCAGCTAAATTACTGAAAGACTATTCAATCTTATCATGCACCTTAGTATGCTTACCACCGTTCCAAAGCGTTAAAATATCGGTCGCCACATGTGCGCCACTACCCGAAGCTATGGCAAACTGACTGCGCCAACCAGCCAATGTGCCGGCAACATAAAGGTTTTCTTCTATTAAATGATTGGTGTTTTTTAACCAAATTCGGTCTTTTTCAATGGCTGCTTTTGGATGTGGTTCTATATAATCCCGTAAACCTTTTATACGCATTAAATTGGTGTATCCCACCGCGATAACCACGAGTTTAGCTTCGTATGTATTTTTATTGGTTTCAACTTTAAAGCCGTGAACGGATTTAGAAATCGCAGAAACCTTTTCGGTTTCAATTTGGGCAACATGCGGATATAAATCGCTTAATTGCTTTTTGCCTTTCTCTAAAATGGAAGCCCCGGTAGTTCCAGGTTCTAAACCTAAAACATTATTAAATAAAGCATTTTGTAAATGCGATGTTTTTTGATGTGTTATTACAGCAATTTTTTTGTTGACTGCAAATGGTTTGTTTTTTGCAGACCCTAAAACCAAGGCGCAAGATAAGCCTGCAGCGCCACCACCAATAATTAAAGCATCGTACATCAAAGTTATTGAGTTTAAAATTAAAAAAATCGAATTGTTTTTCTTGATTCGAATAAATCAAAAAAATAAAACATAGCCTAAGCAGCGCTTAGAATGTTTTGGGTCAAACAGGTGCAGGAAACAGCCTTAAAGTGTCCTTTTGAAGTTAAACAAGTTACTAACTATGTTTTTTTACCTTTTGCTCTATACGTTTTGAGATTCGTAAAATTCCCATCATTATGATAACGCAAATCGAGGCCACTATCGCAATTAATGCGATGATGCTTTCACCTTGAAAAGGGGCATTGAAATCTACCTTTGTAAAGTTAAAAATAATAAGTCCTAAAGCTGCAATACTGAGTATTATGGTTAAAAGTTTCATGTATTTATAATTTTATCGTTTTGTAATCATCTTTATTTGCCAAACGCCAAATGGGGGTTCTTATACAAGGTCAAACAACGCTTTAATGTTATGGGCAAATAATTTTACGGCAATGGCCAACAATACAACACCAAACACCTTGCGGACAATGTTAATACCATTTTGCCCTAAGAAACGCTCTATTTTCGATGAGGTTTTAAGCACAATATAAATAATAATTACGTTTAATAAAACCGCAACAATAATATTTTCAATTCTAAACTCGGCGCGTAACGAAAGCAAAGTGGTTAAACTACCGGGGCCAGCAATTAAAGGGAATGCCAACGGAAAAACGGCGGTAGTCAGGGCATCGTGTTCTTCCTGTTTGTAAAGTGTAATGCCCAAAATCATTTCTAATGCAATAAAAAATAAAATAAAGGCACCGGCAACCGCAAACGAGTTCACATCAATGCCAATAAGGTTTAAAATGCTTTTTCCTAAAAACAGAAATAAAATTAAAATAATACCAGCAATTAGCGATGCTTTTTCACTTTGTATATGTCCTGCTTTTTTACGCAAATCTATAACAATGGGAATGTTTCCAATAATATCAATTACGGCGAATAACACCATAAAAGCAGTGAATATTTCTTTAAAATCGAGTTGCATGTGTTTTAGGTTTAATTTTTCGGCAAAAGTAGATGATTATAACCGATTTATAGCATTATTTTAATCTAAAGTTTACATACTTTTGCCTATGCAAATACAGTTGATAAAAATAGGTGTTTTTCAACAAAGTGTAAAAGCAATATTTTTTAATGAGCTTAAATAGTAGGGTATGTTTCAATTAGGTAAAACCATAGTTTCAGAAGATATTATAGAAAAGGATTTTGTGTGTAATCTATCAGCCTGTAAAGGTGCCTGCTGTATTGATGGCGATGCCGGTGCGCCACTTGACGAAGAGGAAGTTCAAATACTCAAAGACATCTATCCTAAAGTAAAGCCTTTTTTACGAAAAGAAGGTATTGAGGCTATTGAAAATCAAGGTACACACATTACTACAGAATTTGGTGACCTTGAAACTCCTTTAATCAACAATGCTGATTGCGCTTATGTGATTTTTGATGATAAAAACACTGCACTTTGCGGCATTGAAGAGGCTTATAATCAAGGTGAAATTTCTTGGAAAAAGCCAGTGTCTTGTCATTTATATCCCATTCGGGTTAAAGCATATTCTGAATTTTTAGCGGTAAATTATGATAAATGGGACATTTGTGATGATGCCTGCACACTTGGTAAAGAATTACAAGTTCCGGTTTACAAATTTGTAAAAGAAGCCTTGATTAGAAAGTTTGGTGAAGATTGGTATACGGAGCTGGAAAAAGTCGCTAAAATTTTGTAGAATAACCGTCTTAAACACCAGCAAAACATAGGTTTTTTAAGTTAAAAATCTTTAATTTTTATGTTCACTTTTTAAAAACATGAAAAAATTAAAACGTTGATTTTCAGTTAATTGCTGATTTTTTATGTAAACTTCTTGTTTTCAACGGTATTCTTTGTTTGTTAAAAACTTGTTGATAAGGTTTACAAAACACCCTTTCTTTTTTCAGAACAATTGCCAACCTTTGTTAAGAGCAAATAAGTTAGATTTTCTGTTTCATTTTGGTTAAAATAAAACGATAGGGAATCTGATTTTTTTTGGAAAACACGCGCTATATTCTTTCTTAAAAAAAGAAATAATTTAGATTTTTTTGTTTTACACGGGTCTTGCAACCAACTAGCTATTAATTATAACATATGGAGATTACACAAATTATTAAAAGAGATTACGAAACAAGTCCTTTTGTTTTAAACAAGATTTCTAATGCCATTGAAAAAGCCATGCTTTCTGTTGGAAACGGCACCAAGGAAGATGCAAACGGCATTGCCGTAAATGTTTTACAAGCCTTATTGGATAGAAAGGCAAAAGATTACAAGTACGTGCCAACCGTGGAGCAGGTACAAGACCTTGTTGAGGAAAAGTTAATGGAAAGCGCCTTTCACGATGTGGCGAAAGCCTATATTTTATACCGAGACGAGCAGGCTAGAAACAGAAAAACCAATATTTTTGAAAAGCGTATAAACTTAAAACCTTACGAGTATCCTGCGCTTAACGATTATGTTGATGCCATTAGGCACTCTTATTGGATTCATTCAGAATTTAACTTTACTAGCGACATACAAGATTTTAAAACAAAACTTACCATTGTAGAGCAAAATGCAATAAAAAACACCATGCTTGCGATTTCGCAAATAGAGGTGGCGGTTAAAAGTTTTTGGGGCGATCTTTATAACAAAATGCCGAAGCCGGAAATTGGATCGGTGGGAGCTACATTTGCAGAAAGCGAGGTAAGACACCAAGACGCTTATTCGCATTTACTGGAAATTTTAGGTTTAAATAACGAGTTTAAACACCTAAAAAAGAAACCCGTAATTATGCGTCGTGTGCATTACTTGGAAACCGCATTAAAAAATGCAAAAAGCGAAGATAACAAAGAGTTTGCCGAGTCTATATTATTGTTCTCGCTGTTTATAGAGCATGTTTCTTTATTCTCTCAGTTTTTAATAATCATGGCTTTTAATAAGCATAAAAACATGCTTAAAGGGGTTTCAAATGTTGTTGAAGCAACTTCTAAAGAAGAGCAAATTCATGGCGATTTCGGGATAGATGTAATTAAAATAATTAAAGAAGAAAACCCAACGTGGTTTGATGACGAGCACACAAAATTAGTACAGGATTTATGTAAAGAAGCCTTTGAGTCTGAAAGTAAAATAATAGACTGGATTTTTGAAGCTGGAGAATTAGAGTTTTTACCAAAAGATGTGATTAACGAATTTATTAAACATCGTTTTAACAATTCCTTAGAGAGCATAGGTATTGAAAAAGTATTTGAAATAGACCAAAAATTAGTTGAAAAAACAGAATGGTTTGACGATGAAATTATTGGCACAAAACACGGGGATTTCTTCGTAAAACGATCTATAAACTACAGTAAAAGAACAAAAAGTATAACCAGCGACGACCTATTTTAAAAATGAGCGACTACACCAACAAAACCACAGCAGAAAATTTACAACAACAAGAAGCAGGAACTTCAAAATTCGACGAATTAATTAATGCCAGAACCGAGGCTATAAAAGAGGCTACTAAAAAACCAGAAATTAAATGGTTAACAGAGAACAGTCGTAAGTTTTTATCATCAGGTTACTTAACAGACAATACAACACCCGAAGAGAGAATTAAGGAAATTGCGCTAAATGCAGAAAAAATATTAAAAATAGACGGTTTTGCAGATAAGTTTTATGGCTATATGGCCGAAGGCTATTATTCGTTGGCATCACCGGTTTGGTCTAACTTTGGTAAAAAAAGAGGTTTGCCCATTAGTTGTTTTGGTTCGCATATTTCCGATGATATGGGCGATATTCTTTACACTCAGTCCGAGGTAGGCATGATGTCTAAACTTGGAGGTGGAACTTCGGGGTATTTTGGCAAACTGAGACACCGAGGCGCGCCTGTAAAAAACAATGGTGAATCGTCGGGTGCGGTTCATATCATGCAACTTTTTGAAAAAATGGTGGATGTTGTAAGTCAGGGTTCTGTACGACGCGGTCGTTTTTCGCCATACCTTCCTATTGAGCATCAAGATATTCATGAGTTTTTAGAAATAGGAACAGAAGGAAACCCCATTCAAGAATTAACACACGGTGTTACCGTTGGAAACCAATGGATGGAAGAAATGATTGAAGGCGATACAGATAAAAGAGCTATTTGGGCTAAAGTGCTGCAACGCCGCGGTGAAATAGGTTATCCTTATATTTTCTTTAGAGACAATGCCAATAATGCTGCGCCGGAAGTATATCAGGAAAAAAAGCATGAAATCTACGCCAGTAATTTATGCTCGGAAATCATGTTGCCAACAAACGACAGATGGTCTTTTGTGTGCGTGCTATCTTCAATAAATTTATTGCATTACGATAAATGGAAAGATACCGATGCCGTTGAAACTATGGTGTACTTTTTAGATGCCGTTTTAGAAGAGTTTATTACCAAATTAGAAGTATACAGAGATTCTACAAATCGAGACGACCAGCAAACCTTTCTGTTTATGGAAAAGGCCTATAATTTTGCCAAAGAAAACAGAGCCTTAGGTATGGGCGCTTTGGGGTGGCACTCGTTATTGCAGTCTAAAATGTTGTCTTTTGATAGTCAAGAAGCTTTCAATTTAAATAGTGAAATATTCAAGACCATTGGCGAAAAATCGAAAAAAGCATCCCAGGAATTAGCTAAATTATATGGAGAGCCAGAGGTGTTAAAAGGCTACGGAAGACGAAATACCACATTAAATGCCGTGGCGCCAACAACGTCTTCAGCCTTTATTTTAGGGCAAGTATCGCAGGGTATTGAACCCATTTGGTCTAATAGTTATGTAAAGGATATTGCGAAAATTAAAACCACAATTAAAAACCCGTTTTTAGTCGAGCTTTTAGAAGAAAAGGGATTAAATACAAGCGAAATTTGGAAAAGCATTCGCGATTACGATGGTTCCGTGCAGCATTTAGAAGAACTTACAGACCATGAAAAAGAGGTGTTTAAAACCTATTCCGAAATCGATCAAATGACTATTATTTACCAAGCGGCAAATAGACAAAACCATATCGACCAAGGGCAATCTTTAAACATTATGGTGCACCCAGACATGCCAGTTAAAGATATTAATAAGCTTTACGTAACGGCTTGGAAATTGGGCGTAAAATCGCTGTATTACCAACACAGTATGAATGCGGCACAGAAGTTTAAGCAAAAGAAAGAATGCACGAGTTGCGAAGGATAATTAACAATAAGTTTTAAGTGTAAACAAAGCCACCTCAATTGGGGTGGTTTTTTGTTTGCTGACCATTCATAAAAAAATGTTATTTTTAGTTTTTTAACTTAACCTTAGGCTGCTCTCTAAACTATGAAACACCAAATGTATACAACTTTACATGCTTCACGTCCGTGGCAGTTAATTGATTTACAGTTCGTTTTAAGGTGTTTTTTGCCGATTAAAAACTAAAATAAGTTAGCGCTATGATTAGAAAAGCAACGTTTTTTGTCCTTTTAATTGTAATAGCGATTCTTCTTTTTTTTAACCCGAATTTTAAAACGATTTCGGCGGGTGTTGCCATTTTACTATTTGGCATGATTATGTTGGAAGAAGGATTTAGGGTTTTTACCAAAGGTCCACTTCAAAGAATATTAAAAAAGGCAACAAACAAGCTTTATAAAAGCATTACTACTGGTGCTTTGGTTACGGGGTTAATTCAGTCTAGCTCGTTGGTTTCGGTAATAACCATTTCGTTTGTCAGTGCAGAGTTAATCACTTTAGCTGGCGGTATAGGATTAATTTTTGGCTCAAATATCGGCACGACAGCCACGGCGTGGTTAGTAGCAGGTTTTGGCCTAAAAATAAAGGTGTCTACTTTGGCAATGCCCATGCTGGTTTTCGGAATTATTTTTGCATTTCAAAAAAACACAACTCTAAAAGGTGTTGGTAATGTTTTAGCGGGCTTGGGCTTTTTCTTTTTGGGAATTCATTATATGAAAGAGGGTTTTGATGTTTTTAAAACCTACTTCGATTTGTCCCAATATGCCGTTTCTGGATTTTTGGGTGTTTTTATTTATACAGGCTTGGGAATTATTATCACTACCATTCTGCAATCAAGTAGCGCCACTTTGGCTTTAATTTTAACGGCGCTTGCCGCTGGACAAATAGAATACGAAAATGCCCTTGCTTTGGCCATTGGAGCCAATGTGGGTACCACCATTACGGCTATTATTGGGGCGTTGGGCTCAAATATTGCTGGCCGAAGATTGGCGGGGGCTCATTTTGTTTTTAATATGACCACAGGGTTAATAGCCATTGCGTTTATCTTTCCGTTGGCTCGATTGGTGAATAATTTGTCCGAGGTTTTACAGATAGCAGACACCAATTACACCTTAAAATTAGCCTTGTTTCATACCATTTTTAATGTTGTGGGCGTGGTGGTCATGATTCCCTTTATTAAAAAACTTGAAGTTTTATTGCAAAGGGTGATAAAAGAAAAATCGGATAAAGATATTGATGAACCAAAATATTTAAACGCCGCCGTATTGAAATTTCCAGGAACCGCTATTTCAGCATTAATTAACGAGTCGAGATATCTTTATAAAAACAGCATTTTCGAAATTGTGGCGCATGCATTAAATATTCATAGGGAAGACATTAAATCCAGTGAAAAAATAAAGAAGATTGTAAAAAAATCCGATATCGATTTTAAAACCGATGTCGAAGGTTTGTACTATACCAAAGTAAAAACCATTTATAGCGAAATTATTAGGTATGCCACCACAGCACAAAGTGATTTAAAACTTAATAAAAAGCAAATAAAGGTGGTTTCTGAAATAAAAATGGCGAACAGAAAAATGGTTGAAATTATAAAAAGCGTAAAAGAGCTGAACAAAAACATTACCATGGCATCGGCATCAAGCAATAAACATTTGCAAAATGAATACGATAGTTTTAGAAAAAAACTAACCAAGGTATTGCGGGTTATCTATTTGTTTAGAACGGAAACAGATCACGCAGACTACGCCCGAAAACTCAAGCAATTAAGAAAAGAAGCAAAAGCAAATATTAGGCAAAGTAACACCTCTATTGATCGATTGATTAGAGAGGATTTAATTACGGCTAAAATGGCGTCGTCGCTTTTTAACGATTATGCCAATGTAAACGATATAATAGACAAGCTCATTGAAATTGCCGAACTGTTATACGGTAAAAAGGACACACTTTTGGAGAATAAAACGGAATAAAACCTGTATAACAGAAGACGTTTTTGTTCTTCTGAACGCCATTAGTAATCCTAAATGTTCATAACCTAAGATGCTTCACTGAACTATATTAAAATTCCCAAAACCAAAATTTATTTGGCTTTAGGAATTTTAATGCGACATGCTTTATTCAATGATTTTTTTCAGACAAGCTATTTTAAGGTTTAGTTGTCCTTTTTCTTTTTGTCTTTATCAGATTTGCTGCCAACTTCCAAAACGTCATCTACCACACTAATAGTGGCTGGTTTTACAGAGGCATCATGCGAATTGTAATATTCGTCTAAAAGATTCATGGTGGCCGTTAATAAATCTTTGGTTTCCAATAATAAACTAAAGTATAGCGTTGTGTTTTTTGGACTAGATTCTTCTGTTCTTGTTCTAGAAACTTGCTTTGCGATTTTATCGGTTACCAAGTCGTACACCTCTTTTTTGCGTTTAATAATCTCTCCTATTTGCTCAAAAGAGTGCGAATCGAAAGCTGCTTTGGTATCGTTAAACAGGGCTTCAAGGGTGTTATCAACATCTTTAAGTTCTTTTATTTGACTAAATTTAAGTTTCTTATGGTTGTTGTTAATGTGTTTGTGGCTCACTTTAGATATGTATTCCAACGATTGTGTCATATCCTGTAAGTAGCCTAAAATATTAATATAAAAACTACTTGCGCGTAAACTGGTTTCATCTAAATTTTTAATAAAATAGAATATATTATCCCTTAATTCATCAACTTCTGCCATGAGTTTAGCCACCTGCTTTTTATTCTTTTTAAGAAGTGTTAAATCTTGTTTGGCCAACCCTTTTACAGCATTGGTGTAAATCCTGTTTCCGCGTTTTACAACATTCGCAATATTGCCGGCACTTTCGTGGATAACACCTTGCACTGATCGACTTCCTGTTTTTTTCAGGCTGTCCTCGGCACCTGTTTCCTTAGACTTATTATTGTGGGCTATGGTGCTTCTTATAAGCAAAGCTATGGCTAACAACAATAAAATAGGGAACATCACTTTGATGTTTAAATTTAATAAGTAAGCTACTAAAGCGGCTGCGGTAAAGGCACTAAAAGCAGTAAAAAACCATCCGCCAATAACGTTAATTACACCAGCAACACGATATACGGCACTTTCTGCACCCCAGGCGCGATCTGCTAAAGAGGTACCCATAGCCACCATAAAAGTTACATAAGTTGTAGATAGAGGCAGTTTGTAAGATGTGGCGATAGAGATTAATACCGCGGCTACCATTAAGTTAACGGCGGCTCTCACTAAATCGAAAGCTGGGAGCTCCTTGGCTTTGTCTTTTGATGCCTTTACTACGGGAACTTCAAATTGTTTTTCTATTTTATCTTGCCAAGATTTAGGCAACATGTATTCTGACATTTGAGACATTAACATAGCCGATCGTACAAATCCGCGCGATAAAAAATTAGGCTGAAAACGCTCTTTTGTCTCACCTTGGCTCGCTAAATCCAAAGAGGTTTTTACAACATCTTTCGCTTTGCTTGAAAACCAGAGTGTTAATACCATAATCATACCTGCTCCAAATAATAGCCAGTTGTTTGTTGGTACTTTTTCAGCTAGGATCTCCATAGAAAACTCTGTGGCCAAAGTACCTGAACTTAAAAAGGAAGCGGTCCAAGCTTCGTAAGCATTAAAAGCCGCAATGGGTACACCAATAAAGTTTACCAAATCGTTACCGGCAAAGGCTAAAGCCAATGCAAAGGTGCCCACGATGATAATGAGTTTGTAAATGTTGGTCTTAAAAAAGCTTATTAATGCATAAGCCAATAAAGACCAGATAGCGAGACTTATTAAAATGATTAATAATACCTGGTGTTCTAAAAAGTCATTCATTGTTTCACCACCAAGAATATCATATGATTCTTTGGCATAAGAGGTGCCTTTTAATCCTTTTATAAAAATAAAATAAGTAATGGCAGTTAAGGCTAAACCACCAAATAAGGCGCCAACCCAAGCTGCTTTCTTTTCAAAATTATAAGACAATAATAACCTTGCAACCCATTGCACCATGGCCCCAATGGTAAAGGCGACGACGACCGAGAGCAAGATTCCGAAAATAATCTGAGATGCTTTTGATGTGTTTATATAACCAACAACATCGCTAAAATTACCTCCATCGGCACCAATTTTAATTAGAGCCATGGCTACCGCAGCGCCCAATAATTCAAATACAATAGAAACAGTAGTTGATGTGGGCATCCCAACAGAATTGAAAAAATCCAATAACAGAATATCCGTTAACATAACGGCCATGAAAATAATCATGATTTCGTTAAACATAAATTCCCCGGGGTTAAATATGCCTTTTCGTGCCACTTCCATCATACCGCTTGAAAACACCGCGCCAACGGCAACGCCAACACTGGCAACAATCATAATAGTTCTAAAAGAAATGGCTTTAGAGCCAATAGCAGAATTTAAGAAGTTTACCGCATCATTACTTACGCCAACAACCAAATCAGCAATGGCTAAAAGGGCTAAGGCAATAATCATGTATAAGTATAAGTTTTCCATAATTTAGTTTAAAATAGTTTGTAAATATCTTTAGACTTTTTTGTTGTAATGTTACCTAAATGTTATGTTTTAAAAATGAATATCGAATTGCAAGCGCCACATCAATTCGTTGTTACCGCCATTAATTTCCAAATAACTGATATCGGTTTGCACTTTTAATTTATGCCCCACAATATATTTTGAAACGCCCAATGTATATTGACTTTCTGGGTTTTTTTCTGTAATATTTTGGTCTAATTTTATGTGGGTGTAACGTCCAGAGATTTCCCAATCGTTTTTGCATAAAATACCCGTTTGAAGGTTTAAGCCTTTGCCAACCTGAACTTCATCGTCTGTTAAGCTGCCATCAGAATTTTTGGCCCATGGGTCTTGGGCATCTCTATCGGCATATTCTGCCATAAATGAAAATCCTTTGTATTTAAACATCGCATCAATAAAAAGTGTGTTGATATTGGTTTCAAAAAAACCGGTATCGCCATCAATAGCCATGTACGACCCTTGATTACTTCGGGTTTTAACCGCATTGTTGTTATGGTCGTAACTTACACCCAAAGCCAGTTTTGGCGTTTGTTCCCTTATTAAATCGGCGCCTACATAATCGCCTTTACTTGTAAAATTCCCAAAGGGCAATAATTCTATACGGCCCGTGTATTGATGGCCGCCTAAGTTTCCGGTAGTAATATTTCTGCCTTCGCCTTGCGCTACAGAAAATATTTCTTTTACAACAAATACATCGGAAATATTAAATTGATGTCTCAATTGCACACCTAAATCTCTGTCAATATTAAATCGGCTATTTAAAAGCGAGCGATCCACCTGTTGCAAATTTCCAGAAGATATAATACGATCCCGATTCCCCGGAAGTTTTGTTTGTCCGAACCAAAGATCGAAACCCGGAGCAAAATTCCATTTTATCACCGCGTCTAAAATATATCGAGGCGCATTACTTGTAAATGGCGAAGCACCAGAAATATCGCGATTGGATAAGCCCAACTCCAACTTATATTTAAGTTTGGGCGTAAATGCGTAACCGTCAAATTTTAAACGGGCACGACGGACTAAGAAGTTCGACTCGTTACTTTGTCCATCTTCCCAATTAGAAATGGCTAGAAATTGCATTCGTGCACCAATTTTCATGGTCCAACTACTATCTTGTCCAACAAGGTTAAAAAGACCTTTGCCAAACTTTGGAGATTTAACCTCTTGCGTATGAGATGATAAAATGGCAAAAAGGCCTAGTGCAAAACAGGTAAACTTAAGCTTCATTATAATGTTTTAGTTTTTGTCGCTGCAAAGAACTAAAAACAATGTTAACTTAATGTTTCCTAATGATTAAATTTTTATAATAAAAAAAGACTGCCCTGGCCTAAGGCAGCCTCATTAGAAATCATAATAATGTAGTCGACAAAAACTAATAGATTATATGAAATACTAATTGTTTTGTCTTAAGACAAGGCAAATATTATGTTTTAAATTGATGTGAATGTAACCTGAATATTAAGTAATTATTAAACTTTCCAATGTTAAATCTTCATGCGAAATAAAGAAATAACATTCTGGTATTTAGGTTTTTAAAACGACAATGTTAACTTAAGGTTAATTTAAGGTTGTTTTAATGTTACGCAATTTGTATATTTAGATTATAATGTTAAACCCATAATTATGAAGAAATCAATTTTATTTGTTTTTGCTTTTTTAATTACTGTGGTATCTTTTGCCCAAGACCAGCAAAAGAGAGATTTAAAACTTAATAAAGACACAAACTTAATTGATGTTGTTTATTATCATGACAATGGTGTTGTAAGCCAAACAGGATCTTACACAGTAGATGGTAAATTACAAGGCGCGTGGCTAAGTTTTAACACAGAAGGCAAAAAAATCGTTTCTGCGAATTATGATAATGGTAAAAAAGTCGGCAAATGGATTTATTGGATTGACGGAATTAAAAAAGAAGTCAATTATAAAAACAACGTCGCTTCGTTATAGTTTATATGGCAAAGTGAAAAATAAAAAAGCATCCTAAGTTTTAGGATGCTTTTTTTGCGAATTATATATTTTATTTAGTTGCCTGTGGTCCAGTTTGCGCCCCATGTTGCATAGTCTGTTCCTGTTCCCTGACCCTCACCTGAGATGAAATCTGTTTCAGAAAAAGTATCGCCAGTATCATTTTTGGTTTTTGTTGTTACATCGATAAAGGTAATGTTTGTAACATGTAAATCACCGTTAATAACTCCGGTGCCAGTGGGGTTGTCGCTATTGGCACCCGCATCTCCATCAAGGTCGAACCCCTCGGCAAAGCCTTCAATTAAAATATTGTTAAAAATCCCTTGGGTACCAGCTCTTAACCTAATGGCTTCGTTTCCTTTTGACGAGCCCAAACCAATAATTGTGGCATTGTTTACGGTGGGTTTAGACCAAAATTTTGGATTAGAAAGATTCCCAATATCCGTGTTGTAGCCATCGCATTCAAACCCTTTATCATGGTCTGCTCCGTGTTTAATGTAAGCATTTGTAATAGACCCCGTAAACCCTTCGGTCCAATCAATAGAATCATCTTGACAATTAATTACAACGGCATAAGACACTTTTGCTGTACCTCCAAAAAATTCAATGCCGTCATCTGCTCCTTCGTAAGCTTGAATATATTCAATCGTTGTTCCAGAACCAACACCATAAAAAGAGAACCCGTTGTTTTCTGAGGAACCATCAGCAGCACCGCCTGAATATTCAACGCGTACGTAACGTAAAACGCCTGAATTATCGGCCGAATCTGTTCCGCCGTAAGGCAAACTACCAATTTCTGACGTTGATGTTGCACTACCGGTAACCGAGTTAATGGGGGCTTTCCCCAAAAGTATTAACCCACCCCATTGTCCTGCGGTGGGATTCGGATCTCCAGAGGTCATTACAATGGGTTTTTCGGCTGAACCATTAGCTATAATTTTGGCGCCTTGGGAAATAGCAATGTAAACATCGGCACCCGTTGCAATGGCTTTAATTGTTACACCTTCGTTTATAGTCAGTGTAGTGCCTTCAGCCATTATTACTGGACCACTAATGGTATAGGTTCTATTGGCTTCCAATGTTAAGTCTGAAGAATATTCCGAGGCACCAATGGCGATTTCTTCATCATTGCCACCAGTGTTTCCGCCACTATTGTTATGAATAACGCTGTTATCTGTGATATAAATATCGGCTGTGTCGTCTGTGGCACACGAGTTAAAAAGCAATGCTGTAGTTAATAATCCTAATACTAAATTGTTTTTCATCATTTCTAAGTTTAATTTTTATTCGTTCTTTAGTTAATGGTTTTAAAATTTATATTTTAATTGGAGTCCAATGTTCATTCCTTTTTTATAGTTTGAAACATCTTTTCCGTTAGGGGATGTTACCATTATAGCGCCTTGGGTTGTTTCTCTAATATATTTTATGCTTGGATTTAAAAGGTTTTTTGCGGCGACATTGATTTCAAACGATTTGCCTATTTTATTTTTTAGAATAAAATCTAAAGTTGGAATCCCTTTTTCAATAACATTTCCTAAATGACCAGATCCTAAAGCATCAATTCTATCTGAAAAATAAGAGAATGATAGGGTTGCGTTGGGTTTGTAGTGTTCAAAAGATGTTGGTGAGTAGTTAATATCGGCATTGATAATTAATGGCGAAGCGCCTTGTAATGCCTCTTTGTCATTTACAAAACTTACATTAAAATTGCTGCCAACGATGTCTTGATACAAATCTTGTTCAGTATACATATACGTGGCATTTAGCCCCATAGATAATTCTGCTTTGTCATCTCCGTTAGTAATGATATTTTTTCTAATCTCTGCTTCGATACCATAGATTTGAGCTTTTTCGCCCGTTCTGAAAAAACGTTGTGTTCCTGTAGCGTCAAACGCTACAACTTGATTAATTGGATCTTCAATTTGTTTGTAGAATGCACCGAGTGAGATTAATTCTGATGTTGTTACAAACCATTCATATTTTAAATCGACATTTAAAATTGTTGAGTACGATACATCTTTTACATTAGTATATGTTCCTACTTCTTTTTGTCCCAACAAATCTGGATTTCCACCGATACGCTGCGATACACTTTCATAAACAAAAGGAGCAACTTCTTTAAATTCTGGAAGAGAAATAGTTTGGCTTGCCGAGAAACGTAGATTTTGGTTTTCGTTTAATGCATATTTTAAACTTAAACTTGGTAGATACAAGTCGTTTGATACCTCCATATTATCATTCCCATTAACCCCTAAGTTAATCACGTTGTATTCAATATATTGTTTAAAAGATTCGACTCTAACACCAGGCACAATAAGCCATTTTTTGCCTAAATTAATTTCAGCATTCAAGTAGCCTGCGTAAACATCTAATTTGCCTTTATAAGTGTTTTCTGGTAACCCTGGTCTGTTGGTGTTACTTAAATTAGGGAATGGTTTAATAACTTTAATTTCGTGAGTCCCTTCATGACTTGTTAGATTTAAGTTGTTTAAAGAGAAAAAACTGTTTAAGTGATTGACATCTGCTATACCGCTATTGTCAATAATATCATAACCATATCTAATATTATCAAAACGACGTTCTTTAGTTCGAGCATTGTAACCAACATTAATTTTAATGTTTTCAGAAGGTTTGTAAACTAAGTTTAAACGACCGTTTAACTCTTCATCTTTGATGTTTTGGAAATAACGCTGATTATCAAAATCTACATTACTATAAAAAATAGGTAGAGTATTAGGGTCATTGTCCAAAGCATATTGATAGTTTTCAAAATTTAAACGTTTTCTATCTGGTTCATGCGCAGCGACATAGTTGTGGCCAAAGCCCCAATCCAAATCAATCTTATCAAATTTATGAGTTCCTAAAAGTTGATTAACATAAATAAGATTTTCATTAAATTGAATATTCTGCTGATAAAACCCTTCGTCTGTATTGGCTATAGCATCTCGATTTCTACCTTTACCATCAATACCAAAGTAGCCTATTTTGTCTGACGAACTGTTTACAAATAAAGCGTTAAATTTAAGGGTGCTGCTCGTGTCCATTCTATAAATGATAGATGCCATGGCTGTAGTGGTGGTGCCGTATTCAAACTCTTCAGATTGCTCAAAGGCTTTCTTCTCAACAATGGTGTAATCTATTGAAGAACCTTTTCTGTACTGGTAATTGTTTTCAAACGAACCAGTAGCGTAAAAACTAAGTTTCGATCCGTTTTCAAAATTGAATGATTTTCCAAAGGTACTATTAACACTTGTGTTTATTGGCATGCCAGCATCAACAGGGTCGAATCCGTGAGATAAAATAATAGCAAAAGGGTTATGCGCATATCTGTTGTAAAACCCAAAATGACCTGTCCCTTCGCTTCTTACAAAATCTTTACCAATTGCATTGGTGTTAATTTCGGAGCCGATTCCAAAATCAAAGAAACCTGAGCCTTTATAATCTTTTGAGGAAATATCTACATTTCCTGCAGCAAAATCGCTATAGAATTTTGATGAATACGCTTTGCTAATCGATACTTTCTCAATGATATCAGAAGAGAATAAATTTAAATCAATATTCTTTTTGCTAACATCGTTGGATGGTAAAGACAACCCATTCATTGTGGTATTCAAATATCTATCTCCTAAACCACGTACATACACATTGCTTGAGCCTTCTGGCTTTGATACTCCAGAGATTTTAGAAATAGCTCCAGCAGCATGACTAACACCTTTTCTCGACAACTCTTCAAAACCAATACTTTGTTTAATTTCAACGGCTTTTTTTTGCTCTAAAAATAGTGCTGTTTCGCTTTCTCGTTTTGTAGTTGTGGTAATAATGACTTCGTCTAAAGAAGCTGCACTTGCAGCCATGATTACATTTAAGTCTGTCTTTTTACCAGCTACAATGTCAACACTAATCTCTTGTGTTTTGTAACCCACAAAACTAAAAACCAGTGTATAACTTCCAATTTTTAAATTTTCAAAAGCATATAAGCCATCAAAGTCTGATGTTGTTCCCGTAGTTGTTCCTTTAATTAAAACATTGGCAAAAGCTAAAGGCTCATTGTTAAACTCCTTATCGGTTATTTTTCCGGCTACTGATCCGGTGTTTTGGGTGTGTGAAAATGTTGCAGTAAGTAGTGTAAATAATAGTACTATATGTTTCATTATTTTTTAGTTTGATGCTGCAAAGAAAGGTTGTCAATGTAAAGGCGGTGTTAAATAAGAATTAAACAACCGTGATGAAAATGTTATGCTAATGTTACCAGATTTTAGGTTTGCTTTTATCGAATTTACTTATCTTGCCTGCTCTTAAAAATGTAACATGAACTGGGAGCAACTACTATCGTTAAAACGTGCTGGCGATACCAACAAACGCATTAGAAAAGAGCAAGATGAAACTCGATTGGGCTTCGAAGTCGATTACGATCGCATTATTTTTTCTTCTGAATTTAGAAGCCTGCAAGACAAAACCCAAGTCATTCCGTTATCTAAAACCGATTTTGTGCACACCCGATTAACCCACAGTTTAGAGGTTAGCGTGGTGGGACGTTCTTTGGGTAGGCGTGTGGGGCAAAAACTGTTGGAAAAGCATCCGCATTTACAAAGCGTTCACGGGTATCAAGCCAACGATTTTGGAGCTATTGTTGCCGCAGCAGCTTTGGCCCACGACATTGGAAATCCGCCTTTTGGGCACTCCGGCGAAAAAGCTATTGGCGAATTTTTTAAAACAGGCGAAGGCCAAAAATATAAAGACCAATTAACCGAAAAAGAATATCAAGATTTATGTGATTTTGAAGGTAATGCCAACGGCTTTAAAATTTTAACCGAAGACCGGGCAGGACGCAACGGCGGCTTGCGTTTAAGCTACGCCACATTGGGCGCATTTATAAAATATCCAAAAGAGTCGATGCCCAAAAAACCAACGAAACATATTGCCGATAAAAAATACGGCTTTTTTCAAAGTGAAAAAGAAGCGTTTAATGATGTTGCCAAAGAACTCGGATTATTAAAAAGAAGCGACAAGCACATGAGCTATTCGCGACATCCATTGGCATTTTTAGTTGAGGCTGCCGACGATATTTGCTATACCATAATCGATTTTGAAGACGGTATAAACCTCGGGCTCATTCAAGAAGAATTCGCGCTGGAATACCTTTCAAAAATCATTAGGGACAATATAAAACCAGAAAACTATTATGCGCTTTCAACCAAGGAAGACCGCATCGGATATCTGCGTGCCCTGGCCATAGGAAGCCTTATAAACGAAGCCGTCGATATTTTTATGGCGCACGAAGAAGCTATTTTGAGTGGCGATTTTAACAGTGGTTTGTTGGATAAAAGTAAATACGATGCGCAAATAAAGGATATCATAAAAATCAGTATAGAAAACATATACCAATCCACCGAAGTGGTCGATAAGGAAATTGCGGGTTACGGGGTTATAAACACCTTGTTAAGCACCTACACAAAGGCCGTGAACAACACATTCCATAACACCGCCTCAAATTACGATGCCCTCATTTTAAAAGGCCTGCAAAAAACCATAAAAACCAACACATCCAGTTTGTACCAACGCTTAATGGGCGTTTGTTATCATGTGTCGCTGCTCTCAGACAGCAAAGCCATTCTCGATTATAAAAAAATAAAAGGCATAGAGTTTTAGGTTATATCACTTCGAGTGTCCCGAATTTACTTCGGGATGTATCGAGAAGTAGGGCGTTACCCCAAGCCTTCGACTCCGCTCAGGGCAAGAGGGGTCGGGCTTTCACTACTCAATCCCTCCTGCGTCGGGGATTTCAAACATGCCGTTCAATCCCTAACGCACTTGTTTGCCAACTTAAGTCTTTAAATTGAAAGTAATTTTGTTTTTGTAGAGGTTTGTTTACTTTTTCATCCAAACTGGTGTTGTGTCCGATTCGTGATTTCTGCCAATTATGTCTTTGTATAGTTCTGGTCTTCTAGCGTTCTTATATCTCCAACCTCCTGACAGTTTGATTTTGTCTTTTGTGATTTTTGAAATTGTTATATCGTTTTCAAAGGACTTTATTTCGGATAAGATTTCTCCATATGGGTCGATTATCATCGAATTACCATTCTTTAGATGCTCTCCGTCATAGCCAATCGGGTTTGTAAATGCATAGTAAACCCCGTTGTCGTAAGCTCGTGC
Source organism: Hwangdonia lutea (assembly GCF_032814565.1). Lineage (GTDB taxonomy): Bacteria > Bacteroidota > Bacteroidia > Flavobacteriales > Flavobacteriaceae > Hwangdonia > Hwangdonia lutea. The sequence goes on from NZ_CP136521.1 coordinate 1,930,078, forward strand.
GGGCAACCAACGCATTAGCCATCGCCTCCCTTTAGGCCCATCAAATTCCATGCGTAATGATACTGGGTCGTTTTCACGGTTTTGCCAATATTTGTTGGCTACGTAATCTCGATGTGGCATTGCCGATGGCGTACAACCTGTAACGTGAGGTGCGAAAATTAAATCTGCCCCTAGATTACTTGTCGCTCGAACATTTTCTATTATGTTGTTATCGTAGCAAATCAAAATCCCACATTTCCAACCAAGTAGGTCGAATACACAATATTCGTTACCTGCAGACATATACTTGCTTATAAATGGGTGTATTTTTCGATACTTCGTTACAAGTCCATCTCCTGTAACGCAGATATATGTATTGTAAATTTTTCCATCGGATTTTTCTACTAGACCTGCTAAAATCGGAATGTCCAATTCTTTGGAAATAGTAATCAGTTCCTGTGTACTTTTTCCGTTTGGCACTTCCTCTGCCAATTCCGTTATCTGTTCTAAGCTTAAGTCTTTGGTAAAAGTGTAGGCGGTAATCGACATTTCGTGAAAACTTATTAAGTCGGCTCCTTCAGATTTTGCTTTTTTCGCAAGTTTTCGGATGATTGATAAGTTGTATTTTTTATCTCCGTCTTTTGGCTGAAATTGGGCTACTGATACATTCATATTTTGGTTCAAGTTGAATTTTTTGATGCTTGTGAATAATATTTGACTGACACCAAAACGTTTCAATATTTCGATAAACGCCGTACATGTTTTTATATCAGCCGTTACTGAAACAATACCAATAGTTTTCGGGACAGCTCAAGTAAACGAAATTATCATTTTTTTCTGATAAAGTCAAGTAAATCTTTAAACCAAATAAAAGCGCTATAATAATAATTTAAGGTCATTTTTTAAACTTTCAGCATCCAAACCAACCGATTTTTGCAATTCATAAACACTACCGTGTTCAATAAATGCATCAGGAATTCCTAACACTTTAATCGTGTTATTATAATGGTTTGCAGCAGCGAATTCTAAAATAGCAGACCCAAACCCACCAATAATTGATGCGTCTTCAATGGTTAAAATGGTTTTATGCAATTTAAAAATGCGGTGTAGTAGATCCTCATCCAAAGGTTTTACAAAACGCATATCGTAATGCGCAATAGCTTCTTTGGCCTCGCATAAATCTATAGCATTGGTTACATTTTGTGCCATGTTTCCAATACTTAAAATAGCGAGTTTATGGCCTTTTTTAAGTTGCTTGCCTTTTCCTATTTCAATTTTAGAAAAAGGTTGTTTCCAATCCATTGTCACCCCTCGACCACGCGGGTAGCGAATGGCAATGGGTTGCTCTAAACCTAATTGCGCTGTGTACATCATGTTGCGTAACTCAACTTCGTTTCTGGGCGCAAAAACAATGAGGTTTGGGATGCATCTTAAATACGATAAATCGAAAACCCCGTGGTGTGTTGCCCCATCTTCACCAACCAAACCGGCGCGATCCAAACAAAAAATTACGGGCAGCTTTTGTAAGGCCACATCGTGGATGATTTGGTCGTAAGCACGCTGTAAAAACGTGGAGTAAATATTACAAAACGGGATTAAACCCTGCGTTGCCATGCCTGCTGCGAGTGTAACCGCATGTTGTTCGGCAATACCAACATCAAAAGCACGATTGGGCATTTTGTCCATCATATATTTCAACGAACTTCCCGTTGGCATCGCGGGTGTTATGCCCACAATGTTTTTATTGTTTTCGGCAAGCTTCACAATGGTGTGCCCAAAAACGTCTTGGTATTTTGGTGGCTGTTGGCCGCTACAGGATTTAGCAATGAGTTCGCCCGTTGTCGCATCAAACTTTCCCGGTGCATGGTATTTAACTTGGTCTTCTTCGGCCTGCTTTAAGCCTTTGCCTTTGGTGGTGATAACATGTAAAAACTTGGGGCCTTTTATGGTTTTTAATCGTTTTAATTCCGTGATAACAGCATCGATATCATGACCGTCAATGGGGCCGGAATAGTCAAAATTTAAGGCTTCAAAAATATTGTCTTGCTTTTGGGTGCCCTTTTTTACATTGGTTAAATACATTTTTAAAGCGCCAACGCTGGGGTCAATACCAATGGCGTTATCGTTTAAAATAACCAGTAGGTTTGCATCGGTAACACCGGCGTGGTTTAAGCCTTCAAAAGCCATTCCGCTAGCAATACTGGCGTCGCCAATAACGGCAATATGGTGTTTGTTTTCACCTTTTAACTGCGATGCAATGGCCATTCCCAATGCGGCTGAAATAGAGGTGGAGGCATGCCCAACACCAAAGGTGTCGTATGCGCTTTCACTGCGTTTTGGGAAACCGCTAATGCCTCCTAATTGGCGATTGGAATCGAATATATCTTTTCTGCCCGTTAAAATTTTATGTCCGTAAGCTTGATGGCCCACATCCCAAATCAATTGATCGATGGGTGTGTTAAAAACGTAATGCAAGGCAATGGTAAGCTCTACAACGCCCAAGCTTGCGCCTAAATGCCCCTGTTTGGTAGCGACAATATTGATAATAAACGCGCGCAATTCCTTGGCAAGCTGAGGTAGTTCGTCTTGTTTTAAAAGACGGAGTTCTTTGGGGGTGTTTATAGAATTTAAGAAGCTTTTCATGGTGATACAAATGTAGTATTTGAAAATGATACCATTATCATTTGAAATCGTATTTTTGCTTTTATGCTACAACCATTTGACGATACTTATTTTATGAAAAAAGCCCTCCAAGAAGCTGAGGTTGCTTTTGATAAAGGCGAAATTCCTGTGGGTGCTATTATTGTAATTGACAATAAAATTATTGCCCGCGGACACAACTTAACCGAAACCTTAACCGATGTAACTGCGCATGCCGAAATGCAAGCCATAACGGCTGCGGCTAATTTTTTAGGTGGTAAATATTTACAAAATTGTACTTTGTACGTAACCTTAGAACCTTGCCAAATGTGTGCAGGCGCTTTATATTGGAGTCAGATTTCCAACATTGTTTACGGCGCTCGGGATAAGGAACGGGGCTGTATTAATTTAAAAACCAAATTGCACCCCAAAACAACAATTAAAGGTGGTGTTTTAGCCGATGAAGCTTCGGAGTTTTTGAAGCGTTTTTTTATTGAAAAACGGAATTTGAACTAATTACTTTAGCTATTCTTTTCTGTTTTCTGTTGGTTTTTGCGGACAATAAACGATTGCTAACTGAAGACGGGCTACTGCGGACTGACTTCGCGTTAGGGATTGATGCGGCATCCTTTTTAAAGGAAAAAAAGAATTGATTTTGGATAAGAATTGAAGTTTAACAGATTGCCACGTCCTTCGTCCTCGCAATGACGCTTTAAAAAGATATAGCGGAAAGCCCGACCCTCCCGATAGTTATCGGTAGGGTAACGCCCAACTTCTCGATATAATTCCGATAAAAAATCGGAATCACTCGAAGTGACATAATTTTAAAAACTAATGCTTTTTATCGCGTTGGTTTTCGCGCATTTTGTCAAGATTTTCTTTGGTGAGCATGTAATCTTGAATTTTTTTGTCTTTCCAACGGTAGTATGAAAACAACGGGAACACGATTAAAAACAGGGCGAGAACACCGAAGCCAATTAGCTGTTGCGAATAGGCGGTTTCTAAAAGGAAACCACTTGTTATTAATGCGATTGATACGACTAAAAAGAAAATGATGATATATTTCATTAGGTTGTGCTGTTAATTAGTTCGCGCCTGTATGCGGTTAATAATTTGGATTTTGATACAAAACCATAGTAACATCCGTTTTTGATGACCGGTAAATTCCATGCGCCAGAATCTTGGAATTTTTTCATTACGGTTTGCATGTTGTCTTTTTCGTATACAATATAATCGGGCGGATAGTGCATAAAGGTTTCAACGGTGGTTGTGGTATACAAACTTTGGTCGAACATAATGTCCCTAATATTATCCAAAAGGATAATGCCCACCAATCGTTTTTGTTCGTCTACAACAGGAAACAGGTTTCTGCTGGATTTTGCAACGCCTTTGTGTAGCATAACGCCCAAGGTCATATTTGGGTTTAGTTCCACAAAGTTTTGTTCAATTACATGGTCTAACTTCATTAGAGTTAACACGTTTTTATCTTTGTCGTGCGTTAGTAAATCGCCTCGTTCTGCCAATTCTCTGGTGTAAATGGTGTGCTCCATGTAATTTTTGGTAATCATATACGAAATGGCGACCGTAATCATTAATGGAATAAACAGCTCGTACCCATCTGTAATTTCAGCGATTAAAAAAATGGCCGTTAAAGGCGCGTGAATGACACCGGCAATGAGTCCTGCCATTCCCACTAAGGTGAAGTTGGATTCGGATACTTGATAGCCCATTCCAATATTATTGATAACTTTTGCCACAACATTACCCAAAGCGCTTCCCATAACCATGGTTGGTACAATAACACCGCCAACGCCACCTGCAGCGAATGTGGTGGTCATGGCAACAGCTTTAAACAGGGTGAAGCCAATTAATAAAACGATAACCACCCATATATTGTCTAGATAATCATCAAAAAAAGTGGAACCCAGGGCATGCAAATGGTTGCCATCAAAAAGATCTTTGATAAAACTTAAACCCTCACCGTAAAGAGGCGGAATAAAATACAGCATGACACCTATAATGATTCCTCCAACAACCATTTTTACTAATCGGGATTTAAATTGATCGAAAAAGGTGTAAATAGCAAAGTATATTTTAGTAAAATATAAGGAGGCTATTCCTGTGCCTACGCCCAATGCAATATAGAACAGGGTGTCGTTAATGGTAAATTTATCAGTTAAATCGAAATTGAAAAGCACTTCGTCGCCTAAAAAGAAATAAGACGTGAGTACAGACGATATGGATGCAATTAATAATGGTAATAATGATGTGAACGTTAAATTGAGACTAAACACCTCAACAGCAAAAACGATGGCGGCAATAGGCGATTTAAACATGGAAGCCATAGCTCCAGATGTAGCGCAAGCAATAAGTAATGTGCGTGTTTTTCGGTCTATATGCAGTAGTCTACTTAGGTTGGAGCTTATTGCAGAGCCTGATGTTATGGCGGGTCCCAACAGTCCTACCGAACCACCAAAACCAACCGTTAAAGGCGCCATAATTAAGGGGTGGTATATTAATTTGTACGACAGTAATCCTTTTTGCCTTAAAAGCGAATATAGCAACGAGGGAATAGCTCTTTTAATAAAAGCAGGTGTTGCGGGTTTCATTGCTTTTTTAAAAAAATACTGTTTAAAAAGGAAGACTAAAAACAGGCCTACAATGGGCAAAATAAAATAGAGCTGATTTTTTGAGAAAACGATACCTTTTTCTAAAAGTGCTTGAATGGCATACGTTATATTTTTAAGTATAACGGCAGCTAAACCAGCCAATAAGCCAACAATAACACTAAGAATAAAAACGAAATTTTTTGGAGATATATATTTATACCTCCAAATATGTATACGCTTTAATAAATAGGGTATTGGCATGTTATAAAACTACTAAAAAATCCTGCAATGAGCAGGATTTTAATTCTTATGATTTTATATTAAGTTTTAAACTTAATTCTTTTAGTTGTTCATCGTCAATTGGTGCGGGTGCATCAATCATAACATCGCGACCTGCGTTGTTTTTCGGGAAAGCGATAAAATCCCGAATGGTTTCTTGTCCGCCCAATATAGCAACCAACCGGTCCAAGCCAAAGGCTAGTCCGCCGTGTGGTGGTGCACCGTATTCAAAAGCATCCATTAAAAACCCAAATTGCGCTTTGGCCTCTTCTTCGGTAAAACCTAAATGTTTTAACATAATGGCTTGGGTTTCTTTATCGTGAATACGAATAGAGCCGCCGCCAATTTCATTGCCGTTTAAAACCAAATCGTATGCATTGGCTTTAACTTCGCCAGGTTTAGAATCCAATAATTCTATCTGCCCAGGTTTTGGCGATGTAAACGGATGGTGCATCGCATGATAATGCCCTGTTTCTTCGTCTAATTCCAACAGTGGAAAATCGATTACCCAAAGCGGTGCAAAAACTTTAGGGTCTCTTAAGCCCAAACGTTCTGCCAATTCCATGCGTAGCGCACTTAATTGGGCACGCACCTTGTTTGTTTCACCGGAAAGCACACATATTAAATCGCCCGCTTTTGCTCCGGTTACTTCAGCCCATTTTGCTAAATCGTCTTGATTGTAAAATTTATCGACTGATGATTTATAAGAGCCATCATCGTTACAACGGCAATACACCATACCAAAAGCACCAACTTGCGGACGCCTTACCCAATCAATTAATTTATCGATTTCTTTTCTGGTGTAACTGTTTCCTCCGGGAACGGCGATACCAACAACCAGTTCGGCCGTATTGAAAACTTTAAAATCTTTATGTTGTGCCACAGCGTTTAACTCGCCAAATTCCATCCCGAAACGGATATCGGGTTTGTCGTTTCCGTATAAACGCATCGCATCATCGTACAGTAATCGTGGAAACTTATCAACCTCAACACCGTTTAATTCTTTGAGCAAATGACGTGTTAATCCTTCAAAAGCATTTAAAATATCCTCCTGATCAATAAATGCCATTTCACAATCTATTTGTGTAAATTCTGGCTGTCTGTCGGCGCGTAAATCTTCATCCCTAAAACATTTTACAATCTGAAAATACTTGTCCATGCCACCAACCATAAGCAGTTGCTTAAAGGTTTGAGGCGATTGCGGTAAAGCGTAAAATTCACCTTCGTTCATTCGGCTAGGCACCACAAAATCGCGCGCGCCTTCGGGAGTTGACTTTATTAAATAAGGTGTTTCAACCTCTATAAAACCTTCTTTTGATAGATAGTTGCGAACTTCCTGAGTTACTTTGGCTCTAAAAATTAAATTGTCTTTTACTGGGTTACGTCGAATATCTAAATAACGATATTTCATGCGTAAATCTTCGCCGCCATCGGTTTTATCTTCAATAGTAAACGGCGGTAATTTAGATTCGTTTAAAACACGCAATTCGGATACTAAAACCTCCACATCACCCGTAGGCATTTTTGGGTTTTTCGAGGCGCGCTCTATCACGGTTCCTTTAACTTGAATAACAAACTCGCGGCCTAAATTTTGAGCTTGCTCTAAAAGGTCTTTCGAGGTACGTTCCTCATCAAAAACCAACTGCGTAATGCCGTAACGGTCGCGTAAATCGACCCAAACTATAAATCCTTTGTCTCGAGATTTTTGTACCCAACCGGCAAGGGTTACTTCTGTATTTATGTGCGAGGCGTTTAATTCGCCACAATTATGACTTCTGTACATGCTAGTGAAATTGATGTGCAAATTTAAAGAAATAACCATGTACACAACCTATTTTATTCGTCTTTTTTAACGGATTAAAAAGTTCTTTATTGGAGACTTATTGTTGTTGGTCGAAAAATGTTTTTAGATGGAATGAATTGCGTAATTTTACTCGATAATTGAGATTGAATACCCAGAAGTTATTTCGAAAATATCCATCTGGTTTCGTATAGAATCCCTTTTGAGCCCGCTCGGAGGTAGTTAGCTAAAAATAAAAATCGATTTGTAATGCATTTAACCAAGATTAAATTTAGAGTCGTGCTATTGTTTTTGATGATTGGATCATCAGCCTTAATAGCCCAACAACGAACAGGAAATATTGTTGAATACTTTGGAAAAGAAAAAGTAAACGACATTAAAGAAGGCAAACTTTTGCATGTTTTTACAACAGGATTAGCTTTAAAATTTCAGAATTTTAGGTTTAATTCGTCGTCATTTCCCAAGGATCAGGTTTTTAGTCGGTTTTTGATGCAACCCAATTACGAACCAGAAACCGATGATGTTTTTGATATTGATTTTACGGGCAAACAGTTACTTTGGAAATCTATTGCGACCGATACCACAAATAGTTTTAACGATAGGAGTTTACGCTCTAGCTATGTGTATTTAAGCTATCAGTCGGACTCGGAAAAAACCGTGCTTTTTGAAGCCTCCGGACATTCGCTGGTTTTAATAAATGGATTACCGCACGAGGGTGACCATTACGATTTTGGTTGGAATTTAATTCCGTTAAAATTAAAAAAAGGATTAAATAAATTCGTGTTGAAAGTAGGGCGCTTCCCTAGAATTAGAGCCCGATTAATTGACCCTCAAACCTCAGTTCAATTCACAACCCGAGATTTGACCTTGCCCGATCTTTTGGTTGAAGAAGACAAAACCTATTTGGGCGCTATCAGAATCATAAATACTTCTGAAAACTGGGTTGAAAACCATACGGTTACTTCCAAAATCAATGGTGTTTCGTTATCACATCAAATTCCAAATATTCCGCCTTTAAGCGTTCAAAAAGTACCTTTTAAAATAGCTTCTGTAGCCGATAGTAAACAACTTGGAAAGGCCGATTTAAAATTAAGTTTGCATGCAAAAAACGGCACCTTAATAAACACAAATACCATTCAAATTGAAATAAAATCGAAGCACAACCATCATAAACGCACTCTTAAAAGTAATGTGGATGGCAGTGTTCAATATTACAGTGTGGCGCCATCAAGCGATAAAAATTTAAAAGACGGCGCCTTGTTTTTATCGGTGCACGGGGCTTCGGTCGAGGCTGTAAATCAAGCCAATGCTTACAAGAAAAAAGATTGGGGTAATTTAATTGCGCCAACCAATCGTCGTCCAATTGGTTTTGCGTGGGAAGATTGGGGACGTTTGGATGCGCTCGAAGTTTTAGCAGATGCAAAAAATATTTACAAACCGAACAGCAAAAAAATATATTTAACGGGGCACTCCATGGGCGGTCATGGTACCTGGTATTTAGGCGCCACTTACCCAGATAAGTTTGCAGCTATCGCGCCTTGTGCGGGTTATCCGGATTTGCTTTTGTACCGCAACGGATTTACCAACAGAATGTTAAATATGACCGAAGAGCAACTAAAACGCTTCGGTATTAGTCCAAAAATATTGGAACGGCTCACCGCAGAACGTGTGCCAACGGCTATGGAAAACATAATCCACCGAGCCGGAACACCCAGCAGAACCTTAAAGCTTATTCGTAACTATTTGCACCACGGTGTTTATGTGCTTCACGGCGAAATTGATAATGTGGTGCCCACGGCTATTGCCCGAGATATGCGTGAGCGCTTGGGTAAATTCCATCCGGATTTTACGTATTACGAATATCCAGACGGAACACATTGGTATGGCAACCATAGTGTGGATTGGGAGCCTATTTTCAGTTTTTTTAAGCAACGTACCATTAAGGAAGCTTCCGATATAAAAAAATATGAATTCTTCACGGGTTCGCCGGGGGTTTCTGCTACCTCACATTTTATAACCATTCATCAGCAGGACACACCTTTTGAGACGAGTTCTTTTAAGTTTTCAAAAGAGGATGGCTATAAATTACATACCGATAATGTGGCGGTGATTGAAGTTGATTTTTCAGCATTAAAAGACGATAATTCAAGTATTGAAATTGATGGGACCTCCATAAAAATTCAAAATGATAAAAGCGTATTTTTTAAAAAAGTGAATGATGCGTGGCAAATAACAAAAGCACCCAGTTTAAAAGAAAAAGGTCCGCATAGAAACGGTGGTTTTAAAGATGCGTTTAGAAATAATGTGGTTTTTGTTTACGCTACCAATGGCACACCTAAAGAAAATGAATGGTATTACAACAGGGCGCGTTTTGATGCAGAAACGTTTTGGTATCGTGCCAACGGGCATATTGAAATGGTTAAGGATGTCGATTTTTCCCTAAAGAAATATGCCGACAGAAATGTGGTGATTTACGGTAATGCTGATAATAATTTGGCGTGGAACAAACTTTTAAAAGACAGCCCGATACAGGTAAAGGATTACGGTGTAAATTTCAACGGCAAGCTGTTATTTGGAAACCAATGGGGCATGTATTTTATTGTACCTAGAAAAGATAGCGATACAGCCAGTGTTGGTGTAGTTACTGCAACGGGTAGCAAAGGCATGAAAGCCGCTTATATGAACCATTATTTGGTTAACGGTACTACATTTCCTGATGTTTTGCTTTTTGATGACGAAGTACTTTTAAACGGTATGCCAGCTGTAAAGAGCGCAGGATTTTTTGGGAACGATTGGTCGGTTGAAAATGGCGATTTCGAATGGCGGTAGTAATAAAGATGATTTTTTGTCATTCCGCACTTGATGCGGAATCCATCATCATTAGCACCAAAAAGTGGATTACTGCCTTCGCAGGAATGACAACCTATTTATTCAAAAATTTTTAGAAATAACAAACCAGATTCGGAATAGCAATACATTGTCTCTAAAGATTAAATATGGTTTTTTTTAAATAATCTGACTTTAGTTAAAACATCTAGGTAATAAAAATACTCCAAAGTTTCCATTAAGAAACTCTGGAGTTTTGTTGTTTATTATATTAGCCGTCAATTAAAATTATTCTTTTATATGGTTTTCTTCGTTAAAAGCCTCTTGAAGTATAAGGTTTTCATTGGTGTAAACCCTATCTTTAAAAAGCCACATTTTAAACGTAGTGACTAAATAGAATAAAATAGGAACAACAATTAATGTTAAAAACGTAGCGATCAACAAACCGTAAATAACGGTTTTAGCCAACGGTCCCCAGAAAATAACATTATCTCCACCCATATAAAAATTAGCATCAAACTCGTTAACTAAGGTAAAGAAATTAATATTCCATCCCCAAGCTAGTGGAACTAATCCTAAAATGGTTGTAATGGCCGTAAGTAAAACGGGGCGTAAACGTGCCTTACCACCCTTTACAATAACTTCGATTAGTTGGTTTTTAGCAAGGTATTGATTGTCTTCTAAACCTTGTTCAAATTTCTTTCTGTCTATTAAAAGTTGGGTGTAATCGAGCAGAACAACACCATTGTTTACCACAATACCAGCAAGCGAAATAATACCCATCATGGTCATCATTATTACAAACGAAGCGCCCGTAATAACAATACCTCCAAAAACACCAATAAGGCTTAAAAATATGGCAAGCATTATTATTCCCGGTTTTGAAACCGAATTAAATTGGAATATTAAAAGGAAAAATATTAATCCCAATCCAGTAAGAAACGCGCCGTTTAAAAAGTCTTGTTGCTTTTTCTGTTCTTCAATTTGTCCGGTATAATCAATTTTTACGTCATCTGGTTTTTCGGTAAAACTTTTCATTTCGTTTTGAATTTGAGCTACAATAGCTCCGGCATCAACATAACCTGGTGCCAAGGCAGAGTAAAGCGTTACCACACGATTAATATCTCTATGTTTTATGGCGCTATAACCAGAACTGTTGCTGTGATTGGCGATAGCCGAAACGGGTATTTCCTTTATTTGGCCAGATGCCATATCCCTAAAGGTTATTTTTTGATTAAATATGGCACTCGTATTGTATCTGTTTTCTTCATTAAAACGCACATAAATATCGTAATCTTCACCATCTTTTTTATAGATACCTGCTTTGGAACCAAATATAGAATTACGTAATTGCTGCCCCACTTGTCCGGCATTAACGCCCAATTCACCAGCTTTTTTTCTGTCGACAATAACTTGCATGGTGGGTTTGGATTTATTGACATCAATTTTTAATTCATCAATACCTTGAATATTTTTTGTGTTGATAAAATCGCGCATTTTTTCGGCAGTGGCGATAAGCTTGGAATAATCGTCACCTTTAAGTTCTAAATTTATAGGATATCCGGCAGGAGGCCCTGCAACATCCTTTTCTACCGAAATGGCAACACCGGGATAAATGCCTTTTAAATCTTCTTGCACTTTTTTAAGCAGCTCGTTACTATCTGCGCCTCTTCTAAATTTATATTCGCGCATAGTGGCTGTTATTTTACCACGATGGGGCATTTCTGCTGCAGAACCTCCATCAGTCATAGGGTTTCCGGCGCCTTCACCAACTTGAGATACGGCACTTTCGGTTAAAAAATTGTAACCGTTATCCATGTAAGCTTCATCGTTTATAATTTTATAAACACGCTCTTCAATATCTTTGGTGATGGCATTCGTTTTTTTTATGTCGGTGCCTTCGGGATATTCAATGTAAACAATAATTTGATTGGGCGTATTGTCTGGAAAAAATTCGACTTTTGTACGCTTGCTTCCAACAGATGCGCCAAAGCCTATAAACGCTATAAAGAGCAATACTACCGTGGCAACGGTTATTAAAACGGGTTTTTTGTCGCTTAAAGCATAGCGCAGTGATTTTTCGTAAATACGCTCCCATTTTGGTAAGGTGTTATTTTGAAATTTGTTAGCCCATCTTCTTAAAAACAACCTATAAATCCAAAGCATTAAAACAGTAATCAACATTAAGGTGCCCAAGCCTCTGTAGCTACCACCAACCAAAACAATTAACAGTCCGACAACACCAAATACGATTGAAATTTTAATGATTTGTTTTAAGGGCATATTTTTGTCTTCGGTAGACATAAATTGCGAAACCATTACCGAGTTAAAGAAAATGGCAACAAATAGCGATGAGCCTAGTACCACCGATAGTGTAACCGGGAAATAAATCATAAATTCACCCATTACCCCGGGCCATAAGCCTAAAGGAATAAACGCTGCAACGGTTGTTGCGGTTGAGATGATAATAGGAAAAGCGATTTCGCCAATACCTTTTTTTGCGGCTTCAATTCGTGGCATGCCTTCAGACATGAGTCGGTACACGTTTTCTACCACCACAATGCCGTTATCAACCAACATACCGAGCCCCATGATGAGTCCGAAAAGAATCATGGTGTTCATGGTGTAGCCCAACATATTTAAAATCATGAGCGACATAAACATGGACATAGGAATGGCAAACCCAACAAACAGGGCGTTTTTAAATCCTAAAAAGAACATTAAAACGGTAACAACGAGGATGATACCAAATATGATATTATTAACCAAATCGTCTACTTGACCAATGGTTTTTGATGATTGATCGTTGGAAATAGATACTTTTAAATCTGGCGGAAAAACATTTTCTATGGCCTCTTTCACCATAACGTCTATTTGTTCTGCGGCAGCCACCATGTTTTTACCGGCACGTTTTTTAACATCGAGCATCACAACGGGGTTGCCAAACTCTCGGGCATAGGTGGTTTTATCTTCGTCTTTAAAGGTAATGGTTGCCACGTCTTTTAAGTAAATGGCATTGTTGTTTTCAGACTTAACAACAAAATCTTCCAATTGGCTTGGGTTGCTTATTTCGCCTATAATCCTTATGGTACGGCGTTGCCCGCTTGTGATTAAATTACCGGCCGACATGGTCATGTTTTCTCTGCTAATGGTATTGATAATGTCGTCAAAACTGACTTGTGCAGCCATCATTTTATAAATATCAACAGCCACTTCAACTTCTTTGTCTTGGGCGCCACGAATATCGACTTGCTTTATTTCCTGTAGGCTTTCAATTTCATCTTCAAGATATTCGCCGTATTCTTTTAATTTGTCTACCGGATAATCTCCCGAAATGTTGATGTTTAAAATGGGTATTTCTTCAGACATGCTCAAATCGAACACATTGGGTTCTACTTTGGCGTTATTGAATGTTGGCCAATCTTCACCAGATTTTTCAGAGTCTACCTCGTCTTTTACTTTCTGTTTTGCAGCTTCAACCGAAATATTTTCATCAAATTCAACAATTACAATTGAGTAGTCTTCTTGCGATGTTGAGGTAATTTCAACCACATTACTTACTGTTTTGAGGCGGTCTTCAATGGGATCGGTGATAAGTTTTTCGATATCTTCAGCCGTATTTCCGGGGTAAATAGAACTGATGTAGATTTTAGTTTCTTTAACTTCAGGAAAACTTTCCCTGGGCATTTTAAAATAGGCTCCGGCGCCTAAAATTAAAATAAGCAAAATTAAAACATACATGGTGGTTTTGTTGTTAATAGCCCATGATGACAACCCGAACTCCTTATCTATTTTATTGTTTTTTTTGTCTGTAGTCATTGGTTTTTAGTCTTTAGACGTTAGTGTTTTTGTCTCCTTTGAAGCAATCAAAAGGTATTATAAGAAAGTAAAGATTATTTAATGTCTATAATTTTAACTTCCTGTCCGTCTTTTACGCTTCGTGCACCTTCGTCAACAATTTCACTACCATCGTTTATACCTGATAGAATTTCAATAACATCGCCTTGGGTTTTGCCAGTTTCAATAATTACACGTTCGGCAACACCTTCATTTTTTTCATTTTTATTATTTACCACATAAATGTATTGGTCGCCATTGGCGTTTTCTGAAATAATACTTAACGGAATTAATAAAGCATTCTCGTTGGTATAATCGTTAATTTTAAGTTTGGCAGTTAAATTGGGTTTTATGCTTTTATCCTTATTGGGCACTGCCACTTCTATTTTAAATGTGCGGTTTGCAGGATTTATAAAGTTTCCTGCTTGTCTTATTTTGGTATCAATAACTTTACCTAAAACTGGGAATTCTACTTTTACATTTTTGTTTACCGTAACATTGGTTATGTAACTTTCGGGTACATCGGTTTCAATATACATATCGTCGAGATTTACAATGCGCATCAATGGTGTTTGGCCTGCGCCAACTACACTTCCTTGTTCGGTCATAACATCGTCTATAGTTCCAGAAAATGGTGCTCGCACCACGGTTTTAGCTAATTGTTGTTTAATTTGCTTTACGGCTTTCGCCTGCGCTTCGTAATTAGATTTTGCTTGTAGATATTGAATTTCGCTACCAATTTTTTGCTTCCATAAACGCTCTTGACGCTCGAAAGTTGTTTTGGATAAAGCGGTTTGAATTTCGGCTTGGGCCAATTGTTGGTTCAATCCGCCATCATCAATTTTAGCTAATGTTTGACCTTTGTTAACCCATTGGCCTTCTTTTACAAAAACGTTGGTAAGAATACCGCTGTATTCGGGATATAGTAATAAAAGTTTTTTGGTGTTTACGCTACCTTGTAACTCTAAATAATGCGTAAATACACGGTGTTTGGCTTTAAAAGTTGTAATTAGAGGGATTTTTTTTGTGGTGTCCAATACCGCAATTTTATCGTCTAATTGTTTTAATTGCGTAGCCATTTTTTGTTGTTGGGCAACAATTTCGGCACGTTTTAAGCGCATGGTCTCTAAGTCTCCGGATTCGATGGCTTTTTCAACAGATTGCTTTTTACCTTCTCCACAAGAAGTTATAAGCAGCGTAACGATGAGAAATGAATAGATATATTTCATGGTTTAGTGTTTTTTTTTTTTTGATTGATTGTTATATTTGATTTAATGCTGTTTCAAGTGCTGCTTTTTTATTGATGACATCAAGCATGGCTTGTAAAAATTCTTGTTGTGCCGTGTATAGTTGGGTTTGCGCTTGCCTTAATTCGAAACTGGTGGCAATACCTTCAAAAAACTTGGTTTGGTTTTTTTGTTCGATACGTTCGGCGAGGTTTAAATTTTGTTTTTTATTGTCGTAATCTTCAATCGCAAATTGGTAATCGCTTTTTGCCGATGCTATTTGAAGCTTTATTTTTTGCTCGGTTTCGGTGAGTGTTTCTTTGGCTATTTCAAGATTTATTTTGGCACGTTGCGTTGCGGCACTTCTTCGGCCTGAACTAAAAACAGGAATGTTCATGCTTACACCTAATAACGATGAACCAAACCACTTTTGGTCACGTTTTAAAAAATCGAAATCCTGATTATTACCGGCATAGCCCGCGTTAACAAAACCTCTTAAAGTGGGTAAGGCTTTACTTTGCTCTAATTTAACAAGCAGTTCTTTTGCTTTTTCATCGTTTTTAGAAATTTTAAAATCAACTGTGTTTTCAATATTTTCTTCAGCGTTAAGCAATTCCAAAACAATGTTTTGAGCCGTTAGGGTTTGTAAATTATCAGTTAATATGGTGTTGGTATTTAATCCGGTACCCAAGGTTGTGTTCAGCATTTGATACGCTAGGGTTTTTAAACGCGAGGTGTTGTTTAATTGGCTTTCTATACTAGAAAGTGTGATTTGCAATTGCTCAACACTTTCTTCGTCTCCCAATCCGTTTTCGTAAATTTTTGTGGTTTCATTCAAGTTTTTCTTTAAAACGGCAATATTCCGTTCTAAAATGGTTACACTTTCTTCGGCAAGAAGTACATTTCCGTAGGCATTAATAACGGCTTTTCTAACTTCTAAATCGGTTTTTTCTTTAGCGTTTTTCGAAATTTCTAAAAACACTTTCGCCGATTGGAGTCCAACTAAATAAGAGCCATCAAAAATTAACTGTTCTAAAATCACGGTACCGTTCATGGTTTGTTTTGTGCCAAAAGCAACCTCGGCAAACTCACCTACATTACCGCCAAAAAACTCCGCTGGAATTAAAGATACTTGCTGTTTAAGCCAATTGTTGTAATCTATATTGGCACTTATTTGCGGCAACCCAATTGTGGTGGTTTCCCATTTTTGTTTTTTAGCGGCTTCAATATCCAGTGTTGCGATTTTAGAGGTTCTGTTGTTTTCAAGGGCATAATCTATTGCTTCTTGCAACGAAAAACTAAGTGTATTTTCTTGTGAAAACAGGGTGATAGAACAGCATAAACTAAAAATAATTATAAGTTTGCTTTTCATTTTGATGATTGATTTGATGTTATAAATTGGTTTAATATATCGAGCCCTTTTGTTGTGCAAATGCCCCGTAAATGGTATTCTAAATAATTGTCCATAAGCATATCCATTGAAAAGGTTTTAAGCGGAAATAAATCCTTGTCTTTAATGGCTACCATGGTGTTAAAATACAATCGTGCTATAAAATCTACATGAATAGTGTCTCTGTATAAGCCTTGATTTATGCCCTTGTTTAGGTTGCTAACAACACAAGTTTGCATTAATTCAAACTGTTGATCTTTTAGCGCATTAAATATTTTGGGGTAGTATTTTTGTAACTGGTATTGGGGAGACGATTTTTCATCCTTTAAATGCTCCATTACAAACTTTTTAATGCTATAAATTTCTTCTATTGGGTTTTTATCTAACGAGCAAATATGATCAATACCGCAAGAGATAGAATGAAATAAGTTGAGGGTAGTGGCCTCAACCAGTTTTGTTTTATTGTCAAAATGTTGATAAATGGTTTTTTTAGATACGCCTAAAGCATTGGCGATATCGTCCATGGTTACGCTTTTAAACCCGTAGTTTAAAAACAAATCCGTTGCGCCTAATAATATTTTTTCTCTCATAATAGGAGGCAAAACTACAATAGGAAACTTTAAAAACCAAAAAAGTTTCCAAAGTTTTAGTGTTTTTTAACACATCCTTAGGCATGCAAATTTTTAATTATGATGAATTACGCTATTTTTGCGCGATGCATCTTATAGAAAAATACAGAACAGAGTTTGTTGGGTTTTTAGATAATTACTCAACGGAAAAAGAACCCCAAACATTATACAATCCCATTAAGTATATTCTAAATTTAGGGGGCAAAAGATTGCGTCCGGTTTTAACCTTGATGACAGCCGATATTTTTAGCAACGATTTTAAAAAAGCATTGCCCGCAGCTTTAAGCATTGAAGTGTTTCATAATTTTTCTTTGGTACACGACGATATTATGGACGATGCGCCCTTGCGACGCGGACAAAAAACAGTACACGAAAAGTGGGATATAAACACAGGCATTCTCTCGGGCGATGCCATGTTGATTATGGCGTACCAACTTTTTGAAAACTACGAAGCCAACATTTTTCAAGCTTTGGCACAATTGTTCAGTAAAACGGCTTTAGAGGTTTGTGAGGGTCAACAATACGATATTGATTTTGAAACCAGAGACGATGTAACGGTTGCAGCCTATTTAAAAATGATTGAATACAAAACCGCTGTTTTGGTTGGCGCCGCCATGAAAATGGGCGCTATTGTTGCAAACGCTTCCGCGGAAGATCAGGATAACATTTACGAGTTTGGTAAAAATTTAGGTATCGCTTTTCAATTGCAAGACGACTATTTAGATGCTTTTGGCAACCCTGAAACTTTTGGTAAACAAGTGGGTGGCGATATTATTGTTAACAAAAAAACCTATTTGTATATTAAAGCGCTTGAGTTTTCAAATGAAACGGAAAGGGCAGCATTACAACAATTATTTGCAACGAATACCGATGCAGCTGAAAATAAAGTAGCGCTTGTAAAAGAAATTTTTAATTCGACAGGTTCTGCCCAAGCCACAAAAATAGCCATTGAAGATTACACGAAAAAAGCTTTTTTGGTTTTGGAATCACTACATATTTCTGATGATAAAAAAGAACTTTTAAAAAACTTTGGAATGAGTTTAATGAACAGGAATGTTTAAATAATAATTTTTTTCATTTCCGTGAATCCCAATAAACAGTGGGAGAAAACCTGCCTTATGCAATTACCAACAACGTTTGATGCATTAATTGAAGAAGCTAATCAATCCGATTTGTATCATAAATTGATAAAACAGCTTAACAAAGATTTTTTACTGGCCAATATCGATTTAGATTTTCACGAAGATATTTTGCCTTCAAGCTTAAAACTATTACTTCACGAAACCGTTTATAAGCTTATTCAAGAAAAATTTACGGCGTATTTAAACCTACTTTACATTATTGATGTTTCAGAAAAACAAGTAAAAGCCTTGGATGGTGAAGATATTCTAAAACTATCTGAAGCCGTGTCGTTTTTAATCTTAAAACGCGAATGGCAAAAAGTGTGGTATAAAAATAAATTTTAATTAAGATAAATTTGTCCTAATTAAAATAATGCTATATATTTGCATCAAATAAAAAGAGTAATATGTTTTCTAAAGCTTGCGAATATGGTATAAAAGCATCCATTTTTATTGCAACCAATTCTTTTGAAGGTAAACGCGTTAGCCCTAAAGAAATTGCAATGGAAATAGATTCGCCACAAGCATTTACAGCTAAAATTTTACAAGCTTTGGTAAAGCACGATATAATAAACTCTATAAAAGGAGCTTATGGGGGTTTCGAGATTAGCAGAGATAAAATTGCAACCATTAAACTTAACCAAATTGTAAAAGCCATTGATGGCGACTCCATTTATAATGGTTGTGGCTTGGGTTTGCATAAGTGCGACGAAGCACATCCGTGTCCGGTTCACGATAAGTTTAAAGCCATTAGGGACAGTTTAAAGCACATGTTGGAAAACACAAGTTTAGAGGAATTGGCACTTAATATAAAATCGGGTGCTTCATTTTTAAAGATTTAAAAAAATTTGAATATAAATAGGATAAAATTATCCGAAATAAACAATTAATCATGGTAACATTACAAAAAGATTCAGAAAAACAAATAGGGCAATTTGTAGCCGAAGATTATAGAACAGCAGCTGTTTTTTCGAAATACAAAATAGATTTTTGCTGCAACGGCAACAGAAGTATTCAAGAGGCGTGCGAAAAAAAGGGAATTGATAGCAACGTTTTATTAGATGAGTTACACAGCGTTTTAAACAATAAAGGAGGCGAATCAATTGATTACAAATCGTGGCCTTTAGATTTATTGATTGATTATATCGAAAAAAGACACCACCGTTATGTTGAAGAAAAAATTCCAGTATTACGTCAGTTTTTAGATAAATTATGTCGCGTTCATGGCGAGCGTCATCCGGAATTATTTAAGATAAACGAGCTGTTTACAGCATCGGCAGGCGAGTTGGCCGCCCACATGAAAAAAGAGGAGCTTATATTGTTTCCTTTTGTTAAGAAGATGGTGTCGGCAACATTAAACCAAGGCGCTGTACAATCGCCACAATTTGGAACGGTTGAAAACCCTATTGCAATGATGATGCAAGAACACGATAACGAAGGCGAGCGTTTTAGAGAAATTGCAGCATTAACAAATGATTATAACCCACCTGCAGATGCGTGCAATACTTATCGGGTAACTTATGCGATGCTTCAGGAATTTGAACAAGATTTACACCTACACATCCATTTAGAAAACAATATTCTATTCCCTAAGGCGATAAAGCTAGAACAACAATTTAATTAATAGCAAGCTTTAAAAGTGACTTAGGTCTATTTGAAAATCCTGGAGCGTTTTCCCTAAAACATTCCAGGATTTTTGTTTAAAATTATTTTAGAAGTAGAAAAGCATTTTATTTTGGTAATTTTAAATCGCAAAAACAAAACGCCAAAAATGGTTAAAAAACTTACTGTGGTATGTTTGGTTAATTTTTTAATTGCTGCCTTATTGGGTTTGGCTTTACGCTACGCTTTTGTGGGAGATATTGGCTTAAACTATCGTTTTTTAACACACGCACATTCGCATGTGGCTATGTTAGGTTGGGTATATTTAATGCTGTTTGTGTTAATTGTTCATTATTTTATTCCTGATAAAAAAACCGTTTTTACACGCTTGTTTTGGGTTACCGAAATTGCGGTTATTGGTATGCTTTTAAGTTTTCCGTTTCAAGGCTATGCCGCGGTTTCCATTACCTTTTCAACCTTACACATTTTGTGCAGTTATTATTTTGTGTACTTGGTTTGGAAACATCAAAAAACCGCATCCGTAGTAACGCAGTACTTACTTAAAACGGCGTTGGTTTTTATGGTACTATCCACCATTGGCGTATGGTGTTTAGGGCCTGCAGTTTCCATGCTTGGGCAAGCCTCTGCATTCTATCAAATTGCCATCCAATTCTTTTTGCATTTTCAGTTTAACGGCTGGTTTTTAATAGCCGTAATTGCTGTGTTTTTTCATTTTTTTCGGGTTGAAAACTCAAAACTGTTTAGGCGATTTTTCAAGCTATTGGTGGCATCAACGGTACTTACTTTAGCCTTGCCAATCCAATGGTTTGCGCCTCATAATTTGCTGCTTTATTGTAACGGATTAGGCACTATAATGCAGCTAGTAATGGGGTACTACTTTTTAAAATTGATACAACCAAAATTTTCAACGGTATTAAAACAGCGGCCAAAACTCGTTACTCATTTATATTGGTTTTCAATATGTTGCTTTGTTTTAAAGATTAGTCTACAATTATTAGCGTTGTTTCCCGAGTTTTCGCAAATTGTTTATACGCACCGCAACTTGGTTGTTGGGTTTATTCATCTTTTAATGCTTGGTGTTATTACGGGGTTTTTGTTTTTATTTATTTTACAAAGCCCATTGGTAAGGCAGAGCAAAAGCCTGTATATAGGCATTTATACTTTTATTTCTGGATTTGTTTTAACAGAATTATTACTTACAATTCAGGGTGTTATGTTTTACTTCGGAAACGGATTAGTACCAAATTACTACCTATTGCTTTTTCTTTTTAGTATATTATTACCCTTAGGAATTGGTTTTATATTATTTAATATTATAACTCAAAAAAATTATGCAACACAAACCGCAAAAACGACATAAAGCATTGCAACCCTTAAGCAGAGAGCATCATCACGGGTTGCTTTTATCTTGGAAAATACGCTCTGGGTTTAGTAAAAATATTGAGCCAAAGCGCATTAGGGCATATGCCGATTGGTTTTTTAAACAACATTTAATTCCGCATTTTGATATGGAAGAAGCTCATATTTTCCCCCTATTGGAGCAGGATAATGAATTGATAAAAACAGCATTGGCAGATCACAGGCGCATAAAACGATTATTTGCTGAAACTGAAAATGATGCTAAAACGTTAAGTAATATAGAAGAAGAATTGGAAAAACACATACGCTTTGAAGAACGTGTTCTGTTTCCTGAAATTCAGAAAATAGCGACCGAAGCACAAATGCGTCATATTGAAAAAATTCATCAACCGGAAAAATTCGAGGATAATCTGGTTGATGAATTTTGGCGATAAATTAAATTATAGTTTAAAATGGCTAAAATAAGCATCGATGAGTTGCTCTAAATTCACTAAAGATGCTTCGGGGTTTGCCGTATTATTTGATTCTTTTAAGGCTGAAATTTCATCGAGCATTGGCACCAAAACCACATGCAATTGGTCGTGTGATTCGCCTTCCATGGTGCAGTTTTTAATAATATAACTGGTTTGTTTCGAGAGGTTTTCACCTAAAGTATTATAGTCCTTGTCTTTTTCTTTTTTAAAAACCGCGATTATAGAATCCATGCTTTTAACGCCTTTATCGGTTTCTACGTTTGCAATCCACTTTTCACCGTTATTTAAAGTTAGCTCTAAATTGTCGACTCCGGACATAGCTTCAGTTTTCGTTTCATTTTTACAACTTATTGTGGTAATTAAAATGAGTACTATGGTTAAGGCTTTTGTTTTCATAAGTATAAATTTTATTTTGCTTTAAAAATCTTTCTTTTTCGATTTGAATATAATTCTCAGCACCGGAAAAACCACCCAAGCCGTTAGCATTATTGTCGATATAATCAATCCGAAATTAGTGCCAAAGAATTGCTTAAAAACAGCACCCGTATAACCTAATAATGCCGAAATATCTAGTTTTAAAAGAATGAGTGTTCTTGATAAATCGATGGGATTGAGCATGGTGCCCACCAACGATAATTTGTCTAACGGATAATCTTCAAACATAATTAAAGTCATTAAAAACAGCCCATCGTAAATCACCGCTAAAAACAACCATAATAAAATGGCGTAACCAAAACCTTTAATTTTATTTTCGTTTGATAGGGCGATGTTAAAAGCCAATGCCGTAAATATTAAAGTTAAAAAAGCGCCTGTGATGAGTAGTAGTGAAAAATCCCAAATGGCACTACTTTCAAACAAACCGTAAAACACAAACGGGATGCCCAATCCTAAAATTAAGCTCATAGAAAGTGATAGGGCCACACCTAAATATTGCCCTAAAAATATCGATGAACGTTTTAAGGGTTGTGCCAATAAAAGTTCGGTAAATTCTTTGGAATTGTAGTAGTACATCACGCCAAAAATTGTGCCGATTAATGGTACTAAAACAATAATAACATTCATTAAAGTAATGACAGCTTTTGAAAGATCGTTGTTTAAAAACAGGAGTACAATACCCAGCATTAAATAGAATGCAAAATAAACGTAACTCCAGCGGCTGCGCATGAGATCGTAAAAACTATATTTTAATATTTTAAGCATGATTTTCTGAAAGTATTGATGCGATTGCGTGTTCGAAATCGGGTTGATTGGTCTTGTTTTTTAATTCTGAAATACTGCCTTTAAAGTAAATTTTACCTTCTAATAAAAACACGATTTCATCGGAGACTTCTTCAACAAAACTCATAATGTGCGAGGTTATTAAAATGGTTTTTCCCTTGGCTTTTTCTACTTGAATTAAATTTTTTAATCGGATAAGAGAAATGGGGTCTAAGCCCGTTGTGGGTTCGTCTAAAATAATCAACGGACTATCAAACATAAAGGTTAACACGAGGTTTACTTTTTGTTTTGTGCCTCCGGAAAGGGTGCCCAGTTTTTTATCTAAAAACGGTTCTAATTTGAAGAGTTTAATTAAACGCGCATCTTCATCGGTGTGTTTGCGCAAATCTTTAATCATTTTAATTAATTCCTTTACTTTTAAATTACTCGGAAAATTGGCAATTTGCGGTAAATAATCAATTTTATGTCTGTAATCTGAATGTCGACTCACGTTTTCTCCAAGTACAGATATGTTGCCTTTATTGGGTATAACCATGCCCAAAATAGATTTTATCAATGTGGTTTTACCAGAGCCATTAGGACCCAGAACAGCAAAAATACCGCCTTCGCTAATCTCTAAATCAAGCGCGCTTAAAACTTGGTTTTTGCCGAATTTTTTATGTAAATTTTGAATGCTTACCATGTTATTTTTTTCATTTTAGGTTTGTTGTCCAGTAAATTATCTGGTGTAAAAACAGGGGATACTTTTTCGGAAAAATCAATAATATCTATAAACAAACTACGCAGTAAAATAATGGTTTCTGGTGTTCTGTTTACAATATATGAAAACAGTTTTACGGGTCTGTAGGGTACATCTCCAATACCGTCTTTATCTAAATCGTAGCCCGTGTAATTGCTCCAAAAATTTGATTCAAAACGGTTATCGTTAATTTTGCTATTATAAGAAACATCAAAAGAATTATACAAGAAATTGTTACTTTTAAAGTGATTGGTGTAGCAAGCGCCACGAACTTTTAACGCCCAACCATTGCTTATAAAGTTATTGTTTATATAATCGATTCTGTTCGAGCCTTCAACATTAATGCCTATGGTGTTATCTTTAAAGGTGTTGCCCTGTATTTCGGCATCGTTTATCTCTTTTAGAAGTAAGCCATACGATGCGGTACCCCAATTTTCTTTAAAAATGTTATTGTACATTTTTATTCTTTTTGAAAACATAACGGCCACTCCGGCACCGTTGTTTTCAAAAATATTGTCTTGATACATATCGTCATTAGAAAACATAAAATGCAAACCATAGCGTACATTTAACGAGCTGACGTTGTTTTTGATGGTGCAAAAATCTGAAAATTCTAAATAGATGCCGTCTCTTACGTGTTGCACAAAATTGTGTTCGATGGCCACATTTTTGCTGTACCACAACTGTATGCCATTGCCCGAGTTATATTCTTCAACAGCATCGCCAACTATTTTGTTATGGAACACTTTACCATCTCTTGATCTTTCAATATAAATACCAAAGAAAAGTTTTTCTAAAACTAAATTTTGAATGGTAAAGTTTTTGCTGTTTTTTACACGGATCGCAGCATAATCTTCAGTATAACTTGTGCCAACGTTTATAATAAACAAGCCATCAACCGTAACATTATCGGCCGTAATGGTGATGATTTCACCTTTGGCTTCGCCATCAATTACTGGGTAATTTTCGCCAATAATGGTTAACGGTTTGTCTACTTTAATGTTGTGCTCTTTGTAAGTACCTTTTTTAACTATAATGGTATCAAAATCTTTGGCCTGTGCAATACCTTCTTTTAAAGTAGAAATACTGCAACTGCCGCAAACCTCGATAGTTTTTGCCATAGTTAGGTTAGCCATGAACATGGCGGATAAAAAAACGATGAAATGTTTCATGGTACTAGTCTTTAAATTTTGCTAGTAATTCGGCCCAGGTATACAAATCGCCTCCTTTTTCGGCCTGTGTTTTTTCAGCGTCAGCTTTATTTTTAAAAGCCGATAAAAAAGCACCCATTGGACTTGGGATGTTTTCGCTAATTAAAAAAGTGGCTTTTGTAGCATCAATTAAAGCTTCGGGTTCTGTGTAGTTGTTTGATAGGTATAGCTTAATTTCAGACGTGTCGAATTCATCCATAAAATTAATCATGCATTCTGTGGCATCAAACATATATACCTTGCCTTTTTTGGTTACAATTTCTGCGGCGTGTACTTTATCAACAATAGTCATTTTACAAAAATGGCAACCATCGCTTCCGTAGTTTATTTTTTTTGGTTTTACATCGCAACTGAAGCATATCAGTATTAATGCAAGAATTGAATAGTGTTTTAGTGTTTGCATAATTTTAGTGTTTTAAAAATGCTGTGTTATTGCGTTGCTTTTTTTAAGCTTGTTTTTCGGCCTAACCAGAACGCAACAAGTGTTAATGTCATTCCCACAAACATAAGATAACCGCCCGTATGTGGCAACGAGGTAACATCAAAATTTAATAGTTTTTGAAATCCAAATAGTGGTGGTTTGTAAGTCATGGGCGTGCCATCTGGATTATTTAATTTTAAAATGGCATTTGGGTCTAGGTTGCTACCGTAATCGATTAGCCAGTTGTTAAAATCGTACATGCCCAAAATTCCTAATACAGACATCAGTACAAACCAGCCCAAGAAAAATTTGTAGCTTATTTTTTTGAAGAAACCTAATAAACCAATAACAACACCCAATATGGCCATGCCTAAAATAACTTTAGGAAATACGGCGAACTCCCACATTTCGTCTGCTTTAGGAATCGTTTTCATGCCAATATAGTGGTTTAATCCATCAATGTTTTGCAAATCGAACTCTTCGACACCTTGAATGCCATCAATATAAATATTCATACCAAGTGGATCTGGATATTGTGGGGCACCAAGCATGATATTCCATAAAGGAAATTTAAAAAGTCCTAATAACAGTAATGATCCTATAATCATTATTATGCCAGCCTTTTTCATAATATTATAAATTGATAGTTATTGGGTTGAGTGAGGTTTCTGTGTTAACAGATTATAGTGTTTTTAAAAAGAAAGGCGAGAGCGAAAAATCAACCCTCGCCTTATTTAGAGAAATAAACACTAAAACAAAATTTCTCTAATTTTTATTCAATATCTTCTCCTAACGACCATTTTAAAGGTACATTGCTATTAGCTGGAGACACGCGAACATATCCTTGCATTTCTTGGTGCAGTGCCGAACAGAAATCGGTACAATAGAATGGCCAAACACCAACTTGTTTTGGTTCCCATGTTAAAGTTCTGGTTTGCCCAGGAGCAATTAACAATTCAGCATTATTAGCACCAATCATGGCGAAACCGTGCGGTACATCAAAATCCTGCTCTAAGTTGGTAACATGGAAAAATACCTTGTCGCCCACTTTGATGCCTTCAATATTATCCGGTGTAAAGTGGCTACGGATTAATGTCATGTAAACATGCACGTTTTTACCGTCTCTAACCACTTTGGTTTCACTTTCGTTAGTAGCTTTACGCGGATGTTTATTATCGGCAAGCTTATAGAATTTTAGTGAGTTTTCTTTAATAATTTCAGCTGGAATAGCGGCAGCATAATGTGGCTCACCATGTGTTGGGAAATCTAAAAGCAGCTCCATTTTTTCCCCCGAAATATCATACAATTGTGCTGAGTGCTCCATTTCTGGGCCAACTGGTAAATAACGGTCTTTGGTGATTTTGTTCATCGCGAACATGTATTTACCAAAAGGTTCTCTTGAGTTTCCACCTGGAATAGTTAAGTGACCAACAGAGTAGTAGGTTGGTTTTCTGTCGATAACTTCCCATGTGCCTAATTTCCATTTTACAACTTCCGAAGAAATAAAGAACGTGGTATAAGCATTTCCTTTGCCATCAAATTCTGTATGTAATGGGCCTAATCCTGGTTGTTCTACCGAACCAGCTAAAACATCTTCGAAATTTAAAACTGGAATGCCATAAGCATCACCTGCAAATTTTTCGTTCTCAATAGCATCTAGCATTTTTGTAAATGAATGCACGGTTAAGTTAGCCGATAATTTACCGTTACCTACAATGTACTCTCCAGAAGGATCTACGTCACAACCATGTGGTGATTTTGGTGTTGGTAATAAATAGATTGCTCCAGGAACTTCAGAAGGGTTAATAACACGCACTTCCTTTTTAAGGGTAGACGTGGTTACATGTGTGTTTTCATCAAGTACGTTGTGTGCATAGTTTGCTGGCATCATGGTACCACCACCGTTATTTACATACTCTTCAATTTTTTTCCAGTTTATGGCTGCAATAAAATCTTTGTCATTTTGAGAAGCGTTAACTTCTAATAAAGTACTTGCCTCTTCGGTGTTGTAGGTTGTAAAGAAGAACCATCCATGGGATTTTCCACGTCCGGGGTGTGATAAATCGTAGTTAAATCCGGGCATTAAAACTTGGAATTTAATATCCATGTGTCCGTGCTCTGGATCAACAGAAATAAAAGTTAAAGCCCCTTTAAAGTTTCCTTTATAGTCTTTAATAGGCATGTCTCTTTGCGGAACGGGTACTGAAAAACGTGTTCCTGCAACCACATATTCCGTGTTTTCTGTGATAAAAGATGAACTGTGATTACCGGCACTATTTGGAATTTCAATAATTTCTTCTGTTTCAAACGATCTCAATCCAACTCTAGCAATACGAGGTGTGTTGTTTCCGTTGATAAATACCCAACGACCATCCAAAACACCATTGGTTTGAGAAATGTCTGGGTGATGCGAATCGTCCCATGGAATAAAACCATAAGAGGTTTCTAACATAGGCTTCGATTCTTCAGAATATCCGTAACCGTTTGTTGGAAATTGTGAAAACACCGGAATTTCCTTAAATAGTCGTCCAGAAGGTAGTCCGTAAACCGTAAGGTTACCACTGTAACCTCCAGATATAAAGGCGTAGTGCGAATCGTGCTCACCAGGTGCAACATATACTTTTTCAGCAATATTACTTGCTAAGGCACCAGATTTTCCACCTGATTTTCCCGAGTTATTACAGCTTGTAAATGCTACTAAAACACATAAAGCTGCAACGCTTATTTTTAATATTTTTTTCATTGTTATTTAGTATTTGATTAGTGATTTTTTTATTATTCTGTTGGTGGTAATAATACCTTGTCAACGACATGTATTATTCCGTTTCCTGCTGGCACACTAGCTATTATTTTTGCGCCACCAATAAGAGGTTCTCCGTCTACAACTTCAACTTTTACATAGCCGTTGTTGGCTTGTCCTAGTTTTTTAAACTTCTTCAAAAAGTCCTTAGAGTAATTTCCTGGTGTAACATGGAACTTTAAAATATTAGCTAAAGCATCTTTGTTTTCAGGTTTTAACAAGTTTTCAACGGTGCCTTCAGGTAAAGCTGCAAAGGCTTCATTAGTAGGTGCAAAAACCATTAGTGGACCTGCGTTTACCAAGGCGTTTTCTAATTGGGCTGCTTGTACGGCTGCAACTAATGTAGAATGGTCTTCAGAACCAATGGCTATTTGCAAGATATTTGGTGTAGATCCGTCATCTTCAATAAAAGCTTGTCCTGTACGGTCTTCAGGTGCACTTTCAGTTGATGTCGCCGTCGAGTTCGTTGAGGTTTGTTTCGTATCGTTCTTGCAGGAGTACATTACTGCAACCGATGCAAAAACAAAAAACAGTAGTTTAATAGTTTTCATTAGTTATGGTTTTTAGTTGTTTTACTTATTTCAGGGTCCTAAAATATTCTAATACCGCTCTGGCTTCCTCTTCTGTTAAGTTTTGATTTGCCATTGGAGAACCGTTGAACTCTATTAATAAGTCTTTAGCCAACGGATCGTTTTTCACCATACCTTCTGGATCTAAAATCATGTTCATAACCCACTCCGGAGTTCTGCGTTCTAGAATGTTTTTAGGCGCTGGACCAATAAACTTTTTGTCGGGTCTGTGACAAGCCGTACACATTTTTTTAAATACATCTGCACCATGAGCTGCCATTTTTTGGTCTATCTCGGCACCTAACGTAATTGACTTTATAGGGCCTACGCCTTTATTGGTTAAATCGATGGTTTTGGATGCAGGAACCTTTTTTTCAGCCTTTTTTGTTGTAGTTTTTTCTGTTGGAGCTTTCTTTTGGTAAGAGAATCCTTCTTTCTTTTTTTCTTCTTTGCCTCCGCAACTTAAAAGTAGCGTTACAAATAAAACAGACATTAATTTTAGTGTTGATTTCATATTTACGTAATTTAAGTCACAAAATTACAATCAAAGAAAGATGTAAAATATGATATTTGTCATATTTAGGACAAAAATGTCCTTTATTGATTTTGAATGGAATGTGTTGGTAGACACAACCTATTGGTAGATAGTGTTTTACTTAGATTGAAGTATGATGAAAATTAAATTTGAAGGAAAAAAATTAGATAAAAAGTAGAAATAAATATGATTTTTTTTTGAAACTATTGAAAGAGATTTTTAATCCGCTCGAAATTTAGAAATAAAACCTAACAAAAGGCGCCCAAGCATTGGCGTATATACTTTTATCTGCATCGTACAGCACATCGTATCGAACTCCAAAAGTGACCTGCCCATTTCGGTAACCGGCACCAATAAATAAAGCTGGAACCCAATAATTATCTTTGTCTAAATTCAAATTAACATTATAGGTTCTGTTAACGTTAAGTTGTTCAAATTCGGTGGAAAGCTGAAATTCATTTACAACATTAAATAATCCGATTAAACTGCCGCCTAAAATGGTCGATTTGTAAACATTTTTTTGATTGTTAAATGTGGCATTGAGTCCCAACCCAAAAGCAAAATTCCTATCAAATTCATAAACCGCACTTGGGGCAAGCGTACCGCTAAAATAGCCGTCGCCAAAACTTAAACCAACACCGCCTCCAAATCTAACTTGATTCCAAAAATCATGCTTTTGTTGTTGCGCTATTATAATATTTGTAGCAACAAATAGGTATATAAAAAGTAGTGTAGATTTTGTCTTTTTAAACGTATGCATCATGAAATAAAATTAGAAATCATCAAAAAATTAATGCTAAACAACAGCTTGTTTTACAAATGGGTAATAATTACTTATAAATATAATAAAAGAAACATCTAATTTTAGTAAAAGTTGTATTTTTGAGAAATATTTTGACGAACCTATACGGTATTAAAAATAATAATGGATAAATTTTCATTTTTAAACGCAGCACATACAGCATATTTTGCTGATTTATACGAACAGTACTTACAACATCCAGATACGGTTGAACCCAGTTGGAGGGCCTTTTTTCAAGGGTACGATTTTGGCACAGAGAATTACGGATTGGATGGCGAAATTGTTGAAGGTGTTTCTGCTCAAATCCCAGAACATGTTCAAAAAGAATTTCAAGTGGTTAGGCTCATTGATGGCTACCGCATGCGAGGGCATTTGTTTACTAAAACAAACCCGGTTAGAGAGCGCCGAACATATTCACCAACTTTAGCATTAGAGAATTTCAATCTCTCTGAAAGCGATTTAGATACGGTTTTTGATGCAGGCGAAAACTTAGGTATTGGGGCTCAACCTTTACGCCGAATTATTTCGCATTTAGAAAACATTTATTGCAGTTCAATAGGTGTTGAGTACATGTATTTGCGTAATCCTGAGGTGATTCAGTGGTGGCAAGACCAATTGAATAAAAATGAAAATCAGCCCGACTTTTCAGTTGAAACTAAAAAATATATTCTTTCTAAATTAAACCAAGCCGTTACTTTCGAGAACTTTTTGCAAACCAAATATGTGGGGCAAAAACGTTTTTCTTTAGAGGGTGGCGAATCTTTGATACCAGCACTAAGTAATGTGCTTTTTTATGCGGTTGAAAGATACGGTGTTAAAGAATGCGTATTGGGTATGGCACATCGTGGCCGTTTAAGTACGCTGGTAAACATTTTTAGAAAACCTTTGCGAGAGCTTTTTAGCGAGTTTGAGGGTAAGGATTTTGAAGATGAAAATATTGATGGCGATGTAAAATACCATTTGGGATTAACGCTTGATAAAACTTATCAAAACGGAAAGAACATCAAAATGAATTTGGTGCCAAACCCGTCCCATTTAGAAACTGTGGCGTCGGTTGCCGAAGGAATTACCAGAGCAAAAATCGATACGGATTACGATGGCGACGATTCTAAAATAATCCCCATAGTTGTACATGGCGATGCCGCTATAGCAGGACAGGGTATTGTTTACGAGGTGGCACAAATGAGCCAACTAAACGGCTATAAAACCGGTGGTACCGTTCATATTGTGGTAAACAATCAAATCGGTTTTACAACCAATTACCTCGATGCCCGTTCAAGCACCTATTGTACCGATGTTGCTAAAGTAACTTTGTCTCCGGTTTTACATGTAAATGCAGATGATGCCGAAGCCGTTGTACATGCCGTAGAAATGGCCTTGGAGTACAGAATGCGTTATAAAAAAGACGTGTATATCGATTTGTTGGGCTATCGTAAATATGGCCATAACGAAGGTGACGAACCGCGATTCACACAACCAAAACTCTATAAAAATATTGCTAAGCATCAAAATCCGTTTAAAATTTATTCGGATAAACTCATAGCAGAAAACACTATTGACAAGGCTTATTTAGATAAAATAATTTCTGATTTTAAAGATACTTTAGAAAGAGAATACACAAAATCTAAAGAAGAGGATGCTTCAATCGTTCGCGAGTTTATGCAAGAACGTTGGACGGCTTTTGATCGCCAAGGTTTGGATTCAATGCTTGAGCCAGTTGATACTAATTACCCAAAGGAAAAGTTAGAACACATATCAAAAATTGTTTCAACCGTTCCTGAAGGCGTTAAGTTTTTACGTAAAGCCGAACGTATTTTAGATGGTCGTGCGAAAATGGTTTTTGAAACCAACACACTCGATTGGGGTATGGCAGAAACCTTGGCTTATGGTAGTTTGATGGAAGAAGGTTTTAATGTGCGCATTTCTGGGCAAGATGTTGAGCGTGGTACATTCAGCCACCGTCATGCCATTTTAAGAGATGAGATTTCCGAAGAGCGCATCAATCTTTTAAACACAAATCCCGAGAGCAAGGGTAAAATGGATATTTATAACTCCTTGTTATCCGAATATGCCGTGCTAGGTTTCGACTACGGTTACGCTATGGCAAACCCAAACACTCTAACCATTTGGGAAGCGCAATTTGGAGATTTTAGCAATGGCGCTCAAATTATTTTTGACCAATATTTATCGGCAGCCGAAGACAAATGGAAAGTCCAAAACGGCATTGTTGTGCTATTGCCACATGGATACGAAGGCCAAGGATCTGAGCATTCATCGGCACGAATAGAACGCTATTTACAATTATGTGGCGATGATAATATGGTGGTTGCAAACTGTACAACACCTTCAAATTTTTTCCATTTATTGCGTCGTCAAATGAAACGCGATTTCAGAAAACCTTTAATTGTATTTACGCCAAAAAGTTTATTGCGCCACCCCAAAGCGGTGTCATCTTTAAGCGCCTTGGCAAACGATACGTTTCAAGAAGTTATTGATGATTCGGTAAACCCGAAAAACATAAAAAAATTAGTATTCTGTACAGGTAAATTCTATTACGATTTATTGGCCGAAAGAGAAAATCTAAATAACGAAGATGTGGCATTAGTGCGCATAGAGCAGTTATTTCCATTACATTTAGATAAAATTCAGCAAATTATTAACCGTTATCCAAATGTTGAAAACTATGTTTGGGCGCAAGAAGAACCAAAGAATATGGGAGCTTGGAGCCATATGATGCAGCGTATGGATTTGGTTAAACTCGATGTTTGTTCAAGACCGTACAATTCCGTACCAGCACCAGGCTCAAGCACGCGCGATAAACGACGACAACAACGTGTTATAAACGCTGTTTTCAATGTTGAAAACTAATAAAACTATATTAAAAAACTCATATACAATTAAAATTATAGAGCATGATTTTAGAAATGAAAGTACCATCACCAGGGGAATCTATTACCGAAGTAGAAATAGCAACATGGTTAGTTGAAGATGGCGATTATGTAGAAAAAGACCAAGCTATTGCAGAGGTTGATAGTGATAAAGCTACCCTTGAATTACCGGCAGAAGCCAACGGAACCATTACGCTTAAAGCTGAAGAAGGCGATGCCGTTGCTGTTGGGGCTGTGGTGTGTTTAATAGATACAAGCGCAGAAAAACCAGAAGGTGTTGCCGATAGTGCAAAGGAAGAAACAAAGGAAGAGGCACCGAAAACAGAAGCGCCAAAAGCAAAAGAAACAGAGGCTAAAACTTATGCTACGGGAACAGCAAGTCCTGCGGCAAAAAAGATTTTAGCTGAAAAAGGTATGGATGCCGCTTCAATTTCTGGAACAGGAAAAGATGGTCGTGTTACTAAAGAAGATGCTGTAAACGCCGTACCAAGTATGGGCACACCAACGGGCGGAAACAGAGGAACATCGCGTAGTAGAATGTCTATGTTACGACGTAAAGTAGCAGAGCGTTTGGTTGAGGCCAAAAATACAACGGCCATGTTAACCACGTTTAATGAGGTTGATATGTCGCCCATTTTTGCATTGCGTTCAGACTACAAAGAGGCCTTTAAAACCAAACACGGTGTTGGTTTAGGATTTATGAGTTTTTTCACTTTAGCCATTGTACGAGCCTTAAAAATGTATCCGGATGTTAATTCTATGATTGATGGAAAAGAAATGATTTCTTTTGATTTTTGCGATATTAGTATTGCGGTTTCCGGACCTAAAGGACTCATGGTTCCTGTAATACGAAATGCTGAAAACTTAAGTTTTAGAGGTGTTGAATCTGAAGTAAAACGATTGGCTATTCGTGCTCGCGATGGACAAATTACGGTTGATGAGATGACCGGTGGTACATTTACCATTTCAAACGGCGGTGTGTTTGGAAGCATGCTGTCTACACCCATAATCAATCCGCCACAGAGTGCTATTTTAGGTATGCATAATATTGTTGAAAGACCTGTTGCTGTTGATGGTAAGGTTGAAATTCGACCTATAATGTATGTGGCACTATCGTACGACCACAGAATTATTGACGGTAAAGAATCTGTTGGGTTTTTAGTGGCTGTTAAAGAGGCTTTGGAAAACCCAATTGAATTGCTGATGGATAACGATGTTAAAAAAGCATTGGAGCTTTAAAAAAATAAATTTTAATAAATAAAAAAGCGAGTTACTTTATGGGTAACTCGCTTTTTTT
This sequence comes from Hwangdonia lutea, assembly GCF_032814565.1. GTDB lineage: Bacteria > Bacteroidota > Bacteroidia > Flavobacteriales > Flavobacteriaceae > Hwangdonia > Hwangdonia lutea. Next base: position 1,964,350 of record NZ_CP136521.1, read on the forward strand.
TTTCAATTAATAACTTTAAAAAAGACTAACTAAAACTAAAAAAAAGTAACAAGAATATTAATTGAAATTATGATGAGAACTAAAATTACTAACCCTACTGCAAAGTATTTATCGAGACTGTTATTTGTTTCCATGATGTTTATATAAAAGATAGTTTTGAGGTTTTTTTAATTCTTTTTAAAGAAGACCCTGCGTTTTTAACGCAGAGCCCTCATAAACAATTCTCCCTAATTAAGAATTAATTAATAGCACTGTAAAAGTATAGTATACTGATGATATAAAAAATACGTAGAACTACGTATTTTTTGCGGGTCAATGATTTCTATAAATAAAGAAAGCTCTAAATCATTACAATTTAGAGCTTTCAATAATTCTCCCTAAGAACTAATTAATAGCACTGTAAATATATGACAATCAGGGGATAAATACAATACGTAGAACTACGTATTTTTAAAAATGCATGATTTTGATTTTAGTTGATAAACCAGGGTTAAAGGAAGTCCTTATTAACACCGGCCCAAATTGAGAGTGAAGATGGCTTGTTGTCTAACCCTAATTTTGCCAAAATATTGCTTCGGTGTTTTTCTACGGTTCTAACCGAAATGCTCAATTCTTCGGCAATATCGGGGCTGGTTTTATTCTCAGCAACAAGTTTAATTATTTTAAGTTCAGATTTACTTAACGATGCTAAAGCTTCTGGTTTTTGCTCTGCACTACTGGCCTTTAAATAATCAGCGATTTCTTCGCTAAAATAGGATTTGTTATTTACAACATGTTCTATACAAGTTTCAATTTCTTCAATGGCAAACTCCTTTAAAATATAGCCGTAAACCCCAAACTCAATCGCTTGGTCGTAAACTTCTTCTTCTTTATCAAAGGTTATTAAAATAACTTTAGTATCAAGGTTGTTTTTTTGGCAGGCTTCGGCAATTTCCAACCCTGTTTTATGAGGCATTCTAATATCTAAAATGGCAATGTCCGGTTTTAATTTTACAATAAGATTATAGGCGGTGTTACCATCTTGGGCGCTGCCAACAATGTTAAAACCTTTTGAGGTTAAAAAATCTGATAAACCTCTTAACATAAGCGGATGATCGTCCGCAATTACTATACTGTGGTTCATTAATTAATTCTTGAGGGATTATGTTGCTATTAAATAATAAAAGTAATCATTATAATGGTGTCATCTTATAACTTTAGATATAAATATTTTTTTTCGTAATCAATTACTGCTTTTGCCTTTTTTAAAATATCTGCACCAATAATGCCATCAACTGGTTCAGCGTTATGATTTATAAGTGCGGTGTTAACGTGGGTAAGGTTAAATAAGACCAAAACCACTTTGTCGTGTTTCCATTTGCCAATCTTCACTTTGTTTTTTTTCGCCATTTGCGTGTCCATATCTATAGCACCAGCACCGGCGGCTTTAATTAAGGAATCTTCGGCCAGTAAATTAAAATTTTCAACCGCTTCAAAACCAACACAAGAACTTGACGCACCGGTATCTAATATAAACAGGCCTTTTACACCATTAATAGTGGCCTTTACCTCAAAATGATTGGTTTTGGTAAGTTTCAATTTTACTTTGGTATAGCCTTTCTCCAGCAGGAATTGTTGCAGTGTTTGCATCTAATTTAGTTTTAAACAAAGATAATCCTATAAAACAATTATTTTTACAAAAAAGTGTTAAGGATACCATTTAAAATATTAAAATTTGATAATTACAGATACCCACACCCATTTATACAGCGAAGCTTTTGATGACGACAGAAATGAGATGATTGATCGTGCCATTGCGCAAGGCGTTACACGGTTTTTTATTCCAGCCATAGATTCAACTTATACCGCATCCATGCTTCAGCTTGAAAAAGATTATCCGAACCATGTGTTTTTAATGACGGGTTTGCATCCCACACATGTAAAAGATAATTATAAAGATGAATTGAAACATGTTGAAGTGTTGCTCGCAAAACGAAATTTTTATGCCGTTGGCGAAATAGGAATAGATTTGTATTGGGACAAATCGACTTTAGGCATCCAAAAAAAAGCTTTTAAGCATCAAATACAACTGGCCAAACAATACAAGTTACCCATAGTGATTCATTGTCGCGAGGCTTTCAACGAGATATTTGAAGTTTTAGAAACAGAAAAAAGCGACGATTTATTCGGTATTTTTCACTGTTTTACAGGAACTCTCGAGCAAGCACATCAAGCCATATCCTTTAATATGAAATTAGGAATTGGCGGGGTGGCCACCTTTAAAAACGGGAAGATTGATCAATTCTTAAATCAAATCGATTTAAAGCATATTGTGTTGGAAACCGATGCGCCGTATTTGGCTCCAACACCATACCGGGGCAAACGAAATGAAAGCCTGTATATATTAGAGGTTTTAAAAAAACTGTCCTATATATATAATAGGAGTGAGGTGGACATCGCTAAAATTACCACCGAAAACTCAAAAGCTATTTTTAAAATTTAGGATTATGAGCACCACGAAACCAAACATATTGCTAATTTATACCGGCGGAACCATTGGTATGGTTAAAGATTTTAAAACCGGCGTACTTCGAGCCTTCAATTTTAAAAATATACTAAAACGCATCCCGGAATTAAATCTGTTGGATTGTAATATTGATACGGTATCGTTTAAAGAGCCTATTGATTCTAGTAATATGAATCCGGAATATTGGGTGCAAATTGCCGAATTAATTGAAAAACATTACCACGATAACGATGGCTTTGTAGTATTGCACGGCAGCGATACCATGAGCTATACCGCATCGGCACTAAGTTTTATGCTGGAAAATTTGGCAAAACCAGTAGTGTTTACGGGGTCGCAATTGCCCATTGGTGATTTGCGTACCGACGCCAAGGAGAATTTAATCACCTCAATTCAAGTGGCATCGTTACAACATCGAAAAAAACCTGTTATTAAAGAAGTGTGTTTGTATTTTGAATACAAACTATACCGTGCCAACCGAACCACAAAAATAAATGCCGAACATTTTGAAGCTTTTGCCTCATTAAATTATCCAGATTTGGCAGAGTCTGGTGTGCATTTAAAGGTAAATAATGAATATTTGTTCAAACCCAATGTGAATAAAAAATTAGTGGTTCATAAAAATTTAGATAAAAATATAGCCCTTGTAAAGTTGTTTCCGGGAATTTCAGAAGCGGTTTTGCAGAGTGTTTTTAACACCCCAAATTTAAAAGGTGTTATTTTAGAAACCTATGGCGCGGGAAATTGTACAACCGAGGCTTGGTTTATAAATATTCTAAAAAATGCAATAAAAAAAGGCATACATATTATTAATGTGACACAATGTTCGGGCGGAAGTGTGATAATGGGGCATTACGAAACCAGTAATCAACTGAAGAAAATAGGGGTAATCTCGGGAAAAGACATCACAACCGAAGCAGCAGTCTCTAAGTTAATGTATTTAGTCGGACAAAATATTTCGCACAATGCCTTTAAAATCAGCTACGAAATAGCCTTAAGAGGAGAAATAACTTAAAAATTAACTGTTAAAATTTTAACAGCTTAATTTTTTTTTGTTATTTGAGCCACCGTAATTAAAAGTATTACGATATTCAGAGAGGTGGCCGAGTGGCTTAAGGCGCACGCTTGGAAAGCGTGTATGCGTTAATAGCGTATCGAGGGTTCGAATCCCTTCCTCTCTGCTGTATTTTTTGTTTTTAATTACCATATTTTTTATATCTTTAACACTTTAACTAATAAAATTAAGATCGAGAACATGAAAAGATTATTTTCTATCCTAGCCATTTCAGGATTAATGGCATTCGGAACTGTTAATGCAACTACAAATGCAAACGCAACAACGGCAGTAACAACAGTTGCAACTATCACTCAAGAACAAGACGCAGCACCCGCTGAAGAACTCGGATTTCACCAAGAACTAAAAAAGAGGTTCGTAGAAGGTGGTCCAGGATTTATGGGTATTGTACTGTTGTGTTTAATTTTAGGTTTAGCCATTGCTATCGAGAGAATCATCTTTTTAAACCTTTCTACAACAAACACAAAAAAATTAACCAAAAATGTTGAAGATGCACTATCATCTGGTGGTGTTGAAGCTGCAAAAGAGGTTTGTAGAAACACAAAAGGCCCCATCGCTTCTATATTCTATCAAGGATTGGATAGAACAGACGAAGGTGTTGAGGCTGCCGAAAAAGCTGTTGTAGCTTACGGTGGTGTTCAAATGGGACAGTTGGAAAAAAACGTGTCTTGGATTTCGTTATTTATCGCTTTGGCGCCAATGCTTGGTTTCATGGGTACGGTAATTGGTATGATTCAAGCTTTTGATAAAATTGAAGCTGCAGGGGATATGAACCCGTCGTTGGTTGCAGGTGGTATTAAAGTAGCACTTTTAACAACGGTATTTGGTTTAATTGTGGCCATCATACTTCAGATTTTTTACAATTATATTATTGCGAAAATTGATAGCATTGTTAACGATATGGAAGATGCTTCCATTACGTTGATGGATTTGTTAATTAGACACAAGAAGTAATAATTTAAAATTGTAAGCATTATGAAATGAGCCATAATGATTTAAGATGAATCTAAAATGATTGTTGGCGAATTGCATCTGACTTATTTAACACAATAAAATTTAAACAGATGAAAAAAATATTAACCATATTGTTAGGTATTGTAGGAGTTCTTTCTATTGTATTTCTAGCAATGATAATATCAACAGGCGATGAAGCTATTAAGCTTGGCGAATCTAGTGGTACCGTAAACACCTTTATGTATATTGGGTACTTAGTGTTCTTTTTAACCTTGGCCTTTGTTGTTATTTTCAGTTTGAAAAATATATTTAGCGATGCCGAAACCATGAAAAGCACCCTTAAAGGTGTTGGAATATTCGCCTTATTGGCGGCTATTTGCTATTTCGGATTGGCTAAAGGTGTAGAAACCGAGCTTAAAGACGGCGAGATGCTTTCTGCAGGAGGCTCACAATTATTAGGAGCAGGATTATATTTATTCTATCTTCTTTTAGCAATTGCAGGCGGATCAATGTTGTTTTTCGCAATTAAAAAAATGATAAAGTAATATGGCAAAACGAGCAGCACCAGAAGTTAATGCAGGCTCAATGGCCGACATTGCCTTCTTACTACTAATTTTTTTCTTGGTAACCACTACCATTGAAAAAGATTCTGGTATTAACCGAAAACTACCGCCTATTGATGATAGCGAAGTAGATCCACCTATTATAAAGCAGAAAAATATTTTTACTGTTTTGTTGAACAAGAACGATCAATTATTAGTTGAAGATGAGCCCATGCAAATTAAAGATTTGCGTAAAGCAGCCGTTGAATTTTTAGATAACGGAGGTGATGGCACTTGCGATTATTGCCAAGGTGCAAAAAGCCCGAGTTCATCAGATAATCCAGACAAAGCTATTATATCTTTAAAAAACGATCGTGAAACATCTTATGCCGCTTATATCGCTGTTCAAAACGAATTGGTTGCAGCTTATAATGTATTAAGGAATAGAAGAGCACTTGAGTTAGGCCCACAAAAAGGCTTTAATGATATGGACTTTATTAAGATGCAGAATAATCTTAAAGATGTGAGATGGACTGGTAATAAAGAAAAGCTTAAAGAGCTGGTCGATCAAATAAAGGTCGAAATACCTCAAAAGCTTTCAGAAGTTGTAGAATAATTTAGAATTAAATAGAGATTAAAGATTATGTCTAAATTTAAAAAGAAAAAAGATGGAGGATTGCCTCCAGTAAACACAGCATCGTTACCAGATATTGTATTTATGTTGTTATTCTTTTTTATGGTGGCTACCGTAATGAGGGAAGATACGCTATTTGTACAAAACCAATTACCATTGGCAGACCAGGTTGAAAAACTTGATAAAAAATATCCAGTAAGCTATATTTATATGGGTAAGCCAAGTGAGAATTACAGGAAATTTGGTACGGTTGCTAGAATCCAACTTAACGATAAGTTTGCTGATGTTTCTGAAGTTGGAAGATTTATAGACGCAGAGCGACTGGCTTTAAGAGAAGAGTTGGTACCCTTTCTAACCGTGTCTTTAAAAGTAGATAAAGATGCCAACATGGGTATTGTTGGAGATGTTAAGCAAGAATTACGTAAAGTAAATGCATTAAAAATTAATTATACCACAGGTATTGGAGATGCATTGAGCAATATAAAGAATTAAACGATCTTAATTTTATATATAAAAAGCGTTTTGATTTATCAAAACGCTTTTGTTTTTATATGTAGTTGTACAATTTTGAGTATAATTGTATAGTTATATCAAATGAATTTAATATCGATTATTTTGAGGATGATTTGATATTAGCACAGAATAACCATTCCTTGTAAATGAAAAATAGCATCTTTATAATCTTTTTTATGTTGGGTTTTCAATGGGTTTCTTCCCAAGATACTCCAAACACCGTTGTAGATTCACTTTATAAAGAAGATCATTTTTATGCCGGAATAACCTATAATTTATTGGGTAATATTCCAAACAGCATTAAACAAAGTGGGTTTTCAACAGGTTTCCATTTAGGCTATATTAAAGATATGCCCATAAATAAAAACAGAGATGTGGCCATTGGTATTGGTTTAGGGTACTCCACAAACTCTTTTAATCAAAATTTACTTGTTAATCAAAATACTTCAGGCGATTTTGAATACAGCATTTTAAAAGATAGAAGCACCTATTCCAAGAATAAATTTTCGATGCATTTGGTTGAATTGCCAATTGAGTTTAGATGGCGAACTTCAACACCTACGGTTTACGACTTTTGGCGTATTTATACGGGCTTTAAATTGGGGTACGTATTTGCGCATACCACAAAACATGTTGGGGACTTAGGGGTTTTAAAATACGGTGATGTTGATGGGTTTAATGATTTTCAATATGGATTGACATTAAGTGTGGGATACGGCACGTGGAACTTTCATGTATACTATGCTTTAAATCCAATATTTTCAAATATTGCCAAGATTGATAATGAGCGTATTGATATGAACGCCATTAAAGTGGGTTTAATGTTTTATATCCTTTAATTAATGTCTCCATTTCCGCGGAGATGAACATCGCTAAAGCCAATAATTGACTAAAACTAACTGCGGAAACAAGCCTACAAAACATCCAATAATCAATTCCTTATAAGTGTGGGCATTTAAGTGCAATCTAGAAGTGGCAACCGCACCGGTAATAATCGACATTAAAGCCAAAGTGCCATTAATATTAATATTGAAATGAATGCTTAACGCAATAAAAAACATAAACAATCCAGATACGGCAATCATGTGAATACTGGCTTTAAATTTAAATATCGCTAAAATTAAGCAAGCTAAAGTTGAAATTAAAATACCTAAAAAAAAGAAATAAAGCTCAATAACCTGACTTGGCGTAACAATACGTTGTAATACCAAAATAATTACCACAGCATTGAGCATAAGCGGAAGTATACGTTCTTTGGTGCTTTCTAAATAAATAGATTTTACCTTACCCAAAGTTTTTAATAAAAAGAAGAGTAAGACTGGTAAAATAACGGTTAAAATAAAGAGTGAAATTATTTTGGCTCGAATAATTTCATTGGGAATAAACCTTGGGGATTTTGCAAAGTAAAATACCACGCCCAATAATGGCATTAACAACGGGTGAAAAATAAACGAGATACTTTTTAAAATACGATCTGTCATACCCATTTAATTTTAAAATTATGCATAAATAAATCGAATTATTTTTTGATTATTTAAGGTTAAAAATATAAGCATAGCCTTAGTTACGTTTCTATTTTTAAACACAAAATAGACGAAAAAGAAACGATTTATATGTATCATTTTGAAGTTTAATGGGTATTAAATTTTTTTACGTAAACGGGCCACCGGAATATCTAATTGTTCTCTGTATTTTGCAACGGTTCGTCGGGCAATGGGGTAACCTTTTTCCTTTAAAATAGTAGCTAAAGCTTCATCGGTTAATGGTTTGCGTTTCTCCTCTTCATCAATAACAGTTTCTAAAATTTTCTTTATTTCGCGTGTTGAAACATCTTCACCTTGATCATTTTTCATCGATTCTGAAAAGAACTCTTTAATCAACTTTGTTCCGTAGGGTGTATCGACGTATTTACTATTTGCTACTCTCGATACTGTAGAGACATCCATTGAAATTTCATCGGCAATATCTTTAAGAATCATGGGTCTTAAATTGCGTTCATCTCCCGTTAAAAAGTACTCTTTTTGATAGTGCATAATAGCACTCATGGTTACAAATAGGGTTTGTTGCCGTTGTTTTATAGCCTCGATAAACCACTTTGCAGCATCCAATTTTTGCTTAATGAAAATTACCGCATCTTTTTGCGAGCTCGATTTTTCTTTACTGTCTTTATAGCCTTTAAGCATGTTGCTGTATTCTCTAGACACGTGTAAATCGGGTGCGTTCCGGCCATTTAGTGTGAGCTCTAATTCGCCATCAACAATTCTAATGGCAAAATCTGGCACCACATGTTCAACAATGCGATTATTACCCGCATAAGAGCCTCCTGGTTTTGGGTTTAAATGCTCAATTTCTGAAATTGCATCTTTCAGTTGAATTTCTGAAATATCGAATTTTTGAAGTAATTTTTTATAATGCTTCTTGGTAAACTGCTCGAACGCATTATCAATAATATTAATGGCTAATTCTATATCGGCCGTTTTTTCTTTTCTGTGTAATTGGATACTTAAACATTCTTGCAGATTTCGAGCGCCAACCCCCGCAGGGTCTAATTGATGTACAATGCGTAAAACCGATGCTACTTTGTCTTCATCGGTGTACACGTTTTGTGTAAAAGCCAAATCGTCTGTAATATCGGATAGCGACCGACGGATATATCCGCTTTCATCAACGCTTCCTACTAAAAACTCAGCGATATCGCGCTCTTCGTCAGATAATCGATAGGTGTTTAACTGATTGATTAAATGTTGTGTAAAGGATGTTCCTGCGGCATAGGGCATCGTTTTTTCCTCATCATCACTACTATAGTTGTTCACTTGTGTGCGATAATCCGGGATTTCATCATCACTTAAATACTCATCAACATTAATATCTTCGGCATTTATGGTTTCATTGTCATTGTAATCATCGGCCGAATTATCTAAATCCGAATCGTAATCGTTGTCATGCTCTTCTTTACCACCTTCAAGCGCAGGGTTTTCTTCCAATTCTTGTTTTACGCGTTGCTCGAAAGCTTGTGTGGGCAACTGAATCAATTTCATTAATTGAATCTGCTGCGGCGACAGTTTTTGCGATAATTTGAATTGTAAATATTGTTTAAGCATGTTCCGTATTGATTATTGTAAAAATATAAAACTATTTTTAAAAAGAAGACCTGTCTGGCTATAATACTGAAACGCGTAAAGCGCAGAGAAACCAGACAGGTCTGTATGAAACAATTGTTAATTTAAAAATCTGCGTTTTGTGGCGTTCGCGGGAAAGGAATAACGTCTCTAATATTGCCCATTCCTGTGGCGAACATTACCAAGCGCTCAAAGCCTAAACCAAAACCGGAGTGCACCGCGGTGCCGTATTTGCGTAAATCTAAATACCACCACAGTTCCTTCTCGTCAATATCCAAAGCTTTCATCTTTTCTTTTAGAACCTCTAAACGCTCTTCACGTTGCGAGCCACCAACTATTTCGCCAATGCCTGGAAACAAAATGTCCATGGCACGAACGGTTTTGCCGTCCTCGTTTAAACGCATGTAAAAGGCTTTAATATTGGCCGGATAATCAAATAAAATCACCGGGCATTTAAAGTGTTTTTCAACCAGAAAACGCTCGTGCTCACTTTGTAAATCTGCGCCCCATTCGTTGATTATGTATTTGAATTTCTTTTTCTTGTTGGGTTTGCTGTTGCGTAAAATATCAATGGCTTCGGTATAGCTTACGCGTTTAAAATTATTTTCGGTAACAAACTTTAATTTTTCAATTAAAGTCATATCGCTACGTTGCGCTTGGGGTTTTGTTTTTTCTTCGTCTTGTAAGCGCTTGTCTAAAAATTCTAAATCTTCACGATTGTTTTCTAAAACATAAGTGATTACAGATTTCATAAAATCTTCGGCCAAATCCATATTGCCCGCTAAATCCATAAAAGCCACTTCGGGTTCAATCATCCAAAACTCAGCTAAATGGCGTGAGGTATTCGAATTTTCTGCACGAAACGTTGGGCCAAAGGTATATACTTTGCTTAAAGACATGGCATAGGCCTCAGCTTCAAGCTGCCCCGAAACGGTAAGGTTGGTTTCCTTTCCAAAGAAATCTTTTGAAAAATCTACTTCGCCTTCTTCATTTAACGGCGGATTTTTAGCATCTAAATTACTTACCCTAAACATTTCGCCAGCACCTTCGGCATCACTTCCTGTGATGATTGGCGCGTGCATATAATAAAATCCGTTCTCGTTAAAATATTTATGAATGGCAAAAGATAATGCAGAACGCAGACGCATCACCGCACTAAATGTGTTGGTTCGTGTGCGTAAATGGGCGTTCTCCCTTAAAAACTCAAAGGAGTGTTTTTTAGGTTGAATAGGAAAAGTTTCGGCATCCGAATCGCCTAAAATTTCGATAGAACTTACAATAATTTCTACCTTTTGCCCTTTGCCTTGGCTCTCCACCAATTCGCCTTTTATATGAAGAGCTGCACCCGTATTAATACGTTTTAAAATAGCATCGTCTGTATTTTCAAAGTCCACCACACATTGTATATTATTTAAAGTAGAACCATCATTTAAGGCGATAAAACGATTTGCTCTAAAGGTTCTTACCCACCCCTTAACTTCTACTTCTGGCAGGGTGATTTCCTGCGATAATAATTGTGATACGGTATGTAATTGCATGTGTATTTAATTTTTAAAGTGCAAATATAAAGAAAGCCTTTGGGCTTTTAGTCTTCAAATAATCAAAAAACAAACGCTAAATTAAGAAATACCCTTTTTTGGATTTTAGTATTTGTTTTTCAGATTTTCCTCTGTGTCGTCTTCCTCTGGAATAATATTTATCGAAGGTTCTTTCAACACTTCTTTATTGGCAATACTGCGCTCTAAAGACAGTAACAAAGATGGTAATAACAATAGGTTTGAAAGCATAGCGAAAAGCAAAGTGGCCGAAACCAAAGCGCCTAAAGCCACCGTGCCACCAAAACTGGAAATGGTGAAAACCGAGAACCCGAAAAACAAAACAATGGAGGTATAAAACATGCTCACACCCGTTTCTCGCAACGCGGCGTAAACCGATTTTTTGATTTTCCAATGGTTGGCCTGTAACTCTTGCCTGTATTTTGCTAAAAAGTGAATGGTATCATCAACCGAAATACCAAAAGCAATACTAAACACCAAAATAGTCGAGGGTTTTATAGGTACGCCCAAATAGCCCATTAAACCTGCGGTTACCAATAATGGCAGTAAGTTTGGGATGAGTGATACAATAATCATTCTAAAAGATCTAAACATATATGCCATAAACAAGGAAATAAGAAATATGGCCAGCGATAGCGAAATGGCTAAGTTTTTTACCAAGTATTTGGTGCCTTTTTGAAACACCAATGCTTTACCTGTCATGCTTACGTTGTAGCGCTCTTTGGGGAAAACCTTGTCTATTTCGGTTTGCAGATTTTCTTCGATGCGCTCCATTTTATCGGTGCCAATATCTTTCATAAAAGTGGTGATACGTGCGTATTGGCCCGTGCTATCTACAAAGTTTTTAAGCAAATCGACATTGGATGTCGAGTTTTTGGCATACGATAAAATAAAACTGTTTTCCTGCGATGTTGGTAATTGATAATGTTTGGGGTTGCCGTTATAATAGGCCTGTTTGGAATATTTAACCAAACCAACTACCGAAATGGGTTTTGAGAGTTCGGGTGTTTCAATAATCAAATCTTCCAACTCATTCATGCGTTTTAAGGTACTGAGTTTCATAACACCTTTTTTGCGTTTGGTGTCAATCATAATTTCCAAAGGCATGATGCCGCTAAACTCATTTTCAAAAAAACGGATATCGTTTACAAATTCAGATTCTTGCGGCATATCGTCAATTAAACTCCCCGAGATTTTTATTTGATAAATACCAATAATACTGGCAATGAGCAATACCAATGACGTGGCGTAAATAGCAATGCGTTTTTGCTTAACCATGTGCTCCATCCAATTCACAAATCCACCAATCCATCGCTTGTTTAAGTGTTCTAAATGACGCTCTTTTGGGTAGGGTAAAAAGGTGTAAATAATAGGAATGATAAGTAGGCATAAAATAAAAATGGCCAAAATACTTAGCGATGCCACAATACCAAATTCCTTTAAAAGCTTGCTTTCGGTTAAAATAAAGGTCGCAAAACCAGAGGCTGTGGTCACATTGGTCATTAAGGTTGCATTCCCGATTTTGGTAATTACCCGTTGCAACGATTTTACTTTATTACCGTGTAGTTTAACCTCGTGCTGGTATTTGTTAATTAAAAAGATACAGTTGGGAATACCAATAACAATGATTAATGGCGGGATTAAAGCGGTTAAAACGGTAATCTCGTAGTTTAGTATACCCAGAAAACCTAAGGTCCACATCACGCCAATACAAACCACAATAAGCGAAATAAAAGTGGCTCGAAACGACCTGAAAAAGAAAAAGAAAATGAGCGAGGTAACCAATAATGCAGCGACTATAAATTTGCCTATTTCGTCAATAATCAATTGAGCGTTAAGGGTTCTTATGTAAGGCATCCCTGATACCCGAACATCTAAATGATTAGCTTCTTCAAAGGCTTCAATAGCGGGATTCAAAACATCGATAACAAAGTCTTTTCTAGCCGATGTGTTAACAATATCCTTTTTTAAATAAATGGCTGTTCTAATCGTTTTAGTTTCCTTATTAAACAGAAAATTATCGTAGAACGGATACTTTTTGAAAAGCTCTTCTTGTAGCGTTTCAATTTGTTTTGTTGAAGAAACCGAATCTTTTATAAAAGGTTCGAGCTGAAATTTTTCGTTTTCATTATCTTTAATAAGCTTTTGTAAATCCTTAATGGAAATAACAGTTTCAACATCGTCAAATTGCTTAAATGATTCTGAAAGTTTGTTCCAAGCATTTAATTTTTCAACCGTAAAAAGTGAGGAATCTTTAACGCCAAGAACGATTAAATTGCCTTCTTCACCAAAGATTTTTAAAAAATCGTTATAAACCACATTTACCTCGTGGTCGTCTGGTAACAGGTTGGCTTCGGTGTGTGTAAAGCGCATGTTCTTCCACTGAAAACTAAAAAATATGGTAGCTCCAATTATGGCAACAAGAATAGCGATTTTGTTACGCAAAATAAGTCTTGCCGTTACATCCCAGAAGTTTTTTGTGAAAAGTTTAAACATGCCCTTTTTTAAAGATGCGCAAAGGTAGAAAAAACAATGTACAACTAACTTTAATTCGTTTATAATGTTACGTTAAAGGTGAATTTTAGGGCAACATTGTCTTCTGTTTTTGGTAAATGATAGGCACCGTAGCGGTAAGAAAAACTAAGACCAAAGCCAAAGAGTAATTTATTAAGCTCGAAACCAGATTCCGTGTAGCCCTTTTTTAAAGAATTAAAAGTTACATTTTGATGCCTTTCGGGATTTTCAATGTCGCCAATGGCGTATCGGGTTATAAGGACCAATTGCGGTTGGAAACGTTTAGAAATTTTAAACGGTGCGATATAATGTTTGAGTTGAAGCGTGGTGAATTTATCTGAAAAAAACTCATTAAAAAACATGGTTTCAAAGCTATTTAAACCCGCCACAGAAAACCGTTGCATTATGGTTTCCTTTCTAATATTATTGGGGTAAGCGTGATATAAATGGGTTAAAGGCGCATTTTTAGAGGTAATTCCAGAGACCAAAGTAATTTCAGAAAGAGCATCGTTTTTATGTGGTATTTTATGAATGGTTCTAAAATCCAACTTTGAAAAATTAATGTTGCTATTAAATAAATTTTTAAAGCTATTTGTAAACTGTAGCGTAAATTTTGGGTAGGCTTCCTTGGTTTCAACGAGCCTGTTTTTAATGTGTTCAAAATGGCTAAAAGGATTCCATTGTAATGCTAAAGTTAGGGTGCTTAAATGAAACTGGCTAAGCGAATTGTTGTTAAAAACGTATTGGTAATTGTACGTTGGGTTTATGTTGCTTACGGCAAACTGTGTTTCGGTTAATAGCTTTGATGCTAATTGATGCTCGATGGAAATCGCTTTTGTAATGTGCTTGTGGAACAAATCGATATTTAACAAACGCGGTTCGAAAAATTGAAAAAATCGGGTGTCTGTTAAAAATTTTGTGCTTCCGGTTTCTTGTAAATCGTTGGTGTACGACGCGTTTAACCAAGTGTTTGTTTTTTCGGCTAACCTAAAACCAGCGCCAATACTGTATTTAAAACGATGATCTTTAAAGCCGTAAACGGTATAGCCGTTAATTCTGAATGTTTCTGAAAGCGCCTCGTTGGTTATGCCACCAATACCCGTTCTAAGGCCTTCGTATTGATTAAATTTTATTAAATACCGTAAGTCGAAATTAAAATACTTGGTGGGTAAAAACCCGTTTCCGAGTTGCTTAACAAAAGCTTTTTTTTTAATAGAATCTTGTTTGGGCTCTATTTCAGCAGTTGAAAATGACTGTGAGTACGCCAACATTGTAAAAATAAAAAACAGGAAAGTTGTACAATGTTTTAGCATGTGCGCGATAAAAGTTAGGGTTGATTAAAAAAGCATCCCGATAGTTCTCGGGATGCTTTTTTAATTACACGGTCATGATTTCCTTTTCTTTATTTTCAAAGATATCATCTATCCTTTTAACGTAAGTGTCGGTCAATTTTTGTATGTCTAATTCAGCATTTTTTTGAAGGTCTTCTGAAATATCATCATTCTTTTTAATATCGTTCATGGCCTCCTTACGTGCCGTTCTAATGCTGATTTTTGCATCTTCAGATTCAGCTTTTGCTTGTTTTGCTAAGGCTATACGGCGTTCTTCGGTTAAAGGCGGTACATTTATAATAATGGTTTCTCCGTTATTCATAGGATTAAAACCAAGGTTGGCATAGGCAATGCCACGTTCAATTTCCTGCAACATACTTTTTTCCCATGGCTGAACCGTTATTGTTCTTCCGTCGGGTGTGTTTACGTTGGCAACTTGACTTAAAGGTGTTTGCGAACCGTAGTAATCTACCATAACGCTGCCCAACATAGCTGGACTTGCTTTTCCGGCTCTAATGTTTACCAATTGCTTTTCTAAATGCTTTATGGCATTGTCCATAGATTCTTTAGCTGTGTCGAATATAAATTGTACGTCTTCGTTCATGTTTTAAAATTTTATATCAATAATTTCAAATATTGCGCCAAACCAACAGGTTTTAATTTTATTAATTAAATGTTTACCTCTGTTCCAATTTTTTCACCGGAAACAACTTTCATTAAATTGCCTCTTGTATTCATATCGAAAACTATTATGGGCAGCTTGTTTTCCTGACTTAGTGTAAAGGCTGTGGTGTCCATTACTTTCAACCCTTTTCTTAATACATCGTCAAATGTGATGTGCTCAAATTTTATCGCCGAATGGTCCTTTTCGGGGTCTGTATTATAAATACCATCAACCCGTGTACCTTTTAATATCACATCGGCTTCAACTTCAATAGCTCTTAAAACAGCAGCAGAATCGGTAGTAAAATACGGGTTTCCGGTGCCACCACCAAATATAACAACGCGTCCTTTTTTAAGATGACTCATGGCTTTTCTGCGTATAAAAGGTTCGGCAACTTCATTAATTTTAATTGCAGTTTGTAAACGGGTTTTCACCCCAGCATCTTCTAAAGCATTTTGCAGTGCCAAACCGTTTATTACGGTGGCCAACATGCCCATGTGGTCGCCTTGAACTCTGTCCATGCCATTCATGGCGCCAGCTACACCTCTAAAAATATTGCCTCCACCAATTACAATGGCCACTTCAATGCCTTTTTCTGTAACGGCTTTAATATCTTGTGCATATTCTGCTAATCGGTCGGGATCAATACCATATTGGCGGTCGCCCATTAAGGCTTCGCCGGATAATTTAAGTAGGATGCGTTTGTATTTCACGTTTTAATTTTGATTTATGAGATTTCCGCTTAAGCGTAAACTAGAGTTTAGCAAAGCTACATAATTTTTTTATTTTTTGAATTTATAAATAAGTCCTTTTTAAGGATAAAAAAACCACTATCCTTTTTAAGAATAGTGGTTTATGTTTTTAGTTTCCTGTTTTTACAGAAATTGGAATTATCCTACCGTAGCACGTTTGAAACCGGTTACTTCAACGTCACCATAAGATTTAACGTATTCTGCAACGGTTTTCTTTTCGTCTTTAATGAACTTTTGATCTAACAGACATTGCTCTTGATCTAAAGTGGTATTATCAGAAATAAAACGCTCCATTTTTCCAGGTAAAATTCTGTCCCAAATCTGTTCTGGCTTACCTTCAGCTTTAAGCTCTGCTTTTGCAGCCTCTTCGGCTTCAGCAAGAACTTCTGGCGTTAATTGTGCCATAGAGATGTATTTTGGTACATTTTTTAAGGTTTTACCTAAACGACCTAATTCGATATTGTCTTTTTCAATGACTGCGATACGTGCTTCAGTCTCAGATGCGATGTAAGCAGGGTCGAAATCTTTATAAGATAATGTGGTAGCTCCCATAGAGGCAACTTGCATGGCTAGGTCTTTTACTAAAGTTTCAGCGTTGTCAACCTTAGCAGATAAGCCCACTAAAGCAGCAATCTTGTTAATGTGTACGTAGGTACCAACGTAAGCGGCGTCTAGTTTTTCGAATGCATTGATTTCTAGTTTTTCACCAATAACACCAGTTTGCTCAACTAATTTTTCGGCAACTGTCATGCCTCCAAAATCTGCTGCTAAAAAAGATTCTTTAGAATCGTGATTTAAAGCGATATCAGCCAATTGATTAGCTAATGCCAAAAAGTTTTCGTTTTTTCCAACAAAATCCGTTTCACATCCTAAAACAATAGCAACACCAGAAGTGTTCTCATCATTTACTTTTGATACGGCAGCACCTTCGCTAGATTCGCGGTCGGCTCTTTTGGCTGCAACTTTTTGTCCTTTTTTACGTAAAACTTCAATGGCTTTGTCAAAATCTCCTTCGGCTTCAACCAATGCTTTTTTGCAGTCCATCATGCCTGCACCAGTAGCTTGTCTTAATTTATTAACCTCTTGGGCGGTTACTTTTACTGTAGTACTCATAGTAATTATAATTTAAAAAAGTCGTTCAAAATATTTTCAATAAAGAAAAGAATCAAACGACTTTAGACTATTTTATTAGTGTTATTTATTCTTCTTCTTCAGCAACAGCTTTTTTAGCTGGAGCAGCCTTAGCTTTTGGAGCTGCTTTCTCCGCTTCAGCTTTGGGAGCGGTTTCTTCAACTGCTACTTTGGCTTTGGCTTTTGGAGCTTCTTCTTTAGCAGATGCCGTTGCATCTTTTTCGGCTTTACGTTCAGCTAAACCTCCTGCAATTGCAGAGGCTACGTGAGTTAAAATCTTGTCTATGGATTTAGAAGCATCATCATTTGCTGGGATAACATAATCAACCTGACGTGGATCAGAGTTGGTATCTACCATTGCAAAAATAGGAATGTTTAATTTCTGTGCTTCTTTAATAGCGATGTGCTCACGCTTAATATCTACAACGAACAAAGCTCCCGGTAAACGCGTCATATCGCTAATTGAACCTAAGTTTTTTTCTAACTTGGCTCTTAAACGATCCACTTGTAAACGTTCTTTTTTAGATAGTGTTAAAAACGTACCATCTTTCTTCATTCTATCAATAGAGGCCATTTTCTTAACGGCTTTTCTAATAGTAACAAAGTTGGTTAACATACCACCTGGCCACCTTTCAGTAATGTAAGGCATGTTAATTTCGCTGGCTTTTTCAGCTACAATATCTTTTGCTTGTTTTTTTGTTGCAACGAATAAAATTTTACGACCGGACGCTGCAATTTTAGCTAGTGCATTTCCAGCTTCATCAATTTTTGCCGCTGTTTTATAAAGATTGATAATATGGATGCCGTTGCGCTCCATATATACGTAAGGCGCCATGTTTGGATCCCACTTACGTGTTAGGTGACCAAAGTGTACACCTGCTTCAAGTAATTCTTTTACTTCTACTGCCATTTTGTAATAGTTTACGTTCTGTTGAATTAGCAATGTTCCATTTAGCGTTTCGCTGTTGGCTTCATTTAGATGCTAAACTAAATCCTGTTTTTTACAACTAGGACAACAATAACTGTTTTAATTTTTTGTTTTGTGTTGAAAGTTATATTGAAATACACTTCGACTGCGCTCAGTGTGACATATCGATATAATTTCCAAAATTGAATATTAACGTTTCGAGAATTGGAATTTTTTACGCGCTTTCTTCTGTCCGAATTTTTTACGCTCTACCATTCTTGGGTCTCTTGTTAATAATCCTTCTGGTTTTAATGTTAATCTGTTCTCTGCATCAACTTCGCACATAGCGCGAGAAATTGCTAAACGAACAGCTTCTGCTTGACCTGTAATACCTCCTCCAAATACATTTACTGTAATATCAAAGTTGGCGTCATTGTTAGTCAAAACTAATGGTTGTTTTACTTTGTACTGTAAAGTAGCGGTAGTAAAATAATTAGCTAAGTCTTTTTTATTAATTGTAATGTTACCTTTTCCTGGGGCAACATAGGCGCGCGCAACAGCCGTTTTTCTACGGCCAATTTTGTGAATTACATCCATTATTTGAATTCGTTTAAGTTAATTGTTTTTGGTTTTTGCGCTGCATGTGCATGCTCTGAACCAACAACAACGGTTAGATTACGGAATAAATCTGCACCTAATTTATTTTTAGGCAGCATTCCTTTTACTGATTTTTCTACTACTCTTGCAGGGTCTTTCCCGTACAATTCGGTAGCAGTTAAACTTTTTTGACCTCCTGGGTAACCTGTGTGACGAATGTACGTTTTGTCGTTCCATTTGTTTCCAGATAACGTGATTTTTTCAGCATTGATAATAATTACATTATCTCCGCAATCTACATGAGGTGTGAAGTTTGGCTTGTGTTTGCCTCTTAAAAGTTTTGCAACTTTAGAGCTTAAACGACCAAGCGCCTGACCTTCAGCATCAACTAAAACCCACTCTTTATTTACAGTAGCTTTGTTGGCTGAAATCGTTTTGTAGCTTAATGTGTCCACACTTTAAATTTTTTCTAATTAAACATTCCTCTCTCAAAAAGAGTTTGCAAATTTACGATTATATATTTGATTACCAAATAGTGAAGTGAGATTATTTTTGATTAATAATCGCGGGTTTTGTATGATTGAAATTTATCAAACAAAAACCTAATCAATTCCCAAGAAATTGGATGAACTGATTAGGTGTATTTAGTATGCCTTTTGTTCTGTTTTACAATTTGTAAGCTCTAATTATTGTCAACAAATTTAAGATTGATGCCCACTGAAAACAAAAAATTCCTATCGGTAAAGTAACTTGGTTGCGTGTAATTGGTGCCATACTCGTTTAAAAGTTTGCTGGTAACAAAATTAACTTCGCTATTAAATGGTAGTTTGCCATTGGTTAATCTGTTTAAAGGCAATTTTGCGCCAAAGCCCCAGGTAAAGCCTTTTTTGTTATCGGTAACCCATGTGCCACTACCATCACTTTTTCTTCCGCTTGGGCGTTTCTCATTATAGTATCCCATTCTTAGTGCTATTAAATCCATAAACCAAGCTTCGGCACCAACGCCAATAGCGGTGTTGTTTTTGTGGTCGGGGGTTATTCCGTTTTTTGCTGAGGCTTTCATCATATCTTTATACTGTAAGTGCAGTGATAATGCTACGGTATTTGGTGCCCCTTCAAAAAAACCTTTGTTTTCCGTAAAGCCAACGTTAAAGGGCAAGCTGGCGTGGTAGGACGTGCCCAGGGTTAGGTATATGGGTAAATCTCTGTAGTGTAAATATTCCTGATAGCGTTGTTCAATTTGGGTTTTCATAAGCAGATTAACAAAGCTCCCTGCAAATCTTATTTTTTGGTTGCTTATTTTGTCAGATTTTATCCAATTAACTTCCTTGTCGTAAACTGCTCCAAAAGAGAAAATGAATTCTGAGTTTGTAACTGTGTTATCCACAAATTTCTCGACCAAATAATTTCCTGACAACCCTAAATTCAAGTTAGGAATTACCTCGTAAGCCGCAACTAAAGAGTATGCCGATTGACTTCTGCGTTTTACGGTTTCACTAAACCCGCCTATTATGGTGGTCCAAGGTGAGTTTTTTTCATCAATCCAACTTAAGGCACTTGCACCAACAATCAGCTTTTCGTTAATGCGATACGACACCCCTAAAAAAGGATACTTGCCACCTTTGTAAACCTGACTGCCCGATGCATAATTAATATGTACGGCAATTTTTTCGTCGGTCAACCCAACGGTTGCAGGATTGTAAAAGGCATTTTCTATACCTTCAAGGGTAATGGTTGTTAAGCCCATGCCCGTGGCTCTGGTACTTGAGGGTTGCCCATTAAATACACCGCGGTAATGGGTTGGTAGGTAATAAGAGGTTTGCGCGCTAGCTACACAGGTAAATATTGCAAAAAAAACGAGGGCACTGATTTTGATATTTTTTTTCATAATTAATAACGATTGATTAGTTGTCAATACATCGGAGGAAAGAAAAAATGTCATCAATTAAATAATTTTTACTAACTTTAATATTCTCTAAGTCAAATTCAAGGCATTGTATTTTGTTGAATTTCAGCAATTAATACCCCAATATCTATTTTTTTCAGCTTATTAATTTTGTGATATCTTTTTAATTTAAAAGGATTTGTTATGGCGCTTTTATTACCATTTTAAATTAAAACGTGTATAAAATCAACCAATAAAAACCTGTATCAGCTATGTCAGATCAAGTTGTCAAAATTTTCACTTCATACGCCCATGAAGATGAAGGCCTCAAAGATGAAATGGATAAATATTTAAAAGTGTTAAAGCGTTCGGGCAAGATTGATTCTTGGAACGACCGTGAATTAATTGCAGGGCAAGAATGGAATGAGGGCATTATGAATGAACTTGCTAATGCCAATATCATTTTGCTTTTGGTGAGCGTCGATTTTCTTGCTTCCGATTTTATTTGGGATAAAGAATTGGCAGAAGCCATGAAACGTCACGAAGCCGGAGATGCTTTTGTAGTACCCGTTATTTTAAGAAATTGTAAATGGACCAGTATGCCATTTGCAAAATTGCAGGCTTTACCGCGAAACGCAAAACCGATTTCTGAATATGCCGATAGAGATGCCGCCTTCACCGAAGTAGCAACGGGAATTGAACGCCTTGTGGATCATATCCTGTTAAAATAAATAGTATAAAATAACCAACCAAAATATATAAAACTATGGCAACAAGCACACAGTCTTCAACGCCCGTTAAAAAAGGAAAAATCACGGTGTATTTCCTGGCGGCTCCCGAAGATGAAGACCAAACCAAAGCGGTGAAAAAATACCTTTCGCCAGTAGTGAGGAATTCTGAAATTCCCATTGAAATTTTAAGCGATTTTGAGATTCCGCCGGGGCAGGACATTAATGAATATAAGCCGCAACTATATGATGCCGATATTGTTTTGGCATTTATAAGTGCCGATTTTATCAACGATGACCAAACCTATATCCGCACCCAAAAAGTTATTGAAAAGTATAATAATGATGAAAACGTACTGTTGCCTATTTTGGTGCGGAATTGTATGTGGAAATCTACGCCATTTGTAAACTTACCATTATTGCCAAAAAACACACAACCGCTTAATAACAAACAATTTTGGAACAGTGAAGATGATGCCTTTACCTCGGTAGTTAATGATATTTACGAATCCATAAACGAATTTAGTTATAATAATGTTGAGACTGTTGAAGATGAGATAGTCGCTGAAGCATCGAAAGCTGATATTTCGGAATTGCTTTCCGAAATGGAAATTACCGAACCAACCAAGGATACTACAACAGCATCTTCAAAAGCAGATTCTGAAACTGAAGTTCCGGATAGCACTGAAGCATTGGCAGAACAGGTTGAAGACGTTGTGGAGACTGAACAAACCAAAGCACCGATAATTGAAAAGGTAGCTAAAAGCGAAACTGTAAAACCTAGAACGAGAAAGAAAATAGCAAATGTCGACATGCAAGTTGATTGGCGCAAAAAATACTACCGTAGGGTACTATGGAAAAGGGCATTGGCTTTTATTCTCGATCAAATATTAACAACGTTACCACTTTTTTTAATTGGTTCAATAATAGGAGGAGTTGGCTGGTCGGCATTTACATCCGAAGAAGTTATTATGGATGAAACAGCAGAACTCACCATGAATGATTGGCTCTTTTTCATAATTATTCCTATGCTATTATATTTTGTTGTTAGCGCTGTGGTTGAATCCTCTAGATATAAAGGTACATTTGGAAAAATGATTATGAAAATGGAAATAACCGACCGTCAAGGAAACCGAATAGGATTTTTTAGAGCATTTTTCAGAAATATCCTAAGATTTATTACAGGGTATTTATATGTGTTAATAATTCCATTTATAATTCAAATTTTTACCTATAGAAAATACAAAAAACTTTTTCACGATCAGATTACATATACGGTAGTGGGTGAGCGCCTGAAACAAGAAAAACATGTAAACTAACTATATTAACCCGTTGTGCATTTTGAATGGAAAAATATCAATATGTCAATTCGAGTGATTTTGAGGCACGAAAAATTGTATCGAGAATCAATTTCAAATTAAAATTCTTATTCTCGATACAAATTTTACTCATTCCAATCGTAAAATTCACTCGAATTGATAGAATTTTTTCAAAATGCACAACGGTTTATATTAGTGTTAAATAAGAATAAAAAACCTTTAAATGATGTGTCCGTTTCACTTAAATATGAAAAGCATTAATTTAAAGGTTTTTAGATTTTAAAAGCAATGGGTGTGCGATATATTATCAAATATTATTAATGCGCTTCTAGCCAATTATCGCCTATATCCATCTCCACATCCAACGGCACATCCATTACAAAAGCCTGTTCCATTTCGGTTTTAATTAAGGTTTTCATGGCTTCAAGTTCAGGTTTATACACATCAAAAACCAACTCATCGTGCACCTGCAGAAGCATTTTGGTTTTGTAATTGCCAGCTTCTAATTTATTATGAATATTGATCATGGCAATTTTAATAATGTCTGCGGCACTTCCCTGAATGGGGGCATTTACAGCATTTCGTTCGGCAGCACCACGAACCACGGCGTTGCGGGAATTAATGTCTTTTAAATAACGCCGCCGCCCCAAAACCGTTTGCACATAGCCGTTATCGCGAGCAAAATCGATTTGCTCGTGAACAAAACTTCGCAGTTTCGGATAGGTGGCATAATAAGTGTCAATCAATGCTTTGGATTCGCTTCGCGATAAATCGGTTTGGTTGCTCAGTCCAAAAGCTGAAACCCCATAAATAATACCGAAGTTTACGGTTTTGGCGTTGCTTCGTTGCTCTCGGGTTACTTCGCCCAAAGGCACATTAAACACTTTTGAAGCGGTTGAGGCATGAATATCCTCGCCGTTTTTAAAGGCCTCAATCATATTTTCTTCTTTGCTCAAAGCTGCAATAATACGCAGTTCTATTTGAGAATAATCGGCAGCCAACAAAGTGTAATTTTCATCACGAGGAATAAACGCTTTACGCACTTGCCTCCCACGTTCGGTACGAATAGGAATGTTTTGCAAATTGGGGTTGTTGCTACTTAAACGCCCCGTTGCCGCAACGGTTTGCATATAATCGGTGTGCACGCGTCCCGTTAATTCTTCAACCTGAAGCGGTAAGGCATCCACATAGGTGCTTTTTAGTTTGGATAATCCGCGATATTCTAAAATATTCTTAATAATATCGTGGTCTTTAGCGAGGTATGATAAAATGTCTTCGCCCGTAGCATATTGTCCGGTTTTGGTTTTTTTAGGCTTGTCAACCAGTTTAAGTTTTTCAAATAAAATAACACCCAATTGTTTTGGCGATGCAATGTTAAATTCCTCGCCAGCTTCGGTATAAATTTTTGTTTCTAAATCCTTTATATCTTTGTTTAATTGCTCCGATAGTGCATTTAAAAAACCCTTATCTAAATTAATCCCTTCCAATTCCATGGCCGCTAAAACACGCAGTAGCGGAATTTCAATCTCATCAAACAGTTTTTGTGTATTGGCCTCGCCCAATTCTTTTTCAAAATGTTCTTTTAACTGCAAGGTAATATCGGCATCTTCAACAGCGTATTCGGTTTGTTTTTCTAAAGGCACCTCACGCATCGATAGTTGGTTTTTGCCTTTTTTTCCTATGAGTTCGGTTATCGAAATTGGGGTGTAATTCAAATAGGTTTCGGCAAGCACATCCATATTATGCCGCATATCTGGATTAATTAAATAATGTGCCAACATGGTGTCGAACAATTTGCCTTTTACGCTAACATTGTATTTTGCTAAAACCTTAATGTCGTATTTTAAATTCTGACCAACTTTCTCGATAGATTCACTTTCAAAAAACGGACGTAATTGTTCAATGAGTTCTTGTGCTTCATCTTTGTTTTCAGGAAATGGCATGTAAAATCCTTTGCCCACTTCCCAAGAAAAAGCGATGCCTACCAATTCTGCTGTCAATGGGTTTAAACCGGTGGTTTCGGTATCAAAACAGACCGAAGTTTGGTTCATTAAATTTTTAATAAACAATTTGGTTGCCATTCCTGAAGCCACACTTTGGTAAAAATGCGACGATGTTGCCGAGGTTTTTCTGGTGTTGCTTGTTGGCGCTTCCGCGGAATTGTCTTCTGCTCCAAATAGAGAAAATTGACCAGCTCCAGCAGATTTAATTTCCTTTGGTGTTTCTTTTGTTTCCGTTTTCTCTGAAGCTTTTTCGGGTGATGTTTGAGCGGGTTCTGTTTCCGATGAAAACGTTTTAAGAAAATTATCGGTCAATCTTCTAAACTCCAATTCCTGAAAGATTTCTTTAACTTTTTCAACATCGGGATGGTCGAGTTCAAAATCTTTGGCATTAAAAGTTACCGGAACATCCAGCATGATGGTCGCCAGTTGTTTGGAAAGCAGACCTAATTCGGCATTGGCCTCTACTTTTTCTTTCATTTTGCCCTTTAGCTGGTCGGTATTGGCCAATAAGCCTTCCATACTTCCAAATTGGGCAATAAATTTTTTAGCTGTTTTTTCACCAACACCGGGCAATCCGGGAATATTATCGCTGGAATCGCCCATCATTCCTAAAAAGTCAATGACTTGCATGGGGTCGGTTACTTCAAATTTTTTCTGTACTTCGGGGATGCCCCAAGTTTCGTAACCACCACCAAAAACGGGGCGGTACATAAAAATATTTTCGGTTACCAATTGTGCAAAATCTTTGTCGGGCGTTACCATAAAGGTTTGGTAGCCTTCTTTTTCCGCTTGACGGGAGAGCGTGCCAATAACATCATCGGCCTCGTAGCCTTCCTTAACCATAATAGGAATGTGCATGGCTTTTAAAATCTCACAAATGTACGGTACCGCCGTTTTTATGCCTTCGGGCGTTTCATCTCTATTGGCTTTGTAGGCCTCAAACATTTCTACCCTATCCACACTGCCGCCTTTATCAAAACATACGGCCAAATGGTCGGGGCGCTCGCGTTTTATAACATCCAAAAGGGAGTTCATAAAACCCATAATGGCTGAGGTGTCTTCGCCTTTGGAATTGATTCGCGGGTTTTTTATAAAGGCGTAATAGCCACGGAAAATTAGCGCATAGGCATCAACTAGAAAAAGGCGTTTTTGATCTGACATTTAAAAGGATTTTGAAAGAAATTCAAAGCTACGAAAACTTGCAGTTTAAATTGAAATAAATAAAGTTTTTACGGATTATTCTTTGTCTTTCAAATAAAAATCCGATTGATAGTTCTCGTTTTTACCGTCTTGGTATTTGGTCATGCTAAACCACTCATGAATGGAATACGATCCGGTTTCACCTTGTTTATTGACCGCGATATAACCCACTTGAAAGTTTTTGTAATTGCTATTGGGTTTAGTCACAATTCTGCCAATGGCCTCCTCACAAGCTTCTTGTGGCGATTTGCCTTGGCGCATTAATTCTACTACCAAAAAGCTGCCCACGGTTTTTACAACTTCTTCGCCCAAACCCGTGGCAACAGCACCACCAACTTCGTTATCAACAAATAAACCAGAGCCAATTATGGGTGAATCACCTACGCGACCCGCCATTTTATAGGCGAGTCCGCTTGTGGTGCACGCCCCGGAAATATCACCGTTTTTATCAATGGCGAGCATGCCAATAGTATCGTGGTTTTCTATGTTTATAATCGGTTTGTATTCTTTTTCAACCAACCAATCTTCCCATTCTTTTTTTGAGGCATCAGTTAAAAGATTTTCGCGTTTCATGCCACTTTCAACGGCGAATTGTTCGGCACCTTTTCCGGCAAGCATCACATGTGGTGTATCTTCCATAACTTTTCTTGCCACCGTAATAGCGTGCGTAATATTTTGCATATACACTACGGCACCGCAGTCTCCTTCTTTGTTCATTATGCAGGCATCGAGGGTTACATTGCCATCTCGATCGGGTCTTCCGCCTTTACCAACGGATTGGTTTTTTTCGTCGGCTTCTTCAACCATAACGCCCTGTTCTACGGCATCTAAAACCGAACCGTTATTTTGTAAAACGTCCCATGCTTTTGCTGTGGCGTTTGGAACATTCCAAGTGGCAATAACTAGGGGTAACGATGCTTTTGAGTTTGTTGTAGCTACCGTGTTTTTTTCTTTTTTGTTCTCAGCGCAAGCAATAATGGAACTTCCAACGGCAACGCCAACTCCCGTTAAAGAGGCGTTTTTAATAAAGTTTCTTCTTTTCATGTGTTTATTTTATTGTTTTTTAATGCTCGTATGTAGCTCGCATTTAATCTTTCATTTGGATGTCGAATTTCAATTATGGAAGTTTTATATTTTTCATTTCCATAATCTCAATGGTTATCAGGCGGAAATCATATTTAATTTAAAAACATTTGCTAAATTATACTTAATTTTGGGTTCTAATATACTAAAAAATGCTACTAGAAATTTGTGCCAATTCATATCGCTCTGCAATTCAAGCCGAAAATTCTGGAGCAAACCGTATTGAGTTGTGTTCTGAACTTGCCGTTGGTGGGATAACACCAAGTTTTGGGTTGATTAAAAAAACAACAGAAAGCCTTAAAATTCCGGTGTTTGTTTTAATACGGCCACGGAGTGGAAATTTTACTTATTCCCATGATGAATTTGATATAATGAAAAGTGATGTTTTACAATGCAAATCCATGGGTTGTAGCGGTATTGTTTCGGGGGTTTTGAATGAAGATAATACCGTTGATATTGAGCGAACCAAAATATTAATAGAGCTTGCAAAACCATTGCCATTTACGTTTCACCGTGCCTTTGATTGGGTTGAGAATCCTGTTGAAGCCTTAGGGCAACTTATGGATTTGGGTGTTGACAGAGTGCTTACTTCAGGGCAGGAAACCGCTGCCAATAAAGGCTTGGGGTTACTTAAAGAACTCAAAGAAAAAGCAGGAAATAAAATTGGAATACTTCCCGGTGGCGGTATCAATGCTGAAAACGCCCTTTTGTTTAAAGATGCTGGTTTTAATGAAATCCATTGTTCTGCGACAACCATAAAACAAGTTATTGAAACGCCTAAAATATCTATGCATAGCGCGTCGTTTTTTGACGAACGAACGATTTCATTTTCAGACGAAACGCGTATTGCCAATATTATTAAAGCCATTTCATAAAAAACTGAGGCCATTAAACCATGCGCGTTTCTTAACGTAGCGTTAAATATGATTCACAAATAAAGCTACAATATCAAAATAAGGTATCTTTGGAAAAAAAGCTATGTCGCGTTGGATTATATTTATTCTTTTCTACCTGTTTATGTCGTTTTATGGTTTTCAGGCCATTAAAACAATAAGCAAAAGTAACTGGGTATATTTTATTTTTATAAGTATTGCTGTACTGGTTTTAGGTAATTTCATGCTTCAGTTTATAGCGGCCTCAGAAGGGCGCGTATTAAATCCTTCAAAAAGTTATGCCTTCGGGTTTTTACTGGCTTTTATGTCTTTTAACTTGGTTCTTATTCCTATTTTATTGGGGGAAGATATTATTAGGGTGGTGTTGGGTTTGTACGATAAACTGCTTACTTCTAAGCAAACGTTTTATATGCCATCCCGACGAAAATTTATCAGTCAAATTGCTATAGGTTTGGCAGCTATTCCATTTACATCGCTTCTTTATGGCATGTATAAAGGCAAATACCGTTTTAGGGTTTTAAGCTATCAATTATATTTTGAAGATTTGCCAGAGGCCTTCGATGGTTATAAAATAACCCAAATTAGCGATATTCATTGTGGTAGTTTTGATAATAGAGACAAGATTGAATATGGGGTAAATTTGATTAATGAACAAAAATCGGATGTGATTATGTTTACAGGGGATATGGTAAATAACAAAACCTCTGAAATGGCATCGTGGAAAGATTTGTTCGGTTCGTTAAAAGCAAAGGATGGCAAATATTCGGTGTTAGGCAATCATGATTATGGCGATTATGTAAATTGGCCAACGCCTGAAGCCAAAGCGCAAAATTTTAAGGATTTGTTGCAAACTCAAAAAGACATGGGTTTCGATTTGCTTTTAAATGAAAGTAGAACCATTGAAAAAAACGGACAGCGTTTAGCCATTATAGGTGTTGAGAATTGGGGTGCTGGCGGTTTTAAAAAAGCAGGCGATTTAAAAAAGGCCGCTCAAGATATTGATGAAAATGATTTTAAAATTTTGATGAGCCACGACCCATCGCATTGGGAACAAGAGGTGGTAGAAGACGATTATCATTACCATTTAACTTTAAGTGGGCACACCCACGGCATGCAATTTGGCATTGAAATACCCGGTTGGTTTAAATGGAGCCCCGTAAAATGGCGTTATAAACATTGGGCCGGTATTTACAAGGAAAAAGGCCAGTACATAAACGTAAACCGAGGCTTTGGATATTTAGGGTATCCGGGGCGCGTTGGTATTTGGCCGGAAATTACGGTTATCGAACTTAAAAAGGGCGTAAAACACGCATAAATACTAACAAATGTTGTAGTTGTTACAATTTTTTTTATATTTATA
The DNA here is from genome assembly GCF_032814565.1 of Hwangdonia lutea. Taxonomy (GTDB): domain Bacteria; phylum Bacteroidota; class Bacteroidia; order Flavobacteriales; family Flavobacteriaceae; genus Hwangdonia; species Hwangdonia lutea. Next base: position 1,993,613 of record NZ_CP136521.1, read on the forward strand.
ATTAAGTATCAGTAACTTAGTTTATGGTGCCGATTTCAAACTAAAATAAAAAATTGTAGGTTTGTAATGCTTTGTATTGATTAAAAACATTAAGATATGTCAAAATTCGGGGAACTTATCGATGTGGATATTCCTGTTCTGTTAGACTTTTTTACAGAATGGAATGAACAATCAACGGCCATGCATCCCGTACTTCGCGATGTTGCTGCGGCATTAGGTGATAAGGCAAAAGTGATTAAAATTGATGTTGAAAAAAACGAAGAACTCGCCGAAGCTTTACGTGTAAAAGGCTTGCCCACATTAATTATTTATAAAGATGGCGAAATGAAATGGCGCCAAAGCGGAGAGCAAGATGCCAATACACTTATTGGAATTATTCAGCAATATTTTTAACTAAATTATTGTGATGTCACACTGAGCGCAGTCGAAGTGCAATTCAACTTATCATAGTTTCCATTTATCAATGCCTGTTTTTTAGCTCTAGTCCAGCCTTTAATTTTCTTTTCAAAATAAATGGCTTGTAAAACGTCATTGAACTCTTGATAAAACTCCATTATTAATGGTCTCCTTTTATAGGTATATGAGTCTTTTGTATATCCCATTTGATGTTCTTCAAAACGTTTTTCTGTATTATTTGTAATTCCAGTATAATATGAATTATCAAAGCACTTTATTATATAAACGTAATAAAAATACATATTTTTTTAAGGGCTTCGACTGCGCTCAGCCTGACATTAAAGATAGCCTCTTAATTTTAAAGTTTAGGTTAAAGCCTCAAAATTATACCCTTTTTCGTTAAAATATTCCAAAACTTTAGGTAAAGCATATTGCATGTTTTTTGAAGCTTTCACACTATCGTGAAACACAATAATACTGCCGTTTGTAGTTTTTGAAATCACATTGTTTAAACAATCTATAGGTGTAACGTTTTTGTCCCAATCAAAGGACAGCACATCCCACATAATTATTTTATATCCTAATCCAATAAGTTGCTTGCCCTGTTTTGGTTTGATTTGTCCATAGGGCGGCCTGAAAAGATTTTCGATTTTTGATTTTCGATTTTTGAAATGGGATTTTATAACCTTTTCAGCTTCAGAAACATTCTTTAAATAATCGTCTGTTTTGGTTTTCCATCCTTTTACGTGATTGTGCGTATGATTACCAATGGCATGCCCATCATTTATAACATGCTGAAAAATCTCAGGGTGTTTTTCAATATTGTTGCCAATGCAAAAAAAAGTGGCTTTCGCTTTGTGCTGTTTTAAAACATCCAAGGTCCAATTGGTAATGTTGGGTGTTGGGCCATCATCAAAAGTTAAATAGATGGTTTTGTTAGCGGTTGGGATGTTCCAAATATAATTCGGGAACATCCGCTTTACTAACATGGGTGTTTTTACAGGGGTTAAGGTCATGCCTTAAATCTGAAATTAATTGGCTGTATCGATTCGTAAACTACTGCTGTCAGGAAGGTCTAAATCTGTTTGCTGTTGCTCTTCTTCAAGCTCGTCTTCGCCATAGAAGTGCCTAAACAGTTTTAGGTAGTTATTGAAAATATCGCCTTCGGTTTCTGCAAAATCTATATCGTATTCCACTAAAACATCAATTAGGCTTTTATAACGTTGGATATCGGTATAAATTTCTTCAAACAAACGCTCTTGGTTTTCAACTTTTAAACCGCTGTAATAACTCAAGTTTTCCTGATATTTATTGGCTACTTCCTTAAATAGTTGTTGTGCTTTTTCTTTGTTTCCAACCTCGTAATAACCACTAATGTAAGGTTCTAAAAGCGTGTAAAATCCAAAATATTCAACAGGCATGTTGGTCATGGCGATATCGGCTATTTCCTCGGCTTTTTCTAACTTATCCTCATTGATAAGTTGCTCCATTAAACGGGCTAAATTACCGCGATACGTAATCGAGTTTTTACGGGTTTCAACATCGTGGTAAATATCTGGGCTACCGCTGTTGCCCCAATCCCATTTTTTAACTTTTTCGTACATTAAATCGCTATCTACACGACCCATATCAAAAGGATTTGCTCTGTCAACCGGTGTTTTAATAGGCACTAATTTATAGCACATGCCATCGAGTTGCAGGTAGTCTTTCATCCAAATATAATCATCGTCTGCAAAGGCACCACCAGTAAAATTGATAGGGCGTTTCCAGTCGTTGTTGGCCACAACATCGAGCATTAAAAGGCGGTTTTTGTACAGGGCGCCATCTTTAATATGAATGTCTATATGCGACACCATTTTATCAGCATCTTTTGGTTTTACGATGCCGTATTTAAGTGCGTTTTCTTTATTTACAGGAAGCCTTAAATGACCTGTTGGTAAATAGTTGGCGTTTAAATCTTGACTTCTAACTTGCGAAACATCAACACCTTGTTGTTGCAGGATATATTTATATTTAGATCGTGGATTGTTGCTGGTTATAAAGTTTAGGGCGTCCTTTATGTTGAGGGTGTCTTTTACAAAGTCTTCAACCATCACATAATCATTAGTACCATATCTGTAGTGCTCATGAGTTAATTGCGATGGGATAGGGTCGCTTTCGTAGGCTTTACGTTTCATTTGGTCGATATACCAATCGGTTTGAAATAAACTGGTGTTTACCACACGCACATCGGTACGGTAACCTTCAATTTCTTGGGCGTACCAAAGGGCAAAGGTGTCGTTGTCGCCAATGGTAAATAGTATGGCGTTTTCTTCACAAGAATCCAAATATTTGTATGCCATGGATCTTGCGGTGTATTTCCCAGATCTGTCGTGGTCGTCCCAATTGTTTGCGGCTAAAATCCCAGGTACTAATATTAAACAAGCAATAGTAATTATGGGCACTGCGACTTTTGATGGCAAGTGTTTTTTAAGCATATTGTAAATAGCGTAAACCCCAAAACCAATCCATATGGCAAACACATAAAATGAGCCCACAACGGAGTAATCGCGTTCGCGAGGTTCAAACGGGCGGACGTTGGTATAAAACTGAATGGCCAATCCCGTAAATAGGAAAAACACCAGCATCACCCAAAACGTTTTTTTATCTTTATTAAAGAGGAAAAACATACCGATAAGCCCTAAAATTAAAGGCAGAAAATAATACGTGTTGCGTGCTTTGTTGTTTTTTACGTCGCTGGGCAAATTATCTTGCGAATAGCCTAAATGCCATTCGTCAATAAGTTTTATGCCGCTTAACCAATTCCCATGATTGTCGTAACGGCCTTGAATATCGTCTTGTCGCCCTGTGAAATTCCACATAAAATAACGCCAAAACATATACCCAAGTTGGTACTCGAGCATGTAAATAATATTTGATGCCAACGAGGGTTTTTCAATATCGATATAGCTTTTAAATCGTTTTAAAAAGTTGTGGTAATCTTCGTAATCTACATTGCCTTGGGCCACATCGTTTTTAAAATCGGATACCGCTTTACGAAGCTCGTTTTGCATTTGGTAATCGGGTTTCAGTTTAAAATCTAAAAACCCGGAAAACATCATATAATTTTCGGCATGCTCGGGGCTCCACATTCTAGGAAGCACAGCGGCGTGTTTTGAGTTGTAGTTCTGTTTGGCGTTTTTATAATCGTTTACAATAACGTATTTGCCTTTTTCTTCGTCTTTTTCGTAGTTAGGCTTATCGTCTGTGTACGGATTGTTTTCATCTAAATATGCATACTGGTCGGTAAACAAAGGGCCGTAAAACAAATGGGTTTCCGGGTATTGTTCCAGGTTGTAATAGGCTAGCAGTTCTCGAGCATCAGACGGGTTGTTCTCGTTTACCACCACATTGGCATTGGCTCGAATAGGTAGCATTAACCAGGTTGAAAACCCTATAATGATAAAGGTAATACAAAGGATGCCTGTATTAAGGTGCACGTATTGTTTTTGGCGCGTGTATCTTAAAGCATAATAAATAATGGCTATTAATAATAAACCTGCTATTATGGTTCCAGAATTGAACGGTAATCCAACGCTATTGACAAAAAAGATTTCAAAAGCACTGAATATTTTAAGAATATTGGGCGCTAATAATTTAAAAACAAACAATAAAATACCAATAGAAATGGCATTTGCGATAATGAAATTTTTAACCGTAACGGTTTTGTAATTTTTAAAATAATAAATAAGACCAATGGCTGGAATGGTTAATAAGCCCATAAAATGCACCCCAAACGAAAGCCCGATAATAAAGGCCATTAAAATAAGCCAACGGTTACCGCGGGGTTTGTCCATGTCTTGTTCCCAGCGTAAGCCTAACCAAAATAAAACAGACATAATTAAGGTTGCCATGGCATAAACCTCGGTCTCCACGGCATTAAACCAAAACGAATCGGTAAAGGTAAACGCTAAGCTGCCCACCAAACCGCTGCCCAAAATGGCCATAGTTTGTTGCTGGCTTAATGCTTTGCCGGTACTAACAAGTTTTTTTAACAGCAAGGTGATGGTCCAAAACATAAATAAAATGGTAAATGCGCTGGCTACGGCACTCATCATGTTCATCATCCAACCGACTTGCGATGGCTCTAAAGCAAACATGGAAAAGAAGGCACCCATCATTTGAAACAAGGGCGCTCCCGGTGGATGACCAACCTGTAATTTTGCTGAGGTTAAAATATATTCGCCCGCGTCCCAGTAACTTACGGTAGGTTCAACGGTTAAGCTGTAAGTGATCAATGCAACTAAAAAAGAGAGCCATCCTAAAATGGTGTTCCATTTTTTAAAGTTTAAATGTGCCATAAAATCTATGTTTGTTTGCTTCGGCGAATTTAATAATAAATATGAAACAAGGTATAACTATTTGGTTTGTCTTAACATAAATACAACGCTTCTGTAGCAGTAAAGGGTAAAAATTGTAATTGTTTTTAAAGAAACGCTGCAAACTCATAAATATTTTTAAAAAAATACTTGTGCAAATAAAACTTTGTACTAAATTTGCATCCTCAAATTGGCCTATGGTGTAACTGGCAACACGTCTGGTTTTGGTCCAGAAGAGTCTAGGTTCGAGCCCTAGTAGGCCAACGTAATTAACCCTAATTATGAAAATAGTTAGGGTTTTTTGTTTGAATAAAGTAAGTTTTTTTGGCGAGAAGTTTATACTGAACCTTTCGACTGCGCTCAAGACAAGCTTCGACGAAGTGAGCCCCAGGGGGCTAGCATAAAAAGGAAATCTCAATCATTAAGTTGATTAGTTTTTTTTTGAATCTATAAACCGAAATTGTAAAAAGAAAAGTTTCGTTATGCCTCTAAATAAAAATATCCCAAGATAAATGGGATATTTTTTATTTAATATATTGATTCTAAAGTATCAATATTTAAGATCGTCGAGGTAATCATTTATACGAGACTTCGATTCGCCTGTGCGTTTTTGAATTCTGCCCAACAACTCATCTTCTTTACCTTCTTGGTAATCTAAATCGTCATCAGTTAGTTCGCCCCATTTTTGTTTCAATTTTCCTTTAGCAATATTCCAATTGCCTTTTGCTTTATCTTGCCATGGCTTAGTCATAATTTTGAGTTTTATATAAGTTACGGTAAGCCAACATGACTTACTGATACAAATCTATTATTGTAACAATTAAGTAGTTAGCTCATTTCATTAGAATATTGATTCATTTAAAAGTAAAAAAATAATTTACTGAGAGTTTTGAATTTCGAAGATATTTTCTTATCTTTAATGAATCGTAATTGGGGTGCTTAAAGGTAAAGCTAGCTGAGATTATACCCATTGTACTTAGTCGGATAATGCCAACTGAAGGAATTAGGATATTAAAGGGAATTAAGATGTAAAAAATCTGTTAATTCCCTTTTTTTTAGATCTTAAAAGTAATCACCGGTCGTTTCGCGTGGTTTACCAAATCTTCACTAATGCTGCCGTTAAAAAAATGAGAAATGCCTTGTCTGCCGTGGGTACTCATTCCAATTAAGCCGGCTTTAATCGATTTTGAAAAATTCATTATGCCTTTTTCAATACTTAAATCGTTATAGATATTGGTAGTGTAATTGTTGGATTTATTGGTTTCAATAAAGGTGTTCATTCTATCGTTTGCCTTTGCCGATGTTACAAATTTATGGGGTGTATTTACCATGAGCAAATGCATTTTGGCGCCTAAAATTTGGGCAAATCCAAGGGCCTTTTGGTATGGTATTTTGCTTTCTTCTTTAAAATCAGATGCAAAAACAAAATCCTTTACCTTAAATTTTTCATGCTTGTTTTTAATCACGAGCACCGGAGTTTCAGAGGTGCGCACCACTTTTTCGGTATTGCTCCCAATAAGCATTTCTCGCAAACCGCTTACACCGTTTGAGCCCATAACAACCAAATCGATATGGTGTTTTTTGCAGGTTTGAAAAATGCCCTTAAATATTTCGTGTAAATCCACATGTTCGTGCACAACCAAATCTTTTAAGTAAGGTTTGGCTTTTAAATCCTTGAATTGTTTGTTGGCCAACTTCATAAAATAAATGGCCTCGGGCAAATTGTTGTAACTGCTTAACGCATCAACCTTGTGCATCGGTATTTCAACTATGTGAAGCAAATGAATTTCGCAGTGGTGTTGCTTAGCTAATTGCGCGGCAACTTTTAATGCGTTTTCTGCTTGCTCGGAAAAATCGGTAGGGACAAGTATTTTTTTCATGGTTTTAATGTTCGAGATGCTTATAAATTTATAAATTAATACTTTAAAAATCAATTAAAAAATTATATATTTGCACCGTTGAAAGGCAAACTAAGATAATGAGGGGACGGGAAGTCCCCTCTTTTTATACTAAAAATGTTTAAAAATACCGTTACAGAATTACTTGAAAAAGCATTGGTGGAACGCCCAGATTTATTCCTGATTGATTTCTCTATTGATAGCAGCAATCACATCAAGATAATCATTGATGGCGATAATGGGGTTTTAGTTGAAGACTGCATGTTCATCAGCAGAGCCATCGAGCATAATTTGGATAGGGAAGAACAGGATTTTTCCTTAGAGGTTATGTCGGCTGGTGCCACGGCGCCCTTGGTTCATAATCGGCAGTATGCAAAAAATATAAAAAGAACCCTGGAAGTAAGAACAGCATCTGATAAAATAGAAGGGGTTCTTACCGAAGCTACCGATGACACGATAAAATTAGAGTGGAAAGTTAGGGAGCCCAAACCCGTAGGAAAAGGCAAAATAACGGTAAAGAAAGAAGCAAATATTGCTTATAAAGATATTGTAGAAGCAAAAGTTATGATTAAATTTTAATTCAGATTTATGGAAAATATAGCGTTAATTGAATCGTTTTCAGAATTCAAAGACGATAAGTTAATTGACAGAGTAACGTTAATGGCTATTTTAGAGGATGTATTTAGAAGTGCTTTAAAAAAGAAATATGGCGACGACGATAATTTCGATATTATTGTAAACCCAGATAAAGGCGATTTAGAGATTTGGAGAAATAGAGTAGTGGTTGCTGATGGCGAGGTTGAAGATCCAAATCAAGAAATATCATTAACTGAAGCTCGTAAAATAGAGCCGGATTTTGAGGTGGGTGAAGATGTGTCAGAAGAAGTAAAACTTATAGATCTTGGAAGACGTGCTATTTTAGCGTTGCGTCAAAATTTAATCTCTAAAATCCATGAGCACGACAATACCATTATCTATAAGCATTTTAAAGATTTAGTAGGCGAGATTTATACGGCCGAAGTGCATCATATTCGCCACAGAGCCGTTATTTTATTGGATGATGAAGGGAATGAAATCGTGTTGCCAAAAGACCGACAAATACCTTCGGATTTCTTTAGAAAAGGCGATAATGTTCGTGGCGTCATTGATAGTGTAGAGCTTAAAGGCGCTAAACCAACCATTATCATGTCCAGAAGTTCGCCTAAGTTTTTAGAAAAATTATTCGAACAGGAAATCCCGGAAGTTTTCGATGGTTTAATAACCATTAAAAACGTGGTGAGAATCCCAGGGGAAAAAGCCAAAGTGGCTGTCGATTCTTATGATGATAGAATTGATCCCGTTGGTGCCTGTGTAGGTATGAAAGGTTCAAGAATTCACGGCATTGTGCGTGAGTTAGGAAACGAAAACATCGACGTTATAAACTATACAAACAACCTGCAACTTTACGTAACTAGAGCGTTAAGTCCAGCACGGGTAACATCGGTTAAGTTAAATGAAGACACAAAACGTGCCGAGGTTATTTTAAAGCCAGAAGAGGTAAGTAAAGCCATTGGTAGAGGTGGTCATAACATCCGTTTGGCAGGACAACTAACTGGTTTCGAGATTGATGTGCTAAGAGAAGGAGCAGAAGAAGATGTAGAGTTGAGAGAGTTTTCCGATGAAATCGAATCTTGGATTATAGACGAGTTTAGCAAAGCTGGATTAGACACAGCAAAAAGCATTTTAGAACAAGATGTGGTAGATTTAGTTAAACGAACAGATTTAGAAGAAGAAACAATTAATGATGTTCTTAGAATTTTAAGAGAAGAATTCGAAGAATAAATACCCATTTAATTTTATGATTGAATAGGTATAATATATATTTGAGTATTTTAAAGGCAATTTATGGCTGAAACAATTAGATTAAATAAAGTATTACGCGAGCTTAACATCTCTTTAGATCGTGCCGTGGAATTTTTGGATTCCAAAGGTGTCGAAATAGAGAAGCGCCCTACTACAAAAATTTCTGAAGAGACTTATAAAATTCTTTCAGACGAATTTGAAACAGATGCTAATAAAAAAGTAGCATCTCAAGAAGTTAGTGAGGCTAAGCAAAAAGAGAAGGATATGTTGCGCGAACAACGCGAGCGTGAACTTGAAGAAAAGCAAAAACGAGCAGCCCAAAAACAAGAAGTTGTAAAAGCAGCTAAAACACTTTCTGGACCAAAAACAGTTGGTAAAATTGATTTAGACCCTAAAAAGAAAGAAGAACCACTTGCTAAAAAAGAAGAGGTAGTTCCAGAAGCGCCAAAGGAAAAAGCTAAAGCAGCTGTAAAAGAAGAAAAAGCGCAGCCTGATAAAGCCAAAAAAACTGAGCCAAAAAAGGAAAAAGCTTCAAAAGAAAAGGAAAAGGAAACCCCTAAAAAGGTAAATGTTACTGATGACCAAGAAGTTGTTGTTGAAGAAAAAGTAGAAACCCAATACAAAAAACTTTCCGGTCCAAAAATTGCTGGCGATAAAATTGATTTATCTCAGTTTAATAAACCTAAGAAAAAGAAAGAAGACAAGAAAACCGACGCTAAAAAAGACGACGGAGCAGCCCATAAGAAAAAGCGTCGCCGTATTAGTAAAGCCGGTGCTCCAGGGGCTGGAGGCGGAAACGCTTCAAGAGGTAAGAACGATAGGTTTAAAGGGAAACCCGGAGCCGGAAAAGGCAGACGAAACATTGTTAAAGAAGAGCCTAGTGAAGAAGATGTAAAAAAACAAGTGCGCGAAACACTTGAAAAACTTCAAGGCAAAACAAGCAAAGGTAAAGGTGCCAAATACAGAAGAGATAAAAGAGATCAACACAGGGAGCAAACCGAGATTGATGAGCAAATAGAAGCGGCAGAAAGCAAAATCCTTAAAGTTACGGAGTTCGTAACTGCAAACGAAGTCGCTACTATGATGGACGTGAGTGTAACTCAAATTATTTCGGCATGTATGTCTTTAGGGATGATGGTTACCATGAATCAGCGATTAGACGCTGAAACCTTATCTATCGTAGCTGAAGAATTCGGATATAAAGTGGAATTTGTTACAGCCGATATAGAGGAATCTATTGAAGAGGTTGAAGACAAACCAGAGGATTTAGAGCCACGTGCACCAATTGTAACCGTTATGGGGCATGTCGATCACGGTAAAACCTCGCTTCTCGATTATATTCGTCAAGAAAATGTAATTGCTGGCGAGTCGGGTGGCATCACCCAGCATATTGGGGCCTATGGTGTACAATTGGAAAATGGTCAAAAAATTGCCTTTTTAGACACACCTGGTCACGAAGCCTTTACCGCTATGCGTGCTCGTGGAGCGCAAGTTACAGACATTGCCATTATTGTGGCTGCGGCCGATGATGATATTATGCCACAAACAAAAGAAGCCATTTCGCATGCACAAGCAGCGGGAGTGCCCATTGTTTTTGCTATAAATAAAATTGATTTACCAACTGCAAACCCTGAAAAAATTAAAGAAGGTTTAGCGCAAATGAACCTGCTTGTTGAAGATTGGGGCGGTAAAGTTCAATCGCACGATATTTCAGCTAAAAAAGGAACAGGCGTTAAAGAGTTGTTGGAAAAAGTATTGCTCGAAGCCGAATTATTAGAGCTTACGGCAAACCCTAATAAATTGGCACAAGGAACCGTTGTTGAAGCCTTTCTGGATAAGGGACGTGGTTATGTATCGACAATCTTGGTGCAATCCGGAACCTTGAAAATTGGCGATTATGTACTGGCAGGTCAGCATAGTGGGAAAGTTAAAGCGATGCACGATGAGCGTGGAAATGATATTTCTGAAGCGGGGCCATCAACACCGGTATCCATTTTAGGATTAGACGGTGCGCCACAAGCGGGTGATAAGTTTAATGTATTTGAAGATGAACGTGAAGCCAAACAAATTGCTTCGAAACGAGCTCAATTACAGCGTGAGCAATCCGTTAGAACGCAACGCCATATTACATTGGATGAAATTGGTCGTCGTATAGCATTGGGCGATTTCCAAGAATTGAACATTATCCTAAAAGGCGATGTAGATGGTTCGGTGGAAGCGCTTACGGATTCCTTCCAAAAATTATCAACGGAAGAAATTCATGTAAACATCATCCATAAAGGGGTTGGTGCGATAACTGAAAGTGACGTGTTGTTGGCAACAGCCTCTGATGCCATTATCATTGGGTTTAATGTTCGTCCTGTTGGAAATGCAAGAATGATTGCCGACAAAGAAGAAATCGATATTAGAACTTACTCTATTATCTACGATGCCATTAACGATCTTAAAGACGCTATGGAAGGCATGTTATCTCCAGAGCTTAAAGAAGAAATTACAGGTACGGCAGAAATTAGAGAGATATTTAAAGTTTCTAAGGTTGGTAGTATTGCAGGTTGTATGGTTACCAATGGTAAAATACTTAGAAGTTCAAGTATTCGACTGATTCGCGACGGTGTGGTTGTATATACAGGTGAATTAGCATCGTTAAAACGATTTAAGGACGATGTAAAAGAAGTATCAAAAGGATACGACTGTGGTATGCAAATTAAAAACTACAACGATATTAAGGAAGGCGATGTTATTGAAGCATTCCACGAAGTTGAGGTTAAAAAGAAGTTGAAATAATTCAACAATTTTAAAATAAACGTACCATACAAATGGTATTAAATTAAAAGGCACTTTTGTACAAAAGTGCCTTTTTTGTTTTACCTTAATGGTGTATTAATTTTCTTAATTAAAAATTATAAATCATGAAAAAAAAAATTACACTTTTATCACTATTACTATGTTTAAGTTTTAGTAATTCCACTCAAGCGCAATCTGATCCATTTATAGGTCAAATCTCAATGTTTGCAGGCAATTTTGCTCCAAGAGGTTGGGCGTTTTGCGATGGGCAACTTTTACCAATAAGCCAATATTCAGCCCTGTTTTCCATTTTAGGGACGACCTACGGAGGTGATGGACGCACAACATTTGCATTGCCAGATTTACGAGGTAGAGTGCCCATGCATAACGGTAACGGGCCTGGGTTGACCAGCAGACAATTGGGGCAAAAGTTTGGCTCAGAAACAAACACACTCACTGTTAACCAAATGCCGTCGCATTCGCATACAGTAAATGCTGTTACAGAAGACGGCAACCAATCGGTGCCAATAGGTAATTTGCCAGCAGGCACCAAAGTATTGGATAAAGAATACTCTAATGCAGCTTCAAATACAACCATGAATGCAAACATGATTAATGCTAGCGGTAACAATCAACCAGTTAACAATATACAGCCTGTTTTGGTAATAAACTATATTATTGCGCTTCAAGGTGTTTATCCATCTCGTAATTAATTGCTTTTAAAAGATGAAAAACTATATATCAATACTTTTTATGGTAGGCTTTTCTACTATATGCTTTGCTCAAATTACATTTAATGGTTGTCACCCATTGTTTGATGATCAAGATTTTATATTCACTGAAATCAGTACTGATGCCACAGGAAGAAACGTGTTTGAAACGATTCCTATTGATGGCAACCAACCCTGTAGTGGTGTTGGTATATGTGAGTTCAGAATTTCTTGGAATAATGTTGAAAATCGTTGGGAGTTTATAGCGGATGACGGAACCGGAGACTTTTCATCCCCGTTTTTAATTTATACCAATTCTGAAGCTTCAACTCCTAATCCACCAAGTTTGAATTTAGGAACTTGGGTTGAAAATGCAAGTGTTACAAGTGGCGATTGCGGCGGTGATTTAACCACAACAAATGCCACTCTTACGGGTGATGTTCAAGATACCACTTTGGGTGTTGATGTGTTGGGTTTAGAAAGTAGAGTAATGCTATACCCTAATCCAGCCAATGAAATTATACATATAAACCATAAAGGGTATGACATCGATAATGTGGCTATTTACAATGTGATAGGAAAACTGGTTTTAGATGCCAAAGTTTCAAGGAGCATTGATGTGTCCAAATTTAATTCCGGGCTGTATTTTGTTCGGATTCGAATTGAGAATCAAGAGCTTGTAAAAAAGCTTCTCATTAAGTAAAATAAAAAGCGACCAATTGGTCGCTTTTTTTATTTTCATGAAATTATTATAGTTTATTTTTTAGGCCTAAAGATAAATGCATTTGGGAAGTTTTTTTTAATTCTTTTTAATGCTCTATCGGCCTCCAAACGGGTTCTAAAATTGCCCGCCCAAATTTTAAAGTTTGGGGTGTCAAAAACAATTTTAGAGTGCCAATCGCTATAGTTGGAATGGAATTCTTTTTGAGCCGCATTAGCCCCTGCACGACTCCCATTATAAATTTGTATTTTGTACCTATTTGGAGCATCTTCGTCTTTATTTAGCTCTTTTTTAAGGGCTAACAAATTAGAAATATTTTTATCCTGATTTATGGTAATATGTCCTTCTTGAGCATAGAAACTTGTTGAGACGAGCATAAAACAGATAGCAGATAATAAGTTGATTTTTAATTTTAACACCTTCATTCTTTAAATTTATTTCTACAAATGTATACGTTATTAACTTAATTATGGTTGTTTTTATTATTTAGAATCTCTCTAAATTATCAATTAACACTTCTGTAACATTTCTAAAATCGACTTTTAATATTACTTTTGCGAGAGAATTTTTTAACTGTTTTTTTTTCAATTTTTATTAAATGAAAAAATCATACCAAAGTTTAGAAGTTAATTTAACCAACAATATGATACAGGTAATTTACCGTAAACTAACCACAAATAGTCTTCGTTTGGGGTTTGTTGTTTTACTAGCATTTACAACGGCTCTTACGGCTCAAGAAGGTGATCCTGCAAAAGGAAAATCGTTGTTTAATTCCAACTGTGCTGCTTGTCATACTTTAGACAAGAAAATGACAGGGCCTGCCCTAAGGCATATTGAGCAGCGTTTGGCAGACGATGAAGGCCTCGATAGAGAATGGCTGTACACGTGGATTAAAAACAGCGCCGGTATGGTTAAATCTGGCGATGCTTATGCGAACAAGATTTACGACGAGTACAATGGCGCAGCAATGACTGCCTTTCCTCAACTTTCAAACGAAGATATAGATCACATCTTAGCGTATACTGCCGAAGAAAAGAAAGCTCCGGTTGTAGCTGAAACTGCAGCTGCAGAGGGTGGTGCCGGTGGAGAAACCGGAGGTGTTTCAAACGAGATTATTTTAGGGGCGTTAACCATTTTGTTTATGCTATTGGCTGCAGGTTTATTTGTGGTTAATAAAACATTGCGCAGATTTGCCGCCGCCCAAAATATCGATTTTGAAGAAGATTCAAAAAGAAAGCCTTTGTGGAAAGCCTTTGTGCAAAATCAATTTTTAATGCTGGTAGTGTCTATATTCTTTTTGTTGGCCAGTGCGTATTTTGTATTTGGCTATTTAATGCAAATTGGTGTAGATCAGGGTTACGAGCCTGTGCAGCCTATTCATTACTCGCACAAAATACACGCAGGCGATAATGGTATAGACTGTAAATACTGTCACTCATCAGCGAGAACTTCGAAACATTCTGGAATTCCATCTTTAAATGTTTGTATGAATTGCCACAAATCAATTTATGAAGTAGCTCCTGAAACTCAGGCCGAGGGTAAAAAAATAGGCGTAGATTATAATGCCGAAATTAAAAAGCTTTATGCCGCAGTAGGTTGGGATGATGAAGAGCAGCAGTACACGGGAGAAACCCAACCAGTTAAATGGGTGCGTATACATAACTTACCAGATTTTGTATATTTCAATCATTCACAACACGTAACGGTTGCGGGAATCGAGTGTCAAACTTGTCACGGTCCTGTTGAAGAGATGGAAGTGATGTATCAGCATGCGCCATTAACCATGGGCTGGTGTGTTGATTGCCATAGAACATCGAATGTAAACGTAAAAGACAATGCTTACTATACTAAAATTCATGAAGAATTATCGAAAAAATATGGTGTAGATAAGTTGACGCCTGCTCAAATGGGAGCATTGGAGTGTGGTAAATGTCATTATTAATAAATGAAAAACAAGTTATAGTTTTAGGTAACCGCCAATAACTCATAACTAACAACTAATAACTATTTAATAAATATGTCATCAAACAAGAAATACTGGAAAAGTGTTGAAGAGCTAAACGAAAATAGCTCTATTGTTGAGACGCTAAAACAAAACGAATTTGTAAGTGAGATTCCTACGGATGAATTTTTAGGTGATAAAAAAACATTGGAGGAAACATCAACAACACGTCGCGATTTCTTAAAATATGTTGGTTTTAGTACAGCAGCAGCATCGCTTGCCGCTTGTGAAGGCCCTGTAGTTAAATCTATACCTTACGTAGTTCAGCCAACTGAAATTATTCCGGGTGTTGCAAATTATTACGCAACAACCATTGCCGATGGTTTTGATTTTGCAAGTGTTTTGGTGAAAACGCGCGAAGGTCGTCCTATTAAAATTGAAAACAATGCTTTGGCAACTACGCACGGTAGTGCAAATGCTAGAGTTAACGCTTCGGTTTTAGGGTTGTATGATAGCTTAAGAATGCAAGGTCCCGTTCAAGGCGATAGCTATATCGATTGGAGCGATATGGACAGTGGCGTTTTAGCAGGCTTGGAAGCCGCTAAGGCCTCTGGAAAAGACACCGTGCTGTTAACGCAAACTTTTGCTAGTCCTTCTACAAGTAAGTTGATTTCAGAATTTCAAGAAAAGTATGGTAACGTACGTCACGTCGTTTACGATGCCGTTTCAGAATCTGCTGCATTAGATGCATACCAAGCTAAATATGGTGAACGCGGATTGGCTAACTACGACTTGTCTAAAGCGATGACTATCGTTTCTGTTGGCGCGGATTTCTTAGGCGATTGGCAAGGTGGTGGTTTTGATTCGGGATATTCTAAAAACAGAATTCCAGCTAACGGTAAAATGTCGCGTCATATTCAGTTTGAATCCAATATGTCTTTATCCGGCGCAAATGCCGATAAACGCGTGGCCTTAACACCAAGTCAACAAAAAACAGCATTAGCCAAATTATACAGTCAAGTTGTAGGCGGATCGGTTTCAACAAACGAATTACCTGCGCATATTGAAGATGCTATTAGTAAAGCAGCAGCACAACTTAAAAAGGCAGGGAGCAACGGCGTTGTGGTTACGGGCATTCAAGATGTAAACGCACAAACAGTAGTTTTAGAAATTAATGAAGCTTTAAACAGTAAAGCTTTTGATGCTAAAACACCTATAAAAACGAGACAAGGTAACGATAAAGCAGTCGCTAAATTAGTTGCCGATATGAATGCGGGAAGAATTGGAGCGCTTATCATGAGTGGTGTTAACCCCATGTATACACTTCCAAATGCATCAGCGTTTGCTGAGGGTTTAAATAATGTTGATTTGTCTGTAACCTTTTCCATGAAAGCAGATGAAACATCAACCCTAACTGATTACATTGCGGCAGCACCGCATTATTTAGAATCTTGGGGCGATGTGGAACTAAAAAAAGGACATTATGCGTTAACGCAACCAACAATCCGTCCTTTGTTTGATACCAGACAATTTCAAGAGGCGTTATTAAAGTGGACAGGAAACGATCTGTCTTACCACGATTATATAAAAGAGGCATGGGGAACCACTATTTTAGGTGGAAGTTCTTTCAATAAAGCCTTGCACGATGGAGTTTATGTTGGGACTATTGCAACAGAAACCGAAGATACCACTGAAACTGCAGAATCCGATGAAGATGTTTTAGAAACACCTTCAGGAAATGCAGCAAGAGCTCTAGCAGCTTCTGTAAAACCTGATTCTACTTTCGAATTAACATTATATACCAAAGTAGGTATGGGTGATGGGCAACAAGCCAACAACCCGTGGTTACAAGAGTTCCCTGATCCTTTAACAAGAACTTCATGGGACAACTACTTAACCATTTCTAAAGTAGATGCTGATGCGCTAGGTTTCGTTAATACGCATGATGCCACTGGTGGATTAAACGGAAGCTATGCCAATATTACGGCAAATGGGACCACCGTTAAAGTACCTGTAATGATTCAGCCGGGGCAAGCAAAAGGCTCTGTAGGATTAGCATTTGGTTACGGAAAAACCTTAGGCTTAAAAGAAGAGATGCAAACGGGTGTTAACGCATACGCATTGTATCACGATTTTAATAAAGTACAGTCGGTTACTATTGAGGCTGCTGCTGGCGAGCACGAATTTGCTTCGGTTCAGTTACATAATACCTTAATGGGGCGTGGCGATATTATAAAAGAAACCACTTTAGAAATTTTCAATACGAAAGACAAGAAACATTGGAATGCTGTTCCTGTGGTATCGCTTAATCACGTTGAAACCCCGGTAACATCTCCTGAGGTAGATTTATGGGATGAATTTGATCGCTCTATTGGGCACCATTTCAACTTATCAATCGATTTAAATGCCTGTACAGGTTGTGGTGCTTGTGTGATTGCTTGTCACGCAGAAAACAATGTGCCTGTTGTAGGGAAAGAAGAAATACGCCGTAGCCGTGATATGCACTGGTTACGTATCGATAGATATTATTCTTCTGAAGATTCATTTACAGAAGACATCAATAAAAAAGAAAACATTTCTGGTTTAGGAAGTTCGCTTAGCGAGTTTGGAGAAATGGAACATGCAGCTGAAAATCCGCAAGTGGTATTTCAACCTGTAATGTGCCAGCACTGTAACCACGCACCTTGCGAAACGGTTTGCCCTGTGGCAGCAACATCGCATGGTCGCCAAGGTCAGAACCATATGGCTTATAACCGTTGTGTAGGTACCAGATATTGTGCAAACAACTGTCCTTACAAAGTACGTCGTTTTAACTGGTTCTTATACGCTGGGAATGATGAGTTTGATTACCACATGAATGACGATTTAGGTCGCATGGTATTAAATCCAGATGTTGTGGTGCGCTCTCGTGGGGTTATGGAAAAATGTTCTATGTGTATTCAAATGACACAGAAAACCATTTTAGATGCCAAACGCGATGGACGAGAAATTAAAGATGGTGAATTCCAAACAGCTTGTTCTGCAGCTTGTAGCAGTGGCGCTATGGTATTTGGAGATATCAACGATAAAGACAGTAAAGTTGCAAAACTTAAAGAAGATAACCGTATGTATCACTTGTTAGAGTACGTAGGTACAAAGCCTAATGTGCAGTATCAAACAAAAGTGAGAAATACAACCGAAGCATAAAATTAATTAAGAAATAATTATAAAAGGATTATGGCGTCTCATTACGAAGCACCTATTAGAAGACCTTTAGTTACAGGCGAAAAATCATACCACGATGTTACGGTGGATGTGGCTAAACCGGTAGAGGGAAAAGCAAACAAACAATGGTGGATAGTTTTTGGTATTTCACTTGCTGCCTTTCTTTGGGGAATTGGATGTATCATTTATACAATATCAACCGGTATTGGTACCTGGGGTTTAAATAAAACCGTAGGTTGGGCCTGGGATATTACTAACTTTGTTTGGTGGGTAGGTATTGGTCACGCAGGAACGCTTATTTCTGCTGTATTATTGTTATTCCGTCAAAAATGGAGAATGGCCATTAACCGTTCGGCAGAGGCCATGACTATATTCTCTGTAGTTCAAGCGGGTTTATTTCCAATTATCCACATGGGTCGCCCATGGTTAGGCTATTGGGTATTGCCCATTCCAAATCAATTTGGCTCGTTATGGGTTAACTTTAACTCGCCATTACTTTGGGATGTATTTGCAATTTCAACATATTTATCGGTGTCATTGGTGTTCTGGTGGACTGGATTGTTGCCCGACTTTGCCATGATTCGAGATAGAGCTGTAAAGCCATTTCAAAAGAAAATATATTCATTATTAAGTTTCGGATGGTCTGGTAGAGCAAAAGACTGGCAACGTTTTGAAGAAGTATCTTTGGTACTTGCAGGTTTAGCAACACCCTTAGTACTTTCGGTACATACTATTGTATCGTTTGACTTTGCCACCTCTATAGTTCCAGGTTGGCATACCACGATATTTCCACCGTATTTCGTTGCGGGTGCTGTATTCTCTGGTTTTGCCATGGTAAACACACTGCTTATTGTTATGAGAAAAGTGTGTGATTTGGAAGACTATATTACCGTACAACACATCGAATTAATGAACATCGTTATCATGATTACGGGGTCAATAGTTGGTGTAGCTTATATTACAGAATTGTTTATTGCCTGGTATTCGGGTGTAGAATACGAGCAGTACGCCTTCTTAAACAGAGCAACCGGACCTTACTGGTGGGCCTATTGGGCGATGATGACCTGTAACGTGTTCTCGCCACAGTTTATGTGGTTCAAAAAATTAAGAACCAGCATTATGTTCTCTTTTATTATCTCTATTGTGGTGAATATCGGGATGTGGTTTGAGCGTTTCGTAATTATTGTAACCTCCTTACACCGTGATTACTTACCATCGTCATGGACCATGTTCTCACCAACCTTTGTGGATATAGGGATTTTTATAGGAACCATCGGATTTTTCTTTGTATTGTTTTTATTGTACTCAAGAACATTCCCGGTTATCGCTCAAGCGGAAGTAAAAACCATTTTAAAATCATCTGGTGAGCGCTATAAGAATATTAGGGAAAGAGGCGACAGCTTAGTTGGTACGGGAGCAGATAAAAGAACATCTAACTTTAAAATTCCTGAGGCAACGGCAGCTTCTGAACCCACTCAAGATAAGTCTGAAAAATTAGATAATCTTTTGGAAAGTGTAGGTAAATTTGACCCAGCTTTACAAACACCAGACGACTTAAAAGTGATCAACGGAATTGGGCCTAAAATGGAAGGTGTACTTAACAGCATTGGTATTTATACCTATGCCCAGGTTAGTAAAATGACAAAAAGAGAATACGACTTGTTAGATGAAATCACAGGATCTTTCCCAGGAAGAGCAGAGCGTGATGATTGGTCCGGACAAGCAAAAAAACTAATAAACTAGAATAGAGTCAATGGAAGCTTCAAAAGTTATTCACGCTATTTATATCGATGATGATGTATTAATGTCGGCCGTTAAAAAGGTTAAGGCAGAACGCTATCACATCGAAGAGATATATACACCGTTTCCGGTTCACGGACTAGATAAGGCTATGGGATTAGCACCCACGCGTATTGCCATAACAGCATTTATTTACGGGCTTATTGGTTTAACCGTGGCTATTTTAATGATGAATTTTATCATGATTGAAGATTGGCCCCAAAACATAGGCGGTAAACCAAGCTTTAGTTACTTGGAAAATATGCCGGCATTTATTCCTATTATGTTTGAGATGACCGTATTCTTTTCAGCGCACTTAATGGTTATAACGTTTTATTTACGCAGTAGAATGTGGCCTTTTAAGCAAGCTGAAAATCCAGATCCTAGAACAACCGACGACCATTTTTTAATGGAAATTCCAGTTCATGGAAATGAAACTGAATTAGAAAATCTACTCAAGGAAACTGGCGCAGTCGAGATTAATATTATTGATAAAGAAGATGCACATTAATATGAAGAACTTAAAACATATAGGTCTTGTAGCAGTATTGTTATTATCGGTAACATCTTGCTTTAACAAAAGTGAGCCTAACTATCAGTTTATGCCAAATATGTATGAGTCTGAAGGTTATGAAACTTATGGCGAAGCCGCATTTCCAGATGGTATGGCAGCCCAATTACCCGCTGACGGATCGGTAGCTAGGGGGCACATTCCTTTCGATATTGAAAATTCAACCGAAGGTTACGAGCTGGCTAAAGCCACATTAATGAGTCCTATTGACTCGATGCATGTAGATTTAGATAGAGGCAAAGAACTTTACGACATATATTGTGGTATTTGCCATGGTAATAAAGGCGACGGACAAGGTAATTTAGTAAAACGCGAAAAGATTCTAGGTATTCCTAGTTTTGATGATGCCGGACGAGCCATAAACCAAGGTAGCATTTACCACACCATTTACTATGGTAAAAATGCCATGGGCTCTTATGCCAATCAATTGAAAGAAGAAGAACGCTGGCAAGTGGTGTCATACGTGTTGAAGTTAAAAGGAGATTTAGAAAAGTAAGAAGATAAGATTATATAGATATGTACACATTTTCAAATAAATTAAAGACATTTTCTATCATTCTAATGGTTTTAGGGTTGTTAGGTGTAGGCTATGGTTTTATGACATCTCATAAATCTTTTGAAGAAGTTGAGCACTTGCTTACAGAAGAATCACACGGTGGCGGACATGGAGAAGAAGCATCACACAATGCAACGGCATCAACCGATGCCCATGCAGATAAAGCAGACGCTCATACAGAACATGTAAAACACGTACAACATCAAATTGCGAATCGGCCGTGGTCAGCATTATATGTAGCGGCATTTTTCTTTATGATGATTGCTTTAGGTGTGCTCGCGTTTTATGCCATTCAAATTGCTTCGCAAGCTGGTTGGTCGCCCGTACTGTTTAGGGTTATGGAAGGCATTACGGCTTACCTTTTACCCGGTGCTTTAATTGTACTTTTATTAGCGGTAGCATCCGGAACTATTGGGCATTACAACTTATTTGTTTGGATGGATCCAGGGGTTGTGGAACACGATAAACTAATTCAAAACAAATCAGGTTGGTTAAACCTAACTGGGTTTATCATTCGTGGCTTAATATACATAGGTGGTTGGAGCTTTTACCGATATATTTCTAGAAAATATTCGATTGCACAAGATACCGCAGATGATAACAGAAACTTTAAAAAAGGCTTCCGTTGGGCAGCAGGATTTTTGGTATTCTTTATTTATACCGAATCTATGATGTCTTGGGATTGGATTATGAGCTTAGACCCACATTGGTTCTCAACATTATTTGGTTGGTATGTATTTGCCAGTATGTTTGTTAGTGGTATTACGGTTATTGCCTTAATTTCAATTTATTTAAAATCCAGAGGTTTCTTGGATTTTGTAAACGAAAACCACTTGCACGATGTCGCTAAATACATGTTTGCATTTAGTATTTTCTGGACCTATTTATGGTTCTCGCAATTCATGTTAATCTGGTATGCAAACATTCCGGAAGAGGTAACTTATTTTGTGTCGCGTTTCCAAGATTATCAATTACCATTCTTAGGCATGGTGGCACTTAACTTTGTATTTCCAATTTTAATGTTAATGAATGCCGATTATAAACGTGTACCATGGTTTGTGGTTATGACAGGGATCGTAGTTCTATTTGGGCATTACTTGGATGTGTTTGTAATGGTTATGCCAGCAACTGTAGGCGATAGATGGTTTATTGGCATCCCAGAGATCAGTTCAGTATTACTTTTTGCAGGGTTGTTTATATTTGTAGTTTTTACAGCTTTAACAAAAGCGCCATTACTAGTACAAAGATATCCTTTCAAAAAGGAAAGCGAAGAATTTCATTATTAATTAAGATTTAAATAAAGACGAACGATACCAATGACTGCTTTATTAACAATTATAGTTTTAGTATTTATTTTAATTGCCATTTGGCAAATGGTGAAAATTTTCGATTTGGCGCAGGCTAAAATTGAGAATACTCAGATTGCTACCGATAAAGACAATACCGTAAATGCATATTTAATGATGGCCTTTTTAGCCTTCATTTATGTTATTACCATAATAAGCTTTGTGTATTGGGGCGATTTGCCATTAATGTCCAATTCAGCTTCAGAACACGGTCCAACCATTGATAATTTGATGATTATCTCCATGGTAGTCATTTTTATTGTGCAAACCATAACGCAGTTTCTATTACACTATTTTGCGTTTAAATACAAAGGTGAAAAGGGTAAAAAAGCCTTATTCTTTGCCGACAATAATAAGCTAGAAGCCATTTGGACCATAATTCCGGTAATTGTTTTGGCTGGTTTAATTATATACGGATTGAACACCTGGATTCATATTATGGGTGTTGAAGAGACCGAAGACACTTTAGTAGTGGAGTTATATGCGCAACAATTCAACTGGAAAGCGAGATACGGAGGCGCTGATAATACCTTAGGAAAAGCCAATGTTCGTTTAATAGATATTGACCGCGCAAATATTTTAGGTGTAGATGAATCTGACCCTAATGCACAAGACGATATCATTACAACCGAATTGCACTTGCCAGTAGGCAGACCGGTAATATTTAAAATGCGTTCGCAAGACGTATTACACTCGGCTTACATGCCACACTTTAGAGCACAAATGAACTGCGTTCCGGGAATGATTACCCAGTTTGGGTTTACTCCAACGGTAACTACTGCCGAAATGAGGCAAAGGTCACAGATTGTTAAAAAAGTAAAAAACATAAATGAAATTAGAGTTGAAAATAGCAAACCACTGTTAGCTAAAGGTGAAGAGCCTTTAGAACCTTACGAATTTGACTATTTACTGATATGTAACAAGATTTGTGGAAAATCGCACTACAATATGCAAATGAAGATTATTGTGGAAACACAAGAAGAATTTGATGCTTGGTTAAGCGAGCAAAAAGAATTTAAAAACTCTCTAATTAACTAATTTAAAAAAGATAAATACGATATAAGATTATGTCAGCACACGCAGATAACCACGCTCACGACGACCACGGACATCATCATAAAGAAACTTTTGTAACTAAATACATATTTAGTCAAGATCATAAAATGATTGCAAAACAGTACCTTATTACAGGTACAATTATGGGTGTTATTGGCGTATTAATGTCCATGATGTTTCGTATACAAATTGCATGGCCAGAAGAACCAAATGTATTGTTTGAAGCACTTTTGGGTAAATGGGCACCAGACGGCGTTATGGATGCCGATATTTATTTAGCATTAGTAACCATACATGGTACCATTATGGTTTTCTTTGTGTTAACAGCAGGTTTAAGTGGTACCTTTAGTAACTTATTAATTCCGTTGCAAATCGGTGCACGAGATATGGCCTCCGGCTTTTTAAACATGGTGTCGTACTGGTTGTTTTTCTTATCAAGTGTGCTCATGGTAGTCTCATTATTTGTCGAGGCCGGACCAGCAGCTGCGGGTTGGACTATCTATCCACCATTAAGTGCTTTACCAATGGCTCAAGGAGGTTCAGGAATGGGTATGACCCTGTGGTTAATATCTATGGCCATTTTTATTGCGTCGTCCTTATTGGGCTCACTTAACTATATAGTTACAGTAATAAACTTGCGTACCAAAGGAATGTCTATGACCAGATTACCACTTACAATTTGGGCGTTCTTTGTAACAGCTATTATTGGAGTAGTATCGTTTCCTGTTTTATTATCGGCAGCGTTATTATTGATTATGGATAGAAGCTTTGGAACATCATTCTTCTTATCGGATATTTTTATTCAAGGAGAAGTATTGCATTACCAAGGCGGATCGCCGGTATTGTTCGAGCATTTATTTTGGTTCTTAGGACACCCAGAGGTTTATATAGTTATACTACCAGCCATGGGACTCGTTTCCGAAATTATGGCATCGAGTTCGCGTAAACCTATATTTGGTTACCGTGCGATGGTGGCTTCAATATTAGCCATCGCCTTTTTATCAACTATCGTTTGGGGGCATCACATGTTTGTTTCAGGAATGAATCCATTCTTAGGATCTGTATTTACATTTACAACCTTATTAATTGCCATTCCATCAGCGGTAAAAGCCTTCAACTGGATTACCACCCTCTGGAAGGGTAACTTACAAATGAATCCCGCCATGTTATTCTCAATTGGCTTTGTATCAACCTTTATATCGGGAGGTTTAACAGGTATTATTTTAGGAGATTCGGCCTTAGATATTAATGTACACGACACTTATTTCGTGGTAGCACACTTCCACTTAGTAATGGGTATATCGGCACTGTACGGTATGTTTGCAGGAATTTACCATTGGTATCCAAAAATGTTTGGACGTATGCTAAACAAAAACTTAGGTTATATCCATTTCTGGATCACGGCGGTTTGTGCTTATGGCGTATTTTTCCCCATGCACTTTATAGGAATGGCAGGTTTACCACGCCGTTATTATACTAACAGTCACTTTCCGTTATTTGACGATTTAGCAAATGTAAATGTCGTAATTACCATTTTTGCTTTAATTGGAGGTATCGTGCAAATCGTGTATTTATATAACTTCTTTGGTAGTATGTTCTTTGGAAAGAAAACCGTTCAAAATCCATGGCGTTCAACAACTTTAGAGTGGACAGCACCCGTTAAGCATATCCACGGAAACTGGGAAGGCGAAATACCACATGTTTACCGTTGGTCTTACGATTACAGCAAACCAGGACATGATGACGATTTTGTGCCGCAGAATGTTCCTCTTAAAGAAGGAGAAGAAGAGTTACAACATTAAAAATGATCTATATTAATATTGAAAAGCCTTTCCCGTTCGGAAAGGCTTTTTGTTTATATTTGCTTGTATCGTCCTGATAACTATCGGGATTGTTTCAGTATCTTTATCACTTAAGATTAAAAGACTAAATGAACGAAAATCTAGATCCAACAGACAGCAATTTTTCACCCGAAGAATTAGATGTGGAAAGAAAGTTAAGGCCTTTGTCATTTGATGATTTTACGGGCCAAGACCAAGTATTGGAAAATCTTCAGATTTTTGTTCAAGCAGCCAACTTACGTACCGAGTCACTGGACCACACACTGTTTCATGGACCTCCAGGACTTGGTAAAACCACACTCGCGCATATTTTATCAAATGAATTAAATGTTGGCATAAAAGTAACTTCAGGCCCTGTGTTGGATAAACCAGGCGATTTAGCCGGCTTACTCACAAATCTTGAAGAACGCGATGTGTTGTTTATTGATGAAATCCATCGATTAAGCCCCATAGTTGAGGAGTATTTATACTCCGCCATGGAAGATTATAAAATCGATATTATGATTGAATCTGGCCCCAATGCCAGAACCGTTCAAATCAATTTAAACCCATTTACCTTAATAGGTGCCACAACACGATCGGGTTTATTAACGGCACCAATGCGTGCACGTTTTGGTATTCAAAGCAGATTGCAATATTATAAAACCGATTTGCTTACTACCATTGTACAACGAAGCGCTACAATTTTAGATGTGCCAATAACCATGGAGGCAGCTATTGAAATTGCGGGAAGAAGTCGTGGTACACCCAGAATTGCCAATGCTTTATTGCGACGCGTTCGAGATTTTGCGCAAATAAAAGGCAACGGAAGTATCGATATTAAAATTGCAAAATACGCACTTGAAGCCTTAAACGTCGATGCCCATGGGTTGGATGAAATGGACAATAAAATCCTATCAACTATAATTGATAAATTTAAAGGCGGTCCCGTAGGTATTACAACCATTGCCACGGCGGTAAGCGAAAGTCCCGAGACTATTGAGGAGGTTTACGAACCTTTTTTAATACAACAAGGTTTTATTATGCGAACACCGCGCGGGCGCGAAGTAACCGAACAAGCTTACAAGCATTTAGGCAAAATCAAAGGATCGGTTCAAGGTGGGTTGTTTTAACACACGCGTCATTCTGTCCCGTTCTGATAGTTATGCGAATTATTTCAGAGCATCATCATAATGGATTATGAAATACAACTACCCAAATAAAATCCCGTTTCGCAAGTTTCTTCGCATGTCGGCTTCCATAGCTAAAAACCCTATTCCGTTTCACAATAAATGTTTCAACGAAGCTGGAGATACCTTTGCCGTAAAATCACCATTTTATGGACATATTGTTTTAACACGAGATATAAATGTAGTAAAACACATCCTTCAAAAGAACCATAAAACGTATCATAAATCTAAAATCCAAACCAAATATTTATCAAAATATGTGGGCTATGGTTTGTTAACCTCAAGTGGCGATTATTGGTTAAAACAACGCCGATTGATCCAGCCAGCATTTCATAAAGAGAAAATTCAAAATCTGGTTTCCATCATAAATACTACCATTGAAACACAGGTAAATTCGATAAAAGCAGGAGGATTTGTCGATATATATCCATTGATGAACGAACTGGCTTTTGAGGTGGTGGCTAAATCCCTATTTCATTTTTCAGCTGAAAAGCAGACCTTAAAGCGCTTGCAATTCATTATTGAAAAACTGCAATTGTTTATTGTAAAGGAACTGCGACTGCCCTATAAAAAATTGTGGTATTTTTTAAAAGGTGATATTAATTATCATATGAAATTGGTAAAGGAAAGCAGGGGCATTATCAATACTATTATCGACCACAGACGGCGTTCGGATGAAACGCACGACGATTTATTGGATATGTTATTACACGCACAATACGACGATGGCACCTCCATGACCAACGAGCAGCTGATTGATGAAATTTTAATTTTGTTTGTTGCAGGCCACGAAACCACCGCCAATGCATTAACCTTTACATTAAAACTTTTGGCACAAAATAAAGCCGAATTAAAAAAGGTTGAAGCTGAAATTGATGCGGCAAACCGGCAAAATATAACACCTTTACAAAGTATAGCCCAACTTAATTACACCAAGTGCTGTATTGAAGAGAGTTTACGGTTGTATCCGCCCGCGTGGATAACGGATAGGGTAAATGTTGAGGATAATAAAGTGGAAGATTATCACATAAAAAAAGGAACCATTATTGGCGCTTCCATTTACGAGCTTCATCGAAACAAAAAATATTGGGATGCTGCTGAATGTTTTAAACCCGAACGATTTTTAGAAGAAAACAGAAAGCAAATACTGCCCTATTATATGCCTTTTGGCGCGGGACCAAGACTATGTATTGGTAATAATTTTGCGATGTACGAAATGATTTTAGCCGTAAAGAGCATCGTGAATAAATTTCATATTGCAACAGATAATAACACCATAAAAATAAACCCGTTGATTACCTTAAAACCTGTAGACGTACAATTGAAATTTACATTAAAAGCTCTAAGTTTGTCTTAACGTTAGCGTGTACGACCTCGAAGCTCATATAAAATGAATTCTAAATTAAAACACACCACTCTTATTAAAACCGAAGCTAAACGTCTCGGTTTTTTGTCGTGCGGCATTAGTAAAGCCGATTTTTTAGAAGACGAAGCACCACGTTTGGAAAACTGGCTAAACAACAACATGCACGGGGAAATGCGTTACATGGAAAACCATTTCGATAAACGCCTCGACCCTACAAAATTGGTGGAAGGCTCAAAGAGTGTCGTGTCTTTGCTTCTCAACTATTTCCCTGAAGAAACCCAATGCCAAAACACCTTTAAGGTGTCAAAATACGCTTATGGCACCGATTATCATTTCGTCATTAAAGACAAGCTCAAATCACTATTACATTTTATTCAAGATGAAATTGGGGAAGTTTCCGGAAGGGCTTTTGTAGATTCCGCGCCGGTTCTCGATAAAGCCTGGGCAGCAAAATCGGGTTTAGGATGGATTGGTAAACACAGCAATTTATTAACCCAACAAGTCGGCTCGTTTTATTTTATAGCTGAATTGATTATTGATTTGGATTTGGAGTACGATTCAGTAACCACAGATCATTGCGGAACCTGTACAGCATGCATTGATGCCTGCCCAACCGAGGCCATTACCGAACCTTATGTGGTTGATGGCAGTAAATGTATTTCGTACTTTACGATTGAGCTCAAAGAAAATATCCCATCGGAATTTAAAGGACAATTTGACGATTGGATGTTTGGTTGCGATGTCTGTCAAGATGTGTGCCCCTGGAATCGCTTTTCAAAACCGCATAACGAACCGCTTTTTAATCCGCACCCCGAATTGTTATCCATGACTAAAAAAGACTGGGAAGAAATAACCCAAGAAACGTTTAGTAAAGTATTTAAAAAATCTGCCGTTAAGCGCACCAAGTTTTCAGGATTAAAAAGAAACATCAATTTTTTAAAAGAGTAGCTGTTTCGTTAATAGGATTATTATATTTGTTAGTTGTTATCCCGTGTAGTCGGAAAACCATAAATACCTAATCCTTATGAGCGAAGAAAGTAAACGAAGAGAAGCCCTTATATACCACGCAAAACCAACTCCGGGCAAGATTAAGGTTGTTCCAACCAAAAAATATGCAAGCCAAAGAGATTTATCGTTAGCCTATTCTCCGGGTGTTGCCGAACCTTGTTTGGAAATTGAAAAGGATAAAAACAATGCCTATAAATACACCGCCAAAGGAAATTTGGTAGCCGTAATATCAAACGGAACAGCCGTTTTAGGTTTGGGTAATATTGGTCCGGAAGCCTCTAAACCCGTGATGGAAGGCAAAGGCTTGCTGTTCAAGATTTTTGCAGATATTGATGTATTTGATATTGAAGTGGACACGGAAAATGTCGATGAGTTTATTCAAACTGTAAAAATGATTGCGCCCACTTTTGGGGGCATTAATTTAGAAGATATAAAAGCACCAGAAGCTTTTGAAATAGAACGTCGTTTAAAGAAAGAATTAAACATTCCGGTAATGCACGACGATCAGCACGGAACCGCAATTATTTCCGCCGCAGCGTTAATCAATGCTTTAGAACTTGCCGAAAAGAAAATAGAAAACGTAAATATTGTAATAAGTGGCGCAGGAGCAGCAGCCATTTCATGTTCTCGATTATATCAAGCTTTTGGTGCAAAACGCGAAAATATGGTCATGCTCGATAGCAAAGGTGTTATTCGAAATGACAGAGAAAATTTATCTAAAGAAAAAGCAGAATTTGCAACGCACAGAAAAATAGATACCCTTGAAGAAGCTATGGATAACGCCGATGTTTTTATAGGTTTATCCATGCCAGATATCGTAACACCAGAGATGCTTTTAAGTATGGCTAAAACCCCCATAGTGTTTGCCATGGCTAACCCTAACCCAGAAGTAAAGTACGATATCGCTGTTAAAACCCGTAAGGATATTATTATGGCAACGGGACGAAGCGACCATCCTAATCAGGTCAATAATGTACTTGGTTTTCCATTTATTTTTAGAGGTGCTTTAGATGTTCGTGCCACAAAAATTAACGAAGCCATGAAAATGGCAGCCGTTAAAGCTTTGGCAAGATTAGCCAAAGAACCCGTGCCAGAGCAGGTTAATATTGCCTATGGCGAAACCAAATTAGCTTTCGGAACAGATTACATCATCCCAAAACCTTTTGACCCACGTTTAATAGCCGAAGTACCACCAGCGGTAGCAAAAGCCGCTATGGAAAGTGGTGTAGCCAATGAGCCTATTACCGATTGGGAAAAATATAAAGATATACTTAGAGAGCGCCTCGGATCGGATAATAAACTGGTAAGACTCTTGCTTAACAGAGCCAAATTAGACCCGAAACGTGTTGTTTTTGCTGAAGCCGACCAGTTGGATGTTCTTAAAGCAGCGCAAATTGCTTACGAAGATGGTATTGCTTACCCTATATTATTGGGAAGAAAAGATGCTATTGAGCGTTTGATGGACGAAATAGACTTCGATGCCGACGTGCCCATTATA
Organism: Hwangdonia lutea; assembly: GCF_032814565.1. Classification (GTDB taxonomy): domain Bacteria; phylum Bacteroidota; class Bacteroidia; order Flavobacteriales; family Flavobacteriaceae; genus Hwangdonia; species Hwangdonia lutea. The sequence goes on from NZ_CP136521.1 coordinate 2,023,658, forward strand.
GACCCGAAAGCAGATGAAGAAACAGATCGTAAAAATAAGTACGCTGAAGTGTATTGGAAGCAACGTAAACGCAGAGGTGTTACGCTGTATTCAGCACAAAAACTAATGCGAGAGCGTAACTATTTTGCTGCAATGATGGTTAGCGAAGGCGATGCCGATGCCTTGATATCTGGTTATTCTCGAAATTATCCAACCGTGGTAAAACCCATGCTTGAGCTTATTGGAATGACAAAAGGGACGACACGGGTTGCCACCACGAATGTGATGATGACAAAAAGAGGGCCGCTATTTTTAAGTGATACTTCTATTAATATTGACCCTAGCGCCAAAGATTTAACCAAAATAGCACAAATGACCTCGCAGGTTGTTAAAATGTTTGGTATGACACCCATTATGGCCATGACCTCGTATTCTAATTTTGGGTCTTCAGACCATATTAATGCTTCAAAAGTTAGAGAGGCCGTGTCGTATTTACACAGACATTTTCCAGATATGATAGTTGATGGCGAACTGCAAACCGATTTTGCACTAAATAACGAAATGCGTCGCGAAAAGTTTCCTTTTTCTAAGCTAGCAGATAAAAAAGTAAACACCCTAATTTTTCCAAATTTAGATGCAGCAAACATCACTTATAAATTATTAAAAGAGTTGAACGAGGCACAATCCATTGGCCCTATTATGATGGGCATGCGCAAGCCCGTACATATTCTTCAGCTAGGAGCCAATGTTGATGAAATTGTAAACATGACGGCCATTGCAGTAATTGATGCGCAACATAAAGAAAAATGGGAACAGGAAAAGGCAAATTCTAAGTCTGTTTAATGCAAATAATTTTATTACATTTGGTTGATTAACGAAAAGGGATAAATGATAACACATATTCAAGGAAAACTCACCGAAAAAAACCCCACAAGTGTTGTTATTGATTGTAACGGAGTGGGCTATATGCTTAATATTTCATTACACACCTATTCTCAAATTCCAGACCACGAACATTTAAAATTATACACCCATCTTCAAGTTAAAGAAGACTCGCATACGCTTTATGGGTTTTCGTCATTGGCCGAACGCGAAATTTTCAGATTGCTTATTTCTGTTAGCGGGATTGGGGCTAGTACGGCGCGTACCATGTTATCTTCGTTAACCCCAAAACAAGTTCGGGAAGGTATTGCGGTTGGCGATGTCGCCTTAATTCAATCTATAAAAGGCATTGGCGCAAAAACCGCACAGCGTGTTATTATAGATTTGAAAGATAAAATTTTAAAGATTTATGATATTGACGAAGTTTCCGTTTCAAAAGACAATACCAATAAAGATGAAGCGTTATCTGCATTAGAGGTTCTTGGTTTTGTGAAAAAGCAGGCTGAACGTGTTGTGGATAAAATTGTAATCGCCCAACCCGATGCCAATGTTGAAACCATTATAAAACAAGCTTTAAAAAATTTATAACAGATTTTGAATATAACTAACCTGAATTTTTATAAATCGATTAAACATCACTTTCTTTTGGTTTTTGTGCTTTTGTTTGCGCTCTCAGCATGGGCACAACAACCGGCACAAGACTCCATAAAAACAGGATTTAGTTTAGGAAAAATTAAAGCGCCAAACCCCAATAGTGTCGAATCCAAATACACCTTCGATCCCGTAACCAACCGTTATATTTATACCGAGAAAATTGGCAATTACAATATAAAATACCCCGTTATTTTAACACCAAAAGAGTATTATGCTTTGGTGGCAAAAGAAAACTTGAAAGCTTATTACAAAGAAAAAATAGATGCTTTTGATGGCAAAAAAGCAGGCGCCAAAGACGGACAAAAAAACCTAATTCCAGAATTTTATGTAAAGTCCGATTTTTTTACCTCAATTTTCGGGAGCGATACCATTAGTGTTATTCCCCAAGGTTCGGTTGAAATGGATTTAGGGGTGCTGTTTTCAAAACAAAATAATCCGTCGTTTTCACCAAAAAACAGAAGCAATTTCACCTTTGATTTCGACCAGCGCATCAGCTTGAGCTTATTGGGTAAAGTGGGTACACGACTGCAAGTAACAGCCAATTACGATACGCAGGCGAGTTACGATTTTCAGGATATTATAAAATTAGAATATACACCAACCGAAGATGATATTATTCAAAAAATAGAAGTCGGTAATGTGAGTATGCCCTTAAACAGCTCGTTGATTACAGGGGCGCAAAGTCTGTTTGGTGTAAAAGCCCAATTGCAATTTGGTAAAACTACGGTAACGGGTGTGTTTTCCGAACAAAAATCGCAGTCCAATAATGTGGTCGCCCAAGGTGGCGGAACGCTCGAAGAATTCGAATTATTCATTAGGGATTATGACGAAAACCGACACTTCTTTTTAGCCCAATATTTTAGAGACACTTACGATACGGCATTGGAAACTTATCCGTACATCAATAACCGTGGATTACAAATTACGCGACTTGAAGTTTGGGTAACCAATAGAAGCAACCGAACCGATAATGTTAGAAATATTGTAGCGCTTCAAGATTTGGGTGAAACCGATTTAATAGGCTTGCAAACACCGCCCGCAGGTTTTGTAAATGCAGGACCAGGTGCTGTTCCCGACAATGGGAATAACGATTTCGACCCAACAGCAATAGGAACATCCGGTGTGCTTACCGAAGCGGTTCGAGATGTGGCCACCGTGCAATCGGGTATTTTGGTTTCCAATGTAAATGAAGGCTTCGATTACGCCAAACTGGAAAACGCCAGAAAATTAATCAGCAATCAAGAGTATACTTTTAATAAGGATTTAGGTTATATTTCGTTAAATCAACGCTTAAATAATGATGAGGTTTTAGCAGTCGCTTTTCAATTTACCATTGGCGGACAAGTGTATCAAGTAGGGGAATTTGCCAATGATGGTGTTGATGCTACCGATGTTGCCACAGATAATTCTGGACAAGTAACTGGCGTTACCAACAAAAACCTAATTTTAAAACTATTAAAAAGTAGTATCACGAATGTGAATCAACCCGTTTGGAAGTTGATGATGAAAAACATTTACGATACGGGAGCCTATAATTTAAGTCAAGACGATTTTAAACTGAATATCTTTTATAACGAAGCTTCGCCATTAAACTTTATTACGCCCGTTTCGGGAACACCGTTTCCAGCACCCGGACCAAATGAAGACCCTTTAAATGAAACACCCTTACTCAGGGTTTTCAGTTTAGATAAACTAAATTTTAACAACGATCCGCAAACTAATGGCGATGGTTTTTTCGATTTTGTGCCCAGCATTACCGTGTTACCACAAACTGGTAAAATCATATTCCCAAGCGCAGAACCATTTGGAGAGTATCTTTTTGATAAATTGTCTTTAAATGCCAGTGAAGATTACGATAATGACGCAACATATAACGAAAACCAAACAAAATATGTTTACGATGTATTGTATAAAAGCACAAAAACAGCAGCTTTAGAAGAAGTTGAAAAAAACAAATTCAAATTAAAAGGACGCTATAAATCTGTTGGAGGCGGCGGCATTCCCATTCCTTTTGGGGCAGCAAGAGGCTCTGTTACAGTTACAGCCGGTGGTCGCGTTTTAGTTGAAGGTGTCGATTATGTGGTAAATTATGCTTCTGCAAGAGTCGAGATTTTAGATGAAGCTTTAAAAGCATCCAATACACCCATTAACGTTTCCGCTGAGAACAATGCAGTTTTTGGGCAGCAAACAAAACGTTTTACAGGTATCAATATCGAGCATAAATTCAACGAAAACTTTGTTTTGGGCGGTACGCTTTTAAACCTTAACGAACGGCCCATAACCCAAAAAGCAAATTACGGATCAGAGCCTATAAACAATACCATTTTCGGGTTTAACGGAAACTATTCAACCAAAGTGCCCTTTTTTACACGTTTGGTAAATAAATTACCGAATATCGATACCGATGTGGAATCTAATTTGTCGGTTCGTGGGGAATTTGCTTATTTGGCTCCCGGTGCACCAAAAGGTACAAATCTTAATGGTGAAGCCACATCTTATGTTGATGATTTTGAAGGCTCGCAAGGCAGCATCGATTTAAAATCGCAGCAATCTTGGTATTTGTCAAGCACACCATTCGACCCCAGTTTAGGCTATACGGAAGTTACCGACCCAAACAGTCCTTCAAACTTACAAAACGGTTATCAACGCGCCATGTTAAATTGGTACACCATCGACCCGATTTTTTATAGCAGCCGACGACCCGATGATATTTCAGATGATGATGTTTCTAATTTATATACCAGTCGTGTTTTTATAAACGAATTGTTTCCCGAGCGCGATTTGGTACAAGGTCAAAACTCGGTGCTTTTTACTTTAGATTTAGCGTATTATCCGTCAGAAAGAGGGCCATATAACTTTAATCCGGCTGCAAACGGCAATACGCTTCCCAATCCGCAACAAAGTTGGGCGGGTATTACAAGAGCATTAACATCAACTGATTTAGAGCAGGCCAATGTGGAGTATATTGAGTTTTGGTTGCAAGACCCCTTTCAAGAAAACCCAACAAATCCCGGTGGTAAATTGGTGTTTAACTTAGGAAATATTTCTGAAGATGTTTTGGCAGACGGCAGAAAACAATACGAAAACGGATTGCCCGATTCGTCAAATAACGCTTTTACAACAGAGACGTCTTGGGGGCAAACACCGGCAAATCAATCCTTGGTATATGCCTTTGATTCAACGGGAGAAGATAGAAGGCTACAAGATGTTGGATATGATGGTTTAGGTGATGCAGAGGAAAGTGTTAAGTTTCCGGATTTTGCAGGATTGGAAGACCCCGCAAACGATAACTACAGCTATTTTTTAGATGCCGAAGGCGACATTTTTGCACGCTATAAAAAGTACAATGGAGTTGAAGGCAATACACCCGATACGTTTTCAGATACCGTAAGAGCCGCAAACACTCAACCCGATACCGAAGATATTAATCGTGATAATACCATGAATACGATTAATAGTTATTTTGAATACGAGTTGGATATTACCCGTCAAAATTTACCGGAATCTGAAGCCGATTTTAATAACATTCCAAGTAGCAACCCTTTAAAGGAATTTTTAAGAGATTTTAAAAGCAGACCGAGATTATTGCCCAATGGCGATACAAGAAATGTGCGGTGGTATCAGTTTAGAATTCCGGTTCAAGGCAGCCATGTAACTTCTGTAGGGGGGATTGACGATTTAAGATCGGTACGTTTTGCACGTATGTTTCTTAAAGAATTTTCAGAAAATACGGTGTTCCGTTTCGGGACTTTAGATTTAGTACGAAGCGATTGGAGACGCTACACGCAAGCTTTAGATAAAAACGACCCCACACCAGACGATCCTCAAACAGATTTCTCAGTAGGTGTTATCGGAACTCTTGAAAACGAGGGCAGTTACAAAAGGCCTCCAGGAATTGATCCTGAAGAATTGTTTAATAACAATACGGTTATTCAGCAAAATGAACAATCTTTAGTGGTAAATGTGTGTAATTTAGAATCGGAAGACGCGAAAGCAGTATATAAAAACATAAGCATCGACATGCGTCAATATAAACGTTTACGTATGTTTATTCATGCGGAATCTGGCGACACAGGAAATGCTTTAGCTAACGATGAATTGGTAGGTTTTATTCGAATAGGTAACGATTTAGCCGATAATTTTTATCAAATTGAAATTCCATTACAAGTTTCAACGTCAACCACAAGAGAAGGATTGTGGCCAGAAGAAAATGAAATTAATTTACCCATTGATATTTTAGGACAAATTAAATCGATCGGAATATCTGATGGGACTTTAACCAATCTAGACCCCACGTTTTACGATGTTATAAATGGCGAAGCTGTACCAATTACGGGCGACCAATACTCCAATTATGTAGCGGGTCAACATCGTATAGGTATAAAAGGAAATCCTAACTTCGGAGATGTAAGAACACTGATGATTGGAGTTAAAAACGCGACAAATCGTGACGATGTTTGTGCTGAAGTTTGGTTTAACGAATTGCGTTTATCCGATTTGGAAAACGAAGGTGGTTGGGCAGCCGTTTTAAGTATGGATACTAATTTTGCAGATTTTGCAAATATTAGTGCCACGGGCAGACAAAGCACCTCTGGCTTTGGAACAATTGAGCAAGGTCCGAGTCAGCGTAGTTTAGAAGATGTACAACAATACGATGTAGTTACCAATGTAAACATTGGGCAGTTATTGCCAAAAAAATGGGGTGTGCAATTACCTTTTAATTATGCGCAAAGCGAAGAGTTGGTCACGCCAAAATACGATCAGTTTTATAAAGACTTGACTTTAGACTCCCGATTGGATGCGGCAAACGATAATGCTGAACGAGACAAAATAAAAGAGCAATCTGAAGATTACACCAGACGCCAAAGCATCAATTTTATTGGCGTTAGAAAAATTAGAACGGGCGATTCCAAACCGCGTTTTTACGATGTTGAAAACTTAACACTTAACTATTCGTATAATAAATTGGAGCATCGCGATTTCGAAATTGAAAATTCAGTCAATAAAACGGTAAGGGTTGGTGCTAATTACGCGTTCAATTTTAATCCGATAACGGTTGAACCTTTCAAAAATAACGATTCGTTATTCAAAAGTAAATATTGGAAAATTCTAAAAGATTTCAACTTCAATGTATTGCCAACAAGTTTTACGGTAAATACGGATATTAATCGCCAATTCAACCGACAAAAATTCAGGGATATTGATTTAGGCGCTGGCAACATTGGCATTGAAGAGCTGTTTAGACGAAATTACACCTTCGATTTTCAGTACACCATCAACTATAATTTAACCAAGGCATTAAGCTTAAATTTTACAGCAGCGAACAATAATATTGTCCGTAATTATTTTAAAGACAATATTGTAAATGGCGAGCAAGACCCAACTCTTGATGTTTGGGACGGCTTTTTAGATTTTGGCGACCCCAATAGGCAAACCCAAGATTTAGGAATTACTTACGAATTGCCCATACATAAAATACCAACATTCAGCTTTTTAAAAGCCACGTATCAGTATTCAGGGAACTTTCAATGGCAAAAAGGATCCGATTTATACGGCGAGGTTTTAGGCGGTGATGTTAATTCCATTCAAAACGCAAACACCCATAATATCAATTCAACTTTAGATATGAAAAAGCTGTACCGATATATTGGGTTGGTAAAAAAACCGGTGCGACGGGTGAGGAGCAGAACACCGCAAAAGGGTAGTCCGCCGGGAGCAAATCAAAATGCAACACCAGTACGAAGTAAAAATACATCGGCTACAAAACTGTTAAATGCTGGCGTGGATATTTTAACAAGTATTAAACGTATTCAATTTAATTATTCTGAAAACAACGGTACTTTTTTACCGGGTTATACCCGAACCCCTGGGTTTATTGGTACTTTAAAACCAACTTTGGGTTATACTTTTGGAAGCCAAAGCGATATTAGGCATTTAGCGGCTAGAAAAGGATGGCTAACGGTGTTCCCGGAATTTAACCAACAATACACCGAAACCCATACCAAGCAGTTGGATTTTTCGGCGAATTTGGAACCTGTAAGCGATTTAAAAATAGACATTGTTGGTAACAGAGCACATTACGAAAACTACAATGAAAACTATAAAGTTGAAAATGGCGTTTACCAATCGTTAACCCCAAATACCTTTGGCAACTTTAATATTTCTACTATATTAATTAAAACCGCATTTGGTAAAAGCGATGAAAAAACATCGGATGCCTTTAACGATTTTAGGGCAAATAGATTGAAAATTGCAGAACGGCTTGCCGAGGAATTTTACGGCAATTCAACCTACGCTAGAGATGCAGAAGGCTATCCCTTAGGTTTTGGAAAAAACAATCAAGCAGTATTATTGCCAGCATTTTTAGCGGCATATTCCGGGCAAGATGCCAACAAGGTTAAAACCAGTGCTTTTAGAGATGTACCCATTCCAAACTGGGATTTAAAATACACCGGTTTTATGAAGTTTGATTGGTTTAAAAAGCGCTTTAAACGATTCTCTGTAACACACGGGTATCGCTCAACATATACCATCAATCAGTTTAGTACCAACTTGAATTTGAATTTGGATGCGGCTGCCAACGAAGCTCCAATTCCAAGAACAGACTATGCCAGTCAACCTTCTGAAGCTTTAGATCAATCAGGGAATTACAAAAACGGGACCTTGTTTAGTAACATCAATTTAACCGAGTTGTTCAGTCCGTTAATTCGCATTGATTTCGAAATGAAAAACTCCATAAAAATTCTAGCCGAAGTTAAAAAAGACAGACTGTTGTCGTTGAGTTTCGATAATAATTTACTCACCGAAATTCAAGGCAATGAGTATGTTATCGGGTTAGGGTATCGTATAAAAGATGTGCGTATCCGTTCGCAACTCGCAGGGCCAAAAAAGCGTATTGTAAGCGATTTGAATATGAAAGCAGACATATCGGTAAGAGAAAACAAAACCATAATCCGCTATTTGGATTTGGAGAATAATCAGGTAACCAGTGGTCAAACCATTTGGGGATTAAAATATTCGGCAGATTATGCATTTAGCAAAAACCTAACCGGTATTTTTTATTTTGATTATGCGTTTTCAGAATATGCCATTTCAACCGCATTTCCACAAACCACTATCCGCTCGGGTATTACATTAAGGTATAATTTCGGGAATTAATTTGAAATTAACATCTGAATAAATACATTTGTGAAACTATAAACGAACTAAAATTATTTTAAATGAATATTCCATCAGAATTAAAATACACCAAAGACCACGAGTGGATTCGTATTGAAGGCGACATCGCAACTATTGGCATTACCGATTTTGCACAAAGCGAATTGGGCGACATCGTATATGTGGAGGTTGAAACCGTTGACGAAACACTGGATGCCGAAGAAGTTTTTGGCACCGTTGAAGCCGTAAAAACCGTATCCGATTTGTTCTTACCATTATCTGGTGAAATCATTGAGTTTAACGAAGTGTTGGAAGACGAGCCAGAAAAAGTAAATAGCGACCCTTACGGGGAAGGTTGGATGATTAAACTTAAATGCTCAGACCTTTCGCAAACAGATGGCCTTATGTCTGCCGATGATTATAAAACCCTTGTAGGTGCTTAAAAAATACGTATTTATAATTACGGTATTTTATACGCTGGGGTTAGCCACTGTAAGCTTAATGACACTTAATAACTTACCAAATGTTGGAATTAATTTTGCCGATAAAATATTTCATTTTATAGTATATAGTGTTTTGGCATATTTATGGTTTAGCACGTTTTATTTTAAGTTTAAATACAAAAAAAGAAAGGCTATTTGGTATGCCGCATTGTTTTCAATAATATTTGGTATAATAATTGAGGTATTACAAGGTAGTGTTACAGCCTCAAGACATAGCGATGTTTATGATGCCATAGCCAATACATTGGGCGTGTTAATTATGGTGTCAATATTATTGGTTAACAAAAAAATGCATATTAAAAATTAATAATCGTTTGCTTTTTTGACAAATAAATGGTTAATTTAGCAATCTTCAAAAAACAATAAAATTATGGAACCTAAAAAAAATCCTAAGGCAAATGTAGGGCGAAACAGCTCCTTATATTTTGCAATTGGCTTAGCATTAATGCTATTTTTAACAAATTATGCGATTAATTATAAGACCTATGATAAAGAAGCTATTGACATTGGTCAGCTAAATTTAGATGATCTTGATGATGAAGAAATTCCATTAACAGAACAATTACAAACACCGCCACCACCGCCACCGCCACCAGCAGCTCCAGAAGTTATTGAGGTTGTAGAGGATGAAGAAGAAGTAGAGGAAACGGTGATTGAATCAACAGAAGCCGATCAAGAAACTGAAATTGTAGAGGTTGAGGAAGTAGAGGTTGAAGAGGTTGAAGAGGATATTGAAGTCCCTTTTGCAGTTATTGAAAACGTACCGGTTTTCCCAGGTTGTGAAAAAGGAAATAATGCTGCTAAGAAAAAATGTATGTCTGATAAAATCACAAAATTTGTACAAAGGAAATTTAATACAGACTTAGCAGGCGATTTAGGATTATCGGGAAGACAACGTATAAACGTAATCTTTAAAATTGATAAATCCGGCAATATTACCGGGATACGCTCAAGAGCACCGCATCCCGCTTTAGAAAAAGAAGCCGCAAGAGTAATTAATTTGCTGCCTAAAATGAAACCAGGAAAACAACGTGGTAAAGCCGTAACCGTTCCATATTCTTTACCAATTATTTTCCAAGTACAAGACTAATATTTTAAAATATTTATAATTATTTGAAACCTCGAAATTAATTTCGGGGTTTTTTCTTTTCCTTTCTTTCGGTGAAATCGAAACTGTTATTTTACAGTTTTGATTGAAGCATATAAAATCCCGTTACAAATTATGTAACGGGATTTCTTTTTTGGTATGCTTATTGTGATTTTATCATAATATTAACATTTAAACTATAATAATTATGAGTCATTTAAAGAAAAACCACGAACTCATTCGGCAAAATGAGCAAACCGTGAAAAAATCTCAAAAGCATGATGCGAATTTACAAAAAAACTCCATCATTTATTTTCAAATTGGATTGATTGTGTGTTTGCTCGGAGCCTATGGCCTGTTTGAAATGAAGTTTGAAACGACTATACCAAAAGAGGTTGTAATGAAAATTGATGGTGATCAATTTACTGAGGTTTCAGTAGATAAGTTTAAAGTTTATGTAGAACCAAAGGCAGAGTCTAAGCCCAAGACGGAAAAAAAAGTGTTATTAATTAAAAAGCCTATTATTGTTGATGATGATTATACAATTAATAAAGCTCTGGGGATAGATACTCCAGATTCTGCAGAGCCTGTTGATACAGATTTTGTTCCTGCTGTAACAAAGATTGATGAAGAGGTTGAGGTGGATTTCATTAAAGTTGAGCAAGTGCCCATCTACCCAGGTTGCGAAAAGAAAAAAACCAATGATGATAAACGCAAATGTATGTCTGATAAATTAACCAAACTCATTCAAAAAAAGTTTAATACAGGTGTTGCTGATGATTTAGGTTTGTCTGGGAAACAAGTTATTCGTACACAGTTTAAAATAGACAAAACGGGCCATGTAACCGATGTTAAAGTTAGAGGCACACATCCTGAGTTGGAAAAAGAAGCACAGCGTGTTATTAACAAAATACCCGACATGACACCGGGAAAACAACGTGATGAAAGCGTGAGTGTTATTTATGCGTTGCCAATTGTGTTTAAAGTTCAGAATTAAATAAGTTAAAATACTTTTGAAATATCAAAACCGTTATCAAATAAAATGATAATGGTTTTTTTATGTTCCGAATAGCGTCAATACGTTTTAATCGGTTCTAATCTAAAAATTATAGTATCTTTCAGCTCAAAATCAATGCTTATTAAATCCTATGAAGCAATTCATTGTCCTACTTCTACTTTTAATTCAAAATAATGTATTCTCGCAAGATACTTTTCAGTATGAAAAACCACCGGTTTTTCCGAATTGCGAATCTGTAGACATTGAGGCCTTGCAACCGTGTTTTGATAACAATGTATTCACCCATGTTTTCGAGAATTTTAAAATACCGCAAAAGGCTCTAAACGAAAATTATAAAGGCGACGTCGCCGTGCTTTTTGAAGTTGATACCACAGGTGTTTTTAAGGTGATTTATGTAGATGCTATTTATACCGAATTAAAAGATGAAGTAAAACGCGTTTTTGCATTGTTGCCAAAAGTAAAACCAGCAACTTATAATGGTCGAAAAACTTACAAGCAATATTCCATTGCCATTAAAATACCTTTGGAAAAACAATCTACAGATGTACAAAACGAACAAGAAATTAACGAAATTTCTAAATTGGAAGCTGCTGTAAAAGCAGAGTTTGATGGTGTAAACGCAGGCTTAAAATCTTTTGAAAACAAAAGTTATTCAAGTCAGTTAAATATTCCTTTTACGCATAGCGATTACGCCAAGTTTGATAGAAGCATGAACCTGATTGGCACCAACAGCCATACCGCATCAAAACCATTTGTTTATGAAGAGGTTTCGAATTATTATGACTTTAAAACTGAAAACCAAAAACTACAAAAGGAAACCGATACTTGGGTAGGAAAAAAACTTTGGAATGAACATTTAGTGCAATTACAAGGACAGGATTATTGGTTTACCATCGACCCTATTTTCGATTTGCAAGTGGGTAAAGATACCGATGCCGATTTTAGTTCAACCTATAACAACACCCGCGGTTTTTTAGTTCAAGGTGGTTTGGGCAAAAAACTGAATTTTTACGCTTCGGTTTTCGAAAGTCAAGGGCGTTTTGCACAATACGTCAACCAATATGCCGAAAGTTTAAAAGCCTTTGGACCCGATCCTGCCATTATACCCGGTCGTGGAATCGCCAAACGATTTAAAAGTGATTCTTACGATTATCCTGTTGCCGAAGCCTATTTGTCGTATGCGCCAGCAAAGTTTATAAACATGCAGTTTGGTCACGGTAAAAACTTTATTGGTGATGGATACCGCTCGTTATTGTTAAGCGATGTGGCGAGTCCGCACCCATTTTTAAAACTGAACACCAAATTTTGGAAAATAAAATACACCAATACGTGGCTATGGTTAAAAGATGTGCGGCCGGAAGTGACCGAAGATGGTGCGTTTTTAACCAAATATATGGCCAACCACTATTTAAGTTGGAACGTTTCCAAGCGCTTTAATTTAGGTTTGTTCGAATCGGTAGTTTGGACGAACTCGAACAACAGAGGGTTCGATGTTAACTATTTAAACCCCATCATTTTTTACAGAGCCATTGAATTTGAAACGGGGCAGGATGCCGGAAATGCCATTATCGGCGCCTCAGCAAAATACAAATGGAACGATAATGTGAATATTTACAGTCAGTTTATTTTAGATGAATTTTCGCTGAGCGATATAAAAGGCGGCGAAAGGAGCTGGAAAAATAAATACGGCTATCAAATAGGTGTTAAATATTTTAATGCGTTTAAGGTTGATAATTTATTGCTTCAGTTTGAATATAACCGCATACGGCCTTACACGTATTCGCATAATACGATTGCCACAAATTATGGGCACAACAACCAATCGATGGCGCATTTGTGGGGCGCCAATTTTAGCGAAGCGATACTAATCGGGCGTTACCATTACAAGCGTTGGTTTGCCGATGCCAAACTTATTTTTGGCGTACGCGGACTCGATTTTAACGATGGCACCGATAATTTTAGTTACGGCGCAGATATTTTTAGAAACTACAACGACCGCCCTTTTGATACCGGTGTTGAAGTGGGCCAAGGCATAAAAACAAAAACCTTTAATGGCAATTTGCAAGCCGGTTACTTAATAAATCCAGCATCAAATTTAAAACTGTTTACTGATGTTACCATTAGAAATTTTAACCCCGAAGCCACCACCGCATCAACCTTTAAAAGCAATACCGTTTGGTTTAATTTTGGACTGCGAACCAATTTGTTTAATTGGTATTTTGATAATTAAATAACTCTTTTGTCATTCCCTCAAAGGAGGGAATCTCATTTTTGAATTCCATATATAAAGCATTAAAACGATTTAGTGCTATTAAGAAGTACAATACTTATAATGCAAAAACATTTACTATTAATAATTATGTTTATTTGTTTTAGTTGTGAAAATCAACCTGAGCTAAATGGGAAATGGGTGATATTGAACATTACACATAAAGGAAGGAATATTTATCCTCAAACGGTTTCAGATAAAATAAGTGTAACTTACAATGTTGTTGGTTTTGAAAGTTCTGAAAAAATAAATTTTAAAATAATTGACTCAACCATTGTGTTTCCTGGTTTTAAATCTAATAAGATAAAAGCTGGATTTAAAAATATAAAGAATAGACTTTCTTTTAAGTTAGTAAATGATGATGTTTATAAAAGTAAAGATTATGACTTTACAAAAGAAGTATTTTTGCAAGATTTTGAGTTAACAAACTTAAGCCAAAAAAACATTATAGAGCTGAAATCGTATTCTACATTTATAAGGCTAATAAATGAAAAAGAGATATTTGACCAAAGGATAAATAAATTATTCAGATAAAAAAAGTCTCACTAAACTCTTTTTTAGCTTCGAAATTATTACAAGTATCGGTAACTGATACACGCCCAAATATTAATTTTTATCTTCCTTTAAACTAATATAAAACGTTCGTCGTATTTGCTCATCGTTTATAAACCAATCGCCATAATTTAAAGCGGTGTATTCTTTGGTTATAGCGGTATTATTGGTTACCTCTGCTTCGGTTTTACCTTTTTTAATTTCGGCTAAAACACGGGTTTTTAAAGTTTCGAGCATGGTTAAATAGGCAGTCAGTTCTTTTTTATTGGATAGGTTTCGGTGTCCCGGAATAATTTTAGTGTCGTCGTCAACCAGCATTAAAGCATGTTTTGCAGCATTTATATAACCATTTACACTGCCGCCTGTTGATAAATCGATAAACGGATATTTGCCCTGAAAATAGGTGTCGCCCATGTGCAGCACATTGCTGTTAGGAAAATAAATCATAGCGTCGCCATCGGTATGCGCGTTATCAACATGAAATACCATAATGTCTTCGCCATTCATGTGAAACGTGATGTTATCTGAAAATGAAACCAAAGGTAGTTTTGTTGGTGAGGCTTTAGTTTCTCTATCACGGTATTTATCAAACTGATCGACGCTCATGCGCTTTCTAACATTGTCGTGCGCCACAATAATTGCACCCTCGTTTTTAATGTTTTCGTTGCCGCCAACATGATCGTGATGCCAATGGGTGTTGATTAAAAACTTGATAGGCTTATCGCTGATGGCTTTAATAGCCGCCAGAATTTTTGGGGTTAAGGGAGCAAACTGGCTATCAATCATAACAATACCGTCGTCGCCCACCGAAAGACCAATATTACCGCCTTGGCCTTCCAGCATATAAATATTTTCTGAAAGTTTATGGGTTTTTATAACAACCTCGTTATTTTGGGCAAAGGTTATTAATGACAAAGAAAACACAAAAAGGGAAAGAATGATTTTTAAAGATTTCATAAAAAGGTGTTTATAGTTTTTTTGATAAAACTCTGTCAATTCGAGTGAATTTCACGATTGAAAGTGAGTGAAATTTGTATCGAGAATCAAAGTTCCGGTTACAAAACCTATTCCTGATACAATTTTTAGTGCTTTAAAATCACTCGAACTGACGGTTTTTTTGTTTTTTTATCAAAATACACAACGGGTTGTATATTTAGTTTTCAATAAAAATACAAAATATTGATTAGCTTAAAAACACAAAGCAATTTTAGCATTAAAAAGCATTGTTCAAATTGGTATAATAAAGTATCTTTGCAGTCGCGTTATAAAGCGACCAAGAAAAGGAAACATTGAGCAAGTCAAAATCTTCAATAACAACCCATTCTGTAATTTCAGATTTTAAGGAAATCACTAAAATGCGATTGGCTTTAAGCGTGGTGTTTTCCTCGCTTGCCGGTTATTTATTGGGTGCCGAAACGGTAGATTATAAAACCTTGGCTTTATTGGCTTTTGGTGGTTATTTTATGGTGGGCGCATCAAATGCCTTTAATCAAATTATTGAAAAAGATTTGGATGCGTTGATGAATCGTACCAAGGATAGGCCCATTCCCGCTGGACGCATGTCGGTAAACACCGCTTTTATAATCGCTTCCATTTTTACGGTATTGGGCATTATTATTTTGTACAGCATCAATAAGCAAACGGCCATGTTTGGTGCGATTTCCATATTTTTATACACCTGTGTTTATACGCCATTAAAAACCAAAACCCCATTAGCGGTATTTGTGGGCGCCATACCGGGAGCCATTCCATTTATGTTGGGTTGGGTCGCTGCTACAGATAATTTTGGCATAGAACCCGGAACCTTATTTGCATTACAGTTTTTCTGGCAATTCCCCCATTTTTGGGCCATTGGTTGGTTTTTGTTTGACGATTATAAAAAAGGCGGATTCTTTATGTTGCCCACAGGAAAACAAGACAAAGGCACCGCAGTACAAACCATAATGTATACCATTTGGACGCTGATTGTATCTATTATTCCGGTGTTTGGGTTTACAGGAAAATTGCAACTTTCGGTCGTATCAGCAGTTTTGGTTTTCCTTTTAGGATTATGGATGCTGTATTATGCCATTCGCTTATTCAAATTAATGACCGTAAAATCTGCACGACAGTTAATGATTGTGAGCGTATCGTACATTTCGCTGGTGCAAATAGTATATGTTTTAGATAAATTTATTAGATGACTATGGATTTAACCCAAGGAACTTTAGAAGAAAAAAATAACAGAGCAAAAAAAATGATGCTTTGGTTTGGTATTTTGTCACTTATTATGTCGTTTGCAGGTTGGACAAGTGCCTTTATTGTAAGTAGCTCCAGACCCGATTGGTTATCAGATTTTAAACTGCCAAACGCATTTATTGTAAGCACGGTTATTATTGTAATAAGTAGCGTTACTTTTATTTTGGCTAAAAAAGCTTTAAAAAAAGAAAATAGGCAAGCCACATCGTTGTGGTTATTGAGCACACTGGTTTTGGGTATTGCATTTATTACCTATCAATTTATGGGCTTTCAGCAAATTATAGATTTAGGTTATAATTTTACGGGGCCTACAAGTAATGTAACCATGTCTTACATTTACCTGATAGCTATTGTACATATTCTGCATGTGGTTGTTGGGCTTGTTTGTTTGTTGGTTGTAATTTATAATCATTTTAAACAGAAGTACAGCCCAAGCAAAATGTTGGGGTTTGAACTCGCCGCTACCTTTTGGCATTTTATAGATATACTGTGGGTGTATTTATTTTTGTTTTTATACTTTGTTAGGTAATACCTAACACAAACAGGTTGTTAATTGGCTGTTTTGTAAGGTTTTTGGCAAGTAAGCGCGTTAGGGATTGAGGTATTGTTGGAGCTCGCCGATCCCGAGGTTTCGGGAGAGGAAGCGACTACCGAAAGCCCGACCGAAGCGATTCCTACAAGGGTTTTTTTCATTGTGGGTATTGAGCGAAGGGAACGCCAAAAAGATTTTTAGAGCAGTATATTTTATTAGATAAATAAATTGATTATTTTTGTCCAACTAAAAAACAACCAATATATATGAGTACTACAGTTGTAAATACTGGAACAGAAGGAAAAACTTGGGGTGGAGGAAATAAGCCGCTAAAAGCTAGTTACGGTAAGTTGATGATGTGGTTTTTCATCACTTCTGATGCCTTAACCTTCACGGGGTTTTTAGCAGCCTACGGTTTTTCGAGATTTAAATATGCCGAAATTTGGCCTATTGCAGACGATGTTTATACACACGTCCCTTTTATTCACGGCGATTATCCGATGATATTCGTGGCATTTATGACCTTTATTTTAATTATGTCGTCCGTAACTATGGTTTTAGCTGTAGATGCCGGACATAAATTGGATAAGGCAAAAACCACGATTTATATGTTTTTAACGGTTATAGGCGGACTTATATTTTTAAGCTCTCAAGCTTACGAATGGACCACGTTTATAAATGGTACTTATGGCGCGGTTGGAACTCATGGCGGAAATATAATCCAATTTGTTGATACCGACGGAAAACGTGTAGCTTTAAAGGATTTTGCCATAGCACAACCTTCTGAAAGAGTGCAACACCAAAGAAAAAATGGTTTGTGGTTCGATGGTGAAAAAGCCTTACCTAGCTTTACATTAAATGAAGTGGTAGCAGGTTTTGAAGCCAATCCGGATTTATTGATAAAAACAACGTACGCCGATGAAAACGGACACAAAATTATTTTGTCTAGGAACGAATCGCTAAACGAATTAAAAACCAAAGGCAAAAATGTGGTTGAAGGCGCTAATCTTATTCAAAATGAATACGGCCCACCGTTATTTGCAAACTACTTCTTTTTTATTACAGGATTTCACGGTTTTCACGTATCCATAGGGGTATTGTTAAATATTATCATCTTTTTTAACGTGATTTTAGGAACCTACGAGCGCAGAGGAAGTTACGAAATGGTCGAAAAAGTAGGGTTGTATTGGCACTTTGTAGATTTGGTTTGGGTGTTTGTATTTACATTCTTCTACTTGGTTTAATTTAATTAAGAATTTATTTTTCATTCTCTTGAATCCCAATAAATACGGTGAGAGAATCTAAAAACACATAACATGGCACACGAACATAAATTAGAAATTTTTAGAGGTTTATTAAAGTTTAAATCCAACACACAAAAAATTTGGGGTGTATTAATCTTATTATCGCTTGTAACAGCCGTAGAGGTTGTTTTGGGTATTTACAAACCAGAAATTTTAATGGTTGAGGTTTTAAACATGAAAGCCTTAAACTGGATATTCATTATCTTAACGGTTGTAAAGGCCTATTACATTACTTGGGATTTTATGCACATGCGCGATGAAACCAAAGCGCTAAGACGTATGGTGGTTTGGACAGGAACCATTTTGATACTGTATTTAATATTTATCCTATTGCAAGAAGGCGGATACGTTTTTGATGTTTTTAAAGACGGATTTGTAAAACACGATTTTTAAAATTATAAAAGTTTTTTTCGAATATATTGTTTGTATTCGAAGTGTTAAATAGAGTTATAAAGGCGGTTATTCAACTGCCTTTATTTATTTTTGTAAACCAATAATTTGGGTGATTTAAAGGTGATTAAATAATGGATTATAAAAAAATTAGCCGCTATCTCGTTTTAGGAGTTTTATTCTTTCTTCCCGTAACTTTTTTACTTTTTTTGTACCCGGCAACGCACAATTACGAACCCTTAGAAGTGGTAAATAAAAACGTATCGGATTTACGGGCTTTTACATCAGATTCCAAGGATTCCATTGTTTTAAAAGATCACATAACCGTTTTGGGTTTTTTAGGAAACAACCCCATGGATAAGCTGATTGCAAACTCCAACTTAAAAGAATTGGTGTACGATAAGTTTAAAGGTTTTAAACGATTTCAAATTGTAATAGTGGCGCCCAAAGGGACTGAAGCTGTTGTTAAAGACCTTAAAAGGGAAATCGCTTCGTACGAAGATTTAAAATACTGGCATTTTGTGTTTGGCGAACCCACCGATATTCAGCGCTTGTTTTTTAGCTTAAAATCGAAAGTGAATCTGAAGGCGGATTTGTCATCAAACCATGTGTTTATTGTTGATAAAGATTTAAGCCAACGCGGAAGATTGGATGATAGAACCGACAGGGAAATAGAAAAAAACAAACCGGTTTACGGATTAAATTCCTATGATTGTATTGAGGTTGCCGAAATTAAAAATAAAATGAGTGACGATTTGCGTATTTTATTTACGGAGTACAGGCAAAAACGAAAAGGCGAATTTAACTCGGATACACGAAGAGCAAACGATTTAAAAGCAGAAATTAATTGAGTTTGTTTGTCTTTCCTGCGAAGGCAGGAATCCACTTTAAAGTAATTAAGTTTAATTGAATAGCCCCCTCCTTTGAGGGAATCACAAAAATCATAAAATGAAAAAAAACAATTATTCATACATAGGCATCGCATTTATAATACTTGTTTTCGGAATCATTTTTATTCCCAGAATAATAGATAGAATTTCAAATAACGATGTAACACGCAACGAAAGCAGAAGCGATTTTGCCGAGGATAATAAAACATCGGTTTCAGATTTATCATTTATCATAATTAATGGCGAACCCAAAAAAGTGCCTGCATTTTCATTTACAAATCAAAACGGTAAAACCATTACCAATAAAGATTATGAAGGTAAGGTTTACGTTATCGAATTTTTCTTTACAACCTGCCCAACCATTTGCCCAAGAATGAATAGAAATATGGTTGATATTCAAAATGAATTTAAAGGTTTTGAGGATTTTGGCGTCGCATCTTTTACAATAAATCCCGATCACGATACCCCCGAGGTTCTTAAAGAATATGCCGATAAATATGGCGTAACAAACCCAAATTGGCATTTAATGACTGGCGATAAAATCACTATTTATAAACTGGCCAACGAAGGCTTTAATTTATATACAGGCGAAAATGAAGCGGTTGAAGGCGGTTTTGAACATTCAGGAAATTTTGCCTTAATTGATAAAAACGGATTTATTCGCTCCAGAAAAGACCAATTTGGAAACCCCATAATTTATTACCGAGGTATTGTATCTGAGGAAGAACAAGTTGATGAAGATGGTATAAAAGAAGAAATTAGCGCCTTAAAAGAAGATATTAAAAAATTGCTTAACGAATAAATTAACGTCATTCGATGTGTCACACCGAGCGCAGTAGAAGTGCAAAGCGAAGAACTTTTAAAAAATGAATAATCAAGACCCTATTTTAGACGATAAAAAATACAATAAGTTAATTGTTGTATTGTCCATTGTTATCCCCATTATTGTAGCAGCCTTGTTTAGCGTACGTATTCCAAATGTTGAACCTTTAAGTTTTTTGCCGCCAATTTACGCTACCATAAACGGATTAACAGCCGTAATTTTGGTTATCGCCGTTATTGCTATCAAAAAGAAAAATAGAGTGCTTCACGAAAATTTAATGACCACCGCTATTTGGTGTTCAGCATTGTTTTTGCTTATGTACATGGCGTATCACATGACCAGCGATTCTACAAAATTTGGAGGCGAAGGCTTTATAAAATACGTGTATTACTTTATTTTGCTAACCCATATTGTACTGTCTATCGCCGTTGTACCATTCGTATTAATTACATATGCTAGAGCCATTACAAACAATTTTGAGAAACATAAAAAAATAGCAAGAATTACATTTCCGTTATGGCTTTATGTTGCCGTTACGGGCGTTATTGTTTATATTATGATTTCGCCTTATTATTAAAAGAACTCTAAGTTGTCTTGTTAGTTATCGGGATAACCCCAATGGAGTTCTTGGGCTTTAAAAACTTAATTATGAAACGTAAAATCATCTTACTTTTATTTTCTTTCCTCTTTTTTTTAGAGACCAATGCGCAATGCGCTATGTGTCGCGCTGTTTTAGAAAGCGAAGAAGGGCAATCCGCAGCCAAAGGAATTAACGATGGCATTGTGTACCTCATGGCGGTTCCTTATATTTTGGTGTTTGGCATAGGCTTTTTTATATATAAGAAATATAATACGTTAAAAAAGTAATAAAAACTTTTTTTAACTTAAATTGTAACATTTCTTTGTAACAGCAGTCTAACTGCAAAGCGCTTTAACTTAAAACCAATCATAGTCTATGTTAAAAATCAGTCAGCTCCACAAGTCCTATCCCATAGGCGATTCCAGTTTGCATGTTTTAAAAGGTATCGATCTTTCTGTTGAAGAAGGAGAAATGGTTGCCATAATGGGCTCTTCGGGTTCAGGAAAATCTACATTACTTAATATTATTGGTATGTTAGATGAAGCTGATGAAGGCGAATATATCCTGGACGGATTACCCATAAAAGACCTTACCGAAAAAAAAGCGGCCGTTTACAGAAATAAATTTTTAGGATTTATTTTTCAGTCTTTCAATCTTATCAACTATAAAAATGCCCTTGAAAATGTGGCACTTCCGCTTTATTACCAAGGCATGAAACGTAAACAACGTCAGGAATTGGCCTTGTTTCATTTAGAAAAAGTAGGTTTAGCAGATTGGGCACAACATTTGCCAAAAGAACTTTCGGGTGGGCAAAATCAACGTGTTGCCATTGCAAGAGCCTTGGCTGCAAACCCCAAACTATTATTAGCCGATGAGCCAACAGGAGCGTTAGATACTAAAACCTCCTACGAAATTATGGAATTCATCCAACAATTAAACGATGAAGGCAAAACTATTTTGATGGTAACACACGAAGAAGATATTGCCAACATGTGCAAACGTATTGTGAGGCTGCGCGATGGCGTTATTATGGAAGATAAAAAAGTACAACAGGTTAGAGCAGAACAGTATGTTTGATTTAGACCTTTGGCGCGAAATATTTCAAAGTATCAATAAAAACAGAACCCGAAGCTTGTTGTCTGGGTTTACTGTGGCGTTTGCCATATTGTTGTTTACTATTCTTTTTGGTATCGCCAATGGATTGAAAAACACATTTGCTGAAGCTTTTGTCGATGATGCCAATAACTCCATATTTATCAGATCTGGTAATACTACAAAAGCACATAAAGGACTTCAGGCAGGACGACGTATTCAGTTTAAAAACGAGGATTTTGATTATGTAAAAGATGAGTTTGGTAATAAAGTTGAATTTATTACAGCACGAATTTATAAAAATGCACAGGCCTCTTTTCGGAACGAACAAAATAATTACAGTTTAAGGGCCGTACATCCCGACCATCAATTTTTAGAAAAAACGAAAATAAAGGAAGGTCGGTATATCAACCAAAGCGATTTACAAAACAGGACAAAGGTTGTTGTTATTGGAAGATTGGTTGAAGAAGATTTGTTTTTAAAAACAACAGCCTTAGGGAAATATATTAATCTAAACGGCATTCAGTATAAAGTTGTGGGCGTTTTTACAGATGATGGTGGCGATAACGAAGAGCGCATTATTTATATGCCTGTAACCACGGCGCAACATCTTTATGGCAACAACGATTATATCGATCAAATAAACCTTACTTACAATCCAAAAATGGGTTACGATGAAGCTTTGGCTTTTAGTAATCTATTAACACGAAAATTAAAAGACCGTTTTTCTGTTGCCCGAAGCGATCAAAGAGCCGTTAGGGTTCGTAATATGGCAGAAGGTACTAAACAGGTAAACGCCCTAACCGGAGGATTAACCGTAATAATTTTAGTTATTGGCTTTGGTACTTTAATAGCAGGAATTGTGGGCATAAGTAATATTATGATTTTTATTGTTAAGGAGCGCACCAAAGAAATTGGTATTCGTAAGGCATTAGGGGCTTCACCACGATCTATAGTGTCTATCATTTTAATAGAATCTATTCTAATAACAGCCATGGCGGGTTATGTAGGCTTGGTAATTGGTGTTGGCGTTTTGGAACTTGTAAAACCCTATTTGGTAGACTATTTTATAAAAGACCCAGGTGTAAGCAATAGCCTTGTAATTGGCGCAACCATTACGCTTATTACCGCAGGCGCTATTGCAGGATATTTACCCGCAAAAAAAGCATCGAAAATTAAACCTATTGTAGCATTAAGAGACGATTAATTATGTTTAAATTTTTATTCGATAGAGACACATGGCAAGAAGTTTACGATAGCTTTAGTAAAAATAAACTAAGGTCTATTCTTACTATGGTTGGTGTTTGGTGGGGCATATTATTGTTAATTGGGTTGTTGGGTTCTGCAAAAGGTTTGGAAAATTCATTTAACCGATTATTCGGGAGTTTTGCCACCAACAGTGTTTTTGTTTGGGGACAAAGTACAAGCAAACCATTTAAAGGTTTTCAAGAGGGCAAGCAGGTTCGGTTAACATTGTCTGATGCTAAAAAAGTAGAAGAAAACGTTGAAGGCATTGAGTTTGTCGTTCCCCGAAATCAAAATCAAGCCCAAGTTATTCGTAATTTCCTATCGGGTAGTTTTAGCATCAATGGCGATTATCCGCTATTGGACCAAGTTCAAAAGAAAAAATTAATCCACGGCAGGTTTATCAATCAGAACGATATAGATGACAATAAAAAGATAGCCGTCATTTCAGAAGAAATATATAAACAGTTATTTGAAAAAGACGAAGAGGTTATTGGCGAATACATTCAAATAAATAGCATCAACTTTAAAGTGGTGGGCATGTTTGAAAACGGCAATGTCAACATGGGGCCTACGTCTGATATTCATATACCTTTTACCACCTTTCAACAAATATACAATCAAGGTGACCGCATTGGTTGGATGATGATAACCGGAAAGCCCGAATACGACATCAAACAAATTGAAAACGACGCTAAACTGTTACTGAAAAACCTTAACAGTATTCACCCCAACGATAAGCGTGCTTTTGGGAGTTTTAATCTCGGTAAAGAATTTGCTAAGGTCACGGGGTTTTTAATCGGCATGCAATTTTTAACCTGGTTTGTGGGTATAGCCACCTTAATTGCTGGCGTATTTGCCATTGGTAATATTTTGCTTATTACCGTTAAGGAACGCACCAAGGAAATTGGTGTACGTCGTGCTTTGGGAGCCACACCTTTTGAGATTAAAAGACAGATTGTGGTCGAGGCTATATTTTTAACCTTATTGGCTGGATTGTTAGGTATTATTTCTGGTGGGTGGATTTTAATTTTATTAGACCACTTTTTCGGACAAGGAGCAGACGCCGCCATTGTAAACGCATCAGTCTCTATCGCCGTTGTATTTATTGCATTAATAATATTAGTGGTATTAGGGACTTTAATAGGCTTAATTCCGGCATTTAAAGCCACGAGTATAAAACCAATTGAAGCATTAAGAGAAGAATAAACAATCAAAAAAAATGAACAAAACAGTAAAGATTATTTTTGGAATAGTTGCTATTATAGCATTGGCATTCGTTTTAAAGTATTTTAAAGATGCCAACTCAAAATCTATTGAAGATTTTAAAGTGGAGGAACCATTTTTCACATCCATCAACACCAAAGCGGTGGCAACAGGCAAATTAAACCCTGAGGAAGAGATTGAACTGAAACCTCAAATATCTGGAATTGTTGATAAAATTCTTGTTGAAGAAGGCGATATTGTTAGTAAAGGCGATTTGATTGCAAAAATTAGAGTGGTGCCAAACGAGCAAAGTTTGGTTAGTGCCAAAAGCCGCATTTCGTCTTCAAAATTATCTTATGATAATGCCAAAACACTATATGATAGAAACAAGGCCTTGTTTGAAAAAGGCGTGATTTCCCAACAAGATTTTGAAAACAGCGAACTCTCTTTCAATCAGGCAAAGGAATCACTGGCGCAGGCCCAAAATGATTATCAAATTATTAAACGAGGTTCAATTTCTGGCGGAAGTTCTGCCAATACCAACATTGTAGCCCAAATACCGGGAACTATTTTAGAAATCCCCGTGCGCGAAGGCGATCAAGTTATTCAAAGTAATAATTTTAATGCAGGAACCACCATTGCTACCATAGCCGATATGAGTAAAATGATTTTTGAAGGTAAAGTAGATGAGGCCGAAGTTGGAAAATTACAAGAAGGCAAGGAAATTAGAGTCTTGTTGGGTGCTATTACCGATAAAGAGTTTCCGGCAAAATTAACCTTTGTGGCACCAAAAGGACAAGAAGAAAACGGCGCGGTACAGTTTACCATAAAAGCCGATGTAGAGGTTGAGCAAAGCACCAATATTAGAGCAGGTTATAGCGCCAATGCCGAAATTGATATTGAGGCGAAAGACAGTGTTTTAGCAATAAGGGAGGCATTGCTGCAATACAATAGAATTACCGAAAAGCCATTTGTTGAAATATTAGATGGCGAAAATAAGTATAGAAAAGAAAATGTAACGCTTGGGTTATCCGATGGGATTAATGTTGAAATAACCGAAGGTGTAAAAGAAGGCGACAAAATTAAAGTGTGGAATAAAGCATCAAAAGATAATGAAGATGAAGATAATGATTAATTATAGTAATCTAAATATGAAAAATAGTGTTTTAGCATGCCTGCTTTTAATCGCTGTATCATCATTTTCTCAGCAAAAAAAATGGACCTTGCAAGAATCTGTAGCGCATGCCCTTGAAAATAATATTACGGTAAAACAAACTGAAAACAGTTTGCTTATAAACGAGCAGGATATTAAAGCAGCCAAAGGGCAGTTTTTACCGTCAGTTAGTGCCAGTACGGGCCATAGTTTGGGCATAGGAACACAGCGAATCGATATCGGGGAAACTCAAGTAATTGTCGATAGAACTTCAAATAGTACCAGGTTTGGAGTTGGTGCCAACCAAACTATTTTTAATGGGTTCAGACTTACCAATCTTTATAAACAATCCAACCTAAATCTCGAGATAAACAAACTAGAGCTAAGCAGAATTAAAGATGATATTGCTTTAAACGTGGTTAATGCATATTTAAACACACTGTTTAATAAAGAGAATTTGGAAACTGCAAAAGCACAATTCGATTTCAGCCAAAAACAACTTAAACAAGTACAAGATTTGGTGGACGCTGGCGTTCAACCTAAGGCTAATATTTATGATGCCGAAGCCACTTTAAGTAGAGATGCACAACAGGTTACCATTGCAGAAAACAATTATAATTTGGCACTGCTCACCTTATCGCAATTATTACAAGTACCTTTTGATGGGTTTGATGTTGAAATTATAGAAATTGATACGCCATCTGAAGCGTTGTTGTACAGCGATGTTACACCGGTTTTAAATTACGCCCTGAACAACAGAAGCGAAATTAAAATAGCAGAAAAGAACATCGAAAATGCGGAATTGAACACCGAAATATCCAAAAGTGGATTTTTGCCAAGTGTAACATTGGGTTATGGTTTTAACACGAATGCCTTCTATTCTAACATCATTAAAAACGAAGCTGCTTTTTTAGATCAATTAAATAATCAAAAATCACATAGTTTCAACTTAAGTGTAAATATCCCTATCTTTTCTAGATTTCAAAATAAAACAGCAGTTGCTAAATCTAAAATACAAGAAACCAATAGCCAATTGCGCTTAGATCAAGCCAAGTTAGATTTAGAAGCCAACATACAGCGGGCTTATACCGATGCCCAAGCCGCATTCAAAGCTTACATTGCTGCAAAAAAATCGTTGGCATCACAAGAATTGGCATTTAACAACTCGAAAGAACGTTACGATATTGGTAATATGACGGCTTTCGATTTGGAACAAGCCAGAATACAATTCATTAACGCACAGTCATCGCTAATAAATGCCAAATACGATTTTGTTTTCAAAACAAAAGTGTTGGATTTTTACATGGGTAAATCTTTAGTTGATTGATGTTTTTAGACTTTCTAAAAAAGTTTAACGTCATTGCGAAGGAGGCGCGACTGTGGCAATCTGTTTATTCTGAATCTGAAATTTAATTAAATTATAAACAGATTCTCACGTCGCACTTTGGTGCTCCTCAGAATGACCAAAATATTAGACCTGTCAGAATTCTAAAATCTGACAGGTCTTTCTTTTTTATTTATTCCTATTTTTGAAGCTCAAAAATGAACCTTATGAGTAGCACGCTTATTCTAAATATTGAAACCGCAACAACCAATTGTTCTGTCTCGCTTTCGCGGAATGGAGAAACCATTGTTTTAAAGGAAGATTACGGTAAAAATTATTCGCATGCCGAAAGATTACATGTGTATATTGATGATGTTTTAAAAGAAGCAAAAATTGATTCTACCCATTTAGATGCCATTGCCATTAGCAAAGGTCCGGGCTCTTATACCGGATTGCGTATTGGGGTTTCGGCGGCAAAGGGACTCTGTTTTGCATTGGATAAACCTTTAATTTCGGTGTCGACTTTAGAGGCTTTGGCGCATCAAGTTAAAACTAGAGATGGCGTTATTGTAGCCATGCTCGATGCCAGACGTATGGAAGTATATTCGGCTATTTACGATGCCAATTACAGTCCATTACGAGACACTCAAGCCCAAATTATTGATGAAAACGCTTTCGCGGAATATTTAGAAAACGGAAACGTGTATTTTATAGGTAATGGGGTTGAAAAAACAAAAACATGCATCAATCATCCAAACGCTGTTTTTATCGAAAACAAACTGCCTTCTTCAAAAGAAATGGGCATATTGGCTTATAACAAATACAAAAAAAACGACACCGAAGATGTCGCTTATTTTGAACCATATTACTTAAAGGATTTTGTGGCGTTAAAGCCTAAAAAGGCTTAGCCTTTTTTCTGTATTTCCACGCGATGCGGGTAAGGAATATCAATACCAGCAGCATCAAGCGCTTCTTTGGTACGTTCAATAATATCAAAATTTACTGCCCAATAATCTTCTTTATTCACCCAAACTCTCGTGAGAAAATTAATAGAGCTATCTGCCAGTTCAGATACATTTATTGTGGGTTCAGGATCTTTTAAAACGGAAGGATTGGATTGAATGACACTTAATATCACTTCTTTTGTTTTTTTAATATCGGAATCATAACCAACGCCAAAAGTAAAATCCACACGTCTTGTCGCTTCTGTACTAAAATTTGTGATGTTGCCGTTAGAGAGGCTTCCGTTGGGTATAATAATCTCTTTATTGTCGGGTGTTGTTAGTTTTGTAGTAAATATTTCAATTTCTTTAACCGTTCCGGATTCGCCTTGCGCGTTAATAAAGTCGCCAATTTTAAAGGGTTTAAAAATCATAATCAAAACACCACCGGCAAAATTACCCAACGAACCCTGTAAAGCCATGCCAATAGCTAAACCAGCGGCAGCTAAAATGGCGGCGAACGATGTGGTTTCAACACCAACCGTTCCGAGTACAACAACGATTAAAACAATTTTGAACACCCAACTTAATAGGTTCAACAAGAATTTCTGAAGGCTTTCATCGTATTCTCTTTTGCTCATTATTTTTTTTGTGGCCTTTATTATTTTTTTAATTAACCAAGAACCAATAATCCAAATAAGTATAGCTCCAAGAATTTTAAGGCCATAGTTTATGGCAAGTTCAAGCCATTTTTCTGAGTCGATGTTTTCTAAATCCATGTGTTAATTTAATTATTTAGTTAAACGAATATTGCAATAAGTGCCGCAATTGCTGGTATGCTTTGCACATAAAACAATTTAATTTGCTTTGTAGAATAAGCGCCGTAAATTCCAGCAATAGTTACACAAACTAGAAAAAACAGAGCTGTATTTATGTCTTTCTGAATGATGGCATACAGCAAACCAGCAGCCAAAAAGCCATTGTACAAGCCTTGGTTTGCGGCAAGAACCTTAGTGTCTTCGGCAAATGTTTTCGATTTTAACCCGAATGTTTTTATGCCCTTTGGTTTGGTCCAAAAAAACATTTCCAATATTAAAAAATAGACATGCTCAAAAGCTACCAAAGCCATTAAAACGATGGTTAAAAGTGTCATTCTTTTATAAATTTAATGGCATCTTTTACCTCGGTAACCGGAAGTTTACAGGCTTTGTTAACACACACATAAATAAATGTGTTTTCCGGATTAAACCGGTTTTCCAATAAAGGCATGTTGTTTTCGGTTGTGCTTGCCGCTATCAATTTATTAGGTAAATAGGTTTTATTTAACTCCGTAATTTTTTGCTTTGCATCGGCACCAACAATGGCTACTTCGTAATAAGGTTGGGCGTAATTAAGCATTAAATCGAACCAATTGGAATAACCAGACGGGTATTCCAACATTTCCGGTTTTACATTATTAAGCATGCTCATAGCGGTTTTACCGTAATGCTCGTTATCAAAATAATGTGATAATTTAAAAAGGTTTTTTGCCATAATGGAATTGCTCGCCGGAATAACATTATCGCGATATTCAATACTTCTTGAAACTAACGATTCATCTTGGTTCGAGGTGAAATAAAACATCTTGCCTTTTTCATCAAAAAAGTGATCGAAGGTGTAATTTGCCAAATCCCTTGAAACGGTTAACCAAGTTTCATCCAAAGTGCTTTCGTATAATGCTAAAAAGGCATCAATAGTAGCTGAGTAATCTTCAAGATAGCCGTTAATTGTACTTTTTCCATCTTTATAAGTGTGGTTCAATCCGCCATCTTCACGTAGCATATTATTTATGATAAAGTGGGCGTTTTTTTCCGCGGAAGCGAGGTATTCATCATTCCCAAAAACACGATAAGCATCCACATAACCTTTAAGCATTAAGGCATTCCATGAGGTTAATGTTTTGTCATCAAGTCTTGGTTTAGATTTTTTATTGCGCTCTTTTAGTAGCATTTGCTTCCATTCGCCCTTCTTTTTATTTAAGGTTTCAATAGAAATATTATGCTTTTTAACGATGGAAGCATCGTCGTCTTTTCTAATTAAAACATAATTATCATGTTCCCAAAAACCATAATTATTAACATTATAATAATCTGAAAACAGTTTAAAATCATCTTTTAAAAGGGTTTGCAATTCGTCTTTTTTCCAAACGTAAAACGCACCTTCTTCAAGTTTGCCTTCGGGTGTGTTGCTATCGGCATCAAGCGAAGAATAAAATGCACCGTTTTCGGTGGTCATATCGCGCTTAATATAGGCCAAGGTTTCGGTAACAATATCTTTGTATAGTTTGTTTTTTGTGATGAGATAAGCATCGGCATATAAACTCACCAATTGCCCATTGTCGTATAGCATTTTTTCAAAGTGAGGGATGTGCCATTTGGTATCGACGGCATAGCGTGAAAAACCACCCCCAATTTGATCGAAAACCCCGCCATAAGCTATTTTTGTTAAGGTGAGATTTACATAATCCTGCAGTTTTTTATCGTTGGTTTGGTACGCGTATCGGAGTAAAAAATGATAATTATTGGGCATCATAAATTTTGGTGCCCTATTCAAACCGCCCTGATCGTTATCAAAATGTTTAGACCAATTTTTTAAAGCTTCATCTATATAGGTTTTTTCAAAAACGGGTTCATCGGTATTTAAGCTAACCACATCCAAAGCTTTAATGCCTTGCTCTAATTTATCGGCATATTCATATAGCTTATCGGGATTTTCAGCGTAAAGTTTAGAGATTTGGGCTAGAGCATCCATCCATTGTTCTTTTTTAAAATAAGTGCCGCCCCAAACCGGTCGGCCATCGGGTAGTGCAATAACGTTGAGCGGCCAACCACCGCTCCCAGTCATAAGCTGTACGGCATTCATATACACTTGGTCTACATCTGGTCGTTCTTCTCTATCTACTTTAATATTGATGAAATTTTTGTTCATAACCTGTGCCACCAAACTGTCTTCAAAGCTTTCGTGTTCCATAACGTGGCACCAATGGCAAGCAGCATAACCTACACTGATGAGAATAAGTTTATTTTCATCCTTTGCTTTGGCCAAGGTTTTGGAATTCCACGGATTCCAGTTTACCGGGTTGTGCGCGTGTTGCAGTAAATACGGACTGGTTTCGTTTACTAGAGCGTTAGTATATTTATGTTTCATGGTTTCAGAATTCTGACCCTTACAGCTAATTAAAGAGATAAAAAAAATAGATAATAGTATGTGTTTCATGTTTCAAAGTTAGCGAATTAAACATAAATTTAATCATAAAAAAAAGCGTTCAATTAATGAACGCTTCAGTTTTAAATTATATGTAATATTAATCCACTTCGAAAGTGATTTTTAAGTTTACCCTAAATTCCGTTACATCTCCATCTTTTACAATGGCACTTTGTTCTTTTACATATACTGAACGTATGTTTTTCACACTCTTTGAAGCGTGTTTCACGGCTTTTTTAGTAGCATCTTCCCAACTTTTTTCTGAGTTCGATAAAATTTCAATTACTTTTAGTACTGCCATAATTCATTTTTTTTAAAGGTTATTATTTATCTGTTTGTTTAAAAGATACATCTTTTTTTCGACACAGATAAATTTAATAAGTCACCAATAAAAATTACGACTATTTTACCCGTTTATGGCTTCAACCATATTTACTTTTCCTGGAAGCATTTGTTTAAGCATATTTTCTATACCGCTTTTTAAGGTATAGGTTGATGATGGGCAACCACTACAAGCACCTTGTAGCATAACGCTTACGTTTTTGCTTTCGGCATCGTAAGAAATAAACTGAATGTTACCGCCATCGCTGGCTACGGCTGGTTTAACATATTCTTCTAAGATGTTAACAATTTCCTTTGAAGTATCATCTAAATTCTCAAACTGGCTGTCTAATTGCTCTGTCGATTTTTTTAAACTTTCAACAGCTTCGGGTAACACCACATCTTTTCCGTTTTCAATATAACTTCTAATAAACTCGCGAAGTTCGATATTGATGTCTTGCCATTCGGCCATATCGTATTTGGTGATAGATACGTAGTTCTCGTCTATAAAAACACTTTTAACAAACGGGAAATGAAATAATTCTGTGGCTAAAGGTGATAGTTTCGCGTCATCTATAGAGGTGAATTCAAATAACGTGGTCACTATTTTTTTGTTGGCCACAAATTTCATTACCGACGGATTTGGCGTGCTTTCGGCATATACCGTAACGGGTATCTTTTTGGGCGCATTGGATTCTTCAACCACAACACCGCCATCGTTTAAATAGGTTTCAATTTGTTCGGCCATTTCATCTTTTACATCGTCCCATTCCACAATATTGAAACGCTCTACAGCCACAAAATTACTCGTAATGTAAACCTTTTTTACAAAGGGTAAATAAAATAATTGTTGAGCTAAAGGCGATGCTTTTGCTTCGTCTATATTGTTAAACTCGAAACTTTGATGCTTGGTTATAAATTGATTTAACTCAAATTTTACTATCGCATTATTGGATGTTTCTTGCACAGAAACCTTGAAATTATTCATTTTAGCTAATTTTTTACAAAAATACTAAAAGAAAACCAAGATATGCATATATTTGAGTTTAGTGTATTTTATTTTACATGTAATTTTTTATAAATTAAATCGTTTGTAATAAACCCAAAAACCTACTTGGTAAAAAAAATTATGAAATTGAAGAATATCTTAATGATAGCTATCGGCGTATTATGTGCTCACACGGCTACATCGCAAGAAGGTTTACCAATATACACAGATTATTTAACCGATAATTATTACCTCATACATCCATCAATGGCGGGAATTGCCAATTGCTCTAAGGTTAGGTTAACCTCACGCCAGCAATGGTTTGGTCATGAAGATGCACCAAGACTTACCACATTGAGTTTAAATGGAAGAATAGGCGAAACGCCATCTGCAATAGGTGGTATTTTGTTTACCGATAAAAACGGATACCATTCGCAATCTGGAGCTTATGCAACTTATGCACATCACCTGTTGTTTTCAAGAAATGAAGTAGATTTGAATATGCTTTCGTTTGGGATAAGCGCGGGATTTATACAGTATAAATTAGATGAAACCAGCTTTTTGTTTGATGGGCCCGATCCTATTATTGATGGTATTGTGCAAAACGAAACCAATTTTAATATTGATTTAGGATTTTCATATCACTTTTTGGATTACTACGCACATGCCACCGTTAAAAACGTATTGAAAAATGCCGGTGTAAATAACGATATTGAAATTACAAGCAATTTAAGGCGCTACTTGCTTTCGGTTGGAGGTGTTTTTGGAAAATTAGGAAGCGATTGGAGTTACGAACCTTCAATCATGTTTCAGTATAAAGATGGCACACAAGAGGCCGCCATAGATGTAAACGGAAAAGTTTATAAAGACATGGATTTTGGTAAAATTTGGGCTGGCTTATCGTATCGACAAAGTTTTGATGGTGCCGAATATTTGATAAATTCAAATACGGTAAAAAGTCAAAAATTACGACAACTCACACCCATTTTAGGGGTTGATTATAAACAATTCATGTTTGCTTACACCTATACCTACCAAAACAATTCAGTAGTTTTTACAAGTGGCGGATTTCATCAAATTACCTTAGGATTTAATTTTGCTTGTAAAAGAAAGCGCTACGAATGTAGATGTCCGGCGGTAAATTAAGCAAACTATAGATTGACTCATCGAGCACAGTCGAGATGTTATTGAGGTCATTACATAAAGGTTTCGACTGCGCACGAACAGACATTTTTAGCTTTTAATCCCAAGAATACTTTTTCTTTTTGGCTTGTTCTTTAATCGCTTTGGTCATGGCATTTTCCAATCCGTTTGCATTTTCCTTTTTATGCTCTAAAATATAGAGTTTACGTTTGTTGTTCAACTTCTGAATTTGCTTTTGAATGCTCTCGCGTTCATTACGTTTTTTAGCTACAAAAGCCTTTATTTCCGATTCCGATTTTCCTTTTAAAACTTCGGGTAATTGGCTTTCTTTTAAATCGTCATATTTAAAATCCTTGTCGCTTTCAGCATCAACCAAATCCCAAGATTTATTTTTGTATAAATGCGAGCTTTTGCTCACCGTTCTGCTCACGGCATTGGCTTTACTATACATGCCTGCATTGGCATCTTGTTCCGCTTGAAGCGCTATTTTTTGTCTTCCAGCCTGACCGTAAATCACATAGGTTTTATTCAGTTTTTGATTTAATATTAAAATATCATCATCAAAAGGCGATGCAATATGCACCGTAGCATTGTTTTGGTTTATTGCCATATATTCGCCATTGGTTAAGCTCGCGCCATCTTTCCAAAACGTTGAAATGCCTTGTCTGTAATCGCCACAAAAAATAGTATTAATAGTTACGTTTTTTTCTTTGGCATTTGTTGAAGCATCTTTATAATTGATTTTACCTTGAGTAAAAGGCTCGTTTCCTGCTATAAAAATAAGTTTTAAATCGTCTGGATTTTTGCCCCATTTTAATTGATTTAATGAGGTTTGAATGACTTGTCCGCAATATTCTTCACCACCATTTGTGGTTAACGAAAACAGCTCTTTTGAAATCTCGTCAAGGTCTTCGCTAAAGCTTAATACCTGTCGGATATAACCTTCGTCGCCATTTAATCGGTCGTTGCCATATTCGTATAATGCAATCTGTAAATTGGGTTTATTGTTGCCGCATTTTGCATAAGACAGTTCGTTTACAATATCCCAAAGTTGTGCTTTGGCTTGGTCTATTAACCCGTCCATACTGTTGCTCGTATCCAATAAAAGCGCCACTTTAATGTACTGTTTACTGGGTTTATTGTTTGAGATTTCTGCTTGAGTATAATCTGTATTTGTCTTTTTGTTGTTTGCATGGCAAGCTATAAAGCTAACGAGCGCGATGCTAAAAAGGAATGTTTTTAAATACGTTTTCATAATATTTTTGTTTTTTGATTTAATGATGCCCACTATGGGTTTTCTGATTAACAACGTAAAATTAAAAGCATCTTTTTTCTAAAAAAAAGAGGAATGAGTAAACCGGAATATAAAATGAGCCAACGCAACTTTAGACTACGTAAACGCCCCTTTTTCAACTTAAAAACCATTGGTATTTTAAAGTCATCATTTTATTATAACAAAGAAAGTGCGTAAGTTTATCTATTATAAAGTAACCTATGAAGTTGTTAGTAAAATACATGTTTTTTTTGTGCCTAGTTTTTAGTACGAGTTTTATGCTTGCGCAGGAAAGGAACAATGATATAAACACCGAAAAACGATTTACGGTACGCGGTTCTGTGATTGAGAGCGATACCAACAACCCAATCCCCCATGTTAATATTGAAGTTAGCGGAGGCGCTTACACAACCACCGACAATTTTGGAGAGTTTAGAATTGAAGCCAAAAAAGGTGACGAGCTTACCATACGACATAAAGATTTTGAAACCGTTTACTATATCATTAAAAGTAGCGAACGCATTAAAGTGGAGGTTCAGCCCAATGAATTAGAAGAATATGAAAGTAAACTTTTTAAGTCGAGAGCAACTACCCAAGTTTTTAAATCGCTTATTGATTCTGCCGAAGTGTATTTAAAAAATAATGCTAAAAAAAGTATTCAATTTATAGCTGATGCTTTAAAAGACAGCAAGTCGGTTAAAGAAAACAGTGAAGCTTACGAGGTTTTGGGCGATGTTTATATGCATTGGAAGCAGTACGATTTAGCGGTTTCAAATTACCGAATAAGCATTCAAAATAGGGCGACCAATACCGTTAAAATTAAACTGGCAAAAGCCTATCAGCTGAATAAAAACTATCAAGAAAGCCTTGCTACTTACAACGATATCGATAAAACAGAACTTTCCAATTGGCAGTTGGTGGTGCTTTATGAAGGCGTTGGCGATGTGAACCAAACTACCAAAACCTTTGATGCTGCGATTGATGCCTATAACGCAGGGTTAAAGGTGGCAAAAAAACATTTGATAACCCCAAAAATAACCGACTTAAATTCTAAAATCGCACAGGTTTATGTTGCGAAAGGCGAATCGCAAAAGGCCAAGGGCTACTTTAACGAATCGTTGAAATTGGCTAAAACCCAAAACAAAAAAAGGGGCGTTGAAGAAAAAATTAAGGTCGCCGATTTTCAGAACAATTTAAGCGATTATTCCAGTGAAATTGAATTGCGAAAGGAAGCCTTGGAAGCCATATCCGAAATAGAAAGCGATTCGGCTTTCGATAACGAAAGTGCTTTAACACCACAAAAACAAAACTATAAAATAGGTAATGCCTATGCCTTGCAAAAAGATTTCGGGCAAGCCATAACCTATCTTGAAAAAAGCATTGAAGAAGCCGATGATAAAGAAGATTTAATCGTTCAAAAAGATGCGACCAGAAAATTATCTGAAGTGTTGCGTGATGCCGGTGAGTTTGATAAAGCTCTGGTGGCCTATCAAAAATATGTGGATTTGGTGGATAAAGTCTATTCAAAAAAAGAACAGGAAATTTCGCAAGCGGCTCGATTTAGTAAAGATATTGTGAGTAAACAAAACCGGATTTTAAGCTTGGAGAGCGATAGGGCACTTTCTGAAAGCAAATACCAACTCAATATCCAGCAGGCGCGTACACAAAAACTGATTATTTACTCGCTAATTGGCGGTGTTTTATTATTGCTGATTACAGCATTTTTAATGTTTAAATACATAAAGCAACAGCGTTTGGCAAACAATTTGTTGGCATTAAAAACCTTGCGCAGTCAAATGAATCCGCACTTTATTTTTAATGCTTTAAACTCGGTAAATAGTTTTATTGCTTCAAATGATGAGCGGACTGCAAATAAGTATTTGTCGGATTTTTCATTGTTAATGCGAGCCGTTTTAGAAAATAGCGAAGAAGATTTTATTCCGTTGGAAAAAGAAATTGAGTTATTGGAATTATACACCAAATTGGAGCATTTTAGATTTAAAGATAAGTTTGATTACAACATTACGGTCGATAAAAATATCAATGTCAGCGATTTTGTAATACCGCCCATGCTGCTGCAACCCTATATAGAAAATGCCGTTTGGCACGGGTTGCGATATAAGAAAACAAAAGGGCATTTAAATATTGCAATAACCCAAAATAAAGCAGACGAAATTAAAATTACCATTACCGATGATGGCATTGGAAGAAAAAAATCAAAAGCTTTAAAAACCGAAAATCAGCAAAAACAAAACTCTAAAGGGATGGGCAATATTAAAAAACGCGTATCCATTTTAAACGCTATGTATAAAGATAAAGTCGATGTTTCTATTGATGATTTTCAAAAAGAAGAGGATACGGGAACTAAAGTA
The DNA here is from genome assembly GCF_032814565.1 of Hwangdonia lutea. Lineage (GTDB taxonomy): Bacteria > Bacteroidota > Bacteroidia > Flavobacteriales > Flavobacteriaceae > Hwangdonia > Hwangdonia lutea. Next base: position 2,060,818 of record NZ_CP136521.1, read on the forward strand.
GTTGTAACTTTAAAAAAAGATTGAAAAAGCCTCCCTAGCCCTCCAAAGGAGGGAACTTAAACTCAATCCTGAATACGAGTGAGCAATAAATAATAGAAATAGAAAATAAGAAATGCCAACATGAACTAACCGCAATCATAGTTAAACGATATAAATAGAGATAAATTGAAATTCGTTGTCATGCTGAGCTTGTCGAAGCACTATCAATTTATAGACAAATAAAAATGAAATACTATTACGTTTACATCCTCCTTTGTTCAGACAGTACCTATTACACAGGAATGACTAATGATTTAGAGCGAAGAATTAATCAGCATAAATCAGGCTACAAAGCAGATGGTTATACATTTTCAAGACGACCAATTGAATTAAAATGGTATTTACAATGCACAAACCCAAGTGAAGCCATTAAAATTGAAAAGCAAATTATAGGTTGGTCGCAAAAAAAGAAAAAAGCATTAATTGATGAAAATTGGGACGACTTGATAGAGTTTTCAAAGAATTATTTTGAATATGTGCATCCAGATAAACGATGTTAGTCCTCGACAGGCTCGGACTGACATTAAGCCTATCAATTGTCATTCTTACACAAACAAAAACAACAACATGAAACTATCCGCAATTATAGTCGAAGACGAAGCAACCAGCAGGGAAATCCTAAAGAATTACCTCAAAAAATACTGCCCAAACGTAACGGTTTTGGGCGAAGCGGAAAATGTAGAAGAAGCCTTGGTGTTGATTAGAAACAGCGATTTGGATTTGGTATTCCTCGATGTAGAGATGCCATACGGAAACGCCTTCGATTTACTCGATAAGGTGGGCGACATTAATTTTGAAACCGTATTTGTAACCGCATACAATCATTACGCGATAGACGCTTTAAATGCCCACGCCTCTTATTATTTAATGAAACCCATTTCAATCGACGAGCTTATTAAGGCTGTCGATTACGTAACCGAAATAAAAACCAAAGAAGACGCGCTTCAAAACCAGGTGTTAGTTTCAAAAACAAATACGGTAAATGGTAAAATAACCATTCCGCAGCAAAACGGTTTCGAGATTGTCAATACCACAGATATTTTGTATTGTAAAGCCGATGATAACTACACCGAAATCTATTTAAACACCAATAAAAAGAAAGTAGTAAGTAAAACACTTAAATATTTTGACGATATTTTAAAGGCCAGTGGTTTTGCCCGGGTACACAAATCGTATTTAGTTAATGTCAATGAAGTTGTAAAATATAAGAAAGGCAAAGGCGGAAGCGTAATACTTAGCAACGGAAAAGAAATTATGGTTTCAGCATCAAAAAAATCAGCTTTGTTATCGTATTTCAAATAATCCTTTTTGTCATTCCCGCGCAGGCGGGAATCTTATAAATTGAAACTAAATTTTTAAATTTACTAAAAAACAAAATGATTTCGTGCGAAGCAAGAAAAAACAATAACTCAAAGAAATCTGTAATAATATTTAAAAAGATTCCCGCCATAGTTTATCTTGAGCGAAGACGAAAGGCGGGAATGTAAAAGTATTCATATTCATGTCAATAATAAAACCAGTAAACGGAAAACACCCACAAATCCCCAGCGATTGTTACATTGCCGAAAACGCCACTATTGTTGGTGATGTCGTTATGGGAAACCAATGCAGCGTTTGGTTCAGTGCCGTAATTCGTGGCGATGTACATTATATAAAAATGGGCAATAAAGTCAATGTGCAAGACGGCGCGGTTATACACGCCACCTACCAAAAAGCGCCCACAACTATTGGCGATAACGTGTCCATTGGGCACAATGCCATCGTGCACGGATGTACCATTCACGACAACGTTTTGGTGGGCATGGGCAGTATTATTATGGACGATTGCGTTGTAGAAAGCAACAGCATTATTGCCGCCGGTGCCGTGGTTACGCAAAACACCAGGGTAGAAGCGGGCAGCATTTATGCGGGCGTTCCGGCAAAAAAAGTGAAAGATATTAGTCATGAACTCATTTCGGGCGAGATAGACCGAATCGCAAACAATTATATAAAATATTCAGGTTGGTTTAAGTAAAAACATATTAAAATTCTAAAAATCAATTGTTTAATTAAATTTTTTATGTATATTTATACTATTGTATTGGGGTGCTTCTTACATTAGAGGCTGAGAGTATACTCATTGTACTAAATAGGAGTAATGTCAGTTTAGGAATACGATTTGCAAAGGAAACACTTGGTCAAAATATCATACTGTTTCCTTTGTTTTTTTATCTATTTCTACTTTATGGTAATTTCCAACCAAAGGAAGCTCAATTTAAAAATCCAGATAATCAACATCAAACTTTTCACCTAAAAGCGATTGCATCACCTCAGGATTTCCATTAGTGAAAAACTCATTTTTAGTATTTAATACTTGACTGTTTAACAAATTATGTTGCTTTAACACCGCCTTGGTCTGTCGTGCCACAGCTTCACCAGAATCTATAATTTTTACATGGCTTGGTAACAAATCAATAAGCAAAGGCATTAAATAGGGGTAATGCGTGCAGCCTAAAACCAAATAATCAATGTTGGCATCAATCATGGGTTTTAAGTACAGTTTAAGTAAGCTTCGCATCTCATCAGAATGTAATTGTCCGCTTTCAATAAGCTCAACAATGCCTTCGCCATCTTGTTCAATAACCTTAATATTACTGGCAAACAACCCAGAAGTTTTCGAGAATAACGCACTGCTTAAGGTGCCTTTCGTGGCCAATATGCCAATGGCATGGACTTTGGTTTGTAAAGCCGCTGGTTTTATGGCAGGTTCAATGCCAATAAATGGCACGTTATATGAGTTGCGTAAATAGTCAATCGCATTGGTCGTGGCAGTGTTGCAGGCTACGACAATAAGTTTACAGTTTTTACTAAGTAAATATTCGGTGTTTTTTATACTCAGTTTAATAATGGCTTCTTTTCCTTTTGGTCCATAGGGCGCATTGATGCTGTCGGCCAAATAAATCGTGTTTTCGTTAGGTAAAAGAGAATGAATTTCTTTCCAAATAGACGTGCCACCAACACCAGAATCGAAAATACCAATAGGAAGTTTGCTCATAATTTTGTCTGGTCGAGCGCAGTCGAGACCTTCTTTTTAAACTTTAAACTACTAATGTGTACAGCCTCTCGACTGTGCTCGAGGGGACATTTGGTTAAAGTAATACTATTTTAAAGAAAAGCAAAAAAGCCGCCTTGTTTAAGGCAGCTTTTAAATTATTATTTAATAAATGTTGATTAAATTCCTAACTCCTTTTTTACATCGTCAAGTAGATTTTTGCCATCAGCCATAATCATAACCCCTTGTGCAGAATCTAAAACATAGTCAAAACCTTGGGCTCTGGCTACCTTTAAAATAGCTGTTTTAGCTTTCTCGGTTATAGGCTTTAAAAGCTCCATTTCCTTAGTTTGTAAATCTTGTTGTGCTTGCCCTTGAAACTGACGGATGTTTTGCTCCATAGTTTGTACCTCTTGAGCTCTTTTGGTATTCTCTTCTTGAGTTTTTGAAGCCGCTTCGGCATCGTATTGCTTCACTTTGTTTTGAAACTCGGTAGCCATGGTTTGAATATCTGTTTGGTAAGTTTTACCAAGTGTTTCAAGTTGTGTTTGGGCTGCTTTCATTTCTGGCATAGCAGTAATTAATTCCTGTGTATTTATGTGGGCAACTTTACTTTGAGCTTGTGTAAAACTAACTGTTCCTATACATAATGCCGTTGCTAATAAAATAGTTTTAAATTGTTTCATTTTTAAAAAGTATTAAAGTATTAATGTGTTATAAATTGTTTTGTTAATTATTGTTTATACTGTCTTTTGTTTTTTGGCGTTCTTCCAATATTTTTTTCTTTCTATCCTCAAGTGCTTTTTTTCTTGCTTCTCTTTCTTTTAATTTCTTCTGTCTATTTTCTTCAATTAGCTGTGCTTTTGTTTTGGTTTCCCCGGTTGTTTTTTCGTCTGCGGATTTACCCGTTTCAGCGCCTGTTGTTTTGTTTTTTGCATCTAGTTTAGCTTGTTTTGCTTTGGCGCGATCGTCTAATATTTTTTGACGTCTTTCTGCTGCTGCTTTTACCTTGGCTTCACGAGCTGCTAATTTCTCTTGTCTTGCTTTTTCAACAGCACTTTCTCTGGCCGCTTTTTTTTCTTCCAACGCTCTTTGGCGTTCTTCTAATTCTAAATTAACCTCTGGTACAACCTCTTCTTTTTCTGCTTCTTTTCGTTCGGCCTTTGTTTGTACTTGTTTGCGTTTTGATGCTCTTTTGATACTTCTTAAAATCTGCTCGCTTAAATCGAATTGCTTTGCCGAATACAGCATTACAACATCGGCGGATTTATCGAATATAAAATCGTACTTTCTGCTTCCGGCCAAATCTTGCACTGCCGCAAAAATTTGATCTTGTATAGGTTGCATCAATTGCTTTTTCTGAATCATTAAATCCCCATTGGGTCCAAAACGCTTTTGTTGGTAATCTAATATTTCCTGTTCCTCAAACGTGATATCTTCATCACGTTCATCAATTAGTGCTTTTGTTAAAAGGGCTTTTTCGTTACTTAAAGCTATGCGTTTTTGTTCAACAGCGCTTAATTTAGCTTGAATTTCAGAATTCCATTTTTGAGCTTTTTCGTCTAATTGCGACATGGCTTCTTGGTATTCCGGAACGTTCTCTAAAATATATTCTGTGTCTATATAACCAATTCGAACACCGCGTTGCGCATGGGCCGAAATGCTTAATGTAAACACCACTATCAGTAAAAAAAGAACTTTGTTTTGCATCTGTTTAATATTTTTATAATTTATTGGCCATAAATTCTAAAATAGACAGACGATGGTTTGGTTTTTAATTCTGTCATTTTTTGAATTGTATTTTTCATCTGATTTTTTTCATTAATTTTTAATGGTCAGATGTCATTCGCAAAGTAAACATTTTCGTTGTTATGAAAAACTTTAGATTGCTCATTTCAAAATTAACGAATTTTAACCTGAAAAATTTCAATTCTTATTCAAATCATCACATGGTTATTAGAAAATATCGTGCCAAAGTAAATTTTACTATATCTAAAATGACTAAAACTGTTGTCCTATAATAAAGTGCGTTTCCCAACCATTCTTAACAGTTTCACCTGGTAACGCATCAAAACCATGTCCAAAATCTATACCTAATAAACCAAACGCCGGCATGAAAATACGAACGCCCAAACCAGCCGATCGTTTAATGCTAAACGGGTTGTAATCTCTAAAACTGTTATACGATGCACCGCCTTCTAAAAAGCCTAAGGCATAAATTTTTGCCGATGCTTTTAAAGTAATTGGGTAACGGAGCTCTAAAGAAAACTTGTTGTAAATCGTACCACCATCTTGATCGGATAGGGATTGATTTGGGTATCCACGAAGTGCAATAGATTCTCTTCCATCTAAACTATAACTACCTAAACCATCGCCACCAACAAAGAAACGCTCGAAAGGAATTACCCCTCTATCGTTATTATAAGCGCCTAAAAAGCCGAACTCTGCACTGGGTTTTAATACGAGGTCTTTTATAATTTCAGCATACCAATCGGCTTTAAAGTTAATTTTGTAAAACTCCAACCATTTGTAGCGCTCTTGGTCTATTTCTCCAACTCTGTCTGAGGCTTCGGTTCTCTCGTCAATAGGTCTTGTGGAATCGCCTACTATAAGCTCTAAAGCATCGCGCTCTTCTTTAAGCGCTTTATAGTTAACATTATTAAATAATGAATAAGGAATGGAAAATTTAGCCGTAGCCGAAAAGTTTGAACCACCCGTTGGGTAAATAGGGTCTATTCTGGTGTTGTTTCTGCTTAAACCAACGGTATACGAAAGGTTGTTTGAGTCTCCATTTCCAAAAGTAAATAGGCCTGTGTTGTAGTTTTGTAAATCGTAGTGCTGAAAACTTACGGCTTGCGATAATGTAAAATAATCATCAGGCACGGTTAAACGTTTTGCTAAACCAACCGAAATACCCGTAATATTAAAACGCTTGCTTTTGTCGGCATTTCGTGTAATGGGGTTGTATAAAAACTGTTTGGTATGCGATAACGATGTTGAAAATTGCACGGGTTTTTTACCACCCAACCAAGGCTCGGAAAACGAGAAACTATAGGTTTGGTAAAAACGACTCGCTTGTAAACGCAATGCTAATTTTTGGCCGTCGCCCATGGGGATGGGTTTATAAGCTTCTTTTTTAAAGATGTCCTTTATTGAAAAGTTATTAAACGAAAGCCCAAGCGTACCAATAAAACCGCCACCGCCGTAACCACCTTGCAATTCTATTTGGCTGGAACCTGTTTCTTTAACAGAATATTCCATATCAATAGTGCCTTCGTCCGGATTCGGGTTATTAAAGTTTGGCGAGATTTCTTGAGCATCGAAAAAGCCCAATTGTCCCAATTCACGTACTGAGCGCACCACGTTTTCCTTACTGTATAACTGTCCCGGTCGTGTACGCAACATACGGTAAATAACATGGTCGTTGGTTTTGTCGTTTCCAACAACCGATACTTTATTAAAATAGGCTGGCTTTCCTTCCGTTATTCTAATTTCCATATCGATAACATTGTCATCGGCACTTACTTCAACTGGGTTTATGGTTGAGAATAAATATCCACTATTTTGATACAGGTTGGTTATGTCGAATGCATCAGGTTTCGAGTTGTCTGCTATGCGTTCTTGTAGCAATACACCGTTATAAGTGTCACCTTTTTTAATGCGTAAAACCCTGCTTAATTCTCTGTCGCTATAGGCATTATTGCCAATAAAAGTAATATCGCCAAAGGTGTATTGTTCGCCTTCGTTAACAGCAATATGAAGCGATACGGTTTTATTATCGTCGTTTACAATTAAACTGTCTGATAAAATACGTGCATCTCTATAACCGTTTTCCTTGTATTTGTCAATGATTTTAGATAGGTCTTCTTGATAGGCAGAATCAACAAACTTCGAGCGTTTTAAAATGCGGAATCGGTTGATTTTTTTAGTGTTTTTCATGGCTTTTCTAAGCTTTTTATCGCTTAAAATCTCGTTGCCGCTAAACTCAATATCTTTAACTTTAACCTTTTCGCCCTTATCAATATTTACCACCATGTTAACCCTGGCTGTTTCTATAGAATCTTTTACATCAATGGTATTTATAAGTATTTTGGTATTGTAGAACCCTTCTTTTCTATATTTTTTACTAAGAAAGTTTTTGGTGTTAGTAATAAGGTTTTCGGTTACTTTAGTACCTTTTTTTAATCCCGTATCGTTAATTATGCCTTCTTTTTTGCCTTTTTTTATCCCGTTTATTTTTAACTCGTTAAGCTGTGGCAAATCGGATAATCTAATTTCTAAATGTGCTACATCACCATCAATTTTAGTGATGTAAATTTCTATATCGTTAAATAGTTTTGAGTTCCAAAGTTTTTTTATGGCATTGCTAATGTCTTCTCCGGGAATAGTCATTTCCTTGCCTTTGCTTAAACCGGAGTAAGTAACTATGGTTTGCTCGCTAAAACTGGTGTTTCCAGAAACAGTAACGCTTCCTAAGGTGTATTTTTTACCCTCGCTATATGGTGTTTCCTGTGCTTGAATGCTAAAACTGCACCATGTTAAAATTGCTAATAAACAGTGTTTTAAGGTTGTCAAAGATAAAATATTAGCTAAGTTGTTCACTTGTTTTCCCAAATCGTCGTTCTCTTTTTTGATATTCAATAATAGCTTCGTACAAATGTTTCTTTTTAAAATCTGGCCAGAGTATATTGGTAAAATACAACTCTGCATATGCTATTTGCCAAAGCAAAAAATTGCTTATACGTTGCTCGCCACTTGTTCTAATAAGCAAATCTACATCTGGTAAATTTTGCGTGTAAAGATGCTCATTAATAATCGATTCATCAATTTTATCGGGCGAAATTATATTTTTTTTAACTTTAATACTAATCTCTTTAACAGTATTTAGGATTTCTTCTCTAGAGCCATAGCTTAAAGCTAGGGTTAAAGTCATTCTATTATTACTTTTTGTGCTATTTATAACCTCGTGCAATTCTTTATACACCTTTTTAGGTAAGGTATTTAGGTTGCCAATAGCCGAAAGTTTAATATTGTTGTCTTGAAGCGTTTTTATTTCTTTTTTTAATGAAGACACTAAAAGCTTCATTAGGGTTTGCACCTCTAGTTTTGGGCGGTTCCAATTTTCGGTAGAAAAGGCATACAATGTTAAGTTTTCTACACCCAATTCAGCGGAAGCTTCAACGGTTTCACGAACTGCTTTGGTACCATTTTCATGCCCAAAGGCACGTAACATACCTTTTTGCTTTGCCCATCGGCCGTTGCCATCCATAATAATGGCAATGTGCTTTGGCAATTTATCAATGTGTATGTTTTCTTTTAAATCCATTTTAATCTGTAGGGCAATAGCAGGGGTTTAATCCAAAAGTATAGGTTAGCGTAACGCCCGAAAACACATACCAATCGTTATTATTAATATTACCAAATCGGTATTGTTGATTCGCTGGATTATCTGGGAAGCTACCCTCAATTCCATCAGAAAAGGTGTAGCGCGCCCCAACTTCAATAGCTACAATAATGTTGCCAAAAAGATTGGCTTTTGCACCTAAGGCCATGGGTATGCCGAAAGCCCAACTGGAACTATTCTCTGGGGTTTGAATGCCGTTTAAATAATAAAAGTTGTCATGTTTTGCCACACTTATTCCAGAGTATATATATGGTGTCGCAATTTTTTCGCCGTTGTGTAAATTGAAATCGAAAAACGTGAATTCTATACCTGCTGAAATTTCCAGTAAATTAGAATCGAATTTATACCCGCGCTGTACACGTCTTGGGTCGTCTGAATCAGTATCATCAGCTTTTAAATCAGAATATATTAACGTGGCTCTCCACGAGTGTCGCGGACTCGCATTCCATTTGTAAATTAATCCCAAAGTAGGGCTGTTTGGTGCGATGTAATTTGTAGCACCAAGATCTCCAATAAAATTGCTACCACCGGCAAAAACGCCAATTTCGTTAATTTGGGAATAACTTAATTGAAAGCTTAAAATGCTTATTATCAGTACGCTTAAATGCTTCATAAATATTCAAAAGTTTGCAAATATAATAAATAAGATTAGCCTAATATAATTTGAGCTAAATTGTATTAGTGTAAAACAGTTTTTCTTTTAAAATATTGCGCAATTTGAATGTCGGCGTTTTAATGCGTCATGTGGTTTAATTCCGATTGTCTTCACCCCAAAGTAGTTTTTTTCTAAGGGTGTCTAAAAAGCTTTCGTTTAAAAGATCGATCATTTTAATGGTGAATGATGCTTTTTTTATGGTAATCAAAGTACCATTGTCTAACGTGGCAATTCTAGAATCGAGCGATAATAAATGTTGTTCTTCCCTGCCATCTACTTTTAGCTGTATTTCAGTGGTATCGGGAACCACTAAGGGGCGGGCGCTTAAATTATGTGGCGCTATGGGCGTTAATACAAAGCTGTTGGTGCCCGGAGTTATAACGGGGCCGCCGCAACTTAAAGAATAGCCCGTTGAGCCCGTTGGCGTTGAAACGATTAATCCATCACTCCAGTACGATGTTAAATATTCGTTGTCTAAATGGGTTTCAACCGTAATCATTGAGGTGGTGTTTTTTCGGCTCACGGTTACTTCGTTTAAAGCAAAGTTAAGGGCTGTAATCGTGTCGTTTTTTGGAGTGGTTTCAATAGCGAGCAAACTGCGTTCGGATATGGTATATTTGCCATCAATAATATCTTGTATCGCGTTTTCAATGCCATCTACCTGAATGGTTGCTAAAAATCCTAATCTGCCGGTGTTAATACCGATTATGGGAATGCCTAAATCTTGCACAAATGTGATGGCTCGTAAAATGGTGCCGTCGCCGCCAATGCTTACCAATAAATCGAATGAGGTGTCTAAGGCATCAAAGGTTTTAAATGAAGTATAGCCTTTTTTATTGGGTTCTTCGTTTTTTATAAGGTTGTAAAATTCGGTTTCAATATAGGCATCTAAATCATTTTTCAATAAATAATTGAAGAGGGTTTCCACCGAAACCGTAGTGCGCTCATTATAAAATCGTCCAAAAACAGCAACTTTCATAAATTTATATATCTAAATATTTTTTTAAATAATCCGAGCGCTCTTTGAGGCTTTCGTTGTAACTGTCGCCTTCATGTCCAAAAACGATGTTATAGCTATATCGGCGGAAGGTTTGAGTGATGTCGTTTAAGCTTGAATTGCTGATTTTCAGGGTAATTTGCACCACGTCGTTTTTAATTTTAGAAACAAAAGCACCTAAAAGTTTACCGTTGTTCGACTCTACAATTTGACTTATTTCGCTAAAAGAATAATCGGTTAAGCCTTTCTCAACAACTAAAATACCTCCGGCTTCAAAAAAGAAAGGGGTTTCGTTAAATAGGCCAATAACATCGTTTAATTCGTAATACCCCAAATACACATTTCTATCATTTAAAACAGGCATAATATTGGTTGCGTTTTTTGCAAAAGCTTCAAGCACATCTAGCCAAATCGTGGTGTCGCGAACGTGAAAATCTTCAAGGGCATATGCGTATTCGCTAAGTAATTTACCGCCTTCAAAGCAGTGAGCATCGGTTTCAGAAAAACTTCCTAAATAAGTATTGTTTTTATCTCTAACCGGAATATGGGAATAGGTTAACTGATTAAATAATTCCTGCAAATCGCTTATTTTGCTGTCGTTATTTAAAGGTTTTATGTCGTTTATAATGTATTCTGTAAGTTTCATTGCTTGACTTTGTAAAGATGCAAATTAATCAAAAAAATAGTATATAAAGGTGTTCTACTTTGTATTTTTGTCTTGTAAAAAAAGGACAGATGACAAAGTTAAGCGTAAATATTAATAAAATAGCAACTTTAAGAAATTCGCGAGGTGGCGATATGCCCAATGTGGTCCAGTTTGCCAAAGATGCACAGCAATTTGGAGCCGAAGGCATCACCATTCATCCAAGGCCAGACGAGCGCCATATTCGCTATCAGGATGCACGCGATTTAAAACCAGAGGTTTATACCGAATACAATATTGAAGGCAATCCCATAGAATCTTTTGTGAATTTGGTTTTAGAGGTAAAGCCAACACAGGTTACTTTAGTGCCCGATGCGGTTGATGCCATAACAAGTAATGCCGGTTGGGACACCATTAAGCACAAAGACTTTTTAGTTGATGTGATAAAAGAATTTAAGCGGCATGGCATAAGAACGTCTATTTTTGTCGATCCCGTTTTAAAACAAATTGAAGGCGCAAAAAATACGGGAACAGATAGAATTGAATTGTATACCGAAGCCTTTGCAGACCAATATAGTTTAGGGAATAAAGATGCCATAAAGCCGTATGCTGAATGTGCAGAATTGGCACATACCCTAGGTTTGGGCATTAATGCAGGGCACGATTTATCGTTGGAAAACATTCAGTTTTTTAAAGAAAACATAACACATTTATTAGAGGTTTCAATTGGGCACGCGCTAATTTCAGAAAGCTTATATTTAGGAGTCGAAAACGTGATTCAAATGTATTTGAATAAATTGAAATAAATCGGCAGTAAATAATAAATAAAAATTAGTGAATTCGTGGCAAAGCAAGATATTTTACATTCAAACATATTAGGTAAAGGGCAAGCATTTATTATTTTACATGGCTTTTTAGGCATGAGCGATAATTGGAAAACCCACGGTAAAAATCTTAGCGAACAAGGTTTCGAGGTGCATTTGGTCGATCAACGTAATCACGGACGAAGCTTTTGGAGCGACACGTTTAATTACGAAACCCTTGCCGACGATTTAAAACACTATTGTGAAGTACACGATTTAAGCGATATCGTGCTGCTTGGACATTCCATGGGCGGTAAAACGGCCATGTTATTTGCATCGCAATATCCAGAGTTGGTTTCAAAACTATTGGTGGCCGATATTTCACCCCGATTTTACCCCATTCACCACGATGTTATTCTGGAGGGTTTGAGTGCTTTAAATTTTGATGTGATAAAAAGTAGAGGCGAAGCCGATACGGTTTTAAGCGAGTATGTATCCAATTTGGGCATTCGTCAGTTTTTACTAAAAAACCTGTACTGGGTTGAAAAAGGCAAACTGGCATTGCGTATTAATTTGAAGGTTTTAAAAGGTGAGGTTGCCGAAGTTGGCGAAGCCCTACCTAGTTATTCAAGATTTGAAAAAGACACTTTGTTTTTACGAGGCGACCGATCGGAATATATTGGCCTTGACGATGAGCGAATCATTAAAAACCATTTCCCAAAGGCTAAAATAGTTACCGTTGCAAATTCGGGGCATTGGCTGCACGCCGAAAATCCAAAGGACTTTTTTGAGGCTGTCATTCAATTTGTGTCGTAGATTTTGTACATTTAATAAATTAATATCATTATGAAACTATTGTTAAAACTCCTATTAAATGCCGTAGCCGTTTTTATTTTAGCCCACTTACTTTCTGGGGTGCATGTTGATGGATACACGGGCGCATTAATTGTAGCCGTCGTGCTTTCGGTCTTAAATTTACTTGTAAAACCCATTTTGGTAATTTTTACTTTGCCGGCCACCATCTTAACTTTAGGGTTGTTTCTGCTGGTTATAAACGCTATTATTATTCTTTTGGCTAGTAATTTAGTAGGCGGTTTTTCGGTTGATGGTTTTTGGTGGGCATTGCTCTTTAGTATCCTATTATCCATTTTAGAATCTATCCTACATTCCGTCATAAAAGACGATAAAAAATAGGCTGAAATTCAACGCATTAAAAACTTTGTTGGGATGTAAAAATATATTATTTTTGCATCCCAATTTTAATTACATAAATTATAGGTTTTTAAAAAGAAACCTTTTTGTTAAATGCCTGATTAAAGGTTATATATCATTTAAAATGAACATTACAAGAGAAAACGTTGATGCGTTAAACGCGGTAGTAAAAGTAGATATTGCTAAAGAAGATTATAGCGATAAAGTAGAAAAAATATTATCGGATTACCGTAAAACGGCAAATATTCCTGGTTTTAGAAAAGGACACGTGCCTATGGGAATGGTTAAAAAACAGTACGGAAAAGCAGTTTTGGTTGATGAGGTAAACAAGCTTTTACAAGACGCTTTAAATAAATATTTAACCGAAGAAAAATTAGATGTTCTTGGGCAGCCATTACCAAAAACACAAGATGAAATTGACTGGGATGCGGAAGGGTTTACTTTTGAATTCGAATTAGGTTTAGCACCAGAATTTGAGGTTAACTTAAAAAGCAAAAAAGCCATTACGCAGTACAATATTGTTGCTGATGATAAAATGATTGATGAGCAAATTGAACGTATCCAAAAGCAATACGGGAAATTGGTATCTCAAGATACGGTTGAAAAAGACAGTGAAATTACAGGAACTTACACCAACGAAGAAAAAGAGATTGACAACACCGTAACCTTAACTTTAGATAAATTTAAAGGAAAAGCAACAGCGAAACAATTTGTTGGAGCCAAAGTTGGCGACGTTATTGTTTTAAAAACAAAAGGACTTTACGACGATGAGCATGAGTTAATGCACGCTTTAAAGTTAAGTCACGATGAGGTTCATGGTTTGGATATCGAGGTGTCCTTCACAATTACCGAAATCAATAAACGTGAGTTGGCAGATTTAGATCAAGATTTATTCGATAAGCTTTTCGGAAAAGGCGAAGTAACGTCGGTTACCGAATTAAAAGCAAAAATTAAGGAAGATGCCGAAAAACAATTTGTACAACAAGCCGATCAAAAGCTTTTAAACGATGTTACCGAATATTTAGTTGAAAACACAAAATTCGATTTGCCAGCAGAATTTTTAACCAAATGGATGCAAACAGCAGGAGAAAAGGAAATGGACGAAGCGCAAGCTAAAGAAGAATACGAGAAGTCTGAAAAAAGCTTACGTTACCAATTGATTGAAGGCAAATTAATTGAAGAAAACAATATTCAAGTTACTATGGATGATATTAAAAATCATGCTAGGGAAATGATAAAAGGGCAAATGGCACAGTTTGGTCAAATGAATCCATCGGATAAAGAATTGGACGATATCGCAGCTAGGGTTTTAGGAAACCAAGACGAAGCACGTCGTATTTCAGAGCAATTGGTAAGTCAAAAATTATTATCGCTTTACAAAGAAAAAGCAAACTTAAAAGTAAAGGAATTAAGTTACGAAAAGTTTGTTAAAGAAGTATACGGCGATAAATAAATCAAATAATAATTCCTTATATTTAGGCACTTAAATTGGTAAATTTAAGTGCCTTTTTGTTCAACAAAATAATCTAATTAAAATGTATTGGCTTATTTTGAAGCTAATCAATGGGTTACCGTCTGTTGAGAAGTGAGCACCCTGGACAGGTATAAAGAAAATCATAACATTTCAAAGTATTAAAATCTCGATTATCGAGTAAATTATTAAAATTAACTATGGATTACGCAAAAGAGTTTGAGAAATTCGCGATAAAAGATCAAGGCATAAGCAGTACCTATTACAATAAAATTATTAGTAGTATGTACCCAACAAATCTCACACCAAATATTATAGAAGAACGCCAAATGAACATCGCTGTTTTTGATGTGTTTTCGCGTTTAATGATGGACAGAATCATTTTTTTGGGAACCGGAATTAACGACCAAGTTGCAAACATCGTTCAAGCGCAATTACTGTTTTTGGAAAGTACCGATGCTTCAAAAGACATTCAAATTTACATCAACTCTCCAGGTGGAAGTGTTTATGCGGGCTTAGGTATTTATGATACCATGCAGTTTATAAAACCAGATGTAGCCACTATTTGTACAGGTATGGCAGCATCTATGGGTGCCGTATTATTATGTGCTGGCGAAAAAGGAAAACGCAGTGGTTTAACACACTCTCGTGTTATGATTCATCAACCACTTGGTGGCGCTCAAGGGCAAGCCAGTGATATTGAAATTACCGCAAGAGAAATTTTAACCTTAAAGGAAGAACTTTACAAAATAATAAGTAAGCATTCGGGTCAAGATTACGACAAAGTATACGAAGATAGCGACAGAGATTATTGGATGAAAGCCGATAAAGCTAAAGAATACGGTATGATTGATGAGATTTTAGCCCGTAGTTAAATTATTTTTTGTAATTTTATAAGATTGTTATAGAGGGATTTATAAGAATTCTCATCTTCTTAAATATAAAGATTAATGGCAAAGGAAGAATTAGAATGCTCGTTTTGTGGGCGAAAAAAACCAGAAACGAATTTATTAATAGCTGGATTAGATGCACATATTTGCGACCGCTGTATCGAGCAGGCGCATGGTATTGTAATTGAAGAATCCAAGCAAACCGATAGCAGTGACTTATCTGCTGAGTTGAAGCTTAGAAAGCCTCAACAAATCAAAGATTTTTTAGACGAATACATAATAGGGCAAGACATGACAAAAAAAGTGATGTCTGTTGCTGTTTATAATCACTATAAAAGATTATTGCAACCACCATCAAACGACGACATCGATATTCAAAAATCGAATATAATTATGGTGGGCCAAACCGGAACAGGAAAAACATTAATGGCCAAAACAGTGGCAAGAATGCTTAATGTGCCTTTGGCCATTGTTGATGCTACCGTTTTAACCGAAGCGGGTTATGTGGGCGAGGACGTAGAAAGTATTTTAACAAGATTGCTTCAAGCGGCCGATTATAATTTAGAAAAAGCAGAAAAGGGTATTGTATTTATTGATGAAATTGATAAGATTGCCCGTAAAAGCGACAACCCGTCTATTACTCGTGATGTATCGGGCGAAGGCGTGCAGCAAGCTTTATTAAAGCTTTTGGAAGGTACCGTTGTAAATGTGCCACCTAAGGGTGGACGTAAACATCCCGACCAAAAATTTATTGAAGTAAATACCGAAAATATTCTGTTTATCGCTGGTGGTGCTTTTGATGGTATTGACCGCGTTATTTCTAAACGATTAAACATGCAAGCGGTGGGTTATAGTGCGTCCATGTCTGATGATGTCGTGGATCAAGACCATTTACTTCAATATATTATTCCGAAGGACTTAAAGGATTTTGGATTGATTCCTGAAATTATTGGACGACTTCCTGTATTAACCTATATGGATCCGTTGGATGCAAAAACCTTACGCGCTATTTTAACAGAGCCTAAAAACGCGATCATAAAGCAATATAAAAAGTTATTTGCAATGGACGATATCGAGTTTAGTATTACCGATGGTGCACTTGATTTTATAGTAGGGAAAGCCATTGAATATAAGCTTGGGGCTAGAGGGTTACGTTCGTTATGCGAAGAAATATTAACCGATGCCATGTTTGAATTACCAAGCAGTAACGAAAAGAAACTTAACGTTACTAAATTATATGCCGAAAGCAAATTAACCAAAACCACAATAAAGAAACTCAAAGCGGTTTCGTAAGTTGTTTTAACAATTTAAAGTATATAAAAAAACCACGCTGATTAGCGTGGTTTTTTATGTTATGGATGTTAATTAATAATAGACATTACGAATAATTTTTTATCGGAATACAACAGTTTTTTTAATGAGGATTGTTAAAAAAATATATTGAATTTATGTGAAATAGCAATTAATACGTTTTAAAAATATATTTAATTTTAAAACTCACAAAGTGTTTTTTTGGCTTTTAGATGATTAGACGAAATACTCGTTTAAACACTTTTTTACATTGCATTTAAACGGATTTAATTAAAAGTACTTTACTTTAATCCAGAATAACAAACTCAATACGTCGGTTAGATTGATGCTCCTCATCGGTACACGAATTGGTTTTGCAATCAATTAACGGTTTTGTTTCGCCGTAACCTTTTGATGTTAATCGGCCTTTATCAATCCCATTTTTAATTAGATAGTTTAAAGCAGATTTTGCTCTTTGTTTAGACAACTTCAAGTTATAAGCATCATTGCCTCTAATATCGGTATGCGCATGAATGGCTAAGGAGATGTTTGGGTTGTCATTCAGCACTTTAATGATTTTGTTTAACGAAATGGTCGATTCTTCTTTAATGCTGTATTTTGCAAAATCGAAATAAATGTTTTCCAACACAATTCTTAATTCATCGTCAACTTCTGTAATCACGGGTTCGGTGGTGTTCAGCTCTAAATTCTTATTGTAAGTTGTGTCAAAGTTTCTGTTTGCTAAAAATTCAAAAACAGCATCTTTAAAACCATCTTTTTCGGTGTGTAGCGTATACAATTCAAAAGGGGCAATATTATCAAAGTTAAAGGTTCCGTTGGCATCCGTCATTTGTCTTGCTACTTCAATATTGTCTTCATCTTTTAAAACAATAAGCGTATTAGGCAGTTTAATTTTTGTAACCAAATCAATGGCTTTTCCTTCTATAGATTGAACAATTTCGTCATTAACCGCGGTATAAATATCAAAACTACCCTTACCATTGGGTTTATTTGATGAAACATAACCTTTGGTTTTTGTGGCTAAAAAATAACCTATTTCATCGTAACTGGAATTGATGGTGTTTCCAAGATTTCTTGGTGCTTTATACGAATCACTAAGAATTCTACTCACAAACAAATCATAACCGCCAAAACCTTGATGCCCTTTTGAGGAGAAATACAAATGTTTCCCATCCATAGATAAGGACGGGTATTTTTCATCGGACGTCGTGTTGATTGAATGCCCTAAATTTTTAGGTGTACCCAAGGTGCCATCGGCTTTAACATCTGCTACATAAATATCGTAGCCACCAACAGACCCGGGCATGTTCGAAGAAAAATAAAGCTTATCGCCCTTTCGATTTAAAAAAGGTGTTTCAATTGAAACATTGTTTTTATTAATGCTCAAGAGTTCCTCGTTTATCCAATTGCCATGAGAGCCTTCTTCAAGATTGGCCTTGTATAATTTATATTCGAGTGATTTTTTTCGGTTACTTCGTGTAAAATAGACGGTTTTTTGATCTGGCGAAAACGTAAGTTGGTCTTCACTGGCGTTGGTGTTTAACATTCTTGAAAATAGTAAAGGTCGACTTAAAGCGCCATTTTTACTAACATTTAAACAATACAATTCTTTGTAAGCTTCGTTGGTGTTTGAATCTATTTTTGCCAATCCACCAAGTTTTTTAGACGAAACCATAATGAGCTTATTTCTAAAAAAACCGGTGCCAATTTCTGAATATTTGGTATTTACACCAGCATCTAAAAGTTCAAAATTAAAACCATTGGCGCCAATTTCGTAAGATGAGAATGGAGTATTATAAGATAAGGCGGTTTTTTTAGCGTTGATATTTCCTGCGATAAAACTTGACGACCCTTGGCTAAATATAAAATTTGAGATAAGACAAATGATAACGAATACCTTAGTTTTCATTTTAAAGAGGGTTTTGGATTAATTAGTATTTTAAAAATAGCTGTTAATCCAAGATAAAATGAAATTTACTAGACTAAGTACGATTTAATTCGATAAGTCATTGTTTATCAGTGGTTTTTGGGTTTTTATGATTTAGGAATTTAAACGCAATAAATCATCTAAATAATCCCTGGTGTTGGAGAGTCTGGGTATTTTATGTTGGCCGCCTAATTTGTTGTTTTGTTTAAGCCAATCATAAAACAAACGTTCACGAGCCATATGGATTTTAGGTTTATTAAGGGTTAAATTGTTGTAGCGTTTAGCTTCGTAATCTGAGTTTGAAGCCTTTAAGGCATTGTCGAACAATTCATTAAAATAATTGAGGTCTTTTGGAGGTGTTTTAAATTCAATAAGCCACTCGTGTGCGCCTTTTTCTTTGCCGTTCATAAAAATAGGTGCTGCCGTATAATCTACTATTTCGGCTTTGGTTCGCTTGCAAACTTTCTTTAAAGCATCTTCGGCATTTTCAATAATCAATTCTTCGCCAAAAACATTAATGTGGTGTTTGGTTCTGCCGGAAACTTTTATTCTATAGGGGTGCAATGACGTAAACCGAACCGTGTCTCCAATTTTATAACGCCATAAGCCTGCGTTGGTGGTGATAACCACAGCATAATTCTGATGGAGTTTGACGTCGCTTAACGGAATGGCTTTTTCTTCGGAAGTCGCGTAAACATCCATGGGAATAAATTCATAAAAAATGCCGTAATCCAACATCAATAACAATTCACTTGAGTTATTTTGATCTTGAATGGCAAAAAAACCTTCCGATGCATTGTATATTTCGTAATATTTAAAGCTGTTTTTTGGGAGTATTTTTTTGTATTGATCAACATAAGGCGTGAAGCTAACACCGCCGTGAAAATACACCTCTAAATTAGGCCAAACATCAAACAAACTCTGTTTCCCCGTGGTTTCTAAAACATTATTTAATAGTACGAGCATCCATGAGGGCACACCCGCCAAACTGGTAACCTTTTCGTTTATGGTTTCATCAACAATGGCTTGCATCTTGTATTCCCAATCGCTCATTAACGATACTTTGTTGCTTGGCGTGCTGCTAAATTCGGCCCAAAAAGGCATGTTGTCAATTAAAATGGCCGATAAATCACCAAAAAGAGTACCGTTTTCTTTGTACAATTCCTTGCTGCCGCCTAAGCGTAAACTTTTACCCGTAAATAGTTGCGAATCCTCGTTATTGTTAAGGTACATGCACAACAAATCTTTACCGGCGGCATAATGGCAGTCTTCTAAAGACTCGCTGCTAACCGGAATAAATTTACTTTTGGCATTGGTAGTGCCGCTAGATTTTGCAAACCATTTTATAGGACTCGGCCAAAAAATATTGGTTTCGCCTCGGCGCGATCGCTCAATAACATCTTGCCAACCTTCGTAGTTTTTAATTGGCACGCGTTCGGCAAATGTGCTGTAATTGGTAATGGATGCAAAATCGTGTTGTTTGCCAATCTCGGTGTCTTTAGCAGTGTTTATAAGGTTTAAAAGCAATTCGTTTTGTACTTCGTTTGGGTATTTTAAAAACAAATCAATTTGATGAAATCGTTTTTTTAAAAACCAAGAAGCAATAGAATTTACTAAAGGAATTGGCATATTTATTTTATCTTTAAGTTCTTAAAAATAAGACTTTTTTTTATGAACTACCAAGGTGTTTTAACAAAAATGGAAACTGAGTTTTCGCAACCTATTCAATATTATTTAGTGTTTGAAAACGATTTTTTAAACATGAATCAGTTGCTGAATAAAACCATAACCATGCAATTTGTTAAGTATCAGTGCTTAAATTGTGGATTGGATAAGCCCATTTATCGACAAGGTTTCGATAAGCAATGTTTTTTTGAAGTACCTCAAGCAGCAGATTGGATTATGCGCCCGGAATTAAGTACTGCACATTTGGGTAAAGAAGACCGCGATTTAGCTTACGAAAAGAAAGTGCAGCTGCAACCACACATTGTGTATTTGGCAAACTCCAGTAACGTAAAGGTCGGGGTTACCCGAAAACAACAAGTGCCAACACGCTGGATAGACCAAGGGGCGCACGAAGCCATTGAAATTGTAGAAGTCCCAAACAGGTATTTGGCAGGCATAACCGAAGTGGCTTTAAAAGACCATGTGGCCGATAAAACCAACTGGCGAAAAATGCTTAAAAATGATGTGGAGGATGAAGATTTAGTGGAATGGCGCGAGCGCTTAAAGACATATATTCCCGATGAGGCTAAAGATTATTTTATTGAAAACAACACTGAAACAAATATCGAATTTCCTGTTTATAAGTACCCGCTAAAACCTAAAAGCTTAAATATAATTAAACAGCAGCAATACACAGGAAAGTTGGTTGGCATAAAAGGGCAATATTTAATTTTTGAAGATGAAACGGTTTTTAATGTTCGTGCTAACGAAGGTTTGGTTATTCAAATAAGCTTGCCGTAGTTTTATACTATTTTTAACGCTGTAGATTTTCATAAACCTTTGCTTTTTAGTAAATTGAAAGTAAAAAATGAAAATTACAGGTATATTTTATGTTGTTGTTGCAACGCTCTTGTTGATAGCCTTAACCATAATGGTGTCATTAAACCTGCCTTTTAATTGGGTGTTTTATCTTATGTGTTTAGGGCAACTTTTTGTTGTTGTTACGGTTTATAAAGTTTTAAAAGACAATTATACTACCACTAAAACTTTTGATGATTTTTATGAAGACAACCCCATAGGTTACAGAAGCTAACCGTTTATAAAAAGTAGGTTGAAAAACTCGGGAATTTACTAATAAATCGGCTGTCTAAAAAGTGAATATTTAGCCCAAAACGATAGTTGTAATGCACTGAGTTTAATGCACCACAAAATTGGCTTTGCTTAATTTAATAAGCCTTAAGCCCTTTTTAGACAGCCTTTATGTGTTGTAAAGAAACTAGAAAACTATATATCTTCTTGATCTCGTAACCTTTGAATGTAAGCGGCTTTTTGAATTTCACGACGTCTTTTTACCGAAGGTTTGGTAAAAAACTGTCCGTCTCTTAAATTCTGCATTACTTTAATGTTACGGTGTTTTCTTTTGTAACGTTTTAAGGCGCGTTCGATGTTTTCGCCATCTTTTACAATAATTTTTAGCATATATTTTTATTAATGGTTTTGTGTTTTTAGGACTATCCTAAATACGTTTTTAATACTTTACTTTTAGAGGTATGTCGCAATCTGCGAATACCTTTTTCTTTAATTTGTCTTACCCGTTCGCGTGTTAATCCAAACGAAATGCCTATTTCCTGTAGGCTCATCGGGTGCTTTTTACTTATGCCGTAATAGTTTCGTATTACTTCGGCCTCTTTTTCAGATAGCGTGTCCAATGCTCTATTTAACTCAATGTTTAAGGAATCTCTCATTAAACCATTATCTGGTTTTGGCGATTCGTCAGACATTACTACATCATACAAACTAAACGTTTCTCCTTCTTTCAAAGGCGCATCCATTGAAACGTGTCGGCCAGAAATCTTCATAGACTGTTTTACGTTTTTAACCGAAAGGTCTAGGTTTTTAGCAATTTCTTCAGCACTCGGTGCTCTTTCATGCTCTTGTTCTAAAAATGAATAAGCTTTGTTTATTTTATTTATAGAACCAATTTTGTTCAAAGGTAATCTAACTATTCGAGATTGTTCTGCTAAAGCTTGAAGAATTGCTTGTCGAATCCACCAAACAGCATAAGAAATAAATTTAAAACCTCTAGTTTCGTCAAAACGTTTCGCCGCTTTTACCAAGCCTGCGTTACCTTCGTTAATTAAATCTGGTAATGACAGACCTTGATTTTGGTATTGTTTTGAGACTGAAACAACAAAACGCAAGTTAGCGGTTGTAAGTGTATCTAATGCTTTTTGATCGCCTTGGCGAATTCTTTGCGCCAACTCCACTTCTTCGTCTGCGGTAATTAACGGTATTTTGCTAATATCTTGTAGATATTTATCAAGCGATTTAGACTCTCTATTAGTAACTTGTTTAGTGATTTTTAATTGCCTCATATCGATTTATATAAAATTTAAATAATTTTCGCCATACAACATAACTTTATATTTTATAAAACCTAATTTTTAACCATTTTTTATGCAAAAACGGGCAAAAATGACTAAAATTTAGTGTTTTTTTAAGGGTTTTGGGCAATTTTAAGCGATTTTGGGTATTTGCATTCCAAAATTGAAGCCTTAATCCAAACATTAAACCAACCCTTTATTCGGTTGTAATTGATAAAAACATGGTGCGTATGATAAATTTGGGCATTCCTAAACACTAATTAACCGTATCCGTTGCTTTTTTCTTTTTGCCTAATAAGCCACCAAGTACATTTTTAACCGCATCGTTGGTGTTTGTCTTTGTAGAATCTGAGGGTGTTTTGTTTTTATTGATAATACCGCCCAAAACATCCTTAACCGTATTATTTTGTTCTTTTTTAAGGGAGTCTGTTTTAGTTTTATTACCGCCAATAACATCGCCAATTAAATCCTTGACCTTGTCTTTGCCTTGATTTAATAGTTTTTGTTTTTCAATTTCGATAAGTTGATTTGTTAGGCTACTAATACCACTAGTTAAATCGGTTTTTACCGTCGGATTCGTGTAAGAACCACCAATATTGGCCGTAACCGGAATGGCGATATTTTTAGCTTCTTCGGTGTTAATTCTTCCAATTAACTGATTAATCTCGCTGCCTAAATATTTTGCGGGTACATTAAAAATGGCACTGTAATTTAAGGTTTTATCAAAACCATGCGATCCCGAAACATTAATTACAATATCATCGTATTTTATTTGAAATGGTTTTACGCTTACCTGTCCGTTGGCGAATTCCAATTTGGTTTTTAAATCCTTTAAATCCAATTTTTTAAAATCTATAAAATTCAATGCGCCTTCAAGCTTGGTCATCAATTCACTTTGGCTTGCACCAATTCGAGTGGCTAACAATTCCGCGAAAGCGTTACCGGACATACTACTTAACTTCGGAGAAAACTCACTATCTAATTTACCCGAAAGACTAATATTGGTATTTAATTTTCCGGCGAGCAATTTGGCAATTGGCGCTAAATTTTGAAGCAGTTCCATGTTGTTAAACGACTGGGAAATATCAAACCCATCAGCACCCAAATTCAAATTAAAAGTGGGTGTTTCGCTTTTTGTTGACACATCGCCGGCAATGGACAACGCGCCGTCAAAAATACTGGACGTCATATTTTTTAAGGTCGCTTGCTGGTCTTTAATCAACAGCGTGCCTTTCACATCTTTTAAGTTTAAATTGTCGTAAACCACGGTTTTGGCATCGGCATTTATGGTGCAATCTAAAAAGGCTGGAATTTTTAAAGATTCGGTATCAGTGGTCGTTTTATTTTCAGCGGAAGCTTCATCTTCTTTCATAAAATCACTCACTTTAAATACATTGGAATTCACGTTAAAATTTCCTTGTAGTGTGTTGTCGCTTAGTAAAAAGCCCAATAGGTTTTTAATGGTTCCGGTGGCGTTTAAATCGCTATCGCCCGTTTTGGCTTTAAAATGATTTAATGAAACCGTTCCCGGATTAAAGGTCATGTCTGCTTGCGAAATATGGATAGGGTTTACAATATCTTCCGATGAAAACACAAAATCGGTAATGCTTGCCGAACCATTATTTTTAATGCGCTGGTAAGCATTGGTTTCAATCGCTTTCATGTCGAAAGACGTGTTGATTTTTCCTTTTAGAATCCCGCTCAATGCATTATCCAATTCAATGGGATACACTTTGGTAATGTTGGCTAAATTTAAAACACCGTCAATATTAGCGTTTACCAACATATTTTTGGTAATGTTTTTTAGAGTTGCCGAGGATTTAAAAACATCATTGTCAATTTTAAAATTCAGTTTTTTAATGGCTACAAACGTATCATCTACATTGCCTGTGGTATTTTTTATGGATGTATTTATGGAAATGTTGCTTACCCGTTTTGGTAAATCCGGATATTTAAACGAGGCGTTATTTGATGTGATATTAATGTCTAAATTAGGAATGGTCTCATCGGAATTTAAGCCTTTTATACTGCCATTTATTTTAAAATCGCCGGTGGTTTGTACATCGTCGATATTTTTAGAATATGTTTTTGGAATGACCGCCAAGAAGTTTTTAAAATCAGATTCCGGGTTTTTAAAAGTGATATCAATCTCTTGTCCGTTTTCCAACTGCTTTACAAAACCTTGAAACTCCAATGGCAAATCGTTAATAAAACCTTTGTTTTCTTTAAAGGTGTAAATGCTGTTGTTTAAGTCCAGCCCTATTAAAGCATCCAGTTTTACTGGGTTGTTGCTTAAATATGTGGTGCTATCCAAGGTAATGCTCAAATTAGCTTCACTTTTTGTGTTTAATTCTGATGCTTCCGCGGAAAAAATACCGTTGCCTGTATGATTGATTTCAGATACATGAATAATCATATTTGAAGCTTCATCCAAATACGTTAACGCACTGTTATTGACGCTGTAATCTTCAAGATTAAAAGAAAAACTACTTGATGGTGTTTCGGCTGAAACGTTTTCATCTGCTTTGGCAATATCGTAATTTACGTCGCCAAATTTGTTTGTTTTTAGGGTTAATAAAATGGCGTCAACATCAATCGAATTTACGGTTATTGGATCTTCGCTCGCGGTTTTAAACAGCTCTTTTATGGGCATGGTAAAGGCGATGCTTTTTGCGGTGGCCAAGGTTTCGTCTTTAAAAGGTTCAAAATTGGAAATAACCAAATCGCTTACGCTAACATGGGCTTGCGGAAAGCTGCTGATAAAACTTAAGCTAACATCGCTAAACTCCACTTTGGCATTCACGTTTTCGTTTATAAAGCGCTTAACTATATCTTTAATCTGACCTTGAAATGCAAAAGGGATTGCAATTAAAAGTGCGATGATGATTAGTAATGTGATGCCAATAATTTTTATAGCCTTTTTCATAAAAAACGAGTTTATATAAATATACGAGTGTGATTGTGTTTAAGTTTAAATAACCAAAAAGTTTAATAAAAATTTAACCTGAACGAAAGTAATATTAACGCAATCGAAATTAAAGTAAATCGATCTCTTCGTTTACCTTTAAATTAAAACGTTTTCTGAATAAATAAACGCCCAAATATAAAAAAGGTGTATCGCAAGCGGCAACAAAAACCTTAAATAAAAATCCGCTAACCAATAAACCTTTAAAAAGGCTCCAGGGTAAAACCTCGAAAAAACACAGTAAAAAAACGACTGAAAAGGTATCGACAAACTGCGATAACCACGTCGAGAAATTATTGCGCAACCAAAGGTATTTGCCATGGGTGAGTTTTTTCCAGAAATGATAAATTTGAATGTCTACAAACTGCGCAAATAAATAGGCGGTCATGCTGGCACCAACCGCTAAAATAGTTCTGCCAAAAACTTGAGTAAAAATGGCATCGTTAATGGGCGAATTGGCAAAAGCGGGAACAATGTCGGCCACATAAACAATTAAAACCGAAAACAAAGAAGCAAATATACCGGTAACCACCACCTGATTGGCGCGCTTTTTACCGTAAATCTCGCTAATTAAATCGGTGATTAAAAAGGTAATGGGATAGGGCAAAATACCAACCGACACTATAAAAAGTTTACTGCCAAAAACTTCGATATCCAAGGGGTGCCAATAAAAAAACTTTTGAAAAATTAAGTTTGAAACCACTAACGATGTTATAAATAGCGCACCTAAAAGCATGTAAATACGCTGTGCTGCAAGTTTGTCTTTTACGGTCATATAAATTGTGAATAAATACGTCTCGTAAATATAAAGGATTAAAAATTGTTTTAGTTAATTTGCTTTTTCAATGAAAAAACCAATCACATATCATATTGCATTAGGCAGTAACAAAGGCGATAAATTTAAAAATTTACAAAATGCCTTGGATGCAATCCATAAAAAAATAGGGCATATAAAACGGATTTCGAAAGTTTATAAATCGCCTGCTTTTGGTTTTGAAAGTGATGACTTTTTTAATGCCTGTGCGGTTATGGCATCGCATTTAAGTGCGGAACAGGTATTGCAGGAATTACTAAATATTGAAACCGCTTTAGGGCGCACCCGAAAACAAGGAGCGGGTTACGAAGCTCGAACCATAGATTTGGATATCGTTTTTGCCGAAACCGAAATTATAGATACGAAAACCTTGCAAGTGCCGCATCCCGAAATGGAAAAACGCAGGTTTGTATTGCAACCCCTTAACGATATTGCCTCTAAAATAAAGCATCCAAAACTTAATAAAGAAGTTGCTGTTTTATTAAATGAATGTGAAGACGAATCGGTTTTAGAACCCATTAATATTTGGTTGAAAAACCCAAGTAAAACTTATGATTTTTCACAATACAACTACATTGCCATTGAAGGGAATATTGGGGCCGGAAAAACCAGTTTAGCTACTAAAATGGCGCAGGATTTTAATGCGAAACTCATATTAGAACGCTTTGCCGACAATCCGTTTTTGCCAAAATTTTATAAAGATGCTCAGCGTTACGCCTTTACCTTAGAGATGAGTTTTTTGGCCGATAGATACCAGCAAATCTCTGACGATTTATCGCAGCTCGATTTGTTTAAAGATTTTATAGTGAGCGATTACGATGTGTTTAAATCGCTTATTTTCTCGAAAATCACCTTGGCCGAAGATGAATTTATGCTATACCGAAAGCTTTTTAATTTGATGTACAAAGATTTAAAAAAGCCCGAATTGTATGTGTATTTATACCAAAATACGGAGCGGTTGCAACAAAACATAAAAAAACGCGGTCGCGATTACGAGCAGAATATCGACAACGATTATTTGGAAAAAATTAACGCTGGTTACTTGGAGTTTTTAAAAACCCAAAGCGACTTTAATGTAAAAATTATTGATATTTCTGATAAGGATTTTGTTGAGAATCGCGCAGATTATTTGTGGGTTTTGGGAGAGGTTTGTTGGGAGTGATTTTTTTGGGTTCCGCTTATCGGTTTCGTATATGATACGTTGCGTGGTTTAGCACTTACTTAACAAGTACACTCCAAACTGAAAATCCGCAAGAATTTTCAGAAGTAGGCGAGACTAAGAAATTAAATGTTGTAGGTAGGCTTTTATTCTGTTGTTATTTTTTTCAATGCTTTATTAGCTACCTTTTTTATAGTTTTATTTTTATTATTCGTTAATTCAGTCAGTCTTTCAATCGAGTTCGTCGATTTTAGTTTACCAAGTGCACTAATTGCGTGTAAAACAACTTCATTGTCAAAAGTCAATTCAAACAATAATTTTTCGGCTATTGGTTTATGCTCTTTTGTTTTTCCAAGTGCCTTTACAAACATCTGTCTTGATATTCCATTATTCTTATTAGACGAAATTTCTTTTATTGGTTCAAAGTAAGAATCCGAATATAAGTGATCAAACCAGTTTCCAATGCTCCATCCAATAGTTTCTTTTTCTTGTTCAGTTTTCAGGTTACCGTAAAATTTCAATAATTGATTTTCGGCAATTCCCTTTGCTTTTCTTACTGTTATTGCTCTTACCATTCCATCTTTCATAATGGAGTCAGTTATTTTTTCAGAGTCCAACAGATTAAGCAATAGATTTATATATCCGAAGTCAGTTTGTTTAAAATTTACAAGGTCAAATAAACTAGAAACTTTAAATCCAGCTTTTCTAAGTTCCATTGTAACAAATTCGTCTTCCTTTTTTCGGATACGCTGAGTTTCATAAAACTCTTTAGTGTTTCTTTTCTTATGTTCTTTTATTACATATTCGACAAATTCGTCATTATTTAAACTGCTAAAATCCATAGTTTTGTCAGCTTACCTAAAATGGCTCGCGGATATTAATCCGTTTCAATGATTAATATTCACCGATACTGAAGCAAGTTCAGCACAAGTAGGCGAAGTTAATTTTTTTTAATATTAGAACCAAGTTAAATTGTAAGTTAATTTTGTCATTCCTGCGAAAGCAGGAATCCACATTTCAGTCTCAATTGTTAATAGATTCCATGTCAAATCAAGGCATGACAAAAAGAGGTTCAATTAAAATACTTCAAACAACGTCGTTACAATACGTCCTTTTTTATCATCCAAAACATACTTGTTAAGTTGTTTTTCATTTTTAATCTTAAAATTAAAAGGCGCTTCCAAAATATTAACGCCGCTGTTTTGTTTTAGTCGAATCCCTTGCCCGGAAATAATGTCTTTGTTTGGGGTAAAGCTGCCAACTGGGATGTGTTCGGTTAAAATAATGTACTTAAAAGCCTCTAGTTTTTTTAAAGTGCTTTGTATTTCGGCATTCGATAAATGCTGTAACACTTGCCGTAAAATAATGCAGTCTGCTTGGGGTAGTGCTTCTTTTGAAATATCCAAACAACGAAACTCTAAGTTGTCTTTTTTGAATAATTTTTTATTTCTTTCAATTAGGGTTTCAACAATATCAACAGCAGTATATTTTTTGCTGTATGTGGCAAGGTGTTTACCGATATTAAAATCGCCACAGCCTAAATCGCAAACCGTTATTTTTTCCGCGAAAGCGTTTAAAAAACCAATAATAGCATCTAAATATGGGTTTATAATTTCTGGGTTGTGCGAGCCTTCTCCCGAATAAAAATCGAAGTCTTTTCCACCCCAAAGATGCATGTCATAAATCTGGTGCATCACATCTTTAGTTGGCCAAGGCTTTTTTTGTTTTTTAGTCACTTTTTTTTATCTCTTTTTAAACTAAATAAATGTATTTCAAAAAGCAATTATATAAGCTATAAGATTTTTTGGATTGATAATTTAAACATAACAATATGAGAATTGCGTTTTAGCAAATATATTATTATATTTAGGTAATAAATTTTGCCCAAAAAAAAATGAGTTATGGAGTATTTTAAATCAGAAAAAACGAAAATTGGATTTAAAACCTATTTAATACTAATAATTTGTTTGGTTGTTTATTTCATAGCTGGCGGTTATGGATTTATGCTATTTCCTTTTAATACTAGCTTTTTAGTTGTTGGAATTGGAGTTGTTGTTTGTGTTCCATTTTTATTGTATTTTCTAAAGATTGACAATAAATAAGAAATTTTGTTCTCATTTCAATTTCTGGATATGTATCATAATTAAGCTTGTTATTATTTTATTTTACTAAACACATCCCAAACCACAACGCCGCAACTCACTGAAATATTTAGGGAATGTTTGGTTCCAAATTGGGGGATTTCAATCACGGTATCGCTAGCAGAAACCACATTTTGAGCAACACCTTTTACCTCGTTGCCAAAAACTAAGGCATAAGTTGTTTGTCGTTTAGGCGTAAAGTTGTTAAGCATCGTGGCGTTTTCAGCTTGTTCAATTGAGCATATTTTTACGTTTTCGGCTTTCAGTTTTTCAACCACATCCAACGTGTTTTCGGCGTATTCCCATTCTACCGTTTCGGTGCTTCCCAAAGCGGTTTTATGGATGTCTTTATGTGGTGGTGTTGCGGTGATGCCACACAAATAAATTTTTTCAATTAAAAAAGCGTCACTGGTTCTAAAAACCGAACCAATATTATTCAAACTTCTAATATTGTCGAGAATAATGATAAGCGGTGTTTTTGTCGCTTCTTTAAAAGCATTAATGCTTAATCGGTCTAATTCGCTATTTTTTAGTTTGCGCATTTTGTTGTTTATTCTTTTATGTTTTTGCGAGGAGTTTTTTACGACGTCGCAATCTGTTTGTATTTAACCCTAAAAAGATTAAGACAGTCGTTCCTCTATCAAAATAACGAGTAAATATTCGTGTATTTGTGGCTATTCTAAACTAATTAATTGTTAATAATTGTAGATAACTTCTAGCGTTACAGTTTAAAAAAACATCAATAATTAATTACATTAGCAAACTTACTTAAAAACAAAATTCCGTTGGCAAAAAAATCAAAAAAAGAAACACCGTTAATGAAACAGTACAACGCCATAAAGGCAAAGTATCCTGATGCTTTGTTGCTGTTTCGGGTGGGCGATTTTTACGAAACCTTTGGGAGCGATGCTGTAAAAACGGCAAATATTTTAGGTATTATTTTAACCAAGCGCGGAGCTGGTAGCGAGAGCGAAACAGAGTTGGCAGGTTTTCCGCATCATTCATTAAATACGTATTTGCCTAAGTTGGTAAAAGCTGGCGAGCGGGTTGCTATTTGCGATCAGCTTGAAGACCCAAAGCAAACCAAAACCATTGTAAAACGAGGTGTTACCGAATTAGTTACTCCGGGTGTTGCTTTAAACGATGAGGTTTTAATTTCAAAATCGAATAATTTTTTATGTTCGGTGTATTTTGATGCCTCAACAAGCTCAGTAACCAAACAAAGAATTGGTATTTCGTTTTTGGACATTTCAACCGGCGAGTTTTTAACTTCGCAGGGCAATGCGGAATATATCGATAAGTTGCTTCAAAATTTCAACCCTAGTGAAGTGTTGGTTTCCAAACAAAAGCGTACCCTTTTTAACGATACCTTTGGCGATGATTTCCATACCTTCTTTTTAGAGGATTGGGTCTACCAAACCGATTATGCCTACGAAACCTTAACCAAACATTTTAACACAAAAACGCTTAAGGGTTTTGGTATTGAAGAGTTGTACGAAGGTATTATTGCATCGGGTTCAATTCTACATTATTTGGGCGAAACGCAGCACAACAAACTCCAGCATATTACCTCTATTTCTAGAATTGCCGAAGATGATTATGTGTGGATGGACAAATTCACCATCAGAAATTTAGAGCTTTATAACTCAACAAATAACAATGCCGTAACGCTGTTAAATGTGATTGATAAAACCATTTCGCCCATGGGTGGCAGATTGTTAAAACGTTGGCTGGCGTTGCCTTTAAAGCATGTTGAAAAAATAAAGCAACGACACGAGGTGGTCAATTTTTTGACTAAAAATAAAACGACGCTTCAAAAAATTCAGGGGCATATCAAGCATATTGGCGATATTGAGCGCTTAATTTCTAAGGTGGCCACGCAAAAAGTGAATCCGCGTGAGGTTATTCAGCTTAAAAATTCATTGGAAGCCATTGTGCCCATAAAGGCGTTAGCTTCAAATTGCGATAACGAATCGCTTAAAATTATTGGCGATAAATTACAGAGCTGTGATGTGCTTCGTGAAAAAATAAAGAAGACCTTAAATGAAGATGCCCCAGTAAATGTTTTAAAAGGAAACAGTATTGCTGTTGGATTTTCTTCGGAATTGGACGAGTTGAGAGCATTGTCCAAATCCGGAAAAAATTATTTAGACAACATGTTAGAGCGCGAGAGCGAGCGCACGGGCATTACATCGCTTAAAATAGCCTCTAATAATGTGTTTGGGTATTATATTGAAGTCCGGAACACGCACAGAGATAAAGTGCCGGAAGAGTGGATACGAAAGCAAACCTTAGTTAATGCCGAACGTTATATAACTGAAGAACTTAAAGAATACGAAGCCAAAATTTTAGGAGCTGAAGAACGTATTTTGGCCATTGAGCAGCAGTTGTTTTCAGAATTGGTTATTTGGTTAAATCAGTACATAAAACCCGTGCAGCAAAACGCTTTTTTAATTGGGCAAATAGACTGTTTATGTGGGTTTTCGCAACTGGCGAAAGAGAATAAATACAGTTATCCCACAATTGATGATTCCTTTGATTTGGATATAAAAGATGGGAGGCATCCCGTTATCGAAAAGCAATTGCCCATTGGCGAAAGTTATATTGCAAACAATGTGTTTTTAGATAGAAAAACCCAGCAAATTATCATGATTACGGGCCCCAATATGTCTGGTAAATCGGCTATATTACGTCAAACCGCACTCATTGTTTTATTGGCTCAAATAGGAAGTTTTGTGCCAGCAAAAAATGCTCGAATTGGATTGGTGGATAAAATTTTCACACGTGTTGGTGCCAGCGATAATATCTCGATGGGCGAATCTACGTTTATGGTAGAGATGAACGAAACAGCTTCAATCTTGAATAATATTTCCGATAGAAGTTTAGTGCTTTTAGATGAAATTGGAAGAGGTACCAGTACCTACGATGGTATTTCGATAGCCTGGGCTATTAGCGAATATCTGCACGAGCATCCTGCAAAACCTAAAACCTTGTTTGCAACCCATTATCACGAGCTCAACGAAATGAGCGAAACATTTTCGCATATAAAAAACTTTAACGTTTCAGTAAAAGAATTAAAAGACAATGTGCTTTTTTTAAGAAAATTGGTTGAAGGTGGAAGTGCACACAGTTTTGGTATTCATGTAGCTAAAATGGCAGGCATGCCACAGCAAGTGTTGCATCGCGCGAACAAAATATTAAAAAAACTAGAACAATCGCACTCCAGTGAAGAACTCACCGATAAAGTAAAATCGTTAAATGACGAGATGCAATTAAGCTTCTTTAATCTAGACGATCCCTTGTTGGAGAATATAAAAGAAGAGATTTTACACATTGATATTGATACACTTACTCCCGTTGAAGCCCTCATGAAATTGAACGAAATTAAGCGTATGTTGGTTAAGAAAAAACAAGCCTAAAAATAATTTTATAATTTCTCTAAAAAGGCTTTGGAATTCCTAGAAATATTTTAAATTTGCATCCGCAATAGCGATATTGCACGTTCATTATAAATACTGCGAAAGTAGCTCAGGGGTAGAGCATCACCTTGCCAAGGTGGGGGTCGCGGGTTCAAATCCCGTCTTTCGCTCTGAAAACTTTCTTAAAAAATACCAATGTCGACGTGCTGAGTGCAGTCGAAGCATGCTGAAGTGGTGGAATTGGTAGACACGTTGGACTTAAAATCCAATGTCCATTAGGACGTACGGGTTCAAGTCCCGTCTTCAGTACAGATGAAAAGCCGAAACGAATGTTTCGGCTTTTTTTGATTTAATATCTAACATTCAAACATAAAAAAACCACCTTTTAGGTGGTTTTTATTAAACTTTAGACGCGTATTAATTACCGTCGGTAGCTTCTTTTACTTTCTCCTTTGCACTTTCAGCAGCTTTATCTGCGGCGTCACCAGCAGCATCAACAGCCTTATCTATAGCTTCACCAGCTTCGTCGCCAGCTTCTTCAATAGCATCGCCTGCATCATCAACAGCATCTTCTATAGCATCACCTGCTTCTTCAACAGCTTCTTCTGTAGCTTCTACGGCTTCTTCTATTGAATCTTCAGCTTTTTTGTTATCTCTACAAGAGTTAAAGGATAAGCCTAATACTAGCAATAAAGCAGTGCTTAATAATAATTTTTTCATTGGTTTTTGTTTTAGTGTTAATTTTTAATATTTAGATTACGAATTTAATAACTTATTGTTAAAACCTATTAAGATTATGTTAATTTTTTAACATTTGCCATTAAAATCATATTATATACGCAGATAATCGAGGATTTGGATGACAGCTCCTTTGTTTTTTTTAATATAATCTAGATTTTTACTGCCAGAATCCAGCCTTTTAGCCTCATTTTTAATAAGTTCATTTAATACGGCATTAAACTCGTTTTGGTTGGAAATAGAAAACATACCGCCCATATCGATCATGGATTTAGCCTCGGGAAATTTAACGTGATTATTGCCTATAATAATAGGAACTCCAAAAACGGCGGGCTCTAAAGTGTTGTGTAAGCCTGTGTTTCCCATGGCGCCACCAACATAAGCTATATCGGCATAATGGTATATTTTAGTTAATAAACCTATGGTGTCTATAATAAAAACCTGTGCTTTCGAGAGATTTTTTCCATCCTTTTCGCTAAATAAAACGGTTTCGGTATGTACTTTTTCCTTTAGGTTTTTTATTTGCGCATGATTAATATTGTGAGGTGCCAAAATAAATTTAACACCTTTGGAGGCTTCATTATTAACGAAGTTTATAAATAAATTTTCATCTGGCAACCAAGTACTTCCGGCCACAACACATAAGTTATTGCCCTTAAAGTCTTCGATAAAATCTAACTGATTATTTTGGTTTAATTGACTGTAAACACGATCGAAACGGGTATCGCCCGATACGGAAACAGTATTGTAGTTTATAGATTCAAGTAAAGTTTTTGAAGCTTCATTTTGTGTAAAAATATGCTCGAACGTAAATAAAGCTTTCCGTAGAGTTTTTCCGTAAAATTTAAAAAATGATTGATTTTCTCTAAATGCCGCCGAAATTAAAATGGCGCGTAATTGCCTTTGTTTTAATTCATTTAAAACATTGGGCCAAATATCGTATTTAACAAAAATGGTAAGTTCGGGGTTTACCATATTTAAAAAGGTTTTGGCGTTCTTTTTTGTGTCTATGGGCAAATAAACAACCACATCGGCAATGGGCGAGTTTTTACGAATTTGGTAACCTGAAGGCGAAAAAAAAGTGAGCACAATTTTATGGGTTTTGTAACGCTCTCGCAAGGCCTTAAAAACAGGAAGCCCTTGTTCGTATTCACCCAAAGAGGCACAATGAAACCAAAGGGTTTTGTCGGTTTTTTTGAGGTTGTTTTTTAAAGTATTAAAGGTTTCAGAGCGTCCTTTAACGCCTAAGGCAATTTTTTTGTTAAATGGCGCAACACATTTTAAGCCTAATTGGGCCAGATAAATTCCTAAATTATAAATTAAACTCAATTTTATTTCTTTAACGCTAAAATACATTTCTTTAAAATAAATACGTTGGTTAACGCTTATGAATTTTGTAATTTCGCTACATTAAAGCTGTTAAAAGCGTATTCATTAAAATAATGTTCATCTGTTTTCTTAGCATAAATGAACCATAAAAATTTTTAGATGAAGAAAATTCAAATGGTAGACCTTAAAGGTCAGTACAGTCAAATAAAAGATGTTGTAAATCCTGCAATTCAGGAGGTTATTGAAACCACATCATTTATAAATGGGCCTAAAGTTCATGAGTTTCAAAAAAACTTAGAGGAGTATCTTAATGTAAAGCATGTTATTCCTTGTGCCAATGGTACCGATGCTTTGCAAATTGCAATGATGGGTTTAGGCTTAAAACCGGGTGATGAGGTTATTACTGCCGATTTTACTTTTGCGGCGACTGTTGAGGTTATAGCCTTGCTTAATTTAACGCCGGTTTTAGTAGATGTTAATCCAGATGATTTCAACATTAATATTGATGCCATTAAAAAAGCCATCACACCAAAAACCAAGGCCATTGTACCCGTGCATTTATTTGGGCAGTGCGCTGATATGGAAGCTATAATGGACATTGCCAAAGCCTATAATTTGTTTGTGATTGAAGATAATGCGCAAGCCATTGGAGCCACATATACCTATAAAGACGGTACGAAAGCCAAGGCTGGAACCATTGCACATGTGGGCTCTACCTCGTTTTTTCCATCAAAAAATTTAGGTTGTTATGGCGATGGTGGTGCTATTTTTACAAATGACGATGATTTGGCACACACGATTAGAGGTATTGTAAATCACGGCATGTACGAGCGTTACCACCACGATGTTGTTGGTGTAAACTCTAGATTAGATAGTATACAAGCCGCTGTTTTAGATGCAAAATTACCGCATTTAGACGATTATTGCGACAGACGAAGAGAGGCCGCCAATAAATACGATGCGGCATTTAATAATATTGATAACATTGTAACACCTTTTCGAACTGGGAGTGATGACAATCATGTGTTCCATCAATACACATTAAAAGTAAAAGGCGTGGATAGAGATGCCTTAGTAAAACATTTAAATGCCCACGATATTCCGTGTGGGGTGTATTACCCCATTCCGCTTCACAAGCAAAAGGCATATGCAGATGCGCGTTATAACGAAACAGATTTTAAAGTTACCAATCAATTGGTTAAAGATGTTATTTCGTTACCCATGCACACCGAATTGGATGACGAACAAATCGAATATATCACATCAACTCTTATAAATTTTATAAATGGATAAAATATTAGTTACAGGCGGTTTAGGTTTTATTGGCTCACATACGGTTGTAGAATTACAAAACGAAGGCTACGAGGTTGTTATTATTGATGATTTATCAAATTCGTCAGAAAATGTTTTAGATGGCATTACCGCTATTACAGGAAAAACACCAATTTTTGAAAAACTGGATTTAAAGGATAGACCTAAGGTAGAAAGCTTTTTTGCAAAACATAACGACATAAAAGGCGTGATACATTTTGCAGCGAGTAAAGCGGTAGGTGAAAGTGTTCAGGAACCTTTGTTGTACTACGAAAACAACATTTCTACGTTGATTTATATTCTAAAAGAGTTGAAAAAATTACCATCTGCAGCATTTATTTTTAGCTCGTCGTGTACGGTTTACGGTCAAGCCGATGAATTACCAATAACCGAAAATGCACCTGTAAAACAAGCGGAATCACCTTATGGAAACACCAAGCAAATAGGCGAGGAAATTATAAGCGATACCTGTAAAGTAACTCCAAGTTTAAAAGCGATTGCATTGCGTTATTTTAATCCGGTTGGTTCGCACGAATCGGCAAAAATAGGCGAATTGCCCATTGGCGTGCCACAAAATTTAGTGCCATTTATTACGCAAACGGCTATTGGTATTCGTGAGCAGTTGTCGGTTTTTGGAGACGATTATCCAACGCCAGACGGGACCTGTATTCGCGATTATATTCACGTAGTCGATTTAGCCAAAGCACATGTTGTGGCACTTAATCGATTATTGCAAAACAAAAATAAAGCTAATTATGAGACCTTTAATTTAGGCACCGGTAAAGGCAGTTCGGTTTTGGAAGTGGTTAAAGCATTCGAAAAAGTTTCGGGAGAAAAACTCAATTATAAAATTGTTGGCAGAAGAGAAGGCGATATTATTTCGGCATACGCAGATACGACCAAAGCCAATAACGAGTTAGGTTGGAAAACAGAATTAACCTTAGACGATGCCATGCGTTCTGCTTGGAAATGGGAGCAAAAAGTTAGGAAAGGTTAAAAATCTTTTCAATTTTAGAGATTGATAATTTTATTGGGAAGCTAACCTTGGTAATCACTTTATTAGACTCGTTAAAAATTTTGAGTTTATAATTGATGCCATATAAAGTGTCCAGCCGTTCTTTAATGTTATTGAGCCCCGTGCCTTTTTTTAGCAAAGTAGGATATTTTTCGCTTAAGGCTGTTCCATCGTTTTGAACTTTAATAATAAGTTTGTCGTTCTTTTTATAAATATCAATTATAATTTCCAATGAAATAAATTCTGTACCGTAACCGTGTTTGGTAGAATTCTCGACAATAGGTTGAATGAGCATATTGGGCACCAAAATATTTTCTAAACCTGCTTCAACATTAAGTTGAATATTCAGTTGGTCTGAAAAGCGTGTTTTTTTAATGTGGATGTATTTCTTTAATATTTCTAATTCTTCTTGCAACTCAATTAAATTTTCATCTTTTTTATCTAAAACACTTCTTAACAAATCGCTTAAATCCACCACCATTGTTTTAGACTTTTCAATGTTTATATCCATTAAGGAATGAATGCCATTTAGAGTATTGAACAGAAAGTGAGGTTGCATTTGAGACTGCAGGAATTTCATTTTCTGATTGGTTAATTGTATTGTTAAATCTGCTTTTTCTTTTTGTGCCTTTTTTATATGCTTAATGTAATTGTATGTTAAAATAATGCCTAACATGGATGTGTATATTAGAAAATTAAGATCCACAACATTAAAATAATGTTTAAAGGAAAGATTGTTTGCAATCTTATCGTAATTAAAATTGAACCCTTCTGAGAGCACAATTAGTATTGACGCCATCAAAAAAATTAACCAACTGAACACTAGTGATATAATAGAATGGATAATAATAATATGCTTCCATTTAACTTTTTTATCAATCATTTTTTTAGTAAAATATGCCACACATATCATGAGGAATATAACTATTAGCCAATCAAAAAATATATTATATACTAACAGAAAAAGCCAATCTGCAGTAATATATAATTGGTTTTCAATATTTGGAGTGCTAATTTGGAGTCTCCAAAAAATTTTTTTACAAAAAGATAAAAAAACTACAGCAGAGTAATACCAAAATAATATTTTAATTAATTTTCTATCAACGCTTTTAAAAAACATCATTAAGCTTCTGTTTGTTTATAAAAACGTTTTTTTAGTGAACTTTAACAATTCTAAATGTTTTCTCATGTTATATACTTTTTACTGAATTTAATAATCTTTTTCGATTTCTGAAATGGACAGTTCTATTGGGAAGCTTATTTTGGTAACAACCTTGTTGTTGCTATTATCTATGCTTAGCTCATGGTTTTCCTTGTATAATGTAAGTAACCGTTCTTTAATATTACTTAAGCCCGTTCCTTTTTTTAATAGTTCTGATAGTGTGTCTTTTAAAGCTGTTCCGTTGTTTTCAACTTTAATAACAAGATTTTCATTTTTTTTGTAAATAGAAATAAAAATATCCAGTGATATATGATTATCGCTATAACCATGTTTTGTAGAGTTTTCCACGATGGGCTGAATGAGCATATTGGGCACCAGTACATTCTCTAAACCTGCTTCAGTATTTAGATGAATATTCAGTTGGTCTGAAAAGCGCGTTTTTTTTATTTGAATGTATTTTTTTAGTATTTCTAATTCTTCCTGTAATTCAATTAAATTATCATCTTTTTTGTCCAACACATTTCTTAACAAATCACTTAAATCGACTACCATACTTTTGGACTTTTCAATGTTTATATCCATTAAGGAATGAATCCCGTTTAAAGTGTTAAATAGAAAATGTGGGTGCATTTGAGATTGAAGAAATTTTAATTGCGATTTTGAAAGTTGCTCTTGTAGCTTTATGGTTTGTATTTTACTTTCTTCTACTTTTTTCAAATAGTAATACATATAAATCAACGCCACTAACGATATGTAGATTAAAAAATGTAAATCGACTAGCCTAATGAAAGAGATGCATAGCTCTTCAAAAGAAAATTTAACCGATGGGTCTCTAAGAATATCAACACCCAACGAAACACCAATGGTAAAAGCCCCTATAAAAAACGAAAAAAATAAATGTATAAGAGCAATTAAAATGAGCTTTGTTTTTTTACTCATTAAATACTTGGTGGTAATGGCTATAAAAACCATAAAAATGGTTATAAGGCACCAGTCTAAAACATTGCCAAAAACAAATTCTCCCCAGTCTGTTTTTCTTTGGACTAAGACTCTTAAATAGGCGTTTTTTGAAGAATAAATAATAACAAATAGTAAATAAACTAATGATAAAATGCCTATAAGTTTAAAGTCTAAATACTTTTTTAATTTTTTAATCATAAAGAGCTATTCTCGAATTAATTAAAACCCCATTTTTTTCTGAAACTCCTTTTTGTAAGATTTACTTATTCTAAAGAGCTTTTCGTCTTGCATTTTCACGTCAATCTCGCCATAATTGGAGTATAAAACCTCTTTGATTAAGGAGGTATTAATAATGGTTGACCTGTGAATTCTAATAAAGTTAAAAGATTTTAATTGATGTAGTAACGAGCTCAAGGATTCTCGTAAAAGATACTTTTTTTGCTCGGTAAAAATCTCTGCATAATAACCAGAGGCTTGAATATATTTTATGTCGCTTTTTTCGATAAACGATATTTTACCATTGGCTTTAATGGCCAGTTTCGAGTTTTTAGTTTCAAAAAAATCGGCATTGGGATTTTCAATATACTGTAGTAAGTTGTTTATTTTTTTATTTAACCCGTCTGATTTGTTTGTAGTAAACAAATCAATCACTTTATTGGTTGATTGAAAAAAACGCTCGTCCTTAAAAGGTTTTAGTAAATAATCGAAAGCAAAAAAATCGAAAGCCTTTAAGGCAAATTCATCAAAAGCGGTAATAAAAATTATTAATGGCATGGCTGATTCATCAATCTGTTTAAGGATATCAAAACCCGTCAT
Organism: Hwangdonia lutea; assembly: GCF_032814565.1. Taxonomy (GTDB): domain Bacteria; phylum Bacteroidota; class Bacteroidia; order Flavobacteriales; family Flavobacteriaceae; genus Hwangdonia; species Hwangdonia lutea. The sequence continues at coordinate 2,101,079 of NZ_CP136521.1, forward strand.
GTCGGTTATCTGAATATCCAAAAAAATGAGATCAGGTTTTTTGTCGTGTATTGCTTTTATGGCCTCTTTACCAGAGCTACATTCTTCAATTAATTGAATGTCTTCAATGTCATTCAATAAATTGAAAACCCTTTTTCTAGCTAAGAATTCATCATCTATAATTATGGCCTTAATTGGAGCAATCATTATTAAATTATTAATTAAGTATTCGAAACTAGCATAAAAAATCAACTTTTTAAGCCGTAGTAAATCTTTTTACAGCATTAAAACAGGTATTCAAATCAACTTAGAATTCATACAATTCAAAAAAACGGCATTTTAAATCAATTAAACACAATTTGATGTCAATAGCACCTACCAAGCTTTAAATTATTCATATTAGCTGTAATTATGCGTTTTTGTTGGCGTATCTAAGTTAATATATATTCAATAGGTCTACGTTAATAAAGTGTTAATCCACTTAACCTACCAAATAAGTGGCTTAAATCATTTTGTGCATATTTCAAATCAAACTTGCATTAAAAAGCCAATTAAACCCCTTCTTTTACTATTGCAATTGTAAAAGGTAAGGCAGTTTTAGAGCTTTGCTTTAATAAAAAAACTTCGGGGTTCTCTAAACTTTGATTTCATTTCGTAGAGTATGATTTTTTTGAATTAGTCTTTTAAAAAATTTCTTTGCTGCCTTCCTTTTCTACAATCTGCACAGACTAACTCATAAAATATAAACAAATGAAAAAAAAGTTTAGTGGATTACTAACGCTATTACTGGCGTTTGTTGTGCAATTATCTTTTGCGCAAGAAAAAACAGTGTCTGGAACCATAACGGATAGTTCTGGTTTACCGCTTCCAGGGGCAACTGTTTTAATTAAAGGAACGACATCTGGCACCTCCTCAGACTTTGATGGTAATTATTCAATTAAAGCCAATCAAGGTGCTACTCTTGTAATCAGTTTTATTGGCTATACAGCCAAAGAGGTGGTTGTAGGGGAGTCAAACACAATTAATGTGCAGCTTATTGATGATGCCACATCTCTTGATGAAGTTGTGGTTACTGCTTTTGGTATTAAACGTAATGCCAAGGATTTAGGGTATGCTGTAAGTCAAGTAGAATCAGAAGAAATACTTGAAAATTCAGAGCCTGATTTGTTGCGCTCGCTATCAGGGAAAGTTGCAGGTGTGAATGTAAATTTTTCTAATGGTGTTGCAGGAGCTTCAAACCAAATTAGCATACGAGGGCAAACTACTATTGGTGGCGCAAGTCAGCCTTTATTTATTGTAGATGGCATAGCTTACGACAATTCTCAAATTACAACCTCTAGTCAAACTACTGGCGGTGGTGCTTACGAGTCTGGTATTTCTAGCTTAGACCCAAATAGTATTGAATCTGTATCGGTATTAAAAAGTGCCGCAGCGGCGGCTCTTTATGGTTCAAGAGCAACCAATGGCGTTATTGTTATTACTACCAAATCTGGAGCTTCTTTATCAGGAAGTGCTAATAACAAACTAAGTATTAATGTAAGTAGTGGTACTTATTTTGAAGAAATAGCCAACTTGCCAGAGTACCAAAATAAATACGGACAAGGCACACAATTTAATTTTAATGCAGGTTCCAATGGCTCTTGGGGTCCCGCTTTTGATACTTTAGCCACAATTCCAGTTTGGAATAGTTGGGTAACTGCTTTTCCGGATGTGTACGGTCCTGGCTTAATTGAAACACTGCCTTATGTGGCACAGCCAAATAATGTTAAGGATTTGTTTAAAACAGGTATTGTTTTAGATAATTCAATTACAGCATCTTCACGAAACGAAAACGGTAGTTTTAGTGTTACATTGTCCGACTTGCAACAACAGGGTTATATCCCTTTTAATACTTACGACAGAACTTCTTTTTCAGCCGGGGGCAACTTTAAGCTTCCCAACAAAATTACTGTTGGAGGCTCTTTAAGTTATTCTGATACCCAGCAAGTGGGAGGCTTTTTTGGTAATAATCAATTTGCTGGATCATCGGCTTCTTTTGCAAGAACGTTGTGGTTGGGGCGAACTTGGGATTTATCGATTCCTTATACCAATCCACTAACAGGAGGTTCTGTGATTCCAAATACAGGTTGGGATCATCCCTTGTGGTCTTGGGAAAACGATCAAGTAACAACAAATTCAAATAGAATTGTCACAAATTTAAGTATTGGTGTGCCCATTAACGATCATATTTCAGCGTCGTTTAAAGTGGGTTATAATAAATATGATTTGGAAAGAAAAGAAATTAGACACCCGCAATCTATAGCTTCAGCTTTAACAGGAGGAACAATTACTTTGGATTCTGCCACAATCGAAGATCTTGAATCTACTTTTTTATTGAACTTTGATTATACTTTGACAGATGATTTAGATCTATCAGTTATTACTGGATTTAACACCTATCAAAATTCTTTTACTCGCGATGTAAATTTAGGAACCACTTTTATTTCACCAGACATATATACTTTAGCAAACACCGTAACGGTTTCAAATCAAAACAGTTTATTTCTTCCTACTAGTGTTGGGTTTTTAAGAAAACGTAATGTGGGTGTATTTGCAGATGTAACGCTAGCTTACAAAGATTTTTTATTTTTAAACGGAACGGGTAGAAACGATTGGTCTTCTTCCTTACCAGTTGATAATCGGTCGTACTTTTATCCTTCAGCAAGTTTGTCCTTAATTGTTACCGAAGCACTTAAATTAGACAGCAACGTACTCACTTTTGCGAAACTTAGAGGTGGTTGGGCGTCAGTTGGTAACGATGCAGGCGCAGAGTTTTTAAGCACCACATTTGCCTTAGGAATTCCCTTTGCATCCATTCCCGTTATTGGAAATAGAACAGGTTTGGGCGACCAATCCATTACACCGGAATTCACAGATGAAATTGAAATTGGTGCAGATTTAGAGTTTTTTAAAAGACGTATTGCACTTGATTTTACATGGTATAAAAAAACAACTACCGATTTAATTTCACCTGTTTCCGTTCCAAGGTCTAGCGGTTTTACATCCTTTAATACCAATATAGGAGAAATGACAAACACCGGCGTGGAAATTGGCTTAACATTAGTGCCCATTCAAACCGAAAATTTTAAATGGAACATATTCACCACATTTACTAAAAACACCAATGAGGTTACCGAGTTGGTTGAAGGTCTTGAAAGAATTAGGTTGGATGGAAACCAGATAGCTTACGCTATTAAAGGACAGCCATTTGGTGTGTTTTTTGGTACCAAACACCTAAGGGATAATGAAGGTAATTATATTATCGATCAATCTACCGGATGGATATTCCAAGACCCAGTGAGTGATATAATTGGCGACCCAACGCCAGATTTTAAAATGGGATTTATCAATACGTTTAAATATAAAAACTGGTCTTTCAGAGCTCAATTTGATTGGAGAGAAGGTGGCGATATTCAATCTGTAAGTATTGGGTCTCTCTTAGGGCGAGGGGTTACCAAAGACACAGAAGATAGAGAACGTACTCATATTATACCTGGGTTTTATGGCGATGTAAACGGAAATTATACCTTGGATAATAATGGAAATCGAATCCCAAATACAACACAAATTGACACAAACGATTTGTACTTTACAGGAGGAGGGCCCAGTAATACATGGGGCATAAATTCCACTGATCAAGGAACCGTGTACGACGGTACAGTGTATCGTTTACGAGAATTAAACTTAACCTACGATGTGCCATCAAAATGGTTAGAAAAAACGCCTTTTGGTAAAGTGTCTTTAAGTGCTTTTGGCAACAACTTATGGTATTTTGCACCAAATGTTCCAAGATACACCAATTACGATCCAGAAATAACATCTTTCGGTTCAAGTAGGGTTCAGGGTATTGAAAACTCTTCAGCGCCAACGTCTAAACGTTATGGATTTAAAATTAACCTAACTTTTTAAATAAAAACAAATGAAAAACATAAAATTTAAAAGGTATCATATTTTACCAATATTTATCGTTGTTATATCACTCTTTGGATGTGACAAATATTTAGATGTAGATACAGATACAGATAACCCAACGGTTGCACCTATGAATCAGTTGCTGCCCAATATACAAATTACAACGGCACTAATAGCTGATTGGAATAACTTTAGTGGCGAAGTCCTAGGGACGCAAACCCATCAAGGTGTTTCAAGAAGCAGTCAAGATCAATATGGTACCCAAGCAAACAATATCCCTTTAAATAACGATTGGAACAATGTGTATTTAGCATTAACAGATTTAGAAACATTAATCTCTCAAGCAGAGACTGATGGTGCAACGGTATATAAAGGTATTGGGCAATTGCTTAAGGCGTATATGATGTCTGTTGCAGTCGATTTGTGGGGCGATGTGCCATATTCTGAGGCCACATTGTTAATACAAGGCGTTGTGAGTCCTTCTTTTGATGATTCAGAAACTATTTACCAAGATATTTTTAATTTAATTGATGAGGCCAAAGTAAACTTGAATAACCCCAGCGGCTTACTTCCGGGAGCCGATGACTTTTATTATGCCGGTTCTACAAGTAAGTGGATTAAGTTTGCCAATACGTTTAAATTGAAATTACTTAATCAAATACGGCTATCATCTTCAGCATTATTTAGTCAATCCGAATTAGATGCATTGGTGTCAGAAAATAATTTTTTCACATCAAATGCAGATGACTTTCAATTTATGCATACCGCAACGGTTTCACCGCAAGACGAACGCAATCAATTATTTCAAGCCGCTTACGGGGGTGCTCAAGTAGATCATTATGTAAGCCCGTGGTTTTATGAAATTTTAATGGGCATGAACCCCAATATCCACACAGGAAACCAAGACCCTAGAATACCCTATTATTGGGCAAATCAATTACAACCTGGGCAATTCCCCAGAGATCAGGCAGATCCTATTTCTGGCGACCCTAGGGCAGATTATTGGGACTCCTCAACAGGATTTTTCACCATACGATTTGGCAGCGTAGGCCCATGGCGAGATGGTGCTGTAGCTAACGATGCTACGTTTCCAGGTATTTTCCCTTGTGGCGGAAGATATGATGACGGACAAGGGTTTGCAAGAGTCGTAGGAAGTGGTACAGGAGTGGCGCCAAGAAGAATCCTGACTTATGATGAGTTTTTGTACATCCAAGCGGAACTTATGCAAGTAGGTTTAATCAATGGTGATGCTGCAACAAAATTAACCGAAGCTATGACGGCAAGTTTTGCTAAGGTAGATCAGGTTGTAGCTGGTACGGGCACAACTCAAACTGTGCCAGTATTATCCGGTACAACTGCTGTTTCTGATTTTATTGCAAATATAGACGCAGAATTTACGGCAGCAAGCGCAGAAAAACAATTGGAAATTATTATGACCCAAAAATGGGTGGCCACTTATGGCGACCAAATGGATCAGTATAATGATTACAGAAGAACTGGTTATCCTGTTTTAGCAAATCCGAATGGAACAAATGAATATCAGTTAGACAATGGCGATGGCTATCCTTTACTAGATACCGATACCACATTGAATAACCCATATAATAGAACATTTTTCTGGCCAGAAAACGAGTTAAACCTTAATCAGAATGCTCCAGAACAAAAAACTATAGCGACTTACAGAGTGTTTTGGGATAATTAAAAAACAAAAAAAATGAGAACTATAAAAAATGTATTATTAATAATTGTAATCACTATCATTGGGTTTTCTTGTGAAAATAAAGATGGTGGAGATTCTGCACTTGTTTTAGAAGCGGGAGCAGTTCCTAATATGACTAAAGCACCCGGATCCGATGGCATTATCGATCTTGTAAGGCTTAACAGCGGCGAGGTATTAACCATAGCTTTTAATGCCGATTTAGCACAAGGCGAAACCCCAGCTTCTGTAGATATTATAGCAGCTTATGTTTCGTTGGCCGGACCAGCTTATACTACAACTTTAGCAAGTAATGTAAGTTTACCTTTAGATTATTCATTAACGACCAATGATATTATTGCTGCCTTTTCAGAATTAAATAGTGCAGACGATATAAAACTAGGTGATATTTTAAGGATATCCACGAGGTTTACTATGCCAGACGGAAGGGTTTTAAGTATATTGAATAATGACGGAACAGATAACACAGGCACAACGCTTAGTAACTCTAAACTAGTTACTATTGTGATAAATTATCCCGTATCATGCCCTTCAGATATTGGCGGAACGTATTTGGTGTCAAGTACAGGAACGGGCTGTTGCGGTGTGGCGCCAATTTCAAACTACGAATATACCGTAACGGTAACTGATAATGGTGGTGGGTCTTACTCCTTATCCGATTTTTCTGGTGGCGCCTACGATGGTTTGTTCTGTGGCCCTTTTGGAATTTGTGGCGATGCCTCGACGGGCAATATAACAGATGTCTGTGGCACGCTTAACGGGTCTGCTCCAGACTGTTGTGGCGATAACATAGCCTTTTCAGGAACTGTTAATGATGATGGCACTTGGAGCGTTGAAGTTACCAGCGGTTTTATAGCTGCAACCAGCGTTTGGACAAAGCAATAAAAACAAAAAAGCTATTTATTTGATAAACCGATTGCCCAGCGTATTACGCTTGGCAATCGGTTTTTTTAGTATCATAATCAAACAGCTTTCTTCTTCCTAAAACTAGCAATTACCAAAATAATCATGCCTGTGGTAACCGATAAATCTGCCAAATTAAAAATACCGGTTCTAAATACACCACCTAAATCAATGTGCCAAAAATCGGTAACCGAGCCGTAAACAATGCGGTCGTATACATTGGCAATTCCGCCTCCTATAATACTTGAAAAAGCAAAAAGCGACCAGTTGTCCAATGCTTTTTCTTTAAAAATATAGCGCAGTACCAAGGCCAAAACAACAATGGGTAGAATAAGTAGCAGAATAATTCTAAGTGTATCATTCAACTCGCTACCCATGCCTAAAAAAGCCCCTTTGTTTTCAACATTGTGCAGGGTGAAGCAATCACCAATAATTTCAGATTGGCTACCGGCAACGACTTGTGCCCTAACCCAAATTTTGGAAATCTGGTCTATAGCAATGGTAATAGCGATTACAGAAAAAATAAAAATGGAGCGTCTGGATAATTTCATTTAGCTATTACTTTCAAAAGTTGCAGAGGCCGTTTCAGATGCTCTATTAATTTTCTTTACCAAACCTTGTAAAACTTTACCCGGACCAACTTCAGTAAATAAAGTTGCACCATCGGCTATCATTTGCTGCACAGATTGGGTCCAACGTACAGGCGCTGTTAATTGAGAGATCAAATTTGCTTTTATGTCAGCTTCATTTATAACCGCATTTGCCGTTACGTTTTGATAAATCGGGCAGTTGGGTTTGCTAAAGGTTGTGTTTTCAATAGCTGCCGCCAATTCCTCACGAGCAGGTTCCATTAATGGCGAATGGAAAGCACCGCCAACAGGCAATACCAAAGCACGTCGTGCCCCGGCATCTTTCATTGCTTCACAGGCTTTATTAACAGCGTCAATTTCACCCGAAATTACCAATTGTCCTGGGCAGTTGTAGTTTGCCGCCACCACAATACCATCGGTTGAAGCACATATTTTTTCAACAACTTCGTCTTCCAAACCTAAAACGGCAGCCATGGTACTGGGTTGAATTTCACAAGCTTTTTGCATGGCTAAAGCACGTTGCGATACCAATTTTAAACCATCTTCAAAATTTAAACTGCCGTTGGCAACCAAAGCAGAAAATTCTCCCAAAGAGTGTCCTGCAACCATATCAGGTTTAAAACTGTCGCCTAAAGTTTTGGCTAAAATTACCGAGTGTAAAAATATGGCGGGTTGCGTTACTTTGGTTTCTTTAAGGGCTTCGGCAGTACCTTCAAACATGGTGTCGGTAATGTTAAAGCCTAAAATATCATTGGCTTGTTCAAATAACTCTTGCGCTAACGGTGAGTTCTCATAAAGGTCTAAACCCATGCCTGAAAATTGCGCGCCTTGTCCTGGAAATATATATGCGTTCATAAGTGTTTAAAATTTTGATGCTGCAAAAATAGGAATAAATCTTTTAAACAAGATTGCTTACTTCGCTTTTAGAAAAACATAGAAGAATAACTATTTGGGCGTTACCACAAGGGTCGGGCTTTCCGCTATATCTTTTTTTTACGTCATAGCGAGGAGTGAGCGACTTGGCTATCTGTCAAATTATAGCTATAAACAAGGTATGTTTTATTTCTTTCAAAAAAAGGATGCCGCATCAATCCCTAACGCAGACCCCAAGTTACAATCCAACAACTGCAGCTTCAGCACAACGTTCGCCATCCATAGCTGCCGAAATAATGCCGCCGGCATAACCACCACCTTCGCCGCAGGGAAATAAACCTTCAATTTCTATGTGTTCTAAATTGTCTTTTCGTGGGATATTTACGGGCGATGAGGTTCTAGATTCCACACCAACAATATTGGCTTCTTCGGTGTAATAGCCTTTCATTTTTTGTCCGAAAGCTTCAAAACCTTTTCGCAATCTGCTGCCTATTAATTTTGGTAAAAGCGAGTGTAATGGTGCTGGGTTCAGTCCGGGTTGATACGAGGTATCATTCAAGGTATTCGACAAGCGTCCTTCAACAAAATCGGTTAAACGTTGTGCGGGTGCAACCTGACTTCGTCCGCCAGCCGTAAAAGCTAATCGCTCTAAATTCTTCTGATATTCCAATCCTTTTAAAACCCCAAATTGCTCGTATTTTCGTAAATCTTGTTCCGCATTAATTTCAACCACAATACCCGAATTGGCATATAAATTATTGCGTTTTGAAGGCGACATGCCGTTAACAACCACCTCGCCGTTTGCTGTTGCCGCGGGCACAATAAATCCGCCGGGACACATGCAAAACGAATACACACCGCGTTCGTTTACCTGCTGCACCAATCCGTAAGAAGCCGCAGGAAGCAATTCGTGGCGTTCGCCCAAACAGTGGTATTGAATACGATCGATAATATGTTGCGGATGCTCAACCCGAACACCCATAGCAAACGACTTTGCTTTTAAAGCAATCTGCTTTTTATGAAGTAAATAATAGATATCGCGGGCCGAATGACCTGTTGCTAAAATAACACGATTGGCCATCATTTCATCACCATTCTGCAATTGAATAGCTTGTATTTTGTTGTTTTTTATTCTGAAATCGACCACGCGAGTTTGAAAATAAATCTCGCCACCATATTTCAAAATGTTTTCCCGAATATTCTGTACCACTTTGGGCAATTTGTTGGTGCCAATATGCGGGTGCGCATCGACTAAAATCTGGTTGGTTGCGCCATGAAAAACGAGATTTTCAAAAATGCGACGCACATCGCCACGTTTTAAGCTTCGGGTGTATAATTTACCATCGCTATACGTACCTGCGCCACCTTCGCCAAAACAATAATTGGAATCTTCGTTTACAAAATGATCTTGATTTATGGCTTTTAAATCCCTGCGGCGGTCTTGCACATTTTTTCCGCGCTCTAAAACAATGGGTTTAAAACCGAGTTCTATACAGCGCAAGGCGGCGTACATGCCAGCGGGACCAAACCCAATAATATGAATGGGTTTGGCTTTGGAAACGTCTTTATAATTAAAGATGTATTCCGAGTTTTTTGGTACAGCTTCTTTAATATAAACCGCAACTTTATAATTGAAAAAGATTTTAGGTTTACGGGCATCAATCGATTTTCTCAGAATTTTTACACCCGTAATATCACTTTTATCGATATCGAGTTTTAGGGCGGACTTAAAAACTAAAATATCGGGTTGTTCTTCTTCTTTAAGTGTTATACGAAGTTGAATTTCTTTTACCATGTAGCGAAATTACGGAAAATAGAAAAAGGTAATGGGAATAAATTATTGAAGGTTCGTTTAGCGTGTTTGGTGAATGGTTTGTTGCGGGGTTAAGCAACCTGTTTAGTAAACAAAAACTTGTCAAAGAAAATTCTGAAGGTAAATTTTCCAAATAACACTTACCAAAGCAATTATTTATACATAGTCTTGTGGTGTCGTTTTTTTATTAATTCTATTAATAATCAAATTTATACGTATTTGTTGTTTGTCTTTTTGTCCAATTCTTAAATTCCATTGTTACATTTACTTCTTGAATTCCGTGAATTTTTTCTTTAAAATCAAAGATTGGATAATATTCAATTCCGTATTTATTTAGTATTTCATCTATTTTTATTTTGTCAAATTTCGCTTTCTTGTATTTTCTTCTAAATCCATTAAGTTTAGAGTAAGCAATTCCGAGAAATGTGAATCCAGCTCCGATTATTCCAATTTTCACATACCATAAAAAAATGCTATGTATAGTCCAATTGGAAAAAAAATATCCGCCAACTATTAATAGGAATCCGCCAATAATAGTCGAGTAAAAAGTCCAATAAGTAGAGTTTTCATTTCTGCGTAATATTTCTAATTCAAGATTTGCAATTTCTAATTTTTCTCGAAATTTTTTGTCAAGTTTAATTTCAGCGCAAGTGTATTTAAAATTAGGTTTTCTGTTGGTCAATTTACAAGTCAATCCTTTTTTAAGACTTGACATTTCATTTTCGCATAAATCACAATGTTTTGCTTGGTTCATTTTATTCCAATCCTTTAATCACTTGTAAGATTCTTCGATTTGTAATTCCAATGTTTTTTAAATCTTCACAGAACTTTAAAAACAGAGTTTGGAATTCAGATTGTAATTTGTCGTTTCCACAATAAAATTCACATAATGCTTCAGCTCCACCAAAAAGTTCATTAGTCAATAAATGTTTTTTGAAAAGTTTAGAATCTTTATTCATTGCAGATTCTAAAACATTTGTCAATTCTTGTTGTCCGACACTTGTTCCAATTTCTGTTAGAATGTTCTTCAATTCAGCCACACTTTTGGTTAGCGACTCAATGTTTTCTTCAGAAAAGTTTAGGTATTTATTTCTTGTAAATATATTCATCTAAAATGCACCACAATGGCACGCAGATAAGCGTCGTTATTTAATGCCTTATACTTGACGGTAAACGAATTTATCGATTTTTTCTTACTAAGTCAAGTTTAGTTATTTTCTCTCATACGTTAAAAACGAAAACTCGTGCTCGTGGTTTGCATCTTTTGTATGAAAGGTGTTGGCGGTTTCTTTCCAAACCGAGGGATCTATTTTTGGAAAAAACGTATCGGCTTCAAAACTTTCGTGAACACGTGTTAACTCAATTTTATCGGCAAAGGCCATAGCCTGTTTGTAAATTTCACCACCGCCAATTATAAAGGGTTGCGCATCGTTTTTTACGGCATCAATAGCAGCTTCCAAAGAATTTACCAGAATAACGCCATGAGGAACATGATAGTCTTGTTGTCTTGAAATCACCACATGCGTTCGGTTTGGTAATGGTTTAGGGAAGCTCTCAAACGTTTTGCGCCCCATAATAATATGGTGCCCATTGGTTAAGGTTTTAAAGCGTTTTAAGTCGTCGCTTAAATGCCAAATGAGTTTATTGCCTTTTCCAATAGCATCATTTTCCGCGGCAGCGACAATTATAGTCAATTCAGATTTCTTGTTTTTACCGTTTAAGGTTTCATTGTAAACCTCGCTTTCGGCAATATGAGGTGCTTCTTTTTTTAGTTCGGTTTTTATTTTCTCTATTCTGTTTTGTTGCAGCGTTACCAATTTCTCCAATTGGTTTCGCTCCCAATCTTTCCCCATAAATTTATGGGTGATAAATACGTTAAAAACATGATAGAGCAAAAAGAAAAGCCACAATAAAATGGCAAATAAAAACCATTCTTTGCCAAACAAAGTAAAATCTTTACCAATGTCCAAAACGGTATTGGCCGCAATTAAAAATACCGCGCCAATTAAAAACACAACAAAATGGACGTATAAGCGTTTTTTTTGTTTAATGCGTTTTTGAGCATTTTCAATAAGCTCTAATTGGTCTGTATCTATCTGTGGTTTTTGTTTTTTCTTTCCGAACATATCAACAATATAAGTGAATGTAAAGTTAAAACTTTTTGTAATATTAATTGTAATTTAATTCTTATTTGGTGTATTGCCGATAAAAAGCTAATGCCGCCTTAAAAACTAAAACGATTTCGTTTAAAAAGTGCTGTAATTTAGTTGAAAAAATAGCTGTGTTTCTTTGTCATTTTAGTAATTTATTAGTTAAAAACTGCTATTTCGTTAATTTATTTATAAGGCGTATTGATAAAACCATAATTATTTGACTTAAAGCATTTTAAATCATCGTTGATATGGAATTCTTTTATAAATTTGGCGCTCAAAATAGAACCTAAACTAAAAAAAATAAAATCATGGCTATTACAAAACAGTATTTAAAAAGTAAACCCGTTTGTAAAGTTACTTTTACAGTGCCAGCTGAAGAGGCTAAAAAAGTATCTGTAGTTGGAAGTTTTAACAATTGGGACGAGAAAGCAAATTCATTAAAAAAATTAAAGAACGGTACATTTAAAGGAACTTTAAACTTAGAGAAAGATAACTCTTATGAGTTTAGATACATTATTGATGGCGTTTATGTTAACGATGAGCAAGCAGATGCTTTTAAAAGCAATGAATTTGCATCGGAAAACGGAGTGTTAACGGTATAGTTAAAACCAAAAAAATTAAACTAAAAAGCGCTTTCAAATTTATTGAAGGCGCTTTTATTATGCATTCTATTTATATTTTAATAAACTTTTTAGTCCCAAATTTATCGCCAATTTTTACTTTAATAAAGTATATACCAGTCTGTAAATTAGTAACATCTATTTTATTGCTCAAAAGATCTGCTCCATTTAAAACAGATTGACCTGATATATTGGTTATCATATAGTTTGAAACTTTGCCATAATTGCCTGCAAACTTTAAATTTATCTCATTTTCTACAGGGTTAGGGTATAAACTCATATGGTTACTAATATTATTAACATGCTTTACATTAAGCGGATTATCGGTAATTACGGTTTCGAACATACCATTTCCGTGTGTTCCAACTAACAAATGATTGTCTGATGGTCTATAAGATAGAGAGCTTACCAATGCATAGCCAATTTCTGTTGGTGCTTCCCTTGCCCAATCTGTAGTTGTTGGGTCTGATGTACTGTATAATCCTCTGGCGGTACCAACAAAGTAAAGCGTTTGTCCAGCAACTTCAGTAATAGCAGCAGACCTAATAGAATGTGCAGATAAATTACGTTCAACCAAAGTCCAAGTTGGAGTTGCATTAGTTGCGTTTGTGGTTAAAAAAATACTTTCAGTTCCGTAGTTCGAATAGGTGGCTAAAACAATATCGTTGTTTGTTGGATGAATAGCTAAACCGGTTACAATTGAAGGAAATCCTATGGTTGCGGTTGGCGGTGTAATATCTATTGCCGTTGAAATGTTTACAGCATTTTGCGGATCATTTAATCTGTAAATATGGCCTTCATCGCCACCCATTAACAAATAACTTGTTGCGGCATCATACGCACCTCTTGTTGTAGAAAATGCTTGAAAATAATCGGCATGACCAAAAGCGGTATTTGTATCGCTTAAACTCGTCCAGGTATCCTGTGTTACATTGGCACCGTCTGTTGAACGCAATAACGTGCCTTCAGAAGCATAATAAATAGCATTGGTATTTTCTGGGTCTACATGATAATAGGTGACAAACTGACTGGGATAAAGAACATCTGGCATTGTTGACATACGCGGTGTAATCTCGGTATAGCCACTCGTGTTCTGGCAATATCTGTAAAGGGTGCCGTTTTGAGAACCACCAAAAAAGGAAATACCACAACCAGCGTAATTTGGAATAGCCACAGAAACACCATCGCCACTAAGTAAAGGAATGTGGCTTGTTGTAGATGAGGCGCCTATTGATGTGCCACCAACTGTAGTCCCGTTATCTTGTGCGCCTCCAATAACAAAATCAGAGCCAGAATCAGGGTCAATAGATACATGATAAAATTGATAGGTTTGATAGTTGTTGTTAAGTGACGACCAAGCAACAGTAGCTGCAGTTATATCTGCCGTTGCGTGTACGCCGCCATCCGTTCCCGAAAAAAGCACATTGCTACTAAAAGGGCTAAATACTAGCGCATGAATGTCTGCATGGTGGTTAGAGTACGAAGCATATCCTGCAGCAGAAGCATAACCACCAATACGTGTAAACGTTGCATCTACAACAATATCTTCTATTTTGTATGCGTTTGTGCCTCCTATTAAAACAAAATCTTCATCATCAGGTTTTACACTAACCACTAAATCATAACCGCCTTGTACTCCAAAAGGGTCATTCCCATCAGAACAGCCTATCTCATCAGGCAGTTTGCTGGAAAAATTGGTGTAGGTTGTTGTAGATTGGTCCCACATCCATAAATCTGCTTCTACAGCTGGGGTTGTATCGCAATCAGAGATAGTACCATTTACAAATAAAGTATATAACTTATCTTGGTTTGATGGTGCTAAAGCCAAAACAACCCTTCCGGTTGGTGTAAAATCTGATGCATTAATTCTCGACCAAATTCCAGTTGTGCTATTCCCTGTTGAAGACGTCCAAACCCCTTCAATGGAAGCATCGTGTGTTCCAGAAAAAGCGGCATAAACCCTGCCACTAGAAGTAATAGCAATATCTGTTGCATCGCTTGTGCTTGATGGTGATCCATCTCTTTCCGTGGTCCAAGTAAACCCGTCAAATCTCATTATTCTACCTACAACAGCGGCAAATAACTCTCCCGTAGTTGGATGTACGGCTAAATTAAAAATTATATCGAAAACATTGTCAAAAACTTCTTGGGAACCTGATGATGTAGACGGCATTTGTGCCCAAGTAAGGCCACCATTTGTAGATTGCCAAATACCTTGTCCAAAGTAAAAAGCGCCACTTTTAGAAGCTGAATTGCCTAAACCTTCGCCTGTGCCATAATACCAAGTGCTTTCAAAACCAGATCGTGGGTCTTGCACGATGGTTGTTACGTTGTGTATCTCATCATTGGCAGATACTTTTGTCCAACTTGTGCCTCCGTTGGTTGTTCTAAAAACACCACCGCTAACGCCACCAGCAATAAGGGTGTTACCTGTAGCATCACTTCTATCCACAACAACAGCTCTGGTTCTGCCACCTAAATTACTGGGCCCTCTGCTAGAATAAGTGGTTTCCGGTATTTTCGCAGATTTTATATCTTTTTTTAATAAAGAACGCTTCGAATTCATTAATTCAAGATTTTTATCCGCTTTCGAAATAATTCCTGTAATGGGATTAACTTGCCTGTAATATTCGTATAAATTACGGGCTTCGTCGTACCGAGCACGTTCTTCAAGTGTTTTTTTCTTTCCCTGTTGTGTTGGATTAATTGATTTCCTCTCAATTTTAACAAGGGTCTGTTCTTGCGTTTGATTACTCTTTGCAATCAGCACAACTGCAAGCATCAGTAAAAGTGATAATGTAATTAGTAACGTTTTTTTCATGACTAAGAATTTTTAAGTTAAATAGCTACAACACCCTAATGTGTGTGGATTATAATCTACCAAATGAAAATCATTAAAAGTAAAGTCGAAATATCTTTAACTTCAGGTTTTAAAATCATTTGGGGTAGCGGTCTTGAGTCACGAGATAATTGTAGTTCTAATTGCTGATAATGATTTTTGTAAATGTGTGTATTACCAAAGATAAGGATAAATTCGTCAACTTGACAGCCACAATTTTGAGCCATCATGGTTAATAAGGCATAACCGCATTGTTGAAAGGCACGGTTAACAAACTTAAGCACTTGATTGGTTGACTGACAGGGTAATTTTCCACTTGTTGCGTAATATTTAAAAAGGAACTTTAAACTTAGAGAAAGATAACTCTTATGAGTTTAGATACATTATTGATGGCGTTTATGTTAACGATGAGCAAGCAGATGCTTTTAAAAGCAATGAATTCGCATCGGAAAACGGAGTGTTAACGGTATAGTTAAAACTAAAAAAATTAAACTAAAAAGCGCTTTCAAATTTTTTGAAGGCGCTTTTTTATTTAAATAAGTAAAATTGTTATACAGCTACAACACCCTTAATGTGAGGGTGCGGATTGTAATCTACCAAAGTAAAATCATCAAAAGTAAAGTCGAAAATATCTTTAATTTCAGGATTTAAAATCATTTTTGGCAGCGGTCTTAAATCACGAGATAATTGTAATTCCAATTGCTCGTAGTGGTTGCTGTAAATATGTGCATCACCAAAAGTGTGAATAAATTCGCCTACTTGATAGCCACAAACTTGAGCCATCATCATGGTAAACAAGGCATAACTTGCAATATTAAAAGGCACACCTAAAAAGATGTCGGCACTACGCTGGTAGAGCTGACAGGATAGCTTGCCATCGGCAACATAAAACTGAAAAAAGGCATGACAAGGCGGTAAAGCGGCTTTTCCGTCGGCTACATTTTCGCTAAAACTTTTTGAAGTGTCTGGTAACACTGAAGGGTTCCAAGCAGAAACCAACATTCTACGGCTGTTTGGGTTGGTTTTTAAGGTGTTGATAACATCCTTAATCTGGTCTATTTCATCGCTATTCCAGTTACGCCATTGGTGTCCGTAAACAGGTCCTAAATCACCATTTTCGTCTGCCCATTCATTCCAAATTCTAACCCCATTTTCAGTTAGATACTTAATGTTTGTATCGCCTTTTAAGAACCATAAAAGTTCGTAAACAATCGATTTTAAGTGTAGTTTTTTTGTGGTAACCATAGGGAAACCCTCACTTAAATCGAAACGCATTTGATGCCCGAAAACACTTTTTGTTCCGGTGCCTGTTCTATCTCCTTTTTCGTTGCCGTTTTCTAAAACGTGTTTTACTAAATCGTGGTATTGCTTCATCCCGTTTTCCGTCTTCCCAAAAGAAAGAAACTTTGTTTAATTAATCAATTATTATTTTCGGAATAAAAATATAAATAAGAGCTTGATTTTAATGATTTGATATCTGTATAATATCAAAAGTTATTAACTTTATTTTTCATCAATTAGAAATGTGCCCAGATAATGGGGATTACCCAATAATCATTCCTGCGATAGTTGCCGAAATTAAAGAAGCAATGGTGCCTCCAATTAATGCTTTCATGCCAAATTTAGATAGGGTTTTACGTTGCCCGGGAGCCAACGAGCCTATGCCGCCAATTTGAATGCCGATAGATGCAAAATTTGCAAATCCACAAAGCATGTAAGTCGCCATAATTATAGATTTTTGATAACTCAAATGCGTGGCATTAGCAACGTTTTTTAAACCCGAAAGTTGTATGTAACCAATAAATTCGCTAGCTGCTAGTTTTATGCCAAGGAGTTGCCCCATTAAAGCCATGTCTTCTTTGGCAACACCAATAAGCCACATTAAAGGCGCAAAAACATAACCCAAAATAAGTTCGAGCGATAAACTTTGGTACGACGTATTGCTGGCAATCCAACCGTTTAATGTGGTAACATCGCCCACCCAACCTAAAATACCGTTAAACATGGCAATAAAAGCAACAAATACCAAAAGCATGGCACCAACGTTTACGGCTAGTTTTAAGCCTTCGGTTGTGCCGTTTGCGATGGCATCTAAAAAGTTGGAACCTATTTTTTCTTGAGAAACCTTTACATCTGTATTGACGTTTTCGGTTTGGGGATATAATATTTTAGAAATTACAATAGCGCCCGGTGCTGCCATAACCGATGCGGCCAATAAGTGCTTTGCATAAAATAAACGCTTTACAGGATCGTCGCCACCAAGAAACCCGATGTAAGCGGCCAAAACAGCACCAGCCACGGTTGCCATACCGCCAATCATGACCAACAGCATTTCGGACTTATTCATTTTTTCTAAATACGCCTTAATTAAAAGAGGCGCTTCAGTTTGTCCTAAAAAAATGTTACCCGCCACACTTAAGCTTTCTGCTCCAGAAATTTTTAATAGTTTAGAAAGCAACCAACCAAAAGCCTTTACTACTTTTTGAATGATGCCTAAATAAAATAAAACCGATGTTAAAGCTGAAAAGAATATAATAGTTGGTAGCACTTGAAAAGCGAAAATAAACCCGAAAGTATCCATGTCTACAACCAAGCCCTCAAATAAAAATTTACTGCCAGCCCTTGTAAATTCTAAAACTTCAACAAATAAGCCACCAATAAATTCAAATATACTTTTGATGAATTTAACTTTTAAAACACCTATGGCAATTAATAACTGAAATGCTAAACCAATACCAACAATTTTCCAATCGATGGCTTTCCTATTGCTACTAAAAAGAAAGGCTATAAAAATTAAAGTTACCATTCCCAATGCACCACGCCACAAGCTGTTTATTGAAAAACCTTGGCTTTCAATAATGGTGCTTTTTGTTTCATTTACAGCGGTTGTTTCGGAAGTATCTGCAATTTTATTTTCTGAAAAATTGATGTTAGTTGAGTCTATTAATATAGTTTCGGTTTGCGAAACATTTTCAATAGTATCGGCTAACTTTGTTTTGTCTGTTTCTTGCGCTATTAATGATGAAGTTGATAAGACAATAATAGCAACTAGGGACAAAAAAAAAGATTTCATAGATATGTGATAAATTAACGTTTGGAAATTTCGTCGCGAATATGTGCAGCGGCCTCATAATCTTCGTTTGAAACGGCTTCGTCTAGTAATTTATGAAGTTCTTCAAGGGTTTTTCCTTTGTAGTTTTCGCGGGGTGCGTTAGGTTCTAATTCATTTGCCAATAAATCATCAACCAATATACTGTCTTGAAGTTCGTCTTCCTCTTCTTTTTTAGGATTCACTTTTAAGTAAATACCGGCTTTGTCGAGAATGTTTTTATAGGTAAAAATAGGAGCGTCAAAACGAAGTGCTAAAGCAATGGCATCACTGGTTCTGGCATCAATTATTTCTTCGATTTTATCGCGTTCGCAGATTAAACTGGAATAGAAAACACCATCGACTAATTTATGGATAATCACCTGCTTAACAACCACATCGAACCTATCGGCGAAATTTTTAAACAAATCATGAGTTAAGGGACGGGGCGGGCGAATTTCTTTTTCTAACGCTATGGCAATGGATTGTGCTTCGAAAGCACCAATTACAATAGGAAGTTTGCGTTCGCCATCAACTTCATTTAATATAAGGGCATAGGCGCCATTTTGGGTTTGACTATAGGAAATGCCTTTTATGTTTAATCTTACTAAACTCATAAATTTACTCGATAATCCAGACTTAAATATTTAAAGGTGTGCCTCTTAATAAAAACATGTTTCTTAAAAAAAATACCAAGTGTGCAATTACCAAGGTAGTTTATTAAGCACAAAGAACTGTTTAAATTAGGAATTAACCAACTGCCAAAGCAGAATTATGATATAATGCTAATTTAATCAGTTCTGCGGAACAATACAATTTATAAAAAATAATTTATTGTTGCGCTTTAAAAGCCTTTAATTTTTCGATGAGTTGCGGAACCACTTCAAAAGCATCGCCTACAACACCGTAATCTGCTGCTTTAAAGAATGGCGCTTCAGCATCGGTATTGATAACCACTTTTACTTTTGAGGCGTTAATACCCGCTAAATGCTGAATAGCTCCAGAGATACCAATTGCAATGTAAAGGTTGGCGGCCACAGGTTTTCCCGTTTGCCCAACGTGTTCGCTATGGGGTCTCCAGCCTAAATCCGATACCGGTTTAGAACAGGCGGTTGCGGCACCTAATACTTCGGCCAATTCTTCAATCATGCCCCAATTTTCAGGACCTTTTAATCCACGGCCGCCAGAAACCACAATTTCGGCATCGGCAATGGTTACTTTATCGGTGGCTTTATCTACCGATTGTACGGTAACACCGGATTCTGGAAGGGTTGGCGAAAAATCTTCCGCGGAAGCGTTACCACTAGATTCCACCAATCCGAAAGCGTTGTTTGAAACGGCCACTAGCTTAACATCGGTATCGATGGTAGTCATGCTAAAAGCTTTGTTTGTAAAGGCTGTACGTTTTACTGTAAACGGCGAGGTGCTTGATGGCACATCAACCACATTGGAAGCAAATCCTGCGTTTAAGCCAACGGCTAATAACGGTGCTAAATATTTGCTATCGGCACTAGAGCTTACAATAACAACCTTGGCATTTTCTTTTTCTGCGGCTTGTTTTAAAACATCGGCATAGGTTTTGGCATTAAAAGCATCGAGTTGTGAATTGCTCACATTTAAAACCTTGTCAACGCCATAATTTCCTAATGCTGATGCATCGTTGGCATTTATGGCCACGGCTGTTACCGTAGTGCCCAATTGGGTGGCTACCGCTTTGGCGTAAGAGGCAACCTCAAAGGCTGTTTTTTTAAATTTTCCTTGTTCTGATTCTGTATATACTAAAACTGACATAATATGTAATCTTTTGTTTGTCATTCCCGTGAAGACGGGAATCTTATATTAATATTTTCGTAAACTTTAAAGGATCCTGAAATAAATTTAGGATGATTTAAAAGGTTAAATCACCTTGGCTTCGTTGTGAAGCAAGTTTACTAATTCGTCTAAATTATCAGGCGATACTAAGGTTACAGCGCCTTTTGGAGTTGGTTTTTCAAATGCAACCGCCGAGGTTTCGGCATTAGCATCAACAGGTTCTACTACGGTTAATGGTTTTTTACGAGCCATCATAATACCGCGCATATTCGGAATGCGTAAATCGCTTTCTTCAACCAATCCTTTTTGCCCACCAATAACTAGCGGTAACGTTGTTGCAACGGTTTCTTTTCCACCGTCAATTTCACGAACTGCCGTAGCATTAGTGCCATCAACCTCAAGATTAATGCAGTTGTTTACAAAATTGGCGTTGGTTAAACCAGCTAACATGCCAGGAACCATACCGCCATTATAATCAATAGATTCACGACCGGCAATTACCAAATCGTAACCGCCATCTTGTACCACTTTCGCTAATTGTTTGGCTACCTGAAATCCGTCTAAAGCCGCAGTATTAACACGTATGGCGCTGTCTGCACCAATAGCTAAAGCTTTACGTAAAGTTGGTTCGGTTTCTGCGCCACCAACATTTACAACATCGACACTGGCCCCTTGTTTTTCTTTAAACCACATGGCACGGGTTAAACCAAACTCATCATTTGGATTGATAACAAATTGCACACCGTTGGTGTCGAATTTAGAGTTGTCATCCGTAAAATTAATTTTTGATGTAGTGTCCGGAACGTGACTTATACACACTAAAATTTTCATATTTTTGTAATTAAATTAAGACTAGTTACTTGCGAAGTCCAGAACTACAACGTTATAGTTTGCGCTATAATTTTAGAACTTCTAAATTTTGGCAACGAAGTTAATTATTTTATTTTGAATATTTACTATGCGTGCATAATAAATTTTAGATAATTCTTTTAAACAAAGTCATCTATTTATTGTTATTTTTGCAATTCGATTTAAAAACACATTTAATGAAGACAATTCAATTTAGAGAAGCCATTTGCGAAGCCATGAGCGAAGAAATGCGCAGAGACGAAAGCGTTTATTTAATGGGTGAGGAAGTTGCGGAGTATAACGGCGCTTACAAAGCTTCAAAAGGTATGTTAGACGAATTTGGAGCAAAACGTGTAATTGATACACCAATTGCAGAACTTGGGTTTGCCGGAATAGCCATTGGCTCTACCATGACTGGAAACCGACCTATTGTGGAGTACATGACGTTTAATTTCTCGTTAGTTGGAATTGATCAAATTATAAATAATGCGGCAAAAATTAGACAAATGTCGGGTGGACAATTTAAATGTCCTATTGTATTTCGTGGCCCTACGGCTTCTGCCGGTCAGTTGGGTGCTACGCACTCGCAAGCATTCGAGAATTGGTTCGCCAATACACCAGGTTTAAAAGTAATTGTACCATCAAATCCTTATGATGCCAAAGGCTTATTAAAAGCTGCCATTCGCGATGATGACCCTGTTATTTTTATGGAAAGCGAGCAAATGTACGGCGATAAGGGTGAAGTACCAGAAGGCGAATATGTTTTACCAATTGGCGTTGCCGATATAAAACGCGAAGGTACCGATGTTACTATTGTGTCTTTCGGTAAGATTATTAAAGAGGCTTACAAAGCCGCTGAAGAATTGGAAAAAGAAGGCATTTCTTGTGAAATTATCGATTTAAGAACCGTGCGTCCTATGGACAGAAAGGCGATTGTAGAGTCGGTTAAAAAAACCAATAGACTCGTCATTTTGGAAGAAGCATGGCCTTTTGGAAATGTAGCAACCGAAATTACATACTTGGTGCAATCGGAGGCTTTTGACTATTTAGATGCCCCAATTGTTAAAATTAATACCGCAGATACACCTGCGCCGTACTCACCGGTTTTACTGGAAGAATGGCTGCCAGATTACACTGAAGTAATTAAGGCCGTTAAAAAAGTGTTGTACAAATAAATTAATTTTTTTTACGTTATATAAACTTCATTAGCACGATTGTTGATGAAGTTTTTTTATACTATGAACATAAAACTACTTTTTACATTTCTCTTCCTAGGATTTATTTCAGCCATTGCCCAAACCAAAGTAAGCGGTTATGTTTTTGATGAGTTTAACGAGCCCATATCGTTTGCCAATGTTATATTTAAAGGTTCTTCAGAAGGCACGATTACCGACGAAAACGGAAAATTCTATTTAGAATCCAACGAAACTTGGAGCGCCTTATCCGTGTCTTTTATTGGCTATGAAACATTAATTGTTCCTTTGGATAAAAAAGTAAACTACAATTTAAAATTCACTTTAAAAGAGGAAACGGCACAACTCGATGCGGTGGTTATTGTGTCTGGAAAACAATCAAAAAAGAATAATCCGGCTATCGATTTGCTGCGTAAAATTTGGGAACACAAACGCAAAAACGGATTACATCTTTACAAACAATACGAATACGATAAGTACGAAAAAGTAGAATTCGACATCAATACCATCGATAGTGCGCTAATTAAAAGTAAGCTTTTTAGAGGTATGGAATTTGTGTTTAACGAAGTAGATACCTCGCGCGTTACGGGTAAAACCTATTTGCCCATGTTTATTAACGAAGCCGTTTCCAGGGTTTATGGCGATAATGTAATCAATAAGGAAAAAGAGGTTTTAAAAGGCAATAAAAACTCGGGATTTAGTGATAATCAAGTGGTAATCGATTTTGTTGACGATTTGTATTCCGATTATAATGTGTACGATAATTACCTGAAATTTTTCGATAAAAGCTTCGTAAGTCCACTTTCAAAAACAGGCATCAATACTTATAATTACGTGTTGTCCGACAGTGCCTTTATCGACAATAAATGGTGCTACAATATTATTTATTATCCGCGCCGTAAAAACGAACTCACCTTTAAAGGCGATTTTTGGGTGGCAGATTCCACCTATGCCATAAAGGAAATTAATTTACAAGCCTCAAAAAGCGCCAACATAAACTGGGTGAAGGATATTTATATCGAACAGGAATTTGAAGTGCTTAACGATTCGTTATTTCTTGTAAAACGCGATTATATGATGTCTGATTTCGCGTTAAACAAAAAAGAAAATTCGCGTGGTGTGTACGGCAAACGAACCACATTATTTAATAATTATGAATTCGATAAACCCTTAGATAAAAAGTTTTACGACCGAGAAGTTTACAATTACGACAAAGATGTTTACGATAGGGACGAGGCGTTTTGGGCTGAAAACCGTTTGGAAGATTTAAACAAAGACGAACAAGGCGTTTACAAAATGTTAGACACCTTAAAAACTGTTAAAAAGTTTAAAAGGCTTTATAATTTAGGCAGCATTTTATCGTCGGGTTATATTGAGTTTAACACCTTGCCGTTAGATTACGGGCCTATTTTTTCAACCTTTGGGTTTAATGAGGTGGAAGGTTTGCGATTGCGCACCGGCGGGCGAACCTATTTTGGCAGAAACGATTTGTGGCGTTTAGAAGGCTTTTTGGCTTATGGTTTTAGAGACGATAAATTTAAATACGGTATGTCGGGAAAATGGCTGTTAGACAAAAGAAGCCGATTGATAATTTCTGGCGGAAATCGGCGCGATGTCGAGCAAATAGGGGCTAGCCTTACCACAAGTACCGATGTTTTGGGGCGCAGTTTAGCTTCGTCGTCGGTTGTTGGAACCGGAGCGAACGACAAGTTAACAGCCATAAATTTAACCAGTTTAGCAGTGCAGCTTGAGCCTTGGCGCAATGTTATTTTCAGGCTCGGTGCAAATTACCGTACTTTGGAATCGGCATCACCAACCTTTAGTTTAGATTATGTTGATGACGAGGAGCCCACAGGTTTTTCATCCAAAATAATTCAATTTGAAACCTCGCTTTCGCTTTCCTATTTTCCCAAACGAAAAATGACAGGTTTTGGGGTTGAGCGACGAACTGCCAACGACGATTTTGCACGTATTTTTGCGCAAGTAAGTCGTGGCGATAAGAGCGTGCTCAATAGCGATTTTAGTTACACCAAATTGCAGCTGTCGTACATTCAGCCCTGGCAGTTGGGTGGTTTTGGTAGGTTGTACACCACTGTGGAAGCCGGTAAAACCTTTGGCGAAGTGCCACTTGGATTGTTAAGCGTTATCCCCGGAAACCAATCGTATTTTTCAATTTACAACACCTTTTCGCAGTTAGATTATTACGAGTTTGTGTCCGATACCTACGCATCCTTTCATTTCGAACACAATTTTAACGGCCGTTTATTTTCCAGAATTCCGTTTTTACGCAAATTGAATCTGCGTGAAATTGTGAGTGTTCGAGGCGTTTGGGGCGATATTTCGCAAGCGAATATCAACTTAAATACCACGGAGAATCCCAATAACATTCCGCTGGTGGCACCAAACGATAAACCCTATTACGAATACGGTTTAGGCGTTGGGAATATCTTTAAAATATTCAGGGTCGACTTTAATTTTAGAGGCAATTATAAAGATAAAGCGCTCTACCCCAATGCCCGAAAGTTTGGTGTAACCGGGACCTTTGGATTTCATTTTTAGGCAGGCTATTTGGGCGTTCCCCTCGTAAAAACTCCGGTCGCGCTTTCACTACTCAATCTTTTTGCTCGTGCCTCACAAAAAGGATTTCAAACAAACCGTTCAATCGCTAACGCACCTATTTGCTAGTTTATGTTTTATTTGGGACGTTGTTTTTGTTTTTGGAGAGGTTTGTTTGACGGTCTCGGCTATGAGTAGTTGCGTGGTATAGCACTTAACTTTGCAAGTACGCACCAAACTGAAAATCCGTAAGGATTTTCAGAAGTAGGCGAGAACAAGCAATTACTTATAGGAGCCATTGTTGTGCCCAGTTTTCTTATTCTATATTTTAAATAGTTTGCTTTCTTGTGATAATTTCAACACTTCATAAATACTAGTATCTATGTCAGTTGGAAGTTTGTCACGAAGAACAGGTGCTATGTATTGACAATTTATTTCATTAATGATAGTAGTCATTAAATTCAAAATTTGGTTACCATGTACTGTCTCAATTTGGTCATGAATGATGAAATGTAGCGCTTCAATGTCTAAAGAATCGGCAAATTGAATATATGCTAAATCAAACGCTGCAATCTGCCCTTTCTTTTTACCAGTTCCTAAATTCCCACTAATACTAGTTATATTTAGTTCATAACCCTTTTCAGTTTTTTCTGAACTCATAACAAATTGTTCTCCATATAACTTATTTGAAATTGAAGAAAAATACTTATTAAATTCAGAAATTCGTTCTTGAATTAAATCATCTTTATCAGTAATAGATTTATCTATCTCACTTAATTGAGTAGAAATGTCGTCTAATTTATCCATTGAGTTTTTCCATAATCTTTTTAGCTCTTCAAGATTACCTTTTTTCTCATATGCGACATTTAGATTTGTAATTATTGTTTGAAGTTCTGAAACAGCACCAGATTTTTTCAGTTTAGTTGTAAATTTTTCCTCATTTATTAATAAATCTTGTAGTTCTCTCCTTTTTGAGATAATTGACTCATTTAAAACTGGAAGTTCTTCAGTTATGAAATTAATTTTTTCTGAAAGCATTGAATTATGGAAATTCAATGTTTCTTCAAATGATTTTTGAATAGAAGGATTTAGAATTTTTGCTTCTTTATACAGAAATTGAATTTGAGATACATCAATATTTGAGTATTCTTTTTCAAGTTCATCTTTACTTTCTTCAATAAGTTCCTTACGTATTTCGAGTTGGCTTATTTCAGTAGAAATTTTATTGATTTGAGATTTAATTGAATTTAAAGAAGATAGGTCATCATCATAATTTTCATTAATGTTGAAATTTTCTTTTGTAATTTCTAAATCTGAAATAGTACGATTTATTACAGTTAGCGACTGTTCAATTTGAGAAAGATTGCTTTCTTTTCTCAATCTTTTTTGTAAATTTTCTTCAATCTTTTTTTGAGATAGCAATCGTTGTTTTTTGTCAGCATCATCTAAATCTATACCTAGCCAAAAAAGATAAAGAGGTTCATACTCATCTGCGGTTGTATTAAAATGTAGAACTTTTACAGCGTTAACTAATCTGTTTTTCTCATCTCTAATATTCTTTGCAATAAGTTGTCTAAAAGTCGGTTTTAGTTTGTCAGAGTCAAAAATTAACTCCTTTAATTTTATTTTAAAATTCTCATCATTAAACTGTTCTCCATTAATTTCTTGAATTTTATCTTTTCTAGTTAAAAAATTTCTACGAATAGTAATTTCCCTTGAATTCTCGACATCTAAATCTTCTTTTAGAATTAAGGTGATAATTATATTATTGTTTTTAAGAAAGTTTTCAATGACATTATTTCCTTTATTTTTAAATTCTTGGTCTTGGTATATATTTTTCCCTTTACCGCCTAGACAAAAATCTATGAGACGAATTGCAGTTGTTTTTCCAACATTATTGCCAGACTCTTGCTCATTATCAGTATTAGTTTCATCAACTATTAAATTAATTCCTTTGTGAAAAAGAACTTCTCTTATGACGTTTTTGTCATTTTCTATTTTTAAAAGTTTTAGAAACATTTTTTAATTTTTCCTTTGTCGATGTCAACTATACCATTTAAATATAACCAATCTAAACTAAGAGTGAATATGTTCATTGAAACCGTTTGACTATTTTGAATACCACGATATAACTCTAGAAAATCAAATTTTTCATTCTTAGAATTTGTTAGTTCACTAAGTATTAATGAACCGATAAAGTATAAAGAATGTTCTGGATTTATGTCTTTATTTAAAATCATATAGGCTCTTCTAAAATTTTACAACGAACAAATGCATCAACGATTATAATCTTCATGCCAATATTAACAGCTTCAAAAGGAATGTCTTCCTTTGCATTTGGACTTTTTTCGAATAACTCCCATAAATAGTTTTCGACAAGTTCAATTAATTTATCTGCATTTTCTCGAATCTTTTCAATAGTCGAATCTTCTCCAAGAATTTCACCTTTAGCTTTTAAATAAAGTTTATTGATGTTTTGCAATAGCAATTCTTTTTTAAACGAACCTTGTTTTTCAATTTCTGAATATATTTTATTCAACTTTCCATGATAAACTTTATACTGTTCAAGAATTGGTTTGTAAACTATAACTTTATTGTAATCAATTTTTTTGTCAGGGCTGTAAATATTTGTTGAAGTTAATATGTCAACATTTTCTAAGCTTATTGAACTGATGTGATTAATCACAGTTGCTAAAGAGGATGGATATTTGTTTAAAATATCAGTTGTTCCAATTTTTTTTAAAATATCTTTTTCATGATTTTGTTTCAGTAGTTTCAAAGATGAAACTGTGTGATTTGAAACATCATTAGTTACGATATGATGATTTGCACATAACAAGATTAAATTGTCGTAGCTAGCCCTTTCCTTATCTGTCATGTTTGGGTCATATCGTTCACCTCCTTTTTCTGCTCCTGCGATATGACAAATGTTTGATAAATTTGTATCGTTTTTAGGACTTGTAAAGGTAGTGGTGCACCCTGGAAATGCGCATTGATTTCCAGATAAACTATACAGTCTTTTAATTGTCAGTTGGCTATAATTTCTTGGTCCTTTTCCCACTCAGCAAATATAGGATTTTAAATGTTTTAACTATTGTTTTCTTAAATGTCTTGTCCTGAAATATGGCTACAGGTTAAAATTGATTTATGCTGTTTTTAAATATACCATATTGGGTGTTTTATAGTCTAAAGATAAATGTAATCTTATTTCGTTGTATAGATTAATTGCATTTTTTGTTGCTCTTCTTGCGTGTTGTAGGCTATCAAAGGTCTGATCTAGATAGAACTCGTCTTTTAGAATTCCGTTTACACGCTCAGCCATGGCATTTTCGTAGCAATGATTTTCTTCTGTCATGCTAATATCGATGTTATTTCTCTTTAAAATTTGAGTGTAGACGTTACTGCAGTATTGTATACCTCTGTCGGAATGGTGAATAAGTCGAGTAGTGTCTTTAGCTTGATACAGCGCCTTGTTTAAAGCTCTTTCGCAACCTTTTAGTTCCAGGCTGTTACTTATGTCATACCCTACAATTTTTCGGCTGTACATGTCTGTAATGAGTGCCAGGTAACAAAAACCTTTTATGGTTCTAATGTAGGTGATATCGCTTACCCAGACTTGGTTTGGTCTAGTTATTTCAACATCTTTAATAATGTTTTTGTATTTGTAGAACCTGTGCAATGAGTTAGTGGTTCTAGAGCTGTATTTCTTTCTAAGTGTGAGCATATTGTGTTTTCTAAGTATGTTGAACAAGGTGTCTCTGCCTATTTTAAGATTGGATTCAATAAACTCCTGTTCTAATGATCTGGTGAGTTTTCTAACGCCTTCTCTGGGAAGGGATCTGCGTCTTTTCTTGACTATAACCACTACTTTTTTCTCTATTTCCAGACGTTTGTCCTCACGACGTTTGTATTTGTAGTATGCATCACGTTTGAGTCCGAAACAAGCAGTTATAGTAGTAAGAGAAGCAAATCCCTTAGATTTTTCCTTGGCCTTAATCAGGGCTTGATACTTAGTTTTTTTTTAAGTTCAAGAACAGATTTATAGCCTAGTTGTTCTGCTGCAACTTCCAGATAGGAATCATCTATTAAGGCATCCATATCCTTTTTCAGCAGTAGTTTCTTTAGCTGTTCAATCTCTTTTTGAAGTTGTTTAATACGGGTTATTTCGTCTTTGGTTTTCACAGTTACTCTGGTGTTCATTAGATCTTTACGGTTGTACTTCTTTATCCACTCATTGATTGTGGTAGGTGCAATACCATAAGCTTTACCAAGTTGATACTTGTTTAGTTTTCCTGAGGTAAGTTCGTCTAAAATTTTGAGTTTAAAAGATTCAGAATACCGTCTAATTACTTTGTCATTTTTGTACATAATGTTTAAAATTATGTAGCCTTTATTCAGGACGGGTCAAAATTGGGCACAACGGTTTTGTATATGGCTCGTAGCGTGTAAATTAGCGTTTATTTTCGGATTAAGCACAAGCCGAATTTTTAAATTTTACTATTTATCTTTTTTATTGGAAATCGTCAAATTTAAAAATTTGGCGACTTTCCATATATACCTTAACGTCGATTAAGCAACTAATTAGCTATGAGCTATATACGCTGTTGGCAATAGTATTTTTGTTTATTATATTCATTAATTTTTCAACGTCAGATTCTATTATATGACTTAAATCAATCTCAATTTTATTTCCATACGTTTCTGTAATAATCAACTTCTTGCCATTCAATTCACATAATTTTATTTCTTTGAATTTTATGTTTTTCCCAAAGAACGACTTTATTCTGATTAAGATTCCTCTTTTGTTCCACTGAACATAATTCTGATACCAAAACATTTGAGTACTAAATCCGAAAACTATTAAATATCCGATTGCGTTCAAATATTTATTCATTTTAGGGTTTGCGAATTCAATAAAATTAAAAGCTCCATTAATTATCAGAAATAACCCAATTAAAATCAGAGGTAATAAAATCCAACGACCTTTTTTATTCAAATTTCCAAAGTGTATTTTTTTCATTTTTTCACTATTGATTTAATCAGTTTGTAAGTGGATAAAATTCCAATTAAAAACATTATTCCACAAATCTAATATTCCGCTTTTAAGTAGTAACTTATTCCACCAATTATTCCAAATACTATCCACAATAGGTTTATCAGAATTTCGGTTTTATTCAGTTTGTTCATTTTTTAGTGCGTTCTGTTATATTATTGCCAACAATTATATATAATTAATATTAACTATATACAAATTATGTGTGTCATAGTTTTAATGCTGCAAACGAATTTAGATATTTTTTCTGACAAAGTCAAAAGAGGCGTAATCAAAAAAAAAGCTTTTATTTTTAATTTTTCTGCCGCGACTTTAATTCTTTTTGTAGTTTTAAAAAAGTCATTCTGTTAATTATTACCATAGGCAAAAAGAAGAAAGGCATAAAAACAGGAAAACTTAGTCCGCTTTCTTGGTAATTAAAAAAGCTTACTACAAACATTATTAAAACGAGTATGCTAAGCACAATTGTAGCCATTTTATAAGTTTTGGCTTTTTTTTCGAGTTCTTGAATACTCATTTTTTCGATGTGTTCTTTTTTCATATTACTATCAGTTAATTGAATTTATACTTTTTCAGATTAACACAGAGTTCAATTTATGTTTTTAATTTTTTTCTTCCGTAAATATTTTCTCAAAGGCACTATACACTGCTAAATGTAGGGCGTCTCCGTGATTTTGCTTTTCAAAAAACTCAAAATATATATTCGTATTTTCTTTCTTAATTAGGTTTAATTTATGGTATAAAGCTTTAGCTGTACGTTCCATAACTTTGCCTTCTTTTCCAACTGCAATATAAATGGATTTTTTGGACGAGTATGGACTCGGTGTGTATTTAAGCAACGATTCGTCGTCCCACCATAAACTTGGACTAGCGATAATATAATTGTCAAATAAATTGGGGTTTTTAAATAATATTTCAGTAGCCAAAAGACCTCCAAGAGATTGTCCAATCAAAGTTTTAAGTGAATCTGTTTTATAATTTGTGTCAATATATGGCTGTAATTCTTTTTCAATAAAATTGATGAATCTTTCGGACTTTCCCGTTGTTGGAAAGTCTTCTTTGTCCTTTTTGTTATTCGTTGGAAATGTAAAATCTCTTTTTCTATCAACATTAGAAATTCCAACAACAATTGATTCCGGTATCATATTAATCCAAGAGAAGGAACCAAATTGTACAATTCCAGAAATATGAATAAAATCTTCATCAATGGAACCATCCAACACATAAATTACGGGATATTCTTTTATTGAATCCGCTGCGTATCCGTTTGGCAGATAAACGTTTAAAATTCTGTTTTCATTTAGTATTTTCGATTGGAAATTTATTGTTTCTCCAATCGAGAGTGGAGTTATCTTATTCTGTTCGTTTTCGTTTTGGCCAAAAATAAAATTACATAAGATTATACTAAAAAATGTTAGGATTATTTTCATTCGAATCGTTTTAATTGGCGACATTTATGATATAGGTTTAATGTTTTGTATTGGTCGTTAAACGAAGGTAGTAGATTTTTTTACAAAGCCAAATGCAATTAAGTTGAGTTTTTTTAAGTCATTTAGGAAACAAATACTCTACAATAACTTTGGCAGCAGCTTCACTGCCTTTTTTAGAAGGATGGAACCCATCGGCACTATAATAATCGTAATTGTTTGTCGCGCTAAAATGTTTTTTCCAAACTTCGCCAACGGGACAAAGTATAGCATTATTGATTTTGGCAGGATAACGGTGATTGTTAATAACAGCATCAAAGCGTTCGGGATGATTTATGGGTGGCCACACCATAAAATAAACGAGTTTAGATTGACTGTTTTTACATAGTTCACGATACTTTTTACCATAATCTACCAGTAATTCTTTGCCGTTTTGTTGCGACGATGGACCTTGTTGAATAATTACAAAATCGTAATTTTTACTGGCTATTAGTTTTTGCACTTCACCTTCGTCCCAGTGATCTGAAATCGCATAATTGAGTTTGGCAACCATTTTTGTTTTCACCCTAACACCGTGTTTTTTGGCTTGCTTTTTTACTAATTGCGGTAAATTATTGGAATAGGTTAAGCTATTGCCAATAAACAGAATTTGGAATTCGGTATGTTTTGACTGACTTTCTAAACTGCAGAATAGACTCGTGCATATAAAAAACCTTATGATATGCTTAAAGAAAACCATCTGCCTAATTTCCTGTGGACTTGTTTTTAAAGGCGTCAAATTCACTTTCTGTTTCAACTTTCGGGAAGCTATTGTTGGTAGCGTCAACATCGGCAAACTCAAAGTTAGGGTCAAGATTAACTTCGGCAACTTCCTTTTCTTTTATAAAGGTCTGCTTTACCTCGTATTCGTTTCTGCGCCAAATTTGAGCCGGTAGTTTATCGATTTCTTTAGAGCCATCGGTATAAATCCACTCAATAGTTACCGGCATTATCAAACCGCCTTTATTTTTAATGTGCACTTCGTAAATATTTTTTCCCAACACTTGCTTTCTGATTTCGGCCTCATCAAGTCGCGATAAAAACTGACCGTAAGCGGCATCTGGTGTGCTGGTCATATTTATAACTTCGGGACCGTTGGAAAAATCTTTGGCTTTTGCACTAGGGTTTTCGCCTTCAATTTTAAATTGCGATTTTTTGTTTTGGTCTTCAATATTCGTGTTTTCCTCAAAAACCTTAAACCATTTTACATCGGCCAATTCCATGTCCACGTTGTCGGTGGTAAAAAACCAACCTCTAAAAAACCAGTCTAAATCGGTTGCGGTGGCATCTTCAAGCGTTCTGAATAAATCGGCTGGATTGGGGTGTTTGTATTTCCAACGGTTGGCATATTCCTTAAAAGCTTGGTCGAATAGCTCTTTGCCAATAATGGAGTTGCGCAGCATTTGTAAACCAACGGTGGGCTTGAGGTAGAAATTGGCTCCAAACTGACTCATTAATTCGTTATCGGAGGTCGTCATTATAGGGCGCAAAATATTTTTATCGCCACTCATAAACGGCACGATGCTTTTTGGTGTTGTGCTGTTAAAATTTGGGTAGCGTTCGGCAACGGTGCGCTGATGCAAAAAGGTGTTTAAACCTTCGTCCATCCACATCCATTTACGCTCGTCTGAACTTACAATCATCGGGAACCAATTATGCCCCACTTCATGAATAATGGTGCCTATCATACCTTGTTTGGCGGCATCGCTCATTTTACCGTTTATGGCACGACCGCCATTAAAACTAATCATGGGGAATTCTATGCCAATATTTGAGGTGTTTACCGAAATGCACACCGGATATGGGTAGTCAAAGGTGGCTTCAGAATAAACTTCTAAAGCATGTTTAATGGCTTTTGTAGATTCTTCTTGCCATACAGGCAAACCTTCTTTAGGGTAAAAGGACATGGCCATAACTGTGTTGCTTGGTAACTTTACAGCCTGAGCATCCCATAAAAATTTACGAGACGAGGCAAAGGCAAAATCCCTGACGTTTGTGGCGTTAAATTTCCAGGTTTTTAGTTTTTTTGATTTTGTTTTTTCGTTGGCCTCGGCTTCTTCTTTGGTAATAATCATAACGGGTTTATCAAACGATTTACGAGCTGCTTCCATTCTGTTTCGCTGCGTTTTCGATAAAACATGGTCGCTGTTTTGAAGGCTTCCGGTTGCAGCTACAATGTGGTCTTCCGGCACCGAAATTTCAACCTCATAATCGCCAAATTCGAGTGCAAATTCTCCTAATTTTTGAAACTGCTGATTTTGCCAACCTTCAGTATCGTTATACACTGCCATTCGTGGAAACCAATGTGCAATTAAATAAACCGTGTTGTCGTCTTCAGGAAAATATTCGTAACCTTCTCGGGATAATAAATACATGCTTCGATCGGTTATGGGGTAGGACCAAGCTATTGAAAAAGTCATGGAAGTACCAGATTTTAGAGGGGTTTCAAGCAACACTTTCATCATCGTATTATTAACAAGTGATTTTATGGCACGCCCATTTTGGTCTTTAATATATTTAATGGAATAGCCCGCAGGAAAATCGATAGCTCTGGTAAGAAATTGCATTTGTCTGGCGTTCATGCCGTCTTTAATGCTGTTGTTTATACTGCCAAAATCTTCATTCCCTTTTTTGTTCACGTTTTGCTCCAATTGAATCCATAAATAGCTTAAATCGTGGGGAGAGTTGTTGTAATACGTAATGGTTTCTTCGCCAGAAAGTGTGTTGTTAGCCTCATCTAAAACGGCCTTGATCTTATAATCTGCACGCTGTTGCCAATACGCTTTTCCGGGAGCGCCACTGGCGGTACGATAGGTATTTGGTGGTGTAATCAAATTATCAATCGGTTCAAATTTACCTTGCCATTTTTGAGTTTGGGCTTGAATTGATAAACATAAAACAAATGAAAATAGGTAAATTAGAAAACGGTGCATAATATTGATTTAGAATTAATTATAATAGGAAAGCAATATAGTAATTTTTAAGACTTACAGCCGGTTTTATGACTGGATTTGAACAAAAAAACAAATGGATTTTGTTGTTAAATCTTAACAGGTTCAGTACCTTTGCAGGCCAAAATAATAAAGATGACTAAGAAAAAAGACGTGACTTTTGATGTGTTGATTGAAATACCAAAAGGGAGTAGAAATAAATACGAATACGATTTTACATTAAATAAAATACGATTTGACCGTACCTTGTTTTCATCCATGATGTATCCAGGCGATTACGGCTTTATTCCAGAAACATTGGCTTTGGATCAAGATCCGCTTGATGTTTTGGTTTTAGGGATAGAACCAACGTACCCAATGGTTGTTATGGAGGTAAAACCCATTGGTGTTTTCCATATGGCGGACGAAAAAGGACCCGATGAAAAAATTATTTGCGTACCGGTTTCAGACCCGATTTGGAGCAAGAACAAAGATTTAAGCGATTTGAACCCGCACAGAATAAAGGAAATCGAGCACTTTTTTCAGGTTTATAAAGATTTAGAAGAAAAGAAAGTAGATGTTGGTGGTTGGGGCGATGCCGAAAAAGCCATAGACATTTATCATAAGTGTGTACAGCGTTACGAAGAAAGTGAGCACAAGAAAAAAAGAACCTTTACAATATAGTATCGTTATTTTATGACGGCACAAAAAAACAAACCATCTTAATATTTAAGGTGGTTTTTTTTATCACTTATATTTTCCTATTTTTAGCCCCGTTAAAAAATATTAACCAAATAAACTAACTAAATAAATATGGAATTAATAGTAGATTTTTTACCCGTTTTTGGTGTTTTGGCACTAGTCTTTGTATTAATTAAAAGTGGCTGGGTTTCAAAACAAGAAGTGGGAGATGCTAATATGGCTAGAATTGCAAAAAACATTGCAGAAGGTGCCATGGCATTCTTAAAAGCTGAATACAAGGTTTTGGCAATTTTTGTTGTTGCAGTAGCAGTATTATTATTCTTCAAAGGTAATAGTGAAGAAGGTTCAAACTGGATGGTGGCCGTATCATTTATAGTTGGTGCTATTTGTTCAGCATTGGCTGGATTTATAGGAATGAAAGTAGCAACCAAAGCCAATGTAAGAACAACGCAAGCGGCAAGAACATCATTAGGAAGAGCCTTAGAAGTAGCTTTTGCAGGAGGTTCGGTAATGGGCTTAGGTGTTGTAGGCTTGGGTATTTTAGGATTAAGTGGCTTATTTATGTTATATCAAAACATGTGGCCTGGAGCCGATAATATTCCCATGGTACTCAATGTGCTTTCTGGGTTTTCTTTAGGCGCATCTTCTATTGCTTTATTTGCTCGTGTTGGTGGCGGGATTTATACCAAAGCGGCCGATGTTGGTGCAGATTTAGTTGGTAAAGTAGAAGCTGGTATTCCGGAAGATCACCCTTTAAACCCTGCAACTATCGCGGATAATGTTGGAGATAACGTTGGAGATGTTGCTGGAATGGGAGCCGATTTATTTGAATCGTATGTAGGGTCTATTATTGGTACCATGGTATTGGGAGCGATTATTATAACACCTAATTTTGACGGTTTAGGAGCAGTATATTTACCATTGGTTCTTGGAGCCATAGGAATTATAATGTCTATTATAGGAACCTTTTTCGTAAAAGTTAAAGATGGTGGAAATCCACAAACTGCATTGAATATTGGTGAATTTGGTTCAGCGGGATTAATGGCTGTTGCAACTTACTTTTTAATACAAGAATTTATTCCTGAAACGTTTAGCCTAAATGGTGTGGAGTATACATCTTTGGGTGTTTTTACTGCTGTAATTGCTGGTTTAATTGCTGGTTTAGCGGTTGGGAAAATCACTGAATACTATACCGCTACAGGTAAAAAACCTGTTATGTCTATTGTTAAGCAATCTGAAACAGGATCGGCTACAAATATTATTGCTGGTTTAGGTGTTGGTATGATGAGTACAGCAATTCCTATTATTTTAATAGCTGGAGCTATTATTGTATCTCACCATTTTGCTGGGTTATACGGTATCGCAATTGCGGCTGTAGGAATGTTAGCAAACACAGGAATTCAATTAGCGGTTGATGCTTACGGACCCATTTGTGATAATGCCGGTGGTATTGCTGAAATGGCAGAATTACCAAGTGAAGTACGTGAGCGTACCGATAAATTGGATGCTGTTGGTAATACAACGGCAGCTGTTGGTAAAGGATTCGCCATTGCTTCGGCAGCCTTAACAGCGTTGGCATTATTTGCGGCGTTTATGCAAACGGCAGGGGTTACGGCTATTGATGTGTCGCAACCTAAAATCATGGCTGGATTATTAGTTGGTGGTATGTTGCCATTTGTGTTTTCAGCTCTATCAATGAATGCCGTTGGTCGAGCAGCTATGGCTATGATTGAAGAGGTTCGTCGTCAGTTTAGAGACATTCCTGAGCTTAAAGCAGCTTTAGGTATTATGAGAAAATACGATTCAGACATGTCGAAAGCTACAGAAGCTGATCGTGCTGTTTTTGATGCGGCCGATGGTGTTGCAGATTACGGGAAATGTATCGATATTTCAACAAAAGCATCGATTAAAGAAATGGTGTTACCAGGTTTATTGGCTATTGCTGTTCCTGTAGCTGTTGGATTTATTGGAGGCGCAGAAATGTTAGGAGGTCTTCTTGCCGGTGTAACGACTTGTGGTGTGCTTATGGCAATTTTCCAATCGAATGCTGGAGGTGCTTGGGATAACGCTAAGAAAACCATTGAAGAAGAAGGTCGTAAAGGTACAGAGGCTCACAAAGCTGCTGTTGTTGGTGATACGGTTGGAGATCCGTTTAAAGATACATCGGGTCCTTCACTAAACATCCTTTTAAAATTAATGTCTGTTGTCGCTTTGGTTATCGCGCCTAGTATCGCCATAACTACCGATGGTGTTGCAGCCTATTCCGAAGAAAAAGAGGCTACGGAATTAGTGGCTCAAAATATTTCGAAAGAGATTAAAGTAGAAATGAATGAAGTTGAAGAAGGTGTTTTTAAAGCGGTTGTTACGACTACTGTAAATGAAAACGGAGAGAAATCTACGAACTATGAAACGTTTGAAGGTACAGAAGCAGAAGTAAAACAAGCCGTTTCAAATTTGAAGAAAGCAGATAACAGTTAAAAGTCATATCATTTATTATAACAAAAAAACCACATCAGTTGATGTGGTTTTTTTGTATTTTCATTTCAAATTATAAAGCCCATGTTTAGCAAAGATCCGCTTCAAATTATAGCTTTTCAAACATACGGAACATCCAATCACCTATATTTAAGAGGCAGAGCTCTTGAAGATGAAAATATTAATTTAGAAGGTAAAGGTGTTTTAAAATTACTTTTTAACGCTTTGAAACGTTTTGAAACCGATGAAATAAAACACACAGAACTCATCATTAAAATGGGCGATGATAAGTTCTTTTACACAAAAACCGATAAACACGGTTACTTTCTTTTGGATGAAAAAGCTGAAAGCATCACCAATTATGCAAATGAAGAAGGTTGGGTTAAATTTGAATTTTCTTTTCGGGAAGAACTTTTAAAGCGACGTATTCAATCTAACAACAAATTTCCGGGCGAGATGCTTATACCCTCAAAAGGCGCATCATTTGCTGTTATTAGCGATATAGACGACACCATACTGCATACAGGGTTAACCTCTATTTTAAAATGGCGGGTTATTATAAATACTTTTTTTACTTCCGCAGGAAAACGATTGCCCTTAAAAGGTGCACCGGAATTCTATCATGAATTGCACCGCGGTAAATCCGGGAACGATTCAAATCCCATATTTTATGTAAGCCACAGTCCGTGGAATTTATATCGGTACATAAAGTACTTTTTAAAAAAGAACAACTTTCCAAAAGGCCCCATTATTTTAAGAAATTTTCCCAGTCCGTTTTCAAAAAAGCCCAAAGATGAAAAACCACAAAAACAAAAGGAGATTATAAATCTTTTAAAAACCTATCCTCATCTCAAATTTATTTTAATAGGCGATAGCGGCGAACACGACCCAGATATTTATCTTGAAATAGCCGAAACCTATCCAGACAGAATTTTAGCCATTTATCTGCGTAGCGTTAACCATAAAAAGAAAATGCTTAGGGTTTCGGGGCTATATAAAAGTTATAAAACAACACCAGCGTTATTGGTAGAAAGCAGTAAACAAGCCACCGAACACGCTAAAAAACATGGGTTTATAAAAGCCTAAAAAAGCCCATTAATTTCAGCTTCCACTTTATTGATAATGTTTCCTAAATCTTCGGGGTTCGATACAAAATCTAAATGATCAACATCAATAATTAACAAATTGCCTTTGTCGTATTTTGATATCCAAGCTTCGTAGCGTTCGTTTAATCGGCTTAAATAATCAATGCTTATCGAGTTTTCGTAATCCCGACCACGTTTGTGGATTTGATCCACTAAATTAGAAATAGAACTGCGCAAATAAATAAGTAAATCAGGCCCTTGCACAAACGATTCCATAAGTTCGAAAAGCGACGAGTAATTTTCAAAATCACGATTCGTCATTAAACCCATAGCATGCAAATTGGGTGCAAAAATATGCGCATCTTCGTAAATGGTACGGTCTTGAATAATGTCTTTTCCGCTTTCGCGAATTTGAGCCACTTGACGAAATCTGCTGTTTAAAAAATACACCTGCAAGTTAAAGCTCCAACGTTCCATTTGATTGTAAAAGTCGTCTAAATACGGATTGTCCACAACGTCTTCAAGCTGCGCTTCCCATTTATAATGTTTTGCCAATAATTTTGTGAGCGTTGTTTTTCCCGCGCCAATGTTTCCTGCAATTGCAACGTGCATAATTTAATCTTTTATTAGTTGGTATTCATGAAGAAATTCATTGTCGTAAAGATACAAGCTTCCTCGGTTTAGTAAAAACTGATTTATTAACAATTTTGGTGTTTTTATGGGGGCAATAACCTGACTGTTTTTTGGTAGATAATGCAGGTTTTTGTCGCTCGATTGAAGCACAATGTTGTCAAAATTTAAAACCATAGCGGTATAGTTTTTATTTTCAATTTTGTAAATAAGACTACCGTAAGCATCATATTTATATAAGTACTTTTTTGTAAGTAACCAGCAATGGTTATAACTGCTTACAAGCTGAATTACAGAAGACTCAACCGGAATGGATTTTGCATAAACCTCGCCGGTTTTATAGTTATAAAGCTCCAATTGTTGCAAATCCTGATTGAAAATCCAAAGTTTGCTACCAAAACCTGTAGAAACATGCGATACATTTTTATACGGTTTTACAGTGTTGAAATCGATTTTATCCATTTCGGATAACCGATTATCCAAAATTACAACTGTATTAAAGCTTTTGTAAAAGAGTTTAATTTTTAAAGGGCTAAAAGCATCAACCGATGTGAGGTCGCCCAATTGTACGTTGCTATAATTATAGATAATGGCGTCTTTGTGCTTTCTAAACAAAGTGTTATTGTCAACGTATTTAATAACTTCGTAATCACTGAATTTATCGACGGAAACTATCGTTTCTGCTTTGAGTTCAATTTTTTTAACGAACGTTGTTTCAATCGATTTTTGCGGAAACGCAATGGCCGAAATAAAAAAGAAAAGAAAAGCAGTTAATTTCATAGTATTTGGAAAAATACAAAAATCAAACCACTTTCAGCAAATTAGTTTATATCCAAATCCGCGAACATTTAAAATTTGAATATTGGTGTCTTTATTTAGCTTTTTACGAAGCTTGGAAATAAAAACATCCATACTTCGTGCCGAGAAAAAATCATCATTTCCCCAAAGTTTATTTAGAATGACTGACCGATTTAAAACCGCATTTTTATTTTTAATTAAATGAAATAATAGATGCGCTTCGCGATGTGTTAATTGCACCGATTCTTCGTCCTTAAATTGAAGCAATTGTTTGGGGAAATTAAACGAATAATGGCCAACAGTTAATAATTCCGTTGTTTTTTGAAGCTTGGTTCTTTGCAATAAATTATTAATTCTAACAATTAATTCTTCTATACTAAACGGCTTTTTTAAATAGTCGTTTCCGCCAATGGTAAAGCCTTCCACCACATCTTGGGTTTGCGATTTAGCGGTTAAAAAAATAATGGGGATAGTGTCATCAACGGTTCTAATATCTTTGGCTAATGTGAATCCATCTTTTTTTGGCATCATCACATCCAAAACCAACAACTCCGGACTTTCGTTTTTATAAACTTCGAAAGCCTTTTCGCCATTTTCACAGAGCAGCACATTAAAGTTTCGGGTTTCTAAACTTTCTTTAATGATTTGCCCTAAAGCTGGCTCATCTTCTGCTAAAAGTATGGTTGTGGGCTTAGTCATTTGGGAAAGTTATTTTAAAAGTGGTTTGGTTGTTTTCTAAATGTAAATTAATGCTGCCACCGTGTTTTTCCGCAATTTTTTTGGCGTAATACAAGCCAATGCCAAAGCCTTTTACATCGTGGGTGTTGCCTTTTGGCACGCGATAAAACTTCTCGAAAATCTTATCTTTATTTGCTTTTGTTAACGCATTTCCATCA
Source organism: Hwangdonia lutea (assembly GCF_032814565.1). GTDB lineage: Bacteria > Bacteroidota > Bacteroidia > Flavobacteriales > Flavobacteriaceae > Hwangdonia > Hwangdonia lutea. The sequence continues at coordinate 2,142,050 of NZ_CP136521.1, forward strand.
TCTGAAATTGATACCGTAAACGCAGTGTTGTCTTGAGATAAATGAATGTTAATCGTGTTCCCGCCATATTTTATAGCATTGTCTAAAATATTATTTATGGCATTTTCAAAATGAAACCCGTCAATATTTGCAATTATTTTATTTGAAATTGTTTTAAAATGGATTGATTTTTCGGTTTGAATTTTATGTTTTTCAACTATAGTCTGTAAGATATCTGCAATGTTGAAACTGTCTTTTTCAAGCGTTAAACTGTCGCTGTCCAAAGTTGCGGTTTCTAGTAATTTTTCAACCATTATATTGAGTTTGGATAGTTGGTTGTCAGACATGTCCAAATAGGTTTTTGTCCTCTCTTTATCATCAATAACATTAAAATTTTTAATGCTTTCAATAGCCACACCAATAGTGGCAATTGGGGTTTTAAACTCGTGGGTTATATTGCTGATTAAATCGTTTTTTACTTCGGCCAACTGCTTTTGGTTTTTAATGATTTTTAAAAGATACAGTAAACAGCTAATAACGGCCAATACAAGAATTGTGGAAATTAATATACTAAGTGCACTTCTTTTTAATATGATTTTTGTGGCATTCGGATAAGCAATTTCCAAACTTTCATTTTGTTTTAAAAAGGTGGATTTAGATTTTGTTTTTAAATAATCGGGGTTTTCAATTGCAGTATTAAAGGAGCTAAATACACTATCGTTTTTAAAGTGTGTTAAGGCAAAATCGATGTTTAACTGTTTTCTTTCAAACTCATTTTTTATAATGGGATTTAGCTTTTTAAAATCTAAAGTATCGTTTTGGATGGATATAAAAATAGAGGTAATGCCTTTTACAAGTTTTAAGCTATCGGCGGCTTTTTTGCCTTTTATAACTTTTATTTGTTTGATATGATTTTCACTTTTCGAAAAAGTAAAACCGCTATCGGAACCGTTTATTTGTGTAAAACCCGCAATTTCTTTATCTAGGTTGCCTTTATAATCCTCCTGTATTTTTCTAAAAATTGAATCGTTTTGTAAACGATTTAATTGGTTTTTAAAATTCAAGCTATCGGTTTCAATGTCTATAAAAGTCATTTGGTTAGCTTCGGCAAGATCGGCGTAATAGGTGTCTAAAGCATTGTCAAAACCAACCTGAACTTGATTTATAAAGTTCTGTTTGTTCTGTAAATAATTTTTGTAATTCCAATAGTATTGCACCGCTATGGTTAACAAAATTGTGGTTACAATTAAATATAAAATCCATTTATATTTCTTCTCGTTCATAGTTCAAAAGTAAGGGTTAAACCGATACAAAACCAATGGCTTAACACACGTTAACACTCGTTAACTATAAAAAGTGAATTTAGTTTTCATATTTGTAATTCATCAATCAAAAAACGAACAGTAATCAATTTTATTAAAAAAAGTACAATATGAAAACAATTATTAAACTCATTATTGTGGCATTGTCTTTAGTAGTATCCAAAGGAAATGCACAAGATTTTCAGGGTGTGGCTACGTACAAATCGCACAGAAAAGTAGACTTAAAAATGGACGACGAGAATACTAATGCTGAAATGCAAAAACAAATTCAAGAACAATTGCGAAAACAATTTCAGCAAGAATACACATTAACGTTTAATAAAAACGAATCGATTTATAAACGAAATGAAAAACTGGAAACACCATCGCTGGTAAATTCAGGGATTCAAATTAAAATTTCCCAGGGATCCGATGTCATGTATAAAAATGTAAAAGAAAACAGATATACCAATAAAACAGAAATTTATGGAAAGCTTTTTTTGATAAAAGACACCTTAACCAACCGAAAATGGGAATTGGTAAACGACACCAAAAACATTGGTGATTATACATGTTTTAAGGCTGTTTTTAAAGACAGTTACACAACCAAAACATTGACCAATGAAGGTGAAACCAAAGAAGTAACAAAAGACCGAACCACCACCGTTTGGTACACACCACAAATTCCGGTTAACAATGGGCCAGATGATTTTTATGGATTGCCAGGATTGATTTTAGAGGTTAACGATGGCGATTTAACCTTGGTTTGCACCAAGATTGTTATCAACCCGAAAACACCTGTAAAAATTGAAGAACCCACAAAAGGCAAAGAAGTAACCCAAGCCAAGTTTGATGAAATTATGGACAAGAAATCCAAAGAAATGATGGAGCAATTTCGATCTCGTAGAGGAAGCGATGATGGCGAAAGAGTAATCATTAGAGTTGGTGGGTAAATAAATTGATGCCTATATTAAACCAACGTCATTTTTAAAAGTCTTATAGATAATATTTAATACCTAACCAAAAGACTTTATAAAAATGAAAATCACTGAATTTTTTAAATATGCTATTTTTAGTTTAACCCTGTTAGTTGGCGTTTGCTCTTTTGCGCAAAACGATTTTCAAGGGAAAGCTTATTACATATCGAAAACCTCTATCGATATGGATAATTTTGGTCGACCCGGAATGAGCGAAGAGCAAAAAAAGCGAATAGCAGAGCGGATGAAAAGCATGTTTGAAAAAACATACGTACTAACCTTTAATAAAACAGAATCCATTTACAAAGAAGAAGAAAAATTGGAAGCTCCCGGTCAAGGTCAAGGTGGCCGATTTAGAGGAATGATGTCTAGTTTTACAGGTGGCGATCAATATAAAAACATTAAAGACAAAGTGTTTTTGCAAGATCAAGAATTATTCGGAAAACAGTTTTTAATTAAAGATTCTTTGTCCCAAATAAATTGGGTAATGGGTAGCGAAACCAAACAAATAGGACAGTATATGTGTTTTAAAGCAACGGCAACCATTGCTGATTCCAGTTTCGATTTTACAAGATTTAGAAGACCACCGGAAAACAGAACCAATGCGCAAGATTCAACGCAAACAAAAGCGCCTAAAACCAATGATTCCGAGAAATTAATCCAGGTTGAAGCTTGGTATACGCTTCAAATTCCAATCAACCAAGGTCCAGGTGAATATTGGGGATTGCCCGGTTTAATTTTGGAAGTAAACGCAGGAAGAACAACTGTTTTATGTTCAAAAATCGTGATGAATCCCAATGATAAGGATGCCATTAAAAAACCTTCAAAAGGAAAAGAAGTGACCAAGTTGGAATATCAGGAAATTTTAGAAAAGAAAATGAAGGAATTGCGCGAAAACTTTAGAGGAAGAGGTCGAGGTGGAAGAAGAGGGTAACACCATCAAATTAACCAATCAAAAAAAACACTTAATGAAACTAAAAATAACCACGCTATTTATTTTAATAGCGAGCACAGCTTTTGCTCAGATAAAACTACAGGGCGTTGTAAAAGACAGTATTGGTAATCCGCTAGAATTGGCAAATGTTGTAGCCATAAATCAGGAAACCCAAGCTTTGGAATCTTATGGTATTACCAATGATGACGGACGCTATAAATTAAATTTAGAAAAAAACTCGACATATAGTTTACAGGTAAGTTACATAGGTATGAAGGCTTTTAAAGAAACCATTTCGACTAAAGAAGTGGATTTGGTAAAAAATGTTTCCATGGTGCCAGACAATGCTTTGGATGCCGTTGAACTGACATACGAAATGCCGGTAACGGTAAAAGGCGATACTTTAATTTACAATGCCGATTCGTTTAAAACGGGTACCGAACGAAAACTTGAAGATGTTTTGGAAAAATTACCAGGTGTAGAAATCAATGATGATGGGCAAGTTGAAGTAGAGGGTAAAGTGGTGAACAAACTTATGGTTAACGGAAAGGATTTTTTTGATGGCGACACTAAATTGGCCACCAAAAATATCCCGTCAAATGCGGTGGATAAAGTGCAGGTGTTGCGAAATTATTCCGAGGTTGGTCAGTTAAGAAACGTAACGAACAATCAAGATAATGTTGCTTTAAATATCAAACTTAAAGAGGGAAAAGAAAATTTTTGGTTTGGTAATATTACAGCTGGTGGAGGTAATTCGCCAGACGAAGAGCTCTATTTAGCCCAACCCAAACTGTTTTACTACAGCCCTCAATTTAGTCTTAATTTTATTGGCGATTTAAATAACACCGGAGATTTGGCATTAACACGTCGCGACCTTCGTGGATTTGGAGGTGGGTTTCGAGCACCGAGCAGAGGCAGCGGAACAAGCATTAATTTGGGCGATAATAGTCTTAATTTTTTAACAAGCCAAAACAATGCGCTCGAAATCGAAAACAAATTAGCGGCTTCAAACTTTAGTTATTCACCTAAAAAGACGCTCGATTTAAGTGGTTTTGCGATATACAACAGCAGCCGGATTTTATCGAAAGAAACAAGTTTTGTACAATATACCGATGCCGATTTGGGAATCCCTGACGAAGCCACCGAACAAAGTAGTAACGAACGTTCCAATCAAGGTTTAGCGAAGTTCAGCGCATCTTACAAACCCAATTTAAACAACCAATTGGATTATGATATTTTGGCGCGTTTCTCAAAAGATGAACAAATTCAAAACCTATTTTCTTCGGTCGTTGGCAACACCAATCAGTTGGATGAGGTTACGCCATTCAGCATAAATCAAAACCTGAATTATTATTACACGCTTGACGACACAAATATTTTTGCTTTTGAAGCGCAGCATTTAATAAAAAACGAAGACCCGTTTTACAATGCATTATTAGTAAACGACCCCAATAATAACGATGAAACAGACCCCAACGATAGAGATGCTTTTGATACAACGGCACAAGCTATGGGTTTTAATACTACTTTAAATAATTATGATTTAGCCCAAGACAGACGCATAAAATCCAATCAGCTTGATGCCAAACTGGATTATTACAATATTCTGAATGCAAAAAGCAATATCAACTTTACATTGGGTACTATTTTAAGCCGACAGGAATTCAACTCCAATATTTTTCAATTTTTAGACGATAATTCTCAATTTGAACCCACACCAACCTTCAACAATGGTCGTGCCGCAAACGACACCGATTACAATTTTACTGATGTGTATTTGGGCGTTCATTACACTTTAAAAACCGGTAAGTTTACCATAACTCCTGGGTTTTCCGTGCATGCGTACGGCAATAAAAACACCCAATTTGGTGAAACCTTTAAAAACAACTTTTTAAAATTGTTGCCAGATTTCGAAACCCGAGTTCAATTTAAAAAGAGCGAAAGTTTAACGCTGCGCTATACCATGCAAAATCAATTTACCGATGTTACGCGATTGGCACAAGGCTTGGTGTTTAACAATTACAACAGCATTCAGTTTGGCGAGCCCGATTTGCAAAATGCCCTATCACACAATGTAAGCTTATTTTACAGCAGCTTTAACATGTTTAATTATACCAATGTTTTTGGCCGACTATCCTATTCAAAAAATATCGATCAGATTAGAGGGCTAACCGATTTTGAAAACGTGATTAGAACAAGTACCTTTTTCAATTCTAATTTTGCCGACGAAAGTGTATCGGCAAACGGACGCGTACAGCGCACCTTTGGCAAAATACGAGCCAGTTTATCAGCCAATTTCAACTACAGTAAAATCAATCAGTTTGTACAAGGCAGGCAATCGTTAAGCGAAAGGTTTACCCAAAGTTACCGCCCCGAATTGCGCACCAATTTTAGAGAAGCACCAAACCTAAGGTTTAGGTATCGTTACAGCGTTTCCAACAATAATTTGGGCACGAGCACCACCAAGTTTATTACCAAGGCGCCATCGGTAGATTTTGATGCCTACATCTGGAAATCGGTTACCTTCCGCACCGCATACACTTATACCAATCAAAATAGCGGTACCCAGCCATCGCAAACCTTTAAAACCTGGGATGCGTCCTTGGCTTACCGAAAGAATAATGATGCCAAATGGGAATACGAAATTAAGGCCACAAACCTTTTGGATATCGATTCGCGCGTGCAAAACAGTGCCAGCAACCTTGCCGTTTATAATTCCGAAACCTTTATACAACCGCGCTTTATAACATTGCGGGTGCGTTACGAGTTGTAATGCTGTTATTAAGTTTTTGAGAAATATCGTTATGTTTATTTGGGCGTTACCACAAGGGTCGGGCTTTTGGCAGTCGCTTCCTCCTACGTCGGCGAGCTCCAACAAATGCCTCAATCCCTAACGCACATATTTGCTTGATTAAGTTTTTAAACTGAGGGTCGTTTTGTTTTGGGAGAGGTTCGTTAAGAGACTTTGTACACAATGGGCGGTGTCACTTTATGTGCTAAGGCTTTTAGGTTTTATAGGGGTTTGCTGCTATTCATTTGGTGGATTCAAGATAATATCTCTTTTCCCGATCCAAATGTTTTCTTCGTTTTTTACAAGTTCTATGATATTCGAAAAACCTCCCGTCCGATCCAGTTTTTCGGTCATTTCTTTCGTAATTATCTTATCACCCTTAAACCAAGTAGCATTTATCCAATATTCTTTAAAATCTTCCCGCATAAGAGTCATGTGTACATGAGCAGGTTCTGCATTATTTGGATAGGGCGCTGGTTTAATGGTGTAAAATCTATACTTGCCTAAATGATTCGTTTTAGCCCATGCTCGTAAATAGCCGTGTCGAACACCATTTCCTGTTTCATTTCCTTTCTTTTCATAGCGCCCTTTGGCATTGGTGTGGTAAGCATAAACTATCACATTTTCGGCAGGGGTTTTGCCGTCAGCTTCAAAAATTGTCCCTTCCAAAATAAGGCGTTCCCCTTCTGTATTTTCATCAGCAATGCGCGTTTCCCAACTAATGTTTTCAGGTGCTTCACTGGCTCCGCACCATTGACAGTCTGGTATTTTTTGACTGCTTGTTATATTCTGATTTTGAGGTTGTTTAACCGCAATGGTTAGAAAAGAAACAAGCGTACTATCATCTGTTCTTTTCAAATCAGCAAGAAAATGTTGGTCACTTCCAGAAATGAAATTTTTACTCATTTGTCCTGTAAATTGTTTGAAATGTATATCGTAAGCTTCAGGTCTGGCATTTATAACAGTGGTGTGAATATGTCTATTGTCTGCTGAACTCCCATAATCACCGGGCAATATCGTTTTAACAAATACTTGCCCCTTTTCATTTGTAAAAACCTCGCCATTTAAACGTGCCGTAGATTCGTCATTAGGGTTTGTAGGTTCATATTCCCCTTTTGAAGTTGTGTGATACATTTGAATTTTTTGGTTGATTAGTGGAACATTATTTTCTTTGGATTCAAACGTAAGGCATAGCCACAATTTTTGTCCAGCCTCATTTTTATCACTTATTTGGATTTGGTGTTTTGGTTCAAAATCTTTGAACACTTCTAATGTTTCGAGTTCGATGTCATTTAAAGGCAAAATATTTCTGTCTATTGCGCAATGGGTATGTAGCATAGTCAATAATATTATAGTAATCAGTTTTTTCATAGTCATTTCGTTTGGTTTTTAATCACTCGTTCCAACGCTTTTATTTTATCCGATGGTTTTCCGCGTTCTCCAATCCTGACTATAAAAAATATAATGCGCACCATTATTTTATGAACCGTTATGGATGTTGCAAACTTCGATATTTTATCGTCTCTTAAAGTAATCAAATGGGCTTTACTGTTTTTTTCTTTTTCAACAACCAACTCGTTGGCAAATTTCCAGGCGCCATCTCGGGCGATGCTCATGCTAAAGTTTATAAAAAAATCATCAACCTTGTTTGCTAATTTTAAAATCTTAATTAAAGTGGGCCAAATTTTAGATAAATCATTTTGTATTTCATCTACCAAAGCACCCAATATCTCATTAATTTTGTTAAAATCTGAATGCAATGTATCCATTGATGAGCGGTCCGATATTTCAGAAGCAGCAATGCCCAAATCTAAGTTTATATGCGCATTCATACCCAACAGTAAATGTTGAAGTACAATTAAACCGTTATTATTTGAAGACTGAAACGCCATGCCCCAAGACTTTGTAATGGACTTGCCTTGTTTGTAATTATAATACGCCAGCAAATACCTATTGGCAAACAAAACATCCAACCGTTCCATTCTTTCGTCATCATCAAAATAATTGGTGTGCAGTTTATCCTTTACGCTAATGGTTACTTTTTGGTATAATGCTGCAAAATACCCTATGGTGCTTTCGTCTTTTTTGGAGCTTTCAATGATGTCTCCTAAAATATCTATGACTTCGTCAATTGTGTTGGCAACCATTTTATTTGAGATGTTGTTATAGCCTTTGCTCAATTTACATTTTTTTTCATAAAGTGGTAAAATGGATGGTTAATTCTGTTTTCTTATAACAAAGAATACCGTTGAAATTGCTAACGTGAAAAGAGAGGTTCATTTATCGGTTTTGTGCATAGCTCGTTGCGGAAAATCAGCTATGATTTTCCGCCGTGACCGAAAGATAGTGAATTGCAATGAATTCTGATTAGGAATTCAGTCGCAATGAGTTATACACGTTAGGCAACGTTTTTATTTTCGTAATGTTTTATTTCGTTCAGTTCCGATTGTTTTGACTTTTTTTCCTCTTCAATGTCAAAATCGTCTTGAAGTCCGAGCCAGAATTTAGCAGAATTTCCAAAATATTTACTCAATCGCAAAGCCGTATCAGCTGTTATCCTTCGATTTCCTTTTACGATTTCTGAAATTCTTGTTTGTGGTATTTTCAAATCCTTTGCAAGTCTATATGCACTTATTTTTAAAGGCTCTAGAAATTCATAGAGTAGAATTTCGCCAGGATGTATGTTATTCAGCTTTTCCATTTCTTTGTTTTTTAATGATAGTCGATTATTTCCACTTCACTTGCGTTTCCTTTGTCCCATTGAAATATTATTCGCCATTGTTTGTTTATTCGGATACTATAAAATCCGTTTAAATTTCCAGTCAGTTTTTCAAGTCGGTTTGAAGGCGGAATTCGTAAATCGGCAATGTCTTGCGAGTTATTCAGCATTCTCAATTTTCGACGTCCAACGTTCTGAATTTCAATCGGCATTTTTTTGACTCGGATTCCGTCCCAAATCTTTTCGGTTTCTTTCGAGCCAAAGGATATAATCATGCTTTTGTTTCGCGTTACTAACGTCAAAAGTAAGCAAAAAGTTTGATTTGTGCAAATGTTGCCTTATGGCTTTAGGATATAAACTGTCTGGAATATTGTTTATATCCGCCGATAAACGAATATAGCTGAAATTTTTTACGAAGTCTAGTTCAGCGCAACCAAAAAAGCCTCGTAAAATACATTACAAGGCTTTTTTAAAATATTATAAGGCGTGTTTGGAATTACAAACCAAAAGCATCTTTTACTTTATCAACATAATCCAGTTTTTCCCAAGTAAATAACTCAACGTCCAAGGTTATGGTTTCGCCATTTGGTTGGGTGAAGGTTTTGGTAACGGTTTCGTTTTTGCGTCCCATGTGTCCGTAAGCCGCTGTTTCGCTGTACATGGGCGCGCGTAATTTTAAGCGTTCTTCAATGGCAAATGGGCGTAAATCAAAAAGTTTAGATACCTTTTCTGCAATTTCGCCATCAGTCATATTAAAAGGGCACGTTCCAAACGTGTCAATAAAAACACCCATTGGCTCAACCACGCCAATAGCGTAGCTTACCTGTACCAAAATTTCATCGGCAACGCCTGCGGCAACCAAGTTTTTAGCAATGTGGCGTGTGGCATAAGCGGCACTTCTATCAACCTTACTTGGGTCTTTTCCAGAAAATGCACCGCCACCGTGAGCGCCTTTACCGCCATAAGTATCAACAACTATTTTACGACCGGTTAATCCTGTATCGCCATGTGGACCGCCAATAACAAATTTCCCGGTTGGGTTTATATGATAGGTAATCGCATCGTTAAACAACCCTTGTATTTGCTCTGGTAATTTGGCAATAACCCGTGGTATTAAAATCTCAACAATATCCTTTCTTATTTTGGCAAGCATCGCTTCATCTTCATCAAAATCGTCGTGCTGCGTCGATACAACAATGGCATCAATGCGTTGTGGGATATTATCATCGCTGTACTCGATGGTAACCTGACTTTTGGAATCGGGTCTTAAATACGTAATGTCTTTATTTTCTCTGCGCAGTTCAGCAAGTTCTTTTAAAATTCGGTGCGATAAATCTAAAGCCAATGGCATAAAGTTTTCAGTTTCGCGCGTGGCATAACCAAACATCATACCTTGGTCGCCGGCACCTTGCTCTTCTTTTTTCGCTCTTTCAACACCACGGTTTATATCATCAGATTGCTCGTGAATTGCCGATAAAACACCACACGAATTGCCATCAAACATATACTCGCCTTTGGTATATCCAATTTTATTGATGGTCTCTCTCGCTATTTTTTGAACATCTAAATAGGTGGACGATTTTACCTCGCCAGCTAAAACAACTTGCCCCGTGGTTACTAGGGTTTCGCAAGCTACTTTCGAGTCTTTATCAAACGCTATAAAGTTGTCAATTAAAGCATCACTAATTTGGTCTGCTACCTTATCCGGGTGTCCTTCAGAAACACTTTCCGAAGTAAATAAATAAGCCATATTTTAAATTTTATTACAGATTTGACGATAGCGTCGAAGGAAGTTTACACTGCCTTTAGCATTTTTACTTGTGCCTAACCCATTTGCCTAAAATTAATTCAGGATTTTTTACTTATTATTTGTAAAACTTGGTCAACACAAAGAGGTTGCAATCAGTCAAATCTTTCCTCTGTTATTTGTGATGGCAAAAGTAAAAAAATAAAAGAATATGCGAGCCCATTTTTCTTTTTTTAAGAAAAAGAATTGTCATGTAAATATTATTTACAATATTTGTAGCAACAAATGAAAAAGCAAATTTTAAATATCGTTTCAATTATTATCATTGTGATTATTTCACAACGCTAGGGAATGGTATATTAAAACTTAAAATAATTTTAAAAGCCTTCCCAAATCGGAAGGCTTTTTTTATTGGCATGAGTTAGGTTTTTCTATGTGAAATTAATGAAAAACCGCCCTTAAAATTGCGAATAATTTAATCCGAAAAAACACGAAATTTTTCACCGAAAAAAAAACAAACATTGGACATCATAAAAAAACGAGGTTACATCGCTGAAAATCAAATATTTAAACTAATTTTAAGCAACGTGGATTTAACCTAAAAATACAGCAAAAAACAGATTTAAAATTGTAATAATTTAATTTCGTAGCCATTTTAGGAATTTTGTTGAATTTTTAAACAAAATCTTAAATCGCAAGAAGATTTATATTGAAAATAAAGTAAAGCAAAAAATTTTGCAAAAAATATGAATAAACTTAATAAACATAGTAGGAGATTAACACAGGATGAATCTCAACCAGCATCACAAGCCATGTTGTATGCCGTGGGTTTATCTGATGAAGATATGCAAAAAGCCCAAGTGGGGATTGCAAGTACGGGGTACGATGGTAACCCGTGCAACATGCACTTAAACAATTTAGCTGCCGAGGTTAAAATTGAAAGCAAAATAGCCAATATGGTTGGTTTGGTCTTTAACACCATTGGTGTGAGTGATGGTATTTCAATGGGGACTTCGGGGATGAATTATTCGTTAGCGTCCAGGGATATTATTGCAGATTCTATTGAAACGGTAATGAATGCACAAAGTTACGATGCGTTGGTTTCTGTGGTGGGTTGCGATAAAAATATGCCCGGAGCCGTTATTGCGATGCTGCGTTTAAATCGCCCATCGATAATGATGTATGGCGGTACAATCGCTTCTGGAAGTTACAAAGGAAGAAAACTAAACATCGTTTCGGCTTTTGAGGCTTTGGGACAAAAAGTGGCTGGCGAAATAGGTGAAGAAGAATACAGGGATATTATTAAAAGAGCCATTCCGGGCGCAGGTGCCTGTGGCGGGATGTACACCGCAAATACCATGGCTTCGGCTATTGAATGTATGGGCTTTTCGCTGCCTTATAACTCATCTATTCCGGCTGAAAATCCAAATAAATTATCGGAAAGTGAAAGAACGGCGAGAGCCATTAAAAACCTATTGGAATTAGATTTAAAACCATTGGATATCATTTCCAAAAAATCTATTGAAAACGCTGTTGCACTTGTTAACGCTTTAGGTGGTTCAACCAATGCGGTACTGCACTTTTTAGCTATTGCGCACGCTGCGGATATTGAGTTTACTTTAGAAGATTTTCAGCGCGTAAGCGATAAAACACCGCTAATTGCAGATTTAAAACCATCCGGAAAATATTTAATGGAAGATGTTCACGGTATTGGTGGCACTCCAGCAGTAATGAAATATCTATTGGATAACGGCTATTTACACGGCGATTGTTTAACCGTTACGGGCAAAACCCTTGCTGAAAATTTAGCCGATGTGGAACCACTTACTTTTGAAGACGACCAAGATGTTATTTATCCAAAAGACAAAGCTTTAAAGTCTTCAGGTAACCTGCAAATCCTTTATGGCAATTTGGCCACCGAAGGCGCTGTTGCAAAAATTAGTGGAAATGAAGGTTTGTTGTTTGAAGGAAAAGCGGTGGTTTACGATGGCGAACAGGCTGCAAACACTGGAATTTCAAATGGCGAAGTTGAAAAAGGCGATGTTGTCGTTATTCGTTACGTCGGCCCCAAAGGAGGTCCGGGGATGCCAGAAATGTTAAAACCAACCTCATTGATTATGGGAGCTGGTTTAGGAAAGTCTGTCGCTTTAATTACCGACGGACGTTTTTCTGGCGGAACACACGGCTTTGTGGTTGGGCATATTACCCCCGAAGCACAATCAGGCGGCACCATCGGGTTGATTAAAACGGGCGATAAAATTAGAATTAGTGCCGAAGACAACTCCATTAATGTATTGTTATCAGAAGAAGAAATAGCTGAAAGAAAATCGAAATGGGTAGCACCCGAATTGAAACATAAAAAAGGAATATTATATAAATACGCTAAAACTGTAGCATCGGCATCTCAAGGCTGTGTAACCGACGCGTTTTAAATAAAACATTTTTATTTCCGCGAAAGCGGAAATCTCATTAATTGAAATTTATGGAAACTAAAACCATGACAAAAGCAAATTATCTAGAGCAACCAAGCGAGCGCATAACCGGTTGTGAGGCCATAGTTAGAAGTTTAATAGCTGAAGGTGTTGATATTCTTTACGGATATCCCGGTGGTGCTATTATGCCAGTTTATGACGAACTGTTTAAGTACAGAGATGAAATCCATCACGTGTTAACGCGCCACGAGCAAGGTGCAGCACACGCCGCTCAAGGGTTTGCTAGAATTTCCGGACGTGTGGGCGTAGCCATGGCCACTTCTGGACCAGGAGCAACAAATTTAATTACGGGCATTGCCGATGCACAAATAGACTCCACGCCGCTGGTTTGTATTACAGGTCAAGTACCGTCGCACTTATTAGGTAGCGATGCCTTTCAAGAAACCGATATTGTGGGTATTTCTACGCCCGTTACGAAATGGAACTGTCAAGTCACTAAAGCCTCAGATATTCCCGAGGTTTTAGCCCGGGCATTTTATATTGCCAGAAGCGGAAGACCAGGGCCCGTTTTAGTTGATATTACGAAAGATGCCCAATTTGGGGAACTGGATTTTAAATATAAAAAATGTACGGGCGTACGCAGTTATATTCCTGTACCTAAAACGAATTTAGAGTCCGTTAAAGCGGCTGCCGAATTAATTAATGCCGCTAAAAAACCCATGATTGTTTGGGGGCAAGGCGTTATTTTGGGTAAAGCTGAAGCCGAACTTAAAGCCGTTGTTGAAAAAGCAGGTATTCCTGCAGCGTGGACCATTATGGGCGCTTCGGCGTTGCCAACGTCACATCCCTTAAATATTGGTATGGTTGGAATGCATGGTAATTATGCGCCAAATAAGTTAACCAATGAGTGCGATGTGTTAATCGCTATCGGGATGCGTTTTGACGATCGTGTAACGGGGAGTTTAGATACCTATGCCAAACAAGCTAAAGTGATTCATTTTGAAATCGATCCCGCCGAAATTAATAAAAACGTATTTGCAGACGTGCCTGTTTTGGGTAATTCTAAAGACAGTTTAGCGCAATTGTTACCGCTGTTAAATGAAAATTCGCATGAGGCGTGGCATCAAAAATTTAAAGATTTATATGCTGTTGAATACGAAAAAGTGATAAAGGACGATCTTCACCCAACCAAAGAAGGTTTAACAATGGGCGAAGTTTTAAAAGAAATAAATATACAAAGCGAAGGTAATGCTGCCATTGTATCAGATGTGGGGCAGCACCAAATGATTGCTTGTCGCTATTCAGAATTCAACAAAACCAAAAGCAACATTACCTCAGGAGGTTTGGGTACTATGGGCTTTGCTTTACCTGCTGCTATAGGTGCTAAAATGGCTGCGCCAGAGCGCGAGGTAGTCGCTATTATTGGCGATGGTGGCTATCAAATGAATATTCAAGAATTGGGGACTATTTTCCAACAAAAAGCCGCTGTTAAAATCGTGGTTTTAAACAACGAATTTCTAGGCATGGTACGCCAGTGGCAACAGTTGTTTTTTGATAAACGATACGCCTCAACCGAAATGATAAATCCAAATTTCGTAGCCATTGCCGAGGGATATTATATTAAAGCCAGAAAAGTGGTTAAACGGGAAGAGTTGGCCGAAGCTGTAAAAGAAATGATGGCTTCAAAAGAGTCTTACTTCTTAGAGGTTTGCGTAGAAAAAGAAGACAATGTGTTTCCTATGATTCCTTCGGGGGCATCGGTTTCAGACATCCGTTTAAGTTAAATGAAGAATAAAAAATAAAAAAATAGAACAAAGAAGAAAGATGTTTAATGAATGAAAATAAACTTGTTGCATTGTTGAATCAGTCTATTTTCTAGCATCTAATTTCTATTATCTTAAAAAACATGAACGAAGATATAAAAACATTCACATTTTCAATTTATACTGAAAATACTATCGGACTTTTAAATCGTATATCTGCCATTTTTCAGCGCAGGCATATCAATATTGAAAGTTTAACCACATCGCAATCAGAAATCGAGGGCGTAAACCGGTTTGTAATCGTAGTGAACATCACCGAAGAACAAGCAAAAAAAATAATCGGGCAATTTCAAAAGCAAATCGAAGTTATTCGCGCTTATTTTCATACCGAAGAGGAAACGATTTATCAAGAATCCGGTATGTTTAAAATAAAGTCTGATCTATTGTTTGAAGAACCTCAAATTCAAAATATAATTAAAGAAAGCAACGCCAGAATCGTAACGGTAAACAAAGCCTTTTTTGTACTTGAAAAATCTGGAAGACGTCAAGAAATTGAGCTGTTACGGCGCGAATTAAACGCGTTTGGTATTATGCAATTTGTGCGTTCTGGCCGCATTGCTGTTACAAAAGAAGAAATGAAAATAACTGAAATGCTTAAAGCATTCAATAACCAATAATTAACAATAAAATTAAAAATGGGAAATTATTTTAACACCCTTTCATTAAGAGACAAATTAAGCCAATTGGCAAAATGTAGATTTATGGATTCTTCAGAGTTTGAAGATGGTGTAAATGCGTTAAAAGGCAAGAAAATAGTAATTGTAGGCTGTGGTGCTCAAGGCTTAAACCAAGGTTTAAACATGCGGGATTCCGGATTGGATATTTCGTATGCCTTACGCGATGCTGCCATTGCAGAAAAACGTGCCTCCTTTGTAAATGCCTCAGAAAACGGCTTTACAGTGGGTACTTATCAAGAGTTAATTCCAACTGCAGATTTGGTGCTAAACTTAACCCCAGATAAGCAGCATACCAATGTGGTAAACACGGTAATGCCATTAATGAAACAAGGGGCGACATTATCGTATTCTCACGGTTTTAATATTGTTGAAGAAGGCATGGAAATCCGTGAAGACCTTACCGTAATTATGGTGGCACCAAAATGCCCAGGTACCGAGGTGAGAGAAGAATATAAAAGAGGATTTGGCGTACCAACTTTAATTGCGGTACACGAAGAAAACGATCCGGAAGGAAAAGGTTGGGCACAGGCAAAAGCTTACGCCGTGGCAACGGGAGGCGATAGAGCAGGTGTATTGGCATCGTCTTTTATTGCTGAGGTTAAGTCTGATTTAATGGGTGAGCAAACCATTTTATGTGGTTTGTTACAAACCGGTTCAATCCTTTGTTTTGATAAAATGATTGAAAAAGGTATTGATGCTGGTTATGCTTCAAAACTCATCCAATACGGTTGGGAAACCATTACCGAAGGTCTTAAGTATGGTGGTATTACCAATATGATGGACCGACTTTCAAATCCAGCAAAAATTAAGGCTTTTGAATTATCAGAAGAGTTAAAAGATATTATGCGTCCGTTGTTCCAAAAACACATGGACGATATTATTGAAGGTCGTTTCTCTGCAGGTATGATGGCTGATTGGGCTAACGATGATAAAGATTTATTAGGATGGCGAGCTGAAACTGCTGAAACCGCTTTTGAAAAAACACCGGCGAGTGATGTTGAGATTTCAGAGCAAGAATACTATGATAATGGTGTGTTAATGGTGGCTATGGTAAGGGCTGGCGTTGAATTGGCTTTTGAGGCTATGACAGAGTCTGGAATTATCGATGCTTCTGCTTACTACGAGTCGCTGCACGAAACGCCGCTTATAGCAAACACTATTGCAAGAAAGAAATTATATGAAATGAATAGTGTAATATCTGATACTGCAGAGTACGGTTGTTATTTGTTCGATCATGCTTGTAAGCCTTTATTAGCAGATTTTATGAAGAAAATCGATACCGATGTTATTGGCAAAACCTATGCTGCCGATAATGGCGAAGGTGTTGACAATGCCCGATTAATTGAAGTTAATGCGGCTTTAAGAAATCACCCTGTTGAAAAAGTAGGTGAGTTTTTAAGAGCCTCAATGACGGCTATGAAGCCCATAGTTTAATATGAAAATTTATCCCTCAAGATTTCAAAAAACCTTGTAGGTATTTTTAAAACACATTTAATGAATAAGGAGAAAACCACATATTTTCCTAATCTTAGTGATATAAAGCAAGCTGCCGATACCATAAAAAACGTATCGGCAGTTACGCCTTTAAGCCTTAGTTTTAGATATTCCGATACGCACAATGCCCAAGTTTATTTTAAACGCGAAGATTTACAACAAGTCCGATCGTATAAAATTAGAGGAGCTTATAATAAAATAAGTGCTTTGTCTAAAGCGGAAGCCGAAAAAGGTGTGGTATGTGCCAGCGCCGGAAATCATGCTCAGGGCGTTGCGCTATCTTGTAAACTATTAAAAATTAAGGGCACTATTTTTATGCCTGCACCAACGCCAAAACAAAAAGTAGAACAGGTAAAAATGTTTGGTGGTCCCTATGTTTCTATTGTTTTGGAAGGAGATACCTTTGACGATGCAAATCAATTAGCTATTGCCGAATGCGACCAATTGCACAAAACATTTATTCATCCTTTTAATGATAAAAAAGTTATTGAAGGACAGGCCACAATAGCTCTTGAAATTTTAGAACAAGCTACAGCGCCTATCGATTATGTGTTTATAGCCGTTGGCGGCGGCGGATTAGCTGCAGGTTTATCGACGGTTTTTAAGCAACTGTCTCCAAAAACCAAAATAATTGGTGTCGAGCCTGAAGGAGCGCCATCGATGTCGGTTTCAATAAAAAACAATAAAAACACGACTTTAAAAAGTATTGAAAAATTTATTGACGGTGCTGCGGTTAAACGTGTTGGCGATTTAACATTCCCAATATGTAAGCAGAATCTCGATGCTATGATTAGCATTCCCGAAGGTAAAGTTTGTCAGACTATTTTAGATTTGTACAACCGAGACGCTATTGTAGTGGAGCCTGCGGGTGCTTTAAGTATATCGGCGTTGGATTTTTATGCCGAAGAAATTAAAGGAAAGCATGTAGTTTGTGTGGTAAGTGGAAGCAATAACGATATTACAAGAACTTCAGAAATTAAAGAACGTGCTTTGCTTTATGCCAATTTAAAGCATTATTTTATTATTAAATTTCCGCAGCGTGCTGGGGCGCTAAAAGAATTTGTAGTTGATATTTTGGGCGAAAACGACGACATCACCTATTTTCAATATGCTAAAAAAACCAATCGTGAAAACGGGTCGGCCGTGGTTGGGATTGAGTTAAAATCGTCATCAGATTTAGAGCCTTTAATCACTAAAATGAAAGCGCAAAATTTTTATGGTGATTACTTAAATAACAAACCCGATTTGTTTCAGTTTTTGGTGTAACTGTTCCTTTACAATTAATCAATATTTTAATTCGAGTAATTCCTTTTCGCTAAAAGTGCCACCATCCTTTGGTTTTGTTTCTCGTAATGATTTTATTTTTTCAATACTAATGTTTTTGGACGTTCTGGAAAAAGCATTGTTCAAGTAACTAATAATATCTTGTAGATCTTTATCGGTGAATTCTGGGTTTCCAGCCAAACCAGGCATGGTTGTATTTAAATCGTACAACTTGCCGTTAACATGGATTGGCCCCGACAAACCATGCAAAATAATTAAGGCTAGCCTTTCGGTCGATCCTGATACGTATTCTGAATTTTTTAAGGGCGGTGCAAGCCCATCAACACCGTCACCATTTATTCCATGGCACGCCGCACATGTTTTTTTATACAGTTTGTATCCAGCAGTACGAGCATCGGTACCCACGGTTGTTTCAGTAAAAATAGCATGCTTTAAATCTTTGCTTTTATTGTTTAATGTTTGAGCTAATAACTCAGATAAAATGGTGTCGGAAGTATCTTTTTTAATGGTATTTAGATAAACCAAAAAGTCCTCCTCAACACCTCTTAAACTATTTATGATGCCCTCTTGATACGCTTTTTCGGCTTCGTGCTTTTGTGATAATTCCAAAATCAAAGGAAAAAATGTTTCGGTTGAAAACGGTATCCATGCTCCTAAAGTGTTGGCTATATACAAATCGATTTCCGTATCGTTTTTTTGAAGCAAATGGCTTATTATTTTTTCAGTTGAATTCAAGTGGTCTGCGGAAGCAAATTGCTCTATCAATGTTAAAGCGTGACTTATAACGTTGCTTCTGCTGTCTGAATATAGTATGTTTTCCAGTACATTATAATCAAGAGCTTGCATCCCATTTAAAGCATGCATGGCATGTATTTGGGCTATGGGATTCGCTTCATCAGCAATTATCTCCTTTAAAAGAGGTATTGTAGATTTGTCTTTTTTAAAAACAAGTAATTGTTGTGCGCGGTCTCTTAGCCAACCATTGGGGCTTTTAAGTAAATCTACTAATGCTTTAGTTTTTAAATCTTCAATTTTAACGGTTTCTTGGAAAGTGCTATTTTCATGGCTTACTTTTAATATGCGGCCCATGCCTATAATGGTATCAAGCTTTTTATCGGCATAATGCTTTTGTAAATACGGGGTTAAAAAAGCTTTGTCCTGTATGATTCCGCGGTGCATATCTACGATATACATGTTTCCATCGGGTCCGTTGAACAGATTTACGGGACGAAATCCTTCATCTGTAGATGCAATAAATTCTTTCTCTGGAATGGCTTGTTTAGCGGTCATTTTGTTGTAAGAAAAGCTTAAAACATGGCGTTTAACCAAATTAGCCTCAGGAGCACACACAAAGGCATTTTCAGTATAGCTTTCCGGGAATTGACCACCTCGATAAACCAATGGCCCGCAGGCCGAGGTAACATTAACCAGAATACTATCTTTATCTAAAACACCTTTTTGATAACCTCGGTTCACAGAAGTTGCATGTAGAGGATATACACGCTGGTCTGGGGTTAGGGTTTTGTTTAGCGTTGCAGTTGGTTTGTAATAAGGGTTTTTAATAACTGTATTTGGCAAAACATAATCGCCAATTAATTGGGTGGAGTTATTGTTGTAGTACAGCCTTCCAAAATTATCTTTGGTTATGCCCCATTGCCCTCGAAACGATGTGGGTTCTTTAATCCACTTCCCATTTTTCATTTGATAGCGAAAATTCGATTTGGCATTATAAATCCAATTATCAATATGCATCATTAATCCATTGGGTTGATGCTCAACATTTCCGCCGTCGGCGTATAAAGAATCCACTAAAACCTTGTTTACAGGCATGTCGTCTTCAATATTTACAAAATACAAATTTGGAGGTTCGGCATACAATAAACCGCCATACACATGGGCGATTGCCCTTGGAAGTATGAGCCCGTCAATAAACACCTTTGAGTGATCGGTGATGCCATCGTGGTCTAAATCTTCTAAAATCGAAATAGTGCCGTTGGGCATGTCGGCGCCACTATCTTCTAAATTCTGCATATAGCCTTTCATTTCAACCACCCACATTCTGCCTTTGTTGTCAAAATCCATGGCTACGGGAGCTTCAATAAAAGGTTCTGAGGCTACAACATCTAAATTAAAACCGGATTCAATATGGTAATTGTCTAGTGAAATTAAAGGCTCATCATACGAAACGGT
Organism: Hwangdonia lutea; assembly: GCF_032814565.1. Taxonomy (GTDB): domain Bacteria; phylum Bacteroidota; class Bacteroidia; order Flavobacteriales; family Flavobacteriaceae; genus Hwangdonia; species Hwangdonia lutea. The sequence goes on from NZ_CP136521.1 coordinate 2,162,398, forward strand.
GTTGCATCCTGTTGCAATTATCGCCAGTGCTAAAGTTGTTAAGATTCTTGAAAGCGGTTTTTTATTTCTCAAAAATTAAAAGATTTTTATTTGTAAATGTGTTATCGAAAAGCTAAAATTCTCTGATTTTTATACTTCTAAAGTGTACGGTATCGCCATGGTCTTGTAATAAAATATGACCGCTTTGCCATTGTCCAAATGCTGGCCAGCCTTTGAATTTACTATAAGCCACAAGTGCTTTGAATATTTGCGAATGCCTATCGTATTCAATCACCTTTTCATTATTTAACCAATGCTCTACGTGCGAACCTTTCACGATAATTCTCGCTTTGTTCCAGTTGCCAACGCCTTTAAAAGTTTTGTTTCTTCCCGGTATCGAAAGGTTTTCTGCTTTAATCAAATCGTAAAGCGACCCCAGGGTTCGGTTTCCATTTGTGCCTGCTTTTGCATCGGGATGGTTTTTATCATCTAAAATTTGAAATTCACATCCAATGGTTAATCCCGTATTTTTATTTAATGGGGTGTTGACAAAATATTTAATGCCACTATTTGCGCCTTTGGTAATTTTGAATTCAAGTTCTAACTCAAAGCTACTGAATTGTTTTTCTGTAACAAGGTCTCTGGGACCTGTTGATTCGTTGCCATCTGTGGCCAAAATAGTTAGTTCACCATTTTTGATTTCCCATCCAGATTCTGGAAAATGATCTTGTTTTGCTCCGCGCCAGCCTTTACCGGTCTTACCATCCCAAAGTAAACGCCAACCTTTATCTTTCTCATTTTGGGTAAGCGTATTTACCAAATAACTCATTTCTTTAACGTCAGGGTTGGCTGGCCATCGTGCCTCATTTAAGTTATCTGTTTTAATTCTAATATTCCGCCATTTAATTTCTTTTCCAGCAAGATTTTCATTGGAACCAATGCCGTGAACTTGCAATGCAATAAAGCCCGATGGTGTTAAATCGTCAACTAAGTTTGAACATGGCACACCATTTATCCAAGTTTTAATGGAGTTGCCAATGGCCTCAATTCTACAGCGATTCCATACCCCATTTTTAAAAGCCTTTCTGCCTTTTGGGTTTAAAGATAATGGGTACAACCAGGCTCTTCGACCTTCATCATAAATACCGCCACTAAAAGCACGATCGCTAGGGTCTAACTCAAATTGATAGCCATGAACCCTTCCGTTGTTATAAGCCTTAAAACTATTGGACCTAAACTGTACTCCAGAATTGATTGATGGATCGACTAACACCTCAAATTCCAAAATAAAATCGTCATATTTTTTTTCAGTAGCTAAAAAACTGTTTGGGATGTTAGTTTTGGTAGTGCCAATTATTTCTCCGTTTTCAACCCTATATTTTGCGGTACCGTTTAGTTGTTTCCAACCTGTTAAATCTTTACCATTAAAAAGGTCTATCCATTCGTTGTTTGAAACTTGCGCGTCAGCTTCATTGTTGCTAAAGCATAAGGTTAAAGCACAAATTAAAGCGTATAATCTAAAGGTTTTAAAATTCACGATAATTTCCATCTAAATATTGATTGGCTTTTTCCTCAGAAAATTTTGCTTTTTCGCTATCCCAATGCAATGTTTCATTAGGAAAACGACCTGCAATAACTCCCAAAAGAATCGTTTCTGTTAATTTCGATGCATAAGAAAAAGGCGCTGTACATTCATCTTTACCTAGGCAGGCATCAACAAACTGATGATAATGTTTTGGGCCTTCAGAAGCGTAATTACGTATGGGTTTGCCCATGTTATTTGCTTTTTCAACCGCTTCAATTTCTGCGGATATGTCAACATATTTCCCATCTACAATTTTTTGTGGTAACTGCATAAAATGAGGTAAAAGTAAGCGGCCTTTTTCGCCAACAAACATGGCGCCCTGTTCTGGTAAAACACCTTTGGAAGCGACTTTGGTTTCAAGCGACATTTTATCTTCTAAATTTTCGTCTTTTGTTTCTGAAGAAGTTTCTTTTTTTGCACCGGGCAATAGTAAATCTTCATGATCTTTTGGAGCTCCGGGGCCATCGTACCAAATCCATTTTAAGGTTTCGGCAGTATGTTTTGTTTGAGGAAACTCATATGTTACTATATTGTTTTCCGGGAAACCAAATCCGTTAGGTTCACGGCATTCGTTTTTTATGGTTTTAGGGACGTCAAGCTCAAGAGCGTTGTACGGTGTATCAAAAATATGAACACCCATATCGCCTAAAGTACCACAGCCGTAATCCATTAATTTACGCCAATTTCCGGGGTGATAAACGTCTTTTTTGTAAGGGCGCTTAGCCGATGTTCCTAGCCATAAATTCCAATCTAAAGTTTCGGGTATGGGGTCGCTACCTTCTGGGGCAGCACCGTCGTAACCCCAATTTTTTGGTGACCAAGCATGTACGGTATGCACTTTTCCTATAATTCCGGATTGGATTAATAAAGTCGCCAACTTATAATCATAGAATGAATGCACTTGAATACCCATTTGTGTTACCAAGTTTTTCTCTTTAGCAAGTTTGCTCATGGCACGGGCTTCGGAGACGTGGTGTGTTAGTGGTTTTTGGCAATACACGGCTTTATTCATATTCATGGCAAGCATAGAAGCTGGAGCGTGCGTGTGGTCTGGGGTTGAAACAACTACCGCATCAATCTCATCGCTCATCTCCTTTAGCATGATTCTGTAATCAGAATATGTTTTTGCATTCGGGAAAAGCTTTTTAGCTTGGTTGAGATAATTTGAATCCACATCACATAATGCTGTAACATCAACTAAAGGATGCGATGCCGTGTCCTTAAGGTCGGCTAATCCCATGTTGCCAACACCAATATGGGCAGTTCTTAGACGGCCATTTTTAGTTTTGGCAGCACTCATTAATAACGAAGGTGCAATGGCTAAACCTGCAACCCCTAATCCGCTTTTTTTTAAAAAGTCTCTTTTGTTCATGTGATGTGTTTTTATAGTTTTTTTATTTTAATATTTCTAAACCAAATAGGACTTGAATGGTCTTGAAGCCCAATAAAGCCTGTTTTATAAATGCCATAATTAGGGCTGTTTTTCCATTTATCAGAATTCTTTTTTTCCTCCCAAGCTTCATCCCATGGGACAAACGACAATAATTTTTTTCCGTTTAACCAATGCTCTACGTTTTCTGGGGTAAATATGATTTTTGAAGTATTCCATTCACCTATAGGGTGTAATATTTTTTGCGATTGGTCTGCAGGGTGCATGGCATAATCCGATCCGGTTCTTTGCAAAGGTTTCAGCTCGCCTGGGTTTTCGGTATAGCCTAAACTTTTATTATAGGCTGTAAGATCGTGTATATCGGCATAGCCTAAGTCGTCAATTAATTGATATTCGGGTGCAATTTCGGGAATGCTACCGTGACCTTCTTTTACATGATAAAAAATACCGCTGTTACCACCTTTTGGTAGCTTCCATTCTACGTGAAGTTCAAAATTATCAAACTCTTCGGCAGCGTAAATAATATCCTTTCCGCCTGTGTAATTTTGTTCTAAGCCCAATTCTGTATCAAAGGTTAACACATTGTCTTTTATAGTCCAACCCGGAGGTAAGGCATCGCCGTTGTAGGCGCGCCATCCATCTAAACTAGAGCCATCAAAAAGATAAATCCATTCGTTGTTTACAGTATTGTTTTCTTCTAATTTTTCACTTTTCTTCTCTCCTTTACAAGCTAGAATTACGAGTGCGATAGATAATGCTAAAATTGCTTTTTTCATGTTTTATAAAAATTTTAGGTAAATATAGTATTAATTTGAATTACTCCATAGTAAGTACCAAATCATCTTGTTTTACCATAGTGCCCGAATTTAAAGTAATCGATTTTATTTTACCTGCATGAGATGCTACAATAGTGGTTTCCATTTTCATGGCTTCAATAATAAATAGCGGTTCGTTCTCTTTAACTTCCTGACCTCGTTTGACCAAAACTTTATATAACGAACCTTGTAAAGGCGCACCTATTTCATTCGCATTTTCAGGATCAACCTTTCTATTTTCCTGCTTTTTTATGTTTAGTTTATTGTCGCGAACTTCAACATATCTGTTTTCCCCATTCACCCTAAAAAACACGAGTCTGATGCCATCTTCATTGGGTTCACTTACTGAAAGTAGTTTTACAATAAGGGTTTTACCAGGTTGTAGCGTAACCAATATTTCTTCGCCGCTCGTTAAGCCATAAAAGAAGCTTTTAGTTGGGAGTCGGCTTAAGCTGCCGTAACGTTTGTATTTGTTATGTGCTTCTTCAAAAACCTTGGGGTATAAACAGTACGACAAAAAGTCTTCAAATTCGATGGGTCTTGTAAACCCTTTTTGGAATTTTTTTGCAAATGCTTTAAATTCCGTGTCAAAATCTATGGGTTTTAAATGGGCGTTAGGTCTGTCTTTATAAGGTTTTTTGTCTTTTAGAATAATCTTCTGAAGTTTTTTAGGAAAGCCACCAACAGGTTGCCCTAAATCGCCTTTAAAGAAATTTATAACAGATTCTGGAAACGAAATTTCATGCCCGCGCTCCATAACTTCTTCGGGGGTTAAATTGTTTGTTACCATAAAAATCGCCATGTCACCAACCACTTTAGAGCTAGGGGTGACTTTTATTAAATCGCCAAACAAGGTATTTACCTCCCCGTACATTTTCTTAACATCATCAAAGCGGTCTGCTAATCCTAAAGCAGTTGCTTGCGGACGTAAGTTTGAATATTGCCCGCCAGGGATTTCATGTTGAAAAACCTCGGCAGTTCCAGACTTTAAACCAGATTCAAACGGATAGTAAAGTTCACGAGTGTCTTCCCAGAAATTTGAAAATTGATTAAGTGTACCCATGTCAAAATGATGGGCTCGTTTTTCATATGTCATCATTTCAACAATGGCATTAAAATTGGGTTGCGAGGTTAACCCCGATAGTCCACCCAGGGCTACGTCAACCACATCCACGCCCGCTTCAATGGCCTTTAAATAGGTGGCTGTTTGTAAAGATGAGGTGTCGTGGGTATGTAATTGAATGGGCAAATTAACGGTGTCTTTTAAAGCGGCGACCAATTCTGTTACGGCATAAGGTTTTAGTAGGCCCGCCATATCTTTAATGGCAATCATGTGGGCACCTGCATTTTCTAAATCTTTGGCGAGTTGTGTATAATATTTTAAGTTGTATTTGGTTTGTTTGGGGTTTAAAATATCGCCTGTATAACTTATCGCTGCTTGAGCAATACCGTCTGTTTTTTTGCGCACGTAAGAAATACTAGGTTCCATAGCGGTAACCCAATTGAGTGAATCGAAAATCCTAAAAACATCAACGCCATTGCCCCATGCCATTTCTACAAAAGCTTCAATTAAATTGTCCGGATATGCTTTGTAACCCACGCCATTTGAACCGCGAAGTAGCATTTGCAATAAAATGTTTGGCGCCGCGGCACGAAGTTCTCTTAATCGACCCCACGGATTTTCGTGTAAAAACCGTAAGCACACATCAAAAGTGGCGCCTCCCCAAACTTCCATACTAAAGGTGTTTGGATGGTTTTTGGCAAAACTTTCGGTCACCTTCAACATATCGTAAGTTCGCATTCTAGTTGCCAATAACGATTGGTGCGCATCGCGCATGGTGGTATCGGTATAATGGATTTTAGTGTCGTTTTTTAACCAGGCGCAAAATTTTTCGGGGCCCAATTCGGTCAACAAATTTTTGGTGCCTTTTGGGTATGCATCAATGTGATTAAATTTTGGCACTTTGGGGTCTCTAAACACTTTTGATGCATCGGTAAATTTTACATCGGGGTTTCCGTTTACCGTAACATCGCCTAAATATTGAGTGATTTTGGTGGTGCGATCTTGCGGTAATTTTATTTTAAATAATGATGGGGTGTTTTGAATAAAATTAACCGTAGCATTGCCTGCTTTAAAGGTTTGGTGCTGAATGACATTTTGAAGAAAATGAATGTTGGTTTTTACACCACGAATACGAAACTCCCTTAAAGCGCGTGTCATTTTTCTAACAGCACCATCTAAAGTTCTGCCCTGCGCTGAAACTTTAACCAACATAGAATCAAAAAATGGACTCACACTGTACGATTGATAAATACTTCCGGCATCTAAACGAATACCCATGCCCGAGGCGCTGCGATAGGTTGAAATAGTGCCGTAATCTGGAGTGAAATTATTTTCAGGATCCTCGGTTGTTAGTCGGCATTGCAAAGCAAAACCATTTGTAGATAAGCTGCCTTGGTCAAATATTTTAATTTGTTTGTCTGATAATTTATAGCCACCAGCCACAAATATTTGGGTTTTTACCAAATCGATGCCTGTTACCATTTCGGTAACCGTGTGTTCCACTTGTATTCGCGGGTTTACTTCAATAAAATAAATATTATAATTTTTGTCCAATAAGAATTCAACGGTGCCAATATTATTATAGCTAACTTCTTTGGCAATGGTAACGGCGTAATTGTAAAGCTCTTGTTTTACGTTTTCGGGCAACCCAAACGATGGCGCGACCTCAACCACTTTTTGATGACGGCGCTGTACCGAGCAATCACGCTCAAATAAATGGCGAATATTACCATGGTTATCAGCAACTATTTGAACTTCAATGTGTTTGGGGTCTTCAACATATTTTTCCAAAAACATGGTGTCATCACCAAAGGCGTTTAAGGCTTCGTTTTTTGCTGAATCAAAATGCTGCTCTAAATCTTCCGCAGTTCTTACAATACGCATACCGCGACCACCACCACCCGAAGCGGCTTTTAGCATTAAAGGGAAGCCAATGCTTTCTGCTTCAGACAAAGCGATTTTTAATGAGGATAACTTCTTTTTATTACTTTCAATAATAGGAACATGGCATTTTACTGCTATCTTTTTAGCCATAATTTTATCGCCCAAAGCATCCATAACTTCTGGTTTCGGACCAATAAAAACAATACCGTTTTCCGCACATTTCCTGGCAAATGTTGAGTTTTCAGATAAAAAACCATAACCCGGATGTATGGCATCTACATTTTTGGATTTTGCCAATCGGATGATGGCCTCAATATCCAAATACGGTTTTAAAGGCTGATTGTTTTCTCCAATTTGATACGATTCATCGGCTTTGTATCGATGTTGCGAGTAGCGGTCTTCGTAAGTGTAAATGGCAACGGTATCAATGTTTATTTCGCTACAAGCTCTTAAAACCCTAATGGCAATTTCACTTCTATTGGCAACTAATATTTTTTTAATTTTCATGGTTTGTTTTTACTGCGTATTTAATTTTATAAAAATATAGGTATTTATAATTAAATGCTATCCATTTTTGAATTAAACGAAGATTTTTGTTAAAAACACTGAATATCTTTCATTTTACATTTTTTGAAAAACCGTATTGCCATAAAAAAAACAGCCGAAAACGTTTGAGCCATAAATATTTTATTAACATGTAATTAAAGTGTTAAGAATATCGTATTTCTTCAAACAAACACCTGTTTTTAAAAGTCTTTAAGGTTAAAAATAAATACCTTAGCATTAGATTAAAACGCTATGTTGGATATGACATGAACCATGAATCATTCATAAAATGACATAAAATGATCCTTGGCAAATGACGTCTGACAGAAAACAAACAATAAAACTCAAACCCGATGACAACGACTTTTTCAGAAATTCCGGAAACTTATAAAATCAAATCTCTTTTACATCAAAAAACATACTTGGTTGATGGTGAATTAAAACAGTGGGAAGGTGATACCGCAGAAGTATATTCTACGATTTCTTCAACAGAAAACTACAAACCAACACTTCTAGGAACCATTCCTCAATTAGGCGAAAAAGAAGCTTTAGATGCTTTGAATTCTGCTTGTTCAGCTTATGATAAAGGTAAAGGTTTATGGCCAACTATGAAGGTTATTGACCGTATTGCGTGCATGGAAAAGTTTGTGGAGCAAATGAAAACCAAGCGCGAGGAAGTGGTTAAGCTTTTAATGTGGGAAATAGGCAAAAATTTACCGGATTCTGAAAAGGAATTTGATAGAACCGTCGATTATATTTACGATACCATTGAAGCCTACAAACAAATTGATAGAAACTCTGCAAAATTTGAGAAAAATTCTGGCGTTTATGCGCACATTCGCCGCGGACCATTAGGTGTGGTGCTGTGCTTAGGGCCTTATAATTATCCGCTTAACGAAACGTTTACCTTGCTTATTCCGGCTTTAATTATGGGAAACCCCGTCATTTTTAAACCAGCCAAAATCGGCGTTTTATTAATATCACCTTTATTGGAAGCGTTTCAAAACAGTTTTCCAAAAGGCGCGGTAAATATTGTTTATGGCCGCGGTCGTGTTTTGGCAACGCCCATAATGCAATCTGGAAAAATAGACGTTTTGGCCTTAATTGGTAACAGTAAATCTGCCAACGCCTTACAAGCGCAACATCCCAAAGGAAATAGGTTGCGCATGGTTTTAGGTTTAGAGGCTAAAAACCCAGCTATTGTGTTGCCACATGCCGATTTAGACCTGGCCGTTGAAGAGTGCATTGCAGGAACGCTATCGTTTAACGGGCAACGCTGTACGGCTTTAAAAGTATTATACGTTCACGAATCTATTGTCGATGAATTTAACAAACGTTTTTCTGAAAAAGTAGACGCTCTTAAATTTGGAAACCCTTGGGAAACAGGTGTGAAATTAACACCACTTCCAGAGGTTGAGAAACCAGGCTATATTCAAGAATTAATTGATGATGCTTTGGAAAAAGGTGCTAAAAAGCAAAACGAAAAGGGAGGCAAAACATCAGAGAATTTTATATTTCCGGCGGTATTGTATCCGGTAACCAAAGACATGCGCGTGTTTAAAGAGGAGCAATTTGGCCCTGTGATTCCTGTTGTGCCTTTCAAAAATATTGACACACCTTTAGATGATATGGCAGAATCTAATTACGGCCAACAAGTGAGTTTATTTGGTAAAGATATCGATACACTTTCGCCGTTAATTGATACCTTGGTTAATTTGGTTTGTAGAGTGAATTTGAATAGTTCGTGCCAACGCGGACCCGATGTTTATCCTTTTACAGGAAGAAAAGATTCGGCTTATGGTACATTAAGTGTACACGATGCATTGCGTTCGTTTTCAATACGAACCTTTGTGGCATCAAAAGACAACCCGTATAACAATGCCATTTTAAAAGGATTGTTGGATAAAAAAGCTTCTAATTTTATCAGTACTGATTATATATTGTAGTCCTGAGTTCATTAAAAAATTAAAAAGTGTCATATTGAGCGCAGTCGAAATGTTGTTAAAAACGATATTTTACAATGTCTTCGACTGCGCTCATACTGACATCCAGTACGCTAACAATTTTTATCTGGTACTAAAAAATTGTAATCAATCAAAAAAAGATATTTTAAACCCGTTGTGCATTTTGAATGAAAATAATTTCTATATGTCAGTTCGAGTGATTTTGAGGAACGAAAAATTGTATCGAGAACCCATTTATGGTTCAAAAATTCTTATTCTCGATACAAATTTCACTCATTTCAATCGTAAAATTCACTCGAATTGACAGAATTCTGCCAAAATGCACAACGGGTATTTTAAATATAATCGCATACAAATGAAGAATTAAAAGCAAAAAGTATCATTTTAATAAAATTTGATAATTATTCTAAAAAATCATAGAACTTTAAGCTATTAATAAAAATTAATTTTTAGTTTTACACCAATGAATTCAAAGAAAAATAAAATACGTACGTTTTCCCCCAGTTTGCGCTTGCGCAACCGCCGCCGCTAATTCTTCTATTTAGCCTTAATAATCGTTACGTTTAATTTTATTTTTTACCATGTTTACATCAAAATTTACTTTACAACTTCAAAAAACCATTATTTCTTTAAATAATAGAAACGTTGTTCGCCGTAACTTTCCACGTCGCCCGTAAGGGTATGCTATAAATTATTGAACTTAGGTGAGTCCGGTTCAGCTTTTCAAAACATCAAAATAATTTCAAAATTAAATCATATAAAATCAAAATAATGAAAGTCATTATTGCTGATAAATCACATAGTATTTACGCCCAAATTATTTGCGACACTATTGCAGACTCCGCAAATGTTAGAGGCACGGGAATCGCCAGACGTACCCCTGATTATATTATGACCAAAATGGAGAACGGTAATGCTGTTATTGCTTTAGACGGCAATACCTTTGCCGGTTTTTGCTATATTGAAAAATGGGGACATGGCAAATACGTTGCCAATTCGGGTTTAATTGTACATCCAAATTACAGAGGTGCAGGTTTAGCAAAGAAAATTAAACACAAAATCTTTGAGCATTCCAGAAATAAATTCCCGGAGGCTAAGGTATTTAGTATTACTACGGGATTGGCAGTAATGAAATTAAATAGCGATTTGGGTTATAAACCTGTGCCGTTTTCTGAGTTAACCGACGACCAATCGTTTTGGGACGGCTGCCAAACTTGTAAAAACTACGATGTTTTAACAAGAACCAACCGGAAACTGTGTTTGTGTACAGGCATGTTGTACGATCCGGAAAAAGCCAAAAATAAGGTAACGAAGCAAGTGAAGGAAAAGACTTTTAAACGGTTAAAAAAGATTAAAGAAACCTTGTTTTTAAAAAAGAATAAAAAATAATTTAGGCTGAAGTTTAGCTTTGGCAGTCGCCGAAAGGCAGAAATAACAAAACATTTTAAAATGAAAAAATTAGTAATAGCATATAGTGGTGGGTTGGATACCTCATATTGTGCCGTAAGTTTATCAAAAGAATACGACGTGCACGCCGTTAGTGTAAATACGGGCGGATTTACCCAAGAAGAAATAAACACCATTGAAAGTAATGCCTATAAGATGGGCGTTACAACCTACAAAAATATTGATGCCATTGCCACGTTTTACCAAAAAGTAGTGAAGTATTTAATTTTCGGTAATGTGTTGAAGAATAATACCTATCCACTATCTGTAAGTGCCGAACGTATTATTCAAGCTATTGAAATTGTGGAGTACGCTAAAAGTATAGGTGCCGAGTATATTGCCCACGGCAGTACAGGCGCAGGAAACGACCAAGTACGTTTCGATATGATTTTTCAAACCTTGGCTCCAAACATAAAAATAATTACCCCCATTAGAGACCAAAAATTATCGCGACAAGAAGAAATTGAATATCTTAAAAGTAACGGTATAGATATGTCTTGGGAAAAAGCGAAGTATTCGGTTAACAAAGGCCTTTGGGGCACCAGTGTAGGTGGCGAAGAAACGTTGACCTCAGAAAAGCCGTTACCCGAAGAAGCCTATCCTTCGCAGTTAAAACACACGGAGGAGGAAAAGGTAACCTTAACCTTTGCGAAAGGCCAATTGGTTGCTATAAATGGTGTGGAAAACGACCCGGAAATTAATATTGAAGTGTTGCATAATTTGGCTTCACCTTACGCTATTGGTAGAGATATTCACGTTGGCGATACCATTGTGGGCATTAAAGGTCGCGTTGGTTTTGAAGCTGCCGCGGCATTAATCACCATTAAAGCACATCATTTGTTAGAAAAGCATACGCTTACCAAATGGCAATTGCAGCATAAAGAATATTTGTCTAGTTTTTATGGGATGCATTTGCATGAAGGGCAGTATTTAGATCCGGTAATGCGAAACATTGAAGCCTTTTTACAAAGCAGTCAGGACAAGGTTTCCGGCGAGGTAACCGTTACGTTAAAACCTTATCATTTTACCTTAGACGGTATTGTGTCAAAGCACGATTTGATGTCTGCTAAATTTGGAAGTTACGGCGAAGAAAACAAAGCGTGGACTGCCGATGATGCTAAAGGATTTATCAAAATCTTGGGCAATCAAAATAAAATATATCAACAAGTAAATTCTTAGATGGAATAGAGACCTGTCAGGTTTCAAAAACCTGACAGGTCTAAAAAAAACAAATAACATGAAAAAAAGTATTCAAATAGGCATAATTGGTGGCGCAGGATACACCGCAGGCGAATTGATTAGGTTGTTGATGCATCACAACAAAGCCGAAATTAATTTTGTTTTTAGCACATCGAATGCTGGAAATAAAATTAGTGATGTTCATCAGGATTTGGTGGGTGATTTAGAGTTGAAATTTACAGACACCATCAATCCAAATGTCGATGTTTTGTTTTTGTGCTTGGGCCACGGAAATTCAGTTAAGTTTTTAGAAAACAACACCTTTTCAGACGATACAAAAATCATCGATTTAGGTAATGATTTCAGATTAGAAAAAGACAAAACCTTTAGCGGGAAAACATTTGTTTACGGTTTACCCGAGCTACAAAAAGAAGCCATTAAAAAAGCAAAATACATAGCCAATCCCGGTTGTTTTGCAACCACCATTCAATTGGCATTATTGCCTTTGGCAAAAAACGGATTGTTAGAAGACGATGTGCACATTAACGCCGTAACTGGTGCTACGGGCGCGGGAACATCATTGTCTAAAACCACGCATTTTACATGGCGCGATAATAATTTTTCGTATTACAAACCATTCACGCATCAGCATTTGGGGGAAATCAATCAATCGGTAAAACAATTGCAAAATGATTTTTCATCGGAGCTTATTTTTATGCCCAATCGCGGGAATTTTTCAAGAGGTATTTTCGCGACACTTTATACCCATTTTGAGGGTAGTTTAGAAGAAGCAAAATCGCTTTACAAGGATTATTATAAAGATGCAAAATTCACTTTTGTGTCGGACAACGATGTGCACTTAAAGCAAGTGGTAAACACTAATAAGTGTTTAATCCATTTGCATAAACACAACAATAAATTGCTTATTACGAGCTGTACCGATAATTTATTAAAAGGAGCATCGGGTCAAGCGATTCAAAATATGAATTTAATGTTTGGTTTTGATGAAACCGAAGGGATACAATTGAAAGCAAATTTCTTTTAATAGAAGCGTTTTTCATTTCCGCGAAGGCGGAAATCTAATCCACATAGAACTAAAATTAAAAAGATTCCCTCCTTTGAGGGAATGACAAAAAGAATTTAAAAATGAAAATAGCCATAATTGGAACCGGGAATTTAGGTAAATCGATTGCAAAGGGATTAATTACAAGTAATGCGATTACCACGCTGTACCTAACAAAACGGAATTTGGATGCTATTCAGGAATTTGATGGTTACCAAAATGTGTATTTAACATCGAATAATGCTGAGGCGGTTAAACAATCGGACATTATAATTTTTGCTGTACAACCGGCACATTTTGAAACTATTTTAAGGGATATTAAACCCTTATTAACCGAAAAACACGTATTGATTTCGACGATTACTGGGTTTTTAATCCCGAAAATGGAAGCCATTGTTGGTTCAGATCAGTTTATTATTCGAGCGATGCCAAATACAGCCATTGCTGTTGGGAAATCGATAACCTGTTTATGTAGTAACGAAAAAGGGGCGGAGCGCATTAAAATAGCTGAGGCCATTTTTAACCGTTTGGGTACCTCTATTGCCATTCCGGAAAAACAAATGCAAGCGGCAACCGTGGTTTGCGCCAGTGGTATCGCTTTTTGGATGCGCTTGATTAGAGCCACCACACAAGCGGCCATTCAGTTAGGTTTTGAAGCAGAAACAGCGCAAGATTTGGCTATGCATACCTGCGAAGGTGCGGCGAGTTTGCTAATTGCTACGGGCAATCACCCGGAGCAGGAAATTGATAAAGTTACCACGCCAAAAGGCTGTACCATTGAAGGATTGAACGAAATGGAACACAAAGGATTGAGCTCGTCTTTAATTCAAGGTATGGTGACCTCGTTTAATAAAATCAACACTATAAAAACAGAACAATTATGAAATGAGCATAAATAGAATTTATTATTTGTTTTAACCGAAAACAATAAAGTTTTTTATGCGAAAGCGTAGCGGTTACATTAAGCAAATAATTTTTATTTATTTCATTTTTAAAATAAAAATTATAAGAAAATGAATTTATTTGATGTTTATCCGTTGTTCGATATCACACCCGTTAAAGCAAAAGATGTTTTTGTTTACGACGAAAACGGCGTTGAATATTTAGACCTTTATGGCGGACATGCCGTAATATCCATTGGGCATTCGCATCCCGAATATGTGTGCTCGTTGAGCAATCAACTCAATAATATTGGGTTTTATAGCAATTCGATTCAAAATCCGTTGCAGGTTGAATTGGCTTCAGCTATTGAAACGCTTTCAGGTTGCAAAGATTACCAATTGTTTTTATGTAATTCTGGCGCTGAAGCTAACGAGAATGCTTTAAAATTAGCCTCGTTTAAAACGGGAAAATCAAAAGTGTTAGCTTTTAAAAACGGATTTCATGGGCGTACTTCGGCAGCCGTTGCAGCAACCGATAATGCCAAAATTATTGCGCCAATTAATGCCCAACAAGAAGTAGAGCTTTTCGAGTTAGGCGATTTAAAAGGGGTTGAAAAGGCTTTGGCAAAAAATGATGTTTGCGCTATAATTATTGAAACCATTCAAGGTATTGGCGGTTTAGATGAAGCGACAACGGAGTTTTTAAAAGGTTTAGAAAGCTTATCGAAAAAACACAATGCTTTGTTAATTGCAGATGAAATTCAATGTGGCTTTGGACGAACCGGTGATTTTTTCGCCTATCAAAAGCATGGCATTACACCCGACATTATTTCGATGGCAAAAGGTATGGGTAACGGATTCCCAATTGGTGGTATTTTAATCCATCCATCTATAAAGGCCTCGTATGGCTTGTTGGGGACAACCTTTGGTGGGAATCATTTAGCTTGCGCTGCATCATTAGCCGTTTTAAAAGTGATGCGATGTGAAAATTTAATGACCAATGCGAAAACAGTTTCAGACTATTTTATTGAAAAAGCCAACACCATTCCGCAAATTAAAGCCGTAAAAGGAAGAGGGTTAATGCTAGGGTTGGAATTCGATTTTTCCATAGCAGCTCTAAGAAAAGATTTGATTTTTAAGCATCATATCTTTACAGGAAGTGCTAAAAGTCCTAACTTGTTAAGAATTCTTCCGCCATTAACGCTTCAAAAAAAGCATGTTGATATGTTTTTTGAAGCTTTAAAAAAAGCATTATAAATGAAAAAATACACCAACATATCAGACATTAAAAACTTCCCAAAAGCCATTCAGGAAGCTATTCAACTGAAAAAAAATCCGTTAGAGTTTTCAGCATTAGGAAAGCATAAAACCTTAGGGTTGTTATTCTTCAATTCCAGTTTGCGTACCCGTTTAAGCACGCAAAAAGCCGCTTTAAATTTAGGCATGAATCCTATCGTGATGAATGTTTCCGGTGATGCTTGGGGCATCGAATTTGAAGACGGCACGGTTATGAACGGTTCAACAGCAGAACACATTAAAGAAGCTGCCGCGGTGGTGTCTCAGTATTGCGATGTTATTGCCGTTAGAGCATTTCCAACATTAACAGATAAAGAAAAAGATGAAACCGAGCAGGTGCTTAAATCGTTTGTAAAATATGCATCAGTTCCTATTGTAAATATGGAAAGTGCTACGGCGCATCCGCTACAAGGTTTTACCGATGCGATTACCATCACCGAGCACAAAAAAAACAACAAACCAAAAGTAGTGCTTAGTTGGGCGCCACATACCAAAGCATTGCCGCACGCCGTTGCAAATAGTTTTGTAAATGCGATGCAAAATATGGACGTCGATTTTGTAATGACACACCCCAAAGGTTACGATTTGAATCCTGAAATAGTTGGAAACACACCGGTAATTTACAATCAAGCAGATGCTTTAAAAGACGCCGATTTTGTTTATGCGAAAAATTGGAGTTCGTATAGCGATTACGGTAAGGTGTTAAAAACAGATTCGGATTGGATGATTACCAAGGAGAAATTAGGTGATGCCAAATTTATGCACTGCTTACCGGTACGACGAAATGTGGTGGTTGAAGATGCGGTTTTAGATAGTGAAAATTCATTGGTAATACAGCAGGCAAACAACCGAACCTTTGCGGCGCAATGGGTTTTGAAAACAATTTTGAGTAATTTATAAATAAACGAGACCTGACAGGTTTTAAAACCTGTCAGGTCTGTGAGCTACAAAAATGCAAACATTAAAAATCATAAAAATAGGCGGTAATATTATTGATGACGAGCAAGCGTTGGATAATTTCTTAGATGGGTTTTCCAAAATCAAAGGGCCAAAAATATTGGTACACGGTGGTGGAAAATTAGCGACAAAACTAGCCAATCAAATGGGTGTTGAGGTTAAAATGACTAATGGCCGTCGCATAACAGATGCCGATACTTTAGACATTATTACTATGGTTTATGCCGGTAAAATCAATAAAAATTTAGTCGCTAAATTACAGGCAAAGCAATGTAATGCTATTGGGTTTTCAGGGGCCGATGGCAACGCTATCATATCGGAAAAACGTCCCGTAAAGGATATTGATTACGGATTTGTTGGCGATGTGTTGAAAGTGAATACAAATACTTTAGAAGTGCTTTTAAACAATCAAGTAACACCAGTTTTTTGTGCCATAACCCACGATGAAAACGGACAACTTTTTAACACCAATGCAGATACCATCGCATCAGAATTAGCCATAGGATTTGCCAAAATTTATCAAACCGAACTGTATTATTGTTTCGAGAAAAATGGCGTATTGCTGAATGTAAACGATGATGATTCGGTTATAGAACACATCAATTCCGAAAATTACCAAACATTAATTAACGATGGCATTATTGCAGACGGTATGTTGCCAAAACTCAATAATTGCTTTCACGCCATAAAACACAAGGTGCATAAAGTGTGCATCGGGAAACCAGAAATGCTTTTCAATTCAAACACAAAACACACCACAATTCAAGCCTAAAAAGTGCCATGGAAAAACTAACAAACGAGGCGATAGACCTTCTTAAAAATCTTATTGAAACGGAATCTTTTTCATCCGAAGAAGACCAAACGGCCGCACTAATTGAAAATTGGTTTAAAGCAAACCAAATTAATTACACGCGCACCAAAAACAATGTTTGGGCCATCAATAAATATTTTGATAAAAGCAAGCCAACGCTATTGCTAAACTCGCATCACGACACGGTAAAACCCAATAATGGTTACACCAAAGATCCGTTTAAAGCCATTGTTGATAATGGTAAACTATACGGTTTGGGTAGTAACGATGCCGGTGGTTGTTTGGTGTCGTTAATCGCAACGTTCACTCATTTTTACGCGCAAGAAAACTTAAAATACAACTTGGTAATTGTCGCTTCCGCGGAAGAAGAAAGCAGCGGACCAAACGGTTTAAATAGCATGTTGTCCATCATTCCTAAAGTAGATGTCGCCATAGTGGGCGAACCCACTTTGATGCATTTGGCTGTTGCCGAAAAAGGCCTCGTGGTTTTTGATGCCGTGGTGAAAGGCACACCCAGTCATGCCGCCCATCCTAACAACGATAATGCCATTTACAATACGATTGAGGTTTTAAAATGGTTTAGGGATTTTACGTTTAAAAAATCCTCGGAAGCTTTGGGCGATGTAAAAATGACGGTTACTCAAATTAACGCAGGAAAGCAACATAACGCGGTTCCTGCAGATGTAAAATTGGTTATCGATGTTCGTGTAAACGATAAATATTCAAATCAAGACATTGCCGATTTATTGGTGGCCAATGCACCCTGCGATAGTATAGTGCCACGGAGTTTAAGGCTGAATTCCTCATCCATTCCGCTAGAGCACGATTTGGTAAAAGCAGGACTTTCTATTGGACGAACAACCTACGGTTCGCCAACATTATCAGATCAAGCGGTACTTAGTTGCCCAAGTTTAAAATTAGGTCCCGGCGATAGCACACGTTCGCATTCGGCCGATGAATTCATATATTTGAATGAAATTGAAGAAGGCATCAAAATTTATATTGAATTGTTGAATAAAGTGATTGTTTAACGGTGCTGTCATTCCTGCGAAGGCAGGAGTCCATTAAAGTAAAAGAAAATTTAAAAAGATTCCCGCCTTTACTGAAACAAGTTCAGCACAAGCGCGGGAATGACAAAAATAGACAAAATGAAACTCTGGGATAAAGGATTTACAATAGACAAACAAATAGAGCAATTTACCGTTGGCAACGATAGGGAAATCGATATTCATATTGCAAAATACGATGTGATGGCTTCGAAAGCGCATGCCAAAATGCTTCAAAAAATCGGCATTATTACCGTTGATGAATTGGTTGAATTATTAGGCGGATTAAAAGTTTTGGAAGATCAGATTGAAAACGGCACTTTTGTTATTGATGCCCAATTTGAAGATGTGCACTCAAAAATAGAATTCGAGCTCACCAAGCAATTGGGAGAGGTGGGCAAAAAAATCCATACCGCACGTTCTAGAAACGATCAGGTTTTAGTGGCGCTTCATTTGTATTTTAAAGACAACTTATTGGACGTAAAAGCCAAAACAAAAACGCTTTTTGAAACCCTTTTGCAATTGGCCGACACGCACAAAGAAAAATTATTACCAGGTTATACGCATTTGCAAGTGGCGATGCCATCATCCTTTGGTTTATGGTTTTCAGCTTACGCCGAATTGTTGATTGACGATGTCTATTTATTAAACGCCGCCATAAAAACGGTAGATCAAAATCCGTTGGGTTCTGCGGCGGGCTACGGTAGTTCTTTCCCGATTGATAGAGATATTACGACCCAAGAAATGGGTTTTGAAACCTTAAAATACAACGTGGTTGCAGCGCAAATGAGCCGGGGTAAAAGCGAGCGCACCATCGCCGCCACTTTGGGCAGTTTAGCCAATACCATGAGCCGTTTTGCCATGGATGTGTGTTTGTATATGAGCCAGAATTTTGGGTTTATCACCTTTCCAGACGAGTTAACAACAGGCAGTAGCATTATGCCGCATAAAAAGAATCCGGATGTGTTCGAACTCATTCGTGGCAAGTGCAATAAAATACAAGCTTTGCAAACCGAAATGATTTTAATTACCAACAATTTACCAAGTGGTTACCACAGGGATTTTCAGTTGTTAAAAGAAAATACTATTGCCGCTTTTGAAGAATTGAAAACCATTTTGGATATTTTCAATTATGCCATTCAACAAATTGTTGTGAAGGATATTGATTTAAACGACGATAAATACAAGTACTTATTTACGGTTGACAATATTAATAATTTAGTGGTTGATGGGATGAGTTTCAGGGAAGCCTATCAGAAAATTGGCGGACAAGTACAAGCGGGAACTTACAAACCAGATATGAGTAAAGAGCACTCGCACATTGGCAGTATTCATAATTTATGTTTAGAGGATATTAGGGCTAAGTTTCCTGAGTAAATAGGTTTCGATTTTGTAAAAATTTTTTAAAAAGTCAGTGCAACAATCAAATACTCAAAACCAATTTAACACATTCAGCACAATAGCGCCATAAAATTACAAAAAGGTATTAATACCCATATTTGTCTTTCCAACGTTGTTTTAAAAACTCACGATGCGCGTTTTCCCTAGTATTATTTCCGGGGTCGTAAAGCTTGGTATTTTTTATCTCGTCCGGCATAAATTCCTGATTGGCAAAGTTAGCTTCGTAGTTGTGCGCATACTTGTAATTATCGCCATAACCGAGTTCTTTCATCAGTTTTGTGGGCGCATTTCTAATTTCTAAAGGCACACTTAAATCGCCAGTCTCTTTCACCAATTGTTGGGCATTACCAATAGCTTTGTAAGCGGCATTGCTTTTTGGCGAACAAGCCAAATACGTAGCGCACTGGCTTAAAATAATGCGGGATTCGGGGAAACCAATAGTCGTTACCGCCTGAAATGTATTGTTGGCAATCACCAAGGCCGTTGGGTTGGCGTTGCCTATATCTTCGCTCGCCGAAATAAGCATACGACGCGCAATAAACTTAACATCTTCACCGCCTTCCACCATACGCGCCAACCAATACACCGCTGCATTGGGGTCGCTTCCGCGAATGGATTTTATAAACGCCGAAATAATATCGTAATGCTGTTCGCCTGTTTTATCGTAGCGCACCGTGTTGTTTTGAATCTTCTTTAAAACGTCCTCATCGGTAATGGTTACAGAATCCGAATCATACGAATTTACAATCAGCTCAAAAATATTAAGCAGTTTCCGTGCATCGCCGCCCGAGAGTTTTAAAAGCGCGTTGGTTTCCTTTAAATCAATCGTTTTTTTAGAAATCAATACGTCTTTTTCAATCGCCCGTTTTAATAGCGTTTCCAAATCATTTTTATCAAAAGCCTTTAAAATATAAATCTGACACCGCGATAAAAGTGCCGAAATCACTTCAAAACTCGGGTTTTCGGTAGTCGCGCCAATTAAGGTAATCCAACCTTTTTCAACTGCTTGCAACAACGAATCTTGTTGCGATTTACTAAATCTGTGAATTTCGTCGATAAACAAAATGGGATTTTTCGTTGTAAACAAACCGCCACTTTGTTTGGCCTTATCGATCACATCACGAATATCCTTAACCCCGGAATTTATAGCACTTAGCGTGTAAAATGGCCGACCAGATTCAGTCGCAATAATGTTGGCCAACGTTGTTTTTCCAGTTCCCGGCGGCCCCCAAAAAATCATCGATGGTATCAATCCCTGCCTAATGTGCTGGGTTAACGCACCGTTTTTGCCCACCAAATGCGTTTGGCTCACATAATCCTCCAAGGTTTTCGGTCGTAAACGTTCGGCTAAAGGCTCATTCATAACTGTAAAATTAAAACAATTCCTTTGCAAAAAGGAATCTCAACACTAATTTATTTTAATTTTAGGGCGTGCCCCCAATACAAATCGGGGTCGGGCTTTTCGTTACTAGTTTTGCTCGATGCGCGCCTCGCCAAAAGCTAACCACTGCAATCCCTCACGCGGGCATATCTGCCATTTTAGCACAAAACCTAAACGTGGATAACTATTTGCTATATTTAAAGCCATGGACACTAAAGAACATTTTAAATTCTCAACAGGCGTTATTGCCTATCCAATTCTTTTTGTGCTCACCATTTGGTTGGTGTTTTGGTTCGAGGTTCGTTTTGGCGTTAACTTTAGTAAATATGGCGTTTACCCACAGACGTTAAAAGGGTTGCGAGGTGTTGTTTTTAGTCCGTTTATTCACGGCGATATTCAGCACATTTACCACAATACCGTTCCGTTGTTTGTATTATCAACAGCCTTATTTTATTTCTATCGGCCAATAGCTTGGAAAGTGTTGTTCTTTGGTATTTTAATTTCTGGATTTCTAACGTGGTGCATTGGCAGGCCGTCGTATCATATTGGTGCTAGCGGACTTATTTATGTGTTGGTTAGTTTTACCTTTTTCAAAGGTGTTTTTGCCAAACATTATAGGCTAATTGCATTGTCGTTAGTAGTTGTATTTCTTTATGGCAGTATGATTTGGTATGCTATACCAAGTGAAGAGGGCATCTCTTGGGAAGGGCATTTATCGGGTTTAATTACGGGCTTGCTGTTTGCTTTTTTCTTTAGAAGTGAAATTGCAAAACCCAAAAAATATGCTTGGGAGCGTGACGATTTTAACGAAGACGACGACCCGTTTTTAAAGCATTTTGATGAAAACGGAAACTTTATTGAAACTTTTGAACCTGAAGAAGAGCAGGAGCAACCTTCAATAAATTATACCTATAAAAAACATTCGGAAAACGACTGAAAACTGAGACCGCCTACTGCATGCGTTGCCGCACAGCTTCATATAAAAAAGCGCCACAAGCCACTGATACGTTTAAGGACTCAATATCACCCAAAATGGGTAGTTTCGCTTTGGCGTCAACCACCTTTAAAGTGGATGGATTTATGCCTCGGCCTTCCGATCCCATAATAATGGCACTTGGTTCTGTGAAAGATACATCGTATAGTATCTCATTGGTTTTTTCGGTTGCAGCAATCACTTTTATACCAGAGGCTTGCAAGTAAAATACGGCATCTTTTATGTGGTCTACTTTACAAATCGGGATTTTAAAAACTGCTCCCGCACTTGTTTTAATGGTGTCTCCGTTTACAGGGGCACCGCCTTTTTTCTGGATAATAATGCCATCAACACCGGTACATTCTGCGGTTCTAATAATGGCGCCAAAATTTCGGACATCGCTAATCTGATCTAACAATAAAAACAATGGGGTTTTACCAGATTCTATAACAGTCATTACAAGGGTCTCTAAATCGTGAAATTCAATAGGCGATATGTGCGCCACAGCACCTTGATGGTTTTTTTTTGTAAGCCGGTTAAGTTTTTCAACAGGCACATAAGATTTATTAATCGAATTTCTGTTTAACAAAGATTCAAGTTCACTAAAAAGTTCCCCTTTTAAGCCTTTTTGAAGAAATACTTTATCTATATTTTCGCCAGCATTTACAGCTTCTATAACGGCTCTAATACCAAAAATTTGAGTTTGATCTTGCATGGGGTAAATGTATAAAAAAGTTATTGGTCTAAGAAGTTTAACCTACAAAGAGTTTTTTTGGTGTTGCTGCTGCATTAAACTAGTTTTATTTGGTGTTTTTTAATCCTAAATTTAGGACTGAAAAGATATGTTAAAACTTGTAATTGGTTTATAATCAGTCTAAATATCATTATATTTACAGTATATCAATCAATCAAAATCAATCACTTTTGAAAACCAAGATATTACTTTTAATATTTACCCTTTCTGTTAGTTTGGCGTTTTCGCAAAAACAATCGGCCAATTGGTATTTTGGTGAATATGCAGGTCTTAATTTTAATACACCAACCCCAACACCACTAACAGACGGGCAATTAATTACCAAAGAAGGATGCGCGACCATATCGGACCCGAACGGAAACCTTTTATTTTATACCGATGGCGTAACCATTTGGGATAGACGCCATCAAATTATGCCCAACGGAGAAGGGCTTTTAGGGCATAGTTCGAGTACCGAATCGGCTTTAATTGTGCCAAAACCAGGAAGCACATCAAAATATTATGTGTTCACTATTGATAAACCAAGTTATTATTTAACAGAGGCCGAACCCATTGATGGTGTTAATTACTCAGAAATCGACTTGTCTTTAAACAGTGGTTTTGGCGATGTGGTACCTGGAAATAAAAACAATCATTTGGTTACTTATGACACCAATGACGCTGTTCAAAACGAGTATAAATCTTCAGAAAAAATTACAGCTGTTTCGCATAGCGATGGTAGTTCAATTTGGGTTATCACGCAATTTATGAACAAGTTTTATGCGTTTTTAATTGATATATATGGGGTAAACGAAACACCAATTGTATCAACCGTACCACAAATGATTCGGCCAATATTTAATGATGATGGTGCCAATATTACTGCAATTGGTTACTTAAAAGTTTCTCCCGATGGAAAGAAAATTGCCATCGCTCATAGTTCTACCAATGCAGGAAGCCCAAGGACTGGTAGAAAAAAATCGGGAAAAGTATTGCTTTATGACTTTAATAATACAACCGGGGCAGTTACCAATCAATTAGAGATTTTGTCTGGTGCTTACCCTTATGGCGTTGAATTCTCCCCAAATTCAGAACTATTGTATATAACCGATAATTTTTTTGATGAAAACGACCTTTTCGATCATAGCCATTTGTATCAATATAATTTAGAAAGTTCAAATATTGTAAATTCAAGAGAAACAATACGGTCTTCACAAAATGTTGCTGGAGCTTTACAATTGGCCATAAACGGAAAAATATATAGAGCTGGCTTTAAAACATTGGGAGTTGGTTTGGATATTTCGGTAATTAATCAACCCAATAATATTGGCACATCTTGTGATTATTCTGAAAACACAGTGAATTTAGGTGGAAAGGCCTCTCAGTTAGGGCTTCCACCCTTTGTCCAATCTATATTTTTGTATACTTTTGATTATGAAGATGTTTGTTTAGGAGATCAAACCCATTTTTTTATTACTTCCGAGGAACCCTATGACAGTGTGCTTTGGGATTTTGGTGACGGACAAACCTCTATACTTGACGAACCGTTGCACACTTATCAACAAGCTGGTGTTTACACGGTAAGTTTAACCATGTATTTAAATGGGGTAGAGCAGGGGCCTTTTTTAAAACAAGTCATTATTTCCCAACCGCCAGATGTATTGCAAACCACGTTCGATTTAGTGCAATGTGACTCTGCAGATAATAATCCCAATGATGGTATTGCACCTTTTAATTTGCAATTGGCCAATGCGCCTTTAAGTTTGTTTACACAGGATGCTATTCAGGTGTATTATTACCATACCATGGCAGATGCCATTAATGACACTGATAATTCTAAAGCCATTAATGAAATCTATACCAATCAATCCAATGGCGAAATAGTATATGCCAAAGTACTTAAAGCCAATACCGATTGTTATAGTATGGCTACAGTGAGACTAAATACTACACAAGCACTAGATATAGGAACGCACCAATTAGGAGCCTGCGACCCCGACGAGGATAATCTTGCAGATTTCGATTTAGAGTCTGAAAGCATTAGAATTGCAACAGCTTTAAACCTGCCAACAAATGTTGATATATCATTCTACGAAGATAAAAATGATGCTGCCATAGGGGTTAATCCATTGCCAAATATATACACATCAACAAATAATACACTATATATTAGAGCAGAAAGTAGTAATGAATGTTACGGCACAGGGGTTTTAAATTTGGAAGTAAAATCTTTTCCTCAATTGGAAGATCAGGTTGTAAATGTGTGTCTTACAGATTTCCCGATTACTATTAACACGGGGCTTCATGCCAGTGAGGTAAGTAATTACAATTACGATTGGAGTACCAATGACAATGTAAATGAAATTACCGTATTACAGGCAGGGGTGTATACGGTAAATGTTATTGACCCGCTATTTAATTGTGAAGATACGATGAGCATTACTGTCAATCAAAATGAAATTCCTGAAATACGAGATTTGATTATTAATGACCGCGATTTAACGATTTTACTCAATAATGCTGCCAATGATTTTGTTTATGCTATTGATGATGAGTTTGGTGTGTATCAAGAAAGTAATTCGTTTTTAAATTTACCTTACGGAAAGCATACACTGTATATTATGGATGCTTTGAATTGCGAGCGTATATCAAAAGATTTTTATATTCTAGGGTTTCCTAAATATTTTACCCCAAATAATGATAGCGATAATGATACTTGGAATGTTGCAGGCTTAGATCCAGCTTTATTTGAAACCCAATTAATAACTATCGAGATTTTTAATCGGTATGGTAAATTGTTAAAAACTTTTAATCCGAATCAGTCTGATGGATGGAATGGTACTTTTAATGGAAATCTTTTGACAGATGATGATTATTGGTATTGTTTAAAGCTTCCCAGTGGAGAAGAGTACAAGGGGCATTTTGCTTTAAAGCGATAAGCCGTTTAATTATTGTAGTAAATTAAATTTTCAAAAAAGTCTTCCCAAGCCCATCCTGCCGCAACGTAAGATTTAGGCGCGGTTAATTTACTTCCTGTCCTGGGACCTTCGGTAGCAACCCCAAAAATATCCCATTTATTTCCTTCATTATCTTTTAGAACCAGCGGAAATTCTGAGTCGTCTAAAGCACTAAATGTAATGTTAGAAGGAATATAAAATGCATTAAAATACACCTTGTTTTTATTACCCACCACAATGGTGTTTTTGTTATTTACTGAAATACGGACTATTTTGGTGTTATTCGAAAAATCTTCATATTTAAACAAGTGTATAGTATCCTCTAAAACATGCTCGTTAATAACCCCAAAAAGGTTATTTAAGTTTAACTGTGTTTCTGCACCGGCACAGGTTTCACAGTTTGTTTCAAAATTAAAAACAAGGGCATTAGGGTAATGGTTTTTTACGGTTTGCCATCTGGTTTCTAAAATATTAAATGTTTTAAGCTTATCCTCTTTATTGTTTAGTCTTAATCCAGATGTTTTCATTTGTGACCAAAACAATGTGGTGTTGGCATCAGATGGAACCAAATTATCTTTATGTAAATAGCCCGAAGCTTTCAAGGTTAAAATATTATCATTTGATAGCTTTCTATCGAAGCAAAGCGCACTTTCGGTAAACGGGCAATATGTAAGGGCAATGTGTGTATCATCAAAACTATCGTTTATTACTTCGTATTTGTTTGTGTAATCATAGGGATAGGCGTACACTTGATTATTTATCTTGTATAATGCTAATTTTGAATTGTCGTTTAGAAAATTTCGGGTTTCAATCTCTGAAACGGTAGTGTAATTTGGGTTGTCCATTAACGGGAAAAAGGACGTGCCATCGCTAATAGTGCTTTCTGGAACACACCAAAGGTTTTCTGAAACTTCCTCTTCTAAGTCATTAATGTTTTTGTTGTTTGTTGAACAACTTATAAAAATTAACCCAACTGATAATAGAATAAAGACGCGTTTCATTTTGAATAGTTTTGAATTCAGTCGTTTTTTCTAATTTGTGCTTACAAAAAAACCGCTTAAGCCTAGCTTAAGCGGTTTGGTAAAATATTAGGTAATGCAACTATTGATTAGTCGACGTCCCAAAACAATTTAGTGGTTTGTGTATCTCCACCAATTGCTGAAGATGCGGCTTCCCAGTTAGCTTCATTTAAGTTTTGCTCATTTACAGGATATGTATATCGCGTTGGAACCGGACTACCAGAAACTACAGGTATATTAAGATCGGGGGTATCAAATTTTCTCCAAACTGTCCAGCCTTCAAAACCTCTATTGTACATAGCTAACCAAAATTGTAAACCAATTTTTTCTTTCCAGGTACCAGGGGCGGTAGAATAAGCAACATCAGGATTTGCCATATAAGTTGCTAAATCTGATGATCCCCAAGCTTCAAAAGAAGCTGCGATTCCATTGTTGTAATGCTCTTCTGCCGTGCCACCAACAGTATAACCTCTTTCGGCGGCTTCGGCTAAATAAAAAGAAACCTCAGAGAAATCTAATAAATTAGCGGCAAAAGTAGGGTCGTGCATGTAGGTGTTATCATCTTTTCCACGGATATGTGTGAAATTTGGGAAACTGTTATTGTCTCCATAAGCACCACCAGTGTATACACCACTACCTAGGTTTTGATCAAAATATTCAGATCTTCTAGGGTCATCAATGTTATTCATGATGTCAACAATAGTATTTGCTGCCACAAAATCTGCGCGTCCAGACTGTACCAAATCTACCCATAGTGGATTTGTGTTTGGCGTAGAGCTCATATAGTGAATAGTGGCATTATCGGCATTTGAAGTAAATACACCCCCGCTAACAGCCGATTCAACCGTTGACTGTGCAAGTGATGGATTAACATCGGTAAGACGAATACCTAAGCGAAGCTTTAACGAGTTAGCAAATTTAACCCAAGAAGCAGAATCACCACCATATAATTGGTCAACGCTTGAATAACCAGAACCCGAAAGGTTTGGTATAGCAGCATTAATTCTATTAATTAAGTCTGTGTAAATCGTTGCTGCGTCATCATAGGCAGGAAGAGTCTCTTCTCCTAAAGCTTCGCTGTAAGGAATATCACCAAACGAATCTACTAAATGTTGCCATGCATAAATCATTAATATTTCTGCTTGTGCATTTCTAGCATCTTTTTCACTTTGACTCAAAGCTTCGTCGTTGTTAACTACTTCCACAGATGTTTTTAAATCCAATAATACATCTCTGTACGTTTCAGACCAATGGTATTGTGGAATATTTCTTGTTACAAAGTCGTAATTAGACTCATCTGTATAAGTGGTTTGAGTCCAATATTGTGCTAGTAGCCTGTAAATATTTCTATTTACATTGGTACTAGTTACTTGATCAATTAAACTCTTAGTTGCAGAATTATATAAAAAATCTGCAGCTACTTGAGTAGGATTTTTTGGGTCTCTATTTAAGTTTTCGTATAGCTCATCTGATTTACAAGATGTCACTACAAGTGATAAACTTAAAACGATTAATAATACTTTTTTCATGTTCTTTTTTTTTTAAAATTGTAATTTTAAACTTGCACCGATTTCTTTGATTGCAGGGTAAGATCCAGAGTGATATCCTTGAATGTTACCAGCACTTAAACCAGCCTCAGGGTCTGCATAAGGAATGTTTTTATCAATAATCCATAAGTTCCTTCCAATTACTGAGAAAGTAGCTGATGTAAATGGAACTTTGTCTAAAATTTTAGATCCAAAGTTATATGATAAACTGGCTTCACGTAGTTTTACGTAACCTGCGTCGTATATATGCTGTTCGTTCGCAGCTCTTGCATACCCCCAGGGGTTCGCAAAGTTGTCTGCACTCGCTCTAACGGTGTTTGGTGTTCCATCAGGAGCTACACCAGGTAAAATAACACCACCAGTATCTGCGCCATAGTTTCCTGGTGTTCCAGTTATTGGGTTTCTTACGGGGTTCCCCAACTCATTGTTTCCAGCGGTAAAGTCGTATAAACCTGTTGCATAGCCATACCAAGTATCGAGTGAGAATAAATCTCCACCTTTTTGAATGTCGATTAAGAAACTTAAGTTAAAGTTTTTGTAGTTAAAGCTATTGTAAATACCTGCTTTCCAATCTGGGTTGATGTCACCAATAATTTCGTTATTGGTTGCAGATATTTGATACTTACCAATTCTAGAACCACTACCAGTTTGGTTAACGATAGGTTGTCCATTTGCATGTCTAACTAAAGCTGTACCTCTAATTGTACCGTAAGGCTCACCTGGTATCGCGTTAATTGAAATACCGCCTTGAGGAGACGCTAGTTGTAAGTTTTCTATACCATCGGCTAACTCAACTACTAAACTTTCATTTTTGTCCCAGTTAAGAGTTACATCCCAACTGAAGTCCTCTGTTTTTAAAGGTGTTGCATTCAACTGTACTTCCCATCCTTTATTTTCAATAGTACCTGCATTCAGGATTACAAAAGAATACCCTGTAGAATTAGGAACCGTTACAGGTGTAATTTGGTCGATGTTTCTTGTGTTGTAATAAGACACATCAAAACCTAAACGATTTTGTAACAACTTCATTTCTAAACCTATTTCCCAGTTTTGTTGCCTTTCAGATTTTAAGTTTAAATTTTGCTTAGTACCCGGGTTACTGGCTAAACCACCATTAAATGGAGTACCAATGCCAAATGTATTAAATACTCTGTACGGTGCTGTGTCGTTACCTACTTCACCATAATTTCCTCGAAGCTTACCGAATGAAATAAAATCTGAATCGATTAACTGAGAAAAAATTAAACTACCCGTGATAGAGAAATAATCATAGGCATTATTTTCTTTAGGTAAGGCTGAAGAACGGTCTCTTCTGTATGTACCTTCAATAAATGCTGTGTCATCATAACCAAAACTTGCACGAGCAAATAAACCGTCCACATTTTTGGTCCACTCCGTTTCTGTAGGAGCATTTATGGCACTCGCACTATTGGCTAAAGAGTAAACGTCACGTAAATTTAAACCGCCATTGGTTAAGGCATAAATATTATCTACTTTATTTATTCTTAAGTTAAAACCAATATTACCGTCTAAATTTAATTTTTCGGTTAAATCGTGGTTGAAATTTAATAGAAAATCGTAGTTGTACTCTGCAACAGCGTTGTTAAACCTTGTATACCTAGATACATTAGAACTTCCAACATTTGTTCTTTCTTCTTGGAACTCTGTATAGTTGTCAAAAGTAAATCTACCCATTGCGCTTAACCAATCATTTAGTTCGTAGCTTAAAGTTACGTTTCCAAAGTATCTGTTACGCGTATCTGTTTCGTAGTTCTCATAGAATGTCCAATACGGGTTATCAGAATAAATAGGAGAAAGGTTTGTTGCTGAATTTGTATTCCAGGTAATATTATTACCAGTTGATAAATAAGCTTGTTTTTGCTCTGCAACATCTACGTTGGTTTGCCACCATTGTCTAAATTGTTGCATAACGTTGTTAGAATCGTAACCTGTTCCATATCTACCTTTACCGTCCGTTTTTGTAAAAGTAAAAGCGGAAGACACATTAAATTTGTCTGATAAGTCGTGAGAACCATTAAAAGCAATCGTATTTCTTTTAATCTCACTATTAGGTAGGTTACCTTCTTGTAACATGTTTGTAATACCAACACGGAACGTGCTAGTATCTGTGCCTCCATCCAGAGAAACAGAATTTACTATAGTACTTGAAGTTTCCCAAACATAGTTAGGGTCATTTTTACCTGCTAACCATGGTGTTGCCTGCTGGTATCCGTCTAATTCTGGAAAAATAGAATTCCACTGATAAACCAGGGTGTTTGGGTCAAATTCTGCACCATAGGATGCATCTTCAGTAAATGGGGTAGTTAAATCGGCAGTGCCATCACCATCTACGTCAAATAGACCAAAGTAACCAGTTGGGTCATCGTAAAATGCACCGTAACCTGCACCGTATTTTTTTTGGTAAACAGGTAGTGTAGATTTGTCAGCAGTTCCTACAGTAATACTAGAACTAACCGTTACTCCCAAACCTTTGTTTTTTGCGCCTCTTTTGGTAGTAATCATTACTACACCATTAGAAGCACGAGAACCATATAGTGCTGTTGCAGCAGCTCCTTTAAGAACATTGATAGATTCAATGTCATCAGGATTAATATCAGATGCAGCATTACCATAATCATAACCACCTCTACCAGTAGTTTGTAATCTGGAGTCTGATGAGCTTTGAGTAGCACCCAACACTTGGTTGTTTACGCCATTGTTTACGGGAATACCATCAATTACAAAAAGCGCTTGGTTATTTCCAGTTACCGAGGCATTACCTCTAATAATTACTTGGGTAGAACCACCCAAAGTACCGGAAGGTTTAATTTGTAAACCAGCGACCTTACCTGATAAAGAGTTTACGAAGTTTTGGCTTTTTACCTTGGATACAGCCTCTCCTTTAACTTCTTGAGTGGCGTAACCTAAGCTTTTCTTCTCTCTTTTAATACCTAACGCTGTAACAACAACTTCGTCTAATACCGCAGCGTCTTCTTCCATAGTAACGTTAAGCGTATTAGAAGCTCCAACTGTTGCTTCTTGCGTTTTTAACCCTACATAGCTAAAAACAAGAATATCTCCTGAATTAGCATTGATAGAATAATTTCCATCAAAATCGGTTTGTGTACCGTTAGTAGTGTTTTTTACAATAATGTTAACCCCAGGGAGCGGCATGCCAGAATTGTCTGTAACCGTACCTGAAATTGTTTTTTCTTGTGCAAAAGAAAGTTGCACAACTAACGCTAGTAATAGCGTTAGAATTCCACTAAACTTTGTTTTCATTTTATGATTTATTTGAATTAGTCAGTGCCAAAAATCATAATAAAAAGTTAATAAAACAATAAATAATGGTTAAAATTTAATTTTAAGTGCTAAAAATTATGAAATTCATAATTTGAGGAGCGTGAAAACTAGCTCATACATTTAAAAATGCTTTAGAACATAAAAGAAAAACTATAAGTATCTGCTATGGCGTATTTAAATTTAAATAAAATACTTTGATTTAAATACCAAACCCAAAACTGTAATAAAAAGTTTGTTATTTTTAAAATATTATATAAGATTGAATATAAGGCTGCGATATTATAAGTAATTGCATTTTGTCTAAGCATCTTCATAAAAAAATGTTATTCCATTGGTTTATAATGTTGTAAGCTATAATTTAAGTGACCCAAGGTTGTACTTGATATTAATTATCATGGGGTATAAGTTTACGAATCATCTTCATGTTGAATGGAGTAGGTGAGAAGATTGTTTTATATTCATTCTATCGTAAAAAGGTTTGAATCTAATCCAAACCACAACTCCTTTAGTTTAAGGGGCTAAAAAAGTTTTGAGCAATCATGGGGTTTTTGGCATTAACGAATGCTGTATTGATCCTAGAGAAATATAAGACGAGAAACACCAATAATTCCGATAGCTGTCTGGTAGTATTCCAATGAGAAACTTTCCTTTTTTATGATTAATGAGATTGGGTTTTTTTATTATATGAAGATGTCGAATAAAATATTTTGCTACATTTGTTATAGTCCGAATGAAAATTAACAAATGAGTTTTAATAAAAATAAAGATCAGAAATTAATTGAACGTCTAAAACATAATGATGAGGACGCCTTAAAACTAATTTATAATTTATATTGGGAGCAACTGTTTATTTATGCCTTTAGCCTCCTTAAAAAACGTGAAATTTCTGAGGACGTAATCCAAGAAATATTTATTAAAATTTGGGAGAAACGAGACACAATCGTTATTAAAACTACCTTAAAAGGCTATTTGTACACTTGCGTTCTTCATAAGGTTTACGATGTTTTTAGAAAAGATAAAAGTGCCTTTTCTGAAGAGGTACTTCAAAATTTTGATGTAAAAATTCAAACATCAAATCCAGAATCAAAACTTATTTATATAGAACTTGAAGCACAAATAAATGCAGTTGTAAATACGTTGCCCGAAAAGTGTAAAAAAGTATTCAAGTTAAGTAGAGAAAACCAATTGAGTCATAAGGAAATTTCTACTCAACTAAACATTTCTACAAAATCAGTAGAGGCCTACATTACCAAGGCCTTAAAAATAATTAGACCTTCTCTGGTTAACATATCCTACGCCATAATTATTTGCTTTTTTTTTGTAAAGGTTTGTTAACTCCAGACTAACTCCAAAAAAATAAAAAATAAAAATAATCCTGTTTTTGTTTAGGGATGTATGTTTTTTTTGCGTCTTTAATATAAAGAGGTTAACTTGTGAGTATTAAAGATAAAAATTATTTACATCTATTAATTAAAAAACTTCAGTCTGGAGATATTTCAGATGATGAGCTTAAGTTTTTGTCAAATTTCTTTTCAAATCAAAGCAACAATAGAAACTGGCCTTTTGATGATGCGCTTAAAAACGAGTTAAAAAATAAAATTTTTAATAACGTTACATCAAAAGTAAATAAAGAGCAAAAAGGCATAAAGCTTACATCGTTTTATAAAAGCAACGTTTTAAAATATGCAGCCACTGCTTTAATATTGGTTTCGATAGCATTTGTGTGGAATTACAATAGTAATGAATCAGAAGTAGCCGATATTAAATCATCGACAAATAAAATTAAAGTAGGTACCGATAAAGCAACTTTAACGCTTGAAGATGGTCAATATATTGACCTTGAAAAAGGACAAAATTACTCAACTATAAATGCAAAAAGCACAGGCGATAAATTAATTTATGATAACAAGGTTACAATAAAGCCTCAATTAGTTTACAACTATTTAACGGTACCAAGAGGAGGGCAGTTTTTTTTACAATTATCAGACGGCACAAAGGTGTGGTTAAACTCAGAGTCTAAACTTAGGTACCCCGTTAATTTTATTGAAGGAGAAGACCGTGAAGTAGAACTAGTTTACGGTGAGGCTTTTTTTGATGTGTCTCCCAGCTCACGCCATAACGGTGCTTTGTTTAGGGTGACAAGCCGGATGCAGGCGGTTGAAGTGTTGGGGACAAAATTCAATATTAAATCATATAAAGATGAAAATATGGTTTACACCACATTGGTTGAAGGTAAGGTAAAGGTTTCAAATCAGTCAGAATATGTTTATTTAAAGCCTAACCAACAATCTCAAGTTAGTTTGTTAAATAAAAACATAATTGTAAAAGATATTGATGTATACAATGCAACCTCGTGGGTAAAAGGTGTTTTTAGTTTTGAAGGCAAACCATTAAAAGATATTATGAAAGTGCTTTCAAGATGGTACGATATGGATGTGGTTTTTGCTAATGAGAAAATCGAAAACATTAAGTTTATTGGTGTTCTTAGCAAAAATCAAAATATTGAAGATGTATT
Organism: Hwangdonia lutea; assembly: GCF_032814565.1. Classification (GTDB taxonomy): domain Bacteria; phylum Bacteroidota; class Bacteroidia; order Flavobacteriales; family Flavobacteriaceae; genus Hwangdonia; species Hwangdonia lutea. The sequence continues at coordinate 2,196,132 of NZ_CP136521.1, forward strand.
GATAAGCATTAAAGAATCTGGGTTTATAAATGCATTTGCAATTAATAACAAACAATTAATTTTAAAATAAAAAAAGAGGGCAAAAGTAGACATTTAGCGGTATCAAACTTTGCACCTCTTAAGTCTGTAGTAATCAATTAATAGTTAATCAACTAAAACATGTAAATTTATGAAAATTAAACCAACTTTTTTCTTTTTCTTAATAAGAAAAAGGATTCTAACAATCATTATGAGAACTTTTATATTCTTATTGTGTTCATTATCATTTGGATTATCATCCGTTGATATTTTTTCGCAAAATACCAAAATTGAAATCACAGATGATACTACATTAACTGTAGACCAAGTCTTTAAAATTATTAAAAGACAAACCGATTACAGGTTCATTTATCAGGAAGATATGTTTAAAAACTTCCCAAAAGTTTTTATTAAAAAGGGGGTTATTCAAGCAAACCAGTTACTCGATAAAAGCTTAAAAGAGGGTGATTTTATTTTTTCAATTGCGGCAAATAACACCATTATTATTAAAGCCAAAGAAGAGCCCGTTATTGAAGGTGTACAAACAAAGGTTGTAAAAGGAGTGGTTACCGATGGGCAATTACCATTACCAGGAGCCAGTGTAATAATAAAAGGAACACAAATTGGTACACAAACAGATTTTGATGGAAACTACTCTATTGAAGCTAATGAAGGAGACATTCTTGTATTTAGTTACGTAGGAATGACTACTAAAGAAATTCAAGTAGGCGCATCAAATACAATTAATGTTAGTATGGATGTTGATACTGCCGTTCTAGACGAAGTAATAGTTGTGGCTTATGGTACCGCTAATAAAGCAGATTTTACAGGATCTGCCACCCAACTTAACAGCGAGGCACTTTCTAAAATAACTGTGGCTAACGTTTCCGCAGCTATTGAAGGCGCTTCAGCAGGAGTATCGGTAACAGCGGCTGGTGGACAACCGGGGCAAGGACAAGATATACGTATCAGAGGATTTGGTTCTTTTAGTGCAGATAGTTCCCCTTTGTATGTTGTAGATGGTATTCCGTTTTATGCATCAATAAACTCAATTAACCCTGCAGATATTGAAAGTTTAACTATTTTAAAAGATGCGTCTTCAACAGCACTTTACGGGAATAAGGCTGCAAACGGCGTGGTTTTAATAACAACTAAAAAAGGTAAAAACAAAAAAGGACAGTTTACTTTAAATGCATCAACAAGTATTGTAGACCGTGCTATACCTGAGTACGAGCGACTAGATTCAGATACCTATTATGAAATCATGTGGGAGTCCATGCGAAACAGTCAAGCCATTCCAGGGGTAGATTCTCCAGCCGATGTTGCAGCAGCCAATGCATTTGCTTCGTCTAATATTATTACTGAGCTATTAAACAACCCATATAATGTTCCTGATGACCAAATTGTAGGTACAGATGGAAACATTAATCCAAATGCAAGACTTTTATATAATGATGTAGATTGGGTTGATGCCATTACCAGATTAGGAATTAGACATAATTATGATGTTAATTACCAAGGTGGTACAGAAGAAAGCGATTTCTATGTCTCATTGGGATATTTAGATGAAGAAGGATATATTAAAAAATCTGATTTCGAAAGATTTTCAGGACGTATCAATGCCAATTATCAAGCAAACGACTGGTTAAAAACAGGTTTAAATATTGCTGTTACAACATCAAAAGGTAATCAGGCCCAAACAGGAAGTACGCAAAGTAACTCGTTTGTTAACCCCGTGCGTTTTGCTAGAGGTGTTGCTCCTATTTATCCTATTTACCAACACGATGCCGCTGGAAACTTTATTTTAGACGAAAACGGAAACAGACTATACGATTTAGATGATAATAGGCCTAGTGGTGCTAGTGGAGGGCGTCATATTCTTGCAGAAATTGATTATAATGATGATATTGATGAAATCACTTCTGTAAGTGGGAAAACATATTTCGATATTAATTTTACCCAAGATTTAATGTTAACTGTAAACGCAAGCTGGAATCAAAGACATTGGTACACCACAGATTTTGAAAACAAATTTGTTGGAGACGGTGCTCCAGGTGGTAGAGCCTCAAGACGCTATAACAGAAGAACCACTTTAGGGTTTAACCAACTTTTAAATTATACTAAATCGTTTGGCGATCATAATTTTAAATTATTAGCTGCACATGAATCTTTACAGTTAAAAGTAAACAATTTTACAGGTAGTAGATCACAATTAATAGCCGATGGTAATACCGAATTAATAAATTTTGTAACTACTACAAATTTAGAGTCTGCTACAGACTTATTGAGAGACGAAAGTTATTTTGGGCGCTTTAATTACGATTTCGATGGGAAATATTTCTTGAGCGCATCTTACAGAACAGATGGAACTTCAAAATTTGCATCAGATGTGCGTTGGGGTGAATTCTGGTCTTTAGGTCTTGCGTGGAGATTGGAAAGAGAGTCTTTTATTGAAAATATTGATGCTATAAACTTATTAAAACTTAGAGCTTCTTACGGTGAATTAGGAAATAATTCTGGGATTGGTTGGTATGCTTACCAAGGATTATATGATTTAGATTTTAATAACCAGTCCGAGTCAGGTTTTTTACAAGCATCACTTGAAGCTCCTTTATTAGAGTGGGAAGCTAGTGAAACTTATGATATAGCATTAGAATTTGGACTATGGAATAGACTAAACGGAACGGTTGAGTATTATAATCGCGAGTCTGCGAATTTACTTTTTGATGTGCCTTTACCGTTATCAAGTGGTAGCGAAGATATACCAAGAAATATAGGTACTCTATATAACAGAGGTTTTGAGGTAAGCTTAGATTATGATGTTGTAAAAAACGACAACTTTAATTGGAATATTGGGGTTAATGCAACAACCATAAAAAATGAGTTTACAAAATTACCTCAAGATGAAATAATAAATGGATCAAAAAAATTGATGGTTGGTCGTTCAATTTATGATTACTGGTTAAAAGATTGGTATGGCGTAGACCCTGCAGATGGAGCAGCATTATACACAGCAACTCAAGATGCTATTGATGCTAATGGATCAGACATCAGAGTAGTAGACGGCAATACATTAACAACAAATCAAGCCAATGCACAATTTCATTATGCAGGTACGGCAATTCCAGACTTAACCGGAGCTATTAACAATTCGTTTAGGTACAAAAATTTTAATTTAAGCTTCTTGTTTACATATCAAATAGGCGGTGAAAGTATCGATTACAACTATCAAGGTATTATGAGCTCTGGTGGCTATGGAAGATCAAAAAGTGTTGATATTCTAGACCGTTGGCAGCAACCAGGAGACATAACCAATGTACCAAGGCTAGATGCTTCGCAAACCACAAACTTTAATGCCACATCTGATAGATGGTTGGTTGATGCTTCTTTTTTAAACATGAAGCGTATTAATTTTTCATATAATTTACCATCAGACTTTATAAGTGCCATAGGCATTAATACAGCCGAACTTTATTTAAGTGCAGAGAATGTATTTTCAATTAATGCGAGAAAAGGTTTAAATATACAACAGAATTTTAGTGGAACAACATCCAATGTTTATACGCCATCAAGAATAGTTTCTTTAGGATTAAATGTTAAATTTTAAAAAAAAAAGCAATGAAAAAAATAATAATTTCATTTATCGGAATTTTAGCTGTATCCTTTTGTTTTACAGCTTGTGAAAAAGACTACTTAGATACTTTTCCAACAGATCAAGTATCGTCTGCAGCTGCTGTTTTAACTACAGATAACGCCTTAACAGCATTAAATGGCATACATAGAGCCTTGTACGTAAGATACGGCAGTCAAGGTAGAGGTGGTATTGGAGCCTTTAACATTCATATAGATGAAGCAGGAGAAGATCACGTTTTTAATAGAAGCAATTGGACCCATTCTTATAGATGGAGACCTAATTCTGAACCAGATAATGCATATAATACGGCAAATTGGTCCATGTTTTATCAATGGATTGCTAATGCCAATGTATTGATTAATGGTATTGACAATGCCTCAGGGGAACAAGCAGATAGAGATGCGATAAAAGGACAAGCCTTGCTATATAGAGCGTTTTGCCATTTTCATTTGGTGCGATTATGGGGTGATAGATACGAACCAGGAGGCGGAAATTCACAATTAGGTGTGCCAATTAAAACAGATAATTCTATAGATCCTATTGCACGAAACACAGTTGAAGAAGTTTACTCTCAAATTAATAAAGATTTGGATGACGCCATTGTTTTATTAAATGGTTATGTTAGGAAGAATAAATCACATTTTAACGTTAATGTTGCAAAAGGACTTAAGGCAAGAGTGGCCTTAACACAAGGCAAATGGGCTGTGGCGGCACAATATGCTGCTGAAGCCAGGGTTGGTTACCCTTTAATGGATGAAGCAACATACGCCAATGGTTTTCAAGTGTTTTCAGAAAACAATAGCGAATTTATGTGGGCAAGTCAGATAGTTGAAGACCAAACAGATAAATGGGCGAATTATGGCGCTTATATTTCAAGAAACTTTAGTTCATCTGCGATTCGTGGTAATCCTAGATCTATCAGCAATTTGTTATATGATATGATTTCTGCTACCGATGTACGTAAAACACTTTGGGACCCAACAGGAGAGCACCTAAATTTGCCTCCTGGAGTTTCCTTGCTATCTAGTCATAAAAGATTTCCTTACACCAATCAAAAATTTATAGCTGTAAGCAATGCCGACAGTCGTGTTGATGTACCTTTAATGCGTGCCGCCGAAATGTACTTGATAGAAGCAGAGGCTTTAGCTAGAAATAACCAAGATGCTTTAGCTGCACAAGCCTTGTACGATATGGTTGTTACAAGAGATAGCGCCTATACGTTATCTTCTAATACAGGACAGGCCTTAATAGATGAAATTATGGTGCAACGCCGTGTAGAATTATGGGGTGAAGGCTTTAGATGGTACGATTTAAAACGATTAAACTTACCATTGGATAGAACGGGGTCAAACCAAAGTTCTACATATACTAACGGTATTATGCAAGTCCCTGTTGGGGATAATAGATGGACATGGCCAATACCTCAAGATGAGATTGATGCCAATCCTTTAATTGAGCAGAATCCTATATAATAAATATTTTATTTAAGGTAGTAAATAGAAACAGCGTTAGTTAACTAACGCTGTTTTCATTTAAAACTTAAATTTTTGTCTTAAAAGCAGACATAATTTATGACTACACTTATTTGGATAGAACTTTAAGAGTGTTTAATTAAAAAAATATTATAGAATAATGAAAATGAGTTTGCAGTACAGAATTTTAAAAATGAATCAAGCCACTTAAAAATCAGCAACTAAGCTTAAGTGTATTTTGGAATTTGAGAACTTAAAAGGTAAATTCTCGGTTTTACCGTTGGCATAATTAAACTTGAAAAGACCAGCTTTTGTTAAAATACCAAACCCGAAACCGTAGCCAAAAAGTTTTTCTTTGGTATTTGTAAGTTTGTTTTCAAAATAGGCCACATCCGTTATGCTGTGAATAAATATGGAGTTGTTAAGTTGGTATCGGTATTCTGTATTTAAAACTCCAACTAATGAAGCCAACAAACTGTTTTCCTCAAAACCGCGAATGGAGTTTATGCCACCAAAACGAAAGAGTTCATTTTCAAAATACGTGTTTGATATTAAATTAGAGGCATTAACCCTAAAATAAAAACTGTTTTTATGGTTAAGATTAAAAATGGTAAAGGCATCAATGGCATATTGCGATTGCTTTTCTTTGTCACCGGATGCTTCTCTGTGGCCAAATCCAGTTTCAAGATATAAGTTTGATTTTATTGGAAATAATAAATTAGGGCTTTGCCGTTTTAGAAATTGATATGCAAGCGTGTAAAAATTTGAATCGTAATCTGAAATATTCTGAAAACTGTTTGAAGACAATAAATTATTTGAAGTCGTTGCTGTAACGCCAACAAAAACCTTGTGCTTCGAATTTATTTGATAATGCAATTTAGCAGATTGGTTTACGGTAGTAAACGTAGAATCTTTTTTAAAAATCTGTAAACGCAAATCTATCCCAATGGGCGACTTAAATAAATAGGGCAGGGTTAAATCGGTTCTAAAAGTTTTCTGGTCGTTTTCATCGCTTTTGTAAAGCAAGCTAAACGATTCGCCAAAGTTTAAATTGTTGCTTAGGTTTAAATTCAAATAGCCGTCAAACTCCAATTTATTGGTGTCTTCGTTGGTGCCAAAACCCAAAAAACCATCAAACGAATTGCTTTTTGTTTTTTTAGTATAAATATATAAAATGGTCGAATCTTTTGAAAACAGAACTTCCGGCGCTTTTATTTGATTCGCAAATTTTAAATCGTTAAGCAAATTAGTTTTTTGTTTAATCGTGTTTAAGTTGAAGGTTTGCTGGGGTTTAATCTTCAAATAATGTTTTAAGTACGATTCTGGGAATTTGTCGTAGCCTTTAATTATAATGTGGTCAATGGTCCGTTTTTCTGGTTTCGAGTCAATAATTAAATCAGCTTTTAAATTGTTTTTATCCGTTCGGATATTTGTTAATCTTAATTTTGAGAATGGCTTGCCTTGTTCTGAAGCTTTCTGATTAATGAAGGCTAAACTGTTTTCTACAGTGTTAAACGGAAGGATAAAATACGCATCAAAAACATCCTTGGCTATCAGTTTTAAAACCGACGGATCAACATCCAAATTATTGTAGTATATATATATGGTGTTGTATTTTTTTTTAAGATGAAATTTGGCCGTATAAATAGAATCGTTTTTTTTAATGATGCCCATGCGTTTATTCTCAATATAGCCCATTTTAAAAAGAGTGTTTTGAATGGAATCGACTTCAAGTTTTATCGACGCATAATCTTTATGCAGTTTTAGGTAATTTAAAGAATCGATAACACGGGTTTCAACTTCGGTTTTGCCAAGCATCTTTAGGCTTAAATTTTGGCAAAATCCTTCCGAAGTAAAAATTACATATATAATAAGGAGTAAAATTGACGTTTTTTGCACAGGTTAAAGATTGCTAAAAATGATTTAATGAGCAGTTTTTGGCTTTGGTATTCTAACTTCAAGCGATTAACTTTTCAGTGTAAATCTAACGGAAAATCCACGCTTATAATATAGCTAAGGCAATAATTTTTGAAAACTCTTAAAAATTAATGAATTAGGGTTTGAATTATAAATTTTAATTTCTACATTTGCACCCCTCTTAAAAGAGGATAATAAAATTTATATTAAATATATATGCCAACAATTTCGCAATTAGTAAGAAAAGGAAGAGCCAAAATAACCAAGAAGAGTAAATCGGCTGCTTTAGATTCTTGTCCGCAAAGACGTGGTGTGTGTACTCGTGTTTACACAACAACTCCTAAAAAACCTAACTCAGCAATGCGTAAGGTAGCAAGGGTTCGTTTAACAAACGGTAACGAGGTTAACGCATACATCGGTGGTGAAGGACACAATCTGCAAGAGCACTCGATAGTATTGGTTAGAGGTGGAAGGGTAAAAGATTTACCAGGAGTTAGATATCACATTGTACGTGGTGCTTTAGACACAGCAGGTGTTTCTGGCAGAACGCAACGTAGATCTAAGTATGGTGCAAAACGCCCTAAAAAGTAATTAAAAAACTTTAAGAAGAAGACATGAGAAAAAGAGCAGCAAAAAAGAGACCGCTTTTACCGGATCCACGATTTAACGACCAGTTAGTAACACGTTTCGTTAATATGATGATGTGGGACGGAAAAAAGTCTGTCGCTTTTAAAGTATTCTACGATGCAATTGATATTGTAGACTCGAAAAAAACTGATGATGAAAAAACAGCTTTAGAAATCTGGAAAGATGCTTTATCAAATGTGATGCCTCACGTAGAAGTGCGTAGCCGTCGTGTTGGTGGTGCAACATTCCAAATTCCAATGCAAATTCGTCCAGATCGTAAAGTATCTACAGCCATGAAATGGTTAATTACTTATTCAAGAAAAAGAAACGAAAAATCAATGGCTTTACGCTTAGCTTCAGAGGTTTTAGCAGCAGCTAAAGAAGAAGGAGCAGCAGTTAAGAAAAGAGTAGATACTCATAAAATGGCTGAAGCAAACAAAGCATTCTCTCACTTTAGATTCTAATTTACGATATGGCAAGAGATTTAAAACTTACAAGAAACATAGGAATTGCTGCTCATATTGATGCTGGTAAAACAACCACAACAGAGCGTATTCTTTTTTATACGGGAGTTAACCATAAAATGGGAGAAACTCACGAAGGATCATCTACAATGGACTGGATGGAGCAAGAAGCAGAAAGAGGTATTACCATTACTTCGGCCGCTACAACTTGTGATTGGACGTTTCCAATGGAAAACGGCCAGCCAACTCCAGACGCAAAAGATTATCATTTTAATATTATTGACACCCCTGGTCACGTAGATTTTACGGTTGAAGTAAACCGTTCGTTACGTGTATTAGATGGTTTAGTATTCTTATTTAGTGCCGTTGATGGTGTTGAGCCACAATCTGAAACTAACTGGAGACTAGCAGACAACTACAAAGTACCAAGAATTGGTTTTGTAAATAAAATGGACCGTCAAGGCTCCAACTTTTTAGGGGTTTGTCAACAAGTAAAAGATATGTTAAAGTCTAACGCAGTGCCAATTGTATTAAACATTGGTGACGAGATGGACTTTAAAGGTATCGTAGATTTAGTAAAAAACAGAGCCATTGTATGGCACGATGAAAACTACGGATCGACTTTCGATGTTGTGCCAATTCCTGAAGAGATGAAGGATGAAGTGCGTAAGTATCGTGCTCTATTAATTGAAGAGGTGGCTACTTACGATGAAAACTTATTGGAGAAATTCATGGAAGATGAAGATTCTATTACAGAAGACGAAGTGCACGCTGCACTTAGAGCTGCTGTAATGGATATGGCTATCATACCAATGGTATGTGGTTCTTCATTTAAAAATAAAGGGGTGCAGTTCTTGTTAGATGCTGTGTGTCGTTATTTGCCATCTCCATTAGATAGAGACAATATCGTGGGTTCTAATCCTGAAACTGGCGCTGAAGAAACGCGTAAGCCTAGTGTAAATGACCCATTTGCAGCATTGGCATTTAAAATTGCTACTGATCCGTTTGTTGGTCGTTTAGCATTCTTTAGAGCATATTCAGGACGCTTAGATGCGGGTTCTTATATATTGAATAACCGCTCTGGAAAGAAAGAGCGTATTTCACGTATCTACCAAATGCACTCTAATAAACAAAACGCTATCGATTTTATCGAAGCTGGAGATATTGGAGCAGCAGTAGGATTTAAAGATATCAAGACTGGTGATACCATGTCTGATGAAAAACATCCAATTGTTTTGGAGTCCATGGACTTCCCAGATCCCGTTATCGGTATCGCGGTTGAACCTAAAACTAAAGCAGATGTTGATAAATTAGGAATGGCATTAGCTAAATTATCTGAAGAAGATCCAACATTTACAGCAAGAACCGATGAAGCCTCAGGACAGACCATTATTTCTGGAATGGGTGAGCTTCACTTAGATATTATTGTTGATCGTTTACGTCGCGAGTTTAAAGTAGAGGTAAACCAAGGGCAACCACAAGTAGAGTACAAAGAAGCGATTACACAACGCGCTGAGCACAGAGAAGTTTACAAAAAACAATCTGGTGGACGTGGTAAATTTGCCGACATTGTATTTAGTTTAGAGCCAGCCGAAGAAGGTAAAGTAGGATTGGATTTTGTTTCTGAAATTAAAGGTGGTAACGTTCCTAAAGAATTTATCCCTTCTATTGAAAAAGGATTCAAAATGGCCATGGTAAATGGACCGTTGGCAGGCTACGAAGTTGATGCTATGAAAGTAACATTAACAGATGGTTCTTACCACGATGTGGATTCAGATCAACTGTCTTTCGAATTAGCTGCAAAAATAGGATTTAAAAATGCCGCTAAAGCTGCTAAGGCTGTAATCATGGAACCTATTATGAAACTTGAGGTAATTACACCTGAAGAAAACATGGGTGACATTGTTGGAGATTTAAACAGAAGAAGAGGGCAAGTAAGCGATATGGGCGACAGAGCCGGAGCAAAAACAGTAAAAGCAACTGTACCATTATCAGAAATGTTTGGTTATGTAACCACATTAAGAACATTGTCTTCTGGTCGTGCAACATCAACAATGGAATTTTCACACTATGCTGAAACTCCAAAAAATATTTCAGAAGAAGTAATAGCGGCTGCTAAAGGCGTTGAATCGTAAATCTTAAGAAAATGAGTCAAAAAATCAGAATAAAATTAAAATCTTACGATCACAACTTAGTGGATAAGTCTGCTGAAAAGATTGTAAAAACGGTAAAAAGTACAGGCGCTGTTGTAACGGGACCAATACCATTACCAACACACAAGAAAATTTTCACTGTACTACGTTCACCACACGTAAACAAGAAAGCAAGAGAACAGTTTCAATTATCGTCTTTTAAAAGACTATTGGATATTTACTCGTCGTCATCAAAAACCATTGATGCGTTAATGAAGCTTGAATTGCCAAGTGGTGTTGAAGTAGAGATAAAAGTTTAATTCCGGAATTCAGAGTTCTGAATTCAGAATTAACAGTACATGTCCCACCGATGCGGTCGCGGGAAAAACGGTAAAAATACATTCAGGGTTGAACGTATTTCGACCCTGAGTTTTTTTAAATAAGTATGTTGAATTTATTTTCAACGAAATAGTAATAATTAATAAATAATAAATATGTCTGGGTTAATTGGAAAAAAAATCGGTATGACCAGCATCTTCGATGAAAACGGGAAAAACATTCCTTGTACAGTAATTGAAGCTGGACCATGTATCGTTACCCAAGTCAGAACTGAAGAGGTTGACGGCTATAAAGCGGTTCAATTAGGTTTCGATGACGCGACAGAAAAAAGCGCTACCAAAGCAGACTTAGGTCATGCTAAAAAAGCGGGTACTTCTGTAAAACGCAAAGTTGTTGAATTCAAAGGTTTTGAGGAGGAGTACAAATTAGGAGATGCAATCACTGTGGAGCATTTCAACGAAGGCGAATTCGTTGATATCGCAGGAACATCCAAAGGAAAAGGATTTCAAGGAGTTGTAAAACGTCATGGTTTCGGTGGTGTAGGTCAAGCTACTCACGGTCAGCATAACCGTTTAAGAGCACCGGGATCTATTGGAGCTGCATCATATCCTGCTCGTGTTTTTAAAGGCATGAAAATGGCAGGACGCATGGGTGGTGAAAAAGTGAAAGTTCAAAATTTAAGAGTTTTAAAAGTAGTTGCTGATAAGAATCTACTTGTGGTTAAAGGATGTGTTCCTGGTCACAAAAACGCTTATGTAATTATTAGAAAATAATGAAAGTAGCAGTTTTAGATATAAACGGAAAAGACACAGGTAGAAAGGCAGACCTTTCTAAAGATGTGTTCGCTATTGAGCCTAATAATCACGCGGTATATTTGGATGTTAAACAATATTTGGCAAACCAACGCCAAGGGACTCACAAATCGAAAGAACGTGGTGAGATTTCTGGAAGTACACGTAAGATTAAAAAGCAAAAAGGAACTGGTACAGCAAGAGCAGGTAGTATTAAGTCTGGTATATTTAAGGGCGGAGGCCGTATGTTCGGTCCAAGGCCAAGAAATTACAGTATAAAACTTAATAAAAACTTAAAGCGTTTAGCGCGTAAGTCTGCCTTAAGTATCAAAGCAGGAGAAAAATCAATTACAGTTTTAGAAGACTTTAATTTTGATGCTCCAAAAACTAAGAATTTTACAGCCGTTTTAAAAGCTTTAGAGCTAGAAAACAAAAAAACGCTGTTTGTGTTGGGTGGCTCAAATAATAACGTATATTTGTCATCGCGCAATTTAAAAACTTCAGAAGTTATAACGGCTTCAGAATTAAGTACTTACAAGATTTTAAATGCAAATCAAGTAGTGCTTTTAGAAGGTGCTTTAGAAGGAATTGAAACAAATTTAAGTAAATAGAAACCATGAGTATCTTAATTAAACCTATAATCACAGAAAAAGCGACAGCTCAAAGTGAGTTGAGAAACTGCTATACATTCTCAGTGAATACCAAGGCGAACAAGATAGAAATCAAAAAAGCGGTGGAAGCTGCTTATGGCGTTTCTGTTGAAAAAGTTCGTACTATAAATGTCCGTCCAGATCGTAATACCAAGTTCACAAAAACAGGTATTCAACATGGTAAAACAAATGCCGTTAAAAAGGCAATTGTACAACTGGCGGAAGGTGAAATGATTGATTTATACAGTAACATGTAATTAAAGACAAATGTCAGTAAGAAAATTAAAACCAATCACACCAGGGCAGCGATTTAGAGTAGTAAATGGGTATGACGCCATAACTACTGATAAGCCGGAAAAGAGTTTACTCGTTCCGAACAAAAGGTCTGGTGGTAGAAACAGTCAAGGAAAAATGACCATGCGCTATATAGGTGGGGGTCATAAGAAAAAGTATCGTATTATCGATTTTAAAAGAGACAAAGCAGGTATTCCTGCTGAAGTTAAATCTATTGAGTACGATCCAAACAGAACCGCTTTTATCGCATTATTGAATTATCAAGATGGTGAGAAAAGATACATTATAGCTCAAAATGGACTTCAGGTTGGGCAAAATGTTGTATCTGGTGCAACAGGTGTAGCTCCAGAAATTGGAAACGCTATGCCGTTGAGTGAAATTCCGTTAGGAACCATTATTTCTTGTGTGGAATTACGTCCAGGACAAGGTGCTATTATGGCGCGTAGTGCAGGGGCTTTTGCGCAGTTAATGGCAAGAGATGGAAAGTTTGCATCTATTAAATTACCATCTGGAGAAACAAGATTAATTCTTGCGAACTGTATGGCTACCATAGGTGTTGTATCTAACTCAGACCACCAGTTGTTAGTTGGAGGTAAAGCAGGTAGAACACGTTGGTTAGGAAGACGACCACGTACCAGACCAGTAGTAATGAATCCAGTTGATCACCCAATGGGTGGTGGTGAAGGTAAATCTTCAGGTGGACATCCTCGTTCTAGAAACGGTGTTCCAGCTAAAGGCTACAGAACCCGTGCTAGAAACAAAGCGAGTAATAAATATATTGTAGAACGTAGAAAGAAATAAGACATGGCAAGATCATTAAAAAAAGGACCTTACGTTCATTATAAATTAGAAAGAAAAGTAGCTGCAAATGTTGAATCTAACAAAAAAACAGTAATCAAAACTTGGTCTCGAGCCAGTATGATTACTCCAGATTTTGTTGGACAAACCATAGCGGTACACAATGGCCGACAGTTTGTTCCAGTATATGTTACTGAAAACATGGTAGGACATAAATTAGGAGAATTTTCACCAACACGTTCATTCCGTGGACATGCAGGTGCTAAAAACAAAGGTAAAAAGTAGTAAGCTATGGGAAGTCGTAAAAAACAAATGGCAGACGCTATTAAGGAAGCAAAAAAGCACGTTGCTTTTGCAAAGCTTAATAACTGTCCTACATCACCAAGAAAAATGCGTTTAGTAGCCGATTTAGTAAGAGGCGAAAAGGTAGAACATGCACTTAATATCTTAAAGTTTAACAATAAGGAAGCATCTGGCCGTTTAGAGAAGTTGTTATTATCAGCTATCGCTAACTGGCAAGCAAAAAACGAAGATGCCGATGTTGAAACAGCAGAATTATTTGTAAAAGAGATTAGAGTTGATGGCGGATCAATGTTAAAAAGATTGCGCCCCGCACCTCAAGGTCGTGCACACAGAATTAGAAAACGTTCAAACCACGTAACATTAGTGGTAGGAGCTAACAATAACACACAAGCTTAATAAGAGTATGGGACAAAAAACAAATCCAATCGGGAATCGCTTAGGAATTATCAGAGGATGGGAGTCTAACTGGTACGGAGGAAACGATTATGGTGACAAACTTGCCGAAGACGATAAGATTAGAAAATACGTTCATGCGCGTTTATCTAAAGCTAGTGTAAGTAGAGTAATAATCGAGAGAACTTTAAAACTTGTAACCGTTACTATCACTACGGCAAGACCCGGTATCATTATCGGTAAAGGCGGCCAAGAGGTAGACAAGTTAAAAGAAGAGCTTAAGAACATTACTGGAAAAGAAGTTCAGATCAACATCTTTGAGATTAAAAGACCTGAACTGGATGCATTTTTAGTAGCATCAAGTATAGCACGTCAAATCGAGAATCGTATCTCTTACCGTCGTGCCATAAAAATGGCTATTGCTGCTACAATGCGAATGAATGCTGAAGGCATCAAAATTCAAATTAGTGGTCGTTTAAACGGGGCAGAAATGGCACGTAGCGAACATTACAAAGAAGGACGTATTCCTTTATCAACCTTTAGAGCCGATATTGATTATGCTTTAGTTGAGGCACACACTACTTACGGTAGATTGGGTGTTAAAGTATGGATCATGAAAGGTGAAGTATATGGTAAAAGAGAGCTTTCTCCGCTTGTTGGATTGTCCAAAAAGCAAGGAAAAGGTGGAGCCGGAAGAGGAGGCAATAAAGGACCTCGTCGTAGAAAGTAATTTTTTATAAAGTAAAGAAAAATGTTACAGCCTAAAAGAACAAAATTTCGTAAGCAACAAAAAGGACGTATGAAGGGGAACTCAGGTAGAGGTCACCAACTTTCATTCGGACAATTTGGAATAAAAGCATTAGACTCGAATTTTTTAACATCGCGTCAAATAGAAGCAGCTCGTATTGCCGCTACACGTTACATGAAAAGAGAAGGACAGCTTTGGATTAAAGTATTTCCAGACAAGCCTATTACAAAAAAGCCTCTTGAAGTACGTATGGGTAAAGGTAAAGGTGCCGTTGAATATTGGGTAGCCGTTGTTAAACCAGGACGAGTTTTATTTGAAATTGGTGGTGTGCCATTAGACGTTGCAAAAGAAGCATTGCGTTTAGCAGCACAAAAACTGCCAGTAAAAACTAAGTTTTTAATCGCTAGAGATTACGAAGCATAATTTATTTGATATTATGAAACAATCAGAAATTAAAGAATTATCTGTAGCTGAGTTACAAGAAAAACTTAGTGAAACAAAAAAGAGTTATTCAGACCTAAAATTGGCTCATGCAATATCTCCTTTAGAAAATCCAATTCAATTGCGTTCAATAAGAAGAACCGTAGCGAGAATTGCGACCGAATTAACTAAAAGAGAATTACAATAATTCTGCTGAAAGATGGAAACAAGAAATTTAAGAAAAGAACGTATAGGAGTTGTTACAAGTAACAAAATGCAAAAATCAATAGTTGTTGCAGAGGTTAAAAAAGTAAAACATCCTATGTATGGAAAATTCGTATTAAAAACGAAAAAGTACGTAGCACACGACGAAACAAACGATTGCAACATTGGCGACAAAGTAAAGATCATGGAAACACGACCTTTAAGTAAATCAAAATGTTGGAGATTAGTAGAAATCCTAGAAAGAGCTAAATAATTATGGTACAACAAGAATCAAGATTAAAAGTAGCAGACAACACTGGGGCAAAGGAAGTTTTAACTATCCGTGTTTTAGGTGGTACTAAAAGAAGGTACGCTTCTGTAGGAGACAAAATAGTTGTTTCCGTAAAAGATGCAACACCTAATGGAAGCATTAAAAAAGGTGCGGTTTCAACTGCAGTTGTTGTGCGTACTAAAAAAGAAGTAAGACGACCAGACGGATCTTATATAAGATTTGACGATAACGCCTGTGTTTTGTTAAACCCAACGGGTGAGATGAGAGGTACACGTGTTTTTGGTCCTGTTGCTAGAGAACTTCGTGACAAACAATTCATGAAGATTGTATCATTAGCACCAGAAGTGCTTTAATACATAAATATTAAGATGGGAAAGCTTAAAATAAAAACTGGAGATACCGTAAAAGTAATTGCTGGAGACCACAAAGGATCTGAAGGTAAAGTACAAAAGGTATTTATAGCAAAGAACAAAGCGATTGTCGAGGGTGTAAACATGGTTAAGAAACATACGAAACCAAGTGCGCAAAACCCTCAAGGAGGAATCGTAGAGAAAGAAGCTGCTATTCATATATCTAATTTATCATTGTTAACCTCAAAAGGCGAAACAACACGAGTTGGATACAGAATGGAAGGCGATAAAAAAGTAAGATTTTCAACAAAATCTAATGAAGTAATATAGTTATGGCATATTCACCAAGACTTAAAGAAGAGTATAAAAGCAGAGTAATTGCAGCTCTTACAGACGAATTTGGATATAAAAACGTAATGCAAGTTCCTAAACTTACCAAGATAGTTATATCTAAAGGTGTAGGGGCAGCCGTTGCAGACAAAAAGTTAATCGATCACGCTGTTGAGGAGTTAACAACTATATCTGGACAAAAAGCTATTTCAACATTATCTAAAAAAGATGTTGCATCGTTTAAATTGCGTAAAGGCATGCCAATTGGGGCAAAAGTAACTTTACGTGGCGAGCGCATGTACGAGTTTTTAGATCGTTTAGTTACTTCGGCACTTCCACGTGTTAGAGATTTTAACGGAATTAAAGCTACAGGATTTGATGGTAGAGGTAATTACAATTTAGGAATTACCGAACAAATTATATTCCCGGAAATTAACATTGATAAAGTGAACAAAATTTCTGGTATGGATATTACATTTGTAACAACAGCAGATACTGATAAAGAAGCAAAATCATTATTAACGGAACTAGGGTTACCTTTTAAAAAGAACTAAGTTATGGCTAAAGAATCAATGAAAGCCCGTGAGGTGAAAAGAGCAAAAACAGTAGCTAAATATGCTGAGAAACGTAAAGCTTTAAAAGAAGCTGGAGACTACGAAGCATTACAAAAGTTACCAAAAAACGCTTCTCCTGTACGTCAGCACAACCGTTGTAAATTAACAGGAAGACCAAGAGGTTATATGAGAGTTTTCGGAATTTCCCGTGTAACTTTCAGAGAAATGGCTAACCAAGGTTTAATACCAGGTGTTAGAAAAGCAAGTTGGTAAAAAGAAGAATTATAAATTGGTATTAGGTTCAAAAGAAAAGTTCTATTTGAAAACCATTACCGCAAATTAATAAATATGTATACAGATCCAATAGCGGACTATCTTACAAGAATTAGAAACGCAGTGCGTGCCAATCATAGAGTGGTTGAGATACCGGCATCTAATTTAAAGAAAGACATTACTAAAATATTATTCGAACAAGGATATATTTTAAGCTACAAGTTCGACGATTCAACAGTACAGGGTACTATTAAAATAGCACTTAAGTACAACAAAGAAACCAAAGAACCTGTAATTAAGAAATTACAAAGAATTAGTAAACCAGGTTTGCGTAAGTATGCTGGTTCTAACGAGTTACCTAGAATCCTTAACGGACTTGGTATTGCCATTGTTTCTACGTCTCACGGAGTAATGACTGGTAAACAAGCCAAAAGAGATAATGTAGGTGGCGAAGTATTGTGTTACGTTTACTAATCTAAAAAGAAGAAAAACATGTCAAGAATAGGTAATAACCCAGTAGTAATTCCGGAAGGCGTTACAGTTGATGTAAAGGACGGCGTAGTTACAGTAAAAGGAAAATTAGGAGAATTAACTCAAAATTTTGACACTGTAGATATTAAAGTCGAAGATGGTAATGTAATGGTAACACGTTCTTCAGATTCTAAAGATCAAAAAGCAAAACATGGTTTATACAGATCATTAATGCACAACATGATTGAAGGTGTATCAAAAGGATGGACTAAAGAACTAGAATTGGTTGGTGTAGGTTACAGAGCATCAAACCAAGGACAAAAACTGGATTTAGCTCTAGGCTTTTCTCATAATATCGTTTTAAACATTGCTCCAGAAGTAAAAGTGGAAACCATATCTGAGAAAGGAAAAAATCCAATCGTAAAATTAACATCATTCGATAAACAACTTGTTGGTCAAGTAGCTGCAAAAATCCGTGGTTTTAGAAGACCAGAACCTTACAAAGGAAAAGGAATTAAGTTTGTTGGTGAAGAATTAAGAAGAAAAGCAGGTAAATCAGCTTAATAATTAAGTTATGGCATTAACAAAGAACCAAAGAAGAACAAGAATAAAAAACAGAATACGTAAGGTTGTTTCTGGTACAGAAGCAAGGCCTCGTTTAACTGTTTTTAGAAGTAATAAAGAAATTTATGCTCAAGTAGTTGATGATGTAAATGGTAAAACCATTAGTGCAGCATCTTCAAGAGATAAAGATATTAGTTCTGCAAAAGGAAACAAATCAGAAATAGCAAACCTAGTAGGTAAAGCTGTTGCTGAAAAAGCCTTAAAAGCAGGCGTTGAAACTATTGCTTTCGATAGAGGTGGTTATTTATACCACGGTAGAGTAAAATCACTAGCCGAAGGCGCTAGAGAAGCAGGACTTAAATTCTAAAAAATTATGTTTAAAAAATATAAAAGTGCAGAATTAGTAAAACCAGGTGGATTAGATCTTAAAGATCGTTTAGTTGGAGTACAAAGAGTTACAAAAGTAACTAAAGGTGGTAGAGCATTTGGTTTTTCGGCAATCGTTGTGGTTGGTGATGAAGCAGGTGTTGTAGGACAAGGTTTAGGAAAATCTAAAGACGTAGCTAGTGCCATTGCAAAAGCCGTTGAAGATGCCAAGAAAAACCTAGTGCGCATTCCTATTATAAAAGGAACATTGCCACACGAACAAAAAGGTAAATACGGTGGCGCAAGAGTAAACATTATTCCTGCTGCTCCTGGTACCGGAGTTATTGCTGGTGGAGCAGTTAGAACAGTTTTAGAGGCCGTTGGTGTACACGATGTATTATCAAAATCTCAAGGCTCGTCAAACCCTCATAATGTAGTAAAAGCAACGTTTGATGCTTTGTTACAATTAAGAGATGCTAACGCTATTGCAAGAGACCGAGGAATTACACTTGAACAAGTTTTTAACGCTTAATACAGACAGAAATGGCAAAGATTAAAGTAACAAAAGTTAAAAGCGCAATCAATCGTACGCTAAGACAAAAAAGAACTTTAGAAGCTCTAGGTCTTAAAAAGATTGGTCAAGTAAAAGAGCACGAAGCTACACCTAATATATTAGGTATGGTTGCTAAAGTTTCACATTTAGTTTCTGTTGAAGAAGCTTAAAAAATATAAACCAAAAAAAATGGATTTAAGTAACTTACAACCGGCAGAAGGGTCGGTAAAAAAACAAGGCAAGCGAGTAGGTCGCGGACAAGGTTCAGGAAAAGGTGGTACGGCAACACGTGGTCACAAAGGAGCTAAGTCGCGTTCTGGATATTCTAAGAAATTAGGATTTGAAGGTGGTCAAATGCCACTACAAAGACGTGTACCTAAATTTGGCTTCACTAACATTAACCGTGTAGAATATCAAGGGATAAATCTTGATACCTTACAACAATTGGTTGATGACAAGAAAATAAAAGATACCGTAGATTTCGAAACCTTATTCACCAACGGTTTAGCAGGTAAAAACGACCTTGTTAAAATTTTAGGGAGAGGTGAATTGAAAGCAAAACTAAAAGTATCTGCACACAAGTTTTCTGCTTCAGCAAAAGCTGCTATTGAAGCTGCAGGAGGAGAAGCTGTAACATTATAATATTTTATTATAAGTATGAAATTTATAGAATCAATAAAAAATGTTTGGAAAATAGAGGAACTAAGAAACAGGATTGTAGTTACACTCGGTCTGTTATTAGTTTATCGTTTTGGTGCACAAGTGGTTTTACCTGGTATTGACGCTGCCCAATTAGGAGGTTTAGCCGATACTACCGATGGAGGTTTGTTAGGTTTACTTAATGCCTTTACAGGTGGAGCTTTTGCTAACGCTTCGGTGTTTGCATTGGGTATCATGCCATATATTTCTGCTTCTATTGTGGTGCAATTAATGGGTATAGCTATTCCTTACCTTCAAAAATTACAAAAAGAAGGTTCTAGCGGACAAAAGAAAATTACTCAGATTACACGTTGGTTAACCATCGCTATCTGTTTGTTACAAGCACCAGGATACTTAGCTGCTTTACCGCAGTTGGGCATTCCACCAAGTGCATTTTTATTAGGCACTGGCTTTTTGTTCTATTTCTCATCGGTTACGATTTTGGTAACAGGTTGTATTTTTGCGATGTGGTTAGGTGAAAAAATTACCGATAAAGGTATTGGTAATGGTATTTCATTATTAATTATGGTAGGTATTATTGCTACATTGCCACAGTCGTTTATCCAAAATGCAGCGACAAGATTAGAAGGAAATAACGTGATGTTAATTCTTTTTGAATTGGTAATTTGGTTTGTAATTATACTAGCTTCTGTCATGTTAGTAATGGGTGTTAGACGAATTGCGGTACAATACGCAAGAAGAACGGCATCTGGTGGTTACGAAAAAAGTGCTATGGCCGGCTCAAGACAATATATCCCGTTAAAGCTTAATGCTTCTGGGGTAATGCCAATTATATTTGCACAAGCTATCATGTTTGTACCAAGTTGGATTGGGGGGTCTGCTTTATTGAAAGATTCCACTGTTGGTGCTTGGATGCAAGCAAACTATTCAGATTTATTTGGATTTTGGTACAACGTAACTTTTGCATTATTAATTATTGTATTCACATATTTTTATACAGCAATTACGGTACCAACCAATAAAATGGCAGACGATCTAAAACGTAGTGGTGGTTTTATACCAGGCATTCGTCCAGGGTCAGAAACCTCAGAATACCTCGATAAAATCATGTCTCAAATTACCTTACCGGGTTCTATATTTTTAGCACTTATTGCTGTGTTTCCAGCATTTATAGTTAAACTTATGGGCGTAAGTCAAGGTTGGGCCTTGTTTTTTGGAGGCACATCACTATTAATTATGGTTGGTGTTGCAATCGATACCATGCAACAGATAAATTCTTATCTGTTAAATAGGCATTATGATGGCTTGATGAAAACAGGTAAAAATAGAAAAGCAGTAGCTTAATATTATAAACTATGGCAAAACAAGCAGCAATAGAACAAGACGGAACCATTATTGAAGCATTATCAAATGCGATGTTCCGGGTAGAATTAGAAAACGGTCACATTGTGACAGCACATATTTCTGGTAAAATGCGTATGCATTACATTAAATTATTGCCAGGAGATAAGGTTAAATTAGAAATGAGTCCTTACGATTTAACGAAGGCTCGAATAACTTATAGATACTAGTACAAAATGAAAGTAAGAGCATCAGTTAAAAAAAGAAGTGCAGATTGTAAAATCGTGCGCAGAAAAGGTAGACTTTACGTAATTAACAAAAAGAATCCTAGATTCAAACAAAGACAAGGATAAGCTATGGCAAGAATTGCAGGTGTAGACATACCAAAAAACAAAAGAGGAGTAATCTCTTTAACTTATATCTACGGTGTAGGTAGAAGTAGAGCAAAAGAAATTTTAGCTACAGCTAAAGTTGATGAAAGTATTAAAGTTCAAGATTGGACAGATGATCAAATAGCGGGCATTCGTGAAGCTGTTGGAACATATACCATTGAAGGTGAACTACGTTCTGAAACACAATTAAACATTAAGCGATTAATGGATATTGGATGTTACAGAGGTATTCGTCACAGAGCAAGTCTTCCATTAAGAGGACAACGTACTAAAAACAACTCTAGAACTAGAAAAGGTAGAAGAAAAACGGTTGCTAACAAAAAGAAAGCAACCAAATAATTAATTAGTCTTTAGTATTTAGACGTTGGAAGGAATCTGTTTGAAATTTAAAAGGTTTAGGATTCTAGCGACTATCAACTAATAACTGAGAACTAAAACAATATGGCAAAAACAAGCACAAAAAAACGTAAAGTTATTATTGATGCTGTTGGAGAAGCGCACATAACAGCTTCGTTTAACAACATCATTATTTCACTTACCAACAAAAAAGGCGATGTAATTTCATGGTCGTCTGCAGGTAAAATGGGATTCAGAGGTTCTAAAAAGAACACCCCTTACGCTGCACAATTAGCCGCTGAAGATGCTGCTGCAGTAGCACAAGAAGCTGGTTTAAAGAAAGTAAAAGTATACGTAAAAGGACCAGGAAATGGTAGAGAATCTGCTATCCGCTCAATCCACAACGCTGGTATCGAAGTAACAGAAATTATTGATGTTACACCATTACCACACAATGGTTGTCGTCCTCCAAAACGTAGAAGAGTTTAATAATATATTTTATAGGAATTAATATCAATTGTTTTTACAGTTGATATTAATTTTTTATATGTAAATTTGCAAACTGAAAAAAATAATAATCAAGTATCAATCAAGAGATAAAATGATTATCGAAGGATAAGATTAAGACCTTAATTCATAATCACTCTTAAAAACAATTAAAAATGGCAAGATATACTGGTCCTAAAACTAAAATAGCCCGAAAGTTTGGTGAAGCTATTTTTGGAGAAGATAAATCTTTCGAGAAAAGAAATTACCCTCCAGGTCAACACGGAAACAACAGACGCCGTGGAAAAAAATCTGAATACGCAATCCAATTAATGGAAAAACAAAAAGCTAAATATACCTACGGTATTTTAGAGCGTCAATTTAGAGGTTTATTTAAAAAAGCAAGAGCTGCACAAGGCATTACAGGTGAGGTTTTATTACAACTTTGCGAGTCTAGATTAGACAATGTCGTGTACAGAATGGGTATTTCTCCTTCAAGAAGTGGTGCAAGACAATTAGTATCTCACAGACACATTACCGTAAATGGCGAGTTGGTAAACATACCGTCTTACCAATTAAAAGCTGGTGATGTAGTAGCGGTTAGAGAAAAATCAAAATCACTTGACGCTATCGAAAGATCACTTTCAAACTCAAGCGCGGTTTACGAATGGATTACTTGGAACAACGAAACTAAATCTGGAACATACGTTTCTGTTCCTGCTAGAATTCAAATTCCAGAAAACATAAACGAGCAATTCATCGTCGAATTATATTCTAAATAATAAATTAATCACATTGGTATTTGGCCAAAGGGTTTATTAGTGTTCTTCAAACTTATAAACCGCGCAACCAAATAACAATTAAAACGAAGAACAATATGGCAGTATTTAATTTTCAAAAGCCTGATAAAGTAATCATGATTGATTCTACTGATTTCGAAGGTAAATTCGAATTCAGACCACTAGAACCAGGTTACGGACTAACAGTTGGTAATGCATTAAGAAGAGTTTTATTGTCTTCTTTAGAAGGATTTGCAATTACATCGGTTAGAATAGAAGGTGTAGATCATGAGTTTTCAGCAATCGCTGGAGTTGTAGAAGATGTCACAGAAATCATCTTAAACTTAAAACAAGTTCGTTTTAAAAGACAGATTGAAGATATTGATAACGAATCAATTTCAATTTCAATTTCCGGACAAGAAAAAATTACAGCTGGCGATTTCCAGAAATTCATCTCAGGATTCCAAGTGTTAAATACAGAATTAGTTATCTGTAACTTAGATCCAAAGGTTAACTTTAACATGGAAATTACAATTGAAAAAGGTAGGGGTTACGTGCCTGCCGAAGAAAACAAAAAGTCTTCTGCACCAATAGGCACCATCTTTACAGATTCAATTTACACACCAATAAAAAACGTAAAGTACAGTATTGAGAACTACCGTGTAGAGCAAAAAACCGATTACGAAAAATTGGTTTTCGAAATCATTACCGATGGTTCAATTACGCCTCAAGATGCTTTAACCGAAGGTGCTAAAACCTTAATTCACCACTTCATGTTATTCTCTGATGAGCGTATCACTCTTGAAGCTGATGAAATTGCACAAACGGAAACGTATGATGAAGAATCATTACACATGCGTCAGTTATTAAAAACGAAATTAATCGATATGGATTTATCGGTTCGTGCACTTAACTGTTTAAAAGCTGCAGAGGTTGATACTTTAGGAGACTTGGTGTCATTCAATAAAAACGATTTAATGAAGTTCCGTAACTTTGGTAAAAAATCATTAACAGAGCTTGAAGAGCTTGTAAACGTTAAAGGTTTAAACTTCGGGATGGACTTATCAAAATACAAATTAGATAAAGATTAATTAATCATATTTTGCTCCTCGCTAGTCGAGTTTGGTAGCAAGATGATAAAACAAATGTCATGAGACACGGAAAAAAATTCAATCACTTAGGCAGAAAAACTGCACACAGAAAATCAATGTTGGCAAATATGGCTTGTTCTTTAATCGAGCACAAGCGTATTAACACCACAGTAGCTAAAGCAAAGGCGTTAAAGCAATTTGTTGAGCCTATGATTACCAAATCTAAAGAAGATACAACACATAACAGACGTATCGTAATGTCGCGCTTAAGACAAAAAGACGCTGTAGCGGAATTGTTTAGAGATGTAGCGACTAAAGTTGGTGACAGACCAGGAGGTTACACCAGAATTATAAAGCTTGGTAATCGTTTAGGTGATAATGCAGATATGGCTATGATTGAACTTGTAGATTATAACGAAATTTATAACGCAGGCAAGAAAGCGAAGAAAACGACTCGTAGAAGCAGAAGAGGAGGTTCTAAACCTGCTGTTGCTCCAGTTGTAGAAAATAAAGCAACAAACGAAGAAGAAGAATAAATGTTAATAAGCATTTTAAATATAAAGGATAAACTATTTTAGTTTATCCTTTTTTTTATGCAATTTTGTAAAACCCTGTTCCCGCGAAGGCGGGAATCTTATGAATTTAAGCAATAGATGAAATATCAAAAAAGACAAAAAGCCATCGTACTTCTAGCCGATGGTACTATTTTTTACGGTAAAGCTGTAGGCAACAAACAAGGCACCGCATTTGGCGAAGTATGCTTTAATACCGGAATGACTGGTTATCAAGAAATTTTTACAGACCCATCGTACTACGGTCAACTTATGGTGGCAACCAATGCACATATTGGTAATTATGGCACGAATAAAGATGAAGTGGAATCCGAAGGTATAAAAATTGCAGGTTTAATCGTAAAAAACTTCAGCTACGAATACTCAAGGGATATTGCCGATAAATCTTTAGAAGAATTTTTAGAAGACAATAATTTACTGGCCATTTCAGATGTAGATACCAGAGCCTTGGTGAGCTATATTAGAGACCACGGTGCTATGAACGCTGTAATTTCAACAGAGGTTGATAATATAGAAGGTTTAAAAAAGCAGCTGAGCGAAGTGCCCGAAATGAATGGTTTGGAGTTGGCATCAAAAGTATCCACTAAAGAGCCCTATTATTTTGGTGATGAAAACGCTACCTATAAAGTATCGGCTTTGGATATTGGTATTAAAAAGAACATTCTTCGAAACATTGCCAAACGCGATGCATACATAAAAGTGTTTCCATATAATTCAAAATTTGAAGATTTAGAAGCCTTTAAACCCGATGGATACTTTTTGTCAAACGGTCCTGGCGATCCAGAACCATTGGTTGAAGCCCAAGAAATTGCCAAAGAAATCATTAAAAGGGATTTACCACTTTTTGGTATCTGTTTAGGGCATCAAGTTATTGCCTTGGCAAATGGGGTGTCAACCTATAAAATGCATAACGGACATCGCGGTATCAATCACCCGGTAAAAAACCTTAAAACAGGTAAGGGCGAAATAACGTCCCAAAATCACGGATTTGCAGTAAACCGAGAAGAAGCCGAAGCAAACCCGGATTTAGAAGTAACCCATGTGCATTTAAACGATAACACCGTGGCAGGTTTGGCCATAAAAAACAAAAACTGTTTTTCGGTGCAGTATCATCCAGAAGCTAGTCCTGGACCACATGATTCATCCTATCTTTTCGATCAATTTATCGAAAATATAAAGAAATAAAACTTAGATAAACCCCAAAAATATAACGCTATTCTTGGGGTTTATTATAATGGAATTCCTTAATAACCAACAGCACGATGTTATTTATTGCGAAGCAAGGGGAGGCATTCCCATATCGTAGGAATTCACTAAAACGTTATAGATGTGATTTTGTGAAATTCTTCAAAAACATCTAAAATAAGACAATATTTAAGCGTAAATTTGAAATAGTTAAACGATTAAAAATAAACCAATTATGAGTATTATAATTAATATCCACGCAAGACAAATTCTCGATTCTAGAGGAAACCCAACAGTTGAAGTTGATGTAGTAACAGAAAATAACATTTTAGGTAGAGCTGCCGTACCATCGGGAGCATCAACCGGAGAGCACGAAGCCGTTGAGTTACGTGATGGCGGAGATACTTATATGGGTAAAGGGGTTTTAAAAGCGGTTGAAAACGTGAATACCAGTATTGCTGAAGAGCTTATAGGTATTTCGGTTTTTGAGCAAAACCTTATTGATAAAATGATGATTGATTTAGATGGCACACCAAACAAATCCAAACTAGGTGCTAATGCTATTTTAGGGGTGTCTTTAGCGGTTGCAAAAGCTGCTGCTAACGAATTAAACATGCCATTGTATCGTTACGTAGGCGGCACCTCTGCAAACACGTTACCATTACCAATGATGAATATTATTAATGGTGGTTCGCATAGTGATGCACCCATTGCTTTTCAAGAGTTTATGATTATGCCGGTAAAGGCTAAAAACTTTTCGCATGCAATGCAAATGGGAACCGAGATTTTCCATAATCTTAAAAAAGTATTACACGATAGAAACTTAAGTACAGCCGTTGGTGATGAAGGTGGATTTGCGCCAAACTTACCAGGAGGAACCGAAGATGCTTTGGATACGATTGCAAAAGCCGTTGAAAATGCGGGTTATAAATTTGGCGACGAAGTAAAAATCGCTTTAGATTGTGCGGCCGCTGAGTTTTTTGAAAACGGACAATACGATTACAAAAAGTTTGAAGGCGATTCGGGTGTGGTAAGAACATCAAAAGAGCAGGCAGAGTATTTGGCTGAATTGGCTGCTAAATATCCAATCATCTCTATTGAAGATGGTATGGACGAAAACGATTGGGAAGGCTGGAAACACTTAACCGATTTGGTTGGAGATAAAGTGCAATTGGTAGGCGACGATTTATTTGTAACCAACGTAGAGCGTTTATCAAGAGGCATTGAAGAGGGTATTGCCAATTCTATCCTTATTAAAGTAAACCAAATAGGAACATTAACCGAAACCATTGCCGCTGTAAATATGGCTCATAATGCAGGTTACACTTCGGTAATGTCTCACCGTTCTGGAGAGACTGAAGACAATACTATTGCAGATTTAGCCGTAGCACTAAATACAGGCCAGATTAAAACCGGTTCGGCATCACGTAGCGACCGTATGGCAAAATACAATCAATTGCTTCGTATTGAAGAAGAGTTGGGTGAAGTTGCTTATTTTCCTCAAGAAAAGGCTTTTAAAATTAAATAAATACCGATTAAATAATTTAAAAGGGCGCTTATTATTTTTAATAGTCGCCCTTTTTATTTGCCATCAATTTTATTAATGCCCAAATCAGCGAAATCGTTTGTGATATGCTTTAAAAATAGGGAGATATTTTGTAAATTCGTCAAGTCGGTTTCGACTACAATTCAATAAAAAATTTTACTATATGTCAGATAAAGCTACGTTAGAAGTTAACGGTAATAAATATGAGTTTCCTTTACGTGTAGGAACGGAAAATGAAGTTGCCATAGATATTAAATCATTAAGAAGTGCAACAGATGGAGTAATCACAATAGATCCGGGTTATAAAAATACGGGAAGTTGTGAAAGCGCAATTACCTTTCTAGACGGCGAAAAAGGCATTTTAAGATATAGAGGATATGCCATTGAAGAACTGGCCGAAAAAGCCAGCTTCTTAGAAGTATCGTATCTTTTGATTTTTGGAGAATTACCAACAAAAGAACAATTAGATAAGTTTAGAAACGATATTAGGTCGCATTCTGTTGTAGATGATGATATTAAAAAGATTTTAGATGCATTTCCAAAATCGGCACATCCTATGGGTGTTCTATCTTCGTTAACCAGTGCGCTTACAGCATTTTATCCATCTTCTGTAGATGTAAACTCAGAAGAACAAATGTACAATGCTATTGTGAGGATAATGGCAAAATTCCCGGTGTTGGTGGCTTGGACCTTGCGTAAAAAGAATGGTTTGCCCTTAGATTATGGGAGCAATAAATTGGGCTATGTTGAGAATTTGTTAAAGATGATGTTTAAGAGCCCAAGTGATGACTACGAACAAAACCCCATCTTGGTCAACGCCTTGGATAAACTTTTAATTTTACATGCCGATCATGAGCAAAACTGTTCGACGTCAACCGTAAGAATTGCAGGCTCATCTCATGTAGGTTTATTTGTGTCGCTGGCCTCTGGAATTTCGGCGCTTTGGGGACCACTTCATGGTGGTGCTAACCAAGCGGTTTTAGAAATGCTTGAAGCCATTAGAGCCGATGGTGGAGACACTAAAAAATACATGGCGAAAGCTAAAGATAGAAACGATCCTTTCCGTTTAATGGGCTTTGGACATAGAGTTTACAAAAACTTTGACCCAAGAGCACTTATTATTAAACAAGCGGCCGACGAAGTTTTAGCCGATCTAGGAATAGACGACCCTATTTTGGATATCGCCAAAGGCTTAGCAAAAGAAGCCTTGGAAGATCCCTATTTTGTGGATAGAAAACTATATCCAAACGTCGATTTTTATTCCGGAATTATTTATAGAGCCATGGGCATTCCGGTAGAAATGTTTACGGTAATGTTCGCCATGGGGCGTTTACCGGGTTGGATTGCTCAATGGCGAGAAATGCGATTGAGAAAAGAACCTATTGGCAGACCAAGACAAT
Organism: Hwangdonia lutea; assembly: GCF_032814565.1. Classification (GTDB taxonomy): domain Bacteria; phylum Bacteroidota; class Bacteroidia; order Flavobacteriales; family Flavobacteriaceae; genus Hwangdonia; species Hwangdonia lutea. The sequence goes on from NZ_CP136521.1 coordinate 2,224,877, forward strand.
TATATATTGGCGAAACACACAGACCGTTTAAAACCATAGACAATAGATAGATATTAATATTTTAAACCTCTTGTGCATTTTGAAAAAAGTCTGTCAATTCGAGTGAATTTTACGATTGGAATAAGTAAAATTTGTATCGAGAATAAGAATTTTAACTTGAAATTGATTCTCGATAGTTCTACAGAACTTGCCGAAGTACTATTTTTCGTACCTCAAAATCACTCGAATTGACATATTGATATTTTTTCTATTCAAAATGCACAACGGGTTAATATTTTAATAAATAAAAGCTTCATAATTTTTTATGAAGCTTTTTTGTTTTCATTGAAGAATAAATAATAAAATAATATTTTTGATGGGAATATCTAAAAAAAAGAATATATTTTTTACGTTTGCATCATGTTGAAATTGAATATTAAAAATGAAACCTCTCGATTGAGAGCCGTTGTTTTAGGAACCGCAGAAAGCAACGGGCCGACACCTAAGGTTGAGGATTGTTACGACCCTAAAAGCATCGAACATGTTTTGGCGGGCACCTATCCCAAAGAAGCCGATATGGTTAAAGAAATGGAAGTTGTGGCTACTGTTTTTAAAAAATATGAGGTCGAGGTGTACCGACCAAAAGTGATAAAAGACTGCAATCAAATATTCTCGCGCGATATCGCTTTTGTAATTGAAGATAAGATGATACGTGCCAATATTCTTCCAAATCGGGAAGAAGAGGTACACGCCATCGATTATATCTGGAACCAAGTGGCCGAAGAAAACAGAATTATTTTGCCCGAAGCATGCCATGTGGAAGGCGGCGATGTAATGCCTTGGAACGATTATATTTTTATAGGGACCTACTCCGGTGCCGATTACCCAGATTATATCACGGCACGTACCAACACCAATGCTGTAACGGCCATAAAAGAGTTGTTTCCAAACAAGATGGTAAAGGCTTTCGAACTTAGAAAATCAAACACCAACCCCAAAGAAAACGCACTGCATTTAGATTGTTGTTTTCAGCCCATTGGAACCAACAAAGCCATTTTACATAAAAACGGATTTTTAGTAGAAAGCGAATACGAGTGGTTATTGAATTTTTTCGGGAAGGACAATGTGTTTGAAATTACCAAAGACGAAATGTACCACATGAACAGTAACGTGTTTTCAATTTCTGAAGAGGTTATTATTTCCGAACAAAACTTTACCCGATTAAACACCTGGTTGCGCCAACAAGGATTTACGGTTGAAGAAGTCCCCTATGCCGAAATAGCAAAACAGGAAGGTTTGCTGCGCTGTTCAACATTGCCTTTGATTAGGGATTGATTTTGGAGAGGTTCGTTTAATGGTTTTGTGGATGATTAGTGGCGGTTTTGTGTGCGAGGATTTTCCGCAGGAAAATCAGACGTAACAAAATTGCAACGGTTTTTGTTTAAGCACTAAAATAGCAATTAATTTTATACCGTGTTGTTACACGTTTTTATTCCTCTAAATATTGTATTAAGTTCTATTTCTCTTATTTCAATTCCGTCCATATTGTGAATTTTTTGGCCAAAAAGTTTATTCCAAAAACCTCTTTTTGTAAAATCATACGACAAGTAAAAGTTCGGACTGTTTTCAGAAATATACAGTTTGGATTTCAAAATCTTTTTGTCTTTAATAATCTGAACTTCCTTTCCTTTTAATTCGCTTGTGAGAATTGAGAGAACTCCATTCCGATTTCGTTCATTATATTCCAAAGCTGGCTCTCCATAGCTTTCGTCTGGTGTAAAATCATACTTGTAAAAATATTCGCTGAAAACATATTCATTATAGCCAGGAACTGTCGGATTATAAATATGAAGATAAATCAGTTTATTTTCTTTTAAAAAATACCCAACTTGTATTTCGGTTAGAGAGTTTTTATCAGTCGATTTGAATGTTTCAATTTCCGTTTCATTTACTAATTCAAAAGTTGGATTATCAAATTGTCCGCTGTCAATTAAAATTCGGTTAATAAACTCTTTCCAATCTTTAATTTTTTGCATTTTCTTGATTTGGTCAAATGTGTTACAATGGCTTTAGGATATGAATGGTTGTTTTGAATTATTTATATCCACCGATAAACGAAACTATCGTTTTATTCTCACAAAATCAAGTTTTTTTATTCTTAACCAAATTCTGTTCTAATCGTATTTTTTAATATAAAATAGTTATACTTTTGTGACTATAATGATTAAGTAATAATGCAACAAACCACAAATACTATTTTAATGATTCGTCCTATAAATTTTAGGATGAACGAGCAAACGGCCGTAAACAATTATTACCAAGAACCCATTGATGGTGTTTTGCCCGAAACTATAAACACCAAAGCACAAAAGGAGTTTGATGCCTATGTGGATAAACTAAGAGGCATTGGTGTGCATGTGGTGGTGGTAAACGATACCGAGGAGTTTGATACACCCGATTCTATTTTCCCGAACAACTGGATTTCGTTTCATGAAAACGGGAACGTTGGGTTATATCCCATGTTTGCAGAAAACAGGCGTTTGGAACGACGTGAAGATGTTTTAACAACCTTGGAAGAGGAAGGGTTTGTAATCAATCATATAGTGGATTACACGAGTGCCGAAGAAGAGAATGTATTTCTTGAAGGTACTGGTAGCGTCATATTGGATCGGGTAAATCGTAAGGCTTATTGTGCGCTATCGGCTCGTGCCGATGAAGATTTGTTAATAGAATTTTGTGAGGATTTTGAATATACACCGGTAATTTTTACAGCATACCAAACCGTTGATAATAAGCGAAAGGCCATTTATCATACCAATGTTATGATGTGTTTGGGTGAAACTTTTGCCGTAATTTGCTTAGCTAGTATTGATGATAAAAAAGAACGTAAAAACGTCATTAAGCATTTAAAGGAAAACGGCAAAGAGATTATAGATATTAGCGAGGAGCAAGTTGCCAGTTTTGCGGGTAATATGTTACAGGTAAAAGGAACTGACGATGTGTTATATTTAATAATGAGCCAATCGGCTTATGATTCGCTTACAAAACATCAAATTGAAAAATTAGAAAAACATACTAAAATACTATCGAGTTCTTTGGATACTATTGAGGCTTGTGGTGGCGGTAGTGCCCGTTGCATGATGGCCGAGGTGTTTTTGCCTAAAAAATAAGATGGCAAATAGGTGCGTTAGGGATTGAGGCATTTGTTGGAGCTCGCCGACAAAGGAGGAAGCGACTGCCGAAAGCCCGACCCCGCTTCGAGAGCCTCAGCGAACAAGTGGGGTAACGCCCAAATTTTTAAAAATATTTGCTTAGCGAGATTTAAGCTGTTGGTTTCGATTTTGGTAATTTTACATAAAATGTGCTGCCAACATCTGGGGTGCTTTCTACCCATATTTCACCGTTGTTGAGTTCGATTAACTCTTTGCAAATGGAAAGTCCTAATCCGGTTCCTTTTTCGTTATTGGTGCCTAAGGTTGTAAAGGTGTTGCTTTTAAAGAGCTTGTTTAGGTTTTGTTTGGAAATGCCAACGCCTGTATCGGCAATGCTAATAATGCAACTGCCATTACTAATGCGGTTTGAAATGGTAATGGTGTCGCCGCTATTGCTAAACTTTAAGGCGTTTGCCAGTAAATTTTGGATAACAATTTCAAACATGCTTCTATCGGCATAAGCGAAGTCGCGCATTGAGCGATCTACAAGCGTAATGCCTTTGTTTTCCATACGTTGCTCGATGAGCTTAATTTTATCCTCAAAAACTTCTTGCACATCAAACAGGCTTGGTTTGGGTTCTAATGAATGCATTTGGGATTTGGACCAGTTTAATAAATTGAACAGTAATAAGGAGGCGCTATTGGCATTTTCGCTTAGCTCCGGAATTAAATTATCGAATTCTTCGCGCGAGAGCGAGCCATCTTTTAACAAATCTATAAACCCATTGATTGACGATAGCGAATCTTTTAAATCGTGCGATACAATGGAAAACAACTTGTCTTTTACATTGTTTACGTTTTCAAGATGCTTGGTTTGTTCTTGAAAAGCTTCGTTTTGTAATTGAATTTTGATATTTTTTTCTTCAAGTTCTTGGGCGTATTTTATTCTATTATTTCGCTTTAAATAAACTAATATTAAAAAAGTGGAAACTATAGCTAATGCGGCTAATAATGCATAAAAAATAAGTTTAAACCTATCGAATTGTTGTTTGCTTTCCGAAACGGCGACGTTGTTTACAGGCTCGGGTTTTATGTCATTTTTTGGCGTTGTTTCTTCTTCTTTCCCAAAATCCGGGTCCAATTCAAGTTTGGCGACTTCATTGGTTTTAAGGTTAACATGTGCACTGTTTTCGTTTAACTCATTTTTTAATGTATAGTATTCGCGTTGCCAATCAAAGGCCCTATCAAATCTTTTTTTGGTAGAGTCGAGAACCTTCATGAGCTTATAGTGTCTTAACAGTTCTTTTTTGTTGTTGAGTTTTTTTGCAATGTCGCCCGCTTGCTGTAATTGCTTTTCGGCCAAAACCAGACGCCCTTGTTGTAAATTTAATTCACCCAAATTGTTGAGCACGATTAAAAAACTGGACTTATCCTTACTTCGGATGTTTAAATTATAACCTTTTACCAGGTATCTTTCGGCTTTGTCAAAATCATTGAATTTCAAGTATTCGCCGCCTAATTTTGGGTAAACCATTCTTCGGACGGAATCTCTGTTTACACGCTTGCTATTCAATATTTTTTCGTAATATTCAATAGCTTTTCTATGTTCTTTTCTTGCCGAAAACAATTCAGCCAAATAACTATTAGACTCGTTTAAGCCTTTAATGTCATTTAATTGTTCTTGTATTTCTGCGGCTTTAAGGTAGTATTCAATAGCCTTATCTCGGGCATTAATATTGTAATACGCCTTAGCTAAATTGCTGTACGATAGTTTGAGTTCGTTGGTAAGGTTTCGTTTTTCTAACTCTTCAATGGCCGATAATGCATATTGAAGACCCAAAGCATAATTACCGCGTTTAATTTCCAGTAAACCAATACTGTTGTTAACTTTTGCAACCCCAACCACATCATTTAATTGACGAAACAACGCTTTCGATTTTTTGTAACCGTTAACCGCGTTTATGTAGTCGTTTTTGTTCGCATAAATTAAGGCTTTGTAAAATGCCACTTCGGCAATACCCTTATGGTAGTTAAGTTGGTTTGATAGTTTTTCGCTTTCAATAATATATTTAATAGCGCGATCAAAATCATTTGTTTCGTAAAGAAGTTTTATAAGTTTAAGTGACGTATCAACTTTTAAGCTGTCTTGATTTTGGAAAGCTAATTGTATAGAAAGACTGTCCAACTCTTTGGATTGAGAATACCCCGAGCAGACAGACATAAATAAAAATAACGTAATTATTCTCCTCATACAATATCTAAATTACACCAATAACAAAGCAGTGATAATGATATAAAGTGCCTTATTTGAGGGAAATAAAGATTACTCTATTAAGTTGCAATATTTGTTTTAAATAGTCTTTAAATGTTGAATTAAATAGCTTTACAAAACAAAAGTTGTAAAAAGAGATACATAATGCTAATTTCTGCGTTTTAATACCAAAAAATCAGATAAAAAGAACAATGAAAATTTATGATAAAATCGACGAATAGATTAACGGCATAAAAAATAGAAAAACGACACTTTTATCGACGAAATGCACTTTTAAATTTTTACTTTTAAAAGTATAATTGCTTTACATGGCATCAGACTTTTTATTTATTGGAATTATTTTGAACTTTATAAATTAATAAATATCCTATCTTTGCCCACTTAAAAAGTTATAGTAAATGAGCCTTCAGGAGATATTATCCAATCACGTAAAACAAGCTGTACAAAAAGCTTACAATTTAAATATTGATACGGTAGAATTTCAAGCCACCAGAAAAGAATTTGCTGGCGATATTACCGTTGTTATTTTCCCGATGCTGCGCTTTATAAAAGGAAACCCTGTGCAAATAGGGGAAACTGTTGGTAATTATTTAGTTGAACATGTTACTGAGGTTAAGGCGTTTAATGTTGTAAAAGGGTTTTTAAATATCGAGATAAACGATGTTTATTTCATGCGTTTTTTTAATGAGAGTCTTAAAGATGAAACTTTCGGGTTCTCAGCTATAAACAAAAATGAAAAGGCTGTAATGGTTGAGTATTCTTCGCCAAATACCAACAAACCATTGCATTTGGGACACGTAAGAAATAATTTATTGGGTTACAGTGTTGCCGAAATTTTAAAAGCTTCGGGTAAAAAAGTATACAAAACGCAAATTATAAACGACAGAGGCATCCATATCTGTAAAAGTATGTTGGCTTGGAAGCGTTTTGGCAATGGCGAAACACCAGAAAGCACAGGTTTAAAAGGCGATAAATTGGTTGGTAATTACTATGTGAAGTTCGACCAAGAATATAAAAAAGAAATTGAAAGTTTAATTTCTAAAGGGCAGAGTGCCGAGGAAGCCAAAAAGAATGCACCAATTTTATTGGAAGCCCAAAACATGCTTTTAAAGTGGGAAGCTGGCGATGAAGAAACCGTTGCCCTTTGGAAAAAAATGAATGGTTGGGTTTATGATGGTTTTGATATTACCTATAAAAATTTAGGCGTCGATTTTGATACGCTATATTACGAAAGCGATACCTATTTGTTGGGTAAGGAGTTTGTTGAAGAAGGTTTAAAAACAGGTGTTTTTGAAGAGGCTGAAGATGGCTCGGTTTGGTGCGATTTAACCGAAGATGGTTTAGATAAAAAAATTGTACAACGTGCCGATGGTACAGCAGTTTATATGACGCAAGACATTGGTACGGCCATACAGCGTATAAAGGATTTTCCAGATGTTGGCGGTATGGTTTACACCGTTGGAAACGAACAAGATTACCATTTTCAGGTGCTGTTTTTAATTCTTAAAAAATTAGGATTCGATTGGGCAAAAAACCTCTATCATTTAAGTTATGGTATGGTAGATTTACCTTCTGGAAAAATGAAAAGTAGAGAAGGAACCGTTGTTGATGCCGACGATTTAATTGATGACATGGCTAAAACCGCTGGTGAGATTTCAGAAGAATTAGGCAAACTTGATGGCTATTCTGAAACCGAAAAACAAGCACTTTACAAAACCATAGGTTTGGGCGCTTTAAAATATTACATTTTAAAAGTCGATCCTAAAAAACGAATTTTATTCGACCCCAAAGAATCCATAGATTTTCAAGGTAATACGGGGCCGTTTATTCAATATACCTATGCCAGAATTCAATCAATTATAAGAAAAGCAAATTTCGATTATTCAAATCCAAACAGCGCTATTGTTGAAAGGCCTTTACACAGCAAAGAAAAAGAGCTTTTAAAACAACTTCAATTATTTCCCGAGGTTATTCAAAATGCCGCAACACAGCACAGTCCCGCATTAGTTGCCAATTATACCTACGAACTGGTAAAGACATTTAATTCATTTTATCAAAACGTGTCTATTTTAGGTGCCGATAACGAATTGGACAAAATATTTAGGGTGCAGCTTTCAAATAAAGTGGCTTTAACCATTAAAAATGCATTTAGCGTTTTAGGAATTCAGGTTCCGGAAAGGATGTAATATTTCTTTTGAATAAAAGAAGTATCCATAAAATAACTGCATAAGATTTAACTATTATCGAATGATGCAACATCAGCTAAAAGATTATATTCCACAAGGGGCGATACCACAAGTTTTAAAACTTTTAGAGCACGATAATTTAACGGTTAAAATTAAAAACGAACGTAAAACCCGCCATGGCGATTATAAGCAACTGCCCAACGGAAAGCATCAAATTACTATAAACTCCAATTTAAATATCTATCGATTTTTAATCACTTTAATACACGAAATTGCTCATTTTGAAGCTTTCAAAACACATGGTAAATTTATTAAACCCCACGGTTTGGAGTGGAAACACACGTTTCAGCATTTAATGTTACCATTTTTAAATCCCAATATTTTTCCGAGTGATTTGTTGCCACTTTTAGCAAAACATTTTAAAAACCCAAAAGCGAGTAGCGATACCGATGTTAAATTAGCCTTGGCTTTAAAGCAATTTGACGCGCCAAACAATAAAACCTATGTTTTTGAGGTGCCTTTGGGACAAGCTTTTAAATTGTATAACGGTAAAATATTTAAAAAAGGCAGTAAACGAGTAAAACGCTACGAATGCGTTGAGGTTAAAACAGGAAAGTTGTATCTTTTCAACCCGAATGCTGAGGTAGAATTATTAAATTGATGTCATTCCTGCGAATTTCGGAATCCTATTAAATAGAAACTAAAATAAGATACCTTCATACGAGGGTATAAAAAAACATGAAGAATTCAAATTATTACGCCATATTGATGGCAGGCGGTGTAGGCTCAAGGTTTTGGCCCGTAAGTACAGAAGCATTTCCAAAACAATTTCACGATATGTTGGGAACCGGCGATACGCTCATTCAAAAAACATTCAATCGCTTAGCACATTTAATTCCTAAGGAAAATATTTTCATTTTAACCAATGAGCGCTATAACGATTTGGTTTTCGAACAGCTTCCAGAAGTCACCAAACGACAAGTGGTTTTAGAACCGGCAATGCGGAACACGGCACCTTGTATTTTGTATGCCTCGTTAAAAATCCAAAAGGAAAATCCAGATGCGGTCATGATTGTGGCACCGAGTGATCATTGGATTGAGGACGAAAATAAGTTTACTGAAAACGTACAACAAGCCTTTGATTATTGTGCCGAAAATGATGCGCTCATGACGCTGGGCATCACGCCTACATTTCCCAATACCGGTTACGGTTATATTGAGTTCGATAACGCTTCCGCCGAAGCGATAAAAACAGTAAACCAATTTAGGGAAAAACCAGACTACGAAACCGCAAAAACCTTTATCGCTAAAGGGAATTTTTTGTGGAATGCCGGTATTTTTATGTGGAGCGCTAAAAGCGTTGTTGAAGCATTTAAAAACAATCAACCAGATTTGTACGCCTTATTTGAAAACGGAATAGGCGTTTATAATACCGATTCTGAAGATGATTTTATTAGAGATAATTACAAAAAAGCCGAAAACATTTCGGTGGATTATGCCATTATGGAAAAATCTAATAATGTATTTGTAATTGCAGCGGAATTCGATTGGAACGATTTAGGAACCTGGGGAAGTCTATACGATAAATTGGATAAAGACAACTCGGGAAATGCCGTTGTAAATGCCCGAACTTTAACCGAAGATGCATCGGGAAATATGATACGCACCAAAAACGACAAAGTGGTTGTGGTTGATGGTTTGCAGGATTACATTATCGTAGATAAAGACGAGGTTTTACTCATCTATCCAAAATCGAAAGAACAGGATATTAAGCAAGTGCTTCAAAAAGTAAAAAATAAATTTGGCAATCATTTGGGCTAAAAAACACACTTTTAATTTATTTCTTTTATTTTTTAAAAATTAATAGCCTAGAAATTTTTATATATTCGTGTTATATTGATTTCTGTATTCTGAATAAATAGAATTTAGAATTTCAATTTTGGAATATAAAGCGTATGGAAGAAAATAAATTTAACTTTTCGGAAGAAGAAAACAATAGAGAGAAAGCCGTAGCGCAATCTAAAGAAGCAGTTAGGAAAGATGCTAAGGGGCTGTGGCAGAGTGTTAAAACCTTTTTTAGCGAGCTATTGGATTTTCGAGAGGACACCGACAGGGATGCTACTGTTGATGCTATAAAAGGCGATATTTCGTTTAAAGGCGCCACCGCTTGGATTTTAATTTGTTCCATTTTTGTGGCATCGGTTGGATTAAATGCCAACTCAACAGCTGTGGTTATTGGTGCCATGTTAATTTCGCCCTTAATGGGGCCAATTTTGGGCGTGGGACTTTCTATTGCCATTAACGATATAGACACCCTTAAAAGATCGCTTATTAATTTGGCCATTATGATTGCGCTAAGTTTAATAACCGCATTTTTATTTTTTAGATTTTTTCCGTTAAGTGAGGATACGTCAGAGCTTTTAGGTAGGGTACAACCCGATATTCGCGATGTTTTAATAGCCTTTTTTGGTGGTTTAGCGCTTATTATTGCGCGCACCAAACGCGGCACCATAGCCTCGGTAATATTTGGTGTTGCCATTGCCACGGCATTAATGCCTCCACTTTGTACTGCCGGTTACGGTTTGGCAAAAGGCAATTGGGAATACTTTTTCGGTGCCATGTATTTGTTTACCATCAACACGATATTTATTGCTTTGGCAACTTTTTTAGTACTGAAAGTATTACGGTTTCCTATGCTTAAATACGCCAATTCCAAAAAGCGTCGGTTTATTTCCAGAATGGCGATGTTGTTGGCCATTGTGGTTATGGTTCCTGCGGGTTTTACCTTTTTTAGCGTTTACCAAGAAAGTAGTTTTGAAGTTGATGCACAAGCATTTATAAACAATGAATTGGATGCACTTCCGCACTCAGAATATATCAAAAAAAATTCCTTGTATAAATACGGTGGGAGTGAAAGTAGTGTAATTGAGTTGAATTCTTTCGGCTTGGATGAAATTCCGGAAAGCACCATTTCAGTATTACAAAGCCGAATAGCATCGTACCCCGCATTAAATAGATATAATACCCAACTCAAGTTTAACCAGAGCAGAAGCAAAGGTTTGGATAACTTAAGATATATGGAAGAACTCCGAACACGAGATTCTTTAGATTTATTGTCTCAAACCCAAAAAATAAGGTATTTGGAAAATAAGGTAAATCAACTCTCAAAACTGGAACGAGACTATATTCCTTTTGAAGCCTTGACGAAAGAAGTGGAAATTAATTATGAAACCATAGAACAGTTTTCGTATGCCAAGGTTATTAATACCAACTTTAAAAAATTGGATACTGTAACGGTGTTTTCAGTAAAATGGGTTGATTCTTTGACCAATGAGTCCGTAAAGACCAAAGAAAAGGAAAAACTTGAAAAATGGTTAAAGCTAAAATTGAATACCAATAATCTGGTGGTTAAACAGGCTGATTGATTTTGAATACCGAGTTATTCATGCTCTTCAATATACATCTTGCGTACTTTTTTAAATAAGTTTGAAGAGTACACAAAATTTGTAACTGCCTCGTTATCGGTTTTAAAAATGGTTTCGTTTGAGCCTTCCCAAGCTTTTACACCATTTTTTAAAAACACGATTTTTTCGCCTATTTCCATTACCGAATTCATATCGTGCGAATTAATAACGGTAATGATTTGGTATTCGTCTGTAATCTCCTGAATTAGGTTGTCAATAACAATGGCTGTTTTTGGGTCTAGTCCAGAATTGGGCTCGTCGCAAAATAAATATTTTGGTTTATTAACAATAGCGCGTGCAATGGCAACACGTTTTTGCATACCTCCAGATGCTTCACTCGGCATTTTGTTGTGTGCATCATCAAGGTTAACACGTTTTAGTACAAAATCTACACGATCTTCCATTTCGCTTTTACTTTGATTGGTAAACATGCGTAACGGAAACATAACGTTTTGAGCAATCGTCATCGAATCGAACAAAGCGCTACCTTGAAAAACCATGCCAATTTCTGCCCGTAAATTACGTTTTTGGTCTTCGGTTAATTGCGAGAATATTTTTCCATTGTAAGCTATTGTGCCTTCTTCATAATCAAACAGTCCTAATAAACACTTTAAAAAAACGGTTTTACCCGAACCACTTTGCCCAATTATAAGATTGGTTTTGCCTTTCTCAAAAGTGGTGCTAATGCCTTTTAAAACCTTAACATCACCAAACGATTTATGTAAATTTTTAACTTCTATCATTGTCCTAACATCATATCCGTTAATATATAATTCAATAAAATAATAACTACGGCAGTCCACACAAAAGAAGTAGTACTCGCTTTGCCAACTTCCAATGCGCCGCCTTTCATGTAATAGCCGTGAAACGACGGAATGGTTGCTAAAACAAAAGCGAAAATAAATGTTTTAACAAACGAATAAGCGACATGGAATGTGTCAAAATCGGTTTGTAGCCCAAGAATATAGTCTGCTAACGAGGTATAACCACCAAAAACGCAAGCGGCCATACCGCCTAAAATGCCTAAAAACATACCAATGGCAATGGCGAAAGGATACAGCAATAAAGCAATTGTTTTGGGAAACACCAAATAGTTAAGTGAATTTATACCCATAACTTCCAAGGCGTCAATTTGCTCTGTAACACGCATTGTGCCTATGCTTGAAGTGATAAACGAACCTACTTTACCAGCCATAATTATTGAGGTGAATGTTGGTGCAAACTCTAAAATAACTGATTGCCTCGTTGCAAAACCTACTAGGTATTTTGGAATTAACGGATTGTCTATATTCAATGCCGTTTGAATGGTAATTACGCCACCAACAAAAAATGAGATAAAGGCAATAATACCTAGCGATCCAATAATTAAATCGTCAATATCTTTAAGGATTAATGTTTTCATCACCGACCATTTAGTTGGCTTGCGAAACATCTCAACAATCATTAAAAAATATAATCCAATATTATGAAGGTAAGTCATATAAAAATTTGTAACTGCTAAAGTAAAAAAAGTTATAGAATTTAACCGTGATTTTAAAATATCATATTTTAAAATATGTATTTTTGAGGTTGAAAATAAATTATCATGTTAAAAAACACAGTCCCTCCTATTTTAATTATTTTTTTGTTCAATATTTCATTGGCACAAAGACCAGAAGTGAAAAGACCAGAAACTAAAGCCGAAACGCTTAGTGAAAAACCTAAATTGGTAGTTGGTATTGTAGTCGACCAAATGCGGTACGATTATTTAACCCGTTTTGAAAGCAAGTTTGGCGAAGGCGGATTTATGCGCATGATAAACGAGGGGTTTAACTGTAAAAACAACCATTTTAATTACGTGCCAACCTACACGGGCCCTGGCCATGCGTCGGTTTACACGGGTACAACTCCTAAATATCACGGCATAATAGCTAATTATTGGTACGATAAAGCGCTGAAAAAGGATGTGTATTGTGCTGGCGATGATACGTTTCAGTCCGTTGGTACATCTGAAAAATCTGGGCAAATGTCTCCCCATCGCATGAAAACCACAACGTTTACAGATGAGAATAGATTGTTTACCCAAATGCGCGGAAAAACCATTGGCATTTCAATTAAAGATAGAGGGGCGGTTTTACCTGCAGGTCATACTGCAAATGCAGCCTATTGGTTTCAGGGAAAAGATGAAGGCAACTGGATTTCGAGTACCTTTTATATGAATGATTTGCCAAAATGGGTAAAGGATTTTAATTCCGAAAAATCGGTTTCTAAATACTTAACCGAATGGAATACACTTTACGATATTAACACATACACCGAAAGTGGTAGCGATTTAAATACCTTTGAAGGTGGTTTTAAGGGCAAGGAAACGGCGACTTTCCCGTATCAATTAGATGTTTTAAAAGATAGAAACGGGGGTTACGATTTATTAAAAGCTACGGCTTATGGAAACAGCTTAACTACCGATTTTGCATTGGCAGCCTTAAAAGGTGAACAATTAGGGCAAGATAATGATACCGATGTGTTAACGGTAAGCTATTCAAGTACCGATTATGTGGGACATAATTTTGGAGTAAACTCTAAAGAAGTCCAAGATACTTACATCCGATTGGATAAAGATTTAGAGCGATTGTTTAATGCCTTAGATGCTCAAGTGGGTAAAGGTAATTACACCGTGTTTTTAACAGCCGATCATGCCGCCATTGATGTGCCTGCCTATTTAAAATCGGTAAAAATTCCAGCGGGTTATTTAGATAATAAAAAAACTAAAAAACAGTTTGAAGCCTTTATGGAGTCCACTTTTAAAGATTCCAATTTAATTGAAAACGTAAGCAACAATCAAATTTTCTTAAACCGAGAAAGAATTAAAGCTTTGGGCTTAAATTTAACCGATGTGCAAAACGCTATTGTAAACGAGCTTATAAATTATGATCATGTAGATAAGGTTTATACGGCAACCACCATGCGCTCAACACAATTTACCAAGGGTATTGAAGCCTTATTGCAAAAAGGGTTTAACCAAAAACGTTCGGGCGATATTTTAATAGTTCCAGATCCTGCTTTTATCTCGTATTCAAGAACAGGTTCAACCCACGGTAGCGGCTTAAATCACGATACGCACGTGCCTTTGTTGTTTTTTGGAAAAGGAATTAAACACGGGCAAACCTTACAAAAAACAGAAATTACCGATATAGCACCAACCATGTCTGCATTGTTGGGTATTAGTTTTCCAAACGGTTCTATTGGTAAACCATTGGAAATTGTTTTAGAGTAAATTTTGAGCAAGCGCACATTATATTCCATCATAGCCATCTTAATTTTATTGGGTGTTTATAGCTATGAATATTTTTTAAATGAAGAAGAAAAAGCAGAGGTTGTTTCTGAAGGTAAATCGACTAAAAGCGATACCAATGCCTATTTTTTACCAACAAGTACCACGGGTCAAATCATTCATCACGAAGGCTATTCGTTGTCGTATAGTGAACCACACGAACAGGCTGAATGGGTAGCTTACGAATTAAAGAAATCGCAGCTTTCCAATTCAAACTTTGAACGCCCTTATTTTGAGATTGATAAAGCCGTAAAAACCGGGGCAGCCCATTGGCGCAACTATAAAAATTCGGGTTACGACCGCGGGCATTTATGTCCCGCAGCCGACAGGCGATACAGCCAATTGGCGCACGACGAAACCTTTTTAACCAGTAATATAAGTCCGCAAAAGCACGATTTTAATGCGGGTATTTGGAATACTTTAGAACAGAAAGTACGCTATTGGGCAAGCAAGTACGATGGCGTTTTTGTGATTACGGGTGGTGTTTTAAACGGCAAAATGAAAACCATTGGCGACGAAGCTGTTTCAGTACCCAATCAATTTTACAAAGTGTTGATTGATAACAATAGCGGCAAACCAAAAATGATAGCTTTTTTGATGCCACACGAAGATTCCAATAAACCCTTATATGAGTTTGTAGTGTCTGTGGATACGCTTGAAAAGCTAACGGGTATTGACTTTTTTCCAGAATTGGATGATGCTATTGAGAACCAATTAGAAGCTTCCAGCAGTTATAAAGGTTGGAGTTTTTAATTAACAGAATGGTTCGTTTAACGTGTTTGTGTATGATTAGTGGCGTGTTTCAGCTACTAATTTAGCAAATACAAACCGAATAGAAAATCCGCGAGGATTTTCGTAAGTAAGCTCGAACTAGCCATTAATTATACACGGTGTTGTGAGCTGGCTTTTTTCTGTTCGTATTTTGGTTTTATTTCGTAAAGGTCAATTCCTTTTGGTTTATTTTTTAGCATTTCGTCAATCAATTCCGATTTTCCACCAATAAATGTCATTGGACAGTCGTAATCTGTAATTACAAACCAATCATTTCCTTTTGTCGGATAGATTGCACTTGGGCTATCTCTAATTTCGGGTTCAAAGTCCCACACTTTTGGTAATTCAGATAAATTTCCACGCAAGATTTTGTCCTCGTTAATCTCTTTAGTTTTCATTAAAGTATAATAGAAGTCAGATTCCAAGTCTCCATATTTTTTAATCAATGATTGAGTGATAAATTCCAAGTCAGATAATTCAGCTTCTCCCTCGGCTGGATACCAAATATATTTTGGCCAATCATTGTTTTTTCTTAAATACTTATCTGCAATTTTTTCTTTAACTTTTTTCGCTGTTTCTAACTTAAATTCCTCGTCATATTTTTTGAAGAATTCCGAGTAAGTAAGTCTTTCAAATTCTTCTTCGTTGACATCTTTATCTCTTAAAAAGTCAACTGTTTTATTTAGTTCTTTTGCTTTATAGTTTATCCAAAACGGATGTAGTAAAATCAGATATTTTTCAAAATTTGGCGGACTGCACATAGCTTGTAAATACCAAAAAAAATTGTCGTGATTGATTTTCACGTCAAGCTCAATTCCTGGTCCTAATTCAGCATATGGTTTAATCCATTCAGGTATGTCGTCTTTTACGAAGTTCATTTTTCAGCTTGCTCACAATGCTAAGATAATGTCCCGTTTCGATAGAACTTTATCGATAGTTAAACGAAGGTATCTTTTTTTTCTGACAAAGTCAAGTTTCGAGATGGCGCTTATTTTAATTTGTTAAGCATGCCTTTCCAACGAAAATCCCGAATAAATTTTCCTTCTTTTTCAGAAACCAAATACTCCAATTTCTGTTTTTTCGCCTTAAAATAACCCCTTAAATAATTTGTAAACAACCCGAATCTTTTCTTTTTAAAAGCCAGTTTAAAAGCCGAAATACATGTGATAAAAAAACCATAGCGCATTTTATACATGGCTTCGCCTTGCAAAAATTTTGAGGCTTTATTATAACTAATGCCGGTGGGCTTTAAGTGTTTTACTTTAAGGGTTTCGTCGGTTAAAATAGTCCACCCGTAAAATTGGGCGAGCAGTTCATCAACCGTATCCCAACCCATAGATGGTTTGAGTTTGCCAATATCTAAAAAACATTGTTTTCTATAGGTTTTTAATGCGCCCCGAATGTGGTCTTTATTGGTTAGGTTTTCTAAAACCCAATCGCCGTTTTTTTCAATATAGCAAAACCCCGAAACCATACCTAGCTTTTCATTGTTGTTAAAATGAACCGTGAGCTGTTCTAAATAGTTGTCGGGAAAAATTAAATCTGCATCAAATTTACAGATCACATCATAATTGTCATCTAAAGTTTCATAACCCTTGTAAAACGCATTGATGATTTTTGAACCCGGTAAATGTTGATTTGAGGACGAAGCATTTACCAATGAAATCCAATGGTGCTTTTCAGCGAAAGCTTCAACAATATTTTGAGTATTATCAGTAGAATTATCATTAACCACAACCACTTTTTGGGGCAAATGTGTTTGATTTACCAACGAATCTAAAGTCAGTTTTATTGAAGATGCTTCGTTGTGTGCTGGAATAATGATGTAGAAATTCAAAGTTTAAAATTTAATATTCAAAGTTAAACCTTTTGGAATTTATGGTTTGGGATTTTTTATTCTTTCCGCATAAACTATATAATACCTTGGGGTAAACCAACGTAAAATAGGGCGGATGCCAATTTTTTTTGTGGGGTTGGTCCATTTTTGTCTAGCCATAATTTTCCAACCGGATTTTTCCAAAAGCCAATCGAATTGCCAATCTTCAAATTCGTGGTAATGTCTGTCCAACATATCCGTTTTGCTTCGGTAAGCCGAAGAAAACCATAATTTAAGCGGCACACTGGCCACCAGTTTATCAGCTTTTATAGATTTTAAAACCGTGAAAGGTGAGAGCAAATGCTCGAATATTTCGAAAGCGGTAACAACTTCTGCTTTTGAATTTACAATGGTTGATGTGTCGATATCCAAATCCTCGCCTTTGGTGTTTTCAACGCGGTAACCATGGTCTTGCATGATTTTGGTAAACGGATTTACCACCCCTAAATCTAAAATAGCCTCAGAAGTTGAAACGTGTTTTTTTAAAAATTCAATGGTGTGCTTAAAGCGTTTGTTTGGATAGCTTTTCTCGTACATGCAATAATTTTTTTCATTTCCGCGAAAGCGAAAATCTTCGGCAATTTATAGCGTTAAATAAATAGACTACACTTTATAAACAATAGCATTAATGTTCATGCCCGCACCAACACTGGCAAACATAATAATGTCTCCTTTATTTATTTGCTGATTGTCCAAATCGCCCCTCAATATCATATCGTATAACGTAGGAACGGTTGCCACACTGGAATTGCCTAATTTGCCAATGGTCATGGGCATAATGTTTTCTGGCATTTGCATATTGTAAAGCTTGTAAAAGCGCTTTACAATGGCTTCGTCCATTTTTTCGTTAGCTTGATGGATAAGGATTTTCTTGAGGTCTTTAATATCCACACCGCTTTTGTCCAAACAAGATTTCATAGCTTTTGGAACGTTGCTAATGGCAAATTCGTAAATTTTTCTGCCATACATTTTTATGTAGCGGCGATTATCATTTATATCAGGGTGATTGGTTTCCCCAAAAAAGATAAAATGCGCTTCGTCGAGAGCAAAAGTCGCTGTTTCATGGGCTATGATACCGCCTTCCTCATTTGAAGATTCTACAATAACAGCTCCTGCGCCATCACTGTAAATCATGGAATCCCTATCGTGCGGATCGATAACACGCGACAAGGTTTCGGCACCAATAACCAAACATGTTTTTGCAATTCCGGATTTAATAAACGCATTGGCTTGAATAACACCTTCTATCCAGCCTGGGCACCCAAAAAGCACATCGTAACCCACACATTTTGGATTTTGAATTTTTAAAAGGTGCTTGACTCTTGAGGCTATACTTGGTACGGTGTCGCTTTGTTCGGTGTTGTGCTTAACATCGCCATAATTATGGGCCACAATAATGTAATCAATGTCTTCGCGATTTATTTTTGCGTTTTCAATGGCTTTTTCGGCTGCAAAAAAAGCGATATCGGAAGTGTTTAATTTTTTCTCAGCATACCTACGTTCATCAATCCCAGTAATTGCCTTAAATTTTTCAACAATAACCTCATTGGGAGCATTTATGGTTGAACCATCACTGTTTAAAAATTCATGTTGATAAAAATCTTCATTCTTTTCAACGTTATTTGGAATGTAACTTCCAGTTCCTGTGATTTTTATAGTCATAAAATAAAAAATTACCTTTAATAAAAAACTAAAAACCAAGATACTGGTTTATCATTAAAATGATATTTGGTTTTGTTTTAATTTACGATGTTCAAAAGCTTTATTAGGCTTCGCCATAAGCCTCGATAGGCGTACAAGAACAAATTAAATTTCTGTCGCCGTAAGCATCGTCAACACGCCTTACACTTGGCCAAAACTTATTGTCTTTTACATATTCCAACGGAAAGGCAGCTTCTTGTCGTGTGTACGGAAAATGCCATTCATCATTGGTAATCATCTCTAAAGTATGCGGTGCATTTTTAAGTACATTGTTAGTATCGTCTTTCGAGGCTTGGTCGATTTCTTTTTTAATTGAAATCATAGCATCACAAAACCGATCCATTTCAGCTTTACTCTCACTTTCGGTAGGCTCTATCATCAAGGTTCCTGCCACTGGGAATGATACGGTTGGCGCATGAAATCCATAATCCATCAATCGTTTTGCAATGTCGCTCACTTCTATTCCGTGTTCTTTAAAAGCCCTGCAATCTACAATCATTTCGTGTGCAGCACGACCGCGTTCGCCAGAGTACAAGGTGTCAAAACTACCTTGTAATCGGTGTTTTATATAGTTGGCGTTTAATATTGCGATTTTAGTGGCTTGTGTTAAACCTTCTGCACCAAGCATTTTTATGTAGCCATAGGAAATTAAGCAGACTAAAGCAGAGCCAAATGGCGCCGCCGAAATAGCTGTAATGGCTTTATCTCCACCGGTTTTTACGATTGGATTTCCGGGTAGAAACGGTACGAGTTGTTTTGCAACACAGATAGGGCCAACACCAGGGCCGCCGCCACCATGTGGGATAGCAAAGGTTTTATGTAAGTTTAAATGGCAAACGTCTGCTCCAATATTGCCTGGGTTTGTTAAGCCCACTTGTGCATTCATATTGGCGCCGTCCATATAAACTTGTCCGCCATTATCGTGAATAATTTTAGTGATTTCTTTAATAGCCGATTCGTAAACCCCATGTGTTGATGGATAGGTTACCATGATACAAGATAAATTGTCTTTGTGTAATTCGGCTTTTTCGCGTAAATCATCGACATCAATATTGCCTTCATCGGTCGATTTGGTTACCACCACTTTCATGCCTGCCATAACAGCACTGGCAGGATTTGTGCCGTGTGCGGAAGATGGAATTAAACAAATATTTCTATGATGGTCGCCACGCGATTCATGATATGCTTTTATAACCATAAGTCCGGCAAACTCGCCTTGTGCACCAGAATTTGGTTGTAATGATGTTGCTGCAAAACCGGTAATTTCGGTCAATTGGTCTTCTAATTCCTTTAAAACCGTTAAGTATCCTTTGGCCTGTTTTAATGGTGCAAACGGATGGATATTTCCCCATTTAAACCAACTTAATGGCAGCAATTCCGCAGCAGCGTTTAGCTTCATCGTACAAGAGCCTAATGGAATCATGGAGTGGTTTAATGATAAATCTTTGCGTTCTAAGGATTTTATGTAACGCATCAATTCGGTTTCAGAATGATATGTGTTAAACACAGTATCGGTTAAAAATTCTGTATTTCTTTGAACAGATTGCTCGATATTATGGGCTTCTTCAACCGAAGAGATTTCGATAGTTTCTTTTTGAGCTGCTTCAGCAAAAATGGAAATCAAGTAATTAATATCTCTAATGGCCGTAGTTTCATTAATGGAAATCGTTACGGTTTTTTTATCAGGGTAATGTAAATTCACCTTTTTCTCTGAAGCAATTTTCTTTATTTTTTTGGCTTTCGTTTTAATTTGAAGCGTGTCAAAATAAGAGGTGTTTACTTGTTCGTAGCCTAATTTTGTTAAGGCGTTGGCTAAAGTTGCCGCTTTGTTATGTATTTTATTGGCGATAAATTTTAAGCCTTTTGGTCCGTGATATACCGCATACATGCTGGCCATTACGGCTAAAAGTACTTGTGCCGTACAAATGTTTGATGTGGCTCTATCCCGTTTTATATGCTGTTCGCGAGTTTGCAAAGCCATACGTAAGGCTCTATTGCCATTGGCGTCTTTTGTTACGCCTATGATACGTCCGGGAAGATCTCGTTTGTAAGCTTCTTTGGTCGCAAAAAATGCCGCGTGTGGCCCACCGTAACCCATAGGTATTCCAAATCGTTGGGTGGTTCCAACTACAACATCGGCACCAAATTTTCCGGGTGCTTCTAATTTCACTAAACTTAAAATATCGGCTGCTACTGCCACTTTAATATCGGCGTTATTGGCTTTATTGATAAAAGTTTTAATGTCGGTAATTTGACCATCTTTACCGGGGTATTGCAATAAAGCTCCGAAGAATTCCTTCGAAAAATCAAATGTATCTTCATTTCCAACAACCAATTCAACACCAATTGGTGCCGATCTTGTTTGTAATAAAGATAAAGTTTGTGGCAAAGTATTTTCAGAAACAAAAAACTTGTTAACACCTGCTTTTTTCTGAGAGCGTTCGCGAACGGCGAATAATAAACTCATAGCCTCGGCGGCAGCGGTACTTTCGTCCAGTAAAGAAGCATTTGCGATTTCCATGCCCGTTAAATCGATAACCATGGTTTGGAAGTTTAAAAGGGCTTCCAATCGGCCTTGGGCAATTTCGGCTTGATACGGCGTGTATGCCGTGTACCAACCCGGGTTTTCAAGAATATTTCGTTGAATTACCGCAGGCATAACCGTAGGGTGATAGCCCAAACCAATATAGGTTTTACGCGCTTTGTTCAATTTAGATAAATCATGAATATGAAGCAAGTACTCATGTTCGGTCATGGGTTCGTCTAAATTTAATCCGTTTTTTAAGCGGATATCGTCAGGAATCGTTTCGTAAATTAACTGGTCTAAAGAGTCAACACCAATAGTTTTTAACATCAAGTTTTGGTCGTCTTCTCTCGGACCAATATGGCGCAGTGCAAAAGCTTTTGTATTCATTGAAAGAATTTTGAATATATAAAATGCAAAAATACGTAATTAAAAGGATGGATAAATGCTTAAAATCGAAAGTTTTTAACCATTTAAAAACGTTATTAACACTTTGCTTATTTTTGTAAAATGAAGCTGGTAAAGCAACTTTTTAATTTTTACCTGAATAGTAGTATTCATGTGGCATTATCGGTATTTTCGTTAACATGGATTACCTTAATTGAGCACAAGGCTGTGTATGACAACCAAGTGTTGCGCTTTGTGTTTTTTGCTAGCATTGTTGGCTATAATTTTGTTAAGTATTTTGGACTTGCAAAACTACATCACAGAAGTTTGGTGTTTCCAAAAGCTATTAGGAGGTTAAAAGCTATTGAAATATTTTCGTTTTTCTGCTTTATTTTAATGTGCTATTATGCATTTCAGTTAGAAAAAAACACACTAATTTGTATCGCTGTTTTTGGGGCGATAACCTTTTTGTATGCCATTCCCTTTTTACCCAAACACCTGTTTTTAGATAAACAGCAAAACCTAAGAAGTATTGGGGGTTTAAAAATTTATTTAATAGCCTTGGTTTGGGCCGGTGTAACCGTTTTTTTGCCATTAATAAATCAGCATTACACGATTGATTTTAATGTGATATTAACAGGGATTCAGCGTTATATTTTCATTATAGTTTTAATGATGCCTTTTGAAATTAGGGATTTGCAATACGATAGTTTGAAGCTTTCAACAATTCCACAAAAAATAGGAGTAAAACAGACTAAAACCATCGGGGTATTGCTATTGATTGTCTTCTTTTTTATTGAATTTTTTAAATATGAAATCGCTGCTTTAAATACAATTATGCTTTTAGTAATAACGGTAATTACAGGGTTTTTTTTGGTATTCTCTAAAGTAGAGCAGCAACCGTATTACAGTGCTTTTTGGGTAGAAGCTGTACCTATTTTATGGCTCGTACTTATGCTTTTAAATACCTAGTTTGTATGCTGATTTATAGCGTCGGTCAATTCTTTTTTCATAGATTCCTTACACTTTTTTTCCAAGCACTCTACTTTAGCTTCTTTTATTTTCTTGGTAAGTTTACTATTGTTTTTTGAGTATTTTCTACAGGCTCTGCAATATATTAAATGGATATTAAGTATAATCTTTTCCCATAATGTGGCCTCTTTGTATTGTGTTTTGTCACACACGTGGTTTGCCTCCTCGCAAGGCATCATAATCTTCATCTTCTTAGTACTCATATTAAAACCAATTATCTTTTAAGCAATCTGCCATAGCCGTACGTGCTCTATGAATGATTACCCAAAGGTTAGACGCTGTAATGTTTAGTTCATTACAAATAACTTCAGTTTCAAAACCCTGAATGGTTTTCATTTTAAAAACTTCAGCTTGTTTTGGTGGTAACTTGCCCAAACAGTTGTGTATCGCATTGCCTAATTCGGCATTTTGTAAGGTGTCTTCAGCTGTTTTATCAAAGGGGTCGGCAACGCGTTCTTCCAACCAATCGCCTTCGGTTTCAGAGTCGTCGTTATACGTAATGCGCACTTCTGCCTTTCCTTTTTTAGAATTTATTTTACGATAGTGATCTATAATTTTTCGTTTTAAAATTGAAATAAGCCAAGTGCGTTCGCTCGCTTCACCCTTAAAGTTTTTCATTGACTTTAAGGCCGCCAAAAAAGTATCCTGCACCAAGTCCTGAGCAATTTCTCGTTCGCTAACTCTGGTAATGGTGTAGTTAAATAAGTAGTCTGCGTATAAGTCAATCCACTTATTCGGATTTATTTGATGGTTGGGCATTATTGATGCAATTGTTTTTTTTGGATATCAAAAATAAGGTAAAAAAATGAATAATTAATTTTTAATTAAATCCTGTAAAGCATCTTTAATGTTTGCATATTTAAAAGTAAAGCCAGAATCTAATAATCTTTTTGGGATAACGTTTCTGCTTTTTAAAACCAATTCGGTTTCTGTTCCTATTAATTTTGCACCAAAGCTGAGTAACCATTTTGGGTGGGGTATTCCAATGGGCATTGTCATTATTTTTCGTAATGTTTTCATAAGCATTAAATTGTCTGTTGGTTTTGGAACAGATAAATTGAAATTTCCTTTTAAACTTTTACTCAGAATTAAAAATTCAACTGCTCTAGCAAAATCCAATTCGTGTATCCAACTTACTTTTTGATTGCCATGACCTTGTTTTCCACCTAATCCAAATTTGGTTAATTTTTTAAGCGGAATTAAAGCACCGCCATTTTTACCCAAAACAATCGAGGTTCTCAATGCTATTTTTCGGGTGTTAACATTTGAAATACCATAGAATGCTTCCTCCCAAGATTTAGCAATATTCATTGAAAAATCGTTCCCAATTTCTCCTTTATCTTCTGTCATTTCTTTGTATAATGAATGCTTATAAATGGTTGCAGTCGATGAATTAATCCAGATTTTTGGTGGATTTTCACAACGATTAATTGCTAACCCAAGAATATTTGTAGCATCTATTCTTGAATCGTAAATAAGTTTTTTATTCTTTTCATTATACCTACAATCAACAGATTTTCCTGTTAGGTTTATTAATACATCAGCATTTTCAAGCTCATTTATCCAATTACCTAAATGTTTAGCATTCCAAAATACATCGTTTTCTTTTTTAGGATGTCTTGTAAGTATTTTAATTTTATATCCTTTTGTGTTTAAATAATTTTCTAAAACCTGCCCCAAAAACCCGGTTCCTCCAGCGATAATAATTTTTTTCATTGTTTTTGAATTGAATAGGTTATATAAACAAAGTAGCTTGCAATTAGCATGGGAAGTATAAATAAAAACACTGTGGTTATCGTTTCGTTATTAGTAAAGTTTGTTTTAAAAAGAATAAGGATTACCAACAGATTGGTTAAAGCCGCTATCCAATAATTTGAAATGTGCCTTTTATTGATTCTGCTATGTTTAGTGACGTAAAGTGAAATGATTATGGCTATTACTAGTTGTGCTATACCAAGGATAATTTGGGCATATAAGCCAATAAAGAAGTAATATATAGTTATGTAAGGCACTATTGTAATTAAATAAAAGAAACAGTTAATGTAGTGTAGTATTTTCATTTTAATTATTTTAAACTTTCAGAAAATATTGAAAGTATGTTATAAATTTTTTATTTTATCAGTTTAAGTAATGATTTAGTAATCCAATTTTGTTCTTGGTTTACAATCTTGTTCATCATCGCATCTGCGGTTTCTGCTAAGTCGTGCAAGGCCTGGGTTTGTTTAATAAGTTCTTTAGTTTTTGCTGTGCCATCGTCTTTTATGGAGCTTACGTCTTTTAAAATTTTTATAACGGGTTTTATTTCTCTTCGGCTGCGTTCTTTTGCAATATGTCGCGCTAATTCTTGTACATCTTTTTCGGTTGAAAAATATTCTTTACGCTCTCCAGGAATTAATTCTTTGGTAACAATGCCCCAATCAATCAACTGACGAAGATTCATACTTGTGTTACCACGAGAAATTTTAAGATCTTCCATAATGTCTTCCATCGATAGTGGTTTAGTAGAAATAAAAAGCAACGCTTGTATTTGAGCCATGGCTTTATTTATGCCCCAAAGTGTGCCCAAACTACCCCAAGTACTTATAAATTTAATTTTGGCTTCTTCGTAATCCATATTACAAATATATAAATATTTTAAAACTTTCAAAAATTATTGAAAGTTTATTTTATTTGTAAATGAATATGATCATCGTGACGAACAGCACCACAACCATGAAAACGAATTTTAGTTTCGTTGTTTAGATTTAAAGATTTTTTTAAATAGGGTTCGATGAATATTTTTTGAGTAGGCTTTGCAATTAACAATTCTTGAATTAGAAGCATTGTTTTTGTTTTATCGAATTTTACATCATTGATTATTCCACAAGTTGTATATTTAGTGAAATTGTATTGCCAATAACCTTTGTTTGAACAGTATTCCGCTGTTTTGTTTGAAGGATTGACAAAGGCGCCGTAGCCAGAAATTGAAGGCTTTTTGTCAGTTGAATGTCCTTCTTTATCTAAATACATAAACGAAATATCTATCTTTTTTCCATCGTTATGACTTTTAAATGCGCCAACAACGGAAAACCGTCATAAAATGGAAAATTTGCATCCAAATAAGTAATTGAAATATTTGAAGGTTTTAAGCTTTCTGAACAATCTTCTAAAAGTTTTTTTAAATCGGATGTTACATAATTCCTGAAAAATAATGGGTAAACCCAGTTTCTTGGTTTTAAATAATCATTGAAAATGGGTAATTGTTCTCTTCCAAAGTTTTTAGCTATAGGGGGAATGATAAAAACATTAAAAGCCAGATACAAAACGGGAAAAACAAACCGCTGCTTTTTTTTAAATTTTAATGAAATTAACAAAGTCAACACCCAAATTAAACCCCAACTTGGGTTAAAACAGTTAATAATAATATGATTATAAGATGCCCAAAAAGTTTTATGACCTTCATAAACAATTAAACGGGAATCAAATCAACTTATTTTAACAATCCAGCCCGCCTTAACAATGCTTCGGGTTCAGGTGCTTTTCCGCGAAAGCGTTTATATAATGTCATGGGGTTTTCGGTTCCGCCTTTGCTTAAAACATGGTCTTTAAATTTATTTGCCACTGTTTTGTTAAAAATACCGGCTTCTTCAAAATATTCAAAGGCATCGGCATCTAAAACCTCGGCCCATTTGTAACTGTAATAGCCAGACGAATAACCACCTTGAAAAATATGGGAAAACGAAGTGCTCATACAATTTTCTGCAATGTCGGGGAATAAATCCGTGTTTTTAAACGCTTCATTTTCATGCGCTTTTACATTTTTTATGGTTTCTGGCGACTCGCCAGCGTGCCAACTCATATCCAATAAACCAAAACTAATTTGGCGCAACGTTTGCATACCTTCATGAAAGGTTGCCGATGCCTTTATTTTTTCAATTAAATCCATCGGAATAACTTCATCCGTCTCATAATGTTTGGCAAAAAACTCTAAGGCTTCTTTTTGGTAGCACCAATTTTCTAAAATCTGACTAGGTAATTCAACAAAATCCCAATACACATTAGTACCCGACAAACTGGGGTAGGTGGTGTTGGCAAGCATGCCGTGTAAGGCGTGCCCGAACTCGTGAAACAAGGTGGTAACTTCGTTAAAAGTTAATAGTGATGGCTTGTTTTTGGTTGGTTTTGTAAAGTTGCATACTATGGATATGTGCGGACGATGGTTATGACCATTTTTAATCATTTGAGGCTTGTAAGATGTCATCCACGCACCGTTGCGTTTGCCTTTTCTCGGGAAGAAATCGGCATAAAATATGGAGACTAAATTGCCTTTGTTATCGGTTACCTTGTAGGTTAAAACATCGTCGTGATAGGTATCGATGTTATGAATTTCTTCAAAATGTAAATCGAATAATTTATTGGCGACCGTAAAAGCACCGTTGATAACATTTTCTAATTTAAAATATGGCTTTAGCTTTTCATCATCTAAATCAAATAATTTTTGTTTTAGTTTTTCTGAATAATAAGCAGAATCCCATTTTTCAAGTTGATCGATGCCGTCTAAATCTTTAGCGAAGTTTTCTAAATTTTCAAACTCGTTTGTTGCAGCTGGTTTTGCTTTTTCCAAAAGATCGTTTAAAAAATTTTCAACGTTTTCTGGTGTTTCTGCCATGCGTTCTTCCAAAACAAAATGAGCATGGGTTTTGTAACCTAAAAGATTAGCGCGTTCGTGCCTTAACCTTGTAATTTTTAAAATGTTTTTTTGATTGTCTAAATCATCATTTTTAAAGGCTTTGGCACCCGAAGCAATAGCCATTTTTTTTCTGAGTTCTCGGTTGTCGGCATACATCATAAACGGGATGTAGCTCGGATAATCCAATGTAAACAACCAGCCTTTTTTGTTTTTTGATACTGCCAATTGTGCGGCCGCTTCTTTTGTGCCTTCAGGTAAACCGGATAAGTCTTCTTCGTTGGTGATAAGCATCTCGAACTTATTGGTTTCAGCCAAAACGTTTTCTCCGAATTTCAGCTTTAACTGACTTAATTGTTTGTCAATTTCTCGAAGTTTTTCTTTTTTATCGATTGATAAATTGGCACCATTACGCGAAAAACTTTTATATTTTTTATCTAAAAGTGTGTGTTGTTCTGGGGTTAAATCGAGTTCCTCTTTTTTGTTGTAAACCGTTTTTATACGCTTAAATAAGGCTTCGTTTAAAGTAATGTCGTTGCTGAATTCAGATAATAAAGGCGAAACTTTTTGTGCTATTTGTTGAATGTTGTCGTTGGTTTCAGCAGAATTCAAATTAAAAAACAGGCTAGAAATTCTATCTAATTGCTCACCCGAATAATCGAGTGCTTCTATGGTGTTTTTAAAATTAGGTGCTTCTGTATTTTTGGTAATTGCATCAATTTCTGCCTTGGTATTTTTAATAGCAGCTTTAAACGCAGGAAGAAAATCACTTTCGTTTATTTTAGAAAAAGGAGCGGTATTATAGGGTGTTTCAAAAGTGTTGTTCAGTATATTTTTATGCATTCTTTAATAATATGTTAAAAAGTAAGAATAATTATGCATACATAATAAAATTTTTATATGTTTGCAGCAGATTTTTCAAGTGAGTTATCTTAAACTCGTAAGAATTATTGTTAATAGCTGTAAAAACCTCGGATTTATCCGAGGTTTTTTTACTTTATATCTTTAGCAGATTCGTGAACCATTTGTTTCAAACCTTCTTTATAGGCTACAATTTTATCTAAAACTGAGCTGTGGTTAGAGCCTATTATTTGAGCGGCCAAAATCCCTGCATTTTTAGCGCCATTTAAAGCAACGGTCGCCACAGGTACGCCACCGGGCATTTGAAGAATGGATAAAACAGAGTCCCAGCCATCAATGGAGTTGCTGCTTTTAATAGGAACGCCAATAACGGGAAGCGGTGATAAGGATGCAATCATTCCTGGTAAATGAGCGGCGCCACCGGCACCGGCAATAATTACTGCAAACCCTTTGGTGTGGGCGTTTTTGCCGTAATCGAATAGTTTTTCAGGTGTTCGATGCGCCGAAACAATATCGACTTCAATTGCTATATCGAATTCTTTTAAAATATCTATGGCTTGCTGCATAACAGGAAGATCGCTTTTGCTTCCCATAATTATTCCTACTTTATTCATTTTCTGAATTAATTAAATTTATAATCACATTTATTAGCGTGTCTTTTTCTTTAGGATGACTTTCTGCAATCATTAAGGTTAAAGCTACCAAAGTACTGTTGTTTACTTTTTTAGTGCCGTTAGTATTGTAAAGAAAATTATTTTTGTCAAGATACCAAACAAATAACCATGCGGCAATTCTTTTATTGCCATCAGTAAACGAATGGTTTTTTACCACCAGATATAATAGGTTTGCAGCTTTTTCTTCAATACTTGGATAGAGCAAATTGCCATCAAAAGTTTGGTCTATCACGGCGATTGAGCTTTTAAAAGACTCATCTTTTTGATTACCAAACAACCCTGAAGCTCCAAATTTCACCCTCAATTTATCAATGGCGTTAATGGCCTCGTCATAATTTATTTTGAAGATCGCTTTTGTAGTATTGGTTGGTTTTTCAACTCTTTGGTAGTCGTAATCATCTAAAATATCCAGGGCTTTGGTGTAACCGTCTAAAACATCGATAAGGCCTTTGGATTCATCCTCTAAAATAGTATTGTTTTTTACAGTTCGGGTAATTAATTGAATCGTTTTTTTTAACTGTATTAACCGATTTTCGTTTTTTGTGTAGCCTTTTATTAAATGATCCTTTATGATTTTATTTGCCCAAATTCTGAATTCGGTTGCAATTTTTGACTTAACCCTGTATCCTACTGAAATTATAACATCTAAATTATAATAGGTGACTTGATAGGTTTTTCCATCTTCGGCAGTATGTGCAAATTTTGCACATACTGAATTCTTTATTAATTCGTTTTCTGAAAATATATTTTTTATATGCCTCCCGATTACGGTTCTATCTCGTTTAAATAATTTTGAAATATCTTGCTCTGAAGCCCAAAAAGTCTCATTGTCTTTGTCCAGCATAACATCAAATTCTTGATTATCTGACGATTGCTTAAATACAATTATTTGGTTTTTGGTTTTCAATGTTTTGGTTATTCTGAAATAACTTTAATCGTTTTCTTAACTTCCTCAGCAACTCTGCGGGCCTCACTTAAATCTTCGTTTACAATGGTTACGTGTCCCATTTTCCGGAAAGGTCTGGTTTGTTTTTTACCGTAAATATGTGGAGTAACACCATCCATTTTCATAATAGTTTCAATGTTTTGGTAAATCACGTTACCCGTATATCCTTCGGCACCAACCAAATTCACCATAATGCCTCCTACTTTGCTATCGGTTCTTCCTAAAGGTAAATTTAAAATAGCCCTAAGGTGTTGTTCAAATTGCGAGGTGTAACTGGCTTCAATAGTTTGATGCCCTGAGTTGTGCGGCCTCGGAGCCACTTCGTTAATTAGGATGTCGTCGTTTTTAGTCTGAAACATTTCAACGGCCAAAAGCCCAACGTGATTAAAGGCTTTGGATACTTTTAGGGCAACATCTTCGGCTTTTTTTGCAACGTGGTCATCAATCCTTGCGGGACAAATTACGTATTCTACCTGATTGGCTTCAGGGTGAAACTCCATTTCAACCACCGGAAATGTTTTGGTTTCGCCTGCCGCATTTCTAGCCACAATAACAGCTAATTCGTTTTTAAAAGGCACTAAGGTTTCTGCAATGCATTCTCCTTTTGGCAAACCCTCTAAATCGGATAGGGTTCTCACTACTTTTACACCATTGCCGTCATAACCAAATTGAGCCGCTTTCCAAACAAACGGAAACTCTAAGCCGCCATTACTAATGGCATCTTCAATTTCTGAGAGATAAGCAAAACGAGAAAACGGTGCCGTTGGTAAATGGTTGTCTACATAAAACAATTTTTGTACGGCTTTATTTTGAATGGTGCGCAATGTTTGTGAAGAAGGATATACTTTTACGCCTTCTTTTTCAAGGGTTTCAAGCGCATCAACATTTACGTTTTCAATTTCAATAGTTAAAACATCAACCTGCTTTCCAAAATTATAAACGGCATTATAATCCATTAAATCGCCCAAATGGAACTCGTTACTGGCAATTTTACAAGGAGCTTCGTCGCTCGCATCTAAAACACAAGTGTAAATATCAAACTTTCGGGTATCGTTAAGCAGCATTTTGCCTAATTGTCCGCCACCAAGAATACCGAGTTTAAAATTTGAAGAAAAATAATTCATGTTGTTTTATTTCTTATAATGCATTCAATTTTAGGCAAAAATACATTTTAATATCAAATTACTTTGCAAATCGTAAATCAAAAAATCGATAATCGGTAATCTATTGATTATCTTTGCAACTTTAAAAAATAAAATAACCGTGATAAAGCTACACGATAAATATTTTAAACCCTTTATTTCTGCAGGCGACATTGATGCTGCTATTGCACGTTTGGTCGACGAGATTTCTAATGATTTAGGAGACGAAATTCCTGTATTTGTGGGCATTTTAAATGGCTCGTTTATGGTGGTGAGCGATTTTGTGAAAAAATACCCAAAACCCTGCGAGGTCACTTTTATAAAATTGGCATCCTACGAAGGTGTTAAATCTACCGAAGATATTCAGCGATTAATTGGCTTAACCCAAGATTTATCAGGTCGAACGGTGGTTATTTTAGAAGATATAATTGACTCGGGAAATACCTTGGCGGAAGTGCACCGGATTTTTAAAAACGAAAAGGTAAAAACATTAAAAATAGCCACGTTATTTTATAAACCTGAAGCGTACAAAAAAGATTTTAAATTACATTATGTTGGTATAGAAATACCTAATAAATTTATAGTGGGTTACGGGCTCGATTATGATGGATTAGGGAGAGACATACCAGAAGTATATCAAATAAAAGAAACCCAACACATGACAAATTTAGTGCTATTTGGCCCTCCAGGAGCAGGAAAAGGGACGCAAGCAGAATTTTTAAAAGAGAAATATCATTTAGTACATATTTCTACAGGCGATGTATTTAGATTTAATATTAAAAATAAAACCGCTTTAGGCATGCTTGCCAAGTCTTACATGGATAAAGGAGAATTGGTTCCAGACCAAATTACTATAGATATGTTGGAGGCTGAGGTTGAAAAAAATGCCGATGCTCATGGTTTTATTTTTGATGGATTCCCAAGAACAGATGCACAAGCCGAGGCTTTGGATAAATTAATGGAGAGCAAAGATTCGCAAATTAATGCCATGGTAGCTTTGGAAGTAGACGATGTGGTTTTAGTAGAACGTTTACTGAAAAGAGGCAAAACAAGCGGAAGAACAGACGACGCCGATGAATCCATTATTAGAAATAGAATTACAGAGTACTACAATAAAACGGCTATATTAAAAGATTACTACTCAGCACAAAACAAATATTTTGGTGTTGATGGTGTAGGAAGTATTGAGGAAATTACGGTACGATTAAGTGACGTAATTGATAACTTATAGTCTGGTTCCTGCGAAAGCAGGAATTTATATTTATTGCTTAGTTTCAATTAATACCATTTTCGCTTTCGCGGAAAAAATTAAAAGTAAGAGTGAGAAAACTTTTAACTTTTAACTCATAACTTGTAACGTTATTCATGACTGAAGGAAATTTTGTTGACTACGTAAAAATGTATGTGTCTTCCGGAAACGGAGGCAAAGGCTCTGCGCATTTACATCGCGAAAAATACATCACCAAAGGTGGTCCAGATGGTGGCGATGGTGGTCGTGGCGGTCATGTTATTCTCAGAGGAAACTCACACCTTTGGACACTTTTACCTCTAAAATTCAAAAAGCATATTAGGGCTGGCCATGGCGAACATGGTAGCAAAAGCCGAAGTACGGGGGCCGATGGGGAAGATGTATATGTTGACGTGCCCTTAGGAACAGTGGTGCGAGATACCGAAACAAACGATGTCATTTTTGAAATTACCGAGCATGGCGAAGAAAAAATTATCGTAAAAGGCGGAAAGGGTGGTCTTGGAAACTGGCACTTTAAATCGTCTACAAATCAAACGCCACGATATGCACAACCCGGACTTCCTTTAGAGGAAAAATACATCACCTTAGAGCTTAAAATACTGGCCGATGTTGGTTTGGTTGGTTTCCCCAATGCAGGGAAATCTACTTTGTTATCGGTTGTAACATCAGCGAAACCTAAAATTGCCGATTACGAATTTACTACCTTAAAACCCAATTTGGGCATTGTTGAGTATCGCGATTTTCAAACGTTTGTAATGGCCGATATTCCCGGAATTATTGAAGGAGCCGCTGAAGGGAAAGGCCTTGGGCATTACTTTTTACGCCATATTGAACGCAACTCCATTTTATTGTTTTTAATTCCTGCCGATGCTGACGATATTAAAAAACAATACGATATTCTGTTGGATGAATTACGCAGATACAATCCGGAAATGCTGGATAAAGAGCGCATTATTGCCATATCGAAAAGTGATTTGCTTGATGCTGAATTAAAGGCTGAGCTTAAAACCGAGTTGGATAACGAACTCCCCATTCCATATTTATTTATTTCATCTGTGGCGCAACAAGGCATTACCCAGCTTAAAGATTTACTTTGGAAAATGTTAAATGATTAATTTCAAAAAAACTTCAAATTTTTTAAATTGAGCATTTGTTTTGTTTCCTAATTACAGGTGTGCGTTATGCTGAAATTGTATCGGCATCTCATATTTTTTGAGAATCTAGATTTATTTTTGCGACCCTGTAATAAGTTCGGGGTAACGAACATATTTATGGTTAAAAGATTTTCTGAATTCTAATTTAAAATTACAATATGAAAAAACAGATTAAAAGCATCGTAGAAATTAACGATAATAAATTAAGCCGGTATTTTGCTTTTTTTATTCAAGCCCTAATCCTTTTATCGGTTGTTACGTTTTCTGTTGAAACCATCCCCAATTTAAAACCACAAACAAGGGTTATTCTTCAATCCATCGAATGGTTTAGCGTTATTGTTTTTACCTTAGAATATATTTTAAGAATTTATGTGGCCGACAGCAAACCTAGATTTGTGTTTAGTTTTTTTGGTATTATAGATTTGTTGGCAATCCTCCCGTTTTACTTAGCTTTTGGAGTCGATTTACGCTCGTTAAGAGCCTTACGGTTTTTGCGATTATTCAGAATTTTAAAGCTTGTGCGTTACAATCGAGCCATGAATCATTTTACAGATGCTATAAAATCGGCCAAAGAAGAAATTTTAC
This sequence comes from Hwangdonia lutea, assembly GCF_032814565.1. Lineage (GTDB taxonomy): Bacteria > Bacteroidota > Bacteroidia > Flavobacteriales > Flavobacteriaceae > Hwangdonia > Hwangdonia lutea. Next base: position 2,258,808 of record NZ_CP136521.1, read on the forward strand.
TTTTTATTTTTGTTACGCTCATTTTAATATATTTTTCTGCCGTAGGGATTTATTATTTCGAAAATGAAGCTCAGCCACAGCATTTTTCATCCATTTTCGATAGTTTGTGGTGGGCTATCATCACGCTTACCACTGTTGGTTATGGCGATGTGTATCCCATAACCGTGGGCGGAAAGGTGTTTACTTTTTTTATATTAATGATTGGTTTGGGCATTGTGGCAATTCCAACAGGAATCATATCTTCTGCTTTAACAAAATCGATTGATCATAAAGAAGACAACCAATAACATTCATTCTATTTGTTAAAAATTTTTCAGTTAAATGAAGTGGAATATTTTTTGATTAACTTTAATGAAAAATCAATGTTATGAATTATCTTAAAATATTTGTTTTGGCCTTACTCATTGTATCTTGTGCCCCTATACGCGTTAATTACGATTACGACAGGACAACAGATTTCACAAAATACAAAACCTACAATTATTACGCCGATATGAATACCGGTTTAAGCGATTTGGACACCAAGCGTTTTTTAGATGCATTGGATGAAAAAATGCAGACCAAAGGATTTAGTTTGGCCGAAAAACCAGATTTTTTTATCGATATTAAAAGCAGTGCTTTTCAGGCGGCACGACGCAATACGGTTGGTGTTGGCTTAGGCGGCGGCGGACGAAACGTTGGCGGCGGCGTATCCATTGGTATTCCGGTTGGGCAATCGAATGTAAACCGAAAAATAACGATTGATTTTGTTGATGAAAATGGCAAAGGCCTTTTTTGGCAAGCCGTTAGCGAATCTAGTTATAGCCCCAATACTTCGCCAGAGAACAGAACGGCGCGGTTAAATGCGATTCTGGATAAAGTATTGGCAAATTATCCGCCAAAGCAATAGCCTAGTTTTTTACAAAACGCTTGCTTGTTAAAAGCATATTATTTAAATAAACATTCGCCAAATACATGCCTTGGCTTAAACGGCTAATATCAATCTTGTTGTTTTCGTAATTGGATATTTTGGTCGATTGCAGCCTTTTTCCATCCAAACTAATAATATCCACTTTTAAGCTTGCGGCACTTTTGCCTTCCACCTTTAAGTTTAAAATATTATTTGACGGATTAGGAAATAATGAAATATTAAAATCATTTTGTTTGGAGCTAATGTCGTCAATTCCTAGAGCCGATTTTGTAATCGTCCAAGTAACCGAATAAACATGGGTGGTTTCGTGGTTGTCAATTTTTAGCATGGGCGAATCATCATGTACCACAACGGTTAAATCGTTGGTGCCGGTATTCAAATCGTTTTCAGCAATAGAAATATTGTCCACATCATTTGCGAAATTCGAAGCATTTAAAGTCCACGTGTTTTTTAAAGTATTCGGAATGGGTTTTATTAAATTCAACTCAAAATCGATAGGGTATGCCGTTGGGTTTACGGTGTTTGAAGCCGGTAAATACGAATCGATGGGCGATACTAAACTGTGAATTTTTTCAATAATCCCTTCTTGACAAACCGAGCAGAAATCAAAACCTAAATAACGCATTTTACAACTTTGGTGAGGGCGGTTCCAAGTGGCAGATTCACCAGAACTCCCATAAGGATAAATGTTTATGGCATCAATACCCATCCAATTTTTCCATTTTACTAAAGCAGGGTTACTTTCCTGTGTGGCATTTGTGGCTTCATTTAGGTTACCGTCTCCCGGATAATATTCGTCTTTTAAATTAAAAAGCGAGTGTCCTAATTCGTGTATTACAATTTCATTGGCACTTGTTCCGGTTGATGAAACTGCATAAGGGCCACCCGCACCGCCATACTCCGGAGAGTTTACTAAAATAATCGGTTGGTCGTATTCCGGAAAATTATTAGCCAATACATTGTAAACTTTTGCAGAATTATAGGTGTAAAGCAATCTGTGATAACCAGAAGTATCGAAGGACGTGTTAAAATAAGTGTCTAAGGTAGCCGCAGGAAAAACAGGTTCTGTAACGTCGGTTGCGTTTGCAGGGTGGTCCGTGCCACTTTGATTAGACGGGACTTTTATGGCAAACACATTAAAATAATCAGCATATTCTTTAAATGGTGATTGAGTGAACATGGCGTTTGAAAAACTTGTGGCATCAGTAATAAATTTTGAAAACTCACTTGTTTGATAGCCTTCACTTAAAAGGACAAGGTTAATTCTTTTGTTGTTGTCGCCGGAGCGTTTAATCGTTTCAACATCAAAAACTTGAGCATTTACAAATCCTATATTGAGCAGGCATAAAATATATAGTAATTGATGCTTCATAGTGATTTGATTTTTGTTTTGATAAGTAGTTTTGGTTTTGATGATAGCGACGTAATTTCGTTAATGCTGAAGTATTTAGTATTTGGTTCCAGTTTTAGTTTTAATGAAAACTCAGCTTCCTTCAGTACTACTTCCTTTCTTTGAAATTGTTTTGAATCATCAACATATTCAAAGTTCTTTACAAGCGGATTTTTTATGGTAATGCTTTGCAGCACATTTAAATTTTTATCAAGTTGATGGCATATTAAATCGCCAGAAACTCCATTGTTTATAGGTATGTTTTTTTTTAATTTTCCATCAGTTATTATCTTATTAATAAACTGAATATTTTTTTTGCCTTTTGAATCTTCTGAAATTTTATAATTCAAAAAAATGAGTTTGGGGTTGGTTTCTTCGATGGTAGCATTTTGAGTCACATCTTTTTTTGATGCACAGGAATGTATTGTTGCACAAACAAATGCCATTAAAAGTAAAGCGGTATTTTGGGGCATTAACTTTATCAAATTAAAAAAGGTTAAGTTTTAAACCAAAGTGTAAATTTAATCATTTAAAATATTATGAAAAGGCATAGGTTTATGTTAATATAAAGTATACTTATAGCTCTTTTTTATTCAACTAACAATTTTACACCTTCACTATGGCTGCTAAACTCTGGTGCGTACATGCTTTGTATGGTTGTGATACCGTTGCTCATATGACCTGCATTGTTTACTCGTAAATCGTATTCAAAAACATAAACACCTTTTGGTAAATAATCAAAAAAGAAGTTAGTACTCGCATCTTTGGTACTTTCGTAATAGCCCAAACCATCTTGCCATTTGTATTTCGATAATACGTTTACAGGCTCCAAACCTGCGGCGCGCATGTCTTTCATGTGTACAAATTCCATGGCTCTATCGCTACGTAATTCTATGCGCACTCTTACTAAATCGCCGACTTTAACTTGGGTGTCTTTCGTGATTTCAGTAATCTCTTCACCAGTATCGGTATTCTTTTTTAAGAATAGTTTTTTCTTTAATTTAAGTGGTGTTTCAGCCGAAGTTATTTTATCCAAATCCTCAAAATATTGCCAATATAAAGCGCCCCAAGCGATGCCTTTTCCTTTTTTGGTCATTTGAACTTCTGCCATTTCTGGTTTGATTTCTGAGGCATTCCACGCCGTTTTAAAATAACCTGTCCCAGCTTCAACTTTTACAGCTTCATCCCGATAGCTATCGGGATTGAAAGGCTCTATTTGTTGTCCGCCTAAAACCACATCAACCATATCGCTTGCGCTCAACCAATCGCTACCTTGCAACAACAACGCATAAACGGCTTCGGTGGTTGCTTTGGTGGTTTTCCAACGGTTGGTTTGTTTGTTTTTTAGTAACCAAATTTTAAGGTTGTCAATAGTTTCGGTTTCGTTTTCAATTTCGGCAAAAGCCTCAATTAATAAGGCTTGCGTTTCAATAGGCGCTTGATACCAATACCATGAGTTGGTGTTGGATTTCCAATACATGCCTAATTCTTCGGAGGTAATGCTGTTTTCCTTTAAGGATTTTAAAATTTTAGCCGACGTCTTTTTATCGCCCATCCTATCTACAACCAAGGCCATTAATCCTTTCGCATATAAAGAGCGTTTTAACCAATATTTCTGAATTTGTGTGTGATAATATTTAGTGATTTCTTCAACTTTATCAGATTTTTTAGTTTCTGGATAAAAGCTTCGCATGTACAAGTAATGCAATTGCATATTGCTTAAATGATCTTTATTTAAGTCGACTTTTGAATTGTATTTTTTGATGTCATTATATTCTTTTACAAATTCCGCATCCAGATAATTGACGGCTTTTTTAATCATTTGATGATGAGATTTCTCGTCGCTCGTTTGGCGCTCTGTCGAAATGACACCAAGTTTATTTAAGTGACCAAAACCAGTAATAATATGTTGCGTGATGTATCGGTTTTCGCGTCCGCCTTTAAACCAAGCCCATCCACCAGAATCCATTTGATTGTGTTGCAATTTACGTTTTGCAGATTGCAATTCGTTATTCATTTTGTTTAAATCGAATAATAAAGCGATGCGTTTTTTCTGTTCGGTTTCACTTTGTGCATCACGTAACCAAGGGGTTTCTTGGATTATAATGGACTTGAGCTCTTCATTTTTTTCAAGTTTCGAAATCAGAGCATCTTGAGACGCCCATTGATTAAAAACCTCTTGAATTCTTGGATTCGAATTTACGATATGACTCGCCAATGCATTGGCATAATATCGACTGAAAATTTGCTCGTTACAATCGTACGGATATTCCATTAAATACGGTAAAGCTTGTACCGCATACCACGCTGGATTGGACGTTATTTCCAAAGTTAATTTGTGGTTTTTTAATGTTGAAGAGGTGTTGGTTTTCAACTTATCTAATGTGAAAGTTTTAGTTTGGTTGCTTCTAACCCACATAGGAAGTGTTTCGGTAACCAACATTCTATTTGATAAAACGGGTAAGGCATTTTGTTCGCCATCGCTAAAATCTCCAGCTTTGGCAATGATTTTATATTGAACGGCTTGCACATTATCAGGAATAGATAGATTCCATGAGACTTGGGTGTTGTTTTCTTTTTCTACTGTAAAGGAAGTCCCCTCTAAATCCCCAGAAGAGGAAGAACTGAGCAAGTTTGCTGTAATGTCCTTTCCAGAAATGGCATCGGTTAATATTAAAATGGCTTCCCCCGAAAGTGGTTTATCGGTTAAGTTGGCAATTTTTGTACTTATGGTTATGTTATCGCCTTCGCGTAAAAAACGAGGTGCGTTTGGTATGACCATCAATTCTTTTTGTGTAACCGTTGTTAAGGTTTTAGTTGCATTTTCTAAAGTTTTGGTGTGTGCCAAAAGTTGCAATTTCCATTGGGTTAATGCTTCGGGTGTTGTAAAACTGAAACTTATATTGCCTGCTTCATCGGTTTGTAACTGCGGAAAGAAAAACGCGGTTTCATTTAAGTTTTTACGGATTTTGATGTTGTCGAAGTTTGGTTCTTTTGCTAAAGAAACAGAATCATGAACCGAAATACCCGCTACTTTTTCAGCTACGCTGAAAGCAACATCTTCTTCCAATTCTTCGCTTGCATTTAACTGATCAGCTTGTAAATTAGAAACAGCCCCAGCTATATTTTTTCTTTTTTGAGTTCCATAACCAACTACTACCACTTCATCTAATGCAGCACTATCGTCGTATAAATAAACTGAAAAATAATTATTTTCTCCAATTTTAATCTCTTGTGTAACAAACCCAATGTAACTGAATACCAAAACATCATTTTTTTTCGCCTTGATTGAAAATTCACCATCAAAACCTGTTTGAGTACCGCGGCTGGTTCCTTTTAAAGTAATATTAGCACCTGGCAGCACATTTCCGCTTCTATCATATACCGTGCCTGACACATAACCCTTTTTGATTGATTCATCATATCTAGCCGTATTTCTATCCTCATATTTATTTTTCAACCTATTTAGATAATTATTATACACCCAACGATCTTTGGTAAAACTAAACCCAAACCAATCCAACTGGTCATAACTTTGGTATTGATAATACGAACGCGATCTATCATTATAAACTCTAAAATTGCGTGTTCCAAAACTATGTCGCGCATTACTTCTATTATAAGAATAATAGGTTGGATTGTTGATGGGATTAAAGTTCCAAGCATGTGGTTTAAATTGGTCTAAACTTGCATCGTACATACTCGCTAATAATTCGGCAGATACTTTATCGCCCTGCGGCCCTTTAATTTTAAAACTCCAAGTTTCATCGGTTCCGGGTTGTAATTTATCTCTAAAGGTTGTGGTTTCAATCTCTAATTCGGTTTTTGGGTAAGGCACGACAATATTTAAACTACCTGATTGAAAACTGTTGTACGCTGCAAAACTATAATTAACCGAAAAGCCACCAATATCATCGCTTGTGATAGGAATACTAATGGTTTTTTTATTATTATTCAATGGGATAATTTGAGTTTTTATAACCTTATTTTGTTTTTCAACTGAAACTGTAACGTTTAAATTATTGGCAGCCGAGGCCAATGTTATTATGGCTATATCGCCAGTGTTGTATTTAGATTTATCACTTGTAATACTGAATAATTGATGATCCGCAAGAGTTGCGTCTTTATCGCTATAAAGTGTGGTTTTAATTTCATCTTTAACCGTTTGTCCAAACTTATCTTTACTTTCTAAAGTGATGAGGTATTGACCAGATTGCCATTTTTTAGTTTTGCCAAGATTGAGTTTTTTTGAATTTCCGGTATTAAAAGATGCTATAAAAACAAGCTTTCCTTTTTCCCAGTTATTCGGGTTATGCTCATTGCTATAAGCGTCGTGCGGAAATAAGTTTTTAAAACTTTCTTTTGAAATGTCTTGATAATCGGGCGCAGGCCAAGGACGCACCCGTAATACCGTATTTGGTGCCTTCAATTTGTAAATTTTAACCGTGCCTTTTGCTGTTACAAACTCACCATTTAAGTTTTTGGTATCGATGGTGATCGCGTGGTTTTTTTTGGTTTTATCTAAAAGATTTGCAACAGACATGTTTGCTGTTAATGCATGATAACCAACGTTTACAATGGTAGTTGCGCTTCGTGTTTCGCCGTTTAAATCGGTAACATCGGCAGTTACTTCGTATTTAAAAATAGGCAGACTGCTTTTATCGACACTTTGGTCGGGTTGGGCTTTAAAGGTGATTTCAAATTCACCTTTATCATTGGTTCTGCTTTCGCCATGCGTAATTTCTTGTGGCTCGCTGTTAAACCATGGGCGGTACCAAAAATACCAATGCGGATATTCTACTTTGCGATGCACACGATACACCACTTTGGCATCGGTAATATTGCTGCCGGCATAAGCTAAAGCATGGCCTTTTATGGTTACCGAATCGTTAACTTTATAGGTTTCGGTTATGGGATTGAATTTGGTTTCAAACTTGGGGCGTTTGTATTCTTCGACCGAAAAGTAGGTGTTGCTTTCTGCATCCGGTCCAGATTCGGTATCAAATTCAATATAATATTGTCCGTTTAAACCCGTATTTGGCAAGATAAATTCGCCTGAAACGGAACCAAAGTCATTCGTTTTTAAATTCAATACTTTTAGTTCTTCACCATTTGCGTTATATAAAATGGCGTAAACCTTCTGGTTTTCTAAAACCTCAGATTTGTTAGCTTCGGTTTTCATGGCAATAGCCTTAAAATAAACGGTTTGTCCTGGTCTGTAAATGCTTCTGTCGGTAAATAAAAAGGATTTATAAGTTACCTTTTCTTTCTGATTTTTATAATATTGATGGATGTAATAATCGCCAAAATAAGCCACATCGTTACCGTGTTTAACCTTTAGATTTATATTGCGATAACGATTTTTCGATTTGTTGATTTTTATCTGCCCATGCAAATCCGTGGTTTGATTTTCAGTTTGCTCATTTCGGTTGTTGTTTTCTATAAAGTTTAGTTCAACCTTAGCGCCAACAATGGGTTTACCGTTGTTCCGGTCAATGATTTGAAAGATTTTAAAATCCGTTTTATCGGTTTCCACCAGAGCTAAATCGGTAACTTGAATGGTGCTAAATGCAAAGGTGTTTTCTTCATTTTTCGGCGCAGCATAAATTAAGTAGCTTCCATTGTTCAGTTTTGGTAATAGGATTTCGGTGGTATGCGTTTGGTAGTCACCTTCGTTACGCAAACTGCTATGCCATTCGGTTGTAGTTTTTAATTTTTTAATAAAAGCTAATTGCTCTTCCTTTCGGTAGGTTTTGTTGAATTTCTCTAGCTGGTTTCTAGAGATTTTATGAATTTTAAATTGAAGCTGATTCAAGTTTTTATAGCGAATCAATAAGCGCGAATCTTTGAGGATAGGCAAGAAGTTTTCAGTTGTAATTTGTAACGATTTTTGTTCAATTAGCTGCTTTAGAATGGTACACATTTCTGCACCTTTGCTTTTTGGAAACTTTGCAATAACGTTGTTGCAAATATCAATGGCTTCTTTGTTTTTCCAACGGTTTTCTTTCTTTGTTTTTGGTTGATAATCTAATCCTTGTTGATAGTAAATAGTAGCGATTTCATAATCATATAAACCTGAAACTTTGTGCGCTTTTAATTGCTCGCTTTCAGTTTTTAAGGCGTTTAATAAAATGGATTGCTTATCGCTAAAAGTAGCATGTTGGTTTACAAACTTTAATCGATTAATATTAACATCGGCTAATGCTAAATGCGATTTACCTTTTAAATGAAATCGAATTAAATCTTGATAAATTTTTAAAGCATTTAATTGCAACGACGTTGAATCTTTGGAAGTTAATTTTAATTCCGAAAAAGTCTTGGTATCGCCTAAAAAATCGGGATTATCAATTTCAAATTTATAAGCTGGTTTGGTGATATGCGTTTCGTTGGTTTTGTAAAATAGTAACGCGTTATGACTTAAAAAATCAAATAAAGTCGGACGATAAATTTTAGAGCCTTTTTGCTCATTTAAAAGCACACTATAATTACTTAATGGCTCCAATTGAAGCATCAATCCGTTCTCTAAAGAGTTTTGATAATGCTCATGAATCTCATTAAAAATAGTTTGCAAATCCCAAGTTCTAAAATCGTTCGCATCTAATTTTTCAGAAGTTTTAGTGCGATTGTAAAACTGCCAACGGTGTTGGTTAAAATACTGCCAATATAAATTGGCCAAAATATTTTCAAGGATGTTTTTAGTGGGAAACGAACTCTGTTCAATTTCATTTTTAAAATTATTAATGATTTTTAATTGCGCATCTTCCTCTAAAACCAAAGCGAACTTGCTTTTAAAAAGCATGGTTTTAATAAGTTGCGGGTTATTTTTATCTTTTTTAGCTTTCGCTGAAATATCTTCAACAATTTTTAATGCCGATTTTGGCAAACCTTCAACCTCTAGTTTTTCAACTTTAGTCCATAATTTTTGGTAATCTGGATTTTGAGCTTGCGTTAAATTTGAAAAAAGAATAATCATTAATATTAATAGTGTACGTTTCATTTATGCTGTATTTGTCTTTAAATGTACTTTCAAAAGTTATTCCAAAAAACAATAAATTAGGAATTACTTTCGTTGGTTGAGTGAAGTTAACCATTTTTCAAGTAAAGTGTAATGTTTAACTTTGTATTTTCCATCTAAATGCTATGTACAAGTTTTTGCTTCTACTTTTATTACCAACACTTATATTTGGTCAACCCGAATTGGATGATGTGGATGCCCTTTTTCAAAACAAACAATTTGAAAAAGCAGAAAAACTCGTTTCAGAATATTTAAAAAACAATCCCAACAATATAAAGGCTATTGAGTTTTTAGGCGATGCGTACGGGCATCAAAAAAAATGGGACGATGCCATAAACCAATATCAAAAACTTGTAAATATTCAACAAAACAATGCCAATTACCATTATAAATACGGCGGCGCCATGGGCATGAAAGCTTTGTCGGTTAATAAATTAAAGGCATTGGGCATTATTGGCGATGTAAAAACAGCATTCTTAAAAGCGGCCAAATTAGATAAAAACCACATTAACGCGCGTTGGGCATTGGTAGAATTGTACATGCAATTACCCGGAATTTTAGGTGGCAGTAAAAACAAATCGTTACAGTTTGCGCAACAACTGGAAAACCTCTCGAAAGTGGATGGCTACTTAGCAAAAGGTTATATTCACGAGTACGACGACGAACCAGAACTAGCGGAAAAATATTATAAAATGGCGATAGTTGAAGGCGGATCTTTAACCTGCTTTAACAAGTTGACTGCCCTTTACGAAAACCAAAATCAGCCCCAAAAAGCCATTCAAAATATTGAGGTTGCCCAACAAAAACACCAGCGCAACGCACTGCATTATCAAATAGGCAAAGTGGCCGCCCAATATAACACACAACTTAAAAAAGGCGAACAATGTTTGCTCACTTACATAGCAAATTACACCCCAAACGATGGCGTGCCAAAAGCTTGGGCGCACTACCGTTTAGCGCAGATTAATGTGCATAAAAACAATAAATCCGAAGCCTTAAAATACATCAATTTGGCCATTGCCGAACTGCCAAAAATCCCATCGTTTAAAGCAAAAAAGGAAGCAATTTTAAAGCTTTAAAATTTGGGCGTTACCCTGCGGGTCGGGCTTTCGGCAGTCGCTTCCTCCTACGTCGGCGAGCTCCAACAAATGCCTCAATCCCTAACGCGGGCAAGTTTGCAAAGTTTGGTTTCAATAAAAGGTATTTATTTGTTTAATAAAGGCATTTTCCAACAAAAAAATATGCGTGTATTCGTAGCAAAAAAAGTATCTTTGGCACTTCTGTAAAATCACACAAATGAACGCACATTTTATAGCTATCGGCGGTTCTGCCATGCACAATTTAGCCATAGCATTACAGCATAAAAACTACAACGTAACAGGAAGCGACGATGTAATTTACGAGCCTTCAAAATCAAGATTAGATGCTCATGGATTGCTACCAAAAACCTTTGGTTGGTTTCCAGAAAAAATAACATCAAATTTGGATGCCATTGTTTTGGGCATGCATGCCAAAGCCGATAATCCAGAGCTAATAAAAGCCCAGGAATTGGGTTTAAAAATATATAGCTATCCCGAATTTTTATACGAGCAATCCAAACATAAAACCCGTGTGGTTATTGGCGGAAGCCACGGAAAAACAACCATAACATCAATGATTCTTCATGTGATGCAATATCACGATAAGGATGTCGATTATATGGTTGGCGCGCAATTGGAAGGTTTCGATGTGATGGTAAAACTTACCGAAGACAACGATTTTATAGTGTTGGAAGGCGACGAGTATTTAAGCTCGACCATAGACAGGCGTCCAAAATTTCATTTGTACAAACCCAATTTAGCCCTGTTGAGCGGTATTGCTTGGGATCATATTAATGTGTTTCCAACTTACGAAAACTATGTGGAGCAGTTCCGTATTTTTGTTGATTCTATTGTTAGCGGCGGAAGCATTAATTACAATGAAGAAGATGCCGAAGTAAAACGAGTAGTTGAAGCTAGCGAAAACACCATCCGAAAAATAGCTTACCAAACGCCAAAATATACCGTTAAAAACGGACAAACACTTTTAGAAACCCCAGAAGGCGATTTACCCATCGAAATTTTTGGCAAACACAACCTAAATAATTTAGCTGGTGCCAAATGGATTTGCCAACACATGGGCGTTGACGAAGACGATTTTTACGAAGCTATTTCCACCTTTAAAGGCGCAAGCAAACGATTGGAAAAAATAGTCGAAACAACAAATAGCGTCGCTTATAAAGATTTTGCACATTCGCCAAGTAAAGTAGAGGCCACAACCAACGCCGTAAAAGAGCAATACGCAAATCGCACTTTAATTGCTTGTTTAGAGCTACACACTTACAGCAGTTTAAATGCAGAATTTTTAAAAGAATACAAAGGTGCCTTAAATGCCGCCGATGTTGCCGTGGTATTTTATTCGCCACATGCAGTCGAGATTAAAAAACTAGACACCGTAACACACGAGCAAATAGCCAAGGCTTTTCAGCGCGACGATTTAATTATTTACACCAATCCTGACGACTTTAAGACATTTTTATTCTCGCAAAATTTCGACAACAAAGCCCTGCTTTTAATGAGTTCTGGTGACTATGGTGGGTTGGATTTTGATGAGTTGACAAATTTGATAAATTAGATTTGGCAAATTGATTTTTCTATAATGAACTGTGGTATATAAAAATAAAGCGCTTCATTTTAAAACCACATTAATAAATCCTGTTTCATATTTCAACGAAAGCGTTTCAGTTTTATAATTTTACTTTACTTTTGCATTACAATACTATATTATGAGTCAAGAAGTTTCAAAACGATATGCACAGCGCGGTGTGTCGGCATCAAAAGAAGATGTGCACAATGCTATAAAAAATATCGATAAAGGATTGTATCCAAAAGCATTCTGTAAAATTGTGCCAGATCATTTAACCAATGATGATGATTATTGCTTGATTATGCATGCTGATGGCGCAGGTACAAAATCGTCCTTGGCTTACATGTATTGGAAGGAAACGGGCGATATCTCTGTGTGGAAAGGCATTGCGCAAGATGCTTTAATTATGAATATCGACGACTTGTTATGTGTTGGCGCAACCGATAATATCATGCTGTCATCAACAATTGGTAGAAATAAAAATTTAATTCCGGGAGAAGTGCTTTCGGCAATTATAAATGGCACCGAAGAACTACTTGAGGATTTAAAATCGTTTGGAGTGACCATTCATTCCACGGGTGGCGAAACTGCAGATGTTGGCGATTTGGTGCGCACCATTATTGTAGATTCTACGGTAACGGCTAGAATGAAGCGAAGCGATGTTATCGATAATGCTAATATAAAAGCCGGCGATGTTATTGTTGGTTTAGAAAGCTTCGGGAAGGCTACATACGAGAAAGAATACAACGGTGGCATGGGAAGCAACGGCTTAACCTCGGCACGACACGATGTGTTTAGTAAGTATTTGGCCGAAAAATACCCAGAAAGTTACGATCCTTCGGTGCCCAAAGATTTAGTGTATTCCGGTGGCGTAAAACTCACGGATGCCGTAAAAGATGCGCCGATAGATGCCGGTAAATTGGTGTTGTCTCCAACGCGAACCTATGCGCCTATTGTAAAAGCGATTTTATCTAAATACAATGCTGAAACAGTGCATGGTATGGTTCATTGTTCAGGTGGTGCGCAGACTAAGATTCTGCATTTTGTTGATGAATTTCACATCGTAAAAGATAACATGTTTCCTATTCCGCCGTTATTTAAACTCATTCAAGAACAGAGTAAAACCGATTGGAAAGAAATGTATCAAGTGTTTAATTGCGGACACCGCATGGAACTTTACGTAGCGCCTGAAATTGCCGAAGATATCATAGCAATATCAAAAACCTTTAATGTTGATGCGCAAATTATAGGTAGGGTAGAGTCCTCTAGTCATAAAAAACTCACCATAAAATCCGAGTTTGGCGTGTTTAAGTATTGATGTGTTATGCTTTTTGTAAAAGCCATAAATCCAAAAAAGATAGTTGTAATTTTTGCAGTGTTACTTGGCATAGCTAATATTTATACCATTTACAATTTTGGTTTTTTTGAAGAAAGAATTGTTCGGGTGTTTAGCTCCTCGGTTTTTCTAATTTTATTATTGGTTTTTAAGGGGTATAAAAGTGGTGTTTTGGTATTAGCTTTTTTGTGTTTTTGGTTGGCAGATATCTGTATGCTAAGATATGAGAATTCACTTTTTAATAAATTGGCATTAACTTTTCCAATTCTTGCTTATTCAGCCATATCTAAACATATCTATTTAAAAATCAGACCGATAAAATTAAACAAATACATTAAAACATTTTTTGGTTTTATTATTCTTTTGAATGTTTATATGATTTACGAAATAGTAGAAGTTATTGAATTGGGTTTAGATAATGTGTTTGAAAAAATTATGATTTACGCCAACGGGTTTTCATTAATTATATTGGGAACTTTGGCTGGAATTTATAATCTTAATTATAATTCAATACATGCTACTTATTGCATTTTTTTCGTGTTCGTTTTTGTTCTTTCGGCTATATGTAATGTGTTGGCTTATTATTTGAATTTGGAAATTTTATTTTATTTTAATCGTTGTTTTTATATTTTAGGATTAACAATAATGATGCTTTATTTGTGCTTGCAAAAAAAAGAAGAACTCCTTTTAGAATAAAACAGTAGATTTTAAAAATTTAGTTTTTAATAATTTATGTTAAATTGGAATGGTTTTTGATTAAAACCGTATTTAATTATATCCAACCTAATTATGAAAAATACGCTTTTAGCTATAGTTTTTTTGTGTGTTCAATTTGCATTTGCCCAACCCGATTCGCTGTTCATAAAAACCCCTAAGCCTAAAGACGAGCTTAAGGAGTTAAGGCCGGAATGGAAACAAATAAACAAAGCGACTTTCGATTTAAGTGAAGTTGCCTTTGTTAATTGGAGTGCCGGTGGTAGTAACTCGATATCCGGTTTGGTTGGAATTAGGTCTGAAGCCAACTATAAAGATAAATATTTCTTTTGGAACAATAACTTATCGGCGCGCTATGGTATAAACAAGCAAGAAAGCAGGGAGATTAGAAAAACCGACGATTTGTTCGAAATGAATTCCAATATTGGTTACAAGCCCGACGAATCTTCAAACTGGTTTTATTCGGCGCGATTAAATTTTAAAACACAATTAACAAACGGTTATAAATACCCAAACACAGACGACCCAATATCTAGGTTTATGGCGCCCGGATATTTGTTTTTTGGTGGCGGAATGGAATATGGAAAGGATATTGAAGAGTTGTCTTTTTACTTCTCTCCAATAACCCTTAAAGCCACTTTTGTGTTAGACGAAGACCTTGCCAATGCCGGTGCCTTTGGTGTTACGCCAGCGGTTTTGGACGTAGACGGAAACGTAATTATCGAAGGGGAGCGCACAAGACAGGAAGTTGGTATTTTATTAACAAATAGCTACAAAATGCAGGTGGTTGAAAACGTAGCCATGGTGCATCAAGTGAACCTGTATACCGATTATATAAACAATTTTGGTAACGTTGATTTGGATTGGAGAGTGGACTTCAATTTTAAAGTAAATAGTTTTATGAGGGCTACTTTGGGGTCGCACATGAAGTATGATGATGATATAAAAACTTCTGTGCCGTCAGATGTTGAAGGCGAGTTTGATGAGGCAGGTGCCAAAATACAGTGGAAACAGTTCTTGGGTATTGGTTTTGCTATAGATTTTTAGAATAACAGACACCAACCTTATTTAAAAAACTTGTTAACTTTTTATTGTTGATAAATTCACAAACACCTAACAATCAGGTTTTTAGTTGTTTTTGTTTGTAAACTTCATGATTTTTGTCATGTTCCAAGTTGAAAATTTTTAGTTAATTTACAGTTTGAAATATAATCCATACTGAACTAAAAATTTTAACCGACTCATGAAAGCAAACCTCACCAAAAACCTACCTAAAACTTTCACACAAGACGAAGCGTTTAATGCCGCTTTAAAATACTTTAAAAATGATGATTTGGCGGCCCGTGTTTGGCTCAATAAATATGCCTTAAAAGATTCTGAAGGTAATATTTATGAGTTGACGCCAAACGATATGCATCGCAGAATAGCAAAAGAAATAGCGCGGGTAGAAACTAAATACGCCAATCCTTTAAGTGAGGATGATATCTTTAATCTGATTAAAGACTTTAAGTATATTGTCCCTCAAGGTAGCCCGATGGCAGGTATAGGAAATCCGTTTCAAATTGCATCACTTTCAAATTGTTTTGTCATTGGTAATTCTGGCGATTCCGATTCTTACGGTGGCATCATGAAAATTGATCAGGAGCAAGTACAGCTCATGAAACGTCGAGGAGGTGTGGGGCACGATTTATCCCACATTCGTCCCAAAGGTTCAGGGGTTAAAAATTCCGCTTTAACATCTACGGGTATTGTGCCATTTATGGAGCGCTATTCAAATTCTACAAGAGAGGTGGCGCAAGATGGGCGCCGTGGTGCGCTTATGTTGTCGGTGTCTATCAATCATCCGGATTCTGAAGATTTTATCAATGCAAAATTAGAGCAAGGCAAGGTTACCGGTGCCAACGTATCGGTTAGAATTGACGACCAATTTATGAAAGCCGTTAAAAACGGAACAGAGTACACGCAAAAATATCCTATATTTTCTGATAATCCGAAAGTGGCAAAAACAATTGAAGCGAATTCACTTTGGAAAAAAATTGTGCATAACGCATGGAAATCTGCCGAACCGGGAATTTTATTTTGGGATACCATAATCAATGAGTCTGTGCCGGATTGTTATGCCGATTTAGGCTACAAAACGGTATCAACCAACCCTTGTGGTGAAATCCCATTATGTCCTTATGATTCTTGCCGATTGTTAGCCATCAACCTGTTTTCTTATGTTGAAAATCCTTTTACTAAAGAGGCTTCATTTAATTTCGATTTGTTTAAAAAACATGTCGCTTTTGCTCAGCGTATCATGGATGATATTATCGATTTGGAACTTGAAAAAATCGATAATATCTTAAAGAAAATCGATGCCGATCCAGAATTGGACGAGGTAAAAAGTATCGAGCGCAATTTGTGGATTAACATAAAGAGAAAAGCTGAAGAAGGCAGAAGAACCGGAGTTGGCATTACCGCCGAGGGCGATATGTTGGCAGCTTTGGGTATAAAATACGGTAGCGAAGATGGTAACGCGTTTTCTTTAGAAGTGCATAAAACCATAGCTATAGAGGCTTATCGAGCATCGGTGCATTTAGCGAAAGACCGTGGTGTCTTTGCGATTTTTGATGCCGAACGCGAAAAAAACAATCCGTTTATACAGCGATTAAAAGAGGCCGATAGCAAACTGTATTACGAAATGTTGGAATACGGCAGGCGTAATATTGCCCTATTAACCATTGCCCCAACGGGTACAACCAGTTTAATGACGCAAACCACATCGGGCATCGAGCCGGTATTTATGCCCGTTTATAAACGTAGAAGAAAGGTGAACCCAAACGATAAAGATGTGCGCGTTGATTTTGTTGATGAAGTGGGCGACTCTTGGGAAGAATACGTCGTGTTTCATCATCGTTTTAAGCAATGGATGGAAGTTAATGGCATCGATGTGTCAAAAAACTTTTCGCAAGCCGAATTGGACGAGTTGGTTAAAAAATCGCCGTATTATCAAGCAACATCAAACGATGTGGATTGGTTGAGTAAAGTAAGTATGCAAGGTGCTATTCAAAAATGGGTAGACCACTCCATTAGTGTAACCATCAATTTACCAAATGATGTGAGCGAAGAATTGGTGGGCGAATTATATTTAAAAGCATGGGAAGTGGGCTGTAAAGGGGTTACCGTTTATAGAGATGGCTCGCGCTCGGGTGTATTAATTTCAAATGAGGAAACAAAAGAAGAAACTGAAGATAAGTTAACGGCATTCCCTGTAAAACGCCCTCAGGTTTTGGAAGCCGATGTGGTTCGTTTTCAGAATAATAAAGAAAAATGGATTGCCTTTATTGGTTTGATAGATGATAAACCTTATGAAGTATTCACGGGACTTTCTGATGATGAGGATGGTATTTTAATTCCGCGTTGGGTGAACCGAGGATTGATTATTAAAAATAGAAACGACGATGGTACCTCGCGTTACGATTTTCAGTATAAAAATAAGCGAGGCTATAAAACCACTATTGAAGGTTTATCGCATAAATTCAATCCGGAATTCTGGAACTACGCCAAGCTATTTTCCAGTACCTTGCGCCACGGTATGCCCATTGATAAAATTGTAGATTTAATTAATAGCTTACAGCTGGATACCGAATCGATTAATACTTGGAAAAACGGTGTGGCTCGTGCATTAAAACGTTATGTAGAAGATGGCACAAAAGCCAAAGGGCAAAAGTGCGATAACTGTAAATCCCAAAACTTAATATATCAAGAGGGCTGCTTAACCTGTAAAGATTGCGGCTCCTCTAAATGCGGATAAATAATTGTCAGTTTCGAGACCTGTCAGGTTTTTAAAACCTGACAGGTCTTTATTTGATTATGTTTCCTTGGCTTAAATAGTTGTAATCTTCAAGCTCTGTTAAATTATTTATCAGTTTTGTATGACCATTTTTAATAAGATAAATATTATCTGAAGTATCAATAATATGCCGATATAAATGGTCTGTTGTTATAATAGCTTTACGTTGTTTTTCTTCAGAAATTACAGCTTTCACTTTATCAATATTTAAAGGTGCTAAATGCGAAAAGGGTTCATCTAATAAAACGATTTTTCTTTCACTTTTAAGAATAATATAGGTTTCAATTACCCGACGTTCTCCACCAGATAATTTGTTTAAATTCGTGTTTTTAAAAATTGAAAATGATTCAAAATCAGACATAAAACTTTCCCAAGACACTTTAAAAAGTTTAAAAACTGTTTTAACTTTCATTCTATTTGGAATAAAATGATACTGCGGTAAATAGGCTACTAATTTTGTTTGATATAAAGGTTTTAAAATAGGTTTGTTGTCTATTCTGATAAGTTTGTATTTGGGTTTTAACTCTCCAAAAATGATATTAATTAAACAGCTTTTGCCGCACCCGTTGCTTCCTAAAATTCCTGTAACTTTTCCTGTTTCAACTTTTAAATAAATACCATTTAGAATACGCTTTTCTTTAAAATAAAGTTCAACATTATCTATTTCCAAAATCATAAAAACTCTTTAAAAATTAAAAGAAACGGAATACTAAAAAACAAGTCAATAAGGTATAAAAAAGCAAAGAGTTTTAATGTAGAAATGCCTAAATTTTTATAAAAAACAAGCATTCTTTTTGAAGTTGTTTCTTTAATAAGATACCATAAAAAGAACACTAAAATTAACTTTATAATCAAAACTAAAAGTATGTCGCTTTTGCACCACCAAAGTAGTAGTGGATTTAGTATAAACGATAGTAACATGAAGCGTTTATAAAAAATAAATATGGAAAATAATTGCTGCATAAGTACTTAAATAACGCACTTAGCAAAAAAATATTCTAGTAATTAAGTTATATGAACCGTTGGATAATACTAAAAATTCATAAATTATCGTATTTTTGGCATCAATAAAACAGGCAGATGTTAGAGAAATTACAAATAGTAAAACAACGTTTTGATGAGGTTAGCGATTTAATTATCCAACCCGATATTATTACCGACCAAAAGCGTTATGTCGAGCTAAATAGAGAGTACAAAGACTTGCGGATTCTTATGGATAAACGCGAGCAGTATATAGAATTTACCAATAATTTGACTGAGGCTGAAGAGATTATTTCGGACGGAAGTGATGCGGAAATGGTCGATATGGCCAAAATGCAATATGATGAAGCCAAAGAAGGCATCGCGAGGTTAGAAGAAGAAATTAAGGTGCTTTTAATACCCAAAGATCCCGAAGATGCCAAAAATGCCGTAGTGGAATTACGCGCCGGAACGGGCGGTGACGAAGCCAGTATTTTTGCGGGCGATTTGTTTAGAATGTACACCAAATATAGTGAAAGTAAAGGCTGGAAAGTTGATACTGTAGATTTTAGCGAAGGCACCAACGGCGGTTTTAAGGAAATTCAATTTGAGGTTTCTGGCGATGATGTTTACGGTACACTAAAATTTGAAGCCGGCGTACATCGTGTGCAGCGCGTGCCACAAACCGAAACCCAAGGGCGTGTGCATACCAGTGCCGCAACCGTAATGGTATTTCCGGAAGCCGAGGAGTTTGATGTGGAAATTGACCCGAAAGATGTGCGCATCGATTTCTTCTGTTCGTCGGGTCCAGGTGGGCAATCGGTAAATACCACCTATTCTGCGGTACGATTAACGCACGAACCCACAGGTTTGGTAGCGCAATGTCAAGACCAAAAATCGCAGCATAAAAATAAGGAGAAAGCCTTTAAAGTATTGCGTTCGCGTTTGTACGAAATGGAGTTGGCAAAAAAGAATGCTGAAGATGCCGAAAAACGTGGAAGCATGGTTTCTTCGGGCGATAGATCTGCTAAAATTAGAACCTATAATTATTCACAGGGACGTGTCACCGACCACAGAATTGGTTTAACGCTTTACGATTTAAGCAATATTATGAATGGTGATATCCAAAAAATAATAGACGAACTCATGTTAGCCGAAAATACAGAAAAGTTGAAGGCTAATGATGATGTGATTTAAGAATTAATTTAGCCTCATAATTGAGGCTTTTTTATGAAAATAATTGGTAGAAATATATTAATTGGAGTAGTAGCTTTTTTTGTGCTTTTAAAGCTTTTCGGAGTTTTAAATTTTTTTAATGTTCCTTCAACTTCCAATGAGCCTAATTTGAGTTTAGGTGCACGTTTTATTGGCACAAATTTATTAAAACCTAAGGCTCTTGATTTTGCGTATTTTAAATTTTCAGATAGCCTGAAAGGTTATACAATAGTTAAAAGATTGATTGCATTACCAAATGATAAATTGGAATGTAAAAATGGGGTTTATTTTGTAAATGGTCTAAATGTTGATAAAGGCTTAAATTTAAGATATAAATATCTTGTTGATAAAACTTTTTTTGATACCTATATTATGAATGAATTTATTGAAGATGAATCGTTTTTGTTTTATGAGAATTACAAAATAAAAGACTCCGTTTTTGTGTTTTTAGACCAAGATTTTGTTGAAAAGCTTCCGACTAAAATTAATCGTTCTATGCAATATAGCTCAGATAATCTTTCAAAGGATATTTTAAAAAGAAACCCAAATTGGAATGAATATAATTTTGGGCCAATAGTTTTGCCAAAAGGAAAATATTTTTTTTCAGGTGATAATAGAGATAATTCTTATGATTCAAGATTTAGAGGTTTTGTAGATGAAAAAAATATTAAAGGCACATTATTAGTACAGTTTTAAATGACAACAAACCAACTCATTCAGCAGATTAAAAAAAAGAAATCTTTCCTTTGTATAGGATTGGATGTCGATTTAAATAAGATTCCGCAGCATCTTTTAAAAGAAGACGATCCTATTTTTTCATTCAATAAAGCCGTAATTGATGCAACGCATCATTTATGCGTGGCGTACAAGCCCAATACGGCATTTTATGAGGCTTACGGATTAAAAGGTTGGAAATCTTTAGAAAAAACCATTCGTTATTTAAACGAGAAACACCCCGAAATATTTACCATTGCCGATGCTAAACGCGGCGATATTGGTAACACAAGTACCATGTATGCCAAAGTTTTTTTAGAAGATTTAGCCTTCGATTCGGTTACCGTGGCGCCCTATATGGGTAAAGATTCTGTGGAGCCTTTTTTAGCTTTTAAAGATAAGCACACCATTCTTTTAGCCTTAACATCAAATCAAGGAGCATTCGATTTTCAGACTAAAACGGTTGATGGAAAAGCGTTGTACAAACAGGTTTTGGAAACTTCAAAAACATATACAAATTCCGAAAATTTAATGTATGTTGTTGGTGCAACAAAAGCAGAATATTTAGCAGATATAAGACAAATTATTCCCGATAGTTTTTTGTTGGTTCCCGGCGTTGGGGCACAAGGTGGCAGCCTAAAAGAGGTTTGTAAATATGGGATGAATGCCCAAGTGGGATTGCTTATTAATTCGTCGCGTGGGATTATTTACGCTTCAAACGAAACAGATTTTGCCGAAGCCGCTGCTTTAAAAGCCTCAGAGCTTCAAAAGCAAATGGCAGTTGAATTAAGCCATCATTTTATAAATTAAACTTGCCGGTATTGAGCGCAGTCGAAGTATGGCAATCTCATCAATGAAATTTATTGACCAAATAGGAAGGTGTGTTAACTTAAACGGCATTCCTAAACGCATCATATCGTTAGTGCCAAGTCAAACCGAATTACTGTTTGATTTGGGTTTAGAATCTCATATTGTTGGGATAACTAAATTCTGCGTGCATCCCATTCATTTAAAAAAAACCAAAGCAATAGTTGGCGGTACAAAGCAGATAAATATTGGTAAAATAAAAAGCTTAAACCCAGATATTATTCTTTGTAATAAAGAAGAAAACACAAAAGACATTGTTGAGGCTTGCGAGCAGATTTGCAACACGCATGTATCCGATATTTTTAATATTGACGATAGTTTGGAGCTCATTAATCAATACGGGCTGCTTTTTAACAAAAAGGAAGAGGCTCAAATAATTGTAAAAAGTATTCAAAAAAAAGCTGAAGATTTTAAAACCTTCATTCAAAAAAAAACCACTCTAAAAGCGGCCTACTTTATTTGGAAAAACCCGTGGATGGTTGCTGGAAATAATACGTTTATCAATTGTATGTTGGGCTTAAATCACTTAATAAACGTTTACGACACTCAAAATCGTTATCCAGAAATAGAACTTAAAAACACAGCAATTAACAAAGAAGTCGATGTGGTTTTATTGTCCAGCGAACCCTTTCCGTTTAAGAATTCACACAAAAAAGAGGTACAAGCATTTTATCCTAATGCTCATATTGTTTTGGCAGACGGAGAAATGTTTTCGTGGTACGGCTCAAGGCTTACAAAAGCATTTGTGTATTTTAAAAAATTGCGCTTAAATCTTGAGGCGTTTCAAGCTTTGTAGTATCCTCTACAAAATTTGCGATTTTGGTTTCTAATTCCTTTAAGCTAATGAGCTTATTTAGGTTGGGTTTAATTTTTCCAACTCGACAAAACTGTGGTTTCATAACGTTCTTTTATTTATATATAAAGTACGTGTAAATCAGTTTTTTAGACGTCATCTAAAAGTTAAATAAATGTAAAATCTCTGGTGTTGGATTAAATGGAATTTAGGGTCAAATCTCTGGACAGATATTTTAACCTGTTCAGTTTGTTAAGAAGTTTTATGGCTCTGTATTCCGAAATATCGCTTAAAGCGGAATCGGTTTGACGAAAATTATAAGCTTGCTCAACAAGTTCCTTATAACGTTTGTTAATTTTGTTTTGATTGCTTTTTATAAGATCAATTCTATCCATTTTATTGTTCTGTTACAGTTTTGAAAATCAAGCTATTAAATATACATTTTTTTATTTAAAACTAAAAATGGTAAATCAATAAATTTTTGAATTTTAAAATAAATTGTAAATGTTTATTTTAAAAAGAAAATTTTTAAAAACGGATAGTGAAGTTATTGCAGGTGTCAAAGATATTACCCTTGTTGTGTAAAAAGATGATTAGATTTATTCCATATTCCATAACCCGTTATAAGATTCTAATCCTGCAACGCAAAAACCTTCTTCAATAAATCTGTTGTTCTCGACGATAGTTTGGTGCGTATTTCTTTTTCTTCAACAGCAATCATCGTGTAAACACCTTTTAAAGCTTCAACCGTAACGTAATCTGTTAAGTCAGGATTCACATTATTGGTAAACGGGATGTTATTGTATTTATTTATCAAGTTGTTCCAAATCTCGTCGGCACCAACTTTACTAAACGAGTTTTTTATAACAGGATTGAATTTTTCGTATAAAGCGGTTTGCGTTTTATTGGTTAAATATTGGGTTGCGGCATCGTCATTACCTAATAAAATGTTTTTGGCATCGGCAAATGTTATGTCCTTTACCGCACTTACAAAAATGGGCGTAGCTTCTTTTACGGCGTCTTCGGCGGCTCTGTTAAGCACTTTTAAACCTTCGTCGGCTAACTTGCTTAAGCCAATATCCCTCAGTGTTTTGTCAACTTTTTGTAATTCGTCGGGCAACAAAATCTTAACCAATTCATTTTTATAAAAGCCATCTTTTTGCGTGAGTTTGGTAACTTGTTTGTCTATGCCAAAGTCTAAGGCTTGTCGTAATCCAGACGCTATTTCGGCATTTCCAATGCTTCCGCTTTGCGGTAATTGTTTGGCTATTTCCTGTAATTCTGCACAAGCCGTTACGTTGAATATTAATAAGACTGCTAAAAATTTACGAATCATAATTATTGTTTTATATATTTAACAAAGATATATTTTTACAAATGAAGATATTCCAAATACCATGCCTATTATTTTGTGTTGCACTGTTTAATTGTGAAAGAAACAAAAAGACAGATGCTGAGAAACCAACTGAAAAACCAACACAATTTATAACGGTTTTGGGCATTGCACAAGATGCTGGATTTCCTCAAATTAACTGCGAAAAAGCATGTTGTAAAGCCTTTTATAATGGTGAAGAACCCAAGAAATTAATTTCGTGTTTAGGTTTGGTGGATTTGCAGCACAATAAAAAATGGTTGTTTGATGCCACGCCAGATATTGCAGCACAAACAGAGTTGCTTAAAAATCATTTAGATAACAACAAGGTGATTGATGGTGTGTTTTTAACCCATGCACATATAGGGCATTACACAGGATTGATGCAATTTGGAAGAGAGGCTTTGGGCGGAAATAATATTCCGGTTTATGCGATGCCAAAAATGAAAACGTATTTAGAAGATAATGGTCCGTGGAGCCAATTGGTAAGTTTAAATAATATTGATTTAAAACCGCTTCAAAACGATTCAACTATCGTGTTAAATTCAAAATTAAAAGTTACACCTTTTTTGGTGCCACATCGCGATGAATATTCCGAAACGGTAGGTTATAAAATTGAAGGGCAAAATAAATCGGCCATATTTATTCCGGATATTAATAAGTGGCAACAATGGCAACGTAGCATTATCGATGAAGTTAAAAAAGTGGATTACGCATTTTTAGACGCTTCCTTTTTTAGAGATGGCGAATTGGAAAGAGATATGAGCGAAATACCGCATCCGTTTACCACCGAAACCACAACGCTGTTTGAAAACGAATCAAAAGAAACGAAAAATAAAATCCACTTTATTCATTTTAATCATACCAATCCCACTATAAAAGACAATCACAGATTAAAAGATAGCATACAAAATTTAGGCTTTAATTTTGCTAAAGAAGGCGCTATTTATGGATTGTAGCTTTAAATAAAACTGATATAAAAAAAGGCATCTAGGGAGCAGATGCCTTTGGGTAAAACTTCAAAAGGCCTAATTAGTTGCTTAGGTTGTATTGATGTTTTGTAATGAGACACCATTAAATTTAAAAAGTCACATTTTAAATGCGAATAGCAAATTGTTTAGATTTTTTAGCTTTAGATAATTCAATTTAAATGGGCTAATTTTTTGAATATTCCGTAAATTTGACACACAAAATTCAAGATTCTTTAAGAATGATACAAACAGCACCTTATAAACCAAAACATAAAGTAAGAATAGTAACCGCAGCATCACTTTTTGATGGGCACGATGCCTCCATAAATATCATGCGGCGCATTATTCAAGCAACTGGTGTTGAAGTGATTCATTTGGGGCACGATCGCAGCGTTGATGAAGTTGTAAATACGGCCATTCAAGAAGATGCCAATGCCATTTGTTTAACCTCGTACCAAGGTGGGCATAACGAGTATTTTAAGTATATGTTCGATTTGCTTAAAGAACGAGGCGCAGGACATATTAAAATTTTTGGCGGTGGCGGTGGCGTGATTCTACCCAACGAAATTGAGGATTTAATGGCTTATGGAATCACACGTATTTATTCACCAGACGATGGTCGTAAAATGGGCTTACAAGGCATGATTAATGATTTGGTCGAACAATCTGATTTTGCCATTGGAGATATTATAAATGTTAAAATCAATGATTTATCAAAGGATAACCCAAAAGCGATTGCACGGGTTATTTCATCGGCCGAAAATTTCCCGGAAATAGCTAAAGAAACTTTAGAAAAAATACACAAAAAGAATCAAAATTGCAAAACACCGGTTTTAGGAATTACAGGAACTGGCGGCGCGGGGAAATCATCCTTAGTCGATGAATTGGTGCGTCGTTTTTTAATTGATTTTCCAGAAAAAACGGTGGGATTAATTTCTGTCGATCCTTCAAAACGAAAAACAGGAGGCGCCCTGTTGGGCGATAGAATTAGAATGAACGCCATTAACTCGCCACGTGTTTATATGCGCAGTTTGGCAACGCGTCAGTCTAACCTTTCCATATCAAAACACGTCAATGAAGCCGTTGAGGTTTTAAAAGCTGCCGAATATGATTTGATTATTCTGGAAACCTCTGGAATTGGTCAATCCGATACCGAAATCATCGAACATTCCGATGTCTCGTTGTATGTCATGACGCCGGAATTTGGAGCTGCTACACAATTGGAGAAAATCGATATGCTGGATTTTGCAGATTTGGTTGCCATTAACAAATTTGATAAACGAGGGGCTAAAGATGCTTTGCGCGATGTGAAAAAGCAATATATGCGTAACCATTTGTTATGGGACACAAAATCTGAAGATTTACCAGTTTTTGGTACCATTGCGTCTCAATTTAACGACCCAGGCATGAACACGCTTTATAAAGCTGTCTTGGATAAATTGGTTGAAAAGACTGATGCCGATTTAAAATCGACGTTTGAAATTTCAAAACAAATGAGCGAAAAGATTTTTGTAATTCCGCCGGCAAGAACACGTTATTTATCTGAAATTGCTGAGTGTAATCGTTCCTATGATGAAACAGCAAAACAACAAGCTGAGGTTGCACAAAAACTTTACGGAATTTATAAAACGATTTGTAGCGTTGCTGTCATTTCGAACGAAAGTGAGAAATCTCATTTGAGTAAATTTGGAATCAATCAGGATGAGATTCTTGAACACGCTCGTAATAACAAAAACAATGTCATTCCGACAGAAGGAGGAACGACTGACGAGAAATCCCAAAAACAGTTATTGCAGTTGCTTTTTAAAGAATTCGACCGCGTAAAACTAAACCTCGACCCTTATAATTGGGAAATCATTACCGGTTGGGACAAAAAAGTAAATAGGTATAAAGACCCTATCTATTCCTTTAAAGTAAGAGACAAAGAAATTAAAATTGAAACCCATACCGAGTCGCTTTCACATGTGCAAATTCCTAAAGTTGCTTTACCAAAATATCAAGCTTGGGGCGACATTTTAAAATGGTGCTTGCAAGAAAATGTTCCAGGCGAATTTCCTTATGCTTCGGGCTTATATCCGTTTAAGCGAACCGGTGAAGATCCGGCAAGAATGTTTGCGGGTGAAGGCGGACCAGAACGTACCAACAGACGTTTCCACTATGTGAGTGCAGGGTTGCCAGCCAAACGATTGTCCACTGCTTTTGATAGTGTTACGCTTTATGGAAACGACCCGGATTTACGTCCGGATATTTACGGTAAAATTGGAAATGCGGGCGTTTCTATTTGCTGTTTAGACGATGCCAAAAAACTGTATTCCGGTTTCAATTTAGCCGATGTGATGACATCCGTGAGTATGACCATCAATGGTCCCGCACCTATGTTGTTAGGATTTTTTATGAATGCAGCCATCGACCAGCAATGTGAAATTTACATTAAAGAGCATGGTTTAGAAAGTGATGTTGAAGCTAAAATAGCTAAGGTTTATAAAAACAAAGAACGCCCTCAGTACAATGGTGAATTACCGGAAGGAAACAATGGTTTAGGTTTAATGCTTTTAGGAGTTACTGGCGATCAAGTGTTGCCAAAAGCCGTTTACGCTGAAATTAAAAAGAACACGATTGCACAGGTTCGCGGCACCGTTCAAGCCGATATTTTAAAAGAAGACCAAGCACAAAACACCTGTATTTTTTCAACAGAATTTGCATTGCGTTTAATGGGCGATGTACAAGAATATTTTATTAAAAATAACGTGCGTAATTTCTATTCGGTTTCTATTTCTGGGTATCATATTGCCGAAGCGGGAGCCAATCCTATTACCCAATTGGCGCTCACCTTATCCAATGGGTTCACTTACGTGGAATATTATTTAAGCCGCGGTATGGATATCAATAAGTTTGGTCCGAATTTATCCTTTTTCTTTTCTAACGGCATCGACCCAGAATATGCGGTAATTGGTCGTGTTGCCCGAAAAATTTGGGCCAAGGCCATGAAACATAAATATGGTGCCAATGCTCGGGCACAAATGCTAAAATACCATATTCAAACCTCTGGACGAAGTTTGCACGCGCAGGAAATTGACTTTAATGATATCCGCACCACACTACAAGCATTATATGCTATTTACGATAATTGTAACTCGTTGCACACCAATGCATACGACGAAGCGATTACAACACCGACCGAAGAATCGGTTCGTCGTGCTATGGCCATTCAACTTATTATCAATAAAGAATTAGGACTGGCTAAAAATGAAAACCCCATTCAAGGCTCCTTTATTATTGAAGAATTAACCGATTTAGTTGAAGAAGCAGTGCTTTTAGAGTTTGATAGAATTACAGAACGCGGTGGTGTTTTAGGCGCAATGGAAACCATGTATCAACGGAGCAAAATACAAGAAGAAAGTTTGTATTACGAAACCTTGAAACACAATGGCGATTTCCCGATTATTGGGGTAAATACGTTTTTAAGCTCAAAAGGATCACCAACCATTATACCTAAAGAAGTGATTCGAGCCACCGAAGATGAAAAGCAATTCCAAATAAAAACTTTAGAAAATCTTCATAAGACAAACGATACAAAAGTCTTATTGAAAGACCTTCAAACCAAAGCCATTCACAACGAAAATATTTTTGAAGCTTTAATGGAGGTTTGTAAAGTATGCTCTTTAGGTGAAATTACTTCAGCGCTCTTTGAAGTGGGTGGACAGTATCGTAGAAATATGTAAGCAGAGAACCACTTTTCGTTTTTCACGAAAAGTGCGTGAATCGCTTATGCTGAGCGCAGTCGAAGTATCTCAGAGAACCACTTTTCGTTTTTCACGAAAAGTGTGTGAATCGCTTATGCTGAGCGCAGTCGAAGTATCTCAGAGAACCACTTTTCGTTTTTAACGAAAAGTGGCTGCATTGTTTTAAAGTTAATAATTACATCAAAACATAAAAATCCCAGATTACATATGTAATCTGGGATTTTTTATTAAACTGTTTAAGATAATCTTATAGAAGGTTCTTTATACTAATCTCTTAAAGGTTGATTGGTAATTAAATCGATATATTGATTCACCTTGTTTTTAAGTTCTTTTCTGTGGGTAATAAAATCTAAAAATCCGTGTTCCAATAAAAATTCAGAGGTTTGGAACCCTTCGGGCAATTCTTTTCCTGTGGTGTCTCTTACAATTCGCGGTCCTGCAAAACCTATTAAAGCACCGGGTTCTGCAATATTGATATCGCCCAACATGGCGAACGATGCGGTTGTGCCTCCCGTTGTGGGGTCGGTACATAGCGAAATATAAGGTATGCCGGCATCGGCTAGTTGCGCTAACTTTACCGATGTTTTGGCCAACTGCATAAGCGATAAGGCAGCTTCCATCATACGTGCACCTCCAGATTTAGAAATAATCATAAAAGGTAGTTTGTTTTTTAAGGCATAGTCTGCAGCTCGTGCAATTTTTTCGCCAACAACGCTACCCATTGAGCCTCCAATAAAAGCAAAATCCATACAGGCCACTACTAAATCTTTTCCTTTTGATTTGCCTACCGCACTTCGTACGGCATCTTTTAATTTGGTTTTATTCTGTGCGGCTTTTAAACGCTCGGGGTATTTTTTGGTGTCAACAAATTTTAGAGGGTCTTTGGATTCTAAATTGGCATCGAGTTCTTTAAACTTATTGTCGTCGAAAAGAATTTCGAAATATTCTTTACTGCCAATTCTTACATGGTAACCGTCTTCTGGACTTACGTAAAAATTCTGTTCCAATTCTTTTGTGTCAACAATTTTACCTGTTGGCGATTTGTACCAAAGCCCTTTTGGGGTATCCTTTTTTTCTTGTGTACTGGTATGTATTCCTTTATCTTTTCTTTTAAACCAAGACATAATGACTTACGATTTTAGATTTATGATTGCAAATTTTAATGTATTTGCAAACTGCGTTAGGGATTGAGGCATTTGTTGAAGCTCTCCCAATTTTTATTGGGAAGCGACTGCCGAAAGCCCGACCACAAAATTAAACCTTTATTTTAATTTTGTGGTAACGCCATAATAATTTTATTAACTAAATTCTTGTTATTGGAATGTAATATAATGTTTTTGTGCGATATAAATAAAAAAAGATCTTGCAGTAATACAAGACCTTTTTTGTGTTGTGTAACGAATATGGTGCGATTATAAGGTGTTTACGTTATTTAAATCTTCGAATGCCTTTTTTAAGCGCGTTACAAATGTTTTTTCGCCTTCGCGTAGCCAAACTCTTGGGTCGTAATATTTTTTGTTTGGCACATCCTCGCCATCGGGATTGCCTATTTGCGATTTTAAGTACTCCGCTTTTTCGCCCATATAGTCGCGAATGCCGCTCATAAATGCGTATTGTAAATCGGTATCGATATTCATTTTGATAACACCGTAGCTGATGCCTTCGCGAATTTCTTCAACCGTTGAACCAGAGCCACCGTGGAATACAAAATCGATATGATTATGCTCTACGCCGTATTTTTCTGAGATATATTCTTGTGAATTCTTTAATATTTTTGGTGTTAACTTAACGTTTCCTGGTTTGTAAACGCCGTGTACGTTACCAAACGCCGCAGCAATTGTAAACTGGTCGCTTACTTTGCTTAGTTCTTCGTAAGCGTAGGCTACTTCTTCGGGTTGTGTGTAAAGTTTAGAATCGTCTACATCGGTATTATCCACACCATCTTCTTCGCCGCCTGTAATACCCAATTCAATTTCTAAAGTCATGCCCATTTTAGACATGCGCTCTAAATAGGTTTTACAAATGGCAATGTTTTCTTCTAAAGGTTCTTCGGAAAGGTCAATCATGTGCGAACTGAACAATGATTTTCCGGTTTCTTTATAATGCACTTCGCTGGCATCTAATAAACCATCAATCCAAGGCAATAGTTTTTTTGCACA
Organism: Hwangdonia lutea; assembly: GCF_032814565.1. Lineage (GTDB taxonomy): Bacteria > Bacteroidota > Bacteroidia > Flavobacteriales > Flavobacteriaceae > Hwangdonia > Hwangdonia lutea. Next base: position 2,289,466 of record NZ_CP136521.1, read on the forward strand.
GTGATCGGTATGTAAAATTACGGGAACACCATAAGCCTCTGCCAATGTGTGTACATGCTTTGCACCTGCAACGGCACCGGCAATAGCCGCTTTTTGCCCATCGTTGCTTAATCCCTTGCCTGCATTAAATTGAGCGCCACCATTTGAAAATTGAATAATTACCGGAGCGTTTAAATCTCTTGCCGTTTCTAAAACACCGTTTATCGTATCTGAACCAATAACGTTAACCGCAGGAAGTGCATAATTATTAGCTTTTGCGTGGTTAAAAATAGCTTGTACTTCTAAGCCTGTTGCAACACCTGGTTTTATATTGTGTCCCATATTTTTTTATTTAATTGATTAATAATTAGTATTTTCAAAAGTAATCAATTTTTAAATAAATGGCTTTGTTTTTGTTGCTTTAAACGGCTAATATAACACTAAAACGTTATAGTTTATTTAGTGAATTTGATGGTCGCTTTCGCGAAAACGACAGTTTCAAACGATACTTCGACACCTGATTTTGAAGCGTGATTTTAAGTGTTAGAATGGGTAGTTGATTCCAATATTATAAACGGCATTGGCAAAGTTATAATCGTTAAACCAACGGTTTTGAGCTCGGTATGAAGGGTCGTAGGTTTTAAAGCCGATATCGAAACGGAACACAAAAAAACTAAAGTCGTAGCGAAAACCGAAACCAGAGCCAATAGCGATGTCTTTAAGGGAATTGAAACCGGTAAAGGTAGCGCTGTCTTCTTTTACATCGTCGAGAGCATTCCAAATGTTACCCGTATCAATAAAAACAGCACCGTTTAGTTTTTCGAAAATATTAAAACGCTGCTCGACGCTAAAAGCCAATTTTAAGTTAGCTTCGTTAAACTCGTCTGATGTTTCAGAGCTTCCCGGGCCTAAACTATATGCGGTCCAAGCGCGATTATCGTTGGCGCCACCAGCAAAGAAACTTTTGGAAAAAGGAATGCTTGATGAGTTGCCGTAAGGAATGGCGATACCAAAAAAACCGCGTAGCGCCAATACGTTTTTTCTGCCCAAATCCCAATGTTTCACATAATCAAATTCCGTTTTAATGTATTGCGAATAAGCCACGTTAAAAAGCTCATAACGATTATTGGCATTTTTATTTAGGCCTAAAAGTTTTGAGGCATTGGCAAGCAAATTTCCCGCGGCTTCAACCTTAAACCGGAAAATAGAAAAATTTTCGTCAAATAGGTTTTGGCGTTTATCTTGTATAAAACTAAAACTCGATGATAAAATCAGGTTGTTTTCGGTGAGTCGTTTTTTGCGTTCGTCAATACTGTTTACGGTTTTATATTCGGTTGGGTTGCTGGCTTCAAAACTGTTGTCGTTTATAACCAAATCGATAAAATCGTCGGCACTTTCTTTAATTAAAATTTCGTTACCATTATCATCTAAGGTAATGAATTCGGGAGGGGTATTGTACGTATCTAAAGCGATATTCTCTAAGGTTCTATACGCATTTTGATAGATACCAAAATAATTGCCAACATTAAGGTTTCTAACATATTGCACATTAAATAAATCGAGTCGGTTTGTGCCAATGCTCGTAGGGCTCCATTTGTAGTTAAATGTTCCGGTAAAGGTTTGCTTGTCTAAACCTATGTTAGTTTGACTGGTTGCCGATAAACTAATCCTGGTTTTGGGCAACATGTATTTCGGGATGATATTTTCAGTATAAAACGGCGAAAATAACCGTGGGATAGTTAGTTTTAAATCGACACCAATTTCATTAATATCAAAAAACTGTTTGCTATTATTGCTCGCATCATCTGAAGCACCAATAGCGCCAATGGCCGAAATTTCGAAAGTTTCTGCACCTCTAAAAATATTCCTGATAAGCAAACTGGGGTTTAATGAAAACCCAATGGCTTGTATGTTGCTTTTAGAGACTTCGGCACTAAAGCCCAAACCAAATTTCTTTAAAGGTGTTAAATAAATATTTGCCGTTAGGGTAGAATCGGGGTTTTCAATATAATTTATATCTGGATATTTAAAGGTTCGCAATTCGCTAATGTGCCTGTAGGAGCGTGTACGGTCCAAATCCCTAAAAACAGTTCCTGGGTTAATAAATACCGCATCTGTTAAGGCCTTTGGGCGGTATCGCATTTTGTTAAAACTGTATAATTTGTAACTGTTGTAGGACATGGAATCCTGAAAGGGCTCGTTTCTGTTTTCAAAGGTGTAGTCGGTAAATATATTAACATCCTTTATTTTATATATCTTAAAAGGTCTGCGTATAGTGGTATCCTGAGTTCTAATGGCTCTGTTTTGAATGATGACATCGATGTTGGCTTTCTTATTGGTATTAATCGTATCAACATTAAACATAATGTAATCTTGATTGAAATGATACACGCCAGAGTTACGCATTTGGGTAGCAATGCGGTTGCGTTCAAGTCCTAAATTCGCATAAACCAATTGATCGTTTTGTTTAATAATAGCACGTTGTTTTCCATGTTTGTACAACGAATCAATAATAGGCGATTTTATGTTTTTTGTTATGGAATCTATAATATAGGGCTTACCGTGTTTTACAAAATAATCTATACTTGCGCGCTGGTTGTCTTTTTTGTTAATCTCATAATCTACGTCAACATTGCTCCAACCGTTAAATTTATAATAAGATTCTAAGCGCTTTGTAGTTTTAATGGTTTTTTCCTCATCTACAATTACCGGTGGTTCTCCTGTGTTTTTTAGCCAATTGTTAAAACCTAAAGCCGAGGCTTTAAGTTTGTCGACTTGCTTTTGTGAATATGCTTTTTTTAATCGCTCGCGTCGTTTGGGTTTTTTATCTAACCAAGCTTCGAAAATAGAATCTCGGTTTGGTCGAGCTAAATTGTAAATGTTCAGTCTTAAATTACCAATTAAAGGGAGCTTGCTGTTTGGCTTTTGGTGAAGTAAACTGGTAATCGTTTCGGAATTGTTTTTTTTGTCGTTTACGTAAACCGTGTTTTCTACAAGAAGATGCTCGTCATCAGCAACTCTTTTAACCGTATTACAAGAGGTAAAATATCCTGCAATAAAAATTAATAGTATTATTTTTAAGAATTGTTGTTGCAAACGAATATTATATTAAATTCAAATTATTGTTTAAAATTTTGTTTTTATTAAAAGAAATAATAAATGCTTAATATAAGCTCAAAAATACATTATTTCCTTAGAAAAACACCTAAATTTTTTTGTGAGATGTAACCTTATTAATATTTTTCATTTCTTTATAAAATTAAAATGAATCGAGCCTATTTAAGCGTTTTTTGCCCATTTAAAAACGATACATAAGTTCATAATACATAATGATTGCGATGCTCTCAAAAAGTCAGATAAAATTAATAACGAAATTAAAGCAAAAAAAATATAGACTGCAGCATGGTTTTTTTGTTGTTGAGGGCATAAAAACAATTCAAGAATTGTTGCAATCTAAATTAACGCTTTACACTTTATTTACCACTGAAACCTTCAATATTGATGCCAAAGACGAAGTTTTAATTACTGAAACAGAATTAAAACGCATTAGTTTTTTAACCACACCAAATAAGGCATTGGCCGTTTTTAAAATTCCGAAACCAAAACCCATAAATACAACCGGACTAATTTTAGCACTCGACGCTGTTAGAGACCCCGGAAATTTAGGCACCATTATTAGACTTTGCGATTGGTTTGGTATTACCGATTTGGTGTGTAGTAACGAAACGGTTGATTGTTTTAACCCGAAAGTTATTCAAGCCACCATGGGCTCCATAAGCCGAGTGAATATAAATTATGTGGATTTGGTTGATTTTTTTAATGAAACAAATTTACCCGTTTTTGGGGCTTTTATGGAAGGCGAAAACGTTTACACAAAACAGTTGCCCAAAGCAGGTGTTTTGGTTATGGGAAATGAAGCCAACGGTATTTCGAAAGCCATTGAAGCTGTGATAACCGAGAAAATTTCAATACCTAGATTTGGCAATTTACAAGCTACCGAAAGTTTAAATGTAGCCACCGCAACCGCTATTTTGTTGAGCGAATTTCGACGAGGTTAAATATGGAAGAAATTTTATTTTGGGGAGTTTTTAGGTCAATCATTAAATTCGTTGGGGCAACTTTTAGATGGATTTATGGTAGTATATGGAGAACTATTTTCGGTAAACCAAAATTTACCTTTAAAGAATACTTATATGGGCCAAAATCCCCCAATTATTATGATAAGCTTGCACATGGTGGTAACAATCTTATTATTGGATTCATTGTTATATTACTTATGGTTTTTGCATTAATAAAACTTTTTGAGTAGTATTTTTGATTTATATGTGTTTTGAGGAGATTGAGCTTTCAACTTTACGCCTTAGCGTCTTTTCCCGAAAATTAAAACATTACTATTGTTGGGTGGGTAAATTATAAGTAAATACAGCAACTGATAACTCTTTTTTACTGAAATGTAAAATTAATAAAAACCCCGCGCGTTTTCATGCTTGCAACATTGCTGGTCCATGGGCTATTGGGATCGGCATCTCTAACAAGCTCGTCATTAATGGCAAAAAGCCCACGAATAGATGGGGTGAATTTAAAATTGTACAAATACAAATCGATGCCAAAACCAAGTTCGTAGAACAGCATGTTTTTCTTGGTTCTAAATTGTCCATTGCTATTATCGTTTGGATTGGTTTCGTTGCTCGAAAGATTTAAAGCTGTTGAAAACCCACCAACAATAAATGGCTTAAAGTTATTAATGCGTTTTGTTGAAAATTTTACCAATAACGGGATATGTATATAAGTAGATTTTACTTCCCTAATTAAATCGGAGTTATTCAAATCTGGAACACCTTCAAAATAGGTCTGACTGTAATATAACTCTCGGGTTGTAATTAATAAACCGGGTTCTAAACGCAAATCGATAAACTTATTAATACGTAAATTTCCTATTAAGCCCACACTAAAACCAGGACTTCTTTTTACATAAATATCACGTAAATCTTCGTTGTAGTCAAAGTTGAAATCGTAATTGTTGATACCTAAAAAATAACCCCAACGCAATAGGTTGTTATCGGTAGAGCCTCTTCCTTGATTGGCATCATAAGTCACTTTTTCTTTTTTAAATAACTGTGCGTAAGTGGTTTGAGTGGCTAAAAGTAATGCTAATAACAGAAAAAGGTGCTTCATTTTTAATGTTTTGATGCTGTATAGATTGTCGCTACCCCAAAGGTTTGCGGGAAATCTTCAACATTTATAAACCCAATTTCCCGTAAAATATTGTTTAAAGCTTCGCCATAGGGAAAAACCGATGCCGATTCGCTCAAGTATTTATAGGCGCTTCTGTCTTTAGAAAACAGTCTGCCAATAAGTGGTAAAATATTTTTTGTGTAGAAATTATAGCCTTGTTTGTACGGTGTTTTGGCGGGTACCGAGGTTTCTAAAATCACAAAAATACCATTGGGTTTTAATACGCGAAGAATGTCTTTTAAGCCATTTTCCAAGGTTTCAAAATTACGTACGCCAAAGGCAACGGTGATGGCATCAAAGGTGTTATCTTTAAATGGCATGTTTTCAGAATCGCCCAAAACCATTTCTATTTTTTGCTCTAAGCCTTTCTTTTTAATTTTTTCCTTGCCAATATCCAGCATGCCACTACTAATGTCTAAGCCCACAATTTTAGAGGCATTTGTTTCGGCAAGATTAATGGCTAAATCGCCGGTTCCAGTGGCAATATCTAAAATGGTTTCTGGCTGTTTTTCTTTTACCAATTTAACCACTTTTTTACGCCATTTAATATCAATTCCAAAAGAAATAACACGATTTAACCCATCGTAATCACCAGAAATGGTATCAAACATTTTGGTAACTTGTTCCTTTTTTCCTAATGCGCTGTTTTTGTATGGCTTTATTTTCGACAAATCTGTAATTTTTGGACAAACCTACATAATTTATTTTAACTTTAATATATTCGGATAAAGTCAAAATAAATTATTTAACTTATCCCAGTCAAAATTATTAAAATAATTAAAATCTGGAAAAACATAAACTTTTACAAAGGCATTATGCCATGGGTTTACAAATATTATATTGGCTATAAGTGAGGTAGCAATATTTATTTTATAGTATATTTGTGGTACTTTTTACGAAAAACAAATAATGAAAATTATTATTGCTGGTGCTGGTGAAGTTGGATTTCATTTAGCAAAATTATTGTCTTACGAATCTCAAGAGATTACCTTAATAGACACCAATAAAGAATGTCTTGCCTACGCCGATACCCATTTAGATATTAAAGTTCTTAAAGGTGATGCCACATCAATTGCTATTTTAAAGGAAGCGCGTGTGGAATCAAGCGATCTGTTAATTGGTGTAACAGCCTCTGAAACCACAAATATTACCATTTGTGTTTTGGCCAAACAATTGGGGGCAAAACGTACTATTGCCCGAATTTCAAACACTGAATTTATAAACCATAAAGATGAAGTTGGTTTTATACGTTTTGGGATTGATGAGCTTATTTCGCCCGAAGCTTTGGCGGCTTCGGAAATTGAGCTCTCACTAAAGCAATCCTCATTTAACGATAATTACGAGTTTGAGGAAGGCGCGCTTACCATGGCGGGTTTAACCTTGTCTAAAGAAGCTTCCTTTGTTGGGAAAAAAGTAAAACAAGCTGCTAAAATATTTCCTGAAATTCACTTTGTGCCAATAGCCATTCAGCGCGCAGGCACCCAATTTACAATCATTCCGCGCGGAGACACTTTGTTTAAAGAAGGCGACAATGTGGTGTTTGTTACCTCTGAAGGTGGCGCCGAAGAATTGTGTAAATTGACAGGTAAAGAAAACACGGATATTAAAAATGTGATGATTCTTGGTGGCACCCAAATAGGGTATAAATCGGCAAGGGATTTATCTGAAAAAGGCTATAAAGTTAAACTTTTAGAAAAAAATAAAGAGCGTGCTTTTGATATTGCCGATGCGTTGCCCAATGTGTTGGTGATTAATACCGATGGTAGAAATGTAGATGTTTTAGATGAAGAAAGTTTGAGTAATATGGATGCTTTTATTGCCGTTGGCGATAATTCTGAAACCAATATCATGTCGTGTTTAGTCGCGAAATCAAAAGGTGTAAATAAGTCTATTGCTTTGGTTGAAAATATGGATTATTTTGAGTTGTCTCAATCCATAGGAATCGATACTTTAATCAATAAAAAACTATTGGCTGCCAATAATATTTTTAGATACATACGTAAAGGGGAAGTGGTGGCCATGACCAAGTTGAATAATATGAATGCCGAACTGTTGGAGTTTGAAGTTAAAGCAACCTCGGCCATATGCAATAAAGTTATTAAACAAATAGAATTTCCGCGGTCGGCCATTATAGCCGGAGTTATTAGAGATGGCGTTGGCTTAATTGCTTTGGGTGGATTTAAAATACAACAAGGCGATCGTGTGGTGGTTTGCAGTTTGCTTAAATCTATAAAAGGCGTCGAAAAGTTATTCCTTTAAAACATGAAGCTTAATTACAAAATCATCTTTCATTTTTTCGGACTCCTATTATTGTTCAATGGTGGTTTTGTTTTACTGGCTTCGCTTATTAGTTTAATTTATAAAGATGGCGTTACCGTTCAGCTTTTTTTAGCCGGTATTTTAACCTTGATTATTGGCGCGCTGGGGATGCTTTTTACACGGCATCACAAAAAGGAAATGAACAAACGCGAAGGGTATATTGTCGTTACCTTTGGCTGGATTATTATGGCACTTGCGGGCACATTGCCTTATATTTTTACTGGAAGTATTTCTAGTTTTACCGATGCTTTTTTCGAGACCATGTCTGGTTTCACAACCACCGGAGCAAGTATTTTAAACGATATTGAAGCGGTTCCTAAAGGTGTTTTGTTTTGGCGCAGTTTAACCCATTGGATTGGTGGCATGGGCATTATTGTGTTGGCCATAGCGATTTTACCATTACTGGGAATTGGCGGTATGCAATTGTTTGCAGCCGAAGCACCGGGACCAAGTACCGATAAATTACATCCAAGAATTACCGATACGGCCAAACGTTTATGGCTTATTTATTTTGGATATACCGCGGCTGAAACCATATTGTTAAAGGTCGCGGGCATGTCTTTTTTTGATGCTATTAATCACGCATTGTGTACTTTGTCCACTGGTGGGTTTTCAACTAAAAACGCGAGTGTCGCCTATTGGAACGACCAACCTGTAATCCAATATATCATTATTGTTTTTATGTTTTTGGCCGGTACAAATTTTGTATTGAGCTATTTTGCTTTTAAAGGAAAAGTGCAGAAGATAATAAAGGACGAAGAGTTTAAACTCTATTTTAAATTCATAGCTGTTTTTACGGTTATTGCGGCGTTGATTATATATTTTCGAGCCGATTTATCGGCATCGTCCATTGCGCATCCCATGGTTTGGGGCGAAGCCGAAAGCGCTTTTAGGCATGGGTTGTTTCAGGTTATATCGGTGATAACAACTACGGGATTTGTTACGGCAGATTTTACCATGTGGACGCCGTTTTTAGTCGTGTTCTTTTTTGGACTCATGTTTTTGGGGGGATCGTCGGGCAGTACCTCTGGTGGCGTAAAAGTGGTGCGCCATCTAATATTGATAAAAAACGGTTTTTTGGAATTTAAACGCACATTGCACCCCAACGCCATAATCCCGGTACGCTACAACACAAAGTCTATTTCTGGCGATATCGTGTTTAATATACTCGCCTTTTTTATTCTGTACATGTTATCGTTTATAGTTGGTGCCTTAGGGTTTTCCATGATGGAAATAGATTTTAAATCCGCCGTTGGTTTGGCCGCTTCGAGTCTGGGTAATGTGGGGCCCGCTTTAGGCGATTTCGGACCTGTAAATAATTTTGCTAATTTACCAAGTGTGGGTAAATGGTGGTGCAGTTTTTTAATGCTTATTGGGCGTTTGGAACTCTTTACGGTACTTATCTTATTTACGCCTTTCTTCTGGCGAAACAGGTAAGTTTTTTTGGATTTTTAACAATTTATTTTGTAGGATTACGTTTATGTATTGAATAATTATCACTAATATTGTAGTGATTTTATTACCCAATCGGTATAATAGCCAAAAGCAGCATTAATTTATGGTGAGTTTATTTTTGGTATAAATATTGATATAATTAGAATCAAAAAAAAACTTAACCTAAAAAAATTAAAGCTTTGAAAAAACTAGTAGCATTAACATCGGTTGTTGTGGTTACATTACTTGTGAATATAGACCGAGTAGTCGTTATAGATGATCATATTATAGCCATTATTCTTTTAGTAATAGCCGCCGCACTATCGGTTTATGAATATAAAAGAAAAGAGAAATTAAATTAAATCGAATTTTTTTTGAAATATTTTTATTTTTCTAAAAAAAACCAGTCAAGTTTTATTAACCTGACTGGTTTAAGAATATAGTCATTCAATAAAATTTTCTAACTAACCGCTTCCTTAATACGTTTTATCGCCTCAATAATTTGTTCTTGAGAAGCGGCGTACGAAATACGGATACAATCAGGGTTTCCAAATGCTTCACCGGTTACGGTAGCCACAAGGGCTTCTTCCAATAAATACAAGGAAAAATCGGTAGCATTATTTATGGTTTTGCCACGAAGTGTTTTTCCGAAGTAATACGAAACATTAGGAAATACGTAAAACGCGCCTTCAGGTGTATTGGTTTTAAAACCTTCAATATCATTTAATAAATTTAATATTAAATCACGACGCACTTTAAACTCGTCAATCATAAATTGCACACGCGAAGGTGGTTCGTTTAAAGCTGTAATTACGGCACGCTGCGCAATACAGTTGGTACCACTTGTAATCTGCCCTTGCATTTTGTTGCAGGCACGTGCAATTTTTTGAGGCGCACCAATATAACCAATACGCCAGCCCGTCATGGCAAATGCTTTTGAAACGCCGTTTACGGTAATCGTACGGTCGTACATATCTTCAAATTGTGCCATACTCGCATGGCCACCAACGTAGTTTATGTGTTCGTAAATTTCATCTGAAACCACGTAAATATTAGGGTGTTTAACCAATACATCGGCTAAAGCCCTTAACTCGTCTTTACTATAAATTGAGCCACTTGGGTTGCACGGTGAACTAAACCAAATCATTTTTGTTTTTGGCGTGATGGCTGCTTCAAGTTGAGCCGGTGTCATTTTAAAATCGGTATCAATCGTGGTTTTAACTTCAACGGGAACACCGTCATTTAATTTCACTATGTCAGCATAACTTACCCAATACGGGCATGGTAAAATAACTTCGTCGCCAGCATTTAGCATTACCCCCGCTACATTTGCCAAACATTGTTTTGCACCTGTAGAGACTACAATTTGCGGTAGGGTGTAGGTTAGATTGTTATCGCGTTTAAACTTAGTGATGATGGCCTCTTTAAGCTCAACATATCCGTCAACCGGCGTGTACGAATTGTAATTATCGTTAATGGCTTGTATGGCGGCCTCTTTTATATAATCGGGCGTATTAAAATCAGGTTCACCAAGGCTTAAGCCAATAATATCTTTTCCTTCGCCTCTTAATTCTCTTGCTTTTGCAGCCATTTCCAAGGTTGCAGAAGTAGCCATGTTTAAAATTCTATCGGATAATAATTGCATATGTTTAGTAAGTATAAATTTAGGCTATACTGGGTTTTTGCCCTAACTCTTTTAATTGATTGTAATGCTCAGCAACGGCCTTCCAAAATGTATTGTACTCGTTGTATGGTAAGCTAAATTCTTTTGCCGTTTCTTTAACTATTTTGGCTATTTTACCATAGTGAATATGACTTATATTGGCAAATAAATGATGCTCGACTTGTCTGTTTAATCCGCCGGTATAGAATTCAACCAGCCAACTTTTAGGTGAAAAATTAGATGTTGTAAACAATTGGTGAATGGCCCAGGTATTTTTCATGTTGCCATTGTCGTCTGGTAAAGGCATCTCTGTATTCGGCATAACGTGTGCCAATTGAAAAATAACACTTAAAATAACTCCGGCCGTGTAGTGCATTACCAAAAAGCCAATTAAAACTTGCCACCACGCAAAACCTAAGGATATGGGTAAAACGATCCAAATGGCATAGTAAATTATTTTACCAATAATAAGCTTTGTCCATTGGGTTGCCGGATGTGGCATTTTACCGTATGCCAATTTTCTTTTTAAATATTGATAGGTTTGGATAAAATCGGTAGTAATGGCCCAATTTACAGTTAACAATCCGTATAAGAAAAAAGCGTAAAATCTTTGGTATTTATGAAATTTAAACCATTTGGCGTGTTTAGAAAAACGGATGATTCTGCCGGCATCAATATCTTCATCGTGCCCTTGAATATTGGTATAGGTATGGTGCAATACGTTGTGCTGTACTTTCCAATTGTAGTCGTTTCCGGCTAAAATGTAAATACTGCTTCCCATTAATTTATTAACCCATTTTTTGCTGGAAAAAGAACCATGGTTGGCATCGTGCATAACATTCATGCCAACACCGGCCATACCAACACCGGCGATCATCATTAAAATAATTTGTGCCCAAGCTGGTAAATTGATGGTTAATATTAGAACTACCGGAACAATTAATAAAGCAAACATAACGACTGCTTTTACATATAATTTCCAGTTTCCTGTGCGTTTTATGTTATTCTCTTTAAAATAATCGTTAACGCGTTTATTTAGTGTTTTAAAAAATTTTGCTGGGTCTTTTCTTGAAAAAGAAAGGGTTTGTTTTGTCATACTATTAATTTTAAATATGATTAAAAATAAAAAAAAAGATTTTGATCATACCTGCGGCAAAGATAGGTATAAACCAACTTAAGTAATAACGTTTTTTTATAAAAATATGCACATAAAAAGCATATTTTTGTTGAAAATTTAACAGAAATGGAACTGATTTTAAAATATTTCCCTAACCTGAGTGACGACCAAATTGAGCGGTTTGCAAAGTTAGAATCGCTTTATAAAGACTGGAATTTAAAGATTAATGTGGTGTCTCGTAAAGATATCGACGAGCTTTATTTGCGCCATGTACTGCATGCTTTGGCCATAGCTAAATTGATTCAGTTTAAAGATGGTTCGAAGCTTTTGGATGTGGGAACAGGGGGTGGTTTTCCTGGAATTCCGTTGGCTATTTTATTCCCAGAATGCTCTTTTCATTTGGTAGATAGCATCGCTAAAAAGTTAAAAGTGGTCGATGAGGTTGTTGCCGGATTAGGTTTAACCAATGTAAAAACAACACACTCTAGGGTTGAAGATATTAACGGTACTTACGATTTTATAATAAGTCGTGCCGTGGCTGCAATGCCTACCTTTGTACATTGGGTAAAAGGCAAGATTGCAAAACAGCAGAATAACGATTTAAAAAATGGAATTTTGTATTTAAAAGGAGGCGATTTAACCGAAGAGCTTAAAACGTATAAAACGGCGACCATTTATAATTTAAGTGATTATTATACCGAGGATTTTTTCGAAACTAAGAAACTGGTGCACTTACCTTTGAAGTTTAGAGGTTAGCATCAAATTTTATTAAGTGCGTTAAAATTTTGCTTAAAGAAATAAAACTGATTTTTATACCAATACGTATTGGCAAAGGCTTCAACCGTAAGGGGTTTGTTCGTGTCTGCATACAAAAGATTTTCTGCTTTTTTAAGGTTTAGTTTCGCGTTTTTTAAGTCGTTTAACTTGTAATGGGTTAATGCCAACCCTAAAAGAGCCTCGTAATCTGAGGCATTATATTTTAAAGTAGCCTTAAAATCTGAAATCGCTTCAATATATTCACCCAAAAGTAAATGCGATGTACCTCTAAAAAAATAAGAGGAGGCATTATTAGCATCAAAATCTAAAGATTTATCAAAATCTATTTTTGCTTGCTTGTAGTAGTTAATGTTTAAATGTGCTACACCTCGGTTGTAATAGGTCTCTGTGTTGGGGTTTATTAAAATGGCCAACGAGAAATCCTTTAAAGCCAATTTGTATTTTTCAAGAGCTAAAAGGGCATGGGCTCGCTGGGTGTAAAATTTGTATTCTGATGGTACTACGTCAATAATTTTAGTTAAATCTATGACAGCGCCAATATAATCTTCTAAATAATATTTGGTATTAGCCAAATTGTACTGTGCATCAATAAATTGAGGGTCGAGTTTTAGAGCATTTTCGTAATCGATTTTTGCGCCTAAATAATCCTGTAAGTTGTATTTTGAATTGCCTCGGTTGAAATAAGAATCGGCATCTGGTTTATAAATAATTATTTTGGTATAATCCAATATGGCGCCATGGTAGTCACCTAAGTTATTTTTTGCGATACCTCTATAAAAATAGGCGTCAAAATGCTTTGGTTCTAAGGCAATTACTTGGTTGAGCAATTCTATTTTCTGTTTGTCATCGGTAGCTCTGTTAGCTTGTCTGTATAGTTTTTTTGCTTGTCCAATGCATAGCATTGGAAGGATTACTAGTATTAATATGACGATTTTTTTCATTTTATGAATCAATTGAAAATAAGAAATAGCAGTTCGTTACAACCATTAAAGTTAGTAATATTTTATGTATAAATAACTTTTTCTTTTAGAAGAAAAAATTCAAATAAAATGTATTTCATCGAAGTTTTTTGCATTTCATACGAATATTGATTACGTTTGTATACTGATATTATGTATGTTAGTACTTCAGTCCCAAAAAAATATTTATGAAAAGAAGCCTACCTTTATTTGGTGTTAGTCCAGCCAAATTTTTAATTCTGTTTTTACTAGTAAGTTTTGTTAGTAATGCCCAAGTAATTCAAGTAGAAAGAGTTGGAGGTGCGGTTGTAACTCAAGGGTCTACAATTACTATAACTGCGGGTACAAGTATCGATTTCCGTATTACAAATCAAGCTTTTGATTGTAGTAAGTTAAAGGTGCGAGACGTGGATATTAGTAATCCAACCGATTTTGATATCACACCTAATAATCCTAAAAAAAACATTAGAACTCAATGGTGTACGTGGCCTTGGCAAGCAAATAAAACTTATTTAGATTTTGAAATAGAGAACATCAGTCCAAGTTGTGTTACGGCAAGCACGGTTGTGACCATTGAAATTAAAGATCAGCCAGATTTCACATTCACGGTTGAAGTTGCATCTTCTCCGACTTTGGTTGTGTTAGGGGGGAGTCCTTTCCAGGATGTTTTTCACAACGATACTAATACAACCGACGACAACGGAACTTATTTTGGAGTGGTAGATGAAGGAAATACCGTAACGAGACGATTTCTTATTGGCAATGCTGGTAGTTGTGACATGGATTTCACAAATGCAACCAGTAATAATCCCGATTTTACAATTAACACACCCTTAGGAACACTTCCTATTAACGGCATTAATCCTTATTGGGGTACTTATTTAGATATTACTTTTACAGCGCCCAATGGAGGTTCAGGTACACAGCAAGCTATAATAAGTGTTTTTACAAACGATACCGATTACACACCGTTTTATTTAGTTGTTGAAGCCGAAATGTTCGATGAAAACATACCTGGACCGGGAGGCATTACTTCAAATTTTAAGTTATGGCTAAAGTCGACCCGAGGCATTGTTAAGTCCGGATCAACCTTAACAGAATGGCATGACTTAGGAACAAATGGTAAAGATGCTACAACAGTGGCTGGTAAAGAGCCCACATACTTAGATACGGCTACTGATAATATAAATTTTAACCCTGTTGTTAAATTTGAAAATGATGGGATGGGCACAGAGCAATATATGTACAATAACGATGCTCCGATAAGCGGATTCTATAATCACGATATTTTTATTGTAATGATGCCAGATGCGACCATGACCAGTACTTCCAGTAGAAATACCATTTTTGCAGGGGTAGATTCCGGTAATGCAGGAGATATTACAGGTGTTGGTTTTGGAGATTATTCATCGCGTTTTACTAATGAAGCGCTTTCATATAATCAAGATGTTCCTTCACCATCTGGAAGTTATAATGGGGAGGCTGTGCTCAACGCCACTTATTCAAATGCAGGAATTATAAATGTTAGAAACGATGCCTCTTCATCGCCTACTAAACAAGACATATTGTACAACTCCAATGTGTTAACAACCAGTAACGTATCGGATGTTTCATTTACCAATATTGATGGTAGCGAATATTGGATAGGAAAAAACTTTGACATTGCCGGAAGTTTAAATGGAAGAGTAGCAGAAATTTTTACATTCTCTGAACGCTTAAGTGATGCCGATAGACAAAAAGTTGAATCGTACTTGGCTATTAAATACGGTATTACTTTGGGTGCTGCAACCGAGGCTACAAAAAATTATGTTAACTCCTTTAATACCTCTGTTTGGGATGCAACCGCCAATGCAGGGTTTAATTATCATGTAGCTGGAATTGGTAGGGATTCAATTTCCGATTTAAACCAAAAACAATCTAAATCAATTAATTATACCAATGCGGTAACTATTGGCCTAGGTGGTGTTTTTGATACGAATAGCTTAAATCCCAATGAGTTTGAAAAAGATGGTGATTTTTTAGTTTGGGGAAATAATAATGGTGCTTTATCGGGAACAGATACCAATTCAATTACCATAGCTTCAGGAGTAACAACCACAGTAACACGCATAGACAGAAAATGGAAAATCGTGGAGTCTAATGAAGATGTTAATGGCGATGTGGAAACCGTTTATGTTTCTATCCCTACTGCAGCCTTTAGTACTTTTACAAAAACGGCTGACGAAGAGTATGCTTTAATAGTAGCCGATAATGCTAATTTTACTAATACAGACATTATAGATGTTATTCCATTAAGATCTGATGGTGGTACTAGTTTAGAAACCTGGTACGATTTTGAGGGTGAAAAGTATTTCACTTTTGGTAAATTGTCAAAAATTTCTAATAGTAGTGCCATAAGTATAGCTTCAGGCGATTATTTAGTGGGCGACTATTTACTTAATTTGGGTGTTGATTCTTTTACCATTTCAGCGTGGGTAAAATTAGCATCAAATGCGAGCGACAGAACGATTATGGCTAAAGGGGAAAAGTTGCAAATGATCATCAATGCCTCAGGGAACATAGAAGTGTATGTCGATGATACAATTACACCTAAAATAACCTCTACTATGGCTGTGGATGATGGAGTGTGGCATCAGTTAACATTCATTTATGATAGTGGAACCATTTATATTTATATTGATGGATTGTTAGATAAATCTGTACCAAACATTGTACATCCAACACCCAATTATAATCACTATGCTGTTGGTGCACTTTATATAGATAGAAATACAGTAACCAACCCATTGTTGGGAGATATAGATGAGGTTTATATATGGGATACGGCGCTTACCCAAAATCAAGTAAGATATTTGATGAACCAAGAGATTGAAAGGTTTGATGTTTCGGGTACCGATTACGTGTCAGGTAAAGTACTTCCTCAAGGTGCTGCAAACAATCCAACAGCAGCGATTCCTTGGAGTAACCTAAGGGTATATTACGACTTTAACTCGTTTTATGGCTCGACCATCGAAGGTTTGACAGATGATAGGTATTTTTTAAGATTAAACTACTTAAATAAGACAAAAACAATACGTGGTAATCAAACTGCGCCTTTACCTTATGTTTCGGCAGCTAATGGGGCTTGGGGTGCAGCAACAACTTGGAGTAATAGTTCAGACCAAATGATTCCTAATTCACAGAGTTTGGACGGAAGTACGGTTGTAGGCTGGAATATTGTAGAAATAGGACACGACATCACTTCTGGAGATAGAGATATTACCCTTTTAGGTTTAAAGCAAACCTCAGGGAAACTTACCATAGCAGACCCCGTAGACCCTCAGGATGAAACCAACTCTGGACAAGCGTTAACCGTAACCAATTATTTGGAAATAGACGGTGTTATTGATTTAGTGGGAGAATCACAATTCATACAAACTGAAGGCAGTATTTTAGATGCTGATAGTGGCGGTTTTATAGAACGCGACCAACAAGGCACCGCCAATGGATACAATTATAATTATTGGTCATCTTCGGTTGGTCCAATAACCGGCAGTACAGCAACTCGGGGAACAGGGGTTTCTTACTTAAACAACAACCATACGATTGATGGTGTACTAAACGACGGCACAAACACAGATCTTTATCTAGGCATAGATTTTATCCCGAACCAAAATACCGGTAGTGGGCCACCACCACCACCACCGGGAACAGCAAAGGAAATTAGCTCGTATTGGTTGTATAAATTCTATGGTCCTGAAGATGATTATTTTTCGTGGCAAAGCATAGATCAAAACACAAGTCTACAGGCAGGAGAAGGCTTCACCATGAAAGGGACATTGGGTGCCGTGGCCATCACTGACCAACAAAACTATGTGTTTAAAGGATTGCCAAACAATGGCGATATTACATTGCCACTTGATAAAACGGCTGGCGACGTAGACCGTTTAATTGGTAACCCATACCCGTCGGCTATTGATGCCACGGAATTTATTTTGGACAATATGAGCATTGCCAGTGGCGGAAACAATACAAACGGAACCATTTTTAATGGAGCGCTATATTTTTGGGATCATTTTGGTGAAGAAAACACCCATGTATTAAAAGGCTACGTGGGTGGTTATGCCACCTATAATTTAACCGGAGGTGTAGCCGCCATATCAAACGACGCACGAATTAATAATACCTCTGATGGTGGAAATCCGGCTAACGGTTCAAAAACACCAGGGCAATATATTCCAGTTAACCAAGGATTTTTTGTGTCAACCGCCATCGATGGTTTTACAGACGACAATGGCGCTGTAATCTCAGTCGTTGATGGGGGCGATATTGTGTTTAAAAATAGTCAACGTGTTTTTGCTACAGAACAAGGAGGCTCGTCTACCTTTATGCGTGGTTCAAATACAAAGAAATCAACCAGCAAAACGCAAAGACAAGAAAATGATTATACCAATTCCGCTTCAATCAAATTAATGTATAGCTCTCCTAAAGGTTATTACAGGCAGTTGCTGTTGGGAACTAATACAAATGCATCAAAAGGGTTTGATTTAGGATACGATGCCTTTATGATTGATGCCAGCGAAGAGGATATGTATTGGAATATTGGGCAACGCAAATTTGTAATTCAAGGTGTGAATAATTTTGATGATACCAATGAGTTTCCATTGGGGCTAGTTGTTAAAAACTCCGGAATAGTAAAGATTAAATTGGATAGCGTTGAAAATTTAGATACAAGCAAAACCCTGTATATAAAGGATAATGTTACAAACGAAGTGGTATTAATAAACAATAAACCGTTTGAAATGTTTTTAGATGCCGGATCTTACAATGATAGATTTTCATTAGTGTTTCAGTCGCAATCGTTAACAACCGAAGATGTTGAAATAGCCGATAATGTGTCTGTTTATTTTGATAAATCGATATCGGAATTAAAAGTAAGAGGATTGAATGGTAGCGAACTTTTAAGCATTACCTTATTTAATATTATTGGTCAGGAAATAAAGTATATCGACTATACATCTAATAAAACATCGAAACAAATTCATGTAAATACCGGCGCTTATATTGTGCAGTTAAACACAGATAGGGGGACAATCAATAAGAAAATTATTATTGAGTAAGGCTTTATTTGTGCTTGAGCAGCTTTAATTTCTTTTTCTGTAAATATTCCTTTTCTAATGAATTGTTTACAGCATTTAAAGCCAAATCAAGATACTTGATAGCGTCGTTCCTTTTATTAATCGCAATAAAATATTCCGCTTGTGCGCCATAAAACAGATAGGCGCGTTGTTCAAAATCTTTAGCATTAATGTCGTCTAAATACGTTTTAGCAATATCTAAATCTCGATTTTGAATACACACCACAGCCATGTTTAACACATGAATGGGCATAGGTTGTAAAGCATTGAGGCATTGATACCAATAATGGATTTTGTCCCAATCGGTGTCCTCAAAAGTTTTGGCACGCAAATGTTCTGAAGCAATGGCGGCTTCGTAATGGTAACACGAAAACGTTGTTTGCTCAACCACCGCTTTATTCATCATGGAGTTGCCCATTTTTATTAGCGGAAAATACCATTGTGTTCTGTCCTGGTTTTTTAAATCCAGAAGCTCGTTTTCAGCATTGGTTTTGGTTTCCAACCGTGCCGAATGAAAACACATCAATGTATACAAAGCATAAACTTCGGGCGTTCTGGTCAATTCATTTTTTAAGAGCATTTGGGTTAATCGCATCGCTTCACCACACAATTCTTTACGAATTAATATGTCGGGTTTATTGGAATGAAAGCCCTCGTTAAAAATAAGGTACAACACCTCCATAACGCTTTCTAAACGCTGTTGTAAAGCTTTCCCTTGTGGGATTTGAAATTTTAAATGCGATTGCTGAATAGTTTTTCGCGCCCGCAACAAGCGTTTTTAATAGTGTATTCTTTAGTGAGCAATGCCGATGAAATCTCTTTAATACTAAAACCGGAAACCGTTTTTAAGGCGAATGAAATGCGGTCTCTCGCATCTAATTTGGGGTGGCAAGCCGTAAAAATCATGCGCAGTTGTGCGTCTTCAATTTCCGAATCTAAAAAAAGATCATTTATGGCAATAGCGTCCGTCCCTTGATTGATGTTCGGTAGGTGTTTGCGCTCCGTTTTTAGTTTTCTAAAAATATCCAACACCCTATTTTTAGCCGCTTGGGTTAACCACGCTTCGGGGTATTCGGGCTGTTTGTTTCGCCAACTTATACTGGCTTTAATAAAGGTGTCTTGTACGGCATCTTCAATAATTTCGAGGTGCTTAAGTCCAAAAATACGCGTTAAAACAGAAACCATCTTTCCGCTGTGGTGGCGAAAAAGATGGTCTATAAGTTTGGGTTCCATTATTGGTCAAAAACCATAATTTCACGAATTTCAACCGTGCCGCCCAAATCGTAATCCGGATAATCCTCGGCAATTTTTTCAACCGCGTCAAAATCTTTAGCTTTCACAATGTAATAGCCGCCAACAAGCTCTTTAACCTCGGCCGAAGTTAAATCGGTTACCGTTCTGTTTTTGCCAACCACACGACGTATTTGCGGCGTTAATGCGTTGCCATGGCTCACAATTCCGGCTTGCGTCATTTTATCGTGCCATGCAAACCATTGGCCCATTCTGCTTTGTAAATCTTCTGGCGAAAGCCCTAAATCGGTGTAATCTGCCCCAAGAAAAATCATCATAAATTCTTTCATAATTATATATTTTTAAAGTTTATATAGTTAAGACGTTTGTTAGATTGGAAAAGGGGACAGCTTTTTCAAATTTAATTAAAATTCCTTTGGAAAAGGGAATCTCTTTTTTATTAATTTGGGCGTTACCCACTTTTGGTTTTAATGGCAAAAGTGCGTTAGGCTTGAAGTTTATCTTGAGCGAAGTCGAAAGGCTTTATCTTTTTAAACCGTCATTGCGAGGAGGTAACGACGTGGTAATCTGTCAAGTATTAGTTCCCAAGCAAAATTAATACCTTTTACATTTTAAAAAGGATGAGTTCACCCTGAGTTTGTCGAAGGGATGCAATCCTTAACGCGGAAAGAAACGGATTGAAAATTGTCGTTTTTTAACTTTGTTTTTGTAATTCTCAATCGAGCGCTAGCGAAGGCAATGTATAAATCAAGGTAGGTCAATGTAAATATAAAATGTCCTTTAAATATAATTTCCAAGCTAAAACTAAGGTTGCGACTAAGAACACGATTTTCACAAAATATCCTACCCAAAGGTTCCGTTTTGAGTATTTTTTTGTCCAAAATTCTTTAAGAGGAACTTTTCCTAAGTTAATGATGTAAAAAACTAAAGCACCGAACCACTTACTACTAGTTAATGCAATATCGAGATCAGAACTTATTTCTGGTTTACCATGCTTGTTTTTATTTATAGATTTTTTATTCATATTTATTAACCGAATTTAGAAATCTTTTCTGGCAAAATAAATTATCCTAATCTCAAAACGTCATAAAACAAAAAAGAGATTGTCTATTGAGTATAGGCAATCTCTTTCGTTAATAATTTAGGCTTCTCGATAATGAGATTCCTGCGTCCGCAGGAATTTGTTATTCACCCAAAAACGGATAACGATAATCCACAGGCGAAACAAATGTTTCTTTTATCATTCGTGGCGATACCCAACGCAATAAGTTTTGGGCGCTACCTGCTTTATCGTTTGTTCCAGATGCACGGGCACCTCCAAACGGTTGTTGGCCAACAACGGCACCTGTTGGCTTGTCGTTAATATAAAAGTTTCCGGCGGCGTTTTGTAAGGCTTCCGTAGCCTCAACAATCGCATATCTATCGGTTGAAAGAACAGCGCCCGTTAGTGCGTATTCGCTAGTTTCGTCAACTAGTTTTAAGGTTTCAGAATATTTGTTTTCATCATACACGTAAATGGTTATAATAGGGCCAAATAACTCAGTACACATCGTTTCGTACTTGGGATTTGTGGTAACAATCACGGTTGGCTCAATAAAGTAACCTTTAGATTTATCGTAGTTTCCACCGGCAATAATTTCGGCATCGGCATCATTTTTTGCAGCATCAATATAAGAGGCCAATTTATCAAAAGCCCCTTCGTTAATTACGGCAGTGATAAAGTTGCTCATATCTTCTGGCGATCCCATTTTGAAAGACTTCACATCTTCAATCACGAATTTTTTAACATCGTCCCATAAATTTGAAGGAATATAAGCTCTTGAGGCAGCACTACATTTTTGTCCTTGAAACTCAAAAGCACCTCTGGAAATAGCGGTTGCAACTTGTTTTGCAACGGCGGATTTATGCGCGATAACAAAATCTTTTCCACCAGTTTCACCCACTATTCTCGGGTAGGTTTTGTAGTTTTCAATGTTATTTCCAATTTGTTTCCATAAATTTTGAAAAACAGGAGTCGAGCCCGTATAGTGCAATCCAGAAAAATGTGGGCTTGCCAATACCGTATCGGTAATCATACCTGGGTTGCCAAAAACCACATTAATAACACCGGCAGGAACGCCAGCTTCCTTAAATACATCCATAATTACTTTAGCAGAATATATTTGATTGTTGCTTGGTTTCCACACCACAACATTACCCATTAAAGCCATACACGCCGGTAAATTTCCAGCAATGGCCGTAAAGTTAAAAGGCGTAACGGCATAGGTAAACCCTTCAAGTGGACGGTACTCAATACGGTTCCAAGCGTCGGTTGTGCTCTCTGGCTGATCCAAATAAATATCAGTCATAAACTGCACATTAAAACGTAAAAAGTCTATGAGTTCGCAAGCCGAATCAATTTCAGCTTGATAAATATTTTTAGATTGCCCAATCATGGTTGCCGCATTTATTTTGGCACGGTAAGGGCCAGCAATTAGTTCGGCAGCTTTTAAAAAGATACCAGCACGCTGTTCCCATGGCATCTGACTCCAGTTTTTTCTGGCTTCAAGTGCGGTTGCAATGGCTTCGTCAACGTGTTTCTTTTCTGCTAAATGATAGGTGCCAACTATGTGTTTATGGTCGTGCGGAGGCGACATGGTTCTCGTGTTGCCGGTCGTTACATCTTTTCCGTTAATGTACATAGGCACATCAACTTGACTGTTATACATGTCTTTGTATGCTTTAAGAACAGCGTCGCGCTCTGGCGTTCCCGGTGCATAGCTTTTAACTGGTTCATTTATAGCAACTGGTACGTTAAAAAATCCTTTTCCCATTATTGTGTGTTTTTATAGAATTGTCAAAAAATTGAGCTGCAAATTTACGAATTTTTAGGCATTTAAAAATTGCATCGGGTATTAATTTGAAGTTAATATTTGTTCATTTTTTTGTAAGTTGCCAAACCGTTTTAAGACTACAGCTTTTATGTGTACAGTAACTTTAATTCCTAAAGGTGAAAATGATTTTGTGCTCACTACAAATCGAGATGAAGCACCAGATAGAGCATCCTTAAAACCTGATTTTTATACAATTAAGAATACTAAATTGCTATTTCCGAAAGATGAATTATCCGGCGGAACCTGGATTGGTGCGAGCGAAAAAAACAGGGTGGTTTGTGTGCTTAATGGCGGATTTACTTACCATGAACGAAAAGCACCATACAGGTTGAGCAGAGGCGTAGTAGCCAACCATATAATGCTTGCTGATGATTTACACGACACCATTAATTCTTACAATTTTAAAGGTATAGAGCCGTTTACCATGATAATTGCAGATTGGAATAAGGGTTTAACATTTTACGAATTGGTTTGGGATGGCACCGATAAACATTTTAAAACATTGCCTTTGGAACCTCAAATTTGGTCGTCCTCATCGTTGTATTCTGAAGCTATGAAAACCGAACGTTTACAATGGTTTGAAGATTTTAATACGGAATACGATTTGAATAAAAACACAATATTAAAATTCCATAAAACTGCTGGAAAAAATAATGATGACTATGGTGTGATTATGGATCGCGGCTTTGTGAAAACAACTAGCATTACACAAATTGAAAAGTTGAAAAACACTTTGGAAATGCGTTACGAAAGTCTTTTGGGCCATAGCGTTTCATCAAAAACATTTTATATCCCACAAACCGTTAATGAGTAATTCCGGTATTATTTTAACCCTTGCTTATCCAGAAACCATTGTTATGATTTCCGAGGAGTGGTTCTCACCGTTTTTACGTTTTATTGGCGTGGGTAAAAAGAATTATTTGCGCGCAGGACATGCCGCTTTGGTATTGATTGACAAAGAAACGGGCGTTTTGGAATACCATGATTTTGGACGCTATATTACACCCGAACCCAACGGTCGTGTTCGTGGAAATGATACCGATACCGAGTTACGTTTTCCGTTAAAAGCGGAAATAGAAAATGATACGATTACAAATTTAGATGCCATACTAAAATTTTTAGGCACACATCCTAAATTAACTCACGGCGATGGTAAATTGGTAGCTTCGGTTTGTAATGCCATAAATTACCAAAAGGCTCGAATCCATATTACCAACATGCAAAACAAGCATTTTATTAAATATGCGGCATTTATTAAAAATGGTTGCAATTGCGCACGTTTTGTAACGGATACCCTAATTGCGTCGGTAACGGACTTAAAAATTACAAAGGCACTAAAAAATTCTAAATGGTTTACACCAAGTACGGTGGGCAATGTGTTGTTGGCCGATACGGAAAATCAGGTTTTCGAAGTTTCTCAAACAGGTAAAATCTCAGCTTTTAAAGGTTCGCAACAAAGCGAAAATGTACGCTGCTTTTTAGACAAATTGAAAGACCATAAAGTCAATTTAATAGGCACGCAAATATCAAAACCTGTTGACGGTTTGCATGAAAAAGCACAATGGCTTTCCGGAATTGCTGCGGGTGCGTGGTTTGAATTGCATGATTTAGGAAATAAAACCGAATATAGGTTTAGGCGTATCTCGCCTTACGGTAATATAGATTGCGATGCTGTGTTTAAAGTTGAAGATGATACTTTTGATTATAATTTAGGATACCAATTTGTGCATTATTCTAATTGTAAGTTTTTTAATGTGGAGCAAAATGGACGGGTTTTTAGGTTTGAGCGGAAAGTTTAATCTGTTCGTCATTCTGAGCGAAGCGCGAGAATCTGTTTATTTAATAAATTAAATATTTGCTTCTGTAGGTTTTGTGCCTTTTGTTTTTCGTATTGGTGATTTAAAAATATTTTGACACCTAATTTTAAAGTTCATTTTGCCTTGATGCAAAACCCTTCGATTGCGCTCAGGATAAACCAAGCCAAAAAATCATATCAATCTAAGGAAACTCCTGCGGAACATGCGCTTTCAAAACTTCATGCTTATAGCTTCGCTTTGCACTTCCGTTTTTTCGCTCATTATTTCTGCAGATTGATGATTCCGACTATATCGGAATTTGGGACTTGACTTTTTGTTGAGTTTGTTTTTAGTTCCGAATCTATTTTTAATTTTATGAATTCTGGTTTTTGCGGATAAGAAAGTGACTTAACACTAGCATATTATGTATTACAGCAACACTATTTTTAAAACAAACAAAACATTGTGAGACATTTGAAAATGTTGTGGTAATCTTTTTATCGCTATTCGAAAACTATCTTCTCTAATTCAATAGACTTTTCAATACCTTGATTATTTAAAAATACAACCGTTATTCTCTGTTTGTTTTTAAAACTATACCCATTCAAATAACCAAAACAGTCTTCATCAATATTATTAGTAGAAACATTATTAATTGATAAAACTTTATCGCCAGAGCGCATGCCTAAACGTTGTGCATCAGAGTTATCCAGCACCCATTTTATTTTATAATAGCCGTTTTGTATGGCAACATCAAATCCAAATGTTTTAAATGGTTCAATCTTTTGGTTTGGTTTGTAAGGTTTAAAATAAAACCACCCGTTTTTATAATCGAGAGTAACAGCGCCATATTTTAAAATGCGAGCTCCAATTCGTGGTGCACTAATTTTAGAAAATTGCGAATAAAAATCATTAAATGTTGTGCTGCCTAATTGTAAACTTTTCACTTTTTCTTTATAGCGGTTGGAGATTTTTATATCGTCCATTGAAACGCCAAAAGAGAATTCTCCAGTAAATTTAAGAGCTTTGTTTGTGTTAGATTTAGTTAACCTTTTTTCCACATTGTTAGTTTTTGGGCTATAAAAATCACCAGAACCAGAATCGAATTCTATATATTCTTTTTTGCCATTTAGCCTTAATTGTAGGTTAGGCAATCCGCGATGACTCAGTTTCATTTTTGTTCTATTACTTTTATTAACTTCAATAATATGTTCGTTTTCTGTAAGACGAAACGTTTTTGTAGCATAATTAAAATGTAAAATGACTTTATCGAAAAAATCTCGCCCAATCATTCCGTCTAATTCAAAACAGCTGTAAGGATATTTACTATGCAAATCGCTTACAATGGCTTTTCGGTTTTTAAAAGACCAATTGCCAAGTTTAATTTCTGGAACGATTACTGATTTTATTTCAACTTCCTTTCTGTTAATGTCTACAATAGTGATAGATTTTGTTTGGTTGAAATTAAATTGGTTTTGAACCTCTTCTGAAATTTCAAAAATGCCTCCCGTGTCAACAAGAAATCTGAACGTTTTATTACCAATTTGAACGGGAATAATTATTTTTTCTTTAATGAGCTCGAAAGACATGTTTCCGGTGTCGTTATTTTTTTCAATTTTTTGGGTATTGGGTTTTTGAATAACAAAACATAGTGCTATAAGAAAAGTTATTAATTTCATTTTTTGAATTTAGGATGTAATTATTAAAACAGCTAATTGATGACATGTTTTATATCAAATATAAACAAATGCTTGTAAATAAAAATGGGATGTTTAATGGTTTTTTAATACGATTAAGTTTAGTTGCTAACCCGCGTTAGGGATTGCAGCGGCATCCTTTTTTGAGGCACGAGAAAAAGATATAGCGAAAAGCCCGACCCTTGGGTAACGCTATAAAAAATAATAAAATCAGATTTAATCTGTTAGTTTATCGCAAAAGGTGCGCTTAACTTAAAGGTTGGAATGGTGACTTGAAACTTTTTTGTGGTGGTAAAGTTTACCATATGGTAATGGCCTTTCATGGCGCCAAAAGGTGAAGTTAATAAACAGCCTGAAGAATAGGTATGCGATTCGCCTGGTTTTAAAACCGGTTTTTCGCCAATTACACCTTCGCCAGTAACCGTTTCAACATTGTTTAGGGCGTCCATAATTTCCCAATGGCGCGCATAAAGTTGCACCGAATCTTTGCTTTGATTTTCGATGGTTACGGTGTAACCGAAGGCGTATTGGATTTTATAATTTTTATAAAATGAGCCTTCGAAATTGGTTTCGACCGAAATTTTTATGCCACTTGTAACTTGTTGAACCATGTTAACTATTGATATACAATGCGTTTAGTTGGCTAAAATAATGAATATTACACGAGAATAACAAAATTTAACATCAACGATTAAAAATATTAGTTGAATGGTGATTTTATGGGGCTTTTAGTTTGAGATATTAACGGAGCTGCCTTCGCCCAAACCGATGATTTTATCGTAGCGTGCGCCCAAGTCCCGATAATACACAATTACTTTATAGTTATTTTCGGTTTGGTAAAAATTGCCACTTATGGCGCCTTCGTCTAGCTTGCCGTTATTTAAAACGACATATTTGTAGTTGTAAAACCCTTGTTTTAGTAATAGCGGTTTTGTGAATACTTGGTTGTACTCATCGTAAATCATTTTGGTGCTTTCATCAATGGCATAATTGTTAAAGTTACCATATATATGTATAGATTTATTTTTTAAATCGTCACCCCGAAAGCTGTTAGGAACAATCAACGAAAAATGTACCCAAACATAATCGGCTTCAATACTGGGGTCGTCGGCATCAATAGTGGTTATTAAATAATTACCGTTAATATCGGGGTTGTAGGTGTAGGGTTTGCTGGCTCTTTCGGTGTTTGTAAATAAATAGTTGTGGTACAGGTCTTGTAAATCTATTTGCCTAACGCCAATATTCGCGGCTCTAATATCCTTGTTTTCAAAATACAGGTATTCGTTTCCGCCCCAAAAACTAGACTCGGTATCGTATTTGAAAATTAGTTTATTGCCAATGGTGTATTGTGGTTTTAAATTTGAAATGGCGGTGTTTAAATTATTGTTTTGAACCACCAGCGTTTTTACATTTTGTTTGGGATTGTTAAATTGCATGCTGTTTGATGAAATAACAATTTCAACACGCTGTTTTTCGTCAATAAACTGCACATCTCTAGAGCGTTTTATGCTAACGCCAACATTGGTTTTGTTTTCGTAAATCATAAATTTTCTTGAGAACACAAGCTCGTCGTCATCATTAAAAACACTTAATAGGTAATTGCCGGAAACCTTTAAGCGTTTGGTTTGGGCATTAGGAATGGTTAGTTTGTAATGCGAATATATTTGATAGGTGTTTAAGGAATTTTCGTAATTACGGATGCGTTGATTGTCGAACCCATCCATATATTCGGATTTTACTAAAATGGAAGGGGTCCAATCAAAATTAAAATGCTCGATTTTATAGTAATAATCTTCTTCATCGCCATTTAGCGCATCAAATTCCAGCACCACATATTCCCCCAATTTTAAAATAGGAAGCTGACTTTCTTTAGTGTTGCTTTTAAAAGCAATGGTTTTAATATAATCTGGAGGATTAACTTCTTGGATTTGACCAAAAAAATATTGAGGAAACCATGTAAAAAGTAAAAGTAGGGTAAGATTAAATCTCATTAATAATAGTAGTTTTGTGTAAATATAAACAAATTTAATGCCTAAAAATTGCGATTGGACTTTAAGTAAACGTTTGCGTGCAAAATTATGTCTAAATTATTATGAAAACTGTATATTTAATTCGTATTTTTGCCCCGATTTTTAGACAATTAACTTCAATAAAAATAAATATGTCAAACGACATTCATATTAAAAAAGGTCTGGACATTAAACTTAAGGGTGAAGCTGAGAAAATCGTTGAACAAGCGGTTGTAAGCAACTACTTCACCATAAGACCAGAAGATTTTCATGGCGTTATCCCAAAACTTGTTGTAAAAGAAGGAGCTACAGTTAAAGCTGGAGACACTTTGTATTTTGATAAGTCTAACGAAGACATCAAATTCGCTTCACCGGTTTCGGGAAAAGTCTTGGAAATAGTTCGCGGACCCAAAAGACGCATTGATGCCATTAGAATTGAAGCTGATAAAACGCAGTCTTATCAAGATTATGGAACTTTTAACTTGGATGCAGCAACTGAAGATTCGGTTAAAACACATTTGTTGGCATCGGGTTGTTGGCCGTTTGTAAAACAACGTCCGTATGATGTTGTTGCAAACCCAAACAAGTCGCCAAAAGCGATTTTTATTTCGGGTTATGCAAGCGCACCATTAGCAGCCGATTTAGATTTTACCTTACAAGGTAAAGAAGCAGAATTACAAGCCGCAGTTACCGCGCTAGCTAAACTAACGGAAGGTAAAGTGCATGTATCGGTTGGGAAAAAATCCAATTCGCCATTAGCGGGTCTATCGGGTATTACACTGCATAAAGTTTCTGGTCCGCATCCATCTGGAAATGTGGGGACTCAGATAAATAAAATAGACCCTGTAAATAAAGGCGAGGTAGTGTGGACAGTAAATCCACAAGACTTGGTAATAATAGGTGAATTGTTGCTTACCGGCAAGTTTAATGCCGAACGTATTGTAGCCCTTGTAGGTTCTTCAGTTGAAAAACCAAGATATTTTAAAACTAAAATTGGTAGCGAAGTAGCTACTATGGTTTACGATAAAGGCATTTCAAAAGATGCTAATGCACGTATAATTTCCGGTAATGTTTTAAGCGGAAAACAGGTAAAGCCAGATGGTAGCTTAGATTATTACAGTAATGTAATTTCGGTAATTCCAGAAGGCGATGACTATGAGTTTTTTGGATGGAATAAACCTGTTTTTAACAAAGTTTCTACATCCAGAGCCATGACTTTTTCTTGGTTAAATCCTAAGAAAAAATACGATTTAAATACCAATACCAATGGCGAGCACCGTGCTTTTGTAATTACGGGAACATACGAAGAAGTTTTTCCTTTGGATATTTATCCGATGCAAATCTTAAAAGCTTGTATGTATCAAGATTTAGATGAAATGGAAGCTTTAGGTATGTACGAAGTAGCTCCTGAAGATTTTGCGTTAACCGAATTTGTTTGTGTGTCCAAACAACCACATCAAAAAATTATAAGAGAAGGTTTAGACTTAATGCTTAAAGAAATTGGATAATAAAGTGGTCGCTGAGGTTCTCGAAGCGACATTTTAAAATAATAAACTTGAAAAATGGGTTTAAAAAACAGTTTACATAATTTTAAGGAAAAGAATAAAAATAAAAAGTGGATACCCGCATTTAATGCCATCCATACGTTTTTATACCTGCCAAACGAGACCACACACAATGGGACTCATATTAAAGTTGCCGACGATTTAAAACGTACCATGAACACGGTTATTATGGCTATGGTACCTTGTTTGATTTTTGGTATGTTTAATGCTGGCTATCAGCATCATTTAGCACTTGGTGAAATTCAAGCCGTTGCCGGAAGTTTCTTTAGTTCAGAGTTTTGGACTATGGATAATTTCTTAGTCGGTTTCTGGAAAATAATTCCACTGGTTATTGTGTCTTACGGTGTTGGTTTGGGTATTGAATTTATATTCGCCATAATTAACGGACACGAGGTTGAAGAGGGCTATTTGGTAACCGGTATGTTGGTACCGCTTATTGTACCGGTTGATATTCCGCTTTGGATGTTAGCAGTAGCCGTAATCTTTGGTGTTGTTATCGGAAAAGAGGTTTTTGGTGGCACAGGAATGAATATTCTTAACCCCGCATTAACCATACGTGCCTTCCTATTCTTTGCATATCCAACTTGGATGAGTGGCGATAAAGTGTGGGTTCACGGTGCTGTTGAGCGCGACCAAATGATTGCCTCTGGCGAGAATTTAGATGCCATTTCGGGAGAAACCGTTTTAGGAGCTTTAGCTCAAGGTAAAGAAGTCGCTTATTCGGTCTCGGATATGTTTATAGGATTTATACCAGGCTCCATTGGAGAGACGTCTACTTTATTGATTCTCTTAGGAGGTTTGTTTTTAATATTTTCCAAAGTAGGAAGTTGGAGAATTATGTTGTCATCCGCTTTAGGCGCTATCGTGATGGGATTAATATTTAATGCCGTTGTAGATGCTGGCTGGATTACCGAAAGCAGTAAGTTTTACGGATTAATGAGCACAACATGGTGGCACCACTTACTTATTGGCGGATTCGCCTTTGGTGCGGTGTTTATGGCTACCGATCCTGTAACCGCATCGCAAACCACCAAAGGAAAATGGATATATGGTTTCTTAATAGGATTTATTTCTATTCTAATCCGAGTATTTAACCCAGCATACCCAGAAGGTGTTATGCTAGCCATATTATTAATGAATGTGTTTGCACCAACAATCGATCATTATATCGTGCAAGGAAATGTTAAGAAAAGAATGAAACGTGTAAAAGTTAAGAGTGCCTAAAGTGCGCTAAAGTACTTGAAGTTAGAATGACAAATAAAGAGTTTGCTGAAAAATTAGAAAAACGAACTATTGAGTTTGCCATTGAAATTATAAATTTATCAGCAAGTTTGCCAAACACAACCGAAGCTTTTGTTTTAAGAAATCAAGTAACAAAATCAGGAACCAGTGTTGGAGCTAATTATAGAGAAGCCAATAGAAGTCGAAGCAAAAAAGATTTTAAAAATAAAATTAAAATTAGTTTAGGAGAAGCAAGTGAAACAGATTATTGGCTTGAGATAATAGAGGAAATAAATTGGGTAAATAACAATAAAATAAATGAGTTAAGGAAAGAGGCGAAAGAGCTTTTAGCAATTTTCACATCGATTGCAAACAAACTTTAGGCACTTTAAGTACTTTATAATTTTATGAACTTAAAAAATGGAAAATAGAACAGATAAAAATTCATATACTATAGTGTTTGCCATAATCATGGTAATAGTAGTTGGTGCTTTGTTGGCGTTTTTAGCATCGTCTTTAAAACCAAGAATTGCCGAGAATGAGCGTTTAGAAAAGCAACAAAACATTCTATACGCAATGGGTGTTAACGATAATGATGAAACTAGTGCTAATTTTGTGTCGACTAAAGAAGCACCAAAGTTATTCGAAAAATACATCAAAAAGCAATTGGTTATTCAGGATGGAGAAGTCACTGAAAACGACGAAGCTTATTTAATTGATGTTAAAAAAGAACAAGCAAATGCCAAAGCGGGTATACCAAGACGTTTGCCCTTATTTATTGGAGAAAAAGATGGTAAAACATACTACATAGCACCTATTAGAGGTAAAGGGCTTTGGGATGCTATTTGGGCTTATATTGCTATGGACAAAAACATGGTTGTGAAAGGTGCATTTTTCGATCATGCGGCCGAAACACCAGGATTAGGAGCCAATATTAAACAACGTTATTTTATGGACGATTTTATTGGTGAGCATTTAATGAGTAACGGTACCTTTAAGGGGATTGATGTTGCCAAAGGAAATGCAGATCCTAGAAATGAAGACAAAACGGATCATGCCGTAGATGCCATTGCAGGAGCAACCATTACGGGCGATGGTGTATCAGCAATGATAAGAAACGATTTAAAGCTTTATGTGCCTTATTTTGAAAATTTAAAACAATAAAGAATGGGACTATTATCAAAAAAAGACAGTAAATTAATATTAGATCCATTAGCAGATAATAACCCAATTACCATTCAAGTATTAGGTATTTGTTCTGCTTTAGCAATTACCGCAGAGTTAGAGGCATCTATCGTAATGTCCATATCTGTACTTTTTGTAATGGGTGTAGGTAACGTGGTAATCTCGTTAATGCGTAATGTAATACCATCAAAAATCAGAATTATTGCGCAGCTCATTGTGGTTGCTACTTTAGTTATTATAGTAGATTTGGTTTTAAAAGCCTTTGCATACGAATTAAGTAAAACGCTTTCCGTATTCGTGGGATTAATCATTACCAACTGTATCATTATGGGACGTTTTGAGGCTTTTGCCTTAGCCAATGGTACATGGCGATCGTTCCTTGATGGCGTTGGAAATGCATTAGGTTATGCCGTGATACTTATTATTGTTGGATTCTTTAGGGAATTATTAGGATCTGGTACTTTGTTAGGAATACCCGTTTTAGGAGATCCTATTGAAAAAACAGGTTTATACGCAATAGGTTACGAAAATAACGGATTTATGCTATTATCGCCAATGGCATTAATTGTTGTGGGTATTATTATTTGGGTACAACGTACAAGAAACAAAGCTTTAGTAGAAGATAATTAATGGAAAGTACTTGAAGTATAAAGTGTCTTAAATACTTAAAGTTGAAAAAGTAAAAACACAATTATTGGTAAACTTTAGGCACTTATAACTTAATGAACTTATAACTTAAGAAAATGGAACATATAGAATTATTTTTCAAATCAATATTTATAGACAACATGGTATTTGCCACATTTTTAGGAATGTGTTCTTACCTGGCAGTATCTAAAAAGGTAAGTACAGCCGTTGGTCTTGGCGCTGCTGTAATTTTCGTATTGGCGATAACAGTGCCTTTAAACTGGCTGCTTGATCAGTACTTGTTGCAACCTGGGGCACTAACCTGGTTAGGCGAAGAGTTTGCTGATTACGATTTAAGTTTCTTATCATTCATCATGTTTATCGCTACCATAGCCACCATGGTGCAATTGGTAGAAATTGTAGTAGAAAAGTTTTCACCAGCATTATATAACTCACTTGGTATTTTCTTACCGTTAATTGCCGTAAACTGTGCGATTTTGGGAGGTTCGTTATTTATGCAATCACGTGAAATAGCAACCTTAGGTTTAGCTTTCAATTACGGCGTAAGTTCAGGAATAGGATGGTTTTTAGCTATTTTGGCTATTGCAGCTATTCGTGAAAAAATCAGATATTCAAACGTGCCGCCTGCATTGCGTGGTTTAGGGATTACCTTTATTATTACAGGTTTAATGGCCATAGGTTTTATGAGTTTTGGAGGTATGTTAACTGGTGGTGATGAAGAAGAAGCACCGGTTGAAGAAACAACGGTAAAAGTTGAGGAACCCAAGAAGGATTCAGAACAAGAAAAAGTAGTAGCTAACAACATTAAAGTAAATGAGTAATATGATATTGGCAGCAGGTACATTAGGAACAATTATAGCAACGGTAACGGCCTTTTTGGTGATTACTTTGTTGTTGGTAACATTACTATTGGTTGTAAAACAAAAATTGTCGCCATCTGGTCCGGTTAAAATAACCATCAATGGCGAAAAAGAAATTGAGGTAGCCTCCGGAGGTACTTTATTAACCACTTTAAGTTCTCAAAAAATATTTTTACCATCGGCTTGTGGTGGTGGTGGTACTTGTATTCAGTGCGAATGCCACGTTTTAGAGGGCGGTGGTGAAGCCTTGCCTACTGAAACACCTCACTTTACACGTAAAGAATTAAAAGATGGTGCCCGTTTATCTTGTCAAGTAAGGGTAAAACAAGACATGGTTATTACCATTCCGGAAGAAGTGTTTGGTATTAAAAAATGGGAAGCAACCGTTGTACGTAATTATAACGTAGCCTCTTTTATTAAGGAATTTGTTGTTGAAATTCCAGAAGATATGGGATATAAAGCGGGTGGCTATATTCAAATTGAAATACCAGAATGTGAAATTAAATATTCTGATATTGATATTACGGCCCATCCAGAAGAGCACGATACACCAAATAAGTTTCAAGAAGAGTGGGATAAGTTTAATCTTTGGCCATTGGTGATGAAAAATGACGAAATTGTTGAAAGAGCTTATTCAATGGCGTCTTACCCTGCAGAAGGACGTGAAATCATGCTTAATGTGCGTATTGCAACCCCGCCATGGGACCGTAATAAAAACGGATGGATGGATGTTAATCCAGGTATAGCATCGTCTTATATATTTGCACAAAAACCAGGCGATAAGGTAATTATTTCAGGCCCTTATGGCGAGTTCTTTATAAACGAGTCTGATTCCGAAATGCTTTATGTTGGTGGTGGAGCAGGTATGGCACCCATGCGTTCTCACTTGTATCACTTATTCAAAACCTTAAAAACAGGTAGAAAAGTAACGTATTGGTACGGTGGTCGTTCAAAACGTGAATTGTTCTATATTGAGCATTTCAGGGAATTGGAAAAAGACTTTCCTAACTTTAAATTCTATATGGCCTTATCTGAACCTATGGAAGAAGATAACTGGAAAGTGAAAAAAGATATTAATGACGAAGAAGGCGATGGGTTTGTTGGATTTATTCACAACTGTGTTATTGATAATTACTTAAGTCATCATGAAGCACCCGAAGATATCGAGTTATATTTCTGTGGCCCGCCATTAATGAACAAAGCGGTTCAGAAAATGGGAGAAGATTTTGGTATTCCAGATGAGCATATCAGATTTGATGACTTTGGAGGCTAAAACTTAATTGTCATTCTGAGTTTTTCTTTTTTTAAAAAACGTGAGAATCTTTAGTTTGAAAACTAAATTTAAACCCAATACGCGAGTATTGGGTTTTTTATTTTTTAGTATTTTTTAAACAACTATATTAATAGTCTAAAAGCCATGTTCTAGCTTATATTTTGGGTTATTATTTTCAAGCTCTAAATATGTCGTGTTGTTTAATACGTTTGAGACACCATCCAAATCGCATAAATATTTAATTACTGCCATTAAGCCATCAAACAACACCTCTTTATTGTTTGTGTTTTTAGGTTTATCGTTTCTATAATGAAGCGGTAATTGGTAACCACAGGCGCTTAAAAAAACAGTCTCAATCTGCAATAATTCCAAAGGCGAATACCCATTAAATGTTCTGCCTAAATTTTGATGCACTTTACCAATATAATTGAGTTTTAACGAACCATGATCGTCAGACAAATGTTTCCAACTATCGCTTTTATCCAATATATTTCCAACAGCACATTGCTTACAACATTCGGGAATTAGTTCGTTGTTGTGATATGCTGTATATAGTTTTTTTATTGCAGATTCTAAACGATAAGGTAAATCCATAATTAGAAAATTTGGTATTTAATTTACAAAAAATATCTGAATTAATAATGTTAAATTTGCAACATGAGCAAACCACTTTCAGAACAGGAATTACATAATTTGGCCATGAACCATGTTGGAAAAGACTTGGAGCAACGTGGTTTTGAGTTTATTGCCGTAAATAGTAAGCTAAAAAAACATCCCCAATTTGTCTGTATCGATAAAAACAAGCAGTATTATTTTGTTATTGTACGAGCGGTAATTCTGCCCGATAATCCCAATAATTACGATGTTGTTTGGATGGAATCCTTTAAAAAACATGCTCGGGAAAACGATGCAAAAGTGCTTTACGCGGGTGTTGGATTGGGCAATGTGAATGGCGAAAACCTGCCCATATATTTAAACGAAGAATACCTAATGGAATACAACGGCATACAGGTTTTAGAAACTAATTTGAATTAATCCGTCATTCTGAGCGAAGCGTGAGAATCTTTATAATAGAAATTAAAAAGATGAAGAAAAAAATATTATTTATTCTAATTGCTTTACTTGTAATCTCTTGTAAAAAAGAACACAAAAACACAATACTTGAAGGCACCGTTTTTGGGACGTATTACAGGGTCACTTACGATTCCGACCTTAATTATCAAAAGCAAATTGATAGCTTGTTTTACGTGATAAATAAATCCATGTCCACCTATCAAATATATTCAGACATTTCAAAAATAAATCGTAACGAAGAGGTTGCAGTTGATGCCCATTTTAAAAAAGTTTTTGAGACTTCAAAACAAATTTATAAAGCCACCAGTGCAGCTTTCGACCCAACCATTGGTGCCGTTGTAAATGCCTGGGATTTTGGTCCGGAAGGTAAAATAGCAAATCTCGATAGCCTTAAAGTTGACAGTTTGATGCAATCCGTTGGTTTTAATAAAGTGACACTTAAAAATAATCACGTTTTAAAACAAAAAGAAACATTTATAGATTTTAACGCCATAGCAAAAGGTTACGCTGTTGATGTGGTTTCAGAATTTTTACAAAGTCAGAATGCTAAAAATCACCTCGTTGATATTGGAGGCGAATTAAGAGCAAGCGGAATTAATATCGAAAAAAAATCAGATTGGAAGGTTGGTGTGGAAAACCCCAATTTTGATGGCTCGCAATCCATAAACCGAGCTATTGCTTTAAAGGACAAAGCCATGGCGACTTCCGGGACGTACAGAAAGTTTAAAGTGGATGAAAACGGAAATCGTTATGCGCATATTATCGATACAAAAACGGGCTACCCAAGTAAAACCAATCTCTTAAGTATTTCTGTTATTGCAGATGATTGTATGACAGCCGACGCTTACGCTACCGCATTTAAAGCTATGGGGATTGAAAAAGTGAAAACCTTTTTAAAATCCCACCCTGAACTAAAAGTGTTTTTGATTTTTGAAAATAAAGAGAAAGCATTGGAAACCTTAGCTTTAAATGATTTTCCTGAAAATTAAATGGCATTGCTATGTTAAACTGAACTTGTTTCAGTTTCTCTTAATATTTAAAATGGTATTTTGTACTTACGTTACTACTTATAACAAACCGGAATAATTTCACCTTTTGCCAAACAGTATTTTTCTATCGCTTCCGCGGAAAGATTGGAAGTGTAATCGACTTCTTCAACCTTAAATCCAATACTTCTGAGTTTGTCAAAATAGTCACGACCATAAATACGTACATGGTCGTACTGCCCAAAAATTTTAGCCCGTTCTTTTCGGTCTGTAATAGAATCATCTTCATAAGTTTCAACACGATTCAAATCTTGCGGAATTTGAAGAATGGCCATGCCTTTAGGTTTTAAAACCCGATACAATTCCTGCATGGCTTTGGTGTCGTCCGGAATATGCTCTAAAACATGGTTGCACAAAATAACATCGTAACTGTTGTCTTTAAAAGGAAGATTGCAAATATCAGCTTTTACATCGGCCAAAGGGGAATTCAAATCCGTCGTAGTATAATCTAGGTTTTTCAGCTTTTTAAAGCGTTTGTAAAAAGCTTGTTCCGGTGCAAAATGAAGCACTTTTTTCTCTGATGAAAAGAAATCCGTTTCACGTTTCAAATACAACCATAACAACCGATGGCGCTCTAAACTTAAAGTGGATGGCGAAAGTACATTGTTACGTTGTGTACCATATCCGTAAGGCAAAAAACTTCTGAATGATTTATCGTCAATTGGGTCGGTGTATTTGTTTCCTTTTAAAAAGAAGGCCACAATTGGGCGGATAATGTAACTTAACCTAATGAGTAAAGGTCTGGGGATTATATTTAGAATAAGCTTAAAAAGTTTTTTCATATTGTTTCACAGAGATTCACGGAGACACACAAAGTTTCGCAGAGCACTTATTCAAGAGTATTTACAAATCTTTTAATTCCGTTTTTTAATAGTTTGGTTTTAAAATTAAGAAGTAATCCTACCGGGTAATCTCCTAATTTCATATAAGTTAGAATTTGTGCTGAGTGAACATCTGTAAGCTTTTCTACTGTTTTGAGTTCGATTACAATTGAGTTTTCAATTAGTAAATCAATTCTGTAACCGTGATCCAATTTTTTATCTTTGTAAATAATAGACTGAATGATTTCTTTTTTTACGGAATAACCTAAGTTTTCAAGTTCATGAAATAAACATTCCTGATAAGCAGACTCTAATAAACCTGGGCCAAGTGCTCGGTGAACTTCAATAGCACAACCAATAATGTTTTCGGTAATTTTATTGTAATTCATAAACATTAATTGAAGTTATAAATACTCAGTGCACCTCTGTTTCCCTCAGTGAATCTCAGCGAAATAATGCTAAGAAATTTGTGTCTACAGTACCAAAGCCTTCTGCCTAAACTCTTCTTCCTCATTACTTTCAATGCCTAAAGCCTCATAAATATAAGCGAAGGTAGAAAGCAACTCTGGTTTGCCATTTACCAATGCCACATTATGTTCAAAATGGGCACTTGGTTTATTATCTAAAGTGGTAATGGTCCAACCGTCTCTGTGTTGCTTAATTCGGTGGGTTCCCATATTAATCATAGGCTCAATGGCCACCACCATACCTTCAATAAATTTTTTGCCACGACCGCGTTTTCCGTAGTTTGGCATTTCAGGATCTTCGTGCATTTTACTGCCCAAACCATGCCCTACCAATTCCCTCACAACGCCATAACCGTGGTCTTCACAATATTTTTGAATGGCATACCCCACATCGCCAACACGATTTCCTTTTTTAAAGGCTCTTATGCCTTCGTATAACGATGCTTTGGTAACTTGTAGTAGTTTTTCGGTTTCAGGTGCAATCTCGCCAACGGCAAAGGTGTAGGCATGGTCACCGTAAAATCCATTTTTTAATGCGCCACAGTCGATAGAAATAATATCGCCTTCTTTAAGAGGTTCGTTGGTTGGAAAACCATGAACCACCTGTTCGTTCGGGCTCATGCAAAGGGTGTTTGGAAAATCGTATAATCCTAAAAATCCTGGGATGGCACCGTGGTCTCTTATGTGTTCTTCGGCAATTTTATCTAATTGAAGTGTGGTTACTCCAGGTTTAACTTCACGGGCAAGTATGCCTAAGGTTTTCGAAACAATTAATGCGCTTTCTCGCATCAATTCTATTTCTTCGGGTGTTTTTACTACAATCATCTTTTTAAAATATGTGCAAAGATACTTAAAACCTATAATGATTTGATAAAAAGTAGATTTTCTTATGTTCGGTTTACTTAAAAAACCTAAAGAAACCGCTTTCCTTTTTAGGGATATTTGGTTTGGTATTGGTAAGCATTTGGTAAATTTCTCCCCAACCTATAAAGCCACCAATATTTCGGTCGTCTATAAATAAATCGGCATGAATTTTCCGGCTCATCTTATTACTGTATTCTTCTCCCAAGAAGCTACTATTAACAGCGTAAAAAACAATGCCGTTATTTTCGCAGAATGTAACAGCTTCGTCAAGCTTGTCTCCGCACCTATAGGTCCATAAAATCAATCGATGCCCTTCTTCTTGTAGTTTTTTAAGCGTTTCGAAAGCAAAAAGCTTGGGCTTACCTATTTTAGGATAAGCGTCTTCCACAATAGTGCCATCAAAATCTACAGCGATTATAAGCGATTGGTTAACATCCATTTTTTTAATTATAGACTTGAGTTTAACACAAAAGTACAATAATTTACGCACTAATAGAATTATGGAAATCTAACCCAATATAAGCTTAAACTAAAGGATGTTGCGTCATTGCTTCAGGTTGTGGAACACCCATAAGTTTTAAAATAGTTGGTGCCATATCGCCTAAAATACCATCTTTAATCTCTTTTAAATCGTTATCGATTAAAATAACGGGAACGGGGTTTGTGGTATGTGCTGTATTGGGTGTGCCGTCTGGATTTATCATGGTTTCGCAATTACCGTGATCTGCTATAAGCAGGGTTGAATACCCGTTTTTCAATGCCGTTGTTACCACGTCTTTTACGCATTCATCTACGGCTTCACAGGCTTTTATGGCAGCTTCCATAACGCCGGTGTGCCCAACCATATCGCCATTTGCAAAGTTTAAACACACAAAATCTACCTCGCCCTTTTGTAATTCTGGTACTAAAGCATCGCGTAATTCATAAGCGCTCATTTCGGGTTTTAAATCGTATGTGGCTACTTTTGGTGAGTTTCTTAAAATGCGGGTTTCGCCATTAAAAGGTTCTTCGCGTCCGCCAGAAAAGAAAAAGGTAACATGAGGGTATTTTTCGGTTTCGGCAATTCGAATTTGTTTTTTGTTGTGTTTTTCCAATACTTCACCCAAAGTTTCATTTAGGTTCTCTTTATTGAAAATAACGTTGATGTTTTTATAAGTATCGTCGTAATTGGTAAGCGTCACATAATGCAAATTGAGTTTATGCATGTTTTGCTCATGAAAATTGGTTTGGGTTAAAGCTTCGGTTAACTCACGACCGCGATCGGTTCTGAAATTGAAGAATATCACAACATCATCGTCTTTAATTTGTGCGATAGGTTGATTGGTTTCATCAACTGCGATAATGGGTTTTATAAACTCATCGGTGATATCATTTTTATAACTTTTTCTGATGGATTCGGTAATATTTGTCGACTTTTCGCCAATACCATTCACTAAAGCATCATAAGCTAATTTTATGCGTTCCCAACGTTTATCTCTATCCATAGCGTAGTAACGACCAGTTACCGTTGCTAATTTGGTGTTTGTGTTTTCAATATGATTTTCAAGCTCGGTTACAAAACCATAACCTGATTTTGGGTCTACATCGCGCCCGTCGGTAAAAGCGTGAACAAAAGTATTGGCTAATCCAAAATCGTTGGCGGCATCAATTAACCCCAATAAATGGTTAATATGCGAGTGTACGCCACCATCGCTTAATAAGCCTAAAAAATGAACGTTTTTATGATTGTTTTTTGCATAGTTAAAGGCATCAACCAAAACTTGTTCGTTATTAAGGGTTTTGTTTTTTACAGCCAAATTTACTTTAACAAGATCTTGGTATACAATACGTCCCGCACCCAAATTCATATGGCCAACTTCGCTATTTCCCATTTGCCCATCGGGTAAACCAACGTGTAAGCCATCGGTTCTTAACGTTGCGAAAGGGTATTTTTTATATAGTGAATCAATAAATGGGGTATGGGCATGATCGATTGCTGATACCTTTGGGTCTGGAGAATTTCCCCAACCATCAAGAATCATTAAGATAACTTTTTTGTTCATTTTTTGTGAGAATTTTTGAGTATTCAAAGATAGTGAGATTATAAAAAAAATCCTCGTTAAAACATCTCAAAAAGCTTTTAAATAGCGGATTTTTGCGAGTATCTCAACAAAAAAGCTTTAACATAATAAAATGTGAAATCAATGTTAAAAATATGTTATTAATTATTTTTTGTGTAACAGATTGAGATTTTTGTCGTCTCTTTAGTATATCAAAAAACGAAATCAATTCAAATCAATAATCAAATTAAAATCTTTCATCATGAAAAAAACAATCATTATTTCCGCAATCGCATTATGCTTTTCAGTAGTATCAGTTAATGCAAAATCAATGAATGAAACCGTTAAAGATTACAGTGTAGAAGCCGTAGTTCAAGTGAGTCCTTTTTGTGTGTCTATAGCAAAAGGCGACTTAGAAACCGTTAAAAAACTTATCAGTTTAGGTGCGGATATCAACAAAAAATCTAATGGGATGACACCGGTTATGTATGCTGCTAAGTATAACCGAACCGACATTTTGAAGTTTTTAATTGCTAAAGGCGCTAAGTTAAAAACCAAATGTCCTAAAGGTTTAACTGCTGTTAAGTATGCAGAACGGTCTAATGCCAAAGAAGCTTTAGCAATACTAAAGGATGCTTTAGCTTAAAAATTAAATAATTTTTAATAATTATTTAGAGCTAGTCACTCATAAAAAGTCTTGTTTTAACAAGGCTTTTTATTATTGGTTTTTATACTTTTCAATAGATTCTTGAATTTTCTCAATTCTATTATCGGGATCTGGATGTGAGCTTTGAAATTCCGGAACACGATTGGGGCCAGCAGCATCCTTTAAAATTTCCATAACGCCAATCATTTCTTGAGGGTTGTAACCCGATTTAAGCATAAACAACACACCAAGATCGTCGCTTTCCAATTCATCATCACGACCATTTTTCAAAAGTGTTTGTTGGCCAATGCCACTTACCAATCCGCCCATATCCGCACCAACCGATGCACCCGTGGTTACGGTTTGCCAAAAGTCGCTTTCTGCAATACGTTCAGCAGAATGACGCCCTAAAACATGACCGATTTCGTGCCCCAAAACACCAGCCAACTGGTCTTCATTTTCCAGTTTAGAAAACAATGCGTAGGTAATAAAAATTTGCCCACCGGGTAATGCAAAAGCATTTATAGTATTCTCGTCTGCCAACAAATGAAAGTCGTATTTATAAGGCGTATCCTTTGCCATACTATTATTTACAAGCTTGTTTCCTACTTGGTCTACAAGGGCTTGATATTGGTTGTTAGGATGTAGGCCACCATGTTGTTGAGCCATTTGTGGCGCGTGTTGTAAGCCAATGGCTATTTCTTGATCCGAGGTCATGTTAATGGTTTGCACTCTACCGGTATACGCATTTCGCTCTTTACTATTACATTTTTTAATAAATGCAAATGCTACTATGGCAAGACCAATTAATAATCTAATCTTAAAATTTCTACTTCTCATTGTTGCTATTTATAATTTGAAATTTACAAAAAATAATAATTCTAGCTATTACCCTGGTTTGATTAACAGGGCAAACTCAGGTTTTAGACCCATTTTTTACGGTTTTGTCACGTATTAAATTTAAGTGGATTTAATTTTATGTTTTAATGAATAATTAGAAAATATTTATCTTCACATAAAAATTGTTGATGTCTTTTCAGTTTAAAATTATTGATAAAAAACAAATTGATTCTGTGATACCTTTAGTTCAAAAACTAAATGGTCATAATCAATCTGATGCGGTTTTAAAACAACGTTTTTCCGAAATGGTAACTCAGAATTACGAATGTGCCGGCATTTTTGAAGGCGATAAACTAGTTGGAATTTCCGGTTTGTGGTATTGCACAAGACACTATTCAGGAAAAAGTGTTGAACCAGACCATGTTTTTATTGATGATGAGTATCGTGGCAAAGGTTTAGGAAAACAATTTTTTGAGTGGATTTATAACTACGTTAAGCTAAAAGGTTGTGAATCAATAGAATTGAATACGTATGTGCATAATTATCCGTCGCACAAATTTTATTACAACGAAGGGTTTGAAATTTTGGGCTATCATTTTTTTAAAAAGTTGTAGTTTTTGCTTGCAAATAAGTTGCGAGAGTGTTTATATTTGCATCGTTAATGCGGGAGTAGCTCAGTTGGTAGAGCGTCAGCCTTCCAAGCTGAATGTCGCCAGTTCGAACCTGGTCTCCCGCTCGAAAAGCTCCATGGAAATATGGGGCTTTTTTTATGCTCTATTTTTTGCAGGTTGGTTGTACTTGGTAATCTGTAGTGGCTTTGGCTGGTATGCCCGCGTGAGGGATAGTAGTGGAAAGCCCACAGCGCAGCGAGGACTTGTAGCGGATAGCCCGACCCGCCCGATAGTTATCGGGA
Organism: Hwangdonia lutea; assembly: GCF_032814565.1. Classification (GTDB taxonomy): domain Bacteria; phylum Bacteroidota; class Bacteroidia; order Flavobacteriales; family Flavobacteriaceae; genus Hwangdonia; species Hwangdonia lutea. The sequence continues at coordinate 2,333,154 of NZ_CP136521.1, forward strand.
AGGGGCACGCCCAAATTGTTTTTATTTTAAATGATTTAATTGTGTGCCCGAAGCGATTTCGTAGGGTGTTTTGTTATACTCGAAGATTCGCGCTTCTAAGGCGCCTTTCAACACTATGGAATCGCCTTTAACACGCAGCCAACTGCCTTCGCGCAAACCTATTACGGGTGGTGTATTGTAGCTGTGAAATTCTTTAATCCGGGTTTCGCGGGTTTCGCCCATGTGTGTGCTGTTTGTGTCGGGGTCTAAATAATGCGGATTAATATTAAAAGGCACAACGCCCAAAGTATTAAAACTGGGCGGGTAAACAATGGGCATATCGTTGGATGTTTTTATGGTGAGTCCGCAAATATTACTGCCGGCGCTTGTGCCCAAATACGGGGTGCCGTTGGTAAGGGTTTCTTTTAAAACTGCTATTAAATTGTTTTGGTACAACTGGCTTACCAAAACAAAGGTATTGCCACCGCCGGTAAAAATAGCCTCGGCGTTTTTTATAGCCTCAACGGGGTTATTAAACGTATGGATACCCACTACTTTTTTATCGATTTTAGAAAATGCCGATGCGGCTTTTTGGGTGTATTCGTCGTGCGATATACCGCCTGGTCTGGCATACGGAATAAACAATACCGTTTTTGCTTCGTTAAAAAAAGTGGCTAATTCATCTAAAATATATTCCAAATATCCGCTGCCATGAACGGTAGAAGTGCTGGCTATAATTAGGTTTCTCATGTAATTTCGTATATTAGGTAAAAGTAATCAAATGTAGGATTTAACAAAAGTTTAAAGTAGTTTTTCATTTTATTTAAGATTTGAAACGCTTTCTTTATAACGTAAAATAAACGTATTGAAACAACTATTACTTTTTATTGCCATATTGTTTTATTGTGATTCGATGATGAGTCAGAATATCCAGCGTATTGAAGTTAACGGTGTTATTCTTGCTGATAATAATGATGTAGAAAATATTACGGTTTACAATGCATCGTCTAATAAAGGCACAATTACCAATGGCAAGGGTGAATTTACTATTCATGTGGCTTTACATGATATTATCGAAATTTCCGCACTGCAGTTTAAAACCGTTTCAATCACAATTACCGAGGACGCTATAGCGTCTAAACAGTTAAAGATTTATTTAGCCGAACAGGTAAATCAATTAGGTGCTGTGTTATTATCCACGGGACTTTCAGGTGATTTGGTTACCGATATTGATAATACTGAAGAATTGCCCAAAATAGAACTCGATTTAGGCAATATGAATGCTTTGGAATATTTTGATGACAATGCTTTTAATAACGACTTAATTAGAGATGAATTAAATAGGATTGTGAGTAAAGGGCAGTTTTACAACGGAATAGATTTTGCTTCATTGTTGGGGATCAATAAGTTGTTACAACGGAAAAGAAAGCAAAGTAATTTTTATAAAAAGGATGAAAAACCTAAAGATTTATTGGATGTTTATTCCCATAAATTTATTAGCGAATTTTGTAATATTCCGTTTGAAAAAGTAGAGTTGTTTGTGGCTTTTATTGAAGCTGAAGGCATAAAAGACGAGTTATATAAACCAGAAAACGAAGTGTATTTACTCGAGTACTTAATGCGGCAAAGCAAAGAATTTTTGATGTTGGAAGATGCAAAACATTAAATATGTTTCTTTTTTAGTACTGTTGTTTGCTTTTAAAATGGCCGAATCGCAATCTGTTGAAATTTACGGAAAAGTTGAAAGCCATGCGGGTTTTGAAAATATTCACGTTATAAATAAAACGGCTCAGGTTTTTACAACCACCAATAAAATTGGCGAATTTAAAATTACTGCAAAGTTAAACGATACACTTGTGTTTTCGTCTATTCAGCACATTCCAAAATATATTGTTGTTAGTGATCAAGTTGTTTTAAACAGAGCATTAACCGTAACATTAAAAGAGCAAATAAACGAGTTGGGAGAAGTGTTGGTGGGCAAAATATTATCAGGAGATTTGCTTTTGGATATTGAACAGATTGAAGGCGAACCACCCATTAATTGTTACGATGTTGGTATTCCGGGATACACCGGTAAACTGGCTACACAAAGCGAACGGCGATTGCACGAAGCGGGAGAGTTTAAACCAAAAATGCTTTTGGGGCTTTTAGGTGGTGGAATTCCTTTAAACCCAATATTAAATGGTATTTCAGGTAGAACAAAAGAGCTTAAAAACCGCGTTGATATAGAAACGAAAGAGGCCTTGTTGGAAAACATAAAAGCGCGATTAGAAAAAGATTTTTTAAATATATATTCATTGGAAGCAGATAGAGTGGCAGACTTTTTTTATTTCTGCGCAGACGATGCTCATTTTATTGAACGGTGTAAAAACAAGACCGATATTGAAATTCTTGAGTTTTTAAAAGAAAAATTAAAAGTTTATAAAACAAATCTCGAATCGATAACCGATTGATGTTTAAGTTGCGAGGCCCGCGTTAGGGATTGAGCGGCATGTTTGAGCTCGCCGACGATAGGAGGAAGCGAGTAGTGAAAGCCCGACCTTTTGCGATCCTGCAAGGTTTCTAAAAACCTTGTGGGTATGAGAAAAAGGTAACGCCCAAATAATTATTTTTGGAATGCTTTTTGAACCGTAAAAACAAGCATCAAAATAATTACTTTAGCAAAAAAAAAACAGACATGACATTTTTAAAGTCTTTTTTATTCTTTTTAATAATTCCACTTTTTGCCTTTAGCGCCATGCACAAATATTATGTGAGCGTAACGCAAATAAATTATGTAGAAGAGAAGGCATCGGTACAAATAATATCGAGGATTTTTATTGACGATTTCGAGAATGTTTTGCGCAAACGTTACAACGACAACATAACCTTGGCAGGTAAAAACGAACCAAAAACGGTAGATGCTTATATTGCACGTTATTTAAACGAAAAAATAAAAATTAAAATTAATAATAAGGCCGCCAAAATTAACTTTATTGGAAAAGAATATAACGGCGATATTATGCAATGCTACCTGGAAATTGAAGGCGTTAAAGCCATTAATGCATTTGAAATTACTAACCAATTGCTGTTCGATTTATTTCAAGAACAACAAAATATTGTTAAAACCAAAATAAACGAAACACATAAAAGCTTTTTGTTTATTCTTCAAAAAGACCATGCTTTGTTAAACTTTGATTAAAATAAAGTTGAAATTCTTAAAAATTTACTATTTTCGAGCGTTTTTTACGGTGGTATCTTTTACCTTAAAAACAACACTATTCTTTTAAACTAAATATGTTATTAAATTGAAAATGAAAAAAATTGCCTATTACTTTCTGTCTGCGGTATTTATTACTTCGGGGGTTTTTGCTCAAGATCAAGATCAGCAAGAGCGCAAAAAAGGACATACAAATACCAATAAATTTAAGCAATTGTACGATGAGTTTTCAACACCAAATATGTACAGAGCCGCCTCGGGAGCACCGGGTGTGGCATATTATCAGCAACAAGCCGATTATAAAATGGACATTGTTTTAGACGATAAAAATGCGAGATTGTCTGGTTTTGAAACTATTACTTATACCAATAATTCGCCTGATGTTTTAAAATATCTTTGGGTACAATTGGACCAAAATCAACGTGCCAAGGACTCTAAATCGCCGCTAATTGAAAGCAGTGGTGTGGCACCGGTGTTAACGCCTTCACAGTTTGCAAAAAATTATATTAAGGCACCATTAGAGCGAGGTTTTAATATTGAGGAGGTTAAAGATGCCAATGGCAAACCTTTAAAGCACATGATTAATAGAACCATGATGCGTGTGGAATTGCCAAAAGCCATGAAATCGGGCGACAAATTTTCGTTTTCCATTAAGTGGTGGTATAATATTAATAATCACGTAGATGAAGGTGGGCGTTCGGGTTACGAGTATTTTCCAAAAGATGGAAATAGAGCTTATGTCATTGCACAGTTTTTTCCAAGAATGGCAGTTTATAGCGATGTGGAAGGTTGGCAGAATTCTCAATTTTGGGGACGTGATGAGTTTGCATTACCATTTGGCGATTATGAAGTAAATATTACCGTACCGGCAGACCATATTTTGGATGCCACAGGGAAACTTCTAAACAGAAAGGAAGTGTTTACAAAAACGATGATGGATCGTTACGAACAAGCTAAAAAATCGTATAACGAACCGGTTATTATTGTAAATCAAACAGAAGCTGAAGCGGCGGAAAAAGGATTTTCAAACCAAACCAAAACATGGAAATTTAAAGCAGAAAATGTACGTGATTATGGCTTTGCCACATCAAGAAAGTTTATTTGGGATATGATGGCCGTAAAAATCGGTAATAAAGATGTTATGGCGGTGTCTTTGTATCCAAAAGAAGGTAACCCGTTGTGGGAGGACTGGTCTACAAAAGCTGTTGCTAGCACTTTGGAAACCTATTCCAGAATGACGTTTGATTATCCTTACCATAAAGCGATTTCTGTTCATGCCAAACGCCAAGGTATGGAATACCCTATGATTTGTTGGAATTACGGCAGACCAGATGAGGATGGTAATTATAGCGACCGAGTTAAATATGGTATGATGGGGGTAATTATCCATGAAATTGGTCATAACTTTTTTCCTATGATTGTAAATAGTGACGAGCGCCAATGGACATGGATGGACGAAGGCTTAAACACATTTTTACAGTATGTGGCAGAACAGGATTTTGGTGAAAAACATCCCAAAGCATTATCGCCACAGCACAAAAACTTTCCGTCCGATCGTGGGCCAGCACATTTAATTGTGCCATATATGGGTGGTAATCAAGATTATATTGCACCAATAATGACCAAAGGACTTAATACCTATCAATTTGGAAATAACGCTTACGGTAAACCGGCCACGGCTTTAAATATTTTAAGAGAAACCGTAATGGGTCGCGAATTATTCGATTATGCCTTTAAAGAGTATTCGCATCGTTGGATGTTTAAGCACCCAACACCAGAAGATTTTTTCAGAACTATGGAAGATGCATCGGCTTTCGATTTAGACTGGTTTTGGAGAGGTTGGTTTTACACAACCGATTGGGTGGATATCGGTGTAAAAGAGGTGAAAAAATACTATGTGTCGTCAGAACCTAATGCCTACATGAAAGAACTTATGGAAGAAAGAGGTATTAGTAAAAACCAATTAAGACCCTTGGTTTATATGGTTGAAGAAGGTAGCGAAGACTTTAAAGAAGACATGAAAAAGCAAAAACCAGTTGAAAGCGCACCATCTGTAAAAGAATACATTATGGATAACTTTACGCCAGAAGAACAGAAAAACATCAAATCGCCTAAGTACTTCTATAATATTACCTTCGAAAAACCAGGAGGTTTGGTAATGCCTATTATAGTGGAGTACACGTATGCAGATGGCACGACGAAAACCGAAACCTATCCAGCGCAAATCTGGAGGTTAAACGATAATGAAGTTAAAAAAGCTATCGCTTCAGAAAAAGAAATTGTAAGTATTAAAGTAGATCCGAATTTAGAAACGGCAGATGTTGATACTTCAAACAATTCTTGGCCGAGAGAAGTTACACAAAGTCAATTCGATCAATTTAAAGAGAAAATAGACGGAAAATAATTTAAAAAAGGCCAACTTTAATAGTTGGCTTTTTTTATTCTAATAAACACTCACTATATTTGTACTGTGATATATCAACCTACATTTTTATTTATTAGCGGTGCAGAAATAGCTTTTATACTATTTATTGTCATCATGGTTTTTGGTGCCGACAAGCTGCCGGAAATAGCCCGTGGCTTGGGTAAAGGTATGCGTACGCTTAAAGATGCTACCAACGATATTAAACATGAAATTACCAAAACTGTCGAAAAAAACGGTATAGACACCAGCATCACTACCGATGTAAAAAAAGAGCTCGATAAAGTAAAAGACGATCTAGAAGATTTTACAGGCTCAGTAAAACGTAAGTTTTAATAGTATTCCATTAGTTTTCAGAAAGTAAATAATCTGTTTGTCGGAAAAAGATTGTTTTTTGACGAATATTTTTATTCCTATTAGGGAAAAGAAATACTTTGTCAGTCCCAAATCTATAATTTTCGTAAAACATGAAAACAAATCTACTTGTAAGTTTTCTATTGGTTACCACCTTGGTTTTTGGTAAAACAGATAGAGAAATCATAAAAGAAATTGATCAAAAAAACGCTTCTGCATTAATTCTCTTTAACAATCAACAAATAGTAAAGTCATTTAAAGAATTTATTCATGCTAAAGCATTGTCAGATTCCATACAAGACAATTACGGAAGTGCTACGGCTAATTTTCACTTAGGTAATATTTATTACTTAATGGAAAATTATAAGTCTGCCCAAGAGCATTATCAATTAACATTAGATGTTTTAAAAGAGTTAGATGACGATTACCTGGTTTCAAGTTCGTTTTTAAACCTAGCCAAAATATTTAGAGACCAGAATAAATACAATAAAAGCATTGAATATTTTGAGAAAGCACTTCAGTTTTCTGTTGCTAAAAGAGGCTTACAGACTGCCGAAAAAGAAAATCTCCAAAACATATATGTTGAGGCAAAGATTAATTTATGCGAATTATATATTGAAAAAAACAGCTTAGACGAGGCGTTGATAAACCTTTTAAAATTAGGCAACTATCTAAAAACAAATTCTGTAAATTCTAGTTTAGAAGGGTATTTCAATTATGTTTACGGTATATATTATGCAAAAAAAGAACTGTATAATAATGCAAGCAATAAATTTAGGGAAGCTATTTTTTCATTAAATGAACACAACGAAGAAGTCGATTTAGCTTTAATGAGTGATATTTATATGCAATTGTCCATTGCCTTGGCAAAATCAGGTAAAAGCACAGAAGCATACATTACTTTATTGGAACAAAATAATTACAAAGACCAACTTTCCAATGAAGAAAAAAACAGACATGATTTAATTTTAAAATCTAAATTTTTAATTGAAGATTACAAAAACGAGGCCAAAACCGCAAATATTGCACGACTGGAGCAAATGGAGATAGCCAATAAGTTCAAGAAAATCAATATCATATTTTTTATAACCTTGTTGCTGTTAGTGGTTTCATTCATCGTTATTTATAAAAGTTATAGCTCTAAAATAAAATTGAGCAAAACTTTAAAGCTTAAAAACAACGAATTACAACTTGCTAAGGATGAGGCCTTAAAAACCTCAGAGTTAAAAAGTAAATTTATTTCAAACGTATCTCACGAATTGAGAACACCGCTTTATGGTGTAGTTGGTATAACATCGCTCTTGTTAAACGAGAGAAAGAACCTTAGCGAACGCGACAGAAAATATTTGCAATCTCTTAAATATTCCGGTGATTACCTTTTAAATTTAGTTAACGATATATTACAAGCCAACAAAATGGAAGCTCAAAAAATCGAGCTTAAAAATGTGTCGGTAAACCTAAAATCTTTAATGCAGCGCATAGTCGATTCTTTTGAATACAGATTACAAGAATCGAATAACATTATTAAATTGTCTATTGACGAAGAAATCCCGGAGTACATTAAAGTTGATAAAGTTAGAATGTCTCAGGTTTTACTAAATTTAATTGGGAATAGTATAAAATTTACTGAAAGCGGTGTTATTGATTTGAGAATAAAACTACTAAACCTAGATGAGGAAAAGGTGAGTTTGCGTTTTGAAATTGAAGATAACGGCATAGGGATTCCTGAAGATAAGTTTAAAACCATTTTCGATAATTTTTCCCAATTAGGAAATGAAAATAATACGAATTATCAAGGCACTGGTTTGGGGCTGTCCATAACCCAAAACATTATTCAACTATTTGAGAGCCAAATTGAACTTGAAAGTGAAGTAGGTAAAGGCACCAAGTTTAGCTTTAATATAGATTTCGAAATAGACCAAGAAAGTAAAACGGTAGTAGACCTAAACGCACCAAAAAAGGTGAAACTAAATAAAGGTAATAAGTATAAAATTTTAATAGTTGAAGATAATAAGATAAACCAAATTGTAACTAAAAATTTATTGGTTAAGCAAAACTACGCTTGCGACATTGTTGATAATGGTTTAAAAGCCGTTGAAATAATGAAAGCTAAAAACAGTTACGATCTTATTTTAATGGATATTAATATGCCCGTTATGAATGGTAATGATGCCACCGTGGCCATTAGGCAATTTAATAAAGAAATACCTATTATAGCTTTAACAGCTGCCGATATTGAAGAGGTTAAACAAGATTTTGATATTATAGGGTTTAACGATATTATCACCAAACCATTTGATAATTACGAGTTTTTTCAAACGATAGCTTCGCATATTCAAAATTCGAATTCTTGTGAAGTAAAATTGGTTAAGGCATCTTAATGTTTAAACTGTAAAGCATAAATGTTAGGTTGGTTTTTTGGGCGTTACCTAAAGGTCGGGCTTTCACTACTCAATCTTTTTAAAACGTCGTGCAGAGTACCGGCAACGTAGCTACCAATTAAGTGAAGTGCTTTACCAAAATTAAGCTGACTTTACGATTTAAAAAGGATTTCAAACATGCCGTTCAATCCCTAACGCTACCTATCCGCCAACATTATTTCTTGGAGTAATTTTTTGTCATTCCTGCGAATCCCGATAGCTATCGGGAAGGAATCCACTTTTCATAACTTCCTGCTAATCGTCAAGCCGTCGCGAATGGGTAAAACCACAGTTTCAACCCTTCTATCGTTTTTTAAAAGTTTGTTGTATTCTATTAAAGCAGGGGTAGAGGTGTCTTCTTTTTTAAAAGTTGTCTCTAAAACTTTACCGCTCCACAAAACATTGTCGGATAAAATAATACCGCCTGTATTTAATTTGTCAACAATCACATTAAAGTAATTGGAATAGTTTTCTTTATCGGCATCAATAAAAACCAAATCAAAGGTTTTGTCTAGTTTCGGAATAATATCCAAAGCATCACCTAAATGCTGGAATATTTGATTGCCATAATCAGATTTATCAAAATACCTACGCTGAAAATCAAACAGTTCCTCATTGAGGTCAATAGTATGAAGCTCGCCATTTTTTTGTAAACCTTCGGCTAAACACAAAGCGGAATAGCCCGTATAAGTGCCAATTTCCAGTATGTTTTTTGGATGCACTATTTTAGAAATCATACTCAATACGCGCCCCTGGTAATGACCACTAAGCATACGTGGTTGCAATATTTTTTGATAGGTTTCCCTATTGAGTTGCTGTAGCAATTCTGGTTCGTCCTCAGAATGTTTTACTACGTAATCATCTATGTTTTCGGGTATAAAATGCATTAACTTAAAATTCTATTTACCAATTCTTTTTTAGCCGTTTCGTCATCGCCACATAACCATTGTATAACGTTGTCTTCCCAAATAGCGTCGCGTTCAGATTCGTTAATAATGTTGCGTTCAATGGCTAAATCTAAAATTTTTCCGGGATACGACGACTGTTTGGTGCTTTCCATTTCACCCAAAGGATAGGGGTCGTCCAATCCCATTAGTACTTGTTGTGAACCTTGATTTTTTATGAGCAATTCCAACCCGCCGGTATCATGAACCAAGGTATCGAAGAAAATGTTTTTATGCCCAACGGCTTTTCTGGGGTGGTGTTTGCCTTCAAATAAATCGGGTCTACCATCAAACCCTTGAATACGTCGGCCTAAATTAATTTGTGCCAATTGGCCGCCGTGTGCAAAACAAGTTCTCATATTTGGGTATTTTTCTTGGTACCCATTTAAAGTTAAAAAATGATAGGCATCGGCACATTGTGCCAACATCCAAATTAAATGAAAACGCCACGAGGTGTTTTCCAGTTTTATAAATTTTTCACCATCGTAAGGATGAATTTCTACGGCTAAATTGTATTTGTTGGCCAGTTCAAAAATGGGCTCGTTTTCCTCATCAAAAATGCAACGCCACGTGCCAATGGTATCCATATAATGGGTTGGCAAACAAAGTAATTGCATGCCATGGGTTTCCACGCATCGTTCAATTTCCCAACAGGCACTCCTAACAAAACCCGGGTGCACCACAAAGCCACAAGTAAATTTATTGGGATTTTCGTGCTGTATTTTGGCGTTGAAATCGTTTTGAAAACGCAATGCTTGTTTCATTTCTTCAACACGTAAACCATTGCCGTACAATTGCGATAAATTTAAAACCACGGCATGGTCTATTTTGTTGCGTTCCATCCATTCCAACTTTTCGTGTAAAAAGAAACTGGAATCGGTTACGGGACGGCTCCAATCTTTTTGAAGCATATATTTCCTGTCCTTGTCAACCCAAAAAATGCCCTTTTCGCGCATAAAATCGGGTATTTCCTCAGGGTAAGGCAGTAAATGTGAATGGCCGTTTATTCGAAGTTTACGTTTCATTAATCTTCCAGTTTTACTTTCTTTGGAGGCTGCATCACTTCGCCGCAATTCGGGCAAGACCGCTTGTCTTCATCACTGTAATAATTATCGAAAATTTTAGGCATATCCGTTTCAATATTGTCGAGCGTAAAATCTTCTTCATATAATTTTGTGGTGCAATTTTCGCAAAACCAAAGCAATGCATCCTGTACCCCTTTTTCTCTGGGATACTCAATAACCAAGCCTACGGTATGGGCGCCTCGTTGTGGTGAGTGCGGTACTTTTGGGGGCAATAAAAAAATCTCGCCCTCTTTAATATGAATGTCTTTTGGTGTGCCTTCTTCAATAATTTTAAGCACGATATCACCTTCTATTTGATAGAAAAATTCAGGGGTTTCATTGTAGTGATAATCCTTTCTGCTATTTGGGCCACCAACCACCATTACAATAAAATCACCATCTTTCCAAACCACTTTATTGCCCACAGGCGGTTTTAATAAATGTCTGTTTTCTTCAATCCAAGCTTTAAAATTTATGGGCGGATATACTTTACTCATCGTATGTTTATGTTTTGGGCGTGCCCTTGCAGGTCAGGCTTTCCGCTATATCTTTTGCAAAAAAGCAAAAGGATGCCGCTTCAATCCTTCACGCGAAATTTACGTTAAAGTTAATAATTACTTTTCAATTAATAAGATGTCAAATCGAGTTTAACGGCTAAAGGCTTTTTGTACGGCCACCATCAACCGGAACGTTAATTCCGTTTACATAACTGGCACAATCACTCGCTAAAAACGTGATAACATTTGCGGTTTCTTCAGGCTTTGCAAATCGTTTGGCAGGCGAATAACCTTTCATAATTTCTGCCATAGCCTCTACACTTTTGTTTTCGTTGGCAGCCTTAATTTTAATTATTTCGTTTAAACGCTCCGTTTCGGTAAATCCGGGCAATACATTGTTAACGGTAATGCCAAAAGCACCAACTTCGGTAGCCAAAGTTTTGCTCCAGTTGCCCACGGCGCCTCTAATGGTATTGCTTACACCCAAACCAGGAATGGGTTCTTTTACAGACGTAGAAATGATATTGACTATTCTTCCGAAACCTGCCTCTTTCATAAATGGGATGGTAGCTTGAGCCAACACATGATTGCATTTTAAATGCTGAATAAAGGCTTTATCGAATTCTTCGAGCGCAGCTGTTAAAATAGAACCGCTTCTCGGGCCACCTGTGTTATTAATTAAAATATGAAACCCGTGGTTTTTCTCAATAAAATTAATGACTTTTTCTTGTAAATCCCTGGGATTGGAAAAGTCTGCCACAATATAGCTATGGTTTTTAGTATTTGGTAATTCTGCTAAAACCGCTTTTAGTTTTTCCCTGTTTCTGGCCACTAAAGTAACGTTTACACCTTCGGCAGCTAAAGCCATGGCGGTTGCTTTTCCTATGCCTTGCGTGCTTCCGCAAACTAAGGCGCTTTTGTTGTTTAATTTAAGATTCATATTTTTTTATTCCCGCTTTTTGTCTTCACTAAAATGAATTACGGCGGAATCTATTTAATTATTTATTTCGATTTTTATTTATGAGATACTGAAACAAGTTCAGTATGACAACTAGTTGTCAGTATTTTATACAAACATTTTTTGCTTCGGTAAAAAAACGCAAGGCTTCAAATCCGCCTTCACGACCAATCCCACTTGCTTTAACACCGCCAAACGGCGTACGTAAATCGCGTAACATCCACGTGTTTACCCAAACAATTCCCGCTTGCAATTGGTTGCTCATTCGCATGGTACGTTTTACATCGTTGGTCCAAAGGGTTGCCGATAAGCCGTATTTTACTTGGTTTGCCATTTGTAAAACTTCATCTTCGGTATTAAAAGGCATGATGCTTACTACGGGCCCGAAAATTTCTTCTTGGTTTACGGTGCATTCGTTGGTTTTAACTTCAATTATGGTGGGCTCTAAATAATAACCGTTCTCAAAACCTTTAACTGTTACTTCATTGCCACTACACAAAATAACATTGTTTTCGGCTTTGGCCATGTTAATATAGTTTTTTACTTTTTTAAGATGTGCTTTTGAAACTAATGCGCCTATATCAGTATCGTTTTTAGATGGATGCCCAACTTTAAGTTGCTTAACTTTTTCAACAAAATCGGTTTTAAACTTGTCGTAAATTGAAGCTTCCACAAAAATTCGGCTTCCGCATAAACAAATTTGACCTTGATTGGCAAACGATGAACGCACCGTAGTTTCCAACATATCCTCGTAATCGCAATCGGCAAAAATGATGTTTGGGTTTTTGCCCCCAAGTTCTAAAGATAGCTTTTTAAACATGGGTGCAGCTACTTTTGCAATGTGCGCACCGGTTGTGGTTCCGCCGGTAAACGAAATCGCTTTAATATCCGGATGTTCAATTATCGCTTGACCTGTTGTGGTGCCTAAGCCGTGAACAATATTTAGCACGCCTTTGGGGAGGCCGGCCTTATTTAGTAGTTCACTCAAAAGATAAGCTGTCATTGGTGTAACTTCGCTAGGTTTTGCAACCACACAGTTTCCTACAGCTATGGCCGGAGCAATTTTCCATGTAAACAAATAGAGTGGCAAATTCCATGGTGAAATACAACCAACAACACCAATAGGTTGCCTTAAAGTATAGTTGATAGCATTTTGCCCCACGCTGTCGTGACTTTCGCTGGCAAATTGGGTGATGGCATTCCCAAAGAACCTGAAATTACTTGCTGCTCTTGGGATATCAACGGTTTTTGCTAAACCGATGGGTTTGCCATTGTCTTTGCTTTCGGCCTCGGCAAAGCGCTGTATACTACTTTCTAATAATTCTGAAATTTTTATTAGGATTCTACTGCGCTCTTCAAGAGTGGTTTGCGACCACGTTGGAAAAGCCGATTTTGCTGCGATATATGCATTTTCTACATCTTCTTTTGAAGAGTTTGGTAGTTGCCCGTAAACTTCGCCATTTGATGGGTTGTAGTTGTCTAGCCACTCATTTTCGATTGGATTATGGAAGTTGCCGTTTATGTAGTTTTGGATGTTCATATTTTGTCATTCCTGCGAAGGCAGGAATCTACTTTTTAGTTTCAGCTTTTAATGGATTCCTGCCTTCGCAGGAATGACAATTATTGTTTTTTATAAGCCATTACCTTAATCTCCACCACCAAATCGGGGTGCGGTAATTGGTGTACTGCCACGGTGGTTCGAGTGGGGCCTGTTTCCTTATCAAAAAATTCTGCGTAAGCTTTATTGTAACCTGCAAAGTCATTCATATTTACTAAAAAAGTGGTTACATCAACCACATCTTTTAAAGTGGCGCCTTCTTTGGCTAAGTTTTTTTCGATGTTTAATAGAACTTCGCGGGTTTGTGTTTCTATATTTAAACGCTTGGTTCCCATCTCATCGATAATGTCGACGCCAGCAATGGTATTGTCTGCACGACGAGAACTGGTGCCCGATACAAATATAAAATCGCCCACGCGCTTGGTGTGTGGGTATGCGCCTCTTGGGGTTACGTTAGTTCCTGCGGAGGCAGGAATCTCATTTTTTTTGTTACTCATAATTCTTACTTTTTTTCTTTCTGTTCATTTTATCTTGATACAAAACGAACCAAAAAATCATATTGAAATGAGGAAATCCCTGCGGAACATTCTCTTTCGGAATTACGTGCTTAAAGCTTCGCTTTGCATCTTCATTCCTTCGTTCATTATTTCTGCATTTCAATGTTCAACTCTCCGAGTTGATTTGGGACTTTTATTTTTATTATGTTTTGTCTGTCCCTAATTATTTTTTTCAATTCTGCTAACTGCTAACTGCTAACTGCTAACTGCTAACTGCTAACTGCTAACTTTAGTGTAATCCTGCAATTTTATCTTCTTCTAAAATAGCTTCGGTTTCTTGCTTTATTTTTTCTAGTATTGTTTTTAAATCTTCTTTTGTCATATCGATACTATCGTCTCCGTTCAAGATAGACTTCGTCGAGATGTTGCCATCTACTAATAAATTCAAAATCGCTTTGTCTTGCGCGCGTCCTTTTAACATAGCTTCGCGGTATCCTAAATTTTCATTAAATGTTACCAATGCGTATTTTGAAGCATAATCATCTGGAAAATGTTCTTCTAAAAGCATTTCCAATTTACGCTTTTCTTGGAACATAGGATTTGCTGTATGGGATTTCATTTCATAGAAATTATCAATCGCTAAATCAGCAATGGCATCGGTATCTTTTTTACGTGTTTTTTCGTAGGCTGCAAATGTGGCTTCCCAACTTTCTAGTTTTTGGTCTAAAATGTTATCAAATATAACCACATCTTCAAACGATGCGTTCATGCCCTGTCCGTAAAACGGAACGATGGCATGTGCCGCATCGCCCATTAAAAGCGTATTGCCTTTGTAATGCCAAGGCGAACATTTTACGGTGCCCAAAGGCGACGTTGGATTTTCAAAAAAATCATCAATTAAATTGGGCATTAAGGCTAAAGCGTCTGGGAATTCTTTTTGGAAAAACTCTAAAACGGTATCTTCGGTGGTTAAATTATTAAAATGATATTCGCCTTCATCGTAACTTAAAAATAGCGTTACCGTAAAACTGCCGTCTAAATTTGGTAGAGCAATGAGCATAAACGTACCACGAGGCCAAATATGAAGCGCGTTTTTATAAGTTTTAAAATCGCCATTTTCCTTTGGAAGAATACTGAGTTCTTTATAACCGTGCGTTAAGTAATCTTGCGAAAAACTGAATAAAAACTTTTTGCCTAAAAAATAGCTTTTTCGCAGTACAGAGCCTGCACCATCGGTAGCTATAATAATATCGGCATCTTCAATAAATTGATCTTTGGTATTGTAATCTTGAAATAGGGCGGTGGTTTTTTCAAAATCGACCGATTTACACTTTTTGTTGAAATAAACCGAAACGTTTTTGTGCTTTTCGGCTTCGGTTAAAAGTAAAGCATTGAGTTGGCCGCGTGAAATGGAGTTGATGTATTCATCCTCTCGACCGCTGTAATTCGATAAATGGGTATGGCCTTTTTTATCGTGAATCATTCTACCATGCATTGGGATGCAGAGCGACCTGACTTTGTCTTCAATACCAACAAGCTTCATGGCTTTAATACCACGGTCTGAAAGTGCTAAGTTTATGGAACGACCTGCTGAAATGTCTACTTTACGTAAGTCTGGGCGCATTTCGTAAACGGAAACATGATACCCGCGTTGGCCTAATCTTAGTGCCAGAAGGCTGCCACACAATCCTGCTCCAATGATTAGTATGTTTTGTTGTTTTTCTTTCATTTTTGTCATTCCTGAACTTGTTTCAGGATCTCATTGTTATTAATATTTTAATTTAGAGTGGATTCCTGCATTCACTTCGACAAGCTCAGTATGGCACGCAGGAATGACAAATCAATTTAAAATACGCTTCAATCTTTCAACCAAATTATAAACATCTTCAAACGAGTTGTAAAGTGGCACGGGCGCACAGCGTATTACATCGGGTTCTCTCCAATCGCTAATTACTCCATTTTCGGTCAATTTGTTATGCAAACTTTTGTCGGCATTTTTAACTTGAATGGATAGTTGGCAGCCCCGTTCATTGGGTTTTTCGGGTGTAATAATTCTTATGGTATCTTCGCCTAACTGTTTTAACAAAAACTCAAAATAACCCGTGAGCTTTTTAGATTTTTTAGCGAGCTTTTTTATACCAACTTCTTCAATCATATCGAGTGATGCTTTTATGGCGGCCATCGATAAAATGGGCGGATTGCTAAGTTGCCAACCTTCGGCCCCCGGAATAACATCAAATTCATCGCGCATATTAAAACGTGTTTGTTTGTTGTGGCTCCACCAACCTGTAAATCGGTTTAAGCTGTTATCGTGCGCATGACGCTCGTGCACGAAACAACCGGCTAAACTTCCGGGACCTGAGTTTAGGTATTTGTAAGTACACCAAACGGCAAAATCAGCTCCGGAATCGTGTAAATTCAGTTCGACATTTCCTGCGCCGTGGGCACAGTCAAACCCTACTTTACAACCGTGTTTATGTCCGAGTTCAGTTATTTTTTTTAAATCGAAAAATTGCCCCGTGTAATAATTAACGCCTCCAATCATAATGAGCGCTATTTCATCACCTTGGTCTTTTAAAATAGTTTCTAAATCTTTAGTTCTTAATAATTCTTCACCTTTTCGTGGTTTCCATAAAACCACTCCCTCTTTATCATCAAATCCATGATGACGCAATTGCGATTCAACCGCATATTTATCAGACGGAAACGCATTACTTTCAATAAGTATTTTATAACGTGTTTTTGTAGGTTTATAAAACGATACCATCATAAAATGAAGGTTTGCCGTTAGGGTATTCATTACCACCACTTCTATGGATTTTGCGCCTACTACATTTGCCATACTTTTGGTTAAAAACTCGTGGTAACCCAACCATGGATTTTTAGCTTCGGTGTGCCCTTCAACCCCTAAATTAGCCCAATCTTCAAGCTCTTGGTTTATATAGTTTTTGGTAGTTTTTGGCTGTAAACCAAGTGAGTTTCCAGTCATGTAAATCAACTCATTTCCCTGTTCGTTTTTTGGAATATGAAACTGATTTCTGTAGCCTGCTAATGCATCGTTTTGGTCCTGCTGTTGTGCGTAATCAAGACCTAGTTTATAATCGGACAAAGTGAAGGGTTTTTCGGTTTCTAACAAAAATAAGAATTATATATTTAGAAACGAACCGATAAATTAGACTAAATTTTTAGTGAATCTTTTTTGTATATTTAGTAAAAACTTTAAGGTATGGGAAAAATTAAAGAATATTCGAACGTAGAAACAACGGTGGTTTGGGAGGCTGAAAAGTGCATACATTCGGCAATTTGTGCCAAAGGTTTGCCCGAAGTATTCCAGCCCAAAGAAAGGCCTTGGGTAAAAATTGATGCTGCAAAAACCGATGCTATTATCGATCAAGTAAAACAATGTCCTTCGGGTGCATTAACGTATTATATGAATGCTGAAGGCGATAAGACAGCCGAAACATTGGAAACCAAAGTTGAGGTTTTGGAAAACGGCCCATTATTGGTTTACGGTACACTTAAGGTTACCCATAAAGATGGCAGCGAAGAAATTAAAAATAAAACCACTGCTTTTTGCCGATGTGGTGCATCAAACAACAAACCTTTTTGCGATGGTACCCATGTAAAGGCATCGTTTAAAGGCTAACATGAAATGCTAAAAAAGGGAAAAGCGCTTTAATCAATGATTAAAGCGCTTTTCATATATATAGGCGCAAATGCGGAAAAAACTATCTATACTTTATATACGGTATAAGTCGTAATTTAGATGTTTACCTTACAGTAAAATAGTAAAATGTTACTCTACGGTAATTTTTACATCGGAAAAGTTAAGATTCCAGTTTTCGCCCTGTTTTTTATGCTCTAAAGCTATTTTTATGCCCTTAAAATCTTGATGGTTTTCAAAGGTGGTAATCATCGATGGGTCTTTTTGATTGCCTTTTCTAAACACCCATTCCCGAATTAAATAATCCGTATCGAAATAAATATCATAAGCATCGCCAGGTGTGTAACCGCCATCGTTTGAATAGGTTAAAGTAATTTTATTCATGTCGCTTTTACTAATGGGTGCTTCTGCTTTAACGGGTTCCGAAATGGTCGTGCCAGAATCCCAAACCAATTGAAACGGCACAAGTAACCAGAATTTGTCATTAATAAATCCTTGGTCTGCTTTTAGGCTCGTACTATCAATCGAAGCCCTATTATACGAAACCGTTTCATTATTCATCGTCATACTAACTGCATTGGTTTTTGGGTTCCAGCGCCAGCTTCTCTCAAAATGGCTGCTATCTCTATCTACATTAAAAGTAAATTGAATTTCGGTAACGTTTTTCCAGTTTTCAAAACCATGTGCTTTTGCTATTTTTTCAGCCACCGTAAGTTGTGGTTCAACTGTTTTGCTTTCGGGTTTTTGCTTGCAACCAAAGAAAATTAAGGTTGTAAAAACAATGTAAATGAAGTTTTTCATAATTTAGATTTTTGTAAAGATATCATTTGAAGATGACAACCAATAATAAATATTTTAAAACCAATAAAGCGACTTGGAACGAAAAAGTAAAAGTACACGCTAAAAGTGCGATGTATAATTTAGAGGAATTTAAAAAAGGAAAGTTGTCTTTAATGCCTTATGAATTGAATGCTTTGGGTGATGTAAAAGGGAAATCGTTGTTGCATTTACAATGTCATTTTGGACAAGATACACTGAGTTGGAGTAGGCTGGGAGCCCACTGTACGGGCATTGATTTGAGCGATGAGGGTATCAAATTGGCAAAAGAATTAAATGAAGAATTAAAGCTTGATGCCAAATTTGTGTGTTGTAATGTTTTGGACACCTCGGCGTTTGTAAAAGACACCTTCGATATTGTTTTTACCAGTTACGGCGTAATAGGTTGGTTGCCCGATTTAAAACCTTGGGGTGAAATGATTGCGGAGCGTTTAAAAAAAGGCGGTACCTTTTATATGGTTGAATTTCACCCGATAGTTTGGATGTTCGATTATTTGGAAGGCAAACCCATTATGACATATGGCTATATGCAAAACGATGTGATTTATGAAGAATATGAAGGCACTTACGCCAATCAAGACTCTAAAATGATTAGTAAGGAATACGGTTGGAATCACGGTTTGGGCGAAGTAGTTTCGGCTTTAACCGAAGCGGGTTTGCATATCGAGTATTTAAAAGAACACGACGAAAGCCCGTATGATGTGTTGCCAAATTTAGTAGAAACCAAAACAGGCATGTTTGTTACCAAAGATAAATTGTACCCTTTAATTTTTGAGTTGAAGGCGAGTAAGGTTTAAGGTTATGTAGCCTTTATTCAGGATGGGTCAATGTTAACAATCTTATCGGAATTGCTAACATTCCAACACCGTACAATCATCATTATGAGGTAATTAAAAAATAAAATATTAACTTTGAAGAACTAGGCTAGTGCTTTTCATAGGACACGGTGTTGCCAACAGTAGTTTTTATTATTTGTTCCGATTCTTTTTTTATTCCTTCATATTTTTTAATAAACTCTTCGCATTTTTCATTCGCTTTTGGGTTCGTACATTTTACTCTTCCAGCTCTTTTGCCGAGAAATTCAAAATATTCGTTGTATTCCCAACATAACTCCCAAATTCCACCTTTAGTTCCACATTCAGCATTAGGTAAAGCTGTTTCTAAAAACGCATATTCTTTCGTGTTTAAAGTTGCTCGTCCAATTATTATTTTCTTTAAATTATTTAGTTTTAAAATCGGTAAAAATGCAGGAAATTCTGTTTTGTTAATTATAAAACCTAAAGAAAAAACTTCAAGATTTGGCAAACCTTCTAAAAATTCAAAATTTTCAATCGGTTGATTCCAGTCAAGTGTTCCGTCAATGTGCAAATATTTTAAACTTTCAATTCCTTTAAGATTTTCAAAACTCGAAACTTTCCTCAAATTCTCAAAGTGAAGTGATTTCAGTTTCTTTAAATTTCGCAAAGGTGATAAGTCAGAAAATCCAGAAACATATTCAAGCACAATCTCTTCTAAATTGATTAATTCTCCAATGAATTCTATGTCTTTTGTCCGCAGATGAGTAATTCTCAATCTTGTTATTTGAGTTAGTTTGCTTATTTTTTGAACTTGTTCTTTACTTGGTTCGTGTAAAGTTATTTCCTCAATATTTGGGCAATTAAAAACTTGATTCCAATTATTATCATTTTTAGAAATCATTAAAATTCTGACATCTTCTTTGTTTATTATTTCCTCGTTTGCAGAATACGCATATCTTTCTACATTCGGAATAATTGTCCAATAGTTACCTGTTCTGTCTAAAAAATCTCCAAAATGGTGTTTCATTCGTTTGAGTGAGTTCTATGTCTTGTCCTGAAATATGGCTACAGGTTAAAATTGATTTATGCTGTTTTTAAATATACCATATTGGGTGTTTTATAGTCTAAAGATAAATGTAATCTTATTTCGTTGTATAGATTAATTGCATTTTTTGTTGCTCTTCTTGCGTGTTGTAGGCTATCAAAGGTCTGATCTAGATAGAACTCGTCTTTTAGAATTCCGTTTACACGCTCAGCCATGGCATTTTCGTAGCAATGATTTTCTTCTGTCATGCTAATATCGATGTTATTTCTCTTTAAAATTTGAGTGTAGACGTTACTGCAGTATTGTATACCTCTGTCGGAATGGTGAATAAGTCGAGTAGTGTCTTTAGCTTGATACAGCGCCTTGTTTAAAGCTCTTTCGCAACCTTTTAGTTCCAGGCTGTTACTTATGTCATACCCTACAATTTTTCGGCTGTACATGTCTGTAATGAGTGCCAGGTAACAAAAACCTTTTATGGTTCTAATGTAGGTGATATCGCTTACCCAGACTTGGTTTGGTCTAGTTATTTCAACATCTTTAATAATGTTTTTGTATTTGTAGAACCTGTGCAATGAGTTAGTGGTTCTAGAGCTGTATTTCTTTCTAAGTGTGAGCATATTGTGTTTTCTAAGTATGTTGAACAAGGTGTCTCTGCCTATTTTAAGATTGGATTCAATAAACTCCTGTTCTAATGATCTGGTGAGTTTTCTAACGCCTTCTCTGGGAAGGGATCTGCGTCTTTTCTTGACTATAACCACTACTTTTTTCTCTATTTCCAGACGTTTGTCCTCACGACGTTTGTATTTGTAGTATGCATCACGTTTGAGTCCGAAACAAGCAGTTATAGTAGTAAGAGAAGCAAATCCCTTAGATTTTTCCTTGGCCTTAATCAGGGCTTGATACTTAGTTTTTTTTTAAGTTCAAGAACAGATTTATAGCCTAGTTGTTCTGCTGCAACTTCCAGATAGGAATCATCTATTAAGGCATCCATATCCTTTTTCAGCAGTAGTTTCTTTAGCTGTTCAATCTCTTTTTGAAGTTGTTTAATACGGGTTATTTCGTCTTTGGTTTTCACAGTTACTCTGGTGTTCATTAGATCTTTACGGTTGTACTTCTTTATCCACTCATTGATTGTGGTAGGTGCAATACCATAAGCTTTACCAAGTTGATACTTGTTTAGTTTTCCTGAGGTAAGTTCGTCTAAAATTTTGAGTTTAAAAGATTCAGAATACCGTCTAATTACTTTGTCATTTTTGTACATAATGTTTAAAATTATGTAGCCTTTATTCAGGACGGGTCACTATTGTTGGCAACGGTCTAGTATAACCGTCAGTTACGGGTTAATATGCGTTAATTTTCGGTTTAGCACGAACGTTAGCAATTCCGAGTGGATTCGGACGTAGTCGAATCCGCCGTAATTGCGGTTATACATTGTTATATAGTATCAATACTCATTTTCTTTAAATTACCCTTAAACCCTTTGTTTATAAGGGTTTTGTGTTTTTGTGTAATGCAAATTAATGCAATAAAATGCTACTAAAAGTTAGGTTTGTTGTACCTATTGTTGTACCTTAGTATTCAGTTGCACCCGTTTGCACAGCCTAAAAACCAGAGTCTTATGTCCTCAATAAAATTAATTTTAAGGAAAAATAAAATTGATAAAGCAGGTGAAGCACCTCTTTATTTACGTGTAATCAAAGACCGTAAAACTAAATTTATTTCATTGAGTTTAAAACTAAACCCTACTGAATGGGATGAAGATAAACAAAAAGTGAAGAAAAATCACAAAAGCTCTACCAGGTTAAATGCTTACATTTCTCGAAAGGTTGCAGATGCAGAGGGAGAAATAGCAGATTTAGAAAGAAGAAATCAATCTACCTCAGCAAGAAGAATAAAGGAAGCAATAAAAGGCAAGCCTTTAATTAACTTTTTTGAATTTGCCTATGATAGATGCGAGAAGCTTAAAGACACTGTTACGCTATCAACATACAGAAGTTATAAAAACAACATAGAAAAGTTTGAAAGATTTGTAGGGCATCGTGAATTAATGTTTGATGACATAACGGCTACCACTTTAAAAGACTATGCAGCACATTGCAGTTCAAAGTTGGGTAATAACAACACTACTATTAATTATGCTTTCCGGATATTGAATTTAATGTTTAGAGAAGCAAAGAAAGAAGATTTAATATCCAATGAACTTGTACCGTTCACAAAGTTTAAAGTAAAGAAAAACAAGACTACAAAGCGTTATTTAAACGAAGAGCAGTTTGAAGCCTTTATGAATTTAGAAGTTCCACAAGAACACAAAGCACAGGTTATTAAAGATATGTTCATCTTTTCTGTTTTCTCTGGTGGTTTAAGGTTTGGCGATATTATCGAGTTACAATGGAAAAACTACGATAAGAAAAACCACCGTATTACAAAAACAATACGTAAAACCAAAAGGCAGCATAGCATTAGGATAGGTCAAAAAGCGGTTGATATTTTAGAGAAGTATGCAACCGTAAATCAAAATCAAAACGATATAATTTTTCCGTTTGCTAAAGTCGATGAGCTATATTTTAAAGATAGAGAACACAGAAGTTTAATAACCAATAGAGCAATTTCTTTAAGCAATATGTATCTAAGTAGAATGGGTGAAGAATTAGAGCTACCCTTTAATCTATCATTTCATATTAGCCGACATACATTTGCTACCAGAGCTTTAAACAATGGTATGCGTATAGAACACGTATCAAAATTAATGGACCATACAGATATTGGTATAACCCAAGTGTATGCAAAAATTATAAGTAGTGAGTTAGATAACGCAGTCGATAAATACATCAATTAATTACAATGTTAAACAAACCAATCAACAATATAGTTAAAGAGCATTTCACCAAAATAAGAAATGCGGCCAAACATAAAGCTGAAAATGATTTTAAAATTAATGTGCTTGAAAAGATAAAAGATTTAGACCATTTTCAAAAAGTGGCGTTTTGTGTTACTGAGGACGAAAGAATTGAAAAACTAAAAGAAGAAGACCCTCATCCATACTATATTAATAACGGTGATGATTGGTTGTTAACTCAATTTGCAACGCGACATTTTCTGTTAAATGTGGATGAAAGTGAGGAGTTTATACAATCCGTTTATTTAGGTGATTATAGTAAATTAATTCATAATCATATTAAGGTTTTAGGTAAGGACATACCAAAAGTGACTTACAAAGGCTTTTTAAAAGGTGTACGATGTGAGTATTTTGAAAATTTTGATTCGCAATTTCATATTGATGAAAAAGACTATTATCAAATAGCCGATTGGCAGATGAAGACTGTGTTGGATATTGTTGAATATGACACAACCAATATCATTAGATCATTCCAAGGGCATTGCAGGTCTTTAGAAAATCCACTTGAATTTATTGAAAAGCAATTAACCGTTCTTGAAGATAAATTGTCTAAAAATATTAATGAAGCAAAAACCATAAAACAATTATTATCAAAACTACACTTATTTAAGAACTTTGATTTTAGCACCTACAACGATGAGTTGTTGTTGGCAAATCACCCACTGTTTTATAATGATGAAAATAATTTCAGAAAATTAAACCCTGTAACCTTAAAAGAACCTTTAAGTAAAATAGCCGCCAATGTTAAAAGTGTTATTGGCAATGAATTTACTATTTTTTACTCGCTTGATATTTTACAAAAATGGATGCAAAAAATTATAAAAGGGCATTCATTAGATGTGCCATTTCAATTTATCGATACCGATAAAGAATTGGAAATAGCCATTCAAGAAGCAGAGGAAGAAAACCAAAAGGTTATAGATGAAATAAATGACTATTGTTTTAATGATGTAGGCAAAACAGACAAGCAAATTAAAAAATATCTAAGGGATAAATTTCAAGAACAAATTGACGCCTATAACAAAGTAAAAGACGATAGAGTATTTTTTCTGCTTCGAGAAGAAAATAAAGTACTTCAAAGCGCAAATGTAAAATTCAATTATATAATTAATGATAAACTTAAAGAAGTCCTTCAGGAAATAAAAACAGCTTATAAAATCCAAAATACAAGCTGGGAGATTACGTTCATTTTTCAAGAACTATTCGACAGTAGGACTATGTATTTTAAAAACGATTCAGGTTCTCATATCATTATTCAATCGTTAATGAATAAAATGGTGGTTGATAAAAAATTGTATAATGAATTACAGGACTCTTTAGATACGTTTTTTAAAAGGTTTCATCGTGATTCTGTGCCTTTAGATATACATTTCATAAACCATAGAGAAACATACATTAGAGTATTTGAGAAAAGTATGGTAAGGTTTCAAGAAATTTTAGATAGCGCAGAACCAAGTAATAAGGTGCTCTATATCCAATCAAGATTAAAAGAGTTGAAACACCGTGAATTAGAATTTAGAGCGTTGATTGAGAAGCGTGAAGGCTTTAAAAATAAAGAAGATAAATATCCTAAGCTGTTCAAAGACTTTTTAACTATTGAAGCCGAATTTATAAAAGAAACAGCTATCGTTGCACCATTAACCTATTTACCAGAAAATCCTAAAATATTGCTTGACAAACCAAAGATAGAAAGCTTTGAAGAGTTATTATCTGCTGAAAAACAAACTTATGTACTAAAAATGTTAGAAGATTTGGCAATTACGATTGATGGTTATTATGCGTTATCACCAAAAAAATTAGGTGCTATAAGAGGTGTTGTAGAAGCTTTGAGGGAAAAGAAAATCATATCACATATGGGGCTGCATAAACTTAGTGTAATGTTTGCCAACAAAATAAATGCTACAATGAAATCAGAATTGGATGAATCCAATACATCCGAAGATTATAAAAAGACTGCAATAGAGTACATAAAAAACAATCCTCTGCACTAATTTTCATAAAAGATAAGGGTTTTATAAGGGGGTAACACCGTTACCCTTTTTACCCCCTAAAGCTTTTTTCAGCTTTGTTGGAGTAATCTAAAAATTATTTCAGCAAATGGAAGCAATTATTTTATCAAAAAACCAGTACAATGAACTTCTAAAGAAAATTGATGAAGTTAAAACATCATTAGACGAAAAACAGAAAAACCCTAAAGATGTTTTTGTAGACAATCAGGAGTTTTTACAACTAATGAATATCAGCAAACGCACCGCCCAAACTTGGAGGGATGAAGGTGTCGTATCATTTTCGCAAATAGGCTCAAAAATCTACTATCGTATGAGCGATGTAGAAAAATTACTCGAAAAAAACTACAACAAGGCATTTAAAAAAGTAAAAAGGTAATTGTTGTACGATACTATTAAAATAGTAAAGTATTTAGACAAGTTACCAAAAGAAGCCGTTACCAGAGTCCGAGATACATTTATTTGGAACAATTGTCTATGGAAACCACGTTTTAATAATTTTAACGAGGTGGTTTCTTATGCTGCCGACCTAAAGAATTTAAAGCTAAGACTAAGAGGAAACGAATTAACCATTACCAACAGTTTACAAAAGTTTTATATGGGTAACAACTATCAACCGTTTACCTATTCACAAGTGGTTGAAGCGGTAAACACTTTAAATACTTGTTTTGGGAATGTCTTATTAGATGCAGAAGTCAAACGTTTAGCAATAGGTTTAGTGATTTACGAAGTACCTGAAAACACCTTTCAAATGTGGCAAGAATACAAAACTGTTCAACCTCAATTTATGTGTAATGGTGCTAAGGTTTATGGCGTTCATTTTAAAGCGACCAATTACAAAATCAAAGGCTATGATAAAACCTATCAAGTCAAGCAAGACACAAGGATAGACATCAAAAACAATGTTATTCGGTTTGAAATAGAAGCCAATTCAAGGTATTACAACCAAAGGAAAGATAGCATAGGAGTTTATAAGTTTTCAGATTTAGTTGATGCTTCAAAGTTTAAGCAATTGGGTGAAGAACTACTATCGGTATATGTCAACATCAAGAAGCGAAAACAAATAGATTTTGAAAACTTAACGCCAGAACAAATTAAATTAATGGCTACTTACGGTAATTCATTTTGGGCAAATGGCTTAAAAAAGCACCATAAGCACACACATAAGAAAGAGCGACAAGCCTATTTAAAACTTCTAAAAACCTTTAGTGATTCTGATATAGAGAATGATATTTATGAGAAACTAAAATCACAAATAAATTTCTGTTTAAATAACTGAATATTTACAACTTGTAATATACCCTAAAAAAGGGGTAATGGTGAAATACGAAAAACCTTAATGTAAAACCAAGATATATTTATATTTTTAACATTTTAAAAAAGCAGTCTATAACCAATGACCAAGGAGCAACAAATAGAAAATGAATTAATTAGTCGATTAAGCGATTTAAAATACACTTATCGTCCTGATATTCGTGATAAAAATACATTAGAACAAAACTTCAGAGAAAAGTTTGAAAAGTTAAATAGAGTAAATTTAACAGATTCCGAATTTAAAAAACTTAGAGAAGAAATAGTAAACCCTGATGTTTTCAAGGCTTCAAACTATTTAAGAAATACCAACACATTTTCAAGGGAAGATGGTACACCATTACACTATACGCTTGTAAATATTAAAGATTGGTGCAAAAATGACTTTGAAGTTATTAATCAACTCAGAATAAACACAGATAACAGTAACCACCGTTACGATGTTATTTTATTAATCAATGGTGTTCCTGTTGTTCAAATAGAATTAAAAACCTTGCAGATTAGTCCTAATCGTGCAATGCAACAAATAGTTGAATACAAAACAGATCCTGGCAATGGTTACACCAATTCATTAATGTGTTTTATGCAATTGTTTATTGTGAGCAACAAAACAAGAACGTTTTATTTTGCTAATAATAACAATCAACATTTTGCTTTTAATGCAGATGAACAATTTTTACCTGTTTATGAATTAGCGAGTGAAGACAATAAAAAAATAAGTCATTTAGACGATTTTACAGATAAGTTTTTATCAAAGTGTACCCTTGGTCAAATGATAAGCCGTTATATGGTATTAGTTGCTAGTGAACAAAAAATGCTAGTAATGCGACCTTATCAAATCTATGCGGTTAAAGCAATTGTAGATTGTATAGACCAAAATAGAGGAAATGGCTATATATGGCATACTACAGGTAGTGGTAAAACATTAACATCCTTTAAAGCATCTACACTTTTAAAAGAAAACCCAAATATCGAAAAATGTTTATTTGTAGTTGATAGAAAAGATTTAGATAGACAAACACGCGAAGAATTTAATAAGTTCCAAGAAGGCAGTGTTGAAGAAAATACGAATACCGAAACTTTGGTACGTCGTATGTTATCAACCGATTATGCCGATAAAGTAATTGTAACTACTATTCAAAAATTAGGTTTAGCACTCAATCAAAATAGTAAGCGAAACGTAAAGCAAAGAGAAGATAATAAAGAAACCTATTACGATAGATTAGCACCGTTAAGAGATAAAAGAGTAGTCTTTATTTTTGATGAGTGTCACCGCTCACAATTTGGCGACAATCACGATGCAATAAAAGAGTTCTTTCCAAAAGCACAATTATTTGGCTTTACGGGAACACCAATTTTTGAAGACAACGCTACTTATAAAACTATTGAAGGTAACGAAGCATCTTATAAAACAACTACAGATGTATTTCAACAAGAATTACATTCTTACACCATCACGCACGCTATAGAAGATAAAAATGTATTACGTTTTCATATCGATTATTTTAAACCGGATGGCGTTGTAAATATTGGTAGCGATATACATAAATTAGCAGTAGCTAATGCAGTAATCAATAAACACGATAAGGCTACAAACGATAGAAGATTCAATAGTATTTTAGCTACAGCTTCAATTAACGATGCAATTCAATATTATACTATTTTTAAAGAATTACAGGCTCAATTAATTACAGAAAACGAAGACTATAAACCTTTAAATATTGCTTGTGTATTCTCGCCACCTGCCGAGGGCAATAAAGATATTAAACAGTTACAAGAAGATTTAGAGCAAGAAAAGAAAGATAATGAGGTAGAACCGAATAAAAAGAAAGAAGCCTTAACAGAAATCATTTCAGATTATAACCAACAATATGGTACAAATCATACGATAACAGAGTTCGATTTATATTATCAAGATGTGCAACAGCGCATAAAAGACCAAAAGTACTCTAACAAAGACTATCCGCATCAAAACAAAATTGATGTTATGATAGTGGTAGATATGCTCTTAACAGGTTTCGATTCTAAATACCTAAATACGTTGTATGTAGATAAAAACTTAAAATATCACGGTTTAATACAAGCCTTTTCACGTACAAACAGGGTAATTAACGATACCAAACCTTACGGTAATATTTTAGACTTTAGACACCAAGAAGAAAGCGTTGATAAAGCAATGGTATTATTTTCTGGCGAAAAGGTAGACAACCCTAAAGAAATCTGGTTAGTTGATGCAGCACCAAAAGTTATTGAAAAGTACGAAAAGGCAGTACAGAACTTAAACGAGTTTATGCAATCAAAAGGTTTAGACTGTACACCTTCAGAAGTTAGTAATTTACGTGGTGATGAAGCACGTGCAGAGTTTATCAACACCTTTAAAGAAGTACAACGCTTAAAAACACAATTAGACCAATATACAGACCTTGAAGAACAGCAAACAGAAGCTATAGAGGCATTATTGCCTATTGATGATTTACGTTCCTTTAAATCGGTGTATCTAGATACGGCTAAACGCTTAAAATCACAACAAGACAAAGGCGGTGACAATATACCACCAGAAGTTGAACAATTAGATTTTGAGTTCGTACTATTTTCTTCTGCGGTCATTGACTACGATTATATCATTGGTTTAATTGCTAAATACACGCAAGACAAACCATCTAAACAAAAAATGACACGTCATCAGTTAATTAATCTATTAAGCTCTAGTGCCAACTTAATAGAAGAACGTGACGACATTATAGAATACATTAACACGTTAGAAGTAGGGAACGGTTTAACCGAAAAAGACATAAGACAAGGGTATCAAAAATTCAAAGACGAAAAAGCAGAAAAAGAACTACGTACAATTGCTGAAAAGCACGGTATTACAACCGATAGCCTAAAAGCCTTTATTGCCGAAATTATGAACCGTATGCTCTTTGATGGCGAAAAGTTAACCGACTTATTAGCACCATTAGAATTAGGGTGGAAAGAGCGAAGAATTAAAGAATTAGCACTAATGGAAGACCTAGTGCCATTATTAAACAAATTAGCCCAAGGGCGTGAAATAGCAGGTTTAAACGCTTATGAATAAAGAAGAACAAGTATTGCCAGAACTTCGTTTTCCTGAGTTTAACAAAGAGGGTAAATGGGAAATTACAACCATTGGTCAAATGGGTAGTTTTTATTACGGTAAAAGTGCGCCAAAGTGGTCTTTGTCAGAGGATGCGCCAACACTATGTGTTAGGTATGGAGAGCTTTATACTAAATTCGGCACAATAATTAAGGAAGTGTACTCTAGAACTAATATAGACCCCAAAACCTTAAGATTTAGCAAAGGGGGTGAAATTCTTGTCCCTCGAGTAGGAGAAGACCCATTTGCATTTTCAAATTGTTCATATTTACCTTTTCCAAACATTGCAATTGGAGAAATGATAAGCGTATATGAAACAGAACAAGATTCTATCTTTTATGCATATTATTTCAATACTTTAAGTAGTCAATTTGCTAAAGTGGTTGAAGGTCAAAATGTAAAAAATTTATATTATGTTAATCTTGAACCAATAAAAATTGGTAAGCCAAAATCAATAGAAGAACAACAAAAAATAGCTAAGTGTTTATCATCATTAGACGAAGTTATTAATGCCGAAACCGAAAAACTAAAGCTATTACAAGACCATAAAAAAGGTTTGTTACAACAATTATTCCCGCAAGAAGGAGAAACACAGCCTAAATACCGCTTTCCAGAGTATAGAAATGATGGTGATTGGAAAGAAACCACTTTAGATGCGGTTGCCGACTATAAAAATGGGAAAGCTCACGAAAAAGAGATTTCTAAAACAGGAAAATATAAAGTAGTCAACTCTAAATTCATTTCAACTGAAGGAGAAGTTGTGAAATTTAGTGATTCTGTAAACTTAGAAACCAAAATAGGGGATATTTTAATGGTACTAAGCGATATACCAAATGGTAAAGCATTGTCGAAATGTTTTTACGTGGATAAAAACGATACGTATACAGTAAATCAGCGAATATGTAAAATAACATCAACCAATATCAATAGTGTTTTTCTATTCTATCAACTTAATAGAAATAAATACTTTTTACGCTTTGATGATGGTAATAAACAGACAAACTTAAGAAAAGATGATGTGTTGAATTGTCCAATTTTAAAGCCTACAAACCCAAAAGAACAAGATAAGATTGCAAATACACTTACTTCCGCAAGTACATTAATAGAAGAACAACAAGAAAAAATAAGAAGACTGCAAGCTCATAAAAAAGGCTTGTTGCAACAATTATTTCCTAATTTAAATGACGTTGCGGTATGAGTAAAAAGTTTGAAAAAAACATAAGCGATATTGCAAATCAGTTAGTTGGTTTAGAAAAAAATATAAACCTTATTTACGCATTTAATGGCACTGGTAAAACAAGACTGTCTGTTGCGTATAAGGATGTAACTAAAACCAATAACGGTGGCAGTCATTCTGGTGTGTATTATAATGCTTATAGTGAAGATTTATTTAATTGGGATAATGATGAAGAAAATAATGGCACAGATATAAAACTCAAACTTGCCAAAAGCAGTTTAAATCAATTCCACCCTTTACTAGATGAAATTAACCTACAAGATAAATTAGCATCATATCAGCCTAAATTTGATTATAGGTTTGAGTACTTTGATGAATTAAATGATGGTATTAAGTACATTAGGTTTTATAATAAAAAAGAAGATGAAGAACCTTTAGAAGAACCTGAGGGTGTAGAGCAAAAAAAGGAAGAGAAGAAAGAGGAAGAGGAAAGACCAATTAAAATTTCAAGAGGAGAAGAGCAAATATTCGTTTGGTGTTTCTTTTTAGCTTTGTTTGAAGTTGATGGATGGACTGGAGAAGACAATCAATCGACACATTTTTTTATTGACGATCCTGTTTCAAGTTTAGACGACCATAACATTTTTGTTACAATATCTTCTCTTGTGGATTTAATAGATAAGCATTTCAAAAAGAGAAAAATAATAATAACAACCCATCATATCGGTTTCTTTTCTGTGTTGGCGGATTGGTTAACGAGAGGAGAAAAAGCATCACGTTATCAGGAGCAAGTAGATATTTACAAGTTAAAAAATAATAACGGTACAATTCAATTAGTCGGCCCAAGAAAGGAAGTCTTTTTATATCATTTAGAATTATTAAGGGTAATAAAAGAAGCTAAAGATAAAGACGAAATATATGTGTATCACTTTGCTTTGTTAAGGCAAATATTGGAAAATATTAGTTCTTTTCTAGGAGTTAGGAATTTTTCACACGTTTTAAAGGAAATAGGCTTTTCAGATGCAGAAAAGCAAGCTCAAATAGTCAATATTATGGCTCATAAATCAGTATTTAGATATGAACTCAGAGAGCCAGTGCCAGATAATAAAAAGCTGATAATAGAAATATTTGAAGCAATACAGAAAAAATATAAATTCGTTTTACACGCATAAAATGACAGCAAAACAAAAACAGGACAAATTAGGTCAAACACTTTGGGATATAGCAGATAGTTTAAGAGGAGCAATGAATGCGGATGATTTTCGTGATTATATGTTGTCATTTCTCTTTTTACGTTATTTATCAGACAACTACGAAACCTCAGTTAAAAAAGAATTAGGGTCTGATTATCCAAAATTAGATGAAGAAGATAGTCGTACACCGTTATCGGTTTGGTATCAAGACAATCCAGAGTTTATTGCAGACTTTGAAAAACAAATGCGTAGAAAAGTACACTACGTTATTGAGCCAGCATATTTATGGAATAGCATTGCAGAATTGGCAAGAACACAGAATAGCGAACTATTATTAACCTTACAAAAAGGGTTTAAATACATAGAAAACGAATCGTTTGATAATTCCTTTAAAGGTCTATTCTCAGAAATCAATTTAGATTCAGAAAAGTTGGGTAAAAATTATGAAGCTAGAAACAAAAAGCTTTGTACTATCATCCAAAAAATCGCAGAAGGTATTGAAGGTTTCGATACAGATACCGATAGTTTAGGTAATGCTTACGAGTACTTAATTGGTCAGTTTGCAGCAGGTTCAGGTAAAAAGGCAGGAGAATTTTATACCCCACAAGAATTATCTACCGTACTTTCAGAAATAGTAAGTTTAGACAGTCAAAACCCAAAAGCTGGAAAAAAGAAAAAAATCAATAAGGTATTAGATTTTGCTTGTGGTTCTGGGTCATTGCTATTAAATGTAAAGAATAAAATAGAAAAACAAGAAGGTGGTGGTACAATAAGTAGAATATATGGTCAAGAAAAGAATATAACCACTTACAACTTAGCACGTATGAATATGTTGTTGCACGGTGTTAAGGATTCTGAGTTTGAAATATTTCACGGTGATACCTTAAAAAATGATTGGGATATTTTGAATGAAATGAACCCAGCTAAAAAAGTAGAGTTTGATGCTATTGTAGCAAATCCACCATTTAGTTTACGTTGGAATCCAAGTGAAACCACAGCAGAAGATTTTAGATTCAAAAATTATGGTTTAGCACCTAAATCGGCAGCAGATTTTGCATTCTTATTACACGGTTTTCACTTTTTAAGCGATGAAGGTACGATGGCTATTATATTACCACACGGTGTGTTATTTAGAGGTGGTGCAGAACAACGTATTCGCACAAAATTATTAAAAGATGGTAACATCGACACAGTAATTGGTTTGCCTTCAAATTTATTCTTTTCAACAGGTATTCCGGTATGTATTTTAGTTTTGAAGAAATGTAAAAAAGAAGATGATGTATTGTTTATAAATGCTAGTGGTGATGAGAATTTTGCAAAAGAAAAACGTCAAAACTTTTTACGAAAAAAAGATATAAAGAGAATAGTTGATACCTATCAAAACAGACCAGAACTAGAAGAGAGATATGCACGTAGCGTATCAATGGAAGAAATTGAGAAAAACGATTTCAATCTTAATATTTCACGTTACGTAAGTACAGCAAAACCAGAACCAATTATCAACTTAAAAGAGGTTAATACTAAAATAGTAGATGTTGAAAAAAGAATAAAAGCAAGTAGAGAAGAACATAACTCTTATTTAAAAGAATTAGGTTTGGATGGTATTTAAGTTGTATAATAAATACAGTTGATCTCATAAAATTAACTTAAAAGTGAAAAATATTTGTAAATTAACTTATAAGTGAATAACTTTGCACACATAAAACCATTGTTTAAGTATAATAAAGTAGCATATTACTCTGTTGTATTAAACGATAATAAAGAGACCTTGTACGAAGAGTTTGTTAAAAAGCACGAGCTAAATAACAAGAACAAACTTTACCATATTTTAAAATGGTTACAAGTAATTGGAAAAAAGTATGGAGCACAAAACCGTTTTTTCAGAAATGAAGCTTATACCGCAGATACTTCAGCATTACCACCTGTGGGCAAAGACAGAAAACCGTATTATATCGAAAATGGCAAAAAGAAAAACAACACATTAAGATTGTATTGTTTAAGAGCCAGTGAAGGCGTAGTCTTTTTGTTTAGTGGAGATATTAAAACGGCTAACAACGCCCAAGACTGCCCAAATGTGAAACCACATTTCTTATTGGCTAATCAACTTACAAAAGCAATTGATGAAGCATTCAAAAATCACGACATAGTTTGGAATGATGATTGTACTTTAATTGATTGTGATAAAAACTTTAAACTCTATTATTAACTATGGAATTTCCAAAAAACAACATATTAGACAATTGGTTAGAAGCTAATCAAAATACTGAAATAGACAGATTCATTGAAAGAAACTTGGCTATAACAGAAAAGGTATGCGCTGTTTTAAAAGAACGTGGTATCAAGAAAAAGCAATTTGCAGAAATGTTAGGTAAATCGCCTTCTGAAGTATCAAAATGGTTATCTGGTTTGCATAATCTCACCCTAAAGAGTATTACAAAAATGGAAGAGGTTTTAGATATTAATCTAATTAATATTGAACCTATAAAAGAAATTGAATACGTTTATTTAGGTTCTATTCCAGGTGGTGGTATGGAAGATGCTATCAATGATTATGAAGAAACAAACTATAGTGCAGCAAGTTAATGAATAAAGAGGTTAAAATAGACCCAGAAAAAATACACCTATTTCACATAAATATTGTGGAAAGCTCTATTAAAGATGTTGCTCAAAAAGGAGACAACAACTTTAAAATAAATATTGCTCAAACCACAATGCATAATTTGAAAGATGAAAGGGTTAAAATAGGGTTGTTTATAGATTTAATTCACGACGAAGTAACTTCAGATGCTAAAGCTCATTTTGTTTTTGATTTTCATTTTAAAATTGAAGAATTAAGCAATTACTACGAGTTAAAAGAAGATAATTCGCCAATCTTTACAGGAGTACTCATTGCAACACTTTTAGGTATTAGCTTTTCAACAGCAAGAGGTATTATTTTTGAAAGGCTTTCAAACACCAATATGCAAGGTATGATTTTACCTGTGGTATCACCTCAAAAAATGTTAGCTCTTCAAAAAAAAGAAAACTCTTAATATATTAATTTATGAAGAGTAGTTTAGTAGCCTTGTTATTTGAAGAATATAAGCAAATATGCCTTTTTGATGAACTTG
The DNA here is from genome assembly GCF_032814565.1 of Hwangdonia lutea. Lineage (GTDB taxonomy): Bacteria > Bacteroidota > Bacteroidia > Flavobacteriales > Flavobacteriaceae > Hwangdonia > Hwangdonia lutea. Next base: position 2,368,197 of record NZ_CP136521.1, read on the forward strand.
AAGAAAAAGGTCTTGATTTAACTAAAATAACTGTTCGTAATTCAGATGTTGTTTTTGATCTTGTGGGTTTTCCTAAAGATAATACTCTTGATTATGATTTTAATGTTTTAAACGGTCTTGAACATAATCCATCAAATGGTAAATTGCCAGATGATAATCTTTTTTGTAGAGATTGGTTATATGATAAATATCACGATGTTATTTCTTCAATAGAAAAGAAACAAAGGATTGATGTTACGGATAAAGGTTTGAAAATGGTAGAATATGATGATGAGGTTTTAATAAAATCTAAATTGTCATCTTTCATTGATTGGCTTTATTCAGAATACTCAAAACTTTAATTTTGGTTATTTAGTTTCCCCACAAAACAAAACCCAGTTTTTTCGTACCTCAAAATCCTCTGTCTTTTGTTTTGTTCCCCTCGCCAACGCACTTGTAGTTTTTGGTTGCCATCCCTCACACAGCACATTACTTGTTTTATTTAAACTTTAATATTTTAAAGAAAAGGTAAAATAAAAAAGTAAAGAGCTGTTGCCAACGCACACACCAAAAACCACCCCAAGCTATGTTTACATAACGGGTAGTTATAATAGCAGCCGCTACACCCACCGCATCACCAAAGCTGTAGTTATAACGCCATTATGTAAAATAGCCGCTTTTCCCACGCTCACATCCGAACTTTCAATAAAAATCCGAACTAAATTGAAACAATAGTCTTTTGAAATTTTAGCTTAAAATGATGCATATTCGTTATCTCATTCAAGCTGCACAAAACCATCGTTAAGTCCAAGTATTCCTTATCTCAAGTCTTTGTTTGTTTCATTTCTTTAACAAATATATTAGTCCACTTTTCCCCACCACCCAAGTCAGCGGTTTTAAAAAAATAGGTTCGTAATATGTAGTAATACGCCATAGCATATTGCTTTTTCTCGTACCTCAAAAAAACAAAAAGCTATTGCCTAAAAGTCCTGTATAAGTAGCTTGTTTAAATGCTGTTTTACCAAACAACTATTTAAAACGCTACCCATACAAACGCTTCATCCAACACTCAATAAAGAACTAAAACCTATTTTTTTAAGTGTTAATTCCCCTAAAAGTGTTTTCGTTTTTTTATCAAATAATTAGCAGCTTGTTTCTCAATATCTTTTTGAGTCCAAATTTCATTTTCCAAAACCCATTCATTGATTTTCTCTTTATCAAAATATAAGCGTTTACCACGTTTTGAATGAGGTATATTATGTGTGCTTGTTAATTTATAAATATGAGATTTCGATAAACCTAAATACTCAGTCAGTTGTGTTATATCCATTATTTTAGGTGTAATGGTAGTAGTGTCATTTTTACCAATGCTTGTAAAGATATTTTCTAACATAGTTTCAATATGTTCTAATTTATCATTGATGATTTCAAAAGGATTTTCCATAATGTTTAAGTATTAAAATAAAAAAAGGTAGCAAATATATGTGGCTACCACAGCCAACGCGTAAGGCTATAAAGGTCAAGCCCTACGGGTTTTGAATAAAACTTTTTTCAAATTATTTCTTCTATTTCATTAAACATTTTAACTCAAAAAACTTTTATCCAAAAACCTTGACAGCCTCATCCACGCCACAACAATAGAAGCTATCTTTTTTTCTTTTCAAAAAAATTAATGGTGCGAAGCGTAGCGAAGCAATTTTAAATTGGATAGCTATGTCAAGTTTTGAACTAAAAACACACCAAATCGGAAGAGCCTACTCGCAACCTCATTTTTTTATCCTAAACAAAGGAGTTAACAGCGGTAAACCACTCTCAAATCCTTGTCCTAACTGTTTTGTAGTAACAACCGTAACCGAAGAAGCAAAAAACACATTGTTTCACTTGTCGATGATGTTGCAAATTGGCGGTTTTTACGCTTATTATTTAAAAGGTAGTGTTATTCCGTTTATTTCCGTAGATGATTGCAGAAACACGCTTAAAAAAGGGTTAAAATCTACTTCAAATATTAATGAACAGATGCAAAAGCATATTAAAGCGGTTGAGGTTATCAGTAAAAAGGAAAAGGAGTTACAAAGTGTCATTGATAAAATGGCAGTTTTAAAGGTGGCATATATCCGTAATTGTTTCAAACTAATGCAAAATGAAGAAGTGTAATGCAAAGGCATCACAGAGCCTTAAAACAGTAACAAAATGGCATTATTTTAGTTATATTAATTGTTGAAAATGGTTTTAAAAGCCATACCAAGTCCGTACCAAGTCCGAATGAAGTGTAATTTTAAATTTAATATGTTATGGGAGTTATCTCGCAAGGAATCCTGGGCGGAGTATCAGGTAAAGTAGGAAACGTAGTTGGTGCATCTTGGAAAGGCATTGACTATCTAAGAATCAAGCCTTCTAATGTGGCGAATCCACGTACAGAAGGACAAGTTAATCAAAGAAACAAGTTTACAGTTACTTTGGAGTACCTTCAACCGAATTTAGGGTTTATCCAAAAAGGCTTTAAAGCTTATGCGGTACAAAAAACTGCATTTAATGCTGCAATGTCTTACGTGCTAAATAATGCTATTACAGGAAGTGCCCCAAACTTTACTGTTGACTATTCATTAGCTCTTTTAAGTAGAGGAAGTTTGTCTGGAGCATTAAACCCAGCGACAGATTTAGCAACAGCAGGGCAAGTAGAATTTACTTGGGATGATAACTCTGCTGAAGGTAATGCGAATGCAACAGATAAGGCAATGGTTTTAGTTTACAATCCAAGTAAAAAAGAATCGATGTATATTCTTGATGGTGCAGATAGAACAGTAGGTTCTCAGATCATTACAATTCCAAGTACCTATGCAGGAGATACAGTAGAGCTATTTATGGCGTTTATTTCTGCTGATGGTAGTACAGTATCAAATAGTGTGTATTTAGGCTCTGGTACGGCAGCTTAATAGCTTAGTTTAAATACAATTTAAAACCGTTTTTATTAACTTAGAAGCGGTTTTTTTATGCCTTTTTAAGGCTTCTCTTAATGGGTTAAAATGTTATACCTATGTTGTACCCTTTTTATGTTAATCATTTGAAACCCTTTATTTATAAGGGTAATTTGTATTAATTAATATAATACATTGTTGTGTGTAGGTTTTTTGTTTTTAATTAATTCAGTTATTCTTTCCACTTTTTTAAAGTCAGCGTCAATTAACCAAATTTTCAAAGTTCGATTATTAAGTTTTAATTTTAAGTTCGCTTTATTTTTAAAATTTCCACCTACTGCGCTACCCATTAAAAAATCTGCAATATGACTTAATGTCGAAATAAACCAATCTGTACGTTCCGCATTCAGTTCTGCTTTTTTTATTTCAGCGTATGAGTATGTTCCGTTATTTTTCGGTTCCGAAGCGTCAACAATATCAAATTCGTCCGTATTCAGAATAAATTTCAATTCCGGCTTTTTTCTTAATTCAACTGTCTCTGTCATTCAGCGTTCTGATTTTTTAACTTACACACAACAATTATATATAATTAATATTAACTATATACCAATTATGTATGTCATAGTTAATGACACAAATTAATGCTGTAAACGAAATTAGATATTTTTTCTGACAAATTCAAGTTTTAAATTATGGTGAATAACTAAAAACACTATCAGTTTTTTTAAACTTGACCGAACTAAAAGCGTTATAAATACTCATTTTTAATGACTGTCTTTTAGTAGTTTTTTAGGAAATTTAGCCTTAAACCTATTTAATCTAGGAATAGATACATTTTTAATATACGGATGGTTTGGGTGTAGCTTTTCGTAATTTTGATGATAATCTTCGGCCACCCAAAATTTTTGAAACGGATAGACTTCGGCGGCAATTTTGGCATTTAGCTGTTTGGCTAAAGCCGCTTTCTTTTTTAAAATGATTTGTTTTTGGCCCTTGTTTTGATAAAAAATAATCGAGCGGTATTGCGAGCCGTGGTCTGGACCTTGACCATTAACTTGGGTTACGTTTTGCGATGCAAAATACACATCAACCAAGGTTTCAAAACTTACCACTTTGGGGTCGTAAATAATTTCGACGGCTTCGGCGTGTCCGGTTCTTCCGGTGTTACTTGATTCGTAAGTTGGGTTTTTTGTATGGCCACCAGCATATCCCGAAATAGATTCGTCAACGCCTTTCACGCTTTCGTAAATGGCTTCGACACACCAAAAGCATCCACTTGCGAAATAGGCGCGTGCTTTTCCGTTTTTAATGGGCACTTCAATGGGTTCTGCGTTAATTACGGCTTCTTGTTTTTTGTTGACTTGTGCTGTGTTTTGGCAACTGATTAATAAGGTGATTGCCAATATTGGGAGAATGTGCTGCATAACTCGTGTTTTTTCTTTTTCTATAGACGTATAAAAATACGAAACCTTAATGGGTTTTGTATAAAAGTTGATTTTAATGCTTGAGTTTCCCTTCCTTGGAGGAAATTAAGGAGTGGTTTTTTAATCTTTAAGTTTGCTAAGTTTAAATTAAACAGTACCCATTGTGCATTTTGAATGAGAAAAATATCAAAATGTCAATTCGAGTGATTTTGAGGCACGAAAAAGTGTATCGAGAATCAGTTTCAAGTTAAAATTCTTATTCTCGATACAAATTTTACTCATTTCAATCGTAAAATTCACTCGAATTGACATAATTTTCAAAATGCACAACGGGTTAAAAAATTTGTTTGATTACTTAGCATTCAATTTTCAAGTACACGGACTGTATGCGGACTAATTACTATCAACTGCTGACCGGTGCGTTAGGGATTGCAGAGGAAATCCTTTTTAAAAAATGGGAAGCATTAATTTTGTTGAGAACTAATATTTAACAGATTGCCACGTCGTTGCCTCCTCGCAATGACGTTTTAAAAAGATTGTAGCGTAAAGCCCGACCCGATAGGGTAACGCCCAAAGTATTGCGCATAAAAAAAGCCTCCAAAATTGAAGGCTCTTTACATATAGGTTTAAACTGGAATTAAAGTTTTGCTAACATTTTTTCCATTTTTGTTTTTTGCTCTTCGGCCAAGGCAGCATCTACTAAAATACGGCCACTGTGCTCGTCGGTAATAACTTTTTTGCGCGATGCAATTTCCACCTGAACTTGTGGCGGAATGGTAAAGAAAGAACCGCCAGAGGCTCCTCTTTCAATAGGTACAACCGCTAAACCGTTTTTTACGTTTTTACGAATTCTGGTGTAAGCGGCAACCAGACGTTCTTCGATTTGCTTTTTGTATTCCTCGGATTTTGCAATTAAGGCTTGCTCTTCTTTTTCGGTTTCTGCCAAAATAGCATCTAACTCACTTTTTTTGTGTTTTAAGTGGTTTTCACGCTCTTTGACACGCTCTTTTGTTTCGGCAATAATTTCTTTTTTCTGCTCTATTTGAGCCTTGAATTCTTTTATGTGCTTTTCGGCCAATTCAATTTCCAATTCTTGAAATTCAACTTCTTTGGTCAGCGAATTGAACTCTCTGTTATTTCTAACGTTTTTTTGTTGCTCGCTATACTTTTTTATTAGGGCTTTAGCTTCTTCAATAAGGTTTTTCTTTGAAGCGATGTCGTTATCGATAACTTCTAAACTTGCATTAAGTTTTTCTAACCTAATGTTTAGTCCAGCAACTTCATCTTCTAAATCGCGAACTTCTAAGGGAAGTTCTCCACGAACATTTCTTATTTCATCTATACGAGAGTCGATGAGTTGTAAATCGTATAAAGCTCTTAAGCGCTCTTCTACAGTTACTTCTTTCTTTTTAGCCATACTTTAAAAATACTTAACAGGATTGGTATTTGTGTTTGATAAAACGACTGCAAAATTACTAATTTTTTTTGTAAGATAGGCTACTAAAAGATTTTTTGTGAACTGTTCGCTCTCATAATGCCCAATATCTGCCAAAAGTATACGGTTTTCGGCCATAAAAAAATCGTGATATTTTAAATCGGCAGTAATAAACGCATCAGCTCCAGCGGCTTTTGCAGCTTGAATGGCAAAACTGCCCGAGCCACCCAAAACAGCTACTTTTTTAATGGGTTTATTTGGTAATGATGAATGCCTAATGCAGGCGGTATCCATTTTGGTTTTTACGTAATTTAAAAAATCTTGAGCGTTCATTGGTTCTGTAAATTCGCCAATCATTCCCATGCCAATGTTTTGGTTTTTGTTTTCCAGGGTTGTTATTTCGTAGGCCACTTCTTCATAACTATGGGATTTAAATAGCGCTTTAAGGATTTTTGATTCTAAATGTTTCGCATAGGTTATGGTGATTTTGGTTTCCGCTTCGGTGTGTAGTACGCCCTTTTCGCCAAGACTTGGATTTGAATTTTCGTTGCCTTGGTAAGTACCCAATCCTTCAACATTGAAACTACAATTGTTATAGTTGCCAATACTGCCTGCACCGGTTTCAAACAAAGCGGCTCTTAATTGTTCGGCCTCTTCTTTTGGTACGTAAGTGGTTAGTTTTTTTATGCTTTCGCTTTGTGGAATTAAAATGTGTTTGTTGGTAAGTTCCAATTGGTTGCATATCATATCGTTTACCCCTTGTAGCGCATTATCCAAAGCGGTATGAATGGCATAAATGGCTATATCGTTTTTTATGGCTTTTAAAACCACACGCTCCACATAGTTTTTACCGGTGAGCTTTTTTAAACCTTTAAAAATAATAGGGTGGAAGCTTACAATAAGATTGCAGTTTTTTTCAATGGCTTCATCTACAATGGTTTCAAGTGTGTCTAATGTGACTAAAACACCCGTGATTTTTGTGTTTTTGTCGCCCACTAAAAGGCCTACATTATCAAAATCTTCGGCGTAAGCCAAAGGTGCAAGTGCTTCTAAATGATTTATGACGTCTTGAACTATCATATTATTTTTGGTATGGATTATAAAACAAATATAAATATTATATTTTCGTAGCTGTGAAGCTAATTAGAAAAATATTATGGCCCGTTGTTCCCATTTATTATGCCGTAACGTGGTTGCGAAATAAATGCTATGATTTGGGAATTAAAAAATCCGTATCGTATCATTTTCCTGTGCTCTGTGTTGGTAATTTAAGCGTTGGTGGCACCGGAAAAACACCCATGATTGAATATTTAATTAAGCTGCTAAAAGATGATTTTAAAGTGGCTACGTTAAGCAGAGGTTACAAACGAAAATCGAAGGGATTTCAATTGGCCGATGTAAATTCGACGGCTGAATCTGTTGGTGATGAGCCGTTTCAGTTTTACCATAAATTTGGAAATGATGTTGCGGTTGCGGTGGATTCGGATAGAAAAAACGGAATTAAAAACTTAAGAAATATAGAGCAGAAGCCAGACGTTATTTTGTTGGATGATGCTTTTCAGCACCGCAAAGTAAAAGCTGGTTTTAATATTTTGCTAACCACTTACAACAACCCATTTTATTCAGATTTTGTATTGCCAACGGGTAATTTGCGCGAACCCAAAAGCGGTGCAAAACGCGCAAATATTATTGTGGTTACTAAATGTCCGACGGATTTGGGAGATGCTGAGAAAGATAATATCTTATCTAAGATTAGCCCAAAACCTTATCAGCATGTTTTTTTTAGTGCGATAGCTTATTCAAATGAGGTTTTTTCGAATGATGCTTCAAGGAAACTTGAAACCTTATCAAACTTCATTTTGGTTACGGGTATAGCCAATGCAAATCCTTTAGTGGATTTTTTGAAAAGTAAAGATTTGGTATTTCAACATTTGAATTTTAAAGACCATCACGAGTTTTCGAAACAAGACATTCTTCTTTTAGAAAAGCAACCGTTAATAATTACAACCGAAAAAGATTTTATGCGTTTAAAGCCCTACGAATCGTTAAAAACTAAATTGTTTTATTTGCCGATAACCGTTGTAATAGACCATGAAACCAAGTTTAATGAGTTAATTAAACAGGCTGTTAAGCGCTCGTAGTCGTGTCTTTTTTGGGAGCCAATGCGTTGTAAAGTTTTTTCTCAAACTCATCTTGTTTGAATGGTTTTGGAATAATATCTGTAAAACCAGCTTCTTCAAACTCTTGCATTTTATCTTCAATGGTAACGGCGGTTAAAGCGAAAATGGTTAGTTCTTTATCAAAACTTCTCACCAATTTAGTCGCTTCAATACCACTTATTCCAGGCATGTGGATGTCCATTAAAATAATGTTATAATCGTTGGTTTTAATCATCTCAACGGCATCTTCACCGTTATCAATAATATCACATTTAAGATTCATTTTAGTAAGAATCTTTTTTGTAATCATTTGATTTATTTTATTGTCTTCAACCACTAAGATTTTAACATTACTTAAATCTATTTCATTCGTATCTCCATTAAAATAAGTTGGTGTTTTTTCCTTGGATTCCTCTATGGCTGTGTATGTTAAAGGGATTTCAAAATAAAAAGTAGTTCCTTTACCCAATTCACTTTTTAAGTAAATATCACCCTTTAAAATGTCTATTAACCCTTTTACAATTGAAAGGCCTAAACCGGTACCGCCATATTTTCTGTTAATTTGTATGGAGCCTTGAGAGAAACTTTCAAACATGTGGTCTTGTTTTTCTTGGCTGATACCAATACCGTTATCTTCTACTTCAAAGCGCAATGTGTAATTGTTGTTGTTTTGGTCTATTTTATAAACCCTAATCCAAATATCGCCATCTTTGGTAAATTTTATCGAATTACCAATGAGGTTTATTAGTATTTGGGAAATCTTTAATTGATCTGCGATAAAGTTTTCGGGTAAATCGCTATCGTACTCAAAATGGATTTTAATATTGTTGTCTAAAGCAGAGTTGTTTAGCGCTAAAACAATGTTGCTTATTTTCTTTTTAAGATTGAAAGCTTCAGGTTCGATATCAACTTTATTAGCTTCAATTTTATTTATTTGAAGAATATCATTTATAAAAGTAAGCAGATAATCACCAGAGAATTTAAGCGATTTTAAATGCTGGATTTGTTCGGGCTTTGGGTTTTCGTCCAACAACATATTGCTTAAACCCGTAACGGCATAAAGCGGCGTACGTAGCTCATGGGTTACGGTAGACAGAAAGTTGGCTTTGGTTTTTGATGCTAATTCTGCTTTTTCTTTGGCTACAATAAGTTCCGCATTTTTTTTATGCAGCATATTATTGGTTTTTAGCCTTATGTTGTTGTTTTTGTAAAGCGATAGGGTTAGCAATGATAATATGGTAATGAGCGCCACACTTAAAATTGATATTAAAGTACTTAAATCGTTTTTATTGTTGGCTTCTTCAAGTTTTACCGCTTGTTTTTTGTTTTCTAAAATTTGATCGGTCATTAAATACTGCACCTTTTTATCTGGCGATAAATGGGCACGTTTAACCGCTCTTAGCGAATCGGACAGTTTTAAGTGTGCTTCTAAAAAATTTCTTGAGGTTTTATAGTTTCCAATACTATTGTTAATATCGCTTAAAATTAAATACCCTTCGTTTAAAATGCTGGCATAATTTTCATTTTTGGCAATTTGTAAACCTTCTTCGGTAAATTCTAAAGCTTTTTCATGATCACCTAAAGCACTATAAATTTTCCCATGGTTAACTAATCCGTTACTTTGGGTTTTTAAATAATTGTGCTTTTTGGCGAGTACAATAGCTTGTTCGTTAAGTACTCTTGCTTTTCTAAAGTTTTTTAAGCGCATATACGTTTCCGCTTCACGAAGTAAAACCTCGCCTAAGCTTTCGCTCAATTCTTCTTCTTCAAATTTAGATTTTGCAGCTGTATATTGGTCTAAAGCTTGGTAATAATCCTCTTTTTTAAAATAAACATCTCCAAAAGTTTTATAGGAATACCCAATATTAACATTGTCGTTTATAAGGCGCTGTATTTTTAATGCATCATTAAGCGATTTTATGGCATTATCTTCCTCTTCAATAATAAGTTGTAACTTACCTTGTATGGTATAAATAATCCCTTCGCTTTTTTTGTCGTTAGCTTTTATGGCAGTTTCTAAGGCTTCTTCAAGTTTTTTTCTAGCCTCGTAATAGTTATAGTTTTCTATATCGTATTTGGCCTGGGTAATACGGTAATTAATGTTGTTTTGGATAATTTCAGGGTCGTCTTCAACGGTGTTTTGGGCACAAACGCTGAGGCTTATAAACATTAAAAATGGATATATGTAGTTTTTTATCTGGAGCATTTTTATTCAATATTCATGACAAATATAATTATTTTATCGACAAAAGAGTGTTTTTTTCCGATAAGTTGCATATTAAGTCAATAATTCGTTTAGAATATCCGGTTTCATTATCGTACCAACCTATTATTTTTACCATGTTTCCAATGACGGATGTCATTTGAGAATCAAATATACAGGAATGCGTATTTCCCACAATATCGATGGAAACTATGGGGTCTTCCGTATACTCTAAAATATTTTTATAATGATGCTTTGATGCTTCTTTAAATGTGCTGTTTATGGTTTCGATGGAAACTTCATTTTTTACATTAAATGTTATATCGGTTAATGAGCCATTAATTACAGGAACCCTAATGCCACAACCCCCTATAACGTTGGCAAGATCGGGAAAAATTTTTGTTAACGCCTTGGCTGCTCCCGTTGTGGTTGGAACAATAGATTGACTTGCTGCCCTGGCACGACGTAAATCGCGATGTGGCTGGTCGTGTAAACTTTGGTCGGTTGTGTACGAATGCACCGTTGTAATGTAGGCCTGATTAATGCCACATAGCTTATCGATAATATCAATCATTGGTGCGGCATTGTTGGTAGTGCACGAGGCGTTGGAGATGATGGTTTCCGTACCATCAATAATGGCATCATTTACTCCAACAACTATGGTTTTAATATCATCTTCAATTGGCGGAACACTCAAAATCACACGTTTTGCACCATTATTAATATGATGTTGTAAATCGGTTTTCGTTTTAAATTTTCCTGAAGCTTCAATGACAAAATCAAGATTAAAGGGCAACCAATCAATATGTTTGGGATGATTGAAATTTAATAAGGGTATGCTTTTATCATTTACAATAATGTGATTGTCATCAAAAGTAACGGTGCCATTAAAAAGCCCGTGTACACTATCGTATTTAAGTAAATGATTTAAAGTTTTGCTATCGGCTAAATCGTTAATAGCAACAACTTGTATGTTTTTTTGGTCTTGAAGTAGTCTAAAAACTCGTCTGCCAATTCTTCCAAAACCATTAATGGCAACTCTAATCATATTAATTTATATGTTTTTGAGCTTTGTAAGATGAACGAACCAAAGCACTACTTTCTACATGGCGAAAGCCTAACTCTAACCCGATGTCCTCAAATTCTTTAAATTGATCTGGGTTTATAAATTGTTTTACGGGCAAGTGTTTTTTACTGGGCTGAAGGTATTGCCCAATGGTAACCACATCTACATCGTGTGCTTTTAAATCGTGAAGAGTTTCAATAACCTCTTCTCGAGTTTCGCCCAAACCAAGCATAATACCAGATTTTGTTCTGCGTTGCCCTTGTTGTTTTAAATATTTTAAAACCCCTAAACTTCTATCGTATTTAGCTTGTATGCGTACCTCACGGGTTAAGCGTCTAACTGTTTCAATGTTGTGTGAAACCACTTCTGGTGCCACATCAATAATTCTATCAATATGCTGCTCGACACCCTGAAAATCTGGAATCAAGGTTTCCAAAGTCGTTTCAGGATTCATTCGGCGTACCGCTTTCACGGTTTCTGCCCACATGATGCTTCCCATATCTTTTAAATCGTCTCTATCCACACTGGTTAAAACCGCATGTTTAATTTTCATGAGTTTAATCGAGCGGGCTACCTTTTCGGGCTCATCCCAATCCACGGTTTCCGGTCGCCCTGTTTTTACGCCACAGAATCCACAAGAACGTGTGCAGATATTACCTAAAATCATAAAAGTTGCAGTGCCTTCGCCCCAGCATTCTCCCATGTTCGGGCAGCTTCCCGAGGTGCAAATGGTATTTAATTTGTATTTATCAACCAAACCTCTTAGTTCGGTGTATTTTTTTCCCGTTGGAAGTTTTACACGAAGCCATTTTGGTTTAGCTTGACGTTCTGGTAGTATATTTGAAGCTGTATCTGTATTCATCTAATATCAAATTTCAATGTACAAAGATACAAAGTATCTATTAAAAAGTATCTTATAAAGTGGTTAGATACCAAATACTGAATCCTATTAAAAAAACAATACCCAACCAACTTAAAACGTGTAATTGTTTTGATGGTCGCCATACTTTGGGCGTGTGCTTGCTCGAAATTAATGTATAATTGGCAATGGCGTAAAAGGGTGCTGTAATAAACGATAAAATGGTGGCAATTTTTATAAGCAAGCCCATTTCTGAAGCGAAAAAGAAAAAGATGGCAAGCGTGCCAATGGCCAATAAGGCTATCCAAAAAGTATAATTAAATTTTGATGTGCTGCTAAAAAGTAGTTGACTGGATTTTTTCATGGCTCGAGGCGAGGCGTCCAATGTGGTTAGCGTTGTACTAAACATGGTTGTAAATGCCGCAATACCAATAACCACATAGGCCCAATTACCTAAACTTACGGTGTACATATTTATAAGTTGCCCAGAAAAAACACTTGCAGAATTGCTAAATGTTTCTCCACTGTTAAACATTACTAAAGTGCCTAAAAACAAAAATCCTATACCTAAAACTATGGTGCTTACATAACCGACATTAAAATCGAACAAAGCCGATTTTGTATGGTAATTTTTGGTGTCTTTGTTTTTTTCGATGGACCAAAGCGATTGCCATACCGCAACATCCAAAGGGGCGGGCATCCAACCCATAAATGCGATTAAAAAGGTTATTTCTATGGCGTTTTCCGGAAGTATTTGTTTAAAAGAAATAGGCGTCGAGTTATCCATCAAAGCCATGGTAACTGCAATTATAGTACTTATGGTTAATGTGACGATTATAATTTTCATCAACCTGTCCAACAATTTGTACCTTCCAATAATCAATAAGGATAAACAGATAGTTAAAATAATCACAGTCCAAATTTCTGTACTCGTAACCAATCTGTTTCCTATTTTAAAAGTTTCAAAATCACCAAAAAGCGTGGATGCTAACCCCGCAGTTACAATAGTTACAGCGGCCTGAATTGTAAACATGGTGGCTATGTTTAAAATAAAGTAAACGGCTAAAACGAATTTACCTAATTTATGGTAGCCATCTAATAGGCTTTCTCCTGTTGCCGTGGCATAACGCGGACCGAATTGAAAAAACGGATATTTAAATATGTTTACCAAAAGCAAAGCCCAAACCAAACCCAAGCCAAAATCGGCACCTGCACGCGTAGATTGCACTAAGTGAGAAACGCCAATGGCGGCACCTGCAAATAATAAACCCGGGCCAAGGTTTTTGAGTTTGCTAATCATTATTTTTATTAATAATCTCAGCCAGCAACTTTTTAGCGCGCAAAAGCTTCACCTTTACATTATTAATGGGTTCTTTAAGTTCTGCTGAAATTTCTTTGTAACTTAATTCTTGAAAATATCTTAAATTGATTATCTCTTGATAATGAGGTTTCAGTTTTTTGATATCTCGAAGCAATTTGGCTAAATGTTGCTCGGTAATAAGCTTATCTTCAGGTGAAGGCGATTCATCTAAAACTTGAAAAGCATCGCGGTCGTTTGTGGAAATGACCTGGGAAATTGAATTTTTTTCCTTCCGCAGTAAATCAATATGAATGTTTTTTGAAATGGTAATCAGCCATGTTTTAAATTTGTACGATTCGTCGAAAGTTTCAATTTTATCAAAAGCTTTCGAGAATGTTTGTATGGTAATATCTTCGGCATCATTTTCATTCTCGGTACGTTTTAATTGAAATCCATAAACACTATCCCAAAATACATCTAACAAATAATTAAAGGCTTTTTGGTCGTTTTTTTTGGCAAGTTTAATAGCTTTCTCTATTTCCAATGGTTAGGTTTTGAAACAAGATTGTTTATAAAGATAGTTAATTGCAATATAATTAAAAAGAATTCTAAAATGGGAAAAAAGAAAATGAGGTCTTTTTCGTCCAGTTTTTTTGATGAAAACCCCAAAGCGAAATATTGGGCTATAATTCGAAGTAAAAATAAAGAAAGCACGACCTGCAAATTGAATTGGAATGCTAATAAAATGATGGCTAAAATCCAGAATAGAAAGTTGAAAACGTAGATTGAAGCCAATAAAACTTTGTGGTTTTGCTTGTAATGTTTGGCAGTGGAAATGTGGCGTCTTTTTTGCCTAATCCATGATTTGTAATTGGTTTCGGGATTAGATGTTGTAAAACTGTTTTTTGAAAAACAAATTTCGGTATTTCTGCTATTAGCGGCTTCGTTGATAAATAAATCGTCGTCGCCCGACCGAATTTTCATGTGATTCATAAAGCCACGAACCTTAAAAAAATCTGTTTTGGTGTAGGCTAGATTTCGGCCAACACCCATGTAAGGCATGCCCAATTTTGCAAACGAAAAATACTGAATGGCGGTAATAAAGGTTTCAAACCGGATGAGTTTGTTTAAAAACGAATTTTTAATTTTTGCATAAGCGCCATATCCCAAAACAATGGTTTTATTTGTGCTGAAATGTGAGACCATTTCTGTAATCCAGTGTTTTGAAACAGGCTTGCAATCGGCGTCGGTAAATAATAAATGATTGTGTGTAGCCGCTTTTATTCCAAGCGTTAAGGCGTATTTTTTATTGCCCCAAAAAGCTTCGATATTTTTTACATCAACTAATTTTATATTGCTGTGTTTTGATGCAAAAGCTTTCATAATGTTTAACGAATCGTCTTGCGAGGCATCATTAATCAAAACAATTTCAAAATTGTGATAATCTTGTTCTAAAATGGAAGGTAGGAATGTTTTTAGATTTTCGGCTTCATTTTTGGCACAAATAATAACCGAAACGGGTATGTTTTGTGAATCCGTTTCTTGATGTTTCAAAAAAGCAAATCGTCCTAAAAAAAATAAATAATATAAAATTTGAAAAAATACTACAACAATGAATGCGTAGCACAAAAAGTCCAAAATACCCATGAAAATTTACGAATGTTGAGGCTCGTTGCAGTCTTTAAATTGGTCTGGTGTTTTTCCGCAAAATCCACAAGCTTCACCGTCTTTATTAAGCATTGGGTTTTGGCTAGCGCAAGTACCGGCAAATTCACCGTCTTTTTTAGCCCAAAGTTTTATGGCTATTCCGGCAATTCCTAATCCTAATAAAATAATGGTAATTAATAGAAGTTTCATGGTTTTAAATTTTATGCAAAGATAATGATTTTGCCTCTAATTTTTAAGAAATATGAAGGCATTAAAAAGCCTCATTTTAAAAAAACTAAAATGAGGCTTTTGTTTATTAGGTTGCTATTAACCTTAATGTAAACTAACTTGTGCCACAGAGTTTTCTACCGAAGCAACACTATTGCCTCCTTTGGGTTCTATGGTGATTTTTAATGCTAGTGCATCTTCTGTGTACGGTAACGATTTAAGTTGTCTGTCTGCTTCACTTAAAATACCTAAACTCACCATTTTCCCTTGTAGTTCAGCCCAAATTTGGTAGCACTGTTCTTCTGGTAATTGCGGTAAGGATACCACATCAATCATCGATGTTTTTTCTTTAGGATTTATGTACGCCACCGTTTTTAAATCTTTGGCGCGCTCATTACCTTTTATAATATATTTCTCGGTTTCCGGGTTGTTAAGCTTTAAAAGCTGTCGCATCACATCGTCGAGCATTTTGTTGTTTTTCGCAATATCGCTACGTAAATCGAAAATTTCATCAACAACTACCTGGTTTTCTTCTGAAAGTTTCTGATTTTGAGTGTAAAACAAATACGATGTTCCGGCAAAAATCAATGCAGCAATACTGGCTGCCACACTAAATCTATACCATTTTTTTGATCTGTACGATGTTTTTAATTTAACAACGGGTTTCTCGTCAAGCTCTTCCAAAATGTTATTTAGGATGCTTTTTGGCGCTTCAACAGCATTACTTTTAGCAACTATTTCCAAGTTGTGTTGTAAGGTGTTGTAGGTGTTTTGTACTTCTGGGTATTTTGAAATATAGGTTTCAACCTTTTCTGTTTCGGCAGAAGTGGTATTACCTAAAAGATATTTTTCCAATAGGCCAGAATTTAAAAAAGTATTTATTTTCTCATTCATGACGTTATTCATTGCGGATTATAGATTTTTTTCAATTCTCTTAATCCAATTTTTAATCTCGATTTTATAGTTCCCAGCGGAATATCTAATTCTTCACTGGCTTCTTGTTGGGTCATGCCCTCAAAAAAGAGAGCATTAATTACTATTTGATATTTTTCATCTAAGCTACCAAGGTGTTTTTTTATGTCTAAAACATCCTGATTTAATTCTCCAAATGATACTTTATATACGGATGAAGTTTCTATTTGGACTTCTTTTTCGGTTTTATTCTTTAAAGAGCGGATTTTATCGATAGCCGTATTGTAGGCAATTCTGTACAGCCAAGTAAACAGTTTTGCTTTGCTTGAATCGTATTTTTTCGAGTATCTCCAAATCTTTACAAAGGTTTCTTGCAGTACATCTTGCGCCGTCTCATCGTCCGCTATTACCTTTTTAATAACGCCATATAAGGCATCTGCATAGTTTTCATACAATAGCGTAATGGCTTTTTTGTCGCCATTTTTAAGCAGCGTAACGATGTCTTTTTCTATGGGTGTTATCAAGTTGAATTTGGTTTAAACAAGATGTTTATAGGTTAGTAATGCCATCAAAGTTATAAATTTCTTTTTAGATTATAAGATATTTACTTCGGCTTCTATTGAAATACCAAAGAGTCTTTTAATCGTTTTTTGAATTAGTTTTGAAAGATTTAGAATATCAGAACCTTTGGCGTTTCCGTAGTTTACAAGAACCAAGGCTTGTTTTTTGTGTACGCCATAATCGCCAAAACGCTTGCCTTTAAACCCTGATTTTTCAATAAGCCAACCGGCTGGTATTTTTATTTCATCTTCAGAAATGGTGTAACTTGGGATATCCTTGAAATTTTCAGCCAACGCTATATAATCTGCTTTTGAAACTATGGGGTTTTTAAAGAAACTACCACTATTTCCTATCTCTTTTGGATTGGGTAATTTGCTTTCGCGGATGGCTATAACAGCCTTTGAAACATCCTGAATGGTTGGGTTTGTAACGCCCATTTCTTCAAGTTGGGTTGTAATGCTACCGTAGGCAATATTAAGCTTGTGCGCTTTTTTGGTGAGTTTAAAAGTAACGCTTGTAATAATGTATTTTCCTTTTTCGTGTTGTTTGAAGATGGAATTTCTGTAACCAAAATCACAATCGGTTTTAGAGAACGATTTTATTTTTTTGGTTTCTAAAGAAAGTCCTTCGCACGACACAAACGTATCTTTTAGCTCCACGCCATAAGCACCAATATTTTGAATGGGCGCCGTACCCACGTTTCCGGGGATTAAGGATAAATTTTCAATGCCCCCAAAATTGCGTTTTAAACACCAAAGCACAAATTCGTGCCAGTTTTCGCCGGCATTGGCTTTTACGGTTACTGAATTTTCATCTTCAGAAATTACCGAAATGCCTTTTAAATTAACATGAATAACCAAAGCTTCTTGGTTTTTGGTAAGCAACATATTACTGCCTCCTCCTAAAATAAGCTTGTTTGGATACGCACTTCGCGCTAAAACTTCTTTTAACTCATCGAGGTTTGAAACCGCTACAAAATGTTTTGCAAGTACATCAATACCAAAAGTATTGTATGGTTTTAAAGATATATTTTCTTTTATCTTCACTAGTCCTTATAAACTTTTAAAGCTTCTTTTAAAATATTTACAGCTTTAATTAAGCTTTCCTTTTTAAGTACGTAAGCAATACGAATTTGGTTTAGGCCAACACCCGGAGTTGAGTAAAATCCACCTGCCGGGGCAACCATTATGGTTTCGCCATCCACAGCAAAATCTTCTAAAAGCCATTGCGCAAAATCATCCGAATTTTTAACAGGCAATTCGGCAATGCAATAAAAAGCACCTTTTGGTTTGGCTACTTTTACGCCATCAATTTTTTGTAATTCAGCAATTAAAATATTTCGGCGGTCTACGTATTCCTCAATCACGTCGTCAAAATAACTTTGAGGTGTTTCCAAAGCGGCTTCGCTTGCAATTTGAGCTAAAGTTGGCGGACTTAAACGTGCTTGTGCAAATTTTAATGCCGTTTGAATTACGGATTTGTTTTTAGACACCAAACAGCCAATTCGTGCGCCGCACATGCTGTAGCGTTTTGAAACCGAATCAATCATAATGGCATAGTCGTCCAAACCTTCAGCTTGCATTACAGAGTAATGTGTGTTGCCATCGTATGCAAATTCTCGGTACACTTCGTCGGCAATTAAAAACAAATCGTGCTTTTTAACAATAGCAGCCAATTTTTGAATTTCTTCTTTGGAATATAAGTAACCTGTTGGATTTCCAGGGTTACAAATTAAAATAGCCTTAGTTTTTGGGGTGATTAATTTTTCAAATTCTTCAATAGGAGGTAATGCAAAATTATCTTCAATTTTAGAAATAACAGGCACAACATTAACGCCCGAAGCTGTTGAAAACCCGTTGTAATTGGCATAAAAAGGCTCGGGGATAATTATTTCGTCATCCACATCCATAATGCTTCCAAAGGCAAATAACAAGGCTTCACTGCCACCCGTGGTTACAATAATATCGTCGTGAGCAACATGAATATCATGCTTTTTATAATACGCCGATATTTTTTGCCTGTAAATTTCAGAACCTTCAGATCTTGAATAGGCCAAAACATCAATATTACTGTCTTTAACAGCTTGCAATGCTATTTCTGGCGTTTTAATATCGGGCTGCCCGATATTTAAATAATATATGGATTTACCTTCTTTTACCGCTTGTTCGGCAAACGGGACTAATTTACGTATAGGAGATTGTGGCATTAACTGCCCTTTTTTGGATATTGTTGGCATTTAAAATGTATATTAATATGCAAAGTTGAGAAAATTATCTTAAAGTTTTTTTAAAAAACAGCTATAAATCTTAAAGCTAAAATAAAGATTAGTAAATTGAAGAGAGAAAAATATATTTAACCCACATGAAAAAAGCCTTAGCTCTTATTTTATTGATTTTTAGTTTGAGTAACGCTGTATATTCTCAGGGAAAATTTATTATTCAAAATAAAAAAAGGTCGGATAAAATAAAGTTTAAGCTTATAAATAATTTAATTGTTATTCCTGTTGAAATTAATGGCGTTGAACTATCTTTTTTGTTGGATACCGGGGTTAGTAAACCCATCATTTTTAATTTTTTAAATGTGTCCGATACCCTAAAAATTAAAGATACCAAAAAGATATATTTAAGGGGTTTGGGCGAAGGCGAATCGGTTGAGGCTTTAAAATCCAGAAACAATGTGTTTAAAGTGGGCGATGCCATTAAGTTAAACCAAGATTTGTATGCGGTATACGATGCCAATTTAAATTTTGCGCCAAGGTTAGGCGTTCCGGTACACGGGATTTTGGGTTTCGATTTGTTTAAAGATTTGGTTGTGGAGATAAACTATGCGCATAAATACATCAG
This sequence comes from Hwangdonia lutea, assembly GCF_032814565.1. Classification (GTDB taxonomy): domain Bacteria; phylum Bacteroidota; class Bacteroidia; order Flavobacteriales; family Flavobacteriaceae; genus Hwangdonia; species Hwangdonia lutea. The sequence continues at coordinate 2,387,728 of NZ_CP136521.1, forward strand.
AATGACAGAGCCCAAGAGTTACCGATATAAAACTTGTAAAAAATGCGAAATATTTAGTTTAGAGTTTTACAACAACAAGCCTTATATTAATGCTAAGGTTAAAATAAAAGACAAACAAATTCCTGTAAAACTATTGATTGATTCTGGTGGAAGTGATGCCTTATGGTTGTTTGAAGATGATACATTGGGCATAGTTTCCAATAACCGGTATTTTGAAGATTTTTTAGGGCACGGACTAAGTGGCAGTGTTTATGGAAAGCGTTCTAAAATTGATGAATTTTCACTAAAAAGCTTTGTACTTAAAAGGGCAAATGTTGCTTATCCGGATTCTTCTTCTATTTCACATGCAAAAAAAATAACAGGACGTAATGGCAGTTTAGCTGGTAATATTTTAAAGCGCTTTAATGTTATTATGGATTACCGAAATGCCAAAGTAACCTTTAAAAAGAACGGGCATTTTAAGGAGAAATTCAGTTATAATAAGAGCGGTATCGAGTTGGCCCATAATGGTGTGAGGTTTGTAAAAGAAAGAGAAAGTTTTGTTCCAAATAACAATTTAAGCAACGATACCAACCAAAATGGGACAAGAATTGTTTTTGATTCGCGGTACAAGTTTTCATTAAAACCAGCGTACGCCATTGTTGAGTTGCGCGTAGATTCTCCGGCGCACCGAGCAGGATTAAAAAACGGCGATGTTGTGTTGTCCATTAACGGTAAACCGGCACACCAATATACCTTACAGCAATTAATGTATTCGTTTTATGACGACGATGGAAAAAAAATAAAACTGAGAATAGATAGAAACGGCAGGGTTTTAAACTACTCGTTTCTGCTTGAGGATTTTTTTCAATAAAAAAAGTCTGAACAAAAATAGTGTTCAGACTTAATTTTTATAAGGTTTCAGGAATTATTACTGCTCCATAACACTTTTGTTTTTCTTATCAAGTACACTTGCTTTGCTAGTGTCTACAACAAGACCTTTAATTTTTAAGGCAACCGTTGGGGTTTCAGCATTAGAGATAACCGTAATTGTTTTTCTAATGGGGTTAACACGATTGGTGTCGTATTTTACCTCAATTTTTCCCGTTTGGCCTGGTAAAACCGGTCCTTCAGGTTTTTTAGGTATGGTACAACCGCAAGTAGAAGACACTTTCGAGATTATAAGAGGCGCATTTCCTGTATTTGTAAATTCAAATACACGTACACCATCAGCTCCTTTTTCAATAGTTCCATAATCAATTGTTTCCGATTTAAACTCTATTTTAGCCACTTTTTCTTGGGCGTTTAAAGAGAAACTAATCAGTCCGATAAATAAAATTGTAATTAATTGTTTCATTACTTTTAATTTTAAATTCATGTCAAACATAGGCACTTTTTCCACAATCTGCAAAAATAATAGACGTAATGCACGTTTGTTAACATATTCAACTTAGTTGTAAGTACATACCACTTTTCGGTTTATATATGAAAACCATTGAGATTTAGCTTATCATTAAATGCCCATTACGGGCTTTCACAGAAAAAGAAATATAAGTACTTTTGCACATCAATAATGTTCAAAAACTATTCCAAAGTATGCAAATTCCATCAAAATACGATGCCAGTCAGGTAGAAGGTAAATGGTACGATTACTGGATGAAAAACAACTATTTTCATTCAGAACCCGATGAAAGAGAGCCGTATACCATAGTAATCCCGCCTCCAAATGTAACAGGCGTATTGCACATGGGGCATATGTTGAATAACACCATACAGGATGTGTTGATTCGTCGTGCGCGTTTGCAGGGTAAAAATGCCTGTTGGGTTCCGGGTACAGACCACGCATCTATTGCAACCGAAGCTAAAGTTGTAGCAAAGTTAAGGGAGCAAGGTATTGATAAAAATGACTTATCGCGTGATGAATTTTTGAAGCACGCTTGGGATTGGACGCACGAATACGGTGGCGTGATTCTCGAACAGCTAAAAAAACTAGGTTGTTCTTGCGATTGGGATAGAACAAAATTCACCATGGATGACGATATGAGTGAAGCCGTTATAAAAGTTTTTGTCGATTTATATGAAAAAGGCCAGATTTACCGTGGTTACCGTATGGTAAATTGGGATCCAGAGGCAAAAACAACATTGTCTGACGAAGAGGTTGAATATGTTGAAAAACAAGGAAAATTATATTACGTAAAATATAAAGTTGAAGGAAGTAATGAAACTTTAACCATTGCTACCACACGCCCTGAAACTATTTTGGGCGATACCGCTATTTGTATCAATCCGAATGATGAACGTCACCAAAATTTAAAAGGCAAAAAAGCCATTGTACCCATTTGTAACCGCGTGGTTCCTATAATTGAAGATGATTATGTTGATGTTGAATTTGGTACGGGATGCCTTAAAGTAACACCGGCACACGACGAAAACGACAAGGTTTTAGGCGATAAGCACAAGCTTGAAGTGATTGACATTTTTAACGAAGATGCAACTTTGAATGCCTTTGGATTGCATTACGAAGGTAAAGACCGGTTTGCGGTTCGAAAAGAAATCGTTAAAGAACTTGAAGAAAACGGACAAATCCTTAAAATTGAAGATTACAACAATCGTGTTGGTATTTCAGAACGCACCAAAGCCATTATAGAACCACGATTGTCGGATCAATGGTTTTTAAAAATGGAAGATTTGGCAAAACCAGCCATTGAAGCGGTTTTAGGTGAAGATGCTGATATTAAGCTGTTTCCTAAAAAGTTTGAAAATACCTATCGCCATTGGATGGAAAACATCCGCGATTGGAACATTTCGCGTCAGTTACTTTGGGGGCAACAAATTCCCGCATACTATTACGGCGAAGGAAAAGAAGACTTTGTTGTTGCCGAAAGTATAGATGAAGCACTACAGAAAGCTAAAGTTAAAACCAATAATCAACAACTAACCATCAACGATCTGCGTCAGGAAACCGATGCGCTCGATACCTGGTTTTCATCGTGGCTGTGGCCCATAAGCGTGTTTGATGGCATTAGAAACCCCGAAAATAAAGACATAAAATATTACTATCCAACCAACGATTTGGTTACCGGCCCCGATATTTTATTCTTTTGGGTAGCTCGTATGATTGTTGCGGGCTACGAGTATAAAAACGAAAAGCCTTTCGAGAATGTATATTTAACCGGTTTGGTACGCGATAAGCAACGCCGTAAAATGAGCAAATCTTTGGGGAATTCGCCCGATGCCTTAAAATTGATTGAAACGTACGGCGCCGATGGTGTTCGTGTTGGGCTATTGTTGAGTTCTGCCGCTGGAAACGATTTAATGTTCGATGAAGCCTTGTGCAACCAGGGCAAAGGGTTTGCCAATAAAATATGGAATGCCTTTAGATTGATTAACGGCTGGGAAGTAGCGAATATTGAGCAACCTAAATCTTCTAAAACGGCTATTGAATGGTTTGAAGCTAAATTCCAAAAAGCTTTAATTGAAATTGAAGACCATTTTAGCAAATACCGGTTGAGTGATGCTTTAATGAGTATGTATAAGTTGATTTATGATGATTTTTGCGGATGGTTCTTAGAAATGATAAAACCAGCCTATCAGCAACCCATCGACAAGAAAACTTGCGAAGCGGCCATTTCTATTTTAGAAAACAATTTGAAAATATTGCATCCGTTTATGCCATTTTTAACTGAAGAAATTTGGCAACATATTACAACACGTTCGCCCGAGGAGGCTTTAATTGTTTCTAAATATCCAGAGGCAAAACCTGTTAATGCGGATATAATTTCAGAATTCGATTTTGCCGCCGAGGTTATTTCGGGTATCCGTACCATTAGAAAACAAAAAAATATTGCCTTTAAAGATGCGATTGGGTTTTCTGTAATAAATAACGAAAACGCCACCAAAACTTTTGATGCGCTTATAGCTAAACTGGGCAATCTCGAGGCTGTTAACTATGTTAACGAAGCTGTTGATGGTGCCCTAACTTTTAGAGTAAAATCTAACGAGTATTTTGTGCCTATGTCAGGAACTATTGATGTTGAGGTTGAGGTTAAAAAGTTAACTGAAGAATTAAACTATACTGAAGGTTTTTTAAAATCGGTGCAAAAGAAACTGTCTAATGAGCGTTTTGTTGCGGGTGCGCCAGAACAGGTAGTTGCAAGCGAGAAGAAAAAAGAAGCCGATGCTTTGGCAAAAATAGAAACCTTAAAAGCGAGTTTGGCGAGTTTGAAATAGGTTTTTTTTGAAGGTTTGGTTTATGGCAAGCATGTGGCTCGTAGCTGTGCTTAAGCACTATGTGTCTGGTACACAATATTCTCGTCAGTTTTATTTAGTATTTTTCAAATACTTGTCTATTTCTTTTATGCAATCTCGATATTTCTGAATTCTGTTTTCGCTTGTTCTTTTGTAAGAAGCCAATATGTTTTTGAATAATTTATTTTGATAGATTTCTTTGTCTTGCTTTTGGGCTGTGGTAAGATCAAAATTGTTTTTTACATAAGGGTAATAATCTTGCATATAAAGACTTCTTGAAATTTCATCAAAAGACTCAACCCATTTATAGTATTCGTACAAATTAACTATTCTTTTTTTAACGTTAAATTCTTTAATAAACCGTATGTCGCCCGATTCGGTAAGTGTTTGGAAAGAATTCTTCCTAAAATAAACCCCACCCAGATTTAGAAGTTCAATGGATAAACGATTTATTTTTTCATAACCCTTGTCATCATTTAAAAGTGAAAATATTGTGTCGAATTTTGCAATATTTAATTCTCCATGTGTCAGTGCTGATTTGAGCGAGGCCTTATTAAATTTTGCTTCATCTATAATTTGTTTTAGATGTATATCGACAGTTTTGTTTTGCTCGTTTTCAGTTGAGCATTGGTTTAGTTGAAATGCTATTAAAATTCCAATAATTACCACCAAGAATTCCAATCCGTGGTTCAACCAGTTAATATGTGCCTTTCTTTTTTTCATTCATTGTTATTATAGAGTATCTAAAGATAAAAATTTGTTTTTATGATAATAAACCCATTGATTGTTAATCCAAATTATGATTTTATTCTAACAAAGTCAATTTATATCGCCTTTAAAATATGTTTTTACATTGACAATAAAATCTTTATTTTGCTTTTAGTTTAAGTTTTAAAAACGACATTATGGCATTTTTTTAACTTAAAAACTGTCAAATATTCATAAAAACACACAAAATACCTTATTATCCCTTGTGGCATTCTATTTGCTAAATTAAAGGTGAAATACAATGAGATTTCGATGAGATTTAATGTTTAATTTAAAATTTTGTAATTATGAGCAACTTAGTTAATGTTCCTAAAAACGGAAATTTATCAAACACTAATTCAAATGTAGGTTTCCCAAATTGGTCAAGTTGGTTAGATGATGTTTTTAACAGAGAACTACCATCGGTTTTTAATTCAAACTTCAATACAGGTATCTCTTTACCTAAAGTAAATATAAAAGAAACAGCCGATGATTTTGTGGTAGAAATGGCGGTTCCGGGATTAAAAAAATCAGACTTCCAAATTGATCTTGAAAATCAAGTACTTTCAATCTCTACAGAAACAAAGGAAGAAAACGAGCATAAAGAAGAAAATTATACACGTAGAGAGTTTGGCTATTCCTCATTTAAAAGAACGTTTACCTTACCGGAAAGTGTAAACGAAGATAAGATTGACGCACGTTATAATGATGGTATTTTAAGCATATTATTGCCTAAAAAAGAAGAGGCTAAACAAAAACCTCCACGTACTATTAAAATTTCGTAATAGTAAACATATTATTTAATGATTTATTAAGAGAAGGAGGTATGCTTTGTGCCTCCTTTTTTAATCGGATTTTGTTTAATTTAAAAGATAAAACAATGAAAAAGTATGCGTTATTTTTAACGATGGCCTTGTTGAGTGTGGGTTGTAACGGACAAAAGAAAACAAATAAAAAAGCAGAAGTCACAGACAACATTGAGACCATTGGTAAACAACCTAAAGGCTCATGGAAAGTAGATAAAGAATTTGACGAATACGGGAATTTAATACGCTATGATAGTATATATTCTTGGTCTTCAAATAAAGAATTTGATGATTTGTCAGCTTTTGGAAAAGATAGTTTGGTTAGATCTTTTGAGAAAAAGTTTTTCAGAAACTTTTCCCAGTTTAAAAATCAAGGCTTTGAAGATATGTTTACATCAGATTCCCTATTTAGTAAACATTTTTTTAACGACGATTTTTTTGGAAGCGATTTCGGAAAAGACTTTATGGATATTGATAAAATAAGACAGCGGATGTTAGACCGACAAAAAAAGTTTTTAGAAAAATACCAGTCCGAATTTATTAAGCCTGAAATTGAAAAAGAATAAAGTAGCAATGATTTGCAATAACCATCGGATATAGTTTGATTAGAAATCTATATCCGATTTGTTTTAATAATAAATTAGATGGGAACAATTAGTTGTTTTTCATAAAACGCCTAACAGCCACCCATTGTTTTAGCATATCTCGTGCTTCTTGCGCTGGGTAACCCAAAACGGTTTGGCCCGCTTTTACGTTATTCATAACCCCAGAGCCTGCGCCAACGGTGGCTCCAGACTCAACGGTGGTGTGATCTTTAATTGAAGCACTGCCGCCAATTATAACGCCATCGCCCAAAGTAACGGAACCAGCAAGTCCGCTGTGTCCTGCCATGATGCACGAGCGTCCCATAACACAGTTGTGGGCTATTTGCACAAGGTTGTCAATTTTACAGCCATCACCGATAATAGTGGAACTAAACTTCGCGCGATCTACACAAGAGTTTGCTCCAATTTCTACATAATGCCCAATAATTACATTACCAATTTGTGGTATTTTAACTAAGCCACGACCATCGTCACTCGGGCGATTACCAAAGCCATCGGCACCAATACTTACATTAGTATGAAAAATACAATGGCTGCCAACAATACAGCGTTCGCGGACTACTGTTCCAGACCAGATAACCGTATAATCGCCAATTGTGGTTTCGTCAAAAACACACACATTTGGGTATAAAACAACACCTTTACCTAAAACAACATCTTTACCAACGTAACAGTTGGCGCCAATTTTACAGCCTTTTCCCAGACTTGCCGTTTTGTGTACAACCGCCGATGGGTGAATGTCGGCTTCCAATTCTGGAGTTGGCGGATTAAACAGTTCCAATATTTTTGCCATGGCCAAATCGGCATTCTTCACTTTAATTAACGCTCGATTTTCACCGGGTTCAACATTTAAATTGTCATTTACAACCGCAGCACAAGCTTTGGAGTCAGCCCACTGTTTCGCGTACTTTTTACTCCCAATAAAGGTTATATGGTTGTTTTCTGCGTTTTGTAATTGTTCTGGACCATCAATTTTTTGGTTTGTATGTCCTATTAATTCGCCTTTTAAAATATTGTTAATGTCGTTAATGGTGTAAGTTGTCATGAATGATTTTTAATGTTTAGATTGTTGTAAATCTAACGGAAATAAAATCAATAAACATAATTTTTATTCTTCAATCCTATTATCATCAAAAGCCGATGGTAATAATTTGGGAATAAATTTAATTACTAAAGGTAGTAATAGAGCGCCACCTGGAAGTAAAAAAATGGCAAGGCTTGGTATGGATTTAAAAATATCCATAAGCTGTTCTTGTACTTTTTTCTGCTCTTCTTTATTTAAATCCCTAACCGTAGATTGAGAAATAAGCACCATCAATTCTTTACTGCCAATTAACTCTTTATAAAGTCTTTTACTATTTCTAGAGATTAAAGTAGTTACCACTTTACTTGAATTATCATAAAAACTCTGCACTAAATTTTTAGAACTAAACAAAGCGATATTATCTTTATTTATATCATAAAAATCGTTTATGGCTTTAATCGATTCGTTTACGGAAGATAGACTGAGTTTTAAATCATTACCAAGTTTTAGCAAAAATTTCTGTTCAGACTTTTCAATAATTTTATCGCTCCAAGTTGCCATACATGCTAAGTCTAGTATATACTTTTTTTGCTGCGGGGTGTTTATAAATTTGATGGCTGATTTGTAATCGAAATGCGCTTTGTTTTGATAACGCAACGACGATTCAAATAGTTTAATTAAACTTTCATCGTATTCCGTTTTTTCTTTCTTTGAGATGATTACGTTTAACGAAATGGCTTCAATACTGGCTTCTAAATTCTTTAGGTAATCCAAAGAAAATTCATCGCCCTTAATAAAAGCGCGGTAAGCGAGTACATCAATATAAAGCAGTCCATTAATTAAAAAATAATTAAAGTTTTTAGTGATAAAATTATCATCAATTTGGGTGCGTTTATGAATGATGTTTTCCAATTGTTCGCTACTCGTCGAGCTTCCCAATAATTCCTTGAAAAAGGATAATTTATATTCCCCAATTTCTTTATAAAAATTTATCACACTATCTATAAAATTACTGCCATGATTCAGTTTTTGGTGTGTATATAACAAGGATAAGCACAAATTTACCTTGCACATTTCTGCTTCGGTAAGATTGAACTCTTTAAAATGGTTGTTTATTACTTTAAGATTGGTGCCGTAAATAAAACCGGTATCTCGCAATATGCTATAAAAGTCATCCTCAGGGTAATTTAAAAATTGGGTATTACCTTCTAAGAACTTTAAAAGCTTTTTAATCCAACCTGCAGATGATGGGTTCATAATTCAATTATATATAGACTGTAAAAGTAATCTTTTCACCGAATAAGTGCGCAATTTATTTCTTTAACAAAATTTTAACAAAACCGCTCTTTTCTTTTTTTCGTAGGTATGGCTGAGAGTCAAAATTTAATAATCTCAAAAAATATCAAAAATCATGAAAAATTTAAAAAAAGTATTAGGAATTGGAGTTATAGCGGTAGCTAGTATCTTCATTATTGCAGCCGATCATATTGATGCGCCAGCTGTACAAGGTGGTAATAGCGATATTACCGATTTTTATGCCTTTCAGGCGGAAGAGATAAACAATTTAGTTTTTGTGGCTAATTTACAAGGATTGTTAAGCCCCAGTGCGACTTCAAATGCCACGTTTGATGAAAATGTTTTAGTCGAATTTAATATCGATAACACGGGCGATAATGTTGAGGATTTAGTTATTCAAGCCATTCCCAGAAATGGTAAAATGTACTTTTTTGGCCCTGTAGTACCATCGGAAATAGGGGTGGCGAGTTCCATTGAAACCACATCGACAGTTGGTGGTGTTGTAGATATTACAACAGGCTCTAGCGCTATTATTGCAACTAAGGGCGATATGAGTTTTTTCGCAGGCCCTCGTGATGATCCTTTCTTTATGGATTTTGCTCAATATTCTGCCATTATTGGAGGTACAGCAAGCAGTTTTAATATGCCGGGAGCCGATACTTTTGCGGGTACCAATGTGATGTCTGTTGTAGTTGAAGTACCTAAATCAATGATTGGTGGTACGGGAACTATTAACACGTGGGTAGAATCTAAAAGAAAACAATAATCAATAATTTATAAAATATAAAAACATGAAAACTTCAAATAAATTTCACAATCATTTAAAGCCTTTAAGAGCAGTGGGTAAAACTATAAAACTGTTGGGTGTTGCCTTTGCAATGGCACTAGTAACCTTCAACTGTACCAATAATGATGATACTGTAATAATAGAGCAATCGCCAGATTTTTCGGGTGTCTATATGCAAGAAGATCAAATGGGCAGACCTGCTGTAAACACAGTATTCGTATCTGCAGACGCTAAAGACCAGTTTAACGTAACTGTGCCATCAAATCAAAGTGCTGCGTTCCAGAGCATGTTCCAAACTAATTTGGAAGCCTTAAGTCCTGCATTTGCAAACCCCGGAGATACTAATGCATTGGGGCAAACCTCGGCAGCATTTACGAGTCTTTTGGCTACCGATGTTCTAAACGTATCGCTGGACGGCACCACTACTTTTTACGATGGCACCAATGTTTTAACAGGTCGTGCTTTGGCCGATGATGTTATAACGGTTGAGCTATTATTAATTTTTGGTGGCGAAGATTTTTCTGAAAACCCTGGGTTGTCAAACGATAACGTAGATGCCAACGACAAACCTTTTTTGACCTCATTTCCTTACCTAGCCTCACCATGGTAATGGCTACTTCATCAGGGCATATTAATTTTAGTATGCTCTGATATTTTAACCTACACAAAAGCATAACAAACAAAAACCACAAAAAACACAGAGCAATGAAACTTATAAATCCATTAGCAATAGTTGTGCTATTACTGCTTTTTGCAAGCTGTAATACGGAATCGAAAAAAATCACAGACACAACCGATTACAATTCTTATTTGGAAATTACTGAGAACGAGATGTTGCAACTCGTAAAGGAAGATTTAAAATTTTGGGAAAAAAAGTATGAAAAAGAACCAAATCAGTTTCCTTATTTATCGAAAATCGCGGCATCTCAATCTCAAATATTTGCTAAAACAGGACGCATTGAAGCTTTAATTGAAGCCGAAAAAAACTTGATTGAAGCAAACGAGTTAAGTCATTATAAAAAAGTGAGTTATTTAAGAGCCTTATCAAGAAATTACATTTCGCAACACCGGTTTAAAGATGCCTTAGCGTTATTAAAAAAGGCAGAAACTATAGGCGAAGGCTTGAAAAGCTCCCAAAAAATGCTATTCGATGTGCATTTAGAATTGGGTAATTACCAATTGGCAAAACAATATTTGAATGAGATTATTGATACGTCGGATTTTGATTATTTAATACGCTTATCAAAATGGTCCGATCACCGCGGTAATTTAGAGGCTGCCATAAAATATATGGAACAAGCCAGAGTGATTGCCGAAGCTTCAAACATCCCTTCAACAAAACAATGGGTTTATACAAATTTAGCCGATTATTATGGACACGCTGGGAATGTTAAGGCGTCGTATAACCATTATTTAAAAGCTTTAGAATTAAATCCAGAAGACGCTTATGCCAAGAAAGGCATTGCTTGGATTGTGTATTCCTATGAAAAAAATCCGGATGAAGCACTTCGAATTTTAAATGCGGTAACAAAAACGCATCGCGCTCCAGATTACCATTTGTTGAAAGTTGAAATAGCTGAATACAAAGGCGATTCCAATTTAAAAGACTCCGAAATAAAATTATACAAAGCCGCTATAAACAACACCCTGTACGGTGCCATGTATAATAAACATAATGCGCTTATGTATGCTGAAGATTCTAAACAAACAGTAAAAGCCTTAAAGCTTGCAAATACTGAAATCGACAACCGGCCAACGCCACAATCCTACAATTTATTGGCATGGACCTATTACAACCAAGGCGATGTTAAAGACGCATTAAAAGTAATGGAGAACCACGTTGTTGGAAAAACATTTGAACCCGAAGCCCTGTTTCATTTAGCGCATATTTATAAGGCTAACGGTAAGTGGGATGAAGTAAAAAAATTGAAAAAAGAATTATTGGAAAGCGCTTTTGAGTTAGGCCCTATGGCAGCTCAAAAAGTACAAAAATTATAAAAGGCTTTAATAAAGGGATTGAAGTGATTGATTTTTTTGATGGTTGATTGTTTGGTCGAAAGTCGCCCGATTATAGAAATATGATTGGGCGCTTTCTTTTTAGGTTTTACCCTCACTTAAAGCTTGATTCATAAAAAAATCAATTGTCACTATTAGTAAATCTTTATTAAGATTTTCATTTAATAGTTTCATCATAAATCAAATATGGTAAATCAATTTTATTTGAGTTAGTTTTATTGAGATGAAAAAATTAACTGTTCTAAATATTTAAACAAGCTATACGGCCTATTATTCTATGTAAGTGTATATTAGAATACAATTAAACACAAACATCCTCTAAATTTTAGAGGATGTTTGTCATTTTTGTTTTTTAGTAAAAATAAATACCGCTAACTAACCACACCCAAAGTATAAAGTTGCTCCATGGTTGGAGTTTCGCTTCCGCCAGCAGGTTCCAAGGTAATTCCAAAAGCTTCACTTTCGTTTAAGTTTTCAATTTCGAATATTTTGTTTTCGTCTGTTATAAAACTGTCAATAGTCCCTAAACTTGTTGGTGTTAACGGACTTAGTTTTAAAGACCAAACCTGGTACACTTTGCCTTCCGGTGGCTCGGGCAATCCTTGGGCATCTAAAAAGATACGTTGCGTGTTTTTATCCCAATACACTTTAGCATACGTATTGGCAAAATCACCTTGACCAGCTAATGGCACTTCGGTAATGTTTTCATCCCTTAAAACCGATAACAACGTGTTGGCTTTTTCTAAGCTGTTTTTAGCTTCGGCAATCTGCATTTCTAAAATGGACTGCTGTATTTCGGCGGTTTGAATCTCGTATTTTAATTGCTTGTTTTGATTCATTGTCCAAAACAATCCAACCGCCAAAATTATAGATGCCGCCCAACCCGAATAGGTTATCCAATTGTACCTTGGTTTTGTTATGGAGATTATTTTTGTATCATCGTCACCAAAACCTAAAGTTTGTTTAATACGCTGTAAAATATGGCTATTATCGCTTGGCGAAGCAGAACCTGTTAACTTAACAATGGCGGCTTCAATGCTTAAAACTTCTTGTAAAATTTCAGGATGTTTTTGCATAAGTGCATACACTTCCTTGTTTTCTTTTTCAGAAAGCGCGCCAGCCACGTAAAGCTCTAAAATTCCAGATTCTATGTATGCGTTAATATCCATATTAATTAAATAAAACTTTCTCAAGGTTTTGACCTTGAGATTTCATTTAAATTGTCATTCCCGAGAAATCGGGAATCTAAAACTAAAGATTATTATTTTTAAACAATATTTAAAATCTTTAGTTTAAAACCATGCTTCGTAATTCCTTAATACAATTCCTATTTCGGGTTTTAATTGTCCCAATGGGCATATTAAGGGTTTCAGAGGCTTCACTTTGCGTATAGCCTTTAAAATATAGCAGTTCGATAACTTCTATACATTTTTTAGCCAGTTTATCTACAAACTTTTTTATGCCAATGGCATCTGTTTTGTTATCAAGATTATCACTGGTTTCAAGTATATCTACGAAAAAATCGGAGTTGAGGTTTTGTTTAGAATTCTTAAAATTTTTAGAACGCGTTTTATCGATAGCAGCATGTCGTGCTATGTTTAAAATCCATGTAAAAAATCGGCCTTTATCACTATTATAACTATCGGCTTTATGCCATGCTTTTATAAAAACATCTTGCATAACCTCTTCTGCCAAATCGTGGTTTCTTACAATATTATAGATAACACCATGCATGCTATGGCTATACATATTGTAAAGACTTTCAAAAGCTTTTTCGTCTTTTTGCTTAAAATTTGCTACTAAGGTTTCTAAATTCATTTAAGGTGTTTGCTGATGATGTTCACGTTGTTTTGATACAGATGTTACTTACTCAATAATACCTGCACAACTAACTCTAGCACCAGCTGCACCCGATGGTTGCGATGTGAAATCGTCTGCTCCAGCGTGCACAATAACAGATTTACCAATTATGTTTTTGTTGTCGTCTTCACAACCAATACACCACTCGTCAGTAGAAAATGTTATAGTACCGTTGCCGTTTTCATCGGCTACAAAATTACCGATATCACCTTTATGATATCCCGTGGCATCGCCCCATTTACCGTGAGGTTGTGCGGTAGGATTCCAGTGTCCGCCAGCAGATGTGCCGTCATCTGATGTGCAATCCGCTTTTTCGTGAAGATGAATAGCATGACTCCCAGGCTCTAAACCTTCAATAATGGCAGTCATGGTAACAGTGCCGTTTTCTTCTTTAAACACGGCATTACCCGAAACGTTGCTGTTGCTTTTAGCATTTAAAGCTATTTTGAGTTTTTTTGGAGTTTCCACTTTTACTTCAGTAGTCTCTGTATCTTTTGTAGTTTCAGTCTTTTTTTTATCGTTTTTACAGGCGAAAACGCTTAATGTTAAAGCGATTAAAAGGAAGCTTATTTTTTTCATTTTTATTAGGTGTTTTAATTTATCCGAAAGTTAAGTAATAATTAACGAAATGCAAATATTCTGCATGACATATATCATATTTTAAGGCTAAGCGTTGTTGTAATTTTGCGATAATAATAGTTAGGTATGTTAAGCAATTTAGTAAACAAATACAATATTGCGGGGCCTCGGTACACAAGTTACCCAACGGTTCCGTATTGGAATAATGAGACGTTTTCGTTGGAAAAATGGAAATCGTCGTTAACAACATCATTTAAAGAAAGTAACTCAAATGAAGGTATTAGCCTTTATATTCACTTGCCCTTTTGCGAAAGTTTGTGCACCTTCTGTGGATGCAATAAGCGCATTACAAAACAGCATAGTGTAGAGTCGCCTTATATTAAAGCGGTTTTAAAAGAATGGCATTTATACTTAGAATTGTTTGATGAAAAGCCCATAATTAAGGAAATGCACCTTGGTGGCGGAACACCAACTTTTTTTAGTCCGGATAATTTAAAATTGTTAATTAACGGTATTTTAAAGGATGCTGAATTGGCTGAAAATTATGAGTTTAGTTTTGAAGGCCATCCCAATAATACCACAAGAGCACATTTACAAGCCCTTTACGATGTTGGATTTAGGCGTGTTAGTTACGGTGTGCAAGATTACAACGAAACCGTTCAAAAGGCTATTCATAGAATTCAACCCTTTGAAAACGTAAAACGAGCCACCGATTTGGCACGAGAGATTGGATACACCTCGGTTGGGCACGATATTATTTTCGGGCTACCATTTCAAACCTTAGAGCACGTTAAAGAAACCATATTAAAAACCAAAGCATTGCTACCAGACAGGTTGGCATTTTACAGTTATGCGCACGTGCCATGGATAAAAGGAAATGGGCAGCGCGGATTTAAGGATACCGATTTGCCAGCACCGGAATTAAAACGCGCACAGTACGAAATGGGTAAAGAACTGCTTGCAGAAGTGGGCTACCACTTAATAGGCATGGACCATTTTGCATTAACCACAGACAGCCTATATACATCGATGCAAAACGGCAGTTTACACAGGAATTTTATGGGGTATACGGCATCAAAAACACAGGCTATGGTTGGTTTGGGCGTATCTTCAATTAGTGATAGTTGGTATGGTTTTGCGCAAAACGTAAAGCGTATTGAAGACTATTACGAGCTATTAAAAGAAAATAAAATTCCGGTTTACCGTGGACATATTTTAAACGAAGAAGATTTGATAATAAGAAAACATATTCTTAACTTAATGTGCCAGTTTAAAACCGAATGGACGCAAGCTGATCTTTATTTTAAAGAATTACCAGAAGCCCTTTTACAATTAAAGGAAATGGAAGCAGACGGACTGCTCATTATAAACCCTAATAATATAGAAGTTACCAAAGAAGGTCAACCATTTGTTAGAAATATTTGTATGGCGTTTGATGTTTTGTTGCAGCGCAAACAACCCGATGTACAATTGTTTTCAATGACGGTTTAATTGAAAAAAATGCCTCGGTAATATCGAGGTAAAGACTAAAAGTTTTCACTTTCGCGAAAGCGGAAACCTAAAATACGTGCCTTATGAAAAAAATTATTGTACCTGTCGATTTCTCTGAACATTCAGAGTTTGCTTTAAAAGCTGCGGCGAAATTAGCCAAGAAAAACGATGCCAAAATTTATGCATTGCACATGTTGGAGCTGTCTGATGCGATACTTACCAACACGCCCGAGTCTATACATCCAGAGGCTTTGTTCTTTTTAAAACTAGCCGAAAAAAAATTCAATAAGTTTTTAGATAAAGACTATCTAAAAGATATAAAAGTTACGCCAATAATTAAACACTTTAAAGTTTTTAGCGAAGTTAACGATGTGGCCGAAAAACATGACGCAGACCTTATTGTTATGGGGTCTCACGGGGTTAGCGGTTTAAAGGAATTGTTTATTGGTTCGAATACAGAACGCGTGGTTCGCAACGCGAATATTCCGGTATTGGTTGTTAAAAATGATTTGAATGATGTTAATTTTGAAGATGTTGCGTTTGCCTGCGATTTCTCGGAAGATACCATTGCGGCTTATTTAAACGCTTCCAAATTATTTGAAAAAATGGGTGCTAAAATGTACTTGGTTTATGTGAATCTGCCTAATGATAGATTTAAAAGTTCATTGGAAATTGAACGTCGTGTGGTCAACTTTTTCACAAAAGCCGATAGAAATTTAGACCGTATGAAAGATGTGCATTACGTGTCTGATTATACGGTTAAAAATGGTATTTTGAATTTTTCAATGAAAATGGGAGCAGACTTAATTGCTGTACCAACCCATGGCAGAAAAGGTTTATCCCATTTCTTTCAAGGTAGTGTTGGCGAAGATGTAGCAAACCATTCCACTTTGCCCGTTATGACGTTTAAGATTTAATTAATAGTAATTTCTTTTGCTAATGGGTGAAACTGTTTAAAAAGTCTTTGCAACTCTTTGTCAGGTTGAGCGCAGTCGAAACCTATTATTGATTGCCAATAACATAAAACATTTCGACTGCGCTCAATGTGACATCGAGGTAACTTTTTAAACAGTTTTTATGAATTATAGTAATCAATGACAGTCTATGTCACCAGAAGCTATTTCGGTAATTGGGGCAGGAGAGAGGTACGGAATGCCCAAACCCAAACCGCGTACAATAAACAACAAGCCAATAACCACAACAAAAACGGGAATGGCTTTTTGTATGCGCTGCTTAATGGTGGTGTTTAAAAACTTTCCTAAATAAATAGCCGAAGTCATCAGTGGAATAGTGCCCAAACCAAACAACATCATATACAAACTGCCTTGAAAAGCATGGGCTGTTGTAATAGAAGCGAAAACTGCCATGTAAACTAGTCCGCAAGGTAAAAATCCGTTTAAAAAACCAATGGTTAAAAAGGTATCGGTTGTTTTCTTTTTTAAGGCTTTCCCCAAAGCCGTTTTTACTTTGGAAATTAATTGATAAATAGGTTTTGAGAAATTATATTTATTGAAGTATTGTACCGGAATCAAAACCACAACTATCATTAAAACACCTATTACAATAGATAATTGTTGTTGCAATCCAAAAATGTAAAGGCTTTTGCCAACCAAACCAAAAACGAGCCCAATGAGGCTATAAGCCAATAATCTACCAAAATGATAGACGGAAATCTGTATTACTTTTTTAGTCGAATTACTACGGTCTACAGGTAGCATAAACGCAATAGGACCGCACATACCAATGCAATGAAAACTTCCTAAAAGACCTAAAATAAGTGCAGACCAAAGCATGGTTTTAAAGTTTAATACACAATTTCTTTTTTGTAGAGATACGATTTTCCGCTATATTGCCAATCAACTATAATGTTCCAACGACCATCCAATAAACGCTTGTCAGGTATGAGCAAATTGTGGTTTGACAGTGAAATAGCAGTTTCAAAGTCAAATTGTTTATTAGATGGTCTATATAGGAACACTTTTCCTGTTATATTTTCAGCATTTAAGGATTCAGGAAATGTTATAACAAGGCCTTTATCCGTTTTTTTCCAATCTATGTTTTTGGCTAAGGCATTAGCATTTTTCTGTTTTTCAATATCATTTTGAACTTGTAATTCTTGTTTATAATAATCTTCAGTAACCAAATCGTGGTCGTATTTACTGTCGATATTCATAGTAATAATAAAGTACATGATAAAGCTGATAAAGCCTATAAACGCCAATACAATCCCTGTTCCCCAATTAATTTTCATAATCTTATCTTCCTGCGAAAGCAGAAATCTCTTTTAATTTTATTTTTCTGTTGAGTGGACTGCCTACTGAAGACTGAACACTGATTAACTTATTTTAATTATAACTTCGAGGTGCTAAAAAGTTCACCGTTGTTGTTTCAATAAGGTCGTCGCCACTATAAACATCGATGGTTAATTTATTTTTATCGCTTACCAATTCACTTTTGTCAATTTCAATAAACAAGGTCCCTTCTGCTAAACCTTGCTCTGGTACTACAAAGTCATCTTTCGCCGAAACCAATATAATTTCGCCTTGATATTTTCTGAGCTTAAAACTTATATTTTTAATTTCCCGAGTGGTTTTGTTTACTAACTTATATGTAAAAACGTTGCTGATTATATTGCCTTCTTTATGTTCGTACAATTGCCCTGGCAATCTTAAAACCCGTGCTTCTACATCGTTTCGCAATAATAGCATGCCTATTAAAAGTCCCGTTAAAATTGAAAGTACGGCTATGTAGCCTTTCATTCTGGCGGTAAGCTTGAACTTTTCTTTTTTCTCTATTTCATTTTCACTGGCATATCTTATTAAACCTTTTGGAAGGTTGATGCTTTCCATAATATGGTCGCACTCGTCAATACAAGCGGTACAGTTTACGCATTCCAATTGCGTACCGTTTCTAATATCAATGCCCGTTGGGCAAACGTGTACACATTGAAAACAATCAATACAATCGCCATGGCCAAGGGCTTCACGGTCTTCGTTTTTTCTGTACTTTTTTCTGCCATTTTCACCCTCTCCTCGTTTGTGATCGTAAGCCACAACAATGGATTTATTATCGAGCAAAACACCCTGTAATCGGCCGTAGGGACAAGCAATTATGCACACTTGCTCTCTAAACCAAGCAAACACAAAATAGAAAACTGCCGTAAAAATAATAAGCGGAAATAGTGTGCCTAAATTTTCGAAAGGGCCAGCGGTGATATATTTTATGAGTTTATCGCTACCTATTAAATAGGCTAAAAAAATATTGGCTATTAAAAATGAAATGACTAAAAATATGAACCATTTAAAAACACGCTTTCTTATTTTTTCGGCATCCCATTTTTGTCGGTCTAGTTTACGTTGTTTGTTTCGGTCGCCGTCAATCCAATACTCAATTCGGCGGAAAACCATTTCCATAAAAATAGTTTGTGGACAAATCCAACCACAAAAAATACGTCCGAAGCCAACCGTAAAAAGCGCAATGAAAATAACGCCAATTAACATGGAAATAACAAACAAATAGAAATCCTGAGGCCAAAACGGAAGACCAAAAATATTATAACGGCGTTCTAAAATGTTGAACATTAAAAACTGGTTGCCGTTAATTTTTATAAACGGAGCAGCAAATAAAAACGCCAATAAAACATAGCTGACTATTTTGCGTTTTTCGTAATATCTGCCGCTTGGTTTTTTTGGATATACCCAAGCACGCTTTCCCTCATCGGTAAGGGTACCAATGCTATCTCTAAATGATTCGTTTTCTGGAGTTTCCAAAATGGTGTTTTTATTTTATCAGACCTGTTAGTCTCAAAAGGTTGAGGTTAACAGGTCTGACATTTATATTTAATGAGCTAAACGAGCGCATGGTTTAATATGGATTATTCGTTATCGTCGGGAACCCAAATATCGCCTTCGGCAGCTTTTGGTTCTGCTGGTGTTGTTCCTTGAAATTGCAGTACATAACTTGATACTTGAGCAATTTCGGCAGGTTTTAAACTTTGTTTCCAAGCAATCATACCTTTTCCGGCACGACCACCTTCCGATACGGTTTTAAACACATTTTTAATTCCGCCTCCTAATATCCAATGCTCGTCGGTAAGGTTCGGGCCAATACCGCCGCCGCCATCGGCTTTATGACAGGCCACACAATTAAGTTCGTAAATGGCTTGTCCTGCTTTTAAATCGGATGCCTCGGTTAACAATTCAACGGTATTAAAATCAACCAAATCTTTAGCTGTTTTTTTATATTCTTCAATATCTATTTTAGCTTGTGCTATTTTAGCCTCTAATTCTTGATATTGATTTGGCCCGTTGAACACATGATATCTTAATAGGTATACGGCAGCAAAAACAATTGAAGCGTAAAATCCCCAAAGCCACCACGGTGGAAGATTGTTGTCCAACTCCTTTATGCCGTCATAATTATGATCTAAAATAATTTCGTGTTCTTCTTCAACTGGTTTTTGCCCCAATAATTTTATATACGTCTTTTTTATCCAGTTAAATTGTGGTGCTTTACTGCGTTTAGCATCATATCTAACTTTAGCTTCTTCATCTAAACTCTGATATAAAATATTATCAACCGATGCAATAATGCCTTCCATGGCAATAAGCACAAGTAGTATTAATAATAAAAACAACAATACGATGGGTTGCTCTATAAATGCGGGTTGATCGGCAGAATCTACAAAATATTCAACAAGTCCGAAGATGATAAAAAATACAACAGGTACTCTTACCCAAGATGGTATTAAATTTCTCATAGTTCAGTTTGGTTTTGGTTATCTAATGGTAAGTTACTTACTTTATTAATGTAGTCTTTTTTAGCTGTAAATACCCACCAAAACAGTGCTACAAAAAAGATGAAAAATATAAGTAAGGAAATAATCGGGTATATTTCTATACCTGTAATGCTTTCCATGTGGTTTTTTACAAATTTTAGCATGATGTTTAGTTTTGAGCGGTTTCTACTTTAATATCGGTTCCCAGTCGTTGTAAATAGGCGATAAGGGCTACTATTTCACGATTGCGCATTTCTACAAAATCTTCGCCACCTGCTGCTTTATCGGCTTCGTAAGTTTCAGCAAAATCAGGATCGGTATATAGGTTTTTCTCAATTTGAGTACCCTGTTCCAACATGGCCTGTTGAGCATTGGCTATATCTTCGTCTGTGTAAGGCACTCCTAAAGTGACCATAGCCTCCATTTTAGTTTCGGTGTTTGATTTGTCAAGTTCATTTCTAATCAACCACTGGTACGCTGGCATAATGGAACCCGATGAGGTGCTTTGTGGATCGTACATGTGGTTTAAGTGCCAGTTATCAGAATACTTTCCGCCTATGCGGTGTAAATCTGGACCTGTACGTTTACTGCCCCAAAGGAACGGATGGTCGTACACATATTCCCCAGCTTTGGAGTATTCGCCGTAGCGTTCTACTTCACTTCTAAAAGGTCGAATCATTTGTGAATGACAGCCTACACAACCTTCGCGGATGTAAATGTCGCGTCCTTCCAATTCCAAAGGTGTGTACGGTTGTACGCTGCTAATTGTTGGAATATTGGATTCTACCATAATAGTTGGCACAATTTGAACAATACCGCCTATTAAAATGGCAATGGTTGCGCCAATAGTTAGTTTAATTGGTTTACGCTCTAACCACGTGTGCCAACCTTCGCCGGCCGTACGATGTTTCGATACGTTTGGTAAAGCAGGTGCTTCAGCTAATTCGTCTTCTACTTTGCTACCATTTAAAGCGGTTACAATCACGTTGTAAATTAGGATTATCATTCCTGTTAAAAACAAGGTTCCACCAATAGCACGCATCCAATACATGGGCATAATCTCGGTAACGGTTTCTAAAAAGTTTCCGTAGGTTAATGTGCCATCCGGATTAAATTGTTTCCACATACTTGCTTGGGTAAATCCTGCAACGTAGAGTGGTAGGGCATACATAATGATTCCTAAGGTGCCAATCCAGAAATGTAAATTAGCCAATCCTACGGAATATAATTTGGTTTTAAATAACCTTGGTACCAAGTAATAAATCATTCCAAAGGTGAGGAATCCATTCCAAGCTAAGGCACCAACGTGTACGTGGGCGATTATCCAATCGGTAAAATGGCCAATGGCGTTTACGTTTTTAAGCGATAACATCGGCCCTTCAAAAGTGGCCATACCATAGCCGGTAATGGCTACCACCATGAATTTTAAAACGGGGTCGGTTCGTACTTTATCCCAAGCACCGCGTAAGGTTAACAACCCGTTTATCATACCACCCCAAGATGGCATTAATAGCATGACTGAAAATGCAACACCTAAATTTTGGGCCCATTCGGGTAACGCCGTATATAAAAGGTGATGCGGTCCTGCCCATATATAGATAAATATTAATGACCAAAAGTGAATAATAGATAACCGGTAAGAGTAAACAGGCCTATTTGCCGCTTTGGGTACAAAATAATACATCAATCCTAAAAACGGTGTGGTTAAGAAAAATGCCACGGCATTATGGCCATACCACCATTGTACCAAGGCATCTTGTACGCCTGCATAAACCGAATAACTTTTAAATGCACTTACAGGAACTTCCAAACTATTAAAAATATGAAGCACCGCAACGGTTACAAAAGTGGCTATGTAAAACCAAATAGCAACGTATAAATGGCGCTGTCTTCTTTTAAGAATAGTGCCAATTAAATTCCAGCCAAAAACCACCCAAACTACAGCAATGGCAATGTCAAAAGGCCATTCCAATTCGGCATATTCTTTGGATGTGGTATAGCCCAAAGGAAGTGTAATAGCGGCACCAACAATAATAAGTTGCCAACCCCAAAAGTTGATTTTACTTAGGGCATCGCTAAACATTCTAGCTTTAAGCAAACGTTGGGACGAGTAATAAACACCAGCAAAAATGGCATTGCCCACAAAGGCAAAAATAACAGCATTGGTGTGTAATGGTCTTAAACGACCAAAACTTAACCATGAAATTCCGTCGGTTAGATTAGGGAATAAAAACATAAATGCCAGCAGTAAACCTACTAACATCCCCACAACACCCCAAAGCATGGTGGCATAGAGGAAATTTTTAACGATTTTGTTATCGTAATGAAACTGTTGTACTTCCATAGTAATTAATTGGTCTTTTTAGTTTTTAATGTTGGTTTTGGTTGTTCTTTTACTAGTTCGTCTTCAAAAAGCATGCGAACGGAAGGGGTGTAGCTGTCATCAAATTGTCCTCTTTTAACGGCATAAATAAAGGCCACAAAAAACACGATAGCAACTACAATGCTAATACTCAATAAAATATATATAACACTCATACCTAATTTGAAGTTACGGAACAAAAATAGTTTTATGCCGTTTTTGAAAACATGATTTTTGTCATGTTTAAGTCATTATTTTTAATTATTTACCCGCTTTTACATTAATGATATTTTTATCGTTTATGTAAAAAAACTACTATTTTTTCTAAAATTAATTCTTTTTATCATAAATACAAAAGAATAGGGTTTACATATTTTCTATTCTAATTTTCTACCTAAAACATTTGTGGCAACGGTCGTAAATACTACAATGCTAATAGAACTCAAAGGCATTAGTATAGCGGCTACTACGGGTGCTAATTGACCTGTAACGGCAAAATAGAGGCCAACAATATTATAAATGAACGACAGGGCAAAACTCCATTTGATAATTTTTATAGCCGCTTTAGAAGCCTTTATATAATTAAATAATTGATTGAATTTTGAAGCATCTAAAATGGCATCGCAAGCCGGTGAAAACACGTTTACATTTTCTGAAATGGCTATGCCAACATCACTTTGAGCCAATGCGCCCGCATCGTTTAACCCGTCGCCAATCATTAAAACTTTAGCGCCTTCGGTTTGGTGGTATTTTATATACTCTAATTTGTCTTCTGGTTTTTGGTTGAATAACAACTTGGTTTTTGTGGGCAGCAATTTGGTTAAATTATCTTTTTCACCCGCATTATCACCAGAAAGAATTACCAAATCGTAGTCCTTTTTTAAGGTATTGAACAATTGCGATAAGCCTTTCCTATAAGCGTTATAAAAGGTGAATTTTCCTTTGTATTGATTGTTTGTGCTAACGTGTACCGTTGTGTTTAATGTAGTTGCATCGGTGGTATGGCCCACAAAAGGCGCAGAACCTACTTTAATTTGTTCTTGTTTGTATTGGGCTTGAATACCTTGGCCTAAGTGCTCTTCAAAAGTATCCAACGATACAATGTTATGTTCACTTAAAAGATTGTACAACGAGCGGCTTAACGGGTGGTTTGAACCTCGCAACGTACTTTTTAAAAGAGATTCTTCTTTGGCTGAAAGCGTTTCACCTTCATAGTTTATTGTAGTTTCCTTATTGGCTGTAATCGTTCCTGTTTTATCAAAAATGATGGTATTTATTTTAGCTAACTGCTCGATCACGCTGGCGTTTTTCAAATAGAATTTTTTGTTCCCCAGAATACGTAAAATGTTTCCAAAAGTAAAAGGTGCAGATAGGGCAATGGCGCAGGGGCAAGCAATGATTAAAACCGATGTAAAAACGTTTAATGCCTTACTGGAATCTATAACCAACCAATATGAGGTAGCAAGGAGAGCAATTGATAAAATAGTGATTGTAAAGCGTTTGCTAATGCGGTTTGTAATGTCTGTAAAAGCCAATGCTTTATCGGTTTTAAAAACATCGTTGCTCCAAAGCTGCGTGAGGTAACTTTGCTCAACGGATTTTAAAACATCAACCTCAATAGTGCCATTAAGTTGTTTGCCACCTGCAAATAGCTTGTCGCCAGAGTGCTTCGCCACGGTTTTGGATTCGCCTGTAACAAAACTATAATCTATGCGAGCATTTCCTTTAATTAATATACAGTCTACGGGGATTAACTCTTCGTTTCTAATAAGTAGGCGGTCGCCTTTTTTAATATCGTAAACTTGGATAGATTCTTCATTGCCTTCGGGTGTTATTTTTGTAATCCCTATGGGGAAATACGATTTGTAATCGCGCTCAAAAGATAAGAACGAATAGGTTTTTTGCTGAAAAAATTTACCCAACAACATAAAGAAAATAAATCCGGTTAAGCTATCAAAAAAACCAGAGCCGATGTCGAGCATGATTTCAGCAGAACTTCTTATAAACAATACCGAAGCCCCGAGCGCAATGGGCACATCAATATTTAAAATTTTTGCGCGCAAACCTTTGTAAGCCGAAATGTAATAATCTTGTGCCGAGTAAAAAATAACGGGTAACGAAAAGGCAAACATGAGCCACCTAAAAAGGTATTTGTATTGTTCCAACCAAAATTCGCCTACTTCAAAATACTCCGGAAACGACAAAAACATCACATTCCCAAATGCGAAACCGGCAATGCCTAATTTGTAAATAAGCGATCGGTCTATTTCTTTTTTGCCAACGCTGTAATCGTCTAAACTTATATAAGGTTCGTAGCCAATACTGCTAAGTAACGTAACAAGGTTTTTTAATGTAAAGGTTTTTGAATTGTATGTTACCCGAACGGATTTTTCTCCAAAATTAACCAGGGAGGCGCTAACCGAAGCATTTAATTTGTTCAAATTTTCGAGAATCCAGATACAGGAGCTGCAATGAATATTGGGAATGTACAAATTTACAACCTGAGTTTCCCCATCATTAAACTCAAGCAACTGCTCAATAATTTTAGGGTTTTCTAAAAAGTTGTATTTGCCCTCAATATCTTTTGGCGTGGTTCCAGGCGCTTGTTGTAAATCGTAATAGCAGGTTAAATCGTTTGCAGAAAAAATTTCGTAAACTGTTTTACATCCATTACAGCAAAACGATTTATCATCGTATTTAATTTCATTAAAAGCCGCCTCTAAACCACAATGAAAACATGTGTTTTTGCCCATTATATTTGCTCATTTATACCTTTTGCAAAACTGTAAAGTTAATGAGAAATTTTATATGATATTTGTCATGTTTTGGTTATTTTTGCTAATCATTTAATTATTGGATATGAGTAAGTGCGAGCAATGTATTATTAAGCAGTTTAATTCCCTTAAAGCCTTGACAACCGATGAGTTAATGCGTATTTCGGGTTGTAAAACGTCTATGTTTATTAAAAAAGGAGAAGTGATTTTTGAAGAAGGCGAAATGTTAAATGGCGTTTACTGTGTAAAGGATGGTATTTGTAAGCTCTCAAAATTGAGTGCCAACGGAAAAGACCAAATTGTAAAAATGGTTGTTAAAGGACAATTGTTGGGACAACGCTCGCTTATTTCTGATGAAAGCTCTAATTTACAGGCTGTGGCTTTAAATGATATGGAAGTTTGTTTTATTCCGAAAAGTGAAATTATTAACGATTTAAAAAATAACTCAAAATTTTCGTTTGAAGTGTTAAAGGAAATGGCGGGAGATTTAAAAGAAGCAGACGACGTTATCGTTAATATGGCCCAAAAATCCGTAAGGGAACGATTGGCCGAAGCCTTAATTTATATTCATGACAGTTTTGGCACCAACCCCGATGGTACATTAAGTGTTTTACTCTCCAGAGAAGATTTTGCCAACATCGTAGGTACAGCTACCGAATCTGCTATTCGGGTACTCTCTCAATTTAAAAAAGAAGGTTTGATATCCACTGTGGGCAAACAAATTAAAATTGAAGATATTGAAGGTTTAAAACGTGTAGAATAAAAAAACGCTCTGAAAATCTTCAGAGCGTTTTAGTTTTAATTTGTTTCTGCTTCAATTTCTTTTGAAGGTATTTCGCCATCAATAGGCTCGTTTTCTTTCTTAAGATAAGTGTCTAAAAACTTAAGAATACGGCTGTAAGCTTCAATTTGGTTTTCTTTTTTAACAAAACCGTGGCCCTCATCTTCAAATAAAACATACTCTACGGGCACACCGTTTTTACGAACGCCTTCAACAATCTCATCCGATTCTACTTGTAAAACCCTCGGGTCTTTTGCACCTTGTAGCACAATTAAAGGTTTGGTTACTTTATCGGTGTGAAACAACGGCGAAATTCTACGTAGCCGGATGGAGTCTGCTGTATGCGGATTGCCCAATTCTTTATACAGTGCATCTTTAAATGATTCCCACCACGGCGGAATACTTTTAAGCGTACGCAACCAGTTTGTTACACCAAATATATTAACGCCCACGGCAAACTCATTTGGCGTGTAGGTTAATGCAGCCATCGTCATATAACCACCGTACGAGCCTCCCATAATACCAATTTTACTGGCATCAATTTCTGGTTGGGAGGCTAACCAATTTTTACCTTCAACACAGTCTTGTAAATCTTTTTCGCCATGGTTTAAGTCGTCCATTTGAAAAAAAGTTTTTCCGTAACCGCTACTGCCGCGGTTGTTTACTGCAAGTACGGCATAGCCATGATTAACCAAATATTGCGTTAATGAGCTGAAATTTTGTCTGCTTTGGCCACCCGGACCACCATGCACCAAAACCAAAGCAGGAACTTTGTTGTCTGCCGATGCTTGATGCGGTAAATAATAAATAGCCGGAATTTCCAGACCATCAAAAGATTTATATCTTATCACTTTAGCAGTAACAAGATGGTTGGCATCTATGTCTTTATTCAGTACATCAGTGAGTTGATGCAGTTTTTTGGTTTCAATATTATAGGTATATAAGTTTGACGGACTATTTGAACCGCCCACATACATCCGCATCATGGTTTCGTCTCTGGAAAAACCAACGCTGGTAATGCTACCGTTTTTAAAATCGGGAAGTTCTAGGTTTTTGCCCGTTGCCATTTCCGTTATTTCTATAGTGTTTTTGGCATCTTCGTTTATAAAGCTCACCATATATTTTTCGTTATGCGTAAAATAGATGCCGTTAATATCCCAAGATTTTTCCAATACCTTTTCTTTTTTACCAGTGGCGATATTGTATTTCATAACATATGAAAACTCCGAACCATCATCGGTTGTATAGTAAAGGGATTGATTATCTAAAGTGAAATCCTGTACAGCATTCGAGCTTTGGTTTTCGTTTATTTTTTTTAACGATTTGTCAGTTCTATTAAAAATAAAAATATCGCTATCGTTGGTGTTTATCGTTTTGCTTAGCGCCAATAAATTCTTATCACTTGAAATGGCATTGAGGTTATAGCCTTCATCATTTTGATAAATTAATTTTGAAGTCATGTTGCTAATATCCATTTCGTAAACATCCATAAAACGCTTGTCTCTTTTATTAGAACCGTAAGTAAAACTCTTACCATCGTGAGCCCATCCATAAAATGAAGCTCTAGCGCCTTCGTCGGGTGTTAATTCTGTAATTGTTCCATCGGTATCACGCAAAAAGATATGGTAAATTTCATCGCCATTGCCATCAGCTCTGTATAGCATGCGCTCATCATTGGGGAAATAGGAAATGGCAAAAACCGATGAAGAATCCGATGCCGTAATAGGTGTAAACTCGCCACCGGTTGTGGGTACGGTGTACATATTATAAATTCCCGATCGGTTACTGGAAACGAGTAACTTTGAGTTGTCCGGAGAAAAACTCCCACCGCCAACAGCTTCGTTATCCATAAACTGCTCAATGGTGTATTGCTTTAAATTTAAAGCGACGTCTTTTGTTTCTTTGTCCTTTTTACAGCCAACAAATAAAACTAAAAGGATTAGGCTTAGTAATTTATTCATAACTAATTTAATTTAAATGATTTAGTGGTTTTAAATGGTGATAAGTTAATATTTTCCATAGACGTTTTATAAGCTTTCCAATCGTTATTGAAAAAGGTGTTGGTTTTATCCAAGCCCTCTTTTAAAGCGTTTTTGGCATGTTCAATTAATGTGTTTTCAGTTGAAGTTAGTCCATTTTGCCTCGACCTCACGTAGCCATTCGCCAAACGGATACGCTGATTAATGTTAACTTCCGAATTGCGAGTAATACCTTGACGTTTATCTTCTTTCCCTAAATATAAGGCAATTAACTCATCTATTTTCTTAATGATGTTTTTTGAAGCTTTTATGTCATCTTCATATTTTTCTTTATCTAATTTTTTAAGTTCCGATTGGTATTTTTTTGAAACATTTTTACTTTCAACCAATTGCTTAACAGCATCTGCCATAAGTTGCGTTAAACTTTCAATATCTTTTGAAGCGTTGTAAACTTCGTCGATACTGCTTTGGGTTTTGTTTAAACGCGGGTCGCTTTTTACGCTAATCATGTCCTCAGAAGTTTGGTCTCCAAAGTGCATCACGATTTTATAAACACCGGGTTTCACCTGTACGCCACCGTTTTCTCTTTTACTTTTTCTAATGGTTCTCGATGCTCTGTCCGGACCTTTTTCATCCATATTCCAAGTCCATTTATAAATACCGGTTTCTTTTGGTGCTTTTTGGTTTAAAGTTCGGATTAAACGATCGCCATCATAAATTTTCATCGTTAGGGAATCCCATTTGATTTTAGTTTCATCTTTTTCAGAAGCATCGTTATCTTTTTCTTGGTCTTTATCATCGCCGGAAACTTCTTTATTATCAACAGTTACATAATATGTTATTTGAGCGCCTCTCTTTCTGTTTTCGCCATGATAGATTGCGTCTGCTCCAAATCGGCTTCCGGTAGGTTGTTGATAGGCTGCTTGATAAGCAATTGGAGGCGAAAAAAGTTCTAGTTTTTTGCTTAAAAGTTGCTTGTTTTTAGCGATGGCTCGCAGCGGGCGAATATCATCTAAAACCCAAGCGGCACGACCAAAAGTGCCTATAATTAAATCGTGCTCCCGCGGATGAATAACCAAATCCTTTACCGAAACCGTAGGGAAACCCTCCGTCCATTTCGTCCATGTTTCTCCAGCATTAAGCGATAGGTATAATCCGTCATCAGTTCCTAAAAACATGAGGTTTGGTTCTTCAATATCTTCAATTATTGACAGCGTATAGCTTTCCACATCATGGGCATCAACAATACGTGTCCATGTTTTTCCGAAATTTTTAGTGCGGTAGGCGTATGGTGTGTAGTTAAATCGCCTGTAATCATTAGCGATTAAAAGGGCTTCACCTTTGTTTTTGTTCGAAGCTTTTATTTGCGCAATCCAACTTCCTGTGGGTAAATCTTTTATGTTTTTGGTGACCTCGGTATAGCTTTGTCCGCCATTTTGGGTTATATGTACGCGACCATCATCGGTGCCAATCCAAAGCATATCTTTTTCAACGGGCGATGGTTCGATAACCAAAATGGTACAGTGGTTTTCGGCACCGGTGGCATCCATGGTTAATCCGCCACTTTCACTTTGTTTAAGTTTTTCAGGGTCGTTGGTTGTTAAATCGTCAGAAATAATCTCCCATGTCAATCCTTTATCCGTTGATTTGTGCACAAATTGACTGCCAAAATATAAGGTCTTGCTATCAAAAGGATCGATATTTATTGCTGCGTTCCAATTAAATCGGAGCTTTACATTGGCATCAGGATGCGTTGGCCTTACCGAATAGTTGTTGCCGGTTTCGGCATCATATCTAAAAACATTTCCTTGCTGATACATAGACCAACCAAAACGTGAATTTTCTTTATCGGGCACCACATCAAATCCATCACCAAAACTAATTTCTTGCCAATAAGAGTTGCGAATTCCTTGATCTCTCCAAACATAGGCGGGGCCTTTCCACGACCCATTATCCTGCATACCGCCGTAAACATTATACGGAATATCGTTATCTACATTAATATGATAAAATTGAGCGACCGGAAGATTGCCAATAAATCGCCACGATTTGCCGCCATCTTTGGTTATGTTTAGTCCACCATCGTTTCCATCAATCATAAAATTACCATTTTTAGGATGAATCCACCACGCATGGTGATCGGGATGAATGCCATTGTTTGCATTGTAAGCGGGCATTAGTTGTGTAAAGTTTTTGCCGCCATCTTCTGAAACATTCACGTAAGTGTAAATGGAATACACGCGGTTTTCATTTTGAGGATCAACATAAATTTCGGAATAATAAAACGGACGATTGCCAATATCGTTTTTATCGTTTATTTTTTTCCATTTAAAACCGCCGTCTTCACTTTTGTAAAGCGCGTTCTTTTTAGCTTCTACCAAAGCGTAAACTATGTTGGGTTTGTTTGCTGCTATGGCAATGCCTATGCGTCCTAAATTGCCTTTAGGTAAACCGTCTTCATCGGTAATTTTTTTCCATGTTTTTCCACCATCATGCGTCATGTGCAAACCAGAACCTTCACCACCGGAATTAAAAAACCAAGGATCGCGTTTGTGTTCCCAAAGGGCTGCAATTAATTTATTGGGATTTGTAGGATCCATTACCAAATCTGCAGCACCGGTTTTGTTGTTTGCAAAAAGGATTTTGTTCCAAGTTTCGCCGCCATCGGTAGTTTTAAAAACACCACGTTCGGGATGTTCGCCCCAGGGGGAGCCGATTGCTGCCACATAAACAACATTTGGGTTTGTGGGGTCGATAATAACACGATGAATATGCCGCGTGTTCTCTAAACCCATTGATTTCCATGATTTTCCAGCATCAAGTGAACGGTAAATACCATAACCGCCGTTTAAACTATTTCGCGGATTGCCCTCTCCGGTGCCCACCCAAATTACACTCGGGTTGGATTGTTGAATGGCCACCGCCCCAATGGAAGCCGTGACTTCCGTATCAAAAATAGGATGCCAAGTAATGCCGCCAGAAGCTGATTTCCAAAGGCCACCAGAAGCGGTACCCACATACATAATGTCTGGGTTTTTATGTACCACATCTATGGCAGTAACACGACCGGACATGCCACCGGGGCCAATGTTTCTTGGCGCCATGTTTTTCACGATGTCCATGGAGAATTCTTGGGCAGAAAAAATAGTAACGCACAATAGCATCACTACGGTTATGAATTTTTTCATAAATATAGTTTAGTTAGTTAATTGAAGTTTTAAAGTTAAGAAAAATGAACTGTATAAGTGTCAAACCTATTTTTAGCGCTTTATTTTTTTTATTTGACGGGGTTTTAGCCATAACCAAAAACCACTAAAAGACAGGAGAATTAGAGCTAATGAGGTTGCGGTTGAGTAAAAAAGCTTTAATGGCTTAGACTGATTTTTGAAGAGATAATCCAGGATAGAGCCATCGTGAATCATCTCGATGATGTCTGCTGTTCGTTGTTTTTTAGAAATTATTTCACCGGAAAAGCAATCTATTTGTAATTCTGTAAAATGATTCTCAAAACGCACTTTGGCTGTGCCTTTATTGGGCCGATAATCAATTCGGTTGATTTCAGACGATAGATTCATTTTTTCAATATAAGCAACCGCATTGTCTTTAATGACATCTAAAGCAATTAAATCGCGATTATTGGCAATGGATTTTTGAGTGCTGGGTTTAAATTGCAGTTGATCTTTCCAGGCAAGAAGTAAACCTGTAGCTCCCATTATAAACATAAACACAACAAAGGGAACGGCAACAAACTTATGCAGTTTTCTGTAAATTCTAGATTGTTTTGCTAATGCTTTGGTTTTTGCTTTCAAAAAAAACAGAAGATTTAAAGCTGCCGAAAATAAGAAATTATTACACGTTTATTCTTAAAGAGTTGTTAAGAAACTTATTACCAACCACCTCTATCTTTAATATTTGATGCGCAAAGGCGTATAATTTCTGTAATGCGTTTTTCTCTTGTAGCTTCTCGTTTGGCTTGGTTTAACCAATACAAATAGCCTTTTCTGTATGACGGCGCGAAGTTTTTATAATTATTAAAAGCGTCTTTATTTTTATTGAAAGCTTGCTGAAGTGCTTTTGGAATCACTTCATTTTCAACATCATCTAAAGCGGTCCAAGAGCCGTTTTCTTTTGCGATTTTTATAATTTCAAGACCGCTTTGGTGCATTAAATTTGAAGCCTTCAATTCTTTAATATATTTTTTATTTAAAGCACTCCACACACTTTTTTTGTTTCGTGGGGTAAAATACTGTCGGCGTTTTCCGTTGCCCAAGCTTTTTACTGTAGAATCTATCCAACCGTAACAAAGTGCCACTTTTACAGCCTCTTCCCACCGCATCGACGCTTCTTTGTTTTCAACTTTATAAAAAATAAGATACACACCTTTTACCGTGTCGTGATTTTCATGTAACCATTTGCGCCATTCGGTATCGGTTTTAAAATACAGCTCGGGGAGTTCCATGTAAATTAAAGTTTTTTCACTTTAACGTAAAAATTTCTATCCACTATTAAAGTCGGGTTTCCTGAATTTAAAGGCATCGTTTTCCATGCTGCTTTCGGAAACAGCCATTGTGCTTTATCATCAATTTTAATTTGAATAGGCATGTCAAAACCATCAACAATATTGGTCCAACGGTATTTTAAGGTTTTATCTTCAAAGGTATATTCCAAAGTCGGAATTAATGTAGTTCGTAAATACTGATTAAAAAATTCGGTTAAATCAATACCGGTTTCTTTCGATAAAAAATTTTCTATTTGTTGCGTAGTTACGGTTTGATGATAAAATTCAACATTCATTTTACGTAAAATTTGTCGCCATTTTTCATCATCCTCAATAAGTTGTCGCAAGGTATGCAACACATTGGCGCCTTTGTAATACATATCTGTGCCCGAGCCTTTTTTGTTTACGCCATAATATTTTCCAATGATGGGTTTATCATTAGCTATGTTTTTTCTCGTGCCAATAACGTAATCTGCCGAAGCTTCTTTGCCGTAATAATAATCTAAAAATAAGTTTTCGGAATAGGATGTAAAGCTTTCATGAATCCACATATCGGCGATGTCTTTATTGGTAATGTTGTTGGCAAACCACTCGTGACCAGCTTCGTGGATAATGATAAAATCGAATTTTAAACCCCAACCAGTGCCCGATAAATCGTGTCCTAAATATCCTTTTTTGTACTGATTGCCGTAGGTTACAGAGCTTTGATGTTCCATGCCCAGATACGGTACTTCAACCAGTTTAAAACCATCGGCATAAAACGGATATTGCCCAAACCAATGCTCAAAGGCTTCCATCATTTTTGGGGCGTCTTTAAAGTGGGTTTTGGCTTTTTCGAGGTTATCGCGCAAAACGTAATAGTCCATATCCAAGTTCCCTGCCATACCATCGTATACCTCGGAAAAATGGACATAATCACCAATATTCATATTAACCCCGTAGTTATTGATGGGGTTTTTTACAAACCAATGATAGGTTTTTGTATCGCCAATTTGCTCGATTTTACGCAATCTGCCGTTGGAAACATTCATTAATTTTGAAGGCACGTTTACACTGATGAGCATGCTATCAACTTCATCGTACATGTGGTCTTTATTGGGCCACCAAACGCTCGCGCCCAAACCTTGGCACGATGTGGCAATAAAATGGTTGCCATTGTTGTCTTTTCTCCATGAAACACCACCGTCCCAAGGGGCGCGAATGGCTTCCTTCGGGATTCCCTCGTAATACACTGTTACGCTATTTATATCGCCCTCATTTTGATTATCGATTAGCGTGATAAAATGTGCATTTCCGTCGTGTTTTATGTCTAAATCTTTTCCGTTTTGGGTTGCTTTTGTGAGTTTTAAAGGTGGTTGCAAATCGATTTGCATCACGGAATGATTTTCTAAAACTTTATATTGAATGGTGTTTTTTCCTTTAATGGATTTTTCTTCCGGATTTACTTTTATATCTAAATGATAATAGGTTAAATCCCACCAAGAACGCTCGGGAGTAATGCTACCACGTAAGGTGTCTTGCCTTGTAAATTGATGTTTTTCAGATGACAGGTCTTGTGCTTCGATGGAAACATACGAAAACATTAAAAAGATTACAAATAAACGGAAGCAGTAATTCATGGGTTTAAATTTTGCTTAAAATTAATTAAAAAGATGTTTAAGTTGATGTTAATTAATCTCTAAATATTTTGTTTGGAAAAGCAATCACGCTTTCAAAACCATTTTCTCCAACCGATGCGATGCCAAAAAAGTAATTGTCAATCACGATTCCATTTAAAGTAAATTCCGATACATCACCAACGTACCGGCTATGGTCCCAGGTGGGCGATGTGGTATTTCGCCAGTATATTTTATATCCTTTGGCGCCATCAACCTTATCCCATTTAAATTTCACCGAAGGTTGTACAATACCACCAATAGCCACCTTTGTTGGCTGCGGTGGTGCAGCAGCTAAACTCGCCATATTTATAGCGTTAACCGCAGTTAGTTTTTTTGCATAATCAAAATTAACATGCTCGATGACATCGCCATATTTTATGCCGTTTTCTTGGCGAATATCTTGATGTTGCTGGGTGTAGTTTTCGTGTGCTTCCATAATCCTGATGCCCGCAAAACCCAAGTCGTTAAACGGTCTATGATGTCCGCCACGACCAAAGCGATCCAATCGGTACACCATCATAGGGTTCATTTCCGGCATATAGGTTTTTGTGGTTTTATGAATATAACGTGCTAATTGGCGTGAAATACCATCGACTTCGCCACCGTAAAAACGACGTGCATTTCTTTGGCGTTCGGTTTCGGTTGGAGGCGTGGGTTCAGAAAAGATTCTAAAGGTTCTATTGTCGATTACACCATCAACGCCTTTAATGTTTCCAATCATGTCGTTATTTAAAACACCGATAATGTCCCAACCTTTATCCTGAGCATATTTTGCTAATCCAGCACCGCCAAAAAGCCCTTGTTCCTCGCCAGAAAGCCCGACATAAACTATGCTGTTTTCAAACTTGTATTTACTCAATACTCGAGCGGCTTCAATAGTGCCCGCCATACCCGAGGCATTATCGTTTGCTCCGGGGGCATCGGTTGTAAAATCCATGGTATTACTGGCGCGAGAATCGATATCGCCACTCATTATAATGTAGCGATTGGGGTAGGTTGTACCTTTTTGAATGGCCACAACATTAACCACCCAAGCATCGTGTGGCACGCGACGGTTCCCTTCTTTGGTTGCAAAATCTTTTTGGTAGAAAACCTCTAAGCACTGGTTGCATTCTTTTGAGATAGACTCGAATTCTGATTTAATCCAACGTCTTGCTGCGCCAATACCACGTGTTTTGGAAAGGGTATCGCTAAAGGTGTTTCGTGTGCCAAAATTAACCAAAGTTTGAATGTCTTTTTGAATACGATCGGCCGATACCGCATCAATAATATCGTAAATTTTTTGATGGTTTTGAGAAAAGGAAGTAATGGTTAAAAGGCAAAAGCCAAATGTGATTAGAACTTTCATATTAGTCTTTGATGTAAATTAATTTTATAGTTGTTTATTGAATAAATGTTACTTTATTTATTTTGCCGTTTTTGACCTCGTATATAGCAATAGCATAAAAAATATTACCATTGGCAGTAACCTTTTCTTTGTCTATTACTTTATTGCCCAATACCATTCTGTTTACAATTTCAGCATTTAAATCGGGAGTTTTTTCGAACATCGATTCGTACTGTTTTTTAAGCGCATCTTGCCCTTCGGACATTAAACTGTTGGGGAATTTGTATAATTTTATATCGGTTGAATAGGTATTTACAAAGGCATCGATATCGCGTTTGTTGTAAGCTTCCAGTTGTTTGTTTACAATAGCTTCGGGGTTTGAAGTTGTTTTTGAGTTATTGACAAAAGTCATGGATTTTATGCCTTCTTTTCCGGTATTGTAGATAGTAACATGCCTATTGGTTGCATGGT
The DNA here is from genome assembly GCF_032814565.1 of Hwangdonia lutea. Taxonomy (GTDB): domain Bacteria; phylum Bacteroidota; class Bacteroidia; order Flavobacteriales; family Flavobacteriaceae; genus Hwangdonia; species Hwangdonia lutea. Next base: position 2,423,793 of record NZ_CP136521.1, read on the forward strand.
TTACGGTGGCTAATTCTTCGTCAATTACAATATTGTTTATTACCATGCGTTTGAGCACTTTAACATGGGATTTTTTATTTTTTTGAAAGAAACGGGCATAGTTTTCCTTTAATTTATCGCGCCCTAAATACATGGTGTCATTTGGAAATCGGCTTACTAAAATACGACTATCGAAAGCCTTAACAAAGTCATCTAAATTTCTGTTGTTAAAAGGTTCAATGTGTTTTTGCACTATGCTTTCAGGTTGGTTTTTGTGCAGTGAATCTGTGTGGGTTTGCGAATAAACCGAAAGGGAAAATATGAGGAAAATGACTAGATTTAGTTTCATTGTAATTTGATTGATGTTCTAAAGATAGTAAAATAAAAAAACGCTCAAGAAAATTAATTCTTAAGCGCTTTTCTCATTTGAGCTAGTCACACTATGTTTTTAGAAAACTAAAAACAATATTTATTTTCAGTCTTTACTTTTTCAGCTATTTCATTTCGTAAATCTACGATATCTGGATAGTTTTGATATTTAGTAAAGCGCTTAAGTCCCATTAAAAGCATACGTTGTTCGTCACCTTCGGCAAACGAAATGATGCTTTCTTTTCCTTTTTCTTCAATAATGTCTACCGCGTGATATAAATATAATTTAGACATGGCGATTTGAACAGATTGCGCTTCTTCGCCAAAGCGTTTTGCATTTTTCTCTGTTCTTAGAATTGCGGATTCGGCCATATAAATTTCAATTAAAATATCGGCGGCGGCAATTAATAATTGTTGGTGGTCTTCTAATTGCGGACCGTATTTTTGTACGGCACCACCAGCAACCATTAGGAATGTTTTTTTAAGCTTCTTAATCATTTCCTTTTCTTCTGAAAACAACTCGGAATAATTAGGTGTTTCAAAAGATGGGATACCCATTAATTCTTCCTGTACAGCTTGTGCTGGTCCTAATAAGTCAACATGTCCTTTCATGGCTTTTTTAACCAACATGCCTACGGAAAGCATTCGGTTAATTTCGTTGGTGCCTTCGTAAATACGTGCGATACGAGCATCTCTCCAAGCAGCTTCCATTGGGGTTTCTTCAGAGAATCCCATACCTCCAAAAATTTGAATACCTTCATCTGCAGCATTCTGAACATCTTCAGAGACCGCAACTTTAAGTATGGAACATTCAATAGCATATTCTTCAACACCTTTAAGTTCAGCTTCTTGGTGTGAGTTTCCGGCAGCAACCCTTAACGCAATACGGTCTTCAATATTTTTTGCAGCACGATAGGTGGCCGATTCGCCAGCATAGGCACTGGTGGCCATTTCTGCTAATTTTACCTTAATGGCGCCAAACTCTGAAATGGGTGTTTTAAACTGTTTGCGTTCATTGGCATATTGTACGGCCGTTGTTAAGATGCGTCTTTGAGAATCTAAACAAGCGCCTGCCAATTTTATACGACCAACATTAAGGGCGTTCATAGCTATTTTAAAGCCTTCACCACGACCAGCCAACATGTTTTCTATGGGTACAACCGTATCGTTAAAAAATACCTGTCGGGTTGAAGAGGCGCGAATACCTAGCTTGTGCTCTTCTTCGCCCATAGTTATGCCGTTACTTGCATCGTTTTCAACAATAAAACCTGTTATGTTTTTATCGTTTTCAATACGTGCAAAAACAATCATTAGGCTACAAAACCCAGCATTGGAAATCCACATTTTTTGGCCGTTTATTTTGTAACTTTTACCGTCATCGGATAACGTTGCTGTGGTTTTGCCGGAATTGGCATCACTACCTGCTCCGGGCTCGGTTAAACAATAAGCACCAAACCACTCTCCTGTGGCTAACTTAGGAACATATTTTTGCTTTTGCTCTTCGGTACCATAAAGGGTGATTGGCATGGTGCCAATACCTGTATGCGCTCCAAATGCGGTACTAAAAGAACCTGTGCCACTTGAGATGTAATCGCAAACCAATAGGGTGGATACAAAGCCCATTTCCAAACCTCCGTAAGCTTCAGGTACAGCGACACCAAGAAAACCTAGTTCTCCAGCCTTACGCATAACTTCCTCGGTTAAAGCAAAATCTTTTGCTTCAAAACGTGGTTTGTGTGGAATAATTTCGCGGTCGTTAAATTCTATAACCGCTTCTTTCATCATATTTTGTTCTTCCGAAAAATCTTCTGGAGTAAATACGTCTTCGCAGTTTGTTTCTTTTACTAAGAATTGGCCGCCTCTTAATAGGTCTTTTTCTTTTGTTTCCATTGTTTTTTTTAGATTCTAGACAGCTAGACTTTGGATTCTAGACTGTGTTTTGTTGTTATAATAATTTAATAGTCTAGATTCTAGACTCTGTTCGTCTATATTCTTAATTCAAAAATTCAAATATCCCGCAAGCACCTTGTCCGGTACCCACACACATGGTTACGGCTCCGTATTTTCCTGTCATGTTTCGTTTACGCATTTCATCAAATAACTGCACCGAAAGTTTTGCTCCTGTGCATCCGAGTGGGTGACCAAGTGCAATAGCACCACCATTTACGTTAATGATGTCTGGATTTAAATCCAACTCCCTGATGACTGCTAAAGATTGCGAAGCGAAGGCTTCGTTTAATTCGATAAGTTCTAAATCGTCTTGTTTTAAACCTGCTTGTTTTAAGGCTTTCGGAATGGCCTTGACGGGACCAATTCCCATAATGCGTGGCTCGACTCCTGCAGCAGCATAATTGACTAAACGTGCAATAGGTTCAAGGTTTAATTCTTTTACCATGTCTTCGCTCATAATCATTACAAATGCAGCGCCATCACTCATTTGCGATGAGTTTCCTGCAGTAACACTTCCGCCTTGAGCAAATACGGGGCGGAGTTTTGCCAAGGCTTCAAGATTTGTTCCTTTTCGAGGACCTTCATCTTTCGTCACGGTATATTTTTTAGTTGCTTTTTTGCCGTTGTTATCAATATAAGTTTGTTCGACATCGATTGGTACAATTTGATCTTGAAAACGATCTTCGGCTTGTGCTCTTAAAGCTTTCATATGTGAATTGTATGCAAACTCATCTTGATCTTCACGAGATACCTTAAACTGATTGGCAACAGCTTCTGCCGTGTTTCCCATGCCCCAGTAATAATCTTCATGACCCGCTTTTACGGTATCGTAATTTAACTCTGGTTTAAACCCTGTCATTGGTACTGCACTCATACTTTCTGCGCCACCAGCGATAATACAATCGGCCATACCAGATTGAATTTTTGCAGTTGCAATACCGATAGTTTCAATACCCGATGCGCAAAAACGATTTACAGTAACCCCTGGTACGTCAACACTGTTTAATCCGATTAAAGAAATAAATCGCGCCATATTTAAACCTTGTGAACCTTCGGGCATAGCGTTACCAACAATAACATCGTCGATGCGTTTTTTATCGAAATCTGGTAGTTCTTTCATCATGTGCTGAATGGTTTCAGCAGCGAGTTCGTCTGTTCTTTTGAAACGGAACACGCCTTTAGGTGCTTTACCGACGGCCGTTCTGTATGCTTTTACTATATATGCTTGTTTCATAATTTTAGATTTTTTGATAATTAGATTTTAAGATTTCTAATATTCTGGAAATCTGAGAATCTAAGTCCGCTAATTACGTAATGGTTTTCCTTTAGTTAACATGTGTTGAATCCGTTCCAAAGTTTTACGTTCGGTACATAAACTTAAAAAGGCTTCTCGTTCTAAATCCAATAGATATTGTTCGCTTACCAAAGTTGGCTCAGATAAATCGCCACCGGCCATAACGTATGCTAATTTATTGGCAATTTTTTTATCGTGTGCACTGATGTAATTACTGTCTTCCATAGCGTCGGTTCCCACTAAAAACATACCTAATGCTTGTTTTCCGAGCACTTTTATATCCGTGCGTTTTACAGGTTGGGTATAACCCATATCCGCCATTAATTTTGCATGTTGTTTGGCAACCGCAATTTGACGGTCTTTATTAACTACAACAATATCTTTTCCTTTTTGAAGAATGCCTAAATCGAAAGCCTCGTACGCCGAAGTCGCTACTTTAGCCATACCAATAGTTAAGAAATATTCTTGAAGAACATTTAACTGAACATCACCTTTTCTAAAAGTATCTTGTGCTCTTAAAGCCATTTCTTTTGAGCCTCCACCGCCAGGAATGACCCCGACTCCAAATTCAACCAATCCGATGTAGGTTTCGGCAGCAGCAACCACTTTGTCGGCGTGCATCGATAGTTCACAGCCACCACCTAGTGCCATACCATGTGGTGCGGCAACGGTTGGAATAGCCGAATAGCGCATGCGCATCATGGTGTCCTGAAAATATTTTATAGCCATATTAAGCTCGTCATATTCTTGTTCGGCAGCCATCATAAAAATCATACCAATATTGGCGCCTACGGAGAAATTAGCAGCTTGATTACCAACCACCAATCCTGCAAAATCCTTTTCGGCTAAATCAATAGCTTTATTTAAACCTGCTAAAACATCGCCTCCAATGGTGTTCATTTTCGATTGGAATTCTACATTTAAAATACCGTCGCCCAAATCTTCGATAACAACACCTGAGTTTTTAAAGACTTCATTCGATTTTCTGATGTTATCCAAAATAATGAAGGCATCCTGTCCAGGTATTTTTTCATGTGATCGCTTAGGAATATCATACGCATAAGTTGCCCCATTTTTTATGGTATAGAATGATGTGCATCCAGCGGCCAACATGTTGTTTACCCATGTATTTGGTTCCAGCCCTTCGGCTTTCATCATTTCAATACCTTTTTCAACACCTATGGCATCCCATATTTGGAACGGGCCATGTTCCCAGCCAAAACCAGCTTTCATCGCATCATCTATTTTGTATAAATCATCTGTTATTTCTGGAATCCTATGTGATACGTATGCGAATAATGCAGCAAAGCTCTTACGGTAAAATTCACCTGCTTTATCTTTTCCTTTCACCAAAATTTTAAAACGGTCAACAACCTTATCAACAGTTTTGGTTAATTCTAATGTCGCGAATTTTGCACGTTTTTTTTCTCTGTATTCTAATGTGTTTAAGTCTAGCGATAGGATTTCCGAAGATCCATCGTCTTTTCTTACTTTTTTATAAAAACCTTGTCCGGTTTTACTGCCTAACCATTTGTTTTCCATCATTTTGTTGATGAAATCTGGTAATTCAAATAATTCAATACGTTCGTCTTTCGGACAGTTTTCCCTAATGCCGTTTGCCACATGAACCAAAGTATCCAATCCCACAACATCAACCGTTCTGAAGGTTGCCGATTTTGGGCGACCAATTACTGGCCCCGATAATTTATCGACTTCTTCAATGGTTAAATCTAAATCTTTAACCGTGTGAAATAAACTTTGGATACTAAAAATTCCGATTCTATTCCCAATAAACGCCGGAGTATCTTTAGCGATTACCGAGGTTTTTCCTAAGAATTGCTCTCCATAACCATTCAAAAACTCTAATACAGAAGCATCTGTTTTTGGGCCTGGAATAATTTCAAATAATTTTAAGTAACGAGCAGGATTAAAAAAGTGTGTGCCGCAGAAATGCTTTTGAAAATCTTCACTTCGGCCTTCGCTCATAAATTTTATAGGAATTCCCGAGGTGTTCGAAGTAATTAATGTTCCGGGTGTTCTGTGTTTTTCAAGCTTTTCGAAAACTTGTTGCTTGATATCCAAGCGCTCTACAACAACCTCCATAATCCAATCCACATCGGCAACTTTAGCTATGTCGTCTTCAAGATTGCCCGTAGTAATTCGGTTTTTAAAAGAAGGGTGATAGAGTGGTGCGGGTTTCGATTTTATGGATGCCGCCAAGGCGTTGTTCACTAATCGGTTTCTAACAATTTTATCGTCTAAAGTTAAGCCTTTAGCTTTTTCAGTGTCGGTAAGTTCTCTCGGAATAATGTCTAATAATAAAACATCAACGCCAATATTGGCAAAATGACAAGCGATACCGCTTCCCATAATTCCTGAACCTATAATGGCTATTTTTTTTATTCTACGTTTGCTCATGGTGTTTTAACTACTTATCGTTGTTTTGATTGTATATTTTTTTATTGGCTACCATATCATTAATTAGTTCGGCAACCTCGTAAAAATTATTTAGTTTTTCTTCACAAATATTTCCTTTAATGGCTTCGTTAAAAGTGAGAACCTTCTCTTTGGAATAGTCTCTTTTTTTTCTGCCAAACTCGGTTAAATGAATGAGTACGCTACGGCCGTCATTCGGATTTGATTTCCGTTCAATTAAACCGCGAACTTCCATGGTTTTTAATATGCGCGATAAACTCGTGGCTTCCATTCCCATTTTAGGACCCAAAGCGGTTGAAGGTGTCCCGTCAACAGGGTCTATGCTCAATAACGTAAAGGCCACTGCCATGGTGGCATCAAACTTTGAAGCCTCTTCGTTATACATTTTTTGAACAGTTAACCATGTGGTTCTTAGCACGTAATCAATCGTTTTGTCTTTCATTTGAGAGTAGTTGGTGCTCAAAGATATAAAAAATTTGTTATGCACGCATAATAAATTTGATAAAATTGAATACCAAGCGTAAAACGCAACTTTTAGTAATTTGTACCATAATATAATATCTTTGGTTTTTTACGCTGCCAATACAAATTTGAATGAAAAATAGAATTTTACTTTTTTTTACCGTGCTTATGTTTGTGGTGTCGTGCAGTAAAGACGATGTACCTAAAGACGACGGCCCGAAAACAGATGGCAGAACAGCGGTGGTAGTGGGGTATTTACCTTATTATAGGTTTGCTTTGAGTGATAACATTGAATATTGTAAGCTTACCCATTTAAATTTGGCTTTTGCAAATCCTGATAAAGACGGGAACATTATTATGGAAACTATTACCAAGGTGGTCTCGGATGCTAGACATGCCAATCCTGATATAATTATTTGTGTTTCTTTGGCCGGCGGCGCTTTAACGGTTGAGCAGGCTGCAAATTGGTCCAATTTAATTGATGTGCCTGCGAACAGACCTGGATTTATTTCAAACATCGTTAATTATGTGTTGGATAATAATTTAGATGGTGTTGATGTCGATTTAGAGTGGAGCCATGTAACTTCTGGGTATAGCGATTTTGTGATAGAATTGGATGCGGCATTAAATACCCATAATAAATTAATAACTGCTGCTTTTCCGCATACACGGTATAGTCATGTTACCGATGCCGCGTTACAGGTTTTCGATATTATAAATATCATGTCGTATGATGCCACGGGACCGTGGTTGCCGTCATTTCCGGGGCAGCACAGTTCACTTAATTTTTCAAGAGAAGGTATTCACTTTTGGAATAATATCGTAGGCATTTCTGCAGAAAAACTCACCCTAGGGGTTCCTTTTTATGGCTACAATTTTGTTAACGCTACCACCGTTAATGCAGTTACTTACAATCAAATGGTTAGAGATGATGTAAATAATGCGAATTTAGATCAGGTAGGAACGACCTTTTATAATGGGATTCCAACCATTAAATCTAAAGTTAATTTAGCTTTTGATAAGAATATTGGTGGCATTATGATTTGGGAGCTTGGGCAAGATTCTTTTGATAATTATTCGTTATTAAAAACCATTCATGATGAATACACCGCCTTAGGTGTAAAAACCAGCGGGCTTTGTGGTAATCGGTAAAGATGCTGAGGGTTTTTGAATATTAAGACCTATAAATTTTCTCAATCAAATCTTTATAAATTTCTTTAATTGCTTTTCGCTTCATTTTCATGGTGGGCGTTAAATGACCGCCATCAATGGTCCATAAATCGGGTGTAATTTCAAACTTTTTTATGTGTTCCCATTTGCCAAAATGTTTGTTGGCATCGTCTATTTCTTCTTGAATACGATCGTGTAAAGTGTCGTTTGTAATAAGGTCTTTTGAGGAACTGAATTTAATGTTGTGTCGTTTCGCCCATTCTTCAACAAACTCAAAATTAATTTGAATTAAAGCAGCTGGCATTTTTTCGCCTTCTCCAATAACCATAATTTGTTCAATAAATCGCGACTGTTTAAAACGGTTTTCAATTAAAGCCGGAGCTACATATTTTCCGCCGGAAGTTTTAAACATTTCTTTTTTCCGATCGGTAATTTTTAAAAACCCTTCTGCGTCTAATTCACCAATATCTCCCGTATGAAAATAATCATCGGTCATAACACTGGCTGTTTTTTCGGCATCTTTATAATAGCCTAACATCACATTGGGGCCTTTTACCAAAATCTCTCCATCTTTAGCAATTTTCACTTCAACCTTATCAATCACTTTTCCAACGGTTCCAATTTTAAATCCGCCGTCGCGTTGGTCGTTTACCGAAATCACTGGCGATGTTTCGGTTAATCCATAACCTTCCATAATGGGCATTTCGGCCGCAGCAAATATGCGCGTTAACCTGGGTTGTAAGGCTGCGCTACCAGAAACCATTAAATCTAAATTATTGCCAAGACCTTCTTTCCATTTGCTAAAAATAAGTTTTCGCGCCAATTTTAACTGTGTTTCGTACCACCAGCCATTTTTTCCGTAGGGTTCGTATTTTAAACCTAATTCTACCGCCCAAAAGAAAAGCATCTTTTTTATGCCCGATAAATCGGCACCTTTAGCTATAATTTTGTCGTAAACTTTCTCGTATAATCGTGGTACCGCCGTCATCACGTTGGGTTTAATTTCCTTAAGGTTATCACCCATGGCCTCAATTGATTCGGCAAAATAAATTTCTACCCCGCAGTATTGGTATAAGTATAAAATCATACGCTCAAAAACGTGGCAAACCGGCAGAAAACTCAGTGATTTAGATTCGCCATAATCAAAAGGTACACGTTTTTCACTATCTAAAACATTTGAAACTAAATTGCTGTGCGACAACATTACGCCCTTAGGTTTTCCGGTGGTGCCGGACGTATAAATTAAGGTAGCCAAATCGTTGGATTTAACTGCTTTTTTTCTGGCCTCAACTTCATTTTGGTTTGTGTCATCTTCACCTAGCTTTAACACTTCGTTCCAATGGGTTTCACCAGAAACCTCATCAAAAGTATACACGTTTTTAAGCTTGGTGCTGGCTTTAACGGTGTTAAGTTTTTTAATGATTTCAGCATCCGATACAAAGCAGTACTTAGCTTCAGAATGATTTAAAATATACTCGTAATCTTCCGAACAAATCGTAGGATAAATAGGCACATTTTGTGCGCCAATTTGCAAAATTCCTATGTCCAATATATTCCATTCGGTTCGGTTGGTCGACGAAATTACCGCAATTTTATCGTCTGGTTGCACTCCCAATCTTAACAAACCTCTGCTAATCGTGTTTGCTTGATTTATGTATTCTTGGGTTGAAATTGACTTCCACTCGCCATCGTATTTCGTAGTGAATGCCTTTTTTAAATTATACTTTTCTAGTTGATAATATGGAAAATCGAAAATTCGTGTAATCTCTGTCATTTGCTATGTGCCCTTAGTTGTCTCGCAAAGTATGAAATTAAATGTGATTTTCAAATACACAAAGTAAATACCATAAAATTGGGTTGATGGCTTAGATAAAAATCGTTTTTTATCAAAAACACAGTTAATTTTTAGAATAATGGAGAAAAGCTTAAAAAAAACGTCATCCTTTTTTAATTATTACGAAAAATGTATAAAAATCTCATTCTTCTTAAATTAAAAACCATGGAAATCCAGCTTCATTTGAGGTATGTTTTGAGTTTGGAATAAAACGTTGAAATTTTTGTTTTTTATTGGTTTTGTTTCAAACGTTTTCGTAAATAAAATCGCTTAAACCGCTTTGTTTTTAAAGCGTTTACTGACAAATGTCAGTTTTATAATTAACGGCTGTATCTACCTTTGAATATTTAAAAGACACAAAGATTTTACAACATATTAATAAAATATAAAAATGGAAGTAAAGCAATTTAAAAACGGGATTTGGACTGAGAAAGTCGACGTAAGAAATTTTGTTATAAATAATATTACGCCGTACCACGGCACACACGATTTTTTAGTGGGCCCGAGTGCAAAAACCCAAAAGTTATGGGATGTTTGTAAAGCAGCCACCAAAGAGGAAAGACAAAACAATGGTGTACGCAGTGTGGACACCGAAACCATTTCAACAGTTAGCGCCTTTAATGCGGGGTATATCGATAAAGAAAATGAGGTGATTGTTGGTTTGCAAACCGATGAGCTACTTAAAAGAACCATGAAACCTTTTGGTGGTTTTAAAGTGGTTCAAAAAGCACTGGCGGAGCAGGGTGTAAAGCCCAATGAGGCCATAACCGAATTGTTTTCAAAATATGTTAAAACCCATAACGACGGTGTTTTTGATGCCTACACTACCGAGATTAAAAAATACCGCTCTCTAGGTTTTTTAACAGGTCTGCCCGATAATTACGCACGAGGTAGAATTATAGGCGATTACCGTCGCGTAGCCCTTTACGGCATCAACTTTTTAATTGAAGCTAAAAAAGAAGATTTAGAAAATATTACGGGTCCCATGACCGAAGCTGCAATTCGTTTGCGTGAGGAGATTTCAGAGCAAATAAAATCTTTAAAGGAAATGATTGTTCTTGGAGCCAAATATAATTTGGATTTAAGCCGTCCGGCAGAAAATGCCAGAGAGGCGGTACAGTGGACTTACATGGCGTATTTAGCTGCTGTAAAAGAACAAGACGGTGCAGCGATGTCTTTGGGTAACGTATCCACTTTCTTAGATATTTATATTGAAAACGATTTGCAAGACGGCGTAATTACCGAAGAAGAAGCCCAAGAATACATCGATCAGTTTGTAATGAAATTACGCATGGTGCGCCATTTACGAATGGGTGCTTACGACGAAATATTTGCTGGCGACCCCACTTGGGTAACCGAAGCTATTGGCGGTATGTTTGAAGACGGCAGGACGAAAGTAACCAAAACATCGTTCCGTTTCTTAAACACACTGTACAATTTAGGGCCATCACCAGAACCTAATATGACGATTCTTTGGTCTGAAGATTTACCACAAAACTTTAAAGATTATTGTGCCAAGGTTTCGATTGATACTTCTTCAATTCAGTTTGAAAATGATGCCTTAATGCGTAAAAGCAGAGGCTCTGATGATTACGGAATCGCCTGCTGTGTATCGTATCAAGAATTAGGTAAATCCATTCAATTCTTTGGCGCCCGTACCAATTTAGCCAAAACTTTATTGCTGGCCATTAATGGTGGTCGTTGCGAAGAAACCGGGGTGCAAATTGTAGATGGCATTGAGGCCTGCGATTGCGAGTATTTGGATTTCAACAAAGTTATGGCCAACTTTAAAATAGCCATGAAAGAAGTGGCACGTGTTTATAATGATTCTATGAACATTATTCACTACATGCACGATAAATACTATTACGAAAAAGCGCAAATGGCTTTGATTGATACCAATCCCAAAATAGATATTGCGTATGGTATTGCCGGTTTATCGATAGTTGCAGATTCACTTTCAGCCATAAAATATGCCAAGGTAAAACCCATTAGAGACGAAGGTGGTTTAACGGTTGATTTTAAAGTTGAAGGCGAATTCCCTTGCTATGGTAATGACGACGATAGGGTAGATACGCTAGCAGCAAATGCTGTATCCGATTTTAACAACGAATTAAAACAACTTCCAGTTTATAAAAACGCAGAACCAACCATGTCTGTTTTAACCATTACATCAAATGTGTCTTATGGTAAAAAAACAGGAGCAACACCCGATGGAAGAGCCAAAGGTGTACCCTTTGCACCCGGAGCAAACCCCATGCACGGGCGCGATTCTAACGGGGCGATTGCATCGTTAAACTCAGTGGCCAAAATTGATTATGAAGATTCTCAAGATGGTATTTCAAATACCTTCTCTATTGTACCAAAATCTTTGGGAGCGGACAAAGTCGATCAAATAGAGAATTTGGCAACTATTCTGGATGGTTATTTCTCAAGAAATGCGCAACATGTTAATGTGAATGTATTAAACAAGGAAACTTTATTGGACGCTATGGAGCACCCAGAAGAATATCCGCAATTAACCATTCGTGTTTCTGGTTATGCTGTAAACTTTGTAAGATTAACCAAAGAGCAGCAACTTGAAGTTATTACACGTTCTTTTCACGAATCTATGTAGTTATTAGTAATATTTTGAAAGCACCTGAATAATGAGTTAGTCAGTTTTATTCAGGTGCTTAACCTAAAATTCACGATTATCAAAACAGCCGAAAACATATTAAGAGTTCATTCCATCGAATCTTTCGGGACGCACGATGGCCCAGGAATACGCTTTATTGTATTCTTGCAAGGGTGCAAATTAAAGTGCTTGTATTGCCATAATCCAGATTCAATTGAAACCTCGGGTGGTAAAGCATATCAAATTGAAGAGTTGGTGCAAATGGCGCTTAAAATGAAACCGTACTTCGGAAAAAAAGGAGGTGTTACCGTTTCCGGTGGCGAACCTTTATTGCAATCAAAAGCATTAATTCCTTTTTTTAAACGATTGAAAGAAGAAGGCATCCACACCAACATTGATACCAATGGCAGAATATTGAATCATTTTTCAAAAGAATTATTAGATGATTATGCCGATTTAATCATGTTGGATATCAAACACATGACCGAATCGGGTTATAAATACATCACCGGAAAACCTGTAAAGGAAATAGCCTTTAATCTAGCAAAGCACAGAGAAGATTCAGGTAAAAAAATGTGGCTGCGCTATGTTTTAATTCCAGGAGTTACCAGTAACCCGGAAATTTTGCATGCCTTGGGTAAACATTTCAAAGGCTATAAAACTATTGAGAAAATTGAAATTCAGCCATATCATAAATTAGGTATTCATAAATGGGAAGCTTTGGGTTGGGAGTATCAGCTTAAAGACGCGCGCGAAAACACCGAAGAAGAATTGCAAGTGGCCCAAGACTTATTGAAAAAATATTTTAAAGAAGTAAAGATTAATTAAAAGTGTTTTAAAACGGACACTTAAATTGTAAATATTATGCAAACACAAAAACTAAAAAACCGTTGGTTAATTGCTGCTTCGGCGGTTGGGATTCATATTTCAATAGGATCGGTTTATGCTTATTCGGTAATGACAAATCCCGTAAAGGATATTTTTGATGTTGATGGAAGCGTTATAAAATGGGCTTTTAAAATAGCCATTTTATTATTAGGGTTGTCCGCGGCATTTTTGGGGCGTTGGGTTGAAAAAGTAGGACCAAGAATAAGTGGTACCACAGCAGGAATTTTTTATGGCGTTGGTATTTTAGGTTCAGGTTTAGCGGTTCAACTGGAATCGTTATGGCTCTTTTATCTGTGTTACGGCGTTATAGGTGGTATTGGATTGGGTATTGGTTACATAACACCCGTAAGTACATTGGTAAAATGGTTTCCCGACAGACGTGGTTTAGCCACGGGAATGGCTATTATGGGGTTTGGTTTTGCAGCCTTAATTTTCGGCCCTGTTATGCAATCTCTTTTTGATGCTGTTGGCGTATCAAATGCCTTTTATATTTTAGGTTTTATTTATATGATTTTAATATTATCCTCCGCCAGATATATTGAAAGGCCACCGGAGGGTTATTTACCAGACGGTTTTAAACCCGGTGAAGGTAAAACCATAAAAGCCGATATTTCTAATATCGATGCCAATGCTTCATTAAAGACTTCTCGTTTTTATTACATCTGGGTTATGATGTTTATAAACATAGCATGTGGTATTGCCATCATATCGGCGGCAAGCCCAATGATGCAAGAAAAATTAAATTACTCACCCATGGAAGCCGCAGCTATTGTAGGTTTAATAGGTGTGTTTAATGGCGTAGGACGCATTTTGTGGTCTAGTCTTTCAGATTATTTAGGACGCTCAAACACCTATATTGTATTCTTCGTCTTTCAAGTATTGGCGTTTTATTTCTTGCCAAAAATCTCTATGGAAATAACATTCTTAGTAGTCTTGTTTACTGTAATTACCATGTATGGCGGCGGTTTTGCAACATTACCTGCATTTTTAGGCGATTTATTTGGTACAAAACAATTGGGTGCAATTCACGGTATGGTATTAACAGCCTGGGCATTAGCAGGTGTTGTTGGACCTACAATTTACGATATGGTTAAAAACGCTACAGGTTCATTAGATACTACTTTAGAGGTATTTGCAGGCCTATTTATGATAGCCTTAATTGTTTCGCTGTTAATGAAAAGAACAGTAACCAAAGCCTATAAGGTTATGGACAAAAAAATAGAAAATAGAATAAAGTTTGTTTAAACTTTATGATTTATTTGAAGAGAAAAGCACTTTCATTTTTTTTGAAGGTGCTTTTTGTTTTTAATAATGTCAAAAAAATAAATGTATTTTAATCATAAAAAAATTGAAAATTTAAAGGTTACGGCTATCAAATTCCATTAAAAAAAAGCAGGTTTTATTTCCAATACGTTTTAAAAATATCTTGAAGCGATTCATATTGTACATCGGTATCACCATAAGCTTGCCGCTGGTTTTTCAATGCTGTTTTCATGTCTTTTATAATTTCTGAATAATCAGAATCGTTGTACGCATTGTAATTCTCGTTGGGGTCTTTTTCTAAATCATAAAATTCCCAAGCTGGTGTTGTACTTTCTTTAGATGAGCCTGTCATATCTAATGAATGGCCATAAAAAAGGGCTAGTTTGTAGCGTTTATTTCTAATTCCAAAATGCGCAGGTCTTATGGGATGATTGGTCCAATATCTGTAATAAGCCGATGTTCTCCAGTTCTCAGGAGTTTCACCTTTTAGGTTTTTGCGAAAACTTTGGCCTTGAAAGGATTTAGGCTTTTCTATACCCGCATAATCAGCAAACAGTGCTGGAAAATCAATGTTTAAAATAATATCGTCTATACGTTTTCCTGCAGCAATTTCTTTGGGATACCGAATTACAAAAGGCATACGGAGCGATTCTTCATAAATTAAACGTTTGTCAAAAAATCCGTGCTCACCTAAAAAATAACCCTGATCTGCGGTATAAATTACTATAGTGTTTTCGGCCAAACCTGAAGCTTCCAAATAATCTAAAAGCTTTCCAATATTATCATCAATTGCGGCCCCAGAACGCATAAAGTCTTTAATAAACTTTTGATAGGTCGCTTTACGAGCAGACACGCTATCCATCTCATTGGTGTAAAAAGGCAACCCGGGATATTTGCACCACCATTTTTCGGGATCGTTCGAAGCTTGTTCATATCTCCAGGCTAAATTCTCTAATTTTTGCCCTAAAAAACTCCGTCCGGTTGTTTCGGGCGAAAAGTCAAATAACGATGCTGGCTCTGGAATTTCAACATCGTTATATAAATCGTTATAACGCTCCGGGAAATCAAAAGGTTCGTGGGTAGCCTTAAAATGTGTCATGAGCATAAACGGTTTGTTTTGGTCTCTTTGGCTTAGCCAATCTAAGGATAATTGTGTAATGACATCGGTTGAAAATCCTTCATGCACATCCCAAGTTTCTGGTGGGTTGTTAAAATTTTCAGCCGTTCTTAAAATAGGATTCCAATACCGGCCTTGGTCGTGTAAAATATTGTAATAATCGAAACCGGATGGTTCTTTTTTTAGATGCCATTTACCAATAATTGCAGTTTGATAGCCGTTTTTATTAAGTACTTTAGCAATGTTTAAACTATCCGGGTTTAAGGCGTCACTAAGAGTGTATACGCCATTTTTATTACTGAATTGCCCCGTAAGAATGCTTGCTCTACTTGGTACACAAATGGAATTGGTACAAAAGGCATTGTTTAAAACGGCGCCTTCTTCGGCCAATCGTTTAATGTTTTTATTTTGAACGTAATCCTGTAAAATACCACCGTAAATACCCCAAGCTTGTGAAGTGTGGTCGTCGGACATGATGAACAGAATATTGGGTTTTGTTGCGATTTCTTTTTCTTCGGATTTACAACTGATTAGTAAAAATATTCCAATCAATGCTATCGTGATATGACGTGTGATTTTTTGCATTTATATACTATTTTATTATGATTTCATCTATAAAAAACCAGCCTAAATTACCAACACCAGCGTGACCTTCGGGAATTTCGCCTATGTTTTTTACCGTTAATTTTATAAATCTGGCTGCTTTATTTGTGTGAATGGAAAGGGTATCGGAAAAATTGTGTTTGTCATTAATTTTTTTGGAAATTTCAGATGGCATGGTTTTGCTGAAATTTACACCATCATTTGAAAAAGCAACTTCAAAAAACTTTGGGCTAAACACCCAATTTGAAGGGTTGTGTAAATAGCCAATAGTCACTTCTGAAATGACCTTCATTTCATTCAAATCTAAAATAAATTCCAAATCGCCTCCTTCTTGCCCAATCCATTGCCCCGAACCAAAATCTAAAAAGCCCCGTTTTCCGTCAATTAAAATTTCAATGTTTTTATAGCGGTTATTCAGTTTGGTTGTCGACTTTATTTTAGCGTTTATCCCCAGATGATTTAAAGGTTTTGTTTTTTTAGGAATATCGGTTTCAAACCCGTGTTCCCAAGCTAAATATTTGGTTTTAAGTGCTTCAACCATTTCAGGATATTGGGATGCTAAATTTTTCATTTCTGAAATATCATCATCTAAATTAGAAAGAAATAGAGCATCCTGTTCCAAATCTAATTTGCCTTTATTTGAGGTGTCTTTAGGATATCCCATAAGTTTCCAGTTGCCGTTTCTAACTGCCCATTGGTTACCGTATTTCCAGAAAGCACCAGTTCTTTGCGAAGCGGTGTTCGGTGTTTTAATCATTTCAGACAAATCTAAGCCATCAATATCTTTAGGTAAATTAAAGTTACAAAGTTTAGCCAGTGTTGGTAACCAGTCTATATTCATAAAAAACTCATGATTAACAACGTTATGAGGTAAATTGTTTTTCCAACTTATTATTGTAGGAAGCCTAATGCCGCCTTCAAACAAGCTACTTTTAGCACCGCGATAAGGTCCGGCATTTCCACCGCCATTAAAGGCTCGTGTTTCGGTTGAATGACCGTTGTCCGATTGATAAACAATTATGGTATTGTCCCGTATTCCGAGCATGTCTAATTTATCCATTAAAAAACCTATGCGTTCATCAATGGTTGAAATAAAAGCCGCATAATCACCTCGCGGTTTTTCAACATCTTTATAAAAGTCTCGCCATTTATCGGTGGGTTGATATGGGTAATGTGGCATGTTGATGGCGTAGTACATAAAAAAAGGTTCTTCTTTATGATCTTCAACATATTTTAAAGCCCTATCTGAAGCTAAATCCGGAAAATATTGACCGTCATAAAAAACCTCTTTGCCATTTTCGTATAAATCGTGGACATTGGGGCCTGCCCAAAAAAAGTAGTGCGAATAGTTATCGATACAACCTCGTAAATGCCCGAAGGAATAATCGAAACCTTGTGCATTTGGCGACGTTTCTGCACTCATGCCCAAGTGCCATTTGCCAATGTGCCCCGTTTTATAGCCATTGTCTTTAAACAATTCGGCAAGGGTATATTGTTGGTTTGGCATGCCATGGGAATTTGGAACGTGGGACGTGTTGCCTTCAACACCTGCATTTTGTGGATATTTACCAGTTAACAATGCCGCTCTCGACGGAGCGCACACAGGCGCTGCCACATAAGCTTGGGTAAAACGCGTGCCTTGTTTTGCAAGTTTATCAATATTTGGGCTATGAATATCTGAGGCGCCGTAGCAACCTAAATCTATAGCACCTTGGTCGTCGGTGTAAATAATAATAACGTTAGGTTTGTTTTGCGAAAAGCACTGCAAACTAATCCAGATGAAAATTAAACAGAGTTGTTTTTTATTTGGAAGAAAAATGAAATTGGCTCTCATAACGTATTCAGTAACTCATTAAAGTTATAAATAATATAAAATATTGTTATGGTTTTTTAGACCAATAACATAGCTATTGGTACAGATAGCAAAATTAATGAAGCTTTATAGAGCGCCAAAGCGGTAAATTGATTATACCTAGGGGATTATCTATTGCTAGTATAAGTTATTTAGGGTTCGTGCAAGTTACGTTTGGGTAGACCCATTTTCAAAAATGATAAAATAGTTAGAATTTAGGTTTAATTTTTTAAGAATAATGTTGCAGTAAAAAAAGCATTTAGTATTTTTGAAGTCGATTTACGGGATGTGGCGCAGTCCGGTTAGCGTACACGGCTGGGGGCCGTGTGGTCGCAGGTTCAAATCCTGTCATCCCGACGAAATGCATGTCAAATGACATTGTTGAAAATTTAATCAGTTTATTTTCAATATTTTATATTTTTATTGATTTCATTTGAGTCCATTTAAAGACATATATCAAGGTGTCCTATTAGGTGTCCTATTTTATAGGGGATAATTTCCTAAATTTGTTTATCTAATACTGTATCTGAATGGTGTTAGAGCGGATTTAAGTACCAAAAAATCTATTTAAGAGCATAAGTGGTGTTCGATTTCCCGTCGTATCAAACCAAGATTTTTCAGGAGTTGAATTGATTTATGATTGTTAAGAAGGCATCTATATCAATTTAGTAGATTGCCATAAACAACATTCTGATATTGGATGTGGGTTACTGCATGTTCAGTTAAATTACGATATATGAGTAAGGATAAATCTATTACTACATTTAAAGGGCTTATCAAATATCATAGAAATCACGACTTAAAAAACTTACCAAAGGAACTGTAAAAAATTATTTTTCTAAATAAAAACACCTTAATCGCTATATTTTGAAATAGGTTTCATCGAATTTAAAATAGCCTTAACATCACCTTCTGTAGTATCTGGGTTGATAAAACAGAATCGTGAAACGGTTTCAAAAGTTTCGCCTGTTTTCCATTTGGTAGGCGTTACCAATGCAAATCCTTTTTTGTGGTTTTCGTATGTCCAATGCGTGTAATCTTCGGGTTTCCATCCTATTCTTCGGTATAGCACACATGATAAACTTGGTGCTCGCACCAATTCTACATGCGGCATATTCTCAATAATGGCACCTGCAATTTGAGCTAATTCCAATCCGCGTTCAACCGCTTCTTTATATCGGTCTGTGCCATGGGTAGCCAGCGAAAACCATAATGGTAAGCCCCTAACACGACGTGTTAATTGGATTTGATAATCGGTTGGATTGAAACCATGGGCTCCATCATCCTTAAAAATATCTAAATACGAGCCTTGTTGCGAGTGCGCTTGTTTTGCCAATTCCGGTTCTTTATAAATCACGGCACCGCAATCGTAAGGTGAAAACATCCATTTATGCGGGTCTATAGTAATACTATCGGCACGCTCAACACCTTTAAACAACGGTCTTACCGAATCGGCAACCAAAGCACCACCACCATAAGCAGCATCCACGTGGAACCATAAATTCTCTGTATCACAAACCGAGGCAATGCCATCTAAATCGTCAATAATGCCCGCATTTGTTGTACCGCCTGTTGCCACAATGGCAAATAAACGTCTGCGTTGATGCGCTGTTAAATTATTAATAGTCTCTTGCAACGCTGTGCCGTACATAACATCTTCGGTATCGACTAAAAGAATATCGACATCGGCAACCTTAGCCATCGCTTTTATTGAAGAATGTGCCCCAACCGAGGTGATCACCAAACCTTTTTCAACTTTGTTTTGCTCGTTCAAACTGCGCCAATATTCTCTGGCCGTTACAATGGCCGAAAGGTTGGCCGCTGTACCGCCGCTTGTAAAAACACCAAACGCACCTTTAGGTAAACCCGTTAAGGATACAATCCATTCCATGGCTTCGTTTTCGCAAAAAATACCGCCGGCGCCTTCCATCCAATAAGCACCGTGAATGCTGGATGCCGATGTAATTAAATCGAACATAATGGCCGCTCGTGTTGGCGATGCGGGAACAAAGGCCAAATGCCTTGGATGATCGATAGGTACATTGGCTTTGGCCAAGTGTTTTTTCCACATTTTAAAGGCATATTCGCCACCAACGCCTTTTGGTGTAATGGTGTCACCAACTAAGGCTTTAAGTTCTTTAGCTTTTTTGGGTTTTCCGATTTTATGTTGTGTTGACGAAATTCTATCGATGGTATATTTCATAACATCCATGGTCATTTCAATCAAATCCATGTCTATTTTATGCATTGTTTATAGGTTAAGTATTAAAAACTCGTTTTTAAGAGGCTGTAAACCTTTAATTAAATTAGGAATAAGCGATTCGCCATATTCCAGATAAAACTCCGAGAAATTGGTGTTTCGCTCTTGCAAACTGCCGTTTGGGAATAGTGCTCTTTGAATGTCGCGCATTCTAGAAACTTGATCTGCCAATTGTTGTTTTTGTGCTTTTAACAAGCGTTTCTCTAAATTGTCAAGCCCCTTTAATTGCTTAACTTCTTGAGCTTTTACCGCACCCAAAAATGATTTATCGGTTTGTTCGGCCAATTGGTATAATTCTTCAAATTGTTTTTTGAGGTGTTCTTTTTGAGGTGAAAAATCGATGTCTATATCCGAAATCTGTCGTACTTTTTTATTGATAAACGCATCGGGTTTTAAGAAAATATCAGCTTTTGAAATATTGAGTTTATCAAGTTTTTCCTGTTGCTTTTCCGTTTGTATTAAAACCGAGTTACGCAGCAATAGTATTGGAAACGGTATTTTAACTTTATTATAATAATCTTTTAATTGAAACCAATATGCCAATTCCCCGCCACCGCCAATGTAGCACAGATTGGGCAAAATAACTTCTTGGTACAACGGGCGCATAATCACGTTTGGCGAAAAGCGCTCTGGGTGTTCTAAGAGTTCTTTTTGTATTTCAGTTTTGTCCCATGAAACTTCAGTGTTTAAGACTTTGTAAAGGTTGTCTTCAAAAACAATACGTTCACGTAAATTTTCTTTTAAATAGAACAGGTTGATTTCTCTTGGATTAACTTGAATTCCATAATCTTTTGAAAGAGCTTCATTTGTTTTTGAAACCGATTTATATGAGGTTTGATTCAGCAATTCATCTTCCATAAAAGGTATAAATTGCTTTTTTAAATCGGCGTGATTCGCATCAATAATCACCAAACCATAAGCCGCAAATAAGGCATTGGCCAAAAAACGTGTAGCATCCGTTAAGTTACTGTGTTTTAAATAGGCATCTTCAAATAAGCGTTTTAAATAATCGGCATTTTTACTGTGCCCCAATTCTTTTGAAAACAACTCAAAAACCCCATCCAATCCATCGGTTTGTAATTCGCCAACAGCGCCTTTTGACTGGTGGTTCCACTGTATTTTTTTGCCCTTAAAATTAAAATAATTGATTTCTTCAAAATCATGATCTTCGGTCGCCATCCAATACACAGGCACAAAATTGTTTTTTGGATAGGCTGCCTTTAATTGTTTTGAAAGATTGATGGTTGAAATGATTTTATAAAGAAAATACAGCGGCCCAGTAAATAAGTTTAATTGATGCCCCGTTGTTATTGTAAAGGTGTTTTCGGCTTTTAGCCATTCAATATTTTGAAGGGTTTGCTTTGATGCTTCAATATTTTGGTACTGCCTATTTAAACTTTCTACTAAAACAGTTCTCGACTGCGCTCGAACAGACACCTGTTTTTCTTCTATTTGGGCTTTAAAATTTTCAAGATTTGGAAAGCGGTTGTAAAACGGATTTAATTCGGTTTTTTCATCTAAATAATCACATATTAATGATGAAAAGTAACCAGTATCGCGAAACGGAATATAATGTTGATGCATGTTGAATTAAAAAATTATGTAAATATACAGTTATTCCAATTTTATCATTCTAAAAAATACGTTAAAGCATTTGGCTTTAATTCTATTTCAAGAATTCAGTTTCCCTATCAATATACATCATTCAATGTATTTTTAACAATAAAATGAAGCGGATTCATTCAAATTTTATTAATTTCACATGGCATCATCAAAATAAATCAATCATGAAAAATCAGAAATTCGCCTTAATTTGGTCAATAATACTCCTTTCTTTTTTGAGTTGTAATAAATCCGGCATTTTCGATGAACCCGATATTGGTGATGCTGGACCGCGAACTTATGAAGATATTCAAGACGATTTTAGCAACATCGATTTTGAAACTGGAAACAATGATATCTCTTTAGAAAACCTTAAAAATGATACTTGGGATTTTAGGGTAATTATGCCCGATGTGGACTTTACAAATAATAAAAGACCACTTATTATTACCTTACACGGTTGTGCTGCTTGTGGCGACTCGCCAAATGCCCATAAATTTACGGAGTGTTTAGCTGAAACGGGCTTTGAATCGCTTGATGCTATTATAATCAGTCCGAATAGCAATGCGATATTATGGCCAACACTTGATAACAACGAACAGGTTTTGGCCTTGGTAGATCTAGCATCAACCTACCTGCCGGTAGACACCAATAAAGTGGTGATACACGGCTATAGCGATGGCGGCAACGGCAGTTGGTTTTTTGCCGAAACCCAATCCGGTATATTCTCTGCATCCATCCCAATGGCTAGTCAATACAACACAACAAACAACGGTGTGGGCAGAAAAATACCCATTCCAGTGTATGTTATTCATGGTGAAGACGATGCCTTATTTCCCGTCGAAAATGTTCAAAATTGGGTAAATGCCAGCATCGATTCCGGTAGCGATATTACTATGGTTGTCGCCCCTGGCTTAACACATAACGAACCTTGCGAATACGCATCTTATTTACAAGATGCCGCAGATTGGTTGGTAAATCATGTTTGGAATTAGCCTAAACAGACTACATACTTAATTCATTAGATTTTTTAGTTTTGACAATGATGATTGACCCCTAATAAAGCTAATAAAATACAGATGATTGAATCATTCATTTTGTTTATTGTTTATCTGATTCTATCATATCGTTATTTCTTCAAAAAAAATAATTTATTCAAAAAAACACATTTCAGATGCATTGATTTTCTAATTCAAATTTTCTATCAAGCAGTAAATAATATCAAGTTTTTTTAGGTTAGGCAAGCATTTATAAATTGAGTAAATTAGCGGTTCATTTATACAGTCATTTTTTTATGAAACATTATTTTAGTTGTTTTCTGTTTTTAACCTTCTTGGTATTTACAATTAGCCTCAATTCTCAAAACATTAAATCGCCTTCTCAATTTTTGGGCTACGATTTAGGCACTCAATTTTCAAGACATCATCAAGTGGTCGATTATTTTAAACAGGTTTCCAACCAACTTCCAAACCAAGTAAAACTTGAAACATACGGCCAAACTTACGAACGCAGACCGCTTATGGTTGCTTATGTTTCATCTGAAGAAAATTTACAAAACCTTGAAACCATTCGTCAAAACAACTTAAAAAACATTGGTGTAAATGATGGCGCTCCCATCAAAACCGATATTGCCATTGTTTGGTTAAGTTACAACGTACACGGTAACGAAGCGTCGAGTAGCGAAGCCGCTATGAAAACGCTTTACCAACTTTTAACCGAAAAACAAGATTGGTTGCAAAACACCGTAGTCATTATCGATCCGTGCTTAAATCCAGATGGCCGCGACCGCTATGTTAATTGGTACAACAAAACGGCAAGTACACCTTACGACATAAACCAACAAGCCAGCGAACATAATGAGCCTTGGCCTAGTGGAAGGCCAAACCATTATTTGTTCGATTTAAACCGGGATTGGGCTTGGGCAACACAAATCGAGACAGCTTCTAGACTAAAAATTTACAACAAATGGATGCCGCATATTCATGTAGATTTTCATGAACAGGGCATTAACGAGCCTTATTATTTTGCACCAGCGGCCGAACCTTTTCATGAAATAATTACCAATTGGCAACGCGATTTCCAAACGCAAATTGGTAAAAACCATGCGACATATTTCGATAAAGCGGGCTGGCTTTATTTTACAAAAGAACGATTCGATTTGCTCTATCCCAGCTATGGCGATACGTATCCAACTTACATGGGTGCCATTGGCATGACGTACGAGCAAGCGGGACATGGGCGAGCAGGATTGGGTATTATAAATGATGAAGGCGATGTTTTAACGCTTATCGATAGAATTGATCACCATACTACAGCAGGTTTATCAACCGTTGAAATAGCCTCAAAACATGCTAAAAAGCTAAATACTGAGTTTCAAAAATTCTTTGATAATTCAAACTTAACATACAAAAGCTATGTTTTGCAAGGTCATCCCGATAAAATTGAATCCTTAAAAAATCTGTTGGATAAACACGAGGTTTCTTATGGTATCGCTCAAGGCGGAAAAGTTAGTGGGTACCATTATAATACCTCGTCGTTAGGGCAAATAAATACTACATCAAAAGATTTGGTGGTGAGCACCAATCAACCCAAAGGCAAAATGGTAAAAGTGCTTTTTGAGCCAAATACCAAACTAAGCGATTCAATGACTTACGATATTACAGCTTGGAGCTTACCTTATGCCTACGGTCTAAATGCCGTGGCCAGTAAAAACTTGGTGCAATCAATTCCTGGAAAACAAGTTAAAGTTAACAATACCCTTAGCAAAACCGCAACGGGATATATTGCAAAATGGAATCATTTAAAAGATGCTGAATTTTTAGCCGATTTATTAAAGCAAAATATAAAAGTACGATTTACTGAAAAGCCATTTAAAACCGTAGGAGAAACTTTTAACAGCGGCTCTTTAATTATGGTAAGAGGTGATAACGAAAAAGCAACCGATTTTGATAATGCCATTTTAAAAACGGCAAATAAACACAACCGAAAACTAACCGCTGCACCAACTGGTTTTTCAACAAATGGTCCCGATTTTGGATCGCCCGAAATTAAAATAGTCAACAAACAAAAAATTGCGATGCTTTCGGGCAAAGGTACATCATCGTTACATTACGGTGCGCTTTGGCACTTTTTTGAAAGGCAATTACATTACCCGGTTACCTCCATAAACACCGAGAATTTCGCGGGTTTAAACCTCAGTAAGTTTGATGTTCTCATCATTCCCAGTGGCCGTTATTCAAGAATTTTAAACGAAAAAGGTTTGGCAAAACTAAAATCGTGGGTGGCCAAAGGCGGAAAAGTAATTGCCATAGGTAATGCGCTTAATGCCTTTGCAGATAAAAATGGTTTCAATCTAAAAAAGAAAGAAACCGATAAAGTGAATGAGGATAATAGCAAACTAATCCCGTATGCCGATAGAGAACGCGACGCTATAAAAAACCTGATTTCCGGTGCTATTTTTAAAACAAAAGTTGATAATACGCATCCCATGGCTTTTGGTTACGATACCAATTATCCGTCACTTAAAGTTAGCAGTAACTCTTATAAATTAATGGGCGACAAGCATTTCAATGTGGCCTATCTTGGCAAAAACCCAAATAAAATTTCGGGGTTTGCAGGGAGCAATGCCTTAAAAAAACTGGACAACACACTGGTTTTTGGAGAAGAACGAATTGGTAAAGGCAGCATGATTTATATGGTTGATGATGTTATGTTTAGAAGTTTTTGGGAAAACGGAAAACTGTTTTTAGTCAACGCCATTTTCTTTGTAAATAATAATGCGGTTGAATTGTAATTTACATGTCGCATAAGTGTCAAAATGAAGGTTTTAAACGGTCTTAACTTGAAAAAGTAAAATATGAAACCACTTTTCTACTCCCTATTTTTACTGCTAGGTTTCAGTGTTTTTTCCCAAGAAAAGAAACAAAATATCTTATTCATTATTTCCGATGATTTAACTGCAACAGCAGTCTCATCGTACGAAAACAAAGCCTGCCACACACCAAACATCGATAAATTAGCTTCAGAAGGTATAAGATATACCAAAGCCTATACGCAATACCCGGTTTGTGGGCCTTCACGAGCATCCTTTATGTCAGGTTATTACCCAAACGCAACCACAACTTTTGGCTATGTTAGCGGCAGAAAAAACATAGGAAATGAAAGAAAAACTTGGTCGCAGCTCTTTAAAGACAACGGTTATTATACCGCACGAGTGAGCAAAATTTACCACATGGGCGTTCCAATTGATATTGAAACCGGCGCGAACGGACAAGATGATGAAGCCTCATGGACCGAACGTTTTAACAGCCCGGGGCCCGAATGGAAGGCGATTGGCGATGCAGAATTGGTTCAGGGAAATCCTGATGGTGCAATAGAAAGAAAGGGCGGAAATGTTATGACGATTGTAAAAGCCGATGGCGACGACTTGGTGCATTCCGATGGAAAAACAGCTAAAAAGGCCTCAGAACTTATTAGAAAACACAAAGACAAACCCTTTTTTTTAGCGGTGGGTTTTGTAAGACCTCATGTGCCTTTTGTGACGCCTAAATCTTATTTTGAATCCTATCCTTTTAACGAAATTATTTTACCCAAAAAAGTTGACGACGATTGGGACGACATCCCAAAACGCGGTATAAACTACGTAACAAGCCTTAATGCAAAAATGAGTTTAGAGCAAGAAAAAAAGGCCGTTGCGGCATATTACGCATCGGTTTCGTTTATGGATGCTCAAGTTGGCAAAGTGCTTAAAACACTTAAAGACGAAGGGTTGGAAGACAACACCATTGTTATTTTCACTTCCGATCACGGGTTCCATTTAGGCGAGCATAGTTTCTGGATGAAAGTGAGTTTGCACGAAGAGTCCGTTCGCGTCCCGTTAATCATTAAAGTTCCCGGTAAAAAAGCAGCCGTTTGTCATTCTTTTGTTGAATTATTGGATTTGTATCCAACCATTGCCGAACTAGCGGGTTTAAAACCATCAAAACATTTACAAGGAAAAAGTTTGGTAAAAACGATAGACAACCCTAAAAAGAAAGTTAGAGATATGGCTTTTAGTGTATCGCAAGGCGGAAAAAGTTTTTTATTACGGAATGACAAATGGGCTTATATTCAATATAACGAAGATGCCTCGGCTGGCATTGAATTGTTTGATATGGAAAATGACCCTAAACAATATACCAATTTAGCTGAAAACCCTAAATACTCTAAAATTGTTAACCGTTTTAAAAAGAAACTGGCTAAAAAACTTAAAGCGGTTAGAACGAATGATTTAGAGATTAATTACAGTAATTAACAAGCTACCGTATAAGTTGATTCTTATCCGTTTAAACTATTGCAATTTGGGTCACATTGGTGTTTCACTTTATGACATTTATCATTTTATATCACTCTTCTTATAATCATTTTTGTATCATGAAATTTCGTCGAAAAAATTCAGTAACGCGATAAATGGTTATGGTTTATGACAAAAAGTGATCGAAAAAAAAGACAGCCTTTAATTTATTCTTGCTCTGGTTGTAGCAATGTCGCGCAATTAGCTAACGATATGGCATTGCAAGCCAATGCAGACGGTTTAGCTGAAATGTCGTGTATTGCGGGCATTGGTGGAAAGGTTAAAGCTCTGGTTAAAAAAGCACAATCCAACAGACCAATTATTGCTATAGACGGCTGTGTTTTACAATGTGCCAAACATTGTCTAAATGGCGTAAACATTGAGCCTACAGAACATATTATTTTAACGGATTACGATTTTAAAAAGAAAAACGATAGCACATTACATTTGGAAGACGAAATGAAAACCTACAACCTTATTGCCGAAAAAATAAAAAACATAACCCCGTAAGCTTTAAGTTTTGTTATAAAACTCAGCCTCAAAAATATTAGAGAAATGTTTTAGTAGTTTTTCTTTAACCTCAGTTTCATCAACTAATTTTTGGGCCAACTCCACGTTTAAAGAGGTAACCGCTTTACCGCGAATACCGCAAGGAAACCTGAAGCTAAAACAATTATCTCAACACTTACACTAAGAGCGATTTTATATTAAAAAATGCTTAAACAAACGCACCATATCCACTTTCTTCTTCTGGCATTTGTATTTGTTGCAAATATTAATTATTTTCGATAATCTACTGATTATTAGTAATTAAAGCGAACTACTTTTATTACTCCCATTTTTTTTACGCATCGCTTTAAAACTTTCGTACATATTACCGTAAATGAAAGTATTGTGATTATTAACATTAAAAAAACAAAGCCATGAAACTAAAATTAATCATCATTATTTGTGTCTTCTTTGGATTAAAATCCTTTTGCCAAACCGTAGATTCCACCCAAATGCTTAACGAAGATCTAATCACTAAAAAAGTCAAAGAAGTTATTGGCGAAAATGAATATATACGTGTTCCTTTAACTAATTTTGAAAATGACATCCAAAGCAAGATTTCCGCCACTATAAATAAAAGGATAAACAACCTTATTGGTTTTCTGGTTGCCATAATTGGTATTTTGAGTGCCTTGTCCATTATTCAATCCAATAGGTCCAGAAACATATTAAAAGAACAGGTTTTGGCGCAAATAAGTGCGGACCTCAATTCAAAAACCGTGGAGTCTCGCGAGTTTTTTGAAGGGATTATAAACTCTAGGTTGGAGGATATTGAAAAGCAACTTTTGGGAAAACTGGAACTACAATATAAGAGCAATGTAGAAAACATAAAGAATGTAGAAAATCAGCTGGAGCAATCTAAATCTCAAATTGCAAAAGCCGAAGATTACCTTATAAACATTGAGTTTGAGTCTCTTAAAAAAATGCTTCGAGAAAGAAAATATGACTACGCCATAACCTTAAAAAGGTTAACAACCTTATTAAAGGATGTTGAGGATAAGAAAAGAAAAGCTCTCATTCCAGATATTGTAGATTTACTAACCTTAATATATTACGATTACAAAAATTATAAC
The DNA here is from genome assembly GCF_032814565.1 of Hwangdonia lutea. Taxonomy (GTDB): domain Bacteria; phylum Bacteroidota; class Bacteroidia; order Flavobacteriales; family Flavobacteriaceae; genus Hwangdonia; species Hwangdonia lutea. Next base: position 2,452,443 of record NZ_CP136521.1, read on the forward strand.
GAGGTAACCGATTTGATAAACAAATATGAAGGTAAAATAAAATTTAAATCATCATCGTATGTTAACGCTGCACTTACGGGCATTTACGATTACCATAATTACAACTCCGTTAACCAAAGAGCTCAAGCCCTTATCTACCTCGATAAATCCTTAGAGCTTATTCAGGGCTACGGTAGCGCACTTGCATTAAAATTAGAAATTTTTATGATGGATTACCTAAGAGCTGAAGAAGACAAGCAAAAAGACCAAGCTATAAAGGATGCAAAAAGTGTTTTTAACAAAATATTGAAAAGCGAATCGGGCGCGCCCTCGTACGAAACCATAAGTAGATTGACTCGGGATTCTAAATTAGCATCTTATAAAAAATATTTCGATAAGTTGAACGAATTATTCGCCGAAGAATTAAAACAAATGCAGCTAAAAGCCGACGAATACAGTAAAAGTATAAAGAAGTAAATATGGTAGGTCAATAAAACACTATTTCTTTTTATTAATAAACTCAGCCTCAAAAAGAGTGGAGAAATGTTTTAGAAGTTTTTCTTTAACCTCAGTTTCATCAACGGTTTTTTGAGCCAACTCCACGTTTAAAGAGGTAACCGCTTTACCGCGAATACCACAAGGAATAATATTATCAAAATACCCCAAATTAGCGTTTACGTTTAGCGCAAACCCATGCATGGTAACCCAACGGCTAGCCCGAACACCCATAGCGCAAATTTTACGGGCAAAGGGTGTGCCAACATCGAGCCAAACACCTGTTTCGCCAGGGCTACGTTCTGCTTTTAAACCGTATTCCGCCAAGGTTAATATTATCATTTCTTCTAAAAAACGCAGGTATTTATGAATGTCTGTAAAAAAGTTTTCCAAATCTAAAATAGGATAGCCAACCACTTGTCCCGGGCCGTGATAGGTAATATCTCCACCGCGATTAATTTTATAAAAGGTTGCGCCTTTTTCGGTAAGTTGCGCTTCGTTTAATAGCAAATTTGACAAATCGCCGCTTTTGCCTAAAGTATAAACATGCGGATGTTCAACAAACAAAAAATAATTTTTAGTATTTAAACCCGCTTCTTCACGCCTATTTTTAATTTTCGTGTCTACAATACCTTTAAACAATTGCTCTTGATAATCCCAAGTTTGCTTATAGTCTTTATAGCCTAGATCCTGCAGTTCTATAGTTTTATTCATAGACTGCAAAATTACAATAATTTATGTGAAAAACGACAGAAGACCGATGACGGAAGCAGAAAACAAATTACAAACTGAATACGACAGACTTGATACTAATTTTTGGGATTATTAACAATAACCAGTGCTGCAATAACGCCCGGAACCCAGCCACAAAGCCATAGTAAAAAAGTGATTAAAATAGAGCCACATCCTTTATCTATAACAGCTAAAGGCGGACAAATAATAGACAATAAAACTCTCCAGAAACTCATTTGATTTTTTTTAATTGATGATTTACTTATTTGACGTATTTAAAGGTATTTTGTTACAGGCCATTTTTAAATTTTTATGAAATTAAACCACCCTTTCTTAATGCATCCATTTGATGGCGGTTTAAATACTGCCAACTGCAAACGCGCGCGTTAGGGATAGAACGGTTAGACTGCGCTCACCGCAGGCTAAATGTTTGAGCTCGCCGATCCCGACGCATCGGGAGAGGAAGCGAGTAGTGATAGCCCGACGCACTTTTGCCATTAAAAGCAAAAGGGGGTAACGCCCAACTTCTCGATACAATTTCGATAAAAATCGAAATCACTCGAAGTAACACCTAGATATCTTTTAATATTTAATTAAGACAACCGCTTTCGGTGGAACAACAAATCTGTCTATCTTTGTTACTTCAAAAAAACAATAGACAAATTGCGGTATTTTATAGAACTTTCTTATAACGGCAGCGCCTATCACGGTTGGCAAAATCAGCCAAAAGCCATATCGGTTCAAGAAGTTTTGGAACGCACTTTATCTACTTTGTTAAAAACGCCCATTTCTATTATGGGCGCAGGACGAACCGATACGGGCGTTCATGCCGCACAAATGTTTGCGCATTTTGATTTTAATGAGGAATTGAACGATAAAAACATCATTTTTAAGCTCAATTCGTTTTTGCCTAAAGACATTGCCATCCACAACATTTTTAAAGTGAAAGCTGATGCGCATGCGCGTTTTCATGCCATGAGCAGAACCTATTTATACCGAATAACTTTAGAGAAAAATGTGTTTACCTTTAACGATACCTTTTATGTGAAGCAGGCTTTGGATGTTGAAAAAATGAATGAAGCTTCGAAAATTTTATTGGATTATAAAGATTTTCAATGCTTTTCGAAAAGTAATACCGATGTAAAAACGTATTATTGTAATATCATGAAGGCGGCATGGGTTTTTGAAAATAACGAGCTCCGTTTTACCATTAAAGCCGATAGGTTTTTGCGTAACATGGTGCGTGCCATTGTTGGCACAATGGTTAACATTGGTTTGGGTAAAACTACTATTGATGATTTGCATGCTATTATAAAATCTAAAAATAGGAGTGAAGCTGGTTTTTCGGTGCCTGCACATGCCTTATATTTAACAAATATTGAATATCCGGACGATATAAAATTGTAAATGACAAAAAAGAAAGAACATATTTTCGACGTAAAACTATTCAGGCGTCTTTTTCAATATATAAAGCCTTATAAGGCGGTATTTTTTGGGTTATTGGTGTTGGTTATATTGTTGGCTATTTTTGGGGCGGCAACACCAAAATTAACACAGTTCGCCATTGATGATAGCATTGCGGGCGTAAACCCAGATAAGTTTCTGTTTTATATCATTATTATGCTGGGGGTGTTAATTTTTCAAACCCTATTTCAGCTTTCGTTTATATATTATGCAGCATGGTTAGGGCAAAATTTGGTGATGGACGTTCGCGTAAAACTGTTTAATCATTTACTTCGTTTTAAAATGAAGTATTTCGATAACTCGTCGGTGGGTGTTATTATTACTAGAGCGGTAACCGATATGGAGCGTATTGCCGATATTTTTGGACAAGGCTTGTTTATGATTTTTCGGGATTTGCTAACTATGTTTGTCGTTATCGGATTTATGGTTTACACGAACCTAAAATTGAGTTTAATCGTGTTTGTTATGTTGCCATTGCTTTTATACGCCACACGAATATTTCAAAAATACATGAAAAAGGCTTTCGAGGAAGTAAGGAATGAAGTCTCCAATTTAAATTCCTTTGTGCAAGAACGGTTGACCGGCATGAAGATTTTGCAATTGTTTACGCGCGAAACCACTGAGTATAACAGATTTAAAGCCATAAACGAACGCCACAAAAAAGGCTGGTTAAAAACTGTTTGGTACAACTCTATATTTTTTCCTTTGGCAGATTTATCGAGTTCTATCACCATTGGTTTGGTGGCGTGGTACGGCGGATTAAATGTGGTTTTGGAAGGCAGCGTAACCAAAGGAACCCTAGTGGCTTTCATCATGTTTATCCCCATGTTGTTTAGACCCCTAAGGCAAATAGCCGATAAGTTTAATACCTTGCAAATGGGCATGGTAGCAGCAAACCGCGTGTTTAAAGTGCTTGACACCACTTCGCAGATTGATGATGCGGGAACACACATCGCTGAAAATCTTAAAGGCGATATATCCTTTAAAAATGTTTATTTTAACTACGTTGAAGATGAAACCGTATTAAAAGGTATTTCTTTTAATGTTAAAGCTGGAGAAACGGTGGCCATAGTTGGTGCTACAGGCGCAGGAAAATCGACTATAATAAATTTATTAAATCGATTTTACGAGATTAAAGATGGCGTAATTGCTGTTGATGGCATTGATATAAAAGAAGTTACCTTAGAGTCTTTACGAACCCAAATCGCAGTTGTTTTACAAGATGTGTTTTTGTTTGCCGATACTATTTTAAACAACATTACACTTAGCCATCCCGAAATTACCGAAGCCGATGTTGTACAAGCTGCAAAAGATATTGGTATTCACGATTTTATAATGAGTTTGCCAAAAGGTTATCATTATAACGTGAAAGAACGCGGTGTGATGTTGTCTTCGGGTCAGCGTCAACTCATTTCGTTTTTGCGTGCCTATGTAACCAACCCGAGTATTTTGGTGCTGGATGAAGCTACTTCGTCGGTAGATTCTTATTCCGAGCAACTCATTCAAAATGCCACAGATAAAATCACCAAAGGGCGCACCTCCATTGTTATTGCGCACCGATTGGCAACCATAAAAAAAGCCGATAAAATTTTAGTGATGGATGCGGGCGAAATTGTGGAACAAGGTACGCACGACGAATTGCTTAAAAAAGAAAACGGGTATTACAGAAACCTTTATGAAGTACAGTTTTTAAAAGAGGAAGTGGCTTAACCACCTTTAGCGGCTTTTTGGGCATCAATCATTTGTTGAAAATCGCCATTTAAATACATGTATATTCCCATAATTACCGAAACTATTACAAAAAGCACCATGAGAACAGTGAAAAACAAAAGTGTTCTTAAAATTATGCTTTTGGTATTTATGCCATACAATTGTTTTAAACAAATAGCGGTGTATAAAACCATGAGTGGAGTCAAAATCAAACTCATAACACCTTGATGAATGCCAAATAAAGAAAACAAGATGCTGGCTAAAGCAGTTGCAATTGACATTTGAGCCTGCAGATACAAAAATACCACAAGCAGTTCGGTGTAATTAAATTTGTTAATTCCAACAAACGAAATTCTTGCGATTATAGCATAAAGCGGCACATAAAGCATCATAAAAAGGGACATATTCTCTTGTACGAAGCTTACATTTCTTTCCTGAAATTCTTCCTGACCAGCCGGCGATAATATGGAATAATCGATCGTATCGGGAAAATACTTCTTTAAAACAAAAAGATAAAATCCTGTTATTGTAATAGCCAATGCAAAGTAGCTAATAACATTAACGTATTTTTTACGTGTACCATTAATATATCCGCCAATAACATCATCGGGTTTTGTAAAAAGCGCTATAAAGGTTTTTAATAGTTTATTGTCATAATTAAAAAATGTTTCGCTAATGTGCTCAAATAAATTTTTAAACGTAAGTCTGTTTCTAATCACTTTACCACCGCAAACGTAGCAATAGTCGCTTTCTGAAGATAAAGATGTATTACAGTTTTTACAATTCACTTATGCCAAATCTTTTTTAATCATGCCGTTGAGTTCGCTGGTGTTATCAAAAACCACAAATTCACCATCTTTAAAATAGGAAATATGTCCGGTTTCTTCGCTAACAGCCAAGGCCAAAGCATCGGTTTTTTCGGTAATCCCAATGGCGGCTCTATGGCGTAAACCAAAACGTTTGGGGATGGTTTTTTCGTTATTTACAGGAAGAATAACCCGTGTTGCCTTTACAATATTATTGCTCACTATTATAGCGCCATCATGCAAGGGGCTGTTTTTAAAAAATATACTTTCAATAATGGGCTGCGTCACTTTTATGTTCATTTCATCACCCGAAGCCAATAAAAAATCCAGATTGTTATTCCGTTCAAAAACAATTAAAGCCCCCGTTTTTGAGGTGCCCATTTTTACACAAGCCGAAACAATGGCGTCAACATTGGTTTCGTCGCCGGTATCGGTTTTTATAAAACTGAATTGCTGTAAAAATTTGCGCCGTCTACTAAAATTTGTAGACCCAACCATTAGTAAAAACTTTCTGATTTCAGGTTGAAACACTACAATTAGCGCAATAATACCCACCTTAATGAAACCGCCAAAAATGCTGGTTAAGAGTTCCATTTCCAGAAAATCGGTCAATCGCCAAACGAGATAAATAATGATGATACCAATAAAAATATTGATGGCAACGGTGCCTTTTACCAATTTGTAAATATAGTAGAGTAGTAGTGCGACTAAAATAACATCGATAATATCGACAACCGTAAATTTTAAGAGGTCTTTAAAAATTTCCAAAGGCAAGTGGTTTTGGTAAATTTAATAAAAAAGGGTTAATAAATAAATTCGTTGTTTGAAATGTGAATGGATTTATTTTTTAGTGATGAAATCAAAGATTTAAATGAGATATAATCTTGAAAAGTGAGCGCACTATTAAAATTTAAAAACACCATTTTTATATTGGCAGGTGTCTTTTTTAAATCGCTGATTAAGTTTTCTTTATTGGTTTGAATTATAAAAGGATCAGATTCCGGGTTTATAATTGTAATGTTATTATTTAAATCGACATTGATTCCAATGCTAGGTTCCGAAGTCTGTAAATCTGACTTTTTGCTAAAATAATCAGTAGCTGAATCATTATGATAAAACACATCTGTAAACTCAATAAACCCCAAATTTTTTCTGCTCGTATCGTTACAGGTAAAATAGTTTTTAGCCTTTTCGTTTTTATGGCTTGAATTTCGTTTTTTTTCTTGAATGAATTTAATATACGGAATAACTTGTTTTAGCGTTAAGCGCTTATCGACATTTACCAGCCAGTTTGTGGTAACGATTAAGTTTTTCCTGTTCAGTTCTACGCTATCTTTTTGGGTTTCATCATAAAATAAATAAGCAGGCGAAACATCTAAAATTTCTGTAATTTCCGAATGCTTTATTTCGGGGAGTAGAATTACTTTTTCCTTTCCGCATGAAAAGAATAAAAGAATCGTAATCAATAAAAAAGTATATTTCATAACTTCTAACTTCTAACTTCTAACTTCTAACTTCTAACTTCTAACTTCTAACGCCTCAACTAATTTAACACATTCAATGGCTTCTTTAACATCGTGCACCCGTAAAATAGACCCGCCTTTTTGGAGCGCTATCGTATTTAAAACCGTGGTGCCATTTAAAGCGTATTTGGCCGAGGTTTCCAAAGTTTTGTAAATCATCGATTTTCTGGAAATTCCCGCAAGAATGGGCTTGTCTAATATTTTAAATAATTCCAATTGGTTTAAAACCTCAAAATTCTGATTGGTAGTTTTTGCAAAACCAAAACCTGGGTCAACAACCAAATCAATAATCCCCAATTGTTTCGCTGCGGCAATACGTTCAGAGAAATAAAACAACATGTCTTTTATCAGATTATCGTAGTTAGTTTGCTGCTGCATATTTTGTGGTGTTCCGCGCATGTGCATCATCACGAACGGCACTTGTAAATTAGCAATGGTTTGTAGCATATTATCATCCAGCTTACCTGCCGAAATATCATTAATCATACAAGCATCAGCTTCAATACAGGCTTTGGCTACCGCGCTTCTAAAGGTGTCGATGGAAAGCAATGCTTTTGGGAATTCTTTTAAAATCAAATTTACAACGGGCAATATGCGTTTTAGCTCATCGGTTTCATTTACATGTGCTGCGTTTGGGCGCGAACTGTACCCACCAACATCAATAAATGTGGCACCTTCGGTTATCATCTTTTCAACCTGACTTAAAATATCTTTCTCGTTTTTATAACTGCCGCCATCGTAAAACGAATCGGGTGTAATATTTAAAATGCCCATCACTTTTGGTGATGATAAATCGATGAGTTGTCCCTTGCAATTTATAGTCATGTTTTGGTTTTGGGTTCAGAATTTAAAATTCAAAGTTATTAACATATTTCGAGAATTATGCACGCTTTTTAAAACATTGAACGCTGAGCTTTGAACTTTAAACAATTTAAGCGAAATTTACGCAAAATTGATTTTATAGATGCAAGATACCTCAAAACAATACGATGCCGTAATAGATACCTGTAAAAGTTTGTTTGTAAAAAAAATGGGCGACTACGGAAGTGCTTGGAGAATACTACGTTTACCATCGTTAACCGACCAAATTTTTATTAAAGCACAACGCATAAGAAGCTTGCAGCAAAACGCGGTAAGAAAGGTTGATGAGGGCGAAGTAAGCGAATTTATCGGTATAATAAACTACTGTATTATGGCACTTATTCAGTTGGAAAAAGGCGTGGTTGAACAACCCGATATGACCACCGAAGAGGCCGCAAAATTATATACCGAACAAGCCGCCATTACCAAAAAACTCATGGAAGATAAAAACCACGATTACGGCGAAGCATGGCGCGATATGCGTGTAAGCAGTTTAACCGATTTGATTTTGCAAAAACTGTTGCGTGTAAAATCGATTGAAAACAATCAGGGCAACACACAGGTTAGCGAAGGCGTTGATGCGAATTATCAAGATATGATTAATTATGCGGTTTTTGCTTTAATTCATTTAAAAGAAGAGTAGCTGTCGTTCCTGCGAAGGCAGGAATCCACTTTATAAAAATTAAGGTACAATTAAAAAGATTCCTGCCTTCGCAGGAATGACAAAAATTTATGAAAACATTAGTAGCACTTAGTAGAATATTCGTTGGTGTATTGTTCATCATTTCGGGGTTAATTAAGCTAAACGACCCCTTAGGTTTTTCGTATAAACTTGAAGAGTATTTTGGCGCAGACGTTTTAAACATCGAGTTTTTAATTCCGTATGCCTTGGGTATTTCGGTCATTGTTGTGGTTTTCGAGGTGGTTTTAGGCGTGTTTTTACTCATTGGCTATAAGCCTAAATTTACCGTTTGGAGCTTGCTGGCAATGATTGTCTTTTTTACTTTCTTAACCTTTTATTCGGCCTATTTCGATAAGGTGAAAGACTGCGGATGTTTTGGTGATGCCTTAAAACTCACGCCATGGGAAAGCTTTACAAAAGACGTTATTTTACTGTTTTTTATTCTTATTTTATTCTTCGGATTAAATCATATCAAACCCGTATTCAGCAAATTGCCCACAACAATTTTGGCTTTGTTGAGCTTTATTTTCAGTTTGTGGTTTGGGTATCATGTGCTCATGCATTTGCCAACCATAGATTTTAGAGCGTATAAAATAGGAAACAATATAGCCGAAGGTATGCGTATTCCTGACGATGCACCAAAAGCCATACAAGAATTTACGTGGACGTTCAACATTAATGGCGAAGAAACAGAAATTGTAACCGATGGCAGTTATCCTACCGTTGATGGTGAATACGTTGGCGTTGAAACCAAGGTGATTCGCGAAGCTTATCAACCACCAGTTTTGGATTTTTCAATTGAAACGGATGAAGAAGACTTAACCGAACATTTTTTAAGTCAGGAAAATCTAATCGTTATAGTGTCCTATAGTTTGGAAAAAATGGAACAAGAAGGCGCTTTAAAATTGAAGTCAACCACCGATGAAGCTCTAAAAAATGGTTACCAAGTTATAGGTTTAACAGCTTCAGGTAACGATGCTAAGCAGCGCATAAACGAAATCTATAATTTAAATTTCGATTGGTATTTATGCGACGAAAAAGCCTTAAAAACCGTAGTGCGCTCAAACCCGGGGATTTTAGAATTAGATGCTGGAACCGTAATGCAAAAGGTGCACTGGAATGATATTGAGGATTTGCAGTTGCCTAAAGTAGAGCGGAAAATCGAATCCAAAAAGGAAAATGCTGAAATTAAAAACATTCTTTATGTCGTAGAAGGCGAGGTTTCAACTAAAGAAAAGTTGGATTCTGTTTTAGCGAGTAAAAACTACAAAAACTATTTATATACCATAGATGAAACCGTTTTGGACTCTATAAATAAAGCTAATAACAGCAATTATGATGGTTTTATGACTGTAGAGCTACATAAAGAATAAATCTTCATTGTCATAAAAAGTATTTAAATCCAATCCCGATAATTACTTGGAGCTATCGAGATGGTTAAACGAAACCAAAAATTAAAAAAAATTAACCCCTTAGTTATACCCAAATAAAAATGAAAAAAATGATCTATACCCTAATCTTATTATTCAGTGTATTTAGTTGCAATACAGAAGTGCCAACTCAATTTTCTGAGGAAGCGTTAAACGATACCTTCGTAACTTTAGAAGGCAACAATATAGCATTCAAAGATATTTTAGAAACCCATAAAGGCAAAACAATCGTAATCGATATTTGGGCATCATGGTGTAAAGACTGTATAAAAGGCATGCCAAAAGTAAAGGCATTACAATCGGAATACAAAGAGGCGGTTTATATATTTTTGTCGTTAGATAAAAGCCAGAACGCATGGAAAAAAGGCATTGAAAATTACAAGGTTAACGGCGAACACTATTTTATGCAGTCCGGTTGGAAAGGTGCTTTTGGCAATTTTGTAAATTTAGATTGGATTCCTAGATATATGGTAATAAATAAAACCGGAAACATAGAATTATTTAAAGCCGTAAAAGCAGACGACGATAAATTAATCGAAGCCATAAAAAAGTAGTATTTTTGTCTTATTAATAATAAGATTTTATCAGGCCATAAATACAATCACTTCAAAATATAAAAAATAACACACAGTCCGATGAGAAAACAAATTGTAGCAGGAAATTGGAAGATGAACAACGATTTATCTCAAACCGAAACTCTAATCACTGGCTTAAAAGCACAAAACAAAACAACCAATGCCGAGGTTATGATAGCTCCAGCAGCAACCAACTTATGGCAGGCTTATAATAGTTTAAGAGATTTCAATATCGAAGTTATAGCACAAAACATGCACTTTGCCGAAAGTGGCGCGTACACCGGCGAAATCAGTGCCTCTATGCTAAAAAGCGTGGGTGTTGAAACGGTTATTTTAGGGCATAGCGAACGTCGTGCTTACTTTAACGAAACCGACGAAACATTGGCCAAAAAAGTCGATGCAGCTTTAGCAAACAACATGCGTGTCATTTTCTGTTTTGGCGAAGAGTTGGCCGATAGAAAATCTGGAAATGAAGAAACAGTAGTTGAAAATCAAATTAAAAACGCCTTATTTCACTTAAGCGCTTCGGCATTTAAAAACATTGTGTTGGCCTACGAGCCTGTTTGGGCCATTGGTACGGGCGAAACAGCAAGCCCAGAACAAGCGCAAGACATGCATGCTTTTATCAGAAAAACATTGGCTGATAAATACGGCAATGATGTTGCAGATTCTGTATCCATTCTTTACGGCGGCAGCTGTAAACCCAACAATGCCAAAGAAATTTTCTCAAAACCCGATGTCGATGGTGGCTTAATTGGCGGTGCTGCACTCAATGCTGACGATTTTTTTGCTATTGTAAACGCGTTTTAAAATATTTTATTTGGGCGTTACCCCGATCAAAAATCGGGGTCGCGCTTTCCGTTATATCTTTTCCTCGTGCCTCAAAAAAGGATGCCACTGCAATCGCTAACGCGCTTATCCGCCAACATTAACAATAACACCAATGTCAAATACCGTATACATAGGCTACTACTTTAAAGTAAAACCAGTACAACCAGCAACCGAAATCCTAATCGCAGAATTGGGTTTCGCCGGTTTTGAAAGTTTTGTGGAAAACGAAGACGGCGTTACAGCCTACATTCAAAAAAACGAATGGCAAAAAGATATTCTAGATGATATTCAAATTTTGAAATCCGATGAATTTGAAATCACTTATACATTTTCCGAAATAGAGCAGGTCAATTGGAATGCCGAATGGGAAAAGAATTTCAACCCTATTGTAGTCGATAATTTATGTTCCGTTCGTGCCCCATTTCACGAAAAAGCTAATACGAAATACGATATCATTATCGAACCGAAAATGAGTTTCGGTACAGGGCATCACGAAACCACGCACATGATGATTCAGCATATTTTAAACAACGATTTCCAAAATAAATCGGTTTTAGATATGGGTTGTGGTACCGGTGTTTTGGCTATTTTGGCAGAGTTAAAAGGTGCAAAACCCATTGACGCCATAGACTACGATAACTGGTGTTACCTAAACAGCCTTGAGAATGTTGAGCGTAATAATTGTAAAAACATTACCGTTTTAGAAGGCGATGCAAGTTTGTTAAAAAACAAAAAGTACGATATAATTATTGCCAACATCAACCGCAATATTTTGTTGCAAGACATGCATACTTACGCGGCCTGTTTAAACAAAAACGGGATGTTGTTTTTAAGCGGGTTTTATGCCGATGATATTCCTGTTATAAAGGCAGAATGCAAAAAACATATGTTAAAGTTTATAGAAAAATTGGAAAGAAACAATTGGGTTTCGTTAAAATTTATAAATTAGTATTATAATTTAAAATAATAATAACAACTTTTTCCTTTGGGGAAATGTTTGTAAGACATTAGAAATGAGTACAAAAGAAAAAACATTAGAAGAATTACTTTTACAGGAAGAGGTAGTTACTCAAAATGAAATTGTATTGTTCAATGACGATGTGAATACCTTCGATCATGTTATCGAAACGCTTATTTATGCCTGTGAGCATACGCCAGAACAAGCCGAACAATGTGCAATACTCGTACATTACAAAGGTAAATGTACGGTTAAAACAGGTGCCTATAACGATTTAAAACCACGCTGCTCACTACTTTTGGAAGCAGGATTAAGCGCAGAAATTATTTAGAATATTAATGGAATATAAATTTAAAGACCTGACGAGTTTTAAAGCTTGTCAGGTCTTTTTTTGTAACTTAACGTCTTTACAAGACCATTAAAGTGTTGTGGGGCACACAAAATCTGTTGTTGGTAAATCGGTGTTTTTAATCGCTCCAAATCCGCCCGCAATATCAACCAAATTATTAAAACCACGTGCTTTTAAAATAGACGCTGCAATTACCGACCGGTAACCACCAGCACAATGGACGTAATAGGTGTTTTTATTATCAATGGCATTCATGTTATCGTTAATATAATCCAATGCGAAATGCTGTACATTATCGCCTTTTAAATGTTCAGATTTATATTCGCCATCTTTCCTAACGTCAAGTGTGTTTACGTTTTCATTTTTAAAACGTTCAGAAAATGTTTCAGCAGAAATAGATTCAATAGTTTCAACATCTTTACCGGCTGCTTTCCAAGCTTCAATGCCGCCATCTAAATAACCTAAAGTATTGTCGTAGCCCACACGAGAGAGTCGTGTTACGGTTTCCTTTTCTTTGCCTTCTGGTGTAACCAGTAAAATGGGTTGTTTTAAATCGGTGATTAATGCGCCAACCCATGGGGCAAATCCGCCATGAATTCCAATAAATATAGAGTTTGGAATATGCTCTTTTACAAAGTCTTTTTCATGCCTAACATCAAGTACCAAAGCGCCTTCTTGATTGGCAATTCTTTCAAAATCTTCGGCATTTAAAGCCACATCGCCTTGTTGCAAAACGGTTTCAAAATCATCGTAACCCGATTTGTTCATCATCGCGTTTTTTGCAAAATATTGTGGCGGCGGCGGGATCCCGTCAAGGACTTCCTCTACAAATTCTTCTTTGGTCATGTCGGCACGCAAAGCGTAATTGGTTTTTTTCTGTTCACCAAGAAGACCGACGGTTTCCTTGCTTAAATTTTTACCACAAGCAGAACCTGCACCATGCGCTGGATATACAATAACATCGTCTTCTAAAGGCATGATTTTATAGCGAAGCGAATCGAATAACATGGCTGCCAAATCTTCTTTTGTAAGGTCTGATTTTATAGCTAAATCTGGTCGCCCAACATCGCCTAAAAACAATGTGTCTCCTGAAAAAATAGCACGGTTTTTCCCGTTTTCATCAATTAAAAGGTAAGTGGCCGACTCTAAAGTGTGCCCCGGTGTGTGCAGTACTTTTATAGTTACTTTACCTAGTTTAAACGTTTCGTTATCTTTAGCGATATAAGCATCGTAATCGGTTTTTGCACTAGGTCCAAAAACTATCGTGGCTCCTGTTTTTTTTGCTAAATCGATATGCCCCGAAACGAAATCCGCATGAAAATGCGTTTCAAAAACATACTTTATTTTGGCGTTTTCTTTATTGGCTTTATCAACATATTGTTGGGTTTCGCGCAATGGGTCAATAATGGCCACTTCGCCGTCCGATTCAATATAATAAGCACCTTGAGCCAAACAGCCTGTGTAAATTTGTTCTATCTTCATTTTTTTAATTTTTCATTTCTGCCTTTCGGCAATCGCTCTATAAAAACTGAGCGTATGTTATTTCATCATAAAAATCATTCAAAAGTATAAAACCAAAATGATTTAAATTGTAACTTATGTCACTTTTATAAATTAGTCTCTTTATAGATGATATAAAAAGCCATAATCAATGTGAAAAAACCGAAACTTTTTTAAGTTTATTGCTACTTATAAATTTTGAAAGAAGCACGCCAATCACAATCCCGATAACCGAAATTAAAGTGAAAGGGAGTAAAAATAGCCATTCGATTTCTGTGGTTTGAATATTTCCGGTAAACCCAATTAATGAATTAATGGTAACTATTATTAAGGAGGTTTCCGCAGCTTTTTTGATTGGAATATTTGCCCAAACCACCAACGCGGGGACAGACAGAAAACCGCCACCCGCACCTATTATGCCTGTTATGGTTCTGATTATCTACCCTTTTGTGAGCGTTTTGTAATAAGCTTATTTTTATGCAGTAGCGTCGGTTTCCTTTTTGTTTCTAATGATGGAATAGGAGGCCAATAGCATAATAATGGCGAAAAAAACATGATGCACATTTCTTAGGATTTGTATTGTATCTATTTAGTGCGGTAGTTTGTCTTTTAAAACACCGTAAATAAATGTGCCTAATAAAGCTGCAGCAATTACGATAAGCATGCTGTAAACACCCGTGCCTAATAAAATGTACATGGGGCCTGGGCACACACCAACTAGCGCCCAACCTAGGCCAAAAATGGTGCCGCCAATTATATACCTGATAAATCCGTTGTCTTTTTTAGGAACAAAAATAGACGCACCTTTAATGCTTTTGATATATCCTTTTTTTGAGATTTGCAAAAACAGAATACCTGATGCAATGGCAGTTCCTATGATGCCATACATGTGAAAGGATTGAAAGCGAAACATCTCGTAAATACGGTACCACGATACGGCTTCGGATTTAACTAACACAATTCCGAAGAAGATGCCAATCAATAAAAATTTTAAAAATTTCATAACTAAAAAATTAAAGGTAAAAGCAGGTTAGCCATAATTAATCCGCCAATAAAAAAGCCAATTACAGCAATTAGTGATGGTTTTTGTAAACTACTTAATCCGGTAATGGCATGACCAGAAGTACAGCCGCCAGCATAACGCGTACCAAAACCAACAAGTAATCCGCCAACAATTAGCAGTATTAAACTTTTTGTGTTTAAGGTGTCCAAGCTAAAAACTTCGTTGGGAACCAAAGTAGCTCCAGCATTTTGAAATCCCATATTTTGGAGTTCGGAAATGGTTTGGGGATTTAAATCGGTAACCGCATCGTTTGATAGGTAATGCGTGGCAATAAATCCGCCAATAACTGCACCTAACACGACAACTAAATTCCAAACTTGATCTTTCCAATTAAACCTAAAAAAATCTGAAAATTTACCTGCGCCACCAATTGTACACAAGGTTTTTAGGTTTGACGACATACCAAATGTCTTTCCAAAATAAAGTAATAATGCCATAACTATGGCAATTAACGGGCCCGAAATATACCAAGGCCATGGGTTTAAAATGTATTCCATAATATGAATTAAAAAGGCAAAGATAATTTTATTTATAGCTTTACCTTGTAATATACCTGAGTTAATCTATTATAATTTTTGTTAATTATGCCTTTGTGGCGCTATGCCATGCGTCAGCAGCTTTATTAAAACTGACCAGAATTAAATTCAGCTTTAATCGAATATAGAACATAACGCTATAATGAGCCCTTTGGTTCCGACTCTAAAAAGCGATAAAGTTACACGACGCTGCCCAACTTAGCGCGGTTTAAAAGTTAAAGCCTCGTTAAATCTGTTAAACCATATATAAATGTATGGGTATTCGGATTTACATTTTGTAAATTTATATAAAAAGTAAATATGCGTATTTTAATAACAGGAGCAACGGGATTAATAGGGCAGGAGATTGTTAAACTTTGTCATAATAAAAATATTGCCGTCAACTATTTGACAACCAGTAAATCTAAAATAGAAAACACTGAAAACTATAAAGGATTTTATTGGAATCCTAAAGCACAAGATATAGACACACATTGTTTTGATGGAGTTGATGCCATTATCCATTTAGCTGGGGCAACCGTATCAAAACGATGGACAACAGCATACAAAAAAGAAATTATTTCGAGCAGAATTGAAAGCACGCAACTATTAATAAACGCTTTAAAAGGCGAAACACATAGTATAAAGCAAGTAGTTTCGGCTAGCGCAGTTGGTATTTATCCGGATTCACTGATTAATTATTACGATGAGTCTTTTAAAGATTTTGATGATTCATTTTTAAGCCATGTTGTGCAACAATGGGAACATGCCGTTGATGGATTTTCGAAAGTGAATATTAATGTTTCAAAAGTTAGAATTGGCTTGGTGTTATCAAACAAAGGAGGAGCTTTACAAGAAATAATAAAACCCATGAAATTTGGTTTGGGTGCCGCTTTTGGCAGTGGAAAGCAATGGCAATCGTGGATACATATTAATGATTTGGCCCGCATATTTTTATATGTTACCGAACAAAAACTAGAAGGTGTATACAATGGCGTGGCGCCTAACCCTGTTTCCAATTCAGAGTTAACAAAAACCATGGCTAAAGTATTGGACAAGCCTTTGTTTTTACCAAATGTTCCTAAGTTTTTCATGAAGCTTATTTTAGGTGAAATGCATACGTTATTATTTGATAGTCAACGTGTAAGCTCAAAAAAAATAGAGGCTAAAGGGTTTCAGTTTACAGCCTACCATTTACAACCGGCCTTGGAGGATTTGTTGGGTTGAAGACAGAGATAGTTGGATTTAATACGATGATAAAGTTCTGTTTGAAAACTAAAATTACCTCATCCTGATTTCGGTCAAAAATCAAGACAACCCAAATATTTTATTCTCAATGTTTATTTTATGGCCTATATTATTGTAGCTGTTTTAAGCCTTCGTAAACCAAAATACTTACGGCGTTTGCTAAATTAAGGCTTCTTACGTGTTGGCTGTATAATGGTATTTTATAAAGTCTGTCGGCATATGCTTCGGTAACAGATTTTGGCAACCCGACAGATTCTTTCCCAAAGATTAAAAACAGATTGTCTTTAAAAGGTATATCCCAATGGTTTCGGGTACCATGGCTCGATAAAAACACCATGTTTTCATCTTTATTTAATTCGAAGAACTGTTCAATATTGTCGTAATACGTAACCGATAAATGTTGCCAATAATCCAAACCAGCACGTTTCAATCGAGTATCGTCAATCTTAAAACCAAAGGGTTTAACCAAGTGTAGTTTTGAGCCCGACGCCAGCGCTAAACGACCAATGTTTCCGGTGTTGTTTGGTATTTCGGGTTCTATTAAAACAATGTTTAATGGCATTAATTTAAAATTGAATCTACAAATTTGTTAATGGTTTTTACACCTTCGTTGGTTACATGCTTTACAAAAGCACTTCCAATTATGGCGCCTTTGGCGTATTGTGTGGCTTGCGTAAAAGTGTCGTTATTGCTTATTCCAAAACCTATAATTTGCGGGTTTTTTAAATTCATATCCGCAATACGCTTAAAGTATTGTGTTTGCACCTTGCCAAACCCCGATTGCGCACCCGTGGTACTCGCACTACTTACCATATAAATAAATCCGTTTGAAATGGAATCGATATATTTTATACGGTCGTCGCTGGTTTGTGGTGTAATTAAAAACACATTGATGAGTCCGTATTTTTCAAATACAGCCTGATATTTTTCATGGTACACGTCAACAGGTAAATCGGGGATTATTAAACCATCAATTCCAATGTCCTGACACTTTTTACAAAACGCTTCAACCCCATATTGAAATATAGGATTAAAATAACCCATAATAATCAACGGGATATTTACGGTTTTTCTAATGTCTTGCAATTGTTCAAAAAGCACCTTGGTTGTCATGCCGTTTTTTAAAGCCTGCGTAGAACTGGCTTGAATGGTGGGACCATCGGCCAATGGGTCGCTAAAGGGCAACCCGATTTCTATCATGTCCACACCGTTTTTTTCTAAATCTTGAATAATTGTAGCGGTATCGTTTATGTTCGGATAACCTGCTGTAAAGTATATGGATAGTAACTTTTTGTTTTCCTGTAACTTGGTTCGAATACGATTCATTTTTGTTTTTTTATTTTGGGCGTTACCACAAGGGTCGGGCTTTCACTACTCGCTCCCTTCTGCGTCGGGGAGCTCAAACATGCCGTTCAATCCCTAACGCATTAGTAACATTTTTACTTTATTTTTTTCGTCATCCTGAACTTGATTCAAGATCTCATAATATTTTTCTCTGTTCATTTTGCCTTGATGCAAAACGAACCAAAAAATCATATCAATCTGAGGAAATTCCTGCGGAACATTCGCTCTCGGAATTTCGTGCTTAAAGCTTCGCTGTGCATCTTCATTCCTTCGCTCATTATTTCTGCAGATTGATAATTCCGACTGCGTCGGAACTTGGGGCTTTACTTTTTGTTATTTTTTTTTCTAATCTCAAGTTTATAGTTTTCTTGATTCTTAATTTTAAATTAGTACTGGTTTTGCGTTAGGGATTGCAGCGGCATCCTTTTGCTTTTTTGCAAAAGATATAGCGGAAAGCCCGACCCTTGTGGTAACGCCCAAAACTTAAATCTTAAAATAATCAATATAATTCTCTAAATCCTTATCGCCACGACCCGACAAACTCACCACAACAACATCGTTTGATTTAAAGGTTTTCTGTTCGAAAATAGCTAAGGCGTGCGAACTTTCTATGGCCGGAATAATACCTTCCAATTTGCATAGTTCCAAACCAGCTTTCATAGCGTCATCATCGGTAATGGCCATAAATTCGGCGCGTCCCGTTTTACATAAATGCGCGTGCAAGGGGCCAACACCCGGATAGTCCAATCCTGCCGAAATGGAATACGGCTCGGTAATTTGCCCGTCGTTGGTTTGCATCAACAGCGTTTTGCAACCATGAATGATGCCTTCTTTCCCCAACACCGAAGTGGCTGCACTTTCGCCAGAATCTACACCTAAACCTGCAGCTTCAACGGCGATAATATTTACATCTTTGTCGTGTAAATAGTGGTAATACGTGCCGGCCGCATTGCTGCCACCGCCTATACAGGCCACCACATAATCGGGATTTTCCCTACCTTCGTGTTCTTTGAGCTGCCATTTAATTTCTTCCGAAATTACCGCTTGAAAACGCGTAACCATATCCGGATATGGGTGCGGACCGATAGCCGAACCAATAATATAATGGGTGTTTACCGGATTGTTTATCCAATCGCGAATAGCTTCATTGGTGGCATCTTTTAGGGTGCGACTTCCGGATAATGCGGGTACCACTTTGGAACCCAACATTTTCATTCTGGCAACGTTTGGGGCTTGACGTGCAATATCAATTTCGCCCATGTAAACAATGCATTCCAATCCCATTAAAGCACAAACGGTAGCGGTTGCAACCCCGTGTTGTCCAGCTCCGGTTTCGGCAATAATTCTGGTTTTGCCCAAACGTTTTGCCATAAGTATTTGGCCTATGGTATTGTTTATTTTGTGAGCGCCTGTGTGGTTTAAATCCTCGCGTTTTAAATATACTGTGGTGTTGTATTTTTCAGAAAGGCGTTTTGCAAAATACAATGGCGATGGGCGACCGACATAGTCTTTAAGAAGTTGATTGAATTCTTTTTTAAAATCAGGTTCGGCCATAACTTTAAGGTAGTTTTGGCGCAACTCTTCTACGTTTGGATAAAGCATTTCTGGTATAAATGCGCCTCCAAATTCGCCGTAATAGCCTTTTTCGTTTACGTTGTAATTCATTTATTTTTTGCTTTTATTTATGTTCATTTTGCCTTGATGCAAAACGAACCAAAAAATCATATCAATCTGAGGAAATTCCTGCGGAACATTCGCTCTCGGAATTTCGTGCTTAAAGCTTTGCTTTGCATCTACATTCCTTCGCTCATTATTTCTGCAGATTGGTGATTCCGACTGTGTCGGAACTAAGGGCTTGACTTTTTGTTAAACTTATTTTTTATTTCTGATTTCCTTTTGGTTTTCTAAAATCTAAATTTATTTTCTATTTATAAATTTTCTTAATTCCTTAATATCTTTCAATCCGGGTTCTATTTCAAATTTACTGTTTACGTCTATGGCGTAACAATATTTTGAAGCTTTACTTTGTACAAATTTTTTAAGGTCTGCAATTTGATTTAATCCAATGCCACCACTTAAAAAGAAGGGTTTTGTTGATGGGTAATCATTTAAAACGTTCCAATCAAAAGTGTAGCCATTGCCACCGGGTAACTTGCCTTTGGTGTCAAACAAAAAGTAATCGCAAACAGCCTCGTAAGGTTTTAAAATATCGAAATTGAACTCGTCCTTGATTGAGAATACTTTGATTATTTCGATACTTTCGTCATTGTGAGACTTTTTTTCCAATTCGACCCCATCTGTTTCTTTTGATGAGATTACTTCGTCGTTTCTCTCCTCGTAATGACGTTTTAACGCGTTACAATATTCCGGTGATTCGTTACCATGTAATTGAATGGCCTGTAAATGGTGTGTCTTTATTTTTTCTAAAACAAAATCTAATTCTTCATCAACAAAAACACCTGTTTTTTTTATGGATTGAGGTAATTCCGGAACCTGGTTTTTATTGAAGTTTCTTGCAGATTTTTCATAAAAAATAAACCCAAGATAGTCAGGTTGCAATGCCGCAACTTGTGTGATATTATCTTGATATTTCATACCGCAGACCTTCAGTTTCATCTTCTCGATACTATTTTTTCGTTCCTCAAAAATCACTCGAAGTGACGTTATTTGTTCAATTCAGCTATAAATTCTTTGGCACTTTTACCAGGGTTATTCGTTTTCATAAAATTCTCACCTATTAAAAAACCTTGATAGCCATAGGGTTTTAATTCTTTGATAGCTTCAATGCTGCTAATGCCGCTTTCTGATATTTTTACAAAATCGTTTGGAATGAGTTTGCTTAATGTTTTGCTTGTTTCTAAACTCACATCGAAGGTTTTTAAATTCCTGTTGTTAACGCCTAACATATCTAAACTAGGCATGAGGGATTTGTGCAATTCTTCTTCGTTATGAACTTCTAAAAGGACATCCAAATTTAGACGTTTTGCCAATTCTGAAAATTGCTTAATTTCATCTTTTGTTAAAATAGCAGCGATTAAAAGAATGGCATCTGCACCA
The DNA here is from genome assembly GCF_032814565.1 of Hwangdonia lutea. Lineage (GTDB taxonomy): Bacteria > Bacteroidota > Bacteroidia > Flavobacteriales > Flavobacteriaceae > Hwangdonia > Hwangdonia lutea. The sequence goes on from NZ_CP136521.1 coordinate 2,473,565, forward strand.
AAAGCTTTAGCTTCGAGGATTTGGTATTCGTCGATAATAAATTCTTTACGCAGCAAAGGCAAATCGCAGTTTTCGCGAGCGATAATCAAATCGTCTAAAAATCCTCCAAAATAGACTTCATCGGTTAAAACCGACATTCCGCAAGCGCCGGCGTGCTCGTAACCCATAGCCACATCTTCAATGTTAACCGTATTGTTAATGACTGATTTTGACGGCGATTTTCTTTTAAATTCTGCAATAATCCCCGTTTGACTTGATCTTAATTTATCTGATAACGAAATTGTTTTTCTATCAAAATAAGGTGTTCTTTCAAATATCTGAATAGGAATTAATTCTTTTTTTAAATCAACTTCTTTGCGTTTGTCGATTACTATTTTATCTAGAATGTTCATTTACTTAATGCAATTAATGTGTCTAAACTATGCTTTGCTTTCCCTGAAAGAAGCGACTCTTTGGCTAACTCAAATCCTTCTTTATGGCTTATTTGTTTTGTGGTGGCAATGGCTAAACCGGCATTGGCACAAACAACGTTGTTCTGTGGTTCGGTGCCTTTTCCGCTAATGACGTTCACAAATATTTTAGCGGCATCATCAACGGTATTGCCTCCAAAAATCGATTCTTGTTTTATTTGCGAAACGCCCAAATCTTCAGGTGTAAATAAGGTTTCGGAATGATTTGAAATCACTTTGGTTTTTCCGGTTAATGATATTTCATCATAACCATCTAAGGCATGCACAATGCTGTAATTTTTATCGGTTTGCTGATATAAGTAACCGTACAAACGTTGCAATTCCAAATTAAAAACACCAACCATTTGGTTTTTTGGAAACGATGGATTTACCATAGGGCCTAACATATTGAAAAATGTTTTTACGCCCAATTCCCTGCGGATAGGTGCTACGTTTTTCATGGCGGGATGAAACAATGGTGCGTGCAAAACGCAGATGCCTGCCTTATCGATTGTTCGTTTTAAAAAATCTTCGTCATTTGAAAATTTAATGCCTAAATGCTCCATAACGTTTGAAGATCCGCAAGCGGAAGACACACCGTAATTACCGTGTTTTGCAACTTTAATACCGGCACCGGCAGATACAAATGAGGAAAGTGTGGATATGTTGAAGGTGTCTTTTCCGTCGCCACCCGTTCCGCATAAGTCTACAACATTAAAATCTTTTAAATCGATGGAAATACATAATTCCAATAGCGCATCTCTGAAGCCTTGAAGCTCTTCGAGTGTGATGCTCCGCATCATAAAAACGGTTAGAAATGATGCGATTTGACTTTGGTTGTACATACCGTTTGATATGTTTACCAAAACTTGTTTGGCTTCTTCGCTGGAGATGTTTTCGTGATTTATTAATCGGTTTAATAGTTGTTTCATAGCTTAAGAATTAATCCAATTTTTAAGAATTTGTTTTCCGTTTGGAGTCAATACCGATTCTGGGTGATATTGCACACCTTTAACATCATATTCTCTGTGTCGTAACGACATCACTTGTCCGTTTTCATCAAAGGAGGTAGCCTCTAAACTATCAGGTAAATTTGGGTTAACTACCCAGGAATGATATCGACCAACTTCTATATTTTTATCAATGCCATCAAACAAAGGTTCGTCATCCACAGTAATTTTTACTTGGGTTGCAACACCGTGATAAACATCATTTAAGTTAATAATGGAACCACCAAAAACTTCTCCAATGGCTTGTTGCCCTAAACACACTCCTAAAATGCTTTTTGTAGGTGCGTATTTTTTAATAATGGCTTTTAGTAAACCGGCTTCGTCTGGAATGCCCGGACCTGGTGATAAAACAATTTTGCTAAAAGGTTCAACATCTTCTAATGTTAATTTATCGTTTCTTACTACGGTAACATCGCAGTTTAAATCTTCTAAATAATGAACCAAATTGTATGTAAAACTGTCGTAATTATCTATAACTAATACTTTCATAAATATTTATTTTTTATTTCCACGTAGGTGGAAATCTTTTGTTTACTTGTTCATTTTGTCTTGATACAAAACGAACCAAAAAATCATATCAATCTGAGGAAATTCCTGCGGAACATTCGTTCTCGGAATTTCGTGCTTAAAGCTTCGCTTTGCATCTTCATTCCTTCACTCATTATTTCTGCAGATTGATGATTCCGACTGAGTCGGAACTTGGGTGTTGATTTTCTGCAATATTCATTTTATAAACCAAATTCGTTTTTCAACTTTCTGAATTCTAAACTTGTTATATGTCTTCAGCTAATTCAATAGCTTTTGTTAAAGCGCCTAACTTATTATACACTTCCTGCAGTTCGTTTTCCGGGTTGGATTTTGATACTAATCCGGCGCCTGCCTGCCAATGTAATTTATGGTTTTTGCTCAAAAAAGTACGAATCATGATAGCATGATTGAAGTTGCCTTCAAAATCCATAAAACCAATGGCGCCACCGTAGAAAGCACGACTTGTTTTTTCGTACTGCTCGATAAGTTGCATGGCCCGATGTTTTGGAGCGCCACTTAAAGTGCCCGCGGGAAACGTGTCGGCCACCACTTGCATGGTTGAAGTTTCTTTGTGCTTTTGCCCCGTAACTTTGCTTACTAAATGGATAACGTGCGAGAAGAATTGAACCTCTCTGTACGTGTCAACAGTAACATGGCTTCCGTTTCGGCTTAAATCGTTTCGTGCCAAATCCACCAACATAACGTGTTCGGCATTTTCTTTATCGTCCACCGCTAATTGTTTGGCCAATTCGGCATCTTTTAAATCATTTCCGGTGCGTTTAAAAGTTCCGGCAATGGGGTGGATTTCGGCTTTTCCGTCGCTTACAATAAGTTGTGCTTCGGGCGAGCTGCCAAAAATCTTAAAGTTCCCGTAATCGAAATAAAACAAATAGGGCGATGGGTTTATGCTGCGTAAAGCCCGATACACATTAAACTCGTCGCCTTTAAATTCTTGCTGGAAGTTTTTTGATAAAACCAACTGAAACACATCGCCACGGGCACAGTGTTTTTTAGCTAACTCGACATGGGTTTTATATTCATCGTCTGTTAAATTTGATGAGATTTTTCCGTTGGATTTAAAATTATAAGACGCAAAGTTTTTGGCTTTTATTAAATGAAGAACAGCATCAATATTACTTTCAGTATTAAAACAATGTGCAAAAATGTAAGCTTCGTTTTTAAAGTGATTTATGGCGATTATGTTTTGATAAACCGCATAATAAACATCGGGAATTGTAATGGAATTTTCTTTTTTTGAAATCTCGACATCTTCAAAATACCGAACGGCATCATAAGCGATATAACCAAAAATACCATTATTTATAAACTTGAAGCTTTCATCCGAATCTACCTTAAATTGTTTTGTGAATTGATGGATTTCTTCGGATACATTTGTGGTTTCATCAATATTTTTTGAAACCGAACTACCGTCGGGAAAGGTTTGCGAAATTGTTTCGTCTTCAACTTTAATCGACGCTATGGGGTTAAAGCAGATGTACGAAAAACTGTTGTCGTTAGCATGGTAATCGCTACTTTCCAACAGAATACTGTTGGGGTGTTTGTCTCTAATTTTAAGATAGATGCTTACAGGTGTAATGGTGTCTGCAAGAATTTTTTTGTAATGTGTTGTTAAACTAAACATTCTTTTTTTGTCATTTCCATGTAGATGGAAATCTATTTTTAATTGTTAAACATAAATGTTAAATCTTTCCACTCAGGATTTAAATCGTTAATTAGATTTATTTTCCATGCTCTATTCCATTTTTTTAGTTGCTTCTCTCTCTTAATGGCAGTATTAGGGAAATTGAATTTTTCATAATATACAAGCATATTAAGACTATATCTGCTGGAGTAGCCCTTCATTGTTTTGTTTTTATGCTGATACATTCTATATTTTAAATTATTGGTCATACCAATATAAATTATCCCATTCATCTTGTTAGAAATAATATACACATAGTAATATTGTTTTTTCCCTTCCATTTATATTTTCCGCCTTCGCGGAAATGACTTAATGAATTAAAAAAAAAGGCTTGTCGTGAATGACAAGCCTTTTTGATATTTTAAGTTTTAAATATACTAGGTTTTTACTTCACGAACGTAAGTTTGAAAAGCTCCACCACCAAGTATGATTTAAAATAGTATTCATATTTTTGTTTTATCCCCGATAGCTGTCGGGAGGTCAAATATAGAAATGAAAATAATATTACACAAAACTTTGCTCGATTTTTTATATAAATGTTTGTTAAACTGTAATATTTGCAACAAACTATTATTTAATTTTATGCTTATGAAATTTAAAGTGCTAATTTTTGCGATACTAATAACGTTTAGTTGCGCCAATAAAAATAAGAAAACCCAAGTTGCTATTAATACCGCTATAAATAAAGTGGCAAGTAGCACTAATGATAAAGACATAAATTTAGAAGTGTATGACTTTGAAGGTTTTAAAAAATTTTTGAATAAAAAAGACCATAAAGTTTATGTGATAAACTTTTGGGCAACTTGGTGTGCGCCCTGTATAAAAGAGTTGCCTTATTTTGAAAAACTAAACACAGAATACGGTGATAAAAATGTTGAGGTTATTTTGGTGAGTTTGGATTTTCCGCATTTGTACGAAAAAAAACTAAAACCGTTTATAAAGAAAAAGCAGCTAAAATCTAAAGTGATTGCTTTGGATGATGCCGATATGAATTCATGGATTCCAAAGGTAGATAAAAGTTGGTCTGGGTCAATTCCGGCAACCCTTATTTACAAAAATGACGAACGTAAGTTTTTCGAGAAACCCTTTAATTATGAAGAGTTGGAAGCCGAAGTTGGTAAGTTTTTAAAATAAAAAAAGATGAAAAAGACAATCAAATTAATTTCGGTATTGGTAATTGTTCTTAGTTTAAGTGCTTTTACAATAGCTAAATCAAATAATGATGATGGGTATAAAATTGGCGATGCTGCCGAAGATTTTTCACTTAAAAATATTGATGAGGAAATGCTGTCCTTGGCAGATTACAAAGACGCCAAAGGCTTCATTGTTATATTTACCTGCAACACATGCCCATACGCGGTAATGTACGAAGACCGAATTACCGCCTTAAACAATAAATACGCCAGCAAAGGTTACCCGGTAATTGCCATTATGCCCAACAACACTAGCGTGCAACCAGGTGATAGTTTTGAAGCCATGAAACAACGCGCAAAAGAAAAAGGCTTCACGTTTCCGTACTTAATTGACGCGCAACAAACGGTTTACCCAAAGTTTGGAGCCACCAAAACGCCACATGTATTTATTTTGCAAAAAAGTGATGGTTTAAACATCGTTGAATACATTGGAGCCATCGATGATAATTACAAAGATGCCTCGGCAGTTAAAACCAAATATGTTGAAGATGCTGTTGATGCTTTATTAAATGGTGAAGACATATTGCATACCGAAACCAAGGCTATTGGCTGCTCAATTAAAGCTTAAACGAACAATTAAGATGTCCGCGAAAGCGAAAAAAATATAAAAATCCGAGGTGTTGTACTTCGGATTTTTTTTCAATCATTATTAAATCAGATGTATTAAATTTGCAGAAATTAAATTATATAAAATGGAACATTTAAGTCAAGACGAGTGGGTATCGCAATTAGAGAACGATGATAACGCCGTTATTATTGATGTAAGAACAGATGATGAGGTAGCCGATGGTGTTATAAAAAACGCCATTCATATCGATATTTATAAAGGGCAGGAATTTGTAGATGAGATTGAAGCACTCGACAAAAATAAAAACTATTATGTGTATTGCAGATCTGGAAACAGAAGCGGACAAGCTTGCAGCATTATGGGGCAATTGGGTTTTGAGAACGCCTACAATCTTGAAGGTGGTATTTTAGAGTGGGAAGGCGATCTTGTAGATTTAGATTAAAACCATTACAATGAAAAAAGCAGTTTTAGCCATCGTATTTCTACTTTTAGGAATTACGTTTGTTGGGTGTAATAAATCAGAAAAAAGCGAAGCTAAAGTGGTTTCGCCACAAGAGGTGCAAGCCCTTATACAATTAAATAACGTACAGTTAATTGATGTTAGAACACCAAAAGAATTTAAAGAAGGTCATATTAAGGATGCTCAAAATATAGATTTTTTGTCATCTACTTTTACAGAAGACATAAAAACATTAGACAAAGAAAAACCAATTATTGTTTACTGCCGTTCCGGAAGAAGAAGTGCCAATAGCACCAAAAAATTACAAGAAGCCGGTTTTACCGAAATATACGACTTGGAAGGCGGCATACTGAAATGGGAACAGGAAGGTTTTGATGTAACCAAATCACTCTAATATTACATACCTAACATAATAAAACCTTTGGTGCCATTAATGCATTTCAAAGGTTTTTTATGTTTAATAATTCGTTCAACTTCTTTTTGCGTACTTCACCTTTTTTATTTTTTGGCACCGCAGCTTTTTAGTATTTTTACCTGTAATAAACTGAGTATAGCAATTTTAAACTCCCTAAGAGAAAACGTTATGGAAAATGGTTTCGTAATATTATCAATAGTAGCATTATTGTTTTTAAGTATTTATGGATATACTTATGGCTCTATTGCTTTAGCAAAAATTAAACAAAAGAAAGCTAAAAAAAAAGAATTGATGCTTGAAGAAATAAGGCTTGAAGAAAGAAAAAGAAAACAAGACCTAAGAGATGAAAAACTAAGAAAGCAAAACAAAAGACGCGAAGAAATTAAGCACGAGCTGAAATTGCTTGAAGAAATGAAACGTAATAATGATAGGCTGAATACCATGCGTGTTGAAACAATGAAAGAGAAAAAAGTAAGCTAAAAATTAAATGATATAGTTGAAAAATGCGATGTTTAAAATTTAAACATCGCGTTTTTTTTGACTTTAATTTTAAAATTCTAAAACTCAAAGTAGCTATTTTTCCTTTTTTTGAATTTTTGAGGTATTGGTAAAATTTTCAATAATTATTTTAGGATTGTTGTATAAATAAAGTGCACTAGATCCCGATAGTGAAACCGTTATATTATCGATTACTTCAAGGGTAGCTTGACTTGACGTTTCAGAGGTAAGACTACAGTTTGAAACCGTAAAGTTTTTGCCATTAAACTGCGAATTATTATCCGTTCTCAACAACAAATTATCACAGTCGCCTTCAATAGTGGCATGGGTGCGTTGGTATAAATCGGCTTTTAAAACAGGCGATTGTATTAAAGCCTCCAACTTACTATAGCCATTTAAAATTATTTGGGTGCTATCGGCAGTTAAATTTAGTTTTACCTTAGATTTGTCCAGGCTTTCCAAATTAAAACTGTTGGAATGTAAAGTTAATCCAGCTCTAGAATTCCCAATGGTTTTAAGGCTGGCATTTTGTAATTCCATGGTGGCCAATGATAGTATTTCGCCATGTTCCCGAGTCTCAATATGTCTTAAGAAACCATCATAATTCACCTTGATATACAATCGTTTTTTAGAGGTGATTCTTTTGGTTTTCTTAAAAGTAAGTACACTATCGCGTACATTAAATACAATAAATTCATGTAGGTTTTCATCTGTTTCAACTACAACCGATGGTTCTTTGTTAAAAATAATATCAATTTTAAAATCCGCATCAACAATAATGGTGTGGAATGAATTTATAGGCGTTCGTAAAATGGTCACATTTCTGTTGCCTTTCACTTTCTCTGTATTTTGGGCTTGAGTGGCATAGCATATAATACATGTAAAAAGGAATGAGAGCAGTGTTTTGTTCATGTTATTTACGGATTAATTATTAAATGGCTTTTATTATCAATTTGACACAGCTTAATGCATATGGTCACTAACAAAGATATTGCAAAACCCATCTAAAACATGAAAAGCTGTTTTGTTAAAACCTAAAATCTTCGTGTCGGTATTGAAAAAACGACTACATATATCTGAAGCTATTAAAGAAAATACAGTAAATATCATAATTGTATAAGGTTAATTAAATGTATGATAAAAATCATCTTTTAACAGGCTTTTATGGTAGAACTTTGCAGTAAATACTAAAAACAGAAATTATGCGACTTTTAAATTTAACGAGAATTATAACATTATTTATACTTACGGCTTTTTCAACCGAAAATAGTTTTGGACAAGAATTTAAACTGGATAACAATCAATCTGCTGTAACCGTATACGGCACTTCAAGTTTACATGATTGGGACATAAAAGCCGAATCTCACACAGGGCACATCTCATTTAAAGATATAAACACTGGCCAAATCGATAAATTAAAAGTCGAGATTTTGGCAGAATCTTTAAAGAGTGGAAAAAGAGCCATGGATAAAAACACCTATAAGGCCTTAAACACAAAGGAGTTTAAAAAAATAACGTTTAACGCAACTAGCGCCAAGGTTTTAAGCCAAATATCAGAAGGTAAATATAAAGCGGAAGTTGTAGGTAATTTGACAATTTCCGGAAAAACCAACAAGGTTTCCTTGAAATTTGATATTGAAATAGGTAACGACAACATAGAGCTAAACGGAGAAAAAAGTATAAAAATGACAGACTTTAATATAGATCCTCCAAAAGCATTACTCGGAACCATTACAACAGGAGACGATATTACCATAAAATTTAAATCGATTTTTAAAAAATAGTAAAGCAATAAAATAATAACAAAAATTAAGAAGTATGAAAACAATTTTTCGAAACACATTAGTTATAGCATTAGTGTTAGCAGGATTTAGCATAAGTGCTCAAAAAAGAAACCTAGATAATTTTAGGCAACCCGATAAAAACGGAATAAATGTATTTGAAGCACCAAAAGACTCCATAACAACCTTTGATGGGGTAAAAGTAAGAATAGGTGGTTCTTCAACGCTTCAATATCAGGATATAAGTCACGAAAACTCAGGAGCTGTTCCTTTAAAGGAAATAGGAGGCAACTTTAACTTAGCTACCGCCAATTTAGATTTAGACGTTGTGTTATATGATGGTGTTAGAATGCATTTGCGCACCTACCTATCATCACGCCATCACCCAGAACCTTATGTAAAAGGTGGGTATTTCCAAATAGATAAGCTAGATTTTATTAGCGAAGGCTTTTTAAGTGGTTTTATGAAGCATGCAACCATTAAAGTAGGACACATGGAGAACAACTACGGTGATGCCCATTTTAGAAGAAGTGATAACGCCCAAGCCATTTACAACCCGTTTGTGGGCAACCTAATTATGGATGCGTTTACAACCGAGGTTGGTGCCGAATTGTACTACCAATGCGATAGTGGATTTTTAGGAATGGTTGGTTTTACCAATGGTAAATTAAACCAGGCTGTTGATAATCCAGGTACTGGTGGCGCATCTTTCTTAGCTAAATTAGGCTACGATAAGCAGTTTAATGATGATTTTAGATTCAGATTTACAGGGTCGTTATATAACACAGGAGCTGTAAGAACATCTTACTTGTACAGTGCGGATAGAGCAGGTTCAAGATACTATTTAGTGTTAGAAGATGAAGATGCCTCAACAAAAGGTAATTTTAGATCTGGACGTTACAACCCGAATTTAAGAAATAAAATTACAGCTATTATGTTTAACCCGTTCTTGAAGTACCAAGGTTTGGAGTTTTTCGGAACCATTGAAACCGCTAAAGGAAAAGCAGATTCTGAAACAGAAGAAAGAACAGCAAAACAGTTTGCCGGCGAACTTATTTATAGATTTGGTTCTACTGAAAACTTTTATTTAGGTACACGTTATAATAAAGTAGACGCCGAGGAAGCCAATGGAGATGATGTTGAAATATCAAGATTTCAGCTAGGTGCGGGTTGGTTTATGACCAATAATATTTTATTAAAACTTGAATATGTTTCTCAAAAACACGACGGATACAATACTGCTAGTATTTTTGATGAAGGAAAGTTTAACGGATTTATGGCAGAGGCTGTTATTAGTTTCTAAGTAGTTTCTTTAAAGATTATATCAAGTCTCGGTGTTTAAGTTTTAATTTAATTCTTTAAATTTATAACTACCAACATTGAGACTTGTTTGTTAAAAGCCTATAAGATGAAAAGGATTTTATTATTTTTTCCAATGCTAATCGTTTTGGGGTTTACCTATATTGAAACCGTAAAAGAAACGGCGGTACATATAACTCCCGAAAGCAGTCTGATTATAAAGGGAAAAACTAATGTAAATAAATTTGATTGCGAATTTGATGTACAGAATTTAGAAAGCTCAATTCCCGTTTTATTTGAAATTGAAGACCGCAAAATGGTCTTTAAGGAAACCCAACTTGTTTTGAGTAATTCGTGTTTCGATTGTGGTAATAAAGCTATGAATAAAGACTTTTATAACTTGTTAAACTCCGATGAGCACCCCAACATCATTCTCAAATTAAAAAAAATAGAAGGCCATCTTTCAAAAAACAATGTAGTAAATGCCCATATAGATATTGACATTGCGGGCGTTGTGAATTCGTATAATTTACCCTTAAAGTTTGAGGGCGAAGAAACAATGAACGTATCCGGGGTTTTAAATGTGAATATATGTGATTTTAATTTAGAACCTCCTAAAAAAGCATTGGGACTTATTGTTGTTGATGACTGGATACAAATTCAATTTCAACTTAAAATCCGAGAATATTAAACGATTAACTTAACACCAAGTAAAACCCCGGAATGATTAATTCCGGGGTTTTTTTAGTTGGTCATATTCTAGGTTGGTTTATATAGGCCTACTGTTTTCTAACACTACCGGACGAGCTTTTGTTTTTATTCACTTTTTCCGGATTGCCATAATATTTTATATCACCGCCGCTGGTGGCTTTTGCAGTAAGCTCTTTTACGGTGTTTACCGAAATGTCTGCGCCGCTTGTTGCTTTAACCTGACTGGATTCGGCAATTAAATTCGATGCCTTAATATCGCTGCCACTGGTTGCTTCGGCAATGAGTTTTTCGGTTTTACCAGATAATTTTAAATCGCTGCCACTGGTCGATTTACACTCCAAAATCGATGTATTTACATCTAATTTCATATCGCTGCCACTAGTCGATTTCAATTTCAAATGGTTGGCACTAATGGTATTTGTTGCGTATACGTCGCTACCACTTGTTGAGGTGATTGCCGAAATATCCTTAAAACTAACCATTACTTTTTTGGCCGTAGCTTTACCAATGTTTTCTTTGGTGTGAATTTTTAAAACACCATCAACCACTTCGGTTAAAATAAGTTCGTGTAAGTTTTCGTCGGCTTCAACCGTTAGGCTCACTTGGTCGCTTTGTGTTAAATACACATCTAAACCTTCGGTAGCTTTAATAGCTGAAAACGATTTGCTAATGCCGCGTTCTGCAATTTGTACATTGCCATTGCCACGAACGCCAGAGTTCATGTTAATATCAAAATTACATGATAATAGGGTCAAGCTTAATAAAGTAGCTACGATAATTTTTGTTAGTGTTGTCATTGTTGTTTGTTTTTTGATTGAATAATTAATTTTGATGATTCAAATATCTAAAAAGTAGTATGCCTTTTTAAATATACACTTCTGAAATGTTGTTTTTTATTGATGAATTGTTTTAGTTGTTTTTTGATTTGATAGAAATACCATCGCCATCAATGTTTACCTTAACATCGTCGTCTTTGGCTTTTACTCCAGTTTTATCAATTTTTAAGCTAGAACTATCCATGGTTACCTTTAGGCCTTTTTCGTTAATTTTGAGGCTGGAATTCTCATCTTTGATGTCCACATCTATTTTGTAATCTTTTTCTTCAACAGGGCAATCTAAACACTCAACATCATCTTCTAAAATTTTTAAATATTGATTGGTGTCGTTATAGGTAACAATAGTTCCGTGGTAGTTTTTATAATAGAAAAACGAGCTGGAATTTTTGTCGCATTTCAATACGGAACCTTCGGGTAAATACAAGGTAAGCCTTATTTCTTGATCGCTAAATTTATTTTTCGTGTCGGTTGTAAAATAGGAATTCAAAAGCAGTTCGTTATTTTTAAGGGCATAATTATAATTGATGTTTTTAGCGCGTTCAATAGCTGTTTCATAATTTCTACCATCGGCACTTTTAGCAATACTTATGGTGGCTAACGAATCGGTTGTCGATTTAACAATAATGGATACATCCGACGAATAAATGGTTTTCTCGCCATTTTCATTATGGGCAACTTTAAAATTATTACCATGCCTGTTTGTGTAATTGGTGTAAAGATCGTTTCCAACCATTTTTAAATTTACAGTATCGTTTGCCGTTATGTTTAGCTCCTTTTTCTCAACAAAGCGTTCGTTAAAAGCATGTTCGGTGGCTTGTCTCACACCAATAACAACCAATCCGATAATAGATATGAGCCACACACCCAACAGGGTGAATTTTGCAATATTGCCAATAGACTTTAGGTTGTTTATTAGAATTTTAAGCCCTAAATAGAATAGGAAAAAGAACGGAATACCAACGGTAAAAAAGGTTAATAACGATACGAGCCATATGGGTGTATTTCCGGCATTTACAATTTCCACAAGATCAAGACCGGGCAAATGGATTACATCTACAACACCTAAAGAAAGCAAGGTTACAATTAAAGCAATAAGCGTTACAGCGCCTATAAAAATTAATAGAACACCTATAAATTTGGCAAAAACCTTTAAGAAAAACATAATCACATCTCCAATGGTATCAAAAAAAGTTCGGGACGATGATTTTATTTTATTTCCTTGTTTCTGAAAATCCACTTTTTTGGCAGCACCCGCTACCGATTCGCTAACGTTTTTGGCTACATCGGTAACCGTTTCGGTAACGTTTTCAAACCCGTCTTTAATTTTTTTTTCAATGTTGCTAATGTTAACAGGCTCGCCGGTCATCATTATTTTTTCCGAGGTTGTTTTAGCTTCAGGCACTAAAATCCAAAGTAAAATGTATAACAAAATGCCCGTTCCAGCTCCAAAAATTAAAATAACCCAAGCCAAACGTACCCATAAGGCATCAATGCCAAAGTAGTGGCCCAAACCAGACGATACACCGCCAATATACGAGTTGTCTGTATCTCTAAATAATTTTTTAGAAGGCGCCGATTTGCTGCTGTACGTAGCTTTTGGCTCATCTTCAAAAATCTCGTCGTCTACCAAGTAATCTTCAGGTTGCCCCATAATGGTAATCACTTCGTCTACCTCTTTTATGCGTATTACTTGCTTATCGTTTTGTACACGCTCGTTAAAAAGTTCTGCAATACGTGCTTCAATATCTGCTATAATTTCAGATCGTCCTTGAGAGTCTGTAAATGAACGTTTTATAGCCTCAAGATAGCGTTGCAGTTTTAAGTATGCATCCTCATCTATATGAAAAAATATACCTGCTAAATTTATGTTGACTGTTTTATTCATTTTTTTGTTGTTTTTTGGCTTGTTACTATGGTTACTGCATTGTGCAATTCGCTCCAGGTGGTGTTTAATTCTTTCAAGAATAATTTCCCTGTTTCGGTTAATCCGTAATATTTACGTGGTGGTCCAGAGGTACTTTCTTCCCATCTGTAATTTAAAAGACCTGCGTTTTTAAGTCGCGTGAGCAAAGGGTAAATGGTGCCCTCAACCACAAGCAACTTAGCATCTTTTAAGGTGCTTAAAATTTCTGCTACATAAGCATCGTCGTCCTTTAAGACCGATAGTATGCAGAACTCCAAAACCCCTTTACGCATTTGTGCTTTTGTGTTTTCTATCTTCATGTTCTTAAGCGTTTTAATATTATGAAACTGTTCATTTTTTGATTGATTTGATGATTGTTATTGATGAAATTTTTATGTTGTCACTTCGAGTGATTCCTTTATTTTTATTGGAATTGTATCGAGAAGTTGGGCGTTACCCCGTTTGGTCGCTGAGGCTCCCGAATCGGGGTCGGGCTTTCCGTTACAAGTCCGCGCTCGTGCCTCGCTGTGGGCTTTCCTCTGCAATCCCTAACGCGGGCCAATCCGCAGTATTCAGTCTTCGGTACTCAGTCATCATTCTTACTTTAAAAAATTAATGGTTAACGGGTATTGGTACAGTTCGCCATCGCGTGCTTTTAAACTGGCAATTACAATAAAAACAAGCTCTAAAATAAAACCTATTATAGCAAAAGCACCTAAAGCGCCGCCAATATAAAGTAATGGCGATGGTTTGCCAATGTTGATATGAAAATTATGGAACCCGTTAAAATCTATAAAATCCAAACCGCTAAAAATCTTAAAAACAAAAAACGGAATAGTTAAGGTTCCTAAAATAATGGCGTACAATAAAATACTCATCTGAAAATTAATGGCTTGCTTGCCATGGGCATCTATAAATTCCGATTTGTTTTTATTTACGCTCCATAATACAATGGGGCCAATAAAGTTTCCAAACGGAATTATAAACCGGCTAAAGGTCGATAAGTGAATAAAAGTGGCGATGTTTTTTTGATGATTGTCTATCATGATTCTAAAACGTATAATAGTTTCTTATGCAAATATATGTCTAAAAAAAGGTACTTTGTTACGCATAGTACTAAAAATTAACAAAAATTTAACAAATTGAAATGTCAATTATTTTCGATAATTTTGATGAAATTCAATTTAAAAATGAAGTTAACCCCTAGTAAAATAAACACGTTCAACATTTTTAAACTGCCCGCGGTTTTTTTAATGGGTGTTCGTGTAAAATCAATAAACAACAAAGCCTGTACGGTAACGGTTAAACATAGATGGATAAATCAAAACCCATTCAAATCCTTGTTTTGGGCCGTACAAGGTATGGCTGCCGAACTTACAACCGGCGCTATTGTTATGGCAAAAATTGCAGAAAGCGGTAAAAATATTTCAATGCTGGTAACCACTAATAACGCCACATTTACCAAAAAAGCAACAGGCCGAATAACCTTTGTTTGTAACGATGGCGAATTAATAGATAAGGCATTACAAAAAACTATTGAAACAGGCGAGGGGCAAACCATTTGGATGAAATCTATTGGCACTAATAAGGATGGTGTAGTGGTGTCAACTTTCAATTTTGAGTGGAGCGTTAAGGTAAAACAGTAGGCAGTTTTCAGTATTCAGTAGGTAGTCGCAGTTAACAGTAAGTTCCATTAAGCTTTGCGTCTTAGCGCCTTTGCGCGACAATGTTTTAAGACTGTGGGTTTTTTATTGCCCAGAGATGCGCTCAGAAATTCGCTGAGATTCACAGAGAAATTTTGCAAGTTATTTGCCTTCGCGTATCTCCGTGTAAACTCCGTGAAACTCTGTGAAATAAATTTTAACACGCAATGTAATTTGGAAATATTTGTAACAAAACGCAAAACAAATCAACATATAAACAGCAAACAACTTAACAACATACAATATTATGACAGCACACGAAATTGACTACCGCATCTACGGCGAAGAAATGCAATACGTAGAAATTGAACTCGACCCACAAGAAGGCGTTGTTGCCGAAGCAGGAAGCTTTATGATGATGGACGATGGCATTAAAATGGAAACCATTTTTGGTGATGGCTCGGAAAAAGATTCTGGATTTTTAGGTAAAATTTTTGGAGCCGGAAAACGCATACTTACCGGCGAAAGTTTATTTATGACGGTCTTTTATAACGATTTGGTAGGCAAACGAAACGTCTCTTTCGCATCACCCTATCCAGGAAAAATTATACCGATTGACTTAACCCGATTTAACGGTAAATTTATTTGCCAAAAAGATGCTTTTTTATGTGCCGCAAAAGGGGTGAGTGTCGGTATTGAATTTTCTAAAAAACTAGGTCGTGGTTTCTTTGGTGGCGAAGGTTTCATTATGCAAAAACTAGAAGGCGATGGTATGGCATTTGTGCACGCTGGAGGCACCATGGCCATGAAAGAGTTGGCCGTGGGCGAAACATTACGTGTTGATACCGGCTGTATTATAGGTTTCGACCAAACGGTGGACTATGATGTTGAGTTTGTGGGAGGTATAAAAAATACCATATTTGGTGGCGAAGGTTTGTTTTTTGCAAAGCTTCGAGGTCCGGGAACGGTTTATATTCAATCCTTACCGTTTAGTCGTTTGGCAGGTCGTGTTTTGGCATCGGCACCAAGGGGTGGCGGCAAAGATAAAGGTGAAGGTAGTATACTCGGAGGCTTGGGAGATTTGTTGGATGGAGATAATAGATTTTAATTGTTAAACTTTCATTAATTTGACTAAATGAGGCAATTTTTTATTAACTTTAGGTGTTTAATAAAACATAGAAAGCCTATACACAAATCTACTTTTAATTTAAACCAAAATCCCAACAGTAATTATGGCAAGAGCAATGCTAGAGTATACTAAAACTGTACTTAATAAAGTAAGTTTTGATACAACGTTGTTTTGCAAAGAAGTACAAAAGGCAGTTAACAGGTTGTTACCCTACGAGATTGAAGAGCTTAAAATTTATATTCAATCTATTGTGCAGCAAAACCCAGAATTAAATCAATGTTTAATCTATTTAAAAGCATAAAAAAAGCGACCTTCGGGTCGCTTTTTTAATTTTATTTGTTTGAAGACAGCGGACTAATAATTTCTACATTCTGAAAAGCAATAGCTCCCCGAACAATACCTGAAATAGTGTCTTGTAAAGCTTCAACAATCTGTATTTTCAATTCGTTTTTGTGGTATATTAAACTCACTTCCCGCGCAGGTGTGGGCTCGTTAAAATGATGCAGGTTTTCTTTTTCATCTTCTTTGATATCCAAAGTATGTAAATAGGGTAAAAGCGTCATGCCCAAACCTTCGTTTGATAATTTTATAAGCGTTTCAATACTGCCACTTTCCAATTGAAATTGGTCGTTGGTTTGATTTTTAAACGCCTTGCAAAGATTAATTACACCATCCCTAAAACAGTGTCCATCTTCAAGAAGTAACATATCGCTTATATCTAAATCGGATATCTTAATTTTTTTATTGGAATGCAAACGGTGGCCTTTTGGAATGTAACTCACAAAAGGTTCAAAATACAATACACGTTCTTTTATGGTTTCGTTTTCAAGAGGCGTTGCAGCAATGGCGGCATCCAAATGCCCCTCGGTGATGCGTTCGATAATTTCTTCGGTTGTTAATTCTTCTATTTTAAGTTTTACTTTGGGATGTTTTTTTATAAAAGCTTTTAAAAACATGGGTAACAACGTAGGCATAATGGTTGGAATGATTCCCAGCTTAAACTCACCGCCAATAAAGCCTTTTTGCTGATCTACGATATCTTGAATTCGATACGATTCGTTAACGATATTTCTCGCCTGATTCACAATTTTTTTACCAATTTCGGTAAGTTCTATGGGCTTTTTGCTTCTGTCGAATATTTGTACCTCAAGCTGTTCTTCAAGCTTTTGAATTTGCATGCTCAATGTGGGTTGGGTAACAAAACATTTTTCGGCAGCTTTGGTGAAATTTTGGTTCTCGGCCACGGCTAAAACGTAATATAATTGTGTAATCGTCATAAGTATCAATTTAGATTATAAAAATATAAAAACTATCAATAATATTTATTAAATAGCCTGATAATTATAAGTTAAATTTGTGGTGAAGAAAAAATCGATATTCCAATACCAAACAATTGATTTGGTTTAAATTACTGAAATTCAAAGTATTTACTTATTGATTTGATTTTTTATCCGAGCAAGAAAAGCCATTTGACTGATGAAAGCTCGGATATACACAAGAGGTTTAGTTTAGTTAGTTTTTAAGCGACTTACTTAGGGGTTGTAGCCAAAGTAAGTCGCTTTATTTTTGTGGATACTAAAACATAATATTTATATCTAAATCTTCCGATTTTAATTCAAATTTTGCCGATGCGAACTGTGGTGGCCCATAACTTGCGGGGTTGTTGGATATTCCATACGATTCTTTTGGCATGCCGTTGTCTTCAAAATCCATTTGGTCGTTTTCGTTTTCATCGTGCAGCGCCATTACAGCATAGGTGCCAGATTCAACATTCTTAAAGGTTACGGTTATTTTTCCGTCTACAATTTTGCTTTGTGCGTTTTTAATGCCTTTGCCTTTCATAAACGTGTTTTCTGTGTGCAACGCTAATAGCACATTACCTTTATTGTTTTTAATATTTTCAATGGTAACGGTAATGGTTTTTCCTTTTGGGTTTTCTTGAGCTTGTGCTAAAGTAACACTTAACAGTAAAGTAATAATGAGTGATAATGCCTTCATGATTTTTTGGTTTTAATGGTTTGACACGTTAAATATCCAATAGGAAAACAGGTTTTTATAATTGTTGTTACCCAATTGTAGATTTTATATGATGAAATGTTTTTTTGATAGAGGAAGGATGACCGTGGTCGAAAAACGCTAACCGGATGAAGTTGCAAGTTTACAATAGCCTTGGAAAACAAGCGCGTTAGGGATTGTAATGGAAATCTTTTTTTGAGGTACGAAAAAAAGATTGTATTGAAAAGCCCAACCCAGCTTGGGAGCCTCAGTGGCCAAACGGGGTAACGCCCAAAACTAAAGCAACCCTCGTGATTTAATTTCCAAATACTTGTTGATGGTATCGATGGTAAGGTTTTCGGGTGTGGTTAATATGGAATAGATGCCGTATTTTTTGAGTTCGTTAACGATTAAACGTTTTTCGAAATCGAATTTCTCTGCAATCACCTTATCGTAAATTTGTTGTACGGTTTCGGCTTTTTGGGTGATTAAACTGTTCAACTCGGTATTTTTAAAGAAAATAACCACCAATAAATGGCTTTTGGCAATGGCTTTTAAATAGGGTAGTTGGCGATTTAGTCCGTCTAAAGTTTCAAAATTCGTGTACATTAAAATGAGGCTTCGTTGGGTAATGTGCCTTTTAATATTGCCGTAAAGTCTGCTAAAATCGCTTTCGTGAAAATCTGTTTTTACGTTGTAAAGTGATTCTAAAATAAGCTGCATTTGTGAGCTTCTTCGTTGGGCAACCACAATGTTTTCAATCTTTTTTGAGAACGACAACATACCCGCTTTATCGTGCTTTTTTAAAACCACATTGCTGATAACAAGTGTCGCATTTATGGCGTAATCCAAAAGGCTTAAGCCGTTAAACGGCATTTTCATTATGCGGCCTTTATCGATAACGGAATAGATGGGTTGCGATTTTTCGTCTTGAAATTGATTGACCATTAATTGGTTGCGTTTTGCTGTGGCTTTCCAATTGATGGTGCGCAAATCGTCGCCCAAAACATAGTCTTTAATCTGTTCGAATTCCATGGTGTGCCCAAGTCTGCGGACTTTTTTAAGACCGTATTCAAGCGCATTTTGGTTGATATTTAAAAGCTCAAACTTTTTTAATTGTTTAAAACTTGGATAGGTTGGTACCATCGCACCATTATTAAAAGTGAAGCGTTTTGCTACTAATTTTAAAATGGAAGAGGCATAAACATTTAAGTTGCCAAAATGATACTCACCACGCTCCGTTGGTTTTAAAGGATACGAAATTGATTTGGCTTTTCTTGGGGCAACCGCGTCTATAATCTTAAAATCCCGCACCTGAAATTGCTCGGGTATTTCGTCAATAATTTCCAAGTGAATGGTAAACGGGTAGTTGTTGTTGATGTTTAAATGGATGGCATTTTTATCGCCGTTTGAAAATTTATCGGGTAAAATCCGGCGTGCTTCAATTTTGTTTTTCCCAATAAAAACAATTAGAACATCTAAAACAAAAAGCAAAATAAGCACTAGAATAGAGAGCTGTGCGATGTTAAATAATAGCGGCACAAAATAACTTAAACCAAACAATACCACAATGCCAATGCCTGTGTAAAAAAATCGGGGTTGTATGTAGAATGGTTTAAAGAATTTCAATTTTGTTAGAAGTTAGAAGTTAGAAGTTAGAAGTTAGAAGTTAGAAGTTAGAAGTGGGATTCTTCACTACGTTCAGAATGACAAAAATTAAACTATTCATTTTCAATCTGTTTTCCTATTTCATTTATTTCATCATGATTACCTTTTCCCTTTGGGTTATTTCCATATTCATTTGGTCCAAAATTTCCATCTGCAAAAAACATCCAAAGTTGATAAAAAGGAATAAGTTGGTACCAACCACTATTACCTCTGTCATGACAGCGTTTAGCACCTTGAACTATTAAAATGTAAAACAAAGGTATTATAATAGCTATTTCTAAATAATCAGCATACTCAAAACTATAATATCCGCTTAGAAAAGCAGTACCATTAATAATTAAGATATAACCCAAATATGTAAGACAATATTCAGTTCTTCTAATTCTTCCATCTGATGACAATATATTTTTAAACATTTTTCAATTTGTTAAGGGTAAGACTGAAAACTCATTTACCTCGGTACTTCAACCGTTTCAATAATTTGTTTGATGATTTGTTTGCTCGATACCCCTTCCATTTCGCGTTCGGGTGTTACAATAACGCGGTGGTGCAACACAGGAATTGCGGCACGTTTAATATCTTCTGGCGTTACAAAATCGCGACCGCTCATGGCGGCAAATGCTTTACTGGATTTTAATATGGCAATGGATGCCCGTGGCGATGCGCCCAAATACAAAAAGCGATTGTTACGCGTGGCCACAATTAGTTCCGCGATGTATTTTAACAAATGTGCTTCAACCAAAATTTGGGTAACCACTTGTTGATATTCCGTAATTTGTTTGGCTGTTAAAAACGAAGAAATAGTATCGGTTTTCTCGGTGTCTCGTAATTGGTGTTCTCTGGAAAGGATTTCAATTTCTTCATCTAAATTCGGGTAATCCACATCAATTTTAAACAAAAAACGGTCTAATTGCGCTTCGGGCAAACGGTACGTGCCCTCTTGTTCTATAGGGTTTTGGGTAGCCAGAACCATAAAAGGTGCGTTTAATTTGTACTTGTTACCGTCAATGGTTATTTGTTGCTCTTCCATCACCTCAAACAAGGCCGCTTGGGTTTTGGCCGGTGCTCTATTAATTTCGTCAATTAATATCATATTTGAAAAAATAGGACCTTTCTTAAATTCGAATTCAGAGTCTTTTAAATTAAAAACCGATGTACCCAAAATATCACTGGGCATTAAATCGGGTGTGAATTGAATGCGGCTAAAACCAACACTAAACGATTTTGCCAACAGTTTAGCCGTAATGGTTTTGGCGACTCCGGGAACGCCCTCGATAAGCGAATGCCCTTTGGCCAAAAGCGACGCAATTAACATGTCTACCATATCTTTTTGCCCCACGATAACTTTGCCAACTTCTTGTCTTATTTTTTCAACACTTTGTTGAAGTTCGGTTAAATCCAATCGGTTTTTAAACTGTAAATCGTTGGTGTTTTCCAAAGCACTATCGTCTATTGATGATACCGCGTTTTCAGGTTTGGGCATTAGGTCCTGATGGTCTTTTGGGTCTTTGTTTTCGTCCATAATTATTTTAAATAAAAAGCTTCGATGAGCTTGTTGAGTTGTATTAAGTTGTCTTCAAAAAACTCATTTTTTGTGCGCAACCAATTAATGTAATCGATTAGTTTTTTAACGTCTTCTTTTTTCTTTCCTGTTTTCGAGGCTAGTTTTACTATAAAATCATCATTTAAAACAGAAGTGTCCATATTAAAATCGGTACGGACGCGCTCCAAAAAATACGTTATTTTTTTATCAATTAAGTTTTTATGATCTTGGGTTTCAAAGTATAAATTAGAAATCGTTTTAACAAAAGCGACGGATGTATTTTGTAAAGGTTTAATGATTTTAATGATGCGCTGCCTCCGTTTCGCATTAAAAATCATAAATAAAATACCGAAAATTAAAGCAGTGTACCACGCCCATTTAAAGGACAATTGCTCTAAAAACCAACTGAGATTCGATTCTTTTTCCACATTGCCATCGTATCCTGTTTGTATTTTGGTGTACGAGTCAAAATACACATCGTTTTCGGGTAAATAGGAAATGATGCCTTCAGCGTATTTATACCGGTCTTCTTTTAAAAGATTGTAATTGGTGAATGCTTTGGGCTCTAAATGCAGATATATATTGCCTTCCCCAAAAGGGACGTGTATAAAATTTACGTGTTTGTAATCAATTTTAGAATGTCCTAAAACGGTGTGATTTACAGTGTCGAATTTTGAAAAATAATTGTCGCCCTCGTTTCTGTCGATAGCAATATTTTTTATGTCTAGGTATTTTAAAGATTGATACGAAATACTGTCTTTTGTATTCTCAATATATTCGACACTAATATTTAAGGTATCGTGAATTTTTTGGGCAAAATAATAATCTGATATAAAAAGGGTGTTTCCTGAATCTGCAAAATGCAATAATTCATCAACGGAATCGTCTTCCAAATAATCGGAATTGCCAATGATAACAAAGCTACCTTCAGCAATATGCTCGCCAAAACTATCCTCGGAGTGAGCCAGTAAATAACTCGCCGGTTGGTGGTAAACCGTTCTAACTTTATGGTTTTTAAAAAGTGTCGGTAATTCTTTATAAAATATGCTAACACCGTAGGGTTTGTTGCTTTTTTCGTTGAATGACTCTTCCCAATCCACCGTTTTGGTCGATTTGATGCCAAAAGCAATAGCGGCCGTAATTATTAAAGCGGCGATAATGAAAAGTATGGGGATTATTTTTTTCATTATTTAACCTGATTTAAAAGCGTTATAAAATTACTTTTAGCTTTGCTGTATTCATCGTTATTCAACGGGAATTCGCCATACCAGATATAATTGTATAAATATGAGGTGTAGGCAAATTTTTTACTGAATGGTTTTTCATTTATTTCATTCAAATACTCAGCATTGGTTTTGTCGTCCTCAAATTTTATATGGTTTTTTAAGCTTAGTGTTTTTAAAACCAGCAAATAATAATACCTAATGGCAAGCCTAAAATCATGGTCATTTTCAGCATTTAAGATGAGCGTATCAATATCTGCATTTTCAATATTTTCGGCAGTAATGTCTTCGTAATGGGTAAGTTTTCTGTTTTGTCTCGAAGAAAACAAACCAGTGCCACCTTCGTTAAGTAAAATGTAAACCAAATAGATTACGGCAATGGCCAATGCCAAATAAAACAACCAAGCAAAAGGGCCAAGGTTGATGCTGAAACCATCGGTATTATTCTCATTTCTTTGTGCTGGTTTACCGTTTTTGTAATCTTCGTATTTGCCCGAACCACTTGGTGTTTGGGTTACAATTTTTCTACCTTCATAATTGTATTTTCGGCTGGAATAACGCGTTTTAAAATCGTTGTCGAATTGCCTAATATGCTCCGGTTCCTGAACCATAGACACCCCAAAAATACTTTGAGAACTTGTAACACTCAAAAGCAAGAAAATGATAATATATAACCGATTTATTTTCAAGCAAATGAAGGTTTTAAAAGTGGTAAACTCGTTACTTCTTTTTGTACCTTAAAAGGGTAAATTAAATAGTAATAACTGATGATGCCAAGGGTAATTAAAATAATACCAACCGATAAAAAATGCGGCATAATATTGGAATAGCGGGTTACAAAGCCTTCTAAAAAGCCAGCAAAAAAGGTAAACGGAAAGGTGCTTATTAAAATTTTCACACCTATTTTTGCCCCGTGTTTAAACGAGGTATATCTGGAATGCGTACCCGGAAATAAAATGCTGGCACCAAGAATTAATCCTGCAGCACACTCGATAACGATGGCAAAAATTTCCATAGAGCCATGAATCCAAATCCCGCGAACACTTTCCCAAAACACACCTTTTTCATAAAAGAAATACTGAAAAGAACCCAGCATAATACAATTTTTAAACATGATATAAAGTGTGCCAACGCCACCAAAAACCCCCAAGATAAAAGCAATAATGCCCACCCGCAGGTTGTTAATGGTAATGCCAATAAAACTGCCCCAATTGCTGCCGCTTTTGTAAACCGCAACCGGATCGCCAGCTTCAATGTTTTCCAGCGACATGTTTACATAGTTATCGCCTAAAATAGAACGGACAAATTCGCCATCGTTGGCGGCCGAAATCACACCAATAAACGTAAACGTGACAAAAATGATAAAAGCGATATAAATAAATTTTCGATATTGGTAGCAAATTAATGGCACTTCGGTTTTCCAAAACTCGACAAATCGGTTGGTGTTTTCGCGTTTGGTTTTATAAATTTTTTGGAATGCCTTGGCGGCCAATTGGTTTAAGTACAAAATCACCTTACTTTTGGGGTAATAGGTTTGTGCGTAAGCCAAATCGTTAATTAAATGGATGTATTGCGAAGCGAGTTCGTCGGGGTCTTTAAAGTCATTATTAAATATAGCCTGCTCGAAACTCAACCATTTTTCCTTATTTTGTTTGATGAATGAAACTTCCCTCATATATTTCTTCTGTAAAAAACTAAATTTTGTATCAAAAAATTACAAAATTTAGTTTCACTTCAGTAATCAACTTTGTTAATCCATGTCATTTTTTCATTCCGTTTTTTTAAATTTTCGAATTAAAAAATTCATGTATTTTTGATAAATTAAAATATAAAATGTCAGAGTTACAAATTAACACGACCCAAAATGTAAAAATAAAATTCACTGCCGCTGGTGCGGGAGAACGTTTATTAGCATTCATCATAGATACCGCCATAAAAGTTGGGTATTTGTTGGTTTTAAATTGGACCTTTGGTGCATTTGAAAATATGGATGAGTGGTCTCAAATAGCCATTAATACGGTGTTGAGTTTTCCGGTTATGTTTTATACATTAGCTTTAGAATCGCTTTTAGAAGGGCAAACCATTGGTAAACGTGCTTTAAAAATAAAGGTTGTAAAAATTGATGGTTACCAAGCGTCCTTAGCCGATTATGTGGTACGTTGGTTTTTCAGAATTGTAGATGTTTATATTTTTGGCCTCGGTTTTTTTGTCATTATGTTTAGCAAAAAACAGCAACGATTGGGCGATATGGCGGCAGGAACAGCCGTTATCGCTTTAAAGGATAAGGTAAATATCAGCCATACCATTCTAGAAAACTTAAAAGCCGATTATAAGCCAACCTATCCCAATGTTATTAAATTATCCGATAACGATGCCCGTATTATAAAAGATACTTTTACCGTGGCACGAGCCTCAAAAGATTATCAAACCTTAATAAAGTTAAGAAATAAATTAGTTGAAGTTGTTGGAATTAAAACCATAAAACAAAAAACAGATATAGAGTTTATCGATGTTATTTTAAAAGATTATAATTTTTACACCCAAGATATGTAAGCAGAGAGCCACTTTTTCCTTTTCGAAAAAAGTGTGCGAATCGCTTACCCTGAGCGGGTGGAGGGTTCTCTTTAAAAGAAACTAATCTAATTTTAACCAATAGATAAACCTAATTAATTAAAAAACATGTTTCACACTCTAGATATTATAGGAACTATTGCCTTTGCCATTTCTGGTGTACTCGTTGCCATTAGTAAAAAAATGGACCTGTTCGGTATATTAATCATTGCATTTGTAACGGCAATTGGCGGCGGTACACTTCGCGATTTACTTATAGGAAACACCCCCGTAAGTTGGATGCAAGACATGACCTATACTTACGTTATCTTGATTACAACCGTAGTGACCATTCTGAGTAAAAGTAAAATCGACTACCTGCGTACCTCTTTACTTTTGTTCGACACTATAGGAATCGGCTTGTACACCGTAGTAGGTGTGGAAAAAGGTATTTCGGCAGGATTAAACCCCATTATTTGCATAGCTTTGGGTACCATATCGGCATGTTTTGGAGGCGTAATACGCGATATTCTGTGTAACGAAATACCCGTCATTTTCAGAAAGGAAATCTATGCCACAGCCTGTATATTGGGCGGATTGTGTTATTTTTTAATTCAAAATCTACCCATAGATAATAATGTGGTATTTATCATTGCTGGTTCTGTTGTGATTATCACCAGATTATTGGCTGTTAAGTTCAAAATTACCTTACCAACTATTTACAAAGATTAATTTATTTTGGGCGATCCTGCGCTCATACCTACAAGGTCTCCACTTCAACAAGCTCAGTGCGCGCAAAACCTTGCAGGATCGTTTCGGTCGGGCTATCCGCTATATATTTTTTCGTCATAGCGTGGAGCGAGCGACGTGACTATGACGTAAAAAAAGATGAGTTTATCCTGAGCTTGTCGAAGGGCATCACTCCCTAACGCAAACTTACTGCAAAGTAAAAGCCATACAAAATAGTATGGCTTTTACTCAATATATTAAGAGTTTCAATTATTAATTATTAGGTACAGGAAAACCTCTATCTCTTAACAAGGCTTCAATTTTAGCATCACGACCTCTAAATTTTCTAAACGCTTCAGCAGGATCCATAGAGTTTCTTGGCGCAAATAGATATTTTACCAATTTGTCTGCCACCTCTTTATCGTAAAAACCACCCGGAGCTTCCTTAAAAGCTTCAGAGGCATCACTGGTTAAAACATCGGCCCACATGTAACCGTAATAAGCCGTGGCATAACCTTCACCAGAAAATACGTGTCCAAAATGCGGTGTTCTGTGGCGCATTGGTAATTCTGCAGGCATGTTCAATTCGGCTAATGTTTCACGTTCAAATTTTGCAATATCAATATTTGTGGGGTCTGCCAAGTGTAATTTCATGTCCATAATAGCAGACGCCAAATATTCGGTAGTTGCAAATCCTTGATTAAAGGTTGATGCTTTTTTAATTTTTTCAACTAAATCTGCCGGAATCGGTTCCCCGGTTTTATAATGCACCAAAAATTGATTGATCACTTCGTCGGTAGATAGCCAACGCTCTAACAATTGGCTTTGAAACTCGGTATAATCTCGAACGCCGCCATTTAAAGTGGGGTATTTTACATTCGATGAAAAGAAGTGTAAAGCATGTCCGAATTCATGGAAAAATGTCGTGGCATCGTCCCAAGATATTAAAACCGCTTCACCCGGAGCCGCTTTTACAAAATTAGAATTGTTTGAAGCCAGTACATTTTTTTTGCCATCAAAAGTGGTGTGGCTTCTATAGGTTGTTGCCCATGCTCCAGAACGTTTTCCTTGGCGAGCAAACGGATCTAAATACCATAAACCAATGTGCTCTCCAGAGTCTTTATCGGTTACTTCCCAAACATTAACATCGGGATGAAAAACTGGTACGCTACCTTCTTTTACGGGTGTAAATTTATAATTGAACAAGCGTCCGGCCGTGTAAAACAAAGCATCGGTTAATTTGTCCAATTGCAGGTATTGCTTAACTTCATCGCTATCTAAATCGTATTTCTTTTTACGCACTTTTTCAGCATAATATCGGTAATCCCAAGGCTCAATAGTAATGTTATCGCTATTGGCAATGGCTTGCATATCGGCAACTTCTTCTTTTACACGACCAATAGCTGCAGGCCAAACGGCATCCATCAACGCCATGGCATTTTCTGGGTTTTTTGCCATACGGTCTTGTAATCTCCAATCGGCATAATTATCGTAACCCAATAATCCAACACGCTCTTTACGCAGTTTTAAAATTTCGGCAATAATGTCTTTGTTATCGTATTCGTCGTTATTATCACCCCGCGAATAGTAGTTGGTCCAAATCTTTTTACGCAATTCACGCTCGGTGGAATAGGTTAAAAACGGGTCCATGGAAGACCGTGTGTTGGTAATGGCATATTTACCATCTTGCCCTTTATCGGTTGCGATTTTAGCGGCAGATTTTATAAACCCTTCGCTTAAACCACTCAATTGGTCTTTGGTTAAATAAGTAACGTAATTTTCCTCGTCGTGTAGCACGTTGTTGGAAAAATCGTTGTAAAGACTTGATAACTCTTTGTTTATCTCAGCATAACGTTTCTTTTTTTCGGCATCAAGGTTGGCGCCATTCATTTCAAAACGTTTGTAAATTAAATCCACAACACGTTGCTGGTCTTTTTCCAAAGGCGTGTTTTGCGACGCTTCGTAAACCGCTTTTATACGATTAAATAATTTTTCGTTTTGGGATATTTTTGATCGGTATTCAGATAGTTTTGGTGCTAATTCGCCTTGCACCTTTCTAAATTCTGGAGAACTCATATTGCTGCTCAGTATACCGTAATATGTAAACACGCGATTTAGTTCCTCGCCCGAGCGTTCCATGGCAACAATCGTGTTTTCAAAAGTCGGTGCTTCGGTTTGGTTTGCAATAGCGTCAATATCCTTTAAGCTCAAATCCATGCCAATTTCAACAGCTTCTTTAATGTCTTCAACTTTCATTTTGTCAAAGGCAGGAACACCTTGGTAGGGGCCTGTCCATTCCTGAAGTAATATGTTGTCACTCATGGTTGCAATATCTCTTTTTGCATCTTTTTGGGTGTCATCTTTACAGCCAACAGCTGCAAACAACGCACAAAAAATTAATGGTTTAATCAGTGTTTTTGTATTCATTTTAGTTCTAGTTTATTAGGTTTGGAAAGATATTAAATAAGTCGAAGCTTTTTTATAATATTAAGTTAAAAGAAATGGATAAAAAATAGGCTAGAAGCCTTTGTTTTAGTACAAAATAAACAAAGTCTGAATAATGTGTTTTCTAAAAACGATATTGAATTTTAGTGGTCCCTTGTTTTCTGTTATTCAATAATTTCAACATTTCTGATATAAATGTTACTTAAAGGCCAATCAGCTTCATCGGTATCAACGGCGGCAATTTTATCGACCACATCCATACCTTTTATAACCTTTCCAAAAACCGTATAATCGCCATTTAAAAAATGAGCGCCACCTTTTTGGCACACAATAAAAAACTCAAAGGGCGAAGCTAGTTTATGCGGGTTATCAATCTCGCTACTGGGCATCGAAATAACACCACGATCGTGCTTAAACCCACGTTTGGTATCGGTTGGTAACAAATATTTGCCGATTTCAAAACGCTTTCTTGCTGTTTTTTTGTCATCACTATTTCCGCCTTGAATAATAAAATTTTCAATCGTTCGGTAAAATTGCGTGCCGTTAAAATATTTTTGCTTCGTTAAAAAAATAAAGTTCGAGCGATGGTATCTGGTTTCTTCAAATAATAAAATATCAATCGATCCAAAATCGGTGGTAATGCGTACTTTGTTTTCTTTGTGGTTTTTGTCGTATTCCTGAAAGAAATACATGGAGTTTTTGTCATCGAGTTTGGGGTACTTGCGCTTTTCTTCGATGGTGGTTACAACAGGTTTGCTTTCTTTTTTGGGTGTCAATGTTGTGGGGTGTCCTGAAATGGTTTTTTGTTTAGATTGTTTATCTTCACAATTCAAAAAAAATAAAAAAAGTAAAAGGAATAATTTAAAGCGCATTTAAAAATGAATTTTGATGATTTTTTAAAATCAATATCAAAAATAGAAAATATACCGCTTCCAGCCGAAGCTTCTCAATTTAAAATGGTGCCAACCTTTAGGCAAGAGTTGTTAAAAGAACAGGAAAGAGCCATTAAAAGCGCTAAAAAAGCTGGTGTTATGGCTTTGTTTTTTCCAAATAAAAAGAAAATAACAACGTTGGTTTTAATTTTAAGAAAGACGTATAACGGTGTACATTCGGCGCAAGTGGGGTTTCCGGGAGGCAAGTTGGAAGATTCAGACAAATCGCTGCAAGATGCTGCAGTTAGGGAAACTTTTGAAGAAATTGGGGTGCCCATGCAAGATATTAAAGTTGTAAAACCATTAACCCAAGTTTACATTCCACCCAGTAATTTTTATGTGTATCCGTTTATAGGCATTTCTGAAAAAACGCCAATTTTTATTAAACAAGATGATGAAGTTGAAGCGATTATAGAAGTGGAGTTGCAACATTTTTTAGATGATAAACAAGTTATAACCAAAACGGTTTCAGCATCGTATAGTGCTGAGGTTGAAGTGCCTGCCTTTAAATTAAACAATTATGTGGTTTGGGGAGCAACGGCAATGATGCTTAGCGAAATTAAAGACCTGTTAAAACAAATGCTCTAGTTTGCAAGATTTAGTACATTTGCGTACTTTAACTAACCAATTTTTTTTTGACGCGCGATTTATGGGATTATTTAAACGAAATCCGTTCGGACATATACTTTTTGTGAAAAAATGGCTCATCAGAATTCTTGGAGCTCTAACCCACAGACGCTTTCGTGGGTTTAACGAATTGCAAATACATGGTTCTGAGATTATCAAAACCCTACCCGATACCAACGTGCTTTTTATCTCTAACCACCAAACCTATTTTGCCGATGTGGTGGCTATGTTCCACGTGTTTAATGCGAGTTTAAGCGGTCGAGTAGATTCCATTAAAAATGTGGGGTATTTATGGAACCCGAAACTAAACATCTATTATGTGGCGGCTAAGGAAACCATGAAAGCAGGTTTGTTGCCCAAAATATTGGCCTATGTAGGTTCTATTAGTATTGAGCGCACGTGGCGATCTGAAGGTAAAGAAGTGAACCGACAGGTAAAAATGAGTGATATTTCCAATATTGGTAAAGCACTGGACGATGGTTGGGTTATTACCTTTCCGCAAGGAACTACCACGCCGTTTAAACCCATCCGTAAAGGTACGGCGCATATTATTAAACGTTACAAACCGGTTGTTGTTCCTATTGTTATTGATGGTTTCAGACGCTCTTTTGATAAAAAAGGGCTGCGGATAAAAAAGAAAAACATCCTGCAAACTTTTGAGATAAAAGAACCATTGGATATTGATTACGACAATGAATCTACCGAAGAAATCGTAAAAAAGATAGAACAAGCCATAGAGCAACATCCATCGTTTTTAAAAGTCATTCCTCAAAAAGAAATCGAAGCTCAAGAAGCCTTGAATAAAAAGCGTGAGTGGTAATTTGTAACGCCAAAGCATAATTTGCTATCTCCCAATAGTCTATACATATTGTTTTTAGTCTAGTTTTCTTTTTTTTAAGCAGACTTGTAAATATCTTCAACAGAATTTATTAGGTAAACAATAATTTATGACTCATGATTTAATTGTAAATTTTACGCCAACCGGCATGATTCCTACCAAGGAGATGACGCCTCACGTACCGGTTAGTGTTTCCGAAATTGTTGAAGATGTTCACCAAGCCTCAGAAATTGGTATTACCATGGCACATTTACATGCACGCGATGCCCAAACCGGAGCGCCCACATATAAAAATGAGGTGTACGCCAAAATAGTAGAGGGCATTCGTAAATATGCACCAGAACTGGTTATTTGTTTGTCTTTAAGTGGTCGCGATTTTAGCGAGCTAGACAAGCGTAGTGAGCCATTAATGCTCGAAGGGCATTTAAAACCAGATATGGGCAGTTTAACTTTAAGTTCGTTAAATTTCAATAAAACAGCTAGTGTAAATGCACCGGAAATGGTTAAAAACTTAGCGGTTATTATGAAAGAAAAAGGCATAGTCCCCGAGCTTGAAGCCTTCGATATTGGCATGATTAACTACGCCAAATATTTAGAACGAAAACAAATCATTCAAGCACCCTATTATTTTAATTTACTGTTTGGCAACATTGCCTGTTCGCAAGCCAATCTTTTGCATTCCGGGGTAATGATTAACGATCTTCCTAAAGGTTCACTGTGGAGTTTGGCAGGCATAGGGAATGAGCAACTTAAAATGAATTCACTCTCCATCGCTGTTGGTGGTGGCGTTCGTGTGGGCATCGAGGATAATATTTGGTATGATGCCGCCAGAACCAAACTAGCTACCAATGCCGATTTGTTAAAGCGCGTACATCTTATCGCCAATGCCAACGGACGCTCGGTGATGCCACCCAAAGATTTTCGGGTTAAAATGAATTTAGAACCTGGTTTTGGTAAATACGGGCGAAACTTTAAATAAAGCGCGTTTATGAAAACAAAGGAAAATCAGCATACACCCGCATTAAAAAAATATTACAACGTTGTTAAAAACGGCTTGTTTCTTTTCGGATTGAGAAATAGGTTGGCTAACCTAGGCATCGATATCAACCCGTATTATTGGGTTGAAGAAGAATACAAAAAGTGCGATGTCCCCAAAATAAAAGATGATGCTTCACAATACACCTTAAAATATCTAACACACGATCAAGTTAAATCCATTACGCAGCATTATGGCACCTACTATAATGAAGTTTTAAAAGGACTGGAAAAAGGCCAACTATGTGTAGGGCTTGAACACCGTGGCGAAATTGCCTGTTACACCTTTGTAGATTTAAAGGATTTCGAGTTTAAAGGACGGCTTTTTAAACTAAAACCCAACGAAGCTTATCTATTAAACATGTGGACGTTCAGTGAATACCGCGGAAAAAATTTAGCACCCTATTTGCGTTATCAAACCTATAGATTGTTGGAAGAGCGTGGCATAACCGCAAAATATAGTATTACGCAGTACTTCAATAAATCTTCCATAAAATTTAAAAACAAACTAAACTCTAAACACCACTTTCTTTATTTAAGTGTTGTCTTGTTTAAAAAATATGAGTGGAATTTTACCTTAAAAAAGTATTGAACACAACTATAAAACCGATTATAATTTGGGCGTTACCCCGCTTGGTCGCTGAGGCTCCCGAAACGGGGTCGGGCTTTCCAATACAATCTTTTTTTCGTGCCTCAAAAAAGGATTTCCATTACAATCCCTAACGCGGATACATCATGTTTTTAGTTTATTAAATAAATGTATAGTGTCTTCAAATTATTATTTGAATTTGTACGAAAAAAATGATACATTCGTTTACCTGTGCTGAACTTGTTTCAGTAACGTTGAATATAAATCATTTGCCCTGAATTTATTTCGGTATTAAAACGGATTGATTACTTAAAAGCCATTAGACACCATTAAAAACAAATAATGAGAAAAATATTTTACTTTTTACTTACATTAACATTTCTAACTTCTTGTAATGAAAAGAAGACAAACGATTATGCAAAAAGCGTAAAATCTACACAAGTTACTTCTAGTCCAACAAAGATTATTTTAAGTATAAAAGGCTATAACCCAAGTGAACATAAAAAATATATTGATATACAAATTATTACTTCTTTAAAACCGATAAAAGAGCAATTAAAAATTTCTGATGACGGAACTGTAAATTATGTGTTTTTAAACCAAAATAAAAAAGAAATAATTTTTGATTATGACAGTAGGACATTTTCATTGATTGTGAGCCCAAATGAAGAAGTATTAGTGGACTTAAATATTAAGGAATTATTGAATTGGTCTAAATTCAAAAATCCTAAAATAAGCGGAACAAATAAAACCACTAACAATTTAATTTTAGCTAATGCATCGTTTATTGATAGCTTAATTAAACAATCAACAAATGCTTTTGTTAAAGATAGTACATTAAACAATATTCGCTATAAAAACAAACGACTATCTGAAATGACAAATCAGTTAAAGGTTTTCAATAAATATGTGTCTGACAAAAAAATTAAAGATAAAATTTTCATCGATTGGGGCAAATCACAAATCAAATATAAAACAGGTTATGACTTAAGCTTATACCTTTCTATGAATAAAAGTAACCGAGATTTAGATGATGAAAATGAATATTTCAGTTTTATAAATGATGTAGGGTTTAATTCTAGCAATGAAATAATATTCAAAGTATATTTAGATTATTTAGAATCGTTAACAGGAAGCTATAATCTAATAGGTAATTGGTGTAATAAATATAAACTTAAAAGGGAAAATTTAAAAAAGCTTTGGCCTACACCATATTTTTTAAAGCTTGAAATACTTAAAAAACTTCCTCAAGGAAAAGATAGGGAAATAATGATGGCGTATCTATTTAAAAACGAAATTAGGCTATCAAAATACACAGGAAAAGAAATACCTAAAACCTATTTTGACTCTTTAAACCTTTATACTAAACCTGACTACATCTCCCAACTATTAAAAAAACAAGAAGTAGAAAGCAAACCAATTGAGGATTTAATAAAAGAATATGACTTAAACGAAAAGGAGAAAAACGAACTATTAGATTTATATAAAGACACCAAAGGTAAAGTGATTTATCACGATTTCTGGGCTACTTGGTGCGCACCTTGTATGAAAGAATTACCAAACTACAATAAATTAATTGCAACAACCAAAGGGAAAAATGTTGACTTTGTTTTTTATGGAGTGCATATGAAAAAAGAGGAGTGGAAAAAGACAATTAATAATTTAGACCTCAATGGAAAACACTATTTACTAACTAAAAATCAATTAGCCTTTTTTGAAAAATATTTTGGAGTGAGCAGTTTTCCTCATCATCAAATAATAAAATCAGACGGAACTATTGGAGAAAAAGTGACTTTTGGAACTTATCCGAATAATTTTGATGTAATAAATGAATTAATTAAAAAACATCAAATTTAAAAAAATAACGGTGGCTAACATCGGTAACCGTTGCGCAACCTCCATAAAAGTTCGTAAAGAACTTCTTTAAGCTCTTTTTATGGCTTTTTATTTTCTATTACTTCATTTCTCAACACAATTCTTTAGTTAATAACTCCTAACAAATCCCTTTTAAAAACCACATCAAAATTCCTATTTTGCGTCTTTAATTTAAAGCTAAATAAGTGAAGGTTTGTATTGCCGAAAAACCCAGTGTTGCCCGCGAAATTGCCTCTGTTTTAGGAGCCAACTCCAAACGTGATGGCTATTACGAAGGCAATGGCTATGCGGTAACGTACACCTTTGGGCATTTGTGCACGCTTAAAGAACCCAACGATTATAAACCCTATTGGAAAAGCTGGGATTTAAACAATTTGCCCATGTTGCCCGAAAAATTTGAAACCAAAGTCGTTGCAAATTCGGGTATTCAAAAGCAATTCAACATAGTAAAAAGTTTATTTGATAAAGCCGAAGTGGTTATAAACTGCGGCGATGCAGGGCAAGAAGGCGAACTCATTCAGCGTTGGGTAATGAATGAGGCCAACTATAAAGGCGAAGTGCAGCGCCTATGGATTTCGTCCTTAACCACCGAAGCCATAAAGGAAGGTTTTGAAAACTTAAAACCAGCAACCGATTACGATAATTTGTATTACGCCGGATTTTCAAGAGCCATAGGAGATTGGTTGTTGGGCATGAATGCCACGCGTTTATACACCGTAAAACACGGTGGTTACAAGCAAGTGCTGTCCGTTGGTCGTGTGCAAACACCAACTTTGGCCATGGTGGTCAATCGGTTTAAAGACATCGAGAATTTCAAGCCACAACCGTATTGGGAACTGCAAACTCTGTATCGCGATACGCTTTTTAGTTATGAGGACGGACGTTTTCTTAAAAAAGAAGACGGCGAAGCTTTAGCCAATAAAGTAAAGGAAAGCGATTTTGAAATAGAATCCATCACCAAAAAGAAAGGGAAGGAATACGCTCCAAAACTGTTCGATTTAACAGGGCTGCAAGTGTATTGCAATACCAAGTTTGGTTTTTCGGCCGATGAAACCTTGAAGATTGTCCAAAAGCTATACGAACAAAAAGTAGTCACCTATCCAAGAGTCGATACCACGTTTTTACCAAACGATGTATATCCAAAAGTCGCGGGTATTCTGCAAAAGCTAACCAATTATTCAAAATTAACGCAGCCGCTTTTAGGCAAGAAAATAAAAAAATCTATACGGGTTTTTAACGATAAAAAAGTCACCGATCACCACGCTATTATTCCAACGGGCATTCAAATCAATTTACAGTACAATCAGCAACAGGTTTACGATATTATTGTAAAGCGTTTTATTGCCGTATTTTATGACGATTGTACCGTATCGAACACCACGGTTTTGGGTAGTGCAGCAAAAGTGATTTTTAAAACAACCGGAAAGGAAATTTTGGAAAAAGGCTGGCGCATCGTATTCGAAAACCCAAATGCAAAAGACAAAGAATCGGGGATTTTGCCCACTTTCGAAAAAGGCGAAAAAGGGCCGCATGAACCCTCATTTTTAGAAAAGGAAACCAAACCGCCAAAGCAGTTTACCGAAGCCTCGTTATTACGCGCTATGGAAACCGCCGGTAAGCAAGTGGACGATGAAGAGTTGCGAGATTTAATGAAAGAAAACGGTATTGGCCGCCCCTCAACACGAGCCAATATTATTGAAACCCTTTTTAAACGCAAATACATAAAACGTAATAAAAAACAAGTGTTGCCAACGGTTACGGGCATTCAGTTAATTGATACGATTCAAAACGAATTATTAAAATCGGCAGAATTAACAGGTTCGTGGGAAAAACAATTAAAAGATATCGAAAAAGGCGAGTTTAGCGCGGGCGCTTTTATAAAAAACATGAAGCGTATGGTTGATGCCTTGGTGTACGAGGTACGCAGCGAAACCAAGCGCGCCAACATTTCGCAGGCGACGGTAATTAAAAATAGAGCCGCTAAAGCAACGGTTAAAAAGCAGGCGGGAATTACTGCCGAAATTTGCCCGAAATGTAAAAAAGGACAACTTTTAAAAGGGAAAACCGCTTATGGTTGTAGCGCTTATAAATCAGGATGTGATTTTGTGTTGCCTTTTAGTTTTGCGGAGAAAAAAATATCCGAAAAGCAGTTGATAAGACTACTTAAAAAAGGAAGTACCGTTAATTTAAAAGGTTTTAAAACCGATGCTGGAAAAGTTGAAGGCTTATTGCGATTTGATGACAATTTCAATTTAAAATTAGAACCTAAAGATAGACCTGTCAGGTTTCAAAAACCTGACAGGTCTGAAGAAAAAAACACATGCCCTAAATGTAAAAAAGGAACCATTATAAAAGGAAAAACCGCCTACGGATGCAGCGATTATAAATCGGGTTGCGACTTTAAAATGACCTTTGACGACGTGCGAGCGAAAATGGATGGGCAAGCTCCAACCAAGGATTTGGTTTATCGTATTTTGAATGGTAATGTTTAAAGCGTTTGTCATTTCGAGCGAAGCGAGAAATCACATAATTAAGAAGTTTAGAAAAGATGATGTCCCTTCCGATTGCTATCGGAACGTACCTCATTTCGACATGACAAACGATTTTGATTAACCCGTTGTGCATTTTGAATGAAAATAATTTCTATATGTCAGTTCGAGTGATTTTGAGGAACGAAAAATTGTATCGAGAACTTATTTATGGTTTAAAAATTCTTGTTCTCGATACAAATTTCATTCATTTCAATCGTAAAATTCACTCGAATTGACAGAATTCTGCAAAAATGCACAACAGGTTTTTTAATTAATAATATTTTAATGATTCTTACAGACGGAAGACACCACCATTTTATACTCTACAAACCCTATGGCTATTTAAGTCAGTTTAAAAGCCACGACTCCAAACAGCAGTCTAAAAAGTTTTTGGGTAGCCTTTTTGATTTCCCGGAAAACGCTATGGCCATTGGCCGATTGGATGAAAAATCGGAAGGTTTGTTATTGATTACCACGGATGGCAAAACGAGTGCTTTTGTAAACAGCCAAAAAGTAGAAAAGGAATATTATGCCCAAGTTGATGGCAATATTTCCGCGGAAGCGATAGAGCAATTAAAGTGTGGCGTGGAGATTGGGTTTAATGGCATTAAGTATAAAACCAAACCTTGTAAAGCATTTAAGTTGAATGAAACTCCAAACTTGCCAAAACGCTCAAAAAAAATTAGGGATGATAGGCACGGGCCAACATCTTGGGTATCGATTACCTTAAACGAGGGCAAATTTAGGCAGGTAAGAAAAATGACTTCGGCCGTTGGTTTTCCTACATTGCGATTGGTGCGCGTTCGGGTTGGGAATATTCAACTTGGCACGATGCAAGTTGGTGATGTTGTTGCGGTTGATTGGTTTTTAATATAAAAATTGATTCGTCATTGCGAGGAACTTTTTATGACGTGGCAATCTGTATAATCTTTCTTTGGTAAAGAAAATATCAGCTTTTAACGTTCCATTGAAAAGATTATCACAGTCGTGCCTCCTTCATAATAATGACGAATTGAATTAAACCTCCAACTTTTTAAGCTCTTTGTAATTTCGGTTTAATCGTTTTAAAAGAATGCCGTAAACGAGCCAATAAAACAAGAGAAGCACGCCGATAGCGACTACTAAAATTAGGATTGTAGCTATTATTATACCGGCATAAAATTTAAAAGCTTCACCATTTGCGGTAGCTTCTTTGACTTGATCGATAACTTGTTGGTCTCTGTCGAACTCAAGAAACAGAACAACGATGGTGGATACAACGAGATAGATTAAATTAAAGGCGACATATTGTTTTACCGTTTTTCTGGTTTTAAGGATATTTTCCATTAAAACCTTGGCATTATCGGTAGCCGAAATGGTTTTGTAGTTTTTAAAGAACAGGTAGAAAAAATAGCCTAAAATAATATAACCAATAACCATTAATGGGATGAAAATGGCATCGGCATCGTATTGGTTAAAGCGTTTCATGCTTTCGGAATCTTTTAGGAAAAAGGATATAAAGGTCCAGAACCCAAACTCCAGTAAACTGATGATAAATATCCACTTAACGATGGAAGACGACTTTTTTAATATCATCTTGTATATTTCGTTGTAGGTTAATTTTGGAAACGCATCGTCGCTTTTTTTCCAATCTTTTTTTAATAATTCTAGTTCATCCATAATGTTACGGATTTAATATGGTTCTAAGTTTTGTTTTAATTCGGTTCATTTTCACACGTGCATTCACTTCACTTATCCCTAAGGTTTCACTAATTTCTCGGTAATCTTTGTCTTCTAAATACAAGAAAACGAGTGCTTTTTCAATATCGTTTAATTGGTGTACGGCTTTGTAAAGCACTTTTAATTGCTGCTCTTCGGTGTCGTCATAATCTTCTGCTTTTATTTTAAATTCAACACCTCCAAAATCTTGGGTGCTAATCCTTCGTTTAGATTTTCGGTACAAAGTAATGGCGGTATTTAAGCCCACGCGATACATCCAAGTGCTAAACTTTGCATCGCCACGAAATTTGGGGTAGGCTTTCCAAAGTTGTATGGTTATCTCCTGAAATAAATCGTTATGGGCATCATAATTATTCGTATACAATCGGCATACTTTGTGAATAATGTTCTGATGCTTTTCTAGCAATTCAACAAAACTATGTTCAAGTTCTTTATTCAATTTGATGGTTTAGTTACAAGGTAAGTAGCTTAAATATTTAAAATGTTACAGCAACTTAAAACAATATTTTTAATTGAGGAAAAAAAGCTAAAAAATCTAATTTTAAAATGACGGGTTTTAACTGATTTATTTTGAGTGAATTAAATGGAATTATGAAAGCTAAAAAGCAAATATTTGCGGCGGCTTTTGTCTGAAATTAAAAATGAAATAAATGAAATAAGGGTGATTGTTTTAAAATTGAAAGGCAACGGCTATCTTTTTTAAATTTTTCAGCTATTTTGATATCTGGTTTTTGAAGGTTAAATGAATGCTTTCTATTTTTAAATTCATACATCTGATAATCAATATTTTAAATATGTGATATAGATTTTGTCTATGATTGCTTTAATAGGCCAAAAACGATAAAAAGTTGGGCTATTGAATAGGTAAGCATAATGCTAATGTTGGAAAATGGCAATGGCTCGTAAAATTTATTTAAGGCCAATAAACTATCCGAAGTTATAAAAAAAAGTGCACCTAAAAAAACTAAAATGAAACTGTTTTTGGTTACATTTCCTTGTCGTAAAAATGCTGTAATCGCCATTAATAAAATAATGCCCATGTATACAATTACAGGTATCAATAAATCGCCTAAACCAGCTTTTAAAAAGTAAAATAAGGTCGCTGCATAAATGAGTAACAACGCAGTAAAAGGAAGCACCTTTTTTGAATTCTTTTTCTTTCTCAAAAAAACCAAAACATACATAATGTGCGCCAATAAAAAGGCTAGTAATCCGCTTATAAAATAGTTGGCAGATGCATTTACAAACATTAAAAACACATCGCCCAATAGCGAAAACAGCAAAGCTAAAAGTGTAAGCCATTTTGTTTTGGCATCCAAATGTTGCGCGTGTTTCCAAAAGAAGAAAATGAGCGAAATTAAAATTGAAGGCTTGGTAAAATAATGGTAAGTGCTTAAACTTTCAACAGAGCCGCAAATCAATTCTGCCATAACAATTATTGAGAAAACGAATGAAAATGATATCTCGGATTTGTTGAGCATAACGTTGATTTTTTCAAATATATTCAATTCATCATTAAAATTTTACAGTTCGGTTAGTATTAGTTTTTTCAAGCTTGGTTATGTTTCAAATTTGCTTGTGCTGAATTTATTTCAGTACCGCATCAACAAAAAACGAACGAACCAATAATCAACCTAAAAAATGAAAAAGCTATTATTAATTTTAAGTGTAATTATCACAAGTCAGTTTTCCGCCCAAACTATTATCAACGGAAAAGTTACCGATAATAAAGGTTTGCCAATTTCTGGAGCAAATGTTTATTTAGATGCCACGTACGATGGCAGCACCACCGATAAAAACGGAATATTTTCCTTTAAAACCGAAGAAGTCGGTACGCAAACTTTAATTGTTTCTTTTTTGTCATTTGAAACCTTTACCATGGTTGGCGATGTATCTTACATGAAAGATTTAAGTATTAAACTGCGCGAAGATGTAAACGCTTTAGATGCCGTTGTGCTATCGGCCGGCACCTTTGCAGCGGGCGACAATAGTAAAGTTAACGTGCTAAAACCTTTGGATGTGGTAACCACCGCCAGCGCCTTGGGCGATTTTGTTGGTGCCTTACAAACCTTACCGGGAACCACCACAGTAGCCGAAGACGGCCGTTTGTTTGTGCGTGGTGGCGAAGCCGAGGAAACCCAGATTTTTATTGATGGCATTCGTGTGTTTACACCGTATTCGCCAACAACCAATAACACCCCAACACGCGGACGCTATTCGCCTTTTTTGTTTGATGGCATTACCTTTTCTACGGGTGGCTATTCCGCGGAATTTGGGCAAGCCTTATCCAGTGTATTGTTGTTAAATACCATTGACGAACCCGATCAAGAAAAAACAGATATTGGCATTATGAGTGTTGGCGCCACATTGGGTAACACCCAAAAATGGGATAAAAGTTCTGTTAGTGTCAATGCTTCCTACATAAATTTAGCACCTTATATCGCACTGTTTCCCGATAGAAACGATTGGAAAAAACCTTTTGAAACCCTTTCGGGGGA
Source organism: Hwangdonia lutea (assembly GCF_032814565.1). GTDB lineage: Bacteria > Bacteroidota > Bacteroidia > Flavobacteriales > Flavobacteriaceae > Hwangdonia > Hwangdonia lutea. Next base: position 2,514,487 of record NZ_CP136521.1, read on the forward strand.
AGCCGTATTCCGCAAAAAAACAGATTCGGGCTTGTTTAAATTATACGGTGCTTTTGATACGACAAATTTTGAACTCACCCAAGAAGACATCAATTATAGTGAGGGACTGGATTTTAAATTGAAAAACAAAAACCTGTATATCAATGGCTCGTATCAAGGCGCTTTAAATGCCAATTGGTCGTTATTTGGCGGCCTAAGTTATACCCACGGAAATAACAATATTAATATTATGGATAGCGATATCGAAGATTTTGAAAACTCGATACACGCCAAACTGAAATTTAAAAACCGAATTAGCAACCGCTTTAAACTGTATTTTGGCGCAGAATATTTTGCTACGGATTTTGATGAAACCTATGCCGATGCTTCGGTTAGTCCGGTAAGCTACGGGTATAACGACAACATTGCAGCAGCCTTTGCCGAAGCCGATATTTTTATATCGAAAAAACTAGCGTTTAAAACGGGTATGCGTGCAGAATACACCGAGATTTTCAACGATTTTACACTAGCGCCACGGGTGTCGATGGCCTATAAAACCTCAGGGAAAAGTCAGTTGTCTTTGGCTTACGGAAATTTTTACCAAAACCCATCGAGCTATATTTTAAAGTTTAATCAAAATTTAAAATCTCAAAACACATCGCATTATATTTTTAACTATCAGTACAATGCCGACCGACAACTGTTTAGAGCTGAAGCCTATTATAAAAACTATGATAATTTAGTGAAGTTTACTGATGAGTTCCCAGATTTCAATAGTACTTATAATAACAATGGAAGTGGTTTTGCAAAAGGCATCGACTTTTTTTGGAGGGATAGCAAAAGCATCAAAAATTTCGATTATTGGTTAAGCTATTCGTTTTTGGATACCAAACGCGATTACAGAAATTATACAGCAAAGGCACAACCAAATTTTGCAAACACACATAACCTTTCGGTAGTTGGTAAATATTGGATTGACGATTGGCGCAGTCAAGTTGGTTTTAGCTACGGTTTTGCTTCGGGCAGAACCTACACCAACCCAAATCAGCCTGGGTTTTTAAACAACAAAACCAAAGCGTATAACAGTTTAAGCCTTAATTGGGCTTATTTAATAAGTCCGCAAAAAATACTGTACGCCTCAATAAACAATGTGTTGGGATTTAAAAATATTAATGGCTACCAATATGCCAATGCACCAAATGCAAATGGCCATTTTGAAAGACGTGCGTTACAACCTGCGGCAGACCAATTCTTTTTTGTGGGTTTCTTTTGGACGATTAGTGCGGATAAAAAGAGCAACCAGTTGGATAATTTGTAGGAGAGATTCGTTTACCGGTTTTGACTATGATTTCGTTGCGGATAAATCCGCAAGATACTTTCCGCCGTAACCGAAAGATAGCAAAATTGCGGTTGAATTCCGATTAAGGAATTCAACCGCAATGAATTATAGGTGTTGTTACCCACAGTTTTTTAAAATCCTCTTATGTTCTTCAGTTCAGTTCCAAATAGTATTTCTTCCAAAAAATACGATGGTACTACAGCAGCAATTCCCAAATTTCTATCAGAAACTGGAATTTTTTGTGTTTCTATAATTTTGATAGGGGAACTTTCTCCAAAATATCCTTTCATAATTCCTGCTAACTTCAATTCAGGATTTCCAACAAAAAGACCACCATTACCTCTATCTGCTCCGAGGTAAAAGAATACTGGGGAACCACTATTACCTCCATAACTCGATGTTTCCATTAGATACAAGCTTGTCATTTCATTGTCCCAAGGAATTTTTTCTTCCGTAAGTAAGGCTACTCTTCCAAATCGAACGATAGGATATATTCTTTTATCTCCAATAAATGGAGTAAACATACCTGTGAAAAACACATCCGAACCCTCTCTTATGTTAAGATCTTTAAAGTTTTTTTTATTCGTTAAAAAAGTGCTCGGAAGAGTTAAATAGTCAAATTTCGTTGGGTCAGGCCCGATAGGTATTACAGCAATATCTACCGTTTTGTCCGCATGTATAAAGATATTCTTGTTGACACCATTCGGATGTAATTCAAGTCTTCCATATTCCGATAAAGAATCCTTTGTGTTTAATCTAATTAATATAGTATCTCTAAAGGTTTTATTTTGCTTTAAAACATGTTTTGCTGTCACAAAATAGAATGCTGATCTTGGCTGCCCATTTATTGAATCGGAAACACTTACAAAAAAACCAGTGCCTTGAGGCTTTACCTTTCCAAACTTGTCTTTAGCATAAATGAAGCCTACAGTCTTTTTTATTTCTGTTGGAATAGCTTGTGACAATAGTAGATTTGATATACTAAAAAGGAAAATTGTAATTAATGTTCTCATTTAATTCAAATTATGGGTAATGGCTCGTGGATATGCGTCGTATTAATGACTTATATCAACCGCTAAACAAACATATCAATTTTTTCGCACAAATTCAAACTTAAAGTGCATATTCAAAAACCATCCACACATGATAAATATCATAGAATTTAATAAGGTTTTATAATAATTTTAATGTATAAAACAGATGAGTTATGAAACCCAAAAAAAACCCAGATTTAGAGATAGGACGAAACAGCAGCCTGTACTTTGCTATAGGTTTAAATGTGATGCTGTTTTTGTCTTGGCAAGCTTTAGAGTACAAAACTTACGATAAAGATCTTGCAACCATCGATATATTGGATGTTGATGCAGAGCTAGAGGAAGATATTCCTATTGTAAACCTTAATACACCACCGCCACCGCCGCCACCGCCCCCCGTAGTTGTGGAAACCATTACTATTGTTGAAGATGTTGAGGATGTTGAGGAAACCATAATTGAAAGTTCTGAGGCTAACCAAAACGAAGCGGTTGAAGAGCGCATTATAGATATAAGCGAAGTTGACGTTGAGGAGGTTGAGGAAGATGTGGAGGTATCGTTTGCAGTAATTGAAAATGTGCCTGTTTTTCCCGGATGCGAAGGTTTGTCAAAAAAGAAAATGAAAGATTGTTTTCAGCAAAAAGTGCAGGAACATGTTAGAAAGAATTTTAGATATCCGCAAACCGCATTGGAAATGAATATTCAAGGGCGCGTGTCGGTAGTTTTTGTTATCGATTCTAAAGGGTATACCACTAATGTAAGATCTAGAGGTCCAGATAAAATTTTAGAAAAGGAAGCCGAACGTATTATTGGTTTGTTACCTAAAATGACACCAGGAAAACAGCGTGGTAAATCTGTAAAAGTGAGTTATGCTGTACCTATATTTTTTAAACTTCACGAAGGTTAAATAGGGTTTTTTTGGGAATGTTTTTATCAATGTGAAAAGAGGTTGCATAAAAGTCTTTTGTATTTAATTTGTCAGGTTGAGCCTGTCGAAACCGATTTTGATTATCACAAAGTATAATATTTCGACAAGCTCAATACGACCTACAATTAGACTTTTTATGCAGCCTTTTTTAATCCCAATGTTTTACGTTATCTTGATGTATAATTATTTTTCTGAAATCGTTGGGCTTTTTCTCGTTTAATAGTTTTAGGCCATCGCCGGCATCAATCAACTTTCGAAAATTCTTCTCGCTAGCCTCGTATTGCGCTTTATTTTTATAAGTGGTTATCAGCATAAAAGTATAAGGCGTTTCGGGCGTTGGTTTTGTTTCTAATAATTGATACGATACAATATATCCTTTTTCAATAGCTTGAATACGCAACTGCTCCCAGTTGTTTTGATAGTAAAAAAGTGCTTCAGCTTTATTTTTATTTAAAACCTGTACGTAATCTATCATGGAAACATGAGTGGACGACTGACTTATTCCCATATAAAATGAGAGTAAAACCGCAATTAAAATTGTTTTTTTCATCATGTGTTTCTGGTTTAAAGTTTCTTCAATGTAATAACTTTTGCTAGCCTATTTAAACAGTTTAACATTTCATCAACAAAAAATAACAGTTCGGTAAGTTGCTTTTTTAAAAATTGGGTTTCTGGTTGATATTTGTTTCATCATTAAAACCATAAAAACCAAATTCATGAAACATCTCACAACTATAATCTGTTTAGTGCTTTTAAATACTACTATTGGGTTTTCACAAGACAATAACAACGAGGTAATTGTAAATATTTCAAACTTAAACAGTAATAAGGGGCAGGTTTTTATTGCCATTTACAATGCCAAAGAAAACTTTTTAAATAAGGGTTTTAAATCAGTAAAAACCAACATTGAAAACAACAGTTGTAAAGTTGTTTTTAAAGCGATTCCGAACGGAACTTATGCTATTTCGATGTTTCACGATGAAAACGAAAACAATAAAATGGATACCAATTTTATAGGAATCCCAAAAGAAGATTATGGTTGTTCAAACAACGCGAAAGGGTTTATGGGACCACCAAAATGGGAGGACGCCAAATTTATAATACACAACGAATCAATCACGCAACATATTAAACTTTAAAAATCAAACTTATGAAACATTTAATTATTATCGCAGCACTTTTAGTATCAGGGATAATGCATGCCCAAACCAATTACGAAAAAGGCATGCAGAAAGCATTTCAGCTTTGGGGAAGCAATCAGCCTACCGAAGCAGCAAATTTATTTGAGCGCATCGCAAAAGCAGAACCGGACAATTGGTTGCCCTTGTATTACGCCGCACAAATTAATATTGTGAATAGCTTTGGCGAGAAGGACGAAGAAAAACTGTCGGCTAAACTTAAAAAGGCACAAAATTTAATTAACGATGCCACGGCCATATCAAAAGACAACCCAGAAATTCTGGTGCTTCAAGCCTTATTGCACACCGCTTGGGTAGCTTACGATGGCGCAACTTACGGTATGACCCTTTCGGGGAAAGTAGTAGAATTGTACGCAAAAGCAGCACAATTAGCACCAAAAAACCCGCGTGTGGTGTTTAGCAAAGCAGAGTGGGACATGGGAGGTGCACGTTATTTTGGACAAGATACCACGCCATTTTGTAAAGATATAGAACGCTCTATAGAACTTTTTGCTAACTTTAAGCCAGAAACACCGTTTCATCCTAATTGGGGAAAAGAACGCGCGGAGCAAGTACTGAAATCTTGTGAAAAGTAATTTGAAACACGCATAAACAACATGAAAAATTCTGTTAAAAATATCATTATCACTTTCGTTATTGGATGCGCTGTATTTGTAGTGGCCAATTTTATTTCTGATGGCTTTGAGTTTGATAGCGTAAGCGATTTTTTAATAGATTTTTCATTTTATCAGCTGTATTCTTTTGTGCTTGGGTATTCCAATATGTATTTTTTTGGTTATATGGATCGCCGCCAATGGAAAAAAAACGAGACGGTAAAGCGCATTGTTATTGGTGTTTTTGGATCTACCGTAATCACTTTAATAGGTCTGTTTGTACTTCGAGCGTCAACTTCAGTGTTTTATGTGGGCAATACCTTTGAAACGTTTTTAGCCAACGAAAAACTAAAATATTACCAGTTTGGGCTATGGGTAACCTTAACCATTGTTGCCATTTTTCATGTTATTTATTTTTATAATAAGTATCAGCAAAACAAAATAAAAGAGCAAAAGGTCATTGCAGGTACGGCAAGTGCTAAGTTCGATGCTTTAAAAAATCAGTTAGATCCGCATTTTCTATTCAATAGTTTAAATGTATTAACCAGTTTAATTGAAGAAAACCCGGATAACGCTCAAAAGTTTACCACATCGCTATCCAAAGTATATCGCTATGTTTTAGAGCAAAAAAACAAGGAATTGGTAACGGTTGACGAGGAGTTGCAATTTGCCAAAACCTATATGTCGCTGCTAAAAATGCGCTTTGAGGACAGTATTGTTTTCAGTATGCCCGAAAAGGCATCAAACCCAGAAAGTAAAGTGGTGCCGCTATCGCTACAGCTGCTTTTAGAAAACGCCGTAAAGCATAATATGGTAACCTCGAGTAAACCCTTGCATATTAAAATTTACGAAGACGGAGACAGTCTGGTAATAGAAAACAATTTGCAGCCCAAACAAATCGTAAAAAAGAGTAGTGGTGTGGGCTTAAGTAACATTATGCAGCGCTACGACTTACTTACCAACCGAAAAATAAACGTAAACAAACAATCCCATAGGTTTGCAGTTGCCATACCTATGCTTACAAAACAAATATCAATTATGAGAACAGAACAAACACCATCAGCTTTAGACGATAGCTACATGCGGGCGTTAAATCATGTCGATGAGCTTAAAGCCTTTTACTATAGCCTTATATCGTACTTTTTAGTTATTCCGTTTTTAATATTTATCAATTACAGAACCTCATGGGGATTCCAATGGTTTTGGTTCCCTATGTTTGGTTGGGGCATTGGTTTAGCCATTCAAGCCTTTAAGGTTTTTGTTAACGATGGCGCATTCGGCAGAAAATGGGAAAAACGAAAAATGGAAGAGTTTATGAAAAACGAAAAAAATAATTGGGACTAAAAAGCACACTAGCCATGGAACGATTACCAGATTTAGAAACCAAGAAAAAAGCCATAAGAGCCCGCAAGCGCATTGAAGCCATAAAAGGCTTTTACCAGCACCTTTTGGCATACTGTTTATTTACGCCGTTTATTATTTTTATAAACTACAAAACCTACTGGGACTACAAATGGTTTTGGTTTTCGGTAATAGGCTGGGGCATTGGTTTGGCCATTCACGCCTTTGTGGTATTTGTTCAAAAAGGAATTTTTGTAAGCCAATGGGAAGAGCGTAAAATAAAAGAAATTATGAGAAAGGAAGAAAACCATTGGGATTAAAACATTAAGATTATGGAAAATTATAAACTAGAGCCACATCAAAATCAAAACTATCAAAAAGAACAAGCTTATACCCGTGCAAAAAAACGTGTAAAAGAAATTAAAGGCTTCTATTGGCACGCCTTCTGGTATGTTGTAGTTAACATTTTTATCATCACTATGGTGGTTTCCAATAATGGTAATTTATGGCACTTCGGCACCTTTTCAACCGCCATTTTTTGGGGTATCGGTTTGGGCTTTCACGCGCTTGGGGTGTTCGGAAAAAATCTCGTTTTCAGTAAATCTTGGGAAGAACGAAAAATTCGGGAGTATATGGATAAAGATAAAAAACAATGGAAGTAATATGTCACTTCGAGTAATTTCAATGTAAATTGAAATTGTATCGAGAAGTTGGGCGTTACCCTACGGGTCGGGCTTTCCACTATATCTTTTTAAAACGTCATTGCGAAGAAGGAACGACTCTGGCAATCTGCTTAATTTTAGTTTAATGCTATTTTCGTTTTATCAAGTTTTAAAAAGGATGCCGTTTCAATCCCTAACGCGGGGTTAGTCCGCAATCGGCAGTAAGCAGTCGCAGTCGGTACAGCATATTTAAAGAAACAAGTTCATAAAACATTCGTGAATTCGTGGCAAAACAAATAGATTTCCTTCTTCAAGGAAATGATAAAAAAGAATAATTATAAAATGAACGTAATAATTATAGAAGACGAAAAACCATCAGCACGACGTTTACAGCGCATGCTGCAAAAATTAAATTTAGAAGCCAAAACCATGCTGCATTCCGTCGAGGAATCCATCAACTGGTTTCAAAACAACCCACATCCGGATTTAATATTTTTAGACATCCAATTAAGCGATGGGCTATCCTTCGAAATATTCGAAACCATCAATATAAAATCCGCCATCATTTTCACCACAGCTTACGATGAATATGCCCTGCAAGCCTTTAAACTAAACAGCATCGACTATTTATTAAAACCCATTGACGAAGACGATTTAGCCACAGCCGTAAAAAAATACCAAGATCGCGCACCGCAACAACAAGCCGTAACCTTAGATTTTAACGATATTAAAAAACTGCTGGTAAACCCCATAGACCGCGAGTATAAAAAACGCTTTTCGGTAAAAGTAGGGCAACATTTAAAACTCATCAACATCGATGATATCGAGTGTTTTTACAGCGAAAACAAAGGCACGTATTTGCATACAAACGAAGGTCGGAACTACCTTTTAGATACCACTTTGGAGCATTTGGAAAACGAATTGGAACCACGAACCTTTTATCGTATTAACCGTAAGTTTTTTGTAAATATAAATGCCATAAAAGATATGGTAAGTTATACCAACTCACGCTTGCAAATAAAGCTAAAATCGTATAACGAACAAGACGTTATTGTAGCCCGAGAGCGCGTTAAGGATTTTAAGACTTGGTTGGAGTAATTTCCATACAATTAATAAATCCAACTTTTAAATAATCTTGAGTGTCAATTAATTAAGTAGTTACCCGTTGTACATTTTGAAAAATTCTGTCAATTCGAGTAAATTTTACGATTGGAATGAGTAAAATTTGTATCGAGAATAAGAATTTTAACTTGAAATAGATTCTCGATACAATTTTTCGTGCCTCAAAATCACTCGAATTGACATATTGACATTTTTTTTTCAAAATGCACAATGGGTTAAATAGTTTGTTTTTTCATCGCCGTTAACTCTGCAATTTTGCAAATCACTTCGGTGGCTTTTATCATACTTTCAACAGGCACATATTCATATCGCCCATGAAAGTTATGGCCGCCCGCAAAAATATTAGGACAGGGCAATCCCATATAACTTAGCTGCGAACCATCGGTACCACCACGAATGGCTTTTATTAAGGGCTCGATATTTAGTTGTTTCATGGCTTCCTCGGCAATATCAACAATATGCATTACGGGTTCAATTTTTTCTTTCATGTTGTAATATTGGTCTTTTATATCAACAACAATGGCTTCTGTTTCGTATTGCGAGTTTAACTCATTGGCCAGCTTTTCGAATAAGGCTTTTCTGGCTTCAAATTTTTCCCGGTCGTGGTCGCGAATAATATATTCTAAAACGGTTTCCTCAACTTTTCCAGTCATATTGCTTAAATGGAAAAAGCCTTGGTAACCTTCGGTATGTTCCGGAGTTTCCAATCGTGGCAACGAGTTTATAAATTCGGTAGCCATGTACATGGAGTTTATCAATTTTCCTTTGGCATATCCGGGATGCACAATTTTTCCTTTTACTTTTACTTTGGCACTGGCGGCATTAAAATTTTCGTATTCCAATTCCCCTATTTGGCTGCCGTCCATCGTGTAAGCCCAATCTGCACCAAATTTTTCGACATCAAATTTATGGGCACCACGACCAATTTCTTCGTCTGGCGTAAAACCAACACGTATTTTACCGTGTTTAATTTCCGGATGGTTAATTAAATATTCCATGGCCGTAACAATTTCGCAAACACCTGCTTTATCATCGGCACCCAAAAGCGTTGTGCCATCGGTAGTAATTAAAGTTTGCCCGATATATTGACGCAAATCTTCGAAATAATCTGGCGATAATACAATGTTTTCTTCCTTATTCAATAAGATATCGCCACCGTGATAATTCTCAAAAATTTGTGGTTTTACATTAGCACCCGTAAAATCTGGCGAAGTATCAAAATGAGAAATAAACCCAATGGTTGGCACCTCGTGTTCCACATTACTTGGTAGCGTTGCCATAATGTAAGCGTTGTTGTCTATATTCACGTCTTGCATGCCAATGGATTTAAGTTCTTCGGCCAACTTATTGGCTAAATCCCATTGTTTTTTTGTGCTTGGTGTGGTGTTGGAATTGGGGTCCGATTCGGTGTCAATAGTCACGTAACTTATGAATCGTTTTATAAGGCCTTCTTTTGAAATCATTCTATAATATTTTGGTGAGAAAATTAATTGCTCATTTAGGGGTTAAAGTTACGACTTATAAGTTTTTTAGCTTTTGAATTGCTCATTTTTTTAATTAGAAGTATTTTTGCGCAAATATTGATTGATGTATAAATTATTACTTCGTCCGCTATTCTTTTTATTCGACCCCGAAAAGATTCATCATTTTACGTTTTCATTAATAAAATTCACGTCTAAAATCCCTGGATTTGAGTCCCTATTTAAGAGCTTGTATGTTGTAAATGACAAACGATTAGAACGAAAATTATTCGGTTTAACCTTTAAAAATCCAGTAGGTTTAGCGGCAGGTTTCGATAAAAATGCGGTGTTGTACAAGGAGTTGGCAAACTTCGGATTTGGCTTTATCGAAATAGGTACAGTAACCCCAAAGGCACAAGCCGGAAACCCGAAAAAGCGATTGTTTAGACTGAAAGACGACCAAGGCATTATTAACCGAATGGGCTTTAATAATGAAGGACTGGAAGCCGCAATTAATCAATTAAAACATAATAAAGGCAAACTGATTATTGGCGGAAATATTGGTAAAAACACCCAAACAAAACCAGAAGATTATACCAAGGATTATTTGGAATGCTTTAACGCCTTGCACCCTTATGTGGACTATTTTGTGCTTAATGTGAGTTGCCCAAATGTGGGTAGCCATGCCAAGTTAAATGACAAAGATTATTTGGAAGAGTTAATAAGTGCGGTGCAAAATGCCAATAAAAGTTTTGAGAAACAGAAACCGATACTTTTAAAAATCGCACCGGATTTAAATACCAATCAGTTGGATGAAATTATTGAATTGGTTGCCGATACCAAACTGGATGGTGTTATTGCCAGCAATACTTCGATGGATCGAAGCGGATTAAAAGCCACCGAACAACAATTGAACGCTATTGGCAATGGCGGTTTAAGCGGACAACCGATAAAGGAAAAAAGTACAAAGGTGGTTAAATACCTTTCTGAAAACAGTAATAAAGCCTTTCCTATTATTGGCGTTGGTGGCGTGCATTCTGCCCAAGATGCTTTGGAAAAAATTAATGCTGGTGCCGATTTAATTCAGGTTTACACCGGTTTTATATACGAAGGGCCGCGTTTAATTAAAGCCATAAACCAAGCGATTTTAAAAGAAAGTTAAGTTAGTTTGTTATTTAATGAATTTTTTCAGAACTCTTGATGTTCCATCGTTTAAAATGAGCAAGTAAGTGCCAGAAGCTAAGTTGCTCACATCAATGGGTCGGTTTGAAACTGTGCCAGATAAAAACGTTTGCCCCACCAAATTAGAAATTTCGAAATTTGAAATTAATTCCGAATCATTGGTTTTTACATAGAGCAAATTATCTTTAACAGGATTTGGATACACTATAAAACTCTCGTCTGATATGGGTATGTAAATCGTTTTAATAAACACGTTGTCAATAGCAATATCGCCTTCCCAATTTGAACCTCTAACAGCTCTAAATCTAACTTTTATGGTTTGATTGGTGTACGGCGACAAATCAATAGACTTTTTTAAAAAAGCATCATTTTGATGTCTTTGTTGGTTACCAATAATGGCGGGAACAACATCGTTAATGTAGCTGTCTTCGGTTTTTAAATCCACATGCAGTTCGCCCATACCTTTACCAAACATATGGTACGAAAATTCAAGTTCAGAGTTTTCTTTGTCAATGGTGAAACAAGGTGAAATAAATTCGGCGACATCACCGGGATTTGCACCAGAAGCTTCGGCGTAAATATATTTTCCTAAAACTTCGGTATTCGAATTGTCGCTATTTGGGCCTGTATTTTCTGTTGCTGTTTCACCAAAATTAACATACCAATTATAGCCGTTTTCCGAAACATCGTTGGCTGTCCACCCCTTATCTCCGGCGATGTCAAAATCGTCAAAATCCTCATTTAAAATATCGGGCTGTGTTCCAACTTTAATATATTTTGAATAAGTTTTACTAATGGATCTCGATTTGTTTGACACCCTAAGTGTAACATCGTAAATCCCAGAAGAGTATGTGTGTTTTGGGTTTTTAGTGGTGTAATCTATAACACCATCAGAATCCATGTCCCATTCCCATTTAGTTATATTTTTACAGCTACTTTTAAACTGAACCGTTAAATCTTCTTCGCAGGTTTGGCTGACATCCGTAACAAAATCGGCATTAAACGACGGACAGGATAAATAGTTTTTTGTCGTCATAAAAAAAGCGTACATACGGGCCAATTGTTGGTCGGTAAAATGTGTTCTGCACCCTTTTCTGGAATACGACATTATATTTTGTGTATCTGGTTTAAATGCAGTTCCGTTAGCATCGGTTTCCGTACCAATATATTCGCAAAAATTATTTACGTTTTTATTAGAAAGTTTGGGGTCTGCAGGTGTATCGCAAATGCCATCGCCCGTGGTATCGCAGTTACTACCATCAACCAACTCTTCTGTTAATGTATCATTCTTTGGGCCGTGCGTATGTATTAAAGAGAAAAAATGACCCATTTCGTGCGCTAACGTAGAATCGTTGGTAACGCAATCATTCTTTAATACGATTACATCTTGTCTGGCCACATTATTGCTATAGCCACAGATACTTTCATTGGCGTCGTTTTTAATATATTCTGTAAGATAAATATTGATTAAACCTGCAACATTGTATTTTTCGGTTAGTGCGTTTTCGTCTCTTTTATCGAAAAATAGCAGTTCGTCGTCATCAATATAATTAATGCCGTCACAAAGGAAAAACTCCATTTGAGCATTTTTATAAATGTCATTTAAATTAGAAATAGCATTTTTAAGTTCAGAAACACTGAGGCCGCCCGTTCCATTGGAACGCCTAAAAATATGTGCTTTTATAGGAATAGCGTTTACGGTTTTTACCGGAATATCGCCTTTTCTGTTTTTAGCAGTAAGAAACGCTTGCTCGAAAGTTTCAAGTTGAGGCTTTATGCTTTGAATGTATTTAATGTAAGCTTCGGAAGTTGTTGTACCACAGTCGGTTGTTGTGTTTTGGCCATGCAGCAAACTCATGGTAAAACCAACTATGCAAAAAAATAATGTAATTTTTGAAGTAAAAATATTCATTTGGGGCAAACATTTGCTCAAATGTATATTTTATCGCAAATTATTAATAATAAAAACGTTTAAGCGTTAGGTTTTATCGCTTATCTAAAATTAGCTACTTAAAATCAGTTGATTACTAGTTTTTTGGTTGAGCTTTTATGGGCAGATTTTAAACTTAGAAGGTAAACACCCTTATTTAAATGCGATAAATCAACTTCTAATTTTGATAGTCCTTTTTCAATGGGTATATCTTTAACCAATCGCCCTAGAATGTTATAAATTTTAGCGGATTTTAATTCGATATTTTTAATGTTTGAAAGCGTAATTTTTCCTTGGGTTGGATTGGGATAAATGGATATATTTTCTAAGACATCAATATCATCAAGACTTAAAGTAGAATCGATATAATTAAAGGTAACCGTACCAATTCTGTGGCTCATATTAGAGTTTACACCATCAAAAGGCGGCTGGTTTGATAAACTTGTAATAACACCTATAGGATTTGAAGCGGAATTACTTCCAGAATAGGTATTGCCGTCTTCTGTACCAGCATCGTAAGGATACACATCTAGCGTAAAAGAAGCTTTCCATCCGTTATTTACAGTATTATTTCCAGATCTTAAATTTTCGCTGTTAACAGCAATAAACCAATCGGGACTAGGGGCAATCATTGAAGCGAGACTTACAAAAGGGTAATTTGAGCTTACCTGAATATTTTTCGTAATTGTGCCTTGTGCAGCGTTTAATCCGCTACCAATTTCAAATTTATCGGCATCTGGATTCGCTGTTACTTCATTTTGAAAAGTGCTATTATTTCCTTCTTCTGCTATCAATTCAATACCAGCAGAGGCGACGACTCCCATTTCTAAAATGGAGTTAACTGTTTTATGCGTGGCAATAGCTAATGGCGACCAATGTGCATTACTGGGTAAAGCAATAGTGCTAATACCATTTACTGGGTCTTCAGCTGGGGTCTCCCAAAAACTCTCAAAAACAATACTGTAATTTGCAACACTTTGTGCAAAGCCAATATTAGAAAAAAACAAACAAAATAATAACACTGTAAAAGAAGTATAGTTTTTCATCAGATTAATAGCTTAGTGGTTTATAAATATTTATGTCTGATTAAATTGCACTCCCTTACAAAATAATAGTATTTTTATGGTCCAAATATTTATGAGTTTAATGCCTAAAAAAGTAAAGATAATTGAATGCCCACGCGATGCCATGCAAGGTATAAAGGCATTTATCCCAACAGCAAATAAGGTCCAATATATCCAATCGTTATTACGTGTTGGTTTTGATACCATAGATTTTGGGAGCTTCGTGTCGCCCAGAGCCATACCGCAAATGGTTGATACGGCCGAGGTTTTATCGCAATTGGATTTAAGCCAAACCAAAAGCAAATTATTGGCCATTGTTGCCAACCAAAGAGGTGCTGAAAATGCATCCATCCACAAAGACATTGATTATTTAGGCTATCCGTTTTCAATATCAGAAAACTTTCAAATGCGTAATACACATAAAACGATAGCGCAATCGGTTTTGATTTTAGAAGATATTTTGAATATTGCAGACCAAAGCAATAAAGAAGTCGTGGTGTATATTTCCATGGGTTTTGGAAATCCTTACGGCGATCCGTGGGATGTAAATATAGTAGGCGAGTGGACCGAGCGCTTAAATAACATGGGTGTTAAAATCTTGTCGTTAAGCGATACGGTGGGCACTTCAAATCCGGAAAGCATCAGCTATTTGTTTTCACATTTAATACCACAATACCCACACATAGAATTTGGGGCCCATTTGCACACCACGCCAACCACGTGGTTCGAAAAAGTAGATGCGGCGTATAAAGCTGGCTGCATGCGTTTTGATGGCGCGATTCAAGGTTTTGGTGGCTGCCCAATGGCCAAAGATGAGTTAACTGGCAACATGCCAACCGAAAAATTATTATCATACTTTACCTCACAAAAAAATAATAATCTAAATGCCCTTAGTTTTGAGAGCGCTTACAACGAGGCCTCAAAAATTTTTAATAGGTACCATTAATTTTATCAGGTTACATGTTTCATTTTCACTTCACTATATTTTAAAGTTAAATTTTATTTAAAATAATTCTAAATAAACTTTGCTGAAGTCATTTTCATTTTTACTTTTGCAATCGAAAATTAAAATCTATTTATAATTAGTCTAAATAAAGACAATAAATTTAACCAATGAAAAGAGTCATCACAATTTCAGCAATTTTTCTCAGTGCATTTGCTTTTGCACAAACGGTAAGTCAAGATACGACTTCAACCAAAAACCAACAGCAAAACGCTGCACAAAACATAATAAACGGGACCGCATCAAAAGGGATTACCGTTGGCGGATATGCACAAATTGACTACAACCAACCCGAAGGAAAAAACGGTAAAATGGATGTGCACCGTATGGTTATGCTTTTGGGATACAAGTTTAACGATAAGGTACAATTTGTTACCGAAATTGAATACGAGCACGTTAAGGAAGTGTACATCGAGCAAGCCTTTTTAAACTACAGCTTAAACGATAACCTTAATATTCGTGGTGGTTTAATGTTAGTGCCAATGGGTATTGTAAACGAATATCACGAGCCAACAACCTATAACGGTGTAGAGCGTCCAAATGTTGATAAAAGCATTGTGCCATCAACTTGGAGAGAAATTGGTGTAGGTGTTACCGGCAGATTTAACAGCGCTAATTTACGTTACCAAGCCTATATTTTTAACGGATTCACATCGTTAAACGGTTCTAAAACCTTAGGCGGAAGCAATGGTTTGCGTAACGGCCGTCAAAAAGGAGCAGAATCTACAATAAACACACCAAACCTTTCTGCAAAAGTAGATTACTACGGCATCCAAGGATTGCGTTTGGGGCTTTCAGGATACTTTGGTCGCACACAGGCAGAAGACGATGTAGACATGATTGACGGTGCAGATGTAGGAATCTCTATGTTTGGTTTAGATGCCCGTTATATCAACAAACGTTTATCGGCACGTGGGCAGTACATTCACGCATTAATTAGCGATGCAACAGCTTACAACAACTTAAACAGTGCCAATTTGGGTAGCGAGCTTAAAGGTTGGTATGCCGAGGCCGCTTACAATTTATTGCCACTTACCAACGAGCAAAAACTAGATGCGTTTGTACGTTACGAGCAATACGATACCCATGCCGCAACCCAAGATGCAGGCATTGCCAGAAACCTAGGTTACAACAGAAACGAGTGGACTACCGGTTTAAGCTACCACGTAGCAAACGGCGCGGTGGTAAAAGCAGATTACCAAATTTTAGATAATGCAGCCATTGGCAACAAATCAATGGGGCAGTTAAACTTCGGAATCGGAGTTTGGTTCTAAAACCATAATAATAATTTGGGCGTTACCCAATCCCGATAACTATCGGGAGGGTCGGGCTT
Organism: Hwangdonia lutea; assembly: GCF_032814565.1. Taxonomy (GTDB): domain Bacteria; phylum Bacteroidota; class Bacteroidia; order Flavobacteriales; family Flavobacteriaceae; genus Hwangdonia; species Hwangdonia lutea. The sequence goes on from NZ_CP136521.1 coordinate 2,530,654, forward strand.
TACGTTGCAAGTCCTCGCACCAAAAAAAGGTGCTGTGGGCTTTCCACTGCAATCCCTAACGCGGGCAAGCACGATGGTTAACCACTAAAATTAAATTTGGTGGCTAACCATTTGGCTTGTAAAACAAATAAAAAAGAATACTTTTGCAATATGAGTTTTAAACACATATCAATATTATTAACAGCGCTTTTTTTAATGGCTTTTGGGCTTCCAAAAAACATTCAAAAAAAGGTAGATAAAGAAATTAAAAGCACTTTTAATATTGAAACCTTTTCGTTTAATGCCAAAGCAATCCCTCAAGACATTGCAAAAAATCTACCATCAAAATTCGAAGAGAACAATTTATTCAAAATAGAAACGGACAGCGAACTTTTAGGATACGCTTACGTTGCAAAAGCGCCAAGTAAAACCGATGAGTTTGATTATTTGGTATTACTCGATAAAAATTTAGTGGTTTTAAAAGCCAAAGTACTCATATATCGCGAAGATTATGGCGCCGAAATTGGCAGCAAACGCTGGTTAAAACAATTTACAGGTAAAACCCAAACCGATAGTTTAAATTATGGCGATAATATAGCCGCCATTTCCGGAGCAACCATTTCGGTTCGCTCCATGACCAAAGCCATGAACGATTTATTGAAATCTTTAAAAATCCTTCATTCTAAAAATATATTATAAATGCAGCTAAACGGATTAATATTTACGCTTCCCAAAGAGATTAAATTATTAATCGGTGCTTTTATTATTGTATTAAGTATAGGTTTTTTTACAGGATTATTGTTTGTTGGCGAAACATCTTCAACAAACCCAAATGGTATTGAAGAACAGTATTTAGGCAATGAAGACGATGAAAATGCCACCGTGATGCGCTTTAAAAAAAGCGATCAAGAAATGCTAACCTTGGTGCATAACCATATTTTATCCATGGCTATTATTTTCTTTTTAGTCGGGCTTTTGGTAGCCATAACAAACTTAAACAACAAGCTTAAATTGTTCTTAATTGTGGAGCCATTTGTATCGGTCATGCTCACCTTTGGCGGATTGTATCTCTTATGGAAAGGCATGCTTTGGATGAAGTATATTGTTATGTTTTCTGGTATTTTAATGACTCTTACCTATTCTCTATCCGTATTAATAATATTAAAACAATTATTTCAAAAAAGATAATTAGTATGCTGTTATTCTAAATAACCCGTTGTGCATTTTGAAAAAATTCTGTCAATTCGAGTGAATTTTACGATTGGAATGAGTAAAATTTGTATCGAGAATAAGAATTTTAAATTGAAATTGATTCTCGATACAATTTTTCGTGCCTCAAAATCACTCGAATTGACATATTGATAATTTTTTCCATTCAAAATGCACAACAGATTCTAAATACTTAATAATTACCTCAGTAAAATATAATTACTTGAAGTTACGACAGCGTCGGAATCAGCGATTTTCAGAGATAATGAGCTGTATAAAAGAGGTTTGAATTCCAAATCAAGGAATATAAAATAAAAGCTAGATAAATATTTTAAAGTATCATGCACCAAAGCCAATGGTGCACAGCAATTTCCTAATAAATCGTTTTAATTTTTTGGTTCGTTTTGTATCAAGACAAAATGAACGTATCAAAAAAATATATTTACTGCGGAACACGCGATGCTTTTTCCGTATTTTTATTCAATCATGCGATGGAAAAATCTTTTTATAATAATTATAATTTTCAGCAATTCCGTTTCAGCCAAAGAATGGAGAAACCTAAAAACCTACCAAAAAACCACTCAAAAGCAAAATCTGTCATCATCAGATTGGTTAAAATCAGACCGACTAAAAAACACCTTGGTTTGGCAGCGCGCCAATCACTATAATTTAATCCATAATTTACCAAAAGAATACAGTAATATTAACCAGCGTAAAGCTTTTTACATGTGGTTGTACAACGAGCTTGATAAAAAAGGGCACGAGGTAGTTTGGGTTAAAATGGCACACTATATTTCTACCAAATTACGTACAATGGAATCGTTTCCCTTTGCCATATTTACGAGCAAAAGAATTTTAAAGTATGCCAATAGTGGCAGCGAATTGGTTTTTAACGATGCCTTTGTGTCGTTAAATTCAATATACCAATCCCATAAAATATTCACAGGGAACAACGCTGTGCAATGGGATAGGGATATGCTGTACAAAGAGCAATATTTTTGGATTGCTCCTATTTACAAAACCATGGACGAACGAAGCCTGAAGAAGTTTCAGCGTATCGCTAAAGGAACATTTTTGTATGCGTGGGTGGTGCCAAAGGCCATTCGGTTTAAAGGCAACCTTTCAAAAGCCGAAGCGCGATATAAATACGCCTTCGATACATTGAGGGCGTATTGCAAAAACAGATACAAATAATTAACAATTACTTGATATTTATATTGTATATTTGCACGCAATTTAACGCTAATTGCAAAATGACTTCACAACAAAATAAAATATTAGGAGAAGGTTTAACTTACGACGACGTTCTTTTGGTTCCAGCATTCTCAGAAGTACTTCCTCGCGAGGTCAATATCCAAACCAAATTCACACGCAACATTACCATTAACGTGCCCATTATTTCGGCGGCCATGGATACCGTTACCGAAAGTAAAATGGCCATAGCTATGGCGCAAGAAGGCGGCATTGGTGTACTGCACAAAAACATGACAATTGAAGAGCAGGCCTTAAAAGTTAGAAGGGTAAAGCGTGCGGAAAGCGGTATGATTATCGATCCGGTTACTTTACCACTCAATGCAAAGGTTGGTGATGCTAAACAATATATGGCCGAATATGGTATTGGAGGTATTCCTATTGTTAGTGAAGACCGCACGTTAAAAGGCATTGTTACCAATCGCGATTTGCGTTTCGAACACGATAACACGCGGCTAATTAGTGAGGTTATGACGAGTGAAAATCTAGTTACATCAGCTATAGGCACCTCGTTGCAAGATGCTGAAAAGATTCTCCAAAAACATAAAATTGAAAAGCTACTTATTGTTGATGATAACTTTAAACTATCGGGTTTAATTACCTTTAGGGATATTACAAAAGTTACCCAAAAACCCAATGCCAATAAAGACCAATACGGCCGTTTACGTGTGGCTGCGGCCATTGGCGTTACCGGTGATGCGGTTGAAAGGGCAGAAGCTTTAGTAAACGCCGGTGTTGATGCCGTAGTTATCGATACGGCGCATGGGCACACAAAAGGCGTGGTGTTGGTGTTAAAAGAAATAAAATCCAAATTCCCAGACCTTGATGTGATTGTGGGCAACATTGCAACGGCCGAAGCAGCAAGATATTTGGTTGATGCCGGTGCCGATGCCGTAAAAGTTGGTATTGGTCCAGGTTCTATTTGTACCACGCGCGTTATCGCAGGTGTTGGTTTTCCACAGTTCTCGGCAGTGATAGAAGTCGCCGAGGCTATAAAAGGAAGTGGTGTTCCGGTAATTGCAGATGGCGGCATCCGTTATACTGGCGATATACCCAAAGCAATTGCTGCGGGAGCAGATACGGTGATGCTTGGTTCGCTTTTAGCGGGAACCAAAGAATCGCCCGGAGAGACCATTATTTACGAAGGTCGAAAGTTTAAATCGTATCGAGGTATGGGTTCTGTTGAAGCCATGAAACAGGGTAGTAAAGACCGTTATTTTCAGGATGTTGAAGACGATATTAAAAAATTAGTGCCAGAAGGTATTGTTGGGCGTGTGCCGTACAAAGGCGATTTATACGAAAGCATTCACCAATTTATCGGTGGTTTACGTGCTGGCATGGGATATTGTGGCGCTAAAGACATCGCAACGCTAAAAGAAACTGGGCGCTTTGTGAAAATCACGGCGAGTGGTATTAACGAAAGCCATCCGCACGACGTTACCATTACCAAAGAATCTCCTAACTATTCAAGATAGTTTTTAATGAGCTTATTGAGCCGATTTATTGTCGGGAGTACATTTTATTAAAAGATGATATATAAAAAAAGCGCATATAGTATATGCGCTTTTACTTTTGCTATTAATCATAGGGACTTACAAGAAGTATGTTGTCAATCTCAACGATGTAGCAAATGTATGATGATAAATCGTCAAAAAAATTGATGTATGATAATAAATTCAGTTGTTTGATAATTCTTTTCTAATGCGACTCAAACTTTCGGTGGTAATACCCAAATAAGATGCAATATGATAGTTTTTTAAACATTGCTGGATACTCTGAAAAGTATTAACAAAATTAATGTAGCGTTCGGTTGCAGATTGAGATAAACTTGCCAAAATACGCTTTTGGAAGGCAGCAAACGCACGCTCTAATTTTATCCTAAAAAAGGTTTCTACTTTGGGTATTTTCGCATACAAAAAGTCTTTATCTTCTTTCGAAATCCGGTACAACGTAGCATCTTGCAGCACTTCTATGGTAAGTATGGCTTTTGAATTTGAAAAAAACGCGGTAAAATCACTCATCCACCAATCATTGCAACCAAACTGTACCGTATATTCCTTTCCTTTAGAATTTATATGAAAGGAGCGTAAGCATCCATCTTCAATATAATATTGCGCATCAACTACATCGCCGGCTTTTAACAATATTGCGCCTTTTTTGTAGGTTTCTTTATGAAACAAAGCATCAATAATCTTTATTTCTTGATTTGAGAAAGTAAGATTTTTGAATATTTTTTTTGCTATGTAAGTGTGAGTATCCACCCTGAGTAAATTAAACCTTTAAAGTACGAAAAATCGCTTTATGCGCATATTAAAGTCGTTATATTATATGATAAACTAGTCAATCTACTTTAATGCAAAAAAACACGTTGCTTTTATGATGAGATTCCTTCCTTTTAATATCATATAATACTTTACTGTGTTGAAAATAAGTTTGTTGAGATTGTATAAATTAACAATTAAAGGTTTTAATTACATGCTTAAGTACGTTAAAACTATAACAGGAGCCGTCTTAATTATGCTTCATAAATAATAAGTTTTCAATTCTTTTTCTATTTTAGTTGTATGCAAGAGGATTTTCTACATTACGTCTGGCAACACAAAAAATTTGATGCATCTAATTTAAAAACCACCGATGCAGAACCGGTTTCCATAGTTTCGGTTGGACAACACAATAGCAATTCTGGACCTGATTTTTTTAACGCCCAACTAAAAATTGACGACCAGCTTTGGGCGGGAAATGTAGAAATTCATATTAAATCTTCCGATTGGTTTTTGCACAATCACGAGCAAGACAAGACTTATGATAATGTAATTCTACACGTGGTTTGGGAACACGATACCAATATTTACAGAAAGAATAACACGGCAATACCCACTTTGGAGCTGAAAGATTACACCTTTACTTCGGCGTTAAATAATTACAATAAATTGTTTTCTAAAAAGAATCATTGGATTAATTGTGAAAATGAATTTGAAAGTGTTGACGGTTTTATAATCCAAAATTGGTTAGAGCGTTTGTATTTTGAGCGATTGGAGCGAAAATCTGAAGATATAAACCAACTTTTAAAAACATCAAAAAACGATTGGGAGGCCGTTTTATTTAAAATGCTTGCCAAAAATTTCGGACTTAAAGTTAATGCCGATGCCTTTTTAAGTATGGCAAATACTGTAGATTTTTCAATTATTAGAAAACTGCAAAATAGCCAAACCAGTTTGGAAGCCTTGTTTTTTGGTCAAGCTGATTTGTTGAACGCTGATGTTGAAGATGCTTATTTTCAAAATTTAGTAAAAGAATATCAATTTTTAAAACAGAAATTTACATTAAACAATAACAATGTAACCTCGGTTCAGTTTTTTAGATTACGGCCACCAAATTTTCCAACCGTACGCTTATCGCAATTAGCAAGCTTATATCACAAAGAGCAAAATCTGTTTTCAAAACTTAATACAATAAACAATATTGAAGATTTTTACACCCTATTTTCGGTACAAACATCAGCGTTTTGGGACTCGCATTACACGTTCGATAAAGTTTCAAAAACATCAAAAAAACAACTCACCAAAACGTTTATCGATTTGTTAATGATTAATACCATTATTCCTATAAAATTCGCTTATGCAAAGTATCAAGGCAAACAGGTTGAAGCAGATATCGTAAAGCTAATGCAGCACATTTCTTCAGAAAATAACAGTGTTATCGAAAAATTCAATGCGCTTAAAAAAGTATCGACTTCCGCTTTACAATCCCAAGGGTTGCTTCAGCTAAAAAATGAATATTGCAGTAAAAATAAATGCTTGCAATGTGCCGTGGGAAACACACTTTTAAACAAATAAAGGTATAAACTTTTAAACTATAAAAGGAAGTGTTAAATTGCAACATGAACATTTTCTACAAACCCTTATTGTTTTTTCAAAAGCACGGATATTATGTTTGTCAGCGAATTGCAGACAGGTTTGGTATTCGGGCTAAAGTGGTGCGTACAACGTTTATGTATCTTACTTTTGTAACCGTTGGTTTTGGTTTTGCACTCTACTTATTTTTGGCTTTTTGGATGCACGTTAAAGATTTGGTTTATACAAAACGCTCATCGGTTTTTGATTTATGAATCCACTAATAAAAATTTTTAGAACAAAAATTTACACAGCAATTTTTCTGTTGATTCTTTTAGTGGGCATTGGTGTTGTTGGTTTTAAATCGATGTCTTATTACACCTGGATCGATGCACTTTACATGACCGTTATAACCATAACTACTGTTGGTTTTAAAGAGGTTCACCCATTAGATGATGCCACAAAAATTTTCACTATATTTTTAATTTTAACAAGTGTTATTATATTAGGATATGCCTTATCTGTGATTACCGAATATATTTTAAGTAAGAATAATTTTGAAGAATTAAAACAAAAAAAGATGCAGAAAAAGATTGATAGTTTAAAAAACCACATTATAATTTGTGGTTACGGAAGAAATGGAAGACAAGCTGCAAGAAAATTATTTGCCTACAATAAACCATTTGTCATTATTGAAAAAAATAAAGAATTAGTCGATAAAACTGGAAATGAAGAAACCCCGTTTGTGTTGGGTAACGCCAGTGAAGATGACACCTTATTGCAGGCGGGAATTGATAGAGCATCGTGTTTAATAACGGCTTTGCCAAACGATGCCGATAATTTATTTATCGTACTTTCTGCCCGACAAATTAATAAGGATATAAACATTATAAGTCGCGCTTCTCAAGAAACCTCGTATAAAAAATTAAAACTTGCAGGTGCCAACAATGTTATTTTACCAGATAAAATTGGTGGCGACCACATGGCTTCGTTGGTCGTGGTTCCGGGACTCATGGAATTTGTGGACAACCTGTCAATCGTTGGGAAATCCAATATAAATATTGAAGAGATTGCTGTCGAAAAACTTACCAAAGAAATAAAAACCATTAAAGATTTAGATCTTAGAAAAAAAACCGGTTGTTCTGTGATTGGATATAAAGATGAAAACGGCGAATATATAGTAAATCCCGAAGCTGATTTGGATCTTGCACCGCATTCAAAAATTATAGTTTTAGGTCGGCCAGAGCAAATTGAAGTGCTTAATTCTGTATATAATATTGATTAGCGGATTCTCTATTTAACAGCCAATTGTTTTAAAAAATCAAATATTTTTAGCATCTTGCTAGCCTTAAATATAAATTCCTTAATAAAACTAACTAACAATAGACAATTATGAAGAAGTGTCTTCTTTCAATTTTCACATTATTATTACCCATTTTAACATACGCACAAGACATCGAAGAATTAAGTTTTGGCCAACGCATCGATAAGGCTTTCCAGCCCGTTGCAGATTGGTGGGAAGGCTTTGTTTTAACACCTGTAAGCTTAGGCGTATATAATGTTCCTTTTGTGGTAATTTTATTGGTATTGGGAGCCACGTTTTTTACGATCTATTTTGGTTTTCCTAATATTCGAAGATTTCCTTTGGCTATAAATACGGTTCGAGGAAAATATGATGATATTGAAGGCGGTCACCATGCTGAAGATAAAGTAGCAGTTAATATTGTTGATGGCGATTTGCCAGATACGATTCGAGATGAAAGTAAAGAAGGTGAAGTAAGCCATTTTCAAGCTTTGGCAACGGCCGTTTCCGGTACCGTAGGTTTGGGTAATATTGCTGGTGTTGCCGTGGCTATTGCTATTGGTGGACCGGGCGCCACTTTTTGGATGATTGTTTGTGGGTTAATAGGCATGTCTACAAAATTTGTTGAATGTACATTGGGTGTAAAATATAGAGATGTTGGCGAGGATGGAACCGTTTATGGCGGCCCCATGTATTACTTGTCAAAAGGATTGCAAGAGCGCGGTTTTAAAGGTATAGGGAAATTTTTAGCGGTATTGTTCGCCATACTTTGTGTGGGGGCTTCGTTTGGTGGCGGTAATGCATTTCAATCCAATCAAGCGGCGCAACAATTATCCGATTTGGTGGGATGGAATTTTCAAACGGCTGGCTTTTGGATAGGCTTGGTTATTGCCGTAATAGTTGCCATTGTAATTATTGGAGGTATTAAAAGAATAGCTACCGTAACTGAAAGAATAGTGCCTTTTATGGCTGGTATTTATGTGTTGGCAGCCTTAATTATTATTGGTGCCAATTATAGATTTATCGATGATGCCTTTACTTTAATTATAGAAGGAGCCTTCACGCCCATGGCGGGATTAGGTGGAATCGTTGGGGTGCTTATTGTTGGGTTTCAACGTGCGGCTTTCTCAAATGAAGCCGGGGCAGGTTCTGCGGCCATTGCACATTCTGCCGTAAAAACCAAATATCCAGCTTCAGAAGGTGTTGTTGCTTTATTGGAGCCATTTATCGATACCGTGGTTATTTGTACCATGACCGCTTTGGTGATTATCTTTTTTAATATGGATGATGTATCAACCGTTCAAGCGGCATTTACTTATGGAGGCGACGGCGGCGGAAATGTTATTTTAAAGGAAACAGGTAAAGCCGTTGGGGGCGTAGAGCTTACCTCTAGGGCGTTTGACGCTGTGATACCTCACTTTTCATATGTGTTAACGGTTGCCATTATTTTGTTTGCTTTTTCAACCATGATATCGTGGTCGTACTACGGGTTGCAATCTTGGAAATTTTTATTCGGTAGAGGCAAAGGAGCAGATTTAGCCTATAAAGTTTTGTTTTTAATTTTTGTGGTTATTGGAGCTTCAACCACGCTTAATGCGGTAATTAAATTCTCTGATGCTATGATTTTAGCATTGGTTTTCCCGAACATGATTGGGCTTTTCTTCTTATTTCCTAAAGTAAAAGAAGAAATGAGTAAATATATGGGCGCCATTAAAGCGAGTAAAGAGAAGAAGTAATGCTATGAAAAGGAATAATTTGAAACAGCCAAACTGAATTTTGTCCATTAAAGATAATTATAAGGCTGTTGCATTTTACTAATTAAAAACCATAAATGTATACAGATGAAATCCCATTTCACGTTTTCTAAAGAGCAACGAAATGGGATTTTTTTATTGATACTTTTAATCATAATTCTACAGGCTGTTTATTTTTATGTTGTGCCGTTAACTGGTAACGAATCAAATGCGATAACGGTAAGTCAACACGAACTCTTAAAGTTTCAAAAAGAAATTGATTCCCTAAAACGTGTTGAACTTGAATCGAGACAACCAAAAATTTATCCTTTCAACCCCAATTATATTACCGATTATAAAGGTGCTTCCTTGGGTATGTCAAACGAAGAAATAGACCGCTTGCATGCCTTTAGAAAACAGGGCAAATGGGTAAACAGCACTAAAGAGTTTCAGCAAGTCACCAAAATATCAGATTCGCTTTTAAAGGCCATATCGCCTTATTTTAAATTCCCCGATTGGGTAACAAATCCCAAACCAAAAACCAATGCCGTGGTGTACAACAATACACCAAAAACCTTTGCTCAAAAACAAGATTTAAATACAGCAACTGCAAAGCAATTACAAAAAGTAAATGGTGTGGGAGCCTATTATTCTGAGCGTATTGTAAAATTAAGAAACTCATTTTCCGGTGGTTTTATTGCCGATGTTCAGCTTCAGGATGTTTACGGACTAAAACCTGAAGTCATTGAAAAAATCACGGATCAGTTTACCGTTAAAACCCCAAGACAAATCAAAAAAATCAATATAAATAACGCTGAAATCGAAGACCTGGTTACCATACAGCATATCGATTACGATTTGGCACACGAAATTGTTGAGCAACGTAAATTAAGAGACGGGTACAAATCCTTAGACGAATTAAAAAAAGTTAAAGACTTTCCTGTAAATAAATTCGAGATAATTAAATTATATTTGTCGATAGATTAGGCAATCGAATTGAAAGAAAAAAACGCTAATGGATACAATGTACTTCACCGAAGAGCATCAACTTTTTAGAAAAAGTTTACAGGATTTTTTAACCAAAGAAGTCGTTCCGCATATTGATAAATGGGAAAGCAATGGACATATTGAACATTTCATATGGAAAAAAATGGGCGATATGGGCTTTTTCGGAATCAATTACCCGGAGGCTTATGGCGGACTGAATTTAGACCTTTTTTATACCGTTATTCTTCTTGAAGAGCTTCAAAAAATAAACTCTGGTGGTTTTGCCGCAGCCATTTGGGCGCACTGTTATTTGGCCATGACGCATCTTAATGCCGAAGGCAATCACGACATTAAGGAGCATTATTTAGCACCAAGTATTGCTGGCGACAAAATAGGATGCTTGTGCATTACCGAACCTTTTGGCGGTAGCGATGTAGCGGGCATGCGCACTACAGCGGTTAAAAATGGCGACCATTATATTATAAACGGATCAAAAACATTTATCACCAATGGCGTGGTAAGCGATTATTTGGTAGTAGCGGCCAAAACAAACCCCGAATTGGGCAACAAAGGCATTAGTATTTTTGTTATCGATAGAGAAACACCAGGTGTGTCGGCAACCAAATTGGATAAGTTGGGTTGGCGGGCATCCGATACCGGAGAAATAGCTTTCGATAATGTTAAGGTTCCGGCAAGCAATTTGTTGGGCGAAGAAAATAAAGGCTTCCCGTATATTATGCAGCATTTCTCGTTAGAGCGTTTAATTATGGGCGTAAACGCACATGCCAGAGCAGAATACGCTTTGGAGTATGCACTAAAATACATGTCTGAGCGTATGGCTTTTGGAAAATCCATCGATAAATTTCAAGCCTTACGCCACACCGTAGCTGAACTTTATGCCGACATGGAAATATGTAAAACCTTTAACTACGCAGTGGCTTACAGATTAAACAAAGGCGAGTACGTGGTAAAAGAAGCGTCGATGTCCAAGCTTAAATCTACCAAAATGGCCGACGAGGTTATTTACCAATGTCTCCAATTTTTAGGTGGCTACGGCTATATGGAAGATTACCCCATGGCAAGACTGCTGCGCGATAGCCGCTTAGGGCCAATAGGTGGAGGCACTTCTGAAATCTTAAAAGAGATTATCGCAAAAATCATTATTGATAAAAAGGATTATAAACCAGCCACTTAATCTTGATTAATGAATTTTGTGAAAATGGTTTTTCCATTCGCAAAAATCATTATTGATAAAAAGGATTACAAGCCAGCCACTTAATTTTGATTAATGGGTTTTGCGAAAATGGTTTTTCCATTCGCAAAAATCATTATTGATAAAAAGGATTACAAGCCCTAACGTGCTTATTTGCTGCCTATAGTTTTAAATTTAAAATTGTTTTGTTTATTTATTAATCTAACTTATAATTCGGTACTGATATTTTTTTTACAAAAATTAATCCGTCGTATGTTTTTGTGTAAATTTTACTAACCATAATCTTGTGTAGTGGTTTAGGTTGATAACCTCCACCACCAATTAATAAATGTTTGTTCTTTTTATTAAAAAAATTAGAAGAACCACTTTCAACTGCTTTCTGAAAATCAATAAAAAAAATGTCTTTATCGACGGCCATTAGTGTCTTAGCATATGTTTTTTTAAACGGTTTTTCTATTTGGTAAGTTTTCCAATGATTCCCTTTCTTTTTATCAATTACAAAACCAATTATTTTTCCAACACCAAAGTCGAAACCTAGACTGTAGTAATCTTCTTTATAATAATCTTTTAAATGACGACCTAAATTAATTATATTGCTTCCTGTGTAATACATTTCCCTTTTGTTAATATGCTCATTATGAGCCCATATAAAAGTTTTACTATTTCTAGATTCATTTTCTACAATGTATTTTACATTTTCGAACATTTTCAAGTCTCTAAATTCAGTACTTTCTGGGTTTTTAGTTTTAACCTTTGATGCATATAGAGTGTAATTTATTAAATAATCTAAACTCCTTATTACAGGTTTAAAGTCTTCATCTTTTATTTGTGAATTCAGTATTTGTTTTTTTAGTTTATTTAATTCTGGGAGTTTTACTTGCCACCAATTTTCAGATTTGCCATAATCTATTTTTTTGTTTGAGCAACTATCTGCAATCATTAGAAGGTTTTCCTCGATATTGATGTTATGGCTTTTAATAAATTCTCGTATTTCTTTGCTAAGATTTTTACCTGTTTGAATATCCATTCCATAAAATCGAATTTGATTTTCTTTCGTTTTATTTAAATTATAGTTTCTCATCCATTGCAATAAGTTTACAATTTCTTTAGTATGCCAAAAACCGATATTAAAATTTTTAGCAATTGTTTTAACATCTCCTTTTCCGCCACCTATCCATTCGTTTATTCCAGATTCAGCTTGATAAGATTCTTCCATTATAAAAGTTTTTACACCTTGAGTTTTTACCAAATGTTTGAAAAATTTAGCTTTTATATCAAAAAACTCTTTTGTATTATGAGAAGCTTCTCCAAACCCATAGATTATAGCATTGGTAAATTTATCAGGTGTATTGTTTTTAAAAATTTTTAGTTCAGAATCAGGACTTGAGTCTTCAATTTCTATTGAATTATTGGTTATCCAATCTATCGTTTTCTTATTTTGAGAGCTGATAAGAAATGGTAAAATAAATATGAGAATTGAAAGTGTCTTTTTCATTCGAAATGTTTGTCTTGAATGTTCTACAATGGCTTCTAAGTATATGAATCCGTTTTAATACTTCGATAAGCTTGGTAACAGATTGATGTGCACCGTTACTGAAACAATCCCTATATTTATACGGGACAGCACAAGTAAACGAAGTTATCATTTTTCTGACTAAATCAAACATCGTTTGTCATTAAAAATCATTTTTAAAAAATAATAAATTTTATAATTGTGAATTTCAAATTACTTTCTATATTTGCAGCCTGAAAATTCTAAAAGAGAGGAGGTTAAGACACTATGTTAATAATACCAGTAAAAGAAGGAGAAAATATAGATAGAGCGTTAAAGCGTTACAAGCGTAAGTTTGTAAGAACAACGGTTAAAAACCAGTTGCAAGAACGCAAACAGTTTAACAAACCTTCAGTTGTACGTAGAGCACAGATTCAAAAAGCACAGTACATTCAAAGTTTAAGAGATGCAGAAGAAGTATAGTATCTGCTACTTATAAAATAAAAATCCCGCTTATTAAAAGCGGGATTTTTTTTTATTCCTTTAAAACTTTGTACTTTTAACTTTGTACTTTTAACTTAAAGAATGTCCTTCAAATCCTTCACAGATTATCTGCGATTAGAAAAAAACTATTCGGCATTAACGGTAAATGCCTATCAAAATGATTTGGAGAATTTTTCAGCATTCATAAAAACCGAATACGGCACCCATACCATTAATAAGGTTAATTACCCACAAATAAGACAATGGATTGTTTCCTTGGTAGAAAGCGGACTAACAAACCGAAGTGTTAATCGTAAAATATCAGCGCTAAGCACCTATTATAAATTTCTTTTAAAAATTGACGACATTAAAGTCAATCCGCTCGCCAAACACAAAGCTTTAAAAACGAGTAAAAAAATTCAAGTCCCTTTTTCAGAAGATGAAATCATGAAGGTTTTAAATGATATGCAATTTGATGATGATTTCGAGGGCATTCGCAACAAACTAATCATCGAATTATTTTATACCACAGGTATAAGGCGCATAGAACTGATTGAGCTCAAGCTAAGCAGTATTGATTTAGATAACAAAACGTTAAAAGTGCTGGGAAAGCGAAATAAAGAGCGCATCGTCCCGTTATTAAATTCAGTAACGCAAACAATAAGGCAATATTTAACTTCAAGGCATAAATTAGAACACATGGCAGATGCCGATAAGCTGTTTTTAACGGAAAAAGGAGTTAAAATATACGAAACACTTGTTTACAGAATAATAAATGATTATTTTAGTTTGGCATCATCTAAAGTAAAAAAGAGTCCGCATATATTAAGACATTCATTTGCAACCCATTTACTTAACCAAGGTGCCGATTTAAATGCAGTAAAAGAGCTTTTGGGACACAGCAGTTTAGCGTCAACCCAAGTTTATACGCATAACAGTATAGCCGAACTTAAAAAAGTGCATGTAAAGGCACATCCTAGAAGTGAAAAATAAAAGTTTATTTTTAACCTAATAGAAAGAACATGTGAGCAGCCGTAATTATTAAGTATATATCAAAATAATATGATTATTGGCAATTTACATTTGATCAATTTAATAACCTAAAAAAGAATAACCGATGAAAGTAAACACACAATCAGTTAATTTTAACGCAGATCAAAAGTTAATAGATTTTATTCAAAAACGCATGGATAAATTGGATTTGTTTTATGATAAAGTAATAAAATCAGATGTTTATTTAAAATTAGAAAACACGAGTATTAAAGAAAATAAAATTTTTGAGGCAAGGGTAAGTGTTCCAGGAGATAGCTTTGTTGTAAAAAAACAATGTAAAAGTTTTGAAGAAGGTGCAGACATGGCTGTTTCGTCTCTTGAAAGGCAGCTAAAAAAGCGAAAAGAGAAATTAAGAGCACATTTATAATAAAATTTCTTAAAAAATGTTTTGAATAAAAAAATAAATCTATACATTTGCAGTCCGTTAGAAATAGCGGGCTTTTTTTATGCTAAAAAAGTGTAAAAAAGCCGATGTAGCTCAGCTGGCTAGAGCAGCTGATTTGTAATCAGCAGGTCGTGGGTTCGAGTCCCTCCATCGGCTCAAAAATTGAAATATTGAAAACATTTTGAAATTCAAGGTTTTAGAGTTTGAATTTTGAATAGTTTGGGGAGATACTCAAGCGGCCAACGAGGGCAGACTGTAAATCTGCTGACTACGTCTTCGCAGGTTCGAATCCTGCTCTCCCCACAAAAGTTTTTGCTTCGGCAGAAATTAAGAATTCCGAAAAGCAAAAAAAAAGCAAAGCTCGATAAGGAGATTTGTTTTGGGTTTTAGGAATCGTTCATAAAGGTATTGAACACCAATTGACTGAATTCTTCAATCAATTTCTGCTTCTTTGGGGGTTGAAATTTGATTTTTTTATTGGAACTCATTCAAAGAATTGCGGGAGTAGCTCAGTTGGTAGAGCGTCAGCCTTCCAAGCTGAATGTCGCCAGTTCGAACCTGGTCTCCCGCTCTAAAATTCCTGCGAAGGCAGGAATCTCTTCTTTCATTATAGTACAATCAAAATAATGGTTGTTTTTGAGAGAATAGGAAATTAAAAACTTTACGCCGGTGTAGCTCAGGGGTAGAGCGTTTCCTTGGTAAGGAAGAGGTCACGAGTTCAAATCTCGTCATTGGCTCTATATTTAAAGAGTATAAAAAACGAATACACTAATATTATTATATAACTAAGATTAAAATTATTTAAAAACATGGCAAAGGCAACTTTCGATCGTTCAAAACCACACTTAAATATTGGTACAATTGGACACGTAGATCACGGTAAAACAACTTTAACTGCTGCTATTACTAAAGTATTAGCTGATGCAGGTTTCTCAGAAGCGAGATCATTTGATCAAATTGATAACGCACCAGAAGAAAAAGAAAGAGGTATCACAATTAATACTTCACACGTAGAATATCAAACAGAAAATCGTCACTACGCACACGTTGACTGTCCAGGTCACGCCGATTACGTAAAAAACATGGTAACAGGTGCGGCACAAATGGATGGCGCTATTTTAGTAGTAGCTGCTACTGATGGGCCTATGCCACAAACTCGTGAGCATATCTTATTAGGACGTCAGGTAGGGATTCCTCGTATTGTTGTATTCATGAATAAAGTGGATATGGTTGATGATGAAGAATTACTTGAATTAGTAGATATGGAAATCAGAGACTTATTATCATTCTATGAGTACGATGGAGATAATGGTCCTGTAATTTCTGGTTCTGCTCTAGGTGCACTTAACGGTGAGCAAAAATGGGTAGATACTGTATTGGAATTAATGAAAGCATGTGATGATTGGATTGAAGAGCCTGTACGTGATATGGACAAGCCTTTCTTAATGCCTATTGAAGATGTATTCTCAATTACAGGACGTGGTACCGTTGCAACTGGTCGTATTGAGACTGGTGTTGCCAACACTGGAGATCCTGTAGAGATTATTGGTATGGGTGCTGAGAAATTAACATCTACCATTACAGGTATTGAAATGTTCCGTCAAATATTAGATAGAGGTGAAGCTGGAGATAACGCAGGTATCCTATTAAGAGGTATTGAAAAAACTCAAATCTCTAGAGGTATGGTAATTACAAAACCTGGTTCTGTAACACCACACAAAAACTTTAAAGCTGAGGTTTATATCCTTAAGAAAGAAGAAGGTGGGCGTCACACCCCATTCCACAACAACTACCGTCCGCAGTTCTACGTTCGTACAACTGACGTAACTGGAAACATTGCGCTTCCTGATGGTGTTGAAATGGTTATGCCTGGAGACAACTTAACTATTACTGTTGAATTAATCCAACCAATTGCAATGAACGTAGGTTTACGTTTCGCAATTCGTGAAGGTGGTAGAACAGTAGGTGCAGGTCAAGTAACTGAAATTTTAGACTAAATTAAAAGTTTAATAAATATAGAGTCAAGGTATCACGTGTTTGCGTGATGCCTTTTGACTTATATTTACGGGTTTAGCTCAGTTGGTAGAGCACTGGTCTCCAAAACCAGGTGTCGGGAGTTCGAGTCTCTCAACCCGTGCAAATAATGAATAAAAATAAATGGCTGGAATTGTAAATTATATAAAGGAATCATTTGGAGAGCTAAAAAACAATGTGACATGGCCTACTTGGGCAGAAGCACAAAGTTTAACCGTTTTGGTTGCTGTATTTTCAATTATATTCTCTCTTGCAATATGGGGGGTAGATACGGTTTTCAGCAAAGTCATAACATTTTACTTTGACTGGATAAAATAACGCAACGTTAAAAGAAGAATTTATGTCTGAAGTAAGTGAAAAAAAATGGTATGTTGTTAGGGCTGTAAGTGGTCAGGAAAACAAAATCAAAACCTATATCGAAAACGAAATTGCTCGATTGGGTTTACAAGATTATGTAGACCAAGTGCTTGTGCCCACCGAAAGGGTTGTTCAAATTAGAAACGGAAAAAAAATTCATAAAGAAAAAGTGTTTTTTCCAGGATATATAATGATTCAAGCCAACTTAACCGGAGAAGTGCCTCATATTATTAGATCGGTTACAAACGTAATTGGTTTTTTAGGAGAAACCAAAGGAGGCGATCCTGTGCCGTTAAGACAATCTGAAGTTAACAGAATGTTGGGTAGAGTTGATGAATTGGCAGTAGAAGAAACAGCACATGTAGCCATTCCTTTTACAAAAGGAGAAACGGTTAAAGTTATCGACGGGCCATTTAACGGGTTTGATGGAACGATTGAAAAAATAAATGAAGAAAAGCGTAAACTTGAAGTTATGGTTAAGATTTTCGGAAGAAAAACACCATTGGAGTTAAGTTATATGCAAGTTGAAAAAGTATAATTAGTGTTACATTAAGATAGATGAGTCTTTCGCTTCCTAAAGAGAGATAACATCAAAATTAAATTATTAAAAATGGCAAAAGAATTAGGTAAAGTAGTTAAGTTACAAGTTCGGGGAGGTGCTGCGAATCCATCGCCACCGGTTGGACCCGCTTTAGGAGCTGCAGGTGTAAACATCATGGAGTTCTGTAAGCAATTCAATGCCAGAACCCAAGATAAGCCAGGTAAAGTATTACCAGTGGTTATATCTGTTTACAAAGACAAATCATTCGACTTTGTAATTAAAACTCCACCAGCTGCAGTTCAATTAATGGAAGCAGCAAAGGTGAAGAAAGGGTCTGGAGAGCCAAACCGAAAAAAAGTAGCTAAAGTATCTTGGGATCAGATTAAAACCATCGCAGAAGACAAAATGGTAGATTTAAACGCATTTACTACAGAGTCTGCTATGAAAATGGTTGCTGGTACAGCAAGATCGATGGGAATAACTGTAACAGGAAAATTTCCTTCTTAATCTATTAAAGACATTAGAAAATGGCAAGATTAACAAAAAAGCAAAAAGAGGCTTTAGCAAAAATTGAAAAAGGAAAACTTTATTCTGTTGATGAAGCATCAGCATTGATTAAAGATATTACCAATACAAAATTTGACGCATCAGTTGATTTGGCAGTACGTTTGGGAGTAGATCCGCGTAAAGCCAATCAGATGGTTAGAGGTGTGGTTTCATTACCACACGGTACTGGTAAAGACATGAAAGTATTAGCATTAGTAACACCAGATAAAGAAGCAGAAGCTAAAGAAGCTGGAGCAGATTACGTAGGTTTAGACGAGTACCTTGATAAAATTAAAGGGGGTTGGACAGACGTTGACGTTATCGTTACGATGCCAAGTGTTATGGGTAAATTAGGTCCTTTAGGACGTGTGTTAGGTCCTCGTGGTTTAATGCCAAACCCAAAAACAGGTACAGTAACTATGGATGTTGCAAAAGCAGTAAGCGAAGTAAAAGCTGGTAAAATTGACTTTAAAGTTGATAAAACCGGTATTGTACATGCCGCTATTGGCAAGGCATCATTTAGTGCTGATAAAATTGCGGGCAACGCAAATGAATTATTAACAACATTAATAAAACTAAAACCGACAACCGCTAAAGGTGTTTACGTAAAAAGCATATTTATGTCTTCTACAATGAGCCCAAGTTTAGCGATTGATCCTAAAATTGGTTAATTAAGTTAAAACTTTAAATTATGACAAGAGAAGAAAAATCACAAGTAATTGAGGAATTAACTGCAGAATTAGCTAATAATGCAAATATCTATTTAACCGATATTTCAGGATTAAATGCTGGGACTACCTCAAATTTGCGTCGTGCTGCTTTTAAGGCAAACGTGCAAATGGCAGTTGTTAAAAACACATTACTTGCAAAAGCAATGGAAGCTTCGGATAAAGATTTTGGAGACCTTGCTTCTGTTTTAAAAGGCAATACATCGGTGATGTATTCCGAAACGGGTAATGCACCAGCTAAGTTAATTAAAAACTTCCGTAAAAAATCAGAAAAACCTTTATTAAAAGGGGCATTTATAGAAGAAGCAGTTTATTTAGGTGACGATCAACTAGATATGTTAGTTGATATTAAATCGAAAGAAGAATTAATTGGAGAAATTGTTACATTATTACAATCTCCTGCTAAAAATGTTGTTTCTGCACTTAAATCGGGTGGAGGAACCATTGCTGGAATTATTAAAACACTATCTGAAAAAGAAGGATAGTATTAACAAGTACGCACTTATTACAAATATATTATTATCACAAAATTATTAAAACGATAGAAAAATGGCAGATTTAAAAGATTTCGCAGAACAATTAGTTAACCTTACTGTAAAAGAAGTAAACGAGTTAGCAACTATATTAAAAGATGAGTATGGTATCGAGCCTGCTGCTGCTGCTGCAGTTGCTGTTGCTGGTCCTGCTGGTGGTGGAGAAGCTGAAGAAGCTCAAACTGAGTTTGATGTTATCCTTAAAGCCGCTGGTGGTTCTAAATTAGCAGTTGTAAAATTAGTTAAAGAATTAACTGGTTTAGGATTAAAAGAAGCTAAAGGTTTAGTTGATGATGCACCATCTCCAATTAAAGAGGCTGTATCAAAAGACGAAGCTGAAGCATTAAAAGCGCAGTTAGAAGAAGCTGGAGCTGAGGTTGAGCTTAAGTAAGCATACCATCCCAACAACACAAAGGTTTAGGTCTGAAGCATGTGCTATCAGGCCTAGACCATTTTGCGTATAATAGCATTATACCAAATAAAACACAAAACAACCTATAAATAATCAATTCGTTTATGGTTGTTTAACCAGCGTTTAAAACGCTTTCACTATTTATTTTTAATCATAATTCCGTCCATTGATGTTATCAACACAAGCTGAAAGATTAAATTTCTCGTCTATTGTAAATAGAACAGAATACCCAGATTTCTTGGATATTCAGATAAAATCCTTCCAGGATTTTTTCCAATTAGAAACAAAATCAGAAGAAAGAGGTGATGAAGGTCTTTACAACACCTTTATGGAAAACTTTCCAATCACAGATTCACGTAATCAATTCGTTTTAGAATTTTTAGATTACTTTGTGGATCCACCAAGATATGCTATTGAAGAGTGTATTGAAAGAGGCCTTACGTATAGCGTTCCGCTAAAGGCAAGATTAAAATTATATTGTACAGACCCTGAACATGAGGATTTCGAGACTATTGTTCAAGATGTGTATTTAGGCACCATACCTTACATGACACCTTCTGGTACGTTTTGTATTAATGGGGCAGAACGTGTCGTAGTATCTCAATTGCATAGATCTCCGGGAGTATTCTTTGGACAGTCATTCCATGCTAATGGAACAAAATTGTATTCTGCAAGAGTAATCCCTTTTAAAGGCTCTTGGATAGAATTTGCTACAGATATCAATCAAGTGATGTACGCTTACATTGATAGAAAGAAAAAATTACCAGTAACAACGCTTTTTAGAGCTATTGGCTTTGAGCGTGATAAAGATATTTTAGAAATTTTCGATCTTGCTGAAGAAGTTAAAGTATCAAAATCCGGATTAAAAAAATATTTAGGACGAAAGCTTGCTGCTCGTGTGTTAAACACATGGCATGAGGATTTTGTTGATGAAGATACAGGTGAGGTGGTATCCATCGAGCGTAACGAAATTGTGCTTGATCGTGATACGGTATTAGATAAAGAAAATATTGAAGAAATTCTTGAAGCTGAAGTAAAAACGATTCTTTTACACAAAGAAACTTCAGAACAAGGTGATTATGCCATTATCCATAACACGCTTCAAAAAGATCCAACAAACTCTGAAAAAGAAGCTGTTGAGCATATCTATAGACAATTACGTAATGCAGAGCCGCCAGATGAGGAAACGGCAAGAGGGATAATTGATAAATTATTCTTCTCAGACCAACGTTACTCTTTAGGTGAGGTTGGGCGTTACAGAATGAATAAAAAATTAGGTCTTGATATTGGTATGGATAAGCAAGTGCTTACCAAAGAAGATATCATTACTATTATTAAATATTTAATCGAGCTTATCAACTCTAAAGCAGAGATTGATGATATTGATCACTTATCTAACCGTCGTGTACGTACCGTTGGTGAGCAATTATCTCAACAATTTGGTGTTGGTTTAGCACGTATGGCTCGTACTATTCGTGAGCGAATGAACGTTCGTGATAACGAGGTGTTTACCCCAATAGATTTGATTAATGCCAAGACTTTATCGTCTGTAATTAATTCATTCTTTGGTACCAATCAGTTGTCGCAATTCATGGATCAAACCAATCCACTTGCAGAAATTACGCATAAGCGTCGTTTATCTGCTTTAGGACCAGGAGGTTTATCGCGTGAAAGAGCAGGGTTCGAGGTTCGTGATGTACACTATACGCACTACGGAAGACTTTGTCCGATTGAAACACCAGAGGGACCAAACATTGGTTTAATTTCTTCACTTTCAGTGTATGCTAAAGTGAATTCTATGGGATTCATTGAAACCCCGTACAGAAAAGTTACCGATGGTGTTGTAGACATTAAGAACGAACCGACTTATTTAAGTGCTGAAGAAGAAGAAGAGAAATTAATCGCTCAAGCAACGGTTGAAGTTGATGATAGCGGAAAGATTTTGCACGACAAGGTTATTGCCAGAATGGAAGGCGATTTCCCAGTAATTGATCCAAACGGATTACATTATACCGATGTGGCACCAAATCAAATTTCATCTATTTCGGCATCTTTAATTCCGTTCTTAGAGCATGATGATGCGAATAGAGCCTTGATGGGATCTAACATGATGCGTCAAGCAGTACCATTGTTACGAGTAGATGCACCCATTGTTGGTACCGGTTTAGAGCGTCAAGTGGCTTCAGATTCTCGTGTATTAATTAACGCAGAAGGCAATGGAGAAGTACTTTATGTTGATGCGAACGAGATTAAGATACAGTACGAACGTACCGAAGATGAGGCTAAAGTAAGTTTTGATAGCGATATTAAAACTTACGAATTGGTGAAATTCAGAAAAACTAACCAAGGCACGTCTATCAACCTAAAACCTATTGTGGTTAAAGGCGATAAAGTAACTAAGGGTCAGGTTTTATGTGAAGGTTATGCCACTCAAAAAGGAGAATTAGCTTTAGGTAGAAATATGAAAGTGGCCTTTATGCCATGGAAAGGATACAACTTTGAGGATGCGATTGTAATTTCTGAAAAAGTGGTTCGTGAAGATATTTTCACATCTATTCATATTGACGAGTATTCTTTAGAGGTTAGAGATACCAAATTAGGTAACGAAGAGCTTACTAACGATATTCCTAACGTTTCAGAAGAAGCGACTAAAGATTTAGATGAACACGGAATGATTCGTGTTGGTGCCGAGGTTAAACCTGGCGATATCCTAATTGGTAAAATTACACCAAAAGGAGAATCAGACCCAACACCAGAAGAGAAATTATTACGTGCCATTTTTGGAGATAAAGCAGGCGATGTTAAAGATGCTTCTTTAAAAGCTTCACCATCATTAAACGGTGTGGTTATTGAAAAGAAATTGTTTGCCAGAGCCGTGAAAGATAAGCGTAAAAGAGCACAGGATAAAGATGATATCTTACAATTAGAAGGTATTTACGATTCAAAATTCGATGCTTTAAAAGACGTATTGGTCGAAAAACTTTTTTCTATTGTAAATGGTAAAACGGCACAAGGTATATTTAACGATTTAGGTGAAGAGGTGTTACCAAAAGGTAAAAAATTCACACTTAAAATGTTAAATGCTGTTGATGATTATGCGCATTTAGTGTCTGGTAAATGGACCACAGATGACCATACCAACAAACTTGTTGCAGATTTAATTCACAATTACAAAATAAAAGAAAACGATTTACAAGGAGCTTTAAGACGTGAGAAGTTTACTATATCTGTTGGTGATGAGTTACCTGCAGGTATCATCAAACTTGCAAAAGTTTATATTGCTAAAAAGCGTAAGCTTAAAGTAGGTGATAAAATGGCGGGACGCCACGGTAACAAAGGTATTGTTGCTCGAATTGTACGTCAAGAAGATATGCCATTCTTAGAAGATGGAACCCCAGTTGATATTGTATTAAATCCACTAGGTGTACCGTCTCGTATGAATATCGGTCAGATTTATGAAACGGTACTCGGATGGGCCGGTCAAAAATTAGGACAAACCTATGCAACACCAATTTTTGATGGTGCAGAGATTGACCAAATTAACGAGCTTACCGATAAAGCCGGAATTCCAAGATACGGGCATACCTATTTATACGATGGTGGAACAGGACAACGTTTCGATCAGCCAGCAACCGTTGGTGTTATTTATATGTTGAAACTTGGCCATATGGTTGACGATAAAATGCACGCGCGTTCTATCGGACCTTACTCATTAATTACGCAACAACCACTTGGTGGTAAAGCACAATTTGGTGGTCAGCGTTTTGGTGAGATGGAAGTTTGGGCACTTGAAGCTTATGGCGCATCAAGTACCTTACGAGAAATTTTAACTGTAAAATCTGATGATGTTATTGGAAGAGCCAAAACTTACGAAGCTATCGTAAAAGGCGAACCCATGCCAGATCCAGGATTACCGGAATCATTCAACGTGCTTATGCACGAATTGAAAGGTTTAGGTTTGGATATCAGATTAGAGGAGTAAAAAAATAGTTTACAGTCGCAGTATCCAGTGAGTAGTTTAGCTAGTTACTGAATACTGAGACTGAGACTGAAAACTTAAGAAAATGGCAAGAAAACAAGATAAACATACAGTAAAGAGATTTAATAAAATCTCAATTGGTTTAGCATCACCAGAATCTATTTTAGCAGAATCTAGAGGCGAGGTTTTAAAACCAGAAACTATTAATTATCGAACGCACAAACCAGAACGTGATGGTTTGTTCTGTGAGCGTATTTTTGGCCCTGTAAAGGATTACGAATGTGCTTGTGGTAAATATAAAAGAATCCGTTACAAAGGTATTGTTTGCGACCGTTGTGGCGTAGAAGTAACAGAAAAGAAAGTACGTAGAGATCGCGTAGGACACATCAACCTTGTTGTGCCTGTTGCGCATATTTGGTATTTCCGTTCGTTACCAAACAAAATAGGGTATTTATTAGGCTTACCATCTAAGAAATTAGATATGATTATTTACTACGAACGTTATGTAGTAATTCAACCAGGTAATGCTAAAAATGAAGAAGGAGAACCTTTGCAAAAATTGGATTTCCTTACAGAAGAAGAATACCTAAATATTTTAGAAACACTTCCTCAAGATAATCAATATTTAGACGACGACGACCCCAATAAGTTTTTAGCTAAAATGGGTGCGGAGTGTTTAATTGAATTATTATCAAGAATAGATTTACAAGCGCTGTCTTACGAATTGCGTCATAAAGCCAATACAGAAACGTCTAAACAACGTAAAACTGAAGCTTTAAAACGTTTACAAGTGGTTGAGGCTTTACGTGAATCTAACAATAACAGAGAAAATCGTCCGGAATGGATGATTATGAAGGTTGTGCCAATCATTCCGCCAGAATTACGTCCTTTAGTGCCGTTAGATGGTGGTCGTTTCGCAACATCAGATTTAAATGATTTATACCGTCGTGTTATTATCCGTAACAACCGTCTTAAAAGATTGGTTGAGATAAAAGCGCCAGAGGTGATTTTACGTAACGAAAAACGTATGTTACAAGAATCTGTGGATTCATTATTTGATAACACGCGTAAATCGTCTGCAGTAAAAACAGATTCTAACCGACCATTAAAATCGTTATCCGATTCACTTAAAGGTAAGCAAGGGCGTTTCCGTCAAAACTTATTGGGTAAGCGTGTTGATTATTCGGCGCGTTCGGTAATTGTTGTTGGACCGGAATTAAGGTTGTTCGAATGTGGTATTCCAAAAAATATGGCGGCCGAATTATACAAACCTTTCGTTATTAGAAAATTAATTGAAAGAGGTATTGTAAAAACCGTAAAATCTGCAAAGAAAATTATAGATAAAAGAGAACCTGTAGTTTGGGATATTTTAGAAAATGTTTTAAAAGGACATCCAGTACTTTTAAATCGTGCTCCTACCTTACACAGGCTCGGTATACAAGCATTCCAACCCAAATTAATTGAGGGGAAAGCCATACAATTGCACCCATTGGTGTGTACGGCGTTTAATGCCGATTTTGATGGTGATCAAATGGCGGTGCATTTACCACTTGGGCCAGAAGCTATTTTAGAGTGCCAGTTATTAATGTTGGCATCGCACAATATCTTAAACCCAGCAAATGGTTCGCCAGTAACGGTGCCTTCTCAAGATATGGTACTTGGACTGTATTATATGACTAAACTGCGTAAGTCTACACCAGAAATGCCAATTAAAGGTGAAGGCTTAACTTTTTATTCTCCAGAAGAAGTGGTTATAGCTTTTAACGAGAAAAGAGTGGATTTAAATGCAGGTATTAAAGTAAGAACAATCGATCTTAATGAAGATGGCAAACTTGATAAAATGATTGTTGATACCACGGTTGGTCGTGTGTTGTTTAATCAACACGTACCACAAGCTGCTGGATACATCAATCAAGTATTGACTAAAAAATCGTTAAGGGATATTATCGGAAAAATTCTTAAAGTAACTTCAGTTCCTGAAACTGCTGATTTCTTGGATGCGATTAGAACTTTAGGGTTCAAATTTGCATTCCAGGGCGGATTGTCGTTTAGTTTAGGTGATATTATCATTCCGCCGGAAAAGCAAGGCATGATTGATAAAGCCAATGGTTTAGTAGACGGTATTACCGGTAACTATAACATGGGACTTATTACCAATAACGAGCGTTACAACCAAGTTATTGATATTTGGACCTCTACAAATGCGGAATTGACCGAGTTGTCAATGAAACGTATTCGTGAAGACCAACAAGGATTCAACTCGGTATATATGATGCTTGATTCTGGAGCTCGTGGTTCTAAAGAACAAATTCGCCAGCTTACAGGAATGCGTGGATTAATGGCAAAACCTAAAAAATCGAATGCAGGTGGCGGCGAGATTATCGAAAACCCGATTCTTTCTAACTTTAAAGAAGGACTTTCAATTTTAGAATACTTTATCTCTACACACGGTGCACGTAAAGGTCTTGCAGATACGGCTCTTAAAACGGCCGATGCGGGTTACTTAACACGTCGTTTGGTAGATGTTTCACAAGATGTTATTATCAATACAGAAGATTGTGGAACCTTAAGAGGTGTTGAAGTTGAGCCATTAAAGAAGAATGACGAGATTGTTGAGACTTTAGAAGAAAGAATAGTTGGACGTGTATCGTTAAACGATGTATATAATCCGTTAACAGATGATTTACTGGTTTCTGCCGGAGAACTTATTGATGACGATATAGCAAGAGCTATAGAAGCCTCACCAATCGATGCTGTCGAAGTACGTTCAGCATTAAGCTGTGAAGCCTTAAAAGGTATTTGTGCCAAATGTTACGGTCGTAATTTAGCCACAGGTAAAATGGTACAACGTGGCGAAGCTGTTGGTGTTGTTGCGGCACAATCTATTGGAGAACCTGGAACTCAGTTAACATTGCGTACATTCCACGTAGGTGGTATTGCAGGTAACATTTCAGAGGATAACAAATTGGTTGTTAAGTTTAATGGTGTTGCTGAAATTGAAGATTTAAAAACCGTTAAAGGTCAAGATGCAGAAGGCAACGAAGTAGATATCGTTATTTCGCGTACATCTGAGCTTAAATTAACCGATAAGAAAACGGGTATTGTTTTAAGTACCAACAACATACCTTATGGTTCTACCATTTATGTTAAAAATGGCCAAGAATTGAGCAAAGGTGATGTGGTTTGTCAGTGGGATCCATATAACGGTGTAATTATTTCAGAATTTGCTGGTAAAGTAAAATATGAAAACATCGAGCAAGGGGTAACTTATCAAGTTGAAATTGATGAACAAACTGGTTTCCAAGAAAAAGTAATTTCTGAATCTAGAAACAAGAAGTTAATACCAACACTGCATATTGAAGATGGTAAAGGCGAAATTATTCGTTCTTATAACTTACCTGTTGGAGCACACTTAATGATTGACGACGGAGAGAAAATTATTATCGGTAAGGTATTGGTTAAAATTCCTCGTAAATCTGCAAAAGCAGGAGATATTACAGGAGGTTTACCACGTGTAACCGAGTTGTTCGAAGCACGTAACCCTTCAAACCCAGCAGTAGTTAGTGCTATTGATGGAGTAGTGTCTTTTGGTAAAATTAAGCGTGGTAATCGTGAGATTATTGTAGAATCTAAATCAGGCGATATCAAGAAGTACCTAGTAAAATTATCTAATCAAATTCTAGTACAGGAAAACGATTATGTAAAAGCGGGTATGCCTTTATCGGATGGTTCTATTACTCCAAACGATATTTTAAATATTAAAGGGCCATCGGCTGTACAACAGTACTTAGTGAACGAAGTACAGGAAGTATATCGTTTACAAGGTGTGAAAATTAACGATAAGCACTTCGAGGTTGTTGTTCGTCAAATGATGCGTAAAGTACGTATTATTGATTCTGGCGATACTATTTTCTTAGAAGATCAATTGGCTCATAAAGCAGATTTCATTAAAGAAAACGATGAAATTTTCGGAATGAAAGTAATTGAAGACGCAGGGGATTCAACAAATCTAAAAGCGGGACAAATTATTTCGCCTCGCGAATTAAGAGATGAAAACTCAATTTTGCGTCGAGAAGATAAAAATCTTGTAGTTGCAAGAGATGCGCAGCCAGCAACGGCAACGCCAATATTGCAAGGTATTACAAGAGCATCGCTTCAAACTAAATCATTTATTTCTGCGGCATCCTTCCAAGAAACCACAAAGGTTCTTAACGAAGCAGCTGTAGCAGGTAAAGTTGATACTTTAGAAGGACTTAAGGAAAATGTAATTGTTGGACATAGAATTCCAGCAGGTACAGGTATGCGAAACTATTCGGATATCATTGTAGGTTCTAAAGAAGAATTTGACGAAATGATGCAAGTAAAAAAAGAGTTAAATTATAACTAATATTTGTCATTCCCGCGAAGGCGGGAATCTCATAAATAAGAGTTCTATGACAAATAGAAACTAACAAAAAGCCTTCATGTATATTACTTGAAGGCTTTTTTATATAAAACATAATATTATGGCAGAAGAAAAAGACAAACAAAAACAACAAGGGCAGATAAATATTGAATTGGATGAAACGGTTGCCGAAGGGATTTATTCCAATTTGGCAATCATCAATCACTCGGTATCGGAGTTCGTAATAGACTTTGTGAAAATAATGCCCGGGGTGCCTAAAAGCAAGGTGAAATCTAGAATCATTTTAACGCCACAGCACGCCAAACGTCTGCTAAAAGCTTTAAACGATAATGTGTCTAGATTCGAGAATGCACACGGCGAAATCAAAGATTATGAGCAACCGCCCATCCCATTAAATTTCGGACCTACCGGTCAAGCTTAAATAAAACAAGCCTTTGGAATCTATTATTAGAAAACAAAGGCTTTTTTTTAGCCTATATAAATTTAATGATTTTTATCATTTACCATTTAGGGTATGCCTCGCCACTTTAACGGTTTTTCCAGCCACATCGGCCAACCAGCCTAAATGGGCTTTAGGGTCTTTGCTTAACGCTATTAAAATATCTTTAGAGGTTTTGGCAAATTGACTTCCGTCTTTAATAAACTGTGCGGGCTGATTTGCTCGGTTTAAAATATAAGAATTGACATCAATACCGGCTTGCATGGCAATTTTTAAAATAAACTCTGCACGTAATGCTTTGTACGACGGATAAGTACCTTCAAAAATACCAGCAATGGTACCTGCAAATTTGGGGTCTTCTTTGCACCGTGCAATAAGAATTTTTAGAAAAGACATCCACAAAGGGCTCAAGGTTTTGTTCCGGCCAAATTGTACCAGTAAATTTGACAAGGCAAAATCGTATTCCAATTCATTTTCAATTTTTGTTTGATAATCCGCCATCGCAGCAAAAGAAAAGTCCTTTTGTTCGGAACACTTTTTAATTTCTGCTGAAGCCCATCGAGCACTTAAAACCGCATATTGTATCCCATCACCACTTAGCGGATTAATTAATCCGGCAGCCTCACCGATAAGCATCGCTCTATCTGAAATAATGGGGTTTTGCGAGTTGTAAAAAGTAATGGGCCATCCCTGTATTTTTTCGGTGGCTTTTCCTTTTCCTAAGCGCTTTTTTAAGTCAGGATTACTATCAATAAAGTTTGAAAAACACTTTCGGACTTCCGAAGCCCGTTGCGGACAAGTCTTAAAAACCATGGCCATTCCTACATTGGCGCCCTGTTCTCCCTTCGGAAAAAGCCAATAAATCCCTGGGAAATTCTCTTTGCTGAAGTAAACGTCCACTCGGTTTTTAGGACCGTTTACATTGTTGAAATACGAGCGTAACCCCAATAATTGATAGGCGGGATCTGGTTTATTGCCCCGTAGTTTTCGTCCCACTAACGAGCGACTTCCATCGGCACCTACAATTAGTTTCGATGTGATTTCTGTTTCCGAAGCTCCTTTTTTATAGGAGGTTACCACTTTGTGGGCAGTAACCTTAAAATCTATAACACGGGCATTTTCAATAAATTGGGCACCAGCGGATTTTGCAGCATTATAAACCATATAATCCAGTTCAATTCGAGGAATAATGCGCGCATGAAAGGGAAGTTCGTCGGGCTTTTCCAAGTTAATAAATGTCTGATCATCCTCAAGAAAGAGGCCTACTTTTTCAATAGCATTAGCCTTTTTAAAAGCTTTTGTTTGGGTAATTCCAATGTGATGAAGCTCTTTTAGGGCAATAGGGCTTACGCCATCTCCACAAACTTTGTCTCTCGGAAAACGCTCAGCCTCAACCACAATGGTCTTAATATTCATTTTTGATAAATGATAGGCCAAAGCACTTCCGGCAGGTCCACCGCCAACAATAAGCACGTCGCAATCTACATCTATTTTTGGGCGAATCTGTATCATCTTTAATAATCTCTATTAATCATATACATGATGATGGTTTCTATAAAGGCTTTGTCTTCTGAATCTTTTAAATGCGAAAAATGCGTGTAAAACTCCTTTAATGCCGCTCCTGCTAAATATTGACTGGTTTGTTTGGCATGGTCAATTGATTTATAGTGGTGCATGAGTTCAAGAATTTTTTTGGCATCGGCCATATCTCTGCCCAACATGGGCGTACCTAAATAATCTTTGATAAAATGGTGTTCTGCGGACGAACATTTTGACAGCAAATCTATCAGCATCAAAGTGCGTTTCCCTTCAATAATATCCCCACCGATTTCTTTTCCGTATGCACTTTCTTCACCTATCAAATTGAGAATATCATCTTGTATTTGAAATGCAGCACCCATAAAATACCCTAATCTATTAAATGAGTCCGGGTTTATTACACCATTGCTTCCAATTAGCGCACCCATGCGGATGGGTTGAATGCAAGTGTACCAGCAGGTTTTTTTTAGAATCATGCGTAAATAATCTTTTTCGGTAAGATGGCATTGATTGTCTTGCCGCCACCCAAGTTCTAAAGCTTGACCTTCGGCCGATTCTGTAATGAGATGATACACTTCCAAAAAAATGCGTTGCGTAAGTTTATCACCCAAAAGTTCTTTGTTTCGCCATAGCGGATAAAGGCTTAAAGCATTCATCATGTCGCCAACGTTAATGGCTATTGCCCGACTATGTGCATTGTGCATAGTGGGTTTATTGCGCCTAAAAGCACTTTCATCTTCTACATCGTCATGAATAAGAAAGGCGTTGTGAAGCATTTCTAAAGTCACTGCTGTAAATTTTGCTTGATGTAATTTACCGCCATGAGCCTTACAACTAGCGATGCACAATCCAGGTCTGAACCCTTTACCTCCTCGGTTTGGATAGTCTAAAATAAGGTCGTATAAATAGTGTTTGGGCTCTTTTTCTGGCACAAATGCATGAATACCACGTAGCGTTTCAGCGCCGTAGTATTTCAATTTTGATTTCATTTGTGGCACATCCATGTTGTGATATTTTAGTGGACAATTATTTTTAATACATTATTCGATGACTTTTAAAGCGATAAGAATTCGAACTTGAGGATTGTTCACGCAGGTAATAAAAGCATTGTAATCTCCCGGAACCGTGTTTTTAGGAAGTTTAATGGTTATACTTATGTCCTTTTCCTCTTTGGGCTTAAGTTGTAATTTTTTTGGTTGTATGATTATGGAACGAAGACCTATTTTTTGATTTCCACTACCGATAAAATCGGATTTTCTAAATTCGATGGTTTTGGGTTTTTCGGCCGTGTCTTCATACATAATTAGATTGAGCGAAACGGATTCTCCTGATTTCATCGGGTTTTCAGGTTCTAATACGATAACGTCTCGACTTGATTTTTTTGAGGGTGTTTTTGATGTTGTGTTTTTCTTACTTTGGCTCTCTTTTTCATTCTTTAGTGATTCAACAACCTCATTCATTTGAGCAGTAATAGCGGCAAATCCATCGATTACCAAATCGAGCACTTCATGGGAATCACGACGGATTCGATTCATTAAGGCATCTGGGTCGCTCCTAATTTCATCGACGTCAATGAGTTTTTTTTCAATCTTTTTAGCCGCTAAAATACCGGCGGCTATTTCTTCTTCTAAAACATTTACTGCGGAATTCACAATGCTTTGTGCTTTGTTCATCACGCGGTCAGAATCAATCCAAGGTTCATCGTCGCGATTTTTACCTTTGCTGGAATTTTGCTTATTTTTTGGATTGTCTTTTTGTTTTGGCATGGGCTGATTTTGTTAAAAGCTTTTCTACATGAAGCTGGATTCTAAAAAAAGAAGGCTCAAATCCTATTACGGTTACATCACTAAAATAGGTGTCGGAAGGTGTGTTTTTTGGAACTTGAATACCAATTTTAACCGTACTTGATTCATCGGGTTTTTGGGTGAATTTTTGAGGTTTGAACGATGTTTTTATTGAGGGGAATTCAATGTTGTTTTCATTAATGAAGTTAGAGTTTACCAATTCGCATTGGGCCACTTCGGTTTTTGTGTTTTCTAAAATAAACTCCAACGAAGTTTTAGATCCGGCATTTACACTGCCCGTTAGTACAAATGCTGGTTCGGCTTCTGGTGCTGTTTCAGGGGGTGTTTTATTCAACATGGTGTCTAGCATTCCAAAACCGAGTGCCATGGCATTGTTGTAGTATTCCAAATTTAATTTGGCAAACGCATTAAAGGCTTTACTGTACTGCTCGGGTTTAAAAACAAAAAGATTATCGGGCTTGTTTGGTTGTTTGCTCCACGCACTAAATACCTTAAATCCTTGTTCGATATATTTTTTATTGAGTTCCAGAGTGTGTTTAAACAATGCCTCTAAAGGTTGCTTGTTGTTTGTTTCGGCCATACCTTTTTATATTTTAACGTCCGTTTGTTACTCGTTCCTTTGGTTCGCAGTAGAAATGCGACTTCCAACTTTGCCATTTTAATTTGAATTTTTTCTCTTCGTATGGCGTCACAATTGGCGCGTTGTGGTCGCCTACAGAAACGGTTAAACAAATGTTTTGATTGTACTCTTTTTCACGAAGTACGATTTCTGCTGTATAAACACCGTCTTTAAAATTTGCTAAATCGAGACTTATAAGTACACGTTCAGATTTGTTGGGCTGCAGCGATACACTGTTTTTATTGAGCAAAGGTTGCGCTGTGGCAAGATTACCGTCTTGATCTGTTAATTCACGAGCCCCTATTTTATAGGTTTTAGGCTTTTGGCAATTGTTTTTTACAACAAAGGGTATTATAATGCGCTCTCCAGCCATGGCTTTTCTACTAATAGTGGCAATACAATGTGGTGGGCATTTTTCTTTAGGGGCACAGCAATCGTCAGAATTTAAAATAGCTTTGATTGGGTCGAGGGCATTTTTCCCAAGTTGCCCCATTTGTTTATTAATTTGTGTGTTATTGCCTAACATATTTTCCAACATAGTACCATAAAACTGCATGGACATATCGGATAGTGTTTGTATGTTTTCCATAACGGAATCGCTGAACACATTGGAGTTAAGTTTCTTGTTTTCCATGTTTTCTAGGTGTTTTTAGGTTGTACATGCGACTTAATTGCAAAGGAGAGTTCTTTATCCCAAAACCTCACGTTTAAATCATAATCATTCTCAGCGTTAGTCTCTTTTGGCATAACAAAAGAAAAATTAACGAGCTGCTGTTTTCCGGGTTTGATAATATCGCCTGCTTCGGCAATTTTAGAATTCGCCCAATTGGGTAACTGCTCTTTTATATGTTCGGTAACTTTATCGAGCGTAGCGTTAAACCCCTTCACTTTTTTATCTCTAAATCCTTTTCCGAAAGCGCGACATAACATATCCATGTCCAAAGCGGCTGCATGTTTTGCATTGGGAATTTGAAAATCGAGATTACCCAAATTGGTTACCGTAAAACTGACACTATGTTTTGTACCCGGACTCGTATTTTGAAGCGTGAATTCGCTAGGTTGTACGGATATGTTTATCGATGGTTGTACTACGAGTTGTATGTTTCGTTTTTTATTGCCTATTTCAATATAATGATGATATGTTCCAGGCGGTGTTTCAGGAGGAAGGCTAAGCGATAACGATTGCAACCGAATTTCTCCCGCCCTCAGTTTGGTGTTGATAAGTAGTGGAATGGTATTGAGTTTTTTGGTGTTTTTAACCTTGGCAGGTTTAAGATTTAAATACCGTACTCGAGTCTTAATTTTATTTTCATTGTGTAACTGTACGGTTCCACTTAACCTTTTAGGCGTTCCATTTAAAACAATGGTATCTTCTCCAAAATTTATTTTTTCCATTAAGGAATTTGGCACTTTAGTTTCCATGTTTTATGCTTTTATGTTATCACCTGTATAGTCTTGTCTTGGTTTCGGGAAAGGTCTTACGTCGGGTTCACAACAGTCGTCCTCACACAATTCGGCCGATGTGGGTACATAAGGTTCTGTAATAATTTGGCCTTCACCACTGGTACAAATACTAAAAAACTCGACCCCAAGCATCTTAAAGCAAATATTGGAATAGTTCGGGATGCGTACCCGATGTTTCATGAGGTCTTTAATATCTTGAAGGGTAAAACGTGGTAAGTTGAGTATTTCAACCTTATTGTCTGTAGCAACGGGTTCTGAGCTGTCGCCGGTGAGTTTTAAAGTGTTGGTGGTGTTTAAGCTTCCGCTGATTTTATTTTCAACACTTCCGGATAGCTTCGTTTCTATTTCCCCGGAATGTTTGGCATCCATACCGCCAGATAATTCGGTGTCTACATCAAAAGTGCGGTCGGGATGTATGGTGTGGTGATAATCGGTGGGTATTTTGGGCGTGCTCATGTGTTAGAAAATTTAAGATTAGCCCATTAAAGGTAATAAAAAAACTTGAAAGCTAGAGGTGTAAATATCTAAAATTTAGAGCGTTGGGTGTTTTTTGGTGATAAAAAGTGGTGTGGTGAAAGATTGCAAAACCGGTAAATTACACAGAATAATCGGTACAAATTAACCATAAAAAATGCAGTGTTTTAAAATATATAAAACGCAGAGTTTTTTTAATTCTGAACTAGTATTTCCGTACAACGGGATTTTACCGTTGCTTTAGTGCAAAATGTATATAATGAAACAGATGTAATTAGGCCACCTCTTTCTTTAAATGAAATTGTAAGGCACCAGAAGGGCAACGCTTTATTTGGTTTATGATACGTTCGGTTTCTGAGCCTTCTAAATTAATCCACGGGATAACCGAGGTTCTAAACACATCGGATAATCCTTTCGCACATTTTTCGGCATGAATGCAAACACATGGTTCGTAGGTTACCAAAATGTCATTGTTGCTGTATTCGTTTTTGTAAGATTCCATAGATTTTCACGTTTTGGGTTATGAATTTCTAATAATTATTTTCTGAAGAGGGAATCGCTAAAATATTAAATTCTCGGAATGGATACGCTAATTTTATCAATATGTGAATAAAATCAAAAAATATTCGTTGATTTGTTAAAATTCAGAGGTAAAATGAAATTTAATACTTGGATATTTTTGTTGCGTCATCTGTAAGGAAAAAGCAGAATCTGCTAAAAACACCAATTGGTCTTGCTTGTCTTTAGCTAAAAAACGCTGTTTCACCCTAACAAATTCCTTGTACTCGTCGCTATTTGAATTTTCAGGATCAACCCAACAAGCTTTAAATACGTTTAGGTTTTCGTAAGTACATTTTGCTCCGTATTCGTGTTCTAATCTATATTGAATCACTTCGTATTGCAGTGCGCCAACGGTACCAATTACTTTTCTGCCATTAAGCTCTAAGGTAAATAATTGCGCCACACCTTCGTCCATTAATTGATCAATACCTTTATATAGTTGCTTGGATTTGAGGGGGTCGGCGTTGTTAATGTACCTAAAATGCTCGGGTGAAAAACTTGGTATACCTTTGTAATTAATGTTTTCGCCCTCAGTTAAGGTGTCCCCAATTTTAAAGTTTCCGGTGTCGTGCAAGCCAACAATATCACCGGGATACGAGACATCGACAATTTCTTTTTTCTCTGCGAAAAAAGCATTCGGACTGGAAAACTTCATTTTTTTGTTATTTCTAACGTGCAAATACGGTTTGTTTCTTTCAAATTTACCCGATACAATTTTAATAAAAGCCAAACGGTCGCGATGGTTGGGATCCATATTGGCGTGTATTTTAAAAACAAAACCAGAAAATTGTTTTTCATCAGGTTGAACTAAGCGTTCCTCACTTTGTTTTGGTCTTGGTTTTGGCGCTATTTCAACAAAACAATCTAATAGTTCGCGTACGCCAAAGTTATTTAAAGCCGAACCAAAAAATACGGGTTGTAGGTTTCCGTCTAAATATTCTTCTTTATTAAAGGTGGGGTAAATGCCTTCAACCAATTCAATTTCTTCACGTAGGGTGTTGGCTGCCTTTTCACCCACTAAAGTATCGAGTTCCGAAGAAGATAAATCTGAAATCTCAACCGTTTCTTCAATGTCTTTTCTGTTGTCACCGCTAAATAAATTAACGTTTTTCTCCCAAATATTGTAAATGCCTTTAAAATCGTAACCCATCCCTATTGGAAAACTTAAAGGCACTACCCGTAATCCAAGTTTTTGTTCAATTTCATCTAAAAGATCAAAGGCATCTTTTCCTTCTCTATCCATTTTATTGATAAACACAATCATAGGAATGTTGCGCATGCGGCAAACTTCAACCAATTTTTCAGTCTGCTCCTCAACCCCTTTTGCTACATCAATAACCACAATTACGCTGTCAACTGCAGTGAGTGTTCTAAAGGTATCTTCGGCAAAATCCTTGTGCCCTGGGGTATCTAGAATATTTATTTTTATACCATTATATTCAAACGCTAAAACCGAGGTAGCCACAGAAATTCCACGTTGGCGTTCAATTTCCATAAAATCACTCGTGGCGCCTTTTTTAATTTTGTTGCTTTTTACGGCACCCGCTTCTTGAATGGCACCACCAAAAAGCAGTAATTTTTCTGTTAGCGTGGTTTTACCGGCATCAGGATGCGAAATAATACCAAAGGTACGTCTGCGTTGTATTTCTTTTAAAAAACTCATATAGATTGTTGCAATTGGATTGCAAAGATATGATTATTAACTACAAAAATTATAGAGAATTAAATCGTTTTTAACACTGTTCTGTGCTTAAGATTTAAGTGTTATTAGCTTATTTAAATAGATTTATTGATTGCTAAAAACCGTATATATATGTTTATCGCCGGTATGATTTAAGATTATACCCATTCTTTTTTGATTAGGTTTATTCTTTCGTATTAACTTTTTTTTAACAATTCAGCCGATTTAATTGTATTTAGTCTGTAAAAAATCTAACTTTACGGCTGCAATAAGCTTAGGCTTTTATTAAGAATGTCGTTATGCTATTAATACGTTTATAATACTCCATTCGTTCAAAATTATGGCCGCCTATAGCCTCAACATTAATTTTTTTTGGCATTATTTATAGCATTTAATTGAATTTTATTGAAAAAAGTGACCTCAGTATATTAATGAGTGTCTAAACAAAATAATAAAACTTAAAAATATAGTATAACATAATTTTACTCGTTTAATATATGAAAATCTCTACCCAACTCCGTGAAACTTCGTTTTACAGGTTACTTTTAGCATTAATTTTAATACTTTGTTTTATGCCCAACGTTCAAGCGCAATGTGTTGGGCCAGCTAATGATTGTGATAACGATGGTGTATTAAACTCAGCAGATTTAGACAATGATAACGATGGTATCCTTGATACTGTTGAAGATGAAAACTGCACAGGGCCTACAATTAAGGAATATCTTGTAAATGAAACATTTGAAACTGCTACAGCAGGAAACCCTGTGCCAAAAGGAGATTTACGAAGTACACCAGGAGTAACTAGTTTACTGCAGCTTATAACTCTCATCCTGGTAATAGTGGAACAACAAATGTTGGAGAATTTGCTTCTGTAATTGGTTTTGATGGCAATCCTACCATGACAATTGATGCTAATGGAGGGGGAATAGTAGATGATCTGCAAATGTCTTCTTTTGTTGTTTTAGATAATGTTAACTTATTAAGCGGCACTCGATTTACTGTTGAGGCTGATTTTTCATTAGGACAGCAGGCCCCTGGTCCTGGGGCATCGAGTAATGAGTATGGGATATCTCTTGGTGCACCAGGGCAAGATCCTATTTGGGTTGATGATTTTGCCGGAGCACCAGATGCAGTATTTTTATATGGACATGGGGTTTCATTAATTAGACATCCTAATTCTTCTCCTGGTTCTTTTAGTGCTCCGCCTAGGATTGACGGGTGGTTTAGACAATTTACAACTTATTACGTAGCTGATAACGGTAGTGGTACATTACATTTATATGCAGATAATGTAGGGTATAGGTATAATGCTACGGGAAATCCTGAAACAACTTTTACTGCTACAGGCATAGATTTTGGACCAGCAAGTAATTACCCTTGGTTAAATAATGCAGAAATTAGTTTATCTGTAGATGAATATGTAGATAATATTGTTGTTGCTACTGAGCATTGTGATACTGATGATGATGGTATACCAAATTACAAAGATATAGATAGTGATAATGATGGGTGCCCTGATGCTAACGAAGCTTATTCTGATTCAAATGCCGATTCAAATAGCGATGGTACGTATGGTGGAGTAGTTGGTGCTTCAGAAGTGAACCCTGATGGAACTGTGATTGCTGCTACCTATCCAGGAACTAATAATAATGTAACTACAGCAGTTCAAGTTACAGTAACGGCAGGACCTTCTAATCAAAGTGAAATAGAAGGTGATTCAGCAACTTTTACTGTAACAGCAACATCTGAAAGCACCTCAACGTTTGCTTCGGGTGTGCCTGATTACGCAGTACCACCAGCCACAGATGTTTCAGCTTCTTTAGTTTATCAATGGCAAGAAAATGGGTCAAACTTATCGGATACAGGTGTTTATAGTGGAACCAACACAAATGTTTTGAATATATCTGATGTTACAGGTTTAGACGGTAATGTGTATAACGTAATAATTTCACAACCTAATAATGTTTGTGTCAATGAACAGAACAGTGCAACATTAAGTGTTATTCCTAGAATAATTGCTAATGATGATGACTTTAGCGGCGCACCGGTCAACGGATTCGACGGAGGCTCAACGGCAACGGTATTGGGCAACGACACCCTAAACGGAGTAGCAGTGGTACCGGCAGATATCACATTAACACCGGGAACCGCGCCAACACCGGCAGCAGGAAGCATTACGATGAATGCCGACGGAACAATCACTGTGGCAGCAGGGACCACGGCAGGGACCTACACCTACGATTATACCATATGTGAGAATTTAAACCCAACAAACTGCGATACGGCAACGGCAACAATAGTCGTAGCCCCAGCACCAATCGATGCCGTAGCAGATGACTTTAGCGGCGCACCGGTCAACGGATTCGACGGAGGCTCAACGGCAACGGTATTGGGTAACGACACATTAAACGGAGTAGCAGTGGTACCGGCAGATATCACATTAACACCGGGAACCGCGCCAACACCGGCAGCAGGAAGCATTACGATGAATGCCGACGGAACAATCACAGTAGCAGCAGGGACCACGGCAGGGACCTACACCTACGATTATACCATATGTGAGAATTTAAACCCAACAAACTGCGATACGGCAACGGCAACAATAGTCGTAGCCCCAGCACCAATCGATGCCGTAGCAGATGACTTTAGCGGCGCACCGGTCAACGGATTCGACGGGGGCTCAACGGCAACGGTATTGGGTAACGACACATTAAACGGAGTAGCAGTGGTACCGGCAGATATCACATTAACACCGGGAACCGCACCAACACCGGCAGCAGGAAGCATTACGATGAATGCCGACGGAACAATCACTGTAGCAGCGGGGACCACGGCAGGGACCTACACCTACGATTATACCATATGTGAGAATTTAAACCCAACAAACTGCGATACGGCAACGGCAACAATAGTCGTAGCCCCAGCACCAATCGATGCCGTAGCAGATGACTTTAGCGGCGCACCGGTCAACGGATTCGACGGGGGCTCAACGGCAACGGTATTGGGTAACGACACCCTAAACGGTGTGGCAGTGGTACCGGCAGATATCACATTAACACCGGGAACCGCGCCAACACCGGCAGCAGGAAGCATTACGATGAATGCCGACGGAACAATCACAGTAGCAGCAGGGACCACGGCAGGGACCTACACCTACGATTATACCATATGTGAGAATTTAAACCCAACAAACTGCGATACGGCAACGGCAACAATAGTCGTAGCCCCAGCACCAATCGATGCCGTAGCAGATGACTTTAGCGGCGCACCGGTCAACGGATTCGACGGGGGCTCAACGGCAACGGTATTGGGTAACGACACCCTAAACGGTGTGGCAGTGGTACCGGCAGATATCACATTAACACCGGGAACCGCGCCAACACCGGCAGCAGGAAGCATTACGATGAATGCCGACGGAACAATCACAGTAGCAGCGGGGACCACGGCAGGGACCTACACCTACGATTATACCATATGTGAGAATTTAAACCCAACAAACTGCGATACGGCAACGGCAACAATAGTCGTAGCCCCAGCACCAATCGATGCCGTAGCAGATGACTTTAGCGGCGCACCGGTCAACGGATTCGACGGGGGCTCAACGGCAACGGTATTGGGTAACGACACCCTAAACGGTGTGGCAGTGGTACCGGCAGATATCACATTAACACCGGGAACCGCGCCAACACCGGCAGCAGGAAGCATTACGATGAATGCCGACGGAACAATCACTGTGGCAGCAGGGACCACGGCAGGGACCTACACCTACGATTATACCATATGTGAGAATTTAAACCCAACAAACTGCGATACGGCAACGGCAACAATAGTCGTAGCCCCAGCACCAATCGATGCCGTAGCAGATGACTTTAGCGGCGCACCGGTCAACGGATTCGACGGGGGCTCAACGGCAACGGTATTGGGTAACGACACATTAAACGGAGTAGCAGTGGTACCGGCAGATATCACATTAACACCGGGAACCGCGCCAACACCGGCAGCAGGAAGCATTACGATGAATGCCGACGGAACAATCACAGTAGCAGCAGGGACCACGGCAGGGACCTACACCTACGATTATACCATATGTGAGAATTTAAACCCAACAAACTGCGATACGGCAACGGCAACAATAGTCGTAGCCCCAGCACCAATCGATGCCGTAGCAGATGACTTTAGCGGCGCACCGGTCAACGGATTCGACGGGGGCTCAACGGCAACGGTATTGGGTAACGACACATTAAACGGAGTAGCAGTGGTACCGGCAGATATCACATTAACACCGGGAACCGCGCCAACACCGGCAGCAGGAAGCATTACGATGAATGCCGACGGAACAATCACAGTAGCAGCAGGGACCACGGCAGGGACCTACACCTACGATTATACCATATGTGAGAATTTAAACCCAACAAACTGCGATACGGCAACGGCAACAATAGTCGTAGCCCCAGCACCAATCGATGCCGTAGCAGATGACTTTAGCGGCGCACCGGTCAACGGATTCGACGGGGGCTCAACGGCAACGGTATTGGGTAACGACACCCTAAACGGTGTGGCAGTGGTACCGGCAGATATCACATTAACACCGGGAACCGCGCCAACACCGGCAGCAGGAAGCATTACGATGAATGCCGACGGAACAATCACAGTAGCAGCGGGGACCACGGCAGGGACCTACACCTACGATTATACCATATGTGAGAATTTAAACCCAACAAACTGCGATACGGCAACGGCAACAATAGTCGTAGCCCCAGCACCAATCGATGCCGTAGCAGATGACTTTAGCGGCGCACCGGTCAACGGATTCGACGGGGGCTCAACGGCAACGGTATTGGGTAACGACACCCTAAACGGTGTGGCAGTGGTACCGGCAGATATCACATTAACACCGGGAACCGCGCCAACACCGGCAGCAGGAAGCATTACGATGAATGCCGACGGAACAATCACTGTGGCAGCAGGGACCACGGCAGGGACCTACACCTACGATTATACCATATGTGAGAATTTAAACCCAACAAACTGCGATACGGCAACGGCAACAATAGTCGTAGCCCCAGCACCAATCGATGCCGTAGCAGATGACTTTAGCGGCGCACCGGTCAACGGATTCGACGGGGGCTCAACGGCAACGGTATTGGGTAACGACACATTAAACGGAGTAGCAGTGGTACCGGCAGATATCACATTAACACCGGGAACCGCGCCAACACCGGCAGCAGGAAGCATTACGATGAATGCCGACGGAACAATCACAGTAGCAGCAGGGACCACGGCAGGGACCTACACCTACGATTATACCATATGTGAGAATTTAAACCCAACAAACTGCGATACGGCAACGGCAACAATAGTCGTAGCCCCAGCACCAATCGATGCCGTAGCAGATGACTTTAGCGGCGCACCGGTCAACGGATTCGACGGGGGCTCAACGGCAACGGTATTGGGTAACGACACATTAAACGGAGTAGCAGTGGTACCGGCAGATATCACATTAACACCGGGAACCGCGCCAACACCGGCAGCAGGAAGCATTACGATGAATGCCGACGGAACAATCACAGTAGCAGCAGGGACCACGGCAGGGACCTACACCTACGATTATACCATATGTGAGAATTTAAACCCAACAAACTGCGATACGGCAACGGCAACAATAGTTGTTGTAAGTTGTCCATCACCTGTGGACTCAGATGGAGATGGTTTAACCGATTGTGAGGAAACCACGGGAATTGATGACCCATCAACTCCAGAGGACCCAACAACCTATGGTCCAGGTCCATTCGACCCACATGATGTTTGTGATCCGATAATAACTGGCTGTGAAGCTTCAATTAGAGTGACTAAAGTTGCTGATGTATTTGGTACATCATTGGGGGATGTTATTAACTATACGATTGAAATTGAAAATACAGGTGATTTCGATTTAGCTGAAATTTCCTTAATAGATACTTTTACTGATGTTAATGGAAAAAATATCTCACTTACACAAGAACCACAATTTGTTGAGTCAAGTTTTGGTAGTGCTGAAGGCATACTTTTGATTGGTGAGGTAGCTACCTATAATGCTAGCTTTACAATAACTCAAGAAACAATAAATGCAGGTGGAGTAAGGAATAGCGTTGTAGCAACGGGAAGTAATATTCGAATTGGTTCTGTTTCTGATACGAGTGATGATGGTGATGATTTAGATGGTAATACTGAAGATGATGCTACCATAACAGAACTAGGATGCTTGATGGTATTCAATGAGTTTTCGCCAAATGGCGATAATGTTAACGACACTTTCGTGATTAACTGTATTGAAAATTATCCAAATAATAAACTAGAAATATATAACCGTTGGGGTAATATTGTTTACGAGAAACGTGGTTATAAGAATGATTGGCGTGGTGTTTCCAATGGAAGAGCTGTTTATAGTCAATCTGATAAATTACCAGTAGGAACATATTATTATGTCTTGAATTTAGGAGATGGATCAAAGCCTAAAGTGGGATGGTTATACATAAACAGATAATAAACAATTAAGATTTTAAAATTAAATACAATGATATATAAATCATCAGTTTATAAAAGTGCAATTATAGTATTTTTACTTTTAATAGCACACGAAAGTTTAGCACAACAAGACCCGCAATACTCACAGTACATGTATAATACCATGAATATAAACCCTGGATATACAGGGCAAAGGGATGTGTTAAGTATTGCAGGCTTATATCGCACCCAATGGGTAGGTATAGATGGAGCTCCTAAAACACAAACATTTAGCCTGCATTCGCCACTTAGAAATGAAAAAGTTGGTTTAGGGTTATCTGTTGTTAACGATAAGCTAGGACCATCAAGCGAAACTTACTTTGATGCAAATTTTTCTTATACAATTCCGTTGGGCACAGTTAACAAGCATGATTTAACTTTTGGCTTAAAAGCAGGATTTCATGTGTTGTCATTAGATTGGAGTAAAGGAAGGTATCAAAACCCTGACAATGCTTATAGTGAGAACTTAAATTTACTTTCGCCAACCATAGGAGCTGGTGTGTATTGGCATTCAAATAAAGCATATTTAGGAATTTCTGTGCCTAATGTTATTACTACTGACCACTATGACGATTTTCAAGAGTCCGTGGCTGCAGAAAGACTTCATTTTTACATCATTGGTGGTTATGTTTTTGAATTAAGTGAGAATACAAAATTTAAGCCAGCTTTTCTTTTAAAGGCCGTTACTGGTGCACCACTTATAGCAGATTTTTCGGCTAATTTTTTAATCAAAGAAAAATTAACTTTGGGATTAGCTTATAGGTGGGACGATGCTATTAGTGGTTTAGCAGGTTTTCAAATAAGTGATAGTTTGTTTATAGGTTACGCATACGATTTAACCACTACGAATTTGAACAATTATAATAGTGGTTCTCATGAAATAATGTTGCGTTTTGAACCAAGACAATTAGGTAGAATATTATCACCAAGATTCTTTTAAAAAATAAATTATGACAAAAAGAAATATAATATCACTATTTGTTATTGCATTAACTTTTAGTGGATTTGCACAAGATAAGGCTATAAAAAAGGCAACAAAAAAATATGAAAAATTTTCGTATGTTAAAACAAGTGAGGTTCTTTTAGAAGTAGCTGAGAAAGGATTTGAATCGAAAGATTTATTTCAAAAGTTAGGTGATTCTTTTTATTTTAATAATAAAATGGAGGATGCCTCAAAATGGTATGGTAAGCTATTAAACATTTATTCAGATGTCGATGTAGAGTA
Source organism: Hwangdonia lutea (assembly GCF_032814565.1). GTDB lineage: Bacteria > Bacteroidota > Bacteroidia > Flavobacteriales > Flavobacteriaceae > Hwangdonia > Hwangdonia lutea. Next base: position 2,575,460 of record NZ_CP136521.1, read on the forward strand.
TTATTACAGATATGCCCAAACTTTAAAAGCTACTAAAAACTATAACGATGCTGATAAATGGATGCAGAAGTTTGCAGAGGCAAAATCTTCAGATTTACGAAGTAAATCATTTGTATCACAACCTAATTACTTAAATAACATAGAACGTTTAAGTGAGGATTTAGAAATTAAAAATTTGGATATCAATTCCAAATATTCAGACTTCGGTAGCAATCAGTATAAAAACCAGTTGTTATTTGCCTCTTCTAGAGGAGATGGTAGAAACTATAAATGGAATAATCAGCCCTTTTTGGATGTATATGCGGCCATTAGGCAAGAAGACGGTAGTTACACCAACGTGAAAAGTTTTGATAACGCTGTTAATACAAAATTTCATGAATCTACACCTTCGTTTTTACCAACCGAGGACATCATGTATTTTACACGCAACAACTATTTTAGAAACCAACTAAAAAGAGATGATGAAGGTATCAATAGGCTTCAAATGTTTCGAGCTAAATTGCAAGATGATAAAACTTGGGGAAATATTAAACCAGTACACTTCAATAGTGCGAGCTATAGCGTAGCACATCCTTCGGTAAATACTACTGGAACTAAACTATATTTTGCCTCAGATATGCCTGGATCAATAGGTAACTCAGACTTGTATGTGGTAGATATAAAACAAGACGGAAGCTTAGGCGAACCTATAAACTTAAGTGCTACGATTAATACCGAAGGTCAAGAAACCTTTCCTTACGTAAATTCGCATGGAGATTTGTATTTTGCATCAAATGGACATCCAGGGTTAGGTGGTTTAGACATCTTCGTGATTAGAGGTTTTGAACAAAGTTTCGATGGAAATAAATCGTATTCAATAGAAAATCTCGGTCGTCCAATTAACAGCTCCATGGACGATTTTGGGTATTATGAAAACTTAAAAACGATGGAAGGCTTTTTTACTTCAAACAGAGCGAGTGGTAAAGGCGATGACGATATATATAGTTTTAAAGTACCTGAGTGCCTACAAAATATGTCTGGAGTGATTTATGATAAAAAGTCTAACAAAATACTAGCAAATGCTAACGTGGTTTTGTTTAATGCCCAAGGAAATAAAGTTTCAGAAACGGTATCTAACGCCGAAGGCAATTATTCATTTTCTGGATTATTAAAATGCCAAGAGCAATACTCATTAAGAGCTTCAAAAGAATTGTACCTTACTGCTGAACACCGAGTTTATGCAACAAATAATAGAAAAGAAGATTTAACACAAAACATGTATTTAGAAATTGATGATGTTGCAATTACTCAAGGTACAAATTTAAGAGAAGCTTTAAATCTTAATCCCATTTATTTTGATTTCGATAAAGCCAACATTAGAGCAGATGCCGAGATAGAGTTACAAAAAGTAATAGCAGTATTAAAAAAATATCCTAATATAAAAATCGATGTTAGGTCGCACACCGATAGTAGGGCAACTAAAAACTATAACCTAGAATTATCATCAAGAAGAAATGTTTCGACTATCGATTATATAATAAAGGTTGGAAATATTTCGGCCGATAGATTAACAGGAAAGGGTTATGGCGAAAGCCAATTAACCAATAAATGTAGTGATGGTGTACCCTGCAGTGAAGAGGAGCATCAATTAAATAGACGTAGCGATTTTATTGTTATGGCAAATTAATTCAAATAGCATAAAATAAAAAGAGCATTCAATTTTTGAATGCTCTTTTTATTTTATGAAATCCTTAATGACTTTTAAATAATTACTTGGTATTTTTGTAAAACTGTGTAATGAGTGATAACATTTAGTTGATTTTTATGCAAATGTTTATCAGCGCATTACATCTGACCCAAATAGTAATAAAAATATGCAGATGAAAGAAGAACAGGTAATTCTTGTTAACGAAAAAGACGAACAAATAGGTTTGATGCCTAAAATGGAAGCCCATGAAAAGGCGGTGCTGCACCGTGCGTTTTCGGTGTTTATTTTTAATGACAACAATGAACTGATGCTACAGCAACGTGCCTTACATAAGTACCATACACCCGGACTTTGGACCAACACCTGCTGTAGTCACCAACGTGATGGGGAAAGCAATATTGAAGCTGGTAAACGCCGTTTAATGGAAGAAATGGGCTTTATAACGGAGCTAAAGGAAACCGCATCATTTATTTATAAAGCCCCGTTTGACAATGGCTTGACCGAACACGAATTAGACCATATTATGGTAGGGCATTACAATGATGAGCCAAACATAAACCCTGATGAAGTAGCATCGTGGAAATGGATGCCATTAGAAGATGTAAAAGTTGATATAGCTTTACATCCGGAACTTTATACCGCTTGGTTTAAAATTATTTTCAGTAAATTTTACGAACACATAAATTTAGTTGACAATGAAGGTAACCGTTAGTAGAAAAGCCCATTTTAACGCCGCGCACCGCTTGTACAATGCCGATTGGACCGATGCCAGAAACGCCACCGTTTTTGGTAAATGTGCCAACCCCAATTACCACGGGCATAATTACGAGCTCATTGTTTCCGTAAAAGGAGAGATACACCCGGAAACTGGATTTGTTATGGACATGAAAATCTTAAAACATTTAATTGAAACTGAAATAGAAGAGCAGTTTGACCATAAAAATTTAAATGAAGAGGTTACGGAGTTTAAAACACTAAACCCTACGGCAGAAAATATAGCCGTGGTGATTTACAATAAAATAAAACCAAAAATTGAAGCGCACTTAGATCTAGAAATCACCCTGTACGAAACGCCACGTAATTTTGTGAGTTACTCGGGGGAATAGACCATGCTGTAAGTTCGATTTTTTAAAATTATGGCGTATTGTGCTGCTAATACACCTTTGATTTATACTGAATTATTAAACGTTTTTGTTTAATAATTTGCTTATTTTTGCACCTAAATAAAATTAGAAATTATGGCAAATGTTAGAAACCTGAAGAAAGATATAAACTATGTTTTAGGCGATATTATTGAAGCAGTTTATGTTTGGGAATACGAAAACACAGATAAAGACACTAAAAAGAGCGAAGCAATTATTGATGAAGCAATTGAGACGTTTGACACGCTAATAGCAAAAGTAAATGCTAAAGATGTTCAAAACCCAAAAGCCCACTTTAAGGCCATCAATACAGAATTGGAAGAAAAAGGTCGTGCATTAATTGAAAAAATCAACAAACTCGGATAATAGCTTATCGCTGCAATTATCCGTGGGTTTCAATTGATATAAACGCCAAATAGCTGTGCATCGCCATTGTGATTTTGCAAATGAATAAGTAAAGTTATTAACTTGAAAACAAAAGCCTTTCGATTTTTCGAAAGGCTTTTGTTTTTTTAAATCTCACGCTTAATTGTTTTTATCGGCTTCTTTTATTTCGTCAATAAAAACCTGTAATTGTTTTCCGTATTTTGAAGCTTTTACTTTCGGGGTTAAGGAATTATTAATGGTATCTAAAAAATTAATTCGTGCATTGTAAATTTCTGTTAAGGCTAGGTAAGGTGATACTTCACTATCTTTATTGTTTATAGCAAAATTAACCGTAAATAAGTATTTTCGTTTTAATAGGCTATTATATTCATTGTCAATAGCCTTAATTTTTGAAGTATCGTTTTCCATTTGAGCTTCAAACTTCTCTTTTATCAAATCTAAATTTCTATTGTTAAGTTTAGAAATCATCTTCTGATATTCTTCCCACTTAGCTTGTTGTACAGCGCCTTTAATTTTGGCATCAAAAACAAAGTTTTTAAGTGTGGTGTTAATTTCGGTAATGCCTTTATCTGCAAAAAAAGCAATAGCATCATCTTCATTGGTGTTTTTGTTTAAGTATAGGTAAAACACTTCTGGAGATTCTAAATTACTGTATAATTCAAATTCAGCATTTCCATTAATTTGTATCGAATCTACAGTTATAAGTGCTGTGTCTTTTACTTTTTTAAGATATACAGTTCCTTTTTTTAAGCCTTTTATATGTGTTTTAACAGTTAAATCGGGTTGTTTGGCACACGAAACGGTTAAAACAAGTAGGGTTAAAAGCGACAGTCTTTTCATAGGTCTATTTTAGATTATTTTTTTAGAAAAGCAAATATCTTAATAATTATAGATTAATTGCTAGCCGCAGCGCATAATTTATAAAACTTTATCTGTATTAAAATTATGTTAATATAGGCAACTGTAAAAAAGTTTGGCACGGATATTGTGTATTGGTATGTGATTGCATTCTAATAAAAAGTTTATTGAGTGGTTACTTTAAACTTAAATAATGTAATTCATATTTTTGGTTGGTTAGTTAGTAAAAAAGCATCTTATTTAAGATGCTTTTTTTATGCGTGAACATGTATTTCGTCGATGAAATACATATTTTAATCTTTAAATGTTAAAATTTAATGCATTTCGTCGATTTATTGTGTTTTTTATCGTGAGTGTATATTTATTAATTATATATTTGGTGTGTACTAAATAACATACTTTTTAGTTCAATGGATTAATTAATTAATATTTGCATTATGTTGTTGAGATAGAGACCCTAAATCTACTACGTAATTAAAAAAGCAAATTGAAAAGAAACCGAGTTTGAGGGAACTCGGTTTTTTTGTGCTTCAATTTTAGGTATAAGTTTATTTTGTATACATTCGCTTATAATCCTTATTTATGAAATTTTATTCAAGCCTCTTTTTTCTGCTAATTAGCTTTTTGTCTTTTGCGCAATTACCCGATGGGTTTACTTATGTTAAAGACGTGATTACCGATTTGGATGTAGAATTAAGGTACAACACCGCGAATAACTTTTTGGGAAAACCTGTGGATGGTTATCATTCAAATAAACTTATATTAACCACACAAACTGCGCAGGCTTTAAAATTGGTTCAAGAGGAGTTGCAGAATAAAAATTTATGCTTAAAGGTTTACGACGGGTACAGACCGCAAGAAGCTGTTAATCATTTTGTGCGTTGGGCTAAAGTTTTAAATGATACCATTAATAAATCTGATTTTTATCCGAATGTAAAAAAGAGAAATCTATTTAAAGCGGGATATATTGCCAGTAAATCGGGGCATAGTAGGGGCAGTACGGTAGATTTAACGATTATTGATGGCAATACCGGAAAACCTTTGGATATGGGAAGTCCATACGATTTTTTTGGGCAAGAATCTTGGGTAGATTATAAAGGAATCACCAAAAAACAAAAAGAAAACCGACAGCTTTTACAAACCGTTATGCTAAAACACGGGTTTAGAAACTATTCGAAAGAATGGTGGCATTTTACATTGCGATACGAACCATTTCCTAAAACATATTTTGATTTTCCTATTGAATAAAAAAAAGCGATTTTACTTAAAAAACCGCTTTAACTCATTTGATTGATGTTGTTTTTTTTATTCTTTATCTAAGTTTTTAGTCAAATTAAAACCGATAAATAATGAGGCGCCCGCTGTTAAGAAAATTGTTGCCGGATATACTTCTTCCCCTAAATTCGTGTTGTTATATAATGCTGTAGCTAAAAATATGCCGATACCAATACCCATTAATAACAATGCCAAATTTAAAATGAGCACTTTCCAAATGGGAGCGGTTTGGGTTCTACCTTTCACAAAAATACTGGCGTCGGCACCTTTTTCAATGAGGGCTAGACGTTCTTTATTACGTGTTGAAAAGTATAAATAAAATACTCCGAAGATTGCACCAAATATAATTGGTATGATAATTAATTCTGATCCCATAATGATTCGTTTTTAATTGATTAATTTTAATGTGTTCATAGCTTATGACGATGGGTTTCTGATTTTGGTTACAGTTTTTATTAAAAACTTTTTATTCACAAATGTGTAACCGATAATACAACAGCGTCGTCTTACTTTAAAATGACCACCAACAACGATCAAGATTATATCAATCAAATTATTAATGGCGACACTAAAGCATTTTCACTTTTAGTTGATCGCTATAAAGACATGGTGTTTACTTTGGCGTTGCGCATGCTAAAAAATAGGGAAGAAGCCGAAGAGGTTGCGCAAGACACTTTTATTAAAACCTACAAATCGTTGCATAAGTTTAAAGGCGATTCTAAATTTTCAACGTGGATTTATAAAATCGCTTATAATACGTGTTTAGACAGAATTAAAAAGAACAAAAAGCATTTCAATGATGTTGCCATTGATGAGTTTACCGAGCATCAAATTAAAACCATAGACCATGCTTTAGATAAAATGGAGCAAAAAGAGTATCAAAAAACCATACAAGATTGCTTATCTTTATTGCCAAATGATGATGGTTTTTTGCTAACTCTGTATTATTTTGAAGCACATACTTTAGAAGAAATTTCTAAAATTGTTGGTATTACAGCCAATCATGTAAAAGTGAAAATATTTAGAAGCCGGAAAAAGTTAGCAACTATTTTGAAGCAAAAATTAGAACCTGAAATAATTGAGTATTATGAAAGAGAACGACGATAAACATTTAGAAGATTTCACTAAAAAAATTGTTGCAAAGGCTGCTTTGGAGCACCCTTCAATTCATTTTACCTCAGAAATAATGTCACAAGTTGAGGCCTTGAATAAAAGTGATGTTACGGCTTACAAACCTTTAATCTCTAAAAATATTTGGGTTTTAATCAGTATAGGTTTTGTGGCGCTTTGTGCCTATTTGGTTTTAGGAACGGAAACACAACAAGAAAGTTGGATGGGCACTTTAAATTTTAGTGCTTTAGCGAACAACAAAATCAGTCATATTTTATCTGGTTTTACAATGTCTAAAACCTTAATGTATGCCGTTGCACTTTTTGGATTAATGTTTTGTATTCAAATCCCGTTTCTTAAAAATCATTTTGATAAACGATTGAAAATGTAATTTTCCAACTTCGGTTTTCAAGCTTCAGACTTCTAATACCAACGTTTCTTTTTCTTTTTCGAAGCTGCACTTTTACGTCCTTTTTTATGTTTGCTTCCTGTTTTTTTAGATTTATGAATAATAGGTTTCGCTTTTGGATCTAAAGGATATGGATGATTTTCTTCAATAGGAATTTGAACATTTATTAACTGCTGAATTTTTTGCACATAGCTTTTTTCATCAGCAGAACACAATGAATAGGACATGCCCGTTTGTCCGGCACGACCCGTACGTCCAATTCTGTGCACATAAGTTTCGGGTACATTTGGCATATCAAAATTTACAACGGCATCCAATTCATTGATATCAATGCCACGTGCCGCAACATCGGTTGCTATTAAAATATTTACATAGCCATTTTTAAACTTTTTTAAAGCCTCTTGTCTTAAATTTTGAGCTTTATCGCCATGAATGGTTTCAACTTTATAGCCATTTTTTGTAAGGGTTTGTTCTAATTTATCAACGCCAAATTTGGTTCGTCTAAAAATTAAAATATTGCCTTTTATAGTGTTTCGTAATAAGTGTAAACACAGCTCAATTTTATTGCGTTTTGGCACATAATACAACACCTGACTCACATTTTTTGCGGCCGATGATGTTGGGGTAACTTCAATGCGCTCGGGCGATTTTAAAATGGTATTGGCAAGCTGTTCGACTTTATAGGGCATTGTTGCCGAAAACAACAATATTTGTTTTTCATCGGGGCACAAACGCTCAATCTTTTTAACATCATCAATAAAGCCCATATCGAGCATGAGGTCGGCTTCATCCAAAACCAAAGTTTCAACGTAATCCAAATTAATAATATCCTGTTTATGCAAATCGAGTAATCGCCCTGGGGTAGCAATAAGTATGTCAACGCCTTTTTTTAATACATCCTTTTGGGGCTCGATAGACGTGCCGCCATAAATTACCGTAGTGCGTAAATTGGTGTTTTTGCCATAAAGCTTAAAATTGTCATTAATTTGAATGGCTAACTCGCGTGTGGGACTCACAATAAGCGCTTTAATCTTTTTTCCTTTTTTGGGTGCATCTTGTTTATCAAACAATAATTGCAAAATGGGTAACGCAAATGCGGCCGTTTTCCCGGTGCCGGTTTGTGCCGAGGTAATCACATCTTTTTTATCTAAAACAAGCGGAATGGTACGTTCTTGTACTAAGGTGGGGTTGTCGTATCCGGCCTCGGCAATGGCTCTTAAAAGCGGTTTGTTAAGTTGTAAATCTTTAAATGACATTTATAAATATTTGCAACAAAGATAGATGAAATTTAAGCGATGGCTTTTTTTATTTTCATGGCATTCCATGTAGGATTCACAGCTATTAATTTGGTTGGTTTTAAGCGGTAATCGCCTAAAAAATCCCAATTGAATTCTTTGTGTAACTCCGAAATTTCTTTTTTGGTGGTGCCATTTGGATAAAACACCCAGATAATTGAGGTGTCCAATATTCTTGGAAACAGCGTTAGCATTTCATTGATAAACTGTTCCTTGGTTTGGGTAAATACCAAAGCGCATTCAACATAAGAAGTTATGACTATAGATTCTGAGTAATTTATGTCGTTAAAAGTATTGACAAATGATTCGGGTTTGTTTAAAATATAAACATCCTTAAACTTATAGAGCTTTAATTTTTTAACCAAATTGTGCATAGCTTAAAGATACAAAAAAACGGAATAATTAAGTTTTTACAGGCTTAACTTTTTTTTGAATGATTAAAATTAAAGGTGTGTCTTTTGTTACTTCTTTTTAATCCTGCTTTATGTGGTTTTTAATAAACCTGTTGAGTAGCGCTCTTTTCTTTTGGGGTAGGGCTTTATGGTTATGTACCGCTTTTAAATGTTGTAGGTTTTTGGTTTTTGAATAAAGCAGTTGAAAAAAATCGTAAATACTGATGCTGCTTTTATCGTGTTCCATACATTTAAGGCTGTTGCCTGTTTGCACAAAACCTTCTTGTAAAACACGAACATAAATTCCGGGAAAACCGTAGTTAATAAACTGTTGAATCACTTCTTGCGAACCAAACCTTAAGCCCAATTTAAAACAGGGCTCCCTAGGTTGGGTAACTTGCACCAAAGCTTCTCCAATTTTATAAATATCGCCAATAAATAGCTTGGTTTCGTCTAAGTTTTTTACGGTTAAATTTTCACCAAACATGCCGTAATTCCAATCTAGATGCGGATATAGCTTTTTCCAATAATCATATTGGTTTTCCGAAAACAAATAGCAGGCTTTATAAATGCCACCGTGTACGTTTCTATCTGAAACTTCATCGCTTTTAACAGTTTCTTTTTCCAAATAAATGGGTGCATTGGTTGGTGTTTTGTAAATACCGGTTTTGGTTTTTTTACCGTTCCAAACAATGGTAGTTGGTTTTGCTATGTTTGTTGAGGTGATTTTCAAAAAAGGTTTGTTTAGCGGTCAACAGATATGCGTTGTTTCAATCACTTATATCCGCCGTTAAACGAAGGTAGGTGAAATGTTTTACAAAATCAAGTTTAATTATATACCTAATAAAGTGATATAAATGTGGTTTACTTAAAACGTAATGTTACATGCGCTTAAGTGCACAATACTCTTAGTATGTCCTGACCGTATCAATTAAGGAGAACCCAATAAAATATTTATTTTATTTATTGAAACCTCTTCTTCAGTTATTGTGTTCCGCAGTATTTTATTCGGTATAAACCTGTCCACGATGCGGTTTTAAGGCATCCCTAATGGGTTTCATCTGCTCTTCGGCAACCACCATAAAAGCTATGGCGTGCATTTCCGAAATAGCTTCAAAACCAGTGATGTTTAAATTCAATTTTTCTAATTTAATATAATCTTTCAAATGTATTTCGTGATGTTCGGCAATTTTTAAAGCATCCGGACCACGAAAATCCCAAATAAGTTTTAGTTTACGCATCATTTATAAAAATAAAAAACAGATGTTAAAAGTAAGGCTATATAATGAAAAAGCGTAATATTTCAACTTTTTAAACGTTTGTTAAAGCAACTTGTATTATAGGTTTATATTAGTATTTTTGTAACTACTTGAATTATTTTTTTCCATGAAATTAAAACTTCTTTCAACTTTACTATTAACAGCCGTAGTATTTAACTTAAATGCGCAATCTGACGCCGGAGAGGTGCTTTTTACGGTTGATAACGACCCTGTTTATGTGTCGGAATTTTTGAGGGTTTACAATAAAAACCTCGATTTGGTTCAAGATGAATCTCAAAAGGATGTTGATGAATACTTAACGTTGTTCACCAATTATAAGCTGAAGCTAAAGGAAGCTAAAACCTTGAAGCTCCACAAAAAACCATCATATTTAAGAGAGCTGAATACCTATAAAAAACAATTGGCCAAAAACTTTATTTACGATAATAAAGTAACTGATGCCTTGGTTGAAGAGGCTTACGATAGAATATCTTACGACATAAAAGCCAATCATATTTTAATTAAAATACCCGAAAACGCTAATCCGCAAGATACTTTGGTGGCGTTTAATACCATAAGTAAATTAAGAGACAGGGCTTTAAACGAAGGTTTTGAAACCGTGAGAAAAGAAGTGCACAACGGTAAATCTGTTTTTGGTGAAGCCTTGGGCTATTTTTCGGGGTTTAGAATGGTTTATAAATTCGAAAATGCTGCATTTAATACCGAGGTTGGCGAGATTTCGCAACCTTTTAGAACCCGTTTTGGATATCATATTGTACATGTTTTGGACAAGCGCAAATCGAGAGGCGAGTGTACCGTAGCACACATTATGATTGGGATTAAGCAAAATGATACTTTAAGCGAAAACCCAGAAAGCAGAATACAGGATATTTATAAAAAACTAAATCAAGGTGAAGATTTTGAAGCGTTGGCAAAACAGTTTTCAGAGGATAATAACTCAGCATCAAGAGGTGGGTTGTTAGCGTCTTTTTCAAGCGGACAATTGAGTTCGCCAGAGTTTGAAGAGGTGGCTTTTAATTTGAATGAGGTTGGCGATGTATCGGAACCTTTTAAAACAAAATACGGTTGGCACATAGTTAAGCTGCACGCTAAAAAATCAACGCCTACTTTTGAAGCTATTAAGTCGGAATTGGAAGCCAAGGTAAAGCGCGACGAGCGATCAAAATTAATTGATGCGGCTTTGTACGCTAAGTTAAAGGCCAAGTATCAAATTGATGAAGAGCAACCTGCTTTAGCTTATTTTGTTTCTATTTTAAACGATGAATATTTTAAAAACACATGGAAACTTCCATCGGATTTTAAAGGCAATTCAACTTTAGTTAAAATAGGCAATCAGCAATTTACCTTTAAGGATTTTGGTGATTATTTGGAAAAAACGCAACGCGGAACCAACCCAAAATCGACATTTAAAACCATCGTTTCAGAAAAATACGACACCTTTTTAAATACCCGATTAGTGCTTTATCAAGAAAATCATTTGGAAGAAGAAAACGAAGAATTTGCACACATTGTTAACGAGTACCGTGATGGTTTATTACTGTTCGATTTAATGGAAAGCACCATTTGGAATACCGCAAAATCAGATTCATTGGAAACTCGAAATTACTACAATGCCAATAAAGAAAAATACGTGTTTCCAAAACGCGTTGATGCCATTGTAGCCTCGTCTACCAACCAAAGAGTATTAAAAAAGGTAGCGAAGTTGTTAAAGCAAAATATGGATTTGGAAGTCATAAAAAATCTGGTAAATAACAATGGCGAAGTTCATGTGGTTTTTACATCCGGAATTATGGATGCCAACCATCAAGCGCTTCCGGATAATTTTGAATTTTCAAAAGGCATTTCTAAAATTTACAAACACAATAAAGCTTATATTGTTGCTAATGTAAAAGACGTATTGCCAAAAAAGTTAAAAACTTTCGAAGAGGCAAAGGGCTTAATTATTAACGATTATCAGGCTTATAAAGAAGAGCGTTGGGTAAACGATTTAAAAGCGAAGTACACTGTAAATGTTAACCAAAACGCCCTGGAAAGAGTAAGAAATCAAATTAAAAATTAATCATTGAAATTTAAAACCCTCATATTCATAACAGCGGTATTATTAGCAACCTCTTGCGATTATTTCAAAAAAACCGAAGAAGGCGAACCCGTTGCCCGAGTTAACGAAAGCTATTTGTATTACGACGATATTAAGGACCTAACCACCGACGCCACATCCAAAGAAGATAGCACATTATTGGTTCAGAATTTTATTAACAACTGGGCAACCCAACAGCTGTTTATGGATGGCGCGATGCTTAATTTAAGCGAGGAACAACAAGACGCATACAATAAATTAGTAGAGCAATATAAAAACGATTTATACACAAAAGCATATATCGAGGGTTTGGTGAAAAACAATTTGGATACCACGCTAAACAACGATGCTGCCCAAGCGTACTACGAAAAAAACAAAGAGGCTTTTAAATTAAATGAGGAGCTGATAAAAATGCGCTATGTGCATGTAGATGAGAATATCATCAACTTTAAAACCATTAAAGAGAAGTTTGAACGCTTTAATTTAGAAGATAAAAAAGCGCTGGATTCCATGTCCATTCAATTTAAATCTTTTTCGTTAAACGATTCCATTTGGGTGAGAGTCAATCAGGTTATGAGTAAAATAGCTGTGATAAACCCAGAAAATAAAAATGAACTGTTAAAAAAATCTAATTTTTTACAACTCAAAGATTCATTAGGAGTATATTTGATGCAAATTAATGATGTTTTGCTGCGTAACGACACTGCGCCGTTGGAATATGTTAAGCCAACCATTAGGCAAATAGTTATTAATAAAAGGAAGTTGGAACTTATTAGAGAATTAAAAAAAGATATTACAAAAGATGCTATTAAAAATAAACAATTTGAAATTTACAATTAATTTGAAGCATATATTTATTTTAAGCATAACCTTACTTACTGTAAATGTTATGGCTGCCCAAGAGATTATTGAAGATGAAGTTAAGGAAACCGCAAAACAAACAGATACAGTAAAAGGTAATTTTGAGCCCGTAAAAGTTGATGGTGTGGCCGCTGTTGTGGGCAATTATATTGTTTTGGAATCCGATTTAGATAAAGAATACAAGCAGTTGGAAGCGCAAGGTGTAGATATTAAAGTTATAAAGCCCTGCGAGTTATTTGGAAAACTTTTAGAGAATAAATTGTATGCGCATCATGCCGTTCAAGACAGCGTTCAGGTATCTGATGCCGAAATTCGCCAACAAGTAGATTATACCATTCAACAGTTTTTGCAACAAACGGGTGGTTCTATGGAAAAGCTTTTGGAAATCCACAAAAAAGAAGACGAAAAAAGCTATAGAGAAGAAATATTCGAGATTATAAAAAACAATCAATTGGCATCAAGAATGCAAGCCAAAATTGTTGAAGATGTTGATATTACGCCTGATGAGGTTAGAATATTTTTCAATAACATTCCAAAAGACGAAAGGCCCATTTTCGGCACAGAGTTAAAAGTGGCGCAAATTGTTGCAGAACCTAAAGTGTCGGAAGAAGAAAAACAAAAAATAATCGACCGTTTAAAAGGATTTAAGGCCGATATTATTGAAAACGGTGCTAGTTTTCGTTCTAAGGCAGTATTGTATTCAGATGATAAAGAATCGGGAAGAATGGGAGGTAGGTTAGGTGCTTTAAATAGAAATAAACCTCGAATGATAAAAAAGTTTAGAGATGTCGCCTTTTCATTGCAAGAGGGGGAAATCTCTGATCCTTTTGAAACTGAATTTGGGTTTCATATTATTTATCTTGAAAAAATTAGAGGGCAAGAATACGACGTTAGCCATATTTTAATAATGCCTAAAGTTTCTTTTGATGCCGTTAAAGAAGCTAGAGAACGTCTCGAAAAAGTAAGGGAAAAAATTGTTGCTGGCGATATTACTTTTGCTGAAGCCGCTAGAGAATCGAGCGACGAAAAAGAAACCAAATATGATGGTGGACAATTAATTAACCCGCAAACACAAGATTACAATTTTGAGTTGACCAGAATGGATCCCGAATTATACGCCCAAATTCAAAACTTAAAAGATAACGAGATTAGTTTGGTGCTACGAGAAGAAGACAGAACCGGCAAAGTGAAGTTTAAAATCTTAACCGTTACCGATAGAATAGATGAACACGAAGCAGATTACGCTCGCGATTATTTAAAAATAAAAGAGCAAGCCTTAAACGAAAAACGAGTTATTGCGATTGAAAAGTGGCAAAAAGAAAAAATATTGGATACATATATTAAAATTAGCGGAAAACATAGAGACTGCGATTTTTCTAGTAACTGGTTAAAACAATAAAATATGTCGGATGTAGCTGCCGTAGAACAATTTGTAAAGCGATATAAAGATTTAAAAACCGAAATAGCCAAAGTAATCGTTGGGCAAGATGAGGTAGTAAATCAAATTTTAATTTCTATATTTTCTGGCGGCCACTCCCTACTTATCGGGGTTCCGGGTTTAGCAAAAACCTTAATGGTAAATACCATTGCCCAAGCTTTGGGGCTGGATTTTAAACGTATTCAATTCACCCCAGATTTAATGCCCAGTGATATTTTAGGGAGCGAAATTTTGGATGAAGACCGTCATTTTAAATTTATAAAAGGACCTATTTTCGCCAATATTATTTTAGCCGACGAGATTAATCGTACACCACCTAAAACCCAAGCTGCTCTATTGGAAGCTATGCAAGAACGGGCTGTTACCGTTGCGGGACATCATTATAAATTAAGTTTACCCTATTTTGTTTTAGCCACCCAAAACCCTATTGAGCAAGAAGGCACGTATCCGTTGCCAGAAGCACAATTGGACCGTTTTATGTTTGCCATCAATTTAAACTATCCATCTTTTAAGGAGGAAGTTGAGGTTGTAAAAGCAACCACAACCGATAAGCAAATAAAGGTAAATGCCTTGTTTTCTGCTCAGGAAATTATCGATTTTCAACAGCTCATCCGTCGTATGCCGGTAGCCGATAACGTTATTGAGTACGCCGTATCCATGGTTGGTAAAACAAGACCAAATGCGGATACTGCAAACGATTTGGTTAAAAATTACATCGATTGGGGTGCGGGCCCGCGAGCATCGCAAAACTTAATTTTGGCATCTAAAACACATGCTGCAATTCTCGGCAAATTTTCACCCGATATGGAGAATGTTCAAGCAGTGGCCCATAGTATTTTAAGACACCGTATTATTAAAAACTACAAAGCTGAAGCTGAAGGTATTTCTGAAGAAGACATTATTAAAAGCCTTTTTTAGTTTTGGTTTTGTATCGGTTTAAACATGTTGTCCTGAGTGTAGTCAATATACACTCGAAATCTAATTTTTTATAGTTTTTTCAACAACAATAGATTTGAAACCATCTTTCAAATTATCGGTTCGCTTTCGCGGCACATAATTAAAATAATATTTCATATATTCTATCTGCTTTTTGTTAACACAGGGCAAATCACCATCCCCGGTCACCCAGAAAAACGCATCTTCGCTTGGTGAATAAAACTCAAAATCATCAATAACATGTTTAGCAAATTTAGTGTCGGTTTTTGAGTTTTCTTCAGGAATAATAATGTTTTTCAATTGAAATGTATGTAGTCCCATGGCGAAATTATTGTTTGTAAAAGCATTTAAGTTAATCGGTATAAAAAAAGGAATCGCACTTAAAATAACGGCAAAAGAGACCATATACAATCCTACTTTTTTGCTCTGTATGAATGTTACAAACAATTGAATGGCTAAAAAGGCAACAAACACGAAAAAGAATCGGTATTGAGGCGAGGTAAACCATAATAAAATCAGTTGTAAAATGGCTAAAATATAGATTATTAACAAGCTCGATTTATCTTTATTTTTATAAATCACCCACGGAAACACAATTAACAAAATCACAAAAGCTTTGTTAAACAAACCATCCAATTTAGGTAAGGTTAGCCACACTTTTACTGTTTCAAAAAAACTTAATTGCGACACATCAATATTACTCATGCCTTCTAAATAGGTGCCTAATTTGTAAAATTTTAAAAGTTCTTTGGGAACTTTCCAATCAAAATTAACAATATCTATTTGTGAAATCGGGTAAAATAAATAGCCGGAAATAACAATGTTTTTGGCGATAAAGAGTCCTAAAACAGTCATGCTTAAAAACGAATACGACCATATGCCTCTTTTTAAAATGTTATAATGCTTTATGAAAAGTATTATAACTAAAACCGATAAAACCACCATGGTCACTTTAACAAAGCACAAGAAAAGCACTAAACTTAAAATGATTTTAAAATCGGTTGTGCAGATACTTTTATACTTTTTAATGAAGAGATAAAAAATATAGGGTGTTATTAAAAAGATAGCTAAATCCGGTGACGGCGCATTAACAAACTGCATGAAAAAAAGTGAAAATAGGAGTATCAATCCCAAACCAAAATCTTGAATATCTTCTTTATAATTACTTAATTTTTCAACGGACAAAAAACTAAATATGACAAACAAATAACCGTTTAAATCATTATAAAAATTGGATATAAAGGGAAAGTTAAATCCGGCTTGCAAGATGTGCCACGACGAATTTTGCCCCAAAAACATATGCACATTGGCCAATCCTTTTACAAAACCAAATTCGTTAATCCATTTTATAGTTTGAATGTAATAAGTTTCATTATCAATTAAATAGGGTTTGGTGCTGCCTTGTGCTAAAATGACAATAAAAAGAAACAGATAGAGCATTTTATAGGGCATCTTTAGCTTTTTAAAAGAAAGTAAAATGGTGTGCCAATAGGCCTTAATAGGTTCTCGGAAACTATAGGTAAGTAAAATATTTAAGCATAAAATAAACACGTAATACTCAATGTGTATTCTTATGAAGAAGGCGAAAAAGCTCGTAATTATTGCATAAAAGAAAAGCCCTAAAACTTGAAGAATAGTAGGGTTGCAGCTTTTAATTTTAAAGATTTTTGTAAATAGGATGCCAAGGTTTTTAGCCGTAATAAAAATGTAAATCCAACTTAAAAAAATGAATAGCATGCCCTTGTTGTTTGTTACAAACTTAAGATTATTAAGCAGATATATAGACTGTTATTATGCCGATATTGTTTTTTTCAATGCGGGTAAAAGAAGACTAAAATCTTGATTTATTGTTAATTTGAAAATTTAAAAGTATATATTTTGCAGATTCGTTATATTATAAGTCGGATTATTTGTAATTATTAAGAATTATTCAAAATTATAATAGATTTGATTAGAATTTTTTAAAACATGCTATTATTTGTATTTTTGCAAGACTTTCAAAATTGAACAAATTAAAAATATATAAAATATGGCATTTGACATCGATATGATAAAAGGTGTATACACCAAAATGGCAGAACGTGTGGATAAAGCGCGCGAGATTGTGGGTAAACCATTAACATTGTCAGAAAAGATATTGTATTCCCATCTTTGGGACGGAAACCCTACAAAAGCGTTTACAAGAGGAAAGGATTATGTAGATTTTGCACCAGATAGAATCGCGTGTCAAGATGCAACCGCTCAAATGGCGTTATTGCAATTTATGCAAGCCGGAAAATCAAAGGTGGCGGTGCCTACAACGGTACATTGCGACCATTTAATTCAAGCCAAGGAAGGTGCCGAAACCGATTTAAAACATGCCAATAACGTAAGTAGCGAGGTTTTTAATTTTTTAGAATCCGTTTCAAATAAATACGGTATTGGTTTTTGGAAACCAGGTGCTGGAATTATTCACCAAGTTGTATTGGAAAATTATGCATTTCCAGGAGGTATGATGATTGGTACCGATTCGCACACCGTAAATGCCGGTGGATTAGGAATGGTAGCCATTGGTGTTGGTGGGGCAGATGCTGTAGACGTTATGGCTGGTATGGCTTGGGAACTTAAATTCCCGAAGCTTATAGGTGTAAGATTAACCGGAAAATTATCGGGTTGGACTGCACCAAAAGATGTCATTTTAAAAGTAGCAGAAATCCTCACGGTGAAAGGAGGAACTGGTGCTATTGTTGAATATTTCGGACCTGGAGCTACTGCGATGTCATGTACAGGAAAAGGTACTATTTGCAATATGGGTGCCGAAATAGGTGCTACCACATCTACATTTGGTTACGATGAATCGATGGAGCGTTATTTACGTGCTACAGATAGAGCTGATGTTGCCGATGCTGCAAACGCAGTAAAGGAGCATTTAACAGCCGATGCCGAAGTATATGCAAATCCAGAAAACTATTTTGATCAAGTTATCGATATTAATTTATCTGAATTGGGGCCTTTGTTAAACGGTCCTTTTACACCAGATTTATCAACAAATGTAGGTAGCGAAATGACCGATAAAGCGAAAGCTAACGATTGGCCAATTACTGTTGAATGGGGTTTAATAGGGTCTTGTACCAACTCGTCTTACGAAGATTTATCGCGTGCCTCATCTATTGCACAACAAGCTTTGGATAAAGGATTGAAAATGAAATCGGAACTGGGCATCAACCCAGGGTCTGAGCAAGTGCGTTACACCGCAGAACGCGATGGTATTTTAGAAGTGTTTGAAAACTTAGACGCTAAAATATTCACCAATGCTTGCGGCCCATGTATTGGACAATGGGCACGATATTCAGATCCTAAAAATGCACCAAAAAACAGTATCGTGCATTCTTTTAATAGAAACTTTGCGAAACGTGCCGACGGGAATCCAAACACCCATGCTTTTGTAGCCTCACCAGAAATTACGGCTGCTATCGCTATTGCAGGTCGATTGGATTTTAATCCGCTTAAAGACAAGTTGATTAATGAAAATGGAGAAGAAGTAATGTTCGACGAGCCAACAGGATGGGAACTGCCACCAAAAGGTTTCGATGTAAAGGACAATGGTTATTTAGCTCCTGAAGCAGACGGAAGTCATGTGCAAGTTTCGGTTAAAGACGACTCAGAGCGTCTACAATTATTAACACCTTTCGAGCCTATCGGAAACAGTATTACAGGTGCTAAATTATTAATAAAGGCTTTTGGCAAATGTACTACCGACCATATTTCTATGGCGGGGCCATGGTTGCGTTTCAGAGGGCATTTAGATAATATTGCAAACAACACCTTAATAGGGGCCGTAAATGCTTTTAATAAAAAAACAAACTTTGTTAAAAACCAACTAACAGGCGATTATGGTGGCGTTCCCGATGTACAGCGTGAATACAAAAAAGCGGGCATTAAAACTATTGTAGTTGGCGATCATAACTATGGCGAAGGTTCTTCCAGAGAGCATGCTGCCATGCAACCAAGACATTTAGGTGTTGCGGCTGTTATTGTTAAATCCTTTGCGCGTATCCACGAAACAAACCTTAAAAAACAAGGTATGTTGGGGTTAACCTTTGCTAACGAAAGCGATTACGATTTAATTAAAGAAGACGATACATTCAACTTTATAGATTTAAACGAATTTGCACCGGGAAAACAGTTAACATTAGAAGCCGTTCATGCCGATGGGTCTAAAGACATCATTAAGTTGAACCACACTTATAACGATGCCCAAATCGAGTGGTACAATTACGGTTCGGCACTTAATTTAATTAAGAAGCAAAACGCATAATTTTTTAAAACCTGCAAGGTTATTTAGTAATAAAAAATCCAGTTCTTGAGCTGGATTTTTTTTGGTTTTATAACTTAGGGTTGTGAGTGGGCTTTCCGCTGTATCTTTTTTTGCGTCATTGCGAGGAGTGGGCAAGGTATCAATCTGTTAAATTATAACTCTAAATCAAAGCGCGTTTTCTTATTTCCAAAAAAGGATGCCGCTTCTCCCGATAGCTATCGAGACCCTAACGCGCATTTTTGCGGGATTGGTTTTATTTAATCAAAGGTTAGCTTGTTTTTGGAAAGGTTCTTCAACAGAGGCGCATTGTAGTTTTTTACGCTTTTATTTTGTTGAGAAGTGTATTGAGTTTTCTTTTGGGCTAGCCGTAAAAATTATTTTCGATACAAAAAATAATTATTAACCAAATTTATGTATTCCTGTTTGGCTTCGTCTTCCGAAATGTTTTCAGTTTGAAACAACGCATTGGTCTTAAAAGCATTTATAATAGGTTTTTTGCTTCGTGGTTTCCCATAATCATTAGTCGCTCGTTTGTAGTAAGCGTATAGCTTTAAAAGCGTATCGGCCGGAAAAGGCTCCGTATGGGCATTTACTCGATCAACCGCGTCTTTAAATTCTATGTCTAATTTATCATTACTCATCAACTTCTGCAATAATACTTTCGCCGCCGCGTACTTTTTGGTTAAGCTTTACTTTAATATTGGTATTTAATGGTAAAAACAAATCCACTCTAGACCCAAATTTTATAAATCCAGAATCTGCTCCTTGTATCACTTTATCGTTTGGTTTGGCATAATTAACAATACGTTTCGCCAAAGCACCGGCAATTTGCCTGTAAAGCACTTTTCCGTAAGTTTCGTTTTCTACAACAACCGTTGTACGTTCGTTTTCTTCGCTCGCTTTTGGATGCCACGCCACTAAATATTTACCCTTGTGGTATTTGCTAAAAACCACATGTCCGCTAATAGGATAACGCGTTACGTGCACATTTATTGGCGACATAAATACGCTAACCTGAAGGCGTTTTTCATTAAAGTATTCTTTTTCAAAAACCTCTTCAATAACAACCACTTTCCCATCAACAGGTGAGACCACCTGCTTATCATTAATACCGGTAATTCGTTTAGGGTTTCTAAAAAACTGAAGAATCAAAATAAAGAAACCCAGCAGTATAATCAATACAAGTGTACGGAGCCATGTTATGGTTATTAAACTGTCAACTAATAAAAATGCGGCAACAATAATAACCAATGTTACAAATATAATTTTATGGCCTTCTTTATGAAACATATTGTAAAATTCTTAAAAATAAATATATAAATGGCGCAGCAAAAATAATACTATCCAGCCTATCTAGCAATCCGCCATGTCCGGGCATAATAATACCACTATCCTTTACGTTGGCTTGTCGTTTAAATTTCGATTCAATTAAATCGCCTATCGTTCCAAAAACGCTAATAATAATGCTTAAAATTAGCCAATGAGTAAAGTTTAAAGTTTCTGTAAAGGTAGCAATAAAATAGCTTGCAATACAGGAAAAAAACAAACCGCCCATAAAGCCTTCAACGGTTTTTTTTGGTGAAATTTTCTTGAACAGCTTCTGTTTTCCAAAGTTTTTACCCACGAGATACGCAAAGGAGTCGTTCACCCAAACTAAAATAAAAGCCCCTAATAATATGTTGGGGTTGTACGTGTGATGGTAATTGGCAATAAGTATTAGAAACACAAAAGCGCTAGAAATATAAAAGGTTGTAAGAAGATACCGTTTGGAACTAAATAATGGAATGGTTTTTTCTGAAAACAAGTCTTTTATTAAAAACAATTGCACAAAAATGGTGATGACCATTAAGATTTGAGTGGCTTCGTCTAAGCCTGTATTGGTGTTTAAAACGAGTTGCCAATAGCCAAATACCAAGTAAAGCACAACGAAGACAAAGTAAGGAATAATACTTTTTAGCTGAATAAGTTTTTTAAACTCACCCATGCAAATTAAACCGAAAACAAAAAAGAGAATGATTAATGCATGCTCGTTAAATAAACAGCCTATTAACAATAAAACGTAAATCAAACCAGAAAAGGCTCGTATTAAAGTTTCTTTCATCTGTTTACAAGTCTTCTAAAAGGAGTAGATATAGGTTTTTTGCACTACTACCATAACTTAAAAAATCTTTGTCGTCGTTAGATTTAAAGTGTTTTATGGTGGTGATATTTGTTGGAATTTTTTGTCGACTTTTAGATTTTATACCACGTAAACCTTCGCCTATATTTTCTACAATTTGGCTTGTTGTTGCAAAAACGACAAAGTTAACGGGGAGTTCGGTAAGTTTTTTTTCGTAAATCTGTTTTGAAGAAATTAACAAAGACCCATCGTTTGCTATTAAGTTTTCGCAAGTGGTTAGGAAAAACGCAGCATCGCTAATTAATGCTGTAGTTTGTAAATTACAATTCTTGAATTTGTCTTTTAAGTTTTTGTCTAATACAAGCGTTTTTTGGGTGTTCCATTCGTTTTCATCAATGATATTATTTAAGTTCTGAAAGATTTCGTTTAAATCTTCGCAATACAAAAACTTGCCACCATTAGCTTTAAAGTTTATGGTAAACCTTTCGTCTATTGGCAGTTTTACTTCGGGCATATATTTGCCTCTATCATTGGATTTTAGCTCTTCCTGTGTGCTGTCAGATTTTGAACCAAAAATTTTTCTAAAAAGACTCATCTAGGTTGTTGCTATTAACTCCATTTTTCAGGGGTTTATCAAATATAAAAAATCTTAAACTAACCATAGGCTTAATTTAAGATTTTTACTAAAAGCTTAACATAATTTTTTTATGAAGTTACTCTTTATCTTCTAATGTTTCTTCTTTTTTAACTTCAATAGGATCTTCTTTTTCAAAAGGACGCTTTCCGAATATTTTCTCTAAATTATCCTTAAAAATAACTTCTTTTTCCAATAGCACTTCTGCAAGTTGTGTTAATTTATCTTTATTTTCTTCAAGCAATTTAACGGCTCTTTGGTACTGTTCTTCAATAATTGCAGAGATTTCTTTATCAATTAATTCTGCAGTTTGCTCACTGTAAGGTTTTGTAAAGCCGTACTCACTTTGCCCTGAAGAATCGTAATATGTTAAATTTCCAACTTTTTCGCTTAGTCCGTAAACGGTTACCATGGCTCTTGCCTGTTTGGTGACTTTTTCCAAATCGCTTAATGCCCCCGTAGAAATTTTATTGAAAATAACTTTTTCGGCAGCACGACCACCAAGGGCAGCACACATTTCGTCAAGCATTTGCTCTGGATGAACAATTAAGCGCTCTTCGGGCAAATACCATGCGGCGCCTAATGAGCGGCCACGAGGCACAATAGTTACTTTAACCAATGGAGATGCGTGTTCAAGCATCCAGCTCACCACAGCGTGCCCCGCCTCGTGATATGCCACGGCTTTTTTCTCGCTAGGGGTAATAATTTTATTTTTCTTTTCTAAACCGCCAATAATTCTATCAACAGCATCTAAGAAATCCTGTTTGTCAACCTCTTTTTTACCGTTTCTAGCGGCAATTAAAGCAGCTTCGTTACACACATTGGCAATATCTGCCCCGGAGAAACCAGGAGTTTGTTTTGATAGGAAATCGATATCTAAATCTTTGGCTTTTTTTAGCGGACGTAAGTGCACCTCAAAAATCTCTTTACGTTCGCGAACATCTGGTAAATCGACAAAAATCTGTCTATCAAAACGTCCGGCACGCATTAAGGCTTTGTCTAAAATATCGGCTCTGTTGGTCGCAGCAAGCACAATCACGTTTGTATTTGTACCAAAGCCATCCATTTCGGTTAACAACTGATTTAAGGTGTTTTCACGCTCGTCGTTACTACCCGACATGGCATTTTTACCTCTGGCACGACCAATGGCATCAATTTCGTCAATAAATATAATTGATGGTGATTTTTCTTTGGCTTGTTTAAACAAATCGCGCACACGCGACGCACCAACACCAACAAACATCTCGACAAAATCTGAACCAGATAATGAGAAAAATGGCACCTTAGCTTCTCCGGCGACGGCTTTTGCCAAAAGTGTTTTTCCGGTTCCTGGAGGGCCAACAAGTAAGGCGCCTTTGGGTATTTTACCTCCTAGAGTGGTGTATTTTTCCGGGAATTTTAAAAAGTCTACAATTTCCTGTACTTCTTCTTTTGCACCTTCTAATCCTGCAACATCTTTAAAACTGGTTTTAACTTCGGTGTTTTGATCGAATAGTTTTGCTTTCGATTTTCCGATATTAAAAATTTGTCCGCCAGCACCACCACCAGCACCACCAGACATACGGCGCATAATAAATATCCAAACGCCTATTAATAAGACAAATGGTAGGATACCGATTAAAAAATCGCTTAAATTGCTGGTTTCCGTATCAAACTTTATAACGGGCTTGTTTGGTAAATCTTTAGTGATTTCATTTAACCTGTTTTCAAAATTCTGAAGATCACCAAATTCAAATTTATAATTTGGCAATTTAGTTGCCGAGGGAATAAACGTTTGGGGTTTCGAGTTTTTATGAACATCTTTGGTCATTGCCTCGGTAGTTAAATATACCTTGGCAACTCGGGTGTTCTTTATAATGTCTACCTTGTCAACATCACCGTCTTGCAGATATTTAAAAAATTCTGAAGGCGTTGTAGCATTTCCATCTTGATAACTGCCACTGCTAAATAATTGGAATCCTAAAAAAATCGCTAGTACGATGCCGTAAATCCAATACGGACTAAACTTAGGTTTTTTATCTTTTATGTTTTTTTTGTCGTTTGCCATGTTTTTTATTAGTAACTTGTTTCTATTACTGTTGTTTTTGCATCTCCCCAAAGACTCTCAATATCATAATATTCTCGAATATGTTTTTGAAATACGTGTACAACAATATTCACATAGTCTATTAACACCCATTCGGCATTATCTAAACCTTCAGTATGCCAAGGGTTGTCTTTAAGTTCTTTACTTACTTTTTTTTGTATTGAATTGACTATGGCGTTTACTTGTGTGTTCGAAGTACCTTCACAAATTATAAAGTAGTCGCAAACCGTATTTTCAATAGCTCTTAAATCTAAAATGTTTATCTCTTTACCTTTAACATCTTCAATGCCACTTATTATTACAGATATTAACTGATCTGGGCTTATATTTTCTTTCGCCATTAATTTTATTTAATTTATGCAAAGTTATTATTTTTTTAGTTCTTTATACTTTAAAATAATCATAAGATTTTAAAGGATTAAATTAACTTGTAAATGCGTATAATCAAACTTGATGCCATCGACTCAACAAATTCATTTTTAAAGGAAATGATTTATACTGAAGCCATTGCCGATTATACCATTGTGGTTGCCAAACACCAAACCAACGGGCGCGGGCAAATGGGTACAACTTGGGACTCTGATAAGGGCAAGAACCTTATGTTTAGTATGTTTAAGGACTTGAGCATCCATGTTGTGGAGTTCCCTTTTTACATTAGCATGGCTGTTTCGTTGGCTATTTTAAAGACCTTAAAAGCTTTGAATATACCCCAAGTGCGCATAAAATGGCCAAACGACATTTTGTCAGCAGACAAGAAAATATGTGGGATTTTAATCGAAAATGTCATAAAAAACAAACTCAACTCCACCATCATTGGCGTTGGGATTAATGTAAACCAAACGGCGTTTAGCAACCTTCCTCAAGCCTCCTCGTTAAAAAACATCACTGGAGTACATTATGATTTAGATGAAATTTTACATCGTATTGTAAAACATATTAAAAGCTATTCTAAACTTTTACAAGATGGAAAGTACGAGGCCGTTAAGAGTGAATATGAGGCTAACTTGTTTAGAAAAAACAAACCTTCAACATTTAAAAACGCTGAAGGTGATTTATTTTCGGGTTTTATTATTGGCGTTACCAAATACGGCAAGCTTCAAGTGCTTTTAGAAGACGAAATTATTAAAAAGTTCGATCTAAAAGAAATTACTTTAATGTATTAAATTTTAGGTGACTTCCAGAGCCTCATGCACCACTATGCTTTTAAATGGCTTCTGGTATGCTGGTGGCCAAGGTTTCAATAAATTTGCTTATTGGGCCTTTAATCATCATCGCCATCATGGGGTTAAAATCGCCTGTAAATTCCAATTGCACTTCGCTAGAGTCATTTCCTGTTTCAGCAATATTGCCAATTAACGAAAAATCCAATTTACCACCAGCGGCGCCCAACACAATTTTGTTTGGGGCTATGGCTTCTTTCTTTTTAAGGATTATTTCGGGCATGCCTTTTAGGGCAAAAAGAAATTTGTCGGTATCCAAAACCTCAAATTTACTTATGTTTTCTGGCATTAAAGCTTCAAAATTTTTAACATCCGATAAAAACTCAAAAACCTCTTGAGGTGATTTGCTAACGCTAATTTTAGGTGATTCTAATTTCATTTACTTGTAATTTGTTTATCGTTAAATTGTAAAGTAGTTTGAATTCGTTATTTTTCGACTATACGCCTTAACGACTCTAACAACTTTACGTTGCTACATCAATTAGCGTTCCATTCGCTCGGGTTGCTGTTCCATTCAGACAAAGTTTCCAATTCTTTTTGAGATATGTAATTGGTTTCCAAAGCCTGTTCAAGTAAACTTTCGTAATTACTTAAGGTGTGCAGGCTAATATGTTCTTTTTTAAAGTTTTCTACAGCCACATCAAAGCCATAGGTGAAAATAGCAACCATACCTTTTACGTTAATATTGGCTTCTTTCAAAGCTTTTACGGCATTTAAACTACTTTTGCCCGTGCTAATTAAATCTTCAACCACCACCACATTTTGGCCGCTTTCCACAAAACCTTCAATCTGGTTTTTGCGTCCGTGGCCTTTAGCGTCTGGTCTCACGTAAATAAAAGGTAAGCCCAAATACTCTGCAACCAAAACGCCAATGCCAATGGCACCTGTTGCAACACCGGCAATAACATCGGGTTTGCCGTAATGTTTTTCAATTTGCTTGCCCATAACCTCGCGAATGTAGTTGCGGATGGGAGGAAAAGACAATATAATTCTGTTGTCGCAATAAATTGGCGATTTCCAGCCGGAAGCCCAAGTAAACGGTTCCTGTGGGCTAAGTTTTATCGCATTAACTTGTAATAAAACTTCGGCGGTTTTTTTAGCGGTGTTCTTGTTAAAAATCATAAACGCAAAATTACACATAAATTTATTTTTATTGAGATGAACATTGATGAATAAAATTATTTTTTTTAACATTTGTTAAAATGGGCGTAAAAATGATATTTTTACGAAAATAAAACCTAGCTCAACCCGTATGCATAAAATTTTTGTTAACGATAAACCTATAGTTTTAACAACTAAAGTTGAAAAAGAAGACGGCTTTAAAAATTATTTGCTTAAAACAGTAAATATGGGCAAGGTTATTAGAAAGCTTAACAAAACGAAGCTTAAAGAGGTAAGGCTAATTGGTAAAAATGAAAAAAAACTGCTAAAAAAATTTCTTAAAAAATTGCCCAATGTAGTTGCTGGCGGCGGAAAAGTGTACAACGATAAGGGCGATATTTTGTTTATTTACAGAAACGATAAATGGGATTTACCCAAAGGAAAAACCGAGGGAAAAGAATCCATTGAGAGAACAGCCATTAGGGAAGTTACCGAAGAAACGGGTGTAAACGGACTAGAAATTACGAAACCTTTAGAAACCACATACCATGTTTTTAAGCGCAACGGACGGTATAAAATTAAAATAACCTATTGGTTTGAAATGAAAACCAGTTTTTCTGGAAACCTTTACCCGCAAGAAAACGAAGGGATTACCAAAGTGGAATGGCTTAACAAAACGCAAACCAAAGAAGCGTTGGAAAATAGCTATGCTAATATTAAGTTATTGGTTTAATGTTTTTTGGAAGGTTCGTTTATCGGTTTTGTGTATGATTTCGTTGCGTGTTTAAGCAATAAAGTTAGCAAATAAATCACAGATAGAAAGTCCGCGAGGACTTTCGTAAGTAGGCTAGAACTAGCAATGAATTACACGGTGTTGTAGTGCGTTTTTTATTTCCAAAATTCCCACCAACTTCCTTTCTCAACCGTTTTATTTTTCTCTTTGTAAATATCTTTTTCTAAATCAGTTCTGTTGTCAACATATTCTAATTTTCCGAACTCATTCGTTTCTCCGATTAGTTTTATTTTTCCGTTTTCAATCCAGTTTAAAACTTTCTCAATTTCTACAATAATATCTGGATAGCATTTGTTTATTAAAGTTTGTTTTTGTGTTTCAGTCAGTTCGTCAAAAGTTTCTACTTTGTAATAACTATACGGACATTCTAAAGTCAAACCATAATCGAATGCTAAATTGTCCATAAAATCATAACCTTTACAATACAGAGAATAAAAATTCCGTATTGATTTCGAGTAATTTTCAGTTCGGTTTTTTGCGTTTAATAAATCTTTCGTGATTTTCCACTTTTCAACGTCGCTTTGACTTATTTGACTTTCAATAAGTTTTTTTAATTCAGGATGTGCATTTTTTTGTTTGTAGTTGAAAGAAAGAAGTTCGTAATAGAAACTCGGATTTAAATTTTCTTTTAATTCAGTTGATTCATAAACCCACTTTTCAAAATTCGGCAGAAGTTCTTTTTCTAACCAAATTTTAAATAATTCTTCTTGTATGTTTATTGAAATTTCGTTCATTCCTCAAATGCACTACAATGGCTTTAGGATATGAATTGTTGTTTTGAATTATTTATATCCACCGATAAACGAAGTTATCAATTTTTTCTGACAAAATCGAGTCTAATAAATTTAATTTGTTACTCTATAAACCGGATATTGCAAATGTGCTTTTTCGTAGTTTTCGCTTTGTTTGTGCAACCAATCTAATTGGGCGTACCAATTATTTGCAAAAGCTTTATCGTTTTGTTTTTTAGTTTCAAAAGCCATTATTAGTTGTTCATTATTATTTATTAATTCAAGAGCTTTGTCTTCCCAAACATAAGGTGAAAACCCTTCTTTTTGTTGCAAAATGGTATCAAAAAAATTCCAATTAAAAAACGAATCTGGGGCTTGTGGTTCTAAGGTTTCAATAATGTATCGGAAAGAAGGCTGATTGGTTATTATAAAATAATCACCTTTTCTAAACCTCATGTTTTCCGTATGTGAAACTATCGAAACATTGTAATGCGGGTAGTGTCCTTCGTAAGCCTGGGTTCGGGTTTTGTAATCTTTAATTTTATAGCTTTCAACCCTAAGTGTTGTATCATTTTCAATAACCTCAAATTCAACAGCATTCAATTTTAATAAATCGATAACGCGGTGCCAACCTTGTGGGATGATATAAGCTGTTGGTACTTGAATTTCTATAGTCGGTTTAAAATAATTTTGATACGTAACGTTTTTGGTAAACGGTCTGGTTCTATCGTATTTTAAACGATTAAAACCCGTGATTTCACTTTTTATGTTTTCAGCTTCAAACCCTTTAAAATTTAAAGTTGATGTTTTTGTGGTGTCAATTTCCCAATTTATCGGATATGTTTTTTTAGACTGAATATGATTTGCGTTTTTGCGTAATTCAGTAATTTTGTTACCTTGTTCTTCGGTGATTTCAATCATGCTTTTCATCAATTCGTAAGTGCCTTCAACCCGTTGTTTGTAGGGTTTTAACATGTGCGTTTCAACCATCATACCCAAAGTGTTAAATAGCGCTGTGTAGCCTGTTGAATAGCGCGGATAATCCATAAATTGAGAAAATCCTTTTTCCGGAACATTGTTGAAAACATTAACATACGGCGTGATATCCCAATCTTTTGCTTTTAGTTTTTCTTCTAATTTGGGCATCATTTCGGTATGAATAAAATGTCCCAAATCGCCACCAAGTTTGTTGTGCTGTGTAAATAAATGGGTGAGTGTGTATTGGTAGTCGGCACCGTTGCTTACGTGGTTATCTATAAAAACATCGGGTTTTATTAAATGAAAAATCTTCGCGAAAGTTTCGGCGTTTTTGGTATCGCACTTTATAAAATCGCGGTTTAAATCGAAGTTTCTGGCATTGCCTCTAAAGCCGTAATCTTTTGGTCCGTTTTGGTTGGTACGCGTTGTTGAGTTACGGTTTAAACTCCCACCAACATTGTAAATAGGAATGGTAGCAATTACCGTATTTTTAGGGGCTTTAATCGTGCCGTTTACTAAATCGCGAAACAGCATCATGGTAGCGTCAATACCATCGGATTCTCCAGGATGTATGCCGTTATTTATTAAAAGAATGCGTTTGTTTTTTCGCATTTCGGAAAAATCAAATTCAGAATCATTATTATAAGTAACTAGATGTAAAGGTTTGCCGGAATCGGTTTCGCCAATATCTTGAATCGAAATCTTAGAATATGCCGAGGCTAAAGCATTATAATAGGCAATGGTCTGGTTGTAAGTGGCCGTTTCTAAACCTTTTGATGTTTCAAAATGTGTTTTAAAATCAGTTGCTGTTTGTGCATTTGTATTAGTAAAAGACACGATTAGGAACAATATTGCTATAGTTATTCTCATCATTTTTAGTTTTTCGCCTTAAATATGACAATAAAAAATCATTTTATTTAATAATATTTTAAATATGATATTTTATTGTGATTTAAATTTTTCAACACAATTATACTTAAAAAAAATAGGTTAACTTTCGGTACTTGTATTTTGTTTTAAAGTTTAACCGTAATACACTATTTTTAAAATTATAGGCTCTCATTAAAAAAAGTATATGAAAATTTGTAACCTATCTTTTGGTAAAATAGTCATTCTAAGTGAAAATCTTGCCGAAGTTATCGTTGACGAAGGTATTGTTTTAGATGAAATTATGGTGGATGAGTATCATGATTTTTTATTGAATAGTTTAGAAGCTCCATTTGGCATATTGATTAATAAAAAGAACTCCTACAGCTATACTTTTGGTGCTCAAAAAAAGATTCTACAATTAGATGAAATTAAATTCAGGGCCGTAGTAACTAAAACAAGTGCTGCGCTTATGGCCACTAAAACTTTAATTGCCACAAGTGGTATTACGCAGCGCAATATTAAGTTTTTTATGGATAGAGAGACGGCTTTAATCTGGTTAAAGAAAGAACTGTCGCTTTAGTTTTCTCAAACGTTTTAGCTTCTTCAAAAAGAAAATATAGCACTTCTAACTTGCATGCCAGCATATTAAACGTAAATTTGCAACCTTAAAAAAACATCCATGACAGAGTTTATTAGAAAGCGTACCGCAAATGCTAAAAATGATATTTTAAGTGGTATTACCGTGGCATTGGCATTAGTGCCCGAAGCCGTTGCCTTTGCGTTTGTTGCTGGCGTAGACCCATTAGTGGGCTTGTATGCTGCTTTTATGGTTGGCTTGATAACTTCTGTATTTGGAGGCAGACCAGGGATGATAAGTGGGGCAACCGGTGCCTTGGCAGTGGTAATGGTAAGTCTAGTTGCCGAAGGAAACGCCATGGGAGCTGAAGGCGAAGAATTGGGTTTGTATTATTTGTTTGCGACCGTAATTTTAATGGGTGTTATACAAATGTTAGCAGGTGTTTTTAAACTTGGGAAGTTTGTTAGATTGATTCCGCACCCTGTAATGATGGGCTTTGTAAACGGATTGGCTATCGTGATTTTCCTATCGCAATTAGGCATGTTTAAAGATGCAAACGGTGATTGGTTTACGGGAAATAGCATGTGGATTATGATAGGTCTTGTAGCCTTAACCATGGGGATTATGTTTGGTTTGCCCAAACTAACCAAAAAACTGCCCGAAGCGTTAATTGCTATTTTGGTGGTTTCAGCTATTGTGATTTTTGGAAATTTAGATGTAGCCACGGTTGGTAGTTTTATTCGTGATGGTGGGGGTGAAGGCTTAAAAGGCGGATTGCCACAATTTCAAACCGATATATTTAACAAGGTACCATTCAATTTAGAAACCATAAAATTTATTTTTCCATACGCCTTGATTCTTGCCGCTATTGGGTTAATTGAATCGTTAATGACTTTAAATTTAGTCGACGAATTAACCGAAACCAGGGGTAATACCAATAAAGAATGTTTGGCACAAGGTGGTGCCAATATTGTTACTGGGTTTTTTGGTGGTATGGGCGGTTGCGCCATGATTGGGCAATCGTTAATTAACATTAAAGGCGGTGGTCGTGGCAGATTGTCGGGTATTGTTGCCGCATTAATGCTATTGGTTTTTATTCTTTTCGCATCAGGCTTAATAGAACAAGTGCCCATTGCAGCTTTAGTTGGCGTTATGTTTATGGTGGTTATTGGTACGTTTGCTTGGAGTAGTTTCAGAATTTTAAATAAAATACCGCTAAGCGATGTTATTGTTTTGGTTGCTGTTTCGTCCTTAACGGTTATTTTCGATTTGGCCATTGCCGTAATTGCCGGTGTAATTATCAGTGCCTTGGTGTTTTCGTGGGAAAACGCAAAACGCATTCGTGCACGTAAACGCATGAAAGACGATGGCACTAAAGTTTACGAAATTTGGGGGCCATTGTTTTTTGGTTCCATTATCGCCTTCAACGAAAAGTTTGATGTTAAAAACGATCCTGACCATGTGGAGGTCGATTTTGTAGAATCTCGTATTAGCGACCATTCCGCTATCGAAGCCATTTTTAATTTGGTGAATAAATACGAAGCCGCCGGAAAAACGATTAAACTAAAGCATTTAAGCCAAGACTCTAAAACATTACTGTACAGGTCAAGCCCTAAATTTAGAGAAGTAATTGTTGAAGCTATCGACGACCCACGCTATCATTTAGCCGAAAATCCCGAGGCCTTCACCAAAGGCCTTTCGGAATATAAATTATAACTTTAAAGTTCACATAAATGCATTTATCGTTTCAAAAACTTAATTTTATGAACTTTTAAATCAGATTCTAGTTTTAAAAAATAAATGCCAGATTTTAAGTTTGAAATTTCAATTTGTTTTTTCGGTGTTGCAATTGTTTTAATGAGTCTTCCTTCTAAAGTGTAGATTGATATGTTTTTAATTTTAGTTTTTGAAGCTATGTTGATGACATCGTCTGCAGGATTTGGATAAACTTTAAAATTATCCGCAACATACGCGTTTACAGACAATCTATTATTTACTTCTTGCATGGCTGCTAAAGCATTAACTTTTCCTCCGCCCCAGGTTGTGTTTGGAGTTATACCGGTATTGCCATCGGTAGTGGCTGTTGATGCTAAAATATCTTTGATATCATTATTGCTTAAAGTTGGGTCTAACTCCAGCATTAGTGCTATTATACCGCAAGCAACGGGTGCTGCGGCACTTACGGCTGTTTGAATACCATAAAGGTTGTTTCCGCCTTGAACCATATTAAAGGGAAAATTTGAATAATAAGTATTGGGGCTATAAGGTGCAAATACAACCTCTCCGGGAGTTGCGAAATCGACACCTTGACGGCCATCGTGAGTTGGTCCTTCACTACTGCCAGTCCAAATTTCACCTGGGTTACCCTGTCCGGTTCTGTTTCGTGCAATTCCATTAACGTCCGTGTAAGAAATATTGCTTACATAATTCGTGGGTGTGATAACTTGAGTTGCTGTGGCATAATCATTAATACTGCCGCCATTGGTTATATGGCTTAAAAATTTATTATTATTATAATTGGTTGAAGGGTTTAAAGTCGCATGAAAAGTACCGGAATCTGTAATTGAAGCGCCATTAAGAATTATTTTATAAGTTCCGGTTGCACCGAATAAATCAATCATCAATTCTCTTTTATGGCTTGAAGCCTGCGCAAATTCTACATTCGCCCCTCGATGATACATATTAAAGCTAGCATTGTACCAATCTATTTGAGCATTGGCGCCACTCGGAGCAGCAAACGGCCCCACTTGTGTTGTGTTTGGTAATTCAATAGTAACCGTAAACCTATCGTCTTCACTGTACCATAAATCGAAACGTAGATTTCCTGTTTCAGCCTTATTAATAAGAATTTCTTGGGTTTCATCTTGCGCTATTGTTCCCGTGGCGTGATTATCATTTCCACCATCATCACCTACACCACAAACTAAAATATTACCTTTATTAATAAAGTTATCCATGGCTTGAGAAACAGCACTTGTGCCATCTGTGGGACCGCCAATGGAGCCAAAATTCATTAAAGTGACACTTGGTAAGCCCAATTCCGCAACTTTATCTTCCACAAATTGCAAGGCAACAGGAATATAAGATGGGTTAAAAAAAGCAGATTGCCCGGGTTCGCTGCCAAAAGCAGGAAACGCATCGTGAATAAGCTTTACAACAATAAGTTTTGTATCAACTGCAACACCATGAAACGCTTTACTCGCAGTACCTTCGCCATTGCCCGAAACAATTCCGGCGCAGGCGGTGCCATGGCCGTACCTGTCTGTGGTTAATGGTGTTCCGCCGGCTAAGAGCGACGCATTTATATCAGCTTCTGTATGGATGGTGCCAATACCATAGGTATTATCTGGATGGCTAGCCCCCGAAGCATCAACCATGTCGTAGATATACTTAATTTTTGTGGTGCCATCTGGATTAATAAATGCGGGGTGGGTGTAATCTATACCACGCTCGATTATGGCAAATATTACACCATCGCCGGTCAGGTTAAATTGAGAATACACATCGTCAATTTTAGATTCAGTAAATGCTGGGTTTCCTTGGGAAAAAATTACAATGGGAAAAAGCAAAACGAGTAATAAAGTCTTCATAGGTTGATGTTTTAAGTTTACAATACATCGTATTGCTACTAAAATGTCATCAAATAAATTACCTAATGGGTCTTTTAAGCTGTTCTTTTACACGGTCGAACGATTTTTTGCTAGCGCGTTCCCATCGGTAAATTTTGTGCTTTTTACCTTTGTTGGCTTCACGTTTAGCTTCTTTATCACGAACTTCTTTAACCCAATTAAAACGCTTTCTGGTAATGGAAATAACAAGCTCGTCATTACACCCCAAAGCTTCCAAAGCATTTAAAGCAGCAATCGAAACATTTTGTACTTTATCGTTTATAGCATGTAATAAAACAGGAACGGAAGAGCATTTTCCGGCATGCTCCAAAGCTTCTGCGGCTAACCTTCGGGTGTTGTAATTACCATGTTTTAAAGCGTATTCCAACTTCTCAACGTCAAGGGAATGCATCCAAAAAAGAATAGCTTTTTCAGAGGGTTGAACCAGATTGAGTTTAAAAAGCAAATATGTAATTTGGTGTAACATAGTAATATATCAGTCAATAAAAACTAATAAACGTTACATAGAATTGATTGCAATAAGAAATTTGAGCTTACTTATAAAATGTATTGTCAACTACAAGCGTAGTGAGTTCAACAGTATGATTATCGGGGTCTTTCAGGTAAATAGAATGAAAGTAATGATGGTCTTGAAATTGAAAAGGTTCATTAATACTATGAAGATATTCTTGCGCTTTTTTAAAATCGATATTTGAAACATTAAAGGCAAAGTGATCAATTTTAATGTTTTTTGATAATTGATTAAGATTTTCATCATCAACATTTGCTGGAAATATAGCGACTCCAGTTTTTCCTGAAAGCATAAAAACAGGGAATTCGCCCCATTTTTCAAGTTGATATTTTTTTAACCCCATAACATTTGAATACCAATCAATGGATGTATTCATGTTTTTAACACGAATAGCAACATGGTCTAAAAAATTAATGTTAAATGCGGCCATTATTTTACCCGAACACTAATGGGGACCAACTTTGTATAATCGCCCTGGTTTCTAATTACATCGCGTACAATGGAAGAGGCGATATACGATGTTTTGGCCGAGGTTAATAAAAACACCGTTTCAATAGGTGCTAAATCTCTATTGGTATGGGCAATGGCTTTTTCAAACTCAAAATCTGCTGGGTTTCGCAGGCCTCGGAGAATAAATTCTGCGTTAATTTTTTTGCAAAAATCTACGGTTAAACCTTCGTAAGTCATCACCTTAATTTTAGGTTCGCCAGCAAAAGTATCTTCAATAAATTTTTTGCGTTCGTCCAGCGAGAACATATAGTTTTTATCGGCATTTACACCGATGGCCACAACTATTTCATCAAAGAGGGTAACGCCTCTTTTAATAATATCGTAGTGTCCTAAGGTAATCGGATCAAAAGATCCTGGAAATATAGCGCGTTTCATTCTTGTTTCTTTCATTCCTGCCTTTCGACTATCACTAAAGATAGACTTCTGGAGGTATCTATATTAAATTTACTAGTTTCATGTGGATTCCTGCTTTCGCAGGAATGACAAACTATCTCAAATATACTATTTATTTACTGAAAACTGCTTCAAAGCCTCTTCAATAGCATTATCAAATAAATCGGCTAACGGTATGCCAGCGGCGGCGGCTTGTTGTGGCAGTATGCTTTCTTGGGTTAAACCCGGAATGGTGTTTATTTCCAGCAAATGCGGTTCGCCATTTTTAAAAATATATTCGCTTCGGCTAAAGCCTTTCATTTTTAAAATCTCGTAAACTTTTTTCGCCATGTTAGTGACTTTTTCTTCTTGCTCTGCACTTAAACGAGCAGGTGTAATTTCTTGTGATTTACCTAAATATTTGGCTTCGTAATCGAAAAAATCATTGTCGGTTACAATTTCTGTAATGGGCAGTACTTTGGTTTTTCCTTTATACGAAATAACACCAACCGATACTTCAACGCCATCTAAAAACGACTCAATAATAATTTCGTCATCTTCTTTAAAAGCGACGTCGATAGCGTTTTTTAAATCTTCCTTTTTATGCACTTTAGTAATGCCAAAACTACTGCCGGCTTTGTTGGCTTTTACAAAACAAGGCAAGCCCACTTTGGCAATTATAGCATCTTTATTTACGGTGTCGCCCAAGTTTATATAAAACGATTCGGCGGTTTTTATGCCGTAAGGTTTTAAAGTGCTTAAACAGTCGCGTTTGTTAAAGGTTAAAGCCGCTTGATACATGTTACAGCTCGTGTGCGGTATCTGTATTAAATCGAAATAGCCTTGCATAAAACCATCTTCTCCGGGCGACCCGTGAATGGCATTAAACACACAGTCGAAAGTGATTTTAAATGCGCCTACGTTTATTGAAAAATCATTTTTATCGATTGGAAATTCTTCATTGTCGTCGTTAACATAAACCCATTTGTCTTCAAAAATATGAATGCGATAGGCGCTGTATTTAGACTTATCTAAAGTGTCAAAAACCACGTTTCCGCTTTTTAATGAGATTTTGTATTCGCTGGAATAACCTCCCATTATGATGGCAATATTTTTCTTTTCTTGCATATTTCCTTTATTTCCGCGAAAGCGAAAATCTTTTAATTATAATATCAATCTAAAACCTACAATAAAACGTAAGTATTATTAGTTAAGCTAAAATATCATATATATTGCAAAAGAAAAAACAGTTCTGTTTTTATATATTTGCCGTATCGAAAATTATAATACATGAGCATTATTAAATTTCTTGTCAGTAAAGCATTTTTAAAACAAATTTTATTGGCTGTAGTGGCCTTGGTGGTTTTATCTTTTTTAATGCTGTCGTGGTTAAAATCTTCTACTAATCATGGCGATTTTGAAACCGTACCTGATTTAAAAGGAAAATCTATAAGTGTTGCCGAGATTGAGTTAAAGGAAAATAATTTGGTGATGCAAATTCAGGATTCTGCTAATTTTAATCCGGATTACCCAAAATTTTCGGTGATAGAACAAGACCCACCCGTAGGAACAAAGGTAAAGGAAAATAGAAAAATATACATTACATTAAACCCCTCGGGTTACCGAAAAGTGAGAGTGCCAAATTTATTGGAAAGTACGTTGCGACAAGCAAAACCAACCCTAGAGGCTTTAGATTTTAAAGTAGGCAAACTAACGTATGTAGACAATATTGGTAAGGATATTGTACTAAAAATGCAACATAAAGGACAAACCATTCAAGCTGGTGACATGTTGCCAAAAACCGAAAAAATCGATTTAGTGCTTGGTAATGGTAAGCGCCCATCGAACTAAGGATTAACGACAGACTTCAATACGCATTGATTCAATAAAATGGAAGACTATACACCACAATTACCCGACGAGGATAATTTATACGAGCATTATGCTTTTACGGTAGATAAAGGGCAAACGCCTTTGCGTATAGATAAATACTTAATGAATTTTGTTGAAAATGCCACCCGAAATAAAATTCAGGCGGCCGCAAAAAACGGCAGTGTTTTTGTAAATAACGAGCCTGTAAAATCCAATTACAAAGTAAAACCTTTTGATAAAATTCGTGTGTTGTTTGCGCATCCGCCATTTGAGAATTTGTTGGTTGGCGAAGATATTCCGTTGGATGTGGTTTATGAAGACGATACCCTTTTGGTTGTAAACAAACCCGCAGGCATGGTGGTGCATCCCGGGCATGGGAACTACTCGGGCACCTTAATAAATGGTTTGATTTACAGATTTGATAATTTACCGAACAATTCCAGCGAACGCCCCGGTTTGGTTCATAGAATTGATAAAGACACCAGCGGACTTTTAGTGGTTGCCAAAACCGAAAAAGCCATGGCGCATTTATCCTTGCAATTTGCCGAAAAAACCAGCGAACGCGAATACGTTGCTATCGTTTGGGGCAATTTGGAAGCAGACGAAGGCACGATTGAGGGCAACATTGGCAGACATCCCAAAAACCGATTGCAAAACACCGTGTTTCTTGATGATGAAGCCGATAAAGGCAAACCTGCTGTAACGCATTACAAGGTTTTAGAGCGATTGGGCTACGTAACCTTGGTGTCTTGTAAGTTGGAAACCGGACGCACGCACCAAATACGCGTGCACATGAAACACATAGGGCACACCTTGTTTAACGATGCCCGCTATGGTGGCGATAAAATATTAAAAGGCACAACGTTTACCAAGTACAAACAGTTTGTAGATAACTGTTTTAGGGTGCTGCCACGGCAAGCATTACACGCTAAAACCTTAGGTTTTAAACACCCAAAAACGGGCGAGTTTATGCGTTTTGAGACCCCAATTCCAGACGATATGCAACAGTGTATTGAAAAATGGAAAATCTATTCGAAGCATCAAGAGTTGGAGTAGCCTTGTCATGCTGAACTGTCACTCTGAGCGCAGTAGAAGTGTTGTTTCAGCATCTCATAAACCTTATCAATCAGTTTTATTATTAGGGCGTTACCACAACCCTTCGACTGCGCTCGGGCAAGTGGTCAGGCTTTCCGCTATATCTTTTTTTTACGTCATAGCGAGGAGCGAGCGACGTGGCTATCTGTTAAATTTTAATTCTAAATAAAGTATGTTTTATTTCTTTCAAAAAAAGGATGCCGCTGCAATCCTTAACGCGCTTGTTTGTTAATTGGTGTTATTTTTAATAGAGTAAATTTGTTTTTTGGAATCCTTATTAATTATTTAAATCCGTTTAAAATTATTCTAATTTAAACATAGAGAGTTTAAAAAAACCAAAATCATCAACCGCATTTATAGTGCTATTATTAATATTTACCAATTAAGATTTTAAATGTTGATTACTAATCGTAAATTTGGTTTAATTAAAAGTAGGATTTCCGCCCTTGTGGAACTGAAAAAGAAAACTAATTTATGAAACTCGTTTTATCACCAGCAAAATCTTTGGATTTTGAATCCAAAATACCCACGCAGCACAGCACCGAAGCCTGTTTTTTAAAACAAGCCGAACGTTTAAATAAATTGCTTAAAAAGAAATCGGCTAAAAGCTTATCGAAGCTCATGAAGATTTCAGATAATTTAGGGCAATTAAATTACGAGCGTAATCAAAATTGGCAATTGCCATTTACTAAGGATAACGCGCGTCAAGCTATATATGCCTTTAGTGGCGATGTGTACAGAGGTTTGGATGCCTATACTATTCCTAAAGAAAATATAGAAAAGCTCGAAAACACCGTCCGCATTATTTCGGGGTTATACGGCCTATTGAAGCCAACCGATTTAATACAACCGTACCGTTTGGAAATGGGTACAAAATTCCCGGTGGGTAAAAATAAAAACCTGTATGAGTTTTGGCGAAAATCCATAACCAAAGCTTTAAACGACGAATTGGAAGATGACGAGCTGTTTTTAAACCTTGCAAGTAACGAGTATTTTAAAGCCATTGACACCAAGGCTTTAAAGGTACCGGTAATTACGGCTAATTTTAAAGATTTTAAAAATGGTGAGTACAAAACGATTATGACCTTTGCAAAACTGGCACGTGGTTACATGACACGCTATATTATTGATACCAACGCCAAAACGCTTGACGATTTAAAAGCATTTAATTACGAAGGTTATAATTTTAGCGAACCCATGAGCACAGAAACCGAACTTGTTTTTATAAGGTAATTAATATGCTTTACTATATTACAATTGCGCTTCAAGGGTTTTGCATTTATCATCTGTTGAAAAATAGAAACCCATATTATTGGATTTTTTTAATCATCTTTTTACCCGTTATAGGCTCTGTTATATATTTAATAACGCAAGTTTACAACAAGCGGGATGCCGAAAAAATATCAGATGAAATCACACATATTATAAATCCCACTAAAAAAATTACGGATTTAGAACAGCAACTTCAGTTTTCCGAAACTTATCAAAACCGAGTTAATTTAGCCAATGCGCTGTTGGAAAATAAAGATTACAGCAATGCCATTCCTCATTATTTAGAAGCTTTGGACGGCCATATGCAAAACGATTTTTATGTAATCAAGAAATTAATAAAGGCTTATTTTAATGTTGAAGATTTTGAACAGGTTGTTTTATATGCTGAAAAAATAAAGGACCACCCGGAATTTAAAAAATCGGAGTCTCAGTTTTTATACGGTTTAGCCTTAGAAAAGATGGGTGATTTTGAAGCTGCCGAAACCAATTTGCGGGCTATAAATATCCGGTATTCATTTTATAACGAACGTTTGGTATTGGCTAAGTTTTTATTGAGCAGAAATAAAAAAGCCGAAGCCAAAGCAATTCTACAAGAAATACAAACCGAATCGCAGCACTTAACAAAACCAAATAAAAAAATATTTCGAGCAACCATTATGGATGTTGATAGGTTGTTAACCAATCTGCAAACCAATTAATTAAGGCTTTGGTTGCGCTTTATTACCTACGTTGATTTTGGTTTCAATAGATGGTTTCTTTTTAATTCTGGGGCGCCTCACCCCAAAAGTACCTCGGTTTATTTTACCACGTTTTGTTTTTTTATCGCCTTTTCCCATAATAAATTAAGTGTTTTTCATTCCCGCGAAGGCGGGAATCTCATTATCTTTAACTAAAATAATATAACAATTTGAAACACAAAAACCAAGTAAAACTTGTTTAAACACAAACATCCATACAAACCCTTCATACAAAAAGACACCACCAAATTAATAGTGGGCACTTTGCCACCGCCACGGTTTTCTACGGGTAAACTTTTGGATAAAGATGTCGATTTTTGCTATGGAAGCTACTACAATTCACTGTGGTTGTTTATCGATAAAATTCATAATTTAAAACTGCGTTACGATAATTCAAACGAAGCTATTGAAGAACGCAAACAGTTTTTAATTCAACATAAAATAGGTGTTTGCGATATTGTTGAAAGCGCCGAACGCGAAAAGATTGATGCTTCCGATTTGGGCATGAAAAACATATTACTCCGCGATGTTATTGGTTATTTAAAACAATATCCAAATATCGATACCTTATTGTTTACTGGCGGAAACAGTAAAAATGGACCCGAATATTTCTTCAGAAAACATATAAAAGATTACCATATTAAACTGGAACTGGTTTCAAACGAAACACCTCGAATTCATCAATTTATAATGCCTTGTTATTCTGAACAAAGTGAAGAGTTTCATAAAGATGGGACTTATCATTCACTTCGCTCATTACGAAATGACACTAGGATTATCAAAACCGTGTCGCTCACCTCAGGTTCTGGCGCAGCCAATATTTCTATCAGTAGACTGCCTTTGTACAAACAATTAAAGGCCAAAAACCCAAAATTTAATACCTTCGATTATAGGGTGATGCAGTATCGCGAGTTTTTCTAACGGATTTTAAATGTCGGTATTTAATTTGTAATGATTAAATTAACTGTACCTTTGCGCCTTAATTAGAAGGAGATGGTATATAATTTGTCATCTCACAGACCCAAAAATTGGGATACTAAAAAAATTATATGTCATTTAACTCTTTAGGCTTGTCCGAAGCCCTGCTAAAAGCGATTAGCAAAAAAGGATACACAACGCCAAGTCCCATTCAACAAAAGGCAATCCCACCTATTTTAGAAGGAAAAGATGTTTTAGCTTCGGCGCAAACCGGAACCGGAAAAACAGCAGGTTTTACATTACCACTTTTACAAGTGCTTTCTGCAAATCCACAAGGAAAACACCGGCCTATTCGTGCGTTAATATTAACACCAACCCGCGAATTGGCAGCACAAGTTTACGCTAATGTAAAAGAATATAGTACATTTTTAAATTTGAAAAGTGCTGTTATTTTTGGAGGCGTAAATCAAAAACCACAAGTAGCCACCATTCGCCAAGGAATTGATGTTTTAGTGGCAACTCCGGGACGCTTGATTGATTTGGAAAGCCAAGGATTGTTATCCTTAAAACGTATAGAGGTTTTAGTTTTAGATGAAGCCGACCGTATGCTGGATATGGGTTTTTTACGGGATATTGAACGCATTATGGAGCTCATGCCGGCAAAGCGTCAAAACCTCATGTTTTCAGCTACCTTTTCAAAGGATATTAGAAAATTGGCACACGGTATTTTGCATCATCCGGTGCAAGTTGAAGCCACTCCGGAAAACACAACCGTAGAAGCCATTAACCAGAAAGTTTATCGTGTTGCAAAAGGCTTAAAAACAGGTTTGATTATCAAGTTAATTTCAGATGATAATTGGAAACAAGTATTGGTTTTTACCCGCACCAAACACGGAGCTAACAGGCTTTGTAAAAAAATGGTTAGTGCCGGAATAACCGCGGCAGCCATTCACGGTAATAAAAGTCAAGGTGCCAGAACCAAAGCCTTGGCAGGTTTTAAAAGCGGACAAATTCGCGTTTTAGTGGCCACCGATATTGCGGCACGTGGCTTAGATATTCCGTTGCTGCCACATGTTATTAATTTCGAATTGCCTAATATCTCTGAAGATTACGTGCACCGTATTGGTAGAACCGGTAGAGCAGGGGCAAGTGGCGAAGCGATTTCTTTGGTGAGTGCAGATGAAACCACCTATTTGCGTGATATTGAAAAATTGATTGATATTAAATTACCCGTTGAAATTGTGAAAGGTTTTGAACCCGACCCCAATGCTTCAACGGCACCCATTAAACCCGGACAGAATCGTTCACGTAACTCTAGAAACAGACATTCAAACGCTAATAAAAATAGAAGCAGTTCAAAAAAAAGACCGAGTAGAAATAATAGAAAATCTAACGACCGGAGAAATTAACAGCAAAGAGAAAAGCGTTAAAGGAAAAAATTAAAAATTTAGTGTCAAAATTATAAATGGAAACCCAACCCAATAACCCTTTGCACGGCATAAAACTAGATCAAATTATAAACGATTTGGTAGCGCATTACGGATGGGAATATATGGGTTATACGATAAAAATTAAGTGTTTTACCAATAACCCTTCGGTAAAATCCAGTTTAAAGTTTTTACGGCGCACGCCTTGGGCGCGAACAAAAGTTGAAAACATGTATTTGAATATGCTGAAGCATAAAAAATAACGATTTTATATTACCATCTTTAGACATGTTTTTTTAATTCAAAATAATCAAAATCGTATTTTTACTTGCAAATAACGCTTTAAGGAGAAACCTTAAAGTATCAATTGAAAATGTTATTCCCGAAAAAGCTGGAATCTAATCCTAATTTTATGAATTCAAGAGCCAATCAACTTAAAGCCTTTGATAGATTGTTAACCATAATGGATGAATTGCGCGCTCAATGCCCGTGGGATAAAAAGCAAACCATGGAAAGTTTGCGCCATTTAACCATTGAAGAAACTTACGAGTTGGGCGATGCTATTTTAGATAATAATTTGGATGAGGTTAAAAAAGAATTGGGCGATGTGCTTTTGCATATTGTGTTTTATGCTAAAATAGGAAGCGAAACCAAAGCTTTTGATATTGCCGATGTTTGCAATAGTATTTGCGAAAAACTCATTAGCAGACATCCGCATATTTACGGCGATATTAAAGTTGAAAATGAGGATGATGTAAAACGAAATTGGGAAAACCTTAAGCTGAAAGAAGGAAAAACGAGTGTTTTGGAAGGTGTGCCAAAAAGCCTGCCGGCTTTGGTGAAAGCCAATAGAATACAAGAGAAAGTGGCCGGCGTTGGTTTTGATTGGGAAGCACCGAATCAGGTTTGGGAAAAGGTTGAAGAGGAGCTCAACGAGTTTAAAGCCGAAGTCAATTTAGGCAACCAAGATAAAATGGAAAGTGAATTTGGCGATGTGCTATTTTCTATGGTAAACTACGCGCGCTTTTTAAATATTAATCCCGAAAACGCTTTAGAGCGCACCAATAAAAAATTCTCGAAACGATTTCAATATTTAGAAGCGAAAGCAAAAAGTTTAAATAAACCTTTAAAAGATATGACTTTGGCCGAAATGGATGTGTTTTGGGAGGAAGCTAAAAGTCTATAATTTTTCATATTACCCAGAATTCTAAATTTGTAATTATCTTAACACTGTTAATTTGCTATAAACGCCTTGTTTTCGTACATTTGCAGCATGGGAAACGGAATACATGAAAAGCGAAATAACAGAATCTTCAACTTTAACTTTCTAGTTTTTAGAAATCAATCGGATAAATTTATCCCACCAGCTACATAATTCTAAAAACATTCTCTTTACACCTTTGTGTATTATTAAATTATTTGCTTAATATTTTAAGTAGATAATGCATTACGTATAACTGATTTTTTCAGTTTTATTTCTATCTATAATATAGATAAAAATCACCATAACCTTATTTAATGACTATTAAAACATTTGATGCCTTTTCAAGGCTATCTATGATTGATATTAACCGTATCACCAATTTTTTGCACGAACATTCCGGGGTTTTTAAAGACACCAAAAGTGCCATTCGAAAATCTATTATGTATGCTGCGAAAGAGCTTCCGGGATTAGGCGGTTATGTGTTTGTTATGGAACATAAAAATGAAATTTTAGGAGCCGTTGTGGTAAACAGAACAGGCATGAATGAGTATTTATCAGAAAACATATTGGTTTATGTAGCGG
This sequence comes from Hwangdonia lutea, assembly GCF_032814565.1. Taxonomy (GTDB): domain Bacteria; phylum Bacteroidota; class Bacteroidia; order Flavobacteriales; family Flavobacteriaceae; genus Hwangdonia; species Hwangdonia lutea. Next base: position 2,620,142 of record NZ_CP136521.1, read on the forward strand.
TTAAAAAAAGTTTTAGAAGAAAAGGAATTGCTAAAGCACTCATTAAACACACCATAAAATACTGTAAAGGCGACATTGCAGTACACATAAGTAAAGAGAATCCGGTTATCAAAATATTTGAAAAACAAGGCTTTAAAGCAAGAAATATAGAAATGCGATTAGAGCGATAATTAATTTAATAAAACAATAACAAATGAAAATTTTACAAGTAAAAAGAAAAACAACCTACGAAAAACGACATACCGTAAAAATGGGAGAGTTGACCACTAAGGTAACTTATATCAAAAAATACTTGTTTGGGCTACCCATAAGAACGCTTCATAAGTACCGCGAAACTTACTATGGCGAGGTAAAAGACTGTAAGGACTGTATGCTGTTTGTTTAATTGAAAAAAAATCTTAGAGGTTTTTACCTCGAGTTTCCGTTGAAATTGTCATTCTCACAAATCCCGATTACCATAGGGAGGGAATCAAAAATTAAAATCAACAAATTAATATATACTAAATGAAAGTACTAGTAATTGGAGCAGGAAATATGGGGCTTACCTATGCCGAGGGCATGTCTAAATCAAAACTCTTAAAAAAGAGAAATATCATGGTTTTAGATAAGTCTGAAGAGAAATTGGAAGCGCTTAACCAAATATCGCATTTTGATGCGTTTAAAGAATTGGATGCCTGTGTACCAAAAGCAGACATAATTTTTATTGCCGTAAAACCGTATCATGCCGAAAGTGTTTTTAAAGCCATAAAAACACTGGTAAAACCACAACAAATTATAATCTCAATTATGGCAGGCGTTACCATAGCTTCCATAAAAGAGATAACAGGATTAGATAAAGTAGTTAGGGCGATGCCTAATTTGCCAGCTCAAATAGGTAAAGGGCTAACATCATATGTCACTTCAGAAGAAGTGTCGAGAATTGAAATGCTCACCATAGAAAGTCTGTTGGATACCACAGGTAAATCCGTTCGTGTGTCCAACGAAAAATTAATTGATGCATCCACAGGAATTTCCGGAAGCGGACCAGCTTATGTGTTTTATTTTATGCAAAGCATGATGGAAGCAGCATTGCAAATGGGCTTTTCAAAAAACGACTCTACTGTATTGGTAAGTCAAACTTTTACAGGTGCGATTGAGTTGTTTAATCAATCAAACTTATCACCAAATTCTTGGATGGATAAGGTCGCATCAAAAGGCGGAACCACACGGGCCGCTTTAGATTCTATGGAAGACAACAATGTAAACGAGTTAATAAAAGAAGCCGCATTTTCCGCATTTAACCGTGCAGTGGAATTAGGTAAAGAACACTAATATGTGTAAAGAAAGAATAGTAATAAAAGTTGGTACTAATGTAATGACCAACAAAGACAATAGAATAGTAAGACCGGTTTTAAGACGATTGGTAAAACAAATAGCAGAACTTTACGAGCGTGGTATTATGACCATTTTGGTTTCATCGGGCTCTGTAATTGCAGGAAAGGAAGTGTTGGGTAAATCTAAAATTGAGGACACCACCCAAAGGCGTCAGGTATATTCTGCCATTGGGCAACCCAGAATGATGCGTCTCTATTATAATATTTTTCATGATTATGGTATGAAGTGCGCCCAAGTATTGCCCACAAAACGCGATTTTAGCCCCGGTGTGCACCGACAAAATATGATTAATTGCTGCGAAGGGTTATTATCCGAGGGCGTTATACCCATTGCCAATGAAGATGATGCGGTATCGGTAACCATGTCTATGTTTTCAGATAATGACGAATTAGCAAGCTTGATAGCACAATTACTAAATGCCGATAAGCTTATTATTCTAACTGATATTGATGGACTTTACACGGGGCATCCAGAAGAGGATAATAGCGATTTAATAAAAAATGTTGATCCGGAAGAAGACTTAGATAAATATATAAAAGACAGCAATAAAGCCGAAGAAGAAGGCAGAGGCGGTATGGGCTCAAAATTAGATTATGCCCAACAAGCCGCAGCTAATAATGTACCAACCTTTATTGCAAACGGAAAAAAAGACAATACGATTATTGATATAATTGATGGAAAATCGGTTGGTACAAAAGTATCACTTTAACAAAAAAAATGAAGATGGAATTATTATCAGAAAATATAAAAAATAATGTTTTAAAAAGTATGGTTAACCTATTGCGGGATAACCAGGACGATTTATTGCAGGCAAACAAAAAAGATATTGAAGCTTTTACTAGAGAAGATCAAGCCATGTACGATCGCTTAATTTTAAATGAAAAGAAAGTGGAAGGCATGATTACCGCTATTAAAGAAGTGCAGGCGCAGCAAGACCCTGTAAATAAAATAATAAGTAAAAACACCTTAAATAGCGGTTTGGAAGTTGTAAATAAAACAGCACCGTTTGGAACGATTATGATTATTTACGAATCGAGACCAGACGTAACGGTTGAAGCCACTGTACTTGCATTTAAAGCCAATAATAAAATACTGCTTAAAGGCGGTAAAGAAGCATTGCACAGTAATACGGCCATCGTTAAATTATGGCATAAAGCGCTTGAAGAAAATAATTTAAGCACAGATTTTATTAAAATGCTAAACATGAATAGGCAAGAAACCCAAGCCTTTTTGAAAAACCCCACCGAGCCATTGGATTTAATTGTGCCAAGGGGCGGCGAGCAACTTATAAAGTTTGTAAAAGAGCATGCTAAATGTGCAGTTTTGGTAAGCGGTCGCGGAAACAACTTCTTATATGTTGATAAGTATGCCGATTGGAAACAAACCCTTGCGGTTATTCTAAACGCCAAAACCCATAAAATATCAGCTTGTAACGCGCTTGACAAAATATTGGTGAATAAAAACATTCCCGATTATCAAAATAAAATTGAAGAACTAAATACTATTTTAAAAGAAAGTGGGGTAACGGTTTTGGTAGATGAAAAAACAAAGGAAGTGTTAAAAGATGAAAAATTAATTATCGACAATTCCATATGGTATGAAGAATTTTTAGAAATGAAATGTTGCATCGGAGCGGTAGATTCAGTTTTTGAAGCTATTGAAAAAATAAATGAATATTCCGGCGGGCACTCAACAAGCATAATGACGACTAATAACGATGTTGCAAAAACCTTTATGGAACAAGTGGATTGTGCTGTGGTGTATCAAAATGCATCAACCCGATTTACCGATGGCGGCCAAATAGGTGTGGGCGCAGAACTTGCCATTAGCACCGATAAGCTGCATCACCGTGGCCCTTTAGGACTTAAAGAACTGGTTACCAATAAATACTATGTTTTTGGAGACGGGCACGTTAGGGTTTAAAAAATAGACAACTAAAAAACAAAAAATCTCATAATACAGCATTATGAGATTTTTTTATTTTAAATAAGTTACGTCGTTTATATTTAATACATCGCTTTAACTTTGCTAAGTTTGGTTTTTAAAAGTTTTAAGGTTTGTTTGTGCGCCTTAATGTTATTGTGAACTTCTTTTACCAACGGATTGTCGTCATCAACATTAGTGAAAAACTGCAAATTATTCTCCAATTGATTGATTTGACTTTTTACCTCGTCTATTTTCTTTTTGATAAAAGAACGTTCGTTGTCAAGGTTTCTGGTATTGTTGTCGCCACTATTTAAATGGTCTAATTTGTTTTCATATTTAATCATCTCAATTTCATTCTTTTCCATTTTCAAATTAGAAAACAAATTATCTAAGGTTTTATTAAATTTACCTTCAATATAACGCTTGTCGTTTGGTACTCTGCCTATATTTTTCCAGGCATTGATTTGGGTTTTTATGGTGGCCAAATCTTTGTCTTTATCTCCTGTTAAACTTAGCGCTTTTAATGTGTTTAACAACTCTTGTTTTTTATTGAAAGCATCAACTTGCTCTTGGCTTGCCGCATTTCTTTTAGCATGTAGTTTGTCGAAATAATAGTTGCAGGCCGCCTTAAATTGTTTCCAAATCCTATCGCTGTCCTTACGTGGCACATGGCCGATTTTTTTCCAATCGCTCTGGATTTTTTTCATCAAAGCCGTAGTAACTTCAGTGTCTTCGCTGTCTTTGTTGTCTTCAGCAATTTTAATAAGTTCTAATTTTTTCTGAAGATTTTCATACTGCTCCTTTTTTAAACCTTTATAAAAGGCATTTTTCTTTTTGTTAAACGCTCTAACCGAATCTTTGAATTTCGCCCAGGTCGACTCGTTAACTTTTATAGGAACTTTACCGGCATTAAAAAAGTCGTTTCGAAGGGCTTCAACTTCTTTAATTTTCTTTTGCCATGAGCTATGTGATTTGCCTTCTTGAGCGCCAATAGCTTCAATTTTAGCAATAATTTCCAGCTTATTTTCAAGGTTTTTTTCGTAAACCTTATCAATCTCTTTGTAGTAATCTTGTCGTTTGTCGTTTATTATTTTTGTTGCGGCTTTAAAACGATCCCAGATTTCTTCTCGGTGTTCTCTGGCCACGGGTCCAAGTTCTTCTTTCCACATTTTATGAAGCTCTTGCAACTCTCTAAACGAACGCATAACGTTATCATCTTGAGCTAACTCTTCGGCACGTTCAATTATTTTTAATTTCTTGTCTAAATTGTGCTTAAAATCTAAATCGCGCAAATCCCTGTTTAGATGTAAAAAATCGTAGAAACGTTCAGCGTGGTGGTGGTAAGAGTTCCAAGCATTGTTGTATTTATCTCTGGGAATTGGCCCTGTATTTCTCCAACGCTCTTGTAACTCCTTAAAGTGTTTGTAAGTGGTATTTATGTTTTCCTCAACGTTAAGCAGACCTTTTAATTCTTCAATAATTTCAAGCTTGTCCGCTAAATTTTGTTTCAGGTTTTTTTCTATACTTTTATAATGCTCGTTTAGTTTGTTTCTGTATGCTTTGTATGCCGTTTTAAATCGTTTTTGAATGGGCGAGGAGTAGTAAAAATCTATTTCGTTGCCGCCGTCGTTTAAAAATTCTGTTTTTTTCTCGTCTAATAAGGCTTGAAATTTAGTTTTAAACTCGTTGTTTATGTCGTTTACATGCGATTTTATAGCCTGAATTTTTTCGTTTTTCACTAGCTTTTCCAATTCGATTGCTAGAGATTCCAACGACATTTTATCGTATTCTTTTACGGCAATGGTGTGGCGCTCTTTATTGCCTTCGTCTTCGGCATCTTCAGCATTGGACTCTTCAATCTCATTAATAACATCCTCATCTTTAGATGTTTTTGTTTCTTCATCTTTTTCGTTGGAAGGCTTTTCTTTTTCAGCTTCAGCAGTTGGAGAAGAAGCTTCTTTTTTAACTATTTCAGGAGTTTCTTCTGTGGATTGGGCATTATTATCTGATGATGTGTTTTCGGTAGTATCATCATTTTTAATGGGTAATTTGTTTTCTTCTTTTCCGTCTGCTTTTTGCAGGTTATCTATCTCAGACATTTTAAAAAATGTTTAGGTTCGTAATATACTTTAAGGTTTAAAGATAGTGACAACTCTAGTATTTACAAAGTGTAAGTGGTGCTTTTAATAGCTTGGGTAGTTATTTTATTACAAATCCCAAATGGACCACGCTTTTTCTGCTTGAAATTTCAACATATTCAATCCGTTAATCGTTGTGGCTCCATGCATTTTACCTTGATTGAGGAACTTGGTTTCCTCGGGATTATATATTAAATCGAATAAAACGTGGTTTTTTGTAATGCCGTGATAAGGTATGTTTGGGCAATCATCTACATTAGGAAACGTGCCCAATGGTGTACAGTTTACTATGATTTGATGCTGATTAATGATAGCTTCGGTAAGATCATTATACGTAAAATCAATACTTTCTGAAGCTTTTCTGGATACATAACTATATGCGATATTTAGCTCTTTTAAACTAAAGGCGATGGCTTTACTTGCGCCTCCTGTACCTAGAATCAGTGCCTTTTTATGGTGTGGTTTTAAGGCTGGTTTTATTGTTTTTTTAAAGCCGTAACAATCTGTATTGTAGCCAACAAGTTTCCCTTTTTTTGTGATTTTTATGGTGTTTACAGCGCCAATGGCCTTTGCTTTTTTGTTTATTTTATCAAGAAAAGGAATCACTTGTTCTTTGTAGGGTATAGTAACATTTAAACCCTTTAGGTCTTTTGTGTTTTTTATAATTGAAGGAAATAAATCGATGGATTCAATATCGAAATTCTCGTAAGTGGTATGGTTGATATTTTCATTTTCAAACTTTTTTTTGAAATAAGTTCTTGAAAAAGAATACGATATGTTTTTACCTAAAAGTCCTAATTTGTTCATTTGGTTTTTCTGGTTTTTTGGCCGTAATATTCAAGCGCTAAAACGATAGCGATACCCAAAACAATAAATGCCATAGCATAAAAAGTTTCTGTATTTATCTCGGGTATAAAGCGTTTGTAATTGGCAATTATTTTTTCTCCTGTAGAATCTAATATAAAACTACCGTTATCGTTTATTTTGTAAATGGTTTTTTTCCAAGGCCAAACCACGCCCAACGAGCCCACAATAAACCCAATAATTGCGGAAAGCGTGATGCTTTTATAGTGTTTTAATATATAGCTGAGCAGATGCGAAAAGGTAACCAAACCAGTTACCGAACCCAATGTAAATACACTGAGAACCTTAAGCATTCTGAGGCGAGCAGGGTTTTGAATAAAACTAAAATCGCCACGAAACACGTCTGAAATGGTATCGTACAAAGCGTTTACCGAATCGACTAAAAGCAAAACATAATTGCCTAAAAGAATGAGGATAAACGAGCCGGAAAACCCTGGGAGCGTCATCCCCGAAACGCTTATTATGCCACAGAAAAATACAAACCAAAGGTTGTCATTTTCTTTGGCCGGATTTAAAAAACTGATGCTTACACCTAGTGCAATTCCTATGAATAAAGATAAATATGTTCTATAATTCCAATCCTTAAAATCCTTATATATGTAATAAATGGAGCCGATTATCATTCCAAAAAAAACACTCCAAACATACAGTTCGTAATGTTTTATTAAATAATCTAAAATTTTCGAGACACTAAAATAACTCACAACCATCCCAAAGAAGAGCAGCCCTAAAAAGCGACCGTTTATATATTGAAAAAAACTCTTAAACCGGCCGTTAATAAGTAGTTTAAAAGCTTTGCTGTTTACTTTTTGAAGCGAGTAAATAAACTCCTCGTAAAAACCGGCCACAAAAGCAACTACGCCACCAGAAACACCTGGAACTTTGTTGGCAGCACCCATACCTAAGCCTTTAAGAATAAGGAATAGCTTGTCTGTAAAAGTTCTGGTGCTTTGCATTATATTTTTTTCGAGCCTAATCTTTCAAGAATAAAAATAGTTAAAAAACCAAGAATCATTAAGCCAATGGCTATTGTGATTTGGTTTTCGCCGTCAAACGCAAAAGGAGAAACACTTTCTTCTAATAGCGGCATTTTAATGCCTTTTGAGTTGGTGTGCCATGTCAACGTCCTTTTCCAAGGCCAAACTTTATTTAACGACCCAAATATAAAACCCGTGAGTATGGCTAACGTGATGTTATGGTAATGTTTGAACAGCCATTTTAAAACCCGACTGAAGCTTAGCAAACCTATAAGGGCACCAACCGCAAAAACAACTATTTTTTTTACATCAAAGTCGTGCAAAGCATCACTTAATGTTTTGTAAGCACCTAATATTATTAAAATAAAAGAACCTGAAATACCTGGAAGAATCATAGCACAAATAGCAATGGCACCCGCTAAAAACAAAAACCAAGGGTTATCGTTGGTGGCCAATGCTGGTAGCGTAGTAATATAAAAAGCTATGGCGGCTCCAAAAATAAGGCATACGATAACGGCTAAATTCCATTTGGTGATTTGTTTGCCAACAAAATAAATACTGGCGACAATTAAGCCGAAAAAAAACGACCAAATGAGAATGGGATGATGCTCTAATAGATATTTTGCAAGCCTCATAAACGACACAAAACTCACAATAATACCCAATAAAAGCGCGGTTAAAAAGTTGCCGTTGGCTTGTTGCCAAAACGCTTTTATTCCTTTAGAAAAAAGGGTTTTAAAAAGGGAAAGATTAACATTGCTAATAGTAGAAATCAATTCTTCGTAAATACCAGAAATAAAAGCAATCGTACCACCTGAAACACCGGGAACCGCATCGGCTGCTCCCATGGCAATACCTTTAAGTGAAATGATTAAGTAATCTATAAAACGTCTGTGCATATGTTGATTTTTAAGCAGAAACCAAAGATATACATTTTCATGTAACCGTTAATTATAGATTGGTTTTTAGTAAGTTTTTTACAAGGATTTTATTGGATACTTCCGGGAAAAGTTCTTCAATTATAAAATGGAAAGCTTCGTTGTGTTTTAAACCGTTTTTTAAGTAAAAGGTGCCTTTGCCATTTTCGTTTAAAGAAAAATAAAGTCCAGCTAAACGGTACTCCAATTCGGCGTTGTCGGGGTAAAATTCTACCGCTTGTTCAAAATTTATTATAGCAGCTTCGGGTTCGCCCAATTTAATGAGCAAATCGCCACGCGATAACCACGTGTTTAATTCGTAATTACCTAAATCTAAGGTTTTTTTGAAACCGCGTTCTGCTTCTTCGAATAAATTTAAACGCTGATTAATTAATGAATAAGCTTTCCAATAATGTACATTTTCCGAATCAATATTAATCGCTTTATTTATATAGTATAAGGCTTTGTGGTAATCTTTTTTTCTAATATGAAATTTGGTAATGGCTATCCAACCTTTGTCCAATAAAGGGTCTTCGTGTACGGTTTTGTAGTAATATTGAACGGCCAATTCGTCATTTTTCAATTTCTCGTGGCAGTTTCCAATGCGCAATAAAGCAAACGATGTGGGGTCGTCTAATTGAAGCGACATGTTGTAGTTTTCAATGGCGTCTTCGAAACGTTTTAATTTTTCGAGAACTTTCCCGCGTTCTAAATATGCGCCCACAAAGGTATCGTCCGAAATAATGGCGAAATCGTAGGCAGCCAAGGCTTTCTTATATTTTTTTAGAATACCATATTGTTTGCCCAATTGGTGCCATGCGACTTCGCAGTACGGATTTTTATCTAAAAACACATTTAAATACGAAATGGCTTCTTCGTTTTGGTTGAGGAATTCAAAGCAATAAATAACATTGTACAACGCAGAGTAATCATCTAAATCTTGCTCTAAACATTTCATAAAGTATGTTTTGGCGTCTTCAAACCGATCTAAAAAGAGATACTCCATACCTATTAAAGCATACAAATCGATGACTTCATCCGTGAGTTTTAAGGCTTCTTTTAAAACATCAATAGCTTTTAAATGCTCGTCTTTTTTCGATAAAATGTTTGCTTTTTGAATGAATATTTCTTCATTCAAAGGGTCTAAACTATACAGATCGTTTAATAAGGCATCGGCCTCTGGCAGCTTGTCTTCAAACACATAAATTTCAACTTTAAAAAGCCTTAAATTAATAGACGTAGGGTGTTGGTCTAAGCCCAATTTAATTGCCTTTTTCGCCAAAGCTATTTTGCCTTGATTAAGATAGTGGTGAATGATGTTTTCAAATTCTTCTGAATCGAAGAACAAAACATGATTTGTTTTTAACATCGATTCAAACTTTGTAAGAGGCAAATTGTTGTTGTCGTTATGACTAAACTCCATAGACACGTTGTAAGTTTCTTCGTTAATAAAATTAATGTTCTATTCTAATTTATAAGACTTATGTCTTAAATGTTTTTAACAAAGTAATCAACAGTTGTGCCGCAAATGCAGAATTTCTCTTGTTTTGTTATGGTTTTCAGTGGGTTGAAAGTTATTTAGAAGGTTGTAAGCTGTCTAAAATATCAATAATTATGGCGCATCCTTTGATGATTTCTTCGTTTGAAATGGTTAAAGGAGGCGTAATTCTTACCGCTTTGGCCTCAAAAAGCAACCAGAAAAGTATTAATCCCGCATCTTGCGCTTTAAGAATTAGGGCATTCGCTACGGCATCAGAAGGTGTGATGAGGGCAAGCATCAATCCTTTCCCGCGGATGTCTATAATTAATGGATGCACTAAAAGTTTTCTGAAAAGTTGTTCTTTTTCCAAAGCTTGTTCTATTAGTGTGCTTTGGGTAACTTCCTGTAATGTTGCCAAGGCTGATGCTGCAATAACGGGGTGGCCGCCAAAGGTTGTAATGTGGCCTAATTTTGGTTTATCGGATAACAAATCCATAAGTTTATTCGAGGCTGTAAACGCACCAATGGGCATGCCGCCGCCTAAGCCTTTACCAGTTACTAAAATATCTGGTGTGCAGTTGTAATGTTGAAACCCGAACAGTTTACCGGTTCTGCCCACTCCAGGTTGGATTTCATCTAAAATAAGTAATGCGCCTACCTCGTTACAACGGTTTCTAACTTTTTCTAAATAGCCGTCTTTAGGCTCGATAAAACCTGCACCACCTTGAATAGTTTCTAAAATTACACAAGCTGTTTTTGTGGTGATGTGTTTTAAATCTACTGTATCGTTAAACGCAATAAATTGGACGTTTGGCAATAAGGGGCGAAAGGGTTGTTTGCGTTCCTCAAAACCCATCACACTCATCGAACCCATGGTGTTGCCGTGGTAGGCTTTTTTAGCGGCAATTATTTCGCTGCGTCCTGTGGCACGTTTGACCAGTTTTAGCGCCCCTTCAATGGCTTCGGTTCCGGAATTGGTTAGATAGGTTTTTTCTAAAGAATCCGGAAGATGCTTTGCTAAAAGTTTTGTGAGGGCAACGGCTGGTTTCTGTATGTATTCGCCATAAACCATAACGTGCATGTACTTATCTAATTGCGATTTTATGGCGTTAACCACTTTGGGGTGATTGTGCCCCAAAGTACTTGCCGAAACGCCCGCAACAAAATCGAGATAGGCTTTATTGTTGGTATCGTAAATATACGAACCATTGGCATGTGAAATTTCCATGGCTAAGGGGTGCGGCGAAGTTTGTGCTTGGTATTTAAAGAAATCTAACCTCATTTTTTATTCCTGGTTATCTAATACACTTTTAGGGTAAACTTTCTCCTTTTTGCCTTTTGTATTTAATTTTTTTGGCAAATTTCGCGATGCTTTCGATTTTTCTTTGGCATTGGGTTTAGCTGCTTCATCGGCTTTTTTAATGCGCTCCATTAAATCATCGTCAACAAAATCTTCTTGTGGTACATAGTCTTCGAGCCCTTTTATAATAGGCAAAACCAAAGGAGGGTCGTCTTTAAATAAATCTTCAACGCTACGCGGACGCTCATCATCGCGCCAATCGAAACCTTTTAAAAGTTTTTCATTTTTTGGGTATTTAGATTCTGGATAAATATTACCATCAATTTGATTGATTTTTCTAACTTCTTCAATCTCTCGGTCTACAATAAAAATGGTAATGCTGCCTGATTTGGATTTGTCAATGCCTACCAATTCATTTTCATCATTTCTAAAATAGTAAATGGATTGTGCGTTTTTTATAATATCGACTTGGTACAGTTCGTTTTCGTCATCAAATAATCCAACCAATTTTTTGCCGTTTATTTGATTATAGCCTGCGTCCAAAGTGTCCTTACTTATAATGAACGCATTATCGAATACAATAAGCGAATCGAGTTTTTCGGTCTTCGGATTTGATTTTAAATGAATGGTATCGCCCGTCATTTGGTTTTCAATATTCCAAAGAATGGGTTTTCGTTTTACCGAAAAGGCATCATCATTATCAAATTTCGAGATGTTAATAAGTTGGGTTAAACCAGTTTCTTGATTTGAATGAATAGAATCTGCCTTAGCACTCATATCGCTTTTAAAAAGACGCGCATTTCTGAAGGCCCTAGTGATTCTTTTTTCGGGTTTGCCCGTAACCATAAGCGTATCGGCATGTATGTAAATCGAGTCTTTTTGTTGCACGGTAATTGCCAACGCCCGTTTTGTAATAAACATGGAGTCTTTTTCTTTAAAAACCTCGGCATAATGGCCTCTTACAATGCTTTTGTTTAAGGTGTCGGTTACCGTAATATTGTTGGTTGCCGATGCAAAACTGGTGTTGTTGTCAAAATATAAACTGTCGCCTTCCACAGTACGGTTTTCGTAATCTATTTTTGCTTTTTTAAGGGCATATCCTATTTTAGCTTCGGTATCATAAAAGCCTTTTTCGCAATAGGTGACGCTTTCGGGTGTGGTTATGGTTGAAGGACCGAATAAATAGGCGTGTTTGGTTTCGTCATAAAAATCGAAATAGTTAGAATTTACAACGGTACTATCACTTTTTAAAACCACATCTTCAACAAACTGATATTTTTTAGCATCCATATAGTAACGCCCAATTTTACTGGTAATGGTGCCAGAGGAATCAATTTGTACATGACCTCCATTTCTAAAAAAAGCCTGTTGTTTTAATTTGTCAAAATATAAGGTGTCTGATGAAATTTTAGAATCCGGGTTTTCCAACACCACATCGCCACTGGCAAAGGCTAACTGTGAAATACCGCTGTATTCTACATATTTAGACGTCATATTAATCGTGTCGCCTTGTTTAATAATAACGTTTCCGTAGGCTTCAACAAAATCTTCATTACCATAATGAATGGCTTGGTCGCACCACATGTGTATGCCACCGTGGATAATGTGTACTTGCTGTGAATCGTCTCGTGTTAAAATTTTAGCACCAGGGTATTTATCTTCATCAAAAGTTAAAAAGCCTGTATATTCGATATTTATTTTTTTTTGAGCATGACAAAATTCAGAATTGCCAAAGCCAATAAAAAGTAGAATATATAAAAGGTGTGATAGTTTCAAAGTAACATTTGTTTGTCGCAAAAATAACGATAATAATAAAGCGCAATACCATTTATCATCTGAATTTACCATGATAAAACGCCCTTTTTTTCTTTTTATTTCAACATAAAAAGAAACCGTAACTAAGGCTATGCTTTATTTTTCTATTTCATACAAAGAAAAAAATCATCATTTTATTTTATGACAATTTTAGATGATAAATGGTATCAATTATCTGTTATGTTTTTTTTTTATAATTTTGGAATGAAACAAAAAACGCTTCAATCCGGAAAGTGTCGGATGAAGCGTTTTAAGTTTGTGTTTAAACTTTTATGAAACCAATTGCTTTCTAAAAATAGTCTGTTTTCTATCGGGACCAACCGAAACAATAGTAATTGGAATTTCCAGTGCTGCCTCTAAAAACTCGATGTATTCGTTTAAAGCCTTTGGTAATTGCGATGCTTCAGACATTCCTGTTAAATCTTCGCTCCAGCCGTTTAGTTCCGTATAAATAGGTTCTACATTTTCCGGCTCGATATTATAAGGGAAATGTGTGATTTTTTCACCTTTGTATTTATAAGCGGTACACACTTTTAAGGTTTTAAAACCAGAAAGCACATCGCCTTTCATCATCATTAATTGCGTAACTCCATTAACTTGACAAGCATATTTTAAAGCTATTAAATCGAGCCAACCGCAGCGTCTTGCGCGTCCGGTTGTTGCACCGAATTCGTTGCCTACTTTGGCCATGGTTTCTCCGTCTTTATCGAACAATTCGGTAGGGAACGGGCCAGAACCCACACGGGTTGTATAGGCTTTAAAAATACCGAAAACCTCACCGATTTGATTTGGCGAAACGCCTAAGCCGGTACAAGCTCCTGCGGCCGTAGTATTGCTGGAGGTTACAAACGGATAGGTTCCGAAATCGATATCCAACAACGATCCTTGAGCACCTTCGGCTAAAATGGTTTGTCCGGATTTTTGTGCTTGATAAATATATTCTTCAGAATCGATAAATTTTAAAGATTTTAAAACTTCGATAGCCTCAAAAAATTCTTTTTCCAATTCCGATAAATCGTATTGAACATCAACATTATAAAAAGAAATCATCGATTCGTGCTTGTTGGCTAAAGCTCTGTATCGGGTTTTCCAATCGCTCAGCTCTAAATCGCCCACACGAATACCGTTTCTGCCTGTTTTATCCATATAGGTTGGGCCAATACCTTTAAGGGTTGAGCCAATTTTAGCTTTTCCTTTTGAGGCTTCACTGGCAGCATCCAACAAGCGGTGTGTTGGCAAAATAATATGTGCTTTTCGAGAAATTAGAAGCGATTTTCTGTAATCAACATTTTGTTCTTCCAATTTATCCAATTCTTTTTTGAAGATAACGGGATCGATTACCACGCCGTTTCCGACTAAATTGGTGGCATCGTCATGGAAAATCCCAGACGGAATGGTGTGTAATACATGTTTTCTTCCGTTAAATACCAAAGTGTGTCCTGCATTTGGACCACCTTGAAAACGTGCAATAATGTTGTAGTTGGATGTTAGAACGTCAACAATTTTTCCTTTGCCTTCGTCTCCCCATTGTAACCCTAGTAGTAAATCTACTGCCATTTTAATGTTTTATTTGTTGTTTATGTATCCTGATTTTTATCAGGGCTTTTTCTGTTTCCGTAAAAATAGAGTGAGTGGTTGTTTATTTCGATATCGAAAACTTCTTCGATGGTTTTTTTAATGGATTGAATTCGTGGATCGCAAAATTCAATGACTTCGCCCGTATCGGTTAAAATAACATGGTCGTGCTGTCTGTCAAAATACGATTTTTCGTAGTGCGCTTGGTTGTGTCCAAACTGATGTTTTCTAACCAAACCACATTCTAAAAGCAACTCTATGGTATTGTAAAGTGTAGCACGCGACACACGGTATTTTTTGTTTTTCATGCTGAGGTACAGCGACTCAATATCGAAGTGTTCGTTACTGTTGTAAATTTCTTGAAGAATAGCATACCTTTCGGGCGTCTTTCGGTGTCCGTTATTCTCTAAAAAGCTTGTAAATACGCTTTTAACTATTTCCTGATTTTTGGTATCTGCTTTTGCATTCATAATTTCATCGCAAATTTACACTTTTTTTATACTCTAGTGACCTTATCTATGCCATTAATTTTTTTAAGTTTTTCCAACAGCTTTTTTATGATGGTATTGTTTTTTACAACCACATTAATTTTACCTGAAAACAGCCCGTCGTTACTCTCAAAACTGATGCTTTTCATGTCTACGTGCATGTTTTCTGAAACAATGTTGGTAATATCGTTTACCAAACCAATATGGTCAATTCCGGTAAGTACAATTTTAACCAAAAATTCTTGCTGTGAAGAATCTATCCATTTGGCTTGCATAATGCGGTAAGCGTAATTAGACTGTAAACTTAATGCATTCGGGCAGTTTTTTTTATGGACTTTAATACCTTCATTAACGGTTAAAAATCCAAACACGTCGTCACCGGGAATCGGGTTGCAGCAGTTCGATAATTTATAGTCCAATTTTTCCTCTTCTTTACCAAATACAAGCGAGTCGTATTTTGCGGTAACCTCGTCTTTTTCTAAATCCTCTTTTTTTACCGTTTGCTTTCTCGTTATTTTGTTTTTGATAAAGCTCATTAAAGCATTGCTTCTCGAGGAAGAGTACTCTTTAAGCATGGTATTATCAATCGTGCCAAGACCCACTCTGTAGAATAAATCGAGACTGGTTTTTAGCTTAAAGTAATTGACTAATTCGTTTACCGAAGCCTCGTTAAGCGTAATTTTTAACTGCTTTAGTTTCCGTCTGAGAATTTCCTTGCCTTCTTCTCCTATGCGTTTTTTATCTTCTTTTAAAGCCGATTTAATTTTACTTCTGGCTCTGGCCGTAGTTGCATAATCCAACCAATTGGCATTGGGTTTTGCAGATTCGGATGTTAAAATATCAACCTGATCGCCGCTTTGCAATTCGTGGCTTAAAGGCATTAATTTTCCGTTTACTTTTGCGCCCCGGGTTTTCATGCCCACTTCGGTATGTATACTAAATGCAAAATCTAATGCGGTGGCACCTTTGGGTAAAGATTTTAATTCTCCAGTTGGTGTAAAAACAAAAATTTCTTTTGAATACAGGTTTAGTTTGAATTGCTCAACAAAATCCACGGCATTGGTATCTGGATTTTCCAAGGCCTCTTGAAGTCTGTTTATCCAAGTTTCTAGACTATCTTCTTTTTCGCTGTTTTGCTTGTATTTATAGTGTGCCGCATAGCCTTTTTCGGCAATTTCGTTCATGCGCTCACTGCGTATTTGCACCTCTACCCAACGTCCTTTTGGTCCCATTACGGTAATGTGCAAAGCTTCGTAACCTGTAGATTTTGGTGAGGAAATCCAATCGCGAAGACGAATGGGGTTGGGTCTAAAGTGGTCGGTAACTATCGAATAGATTTTCCATGCTAGAAATTTTTCATTGTCTTCGTCACTTTTGTATATTATCCTTACGGCAAACTTATCGTAAACTTCGTCAAACGATACCCCTTGAACCTGCATCTTTCTCCGAATGGAAAAAATAGATTTTGGTCGCCCTTTTATGGTATAATCCATTAATTCTTTATCCAACGAATTTTTTAAAACGGCACTAAACTCTTTAATGTATTTGTCTTGTTCTTCCTTGCTTTCCTTTATTTTGTTTAAAATATCGTTGTAAACTTCGGGTTCGGTATACTTTAACCCCAAATCTTCAAGCTCGGTTTTAATATTATACAAACCTATTCTGTGCGCCAAGGGTGCGTAAATGTATAGGGTTTCGGATGCTATTTTGACTTGCTTATCGTCGCGCATCGAATCCATGGTTTGCATGTTGTGAAGTCTATCAGCGATTTTTATGATGATAACGCGCACGTCGTCATTCAAGGTAAGCAGCATTTTCCGAAAATTTTCGGCTTGCATCGACACGTCCATATCTTTTTTAAGCGACGAAATTTTGGTAAGCCCGTTTACAATTTTCGCAACGGTTTCCCCAAACATGCCTTCAATATCCGATATGGAATAATCTTCGCTGTCTTCTACAACATCGTGCAGTAAAGCTGCCGCAATAGAGGTGGCATCCAATCCAATTTCCTGGGCTACAATTTTGGCAACGGCCAAGGGGTGGAAAATATAAGCTTCACCAGATTTTCGGCGTTGGTCTTTATGCGCATCAATAGCCACATCAAAAGCACTGCGTATTAGTTTTTTATCTTCTGTAGATAACGTTCTGTAACTAACCTTTAAGAGCTCTTTGTAGGCTTTGGTAATGGCGATATTTTCTTTTTCTATAGCTTCCTCAGTCATAGATTAAAAATAACATAAAGAAAATTAACTGCCAACAAGAATTGGTTTTTTTGTGTTTAAACTTGTTTGATTTACAAATTTAAAAAGTCTACTAGTAATTTTATGGCCTTTCCTCGGTGTCCGATACTGTTTTTTAGGCTCAAATCCATTTCGGCAAACGTTTGGCTGTAACCACGAGGTTGGAAAACAGGATCGTAGCCAAAACCTTTTTTGCCTTTTTTAGTGGTGGTTATTTCACCTTTACAAATCCCGGTAAAGGTATGTTGTTTGTTTTTTAGATGTAGAGCGATTACCGTTTTAAAATGGGCGTTTCGGTTTTCTTTACGACTTAATTCCGTAAGTAGTTTGTTGGTGTTATCATCTGCATTTCGTTGTTCGCCGGCATATCGCGCCGAATAAACTCCCGGTGCGCCATGTAAAGCATCAACCTCTAAACCTGTATCGTCTGCAAAACAATTGTAGCCATAATGTTGCTTTACGTAGGTTGCTTTTTGGATGGCATTGCCCTCAATGGTGTTTTGGGTTTCAGGAATATCTTCAAAACAGCCAATATCCTTTAAGCTTAAAAGTTTAATGTGTGCCGGTATTAAAGCCTGTACTTCTCTAAGTTTGTTATCGTTGTTGGTTGCGAAAACGAGTTGCATAAATAAATGGTTTATTAGTCAAAGGTATAAGAATATTAAATATTTAGAAAGAATAAAGTAACTTAGGTTTTTAAAATATTTAAGACAGTTTAGCAATGAGATGGATAAGATTATTGGCCGCTTTAATTAGGGCAAAATTTAAAGAAAAAGTGAAAGCGACAGATACCGTTCAACTGTCATTTAACGTTTGGGTAACCGATGTTGATGTATCGATAATGAATCACGCCGCCATTATGACCCTTTTTGAAATAGGACGATTGGATTTTATGGTACGCACCAATTTTTTTAGTGTAGCCAATAAAAACAAATGGTATTTCCCCACGCAGGCCATTAGCGTTCAGTATTACAGACCGCTTAAAATGTTTCAGAAAGCGCAATTGTTTTCTAGGATATCTTATGTCGATGAAAAATGGATTTATGTGGAACAAAAATTAATGAAAAATGATAAAGTAGTTGCTGCATGTTTAGTTAAAAATACGATTAAAAAGGGTAGAACTACAGTATCTACATTTGAAATAATGGAAGCGCTAAATGTTAAGGAAGTACCAAATAAAAAATATGATTTAATTAAAACCCATGAGTTGGAAACAGCTCAAATGAACACGCATTTAATTGAAAATTGGGACGTGTAAATAAGTGTCAGAACCAGTTTTATTTGCATATTGCTTATCTTTAAAATCTAACCAAAACCAATATGACTCTATTCAACTCGCCCCTCGAAGCCTTTATGCATTGGGAAAACGAAGCGCCCAATCGTGTTTTTTTAAAGCAGCCAATTAACGGAAAACTGCTTACTTATACCTTTGCGGAAGCTAAAGATTCCATTTGTAAAATCGCTTCAAAGTTAAAATCGTACCGTTTGCCAGAGGGCAGTCATGTTGCCATTCTCTCAAAAAATTGTACCCATTGGTTACTTTCAGATTTGGCCATTATGATGGCAGGCTATGTGTCCATCCCAATTTATCCCACCTTAACGGCATCTGCGATTCAGCAGATTTTAGAGCATAGTGAATCCAAAGCCATTATTATTGGAAAGTTAGACGATTTCGAATCTCAAAAGTCTGGAATTCCAGATATTCATAAAATTAGTGTTGGCGCTTTTGGTGAAAATGAAGGCGATTTATGGGAAGATATTATTGAAAAACAAGATCCATTAGTAACATTACCGACCATTGATGCCAACCAACTGCACACCATTATTTATACGTCGGGCACAACAGGGTTGCCCAAAGGCGTTATGCATACGGTGGGCAACATTATGGAAAGCATGCGAGTAATTAAGTCGATTATTAAGTTGCCGGAAACACCCCGATTGTTTTCGTATTTGCCTTTAGCGCACGTTGCCGAACGTGTTGGCATTGGTACACATGGCATTGTTATTGGCGCCGAATTTTCATTTCCGGAATCGTTGGACACCTTTGCTTCAGATTTAGAGAAATGCCAACCACATTTATTTTTAGCGGTGCCCCGGATTTGGGCTAAATTTCAGGAGAAAATCCTAGAAAATATTCCGCAGAAAAAACTAAACATGCTATTAAATATACCTTTCGTAAATCGTCTGGTTAAAAAGAAATTGAAGCAAAAACTAGGATTAAAAGATGCTTCGTTTATTGTGTCCGGTGCGGCACCATTATCGGCCGATTTAATACGTTGGTTTAAAAAGATTGACGTCACTATTTATCAGGTTTACGGAATGACTGAAGATTGTATTATCTCGCATGCCACAAGACCAGGTTTCAATAAAATTGGTACGGTTGGTAAAGCTTTAGAGCCCGTGCAAATTAAGTTTTCACCCGAAGGAGAAATACTTATAAAAAACAACTGTTTAATGAAGGGGTATTACAAAGCTCCAGAAATTACGGCACGTGTTTTTGACGATGCAGGTTATTTTAAAACCGGTGATAAAGGCGAGTACGACCACGAAGGGTATTTAACGCTTACAGGTCGCGCAAAAGATGAATTTAAAACTGATAAAGGCAAGTATATTTCGCCAACGCACATAGAATTGTTGTTGTCGAAAAACAATGATATTGAGCAAATCTGTGTGGTTGGAACGGGTATTCCGCAGCCTATTGCTTTAATTACTTTATCCGAATTAGGCATGACAAAACCGAAAAACACGCTATCCAACGGATTGATTGAAACTTTAAATGCTATAAATCCGAGTTTAGGTAAACACGAAAAAGTTGCAAAAGTGATAGTTATGAAAGAAGATTGGACCGTCGATAATAATTTAATTACGCCATCATTTAAAGTAAAACGGAATAGTATTGAAAAAATTCATCAGCCCTTATATAAATCGTGGTTCGAAATGGATGATAAAGTCATTTTTGAAACATGAAGATTCACAGAACAAACATCCAAGTAAACGATTTAATTTTCGACTGTAGAGTAGCTGGAAATAACAATCACCCATTAGTTATTCTGCTTCATGGCTGGCCAGAGAGCGCTTTTATGTGGGTAAATGTTATGCAGGATATTGCTAAACTTGGGTTTTATTGTGTTGCTCCAAACTTGAGAGGCTACAGCAGTGGCGCTTTATTAAAAGGAAAAAAGCATTATACAATTGATAAATTAAGTGAAGATGTTAAAAATATTTCCAAAGCCATTGGAAAGCAAAACTTTCATCTTATTGGGCATGACTGGGGAGCCGTTATTGGTTGGAAAGTGGTGCACGACCATTCTGAACTTATTTTAAGTTGGACAGCCTTATCCGTACCTCACATTCAAGCGTTTGGTTACGCCATTAAAAACGACCCCATTCAGAAGAAGAAAAGCCGATACATAAAACATTTTCAAACGCCGTTTTTACCAGAAATGAAACTCAGAAAAAACGACTTTGAAATGCTAAGAAAACTATGGAAATATAGTAGTAAAGAGGAGGTTGAAGATTATCTATCCATTTTCAAAAATAAGGCAGCACTTACGGCCAGTATAAACTATTACAGAGCCAATGCAAGGGTTTTTGCAGACGGATTGATTGGCGATATCACTGTGCCCACATTGTTTATTTGGGGAGAACACGATGTAGCCATAGGCGCCGTAGGTGTGGAGCGAGGTCATCAGTACATGAAAGGCTATTATAGGTTTGTAAAATTAGATGCCGGACATTGGCTTATCCAAACAAAATATAGTCATGTTAAAGAAGAAATATGCAATCATCTTTTAAAATTTAAAGCTTAGCGATTTTATCATTTTATTATGATAAAAATCACCTTTAAAAACGGAAATCTTTATTAAATTTGAGAGAACAATAAAACCATGTATTATGACAGTTAACTTTCAGTATGTAGATGTAGATGTAAGCGAAACACTTTCAGCTTTCACAGAAGAAAAATTACAAAAATTGTTTAACAGGTACGATTTTTTAATAAGTGCCAAAGTGTACTTTAAGCTCGACGAAAAAGAACATGACCTAGGTAAAATTTGTAATATAGAGTTAAGTTTACCAGGACCACGGATTTTTGCCAATTCCAACACTCATAATTTTGAAGTGTCGGTTAGAGAAACCATAAAAGATTTAGAGCGCCAACTTAAAAAACGCAAAGAGGTTTATAAAACACATTAATGAATGGAGCATTACCGATGGTGATACGGTTCGTTCCGTAAAATAGTAAAGCCTCTGTAAAGTTGCTCAATAACAAATAAGCGAATCATTTGATGGGAAAATGTCATTTTTGATAACGACACTTTCCCATTTGCTTTTTTATACACGTCTTCAGAAAATCCGTAAGGCCCACCAATAACAAAAACAAGTTGCTTTATACCGGAATTCATGTGCTTTTGTAAATAATTTGAAAACCCAACCGAATCAAATTGCTTGCCATTCTCGTCTAATAAAATTAAAATATCGGTAGCTTTTAATCGGCCTAAAATAAACTCGCCTTCCTTTATTTTTTGTTGGGTTTCAGATAGGTTTTTGGAGTTTTTAATGTCCGGGATAATCTCCAATTTAAACTTTATATAAAAGCCCAAACGCTTCGTATAATCATCAATTAAAGCCTGTAATTGTTTATGGTCGGTTTTGCCAATGGCGAGTAGTTTTATAGTCATGCAACAAAATTACATTTTTTAGTTTGAAATGATAAAAGCTCAGATTTAAATTCCGGGTTATGGAATTTGGAATTTAATTTTGAAAGTTTTGTTGTTCAATTTCTTATTTTAGCACAAACTATTCAAAAAAAACATGATTACACAAGAACAATTTGACTACGAATTAAAGCATATAATTTCTAATGCCATAAGAGAAGATGTTGGCGACGGAGACCATAGCTCTTTGGCGTGCATCCCCGAAAATGCTAAAGGAAAAGCAAAACTCTTGGTAAAAGATAAAGGGGTTATTGGTGGAGTTAATTTCGCAAAAAAAGTATTTGCTTACGTCGATAAAAACCTAAAAATAGATGTGCGTATTGAAGATGGCACCGAAGTAACATTTGGCGATATTGTAATGTTTGTTGAAGGCTCTTCGCAGTCCATTTTAAAAGCAGAGCGCACCGTTTTAAATGCCATGCAACGCATGAGTGCCATTGCCACAAAAACCAAAACTTTTGTAGATTTATTAAAAGGCACCAATACAAAAATTCTCGATACCCGAAAAACTACACCCGGGATTCGCGTGCTCGAAAAATGGGCCGTTAAATTAGGTGGAGGCGAAAACCACAGGTTTGCGCTGTACGACATGATTATGCTAAAAGACAACCATATCGATTTTGCCGGAGGCATTACAAAAGCCATTGAAATGACCAAGGAATATTTAGTTGAAACAGGTAAAAATTTGGACATTATGGTGGAAGCGCGAAATTTGTTTGAGGTGGAGGAAATTCTGCAAAACGATGGTGTTTACAGAATACTGCTCGATAATTTTGATTATGAAGACACCAGAAAAGCCGTAAAAATGATTGGTAATAAATGCTTAACAGAATCTTCTGGAAACATTAACGAAACCACAGTAAGGCATTATGCCGAATGTGGTGTAAATTATATTTCGTGCGGCGCTTTAACGCATTCGGTGCATAATATGGATTTAAGTTTGAAAGCCGTAAATTAGTGTTCAGTTTGTAACAAACAACAAAACACAAATACTTTAATGAGTGAATCTACTGAAGATAAGCTAGATAAAATCCCTGTTATTAATGTACTGGTTCGTTTTTTTAAGCAAATCAAGTTACCCGGGCTTGAAGGCCTATCTTTTTACAATTTATTGGAATTGTATATTACAGGTATTGTACGAGGCGCATTAACCACACGGGCAAGTGCCATTGCCTTTAGTTTTTTTACAGCTATTTTTCCGTTTTTGTTATTCGTTTTAATTGTCATTCCTTACATTCCTATTGATGGATTTAGATTGGAATTCTTAGCGTTTTTAGAATCTTTTTTACCGCCAAACACCTCCGATTTTTTCTTTCATAATATTTTTGAAAATATAGATAAAACCCAACGCGGAGGTTTGCTGTCATCCGTTTTTGTGCTATCTATTGCTTTAATGGCAAATGGTGTAAATGCTGTGTTTTCGGGGTTCGAAAACTCGTATCACGAACAACTCACACGAAATGTGTTCAGACAATATATATATGCTTTGGGCATTGCATTAATTTTGGCTTTTTTATTAATTATTACCATTGTGGTTTTAGGGTATTTTCAAATTTATGTGGTTCAAGAATTGTTCGATACCTTAAAAGGCAGAGGTTACGAGGTTGATTCGCAAGCCTTTTTATGGACCAGCATTGTAAAGTATGTGTTTTTTATCATTATGGTGTATTTGGCAACGGCCACACTGTATTATTTTGGAACAAAAGAAGGGAAAGAGTCAAAATTTTTCTCGGTTGGCGCCCTTTTCACAACATTCCTTATTATAGTAACCTCGTATCTATTTGGAATTTATATCGAAAATTTTAGTCAGTACAACAAATTATATGGCTCTATTGGGGCACTATTGATTTTGCTGCTTTATTTGTGGTTAAATTCAAATATTTTATTGCTGGGTTACGAATTAAATGCATCTTTGAATAAACTACGAAAACAACAATGCTAGTTTATGCGGTATTTTATTGATGTTATTATTCCCATTCCGTTAAAAAAGCTATTCACTTATAGCATCACAGCTTCCGAATCTCAGTTTTTAAGTGAAGGCATGCGTGTTGCTGTTCCTTTCGGAAAATCGAAAATATACACCGGCATAGTTTTTAAAATTCATAACGACGCACCAACGGCTTATGAGGCCAAAGACATTCATCAAATTTTAGATGAAACGCCTATTGTAAACCAAAAGCAGTTGCAACTTTGGCAATGGATTTCAAGCTATTATATGTGTACCTTGGGCGATGTGATGCGCGCGGCTTTGCCAAGTGCGTTTATTTTGGAAAGCGAAACCGTAATTACCAAAAACAAAAAAACTATAGATGAGTCGGTTTTAAAAGATGATGAGTTTTTGATTTACGAAGCGTTGCACCATCAATCGTCCTTAAAAATCCATGATATTTCCAATATTTTGGATAAAAAGAATGTGCTGCCCATAATTAAACGCTTAATTGAAAAAGAAGCAATTACGGTAGAGGAGGAAGTGTACGAGAAATACAAGCCCAAATTGGTGCGTTATGTTAAGTTGCATGCCAACTTTTCAACAGAAAGCGCATTGCAAAAATTATTGGACGATTTAAGTCGCGCACCTAAACAGCGCGATGTGGTTATGACGTTGTTTTCGGTTTCGGCAAAAACAAAAAAACCGGTAAAAGTTTCAGATTTATCACAAGAAAGCCACGCTTCAGCCGCTATTATAAAAACGTTGATTGATAAAGGTGTTCTTGAAGAATATTATATTCAAACCGATCGTGTGCAGTATTCCGGCGATGATAACGAAGCCACAAAAAACCTTAATACTTACCAAAAATCCGCTTTAAGCGAAATAAAAAAATCTTTTGAAAATCATGCCGTTACCTTATTGCACGGAGTGACTTCGTCGGGGAAAACAGAGGTGTATGTAAAACTGATTGAAGAAGCGCTAAGTAAGGGAAAACAAGCCTTGTATTTGTTGCCGGAAATAGCGCTAACCACACAATTGGTAACGCGATTGCAAAATTATTTTGGTGAGCAAGTGGCCGTTTTTCATTCCAAATATTCATCGCAGGAACGCGTTGAGGTTTGGAATAACGTTTTGCGAAATTCCGCGAAAGCGCAAATCGTTTTGGGGGCGCGCTCATCTGTGTTTTTGCCCTTTGATAATTTAGGATTGATTGTGGTTGATGAAGAGCACGAACAATCATTCAAACAGTTTGACCCCGCACCGCGTTACCATGCACGCGATACCGCTGTTGTGTTGGGGCATATGCACGGTGCAAAAGTACTTTTAGGGTCTGCCACACCAAGTTTAGAAAGTTATTTTAATGCCAAACAAAATAAGTACGGTTTTGTGGAATTGATGCAGCGTTACAACGATGTGTTGATGCCCGATATTGAATTGGTGGATATTAAAGACAAGCTGAAAAAGAAACGGATGAAAGGGCATTTTAGCGACCGTTTGCTTGAAGAAATGACCGAAACCCTGAAAGCGGGGCATCAAATTATTTTGTTTCAAAACCGACGTGGATTTTCGCCTATTATAGAATGTAAAACCTGCGGACATTCGCCACAATGCCCAAATTGCGATGTGAGCTTAACGTATCATCAATACCGCAATCAGTTACGTTGCCATTATTGTGGTTACCATGCGGCAATGTTACAGGATTGTATGGCCTGCGGCAGCCAGGATTTAGACAATAAAGGTTTTGGCACCGAGCAAATTGAAGAAGAGGTAAAACAACTATTTCCAGACAATAAAGTGGCCCGTATGGATTTGGACACCACGCGCGGTAAATACGGTTACGAAAAAATTATTACGGCTTTAGAGCAACAGGAAATTGATATTTTGGTGGGCACACAAATGCTAACCAAAGGATTGGATTTTAGGAATGTAAAATTGGTGGGAATTATGAATGCCGATAATATGCTAAATTTCCCAGACTTTAGAGCGCACGAACGCAGTTTTCAATTGATGCTGCAAGTGGCTGGTAGAGCCGGACGAACGGACGAACGCGGTAAAGTGCTGATTCAAACCTATAACCCGCATCATAATATTTTACAGCAAGTCTCTACCAATAATTATGTGGAGATGTTTAACGAGCAAATGAACGACCGGTATAATTTTAAATATCCGCCGGTGTTTAAACAAATAAAAATCACCTTAAAGCATAAGGATTACAATAGGGTAGAAGCTGCTTCAGTTTGGTTTGCTAAATCGTTGAGGCAAGTGTTTACAGAGCATGTGCTTGGGCCCGAATCGCCACCAATTGCCAGAATTAGAAATCAGTTTCACAAAAATATTTTGGTAAAAATCCCCAAGCAGCAAAGTTTGGCAAAAACAAAAGAAGCTATTATTAAAATTAATAACAGCTTCTTTAGTATAAAAGATTTTCGGTCGGTTAGGGTTATTCTAGATGTCGATAACTTCTAAACTTTAATTTTAAATATTATTTAAAGCGTCAACAAGTTGCGTCTTTTTATTTCTACTTAACGGAATTTCGTAAGCGCCAACCTCTACGTTTTTACTGTTAAATCTATCAATTTTATCAAGATTAACAATATAGGATTTGTGGATTCTTAAAAATTTATTCTCGGGTAATTCTTTTTCAAAAGATTTCATAGTAGATAATACTACTAGGCTTGTTTCTTCTGTAACTAATTTTACATAATCACCAAGGGCTTCAATCCATTTAATATCTTTAATGTAAACCTTACGTTTTTTAAGGTTGCTTTTTACAAATATATGCTCACCTTCTTCTTCGTTAAAATCTAAGGTTAATTTGTGTTGCTCAAGGGCTTTGTCAACAGAAGTGTTAAAGCGTTCTCTGGTAATGGGTTTATGTAAGTAATCGGTGGCATCGTAATTAAATGCTTTAAAAGCATACTCGGTTTTACCGGTTACAAAAATAATTTGGGGTTTGTTGTTTAATACGTCTAAAAGTTCAAATCCATTTAACACTGGCATTTCAATGTCGAGGAAAATTAAATCTACTTGATGCGTATTTAAACCATTTTTAGTTTCTAAAGCACTACTGTACTCTGCAATTAAGTTTAGCGAAGGATGATTTTCTACAAGCTTAACAATTGAGAGACGCTGTATTGCTGAATCGTCTACTACTACACAGTTTAAAGTCATAACATTATTATTATTTCGGTTAAGATATCGACAATAGTACGAATAATTCGGTTAAAAACCAAAAAACATCGTTAAAATGCTTGTTTTAACATAGTTTTAACACTTTAAAAGTATTGATTTTTTTGAGAAAATTAGAAAGGATTATAGTTGTGTAATATAAGTAATTTATTTATTTTTGCACCCAATTTTTAACAATAAAAACGATTTTTATGAATCATTATGAAACTGTTTTCATCTTAAATCCCGTTTTATCTGAAGACCAGATAAAGGAAACAGTAAAGAAATACGAAGATTTTCTTGTTTCTAACGGTGCTAAGATGATAGCTAAAGAAGATTGGGGACTAAAAAAATTAGCCTACCCAATTCAAAACAAGAAAAGTGGCTTTTATCACTTATTTGAGTACACCGTAGATGGTGAGGTAATTAACCCATTGGAAGTAGAGTTTAGACGTGACGAGCGTTTTATGCGTTATTTAACCGTAACGTTGGATAAACATGCCATTTCTTGGGCAGAGAGAAGACGAGATAAACTTAAACAAAAAGCTTAATTATGTCATCAATAGAACAACAATCTAAAGGAAAAAAAGACGGCGAAATCAGGTATTTAACGCCGCTTAATATCGATACAAACAAGACAAAGAAATATTGTATGTTTCAAAAGTCTGGAATTAAGTATGTTGATTACAAAGATCCAGATTTTTTAATGCGATTCATAAACGAGCAAGGTAAAATTTTACCACGTCGTTTAACAGGAACATCGTTAAAGTATCAAAGAAAAGTTGCCGTAGCTGTAAAAAGAGCGCGCCACTTGGCTTTAATGCCTTACGTAGGAGATTTATTAAAATAAAATACACATAACAATGGAACTTATATTAAAACAAGACGTTGAGAATTTAGGATTTAAAGACGATATTGTAACAGTTAAGAGCGGTTATGGTAGAAATTTTTTAATTCCTCAAAAGCAAGCTGTTTTAGCAACGGTTTCTGCTAAAAAAGTATTGGCAGAAAATTTAAAGCAACGTGCTTTTAAAGAAAAGAAAATAGTTGATGATGCTAATAAAACTGCAGAAGCAATAAAAGCATTGGAAATTAAAATACCTGCTAAAGTAGGCGCTGGCGATAAGTTATTTGGATCTGTAAATAACATAGATGTTGCTGCTGCTTTAGAAAAAGAAGGACAATCAATCGATAAAAAATTCATTACAGTTACCACTGTAAAGAGATTGGGTAAATATACTGCAGTAGTACGTTTGCACAGAGAAGTATCAGTTGATTTGGAATTTGAGGTTATTGCACAAGCATAAACTTTTAAATTAAAATATATAAAGCCTCAACCTAGTTGGGGCTTTTTTGTTTAAACCTGTCCGGTTTTAAAATCCAGATAGGTTTGTGACATGTAAAATTAAATGGGTAAATGAAATATAGCAGACTTACAAAAGAACAATTTGAGGAATTGCACCAAGAATTCATAAATTTTTTGGCAACACAATCAATAACGGCAGATGAATGGGCTAATTTAAAAGAAAACAAACCGGAACTTGCCGAAATGGAATTGGATGTTTTTAGCGATTTAATTTGGGAAGGCGCTTTAAGTAAAGCCCAATATTTAGAGCATATTTCGCCACAGCACATGTATTTATTTCATTTGGCAGAAGATAAAATGCATGCCATTGTTGTTAATTTAAAAAACGACGTCGATATAACCACCAAAGACGGTTATAATTGGTTACGTGAAAATTTAATGGACGAAAATGTTGAGTTTTTACAAGCCGATAAAGAGTACACCGAAGATAAAAATTTAGATAAGTTTAAAATGATAGAACAGGGCGCCGTTATTACCAAAGGCGATTTGTACAGGTATTTTGATAAACTTATTAATTAAAATTGAACCGTCATTGCGAGGAGTCCCGATAGCTATCGGGACGACGTTACAATCTGTATGTTGTTTAGTTCACTTTTTTAAATTCAGCTTCAATTTATGAGATTAACACGCTTTTTTTATAAAAAAGCTCATAATGACGATTGCATTAATTATTTTTGTTTGAGCAATGTTTTAATCGTTGTTTTGTCCTTCCGTCCCAATAATTATCGGGAATGCGGAATCCACTTTTAATTATGATGTCACACTGAGCGCAGTCGAAGTGCTTATTAACTAAAATTATTAAATGGCTCAAAAACCAAGCATCCCAAAAGGCACCAGAGATTTTAATCCGGAACAAGTTGCCAAACGAAACTATATTTTTAATACCATCCGCGGTGCTTTTAAAACCTACGGATTTCAACCCATTGAAACCCCAAGTTTTGAAAACTCAGATACGTTGATGGGAAAATATGGTGATGAAGGTGACCGCTTGATTTTTAAGATTTTGAACTCTGGGGATTATTTTAAAGATTTGAGAAAAAATGACACTAAAGTAGCTATACTGGTTTCAAATTTTTTTGGAGTTTATGATAAAATTTTACGTTCAATAAATGATGATTATATTTTTGAAGATTTACTTATCGAATCAATTAATGCCTATTTTAAAGATGAAACTAATGAGATAAAAGCTTTATTAAAAAAGACTTTTATGTTATTTGAAAAAGATTTCTTAGAATATGAAAATCTAAATTCTGTTGGGAAGGAAACTGTAAAGTCTGATGCATTTCAAGTTTTCTATAATGAATATTTAGAGAAGTATTTTTTAAACTCTTATGCAAATACAAATTTAATCTCCGAAAAAGCCCTCCGATACGACCTCACCGTTCCTTTCGCACGCTACGTGGTACAACACCAAAACGAGATAGAATTCCCATTTAAGCGCTACCAAATCCAACCCGTTTGGCGTGCCGATAGGCCGCAAAAAGGACGTTTTAGGGAGTTTTACCAATGCGATGCCGATGTGGTTGGAAGTAAAAGTTTGTGGCAAGAAGTAGAGTTTATTCAATTGTACGACACGGTATTTTCAGCTTTAAAACTGGAAGGTGTGACCATAAAAATTAACAACCGAAAAATATTGTCTGGAATTGCCGAGGTTATCGGCGCAAGCGATAAGTTAATCGACTTTACAGTGGCTTTAGATAAACTCGATAAAATAGGCGAGGAGAAGGTAAAAGAAGAAATGCTTTCAAAAGGGATTTCAGAAGAAGGGATTAATAAATTACAACCTTTGTTTAATTTGTCTGGAACTTTCGAATCTCAAATTGAAGGTTTGAAAAGTATTTTAAGCACCTCCGAAGCCGGTAAAAAAGGGATCGAAGAATTAGCGTTTATAAATAATGCCATTACAGAATTGGGTTTATCAACCGCCACATTGCAACTCAATGTAACGTTGGCACGCGGACTAAACTATTACACAGGCGCTATTTTTGAAGTTTCAGCTCCCAAATCCGTGAAAATGGGTTCTATTGGCGGTGGCGGTCGCTACGACGATTTAACCAGTATTTTTGGAAGACCAGATACAAGTGGCGTAGGTATTAGCTTTGGTTTGGATCGCATTTATTTGGTGCTTGAAGAACTTGGTTTATTCCCGGAAACGGTTACTAAAAACGTTGCCGTATTGTTCATTAACTTTGGTGAAAAAGAAGCGCTATTCAGTTTAAAAGCCATTAAACAATTACGCATAAATGGTATTAATGCTGAATTGTATCCTGATGCTGCTAAAATGAAAAAACAAATGAATCATGCCAATAAACGAGCCATTCCGTTTGTGGTTTTAGTAGGCGAGGAGGAAATAAATTCTAATAATTATACTTTAAAAGATATGGGTTCCGGCGAACAATTTAAGTTATCACTGCAACAATTAATCGATAGTGTAAAATAAAAAGGGCTCTCTAAAAGATTATACTAATAGTTACCCCGTGTGCATTTTGAATAAAAATAATTTCAATATATCAGTTCGAGTTATTTTGAGAAACGAAAAATTGTATCGATAACCCATTTATGGTTCAAAAATTATTTTTCTCGATACAAATTCTACTCATTTCAATCGTAAAGCTCACTCGAATTGACAGAATTCTGCCAAAATGCTCAACAGTTTAATAGTCATATTTCGATAGGATCGACCTGACAAAAAACAAAATGACTTTTCAGATAGGTTCTTAAAAAAATGCGTAAAACCTTAATTTTTAAAACCAAGAAGTCCTGAAGGTCAGTTCAGGACTTGAGGTAAGAAAGTTAAAAAGTAGATTTGGGAATACAACTAATTCAACTCACTATTTTATCAATACTTTTTTGGAAAGTTCGCCATGTTCGGTTTTAATTTTTAAAATATAGGTGCCTGTTTTTATTTGCGACGCTTTATATTTTAAATAATTATCGTTTGAGCTTATTTCAAATTTGAATAGCGATTGTCCAAGAATATTAATCATTTCAACCGATTCGATAAGTTGCGCATTGGGGTTGTGAACAATAATCTGATCTTCTTCATTTGAAAAATAAACCTCAATAGATTTTTTATGGGCTTCGTCTGTGCTAAGTGATTGCGACGATTTTGAGAACCTTATGTCAAAACGGTTTAAATATTGGCCCACCGCTAAATGTACTTCATAAGGTTTTTCATTTAAATCGTGGTACACATCTAAAGCTTTATCGTGCAAATAAATGGCTTTACTATTATCTATATTTTCAAGTTCATCAATTTCAATAGAAGCCAAACCTTCTTGGGCAATTTTGATGCCTAAGGGAAGAATTTGATTGTCGTCAAAATTATCCACCGCTTGAATAACGAAGTTCTTATTTGAAAATACCCAAAATAAATCTTCAACATTATCTTCAATTAATGGGGCGTCGTAACCTTTATCAATACCGTTTGTGGCATTTTCATCAACGCCAACCAACAGTTGACGGTGGTACCCTTTGGGCGAGTTTAGCATCAATCTGATTTTCTGTCTTTCGTCCAAATCCGTTTCAGCGCTAATCGATTTGCCTTTTGATTTTGTACCTTTTACAAACAATGAAGGATTGGACGCTTCGGTTTTAAAAATGCGTTGGCTATTTTTAAAAGTAACGGTTCCGCCCGCATCGGCAGTTACAAAAAATCCTTGGCTAACGGGGATGAACTGCTTCGGCACTTTTGTTCCAGCTTTTCCCGAGGCATTAATTCTGGCGTCGGTCGATACGGCTTTAATACCACCCATAAGCGTATAGGTTGCATAGCCACCTTGGTACTCGTGCAGTACGTGGGTGTTACCGGCAAAATGATCCCAGAAATAAAGCGTTCCATCAATAATATTATTAGATGCTCTACCGGCTCCATCGCTAATATTGTCTAATATAAATTCGTTTGCATCTATGGCCGAGGCATAGGGGTTGCCCACCAAATAATCGTTTCCGGCGGATAAGGTTAGGGTAATATCACCATTATTGGGTTTGCCGTTAAAAACATAATTCTGCTTTTCGGTAAAAGACGATGCGCTATTTTCGACGCCTTTCATGGTATAGCCTTCTCCGGCCAATATGGTTCCGGTATTTTTTACGTGTTGCCATGAGGCATAATTATCGGTTAATTTATTGGCATATTTCCATATCCATGTGGATGCAATACCAATTGGTGTTATACCTGCAGAACCTGGGGTGCCATTATGCCCGGAAACAAACGTTATGGGCAGCGGTGCCGTTGGAACAGTTCCGTCGTTTAGCACATCGGCAAGCGTGTAGCTGTTATTGTTACTTGTTGTGTTTCTTATACCAACAGGAGACGACCAGTAATTGTAAGTGTAAAAATCCTTGGTGCCTTGTTGGTCGCGTTCTACGGCTCCTGAACTTGCAACCTCCAATACGCTACCTTCACTTTGGATGAGTTGCGATTCGCCCTGCAAATCCAGTTTGCCATCTAGTTTTAAATACTTCGATACAAATAATCCATTACCTGTACCTACACCGGTAGATAAAACGGTAGTACCATTTACTTTAATTTCGTTTGACGCAACAATTAAGCCTACCACTGTTGTGTTTCTGTTTATTTCTAAATTATGATTTGTAACAATTATATTCCAGTCTATTTGTGTGCCATAAAGCCTTGAGTTAGGAATGTATTGTACCGAATTGTTGAGCCATGTGCTGGTGGTTTCCCAATCTCCGTGGGCTGCTGATTTATAAGGTAGCGGTGCTGTTTGAAGTTGGATGGACGATGTATTGTTTTTTGAAATCCCATGGATCTTCTGGCTTGAATGGTCGGCGGGCGTACTGTTGGTCATTGGATAATAGCCTTTTAAGCTACTCCACAACAGATTGTTACTAATATTCGAAGGCGTTACTTGGCCTTTAACCGCTGTTCCATTTTGAGTAATTTCCTGATTCATCATTTCTCGTAATTGCCGCTCATTTAAGGCAACATTCCATACACGAACTTCATCGATATAACCATTGAAATAATGCTTTGGTGTGGATGGTGTGCTACTATCATAAGTCGCACCCAACATAAATTTTCTGTTATTGTTTGATGGTCGAGATGAATTGCTGCTGGCAACTAAAACACCGTCTAAATACAACGAGGCGGTAGTACCATTATAGGAAGATGCTACATGGTGCCAAATATTATTTGTTATTTGATGGGGTGATGTGATATTTAAAATTTCAGTTCCCGAATTGTTATACCATGTTAAATTGGGAAACCCATTTTTAATTGATAAATGATAACCTCTTGGGGCGCCTGCTTTTGCATCTCCTTTCGAAATTACAGTGGCTGTTGAAGCATTCGATTTCTGAAATATCCAGGCTTCCAATGAAAACGATCCATTAAAATTATGATTATTTCCAAAGTCCACATAACTGCTAACTCCATCAAAATCAACAAATGTATTTTCTATGCAAAGTGTAAATGTTCCTTCATGGCCAGAGTAAACATCAACAGAAATATAATAAGTATCCCCTGAAGTTAAACTATTTGCAGATAAAATAACATCATCGTTGGTAGAAGTGTATCGACTGCTTTTTACCTCGGTTAAGCCGTCTGCCTCCCATAAGGCAATTTGAGTGGCTCTTTGCGTTCCCTTAGATCCGCCAATGTCAACAGTTATATTTACTTGTCCCGTTGCGGGGGCCGTAAATTTAAACCATCTGTTCTTTTTAGGTCCGTTATTGTTCCAGTTCGATCCTTTATTACGGTCGGGAGAAGCGCCAATTGTAGTGTAAAGAGCATCTGCCGAGCAAGAGTTTATCAAACTAGTTACATCAATAGCGGCTTCATAAAAATCATAATCTACCTTATCATCAACACATAAACTGAAGCTGCCTCGGTAACTGGCTCCAACATGATTATCGACAGAGATGTAATACCAGTTTCCAATGGTTAAATTGGCAGATTGCACGTTAATGGAGCTTCGGGAGCTGTAATAGGTAGCACTGGTAATTTCCGTCCCTGAGTTGTCCCAAAGCGCTAAAAACGGATAGCGCATGGTGCCTAAGCTTCCGCCCATGCTAATCTGGGCATTGACTTGGGTTGTGGTGGCCTGAAATTTATACCACACATTATAATTTGGTCCGTTTTTCCAAGCGGCTCCTTTCAAGCCATCTGGAGAAGCGTTAATGGTAGTGTACTCAGCATCTGCCGAACACCAATTGGATGTATGTGGAACAACCACGGCTTCTTCCTTATAATCGTTGTTAACCACATCATCAATGCATAAACTGAAACTGCCGCGGTAACTGGCGCCCTTATGATTGTCGACAGAGATATAGTACCAATCCCCAATGGTTAAATTGTCAGATTGCACGTTAATGGAGCTTCTGGAGCTATAATTAGTTGCACTGGTAATTTCGGTTCCTGAGCTGTCCCAGAGCGCTAAAAACGGATAGCGCATGGTGCCTAAGCTTCCACCCATGCTAATTTGGGCATTCACTTCGGTTGTGGTGGCCTGAAATTTGAACCACACATTATAATTCGGTCCGTTGTTCCAAGCGGCTCCTTTCAAGCCATCTGGAGAAGCGTTAATGGTAGTGTACTCAGCATCGGCAGAACACCAATTGGATGTATGTGGAACAATCACGGCTTCTTCTTTATAATCGTTGTTAACCACATCATCAATACATAAACTGAAACTGCCGCGGTAACTGGCGCTATTATGATTGTCAACAGAAATATAGTACCAATCCCCAATGGTTAAATTGTCAGATTGTACGTTAATGGAGCTTCTGGAGCCGTAATTGGTCGCACTGGTAATTTCGGTTCCTGAGCCGTCCCAGAGCGCTAAAAACGGATAGCGCATGGTACCTAAGCTTCCACCCATGCTAATTTGGGCATTCACTTCGGTTGTGGTGGCCTGAAATTTGAACCACACATTATAATTCGGTCCGTTGTTCCATGCGGCTCCTTTCACGCCATCTGGTGAAGCGTTAATGGTGGTGTACTCCGCATCAGCAGAACACCAATTGGAGGTATGTGGAACAACCACGGCTTCTTCCATATAATCGTAATTAACTTCGTCATCAATACATAAACTAAAACTGCCGCGGTAACTGGCGCTATTATGATTGTCGACGGAAATATAGTACCAGTTTCCGATGGTTAAATTGTCAGATTGTACGTTTAGTGAGCTTCTGGAACTGTAATGGGTCGCACTGGTAATTTCGGTTCCTGAGTTGTCCCAAAGCGCTAAAAACGGATAGCGCATGGTACCTAATCCTCCGCCCATGCTAAGTTGGGCATTGACTTCGGTTGTGGTGGCCTGAAATTTGAACCACACATTATAGTTTGGTCCGTTGTTCCAAGCCGTTCCTTTCACTCCATCTGGTGAACCGTTAATGGTAGTGTACTCCGCATCAGCAGAACACCAATTGGATGTATGCGGAACAACTACGGCTTTTTCCATATAATCGTAATTTACTTCGTCATCAATGCATAAACTGAAACTACCACGGTAACTGGCGCTATTATGATTGTCGACAGAGATATAGTACCAGTTTCCGATGGTTAAATTGTCAGATTGCACGTTTAGTGAGCTTCTGGAACTGTAATGGGTCGCACTGGTAATTTCGGTTCCTGAGTTGTCCCAAAGGGCTAAAAACGGAAAGCGCATGTTGCCTAAGCTTCCGCCCATGCTAATCTGGGCATTGACTTGGGTTGTGGTGGCCTGAAATTTGAACCACACATTGTAATTTGGTCCGTTGTTCCAAGCCGTTCCTTTCACGCCGTCTGGGGTGGCATTAATAGTGGTGTATTGCGCGTCTGCCGAACACCAGTTGGATGTGTGGGTGACTAAAGTAGCGTTCACGAAATTATCATTCGCTGGCGCTTGTGAATGCATACCTATCGAGTTGAAGCCTATAATTGCAAATAATAGGATAAAAGCCCACTTTGGATGCTGTTTGTTTAGAAATTTAAGTATTTCGCAAATAAATGCACTAAGCAATGTAATGTGGTTCATGGTTGGGTCGTGATTTGAGAGAAACAATTAATCCAAAGCAATGATATGAATAAAATCTATGAAATGCAAAAAAAATCGGTAAAACGTAAAAAAATGTAATAATTTATGGCTGATTACCTGATTTGTGGTTATAATAAAAAGTAAATGTTGTAAGCAATGTGAGTTGTTTGGTTTATTGAACGAACTAGCCAAAAGGGGTTTATACCGAACTATTAGAGTACTGTTTGAAGGATTAGTTATTAAGAAAAAATCCTGAAGGTTAGTTCAGGACTTATGGTATAGTAACGTTAAAAAATTAAAAGCAGATTGAGGAATAGCAATTCAATCAACCCGCTATTTTATCAAGACTTTTTTGGACAGTTTTCCGTATTCGGTTTCTATCTTTAAAATATAGGTGCCTGCTTTTATTTGCGATGCTTTGTACTTTAAATAATCGTCATGTGTATTTATATCAAATTTAAAAAGCGATTGCCCAAGAATATTTATCATTTCAACCGATTCGATAAGTTGTGTATTAGGGTTGTGCACAACAACTTGGTCTTCTTCATTTGAATAATAAACCTCAATAGACTTTTTATTGGTTTCGTCTGTGCTTAGTGATTGCGACGATTTTGAAAACCTTATCTCAAAACGGTTTAAATATTCACCTACGGCTAGGTGTACATTGTAATCCTTTTTCTTTAAATCCTGATATACGTTTAATTCTTTGTCGTGTAAATACACTTTTTTGGAATTGGGAATGTTTTCTAATCCATCAATTTTAATCGTAGTCAAACCTTCTTGGGCAATTTTGATACCTAAGGGAAGGATTTGATTGTTATCAAAATTATCCACCGCTTGAATAACGAAGTTTTTATTTGAAAATACCCAAAACAAATCTTCAACAT
This sequence comes from Hwangdonia lutea, assembly GCF_032814565.1. GTDB lineage: Bacteria > Bacteroidota > Bacteroidia > Flavobacteriales > Flavobacteriaceae > Hwangdonia > Hwangdonia lutea. The sequence goes on from NZ_CP136521.1 coordinate 2,657,284, forward strand.
TATCTTCAATTAAAGGAGCGTCGTAGCCTATGTCAATACCGTCTGTGGCATTTTCATCAACCCCAACCAGCAGTTGGCGGTGGTATCCTTTGGGCGAGTCTAACATCAGTCTGATTTTCTGTCTATTGTCCAAATCCGTTTCAGCGGTACTCGATTTTCCTTTTGATTTTGTGCCTTTTACGAACAATGAAGGGTCTGAGGCTTCGGTTTTAAAAATGCGTTGGCTGTTTTTAAAAGTAACGGTTCCGCCCGCATCGGCAGTTACAAAAAATCCTTGGCTCACCGGTATGTATCTTTGGGGTACTTTAGTGCCTTCTTGTCCAGAGGCATTAATTCTTGCATCTGTTGAAGTTGCTTTAATACCACCTATTAAGGTATAGGTTGCATAACCACCTTGATACTCGCGCAACACGTGGGTGTTACCGGCAAAATGATCCCAGAAATAAAGCGTGCCGTCAATAATATTATTAGATGCTCTTCCGGCTCCATCGCTAATGTTATCGAGTATAAACTCGTTGGCATCAATGGCTGAGGCATACGGATTGCCGATTAAATAATCGTTTCCGGAAGATAAGGTTAGGGTAATATCGCCATTGTGTGGTTTTCCGTTAAAAACATAATTTTGTTCTTCGGTAAAAGACGATGCGCTGTTGTCGACCCCTTTCATGGTGTAGCCTTCTCCGGCCAATATGGTTCCGGTGTTTTTAACATGTTGCCACGAAGCGTAATCGTCTGAGAGTTTATTGGCATATTTCCAAATCCAAGTGGATGCAATACCAATTGGTGTTATACCGGGGTTTCCAGGAGAACCGTCATAGCCAGAAATAAAATTAACAGGAAGTGGTGCGTTTGCCACGGAGCCATCATTGAGTACATCTGATACCGTGTAACTGTTATTGTTACTTGTAGTGTTGCTTATACCAACGGGCGAGGACCAATAATTATAGGTATAAAAATCCTTGGTGCCTTGTTGGTCGCGTTCTAAGGTTCCAGTACTTGCAACCTCTAATGCGCTATCTTCACTTTGAATGAGTTGCGATTCGCCCTGCAAATCCAATTTGCCATTTATTTTTAGGTACCAACTATTGTTTAATAGCTTATCATTATTTATGGTAAGTGTAGCTCCAGAATCTATTAACAAGCCCAAGGTGTTGTGGTTATTTGAAGTATTTACGTTGTTTTTTATGGATACGATAGACCAATCTTTGTTTGTGACTTCATTTTCTATATCCCATACATTACCGTGAAGCCAAGTGTTTTCAATAGACCAATCTCCATCATTGGACGTTGTATAGGGCATTGGTGCGGTTTGCTCTTGCACCGTAGTTATATAGTTTATGTATAATAAATTATTATAGCTGGAATAATCAGATGTGGTGCCCATTTGAATATTGGTCATGGGGTAATAGGCCAATAAATTGTTCCAGGGTATGATGCTGCACCCCGATATATCTCCAATATGTTTTGGGATTGTACTTCCGGTAACATTTCCAGCGTTATTTACAATTTCTTGATAAACCATTTGCTGAATTTGTTCAGCGTTAAGTGCCGTGTTAAAGACACGAACTTCATCAATATCTCCTTTAAAGTATTCTTTATTACTTACTTCGCTTGAAAGTCTACCGACTTCAAAATTTCCGTTTGAATTTTCTGAAACCTCAATTGGGGCACCTGAATTGCCAACGTTATTCGAGCTCACTAAAACACCATCTACATATAAAGCCACTGCACCGGTTGCACTTGTGTAGGTACCCGTTACATGGTGCCATTCATCATAATTAATACTAGCACAACTACAGCCTAAAACAGACTCAGAATTACCTGCTGTTTTTACTGTTAACATAGGTTTATTGCCATTTTGAAGCCACAGCTTAAACCCGGTGTCTTCTCCAACAATAGTCATATCGGTTGAGTTGCCCGCATCTGTTTTTACCCATGCCATAACCGTAACATCGTTTAATCCGTCTATAAAGCCTGTTCTCGATAGGTAATCATCAACACCATCAAAATCTATAGACGCATAAATAGGTAGATTAATATCAAATAAATCTCTATAATCTAAATCGCCGCCTAATGTTAAATCGGAGTCCGAGTCTGGTAAAATGGATAAATCCGTGGGGTCTTCAATATCTTCATTCACGTCCCAAGCAACATCCATCACACCATTTGTTTCAAAGGCATTATTTAGTCCATCGTTATCAACATCGGCAGCCGTAGAGGTATCTGCCATTCCGTTTTCTTGAATATCTAAATATCCGTCATTATCAGAATCTGTGTCCAAAAAATCTGGAATTTTATCCCCATCGGTATCAACAACAACTAATCCGGTACCGTAATTAATATCGATTCCATTGGTTGATATGCTTCCGGTAGGCACTAAATATCCTATGGTTGGTTGAGCTTCAACATTATCTGGAATACCATCGGCATCACTGTCAATATCCAAATGATTGTATCTGCCGTCGCCATCGTCATCTTCACCCGTAACGATAATGAGTGAATTGGCATTAAAATCCAAGAATTCACATTGTGTAAACGACATACCAAACTGCCTTGTTCTTGATCCAGTACTTGTTTTTAAAGCCTGCATTCTCATGGTAAAGGAATTACCAATAAATTGATAATAGGCACGCAACACTTTTAAATTTGAAAATCCGGGACCCTCTTGAAGGCCAGAGGCACTTATTTGAATGTTGTTGGAACCAAGATCTAAAATTTCTAGATTTGAAGGGTTCTCAACGCCGTATGCTGCAGGGTTTTGGTATACCACCGATTCTTTTAGGCTTCCGCTACCATCACAATCCCATGTAATACCATTGACTCTAAAAATTTGAGTTGAAGGCGAAGTGGTTCCGGCATCTACAATAGTAAACTTAAAGGTTGCACCGGGTGTACCCACACCCGAAAAAGTGAGTTCGGTTTGTAGGTATGTGGGATTATCGACCAAGTCGTTATCGATATTGGCAATGCTGGTATTGTCCAATTCCGTGACTTCCATTAAAACATCATACCCTTGAATAGCATTTCCAAATCTATAAATAGCACCAACCGTACCGGCGGATCCCGAACTTGCCGAGGCGTCATAGGTACCATTAATAAAATCCAATGCGGGTAGTGTACACTCAAACCTGTTTTTGCCCAGGTTTTCAATGGCATCGGTAATGCCATCAGCATCATCGTCGTAATCTAAATAATCAGCAATACCATCGCCATCTGTATCAGTTAAGGCGTTACATACGGCATCGCCACCAGATACGTTAAAATATATGGTATCTCCTGAGGCACTTGCGCTGCTGCCATTATTGTTTAAAACCTCGATTCCGGCCACCTCTACAGAAACAAAGCTTCCGCCAGACCAACCATTATTGGCTATATCGTATAATTTTATATAGTAATTATTGCCGTTGGTTACGCAACCTAAATCGTATCTGCCGCCGTAGGCTTGAAGAGGTCCTGTTTGTGTCGCGGAATAACATTGCGAATCATCGCAGATAGTTAGGAGTAAATCATTTGTGGTATTGTATACCTCAACTTTGTTTTCGTAAGAATTGCTGGGCCATTTTATTTTTATTTTAACTCCTGAATTTTGAGCAAAAGAAAGTGTAACAGCAAACAGAAGGCCAATAGCCACAAGTAGTTTTGTTTTCATTTTTTTAGATTTTGGGGTAAATCGAAATTAATTGGTTTTCAATATGTTGAAATTTTAAACGTATTAAAATTTTTTTCGATAAAAACCATAAAACACTTGTTGAACATATCAATTTGTTTGGTTAATATGAGTTAAAAGTAGGTAGAAAATCAAATAATAAAAGGACTAATTGTCAATTAAATACATGATTTTTTTCTTAAACCAGATGGTTCTTTTTGATGTGAGTTTTAAACCGTTTGCTAACAAAAAAGCCCTGAATAATAATTCAGGACTTTAACAAAACATAGTTAGGAAAAAAAATAGATTTGGGATCTACACTTCAACTATTTTATCAATATTTTTTTAGAAATTACGCCCTGGTCTGTTTTCATTTTTACAATGTAAACGCCCGTTCTAATACTTTTTGTTTTATGTGCTATATAGTTTTCTTGGGATTTACTGTTAAAACTGTAAATAGACTGCCCTAAGATATTGTAAACAGTTACCGACTCTATATATTTTAAATCGGGGTTGTGTATAATAAAGCTTTCTTTTTCGTTCGAAAAATAAACGTCGAGGTTCGCGTTTTCAAAATCGTCTGTCCCTAAGGCTTTCGAGGTATCATCTTTAAAGGTGATTTGAAAGCGATTAGAATATTCTCCCCGAGTTAAATAAACTTGATAATGACCATCTTTTAAATTGTGATAAATGTTTAAATCTTTATCGTGTAAATAGATGTTGGTTTCTGTTTTTATGTTTTCTAAAACATCAATTCTTATGGTTGCCAATCCATCTTTATGGGTTGTAATGCCTAATGGAAGCTCTTGGTCCTCATTAAAATTATTAACCGCCTGAATAATAAGTTTTGCATTGTTAAACTGCCAATACATATCCTCTTTGTTGCTTTCGTTAAGCAGTGCATCATAGCCTAAATCAAAATTATTCGATGCATTATCATCCACGCCAACAAGGAGTTGACGGTGGTATCCATCGGGAGACTCAAACATCAATCTTATTTTTTGTCGCGTGTCGTTATTTTGGTTTTTGGCAGTAGTCTTGGTTTTAGAACCATTTTTAACAAATAAGGACTGGGCAGCACCTTCTTTCATAAATGCACGTTGACTATTTTTAAACTGAATAGTACCACCTACTACGGGTTGGGTAATTCCGGGGTCGTTTGGTGCGCCAACCAAAGAGGCATCAGCAATAGAAGATACAAAGAACCCTTGTCCAACTGGAATATAGCGTTGTGGCGTCTTGCTTCCTGTTTGTCCGGATGCATTGATTCTTGTATCGTTTGAAATAGCCACAGCGCCACCCATTAAGGTGTAGGTGGCATAACCACCTTCGTATTCGGCTAAGGCATGTGTATTGTTGGCAAAATGATCCCAGAAATATAAGGCGCCGTTAATCACATTGTCTGTGTTACCCACATTTCCGCCATCGGTAGCGCTAATGTTGTCTCTAATAAACTCATCGGCATCCATAGCTGATGGATATGGATTTCCTACTAAATATTCATTGCCAGCACCTATTGTTAGTGTGAAGTCGCCATTGTTTGGTTTTCCTTGCAATATGTAGTTTTGGTCTGGTGTTGCCGTACCTGGGCCTTTCATAGTAAATCCTTCACCAGTATTTAAAGTCCCGGTACTTCTTATATGTTGCCATAGTGAGTATTCATCACCGGTTAAATTGGCATATTTCCAAATCCAATAATCGGCATTTCTAACCGGAGAGGCCGTACCATTGTAACCCGAACTAATAAAGCCTACATTGGTAATGACATCTTGTAAAGTATAGCTGTTGTTGTTTGTTGTAGCATTGCTTACACCTACAGGCGAGCACCAATAGTTGTACAAATAGGTGTTGGAGGTTCCTTGTTGGTCTCTTTCAAGTGTTCCGGAACTGGTAGGGTCTAAATCGCTACCATCGGTTTGGATTAGTTGCGATTCGCCTTCTAAATCTATGCTGCCATCAAGTTTTAAGTAATGGGATACGGTTAAGGCTATGCCATCGTTTGTTGCTGTGTTTCCGTTGACTTGTAAATTGCCACTGTTTATAATTAAACCTTCCACCGTACAGTCTCTAGATCGGGCTCCTGTTGGTGATGCGCCTAAATAAACATCGTTGTTAATTTCAACAATATTCCAATCGATAGGCGTAGTGCCATCAACAATAGAAAGCGCGTTAGGTAATGTTTGTACCGTATTGTTTAGCCATGTTGCATCGGCATCCCATGAACCAGCAGCTTGCGATTCGTAGGGGAATGGTGCTGTTTGATAATCTACGGTATCTAAATTTCTTAGAGCTCCTTGATGATTGTTGCCAGACATATCATTGGTGTTGGTATAGGTATATACAGACATGGGGTAATATCCAGCTAAACTTGCCCAAGGAATAGGAGCAATTTCGTTATTTGTAATGGTTGTTGGTATGATATCGCCTTTAATCAGAGTGGGCGTAGGTACAATAGCAGCATCAATAATTTCTTGATTCATGATATAGCGCAACTGGTTTTGTGTTAGTGCCACATCCCAAATACGAACTTCATCAATATTACCTGCAAAGAAATCTGTGGTGTCTGGATCGTAACCATCTGCTGCAGCAATAATAAATGATTGGGTTGTAGCCACAGGAGCCGGTAGTGATGATGCAGAAGTATCGGCAACACCATCTATATACAATGTGGCCGTACCGCTATTATAAATTACGGCTACCTGGTGCCATTCGTTTTCTGGTATAGCGACGGATGATGTAATAGTTGCTGTGCCGCCATTTAGGGAAAACTCAAATTGGCCGGAACCATTGATTCTAAAATCGTATCCTTCCGTATTAGCAGCATCTCTTTTTGAAACGATGGAAGCGTTTGTTGTTCCAGTGTCTCTTTTAATCCATGCAGAAATGGTAAATTCGGTAGTGTTTAAATCTAAATAATCCTCAACATCTATATAATCAACTAAACCATCAAAATAAACAGAACGCTCAACGATTACCTGAGGCGCATAGCCAAAAGTGATGTATTTTATACCATCAAAATCATAATCTGTTTCTAAATTACCGCTTCCGTCAGGAGTTAGCACTCTATAATCTGCAGTCGGGTCGAAAACGGGTGTATTAGAAATGAACATTAAATAACTCCCTGGCGGGGTAATATTCCTTATTGCGTTTTGAGGTATTCTCACTTTGCAAGAAGGGATATCGCCACCATTTTCTACTACTTTCCAAATGCGCTGCATACCTGTAAAAGTAACAGGCGTACTTAAGCCTCCAATACCAGCACTCATATCAACATTAATTACTGAAGCTGCTAAGTTTAAATCGACACCATTGTTTCCCCAAGTTAAAAACTCTTTATCGTTTGCAAAAGTGCTTGTATTTAAATTGTTAGTGGTATAAATATCGGATAATCCTATAGTTAATATGCCTTCAATAGGCCCATCAATATCAGTGTTATTGTGAATACTGCTGGATTGTTTTTGGTTCAATTCTGATTTATCGTCACGACCAATACCAGCAATGTCATAATTATATCCTGAGTTTGCTGATTGATCCCAAATAACATTACCATCACTATCTACATAATCTTGCGATGTACCGTTTACACCTAATGTGATGCCGTATTTAATAGCTAAGTACGATTGTATTCTGTTGCGTTCTTGGGTTAGGTCAGCATCGTTTTTACGGGATGAATACGTAATGATTTCAGCTACCCTTCCGTCAAGACTGGCTCTCCAGCCTTCACTACGTCCAATCCAAAATTTACCATCGGTTATTGTGCCCCAAGCTGCGGCATCAGAAGTTGTGTTTACTTTGTCTAGGGCATTATAATATAGCTCTTGACCATTTGCAGCAACATTATGTCTTGTGTTAATTATACCTGCATTGGTATAGGTAGTAGCACCAGTTTCTGCAACACCAAACCCTGAGTTTAACCCACTTGATAAGGCACGAGCGTAGCAATAAACTTCTCCGCTAAATCGTTGAGAATAGGCACCAAAACCAATTCCAGTACCATCATTTTGTTGTGATGAGGGATTGGAATCTGAGCAAAAAATATCCATACTACCAAAACTTGAATCAACTGTTACATTAGGAATTACAACCATAAAAATTTCGTTACTGTAAAAACCAGAAGTGCCTTCCAGATATTCTTGAGGTAATTGCGTGTAATCGTAGCTACTATCTGATACCGTAGAAAGGTTGTCAAAGTTTACAACCGGATTGAAGTTGATGTTTTGTGTAGCATTATCATAATATGTTGGCTCTTGACCAACTGTATTTACAGTGGCATCTGAAGCATTCCCTTGATCTGACCACACACTTACGCTCTGGCCATCAGTATAACCTAATCCATCATTACCTTTTAACCATAACTCTAAATCCGCATCAACACCGCCTGGTGCTTGAACAAGAACACCCGTACCTCTAATATTAAAAGTATACGGGTTTTCGCTATCGGTTGAATCGTTATTTGCAATAGAAACCCAAGCATTTTTAATGCCTACGGTTGTTGGGTCGAAAGTTATGGTGAAAGTTGTACTGCTACTTGATGCAATTGGGGTTGATGGCGCAGTTGTTACTGTAAAGTCTGCGGCATCTGCACCACCAATTTGAACTAATGGTGACCCTGTTAAGTTTAGATTAGCAAGCGTACCCAAGTTATAAATAGTAAAGGTGTTGGCATTAGTGCTACCTGCAATGTTTACATTTCCAAAATCGGTATCATTTGTAGTTGTGGGAATATCAGTTAAAGTTGCATCATGTGGAACGCTATTGCCATTGCCCATAATATCTATTTCTTGTAATGTCGTTGTACCTGTACCTTGAATATTAAAAGTATATGGGTTTTCGTCTGCATCATCATTTGCTATACTAACCGTAGCTGTTCTTAAGCCTGAAACCGTAGGGTTAAAGGTAATGGTAAAAGTTGTGTTACCACTAGATGCTACGGATGCAGATGGATTCGCAGTGACCGCAAAATCACCCGGGTTTGCACCACCAATAACTACTAAAGGACTTCCTGTTAAGTTAAGCGTTCCTGTGCCCGTGTTTTGTATGGTAAAAGTGTTTGCATTAGTACCAAAGGAAACATCTACATTTCCAAAATCGGTATCATTTGTAGTTGTGGGAATATCAGTTAAAGTTGCATCATGTGGAACGCTATTGCCATTGCCCATAATATCTATTTCTTGTAATGTCGTTGTACCTGTACCTTGAATATTAAAAGTATATGGGTTTTCGTCTGCATCATCATTTGCTATACTAACCGTAGCTGTTCTTAAGCCTGAAACCGTAGGGTTAAAGGTAATGGTAAAAGTTGTGTTACCACTAGATGCTACGGATGTAGATGGATTCGCAGTGACCGCAAAATCACCCGGGTTTGCACCACCAATAACTACTAAAGGACTTCCTGTTAAGTTAAGCGTTCCTGTGCCCGTGTTTTGTATGGTAAAAGTGTTTGCATTAGTACCAAAGGAAACATCTACATTTCCAAAATCGGTATCATTGGTAGTTGAAGGGGTATTGCTCAATGTAGCATCATGCGGAACGGGATTGGTATTACCTATTATATTTATTTCGGGAATTGATGGGCCAATAATATTTACTGTGTAGTCTTCAACCTCTCCGTAATTAAAACTTTCACAAGATGTTGGAATGCCATTGTACTTCATCGATACCCGCATTCTAGTGTTTCCAGCTAATGCGGTTGCTGGAACAGTAAAAGACCCGGAAACAGGTGTGTTCGTCGTAGCCGATCGAGTCCAGACTTGCTCGCCGCTATCTGTAAAATCATTGTCTTGGTTGTAATCTATCCAAACCGAATAACCTTCCGAATAAATAGTACCTGTCCATGTAGGCGTTATGGTTATTGTATAGCTTGTGCTGGTATTCAGGTTAGTTGAAATAGCAGTGAAATTTGAGTAGCCCATGCTTGTTGTGCCTACGCCAGATGAGTTGTCAATAGCACTTAATTGTACCCTTCCAATATACTCATCGCTAGTGCTATTGCCATTGGAAGAACAGTATTGCGAATATGAAAAACTTGTTGTAAACAAAAACATTATGATAAACGCATGTTTACATTTAGAGAGAATGATCCTTTTCATAAGTAGTTAAATTTTAGCTTGGGACTAAGCAATTTACTGGTCAAACATACATGAAAACTCTATGAAATGCAAAAATAATCGATGAAATGCATAGTTGAATTTTTTAAATAATTGACTATCAGTAATTTGTGTTTTTAGATTTTTGCTAGATTTTTAGGTTTATTTAATTGTTTGACAATCAATGTGATATAAAAAGAGCTAAATTTTAAGATTCAACTCTTTTTCAATTCATCACGTTTATATTAATATTTAATTAATCTTTTCATTAGGCTTGCTCCTGTTTTATTATTAATAACTTTTAATAAGTACGGTGCTTGCTCTAAATTGTTTAAGCTAGAGATATTTATTGTACCGCTAATTCTAGAATACTGTTTATCTACTACCAGCCTCCCATTCAAATCATATATTTTGATTGTAAATTCGCTATTATTATAACTATGCGGTAACTTGATTCTAATATTTCCATTAAAAGGATTTGGTGTTATCAGCACATTGTTCTCATTAAAATCATCATCTATACCTAAAGTGCCATCGGGTGTTCCTGCATTACAATCATCGTCAATCCCATTACCAGGAATTTCGGCAGTTCCAGGGTTTATGGCGGCATTGCCATCATCACAATCGGTGTTGTTATCGCTATATCCGGCAGGCGCGGACGTGGCGCAGAGTTCCGCCGTAGTTGTCGAACCGAAGCCATCGCCATCGGCATCCACGTAATAGGTTACCGGACTGTTTATGGCAGCATTGCCATCGTCGCAATCGGTGTTGTTATCGCTATATCCGGCAGGCGCGGACGTGGCGCAGAGTTCCGCCGTAGTTGTCGAACCGAAGCCATCGCCATCGGCATCGACGTAATAGGTTACCGGACTGTTGATAGCGGCATTGCCATCATCGCAATCGGTGTTGTTATCGCTATATCCGGCAGGCGCGGACGTGGCGCAGATTTCGGCCGTGGTGGTCGATCCGAAGCCATCGCCATCGGCATCGACATAATAAGTTACCGGTGAATTAATCGCGGCATTGCCATCGTCACAATCGGTGTTGTTATCGCTATATCCGGCAGGTGCTGAAGTAGCACACAATTCGGCCGTGGTGGTCGATCCGAAGCCATCGCCATCGGCATCGACATAATAAGTTACCGGTGAATTAATCGCGGCATTGCCATCGTCACAATCGGTGTTGTTATCGCTATACCCGGCAGGTGCCGTTGTAGCACACAGTTCGGCCGTGGTGGTCGATCCAAAACCGTCGCCATCGGCATCCACGTAATAGGTTACCGGACTGTTTATGGCGGCATTGCCATCGTCGCAATCGGTGTTGTTATCGCTATATCCGGCAGGTGCGGACGTGGCACAGAGTTCGGCCGTGGTGGTCGATCCAAAACCATCGCCATCGGCATCCACGTAATAGGTTACCGGACTGTTTATGGCGGCATTGCCATCGTCGCAATCGGTGTTGTTATCGGCATATCCGGCAGGCGCGGACGTGGCACAGAGTTCGGCCGTGGTGGTCGATCCGAAGCCATCGCCGTCGGCATCGACGTAATAGGTAACCGGACTGTTTATAGCCGCATTGCCATCATCACAATCGGTGTTGTTATTGCTATATCCGGCAGGCGCAGACGTGGCGCAGATTTCCGCCGTGGTGGTCGAACCGAAGCCATCGCCATCGGCATCCACGTAATAGGTTACCGGTGAATTAATCGCGGCATTGCCATCGTCGCAATCGGTGTTGTTATCGCTATATCCGCCAGGTGCTGAAGTAGCACACAATTCGGCCGTAGTGGTCGATCCGAAGCCATCGCCATCGGCATCCACGTAATAGGTAACCGGTGCATTGATAGCGGCATTGCCATCATCACAATCGGTGTTGTTATCGGCATATCCGGCAGGCGCGGAGGTGGCGCAGAGTTCCGCCGTGGTGGTCGATCCGAAGCCATCGCCATCGGCATCGACGTAATAGGTTACCGGACTGTTAATGGCAGCGTTGCCATCATCGCAATCGGTGTTGTTATCGGCATATCCGGCAGGTGCGGACGTGGCGCATAGTTCGGCCGTGGTGGTCGATCCGAAGCCATCGCCATCGGCATCCACGTAATAGGTTACCGGTGCATTGATAGCGGCATTGCCATCGTCGCAATCGGTGTTGTTATCGCTATATCCGGCAGGTGCTGAAGTAGCACACAATTCGGCCGTGGTGGTCGATCCGAAGCCATCGCCATCGGCATCGACATAATAAGTTACCGGTGAATTAATCGCGGCATTGCCATCGTCGCAATCGGTGTTGTTATCGCTATATCCGGCAGGCGCGGACGTGGCGCAGATTTCGGCCGTGGTGGTCGATCCGAAGCCATCGCCATCGGCATCTACGTAATAGGTAACCGGTGCATTGATAGCGGCATTGCCATCGTCGCAATCGGTGTTGTTTGCTACATAGCCCACGGGTTGTGAAACTGCGTCTTGAGTTAGAGCAGCATTTCCAAATCCATCGCCATCGGAATCTTGATACCATGTTGTTAAGTTGCTAGTAATATTAATAGTATAATCTTCTACTTCACCATATTGAAATGATTCACAAGAAGTAGGAAGTCCATTATATTTCATTGAGACCCTCATTCTCGTAGACCCTAATGTTGCACTTAATGGAATAGTAAAATTGCCAGAAACTGGAGTGGTTTGCGTTGCACTTTGTGTCCACACTTGTTCTCCACTATCAGTAAAATCTCCATTTGCGTTATAATCTATCCAAACGGAATAGGCTTCATCGTAAAGTGTACCTCCCCATGTTGGTGTAATTGATATTGAAACCGATTCACCCAATACTACATTTGCTATTTGTGCTGTATAATCGGAATATTGATCATTACCTGTGCTATTGTTTATTGTTTTTACTTGTACGTTGCTAATATATTCATCAGTTGCTCCAGCATTGTTCCCTAAAGAAGCGCAATAAGATACAGCCGTAGTAGAAAAATTAGTAGAACTTGTGTATGACGACGTTGAGCTATCACAAACACTTCTTACTTGTACTTCATAATTTGTTGATGAACTCAGCCCTGATAAATCACTTGTTGAGGAAGAAATTCCTAAAACATCAATCCATGTTGGAGCCCCAATTTCTCTATATCTAAGATCGAAAGTAGCACCAGAACCAGAACTCCATGTCATGGTTGCAGAAGTAGAATTTATACTAGAAGCAGCTAAACTTGTTGGTACAGCTGAAGTTGTAGGAACTAATAAAACATCTGGTAATACAACCTTTTGGTCATTAGCAATACTTTGATTTGTTAATGTAAAGGATTGGTAACAATCTGCTTCAAAAAGAATATCGTAAGTCACTGTTGCGTTATTATCACCAGTTGTGTTCGGATCTGTGTCACCACCCCCTTTAATGGGTCTGTAAAAATCGCCATGTGTAGCATCTGAGTATGTGTGAGATCCATAAGCATCATGACCCACAATAGTTACTGTGGCTTCTATAGGGTTGTTTGTATTGGCATCTTTAACCACCCCTGTAAATCCATAAGTACCTTGTGTTAAAAAATCTAATAAAGCATCGCGGTTGTATAGCCAATAGTTTACCAACTGACTTTCTGGTAAAATTTTAGTATCCGATAATTCTACTGTAATCTCTTTACATTGATGATAAAAATTCATGTAATCTTGTCGTCCGCCATAAACACGGTACCATTCAGCACCATGTGTTACGCCAGGGCTAGGATATACATCGCTATCATCATCTGCTGTCATGTATGTTGTGTCGCCTAAAGCATCGCTATCGTTTTGGGCGTGTGTTGCATACTGGATGCCCGTATATTCAAACCAATCTCCGTCAGGGTGGGTATATTGGCTAGTGTATGCATTGTCAAAAGGGTAGTTTACCAATTCTGTTCCGCCATGGAAATTAGCAGATATAACAAAATGATTGGCATCAGCCAAAGCCATAAATGCTAAGGTTTCAACTTGGTAGGCATTGCCATCGGTGTGTGCCCCTTGAACGTTATCTGGATAGTTTCTGTTTAAGTCAACATTGTTGGCATTGCCTCTTCTTGAACCAGTTACCGAAGTGTTTCCCGGGCTGTTGTGGTAGGTTCCGTCAGGGTTTGCACTTGGGTTAATCCAAATTTCGGCATTTTCTACCAAGTTTTTTACTCTAGCATGATCGGCATGTCCCGTATCTGTATAAACGGTTAGTATATAATTTATTAAACTAAGCATCATCGGGTAACCGGCAATCTCGTCTCCATGCATTGATGAAGTGAACATGAGTTTTGGCTCTTGCTCATCGGTACCAACATTATCTGATATTTTTACAAATAATAATTCTTTATCACCTTGAGTGGTTGTTCCAATACTAAACTTATCAACTAAAGTGGGGTAGTCATCTTCAAAATCTTGCATTTGTTGTGCGTACTCTGCATAAGTTGGATAACTAGACACAGGGAAAGTAAGTGTATTAGCTTTACTTTTTCCTGCTAAATTACCTTTTTTGATTTTTGAAGAATTATCATATATAACCGCTTCATCTACTTCATTTTCACTTTTTGGAACTTCAAAAGGAATGTTTTTGGATTCGAATATTCTAAATTGTTTTTCATTAGCCCAAGCTTTAACAGTTTTTGTCTTAGGGTCGTAATGTACAATTGAAAAATCCCTTGAGTGTTTATCAATGTCGTTTTTGCTATCAACTTTAAAAGTAAATGTGACCTCGCCTTTACTAGAAAGATATTTTTCAGCCTTAAGTTTACTAATGTCTTGAGAGAAAGTAATTTGTGCCATCAATGTAAACAGCACAAAAATGAGAGTATTTTTTTTCATTAGATTTGGGGTTAGTTAATGAATTTATGTGGCTAATATAAAATAATAATTTAAAAAACATCTACGAAATGCAAATAAATCGGATGAAATACATATTTTTTGTCGATGAATTTTGTTAAACACCTAATAAACAGTGGATTTTACTTAAATGAAGTTTTGTAGAAAAAAATACATTTTTTTGGTATTTTAAAATCAATGAGAATTATATGCGAACACTTTTCTTACTTACTCTATTTATTTTATTTACGAATTGTGAAAAAGAACAGCCACATAGCTTTAAAGTTATGGCGTGGAATATTTTACACGGCGCCAATGATATTTCCAATGGAAAGGAAAATGCCATAGCGATTATAAAAGAAATTGATCCAGACGTTATATTAATGGTTGAAACTTATGGTTCTGGAAAATATATTGCGGATGCTTTGGGGTATAATTTTCATCTCATTGCACCCAAAGAAACGCCTTTAAACGATAAAGGAACAAACCTGTCCATTTTTTCAAAATACCCTTTTGGGGATCGAATTGATACTGAATACCCTTTTTATTTGGGAGGCCGTGAGATTATTATCAACAATCAAAAGATTCGATTTTTATCCAATTGGTTTCATTATTTGCCATGGAACGATGCGCCGGAAAATATGGGTAAAACCAGCGAGGAACTTCTTGAATGGGAAAAAACAGGAACCCGTTTCAACATGGTTCAAAACGTATTGCCCTATTTAAAAAAGTATGCAAAAGACACCGATGCCGTACCTCTAATTTTTGGTGGCGATATGAATACACCTTCGCATTTAGATTGGGGCGAAAACACCAAAACCATACATAATAATTTGGTCGTGCCATGGCAAACTACCAAAGAACTGGAAAATTTAGGATTAATTGATACTTACCGAAGCTTAAACCCAAACCCATTAACACATCCAGGAATTACGTGGGATTCAGAGGGTGAAGTTGATGAGCATCGAATAGATTACATTTTTTACAAAGGCGAAAAAATAAGACCCATAAAATCTGAAACTTATAATGCCTTTTTTAATAAACCAATCACCGTAAACGGTAGCAAAGTCTTGTATCCTTCAGATCATGGCATTGTAGTTACCACTTTTCAATTCAATTAACCCTATATTAATTATTTGTTTCAGGATAAATAGATAGATAAAAATAGTACCACTTTGGGCTAATAAAGTGTTAGTAAATACCTTTTGCTTCTAGTATCTTTACAAATTAAAAAAAACACCCCGAGTTTTTTATATTTACATTTTATAACGAAATTTAATTTTCAGATTAAATCCTAAGCCATGATTTTAAAAAACACCTTAGTTATTACTGCCCTCTTTTTTACTTTTTCAATACATAGTCAAAGTAAAGATCCAATAACAGATTACAAACATTATATTGAAAACGAACAGGTTATAAGTGAAAATAAACTAGATGCACATGCTTCATTTACATCGTATCCGTCAAGGCAAGATGCTATAAACAGAGCAAATGGATTATGGCAAAGCTTAGATGGTTTATGGAAATTTAAATGGGTTAGAAATCCGAATGATAGACCAACCACTTATATGAACCCTTCGGAAGATGTGTCAAGTTGGGACGATATTAAAGTGCCATCCAATTGGGAAGTAGAAGGCTACGGCATTCCTATTTATGTAAACCACCAATACGAGTTTGCCGATTATAAAGCGCCCATTGCGGATGATATGGAATTTGTCGATAAAATCTATCCTAAATACCCCGGTAAAGTACCGAGTAACTACAATCCTGTAGGCTCTTACCGAAGAGATTTTACAATTGATAATTCATGGGGCGATAAAGAACTCTTTTTGCACATTGGCGCCATGAAATCGGGTGGTTTTGTTTGGTTAAATGGCGAGTATATGGGTTACTCCCAAGGCAGTAAATTACCAGCGGAATTCAATATTACCAAGGCTGCAAAAGTGGGAAATAATACTATTGCCATCCAAATTTTTAGGTGGACAGATGGCAGCTATTTGGAATGTCAGGATTTTTGGAGAATTAGCGGCATAGAGCGCAGTGTGTATGTGTATGCACAGCCAAAAGTAAGGGTTGAGGATTTTGAGGCTGCTGCAACACTTGATAAAGGAAATACAAACGGCTTGCTGGATGTTAGTGTGTCTTTAAAAAATCATTTATCAAAAAATCAAAACGTTCAAGTTGGTTTTCAATTGCTCGACGAAAACCAAAAACAAATTAGCTCAAAAGATTTAAAAGTACTCGTGGGTTCAAATGGTAGAATGGATGTTAATTATAATGCCGTAATACCGCTTGTAAAACCATGGAGTGCAGAGCATCCTAACTTGTACGAGTTCATTATAACAGTTAAGGATAAAAAAGGAGATGTTTTAGAGGTTATCCCAACCAAATTAGGGTTTAGAACGGTTGAAATTAAAAACGGATTGCTATTGGTTAACGGTAAACGCATTACTTTAAAAGGTGTGAACACGCAAGAAACCAACCCTGAAACTGGTCATGTGGTGCCTGAAGAACTCATTATGAAAGACATTAAGCTTTGGAAAGAAAATAACATTAACGCCGTTCGCTTAAGCCATTACCCACAACAACGACGCTTTTACGAACTTTGCGATATTTACGGCATGTATGTGGTTGATGAGGCCAATATTGAATCGCACGGGATGTACTACGGTAAATACTCCTTGGCCAAAAAAGAAAGTTGGGAAAAAGCACACGTAGATCGAATGGTGAGATTGGTGGAACGCGATAAAAACCACCCGTCTGTTATTATTTGGTCTATGGGCAACGAAGCCGGAAACGGCATCAACTTTTTTGCGGGTTACGATGCCATGAAAGCTGCCGATAAACAAAAACGACCGGTACAATACGAGCGTCCGTATAAAGACTACGATGGTAGTTTATACGATATGGATACCAACACAGATATTATCGTGCCACAATACCCAAGTCCTGCAAGATTTGAAGAAATTGGAAAATCGAAAACCGATAGACCATTTATCCCGAGTGAATATGCCCATGCCATGGGAAATAGTACCGGTAATTTTCAAGATTATTGGGATATTATCGAGCTTTACGATAATTTACAAGGTGGATTTATTTGGGATTGGGTGGATCAATCCATTTGGAAAACCAACGAAAAAGGCGAGCGTTTTTATGCCTATGGTGGCGATTATGGCGAAAACATGCCATCGGACAACACCTTTTTAAACAACGGTATAGTATTCCCAGATCGTACACCTCAACCTGGTTTGCATGAAGTTAGAAAGGCGCACGAATTTATCAATTTTAAAAGTAAAGGATTAAATAGACACAACGAATTACGGGTATTAGTTGAAAACTTATACGACTTTACAGATCTTGAAAACTTCAATATTAATGCAACTATTAAAGCCGATGGTAATGTTTTAAAAACCATCGATTTTGAAACCATTAGTATTGAGCCTAATACCGGAAAACTAATCCGTGTAAGTCTTGATGGTATCGATTTTAAGAAAAACACCGAGTATTTTATACACTTGTCCGCTACAACCAAAACCGATTGGAGTCTATTGCCAAAAGGGTTCGAGGTGGCACGCGAGCAAATTCCGTTAAGCAATAAATATGAAAAGGAAACCGTAAATATCCCTTTAACAGCTTCAATTAAAGTTGAGCAAAAAGCAGATGAAATAAATATTTCAAATACTGATTTTAAGGTGGTTTTCAATAAATCAAAAGGACGGATTACTTCATATAACTATAAAGGAAACGAACTATTAAATGATGGTAAAGGTCCTAAACCGAATTTTTGGCGTGGTGTAACCGATAACGATTTTGGTAATAAAATGCACATAAGAAATATTGAATGGAAAAAAGCATCCTTGTTTTCAAAAGTCGAAAAAGTAGCCCTTTCACAATTAAAAAATGGTGAGGTGCAACTATTGGTTACTTATAATTTACCGGGGGTGGAAACCACTTTTGTATCAACTTATACGTTTTACAGCAATGGCGTTGTAAAAATCAACAACACTCTAAACGAAAGCGAATACAGGGGTGATATTCCGCGTGTAGGCATGCGAATGCAAATAAAAAAGGAATACGATAATATGATGTATTTTGGTCGTGGCCCATGGGAAAATTATCAAGACAGAAAAGCCTCGGCGTTTATAGATTTATACGAGTCAAAAGTGTCAGATCAGTACGTCCCGTACATTCGTCCACAAGACAATGGTTATAAAACCGATGTGCGCTGGACGGCCTTTTTAAACAGCAACCAAAGTGGTTTATTGGCGGTTGCAACCAATACGCTTAAAGGTTTGGGCATTAGCGCACTACATATGGAAAATGAGGATTTTGATGCTACCAAAGGTTTAGATTATGGAGGCCAAACAACCGTTGACGATAAATATCAAATTGATGGCATTCCGGAAATCAATACCTCAAAACACACTACTGATATTAAGGAAAAGGATTTGGTGCAATTAAATATCGACTACGACCAACGTGGTGTTGGTGGAGACGATAGCTGGTACTCTAAACCACAAGAGAAGTATCAATTAAAAAGCGACGAAAAACATGTTTACGGCTTTTATTTAATTCCTTTTGAAAACAGCTCAAAAGAAGATTTGATAAAAATGAGTAAAAAGTATGCAGCTAAAAATAATGCATCAGAATAATTATAAAAACAGTATTAAAAACGGTTGATGTACTTTTAGTTTGCAGTGTTTTAATTAATGATGGCTTTCTATTTATAGAGGATAAGTTAGGGTTAAAATGTTAGAAATAAAAAACAGACATTGGTTAATGATAAAGTATCGCAAATTTATGGGTGGAAACGATTTAGTTGTTTGTTGTAAATTACTGAACATGGATAAAGAAATATTAAAAGGTGATGTTTTAGCGCATGATTAAATCTTTAAAAAAAGCAGTATTGAGTATTTTGTTTTTTACTGTTTTTGCAGCTTGTAAATCAGATAAAAAAGAAGTTATTGGAATTTCAGAAAAATCCAATATCATTTTATTTATGATAGATGATATGGGGTGGCAAGATACCTCGGTACCGTTTTGGAAAGAGAAAACAGCGTTTAACAAGCTTTACGAAACGCCAAATATGGAACGGCTTGCCAGCCAAGGCATGAAATTCACACAAGCCTATGCCACCCCTGTTTGTACACCAACCCGAGTGAGTTTAATTTCTGGAATGAACGCAGCTAGACATCGTGTGACAAACTGGACCTTTAAACGCGACATTTCCATGGTAAAACCACCAAAAGGATTACAAATGCCAGCGTGGAATGTAAATGGTGCACAACCCACAGATACGGTGTCGCGCTCAGTATATATTACACCATTGCCGCAGATTTTAAAGGATAATGGTTATGAAACCATTCACGTCGGGAAAGCGCATTTCGGAGCCATTGGTACTCCTAGTGCAAACCCAATAACCTTGGGATTTAATGTTAATATCGGTGGTCATGCTGCGGGTCAACCTGGAAGCTATTACGGTAACGACGATTTTAAAAACCTAAATAGCAACACCACCATTTGGGATGTGCCTGGACTTGAAAAATACCACGGAAAAGATATTTTTTTAACCGAAGCTTTAACGCGTGAGTCTATTTTGGCAATGGACAAGGCGATTGAAAACAACAAGCCTTTTTATCTTTACATGTCGCAATATGCGGTACATACGCCCATTCAAGGCGACCCGAGATTCGAGCAAAAATACATCGGCAAAGGGTTGCACCCTATCGAGGCTAGATATGCTTCGTTAATAGAAGGCATGGATAAAAGCTTGGGCGATATCATGAATCATTTAGAAGAAAAAGGCATTTCTGACAATACCATTATTTTGTTCATGTCGGATAACGGTGGATTAAGTGCCGTCGCCCGCGGTGGTAAAAAACATACACACAATAAGCCTTTATCGAGCGGAAAAGGGTCTGTGCACGAAGGTGGTATCCGAGAACCTATGCTTGTAAAGTGGCCGGGAGTAACCAAAGCCAACTCTAAAACTGATGACTTTGTTATTATCGAAGATTTCTTCCCAACCATCATTGAACTCGCTGGAATTGATGATTATAAAACCGTTCAAACTACCGATGGAATAAGTTTTACCGCTACTTTAAAAGGTGAAAAACAAGATAATAATAACAGGACGTTGTTTTGGCATTATCCAAACAATTGGGGGCCAACCGGACCCGGAATTGGCGCCACAAGTACCATAAGACAAGGCGATTGGAAATTAATTTATTACCATTTAGATAGCCGTTTTGAGCTATTTAATATCGCGGAAGATATTGGGGAAACTTCTAATTTAGCAACTAAAGAAACCGAAAAACTCAAAGCATTGGCAACCGATTTGAGTCATTATTTGCGAAGTGTAAATGCCCAAATGCCAACAAACACAAACACCAATCAAATAGTGCCTTGGCCGGATAACGAAGCCGTGTTAAAAGCTTATTTTTAAAATTATTATAATGAATCGTATTTTACTCTTATTAAGTATTTGTTTAATCACTTTTAATTGTCAAAAAAAAGAGGTCTTAGTGGCTCAAACCTATCACGAGCCCAAAGATCCATCTCCTAGTGAAACCGAAAACTGGTCGGCAATTCCAAAAGGATTACAAGCATCCATTACATCGACAAACCATCGTTTTGTAAAAAGTGTCATTCCTAAAATTCAACCTAAAAATACTTGGAGTGGCACCGCTTGGAAAGGCGAGCGTTTATCAGCTCAATTGGTGCTTTGGAGTAACGATTCCGTACATCATGTATTTACTGAAATTTCAGATTTTAAATCCGATTCCGGAGATGTTTTACCATCAAATATGGCACAAATCAGTTTTGTTAAATACGTGATTACCGATGAATTTGCAGAAGGTTGTGGTTATAGAAAACCCGAAGATTTTGATGCGTCTTTAGCTGCCGATGTTTTGGAGCCCATAACTTCCTATAGCATAAAAGCGCAAGAAACCAGGCCCATTTGGATTACTATGGATGTGCCCGCCGATGCAAAAAGCGGAACATATAAAAGCGTTTTTATATTACAAATAGACGGACAAGAGTCTAAAAAATTCGAATTTACTTTAAATGTCATCGACAAAACCTTACCAAAAGCAAATGATTGGAAATTTCATTTAGATTTATGGCAAAACCCGTTTGCTTTGGCGCGTTATCACAATGTCGAATTGTGGTCTCAAGCGCATTGGGACTTGTTAAAACCACTCATGAAACGATTGGCCGATGCGGGACAAAAAGTCATCACGGTGTCTTTAAACAAACGACCTTGGGGTGGACAAACCTTCGACCAATTTGAAGCGATGATTGATTGGAATAAGAAAACCGACGGCACATGGGAATACGATTTTACAATCTTTGATAAATGGGTGCAATTTATGATGGATTTAGGTGTAAAAAAGCAAATTAGTTGCTACTCTATGGTGCCTTGGGGCAATGAGTTTTATTATTTTGATGAAGCCGAAAACAAAGAAGTTAAAATAAAAGCAGAACCCGGTACTAAAGCTTATGAGGATATTTGGGTGCCCTTTTTAAAGGTTTTTAAAACTCATATAGAGGCAAAAGGCTGGAACACCATTACAAGAATTGCCATGGACGAGCGCGGACCAAAAGAAATGAAGGCGATGCTAAAATTACTGAATGAACATGCACCAGAATTTGGAGTTTCATTTGCCGATAATCATAAAAGTTATAAACTCTATCCTAATGAGTTAAAAGATATGTCGGTTGCTTTTGGGCATCCTGTCGATGCGGAAGATTTGGTGAAACGCAGAGCTAAAAATCATATCAGCACGCATTATGTATGCTGTTCGGATGCGTTTCCAAATACCTTTACCTTTTCGCCTCCAGCGGAAGGTGTGTTTATTGGTTGGTACACCATGGCTGCCGATTTTGATGGATTTTTACGTTGGGCCTATAACAGTTGGGTGGAAAACCCGTTGCAAGATTCACGTTTTAGAACATGGCCAGCGGGCGATACATATATTGTGTACCCCGATAATCGTAGTTCAATCCGTTTCGAAACCCTGCGCGATGGTATAGAAGACGCCGAAAAAATTAGAATTCTTAGAGAGGACTTACAGGCTAAAGGCATGCTAGATGAATTGGACCATTTAAATAATGTGGTGGCTCAATTTAATATTACAACAAGTCCCGATAATTTAGAGGAAGTATTGACCGATGCTAAAAACACCTTAAATCTTTTGGCTAAAAGGGTAACGGATTAGATCGAAGTTAATTTTAAACGAATACTGTAAATACCATTAAAATGAAACGATATATTTTAGGAGTTTTTTTTACCACATTGCTTACCGTGGCACATGCGCAAACCAGTATCGATTCGTCGCGCGTGGTGAGAGTGCTAAGCTATAATATTTACCACGGCGAAACGGTAGGCGCTTCAAAACCGTTTGATTTAGATTTATTGGCCAAAATTATAAGCGATACCAAACCCGATTTAGTGGCATTGCAGGAAGTAGATTTTAAAACCAACCGTGTTTTAAAGATGGATTTGGTTACCGAGTTGGGATTACGAACAAAAATGCAAGCTGTTTTTGGAAAAGCCATGGCTTTTGATGGTGGCGAATACGGCGAAGGAGTGTTGTCTAAAAATTCATTTTTAAGCACTAAAAATCATGCGTTGGCAGCAAGAGCAAATAAAGAGCCTCGCACCGCATTGGAAGTGAACGTGCAAATTAAAAGTGGTGACTCCATTAGGTTTGTGGGTACGCATTTAGACCACACCAAAGATGAAACCGATAGAATAAATCAAGCGAATCAAATCAATGCCATTTTTGCTAATAACGATTTGCCCACCATTTTAGCAGGCGATTTAAACGCAACTCCAGAAACTGAAACCATACAGATTTTATATAAGGAATGGACACCATCATTTTTAAATAACACACCAACATATCCGGCGGTAAATCCGAAAATAAAAATAGATTACATCCTTTATCGACCGGCAAATAGGTGGCGCGTAATTGAAACCAAAGTTATTGAAGAAGAAAAAGCATCAGACCACCGACCGGTTTTAAGTGTATTGGAATTAATCGATGGATAAAAAAATAAAGGGCAAAAAATAAGATAATTTCTGCCCTTTAAAAACTACATGAAAAACTCATAATTAAATTTGATTAAATTATGTGACTAACTCAAAATATAATCATAAACTACACACCAAAATTAAGGATATATTAACTTGAAATCTACTAATAATCAAACTACAACCAATACTTTTTTTGCATCAATAGCAATGAGTATTTATGGTTTTTTGAAAATAAAAAGTTGTAAGTTTTAATTATCTTGTAAAAATAGTAGCCATTTAATTCTTTTTAAAAAGTGGGTTTTATGAACAAAAAAAGTAAGATGTCCATGTGGTGATAAATCAAAAGACCGATTGTTTTTGTTGTTTAGCTACGCTACGCTGTTATTAGTCTAAAATACTTAACCACGCCGTTAAAATTGAAGATATTTATTTAATTTATAAAATACATTTACAATGTTAAAAAAATACACCGTTATAATTCTTGTTTTCGTTGCTTTTATTTCTTGTAAAAAAGAAGATAGAAAGCCAGTTCAGAACATATCCAAAAATACCGCTTATGTCGATCCGTTTATTGGCACAGGCGGCCATGGGCATACTTATCCGGGGGCAACGGTGCCTTTTGGGATGTTGCAAGTTACACCAGTTAATGGTATTAGCGCTTGGGATTGGTGCTCGGGCTACCATTATTCCGATTCCATCGCGGTTGGTTTTAGCCATTTAGCGTTAAGCGGAACGGGTATTGGCGATTTGGCCGATATCCTGTTTATGCCCATAAACAAGGAAGTGGATTTGTCGCCAACACCTTTGTCGCGCGATTCTTTAAACTACAAATCTAAATACAGTCATAAAAACGAAAAGGCATCACCGGGTTATTATCAAGTGTTTTTAGAAGACCATAATGTAAACGTAGAGTTAACAACAGCCTTACGAACGGCGTACCATAAATACACGTTCGCTAAAAACGATACACAATCTGTCGTTATCGATTTGGGCTTTGCCATAAATTGGGACAAAGCTGTAAAAACTTCAATTACTGTTGAAGACGAATATACCATTAGCGGGTATAGATTCAGCAAAGGGTGGGCAGCAAACCAAAAAGTGTTTTTTGTGGCTAAGTTTTCAAAACCCATTACACAGCATCATGTGTATACCGATGGAAATCGTGTTGAAACGGCATCTTCCGAAGGCATAAAAACTTCAGCCCAATTATTTTTTGATGCTCAGGATGCATCAGAATTGTTTGCAAAAGTAGCCTTGTCTTCCGTAAGTATTGAAAATGCTAAAGAAAATTTGGAAACAGGTGAATTTGATTTCGATAGAGTTAAAATTGAAGCCGAAGACACTTGGAATGAAGCCCTAACAAAAATTGAAGTAGAAACCCCAATCGATTCCTTAAAAACCATTTTTTACACCGCCATGTACCACGCTCAAGTGGCACCGGTTACTTACAGCGATAAGAACGGCCAATTCAGAAAAGAAAATGATGAAATTGTAACCGCCGATGGATTTACGGCGTATTCCACATTATCACTTTGGGATACGTTTCGAGCAGAACATCCGTTGTTGACCTTGGTGGCAAGCAATAAGGTTTCAGATATTATCAATAGCATGTTGGCATATTACGAAACCAAAAAGATTTTACCCGTTTGGACCCTTTATGCCAATGAAACCAATACGATGACGGGCTATCATTCCATTCCGGTTATCGTTGAAGCTTACCTAAAAGGCATTCGTGGTTTTGATGCCGAAAAAGCTTATGAAGCTATGAAAACGACGATGATGCAAGACGAGCGCGGATTGAATCATTATAAAAAGCACGGTTATATTCCGTATAATTTAATAGACGAATCGGTTACCATTACATTGGAGTATGCTTACGACGATTGGTGTGTGTCGCAAATGGCGAAGGCTTTAGGGAAAAATGATGATTACGAATTTTTCTTGAAGCGCTCAAAAGCCTATCAGCATTTATTTGATAACAAAACAGGATTTATGCGCGGTAAAGCTGAAGATGGCAAATCGTGGAACGAGCCTTTCGATCCCAAGCATTCCAACCACCGCGAACAAACTGATTATACCGAAGGTAACGCGTGGCAACACAGTTGGTTTGTGCCACATGCGGTAGATGATTTAATTACTTTACACGGAGGCAACGGTACTTTTACAAACCGATTAGAACAACTGTTCACGGAAAGTTCTGAAATCACCGGCGATAATATTTCGGCAGACATTACAGGGCTTATCGGCCAATACGCCCATGGCAACGAGCCGAGTCATCACATTGCTTACATGTTTAATCATGCCAATCAGCCTTGGCGCGCTCAATATTGGGCACGCCATATCATGGATACGCAATACAACACCACACCCAATGGATTGAGCGGTAATGAGGATTGCGGACAAATGAGTGCTTGGTATGCTTTGAGTTCCATTGGATTATATCCTATGAATCCCGCTTCCGCGGAATACGAAATTGGAAGTCCTATTTTCGAGAAAGCAACCATTAATCTTTCCGAAGGAAAATCCTTTGTAATTGAAGCCCAAAACGTTTCAGATAAGAATATATACATCCAATCGGCCACCTTAAATGGCACAGATTTTAACCAAACTTCTATTTCGCATAGCCAAATTTTGGAAGGAGGTACCTTGAAATTTGTAATGGGAAGCGAGCCGAATAAAAATTGGGGAACAGCCGATAATTAAAAACTAACCAACTAACAACCAACCGCAAATGGATATCATTGATGTATCAATAATTGTAATCTACATTATATTAACATTAGGTGTAGGGATTTGGATTTCTAAAAAGGCTTCAAAAGGATTAGATTCTTATTTTTTGGGCGGAAATAGTATCAAATGGTATTATTTGGGATTGAGTAATGGCTCGGGAATGTTCGATGTTTCTGGAACGGCGTGGATGGTTGGTATCCTGTTTTTGTACGGTGCTAAAAGCTTTATGTTTATGTGGATTTGGCCAATTTGGAACCAAATTTTTATAATGATTTTTCTTGCTGCTTGGATCCGTCGCTCGAATATCATGACCGGCTCCGAATGGATTTTAACTCGATTTGGCGATGATAAAGCGGGTAGGGCATCGCACCTTATAGTAGCCATTTTTGCCATTGTGGCATCCATTGGTTTTATCGCTTATTTTTTTGAAGGTGTTGGTAAATTTATGACCATTATTTTGCCCTGGGATTTAACTTTAAGTATGGGCCATAGTACCCTGTTATTGTCTGAACAAAGCTATGCATTGATTATTATTTTTCTAACCACGATTTACACCATAAAAGGAGGTATGTTTTCGGTGGTAGCCACAGAGGTTTTGCAATACGGCATTATGGTTTTAGCTGGTATTTTGGTTGCTGTTTACGCTTTTGTAACTATAAGTGACGCACAAATTACAGCCATTATTCCGGACGAATGGACTTCACTGGCATTTGGAATGCAACTTGAAGGTTTTTGGGATGGAAAGTTACAGGCTTTTAACGATTTAATAGACTCCCAAGGTTACAAAATGTTTGGGGCATTTATTGGCATGTCTTTGTTTAAAGGCATTTTTGCAAGTATCGCTGGCCCAACTCCAAGCTACGATATGCAACGTATTTTGTCAACGCGCTCGGTTAAAGAAGCAGCTTATATGAGCGGTTTTACCAATTTAGTGTTGTTTATTCCGCGCTATTTATTAATTGGAGGCATTGTGGTTATTGGGTTGGTTTTTTTAACCCCAGAATTGGGCGCATTACAAAGTATTGGATCCAACGATCTGGAAATTATTCTTCCAAAAGTGATTAATTTTCATGTGCCTGTGGGGGTAAAAGGCTTGTTGCTAGCCGGACTTTTGGCAGCGTTTATGTCTACATTTTCAGCATTTGTAAATTCTGGTCCTGCCTATATTGTAAACGATATTTATAAAAAATACTTTAAACCCGAAGCCACGCCAAAGCATTATATAAAGGCCAGTCATTTAGCATCGTTTGCCTTGGTAACTGTTGGTGTTATTATGGGGTTTTTTGCAGACTCCATAAACTCATTAACCTTATGGATTACGAGTGCGCTTTTTGGCGGTTATGTAGCTGCAAATTTTTTAAAATGGATTTGGTGGCGCTTTAACGGATGGGGCTATTTTTGGGGCATGTTAGCAGGTTTAATTATTGCAACCCTTCAGTTTTTACTCGACCAGAACAAAGCAAATTTTGAAGTTGGTACATTGCTTCATGACTTAGCACAAATACCAGCTATCTATATATTCCCTATCATATTTTTTGTATCCCTTTTAGGGTCGTTTTTAGGCACGTGGTTAACGCCAGCAACCAATATGGAAATCTTAAAAAGTTTTTATAGTAACGTAAGGCCGTGGGGTTGGTGGAATCCTGTATATAAAGTACTTAAAAACGAGGACGAAACATTCACAAAAAACAATGGTTTTATAAGCGATATGATTAATTGTGTTATTGGTGTTGTTTGGCAATCTAGCATGATTTTATTGCCTATTTATTTTATGGTAAGAGATTACCCAAAAACGTTGTGGGCTTTGTTGGTTTTTGCAATCACCTCCGTAATATTAAAATTCACTTGGCTAGATAAAGTAAAAAAATATAAGAATTAAATTTAGGGGTTGTATTTTTGTTATATTAATTCGAGACATTCGAATGAGCTTGAAATAAATTATAAAAAAGAACTCTCTCAAATAAAAAACAAAGTAATGCAAAATAGACCTTTTCCTTGGCAGGATAAACCTGAAAGTTGTCAAGATGTTATATGGCGTCATAGCGAAAACCCTATAATAAACCGATATGATATTCCAACCTCAAACAGTATATTTAATAGTGCCGTAGTGCCTTTTGAAGATGGATATGCTGGTGTTTTTAGATGCGACAATAAAGCGGTGCAAATGAATATTTTTGCTGGTTTTAGTAAAAACGGTATCGATTGGGAAATCAATCACGAACCCATAAAAATGCAAGCGGGAAATACCGATATGATTGAATCGGATTATAAATACGACCCACGGGTGGTGTTTATTGAAGATCGTTATTGGATTACTTGGTGCAATGGCTACCACGGGCCCACTATTGGTATAGGTTATACCCTCGATTTTAAGGAGTTTTTTCAGTGTGAAAATGCCTTTTTGCCATTTAACAGAAACGGTGTGTTGTTTCCTCAAAAAATCAATGGAAAATACGCGATGTTAAGTCGCCCAAGCGATAATGGGCACACACCTTTTGGCGATATTTACATCAGTTATAGTCCCGACATGAAATACTGGGGCGAACACCGCTGCGTGATGAAGGCAACCGCCTTTGAAGATAGCGCGTGGCAATGCACCAAAATAGGTGCAGGCCCCATTCCAATTTTAACAAAAGAAGGTTGGTTAATGATATATCATGGGGTTATTACAACCTGCAACGGATTTCGCTATGCCATGGGTGCAGCGCTATTGGATGAAAACCAACCCGATCAAGTAAAATACAGAACCCAACCTTACTTATTAGGACCGGCAGCGCCATACGAATTGATGGGCGATGTGCCCAACGTGGTATTTCCGTGTGCCGCTTTGCATGACGAAAAAGAGGATAAATTAGCCATTTATTACGGTGCAGCCGATACCGCAGTAGGTTTGGCCTATGGGAAATTAAGCGAAGTCATTCAGTTTACAAAAGATAATAGTTTGTAGAAGATAGTGCTTGAAGTATTTAAAGTTAAAAGTGACTAAAGTTTTTAAGATGAATACCAAATGTAAGTTTTTAAGTGTGTTTTTTTTCGGTGTGACTTTATTGGGTCATGCCCAATCAAAAATAGAGATTGTACCGAAAACCTATATTGCTCATAAAATTTCGGAACCGCTAACCATTGATGGAAAAGCTGATGAAACCGTTTGGGGAAAAGCAAAATGGACTCACAATTTTACTGATATTGAAGGCGATAAAACCCCAAAATACCAAACCAATGTAAAAATGCTTTGGGACGAAAATTACTATTACATTTTGGTCGAAATGAAAGAGCCTCACGTTTGGGGTGATATTACCGAACGCGATGCCATTGTTTTTTTTAACAACGATTTTGAAGTGTTTATAGATACCAACGGCGATACACACAATTATTACGAATTAGAAATCAATGCGCTCAACACGGTTTGGGATTTGTTTATTAACAAACCGTACCGCGAATCCAATAACGTAGCGTTAAACGATTGGAATTATACCGGTTTAAAATCGGCTGTGACGGTTGATGGCACACTAAACAACCCAACCGATATCGATAAAAGCTGGACGCTTGAAATCGCCATTCCGTTTAAGGATTTACGTACCGCTTACCATCAAGATAATGTGCCAAGAGACCAGTTTTATCGGGTAAACTTTTCTCGAGTGAATTGGGACCACGACATTATAAATGGCAAATATGCTCGAAAAAAAGATGAAAACGGAAAATTTTTGCCTGAGTACAATTGGGTGTGGACGCCAACCGGTGTAATTAATATGCATCTGCCGGAAACTTGGGGTTATGTGTATTTTTCTTCGGAAGAAGTTGGTAACGATGTCATTTTTGAAATTCCGAAAGATGAAAACATCAAGTGGAAATTATACGAGCTTTTTCGGGCTAATAAAGCGTATATTAAAGCCAATAAAGTATCGGCAGCATCAATCAATGATTTAAAAATGCCTAAAATTATTGTCGATGGCCATGAAATAAAACCAACTATTGAAAACCACAGCTTTGGATGGACGATATCAGCGAAAAGCCCATTTTCAAACAAGGTGTTAATTGTTAAAGAGGACGGATATTTTTTTAAACAATAAAAAAATGAAACAGATAGCATACATCGTATTAGTTACACTTTTCTTTACGTGCTCAAACGGCACTGAAAAAAAATCAGTTTCAAAAGAGGTTGAATCAACCGAAAAAAAATCAAATAAGGATTATAAAATAATAGGCTACGCTGCGGGTTACGAAGATTACGATTTTTCAAAAATCGATGCCACAAAACTCACGCACATCAATTTCGCCTTTGCCAATATCGTAGACGGCAAAGCCGCATTCGAGCTGGAAACCGATGCCGCAAAAATTGCCACTTTAATGGGGCTTAAAAAACAAAACCCAGATTTAAAAGTGCTGTATTCCGTTGGTGGTTGGGTGTGGTCCGATCAATTTTCAACCATGGCCGCTTTTGAATCTTCAAGACAAAAGTTTGCCCAAAGTTGTGTCGATTTACTAAAAAAACACGGTTTTGATGGTGTGGATTTAGATTGGGAATATCCTGGGCAACGTGCTGAGGATAATATTTTCCGTCCTTCAGATAAAGATAATTTCACGTTATTAATAAAAACCATCCGCGAAGCTTTGGATGTTCAAGGTAAAAAAGACAGCAATCATTATTTGTTAACCATTGCCACTGGCGCAGACCAAGCCTATATTGATAATACTGATTTAGGTGAAGCCCATAAACACCTCGATTTTATAAACATTATGTGTTACGATTATTTTAATGGGTGGATGCACCAAACGGGACATCATGCGAATTTGCACCCATCGGATAAAGATAAATACGATGTGAACAGTGGTGTGCAAGCTGTTGAAAGACATATTGAAGCCGGTGTGCCCACCGATAAATTGGTTATGGGCATTCCGTTTTACGGTCGTCAATGGGGCAAAGTAAGTTCTGTAAAAGACGGTTTGTACGAGCCTGCCAATGAAGGCGGCATCATTGTAGCCTATTGGGATATTGTAGAAAAAATAAAATCAGGTAACTACAAGACATTATACGACGAATCTGCAAAAGCATCCTATTTATGGAATGCTAAAGACAGTATTTTTATTTCATACGATACTCCTAAAGACATCAAATTAAAAACCGATTATATCAAAGTAAAAGGCTTGGGCGGCGCCATGTTTTGGGAATATAGTTTGGATAAAGACCAAGAGTTGCTAAACACGCTCTATAAAAATTTGAAATAAGCGTATCTTTAAAAAACAAAAACTTCATCAAATGAAAACATTACGATTGTCTTTAATTTTTGCAATACTATTCAATGTTGTTGCTTGTAATCAAAACGAAAAAAAACATAACGAGTTAGCTGATGCCACCAATGATCAAGCTTCAAATACATCAAATGACTCTGCATTCGAATTTGGGACTTGGATTACTTCAAACAAAAACAAATCCAACGCCGATTATGCCAAGGAATTTAAACGATACAAAGCGGGTGGTATTGACGAGCTATTAATAAATACAGGCACGGACCCCAAAGAATTAGAGCGTTTGGTGCCCATTGCAAAAGCTGAAGGTTTAAAAGTACACGCGTGGATTATGGCCGTAAACAGACCCGGTGATACCGTGGCGTTAAAGCACCCGGAATGGTACCAAGTGAGTCGCGATGGTAAATCCTGCCACGATACGCGCCCGTATGTGGGCTATTACCAATGGTTGTGTCCTACACGCGAGGAGTCCCGCAACCATATTTTAGGTTTGGTTGAAGGATTGGCTAAAGTTGAAGGAATTGCCAGCGTGCATTTAGATTATATTCGTTTTCCGGACATTTTTCTGCCCATCGGATTGTTGCCAAAATACAACCTCGTTCAAGATGAAGAGCTTCCGGAATACGATTTTTGCTATTGCGATGTTTGTGTGAACGAGTTTGAAAAAATCCATCATAAAAACCCCAGAGAGAGCAAAAATACGGCTATTGATATGGAGTGGAAAAACTTCAGATTAAATGCCATTCGCGCTTTGGTTAACGATGCATATAAAATTGTACACGGCAACAACAAATTACTAACGGCGGCGGTATTTCCGTACCCCGAAATGGCCGACCATATGGTGCGCCAACGTTGGGACAAGTGGGATATCGATGAGGTTTACCCCATGATTTACCACGGGTTTTACAACGAAGAAATCGATTGGATTGGCTACGCTACCAAACAAGGGGTTACCGATGTAAGAGATGAAGGCATCGTAATAAACACGGGTATTTATATGCCCGATTTTAAATCGGTTGACGAGTTAAAACAAGCGATAATGTATGCCAAAAACAATGGCGCCAAAGGCGTTACCTTTTTTGATGGCCCAACCTTAACCGATGAATATTTGAATACCATAAAAGAAACCAAAGCTTTAATTCATAAATAATCATGTTTAAAAAAAGTTTCGTTTTAATCGCTATAGGTATCCTCTTTTTTAACTGTGCCAAAGATAAAAATGAAGCCACTAAACCTAAGTCATTAACCCATTACGTTAATCCGTTTATAGGTACCGATGGCCCGGGTAACACCTATCCTGGAGCAACCGTGCCTTTCGGGATGGTGCAGTTAAGTCCCGATATTGGCATTCCGGGTTGGGATCGCATTGCGGGTTATTTTTACCAAGATTCCATAATTTCTGGGTTTTCGCACATGCATTTAACGGGCACGGGCGCGGGCGATTTATACGATATTTTGGTGATGCCAACCAATAGCAGATTCAGTAAACGCATCAAAGCCAACAATTTTAAACCGTTTTCGAGTTTTTCGCACGATAAAGAAGCAGCTTCTCCGGGATATTATTCCGTAGATTTGTTGGATTACGGCATTAAGGCCGAAGTTACTGCAACCCAACGCACTGGCATCCATAAATACACGTTTCCAAAAGATAGCCTGTCGCAAATCCATATCGATTTGGGTTATGCGCTTAATTGGGATGCGCCAACCGACACCTATATTAAAGTGGTCAATAATACCACCATTGAAGGCTACCGAAAATCAACAGGTTGGGCAAAAGACCAACGCGTGTATTTTCAAATGGAATTTTCAAAACCTTTCAAGTCGTATCAATTGTATCAAAATGATACGCTAGTGAATCCCAATTATCGAGATTCCACGACAGCGAAAAACACCAAAATCATTTTAAATTATAATACCGATGAAGACGAAGAAATCATATTAAAAACAGGACTTTCAACAGGAAATATAAAAGGAGCAAAACTATCTTTGGAAAAAGAAGCACCGCATTTTGATTTTGAAAATTATAGAAAACAAGCCGATAGCATTTGGGAAAATCAATTGCAAAAAATAAGGATTGAAACCAAAAACGACACCCAAAAGCATATCTTTTATACCATGCTTTACCAAAGCATGTTGGCCCCCACGCTTTTAAGCGATCACAACGGGAATTACAAAGGCGCCAACGATAAGATGATGCATGCCGAAGGCTACGAGAGGTACGATACCTTTTCACTTTGGGATACATACCGAGCTGCACATCCGCTGTATACCATAATGCATCCAGGACGGGTGGGCGATATGATTCAATCGTTATTGGCGCATTATAATGAAACGGGCTTGTTACCCGTGTGGTCTATGCAGGGTAACGAAACCAATATGATGATTGGCTACCACGCCATCCCAGTCATTGTCGATGCTTATTTTAAAGGTATTTCTATGGATGCTGAATTAGCTTTTGAAGCCTGTAAAACGAGTGCGATGGATGATGGGAGACAAATTGATGTGTACAAGAAATTGGGTTTCATACCTATTGATGAAGCGCACGAAAACTGGTCGGTTTCTAAAACTTTGGAATATGCTTACGGCGATTGGTGTGTGGCACAATTTGCAAAGGCTTTAAATAAAACCGAGGATTACGAGTACTTTTTAAAACGCTCTGAAAATTGGAAAAATATGTACGATGCTAAAAGTAGTTTTATGCGTCCAAAACTTGAAGACGGTACCTTTATAAAAGATTTTGGGCCTAAAGACTATTCGCCGTATTTCTGCGAAAGCAATGCGTGGCACTACTTTTGGTCGGTGCAGCACGATGTAAACGGACTCATCGAAACTGTGGGTGGCAACGAGCGATTTGAGCAAAAGTTAGATTCCATGTTTTCTTTCAATCCGTTGCCGACCGATAAACTGCCCATTTTCAGTACGGGCATGATCGGGCAATATGCGCACGGTAACGAGCCCAGTCACCACGTGGCCTATTTGTACAACTACATCGATAAACCGTGGAAAACCCAAAAAAGGGTACGCGAAATTTTGGAGACCCAATATAAAAATGAACCCAATGGCCACTGTGGTAATGAGGATTGCGGGCAAATGTCGTCGTGGTATATTTTTAGTAGTTTAGGCTTTTACCCCGTAAATCCAGCCGAGGGTTTATATCAATTTGGTTCGCCGCTTTTTGATAAAGCCACCATCAATTTGGAAAACGGAAAACAATTTAAAATTGAAACCATTAACAATTCCGAAGCCAATAAATACATTGAATCCATAATGTTAAACGGCAAGGAAATCAACAGAAATTACATAGCACATAAAGAGATAATAAACGGCGGAACGTTGGTTTTTACAATGAACAATACGCCCAATAAGCATTAATAAATATTTAGACTGATGAAATTAAAAGTAGTATTAGTATTCGCATTAAGTGTGATTTTTTTTGGATGTAACACTAAAGAAACCAAGGTGTTTGCCGAAAGTGATATTCACGTGATTCCAAAACCTGAAAACCTAAAATTAAAAGAAGGCAATTTTCAGTTTAACCAAAATACGGTGTTTTATGTTGCCGACGACGCACAATCTGCCGCGGCACAAATTTTAATCGACAGATTTAAAGTAGCCCAAGGGTGGGATTTGAAAACGGTTGACACAGAGCCAAAATCGAATTACATTCAATTTAAAACCTCAGAAAACATTGAAGAGGAAGGCTATAAATTAATGGTTGACAATGATGTAATAACCATTGAATCCAACGATTTTAATGGGTTTTTATACGGTATCCAAACCCTAAGGCAATTACTGCCACCAGCTATTGAATCGCAAACCAAAATTGCCGATACGCATTGGGTAATTCCTAATGTTGAAATAGCCGATAAGCCACGTTTTGAATGGCGTGGGTTAATGATGGATGTCTCGCGTCATTTCTTTCAGAAAGAATACATTAAAAAAACGATTGACCGATTGGCATATCATAAAATGAACACCTTTCATTTTCATTTAATCGATGACCAAGGTTGGCGTATCGAAATAAAAAAATACCCAAAACTTACCGAAGTTGGTGCTTGGAGAGTAGACCAAGAAGATAAACCATGGGATGGTCGTTATACCCCAGAATTAGATGAAAAAGCAACTTACGGTGGTTTTTACACTCAAGAGGATATTAAAGAAATTGTGGCTTACGCCGAAAGTCGTGGCGTAACCGTTGTGCCTGAAATTGAAATGCCAGCACACGTTACCAGTGCCATTGCATCGTACCCGGAGCTGTCGTGTTTAGAAAAACCTGTACCTGTGCCATCGGGTGGTTTATGGCCAATAACCGATATTTATTGTGCTGGTAAAGATTCTACTTTCGAGTTTTTAGAAGATGTTTTAACTGAGGTTATGGCATTGTTTCCTTCAAAATACATTCACGTTGGTGGAGACGAAGCCACAAAAACCAATTGGGAAAAATGTCCGCATTGCAAAAAACGCATGAAAGATGAACAGCTTAAATCTGTTGAAGAATTACAGAGTTATTTCATAAAACGCATGGAACGTTTTATAAGTTCAAAAGGACGTGTGCTTATTGGTTGGGACGAAATTCTGGAAGGTGGTTTAGCACCCGGAGCTGCAGTAATGAGTTGGCGTGGTGTTAAAGGCGGATTGGAAGCCTCGGAACAAGGACACGATGTAGTCATGACACCGGGAACTCATTGTTATTTCGACCATTACCAAGGCCCTATGGATACCGAACCTTTGGCTTGGGGCGGTCACACTCCTGTAAGCAAAGTGTATCAATTTGACCCTATTGTCGATAGCATGAGCGAAGAACAAGCTAAACATGTTTTGGGTGGTCAAGCTAACTTGTGGGCAGAACATATTACCACCGAATCGCATTCAGAATACATGATTTTTCCAAGGTAAGCAGCCCTGTCAGAAGCTGTTTGGAGCCCAAAAGCCAGTCGCGATTGGGTAGATTTTTCGTCACGCATGGAAAACCTTTTTGAGCGTTACGAACTTCAGGGCATCAATTACGCTAAAAGTGCTTATACAATAACTTCTGATGCGCAAGTTGACGAAGCCACAAACACGATTACCGTATCGTTGGAAAATGAGTTTCCTGTGGCCGATATTCGTTATGCTTTAAACGATGCACCTTTAGATGAAACCGCAACACCATATACGAAGCCTATCGAAATTAATTCAACTACAACCATAAAAGCATCGCTTTACGAAGATGATAAACCGGTTGGAAAAGTATTTGAAAAAACCTTTAACTACCATAAAGCGGTTGGTAAAAAAGTGATTTACAACAATATGTACAGCGATAGTTACCAAGGAAAAGGCGCTGGAAATATGGTGAATATTGTTCGTGGTACTAAAAATTTCCATGATGGCCAATGGCAGGCGTGGATAGCAAAGGACATGGAATTAACCATAGATTTGGAAGAAGAAACCGAAATTTCCAATGTATCTGTTGGAACGATGGAAAGCCAAGGTCCGAGTATTTATTTCCCAACGGAAGTTGAGGTATTGGTATCTAACGACGGAAAATCATTTACAAGTGTTGGAAAAATAGACCGACCTTATAAAAACAACCCAGGAATAACACTTAAGGATTTTAGCATAGATTTTGACACCCAAAAAGTGCGATTTGTAAAAGTTAAAGCAAAAAGATATAACAGAACCGACCGAAAAGGTGGCGTATGGATTTTTGTTGACGAAATCATTGTGCGTTAAATCCATCTGTCAAGCTATGGTATAGCGTTATTCGTCGATTTTTTTTTGATTAACTTTATATTCTGCTTAATATAAATGTTTTACAAAAAAAATTGGCAACAATGGCAAAAGGCAAATACTCAAATAATCGTTTTGTTTTAGCACTCTATTTTTTAGTGCCTTTTGCCATTGTTTTATTAATAAAGTACGGCTTATCTGTTTCAGATGGTTCGTATCAATCTATTGGTGAAGCAAGTGCTTCCGAGAAATCCCACACAGATTCTGCCGATAAAATAAAAAACCTTCCCGATACCATCGATTATATTTTTGATGTTAAGCCCATTTTATCAGATCGCTGTTACTTGTGCCACGGACCCGACGAAGGTACGCGCGAAGCGGGATTAAGATTAGACACGCAAACGGGTGCTTTTAAGGCTATTGAAAAAGATGATTTGTATAAACACGTAATCGTTCCGGGGAACCCCGATGAAAGTAAATTGGTGTATAAAATTACCAATACCGATTTACAGCAAGTTATGCCACCGCCAACTTCTAATTTAAGCTTATCGGAATACGAAAAACAAGTCTTAATTAAATGGATAGAACAAGGAGCAGAATGGAAAGTACATTGGTCTTTTGTACCACCTCAGAAAAAAGAGATACCTAAGGTAACAAATGAAGATTGGGCAATTAATAAAGTTGATTATTTTATTGCAAAACGATTGGAAAAGGAGGGCTTAAAACCATCCGAAGAGGCTTCAAAAGAGCAGTTGATTAGAAGAGTGTACTTTGACCTCACAGGCTTACCTCCAACAATACAAGATATAGATGTGTTTTTAAATGATAAAACGCCCAATGCTTACGAAAAGGTAGTTGATAAATTGTTGGCATCAAAGGCTTACGGAGAGCGTATGGCAGCCACTTGGTTAGATATTTCCCGATATGCCGACACGCATGGTTATCAGGATGATTTAGAGCGTGTTATGTGGCCGTGGCGTGATTGGGTAATTAGTGCTTTTAATAGAAATATTCCATATGATGAATTTGTTAAATGGCAGTTGGCTGGTGATTTGATGCCAAATGCGACACCAGAACAAATTGTGGCTACGGCATTCAATAGAAATCATAAAATTACCCAAGAAGGCGGCGTGATTGATGAAGAATATCGTGTGGAATATGTTATGGATAGAACCAATACAACATCAAAAGCCATCATGGGTTTAACTATGGAATGCGCTAGATGCCACGACCATAAATACGATCCCATTTCTCAAAAAGAGTTTTATGGTTTTTATGGTTTTTTCAATAAAGTAGATGAAAAAGGTCAAATTGATTACGGCGAAATTCCTAAACCCAATATTAAAATCACCCAAAAAGAAATCGACGAAACCCTAGCATTTATAAACTTACCGGACTCTATAAAAGAGGTTAAACTTATGGTGATGAAAGATAATGCTCCCGACCGAAAAACATATATATTAAAACGCGGGCAATATGATGCGCCCGATGAAGAAGTCCAATTAGGAACACCAAATTTCATTTTAAAATACCCGGATTCGCTTCCAAAAAACAGATTAGGATTAGCACATTGGTTGTTTGATAAAGATAATGCGCTCACAGCAAGAGTTGCGGTAAACCGCATGTGGCAACATATTTTTGGAGTTGGTATTGTGTCCACTTCAGACGACTTTGGAAACCAAGGCGCACTGCCTTCACACCCAGAATTATTAGATTGGTTAGCCGTTACATTTAGGGAAGAAGGCTGGGATATGAAAAAAATGTACAAGCGTTTGGTCATGTCGAGCACTTATAAACAAACCTCTAAAATAGCACCCGAATTATTGGAAATAGATCCAAACAATGTATTATTG
Organism: Hwangdonia lutea; assembly: GCF_032814565.1. GTDB lineage: Bacteria > Bacteroidota > Bacteroidia > Flavobacteriales > Flavobacteriaceae > Hwangdonia > Hwangdonia lutea. The sequence continues at coordinate 2,696,415 of NZ_CP136521.1, forward strand.
GCAAGATATTCAAGAAGCAAATTAACCGCAGAAATGATACGCGATAATGCTTTGGCAGTAAGTGGTTTGTTGGTTGATAAAATTGGTGGACCGAGCGTAAAACCTTATCAGCCACCGGGGCTTTGGGCAGAAACAACCTCGGGTCAAGGGCTTACAAAATACATTCCAGATACAGGTGAAAACCTATACAGACGAAGCCTTTACACTTTTTGGAAACGCACCGTTCCGCCACCATCAATGATGACTTTTGATGCGCCAACTCGGGATTTTTGCGAAGTGAAACGTCAAAAAACAAGCACGCCATTGCAGGCTTTGGTGATGCTTAACGACCCTCAACTTATTGAAGCCGCGGCGTGTTTGGCTAAAAACACATTAAAAGATAAAACATTATCTGAAGCTGAAAGAGTTAAACTGATATTCAGAAAGATAACCTCTCGTTTTCCTACGGAAGAAGAATTAAATCAACTTATACAATATGTTGAAACCGTTGAAACGGAATTTGAAAACAATTCAGAAATAGATAAAACTGAAAACAGCTCAAAAACAGAATATGCCTATACCTTACTTTCGAGTATGATTTTCAATTTGGATGAAGCCGTTATCAAAGGATAAAATTATGGAAGAACTATCAAAACATTTTATAAATAATAATAGAAGGCATTTTCTAAAAAAAGTGGGCTTGGGCATTGGCGGATTAGCAGCGGCATCTTTATTAGATCCTTTTTCTTCCTTCGGAAATAATAGTCAAGTCAACCCAACGGGTTTAAATTTACCACATTTTGCACCAAAAGCGAAACGGGTTATTTACTTATTCCAAAGTGGAGGCCCTTCGCAATTAGAGCTTTTTGATTACAAACCGCTTTTAAATAAAATGCGTGGGCAAGACCTCCCAGATTCCGTTAGGCAAGGGCAACGCTTAACGGGAATGACCTCGGGTCAAGAAAGTTTTCCGTTGGTTGGTAGCAACTTTAAATTCGATCAATATGGCGAATCGAGAGCGTGGGTAAGCAGTTTGATGCCTTACACTGCCAAAGTTGTAGATGAGTTGTGCTTTATAAAATCGATGCACACCGAAGCTATAAATCACGATCCGGCCATTACGTTTTTTCAAACAGGTTCGCAACAACCCGGTCGACCAAGCTTAGGGTCGTGGTTGAGTTACGGATTGGGTAGCCTTAACGATAATCTGCCTACATTTTCAGTATTGTTATCCAGAGGTACAGGGCGCCCCTTCTCACAACCTTTGTATTCCAGACTCTGGGGCAATGGGTTTTTAAGCTCCTTGCATCAAGGGGTGCAGTTCAGGTCGGGTAAAGATCCGGTACTGTATTTAAAAGATCCCGATGGTATGACGAGAGCACAACGTCGCGCCATGCTCGATCACATTAGTGAGTTAAACCAAAAACAAGAAGCTGAATTTGGCGATCCAGAAATCAATAGTCGTATTGCACAATACGAAATGGCATACCGCATGCAAACATCGGTTCCAGAAACAATGAATATTGAAGAAGAACCGGAACACATCATTCAAATGTATGGTGCAAATGCGATGGTTCCCGGCACTTATGCCGCAAATTGTTTGTTGGCAAGACGCATGGCAGAACGCGATGTGCGGTTCATTCAATTATATCACATGGGTTGGGATCAGCATTTCGATTTGCCTTCACAAATAGAAAAACAAGCCAAAGATATCGATCAGGCTACGGCGGCACTCATTATGGATTTAAAACAACGCGGATTACTTGAAGATACCTTAGTGGTTTGGGGTGGCGAATTTGGAAGAACCAATTACAGCCAAGGCACTCTAACCGATATGAACTACGGCAGAGACCATCATCCAAAATGCTTTACCATGTTTATGGCTGGTGGTGGTGTAAAACCCGGATTTACTTATGGTGAAACCGACGATTTTGGGTATAACATTGCCAAAGATCCCATGCATGTTCACGATTTACAAGCGACGATTATGCACCTTATGGGGGTTGACCACACGAAGTTTACCTATAAACACCAAGGTAGACGCTTTAGGCTTACCGATGTTTCGGGGCATGTGGTTCACGATATTTTATCTTAAGATTTTACTATGAGCCGCAGACAATTTTTAAAGCAGTCGTCATTGTTTTCTTTGGGCATATTAACTTATCCAATGTCTGGTAATGCATTGGAATTAGGGACTGAAAACGATGTTATTATCGGGCACAATACGCACCGCTATAAAGTCAATATGAATTGGGGAAATCTCGATGCGCTAAAAACACCCGTAAAAGATTGCCATGAAATGGTTCAAGATTCAAAAGGACGCATTGTTTTGTTAACCAATCACACCAAAAATAATATTATTATTTATGATAAATCCGGGAAACTTATTTCAACTTGGGGAACACAATATCCGGGTGGGCATGGATTGACTTTAGTAAAAGAAAATGGCGAGGATTTTTTGTTGATTACCGATTATGAAAGGCATCAAGTGATAAAAACAACCATAGACGGAAAAGTGGTATTTGAAATCGATTATCCTGCAGATACAGGAAAATATACAAACAAAGAAGAATTTAAACCCACAGAAACCACGGTTTTGGAAAATGGAGATTTTTATGTGGCCGATGGGTACGGCAATCAATACATAACACACTATAATTACAAAGGAGAACTGCTTAATATTTTTGGCGGCCGCGGCACAGAAAACAGTCAGTTTTTAAACGCTCACGGTATTTGTTATGACAATAGAGATAAAAATAATCCATCACTTTTAATTTCGGCCCGAGAGATGAATGTGTTAAAACGATTCGATTTAAAAGGCAATTATTTGGAATCCATTCCAGTTCCGGGAGCTTTAATTTGCCGACCAGTAATTCATAAAAACGATATTTATTTTGCGGTGCTAAAATCTAAAAATGCACCAAATAGCGATTCCGGTTTTTTATTGATTATGAATCAAAAAAACGAAGTGGTTTCCTGCCCAGGCGCTACATTACCAGAATATAAAAACAATAGGTTGGAAGAATTGTATCAAACCGTGAGATTGTTTCAGCATCCGCACGATGTTTGTATTGACAACGATGAAAACATATATGTGGCACAGTGGAATTCGGGTCAAACCTATCCTATAAAATTAACACGAGTATGAGGTTATTAATGAGTTTATACTTTATGTTGGTTTTAATGGTAGGCTGTAAACATGAAAAGCAACCTGATTTTTTGCAACAAAACACCATTAGTTTAGCACAACCGCGCGTTACCACCAACAAAACGTTTATAGATTCTTTTGTTACCATTCAAGCGCAGTTAAAGGTAGATGATGTGGTTATCCGTTACACCTCAAATGGAGAGGAACCCAGTTTGAATTCGGAAAAATACACGCAGCCCATTCAAGCTGTAAATCCAGGGATTTATAAATTTAAGGCCTTTCATAACCATTGGAAATCAAGTGAGGTTACCAAGGTTGAACTCTTTAAAAAAGGCCTATCGGCCGATGGTATTTTATGGCACACAAAAGCCTCGGAAAAGTATAACGGACAAGGCGAAAAAACACTAATCAATCAAACTAAAGCAACATTGAATTTTACAGACAGCCAATGGGTTGGATTTGATACCACCGCTGTTTCAACCATTACATTCAACAAAAAAATTTATGTAAAATCGCTTACGATAAGTTATTTAAACGATGCGGCATCATGGATATTTCCCCCAAAAAGTATAATCATATTTATAAATGATGATTTAAAAGAAGAACACGTTTTAGAACCATTGAGCCAAACTGTGGCTAAGAAAAACGAAACCAAAAATATCACTGTTGAAGCAGAAGTCGAATCATTAAAAATTCAAGTGAATAATCTGCAATCCATACCGGAATGGCACGAAGGAAAAGGTCAAAATGCATGGTTGTTTATGGACGAATTTATTTTTAACTAATACTTATAATTTGAGGATGATTAAAAACACTAAAACACAAATTATTTTTATTATTTGCGTATTTGCTTTTAATGTAACTTATTCGGATAATTCTGAAGAAGTACCGAGATTTGTGTTGGCATTAGGCCGTTTTCATCCATTAATTTTACACTTACCAATCGGCGCGTTATTGCTTACCTTTTTCTTGGATGTTATGGGAAGAATAAGAAAAAACTATCCCAAGACCACCATTAAATATGCGCTCGGTTTTTCATCGTTTTTTTCAATTTTAGCCTGTGCTTTGGGCTACTTTTTATCTTTAGAAGGTGGTTATTCAGAAGCGGTTTTGGATATTCATTTTTGGACAGGAATAGCATCCGCTATATTAATTACCATGTTGTTTTTATTAGCTGATAAAAAAGGAAAACTCATCAAACAATTATTCTTTCCTTTTTTTGTAATTACCTTGGTTTTAATAAGCGTTGCTGGGCATTTTGGTAGTGTTTTAACGCATGGCGATAATTTTATTACAGAACATATAAAACCATTGCCAAAAGCCAAAACCATCACGCATATTGATAGTTTGAATATGTATGAAGATGTGGTTTTAAAAATTTTTGATGATAAATGTATCCAATGTCACAATACCTCAAAAAGAAAGGGTGAATTAGCATTGCATACCAAAGAAAGTATATTAAAAGGTGGCGAATCTGGCGATGTGATCATGCTTGGAAATGCCAATAAAAGTATGTTGTATAAACATATTTTGTTGCCCATTACTGATGACAAACACATGCCGCCCGAAGGAAAGCCACAACTTACAAAAGACGAAATTTGGCTGATAGAATATTGGTTAAATAAGAGCAAAAAATTTAACACCAAAGTAGTCGCGATGCCAAAAAGCGATACTTTAAATAAGCTGTTAAATACTTATTTGGTTTTCAATAAAAAGAAAATTAAAGAGGCTTCTTTAAGCGATATTCAAACGGTAGAATCTGCTGGTTTTTTAGTGAGGAAATTAGTGCCCAATCAACCCGAATTATGGGTAAAATTCAACACAGACAGCATTACAAAAAAAGCGGTTAAAGCATTATCGAAATTAAAAGAGCAAATTGTAGAATTGGATTTAAGCAACTCCGCTTTATCGGATGCGATGGCTTCAGAAATTAAAAAGCTGAAAAACTTAGAAAAGTTAGATTTAAGTAATTCTCAAATTACCAATAAAACTTTATCGTATTTAAAGGATTTAAAAACGCTTAAAACATTAAATTTAGTAAACACAGCGGTGAATGAAAAGGATTTGGAACATCTATTGTCATCAAATAAAATAGACAATATTTATGTGTGGAAAACGAGCATAACAAAAACCGAAGCAGAGCAAATTCAAAATAAATTCAAGATCAATTTAAATAATGGCATTGCCCAAGGTTTTGTTGAAATTACGCATCTTAAAGCACCAACCTTACTCACCAAAAACACCTTGTTTACCGATACGATTTCAATTCGGTTAGACTCAAAATTAAAAGCGACAAAAATTTTCTATATGCTTGATGGTACCGAACCCGATTCAACGGCTTTGGTATATAAAACGCCAATTTTAATAGATACCACTACAAGCATCGCTATAAAAGCTTATAAGGAAGGATGGTTGCCCAGTAAAACCATTAAAACAGACTTTATAAAAGTAAATCATAAAGTTGTAGATTTTAACATTTTACACAACCCGGAAAAACAATATTTTGGACCAAAAAAGCTGTTTGATTTTAAATTAGGCTCTGAAAACTTTAAAGATGAAAAATGGAATGGTTACCTTGGTAACGACTTAAACGCAACCATAGATTTGGGCGATAAAAAAACGGTTAATGCCATTTCTGTTAATTGTTTGGGGCGATCTAGAGATTGGATTATGTTTCCAAAAAGCATTCAAGTTTTTGCATCTTCAAACAAAACCTCTGGGTTTAAACTAGTTGGCTCTTTGTCGATTAAAGAAGATGAAAAAAATGATTCGACAAAAATAAAACAGTTTATGGTTAAAATGCCAAAACCTACTGAGGCACAATACTTTAAAGTGGTTGCTAAAAACCCTAAAACATTGCCAAAATGGCATGAAGGTTCTGGCAATCCACCTTGGATATTTGTCGATGAAGTTATAATTTGGTAACCGTAAAACAGACTAATAATTGAATGTAAAATGATAAGATTTAATTCGAAAAGTATTTTGATTTTAGGTGTGATTTTTTTTATGGCATGCGATAAGAAAATCGATACCAAAACCCTTAATAAAAAAACGGCAGCTCTCATCGATCATGTAAACCCGCTGATGGGAACAGATTCTGAGTTTAGCTTATCCAACGGAAACACCTATCCAGCCATTGCAACACCTTGGGGTATGAATTTTTGGACACCACAAACCGCAAAAATGGGCGACGGATGGGCTTATAAATACGACGATTATACCATTCGAGGCATCAAACAAACCCATCAACCTAGTCCGTGGATTAACGATTACGCCGCCTTTTCTTTAATGGCGGTAACGGGCGATTTAAAGTATAAAGAAGACGAACGAGCCTCGTACTTTTCACATAAAGCCGAAACGGTAAAACCCAACTATTATAGTGTATATCTTGCCGATTATGATGTAACAGCAGAGGTTTCTCCAACCGAACGCGCAGCGCATTTTAGGTTTACATTCCCAGAATCTGATTCATCCTTTATTTTATTGGATGCTTTTTTTAAAGGTTCCATGGTAAAGATTATTCCTGAGGAACGGAAAATTATTGGCTATTGCCGTAACAACAGTGGCGGTGTGCCAGATAACTTCCACAATTATTTTGTTGCTGAATTCGATAAGGATTTTGAGCTAAACCATACTTGGGGAGACGATTGGAAACTCGTTGAAAACTCAACAAATAACGCGGGCGAGCACGTTGGTGCCATCATAGGTTTTAAAACAAAAAAAGGGGAGCGGGTTCATGTAAAAGTAGCCTCATCATTTATTAGCCAGGAACAAGCGGCACTAAATTTAAAAACCGAAATTGGTTCCGATTCCTTTGAAGATACTAAGGAAAAAGCACGAGACGCGTGGGAAAAAGAATTACAAAGAATCGTCATTGAAGACGATAATATCGATAATATCAGAACTTTTTATTCCTGTTTATACCGGGTTTTGTTATTTCCACGTAAGTTTTACGAATACGATGCTGACGGTAATATAATGCATTATAGCCCATACAATGGTGAGGTTTTACCGGGTTATATGTTTACCGATAATGGTTTTTGGGATACTTTTAGAGCCGTATTCCCGTTTTTTAATATGATGTATCCCGAGCTGAACACCCAAATTATGGAAGGATTGGCAAATACTTATAAAGAGTCGGGTTGGTTGCCAGAATGGGCAAGCCCTGGGCATCGCGATTGTATGATTGGCTCAAATTCTGCTACTATTGTCGCCGATGCTTTTTTAAAAGGAAATATGAACAAAAAAGACGTCGATGTGTTATTTGAGGCTGTTTTAAAAAATGCAACGGTGGGCGATGGTCGTCCTGAAAATTCCGTTGGTCGTGCCGGTTTAAGCTATTATAACGACTTGGGTTATGTGCCCTACGATGTGGGAATTAATGAAAATGCCGCAAGAACATTAGAATATGCATTCGCCGATTTTACCATAGCAAAAATGGCTGAAAAATTAGGAAAACAAAACGTTGCTAAGGATTTTTACAGCAAATCCAATAACTATAAAAATTTGTTCGACCCGTCAACAAATTGGATGCGTGGAAAAAATGAAGATGGCACGTTTCAAACACCATTTAACCCACTAAAATGGGGCGATGCCTTTACCGAAGGAAACAGTTTGCATTATACCTGGTCGGTTTTTCACGATACGCAAGGCTTGATAGATTTAATGGGCGGCAAAGCAAATTTTGAAGCTAAATTAGACGAGGTTTTCGATATGCCACCAGATTTCGATGCCTCGTATTACGGGTTTACCATTCATGAAATACGCGAAATGCAAATCGCTAATATGGGTAATTATGCGCACGGAAACCAACCCATTCAGCACATGATTTACCTTTATAATTATGCTAATGCATCGTATAAGGCGCAAGAAAAAGTGCGCGATGTGCTAACTAAATTATACAGCGCCACACCCGATGGCTATTGTGGTGATGAGGATAACGGACAAACATCGGCGTGGTATGTGTATAGCGCTTTAGGATTTTATCCAGTAACGCCTGGAGTTGATGAATATGTGATTGGTAGTCCGTTGTTCAAAAAGGCAACGCTTCAATTGGAAAACGGAAATACCTTTAAAATTTCAGCTTCAAATAATTCAAAAGACAATGTTTACATAGAAGGTGTTTTATTGAACGGAAAACCGTGGAACAACAGTTTTATCAATTTTGGAGATATTCAAAACGGCGGTCATTTGGAATTTGATATGAGCGCCACACCAAATAAAGCATGGGCGAATAAACCGGAAAACACGCCGTATTCAATGAGTAAAACAATAAAAGAATAAAAACATTATTATGAATAAATATACTTGGATATGGGTTTGTACTCTCGGATTTTTGTCGTACATCCATGCACAAAAACCTGTCGATTACGTAAATCCGTTTATAGGTACTTCAAACTTTGGAGCCACAAATCCGGGTGCCATTGCACCAAGGGGAATGGCAAGTGTATCGCCCTTTAACGTGGCTGGACCGCAAAATTTACCACTTGAAAAAGATAGCGGTTGGTTATCCAATCCGTATGTAAACGAAAACACCTTTTTAACAGGCTTTTCCCATGTGAACTTAAGCGGTGTGGGCTGCCCCGATTTGGGCGTTATTTTAACGATGCCAACCACGGGCGAACTTAAAACCAATCATTTGGAGTATGGGAGCACTTACGATTATGAGCTTGCAAAACCCGGATACTACAGCGTAATGCTATCAAAATACAACGTAAAAACAGAAGTTACGGCTACAACACGTGTAGGTGTGAGTAAGTACTCCTTCCCTAAAGGACAATCAAATATTTTAATCAATTTAGGATTAGGGTTGACCAATGAAGAAGGTGCCACAGTTAAAATCGTATCGCCCACCGAAATTGAAGGCATGCGCAATGTGGGTTCCTTTTGTTATTACAAACCCGAAGAATCTTATCCGGTGTATTTTGTAGCAAAATTTAGTAAACCTGCCGATGATTTTGGAGTATGGAAAACACCGAGAACCTATGAAGGCGTGGAAGCACAGTGGATGCCTTACAACGGTAAAACACGCTTGTACAAAAATTACCGAAAAGAAGTAATCGGCGATAGCATTGGTAGCTATTTTACCTATCATTTTGAAAAACCTACAGAAGTTGAGGTAAAGATAGGCGTGTCTTACGTAAGTATTGAAAACGCTCGTGAAAACCTTGAAAAAGAAACTCAATCGTTAACCTTTAACGAGATTTATAAAAACACCGCTTCAAAATGGAACGATTTATTGTCTAAAATAGAAGTTGAAGGCGGCACAAAAGATGATAAAACCATTTTTTATACGGCATTATACCACACTTTAATTCACCCAAATACCTTGAATGATGTGAATGGCGAATACCCAACTATGGCAAAACGCGAAACCGCTAAAACAGATGGTACGCGCTTTACGGTATTTTCGTTTTGGGATACTTACAGAAATCTGCATCAATTGATGTCGTTGGTTTACCCGAAACAACAATCGGATATGGTAAAAAGCATGCTCAATATTTACGATGAAAGTGGTTGGTTGCCTAAATGGGAACTCAATGCCACCGAAACCACAACCATGGTGGGCGATCCCGCAGGCATTGTTTTGGCCGATACCTATTTACGAGGTATTCAAGATTTTGATATTGAAAAAGCGTATGAGGCCATGCGAAAAAGTGCCACCCAATTAGAAAATAACCCATTGCGACCAGGTATTAAAGATTATATTGAAAAAGGCTATTTAACCACAAAAACCACAAAAAGCGGTTCGGTTTCTACCACCCAAGAATATAATATTAGTGATTTTGCCATAGCGCAATTGGCAAAAACATTGAGTAAAAAAGCCGATTATAAATTGTTCTCAAGGCGTTCGGTGACGTATAGAAATCTGTTTGATAAAGAATTCAATTTACTGCGCCCTAAAAACGACGATGGCTCGTGGTACGCGCCTTTCGATCCGAATAAAGGTGCTAATTTCGAAAAGAATTTAGGTTTTATTGAAGGCAATTCGTGGCAATACACCTTTATGGTGGCTCACGACACCAAGTATTTAATGAAGCTGATGGGCGGTAAAAAAAATTACGTTGACAAACTCGATGAAGTTTTTGATAAAAACCAATTTGATATGGCCAACGAACCCGATATCGCTTACCCATATTTATACAATTACGCCCAAGGTTACGAGTGGAAAACCCAAGAGCGGGTAACGAGTTTAATTAACGAATATTTTACCAACAAACCAGCTGGTTTACCGGGGAATGATGACACAGGAACCATGAGCGCGTGGTTAATTTACAGCATGATGGGTATTTATCCCGTATCGCCCGCAGACCCAATTTATACTTTAACCACACCAAGATTCAATAAAATAACCATTCATTTAGACAATCGATATTATAAGAATAATACATTGGTTATCGATAAAAACGGCACGGGCAAATTAGAGTCTTTTACCATTAACGGCAAAACGAATAAGTCCTTTTTTGTGAGTCATGAAGCGCTTACCAACGCACCAAAAATTCAGTTTAATCTAAAGGAATAACAGATGTTTAAATCATTTTGCTCATATGCACTAAAAACTTTTAATGGCTTATTAATTGTGTTTTTAATGTATTCTTGCGAAGACAAAACCATCACTTTAGTCCATGATGGCGCATCTGATTATGACATTGTTTTTTTGGGTGAAGCCACTCAGAGCGCATATCAATCTGCTGAAATCCTTCAAAATTACATTCAAAAAATTTCAGATGTAAAACTGGATATTGTTGATGAAAGCTCCCAAAATGCAAATAAGCATAAAATATACGTTGGTAATGTTGCGGATGAAAAACTAAGCAAACATCAAATACAAATAAAAACAAATCAAGATAATATATTTATTTTTGGTGGATCCGATGAAGCCATTAGAAACGCGGTTTACGAATTTCTGGAACTGTATTTAGACTGCAAATGGTACGCGCCAAATGTTGAAGATGTTCCAAAACAATCCACAATCAATTTAAACAAAAACTTAAACTATGCGTACACCCCAAAAATAACAACACGAACGGTTCATTCTAGGTTGTTTTATGAAAATGAACGTTTTGCGGCACAACATAAGGTAACCACCAAAGCCTTTCCGTATTACGTGCCATCAGCGCGGGTACACACGTTCAACAAATTTGTGCCTGAAGAAGAATTTTACAAATCGAACCCCGAATATTTTGCGCTTCGCGGAAACAAACGCTTACCAACACAGTTGTGTTTAACCAATGCTACGGTTTTAGAAATGGTAAAAGATTCGGTGAGGAGTTTGTTTAAGCAATACCCTGAAGCTTCGGTGATTTCGGTAAGTGGCAACGATAATACCCAATTTTGTGAATGCGGAAAATGCAAAACTATAGATGAAGAAGAAGGCAGTCATGCCGGCACGATGATTCGTTTTGTAAATGAAATTGCAAAATCTTTTCCAGAAAAAACCATATCAACTTTGGCATACCAATACACCAGAAAACCGTGTAAAACCAAACCTTTAAAGAATGTGTTGATTACCTTATGTTCCATAGAATGCGACAGAAGCGCGCCCATTACTGAAAAATGTACAGATTTTGCCGATGATTTAAAAGGCTGGAGCAAACTTACCGACAACATTAGAATTTGGGATTATACCACGCAGTTTACAAATTTTTTAGCACCATTTCCTAACTTTAAAACACTGCAACCCAATATTCAATTTTTTAGAGACCATAACACCAAATGGGTTTTTGAGCAACACAGTAATAACCCGAGTGAATTGTTCGAGTTACGCTCGTATCTCATGGCAAAATTGATTTGGAACCCTGATGCCAGTGTTGATGACCTTATTACGGAATTTACCAATGGCTATTATCACGAAGCTGGTGTTTTTGTAAAATCGTATGTTGATTTAATTCATAAAGAACTTAAAAATTACCCGGATTATTTCTTGTTTTTGTACGGCGATCCGTCGCAAGCATTTAATGCCTTTTTAAGCCCCAATTTATTAAAGCAATACGTCGCACTTTTTGATGAAGCTGAAAGTGCCGTAGCCAATAAACCTGATATTTTAAAGCGTGTAAAAGTGGCGCGGTTGAGTATAGATTATGCAGTTTTAGAGGCGTGCAGAAAAGGTATTTCTGTAGATTTTACCATAACCCAAAACACCAAAAATCTAGTCGAAAACTTTATGAGCGTTTGTAACGAGGCCAATATCACTTTAATGAACGAGATGGGTTATACGGTTACCGATTACGGCAATGCCTACTTAAAATCGATAGAAGTGGCTTTGCAACCTAACATGGCTTCGGGTAAAAAAGTAACGTTGTTAACGCAGCCAAAAAAATATGCCAACGAAGATCCACAAGCTTTAACCGATGGCGCTTTGGGCGGAAGTAATTTCTATTCCAATTGGCTGGGATTTGAGGGCAATCATTTGGAAGCGATTATCGATTTAGATGAAAAAAAGGAAGTAAAATCCATCTCAACGGCTTTCTTGCAAGTGACCAATCACATCGTTTTCTTTCCCAAAAAAGTCACCTATTACGGTTCGGTTGATGGGAAAAACTATACTAAGTTAGGCGTGGTTTTAAATGAATTTCCGCTAAACAAAAAAAGTAAAATAAACGATATTCAGTATTTTAATTTAAGCATCAATCCGTCACAATGGCGGTATATAAAAATTAAGGCAGAAAGCTTAAAACAAGCTCCGTATTGGCACCACGGTGCTGGCTTACCGTCGTGGATTTTTGCAGATGAAGTAATTATAAACTAACGAGAGAATGATTTTAAAAAGAATGTTTTTAATACTCGCAATTAGTGTTTCGTGTTCCGCTACAGCGCAGTCTTATAAAATAATGACCTATAATATAAAATACGACAACCCCAATGGCGGCGAAAATAAATGGGCGTTGCGAAAAGATTTTTTAAGCAATCAAATAGCATATAACAACCCCGATATTTTAGGGATACAAGAAGGCTGGCATCACCAAGTACAGTATTTAGATAGCGTTTTTGTTGATTATAATTACATTGGCGTTGGTCGCGATGATGGTAAAACAAAAGGTGAATACAGCGCCATTTTTTATAACAAAGAAAAATTTAGTGTTTTAAAAGAAGGCACATTTTGGTTGAGTAAAACACCCCATAAAATTTCGGTTGGTTGGGATGCCGCTATGGAACGCATTTGCACTTACGGATGGTTTGAAGACAAAGCAACAAAACAGCAGTTTTTTGTTTTTAACACGCATTTTGACCACATTGGGAAATTGGCAAGAGTAAATAGTGCGGCATTGATTCTTGAAAAAACAGCCGCATTAAATCCTGATCATTTGCCTGTAATCGTTATGGGAGATTTCAATTTAAAACCAGAGTCAAAACCCATTGAATTGCTTTCAAAAGCTTTAAATGATTCCAAAGAAGTAAGTGTAGCAAAATCTTTTGGGCCAACGGGTACCTATAACGGGTTTAAATTTAACAAACCGATTTTAGATAGAATCGATTATATTTTTACAAGTAAAGAACAAATAAAAGTATTAAAATATGCAGTGTTAAGTGATTCTAAAGATTGTAAATATCCTTCCGATCATCTACCTGTTGTTATTCATTTGGAATTTATAACCCCTCAAAATAATTAAAATAAAATGGAATTTAAAAGTATTATAAAAGCTTGTTTGTTAGTGTTTTGTATTAGTGCTTTTGCACAAGACAATAACACCGTTGTTCAGGTATTCAATAAACAACCCCTAAATTTTGGAGGTAAAAAAGGTAGCGATGCCGAAGCGCATATGCTTCAAAGTGGACGCATAGTTTATAAAAAAGTATCCGTTCCAAGTTTTCCTAATGGAACAGATGTGAGTATCAAATTAACGGTGCGTTCTGCGGGCGACCGTTGGGATAAATCAGGTTCTTGTTTTGTGGTTGCCGACCCTGAACTTATTTCTATTTTAGATGTTTCAAAAGGCGATAAAGAGTTTCCTAAAGATTCTTTTAAAGCCGGAAATCACGCAGGAATAGTTGCAGGCGAAACCTATCAACCCGTTGTGGAACTCATGCGGTTTATGACGCCTTTTGGCGTGGGCTTTTACAGCGATAATAGTGTAAAATACCGCCGACCAGTGTATATTCCTAGTTGGGAAAAGGAAGTGGTTTGGGAGCACGATATTTCGCAGTTAAAAGATTTGGTTTCCAATACGTTTTATATTGGAGTTTGGATAGATTCGTGGACGGCCGAAGGCTATAATTTCGATTTGCAACTAACCTATTCCAACCGAGATAGAAAAACACTAAAAGTGTTGCCGTTGGTAAATAGCATTCCCTATGTTGGTGGGCAACCTATTCCAGATATTTTTGCTAAACAGCCTTTGGTCCATGATTTCAAATTGAAGAAAAACGCAAAAAATGTAAAGTTGCATTACATCACGACAGGCCATGGCGGACATAGTGGTGGCGACGAATTCATCAAAATTAAAAACAGTGTTTATTTTGATAATTCATTAGTTTTGGATACCATTCCGTGGCGAGATGATTGTGCATCGTTTAGACGATTTAACCCAACAGCCGGTGTATGGATTAAAAAAGATTCGGCGGCGTATTATGATTATAAAACCCGAAAACGAGCTGTAAAAGAAATTGAAGAACGCATTGCATCATCCGATTTATCGCGTTCAAACTGGTGTCCGGGATCATCAGTTGAACCTATGGTTGTATCATTGGGCGATTTGAAAAAAGGGGAGCATCAGCTTAAAATAAAAATACCAGCGACACCTGTTGATGGCGACAAATTAAACCATTGGTTGGTATCTGCTTACTTAACTTATGAAGAATAATATCATTTATAAGGTTTAAAGGTTGTTTCCTTGCAAAGAAAGTATTGGTTAAGGTGTTTTAAATGCTAGTTTCGTGCATACAAGATGTTTATTTTTGTTTATGTACTACATGCTGTTTTATCAGCAAATCAAAAAAACCAATACTTTAATTATAAGCTTTGAAAAATAATTTAGTTATATCGCCCTCAGATAATGTTGCGGTAGCCTTATCCAACATTAATAAGGGTGAGGTATTATCAATACAAGGAAAACAAATAAGTCTTGTTGAAGACATACCCGTAAAACATAAATTTACCTTACATGCTTTAAGTAAAGGCGATGAAGTTACCATGTATGGTGTGCCTGTTGGGAAAGCAACAACTTCTATAAAAGAAGGCGCTTTAATTACAACTGAAAATTTAAAACATAGTGCTGCACCCTATAAGTTTAGAAACTTTAATTATCAATATGAAAAACCTTCGATTGAGGGTTTATCTGAAAAAACATTTTTAGGCTATCACAGAAATGATGGACAAGTTGGTACAGCAAATCATTGGATTTTTATACCGATGGTCTTCTGCCAGAACCGAAATTTAAAGGTGTTAAAAGAGGCCTTTGAGGCAGAGTTAGGCTTTAAAAAAGAAAATCCGTACCGATTAAAATTAAGGAGTTTGGTTCACGGTGGTAACGACGCTTCTTATGAAGAAGAAAAGCTATCACAAAAAGTTTTTAAAAATATTGATGGTATAAAATTTTTAACCCACGAAGGCGGTTGCGGCGGCACAAAAGACGATGCGCAAGGCTTAGTGAATTTGTTGGCAGGTTACATCAAAAACCCAAATGTAGCTGGCGCAACGGTAATGAGTTTGGGTTGTCAGCATGCACAAATAAGTATGCTGGAAGAAGCGTTGAGAGAACGTTTTAAAACCGACAAACCCGTGCTTTATTTTGAGCAACAACAATTTACCACCGAAAACGACATGCTTTCAAAGGCGATAAAAGATACCTATAAAGCATTAGAAGAAGTCAATAAAATTGAAAGGCAACCAGCGCCTTTAAGCAAGTTAAGTATAGGATTGGAATGCGGTGGTTCCGATGGGTTTTCGGGTATTACGGCAAACCCGCTTATGGGTGTAGTTTCGGATAAAATTAATGCCCTAGGCGGCAGAAGCATTCTATCGGAATTTCCGGAATTGTGCGGCGTAGAGCAAGATTTAATTGATAGATGCCCAAACGAGGAAGTTGCCAATAAGTTTATCCGTATCATGGAAAGTTATAACAATCAAGCCGAAAAAGTAGGCTCGGGTTTCGATATGAATCCGTCTCCGGGTAATGTTCGTGATGGTTTAATTACCGACGCCATAAAATCTGCGGGTGCAGCCACAAAAGGTGGTCGCAGTCCTGTTGCAGACGTGATTGATTATGGCGAATATGCTACAAAACAAGGTTTAAATTTATTATGTACTCCGGGTAACGATGTAGAATCTACAACAGGTTTGGCAGGTTTTGGCTCCAACATTATTCTATTTTCTACGGGATTGGGAACACCAACGGGCAATGTGGTTTGTCCGGTTATTAAAATTTCATCCAACTCTATGTTGCCAGCAAAAATGAAAGATATAATAGATTTTGATGCGGGCAGATTAATTTCTGAACAAGCCAGTCAAGAAGAGCTTTCAGAAGAACTCATCGATTTAATTATTGAAGTAGCCAGCGGAAGACATCAAACTTGCGCCTCAAAATTAGGTCAAGATGATTTTATTCCTTGGAAAAGAGGCGTGTCGTTATAAATCTTGATAAAACTTAAGTTCAAATGAAGAATACGTTAAAACTATTTGTTTGTGTCATATTACTGTTCTGTGTTCAACCCATGTTCTCCCAAGACCATTATGTGCCTTCAAAAGAAAATTTGGAAGCCAGAAAAGCGTTTCAAGACGATAAGTTTGGGATGTTTATCCATTGGGGCGTTTACAGTATTTTAGGCGATGCAGAATGGGTAATGCACAACCAAAATATTCCTGTAAAGCGCTACGAATTATTGCCCACGTTTTTTAATCCACAGGATTTTAGCGCCAAAACCATTGTGCAACTGGCTAAAGATGCTGGTATGAAATATATAACCATTACCACAAAACACCACGATGGTTTTGCGATGTACGATTCTAAAATATCCGATTATAACATTGTAAAAGCAACCCCTTACGGTAAGGATATTTTTAGAGCCTTGGAGCAAGAGTGCAAAAAACAGGGCATGAAATTATACGCTTATTATTCGCAACTGGATTGGCATCATCCAGATTATTACCCAAGAGGATGGACGGGCAGAAACGTAAACCGACCCGAGTCTGGAAATTGGGATAATTACTTAAAATATCAAAACGCACAAATTAAAGAACTTGCCGAAAATTATGATATTGCAGGTTTTTGGTTTGATGGTTGGTGGGATCAAGCGCCGGATAAAAAAGATTGGCATAAAGCCGTAAAATATAGGATAGAAGGCACAGAGTGGAATTTAGAAGAGACTTATAAGATGATTCACGATGTAAATTCGGCTTTGCTTATTGGTAATAACCATCACGAATTGCCATTTGCGGGAGAAGATTTTCAAATGTTCGAAAAAGATTTGCCAGGAAAAAATACCACAGGTTTTGGCGGTGCTGAAATTGGCAAATTACCTTTGGAAACTTGTGAAACCATTAATCATTCATGGGGTTTTAATCTGCAAGATGATAAACATAAATCTGTAAAAGACCTAATAAAGTATGTGGTTAAAGCAGCAGGGAACAATGCTAATTTTCTATTAAATGTTGGCCCGATGCCTAATGGGAAAATTCAAGAAGAACACATTAAACGATTGCATGCTGTTGGCGCTTGGTTGAAAGAAAATGGCGAAACTATTTACGGTACCCGTGCTGGTATTATTGCGGCAACCGAGGATTATGTTTCCACGCAAAAAGGCAACACACTTTATTTACATGTTTTAAATAAGGATACCAAAACGATTAAAATCGATAATTTTAAAGCACGTATTAAAAATGCCGTACTATTTAAAGATAAAAGCAAGATAAAATACAAATTAAAAAAAGGGCAATTAACAATTCATCTTCCTGAAAACGATATGGAAGCTGTTGATATCATTATAGAAATTACATTAAAATAAAAAGGAAATTAATAATGTCAAAGTTTAGTTTAAAAGGAAAATCGGCTATAATTACAGGTGGCGCAAGCGGCATTGGTAAGGCTATTTCCACAACATTTGCTCAACAAGGCGCACACATTCATATTTTGGAATTCAATAAAGAAAGTGGCGAGCAAACCATTGAAGAAATTAAAAATGCCGGTGGAAACGCCAATTTTTATCCATGCGATGTTTCCAATCACAAACAGGTCCAAGAAATTATCGGGGCTATTGCTGAAAATCACAATATCGATATTTTGGTCAATAACGCAGGAATTGCCCATGTTGGTAATGTTGAAAACACCGAAGAATCAGATTTAGACCGTGTTTACAACGTAAATGTAAAAGGTGTTTACAACTGCATCCACGCGGCTATTCCAAAAATGAAAGCCCAAGGTGGAGGCGTAATTATCAATATGGCATCCATTGCATCGTCGGTTGGTATTTCCGATCGCTTTGCGTATTCCATGTCTAAAGGTGCTGCGTTAACGATGACGTATTCCGTAGCTAAAGATTATGTAAACGATAACATTCGTTGTAACTGTATTTCGCCAGCGCGCGTACACACGCCTTTTGTTGATGGTTTTATTAAAAAGAATTATCCGGGAAAAGAAGATGAAATGTTCGAAGCCCTATCAAAAACCCAGCCTATAGGCAGAATGGGAAAACCTGAAGAAATCGCAAATTTAGCCTTATATTTATGTTCAAACGAAGCCTCGTTTATCACGGGAACAGACTTCCCAATAGATGGTGGTTTTATAAAATTAAATGGGTAATGATTAAAGAAAGAATTTTACTGATTTGTGCTTGTTTTATATTGACAGCCTCAACTTTTGCACAAGAAAAAACCGAAGCTGAATATATTAAAAATATTACCGAACGCCCTTATCCAAAATGGTTTAAAGATGCTAAATTAGGCATTTTCATTCATTGGGGATTGTACTCGGTACCATCGTACGGAAGCAAAGAATCGTATGCCGAATGGTTTTTACGAGGCATGCAAACCAAAAGTCCCCAGCGTATGGAATTTGTAAAAAACACCTACGGCGAGCATTTTACTTATAAAGATTTTGCACCATTATTTAAAGCTGAATTATTTAACCCCGACGAGTGGGCAAGTTTATTTAAAAGGGCAGGAGCAAAATATGTGATGTTTGTATCGAAACACCACGACGGATATACATTGTGGCCTAGTAAATACAACCGAAATTGGAATAGTGTCGATGTGGGACCAAAACGCGATTTGGTGGGCGATTTAACAAAATCAGTCAGGGAAGCCGGATTAAAAATGGGGCTGTATTATTCGCTTGCCGAATGGAACCACCCCTTACACCGTTGGTATACCGACCCGCACGATAGCATTGGCCGATATGTTGAAGAATATATGATTCCGCAGTTTAAGGAATTAGTTTCCACTTATAAACCCTCCATACTTTTTGCCGATGGCGAATGGTATAACACCGCAAAACAATGGCATGCGGCCGAATTAATTGATTGGTATTACAATTTAGTGGGCGACGAGGCCATTGTAAACAATCGATGGGGACATGGTTTAGATGTTGGCTATTTAACGCCAGAATACAGTTCGGGCATAAAAGTAACCGATAGACCTTGGGCAGAAGTGCGTGGTTTGGGGCGCTCTTTCGGGCTTAATAGAAATGAAAAATTAGAGGCTTATGGCACCTCGCAAGACCTCATTCATCGCTTCGTGCAAACGGTTGCCAATGGCGGCGGCATGATTTTAAACGTGGGACCAAAAGCCGATGGCCAAATTCCACTTATTCAGCAAGAACGCTTGATTCAATTGGGCAATTGGCTTAAAATTAACGGCGATGCCATTTATGGCGCTGAGCCTTTTTCAATAAAAGAAGAAGAAAAGCAAGTCACTATTAACCGTATTGATGATGAAATCAATTTTAATTGGGTAAGAAATTCACCAATGAAAGGCGTCAAAGAAGATGATTTTACGGTAGAATGGAACGGTTTTATTGAAGCACCAAAGTCGGATACTTATACCTTTGAGGTTAAGGCCGATGATGAAGCCGCAGTTTTCATCAATAACCAATTAATCATCAATCAAAATTACACGGCAAAAGGAACACAGTCCGAAGTTATGGGGGCTAATACCAGTGTATCATCAACTGGAAAAATAAAACTGAAAGCGGGCGAACTTTATCCTATTCAAATAAAATATAGAGAGAAAAAACAGAATGCATCCATTTCGTTATTTTGGAATACAAAAAATGAAGCGAAGCAATTAGTTCCGGCTTCAGCATTGTTTATCGATAAAGAAAAATCGAAAAACGGCATAACAGGAAGTTATTCATCATTAAAAACCTATCTGTGTTACACTCAAAACCACGGTAAAATTTATGCCATTAGTTTTGAATGGCCAGAAAACGAGCTGGTTTTAAGTATTCCAAATCCGGGTAACAAGGCTACGGTTAAATTGTTGGGCTTAGACAAAAACCTAACTTGGAAATATAGCAACGGAAAGATGCATATTGATACAAAATCGATAAAGTACTCAGAAATGCCATCGCATGATGCCTGGACTTTTGAGATTGATAAAAATTAAAATATGAATAACTTAAAGTTAAAAATATTTGTAGTATCAATGCTCATTTTTAATGGCTTGCTAACGGCACAAACCAACTATAAGCCCACTTGGGAATCGTTAGATGCACGCCCCATTCCCGATTGGTTTCAAGATGCCAAATTCGGTATTTTTATTCATTGGGGACCCTATTCGGTGCCCGCGTGGTCGCCAAAAGGCACGTACTCGGAGTGGTACCAATATTGGTTACAAAACAAAACCTTGTACGGAAACGGCAATTTTAAAGGCGATGAAATTGTAAACTATCACGAGAATACTTACGGTAAAGATTATTCGTATTACAATTTCGGGGAAATGTTTAAAGCAGGTTTATTTGAGCCCGATGAATGGGTGCAACTTTTCGAAAACGCGGGGGCAAAATATATTGTGTTAACATCAAAACATCATGATGGTTATGCGCTTTGGCCCAATAAAGAAGCCAACGACAGAGGTTTTGCTTGGAATAGTATGGAAGTAGGCCCAAAACGCGATTTGGTGGGCGAGTTAACCACGGCTGTTAAGAAAACCAATATTAAAATGGGCTTATATTATTCCCTTTACGAATGGTATCATCCATTGTGGCAAAGTGATAAAAAGCGTTTTGTTGACGAGCATTTTTTACCTCAAATAAAAGACTTGGTTACCAAATATTCACCAGATATTTTATGGGCTGATGGCGAATGGGATATGGAAGCTGAAAAATGGAAATCGAAAGAATTTTTAGCTTGGTTATTTAACGAATCGGTTGCCAAAGACCATATTGTTATAAACGACAGATGGGGAAAAGGGGTTAGGAAACACCACGGCGGTTATTTTACCACAGAATATGAAGCTGAAGCCCCAGAATTTAAACGTCCTTGGGAAGAATGCCGCGGTATGGGGTTTTCTTTTGGTTACAATCAAAATGAAGATGCCCAAGATTATAATTCGCCAAAAGCTTTGGTTTTAACTTTAGTAAACATTGTAAGTACGGGCGGTAATTTATTATTGGATATTGGTCCCGATGCACGTGGTAATATTCCTGTAATTATGCAAGAGCGTTTATTGCAAATTGGAAGTTGGTTAAACACCAATGGTGAAGCCATCTATGGTTCAAGGTTATGGAATAATTCGTTTCAATGGTCCTTAAAAGGGGAGAAAAACTATAAACCAAAACAGCATTATTTGGGTGGCGATGTGATATTAAAACAAACCATTGACCCCGAACCCGGTTATGCCGTAAAAGAACTGTTTTTTACCCAAAACAGCGAAGCTCATTTTGTTATTTTACCACAATGGAAATCGGAGATAACCATAAGAAATTTTAAAGTTTCAAATAAGGCCAAAATCACATTATTGGCGACTCAGCAAAATTTAAAAGGGCAACAAAT
The DNA here is from genome assembly GCF_032814565.1 of Hwangdonia lutea. Lineage (GTDB taxonomy): Bacteria > Bacteroidota > Bacteroidia > Flavobacteriales > Flavobacteriaceae > Hwangdonia > Hwangdonia lutea. The sequence goes on from NZ_CP136521.1 coordinate 2,718,466, forward strand.
GGGTAACGATTTTGTTATTTCATTACCCGAATACAAGCCTAATTTGTTCAAAGCGACCGATGATTATGCGTATGTTATTAAAATCACTAAATAGTTTATAAAATCAATATGAAAACCGTTTTATCGTACATTACCTTAGTTCTGTTAATTGTTTCATGCTCTAACAATACGAGCAACGGGCTATTAATGCCAACAAGTTCAACCATTAAAATAGATGATGATGACACCAAAGATTCAATCATCGTTAAAGCGGCTCATGTAGTGCCTACCAAAAATCAATACAAAGCTTTAAAAAATGAGTTTATCGCTTTTATCCATTTTGGACCCAATACCTTTACCCGAATGGAATGGGGCAACGGTTTTGAAGACCCCAAAATTTTCGATTTAAAAACTTTGGATACCGATCAATGGTGCAAAGCCATGAAAGCCGCCAATATGAAAAAGGTGATTCTTACCGTGAAGCATCACGAAGGGTTTGTACTTTGGCAAAGTCGCTACACAAAACACGGTATTATGTCCACCGATTTTCAGAACGGAAAAGGTGATATTCTAAGGGATTTATCCAATTCCTGCCAAAAATACGGATTGAAACTGGGCGTGTATTTATCGCCTGCAGATTTATATCAAATTGAAAATAAAGACGGGTTGTACGGCAATTTAAGCAAGTATTCAGACCGTGTCATTCCAAGACCCGTGGAAGGCCGACCTTTTAAAAACAAAACCACGTTTACGTTTAATGTCGATGATTATAACGAGTATTTTTTAAATCAATTATTCGAATTGTTGACCGAATACGGGCCAATTCACGAAGTGTGGTTTGATGGCGCGCACCCCAAACGCAAAGGCGGGCAAAAGTACAATTACTTAGCGTGGAAAGAACTCATTTCGGAATTGGCACCCGAAGCTGTGGTGTTTGGAAAGCAAGATATCCGCTGGTGCGGTAACGAAGCCGGAGCCACCAGAGATACAGAGTGGAATGTAATTCCGTATCAAGGCAATCCGCTTGAAATGAATAGTTTTGCAGATATTACCGGCGAAGATATTGGAAGCAGAGAAAAATTGTACGATGCTAAATATTTGCACTATCAACAGGCTGAAACCAATACCTCGATTCGCGAAGGCTGGTTTTATAGAGACGATACCTCGCAAAAAGTACGCAGTGTGGATGATGTTTTTGATATGTATGAGCGTTCGGTTGGAGGGAATACCACCTTTTTGTTGAATATCCCGCCCAATAGAGAAGGCAAATTTTCACCAGAAGATGTTCGTGTTTTAAACGAAGTAGGCGAGCGCATCAACAAAACGTACAATGTTAACTTATTTGCGAATGCCTCAGGATTTAAAAACGTTTTAGATGAAGATGTTACAACTTATGAATTGCTAGATGCTGATGTAAAAGAAATCATTGTTGAAACCAAAAAACCTATAACCATTAATCGAATTGTCATTCAAGAAGCTATTGCAACGCATAGCGAACGTGTAGAAAAACATGCGCTTGATGCCTGGGTAGACGGCTCGTGGAAAGAAATAGCCGCAGCTACCAATGTGGGGTATAAGCGTATTTTGCGTTTCCCGGAAACGACATCGAACAAGTTTAGAATCCGTGTCTTACAATCTCGATTAAGTCCGGCCATTTCAAATGTTACGGGGCACTATTACAAAACACGCCCACCACAGTTAAGCATCACAAGAAGTCTGGATGGTCAAGTTTCAATCCAGCCTAAAAAGCATGATTTTGGTTGGAAACCTCATGGCGAAGATAGTGCAGGAAACTTAAATAGAGCGTTAGAAATTAGATACACCACCGATGGTAGCGAACCAACCAAGGACTCTAAGTTATTTAACGAGTCTTTTTTAGCAACTTCTGGCGAAATTAAAGCAGCAGCTTTTTCGAAAGACCAAAAAGGAAGTGTGGTTTCTAAAAAATTAGGAATTCTTAAAAATGATTGGAAAATTATAAAAGTAGATAGTTGGTCGTTTGCCAATAAAAGTGACTTGGCTATCGATGAAAACCCAGACACCTATTGGAGGTCAGGTGAAAAAGGAAGCCCACATTTTTTAGAGTTGGATTTGGGAAAATCATATACCTTAAAAGCTTTCGCGTACACACCACAAAAAGAAGATGCAAATGGTATGATTGAGAAAGGCACCATTAAGGTGAGTAATGATGGTAGAAATTGGAAAACGATTGACGGTTTTGAATTCGGGAACTTAATTAACGACCCCGTAACTCGAACACATCAGTTTAAATCCGCTGTAACAACACAATACATTAGAATAGAATCCAAAGTCATTGCAGGTGGCAAAAAAACAGCGGCTATCGCGGAATTGGATTTTTTTGAATAACCAATAAGGTTTAATTCGGTGCGGTTTCATATCTTATGTGCTTAAATAAAGTCGCCATAAATTGAAGTTTAAAATGTGTGATTTGAAATTTTAAAAGTGTATAATAGTTAAAAATGACCGCCGTTAAAACATATCAAAAAGTAAATGTTGAAAAGGAGAGCCTGAGTTTTGGAATCTCTAAAATGGAAGATGTTTACACCAAACGAAATGGAAAAGTTGACGAACCGCACCGGCACAATTATTATACGGTTTTAATTATAAACAAAGCTAAGGGGCAGCACAAGATAGACTTTAACACTTATAAGTTATCGGACAAACAAATTTTTTTTGTTGCTCCAGGGCAAGTACACCAAGTTTTGGAGAGTGAAAAATCTTTTGGGTTCTCCATGGTTTTTTCCAATCAGTTTTTAGTCGAAAATTCCATTCGATTATCATTCATAGATAGTTTAAACCTCTTTCAAAATTATGGTCAAAGTCCACCATTAACACCCAATAATGAGCAATTTAAAACAATAGCACATTTTGCAAATCAGATATACAATTTGTTTCATAGTGATGCCAACATGAAGTTGTTATCTATTGGTGCGTTTTTAAAGCTGTTGCTTATTGAGTGCAATAATGTCTGTTCCATAAATCCTATTGAATCCGATGTTGATACCACTGGAGACAACCTGATTAGAGCGTTTAAAAAAGGTGTTGAAACCCATTACAAAAAAGAACATTCTACCACATTTTATGCCAACGCGCTTCATATTACGCCCGATCATTTAAACCGAACGGTAAAAGCCAGAATAGGTAAAACCGCAAAAGACTATATTCAAGCTAGAATTGTAACCGAAGCCAAAAGGCTTTTGTATTTTGCCGATTTGTCGAATAAAGAAATTGCTTACGAATTGGGTTTTAACGAACCTGCCAATTTCAGTACTTTTTTTAAAAAACACACCCAACTATCACCCTCAAACTTCAAACAAAACGAGGTTAAATCTTAGTTTCCGATTGAATATCGGATTTTCATAAGCTTAGTCCCTTTTTTCATATTCCACAGGGTACTAATCAGTTATATATTTGCACCATACTTTTAAAGCAAATACTATGAATCGTAAAAAGTTTATAAAAAATGCACTGTTAACGGGTGTTGTTGGTACGGTTGCTCCGCACATTTTAAAAGCAGAAAACAGCAAACCAAAAACATCGACTTACGATACATTGATGCAACAAGTAGGATTTAATCATTTACCTAATAAAAACATTAAAACTATGAATACAGTAATTCACAAAGCAGAAACAAGAGGCGTGGCAAATCACGGTTGGTTAAACTCACACCATACTTTTAGCTTCGCAAATTATCACAACCCAGACCGCATGAACTTTGGCGTGCTTCGTGTTTTGAACGACGACGTTGTGCAGGCAGGAATGGGATTCGGAACGCATCCGCACCAAAACATGGAAATTATTTCAATTCCTTTGGAAGGCGATTTAGAGCATAAAGACAGTATGGGAAATGTGGCCGTTATTAAAGAAGGTGATGTGCAGGTTTTAAGCGCAGGCACGGGTATTACACATTCTGAATACAACAAAAATAAAGATAAGGAAGTTAAGTTTCTTCAAATTTGGGTGTTCCCGAAAGCAAAGGATTTAACACCGCGTTACGACCAGATTTCAATTAGGGAAATTTCAGAAGAAAATAAATTTTATCAAGTGCTTTCGCCTAATAAAGACGACCAAGGCGTATGGATAAATCAAGATGCTTGGTTCCATTTGGGGAAATTTGACAAAGGTTATTCAGATGAATACAAAATTAAAAAAGAAGGTAATGGCGTATATGCATTTATACTTGATGGCGAGGTAGAAATTAATGGCGAAAAACTATCTAAAAGAGATGGTATGGGCATATGGGATACCGACAGCATTAATGTAAAAGCTACGGAAAATGCCCGTGTGCTTTTAATGGAAGTTCCAATGTCCATGTCGTAACAAACAGCTATTTCGCATATAATATTATTATAAAATAGCATAAAACAAACATGTCTGTGAAAAGTAAATAATGAAGACTTTACAATTGGCATTTCAAAAAAAAAACAGTAATAAATTAAAATTAAAATAAATGAATCGAATAACTAAAAATTTTTTTCACCCCGGCACGTATACAAATAAAATAAGCTTAGTGCTGTTAACACTTCGTTTGGTAGTCGGCATTTTTATGCTCACGCATGGTCTTGGCAAATTTGAAAGAATGTTTGGCGACGCCCCCATACAGTTTGCAGACCCACTTGGTGTTGGGGCAACAGCCTCATTAGCACTCATTGTGTTTTCTGAAGTGTTTTGCTCCATCCTAATAATTATAGGATTGGGTACGCGGTTGGCAGCCATTCCGCTATTCATTACCATGTTGGTAGCTGCACTTATTGTGCACAGTACCGATGGTTTTGGTAGGCAGGAACTGCCACTTATGTATGCGGCCATTTATACCACAATTGCGGTTTTGGGTGCAGGAAAATATTCTTTGGATTATTTAATAGCAGGGCGCAGAAAGCATTAAGGCGTGAATGATAATGCAAACCTGCTTTAAACAGAATTTTCATTGTATCTTAAAGAAGATAAAACAATAATTATTAACAATTAAAACATATAAAAATGAGTAACAACACAAATTGGTCAATCGACAACGCACATTCAGAAATTGCTTTTAAAGTAAAGCATATGATGATTTCAACAGTAACAGGTCATTTCGAAGATTTTCAGGCAACTGCAAAAACAGATGGCGATAATTTCAATAATGCTGATTTTCAATTTACCGCAAAAACAGCATCGATAAACACTAAAAATGAGGACAGGGATACCCATTTAAAATCGGATGATTTTTTCAATGCCGAGAAATACCCTGAACTTAAATTCGTTTCAAAATCATTTGATGGCGAAAAATTAATTGGCGATTTAACGATAAGGGATGTCACTAAAGAAGTGGTTTTAGATGCCGATTTTAACGGTATAGCCGTTGATCCTTATGGACAAACAAAAGCAGGTTTTGAAATTTCGGGACAACTTAATAGAAAGGATTTCAATTTAACTTGGAGCGCCGTTACGGAAGCCGGTAGCATTGTAGTTTCCGATAAGGTAAAATTAGTAGTTGATGTGCAATTCATCAAACAATCTTAAGTTAAACATAACGTTAATTGGTAATTATTCAGATAAAAAATCTAAAATAAAAATACCAATTTTAAATGTAGCATTAAAAGGTTTGGGTATACATCCAAACCTTTTTTGCAATAGGCTTTTTTAAAATTAATTTTCATCCTGTTTGGCAATGTTTTTGATTAAACTTTATAGGCACTCCGATGCTAAAGGATGAAATAAAATACAGTTTAATTCATAATTAAAATAAATCAAAAAAATGATAAAGAAAACTTTAACAATTACACTATTCGCAACACTCATTTTAATTTCTTGTAAAGAAACCTCCAAACAAGAAAACACTCAATCGACAACTACCGAAACCGTTAAACACGTGAAGGACGATATTGTCGTAACCACATCAACCAACAAAGACGGTGAAAAATTGGAGTTAAAGTTTAATAACACCAAAGGAACGGCGACTTTAAATTTTAACGGAGAAACCATCGAATTGTTTGCTGAAAAAGCAGCCTCAGGGATTTGGTATAAAAACGACGACTACGAATTAAGGGGAAAAGGCAACGATATTGAGCTCAAAAAAGATGGAAAAGTAATTTACAAGCACACCGATGATATCGTGAATTTAGAAGTGAAAAACGAAAAAGGCGATGTGCTAAATATGGTTTTCAACAACTCAAATAATACGGTTAAAGCCTATTTAAATGGCGGTGAACAAATGGATTTAATTGCCGAAAAAGCAGCCTCAGGGATTTGGTACAAAAACGATCACTACGAATTAAGAGGAAAAGGCAACAATTATAAATTAAGCAAAGACGGAAAAACACTTTTTAAAAATTAAAACAACAAGCAACTGGTTATAAAAAACATTGACGGTTTGGGTGAAAACTCAAGCCGTTTTTGCATTAAATTAAGTATATTGCTACTTGAAATCCAGTCGCCTTTTTTGGGCGTTAAACTCTTAAAAACATTACTTTAAAATAACCATAAAGACAACAAAATGAAATTAATACGATTTGGAACAGAAGGAAACGAAAAACCAGGTGTACAATTAGATGATGGAACTAGAATAGACGTATCTGGTTTTGGGCAAGATTACAACGAAGCTTTTTTTGGAGGCGATGGCTTAGAGCGTTTGGAAAATTGGCTAAAAACAAACCAAAACAATTGCCCTAAAGTAAGTAACGATGCGCGTTTGGGTGTACCTTTAACGCGGCCTTCAAAAATTGTTTGCGTAGGGTTAAACTATGCAAAACACGCCGCCGAAGCCGGAATGAAAGTGCCCAAAGAACCGGTTTTGTTTTTTAAATCCACTACCGCGCTTTGTGGTCCAAATGATGATGTTATCATTCCTAAAAATTCCGAAAAAACCGATTGGGAAGTCGAGCTAGCCATTGTTATTGGTAAAAAAGCATCGTACATTGAAGAGGCCGATGCGTTTGACCATATTGCGGGCTATGTGCTGCATAACGATGTGTCGGAAAGAGCCTTCCAAATTGAAAAAGAAGGTCAATGGTGTAAAGGAAAAGGTTGCGATACATTTGCTCCGGTTGGGCCATTTATTGCGACGAAAGATGAAATTCCAAATCCTAATGACTTGAATTTATGGTTGATAGTAAATGGCGAACGTTTGCAGGATTCCTCAACCTCAGATTTTATTTTTAATGTGCAAGAAGTTGTGTCGTATATCAGTCAGTACATGACGTTGCTGCCCGGAGACATTATTTCAACAGGTACGCCTTTTGGCGTGGGCCTAGGCTTTGATCCGCCAAAATATTTAAAACCAGGTGATGTTATGGAATTGGGTATTGAAGGTTTGGGTGTTTCTAAACAAGTAGCAAAAGCGTATCAAGGTTAATGTTTCGAAATAAAAATATGTCAAAATATATTTTCATTATTTGCGCCATTATTCTTGTGAGTTGCAAAAACACTTCATATAAAATTGCCGATGGTTATAAGTACATTCAGAAAGATTCGATTAATTCGAAAGACTGGAAATTAGTTTGGAAAGATGATTTTGAAGCACCGACCTTAGACACGACTAAATGGACTAAAATTCCGAAAAACAATGCCGATTGGGGTAATTACATGAGTAGCGACCCCCGATGTTTTGATATTTCCGACGGAAAAATATATTTAAAAGGCATTGTAAATAAGGATACCATTTCCGATCCGCGACCCTATTTAACCGGAGGCATTTACACCAAAGGCAAGTTTGCTTTCCAGTACGGAAAAGTTGAAATTCATGCTAAACTTGAAAGCGCCCAAGGTGCGTGGCCAGCCATTTGGATGTTAGCTGAAGATAAAAAATATGGCAGATACCCCAGAAATGGTGAGATTGATATTATGGAACATCTCAATTTTGATGATATTATTTACCAAACCACACACTCGTATTATACTTTAGAGTTGAAGCAGAGTAGCAATCCACCGCATTCAAAAACCTCAAAATTCGACAAAGAAGCATTTAATACTTTTGGTTTGGAATGGTTTCCTGATAAGTTGGTTTTTACCTTAAACGGCAAAGAAACTTTTACTTATCCTAGGGTAAAAGATGTTGATAAATCGCAGTGGCCTTACAATCAGCCTTTTTATTTATTAATCGACCAGCAATTGGAAGGTTCGTGGGTAGGTAAGGCAAACCCCGACGATTTACCGGTTCAAATGATTATAGATTGGGTAAAAGTGTATCAATAGAAGGCTATGAAAATAGATGCGCATCAACACTTTTGGAAATTCGACCCTGTTCGGGATGCTTGGATAGACGATTCGATGCAAATCATTCGCAGAGATTTTCTGCCACAAGATTTACAACCTATTTTAAGCGCAAACAACATTGATGGCTGTATAGCGGTTCAAGCCGACCAAAGCGAAGCTGAAACCGATTTTTTATTAGATTGTGCCGCAAAAAATCCCTTTGTAAAAGGCGTTGTGGGTTGGGTAGATTTAAGGGCTGAAAATGTTGAAGAACGATTGGCGCTTTATTCTAAAAATCCTTTATTTAAGGGTGTGCGCCATATTGTTCAAGCCGAGGCAAACGACTTTATGTTAGGTAAAGATTTTCAAAATGGCATTGGCAAATTATCGCCATTCAATTTAACCTATGATATTTTAATATTTCCGCCCCAAATAGAAGCTGCTATTCGTTTGGTAAATACATTTCCAAATCAAAAATTTGTAGTGGATCACATAGCAAAACCATATATAAAAACTGGTGAAATTGATGGTTGGAAAACAAACATCACCGAACTGGCAAAAGCACCAAACGTATTTTGTAAAGTTTCAGGAATGGTTACCGAAGCCGATTTAAAACACTGGAAAACTTCAGATTTCAAACTTTATTTAGACGTTGTGTTTAACGCCTTTGGTGTAGATAGAATATTATACGGTTCCGATTGGCCGGTGTGTTTGCTTGCTGCAGATTATAAGCAGCAATTAAGTATAGTTGAAAATTATTTTAAGGACTTTTCAAAAGAAGAACAATCAAAAATATTCGGATTAAACGCAGTCAAATTCTATAATTTATAATCAATTAATTCTGGCAAAAAAACATATGAGCTTTTTAAAGTATTTCAAATTCGTATTTATTTTATTGTTAATAGTAGCCTGTCAAGATAAAGAACAGAATTATCAAGATACCTTGTGGTACGAACAACCGGCGACGCAATGGATGGAAGCTTTACCTGTTGGAAATGGGCGATTAGGCGCCATGGTTTTTGGCAACCCCAACCATGAGCGCATTCAACTCAATGAAGATTCCATGTGGCCCGGAGCTGCCGATTGGGAAGATTTTAAAGGGAATGCTAAAGATTTAGAGGAAATAAGGGGATTAATAAAAAATGGTAACATTCAAGAAGCCGATAAGCTCATTATTGAAAAATTCTCATTCAAATCCACCGTTCGTTCCCATCAAACCATGGGCGATTTGTTTATCGACTTTCATCAAAAAAAAGAGGTTGAAAATTATAAACGAGCCCTAAATTTAGATGATGCTTTGGCAACTGTAAGTTATACTTCTGATGGCGATGCGTATTCGCAAAAGGTATTTGCGTCTGCTGTTGATGATGCCTTGGTCATTGAGCTAAGCACCACCGCAAATGAGGGATTGAATTTGAATTTAAAGCTTGATAGACCAAAAGATAATGGACATGAAACCGTTACTATTTCAAACCCATCGAACCGTGAAATTAGCATGCTTGGAATGGTTACCCAATTAGGGGGAATGAAAAATTCCAAACCTTTTCCCATCGACTACGGGGTGCAGTTTGAAACTCGGCTTAAAGTTAATAATGACTCTGGCAGTGTTGAAGTTGAAAATGGAGAATTGGTTTTAAAAAATGTAAAAACGGCAACACTTTATTTGGTGTGTAATAGTTCCTTTTATCACAAAAACTTTAAGGAGAAAACCATTGAGAATTTAGCATTAATTGAAAACAAATCGTTTGAGGAATTGTTTGAAAGACATCAAAAAGATTATCAAAATTTATACCATCGGGTAGCATTCAATTTAGGAGAAACAGCATTGGATTCCATACCAACCGATAAACGTTTAAAACGTATTAAAACAGGCGAAGACGACCCAGATTTGGCTGCTAAACTTTTTAAGTTTGGCCGGTATTTGTTAATCGCATCATCAAGGGAAAATACAAATCCCGCTAATTTACAAGGCATTTGGAACGAACATATTAAAGCCCCTTGGAACGCCGATTATCATTTAAACATCAACCTGCAAATGAATTATTGGCCCGCTGAGGTTACCAATTTAAGCGAGTTGCATCAACCCTTTTTTAACTTTTTAGACCGGGTGGTTGAGCGCGGTAAAATAACGGCCAAAAAGCAATATGGGATGCAACGTGGGTCGGTGGTGCATCATACAACCGATTTATGGGCGCCAGCCTTTATGCGTGCAGAACAGCCTTATTGGGGAGCTTGGATTCATGGAGGCGGTTGGTCGTCACAGCATTATTGGGAGCATTATTTGTACACCCAAGATGTAGATTTTTTAGAGCATAGAGCGTATCCTGTTTTAAAGTTGATTGCTGAATTTTATTTAGATTGGTTGGTAAAAGACCCTAAAACGAATTATTGGGTTTCAAGCCCGGAAACATCACCAGAAAACTCTTATTTTTATGATAAAGAAAACTCTGGAGCGGTTTCGTTTGGGAGTGCAATGGGCCATCAAATTATAGCAGAGGTTTTCGATAATGTTTTAGAAGCTTCAAAAATATTGAAGATTGAAGACGCTTTTGTTGAAGAAGTTCGTTTAAAACGAGCAAACTTATTTCCTGGAATTGTAATTGGCGAACATGGTAGAATTTTAGAATGGAACGAGCCTTATGATGAACCCGAAAAAGGGCATAGGCACATGTCGCATTTATATGCTTTGCATCCAGGAAACAAAATTGTTGAAAGTGATGCCAAAGCTTTTGAAGCCGCACAAAATACAATAGATTACCGCTTGCAGCATGGTGGTGCCGGCACCGGCTGGAGTCGTGCTTGGATGATTAATTTAAACGCTCGTTTGTTGGATGCAAAGTCTGCACAAGAAAACATTAGAAAATTCATGCAAATATCTGTTGCCGATAATTTATTTGATGAGCATCCGCCGTTTCAAATTGATGGAAATTTTGGGTTTACCGCAGGGGTTGCAGAATTATTAATGCAATCGCACGAACCCTTTTTAAGAATTCTTCCCACATTGCCGGAAAACTGGAAAACTGGAAATATCTCAGGTTTAATAGCACGAGGCCATATTGAAGTTGATATCGAGTGGAAAGACGGAAAACTTGTTAAAGTTGGTTTGTTATCCAAAGAAAATCAAATAAAAAGTATAAAGTATAACGATATTTCAGTCGACATTGAATTACCAAAAAATGAAAAAATTTGGTTAAATGAAAACCTATCTATAATAGAATAAAACATGAAATCATTCTTAAAAATTCAGGCAAAATTAATAGCGCTCATAGTCATATTAGCATCTTGCCAGTCTAAACCGCAAGAGGAAAAACTCAAACCCCTTGTAAAGCACGTTATTTTAATTGGTTCAGACGGTTTTGGTGCTTATGCCTTTTTAAAAGCTAAAGTGCCTAACTTAAGAAAATTAATGGAAGAAGGTTCGTATTCCTTAAATGCAAGAGCTGTGTTGCCATCGTCTAGTGCTGTAAATTGGGCCTCTATGATTATGGGTTCGGGGCCAGAGCTGCATGGTTATACCGAATGGGGTAGCAAAACGCCCGAATTACCATCCAGAATTATTGGCAAAGGCGATATTTATCCCACTATTTTTAGTTTAATTGATGCCCAATCACCCGAGGCAAAAAAAGGCGTATCGTATACTTGGGGTGGCATTGGTTATCTTTTTGAAAAAGGCATGGTGGATTTAGATTTTAATGGACCAACTGATGAAGAAACCAAAGACCGTGCTTTAGAATTTATGGTAAACGAAAAGCCGGCATTAACGTTTATCCATTTTACGCACCCAGATAATGAAGGGCATGAAATAGGTCATGATACGCCGGAATATTATGAAGCGGTAGAAAAAATAGATGATTTGGTTGGCGAGATTGTTAAGACTTTGGAGGCTCATGATTTACTAAACGATACCGCCATTATATTTACTTCGGATCACGGAGGGATTGGCAAGGGACACGGTGGAAAAACGCTTTTAGAAGTAGAAATCCCTTGGATTATTTATGGTAAAAATTTATCGGCAAAAGGCAAGCTTAATTCCAGCGTCGTAACCTACGATACAGCGGCAACCATAGCTCATCTTTTAGGTTTGGAAACCCCAGATTTTTGGAGAGGGCAACCCGTTATGGAAGTTTTTAATGAACCAGAAATGTAATTTAATCAATAAAATTAGTGTTCGTTTTACCAGTTTTGATGTTGCTCAGGCAATAAAAGTATCATATTAGGTTATTTAAAGAGTGGTATTTTGGTCAATCAAAAATTAGATTTGTTACCTTGCGGAAACACCATTGTTAAAATGAGATTTCAATCAATATAAATTCTAAAATGGATTTAAACTTAAAAAATAAAGTAGTAATTGTTACGGGCGGTTCAAAAGGCATTGGTCTCGGAATTACCGAAGCCTTATTGGCAGAAAGTGCTATTCCTGTAATAATTAGCAGAAATAAATCGAGTGTTGAAGCGGTAATAAATAAAATTCATTCAGAAGGGAAGGAAGCGCATTATGCGATTGCGGAATTAACCGATCCAGAGCAATGCAAAAAAGCGGTTGAGGCTACTATAAAAAAATACGGACGTATTGATGGTGTTGTAAATAATGCAGGTGTGAATGATAGTGTAAGCCTCGAAAATGGCAGCTACGAAGATTTTATGGAATCTTTAAAACGAAACCTGGTGCATTATTATCTTATAGCTCACCATGCTTTACCAGAATTGAAAAAAAGCAAAGGAAGTATAGTAAATATAGGTTCTAAAACATCGTTTACGGGACAAGGAGGAACGTCGGGTTATGCCGCAGCTAATGGCGGACGTAATGCCTTAACCCGAGAATGGGCTGTAGAATTGTTACCGTATGGCATCAGAGTGAATGCGCTTATAGTTGCAGAATGTTATACCCCCTTATATGATAAATGGATAAAAACATTTGATAACCCTGATGAAAAATTAGAATCAATTACAAAGCATATTCCTTTGGAAAATAGAATGACAACAGCCGAAGAAATAGCCAATACGGTAGTGTTTCTGCTCTCAGATAAATCGAGTCACACCACTGGAGAATTAATTTTTGTTGATGGTGGATATACGCATTTAGATAGAGCATTATAAGTTGTTTAGCGAAAAAAGTATAAAAGATTAAAATTGTTCAGTAATTTTTGCCCATTAGAAACATAAACAGAAAATAAAAAATGAGCCAGTCAAAACCTGTAGTAGTATCTAAAAAGATGCTAATTCCTTTTATTTTAGTAACTTCTTTATTTGCCCTTTGGGGTTTTGCAAACGCCGTAACAGATCCTATGGTACAGGCATTTAAGAAGGTGTTGGAGCTTTCAAATTCGCAAGCAGCATGGGTGCAAATGGCATTCTATGGCGGTTATTTTTGTATGGCTTTACCAGCTGCGATGTTTATGCGAAAATATTCTTATAAAGTTGGGATTTTAATTGGTTTGGCACTATACGCCACAGGGGCATTACTGTTTTATCCGGCAGCGCAATCAGAAAGTTTTATGTTTTTCTGTTTAGGATTATATATCTTAACTTTTGGATTAGCTTTTTTAGAAACTGCAGCAAACCCATACGTATTGGCAATGGGCGCTAAAGAAACGGCAACACAGCGTTTAAATTTAGCCCAAGCTTTTAACCCTGTGGGATTAATTGCCGGTTTATTTGTAGCACAGCAATTCGTTTTAAAAAACTTGCAATCTGATGATATAACAGACTTTAGCGCTTTAGACGAAGCATCAAAAGTATTAATAAAAACATCTGATTTATTGGTTATCCGCAATCCGTATGTTATTTTAGGTTTAGTGCTAATAGGTGTTTTTGTGTTGTTTATAGTTAGTAAAATGCCCCAATCTAAAGACGAAGGCGGTATGCCAAAAATAGGGGACACCTTTGCGGCTTTGGCAAAAAACAAAAAATACGTGCTTGGTGTGCTTGCACAAATCTTATATGTAGGTGCACAAATCATGTGTTGGACCTACATTTACCAATATGCAGAAGCTATTGGAATGGATAGCGTTACGGCTGGTTATTACCAAATGGCAGCATTTGTAATATTTACCATTGGGCGGGCCGTTGGTACTTACATGCTACGATTTATGAGTTCGGGAAAACTGTTAATGTATTTCGCCTTACTTGCCATTGTTTTTGTTTTAGGTACCATATTTATAAAAGGTATTACTGGTTTGTATAGTTTGGTTGGCGTGTCGTTTTGCATGTCATTAATGTTCCCAACTATTTACGGTATTGCTTTGGGCGATTTAACAGAAGAGCAGTCTAAAGTTGGTTCAGCAGGTTTAATTATGGCCATTGTGGGTGGCGCCTTAATGCCTAAGTTACAAGGTATGATTATTGATGCCGGCGGAAACGGTGTGGCAGACACTCAAATTATGGGGGTTTCAGAAGTTAATTTCTCTTTTATTTTACCATTGTTGTGCTTTGTTTATATCGCATGGTATGGTTTAAGGGTCTTTAAAAAACATGAGGCTACCCATGATGTTTTACATACAGTTTAGTTTAAAATGAAAGACCTAAAACGCCATTGTTTTGCTTTGGATTTAATTGATGATGAGGAATTGATTGCAGAATATAAAAAGTATCACGAACAAATTTGGCCAGAAATAACGGCAAGTATCAAAAATTCGGGGATTGAAAGTTTAGAGATTTACTGTGTGGCCAATCGTTTGTTTATGATTATGGAAGTAAACGCTTCTTTTTCATTCGAAAAGAAATCTAAAATGGATGCCAACAACCCTAAAGTACAAGAATGGGAAGCCTTAATGTGGACCTATCAACAAGCTTTACCAACTGCAAAAGCAGGCGAAAAATGGCTTTTAATGGAAAAAATATATCAACTATAAATAACAATTAAATTACATACAATGAGGATTTCAATTATCGCACTTATTTGTTTACTAAGCTTTTCTTGTTCTAATAAATACAAGGATGTAGCAAACACCGAAGCAGATTATCAGGTTATACCGAAACCACAAACCCTGAATATGCAAACAGGTAAATTTTTAGTTGATGCAAACACTAAAATCGTTGGAACTGAAGCATTAAAAAACGAAGGTGAGTTTTTAGCGGGTTTGTTAAGCGCAGCAACCGGAGCCACGGTTGGTTTTTCAACAGAAGGCCAAGGGAATATCACACTTAAGCTAGATGATACCATTGAAAACGAAGAAGGTTATACCTTAAATGTAACGTTCGATAATATTGAAATAGCCGGAAAAAACACAAAAGGTGTATTTTATGGTATTCAAACTTTAAGGCAGCTGATGCCGGCAGGTATTGAATTGGCCGATGGCAGCATAAAAGAATTAACCATTCCTGCTGTGTCAATTTCCGATAACCCACGATACCAGTACAGAGGTATGCATTTAGATGTGGCACGCCATTTTTATCCTGTAGATTTTATAAAAAAGTATATCGATTTAATCGCTATGCATAAAATGAATACCTTTCATTGGCATTTAACCGAAGACCAAGGTTGGCGTATTGAAATTAAAAAATATCCAAAACTTACCGAAATAGGAGCGTGGAGAAATGGCACTATAGTTGGACACCACCCGGGAACTGATAACGACCAAAAAAAATACGGTGGTTTTTACACCCAAGAGGATGTAAAGGATATTGTAGCCTATGCCACAAAAAAACACGTTACCGTAATTCCGGAAATTGAGTTACCGGGGCATAGTAGCGCAGCCATTGCCGCTTATCCGTATTTAAGTTGTTTCCCAGATGAGCCCACTGTGGTTACCAACGATATGGGTTCGGAAAAAGGAAAAGAAATTCAAGCTTCAGGAACCCCAAAAATTGTACAAGAAACTTGGGGCGTTTTTCCAGATGTATATTGTGCCGGTAAAGAAGAAACCTTTGCCTTCTTACAAGATGTTTTAGATGAGGTAATTCCGTTATTCCCATCAACTTATATACACATTGGGGGCGACGAATGCCCAAAAGCAAACTGGGAAAGATGTCCGAGTTGTCAAAAAAGAATCAAAAAAGAAGGTTTAAAAGATGAGCATGAATTACAAAGCTATTTTATCACACGTATAGAAAAATATTTGAATTCAAAAGGAAAAAAAATAATTGGTTGGGATGAAATTTTAGAAGGCGGTTTAGCACCAAACGCAACTGTTATGTCGTGGCGAGGAACACAAGGTGGTATTGAAGCGGCAAAACAAAAGCACGATGTTATTATGACGCCGGGACATTCTTGTTATTTCGATCATTATCAAACCGAGGATAAGGCTAACGAACCCTTGGCCATTGGTGGAAAAACCACGGTTGCCGATGTGTACGCCTACGAGCCAACACCAAAAGAGTTAAGTACAGATGAGCATCAATATATTTTAGGCGCTCAAGGCAATGTATGGACCGAATATATGAAAACTACTGATTATGTTGAATATATGATTTTACCCCGAATGTCTGCGCTTTCAGAAGTTGTTTGGTCATCAAAAGAGCACAGAGATTGGGATGATTTCAGTGCGCGATTAAAAACTTTTAAAGAAAGGTATGATGCATTAGGGTTGAACTATGCCAAACATACCTTCGAAAAATAATAAAATTAATATGTAACTGTTTTGAGTTTCAATACCAAATACCCTTCTATTGAAGATTTAAGAAAACGTGCCAAACAAAGGATTCCGAAATTTGCTTTTGATTATTTGGACGGCGGTTGTAATGAAGATGTAAATCTTTATAAAAATACGGCTGAAATACGCGAGGTGGAATTACTGCCCGAGTATCTCAGTAAGCACACAGCATCAAGCATGAAAACCACGTTGTTCGGTCATGAATACGATGCGCCATTTGGTATTGCTCCTGTTGGTTTACAGGGTTTGATGTGGCCAAATGCACCAGAAATATTGGCTAAAGCGGCTTATAAACATAACATACCTTTTATTTTAAGCACCGTAACCACCAGTAGTATTGAACGTATTGCTGAACTAACGGAAGGCAAAGCTTGGTTTCAATTATATCATCCTACAAAAAATGAACTTAGAGACGATATTTTAAAAAGATGCGAAACTTCAGGTTATGACACTTTGGTGATTTTATGTGATGTGCCAACCTTTGGTTTTAGGCCGAGAGATATAAGAAATGGCTTAGCTATGCCGCCCAATATGTCTATTAATAATATGCTGCAAATTTTAGGAAAACCAACTTGGGCGTTTCAAACACTAAAACATGGACAGCCAAATTTTGAAACCCTAAAACCTTACATGCCCAAAAATCTTGATTTGAAACAGTTGGGTAAATTTATGGACGACACGTTTTCAGGTAGGTTAAACGAAGAGAAAATAAAACCTATTAGAGATATGTGGAAAGGTAAATTGGTGCTAAAAGGTGTGGCCAACGAGCTTGATGCCGAACGTGCCATAAACCTTGGGTTAGACGGTATTATTGTGTCCAACCATGGTGGCAGGCAATTGGACGCCGGAGAATCTACTATAAAACCATTAACAAGAATTGCAGAAAAATACGGCCAGCAAATAGAAGTGATGATGGATAGCGGCATTCGTTCCGGACCCGACGTGGCACGAAGTTTAGCCTCTGGCGCTACGTTTACTTTTATGGGACGATCGTTTATGTACGGCGTTGCTGCTTTAGGAAACAAAGGTGGCGATCATACCATATCACTTTTAAAAACCCAATTGCAACAAGTTATGGAGCAAATTTGTTGTGAAAAAGTAGAAGATTTTAAAAATCATTTAATTTAATTTATAAGATTTCAAGTTAATTAATCGACTAACTATTTAAAACCAAGCAAACTAAATCTATTTTGTTGTAAATAGTTATTTGATCAATTAATATTTTTTTACCTTTTGTTGATACTTTCTTTGCTATAATCCAACGGTTTTTATATTTTCACATCAAATATTTATGTGTTTATTTTAGAAATTGAGGGTTAATGAAATTACATTTATTAGATAGAAGTACTAAGTTGAGCAATGCCTCTTTTTCGATTAGTAATAATTGCTATCCTAATTTTTTAAAAATTTGGCATTACCATCCAGAATTTGAGTTGGTTACGATTTTAAAAAGCACCGGAACACGTTTTATTGGCGATAGTATCGAGCAGTTTAATGTTGGGGAAATTGTTTTGATTGGTAAAAACTTACCCCACATGTGGCTTAACGATAAAGAATATTTTAAAGAAGATTCTAAATTAGAGGCACAAGCTATTGCGATTCATTTTAACGAAAATTTTGCAGGCGAAATATTTTTTAATATGCCAGAAATGAACGCTATTAAAAAGCTGTTTGAAAATGCACAATACGGCGTTAGGTTTACTGGAGACTTGAGTTTGGCAACCAAATGGATTAAAAACTTAGAAGGCTTAAAGGGTTTCGATAAAACCATTTCCTTTTTAAAAATTTTGAATTTACTGGCAAATCATAAAGAATACAAATTGCTGTCAAGTATGGGGTTTGTAAATTCATTCAAAAAAACAGGACGGACAAATTTGGCCGAAGTTTACGAGTATATTATTAAAAACTTTAAAGAACGCATCACTTTAGAAGATGTTGCAAGTATAGCCTGTATGAATCCCACCGCATTTAGCAGGGTTTTTAAACGGGTAAACCGAAAAACCTTTAGCGAATATTTAAACGAAGTTAGAATTGGTTATGCCTGTAAGTTGTTGATGGAAGAGAAGTACAGTATTTCTGAAATATGTTTTGAGTCTGGTTTTAACAATATTTCTAACTTCAACAGGCAATTCAAAAAAACAAAAAATTATTCGCCCACCGAGTATATAAAAACACATTTGGGTAAAAACTAAATCCACCCGTTGTGCATTTTGACAAAATTCTGTCAATTCGAGTGAATTTTACGATTGGAATGAGTAAAATTTGTATCGAGAATAAGAATTTTAACTTGAAATTGATTCTCGATAGTTCTACAGAGCTTGCCGAAGTACAATTTTTCGTGCCTCAAAATCACTCGAATTGACATATTGATATTTTTTCCATTCAAAATGCACAACGGGTTAAATCCATCATATTTTAAAATTGGAATAAGGCTTTTGTTAAATGTTACCATTAAGTTTATATTTAATGAGGTTTCTTCAAAAATGAATTTTTACAGCTCATTTTTAATTATTTAATCTATTCAATTTACTATTATTGTATTCAGTTTTAAAAAAATTGTAAGCTATTTACTTGTTTGTAATTCTAAAAACTAAGCTTAAAACTTATGAAAGCTTCTAAAGTTATTATATTAATCAACTGCAACGATCAACCAAACATTATCGCAACGGTTACTTCATTTGTAGCGAATAATGGCGGAAATATTGTTTATATCGATCAGCATGTAGACCGTGTTCAGGATACGTTTTTTATGCGATTGGAGGGCGAATTTGAAAGCACTGATTTCTCAATAGAAAATTTTAAAACCCAGTTTGAAGCCAATTTAGTTGAAAAATTTAATATGAAATGGCGCATTTATGAATCGGATGCACAACTGAAAATGGCAGTGTTTGTATCAAAATACGATCATTGTTTGTATGATTTATTGGGGCGCTACAATTCTGGAGAACTCGGTTTGGAAATTCCTTTTATTGTTAGTAATCATAGCGATTTAAAACCCATTGCCGATAACTTTAAAATTCCGTTTTACCATATTCCAGTAACTAAGGTCAACAAAGTTGAAGCCGAAGAAAAACAACTGGAATTGCTCGAAAAATACGACATCGATTTTATTGTTTTGGCAAGATATATGCAAATTGTTTCGGGAAAATTAATCGATAAATACCCGAGTAAAATCATTAATATTCACCATTCATTTTTGCCTGCTTTTGTGGGTGCAAAACCATATCATTCAGCCTATAAGCGCGGTGTAAAAATTATTGGTGCAACGAGCCATTATGTAACGGAGGAGTTGGATGCTGGCCCTATAATAGAGCAAGATGTGGCACACGTTTCGCACGACCATAGCGTACAGGATTTAATTGCAAAAGGACGCGATTTGGAAAAAATCGTATTGTCAACCGCTGTTAAATTGCACGCCAAACGAAAGGTCATGGTTTATAACAATAAAACGATTATTTTTTCTTAATGAAGTCACCTTCTGAAAAACAAAAAATTAACTTTGAAAAATCGAAATAATTTTGAAGAGCTATCAAGTCAAATCAATAGATGATAACACATTAACGATTACGGGAAAAGGAAATGACAGAGCCTGGGAACACGCCGAAGTTTTAAGCGATTTTGTTTCGCCTTGGGATAAAACGGACATTGATAAAATTGAATTTAGGGCGCTTTATAATACCGAGTATTTGTTTTTTTGTTTTAAGGTTTTTGATGCTGACATTTATGTGGATTCAACCGATGAAACGCATCACAGTATAAATAATTCCGATCGTGTGGAGCTTTTTTTTAGAGCCGATAAAAACTTGAATCCTTACTATTGTTTGGAGATTGATCCAACACCTAGAATTATGGATTTTATGGCTAAACCCAATAAGGATTTTAACTTTTATTGGAATTGGCCAACCCAGGATATTTGTGTAAAATCGGATATTGGAGATAATTTTTTCACCGTGGAAGGCGCCATAAGTTTAGCTTCATTAAAGCGATTTAAATTATTGAAAGACGGAAAAATTGAGACCGGAATTTATCGCGCGAAATACAAGAAACAGCCCGATGAAAGCTACCAACCAACTTGGATTACTTGGGTAGACCCGAAAACGACAGAACCAAATTTTCACACAGCCTCGTCTTTTGGTGTTTTAAAATTGATGTGAATTAATTGTGGGTATACCCATCAAAATTTTCAGAATTAATAATATCAATGGGCAATAATTTCTGCCTCGGAATTTTTTTATCGAACAGAAAATATTCAGCAAGTTGCGTAATACAAAGATAAGCTTGGTGTTTAGGGTTTTGATTGATTAAAAAATCAATCGCATTGTTTTTCAGGTACTTTATATTGTCATCCAACAAATCGTAACCAACAATTTTTATGTCTAAATCGGGGAAATCCTCAACAATTTCGGCAACACTGTACACTTTGGATGTGGTTACAAAAATACCAGAAATGTCATTCGGCTTACTCAATAAATCGTGTAATTTTTGGTCTAAATCGGTTTGTTGTAAACTGCAGGTTTTTAAGTTATAATTGCTGTTTGGTATACGTTCTAAATAGTTTTTAAACCCTTTTTCCTTCAGTTGCATGTGAATGGAATTGTTAAAAACTTCATCAAGGTGGATAATTAAAATGGTCCTGTTTTTGGGCACAATCATTTCCATAAGTCGCGCTGCAATGCGTCCGCTTTGTGTCAAATCCTGCCCCACATAATTGGTGATGCCGTTTAGCTCTAAAGGGTCGTTAATCGTACTAACTATAATATTGTTTTCATTGTATATTTTTATAACTTCAATCGATTCTTTATGAAAAACAGGGGTTATTAAAACTGCATCGGGCGACTGTTTTAAAACGGTTTTGTTAACCTCTAAAAAAGAATGGGTGTCGGTGTGGTCAAAAAAATAAGAATCAATGGTAATTCCAAAAGAATTATACTCGTTTATGGCATCGTTTACACCATTTGTACACGGCTGCCAATAGGGGTCGATTTTAGGGTCGGGTTGAATCACACAAATATGGTAGCTCTTGGTATTCTTTAAACTTCTGGCAATAAGGTTTGGCTGATAATCAATTTCCTCTAACAGTTTTGTTACCTTTTCCAAAGCCGCTGGCGAAACTTTACCGCGTTTATGGATTACTCTATCTACAGTGCCCTTAGATACCCCAGCTAATTCGGCAATATCTTTTATGGTGTATTTTTTCATCTATCACAAATATATGTAAAATATCAATGTGTTCGAACACATTTTTTATATAATTCCTTTTTTATTGGCAAATTAATCTGTAAGTTTGTTTTCTTTTAGTTAGTGGTTTATTGAGGTTAAAAGCATGAAAAACAGCGTGTAACAAGTTTTTTAATTGATTTTTTAAGATAAATTAGCCTTGAAAATACAAAGAGATAAGATGGAAAAACCAACACTTGTAATTTTAGCTGCAGGCATGGGAAGTCGCTACGGCGGTTTAAAACAAATGGATACGTTTACACCCGAAGGCGATACGATTATCGATTTTTCAATTTATGACGGACTGCAAGCGGGGTTCGGAAAATTTGTTTTTATTATCAGAAAGCGTTTCGAAAAAGATTTTAAAGATATCTTCAACAAAAAATTAGAAGGGAAAGCCGAAGTGGCTTATGTATACCAAGAGCTGGATAGTGTTCCTGAAAGATATATAAACCCAGAGCGTGTAAAACCATGGGGAACCGGACATGCGCTTTTAATGGCGAAAGAGACAGTAAATGAAAACTTTGCCATTATAAATGGCGATGATTTTTACGGTAAGGAAGCGTTTGAGGTGATGGCAAAAACCTTAATGGCGACGGATAAGGAATCATACCAGTTTAATACCATGGCTTACTTGTTAAAAAACACAATATCAGAGCATGGTTATGTGTCAAGGGGCGAATGTAGCGTAAATGAAGATGGGTTTTTAACCGATGTAACCGAGCGCACCCACATTGAAAAAATGGATGGTAAATTAATGCGAAAAGACGACGATGGGAATTTTATTCCTATTGATGAAAATACAATTGTTTCAATGAATTTCTGGGGATTCACACCTAAATGTTTTAACTTCGGAAATCGATTGTTTGAAGAGTTTTTAGAAGCCAATAAAACAAACCTAAAAGCAGAATTTTATATTCCGACTATTGTAAATGAGATCCTTAAATCTGATGAAGCTACGGTAAAAGTTTTAAAATCGGATGCCAAATGGTTTGGAGTAACTTATAAAGAAGACAAAGCAATTGTTGAAAAAGCCATAAAGGACTTAAAGGAACAAGGTGTTTATCCAACTAAACTTTGGTAGATGTTAGCAGAAAAATTAAAATTTATTTTCGGTCAATTTGAACATCAAGGCTCGTTCGAATCCTATCAAGAATTAGCTTCAGGACATATAAACGACACCTATTTAATTAAAACTACCAAGAAGCCCCATTTTGTGCTACAGCGCATCAATCATGGGGTTTTTAAGGATGTTCCCGGGTTAATTGAAAACAAGGTAGCGGTTAGCAAGCACATTCAAGAAAAATTAAAAAATCTTTCCTTAAAAAAGCAAAAACGTCGCGTATTGGCGTTTGCTCAAACCAAAACGGGTAAATCTTATTACCAAGATGAAGACGGCAATTACTGGAATTTAATGTATTTTATCGATAAAAGTGTGACTTACGAAATTGTTGACAACGACGATATAGCCTACCAAGGCGGTCGGTTGTTGGGGCAGTTTTTAACATTAACCAGTGATTTTGATGCTTCAAAACTTACCGAGGTTATTCCAAAGTTTCACGATATGTCTTTCAGGTATTCACAATTTCAAGATGCTTTAAAAATAGCATCAAAAGAACGCTTGGAAAATGCTAAAGATTACATAAAACAAGTTGAAGCGCTTAAAGAAGAAATGCATATTCTTCAAAAATTAAAGGAGTCTGGCGACATACCAATAAGGGTTACCCATAATGACACAAAAATATCGAACGCGCTTTTTAACAGGAAAAAGAAAGGCTTGTGCCTTATCGATACGGATACCGTTATGCCGGGAATTGTGCATTATGACTTTGGAGATGCCATAAGAACCATTTGTAATACCGCTGCCGAAGATGAAACCAATCTGGATTTGGTAACGTTTAATGTCGATTATTACAAAGCTTACACCAAAGGCTTCCTAAAGAAAATGAAATCTTCATTAACCCCAACAGAACTTAAATATTTGCCATTAGCGGCAAAAACCATGATTTTTATTATGGCTTTAAGATTTTTAACCGACTATTTAAACAACGATATTTATTACAAAACAAAATACCCAGAGCACAATTTAGATCGTGCTAAAAATCAATTTAAACTCATACAAAGTTTTACGGAAAAAATTAATCAACTATAATACTTAATTCAACCAATAATTATGGAGCAAAACACAAAATCTAACAGCACTTTAGTACCTATTATAATTATAGCAGGACTCTTTTTTATTTTTGGGTTTGTAACCTGGATTAACGGTGCTTTAATTCCATTTATGAAAACCATAAACGAATTAACCGAGGCGCAATCTTATTTAGTGGCTTCTGCATCGTATATATCTTTTGTGGTTATGGCCTTACCCGCATCTTATATTTTAACCAAAATTGGGTACAGAAAAGGGATGTCTCTTGGTTTAATTATTATGGGAATTGGTGCCTTGGTGTTTATTCCTGCGGCTGAAGCTCGTACCTATTGGGTGTTTTTGGTAGCTATCTTCATTCAAGGCATGGGCATGACTATTTTACAAACAGCCGCAAATCCGTACATTACTATTTTAGGGCCTATTGAAAGTGGGGCAAAACGTATTGCTATTATGGGTATTGCCAATAAAGTAGCAGGAGCATTGGGGTCATTAATTTTTGGTGCTATTTTATTGTCTGGAATTGATGAGGTGCAAGAAAAATTAGGAACCGTATCTGTTGAAGAAAAAGGACAATTATTGGATACTATGGCAGATAGTGTTTTTACACCGTATGTGGTTATGGCTGTAGTGTTATTTATTTTGGGAGTACTCATAAGAAAAGCGCCGCTACCACATGTTGAAGCCGAAGAAGTAGAAGAAACAGCAACAGGAAAAAGTACAAAAACAAGCATCTTCCAATTCCCACACTTATGGTTGGGGGTTTTAGCATTGTTTGTATATGTGGGCGCCGAGGTAATTGCCGGAGACACCATTATCGCTTATGGTATATCGTTAGGCTTTACCGGTGAAGAAGCCAAATACTTTACCACCTATACCCTAATGGCCATGGTAGCAACCTATGCTTTAGGCGTATTTTTAATTCCAAAATACGTGAAGCAAAAAACGGCCTTAATAGCAAGTGCTATTTTGGGTATTATATTTAGTTTCTGTATTTTAAACACTACTGGTATTACATCGGTATTGTTTGTAGCCGCTTTGGGTGTAGCAAATGCTTTGGTATGGCCTGCTATTTGGCCATTAACACTAGATGGTTTAGGAAAGTTTACAAAAACGGCTTCGGCCTTATTAATCATGGCAATTTCTGGTGGAGCTATAATTCCGCCGTTATATGGTAGATTAGTGGATGACAATAAGCACGAATTAATCGCTAATGGTATTGCAGAAGCCGATGCCGCAGCCTCAGCAGCAACAGACAGTTATTGGGTGTTAATTCCATGTTATGCCATCATCCTGTTTTTTGCTTTATGGGGACATAAAATTAAAAGTTGGACATCTAAGTAATAAGCTTTTAGATTGATTTTTGGGGAGCATGAGTAGAGTTTATAAATGGGGAATTATAGGGTGCGGAAGCGTTACCGAGCTTAAAAGTGGACCAGCATACCAAAAGGTAGAAGGTTTCGAATTGCAAGCCGTAATGCGCAGAAATGCTGATAAGGCCAAAGATTATGCTAATAGGCACAATGTTCCTAAGTTTTATGCAAATGCAGATGAATTGATAAACGACCCAGAGATAGATGCCATTTACATTGCAACGCCACCAGACTCACATGGCTATTACGCACTAAAAGTCGCTGAAGCTGGAAAAATATGTTGTATTGAAAAACCAATGGCACCAACCTACAAAGAGTGTTTATTGATAAACGACGCTTTTGAAGCAAAAGAAATACCACTATTTGTAGCCTATTACAGGCGATCGCTTCCTAGGTTTAAACAGGTTAAATCGTGGATTGAGAGCAATAAAATTGGAGCGATACGGCACATAAATTGGCATTTAAGTAAACCGGCAAACGATATTGATTTAGCCAAAACATACAACTGGCGAACCGATATAAAAATCGCAAAAGGAGGCTATTTTGATGATTTAGCGTCCCATGGCATCGATTTATTTATACACTTGTTGGGAGATATTTCCAAGGCACAAGGTATTTCCACAAACCAACAAGGTTTATACACGGCCATGGATGCCATTTCTGGAAGTTGGATGCACGAATCTGGTATCACGGGTTCTGGCAGTTGGAATTTTGGAACGGAAAAAAGAGAAGACCATGTTCAAATTTATGGCGACAAGGGAAAGATTAGTTTTTCGGTGTTTGGTGAAGTGCTTATAGAATTAGAGTACGGCGATCAAAAAGAAAGTCTATTTATTGAGAACCCTGAAAACATTCAGTTTTTTCATGTTCAAAATATAAAAAACCAGTTAACCGAAAATAAAGCACATCCATCAACAGGACAAACAGGAGCACATACCACATGGGTATTAGAAAATATATTAAAAAATAATTATTAAAACTAAAAACCAGAACAATGTTAGAAAGTAGTATAGACAAAGCAACAGGTTTCGAAAAAAGATTTGAGAATATTGGCACTGTAGTTTATGAAAATTCAACTACGGCATCAAAAGCAGTTGCTAAAGAAATAGCAAACCTTATTCGGGTTAAACAATCGCAAAAACAACCCTGTATTCTAGGTTTAGCTACAGGATCGTCTCCAAAAGGGCTATATGCAGAATTGGTGCGTTTACACAAAGAAGAAGGTTTGAGTTTTAAAAACGTAGTATCATTCAATTTAGATGAATATTACCCGATGGAACCCGATTCGGTAAATAGTTATGTACGTTTTATGAAAGAACAATTGTTCGACCATATCGATATTTTGCCAGAAAACTGTTATATCCCTGATGGAACATTGCCCAAAGAAGAAATTAGGAGCTATTGTGATGAGTACGAGGCAAAAATTGAGGCCTTTGGCGGTATCGATTTACAAATATTGGGTATTGGTGGAAATGGTCATATCGGTTTTAACGAATCTGGATCGCTTCAAAATTCCAAAACACGTTTAGTGGCCTTAGACCATATTACAAGGGTTGCGGCAAGTGGCGACTTTAAAGGTTTAGACAATACACCAAGAACAGCCATTACCATAGGTGTTAAAAAAATTATGGAGGCGAAACGCGTTATTCTATTGGCCTGGGGAGAACGTAAATCAAATATCATTAAAGCTTCTGCAGAAGAAGAGGTAACCAGCCGCGTTCCAGCATCTTACCTGCAAGAACATAATAATGCTACTTTTATTCTAGATCAAGCAGCAGCATCAAAACTAACGAGAATAAATACACCGTGGTTGGTTGAGAAAATCGTTTGGACCGACAGGCTAATCAGAAAAGCGGTGTTAAGTTTAGCACTACATTTAAAGAAGCCTATTTTAATGCTAACAGATGCCGATTATATCGAAAACGGTATGAGTGATTTATTGGCCGATGCAGGACCAGCTTATGATATTAACATAAAAATATTCAATAAATTACAAAACACCATTACGGGTTGGCCAGGTGGAAAACCAGGTGCAGACGATAGTAAACGTCCAGAACGTGCAGAACCTGCCAAAAAACGTGTTATCATTTTTAGTCCACATCCAGACGATGACATCATTAGTATGGGAGGTACATTTAAAAGATTGCACGAACAAGGTCACGAGGTACACGTAGGTTATCAAACATCGGGTAATATTGCGGTTGCTGATGATGAAGCATTGCGTTTTGCAAGTTTTGTTTGCGATTATAATGACAGATTTGGTATTGAAAGTACCGAAGCCGAAGATATTTATAAAAGAGCCGTAACGTTCCTGAAAAACAAAAAATCAAGTGAAATTGATACCGAAGAAGTTAGATATATAAAAGGTTTAATTAGAAAAGGAGAAGCGCGGGCAACGTGTCATTTTATAGGTATTCCGGATGAGCAAATTCATTTTATGGAACTGCCGTTTTACGAAACTGGTACCATTGAAAAAAATCCTTTAGGCGAAGAAGATATTAAAATAACCATGGATCTTATCGAAAAAGTGAAGCCGCATCAAGTTTATGCCGCAGGCGATTTGGCCGATCCACACGGTACGCACAAGGTATGTTTAGATGCTGTTTTTGCAGCCGTTAAAAACCTAAAACCTAAAAAGTTTATGAAAGACTGCTGGGTATGGTTGTACCGAGGCGCATGGCAAGAATGGGGTATCGATGAAATAGAAATGGCTGTGCCTATGGGACCAGACCAAGTGCTTGAGAAAAGAAAAGGTATTTTTAAGCACCAATCGCAAAAAGATGGTGTGGTATTCCAAGGGTCTGATAGTAGAGAATTTTGGCAACGTGCCGAAGATCGAAATAGTGAAACCGCTGGTCTGTACGACGAGCTTGGTTTAGCGCATTACGCGGCTATGGAGGCCTTTGTAAGATGGAAGTATTAATTGAAAAATAATTCCTCGAGGCTTGCCTCGGGGTTTCCATTAAAATTGTCATTTCCGTGAAAACGGGAATCTAAATATAGAATTTATTTTTGCATTTTCAGTTAAAAATCAAACCTGCTAAGCACCTCTATGGTTCAGCCTTGAGGAGCGTTGGTTTCAAAAAAATCTTTATTGTATATTTGAACTAAACACTAATAAAAACCACTAAATAAACATGAGTAATTACCATATAAAACACTTAGAAGAATACTATCAAGTTTATCGGAAATCTGTTCGCGAGCCCGAAAATTTTTGGGAAGAAGTAGCCGAAGAGCATTTTATGTGGCAAAAAAAATGGGATAATGTATTAAGTTGGGATTTTAACAAACCCGAAGTAAAATGGTTTGAAGGCGCAGAACTTAACATTACCGAAAATTGCATCGATAGGCATTTGGCAACACGTGGTGAAAAAACCGCTATTTTGTTCGAACCCAACGATCCTAAAGAACCAGCGGAACACATTACTTACAAACAACTGCACGAGCGTGTTAACAAGTTTGCCAATGTGCTTAAAAGCCAAGGTATTACCAAAGGCGATCGGGTGTGTATTTATCTACCTATGATTCCCGAATTGGCTATCTCAATTTTGGCCTGCGCCAGAATTGGTGCTATTCATTCGGTGGTATTTGCTGGGTTTTCCGCAACAGCGTTATCAACAAGAATTAATGACAGTGATTGTAAAATGGTAATTACCAGCGATGGTTCTTATCGTGGTGCAAAAACCATTGATTTAAAAGGTATTGTAGACGAAGCCTTGGAAAGTTGCCCCGGCATCGATACGGTATTGGTTGCAAAACGAATTCACTCTGATATTCAGATGAAAGCGGGTCGTGATAAGTGGTTACAACCTTTATTGGACGAAGCTTCCAGCGCCTGCGATATTGAAGTGATGAAAGCTGAAGATCCTCTGTTTATTTTATACACCTCTGGCTCAACAGGAAAGCCTAAAGGTATGGTTCATACCACGGCGGGCTATATGGTTTATACGGCGTATACGTTTAAAAATGTGTTTCAGTATAGAGAGAATGATGTGTATTGGTGTACGGCAGATATTGGTTGGATAACGGGGCATAGTTACATTGTTTACGGCCCATTGGCAAATGGCGCAACATCGGTTATGTTTGAAGGCGTTCCGAGTTATCCAGATTTTGGTCGCTTTTGGGAAATAATAGAAAAGCACAAAGTCAATCAGTTTTACACCGCACCAACGGCTATTCGTGCTTTGGCTAAACAAGGTACCGAAGTTATAGAAAAACACGATTTATCTTCTATTAAGGTGTTGGGCTCAGTGGGAGAACCCATAAATGAAGAGGCGTGGCATTGGTACAACGATAACATCGGAAAAAAACAAAGCCCTATTGTAGATACCTGGTGGCAAACCGAAACAGGCGGTATAATGATTACGCCAATACCGTTTGTAACACCAACCAAACCCACTTATGCTACATTACCATTTATAGGAATTCAACCTGCTTTAATGGATGAAGAAGGCAATGAATTAAAAGCGAATCAAGTAGATGGACGACTGTGTATCAAGTTTCCGTGGCCCGCCATGGCACGTACTATCTGGGGCAATCATCAGCGTTATAAAGACACCTATTTTTCAGCTTACGAAAATAAATACTTTACAGGTGATGGCGCTCTGCGTGATGAAGTTGGCTATTACAGAATTACGGGTAGAGTAGACGATGTAATTATAGTATCTGGACACAATCTGGGAACAGCGCCTATTGAAGATGCTGTCAACGAGCATCCGGCAGTTGCAGAATCGGCTATCGTTGGTTTTCCGCACGATGTTAAAGGCAATGCTTTATACGGTTATGTTATATTGAAGGATGTCGGCGAAAGTCGAGATCAAGACAATGTACGTAAAGAAATCAATCAAATTATAACCGAGCATATCGGACCCATTGCAAAACTGGATAAAATACAGTTTACCAGTGGTTTGCCAAAAACACGATCTGGAAAAATTATGCGACGAATCCTTAGAAAAATAGCTTGTAAAGAGACTGACAATTTAGGCGATACGTCTACATTGCTAAACCCAGAAGTGGTAAAAGATATTATGGATAATGTGTTGTAGTTTAGTATGACGGATTAAACAATGATTTTTTAATTGACTTATAAAGATATGGTTGTCTAAAAAGTCTAATTCTATGTCATATTGAGCTTGTCGAAATGTTTTAACTTACTGATAATCAATATCGGTTTCGACAAGCTCAACCTGACAAATAAATTCAAAAGACTTTTTATTCAGTTTTTTGTTTTGAACTGCATACAGTAACGAATTGGCTATGGCGTTCTTAAAATCTTTTCCATCTTTCTGCCTCTTGCCAACTCGTCAACCAATTTGTCTAAATATTTGGTTTGCTTGGTTATGGGGTTTTCAATTTCTTCTATGCGATAGCCACAGATAACACCTTTTATAAGAGGTGCATTGGGGTTTAATTTGGCTTTGTTAAAGAAGGTTTCAAAAGTTACTTGTTCTTCAATGAGTTCTTCAAGTTTTTTATCATCAAAACCCGTGAGCCACTCAATTACTTGATGCAACTCTTCTTTGGTTCTGCCTTTTTTTTCAACTTTTGAAATATAGTGCGGATAAACCGATGCAAATTTCATTTTTGCAACCCGTTCATTGTGTTCCGGTGTTGTTTTCATGCTGTCTTTATTATAAATTTAAACTTCTATAAAGCTATTATGCTACATCTTCAACAAAAAATATGGCGTTTTTATTCAAATCGTAAAAACCAAAATCATTGGTATTCCAATCGGTTTTAAGTCGTAATTTATCTTGGTTTACTGTGCCACGTTTTACAAATTCTTCAAAAAAGGGTTTGATGCTTTTTACAAATATTTTAATAACCGAACCACCCAGAAACGGGTCGTCGTCCGTATCGGCATGCCACTGTAAATGCATATAGAGTTTATCTCGTTTTAAAACGGCATACATGCTGTCTTTGTGTACCAGTTCAAAACCAACATGGTCTTTGTACCAAGCAACGTCTCTGTCAATATTTTGCGAAGGTAAAACAGGAACAATTTGCATATCATATAAGTTTAAATCTCCTATAAATATACATATTTTTATAAGAGAAGCTAGTCTGTAAAACTAATGCTATCGCCAACCGAGAGGTTCCAAGTATCCACCAAACCCGCATTTATTTCTAAAACAAATTTTGCTGGTGCATTTGATGGCAGCGAACTTTCGTCGAAAGGTTTTGCATTTTTTTGAAAACTTACAATGGTATGGTTTCCATCGATAAAAATTAAATCCAACGGAATTTTGGTGTTCTTCATATAAAAAGAACGCTCGGTAACATCGTCAAAAACAAACAACATGCCTTGATTGTTTTGCATGGAATTGCGATACATTAAACCAGTTTGAATTTCGTAATCGGTATCGGCAATCTCAATATCGATAACCACTTTTGTTGAATCGGTGGTGGTTTTAAACAGCGTGAGTTCGCCTTCTTTAGTAAAAATAACCTCGGTTTGTTTTATCGTTTTTTTGTCTTTTTTACAAGAAATTATGCTTAAGGTAATAAGCAGATATAGCGCTATTTTGAAAGCCTTAAAATGCATTTTATTTGCTTGCAGATTTAGGTTTATAGATAAACATAAAATACAGCCCAATAAGTATAAACGGGATGCTTAACCATTGCCCTGTATTTAAACCAAACCAGTTAATATATTCGTCGCCCTGGGGTTCTTTGAAGCGTTCGATGAAGAAACGAATGGTCCACAATAAAATTAAAAACAGTCCGAATAGAAAACCTGTTTGCTCTTTTTTAGCGGTTTTAGAATAGAAATACCATAGAATTAAAAACACAAAAACATAGCAAAACGCTTCGTATAACTGCGCAGGATGCCTGTACGGGACAGCCTCCAATAAATCGGCAAATTTTGGATTATCGGTAACTGCTTCATACGCTTTTTGCACATCCTTTATGCCTGTGAGTTGTGTGATTTGGCCTTTGTAATATTGGTCTTGAATAAACCGGACACCCAAACTGGAATCGGTTACTTTTCCGATAATTTCAGAATTGATAAAATTTCCAATTCTGATAAAAACCGCACCGGAGGCCACAGATATCACAACACGATCTAAAATCCATAACAACGATTTATAGTTATATTTTTTACGATACAAATACATACCTATAATAATACCAATCGCGGCGCCATGGCTTGCAAGTCCTTGAAATCCGGTAAATTCAAATCCGCCTTTAAACCTAAATGGCAGAAAAATACTAAAAAAATCCTCGGTTATTAATTCTGACTGATAAAACAAAACATGCCCTAAACGCGCCCCGAGCATAGTAGCTAATACGGTGTAAATAAATAACGGATCCAAATAGGTAAGCGACACTTTTTCCTTGGTGAAAATACGCTTCATGATATACCAACCGGCCACAAATGCAAAAACCCACATTAAACTGTAAAAATGAAGCTTAAAGTTACCAGCTATATCTATTCCCGTTATAGGGTTCCAATCAAATTTTAAAAAATGCATAAGTTATGTTTTTCGGCGTAAAGATAAGATTTGCTATACGGTTTGAATATCATTTGTAATTATTTAACAATTTCCAAGATTTCAACTTCAAATATAATATTTGATTTTGGCGGAATACCACGGTTTCCCGACTCGCCGTAAGCCAAATGATACGGAATAAACAAGGTGGCTTTATCGCCCACGTTCAGTTGCTGTAAGCCTTCCTTAAAGCCCGAAATCATTCTTGCATTTGGACTTAAATCGGCAGTAATGGGTTCGTATTTATCAGCGAGTTTGCGTTTTTCGTTAACCGCATCGAGTGCTTCAGCGATTTTTAAGCTGCTGGTTTCAAGGAGTTTTCCGTTTTCAAAATATACGGCATAATGCGTTAAAACCTTACTGGTTTCTTTTAATTTCTCGCCTTGGCCTTTTTCTGTAATATAGTATTGCAAACCCGAAGGTAGGGTAATTGCTTCGGTTTTCTGTTTATTAAACTTATCGTTGGTAGCTTTTAAAATGGCTTCGGCTTTTGCTGCTTTCTCTTTTTCCAAACGTTCAACTTCGGCAAAATGATTGACGAAAATATTTGGAGCATCAAATTTTTTAGCATCTTTTCCTTTTCTAATAATGTTCAGTTCTTCAATAACGACATCTTTAATTGGCTTGTTTTTAGGGCCTACTTTTACATTCGAAATCGTGTCGAGTACATCCTGTCCCAATACCAACGCTCCAAAAACGCTATGTACATTATCTAAGTTTGGTTTAGGCACTTCGGTAATGAAAAACTGGCTTCCGTTTGAATTTGGGCCCGAATTCGCCATGGATAAAATCCCGAGCTTATCGTGTTTTAAATCCGGATGGAATTCATCATTGAATTTATAACCCGGGTTTCCTCGGCCATTGCCCAAAGGGTCGCCACCCTGAATCATAAACTTGTCTATAACACGATGGAAAATGAGACCAATATAATATTTTTTTCCTTTGTAAATACTGTCAACCATGGTGTTAGTGCCTTCAGCCAACGACACAAAATTTGCTACTGTAACCGGTACTTTACGGTGGTTTAATTTGGCAACCATAACGCCTTTAGTGGTAACAAATTCGGCATACATACCATCTTCAAGATCTGGGTATTGTGATTTGCAGGATGTTAAGCTTATTAATAAAGCTAAACCTAGAAATTTAATAATTCGCATGATTTAATTGGATTGATTTTGGGAAATAGAATTAACGGTAACTTCGCAAATTATAGGTGTGTTACTACCTATTTTATTTTGGTCGCCATAGTAACCAAAAGCTTTTTGAGAAGGGAATATAAAGGTAACGGTTTCGCCAGATTTCATTAGTTTTAAACCTTCGCGTAAGCCGGTAAACAATTCTTCCTGATCCATGGCGTAGGTTTGTGTTTTAACGTCGGTTTTAGAATAAATTAGTTTACCATTTAAGTCTTTTATATTGTAATTGTAGTTTATAACATCCCCAAATTTTGGTGTACTTAAAGTATCTGTTTCAGCCTTTGTGTTGTAATAATACCAAAACCCACTTTCTGAGGCGATATAACCATTATCTTTTTTAAGTGCCATAAGTTTTTCGATGCTGGCTTGTTCCTTGGCATTTAATTCTTTATTTCGTTTAACGGAAGCATCAATAAAAGAGCCCGTTTTTACCGAAATGGGTTTTCGGGCTTCGGGCATTTTGCAGCTATATAAAAATAGCAGTGAAAGTAGTATGGTTATATGTTTAATCATCGTTTAGGGCTTTATTATAACGCGGCAATATACTAATAAATTTTTCTACGGTTTCTTTTAAACATAATTCACTACGGCCACCAGCGGCATTTGTATGGCCGCCACCATTAAAATGTGCACGCGAAAATTCGTTTACAGAAAAGCTGCCTTTCGAGCGTAACGATATTTTTATAATGCCTTCTTTTTTGTCTTCAATAAATATAGCAGCTAAAACAATATTTTTTAACGATAAACCATAATTTACAACCCCTTCCGTATCGCCTTTTTTATAATTGAATTGATTCAATTCGTCTTGAGACAGCGTAATATAAGCCGTTCGCGCTTCCGGAATCACTTTTAAATTACTTAACGCACAACCTAAAAGTTGTAATCTTTCGTAACTGTTGGTGTCGTAAACATTATTGTGGATTTCGGCATTATTCGCCCCTTTTTCAATGAGGTTTGCAATGATTTGATGCGTTTTGCTGGTGGTTGAAGGAAACCTAAACGACCCCGTATCCGTCATAATCCCAACATAAATACAGGTGGCAATATTTGCATCAATCGCATTGGTATCTCCCAACATATCTATAAAATGATAAATCATTTCGCAGGTAGAGCTCATATTTACATCCGAAAAAACAAAAGCAGCATAATCATCAGGTGATTGATGGTGGTCAATCATAATTTTCATGGCTTTGCTTTCGGTTAAAACAGTTTCCATGTTTCCTGTTCTATGGAAGGCGTTAAAATCTAAAGTAAAAATAATATCAGCCGCATTAATCAACATTTCACAAGCTTCGGTTTCCGTATCGTGTTTTAATATATGCTCGCTTCCAGGTATCCATTTTAAAAAATCCGGATAATCATTGGGCACCATAACCGTGGCGTTATGATTGTATTTTTTTAGGTAATGATATAAGGCCAATGTCGAGCCAATAGCGTCTCCGTCTGGATTTTTATGTGGTACTATTACTATGTTTTTTGGCGTAGCCAGGAGTTGTTTTATGCTTTTAATGTCTGCTTTCGTCATAGGTAGCGAATATACAATTTTTTAAAATTTGACAGACTTGTTTTTAATTAGAAATACATTACTTTTGCACAAAATTTAAAATAACAAAATGGCAACAAATAGAACATTTACTATGCTTAAGCCAGATGCTGTTGAAAAAGGACACATTGGCGCAATATTAGAAAAAATTTCAGCTTCAGGATTTAGAATTGTAGCAATGAAATTAACACAGATGACCAAAGCCGATGCTGAAACTTTTTACGCAATACATAACGAGCGCCCGTTTTTTGGCGAGTTGGTTGAGTATATGACGCGTGGACCAATTGTAGCGGCAATTTTAGAAAAAGAGAATGCTGTTGAAGATTTTAGAACCTTAATTGGTGCTACAAATCCGGCTGATGCTGCCGATGGAACCATACGTAAAATGTATGCCGATTCTATAAGCGAAAATGCCGTACACGGAAGCGATAGTGACGAAAACGCCGCGATTGAAGGCGCTTTTCATTTCTCGGGAAGAGAGATGTTTTAAGTTGAAAAACAATTCTCAAAAATGTAAATTTTTGAGTTTCACTTGAAATTGTCATTCCTGCGAAGGCAGTAATCCATATAAAAACAAGAAATCCTGTAGCGCATTGTTACGGGATTTTTTTGTGCCTCAATTATATTTTTAAAATAATTGATAACGTGATTCTGAGCTTTTTCATTAGAAAAAAAGCGTAAGAATCTGCCAATTTAAATATTGTTACCGCGTCCCGATAACTATCGGGACTCCTCACTATGTCAAGGAATTTTTTAGGCACAAAAAAAGCCTATCATTTAAATGATAGACTTTTAGTTGTAATTGTTAAAGTATATATCTTAGATTACTTTTACGTTTACGGCGTTTAATCCTTTTCTACCTTCTTGTAGATCGAATTCAACATTGTCGCCTTCACGAATTTCATCGATTAATCCAGAAATGTGTACGAAATGTTCTTTGTTGTTGTCTTCTTCAATGATAAATCCAAATCCTTTAGAATCATTGAAAAATTTTACTGTACCTTTACTCATTGTATTTGTATTAAAAAAATTAAGCAACAAAGGTAATACAAATTATAACAAGTTGGTTGTTTTATTTTAAAAAATTATATTAATCCAAAAAGGATAATTATCTTAAAACCAGTTTTTTAATAATATTTTTGCCCAATTCCTCATTAAGCAGGTCAATTATTTTTTGTTTGCCATAGCTTAATTCTTCCCTTAAAACGCTGGAACTAAGTTGTACATAAAGTGTGTCGCGCTCTAAATTTACGGTGGTGGTATAGTTGTTTACGCCATTGCCCATAAGTTTAACCCAAGCATCGGCAACATTAACTTTGTTAAGCCCTTTTTCAAGCCTGTTGGTTTCTACAAATTCCTTTAAGGCGTCT
The DNA here is from genome assembly GCF_032814565.1 of Hwangdonia lutea. Lineage (GTDB taxonomy): Bacteria > Bacteroidota > Bacteroidia > Flavobacteriales > Flavobacteriaceae > Hwangdonia > Hwangdonia lutea. Next base: position 2,755,570 of record NZ_CP136521.1, read on the forward strand.
TGTATGCTAATATGTTCGTTGTTGCGTTTTGCCATATTTAGGTGTAAATGATTCGTTTAACGTTCTGGCTATGTGCCGTTAATTTTCTTTGGTAAAGTTATAAAGTTAATAGATAAAACACAGACCTTCTCGCTTTTAAAATATTTTTTTACGTAGCCCTTGCGTTTCCCTAAACAATTACTACTACGGCATGAGTTGTTTGAAGAAAAAATATTTTAAAAGTATTTGCCCAAAATCTAATAAATAAGCCAAAATTAATGGCATATAGCCGGTGTTGCCAGTAGTTTTTATTTTTTATTAGGTTCCGTTTTTCCGAATTTTATAGATTCCGTTTTTATAAATTCAGAATATTTAATGTCATTATTCAGTTTAGATTTTATTTCTTTTTCTAATTCAGGTATTTTGATATTCGCAGAATCGATTTCGCGAAATGAGTCACGCATTTCCGCATAAATTTGTGGTAAAACAAAAATTTTCACATAGTCATTTCCGACTTCTGCATTAAATTCAGTTATAGTTTTTGGGTTTACACTATACCAATAATTCACTCCATAAGATATCGGCTTTTCGTCTTTTGTTAGAATTTGAACATTTCGCTTGATATTTGTCTGTTCTATTGGATAAATATTCGGCAAAATTCCACTCGGAATATTATGCTTTCCAGAGTTCAGAACGACTGTCTTTTTTAAAGCAGAATCATAATAAATTCCAATTTCAGATGATTTGATAAATATCTCCTTTTTTAATTCAGGTTTACACGCAAAAAATAACCCAATTAAGAGTATCAATAAAATCGGAAATGTTCTTTTTTTGTTCATCTGTTAAATTACTGGCAATGCAAAGATAAAGTTCCGTTTTAATGAACTTTATCGGTTGTTAAACGAAGTACGGCAATTTTTTTTACAAATTCAAGTAATAATCGAAATCGATATTACAAATTTGTAGCTTATTAATTAATGGAACCTAACATGAATTTCTATTGTCATCTGTCACCTGTCATCTGTCTTTTTCAACGTCACAACCTAAAAATCTCATAACTTTGATGCACCTGTTTTACGGCATTTTCGGTACGTTCGGCATGGGTGTCGCTAATAAATAGTTGTCCGAAATTTTCATCGTCAACCAATTTAATAATTTGTGCAACGCGCTGCTCGTCCAATTTATCAAAAATGTCATCCAACAATAAAATAGGGTTTACGCCACTTTGTGCTTTTATAAAATCGAACTGCGCCAATTTTAAAGCAATTAAAAACGATTTTTGCTGCCCTTGACTCCCAAATTTTTTAATGGGATGACCATCAATATTAAACAACAAATCGTCTTTATGCACGCCAACACTGGTATATTGTAAGGCTTTGTCTTTATTTATGGCATGTTGCAAAAGCGTGTTTAAATCATCATCAAACAAATCGCTGTGGTAAACCAAATCTACGGTTTCGTTACCATTGCTAATGGCTTCGTAACGTGCCTTAAAAATGTGGATAAAGGTTTTTAAAAAGGCATCTCTTTTTTCAAAAACATGGGTCCCGAATTCGCTTAACTGTTCGTTGTAAATGTCTAAAGTGTCTTTATTAAACGTATGGTTTAGCGCAAAATATTTTAATAGGGCATTGCGCTGTTCTAAAATTTTGCCGTATTTAATTAAATGCGACAAATAGGTTTTATCGCTTTGCGAAATTACCGTGTCTATAAATTTACGCCGCGTGCTACTGCCTTCTATAATTAAATCCCTATCGGCAGGCGAAATAATAACCAAGGGCAAAAAGCCAATATGCTCGCTAAATTTATCGTAGGCTTTTCCGTTGCGCTTTATCACTTTTTTTTGTCCGCGTTTTAAGCTAATAGCAACTTTTTCGGTTTTAGCCTCTTTTTCATAATCGCCATTAATCACAAAAAAAGCTTCGTCGTGTTTTATATTTTGGGTGGCAACCGGATTAAAATAACTTTTTCCGAAGGACAAATGGTAAATAGCATCTAAAACATTGGTTTTCCCAATACCGTTATTGCCAACAATACAGTTGATTTTAGCATTAAACGTAAACGATTTGCTATCAAAGTTTTTATAATTTAGTAACGAAAGTGATTTTAAAATCATACAAAAAGTAACCCATAAAATGTTAAGAAGCTGCGGTGCTTTAAAAGGAAGTGCAAATTATTGAAAAATATCAAATAAATAGGCTTTTAAATATGAAGAATTATTATATTTTTGCGGCGCATTAATATAGAACGAATACATGGCGACTTACAAGAAAAAATATAAAGCAAAGAATAAAGCAGAGCAAGAGCAAAATATTGGAGAAGGCTCAACAACGGCCGAAGTTTTTAATACCCTGGACGAAACAGCATCGAAAACCGAAGCGTTTGTAGCGAAAAACCAAAAATACATTTTTATTATCGTAGGGCTTGTAGCTGCGGTGGTATTAGGCTCTTTGGCCTATAAAGAATACGTAGCAAAACCAAAACAGGCCAATGCGATGAACGATATGTTTCAGGCTCAAAAATACTTTGATCAGGCCGTAAACGGTGTTGCAAAAGATTCCTTGTTTAATTTAGCATTACATGGCGGCGAAGGTAAATTTGGTATGTTGGATATTATTTCTGAATACAGCGGTACACCGTCTGCTAATTTGGCGAACTATTATGCTGGAACGGCTTATTTAAAGTTGAAAGATTATAAAAATGCCGTTGAGCATTTAAGTAATTTTAAAAGCGACGATGAAATTTTAGCCGCTTTGGCTAAAGGAAATATTGGTGATGCTTTTGTACAATTAAACCAAAAGGAAGATGCTTTAAGCTATTACGAGCAGGCTGCTAAACTACGCAACAACCAATACACCACTCCTATGTATTTACATAAGGCTGGAATTATTGCTCTAGAATTAGGAAAGGCAGATAAGGCTTTGGCTCATTTTAATACCATTAAAAACGATTTTCCTTCCTCTACCGAAGCAGCGAATGTTGATGTATTTATAGGAAAAGCGCAGGTGTTGGCAAATAAATAATATACATAAAATGGCAACGGAAAATAAAAATTTATCCGATTACGATAAGGCAACAATCCCAAACGCGAGTAAATTTCGGTTTGGGATTGTTGTTTCTGAGTGGAACGATACCATTACCGAAGGCCTGTATAAAGGGGCGCACGACACCTTAATTGAAAATGGCGTTTTGCCAAATAATATTGTACGTTGGAATGTGCCGGGGAGTTTCGAGCTTATTTACGGTGCCAAAAAAATGCAAGAGCAAATGGTAAATGCCGTAATAGCCATTGGTAGTGTTATTCAAGGTGAAACCAAGCATTTCGATTTTGTTTGCGAAGCCGTTTCCCAAGGGATAAAAGATTTAAACGTAAGGCGCGAAACACCTGTTATTTTCTGCGTGCTTACCGATAATAACATGCAACAAGCTGTGGAGCGCTCTGGCGGAAAACACGGTAATAAAGGCACCGAAGCTGCTGTGGCGGCTATTAAAATGGCAGAACTACGTAAAAATAGTTAAACTGTTTTTAAAATTCCAATAATAAAAATTATAATTAATTATCACCTTGTGCGTAGTCGAAAGGCTCAACCTGACCATGGTAGGTTTCTTTAAGTTTTGGAATCTAGCCTTTTGGAATTTGGAATCTACCAGAGCGTTTTGTTAACAATTTTTGGCATATCAACCTCTCTTTTCTGCCTATTTTTGAGTACTTTTGAGGTATATATCACTTTATTTTGTTTAAGCAACGAAAACATAAAACCTTTAATTATCAACCTCGGTTCTCTAAAGAAAATGAAACCGATTCTGATGTAGAGGAGGGCTCAACAAAAGATTTTGTTTCCAGATGGAAACGCGAACGAGGTACTAAAACTAAAATGGGTTTAAGCATGTCTATCCGAACCCTCATCTTGGTTTTGGTATTATTATTGATTTGTATGTATATATTGGATTCTAAATTCAAATAACTTCAAAACTTTAGAGATTATGGGACTTTTAAAACTGCGCAAAAACAAAAAATACAACTATACACCACGTTATTATGATGATAAGGGTGAAGGTAACCCGTATGAAATCAAGCATAAATTTGATGAATTTAGAACCACCGTGGGTAGTAATTCCGGGCTTAAAACAAAATTCAATAACGCTTTAGAAGATTATAAAAAACCAGATAAAGCAGCTAATAGACGTATTTTAATAATTGCGGCTATTCTTGTTTTGGTATTTCTTTTTATCATCGATTTCGATTTATCTATTTTCTTTTCTTAATAAATATATGTCAGACATCATTCAGCTTTTACCAGACCATGTTGCTAACCAAATAGCTGCTGGAGAAGTTGTACAACGTCCAGCCTCGGTAGTTAAAGAGCTTTTAGAAAACGCTATCGACGCAGGCGCAACAACCATTAAACTTATTATAAAAGACGCCGGAAAAACCTTAATTCAAGTGATTGATGACGGGAAAGGCATGAGCACAACCGATGCCCGTTTGAGTTTCGAGCGGCATGCCACATCAAAAATAAGGACTGCCGACGATCTATTTCAATTGCACACCAAAGGTTTTCGTGGCGAAGCTTTAGCAAGTATTGCCGCCATTGCCCATGTGGAGCTAAAAACCAAACAAGAGCAAGACGATGTGGGCAACACCATTGTTATTGAAGGGAGTAATGTGGTATCGCAAGAAGTTGTGGTGACACCAAAAGGCACTTCAATTGCCGTAAAAAATCTGTTTTTTAATATTCCGGCACGTCGAAATTTTTTAAAGTCGAATACTGTTGAATTACGCCATATTATTGATGAATTTCACCGTGTGGCCTTGGCACATCCCAACTTAAGTTTTGCCATGTATAATAACGGAAGCGAAACCTTTAACTTGCCTATTAGTAATTACAGACAGCGTATAGTTAATATTTTTGGAACTAAAACCAACGAGAAATTAGTGCCCGTTGATGAAGATACCGAAGTGCTAAAAATCTCAGGTTTCGTTGGTAAACCCGAATACGCTAAAAAAACCAGGGGCGAGCAATACTTTTTTGTAAACGACCGATTTATAAAAAGTGCCTATTTAAACCACGCTATAGCTTCGGCTTTTGATGGTTTGTTGAAAAACGGTACGCATCCCAGTTATTTTTTAAATTTAAAAGTCGATCCACAAACCATCGATATTAATATTCATCCCACAAAAACGGAGATTAAATTTGATGACGAGCACACCCTGTATGCCTTATTGCGGTCGGCCGTAAAACACAGTTTAGGCCAGTTTAATATTGCGCCTGTTTTAGATTTTGAAAGGGATTCAAACCTCGATACGCCGTACAGTTACAATAACACACAAACAAGTACACCGACTATTGAGGTTGACCGAAGTTTTAATCCGTTTCAAGAGGAAAAACAACGAGGTAAACAAACCACGGCGTTTAAACCAACGCCAAATAATTGGGATAGTTTATATGTGGGCTTGGAATCGAAAGGCACAAAAACCCAGCAAGATTTTAGCGAGGTACATTTTGAAAGTGAAGAATCAACCGGGTCTTTGTTCAGTGAAGATAAGCAAATCGATAATATCCAAACCACGTATCAGCTGCATAATAAATACATTGTGAGTACCATTAAATCGGGGATGTTAGTTATCGATCAGCATCGGGCGCATCAACGTATTTTATATGAAGATTTTCTAAAAAACATGACGATTAAAGAAGCCGTAAGCCAGCAATTGTTGTTTCCGCTTCAGCTTCATTTTTCGGTTCAAGACATTGAAATAATAAATCAGTTAAAAGAAGATTTAGAACATACAGGTTTTATCTTTTCCAGCGTTAATAAAGAATCGGTTGAAATTATTGGTGTTCCCGTTAGTGTGCCAGAAAGCGAGGTGTCTATTATTTTAGAGCAGTTGATTAGCGATGTAGAACACGAAGTGCCCGACACCCATTTTAGTGCCACCGATTTATTGGCAAAATCGATGGCCAAAAGTTTGGCTATTAAAACGGGGCAATCATTACAAAAAGACGAACAGGAACATTTGGTAAACCGTTTGTTTGCCTGTAAAGAACCTAATGTGTCGCCCACTAATCGCACCACATTTGTAACCATGAGTGTTGACGAGTTGGATAAAAAATTTATATAGATTAAGACCGAAGACCGAAGACAGAAGATTGTTGAATTTTTATTGAAATGTCACACTGAGCGCAGTCGAAGTGCTGTTGAAACGTCTTAAAATTATTAAAAGAAGATTAAAAATATGATGAGAATTTCAGATACCGTTAAGCATTTATTAATCATTAATGTATTAATGTTTATTGGTACCATATTTATTGGAAACGGAATTTTGTTTTACGATTTATTCGCCATGCATTTTCCTACCAACGAAGCCTTTCAACCGTGGCAAATCATAACCCACATGTTTATGCATGGAGGCGCCGACTTAAACAATTTAAGTGTGATGCATATTTTGTTTAATATGTTCGCATTGTGGATGTTTGGTACGCCGGTTGAGCAAGTATTGGGAAGCAAGAGATTTTTGTTTATTTATATTTCTGCAGGATTGGGTGCTGTTGCCTTGCAAGTAGGCTATTATTATTTCGATTATTATTCTGCGCTAAGCGGTATTGCAGACTTAAATATGAATAGTGACATGATTCGCAAAATTGTTTCCATCGATGCCACTGAAGGACCATATATAAAAGGTGAAATATTAAGCAGGCAAATGATGCCGATTTTAGCTGAATATAACTTTAATGCAAACTTAATTACCGATGGCGCTTTCAGGTCCTTGTTCGATATGAATGTTATTGCCAGAAACACTATGGTAGGTGCTTCTGGTTGTATCATGGGTATTCTTGCCGCCTTTGGCATGATGAATCCCAATGCAGAACTTATGCTTATCTTTTTGCCTATTCCAATTAAAGCGAAATATTTTATCCCAGGAATTATTATTTTAGATTTAATTTCGGGCATTACCGGACAATCGTTTTTTAGCCCAAGTAATACCGCACATTTCGCCCACGTTGGTGGCGCTTTAACAGGCTTTTTAATTATGTGGTATTGGAAAAAAACACAGTTTAACAGAAACCGTTGGAATTAAAATGACATCATTCTCTCAAGACATAAAAAACAAACTATCTAATTTAAATGCATTAGATAAAATTATAGCGGTTAACCTTGTTGTATTTGTTATTGGATTAATTTTTAAAAATGGGTTAACATGGTTTGAATTGCCCAGTGATTTTACCGATTTTATCGTAAAACCGTGGTCTATCATCACTTATGCTTTCTTGCATGGCGACTTTTTTCATATCCTCTTTAACATGCTTTGGCTCTATTTTATTGGGCGTATGTTTTTAAATTTATTCAGTACCAAAATGGCTCTTAATGTTTATTTTCTCGGAGCTATTTCTGGAGGGTTTTTATTTATGCTTGGCTATACTTTACTACCAAATGTTTTTGGTGCCACGTCTAGTTTAGTTGGTGCATCGGCAGCCGTTCGAGCGTTGTTGATATTTATATGTGCCTATATGCCTAACCAAGAAGTGCGCTTTTTCACCTTTAATTTAAAGCTTTGGTATATTGGGGCTGCTATTGTTGCTTTGGATATGTTAGGCTTGTTTGGCCTAAATGCGGGTGGTAATTTAGCACATTTGGGCGGTGCTTTATTGGGCTATTATTACGCCAAACAATTGTTAAAAGGCAAGGATATTGGGAAAGGTTTCGAAAAAATAATGGATGCTTTTGTGGGCATGTTCAAACCTTCAAAAAAATCGCCATTAAAAACGGTTCATAAAAATAAAAGTAAAGTTGGCGGTTATACTAAAGGCGAATTTAATCAGTTTAATAATCAGAAAAAAATTGATGTAATTTTAGACAAAATAAGCAAAAGTGGTTACGATAGTTTAACGGCCGAAGAAAAAGAATTTCTTTTTAAAGCCGGGAAATAGTTTTTTGAAGGAAGACAAATGACCGTTGACGGAAGAGACCTGTCAGGTTTTTAAAACCTGACAGGTCTGGAAAATTTTGGATCAAAAGAAATCAGTTATAAATTATTTACAATAATTAGCTTTAATGAAAAAACTAAGTTTTATAAATAAAATCATTTACTTTATAAATGCGGTTTTTGCTATTTTACTATTGTTGTCTTACCTCTTGCCTTTTGCGTCTCCCAAAACCTTTTCAATATTATCCGTACTTAGTTTGGGCGTTGCCTTTCTTATTTTGTGCAACACCTTATTCTTTTTATACTGGCTCATTCGACTTAAAAAGCAATTTATTCTGTCGTTTGTAGTGCTTTTAATGGGCTATCTGTTTTTCGGTTCGTTGTACAAGTTTTCATCCTCAAAACAAATTGAGAGCCAACATAATTTTAAGGTGATGAATTACAACGTGAGGTTGTTTAATTTGTATAAATGGATTCCTGAGGATAGTATTGAAACTAAAATGGTTGATTTTATTAAAACCGAATCTCCGGAAATTTTAAGTATTCAAGAATACCATCCGCATAAAAACATCGATTTGTCTTTTTTTAAGTATAAGTTTGAAAAGCTTTCGGGGAATAAAGCAAAATACGGACAAGCCATTTTTTCGCAATATCCCATTGTAAATTCGGGCTCTATCGAGTTCCCAAATACGGGAAATAATGCCATTTTCGCTGATGTTGTAAAAGGCGCGGATACATTAAGAATTTATAATATTCACTTAGAATCTTTGCGCATTAACACGAAAGCCGAAAGTCTTAAAAAAGAAAACTCCGAGCGTCTTTTTAATAGGGTTGGTAACACCTTTAAAATGCAACAGTTTCAATCTGAATTGTTTTTAAAGCATAAAGCAGAGTGCCCTTATAAAATGATAATTTGTGGCGATTTTAATAATACGGCATTTTCGTATGTGTACAGAAAAATAAAAGGCGATTTAAACGATGCTTTTATTGAATCTGGAAATGGATTTGGACGGACTTACGATTTTAAGTTTTTCCCCATAAGAATCGATTTTATTTTAACCGACGATGCTTTTTCGGTAAATGGGTTTAAAGCTTATAATGACCGTTACTCCGATCATTACCCAATCATGACCACTTTAAGTTTAGAGGAATAGTGTTCAGTTTTCAGTCGTAGTTTTCAGTTACAGTCTCAGTTTACAGTAAATTTTAAATTTGTAATAACCGAAAAGCGCTCTGTGAATCTCAGTGAAAACTCGGTGAATCTCTGTGTAAAAACCTGTTTACATAAAACTACAATCCACCACATCGGAAAAAATATGAATAACCAACCCTAAAGCCACCAATCTGGATTTTTTAGGAATTAAAAGAAATAGATAAAACAAAATCGCAAAATAGGAGTGCAGCGGATGAAAACCAATACCGCATCGATTTGGGTCGAAAATAGGGGTTGCCAGTAAATGATCCAGATCTATAAGCATACCTGCAATCATAACTAAAAACGCATATTTCCATTGGGCTTTATAAAATATTAAAGCTACAAAAAGTGGTATTAAAAAATGACTGCCGTAATGCGCAAAGGTTTGTAACATTATTGTGAAGCTAGAGTTTGAGATTCTAAATAATTTAAGGCGTTGGGGCCTTCGTTAAACAGCAAATCCAAAATACTCAAATTGGGTATAAAACCGTGTTTGTTACTAAATACCTGCGTGTACGTTTCAAAAGTTTGAGGCTGTTCTTTTTTTGCGTTTACCAATGATCTAAAATCGGTTGTGCCTTCCGTCGTTTTTTGGAAGGTTTCCGTTTTCGAGCTATCCAATTCTAATTGTAAACAATCGCAAATTACCTCAAAACAAGTCATATTAAAATCTAAAATGTATGTTGCTTTTGTTTGGAATAAAGGCTGAAGCTCGTCTTCGTAATATTCAAAAAAAGGTGAGGTTCTATACGCTGAAAGTAGGGATTTCCAATGGAGACTTTGCCAGTTTTCATCATTAAAAATTTTGACATCGCGGTATTTCTGACGGTTTTTTTGCGAATGAATCACGGGAATATTTAAAGCCAATTTTCCGTTGGCACCATAAATATAAGTGCGGTTTCGGTAAGTTTGTTTTACAAAATTATCGTCCATTTCAAACACCACATGTTTTGCTTTTACCATAGCAACAAAATGCGCAATATTTGGAAAATATGTGGGGTGGATTAAAATGTTCATTTGATTCTGTCATTCCTGCGAAGGCAGGAATCCATTTTATAATATTTCAAGTTACAATTCATAAGATTCCTGCATTACTCATTGATTCTTATATTATAATTTCGAATTCGTGAGTCTTCGATTTCGCAGGAATTACAATTAGCTTAACTATTTGCTTTCTTGCGTTTACGCCACTTATTAAAACCAATATATCCAAAAAGTAGCACTAAAAACGGAATGAAATATGAAGTTGCTTTTCCGGTGCCGTGAACGGTTGTAAAAAAACGTTCCCAACGCGGGTTTTTAAGTCCGTCCCAACTCATCCAAATAAATACGGGCTTGCCCAAAACATGGTCGAATGGCACAAAGCCCCAACGTCTGGCATCAATGGAGTTGTGGCGGTTGTCGCCCATCATCCAATAATAGTTTTGCTTAAAAGTGTACGTATCAGCAACTTTACCGTTTATTAAAATCTGATTGCCTTTTACTTGTAAAGTGTTGCCTTCGTATTCGGTAATTACCCGTTTGTAAAGCGGTAAAACTTCTAAGTTTATATCAATGGTTTTTCCTGCTTCGGGAATATAAAGGGGTCCAAAAAAATCGATATTCCAATTGTAGTTGGGGTCGTGCGGAAACACATTGGGGTCTCTTTTTCCTTTTTCTGCTTTAATGGGTGTTATGCTGGATACATTTGGGTGGTTCTTAAATTTAGCCAAAGCCTCATCAGAAATAGCAGGGAATAAATAGGTGTTTTGCTGGTTTACAATGCCAAATTGATCCGTTATATCGTAACGTTCTTTAACATAAATAGGATTGAACTGATTGGTTTTGGGCTGTACATAGTAACTAAATTGTAAATGTGCCCTATCGGGTAATTCATTTTTCTTCCCGTTTATATATACATAACCATTACGAATTTCTAAAGAATCGCCAGCAACCCCAACGCAGCGCTTTACCAAATTGGTTTTTTTATCGATGGGTTTGTAATAGTTTCTGTCTGGGGTAAAATCATTCATATCCCTCAGCGTATCGGCTGGTTGATTGAAGACTACAATTTCATTTCTATCGATGGTTTCAAACCCAGGCAAACGCATATAGGGCAACTGCAATTTGTTTATCCATGAAGGGTTTTCTTTGTCATCATCAAATAAATAAGATTTTTTGTTTAAAATAGGAATGGTATCATGAACCATAGGAGCTGCAACGGTTGTCATGGGCACTCTGGCACCGTAATGAAATTTGCTAACAAAGAGGAAGTCGCCCACTAACAAGGATTTTTCTAAAGATGACGACGGAATGGTAAACGGTTGAATAAAATACGTGTGTACAATGGTTGCCGCAACAATAGCAAATAAAATGGAGCTGGTCCATTCGCCAGAGCCAGATTTGGGCTGCAAGCTACGGTCTTTTACATACGCGACATCGGCTATATAGTTTAAATAAAAGTTGTAAAAGCCAAGGGTTACAATGGCTAAAAAGGTGTCGAGGTAAGTGTTTTTGCCAAAGCTTCTTGCCGTTTCTACCCAAACCACCATGAGCATAATAAGATTTACAATGGGTAAGAATAATAAAATAACCCACCACCACGGACGGTTAATTATTTTCATTAAAATAACACCATTGTACACCGGAACAAAAGCTTCCCAGGCTTGTCTACCGGCTTTAATGTATAGTTTCCACGTGCCTAAACCATGAATGACTTGAATAATTAAAATGAATATAAACCATTGTGAAAGCGTCATAATCGTAATTTTTTAATTGCCATCTCGATCGCAGTCGAGAGCTTATTTGTTTTTAGTTTAGTTAGTTGCAAAGTAATATGATGCTGTTACACTTAGCGAAAACATTAACCAATATTTAACACGTCGTTTATCGTGAAAACCCCGGTTTTGCCCACAATCCATTCCGCAGCAATTACAGCACCTAAGGCAAAACCTTGGCGGTTGTGCGCTATGTGTTCTATGGAAATGCTATCGACTTCACTTTCATAATTTACGGTGTGTGTGCCCGGTACGTTTTCAATACGTTTTGCTGTTATGGGAATGGTGTTTTCACCTCGTTCATCCAGTTTCCAGTTATCAAATCCATCATGCTTTTCAATAACACCTTCAGCTAAAGTAATGGCTGTTCCGCTAGGAGCATCCAATTTTTGGGTATGATGGATTTCTTCCATCGACACATTGTATTGTTTTAAATTGCTCATCATTTTAGCGAGTGTTTTATTCAACTCGAAAAAAATATTAACACCCAAACTGTAGTTTGATGCATAAATAAACGCGCCATCCCTTTCTTTGCATAAGCTAACGGCATCGTTATATTTATTCAACCAACCCGTTGTACCAGAAATAACGGGCACATTGTTGTTTATGCAATTGGAAATATTATGGAAAGCCACATCGGGGATACTAAAATCTATGGCGACATCGGCCTTGGTAATGTCGTAATCTTTATCATCTTTATCAACCGTTAAAACAATATTATGTCCGCGTTTTATGGCAATTTGCTCTATGGTTTTCCCCATTCTTCCATATCCAAGTAAAGCTATATTCATCGTATTTAAAAAAGTATTTGCTTAATGCCCGTTAATAGGCTAAAATTTAAAATTTAAGGTTAACCCGAGATTGCCCGTGGCATCCATTTCGTTTATTTTATAATGCGGGGCCAATGATAGATTTTCATCCACATTGTATTGCAGTAAATGCGCATCAACATTGGCATCAATAATATTTAAAGCGTACAAACCAACCGTTACTAAAAGCGAAATTTCTTTATTACGCCTAAACAGTTTTTGGGCACGCCGCAAGCCATCATCGGTAACTCTTGGCGTTGATAATTGTTCGCCATTGGCATCCAAATAAAACTCATCATTTGTAAAACCTGCTAATCTGCTTTTATAAGCATCGCGGTAACGATTGTATTCTTTGTTATTGGTGGTATAAAAATAGATACCAGTTCCTAAAGCCGCATAAACTATAGGAATTTTCCAGTATTTTTTGTTATAAGCTTGCCCCAAACCCGGTAAAATTGCTGAATAAAACGCTGCCTTTGCGGGCGATAAAGGGTTGATGGGGTTTTTAATTTTTATAATTGAATCTACTACAACTTCATCAGGGATTTCCTTAGGTCTTTCCTCGTCATCTTTATTTTGAGCTAATAATGAAAAGCAACTTATAAGTAAAAATAGGGTTGTTATTAGAACTTTATTTAGCACCTTGAACCAATTTTTTAATACGATTAAAATCCTCTTCGGAATGAAAAGGAATGGTTATTTTTCCTTTACCATTTTTAGAGACTTTAACGTCAATTTTGTGTCCAAAGTATTCTGAAAATGCAGATATGCCTTTTTTTATGAATTTTGGCACCTCTTCATCAGCTTCGTTTTTTGAAGGTGTTTTTACATCCTCGTTCGTATTAAAGTTACGAACCAAACCCTCTGTTTCCCTAACCGATAATTTATCCGATAATATTTTTTCGTAAATATCCAATTGACTCGATTGGTCTTCAATAGTAATTAAAGCACGCCCGTGTCCCATTGAAATAAAGCCGTCGCGCATACCAGTTTGGATAATGGGGTCGAGCTTTAATAAGCGCAAATAGTTAGCTATGGTGGAGCGTTTTTTACCCACGCGCTCGCTCATTTGTTCTTGGGTTAAATTAATTTCGTCGATTAAACGTTGGTACGATAGCGCAATTTCAATAGGATCTAAATCTTGGCGTTGGATGTTTTCAACCAATGCCATTTCCAACGATTCTTGGTCGTTTGCAATTCTAACGTAGGCAGGAATGGTTTCTAAATTTAATAATTTAGACGCTCTAAAACGACGCTCACCGGAAACCAGTTGGTATTTGTTTAAGCCCAATTTTCGAACCGTTATGGGCTGAATGATGCCTAACTCTTTAACCGATGATGCCAATTCTCGTAACGATTCTTCGCTAAAATTGGTACGCGGTTGAAACGGATTGACTTCAATAAAATCTAAATCCAGCTCAACAATATTGCCTATAACTTTATCGGCATTTTTATCTTGAACAGATTGAATGTCGTTACTCGGGTCGTTTAAAAGTGCCGATAAACCTCTGCCCAAAGCCTGTTTTTTAGTTGCCTTAGCCATAATTTTAGGAGTTTTTGTTGATAATTTCTTTTGCTAAACTTAAATAATTGGTCGCACCTTTGCTACTGGCATCGTAGTTAATTATACTTTCGCCATAACTCGGTGCTTCACTTAAACGCACATTACGCTGAATTATGGTTTGAAACACCATATTGTTAAAGTGTTTTTGTACTTCCTCTACCACTTGATTCGATAAGCGCAAACGCGAATCGTACATGGTTAACAATAAGCCTTCAATATCCAACTCGGGGTTGTGTATTTTTTGTACGCTTTTAATGGTGTTTAAAAGTTTGCCTAAGCCTTCCAAGGCAAAATATTCGCATTGAATCGGGATAATTACAGCATCAGCAGCCGTTAAGGCATTTAATGTTAGCAAACCCAATGATGGTGCACAATCGATTAAAATATAATCGTAATCGTTTTTAATTTTGTTAATGGCATTTTTAAGCATGTATTCCCGAGCATCTTTATCAACAAGCTCTATTTCAATAGCCACTAAGTCAATGTGTGCCGGAATTATATCTAAGTTCGGTGTTTCGGTTTTTACTATGGCTTCTCTTGCCGAATTGGAATGTTCTAAAAGTTGGTAGGTTCCTATTTCAACGGTTTCCACGTCTATTCCTATTCCAGAAGTTGCATTTGCTTGAGGGTCAGCATCTATTAGTAAAACTTTTTTTTCCAGAACGCCTAAAGAAGCCGCTAAATTTATTGACGTTGTTGTTTTTCCAACGCCTCCTTTTTGGTTAGCAATTGCAATGATTTTACCCATTTATTGATTTGGTTTTATTAAGCGTAAAAATACAATTATTTATGAGTATAGGAAATTGAAGTTGTTAACATTCGATTACTAACTTATTGTTGTACGAAATATCTATTTTTTTTGTTAAATTTTTAACAATAAAAGCCAATTAGTTGTCATATATTTACAGAGAACATCAAATAATTTAAAATGAAAAGAATTAATTATCTATTAAAAATTACACTGTGTTTTGTGTTATTGACTTCGTTTTCAATAACCGTTGAAGCTCAGATTAAAAAAACGGCAAGTGTTGAAGGCATTACAGAGTATAAACTAGACAATGGTTTAAAAGTGCTGTTGTTTCCAGATAATTCTGCACAAACCATTACCGTAAACATCACCTATTTGGTGGGGTCGCGACACGAGGGTTATGGCGAAAAGGGAATGGCGCACCTCTTGGAGCACATGGTTTTTAAAGGCACGCCAAACCATCCGGATATCCCAAAGGAATTAACCGAACGCGGTTCCCGACCAAACGGCACCACATGGTTTGATAGAACCAACTATTACGAAACCTTTAATGCCAATGATGATAATCTGGATTGGGCCTTGGATTTGGAGGCCGATAGAATGGTAAATTCGTACATAGCAAAAAAGGATTTGGAATCTGAATTTTCGGTAGTTAGAAATGAATTTGAAAGTGGCGAAAACTCACCTACTAGGGTGCTGATGCAAAAAGTAACGAGTGCCGCTTATTTATGGCATAATTACGGAAAATCCACCATTGGAAACAAATCGGATATTGAGCGCGTGCCTATTGAAAACCTACAAGCATTTTACAAAAAATATTACCGTCCGGATAACGCTGTTCTTATGGTTACCGGCAAATTTGAAACCGATAAGACTTTGGCTTTAATTGAGAAAAAGTTTGGAGGGATTAAAAAACCAGACACACCTTTAAGGGATATCCCAACTATTGAGCCTGCCCAAGATGGCGAAAAACGTGTTACATTAAGTCGTGTTGGCGATTTGCAAATTGTATCGGCGCTATATCACACGCCAGCAGGATCGCACGAAGATTATGCGGCCATGTCTGTGGTTGAACAAGTACTTACCGATCAACCTTCAGGTAGATTGTATAAAGCTTTGGTAGACGGTAAAAAAGCTTCTAGTCTTTGGTCGTTTTCTCCATTTACAAAGGAACCTTCATTTTTATATATAAATGTGGATGTGCCTTCAGAAAAATCATTAACCGAGGCTGAAACCACGTTATTGTCGGTGTTAGACGGTTTAAAAGAGAATCCGATTACCGAAGAAGAGGTTAATCGTGCCAAATCCAATTTGTTAAAACGCATCGATCAAATAAGTAGAAATTCAGCCTTTTTAGGCACTTATATGAGCGAGTTTATTGGAGCTGGCGACTGGCGATTGGCCTTCATTCATAGAGATAGAATTGAAAGTATGACGGCCGAAAAAGTAAATGAGGCTGCTCAGCGCTACTTGATAAACACCAACAGAACCGTGGGTAATTTTGTTCCAACTAAAACACCTATTCGTGTGGAAATAGAGCATACCCAAGGTCTTGAGGAGTTGGTTGCAAGCTACAAAGGAAAAGCAGGTTATGGTGCAGGAGAAGCTTTTGATGTGTCTTACGAAAACATTCAAAACCGATTGGATTCAGGTACTTTAAATACAACGCCAATTGAATACGGCTTCATTAAAAAAGACAACCGCGGTAAAACGGTAACCTTATCGTTTACTTTTAGAAATGGTAATGTGAACGATTTTATGAATAAAGGAAAAATTGCCAGTTACACCGCCAGAATGCTTAACAAAGGCACACAAAACCATACCAGACAAGATATTGAGGATAAATTGAGTGCCTTAAAATCGTCTGTTGGTTTTGGTGGTTCCAATGGTCGTGTAAATGTTTATGTGAGTTCTACCGAAGAAAATCTTATGGAAACCTTGGCTTTAATGACCGATATGCTGAAAAACCCTAAGTTTGACCCAGCGGAATTGGATAAACTTAAAACCCAAGAATTAGCAAGTATTGAACAGAACAAGACAGAGCCTCAATACTTAGCTGGTAAAAGATTGGGAGCATTAAACCAAAACTACAAAAAAGGACACCCACTTTACGTAACATCAATCGAGGAAGATATTGAAGCTATCAATGCGGTTACCGTTGAAGCTATTCAAGATTATTACAACGAGTTTTACGGTATTTCGGATAGTGCGACCTTGGTTGCTATTGGAAATGTAGATGAACAGGGTTTAAAGGATTATTTTGAAAAAGAATTTTCAGATTTTAAATCCAATAAGCCGTACAAACCTATATCGGATAAGTATATTCCGAATAATGCAGCAAACGAAAAAATTAAAACACCAGATAAAAAGAATGCCATAAGTATTGGTGTTTTGGCTTTTGAAGGCAGTCAGGTTGATGAAGATTATGCGGCCCTACAAATTGCAGGCTCCATTTTTGGTGGTGGATTCTTAAACTCTAGAATTGCCGATCGTTTACGTCAAAAAGATGGTGTGAGTTATGGTGCTGGCGGACGCGTAAGTGTTGATGGTGACGAAAAAGATAAGAAATCTTCCATCATGGTTTATGCTATTTATGCGCCTGAAAACGCATCAAAAGTGCAAAAGGGTTTTAGTGAAGAAATTGCGCGTTTTATAGCCGATGGAATTACAGAAGATGAGCTTAAAGTTGCCGTTACCAGTTGGGTGCAGGGGCAAAATGTGTCCAGAGCGAAAGACAATGAATTATCTTCTAAAATCAATAATAATTTATATTACGATAGAGATATGATGTTTTATAAAGATATCGAAGACCGCGTAACCAATTTAACCGTTGAAGATGTAAATAAAGTGATTAAAAAATACTTTAAAACATTTGATAAATGGACGGTTGTTAATGCCGGGGATTTTGAGAAATCACCAGAAATTAAAACCGACAAAAAAGTAGATTAATTTTTAAACTACAATAATTAAAAGAGCCTGTTTAGAAAGTCTAATTCAATGTCATATTGAGCTTGTCGAAATATTTTAACTTCTTGATAATCAAGATTGGTTTCGACAAGCTCAACCTGACAAATTAAATTCAAAAGACTTCTTAGATAGGCTCTTTTTTTATTCTGAAAACCTATAAGGTTGGGTCCAAGCTTTTTCAAACAACAAATCTTCAATCGGATTTTCGTGTAATTTTGAAGATGTAATTTTGCAGCGCACAAAAAGCATATCTTTTGCGATTTCAAAGCTAGCCTTGTCGCTTTCAAATGAAGCCAATGTTTCTGGTTCGCCTTGTCCTTTTTTGCAGCCTATAAAAGCTATTTTGTAAGTGGTATTTTCATTTGTTTTAACGGCGACAGAAAGCCTATTGTTTTCAAAAGTCAAATCACTTAACTCTACGCCAGTACTCGCATAAAACTGTCCGGTTTCCATAGCATTTATTAACGATTTAGCACTAAGTGTATCTGCTTGTACCATAATCCACCCCCTGCCAGCGTTACTCCATTTACGGCCTTTTCTGTGGTAATGGTGCGAATCATCGGTAGCTAGTCCGTACATTATGGGTTTATTGTTTTCAATGTAAGCAATGTTGATATAATCCCACATGAGTTCAGTAGATATATGCTCGTCGTTTCCAGAGTTATTTACATGCGGATGCCCGTTGTACACCTCAAAAAACTGTTCGTTTTTTAAAGCTATCATATCTTCAAGACTAATGGCATAACCAAAATTAGGGTGATTGATATGTGCTATTATCGGGGTGCCGAATTCTTCCTTGTGTTTTGCAACTTCATCCAAATTGTTTTGCATCACTTCCAAAACGCTATTCCCGCCTTGCGGATCTATTTTCCGTTTAACATTGGTAGCATTAATATGTATGGGTTTGCCATTGTAACCATCGGTTATTTCTTCAGATTGAATGATTAAAAATTTACCATCTTCCTCAAATTTAGGTCGGTATTCCTCGTAGGTTTTTAGTTTAACTTGAGTTCTGTTTAAAGAATCTACTCTATAATTTACCCAATCATCACCATAGGTGTTCAAATAATTTTTAAAGGCGTTTTGATAAATGGAATCCTTTGAAATGGTTTTCCATTTGTCGCCTTCGGCTAAAGTATTATGGTCTGTTAACGCTAGAAATTGGTAGCCGTTGCTTTTGTACCAATCCATAATAACCTCGGGGAATTCGTCCCCATCGCTCCAATACGAATGGGTGTGGAGGTTGCCTTTAAACCACTGTTTTTTAGATTCTGTTTTTTCTTTGTTACAACTAGATAAAATAATAAAGAATACGACTATTAATGGATTTAAAGTTTTCATGTTTTAAGGATATTGATATGGATTTTTGAAGTCTCGTTTAATGCAAAGCCAAAGTTCCGCTTCAATACTGAAACAAGTTCAGCACAGGTAAACTTTATCGATTGTTAAAACGATTTAAGTTTACAATTCATTAAGAATCAACATCAGCTAATCAATCAAAATCTCCAAAATCTTTATCGCGGCATCGCTAATTTTTGTGCCTGGGCCAAATACAGCCACAGCGCCAGCATCAAATAGATATTGGTAATCTTGTTTGGGAATTACGCCGCCAACAATAACCATAATATCGTCGCGACCGTAATCTTTTAAAGCTTCAATAACTTGCGGCACCAATGTTTTGTGTCCTGCTGCAAGCGAGGACACGCCTAAAATATGTACATCGTTCTCCACGGCTTGTTTAGCTGCTTCTTGTGGCGTTTGAAAAAGCGGACCAATATCCACATCAAATCCCACATCGGCATAACCGGTGGCGACTACTTTGGCACCACGGTCGTGACCGTCTTGTCCCATTTTTGCAATCATTATGCGGGGTCGTCGTCCATCTTGTTCGGCAAAAATATCGGCTAATTCTTTTGCTTTATTAAAGCTATTATCGTTTTTTACTTCTTTGCTATACACACCGGAAAAGGATTTTATTTGTGCTTTGTAACGCCCGAAAACATCTTCTAAAGCATCACTAATTTCGCCTAAAGTAGCGCGTTCACGGGCTGCTTCAACAGCTAAAGCTAACAAATTCCCATGAAAACGGGAACCTTTTGAAACAGAACTTGTGGTTTCTTTTTTACTGTTATTTGAGTTAGACCATGCTTTTGCAGCTTCTGTTAATTTTGATAAAGCCTTTTTTACTTTATCGTTATTTCTTTCGGCTTTTATCTTATCTAAACTATCAATCTGCTGATTACGAACCGTTTGGTTGTCAACTACTAAGGTTTGTATGGGCGCTTCTTCCTGGAGTCTGTATTTGTTAACCCCAACAATAATATCCTGTCCTGAATCGATGCGGGCTTGTTTACGTGCCGCCGCTTGCTCGATTCTCATTTTAGGAATGCCCGCTTCAATGGCTTTGGTCATACCGCCCAAGGCTTCCACTTCTTCAATTAAAGTCCATGCTTTGTGGGCAATGTCGTGCGTTAGTTTTTCAACATAAAAGCTACCCGCCCAAGGGTCGACGGTTTTAGTGATCTTAGTTTCCTCTTGTAAAAATATTTGTGTGTTTCTGGCAATACGTGCCGAAAAATCGGTTGGTAAAGCAATGGCCTCATCCAGAGCATTGGTGTGTAAACTTTGCGTACCGCCAAAAGCTGCCGCAGCCGCTTCAATAGTGGTTCGGGCTACATTATTAAATGGGTCTTGTTCGGTTAAACTCCAACCAGATGTTTGGCAATGGGTGCGTAAGGCCAGTGATTTTTCATTCTTCGGATGGAATTGTTTTACCAATTTAGCCCACAACATTCTAGCTGCTCGCATTTTGGCAATTTCCATAAAATGATTCATGCCAATCGCCCAAAAGAAAGATAGGCGCGGGGCAAAGGTATCGATGTCCATGCCTGCATCCAATCCTTTTCTAATATATTCCAAGCCATCGGCCAAGGTGTAAGCGAGTTCGATATCGCAGGTGGCACCGGCTTCTTGCATGTGATAGCCAGAAATACTGATGCTGTTAAATTTTGGCATATTTTTACTGGTATACTCAAAAATATCAGAAATGATTTTCATTGAGGGCGTTGGCGGATAAATGTACGTGTTGCGCACCATAAATTCCTTTAAAATATCATTTTGAATGGTGCCTGCTAATTGTTCTGGTTTTACGCCTTGTTCTTCGGCGGCAACAATGTAAAATGCCATAATGGGCAATACGGCGCCATTCATGGTCATTGAAACGGACATTTTATCCAACGGAATTTGGTCGAAAAGCACTTTCATATCTTCCACCGAATCAATCGCAACGCCAGCTTTTCCAACGTCGCCAACCACACGTTCATGGTTGGAATCGTAACCGCGATGCGTTGCTAAATCGAATGCCACCGACAACCCTTTTTGTCCGGCCTCTAAATTACGTCTGTAAAAGGCATTGCTTTCTTCGGCAGTCGAAAAACCTGCATATTGGCGAATCGTCCAAGGTCTGCGTACATACATCGTACTGTAGGGGCCGCGGAGATTTGGCGCTATGCCCGCAACAAAATTAAGATGCTCAATCTGTTGTAAATCATCTTTTGAATAGGTTGATTTTACAGGAATGCCTTCTGCAGTTACAAACGAGCTTTTTGCTATTGGCTTTTGGCTTTTAATAGCTGACTTAATGGTTATATGTTGAAGGTTTTTTCTAGACATTTTGATTGACCCAATTTTTTATTGTGGCGTTTTGTTAAAATCTACTTTTTGTACTGGTTTTTCATTATTTACTTTTGATAAATCCTTGTTAAACAACTTTGCGTAATACAAATCGAAAGCGATGTAAGCTGCTAAATATTTGTCGCTTAGCGCATGTCTGAAATTAGACATTAACGGGGCTCCAAAAGGCTTTGGACTCATACTGTTAACTTCTAATAATGAATTAAAAGTGGTTCTTAATTCCGGATTTTGCATATTTATGGCGATGCACTTTACCAAGGCACCGTTATAGTTTAAATAGCTTTCAGGGTTGTTGGCATCCCACAAATCGTTCTCCTGTTTTAGGGCTTCAAAAACCTTTACGGTGTGCGGAGAAACGATGTCTTCGTATTTTACCCTACCGTAAATGGCGTTTCTAATAAACTGACCGTAAGCTTGGACTAATGAGGCGTTTGGATTGTTTTTGCCGTAATAATTTAAAATATCATTTTCAAAAGCAAACAAGGCTTCGCTGTATAATTTAGAGTCTACCTTTTCGCAAGTTAATACCAAACCCTTATCGGCATATTTGTATTCTGATAGTGTGTTTTCATTTTTACAACTTATCAAACCAAAAGTTAATGCGATGACAAAAAGTTTAAAAAATGGTGTTTTCATGATGGCAGTAAAATTTAAAATTATTCAGTTTTTAATCGATTTTGTTCTAAAGTTTCGGCAAGTCGTTTTTCAACAATAGGCTCAATTAATGTTTTTCTCGGCTTGGTTTTTACAAAAGGATATATTTCCAGCTCATCTTTCATTTTATCATTAGCGTTGGGGTGTTTGTTGCTTCCCAATAACACTTCCTTGCCAGCATCGAATTGCTGCTGTTCTTTGTTGGCACTTTCCTTTATTTTCCGTTGAATGGTGCCTTCCTTCAACTGTTTTAAAAAACCGCCGTTGGCTTCAATATCTTTAAATAATTCTAAAGCTTTTTCGGCAAGCTGATGGGTTAAATTTTCAATATAATAAGCGCCATCTGTAGGATTATCTACTTTATCAAAATAACTTTCGTGCTTTAAAATAAGTAATTGATTTCGGGCAATACGCTCGCCAAATTCGTTGTTTTTATGATATATCGCATCGTAAGGCAAATTGCAAATGGTATTGGCGCCACCTAAAATGGCACTCATGCATTCGGTTGTGGTACGCAGCATGTTGTTGTTGTAATCGTATAGCGTTTTGTTGCGTTTGGTTGGGGTTGCGAAAATATTGCAGTTTGTATTGATGTTGTATTCTGAAGCTAAGGTGCTCCAAAGGATACGTAACGCTCTAAGTTTTGCGATTTCGAAAAAATAATTGGTGCCGACTGACACTTGAAAGATGACAATAAAGGTTGTCTTTTTCTCGCTGTCAATAATAGTTTCAAGATGATTTAAATACGCGTTGGCATGGGCTAAACCGTAAGCCAGTTGTTGTACCATATTGGCACCTGCGTTTTGGTATAAAGCCGTATCAACACTAAAACTATTTGTGTTTTTTACGATAGTTTCAAAATGCTTGTGGTCGTCTTTTAAATTGTTAAACCAGTTTCCGGATTTCGCTAAATGGCCAATGATATCTGTATGAATTTGGATTCCTGCCTTCGCAGGAATTACAGAAAATTGTTTAACGTAATCGCTATTTAAAAACTGTAATTCAAAATAAAGTGGGGTAGAAGTAAGGTTGATGTTTTTTAATAAAACTTCAATGGAAACGGAATCATTTGGAATAATAAATTTGATGCTTTCAGCACCACGTTCAATGGCATCAATGGCTTTGAGATTTGATTTTTTTTCATCGGAAACGTAAATTGTTTGACAGACAAGCCATTGGGTAGCTTGGGTGTTTGATGGTTTTGGAAACGCATCAAAATCATCTGAATGATAAAAAGGCTTTACCGAAATACCTTCGTTTGAATTCCAAATAAGGGTTTCATTATAATCGGCGCCTTTTAAATCAACTTGGATTTTCTGTTTCCATTGTTTTGCCGATACTTGGTTAAAATCATCAAACAAACGCTTAGTCATCTTTTTTTATTTTTAAACTGTCTTCGTATTCAATAATAAAAATTTCCTCGTTGTCCTTTTTCATATAATAAGTTTCGCGAGCAAATTTTTCCATGCCTTCTTCGGTACTTAATTTTTTAATTGCTTTTTTATCTTTTTCAATTTCCCGTTTGTAATATTTTTTTTCATTCTCTAAAGCTTCAATTTCTGAGTTTAACTCATGGTGAATAAGCCACGAATTGGCATCAAAAAACAGCATCCATACGGCGAAAACCACAAAAATGAGTATAAACCAATTTTTAAAAGGCTTTAAATATTTATTTTTTTTGAATTGTGCCATTTACAGGTTTTCGTTAATAATGGTTTTAACAATATCTACGGCAACGGTGTTGTATTTATTGTTAGGAATAATAATATCTGCGTACTCTTTCATGGGTTCTATAAACTGATCGTGCATGGGTTTTAAGGTGTTTTGATAACGCAAAAGCACTTCGTTTATATCTCTGCCACGCTCGGAAATATCGCGTTTTAATCTGCGTATTAAACGCTCGTCGGTATCGGCGTGCACAAATATTTTAATATCGAACATATCCCGCAACTCGGGGTTTGTGAGAATTAAAATGCCTTCAACAATCATAACTTTTCTCGGGTATGTTAAAATGGTATCGCCCGTTCTGTTGTGTTTTACAAACGAATAAACTGGTTGGTGTATGGGTTTATCTTTTTTTAATTCTTTCAAATGATTGACCAACAAGTCGAAATCGATGGATCTCGGGTGGTCGAAATTTATTTTAACGCGTTCTTCGTATGTTAGATGGGTGGTGTCTTTATAATATGAATCTTGTGAAATAACACCAACTTCACCTTCGGGAAGTTCTTTTAAAATCTGATTGACAACCGTTGTTTTTCCACAGCCCGTTCCGCCTGCAATTCCTATAATTAGCATCTAAAAAATGTTTATAAAGCTTAATAAAACTAAATAAAATCCAATTTTAATTTGTATCATTTTAGAAGTTATTTAGTATCACACAAATCTAAGATTATTTCTTCGGAATTATTTTAACTATACCAACATTTTCAACACCAACGTAAATATAGCCGTCTGGACCTTGGCGCACACTGCGCACCCGACCAATGCCATCTAACAGTCGGTCTTGTTTAACAACTTTATTATTTTTAATAACACATCTGTTTAGGTATTGAAATTTTAAAGAACCCACTAAAAGATTGCCTTTCCAATTGGGGTAAACATCGCTGGTTATAAACGCCATACCACTTGGCGCTATAGACGGAGTCCAATGATGAATGGGCTGCTCCATGCCTGGGGCTTCGGTTAATTCGGTAAATTTAGTGCCACTGTAATTTATGCCATAACTAATTACCGGCCAGCCATAATTTTTGCCCGCTTCAATAATATTGATTTCGTCGCCACCTCTGGGACCGTGTTCGTGTGTCCAAATTTTTCCGGTTTCAGGATGTTTTACCATGCCTTGTGGGTTGCGATGCCCATAAGAATATATAGCTTTTTTTGCATCAGCTTTATTGGCAAACGGATTGTTTGTGGGGATGCTTCCATCGTCTTTTAACCGATATACCTTGCCGCCATCACGAGTAATATCTTGCGGGTTTACATCGCGATTACCGCGGTCTCCTATAGTAAAATATAGATACCCATCGTTATCAAAAGTAATGCGAGATCCAAAATGTTGTCCGCGGGTTGTGTTCGGTAAAGCATTATAAAGTACCTCTTTATGGGTTAGTACGTTGTTTTTAAGTTTTGCCCGCATAATGGTGGTGTTGGCACCTTCGTTACTATCGTTTGATGAGGCATAAGATAAATACAACCAACCGTTGTTTTTATAGTTTGGATGCAATTCGATGTCCATTAAACCACCTTGTCCAAGAAGTTCAATTTCAGGCAACCTGGAAACTTTAGATTTTACCCCATTGTTGAAATGTATGAGTTCTCCGGATTTTTCGGTGATAAGCATCGAGCCATCGGGTAAAAAAACAAAGCCCCAAGGATTCTTTAAATCAGAAACAACGGTTTCGTATGAATGCTGGGTGTTTACAGGGTTTTTATCTTGAGCACAAGCGTTAAAACTAATGATTAAAGTTAGTATAAAAAATAAAGGATTCCGACTCATAATTTCACATATTAAATGAAACCACAATTTACTTAAATTTATTGTTTGTTTATAAAGAAAAGCCATATATTTGCAGTCCTTAAAAAAGAGGTAACCAATTCGGGGTGTAGTACCGCATCAAGTGCGACATAAACTACATTCAGAAAAGGTTGATAGAACAATAGATTTTTTGATTTCCCAATTAAACATCAAATTTCTATTAAAATTCGGGGTGTAGCGTAGCCCGGTTATCGCGCCGCGTTTGGGACGCGGAGGTCGCAGGTTCGAATCCTGCCACCCCGACAAATTATAGTATCAATCTATAACAAAAACCTGTTAATCGTATGATTTTCAGGTTTTTCTGTTTTTAAGAATATCATAAGAATTGATATGTTTTGATTAAAAATGTCAACAAATCGGATAACAAATTAAAATTTCAAAAAGTGTTGACCAGATTTATGACCAACGGTCTGCTAATCAATAAATAAATGTATCTTTATAAGTGATTTGACTTTCGTCTGATAACAACGAATTATTGTTAACTAAAAGACGAAATAATGAAAACATCTACCACCTTCAGTATTTTGTTCTGGGCGGACTTCTCCAGGGCAAAAAATGACCAAGCATCTATTTACGCAAGAATTACGGTAAATGGCAAGCGAGCTACCATCAGTCTAAAACGAAAAGTTTTAGTGTCTGATTGGGATGTCCATAAAAACAGAGCTCGGGGAACAAATCAGAAATCAAGAATTCTAAACAGTTATTTAGATGAAACTTACAATCATCTGTTTAAATGTTATCGCGATTTAATGAATGAGCATAAATTGATTACCGCACAGGTCGTTAAGGCTCGATATTTCGGTAATGACGAAAATAATCGTTCCATTACAGATATTATCAATTACCATAATGAAGATATGGTAAACAAATTAAAGTGGGGAACACAAAAAAATTATTACACTACACAGAGTTATATCTCCAAATTTTTATCGAAATCCTATAAGACCACAGACCTTTATTTACGGGAACTTGATTATCACTTTATCATAAAGTTTGAGAAATATCTCCGGGACTACATACCAGAAGACCATCAAAAGCCAATGGGCAACAATACCGTAATGAAGCATATCGAGCGTTTTAGAAAGATGATAAATTTATCGTTTAAATTGGGTTGGATTCAACGCGACCCATTTATCAATTTCAAATCTAAATTCATTAAAAACGAAAGAGGCTTTTTAAGTCTCGAAGAGCTTCAAGAGATAGAAAATAAACAATTTAGCATTCCAAGATTGGAATTGGTAAAGGATTTGTTTGTTTTTAGTTGCTATACCAGTTTAAGTTATATCGATGTCATCCATTTAACTGCGGATAATATCTGTATTGGCATCGATGGCGAACTTTGGATTTATTACAAACGGGAAAAGACGACAAAGCCCATACGAATACCTTTGTTGCCAAAGGCGATGCAAATTGTTGAAAAATACAAGAGCAACCGTAAATCAATATCACAAGGAAGTATATTTCCTAAAATCTCAAATCAAAAACTAAATTCTTATTTAAAGGAAATTGCTGATGTTTGTGGTATTAAAAAGAACCTTACTTTCCACATTGCCCGACATACATTTGCTACAACGGTTACATTAAGTAATGGTATGCCCATTGAGACGGTTTCAAAATTGTTGGGTCACTCCCGAATATCTACAACCCAAATTTATGCTAAAGTCATTGAACGTAAAGTAAGTGATGATATGCAAAAATTAAGGGCTCAATTCAATGAGATAGAAAATGAATCTATCTCTAAAGTGGTTTCTCAAAATTCATAATTCCAGTTAATTAAAAATACAATGGAACTATCTATAATAAAAAATAAAATCCATAATATTCAAGGAAACAAAGTTATTCTTGATTTTGACCTTGCTGAACTCTATGAAGTAGAAACTAGAGTACTAAAACAAGCGGTTAGACGTAATCTTAAACGTTTCCCCGATGATTTTATGTTTCAGCTTTCAAAAGATGAGTGGAAAGAGGTTATCACAAATTGTGACAACCTTCCAGAGAACATTAAATTTAGTCCTGCCACTCCGTTTGCCTTTACCGAACAGGGCGTGGCAATGCTTTCTAGCGTACTTAACAGCGACAAGGCCATTGACGTAAATATATCTATTATGCGTGCATTTGTAGCGTTACGGCAGCATCTTACAGATTATAGCAACCTTAAAGAACATATAGCCCAACTTGAAAAAGAAATGAATATCAAATTTAAGGACATTCATCAGGCTTTGAATTATTTACTGCAAAAGGACAAGGTACAGATTGAACAGCATAACAGGGAACGAATTGGTTTTAAAACGGATAGGAAAGATTAGTAACTTTTCTTTGCTTATCAGAATAGACAATTTTTATGAATATATTGCTTTTATTAATTCGGTTCAATATGAATTAGTATGTGTCCTAAATTCGGTATTTCTTTTTGTAAATGGTCTTTTAACTTATGAGCAATGTCGTGACCAGATTTTACCGAAATTTCATTATTCACAATTGCGTGTAAATCCACGTGGAATTTCATTCCGGATTTTCTAATAAAACATTTCTCTGTTCCTAAAACACCTTGAACTTCTGTTGATTTTTCTCTAATTTCAATTATCAGTTCGTCATAAAGTTGTTCGTCCATAACTTCTCCTAAAGCTGGACGTAATATTAAATAACTATTATATAAAATGAATCCAGAAGCGAATAAGGCAGCCCAATCATCTGCTGTTTCATAACCTTTTCCATATATGATTGCTATCGAAATACCGATAAAGGCCATTACCGAAGTTATGGCATCACTTCTATGATGCCAAGCATCTGCTTTTAATGATGAACTATTTGTTTGTTTACTTTTTTTAATTACAATTTGAAATGAGATTTCTTTCCAAGCTATTATTAGACCTAGCACAATCAAAGTCCAAGATTTCGGGATTTTATGAGGTGTTTGAATGTTTTGAATACTTTCATAGGCGATTATTGTGGCAGAAACAACAAGGAATGTAACAACTCCAAAGGTAATTAATGGCTCAATTTTGCCGTGTCCATAGGGATGATTTTCGTCCGCTGGTCGTTTTGCATATTTAAAACCTAATAAAACTAAAAATGAAGCAAAAATATCCGTTGTCGATTCAATCGCATCTGCAATTAAAGCATAAGAATTTCCAAAAAATCCCGCAAGTCCTTTAATTAAGGCTAAAGCAGTATTCCCAATTATGCTGAAATAAGTTGTTCGTATTGCGGTTTGTTCGTTATTCATTCTAATTTTAGTTGTCAATAAATTTGTTATATTTATAACAAAGATACTTTTTTAATCACAAAAAAAAGAGGTGATAAACACCTCTTAAATTTTGGTTTCCAAAATCATTTTTCTGCTCCCTTTTAGCTCCTTCAGCTCCAGCATTAACTTTTCGTTGTCGCCTAAAACAAACTTTGGAACTACATACACAAAGCATTGACTTTCTCCATCAGTAATGGAATATGGCATTTTGTGTTTGTAAATAACTTCTTGTTGTAATCTTTGGTAAGAGGCTTTACGCTTTTTGTTTCCGTTGGTTCTATAAACTTTAATGTAGTCAATTTCAAAATCGATTCCAGACCTGTTCTTGACCTCTATAACCAAATACACTTCAGAAGCATCATACGCTATTTTTTGTAATTGGACTTTAATTCCTTTTTTGCGTTTGGTTTCAATACGCTCAAAGTTGGATTTTAATAAATACTCGCTGAATTTTTGAAAATGTGTTATTCTATTTGCATATTCGTTCAACGGTTTAACTTCTGGCTTCTGCTTAATCTTTTCCGGAAGTTCACTGCCAATGCTTTCATTTTCATTGATAAAATAATTCAGTTCTGGAAGTTTTTCAGAATATTTCAAAATATAAGAATAAACGCGACCATCACTTGTAACGGTCAATAGGTTGCTTTCTGTTCCAGGCTTCGCCTGTAACAAACCGAAATACTGCTCTTTCTCACGATTATAGGTGAATACAAAATTGGAAGCTCCTGTAATTCCTTGTCGAATAGGGTTTGGAAAAAACAGGGCAACGTTTTTCTGGTCGTTGGCGTAAATAGTGTCAAGGGGTTGCTGTGCTGAAATTGACATTGAACAAATCAATAACAGTAATGTGATATATGTTTTCATAAGAGTGAGTTTATTAATTGCCCATTATGGGCTTTCCTTGATATTTTGTTTTAGGAAGTCTTAAAATGAGTTTGTAATTATCGGTTATCGTAACCTTTACGTTTTTATGGTTACGTTGGAATATTTTCTTGAAACCGCTTACTTGCGGAACACCAGTAATATTAATGTCGTCCACCATATCGCCAACAATTTCATTGGTAACTTCTGCTCTAAAACTGTTTTCAACATAAATGCCTTCGCTACCATCCTGAAAATCATAGGCTTTCAATTTTACTGGTTGATGATTGATATTCTCAATGTCTATGATGGTGCGATTGGGTTTAAAATTGACAAATCCATAAATAGGCGTATTCTTGGAATAGCGTTGTCCATAAATGGTAGCATCTTTTATCAACCGCATTTGTAAGCGATAATTGGTTTTAACTGTTTGTGTGCCATCTACTCGTACATAAATGAAATCATCGGTATTTTTTGAATTCAAATCCTCATTTTCAATAGGATGCGAAGCAAAAAAGAGTTGATGCTCCAAAGCACGTTCTTTGGCTTCCACGTTCGTTTCTTGCTCTTCAATAGCATCCGTTGTGTCTTTTTCCTTCTTAACAGGTGGTTTTGGTGGATAGTATCTTGGATTAATATTTTCAAACGTTCTATCTGAATATCGAATCTGCCCTTGTTGGTAAATGCTATCTACCATCTGCATTTTTTTCTTGTCCAATAAATCAGGGTCATATACGCCTGTGGAATCCAACAGCCGTTCATCATAAATGCTGGGTGCGTTGGTTTCCCTAACTTCCTTTAAGTCGTTTAGGGCATCCAATTTGGAATCGTATTCCTTTTGGTCGTCTTCCAGTTCCGGTACAGGAATCTGGTTGTTCTCAATGGTCGGTTCTTCGTCCTCGCCCAATATAAGCATTGCATAGCCACCTATAAAAAGCAGGATGCATACCAACACGATGGCAAAGACTATTTTATTTTTTTCTACTTTCATAATTTTCTAATTTTCGTAATGTGCTTTCAAAAAAGTTGGTAATTAGCAGTCCGTGGGTATTGTTTGGAAAGTTTCTATCTACGTGAATCAAATTTCCAATAGTGGTCAACTCATAAGTATCTGTGATAGTACCTCTATTGATTTCAAAAATGGTTTTCGTTTCAAACTTGTAGGGTTCGTTTTGAATATCAACTTTGGATTCGATATTCAATACTTTTTGAACCAACGAGTATTGCAACAAACGGTTATAAACTCCATCGGCTTTTTTCTGTCGGTACAGAGCATCTACAGAACTATTACCCAACCAAAGGGCTTTCTCCAAGTTCTTTTCGTAATTGCTGGCATCAATGTTATAGAAATAAGTGTGAAACAACTCCAATTGTGCCAAGACTTCTACTTTTAAATTTTCTTGTTGAGATACCAGTTTCAAGGGAATAACACTTCCGTCCGAATTGACTACAAAAGCATTATTAACTGTTTCTTTATGCAGCTTTATGACCATCAAAACGGAAATGACGCACGTGAGCACAGCTCCAATAACGACGGTCAATACTATAAAGCGATTGAGCTTTAAGATGTTGTAAATATTCTTATATGGTGTTTTCATCTGTAAATTATTATTGCTTTATCAGCCTGTAAAGAGTTTAAAAGTGAACGAGGTCGCTCGTTTATATAATTTGAATTTCAGCAATACAATAAATCCGATAGACCCTAACTGTAAAAGCGGTGCGAAAAAATTACTCCCCCAATCCGTACCAAATAAGTCGCTCCAGAAATTTGTATTGATTTCGGTATAAAGATTATTCACGAAAACATTGACCAGAAAGAAGGCAGGAACTAACATATATACGCCAGCGTAAAGCTTAAAAAAGTTGTATGCCAACGACCTGAACTTTTCAAAAACCGCCAAGCTGATGACCAAAGGGAAAAAGGCTTGCATTATGCCCAGCAAAAAGAATCGTTCTGCAAGGAATAAGGGGTAAATAAACAAATCCAATAGCCAGAGAAATATTCCGGCAATAAAGGATAGTATTTTTAAGCCGTATAAAGGTGTTACTAATGCTTCATAAAGCATTGCCATTGCTTTTTTGGTGGCATCCCAAGCACTTACATCCTGTTCGATGTCAATATCTTGCATCTGTAAAGGAAGAAGTGCGGGTGCCGTGTCCCGATATTGGTTTTCAATGGCCACCAAAATGGTGTCGAAAACACTTAATACCTGTGTGGAAAAAATGACTAAAATCACTATTGCAAAGTTTTTGGCCAGTTCCGCAGGGGTCAATCCCCACGTATAACCCTCATTATTGGCTACACCTTCATTGTACTTTTTTAGGATGTTGATGAGAAAAAACAAGAGGGCGAGTGTCTTCATTCCTACAATAGTGTATTGTGAGAAATCACTATTTTTTATCGTTTGAAAAATAGTGTCCACAAACTCTAACCCTATGCCTAAAAAAATACCTGACATTAGTAATCGGTTTCTCGGTTATTGATTTTGTACTGCATTTCTCGAAATTGAATAATCTCTCGATAGCGTCTGGTTTTTGCCTCAATTTCCGCTACCATTTCCTTGGATTCCAGCTCTTTTTCTTTAAGGACTTCGGCACGTTCGGCATCGGTCATTTTCAGATTGTCGCTGGACAATATTTGGTCGATATATTCCATACCAGCCATAGAGTTCTGAAGGATGGCATCAAAGGAATCTGAAATGCGTGTAACTTCATTTGGTTTAATAAAAGGGGAATTGAGGATTTCCCTCAAATCATCCTGTACAACATCAAACAATCGTTGGTTGTTTCTTGCCAGTTCCCTGACTGCTTGAAGTTGTTTGATGACATTGTTTACCTTATCGATATTCTCTTTTTGGGTTTTAAGGAATTTTACCGTCTTCATTAAATTGGCGGTTTGTTTACCTGATTCCAATAATGATTTTACAAAAGAGATAAAGTTTGTGTTGTCATACACAGGCATCCCCTGGGCCGAAGCCTTACTTCCAATTAGCACTACAAATAGTGCGGATAACATTAGATTTCTGATAGTGTGTCTCATAATTTTTATTTTTAAGAATTAATAAATATTTTAATGGCTTTCTCCATATTTTGGTGTTCTTCAAAATGTTTCATAATGTCTTCGTTTTCTTTGCCATCCGTGAGGTAAGCAGCAAAGACTTCGGGCGGTACTTCCAATCGGAAAATGTTGCTTTCCTTTCCGATTTTGATGAACATTTCGGTATATTTTCGTGTTCCTGTAAGGTTGTTACGAATGGATTTTAACTGGTTTAAATCGTGACTGGTAAGGTTGAGCCTGTTTTTTAATTCGGCATAGCCTTTTTCATTACGAAGGCTGTAAATTACTTGGGTGTTTTCAAGAATACTCGCCGATGTGGAATTGTTGGGCAATTGGTTAATGGATTGCAGTATAATCCCAATCGCTCCATTTTGTTTTCTAATGGCTTGATAATAGAATTCTACACTTTCGAGTACATTTCCAAATTTGAGCTGTTTGGCAAACTCGTCGAATAGGATGATTCCCCTCTCGGCTTTATTTCTCCAAATGGTTCTTTGAATGGCAGATTTAATCAGCTTCAACATTACGGAAAGGATTTCCTTATTGTCCTTTACTTCATCAAGTTCAAAAACAATCAGTCTTTTATCCTCAATTTTATAGGTCTGGTCTTCACTTACATTGAACAGGAAGCTGTACAAGCCATCATCCACATATTCAGAGAGAATGTGCAGAAAATCGTAGATGTTGAAATGTTGCTCTTGAATATGTAGTTCTTCTAAAAAGGTGTCTTTTTTTGTATCAACGAACTGGTATAAATTTTCCAAAGAATGTGTACCACCCACATTTTGTAGATAGTAGTACCGAAGTACTTTTTTGACCGCCACTTCTTCAGCTTTAGTCGTTGCTTTGCCCGAAGCCAAGAGCTCTAAAAGGAAGATTGCCAAATCTTCCAATCGCTCTGGTGTCAAATCATTGACATCAGAGATATAGAATGGATTGATACCCAAATTTTTTCCCTGTTCATAGCGAAGGATGATATG
The DNA here is from genome assembly GCF_032814565.1 of Hwangdonia lutea. Classification (GTDB taxonomy): domain Bacteria; phylum Bacteroidota; class Bacteroidia; order Flavobacteriales; family Flavobacteriaceae; genus Hwangdonia; species Hwangdonia lutea. The sequence continues at coordinate 2,789,543 of NZ_CP136521.1, forward strand.
GTCGTCTGGATAGAGCTTGGCAAATTTTGAATATGAACCACCTAAATCAATAATGACCAATCGAACATTTTGTTCAAAATATTGGCGTAGAATATTGTTTGCCAAAAAAGATTTTCCCTCTCCAGTAGGTGCGAAAATGGCAAAGTTCCTTGCCTTGATGCGTTTCTTCTTTTCATCCCAGACATCTTTAAGTACAGGAATGTTATGTTGTCTGTCATTAAAGATGACACCTGTGGCATCTGACTGATAGTTGGTATTGTTAATGTACAGGCAAAGAGCGTGTTTTAAATCGGTTACGTATAAATCCTCATTAGAAAAATTGGAAGTAAAACAGCAATATGAGTTTAAGAAATATTGCTTGCGTTCTTCGCCTTTTGGATAATAAGGCACTATATCCAATTCTTTGAATTCGGTTTTTATTTTGGAAGCAATTCTTTCTAATTGTGCTTCATCTTTATCCCAGAATATAATATTTAGATGACCCCTAATAATTCTTGAACTATCGTCCTCATTGATTTTGGTAACAATGTCTTCAATCTTCTTTAAGATGACTTTGTTCTGTGTTCCAAAATTGGAACTCTTTTTGAGTTCTTCAATTTTCTTGTCCAACAGCTTTCGCCATTTGTGCTTATCATCCAAATAAATGATTTGGTTGACAATATGATTTTCATTGAGATTCAACCCTAATCCGTCAATAAATCCTTGGTGGAATACAAAGTCGTCCGAAGTAAATTTATCATTGGTCTTGCTACTCTGAACCACATCGCCATAACACAATTCGCTATTGATGGCCAGCACATCAAAATGATGGTCGCCAATTTCAATATTCGCTTTTTTCAATAGAATGTCGGTATCAAATCCTTCGTTGAATCCATTAAAATAAGCATTGGTCAATGACAAGACTTTATCGATACCCAAAGGTATCAATGACACTTTCCGGCTGTTATTTACAAAGGAAACGGCATCGTTAACAGAAGCAATAAATTCCTGAACGTTATGGTCCATTTGCTTATGAATACCCTTTTCGACCTTGCGGAATGGGTTGGTAAACTTCGGTGCGTTCAAAGCTTTGTTGTGCGGAAGTATAAAGAATAGGTAAGAAGAATGTTTAATGAATTCCCGACCTTTAAAATAATCGTGTGTGGCACGTTGCAAAAAGCTTTTGTTCGGAAGTTCTTCCGCCAAATATTCAGCTTTCTGATAGATGTCCTGTTTGTGGATAACCGTGGCAATAGGCAATGATTTAAACGCTTGAAACCACGAACCGTGAATATCCTCAAAATCTTTTTCCGCGAGGGAATAGATTTCAGGATTGTCCACTTGATAGCCCAATACCACATTGCCGTTATTAGCGAACACGATATGGTCTTGAATATCCAAAATAGGATGATATGCCGATAGGTTAATTTTCTTCATAGTACAGACGACTTCCTTTTTTGTTACTAATTGTTTGTGGGAATACCTTTTTGATGTGCATCAATGCAGGGTTTTTGGTAATGTGAGTCAATACGATATACAGTGCACCGTTCAATAGAAATACTGAAATGATAACAGTAAAGCTGAACGAAAAGATGATGAACAGCAATGAACCGATAACAACGGTCATCATTAAAGCGAACAATGATATGGGCAGACCCATAATCACGGCTCGCTTGCGTATGTTTTTATAGACCTCGAATCGTTTCATTACACTACGATGCTAATGAGGTACGTAAAGATGCCCACGACTGCTCCCGCAATCAATACAAAGACCAGTACGCGGGTAATCCCTTTTTTTAAATCGGCATTTTCGCCAAAGAAATGTCCAGCATTAAATAGGAATCCAATTAAAAAGATAACGCCCAAAATAATGGGGAAAATGGTTCGGATAGTATCAGAAACATCGTTTACGGAATCTTCGATACCTCCAATTTGTGCAAAAGTTGTACTTGAAATAAGTAATGATAAGATGGTTACATAATGTGATTTTTTCATAATCAAAGTGATTTAGATTTTACGTCAATTTTGATATTTGAAAAATAGTGTATATTGCAATACAAAGAACTGATAATCAGTAAATTGTGAATAAAATAAGTTTTGATGTCAATTGTTTTTATTTGATGCGAATTGGTATCAAATTTTATGAAAATTGAAAAGTGCGATGTTGATAACTCTAAAATTTTGGAAGTGGGTAACGCCCAAAAACGTCAGTTTTGTGATTTTGATGCTACAATTCTGTGTGATTTTCGGTCAACAAAAAGTCATTATCATCGACCCTGGACACGGTGGAAAAGATACTGGTGCAATCGGTACAAATAGTATTCAAGAAAAGGATGTATCGTTAAGTATTGCCAAAGAGATTATAAGGCTAAATGAAACCCTCTTAAATAACGAGTTTGATATGTATTCGACCAGATATATGGACACTTTAATTTCTTTATCCGATAGAAGTCGATTAGCTGAAAGCTTAAAGGCTGATGTGTTTGTATCGTTACATTGCAATGCCTCTAACACATCGGCAAAAGGAATGGACATTTACGTGCATAATACCAACGATGAAGAAGTACTTATAAAGAAATCTATCGGAATGGGATTGTCCATTTTGGAAGAAAGCACTCTGAAATTGGACTTTAAAAAACGAGCAGTTCGATTCGCAAATTTTCAAGTGCTACGTGAAAATATCGAAATTCGCCCTGCTATACTCATCGAAATGGGCTTTATTTCGAGCACCGATGAAGCAGATTATTTTTTAAAGCCCAAAAATATAAGAGCAATGGCATTGGCCATTTTAATGGGATTGTATAACTATTTAAATGTTGGGTTATGAAGGAAATATTTATGGAAATTGTAAAAAGCATTAGAAAGATTATTATAACTATCTTCAAAGAGATAATTAAAACTAAAAATCCTCAATCCTAAATTTTAGTTTTTTGTCAAAATATAACTTGTCAAAATAATTTTGTAGGGTTGGGTCAGTAAAAACAACATATTCACTTTCACATATTTCTTTGAAGTTCTTTGGGTCTTTTAGGAACATAGCACATACATCCAATTCATCATTGGTTATTAATCTTCCGTGTAGTAATTCTCTATGCTCCAAAAAGTTAAAAATCTTTCTGGATGGATTACTGAAACTATTGTAAAGCACTTTCAAAAAAGTTTCTAAATCATCGACATATATTGACCAAGGGTAAGGGTCTTCATTATTTTTCCTTTTAAGCATTAATCCTAAATCGGTTTGTATGGAAGCAAATCTTTCTGAAGTAACTACAATGCAAAAAATCTCGTGAATTTCATTCGTGATAATTACCTCCGATTTATTTTTCAAGCTAACAATAACCTTTTCATTGTTTAACAATTCCTGTTCAACCTGATAGCATTGGTCATAACCTTTTTGAATACAGTCGTTAAAGTCAGATTTAATTCTTTGGTATGCTTGTTCCGTAACCCTTCGTGGTTCTCTATATCTTGAAGCCTTACATTCAATGATATAGGCGTTATTATCCACAAGGATTAATATATCTTTTTCTTCTGGCTCGTTGTTTATGTAATAGTTGGTGAAAATTTTAATCCTTTTTGATTTTTTGAAGAATTTTTTAAATATATCCAAAGTATGGCTTTCCAAAACAACTTTTCCTCTACGGAAATTTACTTGTTCTTTTTCCTTTTTTGTTTGAGTAAGCGTGGTATAAAGTAAATCATATAGAGCTGAAGGCAATTGTTTTTGATATACGTTTAAATACTGATTATCACTAATTCTTATAATCGGTTTATTTTCTAAAGGATTTTGTTGGGAATAAAATAAATTACTATGATTATCTTTAATATCAATTGAAAATAAGCCACAGAAAATATCAATATGTTTTTCTTCAAAAGAGAGGTGAAAATCTTGTTTGGCAAAAAGTAAACATTGGTGGGGTTTCTCAAAAAAATTCAAAAAACTTTCTTGGGTCTCATTCGAAAGTTCTAACAGCTTATCTGTAAACTCATTCTCTGCTAATAATCCATTTGCAGATTGTCGAGCCAGTTTGTCAAAGCCTTTGTCTAAAATAAATGACTTTGAATTTATTGACTTTGCACGATAAATTAATTCAGAATGATTGCATAAATTAATTAAGGTTTTTAAATCGATTTCTAATCTTTCCTGTATTTTATCTTGATAAGGTTTAAACATCCTAATAACCTTATTTACCTCTTGTTCTCTATAATTTAATATTCCGTTTTGAAAGTAATTTTTGAATGCTAATTCGTGAACAAGTAATTTTTGTCTTTTATCAGAAATCTCATCAAATTCATTTCCCTCATAATTTTCTGATAAATAGAAACTAACTATCTCTAAAAGAATGTCAGCAACTTGCTGAAGTACTAAATCATTTTTTTCTGAATAATGAAGTTCTTCCTTGCCTGCCAATGGTGTAGAGAGTCTTAACATTATCAGATATAAAGAATCTTTTAATTTTGACTTGAATTTTTTTGAAAATCCAATATTGCTTCTTTCTGGATGGTGTCTAATAAAATCAGCAAAAAAACATACAAAGCTCTCTTTTGTATAACGAGAGATTATTTTTTGAATTTCTAATGATTTTTTCTCTAAATCTATTTTCTTCATTTTATCCTAAAAACACTATCCTTAATTTTTCAAATCGTTACAAATGGATTACAACATTTTTTATATTTCATCAAATTCAAAATTAAGATTTTGCAATTCTGGGGTAATCTCTAACGGGTTTCCTTTTTTGGTTTGTCTGCCAGTTTCTGATATCAAGTGTAAATTGGTTTTGGCTCTTGAACAGATAACATAAAGTAGTTTTTTTGAAGCGGCAACAGGGTCTCCAGTAAAAATGTCATTCCAATGTGGGATATACCCATTTAGCAAACCATAAGCAATAACGGTTTCAAATTCTTCTCCTTTAACACCAACGCAAGTATTGATGACGACGCCTGACATTTCTCTATAAAAACTCATAAATGATGCTATGTCACTTGGAACTTGAAACGTTGGGTCTTCAAGACGGCTCTTTATTACATCGAAAAAGGTCTTCCTATTTATAAGAAGTTGTGCGTAAATAGTTTGGTCAATCCCAACAGCCTCTAAAAACTGGTCAAAACAATCATTAAGATAATCGATACCTTCAGTTTCATTGGATGTTATCGAGTTAATCAATTTCAATACATTTCGCTCTGTTTGATATTGTTCGCTGAATTCAGTATTGGTATGTTCTTTAAAGTTTTCAATTACTTCAGAACACCATTTGTATCGCAATGAATATATTTTTGGTTGTGGCTGCGTTAAGAACAACCTCGATAACTTATACCAAATGTTATTTCGATTTTTTGACATTGGTGCTAAACCTGAAGCATCAAAATTTACATCTGGTAGTTTAGCTCTCAACTGTTTTGTGATAGTAGTTATTAACCACCATTGCGGAACCAATACGCATATTTCATCTTCTGGAATTCCATTATCTAAACTATGCTCTATAAGTCGTCCAATTTCATCTACTAAATATCCTTTGTCAATGGTGTTATTGTACGTTATTATACTATCAACGTCTTTATTAGTACCAATAGCTTCAATTTTAATTGGGTTTGTCTGGAATATAGAGTAAAAGTCGATAATTCTTTGTGTGGACCTATAATTTCCAGAAAGCGTAAGTTGCTCAATAGGTAAAGTGTTTAACTCTTCCTGTATTTCTTCCAAACTTTTGGCAATGCCACCCAAAGATGCATAAATTGCTTGGTCTGTATCTCCTACTAAAAATAGATTTGAGCTACCTTCCCCAGTTGTTACAATCGACGAAATAATTGCGTAAAGCAAATCTTGCGTGTCTTGATATTCATCAACACATATAAGGCTAAAAATGTTCGATAACGTTTTTTTTATTTTAGGATGCTTGGTTAAGAGTTTGTATGAATAGTATAGTAGAAGCTCAAAATCAATTAACTTCTCTGTTTGTAGCCTTTCGTGATAATCCTTAAGGACTCTTTTTTGAATTGTTTTTGGTTCGGCAAATGTGCCGTCCCTATTGAATCTGAAATTAATCGGGTCAATAGGTTTTAACTTATGCTTTTCTTTAAGTTCACTTATGATATCCGAGGCATAAGTTTCATCGGCAATTAAATAGCCGTTTTCAAGTTCAGGTAAATAACAGGAATAGGGTTTTATAATCCATTCGAGACAAAATGAATGCAAAGTGCCAGACCAAACCCGATTACTATTAATTCCCATTGCGTTTAATCTGCGATATATTTCTTCGGAAGCCCTTACGGTAAAAGTTAGAGCGACAATCCTTTGTTTACTGTTTACATCAATATTTTTTAGAGCATAAGCGAGTTTATGAATAATCACTCGTGTTTTTCCACTTCCTGGGCAAGCTGTAAGAAGTACATTTCCATCTTTAACAACGGCATCTTTTTGTTGGTCGCTTAAAGTATCTAAAATCATATAAACGATAAAAATTTAGTAAATTGGTCATTAGGAAAGTTGGCTATATAGTCATCAATAACCTGTTGGTCTTCTTTATCCTTAAAACTAATTTTTGTTGCTACATCGTAATAACTATCATTTTTACTACGACTAATTTTTCGTAACCTGTATTTAGCGGTTTTAGCTTTAGAGGCATTATTTAAATGCGAAGATGCAAAAGCAACGGCTTTCAAAATATATTCAGGAATATAAGTATTGTAAACTAAATTATCTGCAACAACCAACGCCAGCCAACCTTTGCCTTTTTTATCAGCCAATCGTAAAACTTCTACACCTGCAATCGAAACTGATTTTTCTTCTAACTTTTTCTTTGAAGAATCAATAGCTGCTTGTTGTTTGAAAATTTCAGGAAGTGATTGTACGTATTCGTGGCTATTCCCATTCAAAAGGAAATCAACTTCAAAGGTGTATTTAGAGTAAAAAGGAATCAAGAAGTCGTTTTTGTCACAAAATTTATCCAATTCCTTTTTTCTTTCAGCTCCACTAATTTGCGATGCCCTACAATGTTTTTCATAAGCAGAATCATCAACTTCATTTGCAGGTAAATTGACAATACTGGCATCCAAGTCAGTTAGTATGGCACAGTTTTTCTGAATTCTATCCTTATGGAAAAGCCTTGCAACATTTTTAAAACCTGTACTTCCAATGTTTACGAGACTTATCCCAATTTCATCGAGCGAAATTCCAAAGACTTTTTTAAACATTTGAGGAATGAGAATCTGTTCTGCATCGCCTTCAACCAAAACAACGCCTTTCGCGAAAAGCAAGTTGCTTCTTATGGCGTCCAAGTACCTTTCGGCTCTTGTTATATAATCATCATCAAGATTGTTAGATGGTTGATATACCAAAGTCTGCATATTTCCTCGGCTTAAAATATTTACTGAACTTATTCGGCTTACAGATGAAATGTGAGTAGAATGCGTTGAAATAATAACCTGTGTTTTATTGGTTTGCACATTATCAAAAAGGGTTTTTTGAATATGCGTATGAATATGTGCTTCTGGTTCTTCTATTAAAAGAAAATTTGCAATTCTATCCGTTCTGATTTTTTCATACTCCAATAGCTTTAGTGATAGGTAAATCATATTTGCACCTCCCAAACTCAACTCCCATATTTTACCCATATAACCTTCTTCATCTGGGTCGCCAACCCATAGTTTGAGTGATTGCAGTAGTTTTTCCATATCATTTGGAAGTTCTGATTTGACATCTATATTAGGGCCGTAAGTAGTACCCACAGCTTCCTTAATACTTTTGTCAATTCCATCTTTCACATCCTTTACTTCTTTGAGAGAACTAATTTGGTCGTTAAGTTTGTTAACGCTATCAATGATGTCCGTTTGTTTTGAAACTTCAATAGTTTTTTCCTTTCCTCGTAATAAATTAATCAATGGATTAGTAGAATAGGAACGTAAGTCGCTTTCGACATCTCGAAGTGCTTTAATGAACGTACAAGAAACCTCGTTGTGCACACTTATTTCCCTCGGCAGAAACGTTCCAAAAATCAATTCTTCTTTATCATCTGGGTTTGGGAATTCAACAGCATCAAAATCGCCAACATACTTTTTATAGGTAGTGTCATCACTAAAATCTCCAGAGCCTCTGCATAAGTAAGACGTTTCATAATCATCAATCGTAAGTTTATCAAAAAAAAGCTGAAGCCCTGCTACACTTTTACCTGCGGTTTGTGAATAATCATATAATTCTTTTCTAAACTGATATTTTGGTCTAAAGTACACCGAGTAACTTCCAGTCTTTTTGCTGCCTTCCATATCTCCCGAAGATTGTACTGCCAGTACCTGTGCTTCTTCACTCGCATCCAGTTCGTCAAAAGTAACCGATAAAATTATCCAATGTCCAGCCCATTTACCCAGACCTCGGTTAAAGTCAGACTCATTAAATCTTATATATCTTGGAAGTTTATCATCAATTAAAACTCGTAAAGCAAAAAAGAGATTGGTTTTACCTGAACCGTTTTCTCCTAAAATAGTATTTATACCTTTTTTAAAAATGAATTTTGATTTATAGAAATTTCTAAAATTCCTAATGGATAGTGAACTTATATGCATAATAATTATTTTGAAACAATAAAAAAGCCAATGATTTCCCATTAGCTTTTTAAACATTAATATTTTAAGCGTAATCGCCTATAAATATACTGAAATGTCTTTTTAAATTCTTACGGTTTCCTACAAATTGTTAAAATTTTATTAAGAATATATCTTTACTTCTGGAAGTCAAAATTTTGGTTTTTTTTCGTAAATTAAGCCTAATTAGAGTGTTATAAACTCTAGTGCAAATAAAATGAGAGCAATTGCAATTTTCTTTTTGAACGTACTTCAAAATACTTTGGGGATGACTTTTGGATGGTTGTTTAAACCAAAAACCAAACGAAATTCATTTAAGGCCTTATCTGATGTTGAAATGGTAAAATATCTTGAAAAAAGAAGGCAATACAAAGGCTATAAAAAACAATGGCTGTATTACAGGTGTAGAGAAGAAGGTTTATTAGAAACCTATTACAAATTGTTCGATACTGAAGTTGAGGGACAAGATTCTGGAACGAAATTTAGTTTCGGTAAATATAGAGGGGAATATGTTGAAGCTATTTGGGAATCTGATAAAGAGTATATCAATTGGCTTTCCCAACAAGAATGGTTGGCTCAATATTTGGATGAAAGCGATATGATACACGAACTACTTCTTTTAGAGGAAGAAAACCAAAATTAGATTTAATCCCTTTTATCACGACTGCTTTTATCAAAGGCAATTAAATTGAACAGTTGTCGCATCCTTGAACGTACCCTATTCCCATAACGTTCCTCCAGTTCTTTAGCATTGAGGTTTGTAGTTGCGTGTGTTTTAGTTTTATGACTTAAAAATAAATCATAACGTGAAAGTAAGATTTCGCCCATTACATTACAATCTTTTCCAAAATGCCTTCCGGTGGGTTCTACACCCAAATCATCAAAACAATAAAACTTTTTGTCGCCGTAATTTTCAATGATGGTGTACCCAATATTATTAAAGGCAAAGGCAATGTTTCGTGTGGGTATAACCTCATACGATTTCTGATGTGGCACAATATGGCGTAACAGTTTCATTAAACTGGTTTTTCCACAACCAACAGGACCAGAAAGCAAAATCCCTTTATCGCGGTCGATGTCTAATTTTTTGCAATTAGCTTCATCCCTGATAAAATAATTACAGAGCTTGAATATAATATCACGGTCTTCTTCAAAAATTTTGAATTTCTTGCCAAAAAGTAGTTTTCCTTTGGCATTGAGATAAATTAGCATTTTATCAAAATCATAAAGCATTTGATTGTCTTTCAGTTCTCCCAAGGTGTATTGAACGCTACCCTCGGTAATGATATGTGGTTTGTGGGGATTCATAATGGTTCATTATAATTTTTGTTGGAACTTGTCTTTAGGTTGTCCGTATTTTGGCTAACTGCAACCATTGTTTTTTCTTCTTTTAGCTCTTCGGCCTTTATCATCCAGTTTCGAGCTGTGGCGTGCCAATCGACAATTTTTGTTTTTCCACCTACTTTCCAACCGATGCCTTGGTAGTGGTTGTAAAATTTTTTGGCTTCCAATTCTGGCCAATTTTCCTTTTCAAAAAAATCAATGACTTCATTTTCATTTTTTGGCTTGTCAAGTTTAGTATCATTTGCTTTGTTTTTTCCTGTTTGTATATGTTTGTTTATAGATACCACCGCTTGTCCATTGCTTGTCCCGATATTGGTAGGGTTTGGGTACAGAGCTTGTCCATCACTTGTCCCAAAATTGAACATCTTGATTCTGCTGCCTTTAAATGGATTATGTGAGGGTTCGTATAATAGGTATTTCCAATGATGTAGTTCTTTGATGCAGCGATGGTAGGTAGTTTTTGAACCAATCTTGGAAAACCGCATCGCTTCTTCTCGATTGATATAGAATTCTGTCGGAAAGTGATAGTTGTTCCATAATTGAAACAATGCCACGTACAAACTTATGTGCGTGGGATTTAAACGGCTATCCTTTGAGAATTGTAAGAATACAGCGTTTAGGTGCTTAATGTAATTGACCTGCTCCAAAACGATTTAGAATTTGTTATGAACTTTATTATTTTCCATTACGCTAATTATTTCTTCGTAATCGTAATAGAGTACACCCCCTACTTTGGTGTAGGGCAATGTGCCATTAATTCTTAAATTCTGTAACGTGCCAGAAGAGATTCCCAAAAGCTTTTTTACTTCAGGGGATTTTAGCCACCTTTTGGTAATATGACCAGATTGGCTATTGAGTAGTTCCTTGATATCATCGAGCAGTTCCATTTTGAATTCTCGAAGGTCGTCTGTGGTAATAATACTTGTGGGCATAATAGAACGGATTAAAAGAAAGGGACTACCGTTTTGCTTTCATCTAAAATGATAGCCCCTGACCTGATTTGACTTTCGTTCTACAAAATTGGGGTAGTTTGCTGGATTTTATTCACAAGTTAGGCCTACTTGGGTGTTTTTCTTCTCTCATTTTCAATGTAATACAATAGAGGGTTTTGGTACTTCTTCAGAAAAAATACCCTATCTAAAAACCACCAAATAAAATGAGATTTTCCATAAAACAAGAAACACCCAAGTTGAAGCATCTTGGGTGTTTTATTTTACGTTATCAGTATCATCCATCCGTTTGGTCAACTGCTTTTTCAGAATATCCAAAAATTTGGTTCTGCCATTTTTACGCATCCGTATTTCCAAAAAAGCTCTGTAATAATCGCCCAAGTCCACTTTAAATGTTTTTTCAACAAAATAGGCAATATCTTTAATGTCAACAGTACCATTATTAATGACATCTGTACTGTGCAAAGCGTATATCAGTTCAATTAAATATATTTTGTGGGCTGTCCAGGTAATTTTGGTTTTACTTTGTAACAATCTTAAACTTGCATAATTTCCATTATTCTCCAATTTATCAATTTCCCGTTTTAAGTGTACAATCAAAAGGTCGTAGGCTAAAATTGAGGCCACGGTACTATCGTGGCTTGTTGCAAATTCTTCATCAACAAAAAAGTGAAATGAGTCTGGGAACAACCGAATATCTGCCTTGCCTCTTAAAAAATATTGCTCATCAAATACAGTAGCTTCCCTGCGGTAATAATGGTAAAAATCAAGATTGTCGTTAAAGTAGGTTTGAAGTTTCTCAATATAATTGTTCAAATACTTTACTTGCGATTTATTGCTTCCCCTGGGTCTTTTACTTTCAATGTTAAATAATTTTACGTAATAAATAAGTTTGCTATAAATTTTTGGTTTAGTACATTTAAAGAAATGAATTTCCTCTAATTTGGTTTCAAATTCATAATCAACTACGATACTTCTAACTGATTTAAGGGTCTGTTTTGCAAGTTTAATCCCTTTTTCAGCTTTGAGTAAAATATCTTGTTCTTCTATTTCAAGAATATCTAATTTATTGTCTAATTTTTTTAATATATCGTCGTAATTTGTCGTCATTCATTCTGGGTATCATTATTTTCACTTAATCTTCTGCAATAACGTTGCATTTAAAATTGTAATTAATTAAATAGATATAAAGTACTTTAGGAATTGCAAGAACAGTACAAAGAAGATTAACACAATAACAACGATTAGAATACTAATCCAAATTATTTTATCTTTTTTGGTAATACTATTTTTTACAGAGGGTACTTTATTGCTTTTTTTATTTCGTCTATTCCGTCTATTTTCCGACATAGAATATCATTTTTACTATATATCAATCATTTCCACTTCAATTTTTGTAGCCACACAAACCACTTGGAATATTTTATTATCTTAATTCATTAATGCTTATGAATATTTCCTTTTAGCACAAAAAAATAAAGCAGAAATGCGGCTATTACCATAAGGATTATCATAAGAATACCTTTGACCTTATCTCTTTTTGTGATGTCGGTATTCGATGATTTCCGATTTTTTTTGTTTCTTCTATTTCTTCTTTTTTGAGACATTCTTTTATACTATTTCCAATTCATCTTCTGTAATCGAACCGCATTCAGAATGGCTAACAAGGCCACGCCTACATCGGCAAAAACTGCTTCCCACATCGTTGCCAGACCACCTGCGCCCAAAACCAAAACCACTGCTTTTACACCAAAGGCCAACCCAATATTCTGCCAAACGATGCGTCTTGTAGAACGTCCTATTTTTATGGCTCTAGCTATTTTACTTGGTTGGTCTGTTTGGATGATTACATCTGCGGTCTCTATCGCCACATCGCTGCCCAAACCACCCATTGCAATGCCAACATCGCTCGCTGCCAAAACCGGTGCATCGTTGATGCCATCGCCTATAAAGGCTACTTTAGTATTAAATTGTTTTTTCAAATGCTCAACTTCGTTGAGCTTATCTTCTGGTAACAAACCGCCTTTTGCAGTATCAATACCCATTTCTTTTGCCACTTGTTGGGTTATGGAATCCTTATCGCCGGAAAGCATTATGATTTTGGAAATTCCAGATTCTCTAATTTGTTTGATGGCTTCGTGGGCATCTTCTTTCAATTCGTCTGCAATGATGACATAGCCAGCGAATTTACCATCAATGGAAACCATTACGATGGATTCTACAATGTTGTCGGTTTCAGATGGAACTTCGATATTATTTGAAGTCATCAATGCTTTGTTGCCTACCAAGACCGTTTTGCCATTTACTTTGCCTTTTAATCCTTTACCCGCGACTTCGGTTACTTCTTTTGCCTGAAAATCTTCGCCATCGGCTTTATATTCCATTATGGCCTTGGCAATGGGATGGGTGGATTGTTCTTCCATTGCCATTAGGTATTTCATAAATTCGGGTTCATCCCAATCAATGGTTTTTATTTCCTTGATTTTGAAAACACCTTTGGTCACGGTTCCGGTTTTGTCCATTACCACTGTGGTTATCCTTGTCATTTCATCTAAAAAAGATGCTCCCTTAAAGAGAATTCCATTTTTTGAAGCTGCTCCCAATCCACCAAAATAACCCAACGGAATAGAGATAACCAAGGCACACGGACAGGAAATTACCAAGAATATCAATGCTCTATATAACCAATCGTTAAACACATAATCATCCACAAAAAAGTAGGGCAAAAATGTTAATCCAATCGCCAAGAATACCACAATAGGTGTATAGATTCTTGCAAATTTTCTAATGAACAATTCGGTTTTTGATTTACGAGCCGTGGCATTCTGGACCATATCAAGGATTCGGGCAATGGAACTGTCTTTAAATTCCTTGGTGGTTTCGATTTCAATAACGCCATCAAGGTTGATGCTTCCTGCAAATACTTTTTCTCCTTTTGCAATGGTGTCAGGTTTGCTTTCGCCCGTTAATGCTGCGGTATTGAACGAGCCTTTTTCGGACAATAAAATACCATCCAAAGGAATTTTTTCGCCCACACGGACTTGCACTTTTTCGCCAATAGCAACGATTTCGGGATTTACAGAAACATAATTGTTGTTCCTATAGACCAAGGCTTCATTAGGTCTTACATCTAGTAATGCCTTGATGCTTCTCTTGGCTCTTTTAACGGCGGCACTTTGGAACAATTCGCCTACCGCATAAAACAACATTACTACCACACCTTCGGGATATTCGCCAATGGCGAATGCACCTATGGTTGCGATGGACATCAATAAAAACTCGGTAAAGAAATCGCCATTTTTGATGCTGTTCCAACCTTCCTTTATCACAGGAAAACCTACTGGAAGATATGCGACTGCATACCAGACAATACGTATCCAATCTTTAAAAAAAGCTACGTCAAAATAATCCATCGCAATACCAATAATCAGCATTACAAAGCTGAAAATTGCTGGTACATAAATTTTAAATTTCCCTATACTTTCCGGACTGCTATGGTTGTGGCCATCATTGCGCTTGTGATTATCGGATGAAGTTTTATTTAAATCTCTTAAATTCAGTTTCTTTTTTTTCATTTATATCAATTATAATTTTATTTAAATTCACAGTCATTCCAATCTCAACACCAATTGGGCAAACTGCACCTCTATGGTATCATCGATACCCTCTATTAAGGAATCCAAACCAGTATTTGAAACCAATAATTGTCCGGTTGCACTTATCAGGCAGGACATACTTACTCCTTGTTCTATATGGGTAATGGTTGCTTTAAATTGTGATTTAAAGGATTTCCCTTGATAAGTAACATCTATCAGCCAATTAAAGTTGATAGGGTCGTGCCGTTTTGATAAAAAATCCTGTGATGGAATAGTGCCAGTAAACCGAAGTATTAAAGGGTCTTCCCGCTGTTCTAAAAGGGCATTGATTTTAGGACTATATGTTGATAAAGTCTTAAGGTCGAGTACACCATTGACCACTTTGGAATCATAATCAAGATATAGTGCCAATTTATGGCTTTCTGCCTTGATGGGTTTATCATCAACCAAAGTCATCATCATAATATGACCTTCTTCAGTTGTATAAACTTTTTGGGCATTTACCTTATAATAACTAACCAACAAGATTATTAAAAAACAATGTTTAATATTCATAATGCGCATCTTTACTTGTATAATTTAAAAAAGCAGCTTCTACTTTTGCTTTTAATACTATTAATCATTTTGCTTTAAAAAGCATCATAAAAGCTGCCTGCTATTAATTAAGTTTTCACTTAACTTATTTAAATAAAAAATTTCGCTCATTCCTATAACGATTTACCGCTACTTGTTATCTATATCCTTTTCTCGTTTACCGAAATAATAAATTAGCGCAACACTTGCACCTAATAAGCCAAACAGAGTGTTCTCAAAAATTTGATTCCCATTGATATTTAAAATTTCAATGAAATTATTTATTAAATATTGCCATCAATTGATTTCGTAATTCTGGCTGCTAAACGTGAAAATTGTTATCCCAAAAGGTTGAAGGATAAAAACACCTATGGCAAACCCAATTAAAATGGTAATAAGAATGCTTTTTTTATTCATCGTCTGTCTTTTACGGAAGTAAGCTTACTGGCTCTCAATCCAATTTTTGGCATCTTCCTTTTGGTCTATATTGAAATACTTAATATCGGCATTGGTAAAAGGCTTCATAAATTGGGTTATCCAATTCTGCCATTTTTTATCTCCTACCATTGCTATTTTTTCATAGTCCGTGGCGTGGGCTGTGTCCATTTTTAGGTCTTCCCATAAACCAGGTAAATCCCAACCTGTAAAGTTGACCATCTCAAAATACCACCGGACTTTCATTCCTTTGTCCAGTATGGCGTGGATAAGTGGATGGATTTTTTCTATATCTTCTTTTCTCAATTTGCCCGAAGCTTTTGTTGCAACAATATTTTTTTCTTTTAATTCGATTATCTGTAACATTTTATATAGTTTTTAATTAATAATTATCCTTCTAAATCGTAAAACCATTCTTCCGCCCTTATGATGCCTTCTGATAAAGCTTCTTTTGCTGAAATATCTTTTTTTTCAATTAGTTCTTTTGCTATGGACAGGGCTTTTTCTCGTACAATAGGATTTAAGGTATCTAGGTCAGTTTTAAAATCTTCAAACATCCAGTCCATAGCTTCATTTTAATGGTTAAAAAGTTCCTTTTCTTTTTCAGGGTCTATTTCATCTTTTGACTTTTTGTCCAAAAAATAATCAAGCACAATACCCACGATAACAGCACCTACGAACGCTGAATAAACCTGCCAATTAAATTGGATTATCAATGATAGACTTATAAGTATCGCCAAAATGGGTAAAATCGGCACTCGTCCTATACCAAAGGAACTTTAAATGGTCGTTCTTGCTCTGGTGCTTTAAACCGAAGCACGATAAGTGCGACATTTACGGCAACAAAAACAAGTAAAGCGCCTAAAGAAGACATACCTGCTACAATCTTAATATCGCCCAACAATAAAAATCCCGCAACTGCTGCCATAACTACAATAGTAGTAACCCACGGTACTTTCTGTGCATTGGTTTTGGTCATAAACTTTGGAAGTTCTCCGACACTGGCCATTCCAAAAAGCAGCCTACTTATGGATATGATACCACTAAAAGCAGCATTAGCCGTAGCAAAAAGTGCAGCGATAGCCAATACCACAGGCAACCAATTGTTGAGATTGGAAGCTGCAAGAGAAAGTGGCGAATCCACGTTTGCCAAAGCGGAAGGGTCTGCAATATTCAAAACCGTAAAAGCAATAAATAAATAAATTATTGTAGTTATTACCATAGTCATTAAAAATGCACGGGGAATTGTTTTCCCTGGGTTCTTAACTTCCGAACCCAAAGCTGCCATATGTTCAAAACCAGTATAGATAAAGAACAGTGTAGCTGTGGCCGCCAAAGTTCCAGAAATCGATTCAATTTTAAAAAATTCTGCTTTGGGTGGACCAGTTTCCAAAAGTCCAAATACTATCAATAATAACAATCCCAAAAGTTGAATGCTGACCATAATAATATTTGCTGTCGACGATTTTGTGATGCCTGTAATACTAATTAATGACAACACCAATAAAATGCCATAACTTATTAGAAGAGAGGGCATATTAAAAAACGTATTGAAATACCCCGAAAAGGCAAGTAACACGGCTGCAATGGTGGCCGAACTATGAAACGCAATCGTCCAACCCGTGAGAAAAGACGGAATATCAATTTTTGGAAATGCCTTGCGTACAAAAATAAATTCCGCACCAGCATTGGGGTAGGTAGAGGACAATTCTGCATACGACATTGCAGAGACACTGGCCGCAATTGCTGCAAAAATGAAACTCAACCAAAGGTCTGTGCCCGCTTGTCCAGCAGCTGCACCGATTACGGTATAGATTCCTGCACCCACAATAGTACCCACACCATAAAAAGTGAGTCGAAGGGTACCTAATGATTTTTTTAATTCTGCCATAATACTATTAGTAATTTATTATCCATTTTTATCTAAATTTCTTTTTTCCATCTCTGCCTTTACGATTCCACGCTCTAAAGCTTCATCTTTTGAGCATTTTTTATCCACGTATAAATCCCTTGCATATTTTAATGCTACTGCTCTAATATTTTCATCCAGCACATTAAGTCTCTCCTGATAATCCTTAAATAAATCCTCCTTCATTTTTTAAAATAGTTTTATAACAAAAAACACCATAGCCACTTCAGGGCTCGCATTTACAAGAGCGAGGAATGCAACCCCTGCCGAAGCGGTAAGCCCCCATTGTTTACGCAGCATCTTTAAAGGTGTCAACAGTTTGTCCGCACCCCAATGTGCCGCCCAAGCTGCCAATCCTAATACTACTACCCAAAGCCAAATATTCATTTTTATTATTGATTTATTTTTTTCTATTTCAAGGTTTACTTAAAGCTACTTCGACAATTTTAAAATTCTTATTGCACCACGCATCACAAACGTGAAAACGATGCCGCCAATTACTAAATCGGGCCATTTACTATTCAGAAAATAAACCAGTATCCCTGCTGCTATAACACCACCGTTAACAATGATATCATTGGACGTAAAAATGGCACTTGCCTGCATATGGGCTTCTTTGCTCTTGGTTTTGTTGATAAGCCAGAGCGATATCAAATTACCTACCAATGCGAAAATCGAAACGATAATCATCCATTGGAACAAAGGTGTTTCGGTATCGCTGAAAAACCTTCGCAAAACCTCTACAAACCCAAGTGTTGCCAATGCCATCTGAAAGTATCCGCTGAATTTTGCGACCTTCTTTTTTCTGGAAATGGCACCGCCTACCGCGAATAGGCTTAGCGCATATACGATGGAATCTGCCAGCATATCCAACGAATCTGCTATAAGTCCCATTGAGCCAGATATCCAACCAGTGGTCATTTCGATAACGAAAAAGCCAAAGTTGATGCCCAAGACCCACCAAAGGATTCTTTTTTGTTTGGATTGGTCTTCCATTACGGGTGGTTCGGCTTCTGTGGTTCCCTCAAAGGAATCCCCAAGTTTTAAGCTCGCTATAGACATTTGTATCGCCTTGATATCGTCCACGTGATATACTTCCAATTTTCTGTTGGGAATATCAAAGTCCAAATATTTTACTTCGGCATAAGACTCCAACTTCATCCGAATCATCTGCTCTTCTGAAGGGCAGTCCATTTTACTGATTTTAAAAGTGCTCTTGTTCATTTATATACTACTGAATTAATTGTCCTCAAGTGCTTCATTTGTTTATGCGACTCTATATACCTTTCCAAGAGTGACTTCAGGTTATCCAAATAGTCCACGAACGAGTTGACCGAAATCTCGGGTGTTTCGCAATCAGGAATGGTAATAGGGTTTTCATCGAGATATTGGTATAGTTCAGGATAGTCCTGTTCAATTCTCAAAGTTAATTCGTTAATTTCCTTGGTCAATTGCTGAAGCTTTTTCATCCTTATTGTTTTTTCCTGCATTTTTCACATATTCCTTTCAAAACCAAGTTCACATCGTTCACTTCATAATCATCTGGCAAGCTATCTTCCGATATTTTATTTGGTAAACAGATTGTTTTCCTACAAACGGTACAATGAAAGTGCATATGTAAATCTGTACCGTATTTACCTTTGGCATTTTCATCAGAAATCGCATATTTTGACACCCCGACACCATCATTAATCTGATGAATCAACCCTTTATCCTCAAAAATCTTTAGATTGCGATAAAAGGTCGTTCTGTTGGCTGTTTTATTGGTTTCGCTCTTTTGAACAGAGGCTTTTTTTAAATCGGAAAAGGACACTGCACTTTGTTTCCTTTTCAGGAACTTGTATATCTTCGACCTCATTTGAGTAGGGCGAATACCGTGATATGATAATATTTTTTCCGTTTTGGTCATTTTAACCTTGATTCAAAAGCAACCCTTTTTATTAAATTTATTTTTTATAGGCCAAAAGTCTTAACGCATTAAAAACCACAAGTAACGTTGAGCCTTCGTGGATGACCACTGCAATACCGATATTGGCCCAACCCATAATGGTCGATGGGATAAGCAATGCCACAATACCGAGGCTTACCCAAAGGTTTTGCTTAATAATGGTCTTTGCCTTCCTGCTCAAACCTATGGCAAAGGGCAGGGTTTCCAGTTTATCGGCCATTAGGGCAATGTCAGCTGTTTCCAATGCTACATCACTGCCCGCAGCACCCATTGCGATCCCTACGGTGCTGTTTGCCATTGCAGGGGCATCGTTCACACCGTCGCCTACCATTGCGACTTTGGATTCCTGTTCTTTTAATTTTTTAATGGCATCAACCTTTTCCTCCGGCAACAGGCTTCCCCAAGCATCGGTCAACCCAATTTCTTTAGCAACGGCATCGGCAACCTTTTGATTATCGCCAGTTAGCATTATCATCCGCTTAATACCGATTTCCTTTAATTTTTTAAGGGTTTCCTTGGCCGCTTCCCGTGGGGTATCCATCAGGGCGATGATACCTATATATTCTTTGTTCCTTCTTATGAGCATTGTGGTATTTCCACCACCTTCAAGTTCTTTTACTTTATTCGATATTTCTTCGGATGGTATTGCTTCATCGAGGTCTTCGTACAAGTCAAGGTTTCCAATATAGATTTTATCCTTGCCAAAGGAC
Source organism: Hwangdonia lutea (assembly GCF_032814565.1). Classification (GTDB taxonomy): domain Bacteria; phylum Bacteroidota; class Bacteroidia; order Flavobacteriales; family Flavobacteriaceae; genus Hwangdonia; species Hwangdonia lutea. The sequence continues at coordinate 2,809,561 of NZ_CP136521.1, forward strand.
GCTTTGATACCTTTTCCTAGAACCGCTTCCAAATCTGACGCATCGGTAATATCAGTACCTTTCAGACGCTCTTTCCCATCCCTTACGACGGCTTTGGCCAAAGGGTGGTCGCTCAAGTTTTCAACGGCAACGGCTATCTTTAACAGTTCATTTTCTTCAATATTTCCCAGTGGTACTACTTTGGTAAGTTTGGGCTTGCCTTCGGTAAGCGTGCCCGTTTTATCAAAAGCCAAAGCGGTAATGACCCCTAAATCCTCAAGTGGTCGCCCACCTTTGATAAGTACACCGCCCCGTGCTGCCCGTGCCACACCGCTTAATACCGCACTTGGTGTTGAAATGGCGAGTGCACAGGGGCTGGCAGCTACCAATACTGCCATTGCACGGTAAAAACTGGCACTAAACGGTTCATCAATGACCAAAAAGGCAAAGAGTAGGATACTAACCAATATCAGTACGGATGGTACAAAATATTTTTCAAACTTGTCGGTCAACAGTTGGGTAGGGGATTTCTGGGTCTGTGCCTCGTTGACCAATTTGACCAGTCGGGACAGCGTAGAGTCTTTGGCTTCTTTGATTACCTTTATTTCCAGAGTATTATTACCGTTGATAGTTCCAGCAAAAACGCGGTTTTCGTCCTTGATATCATCGTCTGCTGAATAGTCCTTGCCCGTATCTTCCACAGGAATTTTGTCCACAGGTACACTTTCCCCTGTGATAGGTGCTTGGTTGACACTGCTTTTTCCTTTGACCACAACACCATCGGCAGATATTTTACTGTTGGGCTTGACCACAATGATATCACCTATAATTAATTTTTCAATCCCGACTTCTTCTGTCTTGCCATCTTTTTTGAGCAATGCCGTTTTTGGTGCCAAATCTGCCAGTGCCGCAATGGACTTTCGGGCCTTTTCCATTGCATAATGTTCAAGGGCGTGCCCCAAACTAAACAGGAACAATAACAATGCACCTTCTGCCCATTCTCCCAGAATGGCGGCACCAATGGCGGCAACCAACATTAAGAAGTCAATTTCAAAACCGCCTTTGGCGACGGTCTGTACTGCTTCCTTGGCCGTAAAGAAACCACCGAAAAAGTAAGCGCCAATGTATAAAGTAAGACTGACCCAATCTGGGATGGATTCCACATAGGAAAGGCCGAAACCTATTCCGAGAAGTGCCCCACAGATAATGGAAAAAATGAGCTCCGTATTTTTACCGAAAATACCACCGTGGGCGTGCTCTTCTCCTTCCTCGTGGGTCTCGCCTTCTTTGTGCTCGTGTCCCTCTGTGGAAGTTTGCTCTTTAGTCTCTTCCTTCTTTGAACGCTCCTGTTTTTTGGATGCTTTGGTGTAATCATTTTCGTTTGAAGCACTGCGTTGAACCTGAAGGTCTTCCTTTTCAATTTGTTTGCTTATTTCATCAAAATTTGTTTGCTTTTTATCAAACTCAAGTCGTACCATTCCAGAGCCTGAAACGGAAGCTTCCAAAACTCCATTGATTGCCAAAAGGCTTTTCTCTATGGAACGAGCCTGTCTTGTGTGTCTGATTCCTTTAACTTCAATGAGCAAATGCCCGTATTTTTCGGTAATCTCGGCACCAGTACTTTCGGCGAGGGATTGAATGCGGTCGATGGAAATGATATCTGGGTCATAATGAAAACAGAGCTGTGGCACATTAGCTCCGTTTGCATCGGCAATGTGCACTTTTTCGATGCCCTCTTTAGCTTGTAGTTTTTGAATAAGCCTTTCAACACAAGAATCTTTTTCGTTTGGAACTTGCGGAAGGATGACCGATATTTTTAGTTGTAGTTTTTCCATTTTTTATTTTTATTTTATCCACTCTTTGGCATCGTCTTTTTCTTCGGTCTTATAAAATTTTATATGAGCTTCTGAAAAAGGAAGCAATACCTCGGTAAATTGCTCTTGCCATTTAACGCTACCCACCAAAGCAACACGCTTTAAATGCTTTTCATTCGGAAGATTTAATTCAATACCCTTCCAATAGGCACTTACCGTCCAGCCTTCAAAATTTTGCATTTCAATATACCAGAACACTTCCTGATATGCATTTATGTGTTCTGTTAAGACCGGTATCAAGTTTTCATAATCCTTGGCATCCAGCTTATTCTCTGCTACCATATATACAGTAGCCTCTTTTTTATAGATTGTTATCATTGCTCATTATTTAAATGATAATTGAATTTAAAAACCAAAGGTTTAATCCAAATTGCCACTGCATTTTTCGCAGATACCCTTTACCACCAAGTTAATGTCCTCCGTGATATAGCCATCAGGCAAGTTGATGTGAGGGATTTTATGCTCTGTTAAACAGACCGTTTCATTACAATTGTTGCAATGAAAGTGCAAATGAAGGTCGTTGCCGACCTCGCATTCACAATTTTCTTCGCAAAGGGCGTATTTTATAATTCCCGTACCATCCTCGATTTGATGCACAATACCTTTTTCTTCAAACGCTTTCATAGTCCTAAATAGAGTACTTCTTTCACTGACCTTAAAATCCTTTTCCAAGTCGCCAAGGCTGATGGCAACATTCAACTCTGCCAACCGCTTATAGGTCATAAGGCGCATTGCAGTAGGCCGTATTCCTTTGCTTTCTAAAAATTGAACTATTTTTTCCATTTGTTCAGAAAGAGGTTTACAGGTCGTAACGTTTTAAGGATTCTCCCGTTTTAATCTGAAAGACATCTTCTATATTAGCTATATAAATTATACCATCCCCTGGTTCTTCCGTTTTTCCATTTCTTAGAATTGTTTCAATTGCGACTTGAACTTCCTCATTTTGACAGACCAGTTCCAGCTTGACCACTGGACTATCTGTCACGTGAAAATCAAGCGAGGGTTTTGCGCCTTTTGCCTTGAATGCTCCCGTGCCTTCTGCCTGTGAAAGTGTCATACTTTTAAAACCACTATCAGCAAGAGCTTCAATTACCCTTTGGATCCGGTTCGGTTTTATAAATGCTTTTATTTCTTTCATATTATTAACTTTTTAAATTTTTAATCAATTTTGAACCGAGCCTGTTTTTTAATTTTAACTAACTAATTAAGACGATAACAAACTCGGAATCAAAACCTTTGATTATTATTGAATTAATGTCCGTGTTCCAGTTCGCCTTTTACCATTTCCGAAGACAGGTTATAAGCTCCGTTTATGACCACTTTGGCATCCTTTGAAACTTCGGCAGGAAGATTGACTTCAACAAAACCTAAATCAGTAATACCAACCGTTACGGGTATCATTTTGAATTTCATTTTGCCCGCTTCCATTTCTTCATCTTCATCCAAAATGAAAATGAAGGATTGCTCGCCTTCTTTTATGATGGCAGCTTCAGGAATAGCGAAACCTTTTTTCTCGCCCTGCACTATTCGCCCTTCCACGTACATACCTGGCAATAGGTTTTTATCCTTGTTTTCTATATCTGCCAAAACTTCCAAGGCTTTTGGTTCGGTGTTAAATGTTTTACCCACAGACCGAACGGTTGCTTTAAGCAGTTCATCTGGACGAGAGGCCGTTGAAAAATATATCTGTTGTCCTTTCTTGATTTGCTTTATGTCCTTCTCATATATTTTGAAGTTGACATAAATCTTTGAATTATCGCTTATTGAGAACATTTTGGATTGTTGCGCCACATAGTCGCCAAGGCTAATCATTACTTCATCCACGTAACCACTTATGGGCGTTGTAATGGGTACAGCGGAATATATTTGACCTTCAGCCACTTTGTCCGGATTAATGCCCAACAGTTTCAATTGGGAACGCAAACCATTGACGCTGGACGTTGTGGAACGAAATTTTGACTGCGCCATCTGAAATTCCTTGCCCGAAGAAACACCTTTGTCATAAAGGGTCTGCTTGCGTTCAAAATCCTGTTTCAAAAAGACCAGTTCGTCATTTTTTTCCTGATATTCCTGTTGCATTGCAATGATGTCTGGGTGTTCTATATATGCCAACACCTGCCCTTTACTTACGTTATCTCCGGGTATTACTTTTATGGAACTCACATTTCCACCAACAAACGGACTGATATTCGCCTTATCCTGTGGGAAAAGTTCCAGCGTACCTGTTACCTTAATGTTGTTCCCTAAATTCCGTTCCTCCAGAGGTTTCGTTTCCAAACCGATGGTTTCGGCCTGTTGCTTTGTAAGTTCCACAACGCCTTCTTCCTCGCTGTGACCACCTTCTTCGAATTGCTCCGTTTTTTCCGAAGATGCAATTTCTTCAGTATGACCTGATTCTGAATCTGCCTTATTATTGCAACCTATAAATAATGAGGTTACTAAAGCTAAACTAATTATAGATAAATATTTCATTTTATTTTTCATTTTATATTATAGATTGCCCAACTGATATTGTACCTCAATAGACTGCTGGTTATACTGATTGATGTATTGTAAATGGTTTTGTTTAATACGGATGGCGCTGTTGAGAATTGTGATGTAATTGACGTAATCTATTTCGCCTTCTTTAGAAGCCAACTGCGCTGTGGTAATTTGTTCTTCTGCCAACAATAGTGCGCCTTCTTCGTAATATTGCAAAATCTTCTTGGTTTTTTCGAGTGATTTGGCCAATTGCGACACGCGACTTTCTGTAACCGCTTTTTGCTCCAAATATTGACTCTCTGCAACCATTGCGTCTGCCTTCGCTGCCTTGACTCTTGACTTCTGCGGAAAAAACCATAACGGAATGCTAATACCTGCCTGATAGGTATTAAATCCTGAAACATCATCCACAACCTGCCTACCATACGATAAACTGAATTTTGGTAGGAATTGCGATTTTTCAACGCCCACATTTGCTTTACTTACTTCGGCATTCTGCAAGGCATATTGCAACATTGGGTTATTGGCAACCGAAGCTGAATCCAATGTTGCGATAAAATCCAATGGCTCGTAAGAACCATCTACCGTTTCAATGGATTCGTCCGTTCCCAAATATTGTTTTAAGGCACGTTTGGCAATTTCAATATCATCATAGGCTTGTTGCCTTAACACTTGAATCTGTTGAAATTCGGAAGAGGCTGCAATAAATTCCAACTTGCCTGTTTCTCCAGTGTCATACCGAAGTTGGGCAGCGGCCTTAAAATTGGCATAAGTACTGTCCAATTGATCAGCAAAACGCAACTGTGCCTTGTAATAATTAATTTGGTCATAGGCTTGCATCACATTGCGCACCAACTGTTGTTCACTGGCCACATAAAACTTTTCTCCCAAGGCAATGCGCTCTTTGTAAAACTTCGATTTTGAAAATCCTGAAAGCAAATCAATGTTGCCTTGTTGCACACCAACGGTTGTCTGAACGCCAGGAAGACTATTGCCATATTCTTCCTTGCCCGTGAAAACTTGAGTGCTACCAAGGTCAAAACTCGTTCCCTTTAGTGCCTTTTCCCGTTCAATAAATGCCTGACTCTCCTTAAGCGATGGATAATTCTGCTTTGCCATCGCAATAGCCTCATCTACAGTCAAGGTTTTTGGAATTGTGCCATTTGGACTGGTGTTTTGGGCAATAGCAGTTCCCGAAGCCATCAAACCACCAACCATCAATAGTACGGTTACAATGTTCGTGGATTTGTTGATGTAGCTTACATCTCCACCAGTATTGTTTCGTTCCTTTCTCGATTCAAGCCAAAAATAAAGAATAGGTATAACCACCAAGGTCAGAAATGTTGCCGTAAGCATTCCACCAATGACTACTGTTGCCAAGGGGCGCTGTACTTCTGCACCACCAGAGGTGGAAACCGCCATGGGTATAAAACCCATAATTGTTGTAATGGCTGTTAATAAAATTGGACGTAAACGTTCATGTGTAGCTTCGTATATACGTTTTTTTATATCTGTCATTCCACTGTCTTTTAGTTCATTGAATTTGTTTATGAGTATGAGTCCGTTTAATACGGCAACTCCGAAGAGCACGATAAACCCGACTCCCGCAGAAATACTGAAAGGCATTCCACGAATCAACAAGACGAAAACGCCACCAATGGCTGCCAAAGGCACTGCCATATAGATCATCATAGCTTGTTTAAATGAATTCAAAGCAAAGTAGAGCAGAACAAATATTGTTAATAGAACTATTGGGACTACAATCATCAATCGGTTTGAAGCTCGTTGCAGGTTTTCAAATGACCCTCCGTAAGTAACATAATAACCTGCGGGCAGTTTTACTTCCGTTTCCAGTTTTTGCTGAATTTCCTCGACCATCGATTTTACATCGCGTCCACGAACATTGACCCCTACCGAAATACGTCGCGAGGTATTATCCCTTGAAATCTGCATTGGCCCCGGTTTGTAGCTAATATCAGCCACTTCCTTTAATGGTACTTGTGCACCGTTTGGCAAATCGATATAAAGATCTTTTAAGCTGTTGATATCTTGTCGATATTCCTCTGCCAAACGAATGACCACATCGAATCGTTTTTCCCCTTCAAAAATGACTCCTGCCTGTTCTCCAGAAAATGAAGCACTTACATAATCATTCAGCTTGTCAACGGTTACACCGTATTGTGCCATTTTTGCCCGGTTATACACCACTGTCATTTGTGGCAAACCGCTTGTAGCTTCTACATTGAGGTCAGCCGCTCCGGGAACGGTTCTGATGACCGCTGCGATTTCCTGTACCTTGTCTGCCAAAACGCCTAAATCTTCTCCGTACAGTTTGATTGCCACGTCCTCACGAACCCCTGTAAGCAATTCATTAAAACGAAGTTCTACAGGTTGGGTAAACACGAAATTTACGCCGGGAACTACTGAAATTTTTTCCTGTATTTTTTCTATCAGTTCTTCTTTACTATCTGCGGAAGTCCATTTACTCTTATCTTTTTCAAGAATAATATAACTATCGGCAATATCCATAGGCATCGGGTCTGTCGGTATTTCGGCCACACCAATCCTAGAAACTACTGTTTTTACTTCCGGAAACTCATTGATTAACTTCTGAAGTTTCTCTGAAGCCTCAATAGATTCTGTAAGACTGCTCCCCGGTTTTATCAATGCTTGAAATGCAATATCGCCTTCATCAAATTTAGGGACAAATTCTGCTCCCATATTGCTGAAAATAAATCCTGAAATCAAAAGCAAGGAAACCGCGCCTATAACCACACCTGCCCGAAAGCGAAGTGCAAAATTTAATATAGGCAGATAGATACGATTCAGAACATCCATAATTTTATCACTGAACCTATCAATCTTGTTTTCAAACTTGGCGAACCAACTATTTTGATTTTTAGCAGGTTTTAAAAATAATGATGACATCATTGGCACGTAGGTAAGACAAAGGATAATCGCTCCTAAAACGGCAAAACCAAATGTAAATGCCATTGGCCGGAACATTTTCCCTTCCACACCGGTCAAAAAAAGAATCGGTGTAAAAACTATAAGAACAATTAGTTGACCGAAGAAGGCAGAATTCATCATTTTACTTGAAGAATCATAGGCGATTTCATCCATTTCAGCTTGGTTGATGGCGGTTGTGGATTTTTTCATCCGTTGATGAATGTGGAAAACCGCTCCTTCCACGATAATCACCGCTCCATCTACAATAATTCCAAAATCGATCGCACCCAAGGACATTAAATTTGCCCAAATGCCAAATTGTTTCATCAAAATAAATGCAAATAATAGACATAAAGGGATTATCGAAGCTGCTATCAAGCCACCACGGAAGCTTCCCAAAAGTAAGACCAAAACAAATATGACGATTAGGGCTCCTTCTATTAGATTGTTTTTAACGGTACTTGTGGTTGCCTCAATAAGTTCACTTCGGCTTAAAAAAGCATCAATATAAACACCTTCCGGCAGGGATTTTTGAATTTCTACAATACGCTTTTCCACATTTTCAATCACGTCGCCTGGGCTTTCGCCTTTCAGCATTAAAATTTGTCCACCAACAGTTTCGTGTCCATCTTGGGTAAACGCACCATAACGCACTTGATTACCATAGCCTACTTTTTCCGCGACATCACGTATTAAAACCGGGCTTCCATTTTGTGTGGTTACAACCGTGTTTTCCAAATCGGCAATACTTCGTGCCAGCCCTTCGCCACGGATAAAATTGGCTTGGTGGTTTTTTTCGATATAAGCTCCACCAGTATTGGCATTGTTCACTTTAAGGGCCTCAAAAACCTGATTCATTGTAATGCCAAAACTTTTTAGTTTATCAGGATTTATGGCAACTTCGTATTGTTTTACATAGCCTCCAAAGGCATTGACCTCAACGACTCCGGGGACTAGTGCCATTTGGCGTTTAACAATCCAATCTTGGATGGTACGAAGCTCCATTGCGTCATATTTGTCTTCATAGCCTTCTTTTACTTTTAAGGTATATTGAAAAATTTCGCCCAGACCTGTTGTTATGGGTGCCATAAAAGGTGTGCCGAAACCTTCAGGGATTTCTCCAGCAACTTCGGTCAATTTTTCCTGTACCAATTGCCTTGGCAGATAGGTTCCAGCCTCATCCTTAAAGACAATGGTAACCACCGAAAGACCAAAACGGGACACCGAACGCAGCTCGATCACGTCGGGGAGGTTGGCCATTGCCAATTCTACGGGAAAAGTTACAAATTGTTCAATATCCTCTGTGCCAAGGTTTGGCGCAGTAGTAATCACTTGAACTTGATTGTTGGTAATATCGGGTACAGAACCCAGATTTATAGTGGCCATAGACCAAATGCCCGTACCCACAAGAGCCACTATAAAGAGGCCAATAATAAACTTGTTATTAATGGAAAATGAGATGATTTTGTTAATCATAGAAAAAGTATTAATTCAGTTTAAACATCGCAATGCAAAGAGATGCAATGCGTTTATGATGCGATACTTACTTTGAAAAGCATCACGGTAGGATATAGCTATCCTAAAAAAACTGAATTATACTTTAGGGGGTTGGAAAAGCGATTCCAGATATCTGGAAGTGAAGTTTACTTTATGTAAGTTAAACTGTTTTTTATCTTCAAACTTTAGTCGATTGGTTAAAGCCGAACTGTTGTTCGCAATAATTAATACTAAAGGGTGACAACATTGATGATGGGAATGGCTTGGTGTATTCTCCTTATCTGGGTTATTATGATGCCCTTCATTTTTTGCATCGTTGTCGATGTAATCTTCAACTACATATTCAAGGAAAGAGTCTCCATAAACTTTATGGTCTTGATAATGGGTAATAATGCTTGAAATTTCTTTAATTGGCCCACAAAAGTCCATATCAATGCTAATTCCCTGAAAAAAGGATAAAATAGACATTGATATAGAAAAGAATATTTTCATAAAGTTTCACAAAGATACAAATTAATCGATGCACAGGTTGTGCAAAAACTATGGTTGTTCTTTATTTACTAATTTTAGTTAACCTTAAATATAGATTTTGCCTCTCTATAAATCCGTTCAAAATTGAGCTTTAATTCATCGGTTGTAAAATGTTGATGAGGATTTGGTATTTCTCTTTTAATCGTTTGTAGTTTAAATTGAACTCTTTTATCTTTGCCATCAGCAAAAGTTATAAACTCGCCTTGTTTCAAACGAAAGAAAACATCTGCTCTACGTTTAGAAACTTCTTTTTCGCCTGTGGTAATTCTCGTATCAAAATTTAGATTGTGTCCACGATTTATACTTGTGGTTTCCTTACGAACAATCTCAAAGAAACGCTCATAATATTTTGCAGTATCTGGGTCATTAACTTTGCCGAAAAACTGATAGGAAAGATTGCTCAAAATAGCCTTACTCGCTTTGTCTCCATATAGCATATCATTCTGAATTTTATCCTGCATCACGTAAATTGTGGCAATATCATAGCTTCTTAAAGTTGCGGGAATGCGGTGCATATTAAGCAGCTTTATGGTTGGGGCTTCTTCCATCATTAAAAATGACGACTGTTGACCTCTCACGCTCATTTGCTTGATGACTGTGTGCATAATTGCAGCGATGATAGGCGAGTAAGCTGATTCATATTTGGGATGGTTCACGATGCAGATAACAGCAGGATTGTCCTTGCTGTTGATATTCAATGGTACTTCATCTTTTGACAAAGCCATAAACAACTGTTGTGAACCTATCTTTTTAAAGGCATTGGCCAATGTGCTTTTCACACCTGCCGTTTGTTTGTCAGAATCCATTCCGTTGATAAAAGCACTTGCCATACTTCGGGAAGTGATATTTGAGCTCACAAAAGTAACCAACTGTTTGGTAGTCATCGATTGAAAAATAGCAATCAAATGGGGCAGGGTGCAATATTGAGGATAGGACGTTTTTAGTTTCCAAATCATTCCACCCATCAAACCTTCAACAGCATCACTGAAGAATTTTGTGGTACTGTTTGTACTGGATTCGTTGAACTCCAAAAGATTTTCAATGAGTACCTTGGATAATTCATTCACACTTTCCTCATTGGGCAAATATCTTGGGGTAATTGGGTTTACACAATAATGGATTTGGTCAAAAGCTATGGTATAGAATTTAATATCCTTTTCTTTAAATAATGGGTAGGCAATTTCGGTAAGTTCAAAATCCTTGTAATCGTGTATGATACCACAAAATTGATGGGTACTAAAATGCTGTAAAAAATTATAGATAACACTTTCTGTTTTACCGCTTCCCGCAGAGCCAATAATCGATGCACCTCGCTTGATATTTTCGATTTGAAATTTTCCACGACGAAGTTTAAAGCGTACCTGATATTTCTTATCTCCGTTTTTGGGCTCTTCTTGATGAAGAAACACATATAAAACTGTACTGACAAACAATACCGGAACAACAATAAAAAGGATGATATGTGGTATTGACATACTCATATCCCAATAGAACCCGACTGTATTGCTCGGTCAATCCCTTTTTTAAACTTGTTGATTATCTTTAATGCCAACTGTACTTTGTTTGTTGGAATATTCATTATGGGCACACCAGATTTGGCAAGTATTTTATAGGCAGTTGCCTTTTCATTGGTTGGCAATCCCGAAAGAATTGAGAAATACAACTTTGGATTTTTCAGGAATGTTTTACGTGCCTTATAAGTTTCAACATAGTTTCGTTTGTATTGAAATAGAGTGTCAAACGTTTTTTCAGAAGCCTTAAAGAATTTGTCCCTATCAAAACCACGTTTTACAGGTTTGCCATTAAAAACGGTTTCCGAAGCTTTGTACTTGCTACCAGGGGACAAACTGTATTTATTGGACATATCCTTTCTGCTCACAATAATATGGATATGGCTTTGAGAGCCTTCTTTAGGCATCCCTCTAACAATGCGTTTTCCATCTTGTTGATGTGGTGCTTCTTTTTCCAATCGGGACATCGTTTGCTGTAATTTTTTGATGTTGCCTTCTAATTCGCCACTTTTAATTTTCCGGATATCGTTCTTAATTTGAAGTATCTTGGTGGCATAAGGTTGGTTCTCCTGAATTTTCCTATCCGTTCCCTTATACGTACGCTGATGCTCAATTTTGGCATAGTATATAATGTCATCTACAGTAACAGCTCGTCCGTTTATTTCCCGATTAAAAGATTTAGCGTACTCTTTCATCAATTCTCGGGTGTACTTTTTCAGTTCCTCGGAATGATTTTGCAATCGCTTCAATTCATAAGCACTCGGATTGACTGTAATGGAATAAAACTTTGGTTCGGTCTTTTTGAGTTTAGCCGTATTTCCGTCAATTTCTTTAATGACTTCCTTACCTGATATTTCTTCGCCATACTGATTGAAAAAATGTTCCATTTCATCAATGGATTTGTCATCGTTTTCTTTTTCGAGATAAGCGACAAAATCGGAAACGCTCTGTGCATAATTGCCATCTAATGTCTGTTTGGTTACTGTGATATACATTATAATTTTTGTTTAATGTTTTCAAATTCATCTTTGCTTAAATCCAGTTTTAAATAGCCACCTCCAAAACTGCTTTTAACATAAGTGGTCTTATCAATGATTTTTTCTAAATCATATTTTACGGAATGGAATTGTTGTTGAACTTCTTCGTACCGATTTCGATAATGATTCAGTTCCTCATTTTCTGTAATCAATTCCTGTTGTTCAAATTCAAATAATTCTTCTTGTGGTTCTTCCTCTTTTGGGTTTTCTTGGAAAAGCAATTCCAACATTGCATTGGTAGGCTTGGTCTGGTTTTTTTCAATATCTCTAATAATAGCTACAAGTGCATTGATTCGTTTTTTTAAGCTATTCTCTAAAGTCTTCATATTTGCACCCAAAGATTCATTTGGGGATAGCTCGTTCAAATCGAAAAAGTTCATCATTGCTTCCAACGTATCAGTATGTGAATGGGTAATTTCCTTGGAAAATTTCCGAAAGCGAGTTGCCACTTTAGGTTTAATACTAATGGCAGAAAAACTGTATTTCTTTTGATGATTTGAACTCATTTACTGTAAAAAATTGCCGTTTTATAGGGGTTTCAAAAGGATTTACTGTAAAACTTTGTTATTTCTCTATTTTATATAACCAGTAATTATTTGAATATCAAATAATTACAACTAAAAACCAATCGTTAACATCGCCTTGGCGTGTTACCCTCTTGCTTCTCAAATTCGTCCCGCAGGGACAAAATTTTTCAAACAACCTGACTGAAAAGTCAGTTGCTTTTTTTCGGAATAAAAAATTCCGATATGTTTAATTTTTGATGGGTATCATTATCGGCGAAAGTCAAATCAAAATGGGATAACGATACTTTAAATTGATACTGCTAACAGTCTTTTAAAGATATTCTATTTAGATATAATATTGAAATACAGATTGTTTCCAAATGGTTAGTTTTGATACCAAAAAATAGGATTTTTATAAAAAAGTAAATTTAAGACGTCGAGTTTTTGAATATTGGCTCTTGTAAATTTGAAAAAAGTAAAGCACAAAAAAAGACCTCTGAAAGTTCAAAGGTCTTAATTCTTGTTTTTATTTTAGATGTTAAAAACGTACTGATATGAATATAGATTTTTTATCGCTTCTTCGTCCAATATCTTATCATAATCCATATGATGTTCATTGGCGTAGGCTTTAAGGTCGTTCCCAAATTTGCTTTCTATATCTTCTTTTGAAACGGAAAGTAGATGTTGTTGGGTTTCGTCATCGAGGTTGTTATAATTTAGATAAATCATAGCCTTACTTTTTAATATTCGCTTGTAAGCATCAACGTATTATCCACAAAATACAACCGTAGTTCATCCAAAGGAAAATCGGTAAAATTGTATCGGTGTATTTCAAATATATTCCCATTTCCATCGCTGTAAATTATTTCAGCTTCATAGCCTGTATAATCCTGTTCCTCTTCCGATAGCCTTTTAAAATCTATTGTTATAAAATGGCTTCGGTTTAGCAAACTTTTGGCGATTACTGAAACATCGGTAATGAGCCAAAAACACTCTGCTACGTTGGCTAAATATTTCAGTCCGTTTGTAAATCGGGTGCGTATTAATGGGATTTGATAGAACATTTCAGAACCGTGAAAATGTTGCAATCCTTCTTTTATTTCGTTAACTTGTGCTTTCATTGTTATATCTTTTTAGAATTAATGATGAAAAGAAGAGGGCACAAACTAATTGAAAACTGGTATTAGTGCCCTCTTTACTTTTTACTTACTACCTAATAATAGGATTTCATCGGCTATCACTTCGGTAACATAGCGTTGATTGCCATCGTCCGTGGTATAGGTTCGGGTCTTTAGTTTTCCAACAACTCCGATTTCTTTGCCCTTTTCGGCATACTTTTCGATAATTTCAGCAGTTTTGCCCCAAGCGACAACGGTGTGCCAATTGGTATCCGTTTGCTTTTCGCCCTTGCCGTTTTTGTAGTATTCATTGGTTGCCAATGATAAACGGGCTACTTTCTTACCGCTTTCAAGGTTCGTAATAGTTGGTTCTTGCCCAACATTTCCAATTAACTGTACGTGATTTTTAATAGTACTCATAATAAAAGATTTAAAAGATTAATATTTCCCTTTTTGATTTAAACTGAATTAAATTTTAAGGGGTGTTTGTATGATTTCTTTCGTGCTCCGCACAATGGATGAAGTGGGTTTTGTCAAGACTTTTAGGGAATAAATCAGGTGTGTTTGCGACGTAGTAAAAACCTTGGATTTTCAAGGAAGTAGAAACCTTATTTTTGCCTAAAACTTGTACAGTCTTGACAAGTTCCATAATGGTATTAGCAATTCTTATAAAGCCATTTGTGACGAGAGCGTACCGACAGTTAAGCGAACAGAGCAAATGGCTTTATTTTAGAATTGGTTATGCCATACCTGTTTTTCGCTGTCCCGAAAAACAACAATGGCTTCATCCATTATAAACCCCTTAAAATGTGTGAGGCAAAGGTTCGGTTTTTAAGAATTATCGAGTAAAGACCAAAGTAGGCTTTGCCGTTAATTCTGTTAAGAAAATCGAGGCTTTGACTTTCCGATTACAAGCGGACTGGATTCACGGTTTTGGTTTGGGAATGTAGCGTTCCTTCCCAGCGAAGCGGGAAGGGGAAGCGGAATGGAAAACCAAAAACGGGAATTGGGTCCAAGATTTTTTATAGAGAAGCTCTTTGCCCGAAATGTAGCTTTTTGCGAAATGTAGCGGGAAAGTGCTGAACGGATTATAGAACCAAATTATTCTTTTGAAGTAGGATTTAAAGCGGACTTGACTTTAAAGATGTAGATTGGAATAGAGTTTGACCACTTCCCGAATTTTCTCGGGAATGAGTGGGCAAGTGGAATGGAAATCGGAATCTTTGAAGTTGTGTCCAAGACCTTTTTTGAGTGAAGCTCTTTTTCCAAAATGTAGAGCAACGAAATGTAGGGAAATGTGCTAAACGGAATAATATGGCAGAAGTATAATTAAAAATCCAGTTTAGTTAGGTACTGGATAAACCTTTAACAATGTTTCTTTAAACCATTGCATATATTTCATCAAACAAAACCTTATCCAACCTTTCCTGTTGCGAAAAGGTCTTTTTCAAGGTATTGTGAAGCATCCAATTAAAGGCGTTATAACCTACCCATAAATTTGGTTTTGAATAAGCTGGAAACGGTTCATCGTTGATAAGCTCTATAACCTCACGGGATTTTTTTGATGGGTCATCGTTTTTGTCGCTACATTCATATCGGAACAATTTCGTTTTTTCCAATATGTCTTTTACAAATGCCTTGGTATCGATAAGTTCGATTTCTTCCATTTCCCTGAATTTCCTTGTGATTTCGTAGTATTCATTATTTAGAAACTTATCAAATAGCAAGTTCAATTTCGGCATTATTAAATCTGTATTGTTTTTGCTGTGCTTTATTGAAAATGCTATTTCTGATTGAGCAACGTGCAAGCCATTGGTGCATACTTCTCTATAAAATCCAAAATGCCCGGAAGTCTTTTCGCTTCCGTCATAGGAATTTTTGAAACGCAACATCGGTAATATCTTATCCTGTTCATTCTTCAACGAAAACTGATTATGGTCCTCGATTATAAAGTCGGCAATGAAAGACCTGTCATTTCTGTTAATCGTGCGTTTATGATATTTCAGATTGGCATCCAGTAATAGCTGTTCGGCTTTTTTGAAAAACAATTCATTTGGAATATGGCCATAACTGTTCGAGACCACATTCACAATTTTGTCATTGGAAATAACGGCATTTTCAAGTCCTCTTCGAGACTCCATACCAGTAATAATTTTTAACGATTTCATTTCATTTGAAACGAAAATTTCATCTTGTTGTAAACGATTTAAATACATAATATTTGATTTTAGACCTGTCTGAAGACAGATATGATTAAAAAAAGAAAGCCTACTCTTGCGAGCAGGCTTTCACATTTGAAGACATTAGCTTCATTAAAGTTCAAATTTTAGAATCTGTTCTTCAATCTCTGATTTACGTTGTTCCAAAGTGGACTGTAAATGTGTAGTTACCAACTTGATTAAATTCGTGTTGGTCGTCTTGAATTCCAGATTACGTGAGTCCCTTATATGGAAGGAACTCGAACCATCCTGATTGTAATTGAACTTGGTAAGCTCGTTCAATGTTTCCGTCAACCGTTCACGTTGATTAGCCAGACCTCTCAATTTTTCAAACTTTTGAATTCTGTCATCCAAATTAATCTCTGGTTTTTTGGCTACCACGAGCTTTTCCGGTGTAACAGCTTTTCCGATAGCTTCCTCGGTCAACTTCTTTTGAACTTCCTTTTTAACGGTTGCATTTACTTTTTTTGCTGTTCCGTTTGATTTTACTTTTGTTTCCATAATTAAATGATTTTAGATTAAACAATATTTGAGCAAAACCCAAACGGAAGACAAAATTTTAGAGTGGAAAGGAAACGGAATAAATAAGCGAGGGAAGAAGCGATGGCTTTATGCCGTCCCTTTTCCGAAAAATATTTTGCGACGTTTATATTTCGGTAATATTGTATGAATACTCTCTACCTCAAATTTTTCTATAGAAGTTCATCACTTAAAAGACCTAGAAATAGTTGATTACTCGATTTAATGTGTTTCCAGAATGATTAACTTAAAGATATTTAGTAGAAATGATAAGGCATAATGAACCAAATTTGAAGCAGTATTAAGAGTCATAAAATAAATGACTTTTTATGTTGGTTTGAAATAATACAAATTATATATTTGCACCATCAGAAAGTAAAGCTTTTTACTTTAAGTTCATTTATCATATCGTCAACAAATCGGCTAACAGTTAGGTTCCGGAATCTGTAAATAGTTGATATATATAATATTATGGGGAAAGGGTATAATCCTGCCACCCCGACTATAGAAGCTGAACAATTTTGTTCAGCTTTTTTTTGTGCTTAATTTTTTTTGAAGCATTATTTCTCATATTAAAAAGAATAAAATTACAATCACATATATTTTATCGGTAAAAATTGCATTTTATCGATATGGGTTTTATATTAGCCCAATTCAATAAACGAAAAAATTTAGGTTTTAATGTTGATTATGAATAATGTAAAGAGCCCATATTTAGACTTGCAGCCTTTAAAAGAGGACACTAAAAATAACAAAGACATATATGTAAAGCTCATTGAGCTATTTTTAATGAGTATTGATGAGTATATCGAGGTTATGGATAAGGAGTTAAACACATTAAACTGGCCTAAATTGTTTAGTGTAACCCATAAAATGATTTCCAGTATAAGGATGTTTGGCGCTTCTGGGCTTGAACCCATAATGCTTGAATTGGAGTGTGATTTTAGAGACCAAAATAACTTAGAACGTATTCATAAACACGTAAATTCTACCTTAAATATATTTAATCAAGTAAAAAAAGAATTGCAAACAGAACTTAAATTAATTGAAAATGACGAAACATAAAATTGTTATAGCAGAGGATAATCCTACACTTTTATTGTTGTTAAAGTTTAAATTAGAAAATGAGGGGTTTGAGTTGCTTACTGCATCAGATGGAAAAGAAGCAATGGCATTAGTAGAAAACCAAAATCCAGACTTAGTTTTAACCGATATTATGATGCCATTTAATGATGGCCTTGAGGTGATAAGCCATATAAGAAACAAACTAAAAAAAGAAACTCCGGTTATTATTTTTTCAACTGCCGGTCAAGAACAAATGGTTCTTAAGGCTTTTGAACTTGGTGCCAATGATTTTATGCCAAAACCATTTAGTCCAGAAGAACTAATTGTTAGAGTAAAACGCTTTTTAAACTAAGATAATTTATTAAAGCCTGTTTAACGGATATTTTACTTAGTTTAAGTATTTATCTCTTAAATCTAAAACAGTATCTTTTGTAAGTGGCTTGCTTAGAAAATCTTTAATATGAGTGATTTTATTGGCAAGGTTTTTATCATCAGGGTTTAAAGATGAGGTTAACATAATTATAAGGTGTTTTCCTTTTTGGTCATCAGAAATCTTATCGTATTCTTCAATAAATTCGAAACCATTCATGGCCGGCATATTAATATCAAGAAAAATCAAATCTGGTTGGGGGTATGAGTTTTCTTTTGAGTTGTAAAACCCTTTAGAGGTTAAGTAGTCTAATCCTTCTTGACCGCTTTGAACGGCATGAATAGTGTCGGTAACATTTGCTAAACCAATAATTATTTTATGGAATTCGTTTGTTGCTTTGTCATCATCTATTAGTAAAATAGAATTAAATTTTTTCATGTTTTTTTATTTGTTTAAATATAGTGAAATAAAATGTAGACCCTTTATTTAGCTCAGATTCAATCCAGATTTTCCCTTGGTGCATTTCAACAATTTTTTGGCAAACGGATAGCCCAATTCCAGTACCTTTGTAATCGTCTTTATTGTGCAAACGTTGAAAAATAACAAACACTCTTTCAAAATGTTTAGCCTCCATACCGATGCCATTATCGGAAACGGAAAACAACCAATAATCGGATTGCTCTTTTATTTTTATTTCGATGCGTGGTGATGTGTCTTGTTTTCTAAATTTTAGTCCATTACTAATTAAGTTTTGAAATAGCTGCTTCAATTCAAATTCTACACCATTAATAACGGGTAATTTATCAGATGTAACGGTTGCATTGGTTTCGTTAATTATCAGCTCAAAATCCAATAAAATATCATTTACCAATGTATTGCAGTCAACCTTTTTTATTGGTCTTTCTTTACCTAATCGGGAGTAATCCAATAAATCCTTTATTAAAGTCTTCATTCTTAACGATGCGTCTTCAACATGTTTCATGTATTTTAAGGCTTCATCGTCTAATTGCGTTTTATATAATTCTCCAACCAATCCAATATAGCTAGACATGGTTCTTAACGGTTCTTGTAAATCATGAGATGCCACATAAACAAATTGTTCGAGTTCCTTGTTCATCAATTTTATTTGATTAATCTGCTGCTCCTGCTCGCTAAAACTCTTTTTAAGTGCCACGCTCATTTTATTAAACGAGTTACCTAGGTCTGCCAGTTCACTATGGCCTTTAATTTGGATTTGCTCGTTTAATTTACCTTGACTAATTTTTAATGCCGCTTTTTTGAGCTTGAAGATAGGGTTTGCAATAGAGTAAATTACTTGTATGGTAATAAGTAAGCCTAATATAATACCTACCAGTCCTGTAACGAAAATGATTTTTGATACGGAATTTAAATTTCTTGATAGTTCTATGCTATAGGTTTCAAAAGAACGGTTATAGTTCATGTGGAGTTGCCTTATATCTCTATCTAACGAGGCGTACAAATTGTCGATATGATTTTCCCATATCTCTTTTACTTTATTTGAATTTGTTTGGTTGTTAAATTGGTTAGTAAGAAGGTTGTTTATTTTGTTTGATGCTTCTATGAGTGCATCTGTATTAATAATTACTTTCTCTATAAGCGCTCTATCTACAGCGGTTTCGGGTAAATCTTCTTTTAAAATATACAGCTCTGTTTTAATATGTGTAAGTTCTACCTCAATAATGCCTTTAAATCTGTTAATGGTGTTTATTTGGTCGTTGCCATTTAGCCTGTTACTGGTTATTAGGTTTAATTCCTTATTTATAGATTCGTATTTGGTTAAAATGTTTATTGCAGGCGTTATTTTAGATTGAAGCGTGCTATAGGTTTGGTTGGCGCGATAGGTGATGACGTAATTCAGGATAATCTGAGTGAGTAAAACCAATATTAAAACACTAAAGGCTAAAATTAATTTTTGTTTTATTTTCATACTAAAGCGATGCTATCGTTTAACTTTAACCGTTGGGTTTTTTTTAGACTCGTATTTGTATAATGAGAAATAAATTCCTTTTGATGCGCCCTCATTTGTAATGGCTATATTTCCGCATATTCCTTGAAAATAATGAACACGATATAGCGAGGTTCTAAGCCAATCATCAAAGGATTGGTCTTTTTTCTTGTCTTTATTTATGTTTCTCAATTGGGTTAAAACCAAGTTCATGGCATCATATGCCTGCATGGGTGGCCATATGGAAGTTGGTTTTTTACCATACCTGTTTTTAAACGCAGTTAAAAATTCATTGGCCAAAATGTAATTGCCATCCGAAATGGTAAAGAAAGGGTATTCGGTATCAACAATGGCACCTTCAGAGTTTGTATAAAACTCGGGGTCTAGTAATACCGTCGAACCAAAAAACGGAGCGATTATCCCTAGTTCTCTCGCTTGTTTCATGGCAAAACCAAATTCCTTGTAACCAAAGAAAACATAAGCATCATAATTAGCTTCTTTTAAAGCTTGTAGTTGACTTGTAAAATCGACTTGCCCTTTATCGGTCGTGATAATTTTAAGGTGTAAGTTATGGTCTTCTAAAAGCCGTTTTACTTCGTTGGCACCTCGCGTCATAAAATCATTCGGATATTGAAAAAGTGCTACTTTTTTAAAGCCCAATTCAATAAGCCTAATTGCTACAAGCCCATTGGCTTCTTCTGTAGATTTTGCAATATTAAATGTGTTTTTATTTAATGAGGACAGTAGTTTATCATTGTTTAATGGGTTGATAAGAATAACCTTATCTTCAATAATTTTATCTTGTACGGCAACGGTTCCGTCGGTATTGCTAATAAAAAGGACGTCAATATTATGCTTGTCCCGTAAATTCTTGTACGCCGGAATAGCGTTATCTTTTTCCCATTTATCATCTTCAATAAATAAGTTTACTTTGGGTTCGTTATCTAATCGCGAAACGTTGTATTGCTCTACGGCAAGTTGCATGGCTTTAGATGGGTCTACACCCAAATCGGTGGCTCTAACCGATAGCGGGCCTATGTAACCGATGTTTATTTCTTCAATTTTTGAGGTATCACAGCTATTAAAACTTGTTGCGATAAGTAGTGTGATTAAGAAAATGTAAATTGATTTCATACTGTTTAGCTTTTTTAAAACGTCATTTTATATTCTAATCCATAACCAAGGCCGTAATTATTACTTGGTAAAAAATCGTTTTTTCTATATTCCAAGGCTATTAAAGAAGCCTTAATACCACAACATTTATTGTTTTGTTTGGCGTAAAATATGCTTAAATCTGTTTTGATTTCCAGGTTGTAAAAATTTGATCCAGAAAAATATAGAAGTTTATAAAATAATTTTGCTAATACACTTGTAGGTAGTGTTTTAGTGTGCGTTGAATTAATAGTCAAGTTAATTGTTTTTTAGGGCGATAATTTATTGCTCCGGCAATATAAAATATTTTATGCAATATTAAACATTTAAATTAATTGATACACTTCTGATGGGTTACAACTTGAGTTGTTTGTGTCTATAAACCTACTCTATCTTTTAATAAAAACTGTTGATAACTTCTATGTAAGCATTGAGGCAAAAAAGCTACTTTTGTACCTATTAAAATTTTTTAAATATGTCTGATACAATTGAAAAAGTAAAATGCTTAATTATAGGGTCTGGACCTGCAGGTTATACAGCTGCAATTTATGCAGCTCGCGCTAATATGAAACCCGTTTTATATCAAGGAACTCAACCTGGTGGACAATTAACAACCACCAACGAAGTTGAAAATTACCCCGGGTATCCCGATGGTATAACGGGGCCAGAAATGATGATTGAATTCCAAAAGCAAGCTGAACGTTTTGATACCGATGTGCGTAACGGATGGATTACCAAAGTGGATTTTTCGGGTGATGTGCACAAGGTTTGGGTAAATGATGAAAAGGAAATCCATTGTGATACCGTTATTATTTCAACAGGAGCATCAGCGAAGTATTTAGGCTTAGAATCAGAACAAAAATATTTAAACCTCGGTGGCGGTGTTTCGGCTTGCGCGGTTTGTGATGGGTTTTTCTATAAAAACCAAGAAGTTGTTATTGTTGGCGCCGGAGATTCAGCTTGTGAGGAAGCTCATTACCTATCAAAACTCTGTACCAAAGTAACTATGTTGGTAAGACGCGATGTGTTTAGAGCCTCAAAAATTATGGCGGCACGAGTAAAAAACACCGGAAACATTGAGATATTATTCAATACCGAAACCGATGAGGTTTTAGGCGACGGACAAGTGGTAACTGGCGTTCGTGTGTTCAACAATAAAACCAATGAAAAGCACGAGATTCCAGCAACAGGATTTTTTGTAGCCATTGGCCATAATCCAAATACAGAAATTTTTAAGGATTACTTAAATTTGGATGAAACAGGTTATATTATTAATGTGCCTGGAACATCAAAAACAAATGTTGATGGTGTTTTTGTGTCCGGTGATGCGGCAGATCATGTTTACCGACAGGCCGTAACAGCTGCAGGAACAGGCTGTATGGCAGCTTTAGATGCAGAGCGTTATTTGGCTGCAAAAGAAGGCTAAATAAATAAAGGAGAATCAGTTTATTGATTCATTTTAATCGTGTTCACAGTCAGTTGTTGTAAGGCTTGGAAATTGATTAATTTGATTCAAGTTTTATCGATGCTATTTTAAAAGTGTTAGTTTATGTCCAATACGTTAAAAAAAATGTTTCGAAAGAAACCAAGCACATCCAATCTCGAGGCCTATTTCAAGCCTTTCAGAGAGCAGATTATTGGCATAAACCAAACCTTTGAATCGCCATACGGCCAAAAGAAAATTATTTATGCCGATTGGACCGCGAGCGGAAGACTTTACAAATCCATAGAAGATAAACTACTTAACGATATAGGGCCATACGTGGCCAACACACATACCGAAACATCCGTTACGGGTTCGGCAATGACCTTAGCCTATCACGATGCGCGACACATCATTAAAAAGCATGTCAACGCTTCAAAAGACGATGTTCTCATTACCGTTGGCACGGGCATGACCGGGGCGATTAACAAGTTCCAGCGTATTTTGGGGCTAAAAATAAACGAAAACCTAAAGGACCACACACAGGTTCCGGAGGAGAAACGCCCCATTATTTTTGTGTCCCACATGGAGCACCATTCCAATCAAACCTCATGGTTGGAAACCATTGCAAGGGTTAAAGTGATCCCTTCAAACGATGAGGGTTTGCCCTGCATCAATAAATTAAAGGAATTAATTGAAACGCATAAGGATTGCCCCATAAAAATTGCGGCCATTACAGGTTGCTCCAACGTTACGGGCATCCGTACAAACTATCACGACGTGGCTCGTGTAATGCACCAAAACAATGGCCTGTGCTTTGTGGATTTTGCGTGTTCGGCACCGTATGTAAGCATCAATATGCACCCAGAAAACGAGGATGCGTATTTGGATGCCATTACCTTTTCCCCACATAAATTTTTGGGTGGCCCGGGATCGTCGGGAGTTTTAATCTTCAACAAAAAACTGTATAAAAATCTGGTACCGGATAACCCCGGTGGCGGAACGGTGAGCTACACCAACCCTTGGGGGGACCACGATTATATTGACGATATTGAAACACGTGAAGACGGCGGAACCCCCGGTTTTTTACAAGCCATTAAAATAGCGCTGTCCATTCGATTGAAAGAAAAAATGGGTGTTAAAAACATTTTGGACAGGGAGCACGAGCTCAATGCCATTATTTTTAAACGCCTTAAAAACATTGAAAACCTACGTATTCTCGCCGAAAACCACACCGATAGATTGGGCGTGTTTTCATTTTATATTGAAGATGCGCATTACAATTTAATAGTAAAACTTTTAAATGACAGGTTTGGTGTGCAAACCCGTGGCGGATGTAGTTGTGCCGGCACTTACGGGCACTATTTGCTGAATGTGGATGAGCCCACATCAAAATCCATAGAGAAAAAAATACTCGATGGCTGCCTTATCGAGCGCCCGGGCTGGGTGCGCATGTCCATTCACCCAACGATGACCAACAACGAAGTGCACCTTATTTGCGATGCCATTGAGGCGGTTTCCAAAAACCATAAAGATTGGGGTAAGGATTATGAATATAGCGCCATTAAAAATGAATTTATCCATAAAGGAAACCATCACATTGAAAAAGATATTATTCGAAATTGGTTTAAATTATAGTTAAAAACGAAATTGTAATTTTAATTATTTTTCAATTGTAATAAGCACAGTAAACAACTCCGAAATAACACTGTTTTGGAGTTTTTTTATGGAGTAAAACCATGTAAAAAATGCCATTTGTTATTGCTTTTTTGTCTTACAAAAAACCATACAAAAACCATACAACGTATTAAAGAATGTAATTAGTTAAAGGATTTGTGCTATATTGGTAACGCAACATTAACTGCATTACTCTTGAAAAAATTATTTTGCCTTACTACACTATTATATTTTTTGTGCTCATTTATATTGGTTGCACAAGAAATGCCTCCCATTGATATTTACACACCAAAATCTTACGGCGCAGAAAATCAAAACTGGTCCATTGCGCAATCAAAAGACAAGTATATTTATGTTGGCAATAATAAAGGTCTGCTGGAATTTAATGGTGCCAATTGGCGTTTATACCCATCGCCAAACGAAACTATAATTCGATCTGTTAGTGTTTTTGACGATGTTATTTACACCGGTTGTAGTAAAGAGTTCGGTTATTGGCAAAGAAACAAGTTTGGAGATTTATTTTACACTTCGCTTTCGCAAAAGCTTCAAATCGAATTTTTAGAAGAGGAAGAGTTTTGGAATATAATAAATCTGGACGAGTACATTTTGTTTCAGTCTTTAGAAAGAATTTACATCTATAATAAAAACGATGCAACGTATTCCGTGATTGAGTCTGAGACCACCATTTATAAAATGTTCAAGGTAAACGGTAGTATTTATTTTCAGCAAACCAAGAATGGCTTGTATAAAATTGAAAATGGCAAGTCTAAATTAATTTCAAACCATGCGGTATTAAAAAATAATTTATTGGTTAGTGTTTTCAACCATAAAGAAAAACTTTTAATAGAAACTGAAAACAAAGGCTTTTACATTTTGGATAACAACAAACTTGAGCAGTGGGATATCCCTGCATATAAATTGGTGCCCGAAAGTGGTGTTTATCGAAGTGCGAAATTGCGAGATGGCAGTTTTGTGCTTGGAACCCGATCGAATGGGATTTTTCATTTAACCGAAGATGGGGAAATCATTTATCACATCAACATCATTAACGGTTTAAGCAATAATACGATACATGCCATTTTTGAAGATGCCGAAAACAACATTTGGCTCGCTTTGGATAACGGTATTAATTGTATAAATATTAAGTCTCCCTTTAGGATTCATAACGATAAAGAAGGGAAAATTGGTACCGTGTATGCATCGGCAGTGTATAAAGATTACTTGTATTTAGGCACCAACCAAGGCTTGTATTTTAAGTCTTTTAATTCTGATGATGAATTTGAATTTATTGAAGGTACACAAGGCCCTGTGAGATGTTTGGTAGAACTTAACGATACCCTGTTTTGCGGGCACGATACCGGCACATTTATTATAGACAAAAATAACGCGGATTTGGTTGTTGATATTCAAGGGACATGGAATATTATACCCATTAATAATTCCAAGAACCTATTGCTTCAAGGTAATTACGACGGACTAAATGTAATTGCGAATGTAAATGGCAAATGGGTTTTGAGAAATAAAATAGAAGGCTTTGATATTTCAAGTAAGTTTTTTGAAATTTATAATAACAATATTTTTGTAAGCCACGAGTCCAAAGGCATTTATAGACTAAAAGTTGATGAGGATTTTACAAAAGCTACCGAAGTTATCAAGGATTCAACGATTGGAAAAGGATTGAATTCTAGTGTGATAAGGTACAATGATGCCATCTTTTACGCCTATAAAAAAGGTGTTTTTAGGTACCATCCTGAAGAAGCGCAATTTGTTAAAGATTCTGTTTTAAATGGTTTGTATTCGCAAGACGAATATACCTCTGGAAAGCTCATATCGGACAGAAAAAACAACATCCTTTGGAGCTTTTCCAAAAAAAATCTGAGCTATGTTTCCCCGGGAAAACTGAGCAGTGTGCAAAAAGTAAAAAAAATATCTTTATCTACGGCATTGCCCAAAGGTTTAACAGGTTACGAAAACATTTCATATTTACAAAACAACAAACATTTAATAGGCACATCAACAGGTTACCTTGTTTTGGATTTGGATAAGTTAAAAGAAAAAGAGTATAGCGTATCCATAAATTCAATAACAAAAAGCGATTTAAAAGATAGCCTTCAAGTTGTAAACAAGCATATTGACGGCAGTTTTAAAAACAAGAATAATAGTATAGAATTCACATATAGTGTTGCAGAATTTAATAAATATTTAGACACCGAGTATCAATACCAATTAAAAGGCATTTATCCTGAGTGGAGTAATTGGTCTGCCAACTCAAGTGTCCTTTTTAAAAACTTGCCTTATGGCGATTACGTTTTTAACGTTAGGGCTAAGGTGGGTAATACAGCAACAAACAATACGGCAACATATAGTTTTACCATTGGAAGACCATGGGTTTTATCAAACGTGGCCATCGCTATTTATGTATTCTTATTTTTATTGATTACCTTATTAATGCATAATTTGTACAAGCGGCACTATAGAAAACAACAAGCAAAGTTAATGCAAAAAGCGGCCAGGGATTTAGAGTTAAAGGAACTGGAGAATCAACAACAGCTGATGCGCTTTAATAATGAAAAATTAAGACAAGATATTGAAAGTAAAAACCGAGAGTTAGGCATCTCTACAATGAGTTTAATAAAGAAGAATGAGTTTTTAAATAATTTGAAAAAGGAATTAAAAAGCGTTTCGGAAAACGATAAAAACTTGAAATCTGTAATTAGAATTATAGATAAAAACCTGAACAACACAGACGATTGGCATGTATTTGAAGAGGCGTTTAATAATGCCGATAAAGACTTCTTAAAAAAGATCAAGGCCATACATCCTTCGCTTACCTCAAACGATTTAAGGCTTTGTGCTTATCTGAGGTTAAATCTTTCATCAAAAGAAATAGCGCCACTGCTTAATATTTCACCAAGAAGTGTTGAAGTAAAACGATATAGATTGCGAAAAAAAATGGATTTACCGCGCGAGTCCAGCTTAACAAATTACATTCTTGAAATTTAGGTACTATACATTAATATTTTAGACCTATACAACACCACAACATTTATAAAAATAACGTTTATTTAACATGAATTTGTTTTTTAATTATGCGTTAGTAAAACCCTGCATTCATTACGGTTCTCATAATAAATGCTGCATTTTTTTGCTATGTATACTTTTTGTTTGGGTGAAAAATAGGGATACATCAATGGTATACATTAATTTTATCTAAACTAAAAAACTAATTCTATGAGACACAATCTCTTTAAAATTCTAACACTTTTTTTTATAGCATATTCGAGTGCTCAAAATGTAAATGTTAGTGGAAATGTTCAAGACGATACAGGTTACCCTATACCGGGAGCAAATGTATTGGTTAAAGGTACCAATACGGGTACCGTTACAGATTTTGATGGCAACTTTATTATTAATGATGTTCAAATTGGTTCAACACTAATCTTTAGTTATATAGGTTATATAACACAAGAAGTTGTTGTGGCGAACAGCGATAATTTAAACATTCAATTATTGCCAGACATCGCGCAACTTAGTGAAGTGGTAGTTGTAGGTTATGGTACCCAAAAAGTTACGAAAGTATCTGGTGCAATTTCTACGGTAAAATCAGAATCTATTGAAAAGATAAAACCTTTAAGGGTTGAAGAAGCATTACAAGGTAGCGCTTCGGGTGTTTCTGTAATTCAAAGTGGTTCACCAGGAAGTAAACCAACCGTATTAGTTCGCGGTATCCCTTCTTTTTCAGGTGTTGACCCCGTTGTTATTATTGACGGTGTACCTCAATCCTTAGATGATTTAAACGCTATCAGTTCTGCCGATATTCAATCAATTAATATTTTAAAAGATGCGGCATCTACAGCCATTTACGGTGTTAAAGGTGGTAACGGTGTAATTGTAGTTACAACTAAAGGCGGAAGAAAAAACCAAAAAACCGAATTTAATTACAACACTTATACAGGTGTACAATCTGTAATTAGAAAAATTGGTTTATTGAATGCCACCGAATATGCTGTTATGGCTAATGAAGGAAGCACGGTAGCCGGAGGGAATTTAATTTTCCCAGATATTTCTAATTTAGGAATGGGCACCGATTGGCAAGATGAAGTTTTTAAAAATGCTACCGTAAACTCGCATACATTATCGGCTAGAGGCGGATCGGAAACTGTAGGTTACTTTTTATCAGCAGGCTATTTAAGTCAAGGCGGTGTTGTAGGCGGTGATGATAAATCTAATTTTAATAGAGTAAACTTTACGGCAAACTTAGATTTTCAACTAACTTCTAAATTAAGATTCTTAAGTAACACAAGTTATGCGAATATAAAAAGCAAAACCATAGCTGAGAATTCATTTAATTCTATTTTAGGAAATGCTATAAATTTCGACCCAACGGTACCGGTATATAACAATGATCCTAACGATTTTGCAACTTACGGTTACAGTAACTTATTGCTATCTGAGATTTTTAATCCGGTACAGCGATTGAATGATACCTATAATGAAAACAATGGAAACAAGTTGTATGGTAAATTCGAATTACAGTACGATATATTGGATAATCTTAAAATATCGTCGCGTTTTGGTTACACCAAATGGGATTTAGTAGGTAAAAGTTTTTCTCCTTTAGCGTATTACGGGCCCAATAACGTATCTAGCCAATATTTGCCAGATGGCACGGTGCCCATGCAAACTGTTGATAATGGCGATGGTACAACAAGTACAATCCCGTCGTTCCACAATAGTGTTAGTGAATATACGGCTTCAAATTTTAATTATACGTTCGAAACATTTGCCAGTTATAATTTTAGCTTAAACGATGTCCATAATTTTGATGTGGTTTTAGGTTTGGCTCGAAGTAAATCTACAGGACATGGTTTTGGTGCCAGCAGACAAGATGTAAGAGATAACTCTTGGGCTTGGGCGGATATTAGTGCTGCTACGGGTGTAAATACCAAATTAAACACCAATGCCTATACAGGGTATAGCTACCAAAACTTAGAGCGTAGAAACATGTCTTTCTTTAGCAGGGTTAATTACGATTATAAAGACACGTATTTAGCATCGTTTTCTGCAAGACGAGATGGCTCTATAGCTTTTGGTGATGATAATAAGTTTGCCAATTTCTTTGCAGGCTCTTTAGGATGGGTTGTAACCAACGAAGATTTCTTCAATTCAGAGTCTATTAATTTCTTAAAGATTAGAGGAAGTTATGGTACAGTTGGTAACGAAAACGTAAATCCGCAATATGTGGGTATTTCGGTTGGCGGACCAAGTTATAACTCTACCGCAAATAGTAATGGATATACCTTTGGAACCGAGTTTGTTCCTGGTGCTACGGTAAATTCATTTAGCAACCCAACATTAAGTTGGGAGGAGCAAACACAATATAATGTAGGGTTTGATGCTACCTTATTTGATAACCTATCTATAACTGCCGATTATTTTAACAAGTCTGTTGAAGGATTGTTATTTACAGATGCCCCGCCACTTTATGCGGGTACTTCAGAACCTGTTACATCAAACATTGGAAGTACGGAAAGTAAGGGTTTAGATTTAACTTTAGGGTATAGGACAAACGGAGACGATTTTAAATTCAATACCTCATTCACGTTCACAACGTCTAAAAACTTGGTAACCGCAACAAATACCGATGGTACTGCATTTGTACCGGGTGGTGGTTATTTTAATGGTCAAGCCCATAATGCAACACGCTTCCAAAAAGGCTTTACACCGGGGTATTTCTATGGTTTTGAAACCAATGGGTTATTCCAAAATCAAGCTGAAATTGATGCGCATGCCACACAAACCGGTGCACAGCCAGGAGATATTCGCTTTGTAGATATCAATAACGACGGCATCATAAATGATGATGATAAAACAAAAATTGGAGATCCGTTTCCTGATTTCACTTTAGGTTGGAATTTAGGATTTGAGTACAAAGACTTCGATTTAAGCATGTTTACTTACGCTTCTGTTGGAAACGATATATTTAGAGCCTACGAGCGTAATGCCATATACACGAATAAAGACAGAAGTATTTTAAACCGATGGACAGGAGAAGGCACGACAAACGACGCTAAAAATCCACGATATACTTTTGCCGATTCCAATAGTAATATCAGGCCATCAGACCGATATATTGAAGACGGTAGTTTTATTAAAATTAAGAGTTTAATTTTAGGATACACACTACCAGAGAACTCCAATAATGTATTTAGTAAAGTGCGTATTTATGCGCAAGCTAAAAACTTATTAACACTTACGGAATATACAGGCTACGACCCTGAGATATCCGGTGGTATTTTAGATACAGGTATAGACAGAGGTGCTTATCCGCAGGCAAGAACATTTCTAATTGGTTTAGACCTTAAATTTTAACATCCAAAAATAAATTAGTATGAAAAATATAAAAAACAGTATAGTATTAACCATGATACTTTCAATCTTTGTTGGTTGTTCAGATGTTGTTGAATTCGACCCGCACGATGAGTATCAAGTTACCGAGGCTGATTATCTGCAAACAGAATCAGACTACCGGACTATGGCAGTGAGCTGTTATACACCAACACAATGGTTAAATCAAATGGTGGTTATTGGCGATATTGCATCAGATAATGCCGTTGCAGGTGGCGAAAACGCTTCTGATGTATTATCGTTGCAAAATATTGATGATTACGATTATCAGCTTTTAGCAAACAATTCAACACTTCAAGATTTATGGCTATCGGCTTACGAAGGAATCAATAGAACCAATTATTTAATAAGTTACAAAGATGTTAATCTATTGGGTAACACCGTAAATTTTGAAGGTAAGGAAGCACTTTTTGGCGAAGTTCGTTTTTTAAGAGCTTATTATTATTTCAATTTGGTTAGAATGTTTGGTGATGTGGTGTTGTTTACCGATCGTAAATTAGGCATCACAGATTTTGGAACATTACAAAGATCGCCTAAAGCAGAGGTATACGCACAAATAGAAACCGATTTAACAAATGCTATTAGTGTTTTGCCAACATCGGCTTCGCAGCAAGGGCGTATAACAAAATATGCCGCTCAAGCTTTATTGGGTAAAGTGTATTTGTATCAGGAAAAATTTGACTTAGCGGCACCTATGCTCGAAAATGTGGTAAATGGTCCATTTAGCTTAGTGCCTAATTTTGATGATATCTTTTTATTTGAAGGTGAAAATGGCCCAGAATCAATTTACGAAGTACAATACTCAAACGGTTCACCGTATTATAACTGGGGTGGGCAAACAAGAGGTCAAGGTAATTATGCTGTACAGCAATGTGGTGTAAGAGGTTTAAGTGGTTCTGCAGATATGCCATACAATGCCGGTTGGAGTACAAATTTACCAACACAGGATTTAGCAGCTGCTTATGAAGATGGCGACCAAAGAAAAGACGCTACTGTTTTTGATGTTGCTGCTTATGCCGCAGATAACCCAAGTCTTAATGTTACTTTTCAAGTGGCACCTTTTAAAAATACCGATTTGTATAATAAAAAGTATTTACCAAGAAAAGGACAAACTAGCGGACAAATAGAATTGAATTACGAAAACAATCAACGTATTATCCGTTTTGCAGACGTGTTATTAATGGCAGCAGAAGCTAATTTAAGAGCGTCAAATGGTAGTGCTGCTAAAGCACAAACCTATTTGGATATGGTAAGAGATAGAGCTTTTGGCGATACAAACCATAGAGTTACTGCAACCGTGCAAGCTATATGGGATGAAAGACGATTGGAGTTGGCTATGGAAGGCGATCGTTTTTTCGATTTAGTGAGAACAGGTCAAGCAGCTACAGTTTTAGGAAGCGGTTATAGCACAGCTACAAAAGGATTGTTCCCTATACCTCAAAGAGAAATTGATCTTTCAGGATTAACACAAAATGACGGCTATTAATAACTAAAAAAACAAATTTATGAAAACATTAAAATATATTTTTAGCACGATTTTAATTATAACTTTGGTATGGAGTTGTGAGGAAAACGTGTTTGGTGATACAGATTTCCTTGAAAGCACTAAGGCGCCCACAAATCTTTCGGCTGCAGTTAGTGTTTCACAGGACAATTCCGGGGCAGTAACCATTACACCATTAGGTGAAGGGGTTGCAAGTTATAGTATTGACTTAGGCGATGGCTCTGACATAGAAGAAGGAATTACCCCAGGCAATAGTGTTGAGCATGTTTATGAAGAAGGAACGTATGATGCAACCATCACAGCAGCTAGCGTAAACGGATTAACAACATCCATCACTCAGCCTATAGTGGTGTCGTTTAAAGCACCGGAAAATCTGGTTGTAACCATCGAGAACGATGCCGCAATCTCTAAGCAGGTTAACGTATCGGCAACAGCAGATTTTGCGCTATCTTTTGAAGCGTATTTTGGAGAACCGGGAAATGATGAACCTGTTCCTTTTAATATTGACGAAACGATATCATATCAATATGCAGAAGCTGGAACATACACCATTAGAGTGGTAGCTATGAGTGCAGCCATTGCAACTACCGAGTATACGGTAGATTTTGATGTAACCGCGATTTTACAACCATTGGAAGCTGCTCCTGCGCCTATTAGAGCACAGGCGGATGTGATTTCAATCTATAGTGATTCTTATACAAATCCAGACCCCATTGATTACAATCCAAATTGGGGGCAATCAACAACCTATACTCAAATACAGGTTGATGGAAATAACATGATTCAATATGGCGATATTACTTATCAAGGTATCGATTTTTCTAGTGTGGCTGTTGATGCTTCGGCTATGGAGTATATTCACGTTGATGTATGGACGGCACAAGCAGATTTTAATGCAAAAATATCTCCTATTAGTGCAGGACCAAATGAAACCGCTTACGATTTAGAGTTAACTCAAGATCAATGGACGTCTTTTGATATTCCTTTATCTGCCTTTACAGATCAAAATCCATTGGTAGACTTTTCAAATATTATTCAATTTAAGTTTGAAGGAGCACCATCAGAAGGCGGTACTATTTTTATAGACAACCTTTACTTTTATAAAGTACCAACAGCCGTAGATACAGGTATTGTAGGAACATGGAAATTGTCTCCTACAGCTGGTGCACTAGGTGTAGGCCCATCAGTTGGAGATATCAGTTGGTGGAATTGCGATGACACCTGCGTTTCAGACAGAGCTTGTTATTATGATGATGCTTATGTGTTTAATCAAGACGGCTCTTTCCAAAATGTTTTAGGTACAGATACTTGGGTTGAACCTTGGCAAGGTGGTAGTGATGCTTGTGGAGCACCTGTGGCACCTCACGATGGCTCAAACGCTGCAACTTACGTTTATGATGAAAATGCAGGAACGGTAACTTTAAACGGAGTAGGTGCTTTTATAGGCTTACCAAAAGCAACCAATACAGGCGAACTTACTAGTCCTGGCGATGCACCAGCATCAGTTACTTACAACGTTACTTTTGTCGACCCAAATACATTATCGGTATATATTGAAACCGGTGCAGGTGTATTCTGGCAGTATACTTTAGTAAGAGATGGGGTGGTTAGTTCACCATTAACAGGAACATGGCAAATGGCACAAGAGGCAGGGTCATTAGGTGTAGGACCAGCTTTAGGGGATATCTCATGGTGGAACTGCGACGATGCTTGTGTTTCAGGAAGAGCATGTTACTACGATGATGCTTATGTGTTTGGAGCCGACGGTTCTTTTCAAAATGTATTGGGAACCGATACGTGGGTAGAACCATGGCAAGGTGGTAGTGATGCCTGTGGAGCGCCTGTAGCACCACACGATGGCTCAAATCCGGCAACATTCACCTACGATTCCGGCATATTAACATTAAATGGCGTAGGTGCTTATATTGGCTTGCCCAAAGCAACAAATACAGGCGAACTTTCTAGCCCTGGCGATGCACCAGCATCAGTTGCTTATAATGTGTCTTTTATAGATAATAATACTATAAGTGTGTCTATTGAAGCTGGAGCAGGTGTATTTTGGCAATATAAGTTAGTAAGAATCTAAAAAAATTAAATTATGAAAAACATAAAATATTATATCGGAATGTTTCTGGCACTAGCTTTTGTATTTACTAGTTGTCAAGATGATGATATCTCAATGGGCGAATTAATTGCCCCGTCTAATGTAACCATTTCTGCAGAAGTTATTGGAGTAGATGCAAGTAACCCAAATGGGGATGGCTCTGGATTTGTAGATTTTTCTGCAACGGCAGACAATGAAATAAGTTACCATTATGATTTTGGTGATGGTAAATCCGAAATATCTTCTACAGGAAAAATAACCCATAGATATACAACCACGGGAGTGAATACGTATACGGTTGTTGTTAGTGCCATTGGCGCAGGAGGAGTTAAATCGAGTACTTCTTTGGAAGTTGAGGTGTTTAGTTCATTCTCCGACCTTGAAGCTGTTGATATGATGGCTGGAAAAGTAATTGGAGGCACTAAAACATGGTATTGGGCTTCTAATTTACCCACTCATGTTGGTTTAGGTCCTGTTGAAGATGACTATGGAGGAGGTGAGTTTGCTTGGGAAGCGTGGTGGAATTCCATTGGACCTTGGGACGAAGAAAAATCATGTATGTACACAAACGAATTTGTATTTACACGATTAGAAGAAGGCTTAACATTCGAGCAAACCGTTGGTCCTGCATTTATACCAGGAACTTATGCTGGTGATTTAGGTGTTGCTGGCGATACCTGCCATGATGAAACCGTAGCGACAACCATGTTTGGTGTTAAAAATGTATCCTTTGCACCGTCTTCATCAAAAGCGGCCCTTGAAGGATCGTATAACGAAGCGCCTTACAGAGGGACTAGTTTTGAAATTGCCGATGGCGGATTTATGGGATGGTTTGTTGGAGCACATACTTATGATATTATTTCAATTACCGATGATTTTTTAATTGTTAGAATTATTCAAACCGGTAACGGATTTGCATGGTATCATAAATTCACCTCTGTAAAACCAGAAGAAGGCGCGGTAGAGGAATTTGAATCTCAGTACAACACACTGGTTTGGTCTGATGAGTTTGATACAGACGGTACTCCCGATCCGGCAAACTGGACCTACGATACCGGCGCTGGTGGCTGGGGGAACCAAGAAGTACAAACATACACTACCAATGCAGAAAATGTAACGGTTAGCGGTGGTTCTCTTATTATAACAGCAAAAGCCGATGGAAGCGGAGGTTATACCTCAGCAAGAGTAAAATCTCAAGGTTTACAAGCGTTTACTTACGGAAGAGTTGAGTTTAGAGCCAAATTACCAAGCTCTCAAGGAACTTGGCCTGCATTGTGGATGTTGGGCGAAAGCTTTTCTACCGTTGGTTGGCCAAGGTGTGGAGAGATTGATGTGATGGAGCAAACAGGTTGGGACAAAGGAACAACTTTAGGCACATTGCACTGGTTCGATACAGGAACAAACGGCAACGCGTCTTATGGCGAAACAACATCGATAGGCGATGCGTCTTCAGAGTTTCATTTATATTCTTTAGAATGGACCGAAGACAAGTTAACCGTGATGCTTGATAATGTTGCCTTTTTCCAAATGGATAACAACGCTGGTTTACCGTTTAACGACGATTTCTTTTTTATCATGAACATTGCCATGGGTGGCACCTTAGGTGGTGATATCGACCCAGCATTTACTCAAGATACCATGGAAATTGATTATGTGAGAGTTTATCAATAATTAATTTGAGGGTTTTTTAAAAGGTCGGTTTTCCAACATCCGGCCTTTTTACTCCATCCCTTATTCAAATAGCGCTTTGGTCACTTAGTCGCATGCAATACAAACGATTATAATTAATGAACAATACAGTTTTAACAGAAGATAAAAACGTTTCAAACCACAGCCAAAAAGTAAAGAACGGATTGGTGGATTTTGAAGGCGAAACGTATTATAAGATTTCCAATAGTGATGCTATGCGACCATTTTTTATGAGTATCGTTAGCGATTCAAACCATTGGATGTTTATATCTAGCAATGGTGGTTTATCGGCCGGAAGAAAAAATTCTGAATCTTCATTATTTCCTTATTATACCGATGATAAAATCACCGAACTTGCCGATGTTACGGGTAGCAAAACCATCTTTCAAATTCATTTAAAAGGAAAAACCTATGTGTGGGAGCCTTTTTCGGAAAGGCAAACGGGACTTTATCAAATTACCAGAAATATATATAAAAACAAATACGGCAATAAGGTTGTTTTCGAGGAAGTTAACAAAGATTTAAGGCTAACGTTTAGGTATCAATGGAGCTCAAGTAACCAATTTGGTTTTGTAAAAAAATCGACCCTTCAAAATAACTCCGATAAAATTATAAACATCACGTGTTTAGACGGTTTGCAAAATATTTTACCCGCTGGAGTAACTTCCGATATGCAAAACGCATACAGCAATTTGGTTGATGCTTACAAAAAGAATGAGTTATTGCCAGAAGTTGGTTTAGGAATATTTTCGTTAAGTGCCATTATTGTTGACAAGGCAGAACCAAGTGAAGCTTTAAAGGCGAACACGGTATGGTCTGTTGGGGTTGAAAATCCAACATATTTAATATCATCATTGCAACTTAATGATTTTAGAAAAGGACATGCGGTACGGCAAGAAGAAGACATTCGAGCCGAAAAAGGCGCGTATTTTACGGTTTCAAATATAGATTTACAAGCCAATTCAGATGAAAATTGGAGATTTATTGCCAATGTAAATCAAACTATTTCAGGAATTACTCAAATTTCCGAACTCATAAAAAATGAAAACAATATTGTTGGTTTGATTGAAAATGATGTTGATTTGGGTACAGAAAACCTAGTAAAATTAACCACCGCTGCTGATGGTTTGCAAGTAACCGAAGACCCTTTAACAAACACAAGGCACTTTGCAAATACGCTTTTTAACATCATGCGTGGCGGTATTTTTGATGACGATTACAATATTGAAAAACAAGATTTTGTAAAGTACCTCTCAAAAGCCAATAAAAAAGTTTATAACAAAGAACAAAAAACCTTAGACGCTTTACCGGAATTTTTTCAGTTAAAAGATATTAAAGCTTTCGCTGAACAAAGCACGGATAAAGATTTTAAACGCTTGTGTTTCGAATATTTACCATTAAAATTTAGCCGAAGACACGGCGACCCAAGCAGGCCTTGGAACAAGTTTTCAATAAATACAAAGAGTGAAATTGATGGCTCTAAAATTTTAGATTACGAAGGCAATTGGCGCGATATTTTCCAGAATTGGGAAGCGCTTGCACATGCCTATCCAGAATTTATTGAGGGCATGATTCACAAATTTTTAAACGCCACAACTTTTGAAGGTTACAACCCGTACCGCGTAACAAAAGGCGGATTTGATTGGGAAGTTATCGAGGAAGACGATCCGTGGTCGTATATAGGCTATTGGGGCGATCATCAAATTATATACCTTCTAAAGTTTTTGGAGTTTATTGAAAAGCATTACCCAAATAGATTGGAAAAATTATTCAACCAAAATATTTTTGTGTATGCCAATGTGCCCTATAAAATTAAGAGTTACCAAAACACATTATTAAATCCAAAAGACACCATTGATTTCGATTACAAACTGAATGCAAAAATCAATGAAAGAAGAGCAGAAATAGGAGCAGACGGTGCCTTGCTTTTAGATAAAAATGCATCCATTTACAGGGTCAATTTAATTGAAAAATTATTGGCGACCGTATTGGCAAAACTGTCTAATTTTATACCCGAAGGCGGTATTTGGTTAAACACCCAACGCCCCGAATGGAACGACGCCAACAACGCTTTGGTGGGC
Organism: Hwangdonia lutea; assembly: GCF_032814565.1. Lineage (GTDB taxonomy): Bacteria > Bacteroidota > Bacteroidia > Flavobacteriales > Flavobacteriaceae > Hwangdonia > Hwangdonia lutea. Next base: position 2,847,221 of record NZ_CP136521.1, read on the forward strand.
AACGGTGTTTCTATGGTTACTTTGTATTACTTAAACCGTTTTTTAAATTTCTTTGAAACGGTGGTATCGAACTTGGAAACCGAACAGGTAGAAATATCTTCAGAATTAAGGGTGTTTTTTAATCAAGTGGTTGCCACATTCCAAAATAATAAAAATATACTTTCTGGGCCTATTTCAAATAAAGACAGAAAAACAGTTTTAGATGGTTTAGGAAACGCAGGCAGTACATACAGAAACACAATTTATGAAAACGCTTTTTCAAGCGATAAATCTTCAATAAACAAAACAGAGCTTTTAGAGTTTATTGATGTTACAAAATCGTATTTACAGCACACCATTGCAGCAAACAAACGCGCAGATAATTTATATCATGCCTATAATTTAATGACGGTTGAAAATAACGAAGAAGTTTCCATTTCATATTTATCCGAGATGCTTGAAGGTCAAGTTGCCGTTTTAAGTTCGGGTTATTTGGCGCCAAAAGAAGCCTTGGATTTATTGGACGGATTAAAATCTAGCGCCCTCTTTAGAGCAGACCAATACAGCTATATTTTATACCCGAATAAAGATTTGCCGAGGTTTGATAAAAAGAATAATATTCCTTCTGAAAATGTGGAGAAATCACAATTATTAAAGCAATTGGTTGATGATGGAAACACGCAGATTATCGAAAAAGATATTTTAGGAAACTTCCATTTTAACGGAAACTTTAATAACGCCAATAGTTTAAAAGAAGCGTTGGATGAGTTATCGGATGAAAAATATAAATCGCTAATTGAAAAAGACCAAGCACTCATTTTAGATGTTTTTGAAGATGTTTTTAATCATAAAGCTTTTACAGGGCGCTCGGGAACATTTTTTGGTTACGAAGGATTGGGGTCTATTTATTGGCACATGGTTTCCAAATTGTTATTGGCAGTTCAAGAAAATGTATTGTTAGCTATAAATACCAATGAAAGCGACGAAATAATAGGGCGACTTTTGGACCATTATTACGAAATTCAAGCCGGTATAGGGGTGCATAAATCACCAGAATTATATGGCGCATTTCCAACCGATCCGTATTCGCATACGCCAGCAACTAAAGGCGCACAGCAACCAGGAATGACAGGACAGGTTAAAGAAGATGTGTTGAGCAGATTTGGAGAATTAGGCGTTTTTGTTGAAGACGGAAAACTGTTTTTTAATCCACGATTATTACGGAAATACGAGTTTTTAAAATCATCAAAAACGGTGCAATACACCAGTGTAAATAAAGAAGAGAAGACCATTCATTTGGAGGCCGACGCATTGTGTTTCACCTATTGTCAAATTCCAATAATTTATAAAATTTCAGATAACGAAACCATCAAAGTTGTGTTTAACAATAACACGATTCAAGAGTTTCAAAAATTAAGTTTAGATAAAAACATCTCAAAAATGATTTTTGAAAGAACGGGTGATATTAACCGCATTGAAGTTTCAATTATAAAGTAGAATTTAAAATGACAACAACGCTAAGAAATACATTGATTTTGTCCATTTTAATTGTAATGGCTGGCTGTGGAAATAAGCAAAAAAAAGAAGAAAACAACGTGGCAACAGAAAAACAGATAACAGCAAAAGATATTTTAGGGAATCCTGATTATTTGGCTATTTCTTATGGAGGTTACAGGCAAACGTCGCGGGATATTCAGCCCACGATTGAAGAGCTTAAAGACGATATGAAGATTCTTGCCGCTATGGGTGTAAAAATATTGCGCACCTATAACGTGCAGTTGCAGCAGGCTCCAAACTTGCTAAAAGCTATTAGGCAACTGAAAAACGAAGATTCAAGCTTTGAAATGTATGTTATGCTTGGCGCGTGGATAGATTGTAAAAACGCCTGGACAGACCAAGCCCCAGACCATAATGTGGAAAGCGAGCAAAATGCAGGCGAGATAGATAGGGCGGTAGCATTGGCAAAAGCCTATCCGGATATTGTAAAGGTTATTGCCGTGGGCAACGAAGCCATGGTGCATTGGGCAACCAGTTATTACGTGCAGCCAAGCGTCATTTTAAAATGGGTGAATCATTTACAGGATTTAAAGCAAAAAGGAGAACTTCCTAAAGATTTATGGATTACAAGTTCAGATGATTTTGCCTCTTGGGGCGGTGGCGATACGATTTACCATACACCAGATTTAGAAAAGCTGATTAAGGCCGTAGATTATATTTCTATGCATACCTATCCGTATCATAATTCACACTATAATCCAGAGTTTTGGAAAGTGCCGGAAAATGAGCAAAATTTAACGGATTTAAAAAAGACAGATGCAGCGATGTTGCGGGCTTTTGAGTTTGCAAAAAAGCAATACAATGATGTTTACAAATACGTGAAAAGCATTGATGCATCAAAACCAATTCATATTGGCGAAACAGGATGGGCAACGGTTTCAAATGGGCATTACGGTAAAGATGGGTCTCGTGCTACAGATGAATACAAATCAGGACGCTATTATGAGTTAATGAGGACTTGGACAAACAAAGAAAATATCTCTTGTTTTTACTTTGAAGCTTTTGATGAACCGTGGAAAGATGCCAGAAACCCGTTAGGTTCAGAAAATCATTTCGGACTTTTCAAGGTCGATGGTCAAGCTAAATACGCGCTTTGGGATTTGGTTGATAAGGGTGTTTTTGAAGGTTTAACCAGAAATGGAAACCCTATAACAAAAACCTATGATGGCGATAAAGATGCTTTAATGAAAGACGTTTTGGTGCCGCCAATAAAAGAATAAAGATGAAAAACTATATCGTACTATTTGTAATGCTTTTTGCTTTTGCATCGTGTAAAAACGAAGCGCAAAACCCTGTGGTTTCGGTGAGCGAGCGTCAAATTCTTGTAAACGGTTCACCCTATCTTATAAAAGGAATTTGCTATCATCCTGTTCCAAAAGGAGGCGATAAAAGGGATTTTAGCACCTTAGCCCAAGATTTAGACTTAATGGTCGAGGCGGGCATTAATACCATTCGCATTTATGCGCCTATTGACGATAAAGCCGTTTTAGATGACATTCATGCTGCCGGAATTAAAATAATTTTGGGTTTTGGGTACAACCAAAAAGGAAAGTTCGATATACTTTCAGGAACTTATATCGATTATGTAAATAAGTATAAAAATCACCCGTCCATTTTAATGTGGGAATTGGGTAACGAATACAATTACCATCCGGAGTGGTTCAGAGGCGATATTAAAAATTGGTATATAGCCATGAATGATGCCGCAGACCGTATCCATAAAAACGACAGCAAACATCCCGTAACAACGGCTCACGGCGAGCTGCCCGATGCATTGGCATTGTCAATGAGTCCAAATATCGATGTTTGGGGCATGAATGTGTACCGATGGGACGATCCGTCAACCATTTTTTCGCAGTGGGAAGCTGTTAGCGATAAACCCATGTATTTATCCGAAGCTGGAAGCGATAGCTATATGACGATTTCTAAGGCAGGATTCGAGAAAGGCATTAATGAAAAAGCACAGGCAGCGGCCAACAAAAACATTTTAGATAAAATTTTTGAAAACCAAGACGTTTGCTCGGGTGTTACCATGTTTTCGTTTACCGATGGCTGGTGGAAAGCAGGAAATCCCGATAAGCAAGACATTGGTGGTTGGGCGCCCAACAGTAGCGGCGTACCTTATGATGGAGCACCAAACGAAGAGTTTTGGGGTATTGTGGATATCGAAAGAAACAAAAAAGAAACATTTAGTGTTGTAAAAAATAAATATAATCAGTTAAAAAACTAAGGAAATGAAGCAGTGTAATTATTTAACAATTTTTATAATGGCAATCGTATTATCGAGTTGTAATGTGAAAGATAAGACGTTGGATTTTGAGGTTTACGAAACATCAGAAAGTGGTAATAAGCTAACCAAAATTACCGAATTTAAAACATTGGATAGCGTAGTTAAAATAACTTTAAATCCCGAAAAAACGCTTCAAACCATTACGGGCTTTGGCGGTTCTTTTACGGAGTCTTCAGCTTATTTGCTGAACAAGTTGAGCCAAAAAAACCGCGATACCATTCTGCAAGCTTATTTTGGTGAAGAAGGCGCACGCTATTCATTAACAAGAACCCACATTAGTTCCTGTGATTTTTCATTGAATAATTACACCTACGCACCAGTTGAAGGTGACATGGAATTGGAAAATTTCTCAATTGAAGAAGATCGTGACGATTTAATTCCAATGATAAAAGATGCAATGGCGATTTCAAAAGATGGTTTTAAAATTATAGCCTCACCTTGGACCGCACCACCATGGATGAAAGATAACAATGCCTACGTTGGCGGCAATTTATTGCCAAAATATTACGATACATTTGCCTTGTTTTTCTCAAAATATCTAGATGCTTACAAAGCTGAGGGCATTGATATTTGGGGTGTAACACCTGTTAACGAGCCTCACGGAAATGGCAATAATTGGGAAAGTATGCATTTTACGCCCGAGGAAGAAACGGACTTTGTTCAAAATCATTTGGGACCAAAGCTTGAAGCTGATGGTAAGGGAGCTGTTAATATTCTTGGTTACGATCAAAATAGAGCCGGTTTAAAAGAATGGGTCGATGCCATGTTCGCTACCGATGAGTCTTCAAAATATTTTGCCGGTACTGCCATTCATTGGTACGAGAGCACTTATGATTATTTCCCCGAAGCTTTACAATACGCGCACAACAAGGCACCAGATAAATACTTGATTGAAACCGAAGGCTGTATAGATTCACAAATACCTGTTTGGCAAGACGATGCTTGGTACTGGAAAAAAGAGGCCACAGATTGGGGCTACGATTGGAGAGAGCCGGAAAAAAAATATTTACATCCAAAATACGCACCGGTAAATCGTTATGCTAGAGATATTATTGGCTGTTTAAACAATTGGGTTGATGGTTGGATAGACTGGAATATGGTTTTAGACCGACAAGGCGGACCAAACTGGTTTGAAAATTGGTGTGTTGCTCCGGTTATTGTAGACCCTGAAAAGGATGAGGTATACTTTACGCCACTTTACTATACCATGGCTCACTTTAGCAAATATATTAGGCCTGAGGCTAAAGTTATTTCGCATGATAATTCAGATGAATCGCTTATGGTAACAGCTGTTAAAAATCCTGATGAATCCATCGTATTGGTGTTATTCAATGAAGGTGATACTGCCAAAAGTTTCCATATAAATTTAAACGAACAGTCTATCGATTTTTCAATAAATGAAAAAGCCATTCAAACCATAGTCATTCCAAGTCAACAATAAAATCACCTGCATCTTTGCTAACTAAAAACTAAATAAAGTATGTCTAAAACGAATAAAGTACCCATGGGGCAAAAAATAGCTTTCGGGATTGGTATGTTCGCTAACCAAATGTTTCCCGCTATTTTGGGCATTTTTATGGTAGTTCTAGTGCAAGATTTAGGTTTTCCGGGGTGGATGTGGGGTATCCTGTTTTTCCTTCCAAGAGTGTTTGATGCTTTTACCGACCCAATTATGGGTTTTATATCAGACAATACAAAGTCAAAATGGGGAAGACGCAGGCATTATGTGTTTCTTGGCGCCTTAATTATGGGCATCTCGTTTGTTGCCATGTGGCAATTATACAGGGCAGATGGTTTAGATTATAATTTTACTTACTTTTTAATTTGGTCGTTTGTTTTTTATTTGGGGTTAACCATTTTTAGTGTGCCTTATGTGGCGATGGGTTACGAAATGAGCAACGATTTTCATGAACGCACAGATATTATGGCCATTGCCCAGTGGATAGGGCAGTGGGCTTGGGTAATTGCGCCTTGGTTCTGGGTGTTTATGTACGATCAAAACCTGTTTGAATCCGCCGATGTAGCCACAAGAAGTTTGGCTGTTTGGGTAGGAATCGCTTGTATGGTTTTTGCCATGGTACCGGCAATTTTTATTAAAAGCAAATCAACAATTAATGAGAATTATGCAGCTTTAAATTTTAAGACCGTTGGCGGTAGTTTAAAAAAGATTTTCGAAGGATTTAAAGAAGCCTTTAAGTCGGTGCCTTTTCGGCAATTATGCATCGCCACGTTTTTTATTTATAACACTTTTTACACCATAGCAAGCTTTTCATTTTTTATTGTTGTTTACCATTTGTTTGGAGGCGATGCGGGAGCAGCGGGTATTTGGCCTACTTTATTTGGTAGCGTTGGCGCTTTGGCAACCACCTTTATAGTTATTCCAATAATTACTGCAATGTCTAAAAAAATAGGGAAAAAGAAAGCCTTTATAGTCTCTCAAACAATCTCAATTATAGGGTATATTCTACTTTGGTTTTTGTTTATTCCAGGCAAACCGTATATGTTTTTATTTGCGCTTCCGTTTTTTTCCTTTGGTATCGGAAGCCTGTTCACATTAATGATGTCGATGACTGCAGATGTTATTGATTTGGACGAACTAAACACAGGACAACGACGCGAGGGCGTTTTTGGCGCTATTTATTGGTGGATGGTTAAGTTCGGTTTTGCCATCGCTGGATTGTTAACAGGAACTATTATGTCGGCAGTTGGTTTCGATCCAAATTTAGCAACACAACCCGAAGGTGCCGTTTTGGGGCTTAGGGTGTTTTATTCAGGATTTCCAATCGTAGGAACTTTAATTGCTATTTATGTGATGCGTAATTATGATTTAACCGAAGAACGAGCCAATGAAATAAGCGAGCAGTTAGAAAAACGTAAAAGCACCGTATAAACACAGTATTATGTCACTCAAAACAGAAAACATATTATCGCTCTCTGGTGGCAATCATGACAATAAAACGACAAAAGGATTGCAAAATACATTTCGTAGAGTACTAAAAAGCGGCATGCACGGTATTTGCTTTAGTGCTTATGAAGAGGGGCAAGAAGCTGGAGATCAAATTACCGAAAAGCAAATTAGAAGGCGTATGAAAATCATTAAACCATACACCAACTGGATTCGTACTTTTTCATGTACCGATGGCAATGAACTTATTCCGGTAATTGCTAAGGAATTTGGCATAAAAACAATGGTGGGCGCTTGGTTAGGTAGTGATGCCGATATTAATAAAAGGGAAATAGCGGGTCTAATTAAACTCGCAAAGGAAGGCTATGTAGATATTGCGGCCGTTGGAAACGAAGTGATGTACAGGGGCGATTTAACCGAAGCGGAGCTTTTAAGTTTTATGCACCAAGTTAAAGCAGCTATTCCAGAAGTTCCTATGGGTTATGTTGATGCGTATTACGAGTTTGCAAAACGCCCAAAAATCACTGAAGCTTGCGATGTCGTTTTAGCAAATTGTTATCCTTATTGGGAAGGCTGCAGTTTGGAATATGCTTTAATTTACATGAAGGATATGTTTTATAGAGCATTAAAAGCGGGCAAGGGAAAAAAAGTTATAATTACCGAAACTGGATGGCCTAGTCAAGGTTCAGGGTTGCATGGCGCAGTACCATCGTACGAAAACGCCATAAAATATTTTATTAATACGCAAGAATGGGCCAAAGAAGACCAAATTGATGTGTTTTATTTTGCATCTTTTGATGAATCTTGGAAAGTTGGAACCGAAGGCGACGTAGGCGCTTATTGGGGTTTATGGGATAAAGATGAAAAACTAAAATATAAAAACAATATTCTTGGTTTTAATACCTAACAATTCTTTCTTCAAAAAAGCGATAATTTTCTTTTAATATCGGTTTTAATATACTTAGGAGTCATCACCAAATCCAAACGGATATTTTAATATTACAGAAATTAAATACCCTAAACGGTGCTGTAATTATCTTTCTGTCAAGCTAATCGGAAATAAAAACTTTATTCTTACGGTTCAGCTTAAACATTCACCACTACATCACCCATACAAATTGGGATTTCTCAACCAGAAAAGCTTTTTTTTAGAATAGGTGGTATTCCTATTAAACCTCTATTATTAGTGTGCTTTGTTTTACTGAAAACGCAGTAAATTAGAATTTTGATTGTGTTGTATGCTTTTTGTAGTGCTGTTATATGTGAATTTCATAAAGTTTTATTAATAAATTTATTAAAGTGATAAACTCAGTGTTTGTTTAGTGTTAAACAAAGCGTAATATTAATACTGATTTTGTTTTTTTTAATATTAATTCTTAAAACTAAATTATGATGAAAAAAATTACATTATTTCTTTCAAAAATCAAATGGTCTATTATGGCATTGGTATTTATGGCGAATGTGTCTGCTTTCGGACAAACCCCTGGAGGCGATTGGTATTTAAAATGGAGCGACGAGTTTAACGGGAACTCCTTAAATACGAACCATTGGAATGTTGAAGTTGGAAACCTGAATATTAACAATGAATTACAAACCTATACTGCCGATAGGGTAACTGTTGGCAATGGACATTTAACCATATTTGCTTCTTGGGATTTTCAAGAAAACCGGATGGAATCAGGACGAATAAATTCGGCTGATAAAATAGTATGGGATGAAGGCTATACCGAGGCCAGAATAAAATTTGAAGACTGGGACTGGAATGGTAAAGATGCGACTTTTGCTGCATTTTGGTCTCTGGGAGAAAGTTTTGGAAATCCCAATATAAGTGCTCACAATGTCAATGGTGGTTCAGCATGGCCTAGTTGCGGGGAAATCGATATGATGGAAATGGTGCCCAATCATGATGCTATTTCTACCATTCATTACAATCCATCATTAGACTATAATGGCGATGGTGATTCAGACGTTCAAACCTGGCCACACAACTGGGTTTATCATACCGTAAGTAGGCCTGCCCCAGACTGGACGCAGTGGCACACCTTTGGTTGCGAAAAAACAGACACCGAACTTAAGTTTTATATAGATGGTGTCTATTTTGGTTCCCATTATTTAGATGATACGAGGAAAGAGTATCACCAACCTTTCTTTTATATTTTAAATGTGGCCATCGGTGGTGATTTGGCGGGCAATCCTCCTAACAATTATGACGTTTATGTAAAAATGAATGTTGATTACGTGCGTTATTATAAACGTCCTTGGACGATTTCATTAAAAGGCAGCAACAACAAATTTGTGAGTTCCAATAATGGGACATCAGGCATGATGTGTGATCGCCCAAGCGTTGGAGACTGGGAAAAATTTGATATTATTGACCGAGGTGACGGAAAAGTGGCTATAAAAGGATCTAACGGAAAATATGTAAGCTCTAATAATGGTGCATCGCCAATGATGTGCGACCGATCAAGCATTGGCGGGTGGGAAGTATTTACCTGGGTTGATTTGGGCAACTCGCAATTTGCTTTAAAAGGAAGTAATGGGAAATACGTAAGTTCTGAAGGTGGTAACGCTGGAATGATGTGTAACCGTTCGAGCATCGGTGCCTGGGAAACATTTAACTATCAAACAACTTCCCACGCCGCTAAAAATAGCGCCAAGGATAAACAATTATTATCTGATGATATGGATGAAAAGTTAATATCGGATATTAAGGTATTTCCAAACCCCGTAATAAACAAGCTAAACATTAATACTAAAGAAAAAAATTATACATTATCCGTTTTCGATATGCTAGGAAAGCAAGTTTATGAAGCTTCTGAAATAAATGGTGCCACTACAATTAATGTAGAAAAAATGAACTCCGGATTGTATGTTATAAAAATAAACTCCAAAAACGGCTCGCACACACAACTCGTAGTGGTTAATTAATGGTTTTAAAACACATTGCTAAAAAGCTGTTTCGTTTACTTCGAAGCAGCTTTTTTTGTACACTTTATTACAGGAATACAAATTAATTTACGTCCGATTATGTACTGCAATCAGCTTTTCTTCAGGGTAATATAAAGTAATGGATAAATTGCCTGCAATAAAATATGTCCATTCACCACTACATCACCCATACAAATAGCGATATCTCAACTAGTAAAGCATTTTCATAGAAAGGTTATAAACCGTAATAAAGCCCTGTAATTGCACTGTGTTTTGTAAAAAACTCGGTAAAGCATGGTTTTTATTGTGTTGTATACTTTTTGTAGTGCTGTTAAATGTGAATTTCACACAATTTTGTCAATATATTTATAAAAATGACAAAGTTGGTTTTTAGTAGGTTGAAGTTTGACCTCCCGTAAATACTGGTTTTGTTTAAATATTAACTAATTCATAAAACTAAATTACGATGAAAAAAATTACCTTATTACTTATCTTTTTGACTGTGTCTATTGGATTTGCGCAGCCAACAACCAATGCTACCGATCCGCAGGCTAGGGATGCAGGAGATGTTATTTCTATTTTTAGTGGTGCCTATACCGATGTGGCTGGGTCGAATTTCAACCCAAACTGGGGTCAATCTGGTTTTGGCACTGCAAATACGGCTTTCGATCCCGGGACGGGAAATAACGTGTTAGCTTATCCCAACTTTAATTATCAAGGGATTCAATTTGGATCTACCCAAAACATCACAGGAATGGAATTCTTGCATGTCGATATTTATATCGATGGAACATTCAATCCTAATGTATTTGTGATTAGTTCAGGTGCTGAAATTGCCCATGCCATAACAAATACGGGAGCAAATACATGGATTAGTGTAGATATCCCGGTATCTGGAATTACGGGTGACACTTCTAATGCTATTCAGTTCAAGTTTGACGGTGGCAATGGATCTACTGACGCTATCTATGTAGATAACTTATATTTTTGGAAGGCAGCAACAGACCCTGCAACAGATGCAACATTAAGCGACCTGCAGGTTGACAACGTTACGATTACTGGCTTTGGATCAGCTACAACTTCTTATGATTATTCCGTTCCACCGGGAACCTCAGTAGTACCGCAAATTACTTTGGCGACTACAACCAATGCCGGTGCATCACGTGTTATAACTCAAGCGTCTGGTATTCCCGGAACAGCTACGGTGGCGGTTACAGCTTCAAATGGGATAGATACGGAAACATATACAGTTAGTATTTTTGCTAGTGGCCCTCCAACAGCTGCTCCATTACCCCCAAATAGAGCACCTGTCGATGTGAAGTCGATTTTTAGTGACGCCTATACCGGTATTACAATTGATACTTATGATACACCATGGTGTCCTGGAACAACAACAGAAGAGTCGATTTCCGGTAATGCCATGAAAAAAGTTAGTGGCTTAGGTTGTGAGGGTGTAGAATTCATAAACGGTAGATTTGACGCTTCAGAATTTACTCATTTTCACATGGACATTTTTACAGAGACAGCAACCATGGATAAGAGTTTCAATATTAAATTTTCCAACTGGGATAATGGCACCTCAGAATCTAACGCTATAGAATATTCTGTAACCAATGCAAATTTCTTAACCAATCCCAATCCAGGTACATGGATATCTTTAGATATACCTTTATCTGATTTTACCGCTGGAAGTAGAAATGATATAACACAGTTTATAATAACATCAGATTTGGGAACTGTTTATTATGATAATTTATACTTATATAAAGGAACGCCTTTAAGTACCGATGACTTCGAATTATCTCAATTCAAAGCATACCCCAACCCAACCCATGATAGTTGGACAGTGACATCAAAAAATCAAAAGATAACAGCCGTTCAAGTGTTTGATGTTTTAGGAAAACAAGTCATAGCACTTTCTCCAAATTCAAGCGAAGCCAACATTTATGGATCGGGCTTAAAAACCGGATTGTATTTTGCACTAATACGTGCCGAGAATAGTTTACAAAGTATAAAGCTTGTAAAAAAATAAGTAAAACCATATATGTTTTAAAACCCTATAAACGCTGTTTATAGGGTTTCTTTATGCGCCATGATTCTTTTTTAACGCTGTGTTCTCTTAACATAATATCAATAGATTAAAATGCTGTGTTAAATTAATTTAGGTGTTAAAATTTTGAATTACTAATAATATTTCTTTAATATTGCATTATGTATTACATAATACTTAATAAGAAAAACTAACGTTATTTAACTAATTCAAATCATTTTAGTATGAAAAAAAGAAAGCTTAATATCAATTATTTGATATTTATTTTGCTTTTTTCTTTACCAATTCTAACTTTTGGTCAAGAAAAAACCATTACGGGAACCGTGGTTTCTGCTGGAGACAATATGCCATTGCTAGGTGCAACGGTTATTGTAAAAGGTACAACTACAGGGGCGTCAACAGATTTTGATGGACAGTATACCATTAATGCCAACACAGGCGATGTTCTTGTGTTTAGCTACGTTGGGTATGCAGCCACCGAAGTTACTGTTGCAGACGAAACAGTTATTAATGTGTCTTTAACCGAAGATGCGGCAATGCTGGACGAAATTGTTATTACAGGTTATGGTAAGCAAACCAGAGCCACATTAACAACTTCGGTATCTAAATTAGATACACAAATTTTAGAAACATCAACACGATCTAATGCTGCAACGGCATTACAAGGAACCATTGCCGGTTTAAGAGTAACAAATACTACCGGGCAACCAGGGTCTACCCCACAAATTGTGTTACGTGGTGGTACTAATTTTGATGGATCAGGATCCCCATTAATATTAATTGATGGTATCCCAGGGTCGTTTTACGCTTTAAACTCAGACGATATAGAATCTATCGAGGTGTTAAAGGATGCAGCAGCTACCGCAATTTACGGTGCTAGATCTGCCAACGGTGTTATTTTGGTTACCACAAAAACTGGTAAAGTTGGAAAATCTTCTATCAACTACAGATATAAGTACAGTACCAACAACGAAAGAAACGACCAAAAATACATTGGTGCAGCAGACCATATTAATTACAACAGACAATCTATTGCTTGGTTTAGAGAGGTTGCTGGTAACCCTGGTGCTTTTGGAGCATTTTTAAATGGAAACCACAGTGCGGCAACAGGTAACAATACAACCAACGATCCGTTTACTACACAGCTTTTAACGCCTTCAAATCAATATTTATTAAGCCAACCGGGGTGGATGTCTATTCCAGATATTTTAGATCCTAGCCAAGAAATACTATTTTTCGATAACAAAGGTGTTGGCGATAGAATTTATCAAAATAGCGAATCAATCGACCACTATTTGTCTTTTGATGGTGGTAACGAAAAAGGGACTTACTATTTAGGCTTGGGGCTTTTAGATAACGACGGCTTAATTTTAGGCTCAGGATTTAAAAGATATTCAGGTAAATTTAGTGGGTCTTATCAAGTAACCGATAATATTAGAGTAAACTCGAATATTTTATATTCACACTCTAATTTAAATTTAAGTCCTTTGGGTGGAGAAGATACTGTTTTTAGAAGATTCCAAGGACAGGCTTCAACCTCAAGAACTTTTGATAGTAACCCTGATGGAACTTGGTCTGACCAATATGCCGTAGGACAAAACCAAGGTTTTGGTAATCCACTGTATTACCAAGATAAATTTGTTAGAAAAAACTTAGAGCAACGTTTATCGGCATCGGTTGGTATTAATTGGGATATTATTGAAGACTTAACCTTAGCCGTAACAGGAAGTCATTTTACAATCAATAACCACAACGAAAGATTTAATAGAGCTTATCGCGTAGGTAGTACTACTGGGCCATTACGTACAGGTCGTGAAGCTGGGGTGAGTTTAGGCAGAACATTAAGAAACCAGTTAACAGGTACATTAAACTATACCAAAAAATTTGGCAATCATAATTTCAATGCTTTAATTGGTGCAGAGTATTTTAAGGATAACGGATTTAGTACGGGCGCCGGAACAAGAAACTCTCCAACAGATTTAATTGAAACACTTAATGCTGGAGCAGAAGCCGATGGTATTCCTTCAAGTTTTGAATCTGAGTACGTGATAACATCTACTTTCGGTAGACTGCTTTATGATTTTGATGATAGATATTTATTTCAATTTAATTACAGATATGATGGTACTTCAAGATTAGGTAACAATAAATTTGATTTTTTTCCAGGGGTATCCTTCGGATGGAATGTACATAACGAATCTTTCTTTGAAGAGTCTTCTTTAAGCAACACTATTTCTAGATTAAAACCAAGATTAAGTTATGGTCTCGCTGGTAACATAGATGTATTAAGCAATTATGGTGTTTATGGCTCTTACGGATCACAGGGAGTTTATAATGGGCAAACAGGCTATGCAAATTCATCTTTACCAACCTTAGATTTATCTTGGGAAAAATCAACAACATTTAATGTCGGATTGGATTTATCATTATTTAATAGCAGATTATCATTTATTGCCGATGTATATTCAAGAGATATAAAGGACAAACTGGCTAATCTTACACTACCTTACTATACAGGCTTTGGTGGTATATTAACCAATAATGGAACCATTAGAAACAAAGGTTTTGAGTTGCAAGTAAATGGCGATATTATTAGAACTGATGATTTAACTTGGAATGTTGGGGCAACCTTTACAACCAATAGAAACTATGTGGTAAAACTGCCCGAAAACGATAACGATTTAAACAGACAAGGCGGCACATTAATTTGGAACCCCAATACACAACAAGAAGAATGGGTAGGTGGTTTCCAAGAAGGACAACGTTCTGGTCACGATTTGGTAGTAGCGTTCGAGCAAGCAGGTATTTATGCGTCACAAGCTGAAGCCGATGCCGACAATGCCATTACAGATACCTATATGCCAGGAACTAGCCGTAACCAACGTTGGGCTGGTGATGTAAAATGGGTAGATCAAAATGGCGATGGTGTTATTGATGGTTTAGACAGAAAAGTTATTGGACGTACAACACCAGACTTTGTTGGTGGTTTAACAACAAGTTTACAATACAAAAACTTCAATTTATTTGTTAAAACCGATTTCGCAACCGGACATTTGGTATGGAACCATATTAGAAATAAAGGTTACGGTCAAACACAAGGTAACTTAGCACAACCTATTGAAGTGTTGGATTCTTGGACTCCAACAAATACCGATACCGATTGGCCACGTTTTGTATTTGTTAACGGTGCCAAAAACGTTTGGAGAGGTAGCGAAGGTGCAAGTAGCTTGCAAAATTTTGCAAACAATAAGTTTTGGGAAAAAGGCGATTACTTGGCATTGCGCGAAATAACCTTAAGTTATAATGTACCAACAGAACATTTTAACGATGTTATTAAAAGATTGAACATATATGTAACAGGTACTAACTTACACTACTTTAAAAGTATGAGTGGTGATACACCAGAAGTTGGTGGTGTACAATATGGAGAATTTCCAGTTCCTAAAACATTTACAATAGGAGTTAACGTAACATTTTAAATAATAAAAAAATGAAGAAGTATATATATATATTTATAGCTGTAATGACTTTTAGTGCTTGCGAGAGTGAACTTGAATTAACAAGCCCTAGTCAATTAACAGCAGCAGGTTTTTGGGATACCGAAGAAGGTGCAAAAACCGCACATACAGGATTGTATGCCAACTTAAGATCATCAGCGGGAACGCTATGGTTATTAGGGGAAATAAGAAGTGATATTTGGGGCGGACGAACTTACGAGTCGCCATCAAACGAATCATTAATAGAATCTAACATTACAGTGGCTACAGCACCTTTTGGTGGATGGGCAGGTTTGTACACAAGAATTCACAGAATTAATGATTTTTTAGTGAACTTACCTAATGTAGAGTTTACCGATGAATCGGAAAAAGGACATTTATTGGGTCAAGCCTATGGTTTACGTGCATTGTACTACTATACCTTGCTTAAAACATGGGGCGATGTACCTATTATATTAGAGCCATTTACCGATATCGATCCAGCAGGTTTAAGTAGAGCAAGATCACCTCAAACAGAGGTTATGGCTCAAATTAAATCGGATATAGCAGCATCTTTAAGTGCCTTTGGATCTGATGATAGCTACTGGGAAGGAAGTAGAAACTTTTGGTCTAAGGCTGCAACCTTAGCGCTTAAAGGCGATGCGTTTATCTGGTCAGGAAACCTTTTAGGTGGCGGCAGTGCAGATTTTACTGAAGCTAAAACTGCTTTACAGCAAATCGCTTCTTTAGGTGTAAGTTTAGAGCCAAGTATCGATAACCTATGGGGTGTATCAAACGAAGGTAACAACGAGTTCATTTTTGCTTATCAATATAAGCAAGACGAAGCAGAGAACTTTTACAATAGCTTAACAGGTAGAAGTACCGAAATTAACCCTCAGTTTAATGCAGCAGGCGAATCGATGAGCGATTTTATAATTGCTGGAGCAAACCGATATGGTCAATCTGAGAAAACCATTTTACTTTTAGATGATAATGATGATGCTCGTAAAGATGCGACCTTTATTAGATTGTATACTGATGATAACGGAGGCGCTGGATACCCAACGTACAACGAGCCTACATATTTTGGTTCTATATTTAATAAATTTTTAGGAGAAGTAAATGGCAGTGAGCGTATTTTTGAAAACGATGTACCGTTATACAGATATGCCGATGTACTTTTACTATTGGCCGAAGCAAAAAATCATTTAGGTGAAGACCCATCGGGTGAGATTAACCAAATTAGAGCTAGAGCTTACGGTGCCAATTATGTACCTGCAACCCATGCTTACGTTAACAGTACGCAAACCGATAACGCCAACGCTATTTTAAACGAGCGTTACAAAGAGTTTAT
The DNA here is from genome assembly GCF_032814565.1 of Hwangdonia lutea. Taxonomy (GTDB): domain Bacteria; phylum Bacteroidota; class Bacteroidia; order Flavobacteriales; family Flavobacteriaceae; genus Hwangdonia; species Hwangdonia lutea. The sequence goes on from NZ_CP136521.1 coordinate 2,863,760, forward strand.
TGGCGAAGGTAAGCGCTGGTGGGATTTAAGAAGAGCTGGAGATAGTTTTGTTTACGATAACATAGTTTATATTTCTTCAAGCGATAGCCAGTTGTTGTTATTACCAATCACAGAAGACATGATAGGTAGGAACCCATTATTGGACCAAACTCCTGGATATACAAACTAGATTAGTGGCAATTGTTTGAGTTAGTTTGAAAAGAGAGTTTTAGTTTAAAAAACTTAACTCTCTTTTTTATCTTACAAAACCAACAAAACACCATAATATTATTAATTTCGCTTTATGAAACTTCCATAGCGAGAATTCGATACCCAGGGATATGATTATATGGAAGCTACATGTGACCATTGAACAACAATAATTATAACACATGAAAATAAAAAATTTAGTAGCAGCGGTTTATGCCCCAATGCATAAAGATGGTTCGCTAAATACTGATAAAATTAAGGATTACAGTCAGTTTTTAATCAACAATAAAATCTCTGGAGTATTTATGAATGGCTCTACTGGAGATTTCGCATCATTATCAACGGCAGAGCGAAAGCAAATAACACTGGCTTGGTCTCAAAACAAATCCGAGGATTTGTGTTTAATAGACCATGTTGGTCACACCAATCTGCGAGAAGCTAAAGAACTTGCGAAATATGCTGCCGATAAGGTAGATGCCATTTCAGTATTGGCACCATTTTATTTTAGGCTAAATACCATTGAAAAATTAGTGCAATACTGTAAAGAAATTGCTGCTTGCGCTCCTAATTTACCGTTTTATTATTACCATATTCCGGTATTATCTGGAGCAAATTTAAATATGAACGAATTTTTAATTAAAGCAGAAAGCGAAATACCAAATTTAGCTGGAATTAAGTTTACCAATAATAACTTAATTGATTTTCAGCACAGCAAAAAGGTGTCAAACGGAAAGTTTAATATACTTTTTGGTTATGATGAATTGTTTATAAACAGTTTACCCATTGGAGCTACAGGATGGGTGGGCAGCACATACAACCATTTGGCGCCATTATATTATAAAATAAAAGACCTTTTTGAAAAAGGGCAAATGGCCGAAGCGGCTGCGTTACAAAACAAAGCCATCAGATTTGTTGAGATTTTAGATGGTAAAGGCGGATTTAACGGTGTGGCAAAAGGCTTTATGAGAGTGTTGGGTATAGATTGCGGCCCAAGTAGATTTCCGCATACCACATTAACCGATGCTGATTATAAAGTAATTAAAGAAGAATTAGATACTGCGGGTTTAACGGATTTGTTTAGCAAATTTGATGAATCCTTGGTAAATTAAGTAGAGTGTTTGTTTAGTTTTTAAAAGTCAGCTTTAAATTAATTTAAAGTTGGCTTTTATGTTTTTATACCTTAAGATTTAATTGTGTTTAGCACTTTATCAAAGTGCGGTTCAAGATGGTTTCTCATGGCTTCCCTAAAGGTTTCGGCATTACCGTCAATTAAAATATTTAATAAATCGCGATGCGTAACAAATTTACCTTTCGAGTATTTAAAATCTTCAGCGCCATGAGGCATATTGTCGTGTACATAATTAAAAACCGGTAACAGTAAATCTTGAAATCTCTGCAGTGTGGAGTTTTTCGACATTTCGTATAATTTCCCATGAAATGCAATTTCGTTTTTTAAGCTAAAAAGTACGGTATTTTGCTCTTCTTTTTCTTGTTTGGAAACAATTTTGTCCAAGGCTTCAAGATCTGCTTTGGTTTTTCTGGCAAACAATAAATCGGCCATTCCCATTTCCAGTATTAACCGAAGTTCAAAAATATCAGTCAAAGCTTCTTCTCCTAACAAATTGTATTCAATGGCTTTTTCAAAATTCTGAATAATATCGGGCTGGGTCAATATCATGCCGCTGCGCTTTTTAGATTGAATAACACCAATGGTTCTCAATCTTAAAAGAGCTTCGCGTATCACGGTACGACTCACGCCAAGGGCTTCTGCAAACTCCAATTCCTTAGGTATAGAATCGCCAATCTTTAAGTTATTTTCTTTAAAATACTCCTTTAATCTTAATTCTACTTTGTCCACTAACGATAAGTTTTCAAGCGGAGCAATTTTACTAAGTTTGGTTTTCATTTAATTTATTTGTTAAAAAGAAGTCTTACAAGGGTATAATTTCTTATTTTTGTATTATGTCATACATATAAAAGTAAGACATTTTTATTTAAAATAAAAGGCTAATATAAAAAAATCTTGTTTTAAGATGAATTTTTCTACACTTTATAAAAATACGTTGCTTGAAGATGTTGTTCCGTTTTGGGAAAAACACGCCATAGATTATGACAACGGAGGTTATTTTACATGCTTGGATACCAAAGGAAACGTGTACGATACCGATAAGTTTATTTGGCTTCAAGGGCGACAAGCGTGGACGTTTTCAATGCTTTACAACAAAGTTGAAAAAAACGAGAAATGGCTGGCTATAGCTAAAAACGGCATCGATTTTTTACGCAAGTATGGCATGAATGAAAAAGGCGATTTCTATTTTTCCGTTACAAAAGAAGGTAAGCCTTTAGTGCAGGCTTATAACATTTTTTCCGATTGTTTTGCAGCCATGGCATTCAGTCAATACGCTATCGCTTCGGGTAATGAGGAGGTAAAGGAATTGGCTAAAAAAACGTATTTTAATATTCTTAGTAGAATTGATAATCCGAAAGGGAAATACGAAAAAAATACAGACACCAGACCATTAGTTGGTTTTTCGCTGCCCATGATTTTATCTAATTTAGTATTGGAACTCGAAGCCGTTTTAGATGCCGACGAAGTAGAAAAAACAATAGATTACAGCATCCAACAAGTTATGGAGGTGTTTTTAGATAAAAAATCAGGGCTTATTTTCGAGAATGTTTTACCTAACGGCGAACATCACGATAGTTTTAATGGACGCTTATTAAACCCCGGACATGGTATTGAAGCCATGTGGTTTATGATTGATATTGGCGTACGTAAAAACGATAAAGCCCTTATTAATAAAGCAACCCAAACAATTCTAAACATTTTAGAGTACAGTTGGGATGAAAAATACGGTGGAATTTACTATTTTATGGATTCAAAAGGACATCCACCGCAACAATTGGAGTGGGATCAAAAACTATGGTGGGTGCATTTGGAAACCTTGGTAGCATTGGCAAAAGCTTACGAGCAAACCCAAAACCCCGATATTTTAAAATGGTACCATAAAGTACACGATTATGCTTGGTCACATTTTTCAGATCCTGAAAACGGTGAGTGGTTTGGGTATTTAAACCGCCAAGGCGAGGTGTTGTTAAACCTAAAAGGCGGCAAGTGGAAAGGCTGTTTCCACGTGCCAAGGGCCATGTACCAATGTTGGAAAGCTTTTGAAAAAATTGAAGCAAAAAAAAATAATTAAACCTAAATATTTAAAAGATGATAAGAAGTACTGTTTTATTAATGATGATTGTATTGCTTAGTTCGTGCAAGGGGAAAGTTAATACAGAAAAAAAGGAAAATACCGAACCTGTGAAGGAAAACCCAGAATTGGTGGCTCTGTTTAATGCAGGTATGGAAGAAGGGGTTGCTTGTTACAGGATTCCGGCAATCGTTACAGCACCAAATGGCGATGTAATAGCGGCTATCGACCAACGTGTTCCGGGTTGTGGCGATTTAAAATGGAGTAAAGACATTAATATCATTATTCGCCGAAGCAGCGATAACGGTAAAACCTGGACACCCATTGAAATGGTCATTGATTTCCCCGAGGGTGAGTCGGCTTCAGACCCTTCAATGATTGTAGATAATGTTACAGGCGATATTTTTATGTTTTATAATTATATGAATTTAGATACCGAAAAAGACATCTATTATTTACATGTAATGAAAAGTTCCGATAACGGAAAAACTTGGAGCAAACCCGAAGATATCACTTCGCAAATCGCAAAACCCGAATGGCACAAAGATTTTAAATTTATAACATCGGGCCGTGGTATTCAAACACGCTCAGGAAAATTATTGCACACCATGGTAAACTTAAACAGCGGATTGCATGTTTTTGGTAGCGACGACCACGGGAAAACATGGTATTTTATTGACACGCCCATTCAACCTGCAGACGAGTCTAAAATTATCGAACTCGCCGACGGTACTTTAATGATTAACGCCAGGGTAAACAACAAAGGCATGCGTTATGTGCACACTTCTAAAGACGAAGGAAAAACTTGGGAAACAAACCCAGCACCAGAATTAATCGACCCAGGTTGTAACGCCAGCATCATTCGGTATACATCAAAAGCCGATGGATATGATAAAAATAGAATCCTGTTTTCGAATGCACAATCTGAAAAAGGACGTGTAAATATGTCGGTTCGCATTAGTTACGATGAAGGAAAAACGTGGAGCGAAGGCAAAACAATTTACCCGGGCTCATCGGCATATTCATCATTAACCATTTTGGAAAACGGCGATATCGGATTGTTCTTTGAAAAAGATGAATACAAAAACAATGAGTTTATTAGCTTTTCATTAGATTGGCTAACCGATGGAAAAGACACCTATAAAAAACCATAATGCTATAATAAATGCCTATAAAGTTTATTTATTTTATTGCATTCTCACTAACATTAATTTTGCCAACACAAGCCCAAAAAACCAAAGTAGCCTGTGTTGGCAATTCAGTTACTTATGGTGCAGGTATTAAAGATAGGGACGTTAATTCCTATCCGGCGCAGTTGCAAAAATTGCTCGGTAGTAACTACGAGGTGGGCAACTTTGGGTACTCCGGAGCGACTATGCTTAAAAACGGACATAAACCCTATTGGACAAAAAATGAGTTTAAGCAGTCTCAAGAATTTGCGCCGAACATAGTAATCATTCATTTAGGTTTAAACGACCAAGGCAACAACAATTGGCCAAAACACAACGATGAATTTATAGCCGATTATTTGGACATGATTACGATTTATAAAAATCTGCCATCAAAACCCAAAGTGCTAATTTGTAAAATGACACCCACTTTTTCGGGACATCATTGGTTTGAAGAAGGCATGCGCGAAAACTTTAAAGCCATTCAAAATAAAATTGAAACCATCGCCAAAACAGCCAATGTAGATTTAATAAATCTGCATGAGCCATCATATCGATTTCCAGAATATTTCCCAGATAATTTACATCCCACCAAAGCGGGTGCTACCGTAATCGCCCAAAAGGTTTATGGCGCTATTACGGGTGATTTTGGCGGATTAAAACTTCCAAAATTTTATGGCGAAAACATGGTGTTTCAGCGTAACGAACCCATTGTTGTTTCGGGCACCGCTAATGCAAATGATGAAATTACCGTACTTTTAAACAACCAAAAAGTAACAACAAAAGTAGCCAAAAATGGCGCTTGGAAAATCATAATGCCAGCGATGAAAGCTGGCGGGCCTTATGCATTTGAAATCCAATCGAAACAATCTGAAAATATTAATTTCAACAAAGTTTACATTGGCGAAGTTTGGTTGGCTTCGGGGCAATCTAATATGGATTTTAAGGTCCATCAAATGCAATCGGCCAAAACCGTTTTAAAAGATTCGTTAAACCCCAACATCTTCGTCATGTCCATGGATCCCAAAGTTTTGGGTGGTCATGTTTTTACTAAAGAAGAACTGGCACTTTGCAATACCAACGATTATTATAAATATTCGGCTTGGAGCAACGATAATGATGATGTTTTAAAGAATTTTTCGGCCGTGGCCTATGCCTTTGCATTCAATCTTCAAAAGGAATTAAACGTTCCCATTGGCGTTATTTGCAATGCTATTGGGGGCTCGCCCATCGAAAGTTGGATTAGCAGGGCGACTTTGGAGCAAACCCACGAAACCATAAGTATGCTTAATGATAATTGGAAAAATCCGTTGATGGGGACTTGGAATGCCTTCCGGAAAACCGAAAATTTCGGACACAATAAAAACTTGAATGCAAGACACCCTTACGATCCTACTTTTTTGTTTGATTCAGGTGTTTTGCCGTTAACAAATTTCAATTTCAAAGGCGTGATTTGGTACCAAGGCGAATCGAATGCCGAACGCGAAAATTTGTACGCGCGCCTTTTTAAAATGTTGGTAGCCGATTGGCGCATGCAATTTAACAAACCCGATTTGCCATTTTACTACGTGCAATTAAGTAGCATTAATCGCCCAAATTGGGGTGCGTTTAGAGATTCGCAGCGTAAGTTGTTAGCTGTTGAAAATACCGGAATGGCAGTATCTTCGGATGTTGGACATAAAACTGATGTGCATCCAACCCAAAAATGGGTGGTCGGCGAGCGATTGGCCAAAGTAGCATTGGCAAAATCTTATAATAAATCCTTGGTATTTTCTGGACCGTTGTTAGATTATGTAAACGTGATGGGCAATACACTAGAAGTCCACTTTAAATATGGCGAAGGACTAAAAACGATTGACGGTACTGCGGTAAAAGACATAGAAATAGCCGGAGAAGATAAAGTTTTTGTGAAAGCTAATACGAGTATTAAAGATGATGTGTTAATTGTTTGGTCTGAAAAAATTACAAATCCACGATTTGTTAAGTACGGCTATTCGTCCTTTACCAACGGGAATATTATTAATAACAGTCATTTACCAGCCTCAACATTTTCAAATGAATTAGATTAATTTAAAACTTTGGCTTATATGAAGAAAACGAGAATTTACTTAATAATTATTGCAATTTTATTTCTAACAATTTCTTGCGTTCAGAAAAACGAAAAATCCGACAAAAAAGAAATAACGAATAAAAAAACTGAATCACAAAAAAGACCATTAGCCGATTACAAATCACAAAAATTAATAACGTTTTACAAAGATTATGGAGGTGAAATTTCTGGTTTTACATTAGTTCATACCAATAAAATTTTTAACGCTGTAATTTTTAAAACTAAAGAAAAGAGAGCTTACGTTGTGGAGTTAGACACAACAATCACTTATCATCCAAAACCCAAGGGAAAAATTGGCGAAATCCTTGATTTTAATCAACTTGGAATTGACAACAGTATTATTAAAAAAATAGAATTTAAATAAAATTGCTGGTTTTAGGCAACTTATTTTATACAAATACAATAAACATAACATCAAAATGAAATCAATTTACCTTTTTTTAGTAGTATGCTTTTTATCAGCAAGCTCGATTTACGCTCAAAAATTTGAAAACTTAGCCTTAACACCACCCATGGGTTGGAATAGCTGGAACACTTTTGAATGTGAAGGCGTTAACGAAACCGTGATTAGGGAAATGGCTGATGCCATGGTAGAAAAAGGTTTAAAAGATGTTGGTTACGAGTATATTGTAATTGACGATTGCTGGCAAATAGGACGCGATGACAATGGGTACATTATTGTTGATAAAGAAAAATTTCCATCCGGAATAAAGGTTTTAGCCGATTATGTGCATTCTAAAGGATTAAAATTCGGAATATATTCTGATGCCGGCACCATGACCTGTGCACGTCGCCCTGGAAGTAAAGGTTTTGAATACAAAGATGCGGAAACCTATGCGAAGTGGGGTGTCGATTATTTAAAGTACGATTGGTGTTTCACCGAAGGTCAAGATGCTAAAACCTCTTATAAATTAATGCGTGATGCTTTGTATAAAGCGGGCAGACCCATTGTTTTTAGCATGTGCGAATGGGGCGAAAACAAGCCTTGGGAATGGGCAGAAAACGTTGGGCATTTGTGGCGTACAACCTTAGATATTGATATGAACGGGCGTTATGATGGAAACGTTAACGGTAACCTTTTTGGTTGGTCAGATTTAGTAGATATGCAAGTGGGCTTGGAAAAATATGCAGGTCCAGGGCATTGGAACGACCCCGATATGCTTGCCGTTGGGAACGGCGATATGCCCATAAACGAAGCCAGAGCCCATTTTAGTATGTGGGCTATGTTAGCGGCGCCTTTAATGGCTGGGAACGATTTGAGGAACATGTCGTTTAGCGATCAAGAAATATTGACTAATAAAGAGCTCATTGCTATAAACCAAGATGTTTTAGGCAAACAAGGCTTTAAGGTAGTAGATTTAGGGAATTTTGAGGTTTGGCAAAAACCATTATCAAATGGCGATATGGCGATTTGCTTGTTTAATAGGGAGATTAAAAACACAAAATACCAAGTTAATTGGAATCAAATGAATATCAAGGATTTTTCCGGGGCATATACCATTAAGAATTTATGGCAGAATAAAGTAATCGGCACGACCGACACCAATTTTTTAATTGAAGTTCCTGCTAGAGATGTTGTGGTATTTAGATTAACGAAATAATAAAAGTTTAAATATGTTGGATTTTTTTAAAGTTAAAATTTTTATTTACATAACGCTTTTGGGTTTTGTTACCAGTGGTTGTGCGGATTCCAATCCTGTGAATTTTGAAGATAAATATCCTATAATTCCAACGCCTCAAGAAATCAATTATGGCAATGAGGAAATTCAATTTGAAAATATCAATATTCAAACCTCCGATTTTGAAAATGAAAAAAATTTGTTAACTGATTTTTTTCAATCAAAAAACATAAAAACGGATACCAAAGGGCTAAGCATTACACTTAATAAAAGGAGTGTTGAAAACGAAAACGATGAAGCCTATGCTTTAACTATTTCAGATGAAATCGTTATTGTCGCTGCAACTCATAAAGGCATTTATTACGGCATTCAAACCTTAAAGCAAATCTTTAGACAACAAGGTGAAACGGGCATCTTTCCACAGCTTACAATAACCGATTGGCCTGTATTTAAAATCCGTGGTTTTATGCACGATACGGGTAGGAATTTCCAGTCGGTTCCACAGTTAAAAGAGCAAATTGAAGTGTTAGCCCAATATAAGTACAATGTATTTCATTGGCATTTAACCGATAATCCGGGGTGGCGATTAGAGAGTAAAATTTACCCAGAATTACAGGCAGAACACGCCACGTTACGTCAAAAAGGCAATTTTTATTCGCAGGAAGATTTTAAGGATATTCTTGAGTTTTGTAAGGAAAGAAAAATAACGGTTATTCCAGAATTTGATATTCCTGGGCATACGGATGCGTTCAGAAAAGCATTGCAAATTGATGAAATGCGCGACCCAAAAGTGAAACCCATTTTATTGGATTTGTTTCAGGAGCTCATGGATTTAACCAGCGCCGAAGATGTGCCATACATCCACATGGGGACGGATGAAGTTAGAAATGATTTCGAGCGCGTTTCCAACGATGTTATTTTTGAAATTATGAATTTAATCAGAAAAAATAATAGAGAAGTCATTGTTTGGAAAGAGGGGATAGTGGTAAAAAAAGACTCGACTTCTATAAATCAACTTTGGGCCTATCATGAAGGACGAAAAGGTCATCGTTTTATAGATTCCAGAAGTAATTATATCAATCATTTAGACCCTTTTGCAGGAATGGCACGTTTATATTTTCAACAGCCAACCAGACAGCCAAAAGGCGATTCGTTGGCACTTGGCGGTATTTTAGCAGCGTGGCCTGATAATAATATCAACCACGAACGCGATATATTAATTCAAAATCCTATTTATCCTTCCATGGTATTTTATTCGGATGCTATTTGGAATGGCAGGGCAAAAGACTATCCGGAATATTGGGCAAAATTGCCACCGAAAAACACTAAGGAATTTAATGATTTTAAAGCTTTTGAAAAAAAGGTAATTGCTCACAGAGACTTGTTTTTTAAAGGAAAAGAATTTCAATACATCAAACAAACCGATAAACATTGGAAACTTATCGGGCCTTTTAACCATCAAGGTAATGTTGAAACATCCTTTCCCGTTGAGGAAAGTATAAAAGAAACTTACAATGTTGACGGAAAGCACTTTACTTGGACAGATAACCATACTGGCGGCACCATTCATCTAAAACACTTTTTTGGGTTTCCGGCGGTTACCGACGCCAAACAAGGCACCTATTATGCCTATACTAATATTTATGCGCCCGACGATAGAATTCAAGATTTCTGGGTAGGCTTTCAAGGGTGGTCGCGCTCAGGTGGCCGACGTGTTGGTCCTTTTCCAAATCAAGGTGATTGGCACACCACAAAACCAAAAATTTGGGTAAATAACACTGAAATTGAGCCACCTGTTTGGAAACAGCCTAATTTAGGCACAAAAACAGATGAGATTCCGTTTATTGATGAAGACTATTTTTATAGAAGCCCAACCAAAATTCATTTAAAAAAGGGTTGGAATAAAGTGCTTTTAAAAATACCCCAAGATAGAAACTCATGGAAATGGATGTTTACCTGTATTCCAGTAAACATTGCAGAAAATGGCGTTAGAGAAGTGCCCGAATTAAAATATAGCACTAAATTTGAGAATAACTAATGCGTTTTAAAAATGAAAAAAATACTTATAGCGCTTTTTCTTATATCGGCTAATATTGGTTTTGCCCAACAATATTCAGACCATTACCACAAGCGGAAAGCATTATTTGAAAAAGAGGCCGATACAAAAAACGAAATCATTTTTTTAGGCAATAGCATTACTGAAGGTGGTGATTGGAAAAGTCTATTTCCCAACCAAAATGTGATAAACAGAGGGATTAGTGGCGATGTTACCGATGGGATTTTATACAGGTTAAAAGAGGTAACAGCATCAAAACCTTCAAAAGTGTTTTTGTTGATTGGTACGAATGATATGGCGCGTGGAAAAAGCATCGACTATGTTTTAGAACATACTGAAAAAATCATTTTACAGATTAAAAAACAATCAAAAGACACCAAAATCTATTTACAAAGTATTTTACCCATCAACCCTCATGTGGGCCAAAAGTTTTCGGGACATAAAAACAATCATCAAAAAATCATAGAAGCAAATCAACGCTTAAAAATATTAGCAAAAAAACACCATTTAAAATATATCGATTTGCACAAAGCCATGCGAAACGGCAAAAAGCACATCAAACCAAAATACACTTACGATGGGTTACATTTAAGTGAAGCAGGTTATAAAAAATGGAAACAAGTTATCCGTAAATATGTTAAATAGAATGAACAAAAAACCACGACCCTACGTATTGGCAGAAACCAATTTTAAAACGGTAAAAGACGAAAATTATACCGTTGCCGTTTTACCTTGGGGCGCCACCGAAGCGCATAATTATCATTTGCCTTATGCTACAGATAATATTTTAGCAGAATCGGTTGCTATTGAGGCGGCAAGTATAGCGTGGAGTAAAAATGCGAAAGTGGTTGTTTTGCCAACCGTTCCGTTTGGAGTAAACACGGGGCAGTTGGATGTGCCCTTGTGTATAAACATGAATCCGAGTACGCAGTTGGCGGTTTTAAAGGATGTTGTTGATGTGCTACAGCGTCAAAACATTCAAAAATTGGTTGTTTTAAATGCACATGGCGGTAATAATTTTAAACAGTTTATAAGGGAGCTATCGGTTGAATTTCCAAGTGTGTTTGTCTGTGCCTTAAATTGGTGGCAAGTTGAAAACGGAAACGATTACTTTGTTGAACCCGGGGATCATGCCGGCGAATTGGAAACCGCGGTGACAATGCACATAACACCACATTTGGTATTGCCCTTAAGTGAAGCCGGTGATGGGGCTGCCAAACAGTTTAAATTAAAAGGTTTAAAAGAAGGTTGGGTAACGTCGCAACGCCAATGGACATCGGTTACAAAAGACACTGGTGTTGGAAATCCTAAACGGGCAACCCCAGAAAATGGCGCACGGTTTTTTAAAGCAGTGAGCCAAAAAGTAGCTTCATTTTTCGAAGACCTCCACCATGCCGATTTAGACGATATGTATACCTAAATTCATATGTCAAACATAAGACAATCGAGTTGTTTTTGGCTATATTTGTAGTTCAACACGATTAAACGAAATCATATAACAATTAATTTTAAAATGCCATTAAAAATGAAAAGCTTTAAGTTAGTACTAATTACTTTAATATTGTGTTTTGGGATGCCGTCTATTCAGGCACAAACACTGGATCCGGTAATAGAAAACCCAGACGTTATTGGGATAAACAAATTGGATGCACGGGCCACTTTTTTTCCATATAATTCCTTGGAATTGGCCAAAGAGGATAACATGTCTAAAGCTGAAAATTACTTATTGTTAAATGGCATTTGGCAGTTTAATTATAGTGATACTCCGGAAGCGAGACCTGCTGATTTTTATAAAGAAGATTTCGATACTTCAAATTGGAATACCATTAAAGTACCGGCAAACTGGGAAGTTGAAGGTTTTGGCGTGCCCATTTATGTAAATGCCACATATCCGTTTCAAAAAGGGAAATTAAATCCGCCCGATATTCCAGACGGAGATAACCCTGTAGGTTCGTATAAACGTACGTTTAATGTGCCTAACCATTGGGACGGGAAAGATATTTTTATTCATTTGGGTGCTGTAAAATCTGCGTTTTATATCTGGATTAACGGCCAGAAAGTAGGGTATAGCCAAGGCTCAAAGTTGCCTGCGGAATTTAATCTTACAAAGTACGTTAAACCCGGAAAAAACAGTATTGCTTTAGAGGTGTATCGTTGGAGTGACGGTAGTTATTTAGAGTGTCAGGATTTTTGGAGAATTTCAGGTATTGAGCGCGATGTGTATTTATATGCACGACCAAATGTACAATTGGCCGATTATTTTGCAAAAGCTGGATTGGAAAACAATTACACCGATGGTGTATTCGATTTAACGGTTGATATTAAAAGCATCGATGCCAAAAAACAACGCGGTACAGTGGCTGTTGAGATTACAAAAGACAACCAATCAGTTTATACCGCTGCTTCAGCTTACGATTTAGCACCAAAATCAGATAAAACCTTAAAATTCAATAAAATCATTCCGCAGGTAAAAACATGGTCTGCAGAAGTACCCGATTTATATCAATTAAATATCATTATTAAAGACAGAAAAGGCAACGTTATTGAGGCTATTTCAAGAAAATTAGGATTCAGAACTTCAGAAGTTAAAGATGGACAATACCTTGTAAATGGAAAACCGATTTTATTTAAAGGGGTGAACAGGCACGAACACGACCCAGATACGGGGCACGTTGTTTCAAGAGAAGATATGCTTCGGGATATTCAGATTTTTAAGGAATATAACATCAATGCCGTAAGAACGGCACATTATCCAAACGACCCTTATTTTTACGAGTTGTGCGATGAGTATGGTATCTACGTTATCGACGAGGCCAACATCGAATCGCATGGTATGGGTTATGCATTGCACAGAACATTGGCAAATAATCCAGATTGGTTAAAATCGCATTTAGAGCGTGTAGAGCGCATGGTACAACGCGATAAAAACCATCCATCTATCGTGATTTGGTCTTTGGGTAACGAAGCGGGCAATGGGTACAATTTTTATAAGTCGTATTTATTGGCAAAAGAACAGGATGATACCAGACCAACGCAGTACGAGCGTGCGGTTTACGAATGGAATACCGATTTGTTTGTGCCTATGTATGCCACTCCAGATGATGTGGAAAAATACGCCTTAAACGACGATTTTACAAAACCTTTAGTGCAATGTGAGTTTGCACACGCTATGGGAAATAGTATGGGTGGTTTTAAGGAATATTGGGATTTATATGAAAAATACGATAAACTACAAGGTGGTTTTATTTGGGATTATGTTGATCAAGGTTTAAGAACCGTTAAAAACGGCAGGGAAATTTTTGCCTATGGTGGCGATTTCGGACCGGAAGGCACACCAAGTGACAACAACTTTTTAAATAACGGATTGGTACAACCCGATAGAAGACCAAATCCGCATATTCACGAAGTAGCGCACATTCATCAAGACGTTAAGTTTTATGAAAATGATTTAGCCAATGGCGTTATAAATGTAAAGAATTGGTATTTCTTCAGGGATTTGTCAAACTACAAGCTAAAGTGGGAAATCCTTGAAAACGGAGCGGTTGTTGAATCAGGAATTATTAATGATATGGTAACGGCACCACAGGCTAAAAAAGCCATTAAGATTCCTTATAAAACAAAATTTAAAAACGATAAAGAATATTTCTTGAATGTCTCTACCATTTTAAAACAAGACGAGCCATTATTAAAAGCAGGTCATGTTGTGGCTTACGAGCAATTTAAGTTACAAGATGCTAAAATGGCATTACCCGAAAATTCAACTAAAGCCGTTAGTTTTAAAACTCAAGGTGATGTTGTAAACGTAACGGGCGAAGGCTTCAGTTTAGCATTCAATAAAAAAGAAGGACAGCTCACAGATTACTCTTTCAACAATAAAAATTTGCTAAAAAGTGGTCCCGTAGTGAACTTTTGGCGTGCACCAATTGACAACGATTATGGTGCAGGAACACAATTACGCTACAAAGCATGGAAAGATGCCGGAACTTCGGGTACCGTTAAATCTGAAGTTAAGCAAGTATCTAAAAATGATATACAGGTTGTTTTTACAAGGGATATATTTAATGGCGATGCCCAAATTATAAGCACTTATTTGGTAAATGGCGATGGCGTTGTAAAAGTTACGAACGAATTAAAAGCCCTTAAAGGCGAGTATTCTAATTTTTATAAATTCGGAAATAAACTCGTTTTACCAGAGGATTACAAAAACATTACTTACTACGGAAAGGGGCCTTTTGAAGCCTATACCGATAGACAACATGCGGCTAAGTTAGGGGTGTTTGAGCAAACGGTTGAAGAACAGTATTTCCCGTACATCCGTCCGCAAGAAACAGGTAATAAATTGGAAGTGCGTTGGGCTACGGTAACTAAATCAGATGGATCGGGAATTAAGTTTTTAAGCGACACGCCATTCCATTTTTCAGCACTTAATTTTAGTGAAGACGATTTGCATACCGGAGATAAAAGAGTGCAACATCACGCAGGGGAAATCGATCCACGAAAAGAGGTTTTTGTAAATATTGATGGTTTCCAGCAGGGCTTAGGCAGTATAAACAGTTGGGGAAGATTACCAATGGAACAGTACCGATTGCCTTATCAGGATTATTCGTACTCATATTGGATGATGCCTGTAATTAAATAATTCAAACTATTAGCGTACTATTTTAAAATTAATTTTTACCACATATTATTATTGAACACAGTCGGAGCACAAAAAAACAACTATACTTTTGAGGCTTCGACTGTGTTGTTATAACAAATACCTCATTTTAATTATATCAACTAACCAAATAAAAATGCATAAATACATTCTGCTATTAACATTAATGTTTTTAATGTCTTGCCAAACCAAAGGCAATAAAAATGATATTTTAACTTCGCATCAAAAGGAATCAAAGTATACCCTAAAACCCCAAACCCCTATTATGGGTTGGTCCAGTTGGAATAATTTTCATGTCAACATAAACGAAGACATCATCAAAGCGCAAGCCGATTATATGCTGTCATCAGGAATGGCTGAGGCTGGCTATTCGTACATAAATATTGACGACGGTTTTTTTGGCGGCCGTGATTCTGAAGGTAATTTATTGGTGCATAAAGAGCGGTTTCCCAATGGGATGAAAGTCATTTCAGATTACATTCATTCCAAAGGTTTAAAAGCAGGTATTTATGCTGAAGCTGGCATTAATACCTGTGCGTCTTATTGGGACAAAGACACTATTGGAGCAGGGTCGGGGCTTTTTGGTCACGACAGAAAAGATTTAAAATTAATGCTGAAAGACTGGAATTACGATTTTATAAAAGTTGATTGGTGCGGTGGCGATTGGTTGGGATTGGATGAAGAAACCCGATATACACAAATAGCAAACATTATAAAAGAGATTAAACCCAACACTGTTTACAACATTTGCCGATGGGAATTTCCGGGTGAATGGGCGCTTCAAATAGCCGATTCTTGGCGGATTTCGGGTGATATTTCCAATAAGTTTGAATCCATTTTACACATCATCGATTTGAATGCCGATTTATGGAAGTACGCTTCCCCAGGACATGTAAACGATATGGATATGTTACAAGTGGGGCGTGGCATGAGCTACGAAGAAGACAAAACCCATTTTAGCATGTGGTGCATGATGAACTCACCACTTTTAGCCGGTAACGATTTACGAAGCATGAGCCATGAAACCATTTCCATATTAACAAATAAAGAATTGATAGCCTTGAACCAAGACCCATTGGTGTATCAAGCGCGTCGTTTAATAGATCATGGCGATTTGGAAGTTTGGGCAAAACCATTAATTCATACCATGAGCGGAAAGGTGGCAGTCGCATTGCTCAATAGATCAAATAAAACAGAAACTATGTCTTTTGATTTAGATACCGTTGGAATCGATGTTTCAAAAGGGTATTCGTATCGCGATTTATGGGCGCAAAAAGATTTTGAGAAAACAAGTGAAAAAAGCTTGTCTTTTCAAGTCCCAAAACATGGCGTGGTGGTTTTAAAAATCGAAGGTGTTTCAAAACCATTTAATGTGTTTCAGAATAAATAGCGTAAAGTATGATGTCAGGTTGAGCGCAACCGAAACCCTATAAATAAAAGTTCAAAGCGTTTTTACGGCGCTCAAGGTGACACTATTACTAAAAGTCAAACTCAGAATATGAATATTTCAAAATACAAATTCCTAAAATACACAATTAATGGCAATAGGCTCTTTATTTCTATCCTAATAGGAATTGTTTTTATATGTTCTGTTTCTGGTCAAACCGACAGACAAGTTATAACCCTTGAGAAAAACTGGAAATTCATTAAAGCCGATGTAAAAAACGCACAACAAATTGCTTTTGACGATTCCACATGGGAAACCGTTACCGTACCTCACGATTGGGCAATAAAAGGACCGTTTGATAAAGAAATAGACAAACAAACCGTTGCCATTGTTCAAAACGGTGAAAAGGTAGCTACCGAAAAAACAGGGCGTACAGGCGCATTGCCATACATTGGTGTGGGTTGGTATCGCAATCAATTTTCGCTACCAAATTTCAGCTCAGAAAAAAAAGTCATTTTGCTTTTTGAAGGCGCCATGAGCGAACCGGAAATTTTTCTAAACGGTAAAAAAATAGGCAGTTGGAATTACGGTTATAGCTATTTTTATTTCGATATTACCGAGCACATTCTTGCAAATCAACCAAACACATTAGCCGTTAAACTAACCAATGTGGGGTTGTCTTCACGTTGGTATCCCGGGGCAGGTTTGTATCGTAATGTACGGCTTATTGTAAAAAATAAAACAAGCATCAACCAATGGGGCACGTTTATAACGACGCCGCTAATCACTAAAAATTTGGCGAAGGTACATGTGAAGACCAAAGTGTCTGGAAAACAGCTTAAATTGGTTACTACAATTAAAGATGCTGATGGTAAAATAGTAGCAACCAATACCACTGAAACCATTTTCGATAACGAATTTGAACAAAACATAGCCGTTAAAAATCCTGTTTTATGGAGTCCAGAGAATCCTTATTTATATACGGCTGTTTCTCAATTATATGCTGAAAATATTTTAAAGGATGAAACTGAAACGCGTTTCGGGATTCGGGACATTAACTATGAAGCTGAAAGAGGATTCAGTTTAAACGGCAAAATCACCAAATTTAAAGGCGTATGTCTGCATCACGATTTAGGGCCTATTGGTACTGCAATTAATAAATCCGCTTTGCGCCGACAACTTCGTATTTTAAAAGATATGGGCGCGAATGCCATCAGGAGTTCACACAATATGCCATCTTTAGAGCAACTTGAATTATGCGACGAAATGGGCTTTCTGTTTTTAGCTGAAAGTTTCGATGAATGGGCAAAACCAAAAGTAGAAAACGGCTACCACCGCTTTTTTGAAACCGATGCGGAAAAAGACATTGTAAATTTAGTGCACGCCACACGAAACCACCCAAGTATCGTCATGTGGAGCTCGGGTAACGAAGTCCCCGACCAATGGGGCAGCCAAGGCGCTAAACGTGCTAAATGGCTGCAGGATATTTTTCATCGTGAAGACCCGACCCGACCAGTTACCGTGGGCATGGATCAAGTAAAAGCAACCATGGCATCTGGCTTTGGTGCGGTGCTTGACATTCCAGGGTTAAACTATCGAACGCATTTATATGAGGAAGCTTATGAAGCTTTTCCGCAAGGATTGATTTTAGGCTCCGAAACAGCTTCAACTGTTAGCTCGCGAGGGATTTATAAATTTCCTGTTGAAGCATTTAAAATGAAGCAATACGACGATTTTCAGTCATCATCTTACGACTTGGAAGCCTGTAGTTGGTCTAATATCCCAGATGAAGATTTTGTGCTTCAAGATGATAATCCATGGGTAATCGGCGAATTTGTGTGGACCGGTTTTGATTATTTGGGAGAACCCACGCCGTATGATACCAAATGGCCATCACGCAGTTCGTATTTTGGTATTAACGATTTGGCGGGTTTGCCAAAAGACCGCTATTATTTATACCGAAGCCGATGGAACACTGAAGACGAAACCCTGCACATTTTACCTCATTGGAATTGGGAAGGACGAGAAGGAGAAACCACGCCCGTATTTGTTTACACCAGTTACAACAGCGCTGAATTGTTTATAAACGGGAAAAGCATGGGCATTAAAAAAAAGAACAACAGTACACCAAAACACCGGTACCGCTTAATGTGGATGGATGTAAAATACCAACCCGGTACCATAAAAGTGGTAGCTTTTGATGATGACGGAAACCCTGCTGCAGAAAAAGAAATACACACGGCAGGAAAACCTTATAAATTAGTTTTAGAATCAGATAGAAAAACAATAAAAGCTGATGGCAAGGATTTGGCTTTTGTAACCGTTTCGGTGGTCGATAAAAACGGCATACCTTGTCCAACTGCCACCAATCAATTAAAATTTAAAATAAAAGGCGACGGTATTTTTAAAGCGGCCTGTAATGGCGATGCCACCTCACTAGAACCTTTTCACTTGCCAACCATGAAATTATTTAGTGGTAAATTGGTAGTTTTGGTACAATCTAATTCTAATGCAGGAAAAATAAATTTAACAGTTTCCGGTAACGGTTTAAAAACAGAAAAAATAATCATTCAAACAAAAATTTAAAAGATGAAATTATTTCGCATTCTTATTGCTTTCATTTGTGTAACTGCCATTTTTGGATGTCAAAATAAATCCAATTCAAAACAAACGGAAACACAAATCAATACAAAACCAAATATCATTTACATACTGGCAGACGATTTGGGTTATGGCGATTTAGGTGTTTACGGACAAACAAAAATTGAAACCCCAAATATTGATGCCTTGGCAAAAGAAGGCATGTTATTTACTCAGCATTACACAGCTGCTCCTGTGTGCGCGCCAGCACGAGCATCCTTATTGACAGGAAAACATGGCGGGCAAGCAAGTATAAGAGGAAACGATGAGTGGGCAGCACGCGGAAAAGTCTGGGATTATTTTGAAATGTTAAAAGATTCTACCCTGGAAGGGCAACGTCCCATGCCCAAAAACACCACAACTATCGCCCAATTGTTAAAAACAGCCAATTATAAAACGGGCATCGTTGGAAAATGGGGCTTGGGTGCACCGCATACCGAGTCTATACCAACCAAAATGGGCTTCGATTACTTTTTTGGGTACAATTGCCAGCGAATTGCACATACGTACACGCCAACACATCTTTATGAAAACGAAAAGCGGTTTCACTTAAAAAACGATACTATAGCGCCACATTCAGGAACAGGAAATGATGGTGACCCATTAGCAGAATCAACCTATGAGAAATTTTATCAACCCGATTATAGCCCGACTTTAATTTTCGATAAAATGATGGGTTTCATCGAAACAAATAAAAAAGAGCCTTTCTTTATGTATTGGGCGAGTCCTATTCCTCACGTGCCGTTACAGGCTCCAAAAAAATGGGTAGATTATTATGTGAAAAAATTTGGAGATGAAAAACCATATTACCACAAAGAAAAAGGTAACTATTTTCCAACCCGATATCCGCATGCTACTTATGCGGCAATGATATCTTATTTGGATGAAAACGTGGGGAAGCTGGTATCCTATTTAAAAAATGAAGGTTTATATGATAACACTTTAATTATTTTTACATCAGATAATGGACCATCCAATCATGGCGGAGGAGATTCACAGTGGTTCAATAGTTCAGGATTATTTAAAAATAAAGCTGGAAGAGTTAAAGGCTTTACTTACGAAGGTGGTATTCGTGTGCCCATGATTGCTACTTGGCCTGCTAAAATTAAAGCCGGAACTAGCAGTAATCATATTTCAGCATTTTATGATGTGTTGCCAACATTTAACGAGATAGCAAATGTAAAAACGGATTATAAAAGTAACGGAATTAGCTTTTATAATGCACTTACAAATCCACAAAACCAAAAAGAACATGATTATTTATACTGGGAATTTGCAGGATATAATGGACAAGTTGCCGTAAGAATGGGCAAATGGAAAATGATTTGGAAAAACATTAAAAAAGGAAATAAAGAAGTTGAGTTGTATGATTTGGATGCGGATATAAAAGAGGAAAACAATATTATGGCCCAACATCCAGAAATGCTTGAAAAATTCTTTGAAATTATTAAAAAAGAACATCAAACACCTGAAAATAAATCCTTTGTAATTGAAGGCGTAGAGAACCTTGTTAATCAAAAATAAATACTAATCACATTATGAAATTAATAAACCATTTGGCTGTAATTGGCAGCATCTTTTTGTTTGTTGGATGTAAAGATAAAACGGCTACAAACGAAACTGATAAAAAACCCAACATCGTTTTTATCATGTCTGATGACCATGCCTATCAAGCCATTAGCGCCTATGATGATAAATTGATACAAACCCCAAACATCGATCGTATTGCCAACGAGGGTATGTTATTTACCAATGCCACGGTTACCAACTCCATTTGCGCACCATCGCGAGCTGTTATTTTAACAGGTAAACACAGTCATATAAATGGTAAAATTGACAACTTAAGTAAGTTTGATACGACTAATGTTACCTTTCCGCAAATCCTCCAAAAAGCAGGCTATCAAACAGCTATGTTTGGTAAACTTCATTTTGGAAATAACCCAAAAGGCTTTGATGAATTTAAAATTTTACCCGGACAAGGGAGTTATTACAATCCGAGGTTTATCACCCAAAAAGGCGACACGATAATCAAGGGTTATGTAACCGATATTACAACGGATTTGACTTTAGATTGGATGAAAAACCGCAGAGACCCCAACAAGCCTTTTATGCTTATGTACCTGCACAAAGCACCACACCGCGCTTGGTTGCCTAACAAAAAGCATTATACCGAGTTCACCAAAAAAACATTCCCCTTACCGGAAACCTTGTTTGATGATTACAATACACGAAGTACAGCTGCAAAAACTGCCGAAATGGGCATTTTTAAACACATGTCCTTAATTAACGATGTAAAGCTCAGGCCAGAAACCGTAAAGGAACTCGGTATAAAACAATGGAGCAGATTGGGGCAAAGTATTGGTAGATTAGATTCGGTGCAACGTGCCGATTGGGATGCCGTGTACAATCCCATTGATGAAGATTTTAAAAAACGCTACCCAACCATGAACGATTCAACCTTTACCGTTTGGAAATACCAACGCTATATGCAGGATTATTTAGGAACCATTGCATCGGTTGATGAAAATGTTGGTCGAGTATTGGATTATTTGGATGAAGAAAAACTAGCCGATAATACCATTGTGGTTTACACTTCCGACCAAGGATTTTACCTAGGAGAACACGGTTGGTTTGATAAGCGTTTTATGTACAACGAATCTTTTAAAACACCACTTTTAATTAAATGGCCAAATAAAATAACCGCAGGTATTACCGAAGATGAAATGGTGCAGAACCTGGATTTCGCACAAACCTTCCTTGAGGTTGCTGGTGTTAAAGCACCAAAAGAAATGCAAGGTGAAAGCTTAGTGCCTTTATTAACAGGAAAAAAAGAGGCTTGGGATAGAGAGGCTGTATATTATCATTATTACGAATATCCTGCAGAACACGCCGTAAAAAGACATTATGGCATTGCTACGAAAGAGTATAAGTTAATCCATTTTTACCACGATGTAAACGAATGGGAACTTTACGATAGTAAAAAGGACCCTAATGAGGTTAACAATGTTTATAACGACCCTGAATATGCCGATGTTGTAAAAGAAATGACTCAAAAATTAAAAGAAGTTAGAAAAAAATATAAAGACTCTGAAACTTTAGACAATTATTATATTGAGCTTTACAATAAGAAAAAGTAGTTGTTTTATTTAGTCTATTGTGTTGATAATTTTTTAAAGTTTTCAAAATATATTAAATAAAGAAATCCCGTTCGGTAAATTTTCTACCAAACGGGATTTTTTTTTATCACTAGCTTTTTTTAAAAAACTAGTGGGGTTAGGTTTTTAAATCATTATCCTGCTTTAAAACAAAGTATTTCTACTTGATTTTAACCGTAAATTTTTTAATTTTTCCGTTTAAAGTTTCGTTTGATGCATTTTTCATTCGAACAAATTTCACTTTAGCATTAATAGATGCTTGTAGCGATGCGTCTTTTTGTTCTGTTTTTATTTCAGACCATTCTTTACCATTAGTTGAAATTTCTAGGTTTAAGTTATTGTAAATCAACGATTTTTCTAATTGTAAAACCAATTTATTCACGCGAATTTCTTTCTGCAATTCAAATCCAAAATAGGCCTGAGGCGATAAGCGGATAATTTCCAATGGCGGATTTAGTGCCAGTGTTCTATCTCTTAAAGTAACTTGTTGATTTTTTAACTGCTCAATATTTGTAAATAGTTTATGAGGATTGTAATTGGCATCTACTTCTAAGTTTTTACCAAACGCTTTATTATAGGTTTTTGTAAGGTGTACAAAACTTTTATCGATTAAAGGCGCGATAACCAAAGTAGCTGTTTTAATTCCCGGTTGATATGGATTTTGATTTTCTTCGCGATCAATCTTATACATTTCTGCTTTAATGGCTTTTACGGCTTGGTAACTTCTTTCAAAAGCATCGCTATTTTTTGCTTGCAGTGCTGTATGCATATGTAACATGGCTAATCCCGATTGACCCAATAATTTAAACTGTTGAACCCAATGGCGTATTTCATCTAAAAGTATTGGATTGTCTTTGCTGTTTAACAAAATATACGAGGCCTCGACCATGGTTTGGAATTCGTTTCGAACCGTCTCAAAGTTTTCAATCGTGTTGTCTGCTTCAAGATCGTTTAAAAATGCTTTGGCTATGGGTGAAAAACTAACCGATTCTTCACGGCGGTAACGGTGACCGTTTGGACCTAAATCACTATTATGTGTCGCGAAAATTTCCAAGGCCTTATAACTTTTGGGCATTACAACTTTTAAAGCCTGTAGCCAATTTTTTTCAGGCTGATATTCAGACATATTCCAAGTATAATCGGCAACGCCATAAATAGCAATTTTAGAGGCTTCGGCATGCTCCATTGGGTTGGATACAAATCCAGATACATCTTGGGCAATATCTTTTCCGTTGCCATAAGCTGGCCCCAAAAGCATGTGGTTTCTAACATAATCTGAAACGGGAAAATTCCACCAAATAAAGGCATTACGATTTATTTTCGTGTTAATCCAATTCATGGTTTCCGTATCGATATCGGCCACTACGGTGTTGCCGGTCCACATAATTCTTATGGAAGGGTGCAGTTCTTTACCTAAAGTTTCCAAATAGCCACCTTCGGGTTTAGACCAACCTTTGTTATATTCCGTAGGGCACATAATTAAAGGTTTAACATCTGTTTTCTTTTTGATAAATTCAGCATGTAAAAAATTCAATAATTCGGCTTGTTGCTTGGGATTGGTGCCTTCACCGGAAATATCATCAAAAAATACGGCATAAGCGCGTACGCCTAAATCGTACATCAATTCAAATTTATGGAGTAGGGCTTTTCGGTCTTCATTGTGCCATTTAATATCTTTTCCTGGATGAATGGCCCAAACAAAATCTACGTGGTTTAATGCTGCTCTATCAATCAGTTTTTTTAATTGAATTGCTTCCTTTTCGGGATATGGTTTTCTCCAATTAGGCGAGCTGTGGTACGGGTCGTCTTTAGGACCGTAAATGTAGGTATTCAGTTTGTTTTCGCCGTAAAAATCTATTTGCCGCATGCGATGCTTAAAACTCCATGGGGTGCCATAAAATCCTTCAACGGTGCCGCGAGCAGCTACATCTGGGTAGTCTAGAATGTCTCCTAAAGGAATTGTCTTATTTTTTAGTAGCGCCATCAAGGTTCTAACGCCATAATAAGTACCTCTGGCATCTCGACCAATAACGGAAATCTGTTTTTTGGATATATTAATATGATAGCTTTCAGCCTTTTTTGGCACCTTGTTTTTTAGTTTTTTGGGAAATCTATCATTGACACCGCCTATTTGAATTGAAAAGCCTTTGTTTGAGATGTTATCATTTGTAAAATAGGTAGATAACAAATTTTGTATGGCTTTATCCGTGCTTTTTTGCTGAATATGAAATAGGGCAGGCGTATCAAAATAGTCGCCAATAACCACATGCTGAGGTTTGGGATTAATGTTTAAATTTTGTGCAAAACCAAATCCAACGGTTAAAATTAGAAGTGTAAAAAATGAATGACGCATGGTTTTAAGCCTTTGTTTATATGATTATATTAGGGTTTATAATAGTCGAATTTTGTTTTATTTATAATCCTTGTAATAGTTAATGCCCAAAGCGTCCCAATGGGTTTGTATTTTCTTAAGGGCTACTTTAAAACTGTTGTAATCTTTCTTTTCAAGCGGTGTCCAACCTACTTCGGCGTATGCCGCAATTCTTGGGAAACTTTGTCGTTCAACATCTGCATTTGTTGGTGTCCATTCGCTCCACATTTGGCAACCAAGGCCGTATATATTATCGTGGTATTGCGCATCTAAACCATCGGGAATTGGGTTAAATTCATAAGCCTTTTCTAGCGGGATACTTTTGTAGCTGTAGTCAAGATAAGTACTGCTATGTAACGAGTTAACGATACTATAGCCTTTTTTTGCGGCATCCGTCAATAATTCTAAATCGCCTTTCCAGAAATGCACAATCACGTTTTTAGCGAGTTCGGTTTCGGCTTCTTTGTCGTCTTTCTTTTCAGCAAATCCTTTGTGGATATTTTTGCCCATAATTTCATTCCAACCCATCATGCGACGCCCCTTAGATTCAATAAACTTTGATATTTTATTGGTAAAATCAACTTGTAAATCGGCTGGTGTTTTAATGTTATTTTCTTTCATGTATTTTTGCACCGACTTCGATTCTTCCCAAACCTTGTAGCCCACTTCATCACCACCAATATGAATTACTTCCGATGGGAACAACTCAAACAATTCCATTAAAACTTCTTTTATAAAAGTGATGACTTCGGGTTTTGTGACATCGTAATTATCATACAAACGTCCAAATTTAACAGGCACATCAATATCAACCCCTGCAGTCCCCAACCATGTGTAGGCGGCAATGGCGGCGCTGGAGTGCCCGGGCATTTCAAATTCCGGAACGATGTTAATATGCCTTTCGGCGGCATACGCCACAATGTCTTTTACTTGTTTTTGGGTATAGAATCCGCCATGGGGTTCGCCCGAAGTTTTTCCGCTTTTCCAAGTGCCTATTTCGCTGTCTTTTCTAAAGGCGCCAACTTCGGTCAATAACGGATATTTTTTTATTTCAACACGCCAACCGGCATCGTCAATTAAGTGCCAATGGAAGGTGTTCATTTTCATCAAAGCCATTTGATCGAGCATTTGCTTAACGAATTCCTCGCCATGAAAATAGCGCGATTCGTCCAACATATAAGCACGCCACTTAAAACGCGGATTGTCTTTTATGGTTACCGAGGGTACCAAGAATTTTGTGGTGTTTGTGGTTTCGGAAGTTTCGTTGGAAATTAACTGTTTTATGGTTTGTACGGCGTAAAAATATCCAGCATCATGATTGGCGAACACCGTTATGTTTTTTGGGGTTACCACCAATTCGTAGGCTTCTTTATCCAACCCTTTTTTTTCTTGAAAGATGATTGATGCATTTTTATCGCTGTTTGTGTTTAGCTTAAAACCCGTCGTTTCATTAATATAATCTCGAAGGTTTTTTGCGGCGGCCTGTTGCGCCTTGGTTTCTGCAAAAATCTGTTGTCCGTCTTTAAGAGCAAAAGAAGCCTCGGACAAAACCATGGACGCTGGTTTTGGCAGTAACGATATTTCGGAGTCCGTAAAGGTTTTGTGCTTTTCTGCACAATTGGTTAATGAAATGAGTCCAATTAAAGTATAGATAATGAATTTCATTTAAAATGATTTAAGAGTTTTGTGATTGATAAAAATAGTTAAATAAAGCGGCTTAAATAATGAAGTTTTAACCAAATTTAATAATTGGATAAAATTTTAAGGTATCATTAATAAATCAAGATTTAAAGATGAATTTTAGAACAAATAACCAGTATATTTAGAATTTTAATAGTTTTTAGTTTCTGTATCTGGACAAATATAGTTAATAATTATTATGTCATACATAATACATGTAACTTATTTTTACTAACTTAGTCGCAAAATTTTATTTTAAGAAATTTATTTGATTGATTTTTAAAGTCATAAATTTTCGAAAAATAAAGCGCGATGAAATTTTAATTTGGAATAAAAAAGTCTCTTATTTAAACGTATTTTAAAATGAAGAACATTCAGAATGCACTAGCTTTAATACTTATAATTTTAACGTTTATTCCGTCTTTTGGTCAAGAAATTTCCAAATTAAGTACGTCGGACTTACCTAGTTTACCAGCTCAGAAATCAGATGTTGAGTCGCTTGGTTTTGCGGGCATGTTGGGAGGCGCTCATAACGGTGTTTTCATTGCTGCAGGTGGTGCAAATTTCCCCAACGGATTGCCTTGGGAAGGAGGCGCAAAAGTATGGAGCAAAGACATCTATGTATTTGAAAACGACCAATGGCAATTATCAGAAACACAATTGCCAATACCACTGGGTTATTCGGCCTCAGTATCTACGGATAAAGGAGTTTTAAGCATTGGCGGTAATAATGAAAGTTTGGTAAGCGATAGGGTTTTGCTTTTGGCTTATGATGCATCTTCCAAAGAAATAAATATCACAGAATATCCTAAACTGCCAGAACCATTGGCATTTTCTTCGGCTGTTGTAAACGATGATTTTGTTTATGTTGTGGGCGGAAAAAATGCGACGCAGAGTACCAATTCATTTTTCAGATTAAATTTAAAAGACCCTAAAAGTTGGGAGAAATTAACCGATTTTCCTGGACCTCCCAGGGCGCTCCATTGTACAGCAACCCAAGAAACGCAAACCAATAGAAAGTTGTTTGTAATTGGTGGAAGGAATGAAGAGTCTGGGCAAAAATCTGAAACGCTTACCACGTATTTGTCTTACGATTTTAAAAATAAAACTTGGCAGGATGAAGGGGTTTTGGAAATAGACGGAAAACCTAGGGTTTTAATGGGAGCTATGGCAGAAACTATGGGCTCTATGCACATTATGGTTTACGGCGGAAGCGATGAAGTGCTTTTTGATGCGTTGGAGCATATTGGCTTGCAAATGCGCACGGTTCAAAATGATTCTATCAAGTCTTTATTGGTTGAACGAAGGGACGAGATTTTAAATAACCACCCAGGGTTTTCAAAAGATATTTTAGCTTATAATTCAATAACAAAGCAATGGTTTGTTTACGATACCTTACCCACTAAACTTCCTGTAACAGCATTATCATTTAAAAATAAAGATGATTTTTACATCGTTTCGGGCGAGGTTTCACCTGGTATTCGCACACCCAAAGTTCAAAGCTTTAAAATTGCGGATGCTGCACATCCTTTTGGCGTTATAAATTATAGTGTGCTTGCTTTATACCTTTTGGTATCCGTTTTAATCGGAATTTATTTTGCCCGTAAACAGAAATCTACAGCAGATTATTTTACTGGAGGAGGAAGAATACCATGGTGGGCTTCTGGCTTAAGTGTTTTTGGTACGCTGTTAAGTGCCATTACGTTTATGGCAATTCCAGCCAAGGCTTTTATAACCGATTGGTCTTTCTTCTTTCTTAATATTACAGCCATTTTAATAACTCCGGTTATTGCATTTATTTTTATTCCGTTTTTCAATAAACTAAAAATTAAAACGGCTTACGAATACCTTGAAGACCGATTTAATTATACCGCTCGCGCATTCGGAAGTTTGTCTTTTATACTATTTCAATTAGGAAGAATTGGTATTGTGTTGTTGTTACCTTCGTTGGCCATTTCAATTGTAACAGGAATTCCGGTGGAAACCAGTATCCTTATCATGGGTGTGCTGTGTATATTTTATACCACGTTTGGAGGGATTGAAGCAGTGATTTGGACGGATGTTATGCAGGTTATCGTACTTCTTGGCGGAAGTATTTTAGCCGTAGTTTGGATTATGCTACATACCGAAGCCTCGTTTGGCGAAATGATTACTTATGCTTCTGAAAGGGATAAGTTTAATATTACCAACATGGAGCTTAACTTTACAGAGTCAACCTTTTGGGTGGTATTTATTGGTGGGCTTGCCTCTGCCATGGTTACACAGGGTACAGATCAAACCATAGTGCAGCGTTTTTTAACGAGCACAAGCGTTAAGGATTCTCAAAAAACTTTATATACAAATGCGGTATTAACGTTTCCTGCAACGATTATATTTTTTGGTTTAGGTACGCTTTTATTCATATTTTATACCGAAATGCCTAGCGAGCTTTCTCCTGCCATTTCAAATAACGATTCGATTTTCCCGTGGTATATTGTTCGAGAATTGCCCATTGGGGTTTCCGGTTTGCTGGTTGCCGGTATTTTTTCTGCGGCCATGTCAAGTATTAGTAGTAGTTTAAATTCTGTTTCAACAGCTTATTGCAACGATTTTCATGCCCATTTTAAACCCCAAGTGGCCGATGTAAAGTTGTTGCGAATTGCACGATTGGTAACCATGATAACCGGTGTACTAGGTGTCTTGTTGGCGCTTTGGATGGCGAGCTCCAATATTAAATCATTATGGGATCAGTTTTATCGTTTTTTAGGGCTTTTTACAGGTGGTTTAGGAGGTATGTTCCTTTTGGGAATGCTTACCAAAAAAGCCAATGCCAAAGGCACTTTGTTAGGTTTGCTGATTAGTGCCATCTTTATTTGGTACATCAGTGTTTTCACCGATATTAGCTTTTTAATGTACTCATTTTTTGGTGTCGCTTCATGTTTTATTTTCGGGTATATTTTTAGTTTGTTATTTCCGTCAAAGGAAAAAGTATAACAGATAAATGAGTTTGTGTTAATGACACGAACTTCATTCAAAAATGCTAGCACTTCAATGTTTTGTAATACTTGGAAACCATTCTAGTTTAAACAGGAAATTGGAGTCCTAAAACTTCCTATGCTTCAAAATAATATACAGTATCAGTTTAGGGAATATTCATATATTTAATCGTAACCATTTGATTGTTAGCTATTTTTTGTTAACTTTATAAATTAAATTAATGTCACCTACATGGCATTAATATCCCTATTGAATTTTTTTATTAGTATTTATATACCCTAAATCATCTCATTAAAAAGGAGCGGTTTTTATAATTGTTTTATGCTTTAAACCATCCTTTTGATATGAAGATGATATACGTAGGTGTATTAGGTATGTATTTTATGTTATCACATTAAAACCTAAATACTATGATTCTCAAACGCGCTTCCCATATTCCGCCAAACCAAGTTGCATTTACGGCATTGGCTTTAAATGATGCAGATGTCCATAACTACACTGAGGTTTCTAACACCAAAACCATAAACCATGACTAAAAAAGCCAAAATAATAGGTGTAGAACGGGAGGTTGCAAACATAGATTACATTGTACCAAACACCCTCGACCAAAAATTCGAATTAAAATCTTATATCGAAGTATCTTCGAAGCGCTCAAAAAACACATTGAATACAGTGGTTTTTGAAGAAAACGATTTGGTGGCCTTACAATTTACCGATAATACGGAATGGATAGGGCATCCCGAGGATGTTCAAGCCATTTACGATAAAAAAACTTTAACAAAACGTTCGCTTTCCAGTGAAGATTATGTTTTTGATATTCAAATCATTTCTGAAGATGCCAGTCGTGGATTTATTAAACGTGCCATGGTTAAGGTTTTTAGTGTTTTTAAACCCATATCAAAAGCTAAAAACAAAGTCGAGATGGGGATTCAAAAATTGGCAGAAGCTTACGATAATCGAATGCAATCACACCCAGGTTTGTATCAGATTAACGACAAATTCAATAGGATAGAATACACCAAAAACCTAGATATATCCCGACCTATTTTACTCTTATTGCACGGTACTTTATCAACCACCAACGATGCGTTTTTTAAACTCAACGATAATAACGATACGTGGAACGATATGGTGTCACTTTACGACAATCAAATTTTGGCACTCGAGCACCATACACTATCTGTAAGTCCGCTGCAAAACGCTTTAGATTTTTTAAACGATTGTCCCAAGGGCTGTAATTTGGATATTTTAAGCCATTCCCGTGGCGGTTTGGTAGCCGATATTTTAGCGAAATGCGATCACCGCAATCCAATTATTGGTTTTAGTAAAAATGAAATAGGCATTTTAAGCTCTGATGAGGATGAAGCGGGCAATCAAGCGTTGATGCAAGCCATCAATAAAATAGCGAAAACCAAGAAAATTACAGTAAACAAAGTAGTTCGGGTTGCGGCACCTTCCAGCGGAACAACCATTTTATCGCGTCGTGTCGACCATTTTTTCAATCTCTTTTTAAACGCTGTATCGTTGGCATTTGGAATAGGCAATCCTATTTACCATGCCGTAAAAGCCTTTTTATTGGAGTTGGTAAGCCAAAAGGAAAACCCTGAGGTATTGCCCGGTTTAAATGCGATGATGCCCGAGTCGTTATTTCAAAAAATGATGAATGCTTCAGATACCTCAGTAGTCAGCGATTTGTACAACATTGCTGGTGATGCCGATGTTGGTGGCATTAATTTTAATTCGTTAAAGGTTATTCTAGCGAATCTGTTTTACAAAGCCGATAACGATTTGGTAGTCGATACCAAACGTATGGAGCATGGTGTAAAACGAAATGAAGGCATTTATAAATATTTGGTAGAAGGAAGCAGTACCAATCATTTCAATTACTTTTCTGCCGATAATTCCAGCGCTGCCATTATTGAAGCTTTAAGAGCGAACGAAAACAACCCAACCGCATTATTTACCAAACATGTTTACACCGAGGGTGAGCGCGGTATATTGTTGGATGCGCTGTCTTTAGAAGGGGTTAGTCTAAAAACCAAAAGCGACGGTATTACTAAAGATATCGTAATTATCGTGCCCGGAATTATGGGCTCTACGCTTACCAATAATAAGGAAGACCAATGGGTAGATATGCGTGAATTGAATCGGGGAGCCATTGTTAAAAAACTCAATATCGATGCCAAAAAAGTGGATGCCAGTGGGGTTATAAAAAAATATTATTACCCATTGGCTGAACATTTATCTGAAAAATATGATGTGATTACGTTTGAGTTTGATTGGCGAAAATCGGTGAGAGAGGCTGCCAAACAATTGCAAATACAACTGGAAGATTTCATGCAATCAACTAGTGGTAAAATACATATTATAGCACACTCCATGGGTGGTTTGGTAGTACGACAATGCATGATCGACCATTCCGATACTTGGTCTAAATTTAAAGAGAACGTGCAAAACCGATTCGTCATGTTGGGCACACCTTGGTTGGGTTCGTATTTAATTATGGAAGTGCTCACCGGCCACAGCAAACGCGTTAAGCAATTGGCATTTATTGATTTTAAGCACAACCGCAGTGAGCTGTTGAAGGTTTTTTGGAAATTCCCTGGGGTTTTTGAGTTATTGCCGATTGAAGACGACGATGTAAAACGACCCTTTTGGCAGCAAAATTTTTGGAAATCGATTGATTCGAAAACCAATTTAAAGCACATGCCGGAGCCCAAGGATAATGCCCAATCGCTAAAAGATTTTAAAGCCTATCGCGATACCATTAAAAAGTTTTTAGAAGAAGATTTAACCAACGACCATTTTAGGAATATTTATTACATCTGCGGACAATCAGACCAAACGGTTTTTGATTACGAGTTTAAGAATCGTTTTCTGTCGAAATACAAAAAGCTGGTTTATAAAGCAACCTCGCACGGCGATGGCAGCGTGACTTGGAAAACAGGTATTCCCAAGCAATTGCTAAATACCTCAAATTTATATTACACACATACATCGCATGGCGATTTAGCTAATGAAGCATATATATTCCATGGTATTTCAGATATTTTGGAATCTGGTAGCACCAATAGATTAAGCAATCAACAGCCCGCATCGCGCAGCGGAGAAATTATTTCGGAAGTCTTCGAATCTCCAGAACCGCTTCATGATTCACAGGCAGTAGTAGAAGCACTGTTTGGCACCCATAAAAAAAGCGAACCAGAATCGGAATTCTTTAATGTAAAAGTAATTCACGGCGACTTAAAAATGTCGGCTTACCCCGTTATGGTTGGCCATTTCTTTATGGATCTTATTTTAAGCTCAGAAAAAGCTTTGGATGGTTATTTGGACAACCGATTGTCGCAGCGTTTAGGTATTGGTTATTATCCCGGAAAAATTGGCGAAAGCGAAGTGTTTTTCAATCTTAAAACACAACCCAAAGGAGCCATTGTGTGCGGTTTGGGCAGTTCAAACGGGTTAACGTCCTATGTGCTTTCCAAAACGGTAAAACAAGCGGTACTCAAGTACGCGATGTTTATGCGCGATAATTACACCTTGCCACAAGCCAAAAAGTACGCTACCGGAATTTCGTTTGTTTTAATGGGCATTGGCTACGGCAAATTGCCTATTGAAGATTCCATAAAAGGCATTTTATTGGGTGTTGCTGAAGCCAATAAACTAATTAAAAAAACAGGCGAAGGCTTAAAACTTATCGAGAATATTGAAATTGTAAATTATTACGAATCCATTGCAAGTGAAGCCTATTTCAGTTTAACCCGACTTTATAATATTGATAATCGGGTGGCATTTAATTACACCAAAGGCATTGCAAGACGCCCCGGAGCTAAGAAGCGAAAAATATTTCAAAATGAAGCCTACGACAGATGGTTTAATCTTCAGATAACCAGTATTTTGGATAATGATGAAAATACGGATGAAACCGAAACAGTAACTGGGTTTAAATACGATGCATCCTATGGATTGGCAAGGGTTGAACAAGAAATGGTTAATGTTGGTTTACATAAAATCAATCATTTGTTGGAGGAAATGTCAGTCAGTTCAAGTTGGGATCAAAGATTATCTAAATCATTATTCGAAATGTTGATTCCCAATGATTTCAAAAACACCTTCCGAAATCAAAATAACTTGGTTTTAAAACTTGATAAATGTGCTGCTCAAATTCCTTGGGAATTATTGCACGATTGCCACATTACCGATGTTCCGGCCTCGGTAGATTCGAGTTTTATAAGGCAATTGGTTACCGAAGATACCACCCGTTTTAACCAAGTGGCGCTAAACAATATAGAGGCTTTTGTGGTAGGCGACCCTATTTACAATCAAGAAAATCTACAACAACTCCCTGCCGCCAAAGCAGAATCAGAGTGGGTATCAAATCAATTGTCAAAAGATGGATATCAGGTTAATCTGCTGTTAAATTCCAACGCAAAACACATTATGATGGAGCTGTTTAGCAAACATTATAAGATGATGCATTTTGCGGGTCATGGTATTTACGACCCCGAAAATAATAATGTGGGCATTGCCATAGGTGGCGGTATTTGTATTGATCCGGCTATGATAAATCAAATTGGATACGTACCCGAATTCGTGTTTATAAACTGCTGTTTTTCAGGCGTTGTAGATGCCCAGGACGATAAATACAGCCAAAACCGATACCGTCTTGCGGCCAACATAGGCACCCAGCTTATTGAAATGGGCGTAAAAGCGATTGTAATTGCTGGTTGGGCAGTTGACGATGCGGCTGCCAAGGTGTTTTCAGAAACGTTTTATAAGTGCATGTTAAAGGGATACGATTTTGGTAGTGCCGTAAAATCCGCGAGATTTGAATGTTATCAAGAACACAAACACAGCAATACTTGGGGCGCTTATCAATGTTACGGCAATCAGTTTTATAAATTCGATACCAGACAAAAATCGAATAGACAGCTTCAAGAATATGTGGTGGCCTCTCAGGTGCATACCGATTTAGATAATTTACTGATTTCCATTCGTGATAAAAAAGTAGATGAAAAAACGGCACTTATCAAATTAGATGCCTATATCGATAAGGCCGAAGCCTCCAACTTACTAGATGCGATGGTATTGGAAAAAGAAGCCCTTATTTACGACGAATTGGGCAATACCGAAGTGGCATTCCAAAAGTATAAAGGCCTCTTTGAGTTTGATAATGGCAACTACTCCATAAAAGCTTTAGAGCAATATTGCTTGGTACAATCCTATCGATTAAAAAGTAATATTGAATCTTTAATAGAATCAGATGCAAAAGAAAAGATTAGCAATGCCGTTACCACATATCTTGATGAAATACGATTGCTCACCTTGGCCGGTAGAAATGCCAGCAGGTTAAACATAGTTGGGAATGCCTATAAAATCTCTGCAAAATATTTAGATGGTGTCAAGAAAATCGAGCAATTAAAAACGGCATATGCGTATTACAACGAAGCAATGGAAATGGCATCAGATAAACACAGCGGCCAGTATTTAAATGCCCTATCCAACATGTTGTTTGTGGGTTATATTCTGGAACAGTTGGGCGACGATAAGCTTTTAGACCGATTACAAACAAATAAGACTTTCGAAAAAGTAACCGATTTATCAAAGTTCTTAAAAGATTTCCGTCAAGAATTAGATGATTTTGATAAGGAAGATCTTGATATTTCCGTCCTCATTGGTATGACAGAAATAAGCTATGCTATTTTATTGATATCCGAAAACAATGATGATCACCAAGACCAACATATACTAAAATGGTATAAAGATATATTCAATCAAATTTACAGTCCGCGCTATATAAATATTGAAATCTCTCAAATCGATTTCTTGTTAGAATATGTTGAAAATGAAGAGGTTGCGGAGTGTTTAGGCGTTATAAAAACCGAATTAATAAACCTTTTAAAACAATAAACTAATGGCTGTATTATATTTAGGAAGTTGCGATGCTGGAAAAACACCAAGTAGCAGAAAAGAATTTCTTAAACCGTATCATATCGATGGTTTGCTTATCAATAAAGTGTCCTTTAGAGATGATGACAGAACCAAATGGCGTTCCTTTCGAGAAGGCACGGGTGATGATGTTTTAAAGCTGCAACGATTTTTATTTAATGCCGGTTTTATGCCCCGCAGCGCTTTTGATGGTGTTTTTGGGTATGTAACCCAAGCTTCCGTCAGGTTGTTTCAAGAGTATGTGCGCACCATGGAAGGTGTTAGCAGCATGGTGCCTGATGGGGTAGTGGGTAGCGGAACGTTTGGGCATATTACACGTTGGGAAAAAGAAAACAAGGTTTCAGATTGGGGGAAAATGTCCAGTCAGAATCCGTCTAAATCCTATTCAGATTGGATGCAGTTGTTACAACAAGCCAAACAGCATTACACGAATAACCCAGGCCCTATTTTACAGCATTTAAACAAGTTGCCTAATACCTATTCCACCAAAAAACCTTCAGAATGGACGTTCAATACAAACGATATTCATCTTATTGGCATCCGAAGAAAACAAACCGAAAGCGCCGTTAGACGGGAAAATGATGATTTGTTTGTGTTGCTCATCAATGGGATGGCATTTACCTTTTGGGGTTCTACCGATGCCAGCGTAAATATGGCAAAACGGAAAGACGAAGCGTTTTTAATTGAAGGGCAACACCTTTATCGTTTCGGGTGGCATAAAATATCGGTTGAAAGTAAAATTTACCGCGCTTTAAAACCTAAAAACCCCAAAGGTGTTATGATTATTAGGGATTGGGACAATGACAATGCCTACACCGACAAAGACATACAAGTTAAAGATAATCAAGGTAATGTAAAAGGCTTGCGCGTAAATCCGTCTATTAATATCCATTGGACCGGGATTGGGCGCTCAAATTTCTCGGCAGGGTGTCAGGTAATCGCTGGTAAAAGCTATTTAAACCATAAAAACGAATTACAGGATTGTTCCAAATTTGCTTCAAGTAGTTATAGCGGATTAACAACTTCAAACAAAAAAACCAAGGGCGCTTACAATGTGTTTACCGATTTAATATTGTGTTACGCGCCAAAACAGGTTACGCATTTGTATTATACCCTGGGGCGCGAAGCTTCATTGGATTTGTCGCATAATTTTGGAAGCCAATATGCCGAGGAGGTGCTAAATAGATTAAAATCTGTTTAAGTTTTTTTAAATGAATATCAATCAAACTTAAAAAAATCATGAAAAATACAACGAAAATACTCACTTTAATAAGTATGTGCCTGTTTTTTGCATCTTGTTATTCCGTAAGGCTCCGAAGCATAAATGGTGCGCCGCAACCAGATCCGTTAATGTTGGGTGACGATTATTATCGCGGTATGGAAGTGGTAACGCTCGATACCGTAATTAAAATAGATATCACTTCAAAAGATTTTACATATCTGATAAAAGAAACCGATAAATGCAAATCGGGCAAGCTGCACACCGTAGAATTTAAAAACACCTTTGGTGGTTCGCTTTTAAGTTTGGTAACTTTTGGAAGAAAACGCAAAATGAAAGTAAAATACGTTTGTATGAAACCAACAAATTAAAGTTATGGCAACCACAAGAACACATGCATTAAAAAAATGGGATACGCTGCACAACAATGGCCCGTTTCCGTTAAAAACGCTTTATGTAACCGAGTTGGAAGGCGATGGAAACATACCCGATAAAATAGATCGTTATAACGATGCCGCCACAGAAATCCAAAGGCTTATAAAAGAAACGAATGCAGACAACCAAGGGTTTCGAGCTTATGGGTCGGCGTGGTCCATGAACCACATTGCACACCATAAGGACCGAATGCACTACAATGGGTTTATGAATATTCATGTACCAATGGTTGCAGAGCATCTTCACACAAACACCCGATTTGATGCTTCGAACTTATTTTTATTTGAGTGCGGAACGATTATTAAACGGGTATCCGAAGTGCTTTCCGCTCACGGTAAATCCTTAAAAACTACGGGTGCCAGTAATGGGCAAACCATTGCGGGCTGTATTTCTACGGGTGTTCACGGTTCGGCATTACAGGTTGGCGCCGTACAGGATTATGTGGTGGGGCTTAATTTGATTATTGGTCCAAACGAAAACGACATCGTTTATTTAGAGCGCCACACAGACCCCGCATTAAACGATAATTTTGCCAAAAGAATAAGTAAAAGAATCATCCGGAACGATAAACTTTTTAATGCGGCTTTGGTGGGCTTAGGGTCGTTTGGGTTTATTCATGGTATTGTGATTGAGGCAGAACCCCGATTTTTATTAAAGCGTTATGTTAAAAGAATAAATAAAAGCACAGCACTTCAATTGGCTGATACCTTAGATTTTAAAAATTCATCATTTAAAATCCCAGAAGAAACCGATGCTCAGGGTTTCGGTCTTACACCTTATCACTACAAAGTATTCATCAATCAATATAGTAACGAACCCAATTATGTGGTAGAATTAATGTATAAAAAGCCTTATGTGGCCGATTATAAAGACCCATTTCCCATCATCAAACAATCATTGTATCGCGATTTAATCCACTTATTCACCAAAATGGCCGAACATTTTCCAAAAAGTATACCGTGGTTGGTAAAACGATTGAGAAAAACCATTTTGCCAAAAGTAGATGAAGAATTAACAGGCACCTTACCCGAAATTTTTTGGGATGCACCCTATCAAGGGCCAGCTTTTGCCTGTTCGGTTGGGGTAGACCATAAAAATTCATCAAAGGCATTAAAACTGCTTGCCGATTTAACAAACAACGAAGGGCCTATTCCCGGGATTTTCGCAATGCGCTTTGTAAAACAAACCCAAGCAACATTGGGTTTTACAAAATTTCCTGTAACCTGTATGCTGGAAATTGATGGTGTACTTTGGAATAAAACCAGAAAAATTATGAGCCTCACCGAATTTTCAAGACGCATTATTGAGGTTTTAAAAGAAAACGATATTCCGTTCACCATACATTGGGGAAAAAATAGCGATTGGGCATTTCCAGATTTGGTAAATCTCATGTTTGATGCCGCTAAAATTAATGAATGGAAAGCTTGTAGAAGTGCTTTATTGAGTGATGATATGGCAGAATTATTCTCAAATAAATTTTTAAAAACCATTGGGTTGGCTGATAAAGAATTGACTATAAACGAGGATTTAATAGCATCATTGTAAAACTAAAATTATGGAAGGCAAACCAAATTTTCCGTTCAAAACATTAATCTGGGCCGTATTTGCCATATTAGCCATTTTAATGTTCAGAACCGAACTCAAGCAACTTATTACCAATACGGAAGAGTTTAGTCTTTTTGGTATTGAAATAAAGGCGAGCGAAGAAAAAGCAAATAAATTGAATGATTCCATCCAGAATTTTGAAACTACAATTGCCGAATTATCAACCCAATTAACCAACCAGCAAAATAAAATTAACGATTTAGATAACCTTAAAAAGCAATTGCAAAAAGATTTGGAAAATTGTCCCGAAGCCCAAGCAGCTTCAATGAAATTTAATGCACAGGTCTCCAAAATAGTTGATGCCAATAAAGATTTAAAATATAAATCGGATAAATTGATAAATACCAAAATACTAAAAAGTATGAGCTATAATGTGAAGCTGATTGTGCCTTCAAATATGGTAAACGCTGATGTTTTTGTTGATGGAAAACAGGCGAATATTGTAAGCAAATCAGGGATTTTTATAACCGTTAGTGTGGTTAAGAAAAATAGCAGTCACCGTTTTGAATTAAAAGATGGAAACAAGCGCTGTGTTACCAACCAGTTGATTACAAAAAACGAAACCGAATTACCAATGGTTTGTAATTCTTAAATCTGTTTCAAAAATATTGAATAATGAAAATAGAAACCCCATGAGAAATAATATTAACTTGTTTATTAAAAGCTTAAGCCTTATACTATTTGTGGCCACACAATTGGTAGTTCCCTTGCAAGCTCAAAATACGAAAACAAATGTGTACGTATGGGATTTTAAAACCAACGACCAAACCATTGAAAAATATGCCGAAAAATTTACAGACGATTTTGAAACCGAACTTATTAGGCTGGATAAATACACCGTATTACAACGTCGGAACCACAATTTGGTTCTGACCCACCGAAACATGGAAAACACTATTTCCAACGTTAAAAACTTACCCACTGAAACTGTTAATAAATTAAAAACCATTAAAGCGGAAATGGTGGCTTTTGGCGAATTAACGGAAGATGTAGATAGTGGTATTTACGAAGTTACGGTGTTTTTCCAAAATTTAAGCAATGGCGAAATTCCGAAAAAAGAAAATGTTATTATAGCCAAAGATCAGATTGGGAGTAATTCCAGCAGAAAGGCATACATGAAAAGTTTAATAAAAAAGCTTCATGCAAAAGAAATATTAGAAGCAAAAAGTGAACAATTCAGTTTTATTTCAAAAAAAATGGACACTTATATGATTAGGGTTAAGGATGTTCAAACAGCGTTTGATGACACTATCGATATTGCTATAGAGAATCAAGAATTCTTTAAAGATTTAGATAGTACGATTAAAGCGTACAACAGCATTTATTCTGATTTAAGTGATAATAGTGAAAAATATATTTTGGATTTTGAATCTGTTTTCGGAAAAGCCTATGGAAAAGATTTCGAATCGGTTTACAAGGGTATTAAGGAAGGCATTCATAAAAAGCACATCCTTAAACTTAATGCCATCAGAAAGAAAATATGGGATTATCAAAAAAATCAGAATAACAAAAAAGAACGCGAAAGGATAAAGAAAGAAATAATAAGAGACTCAAAAAATTCAACCATAGGATTAAACACGGCTATTGATAATGTTGAAGACGACATGGACAAGCTTTTTTCAAACATCAAAGAAGACTTGAGAGCATCATAAAATAAATAAAAAACTCACAGATATGGAAACGCTTAATGTAATTAAAAAATCAATCGTAATAACCTTCGTAAGTATTATTTTGGCCTGTGGCGCCGAAACTTTGGCAGCCATTGTTTTTATTCCAGCTTTCACTGCAACATGGCCAGACGCCAATGATATTGAACATCGAGTTAATATACAGAGCAATGATGAAGGAAAAGAATCCGGTATCATTTTTGGTGACGAGCAACACGATAGCGACTCTGATAAAAGAGGGGATTTAACAGGGAAATTTGATGGGCTGAATATTGAAATTACCATAGAAAGACCAACGGGAAATATAACCTATACTGGTAAGATGATACCCACTAGCGATGAAGATCACCAAATAATCAGAATGGAATTTAGCTCAAATGAAGACAATTTAATTTTAGAGTTTTAAATAAAAATAAAAAACTCAGGTTTAAGCATTAATTACATATGAAAAAAATACGTATTCTGTCTATAGATGGCGGCGGTATCAGAGGCATCGTTCCCGGTATTATCCTGTCGTACATAGAAACCCAATTAAAGGAAAAAACGGGCGATCCTAAAGCTTCGGTTGGTGCGTATTTCGATTTTATTGCTGGTACAAGCACTGGTGGCATTTTATCTCTATTATACGTATGCCCCGATAAAAATGGAAACTTTAAATACGGGGCCAAAGATGCCCTTGGGATTTATTTGGATTTGGGCGACGATATTTTTGAATTGTCCTTAATAAAACAAATACAGAGCTTGGGCGGTATTTCAGATGAAAAATACTCGGAGTTGGAACTCGAAAACGCCCTCGATCAATTTCTTGGAAAAACCACCCTTGGAAAAGCATTGCGCCCTTGTTTGATAACCAGTTACGATATTGGCAACCGCCAAAGTTTTTTCTTTTCAAGTCTCAACGCCAAAGATGAGGTTTACGATTTTTTAATGCGCGATGTAGGTCGGGCAACCTCGGCAGCGCCAACCTATTTTGAGGCGGCAAGGATAAAATCTGTTTTCGGAGCACCCTACGCCTTGGTCGATGGCGGCGTGTTTGCCAATAATCCCTCGTTGTGTGCTTATGCCGAAGCGCGAACCATTAATTTTTCAGAAGTGTTAAACAACCCAGAAAAACCCGATAAGCCCAGTGCTAAAAACATGCTTATTGTTTCCATTGGCACGGGCTCCGTGAAACGGCCATATACCTACGATGAGTTTAAAGATGCGGGCATGGTAAAATGGATTAGGCCTTTAATTGATATCATGATGAGCGGCAATGCCGAAACCGTAGATTACCAGCTTAAAAAAATATTCGAAACTTTGCCCAAAAAGCACTGTCAAGATTATTATCGCATTCAACCAAAACTCATAAATTCCAATCCCGAAATGGATAAAGCCGATAAAGCAAACATCATAGCTTTACAAGAAGATGGGTTTTTAGCCGTAGCCGACAATAAAATACTGCTCGACGAGATAGTTGATAAGCTTATTGAAAATGCTTAAAATCCGTTGAGCGACACCTTTAATATTAATTTCTTTGGCGTTACCCCAATCCCGATAGCTATCGGGACCCTAACGCGGGCACCACGTTTTCAATGTTAAAAACCATAAAATCCCTAAAAATGGGGATTGTCCAAACAACTTTTAATAAATACCTTTCCAAATAGTCAAAAAACGCTTGCTTGGGCAAGTGTTGTAAAATGTTCATCGTTATGGTTTTTGAAGTGCTACAAATTATAACCGAAGAGGTCAATAATTATCTTGGAGGCAGTCCCGTGTCGCTCGACAATATTGCCACGGTAGCCTCAGAACAAGGTGATAATACGGGAGCTTCAACAGATATCATCTTAACATTACTTAATTTACAAGAAGAATCAACGCTTAAAAACAAACCCAATTATGCGGTTGAAGGCACGCGTATTACGTATAAAAACAATATTGTAAACCTTAATCTTTACATTCTTTTTAGTGCCACTAACGATAAGTATGATGAGGCGCTAAAAAACCTCTCCAAAATCATCGGGTTTTTTCAAGGTAAAAAAGTATTTACCCAAGCCAACAGCATTTACAACAGAGACGATGTGTCGATGAGCAACATTTCCAATTTCAGGTTTGTGGTCGATTTGTTCACCCCAACTTTCGAGGAGCTCAACTTTGTTTGGGGCACCTTGGGTGGCAAACAAATTCCGTCCGTTATGTACAAAGTGAGTTTGGTAGAAATAGAACGCGAAGCGATATTGGGCAAAGGCGATTTAATAAGTCAGGTACACGGCGATATAACACACAAAAACTAATGGCTTTTAACACCACATATAAACCACTATTTGAAATAGAATTGCTGCACGATTATTTTTTGAATGATGGTGCTACGGCGTTTTCAACATTAAGTGATGCCGACAAAAAAAAACGGTTAAGTCTGCTTGATATTTCAGAGTTTATAGAGGTTGTACCATCGCAGAATACAATCCAGAAAATGGCGGGCCATAAAATTGTTTTTAAAACTCGCAAAACCGGATTATCAGCCTATTGTAAAGTGGCAAACGCTTCACAAAACACACCGTTTATTCCGTTACCGAGCGATTTGGCATTAACTTTTATAATGAAGATTGCCGATCCTTTTTTTGGCAATTACACCGATTTGACAACGAGTAGTCCCAATATCTTCTTTTTCGGGAACACCAAACCAAGCACCGAAGGAGGTGGTTTTCAATTCATTGCGAAAAGCACCGATAATACTCAGATAACAGATGCTTACCAATTGTCTACCGCTGGTACAACAGCACAATTAAAAAAATTGAAAAGCCCGAACACTATAGGTGTTTACGGAATTATTGAGCTTGCTATGACGGGTGATGCCAGCGATTTAAGTATACTAACCACACTTGGCGATTTAAGAAGCCAATTGCCCACATTTAAAATTCATTTTAAAAATAGAGAAACGTTTTGGCGTTACAAACGCGTTTCAGACGATTCAGAAATTTTCACAACAGCAACGGTAAATCCATTAACCAAATACGGTTTTATTGAGGTGGTTCATGCGGGCGATAAATTTCCAAATCCTAGCGCCAACCATCTCATTCCAGATAATAATAACTTTTTTTCAGAAATATACATTTAAATTAAGAAACCATGGCAAAAACGTACAGAACACCAGGAGTTTACGTCGAGGAAATTTCAATATTCCCTCCTTCGGTAGCTCAAGTAGAGACCGCAATACCTGCATTTATTGG
Organism: Hwangdonia lutea; assembly: GCF_032814565.1. Lineage (GTDB taxonomy): Bacteria > Bacteroidota > Bacteroidia > Flavobacteriales > Flavobacteriaceae > Hwangdonia > Hwangdonia lutea. The sequence continues at coordinate 2,907,050 of NZ_CP136521.1, forward strand.
CTACACAGAAAAAGCTGATAAAGACACCAATAGCCTCGTGCTAGAACCCACAAGAATAACGTCGCTTTTGGAGTACGAAACGTACTTTGGTAAAGCGCTTAACGAGGCCAACATAACCGTAACTATTGACGATGAAATTGATAGCACCGGACCAACGTTGCTAAACCGTAAAATTTCTGTGGCCGAGGGCAGCACCCAACCCTATTTAATGCATTACGCCATGCGTATGTATTTTGATAATGGCGGTGGCCCGTGTTACATCACATCTGTGGGCGACTATACGGCAAGCATCAGTTTAACTGATTTAACCAATGGGCTAAATGCCGTTAAAGCTTTCGACGAGCCCACGCTATTCGTGTTCCCAGATGCCATAAATATCGGTACGGCTGCGAACTATTATACCTTAATTAATAGGGCAATGACCCAATGCGTCGAGTTGGGCGACCGCTTTACCATTATCGATATGCACGGCAACGATAGTGCTAATTTAAGAAGCAGCAATACCTTGGGCAGCGGCACCGACCTTTTAAAATACGGTGCTTCGTACCATCCATTCCTTAAAACGGTATATAATTATGCCTTTGATGCTGCCGATGTTACCATAGCGCATAACACGGTTGACGAATCTGCAACTGTGGGTACGGGTCAGTTTGATGGCGATAATTTAAGTGATTTAGAAGATAGCACTTCGGCGTCCTTTGATTTGGTAACCTTCAATCAAATTAAGTTGGAAATAAACAAAAAGACCGTCACTTTACCACCTAGTTGTGCTATGGCAGGTATTTATGCAAAAGTAGATAGCAGTCGTGGTGTATGGAAAGCACCGGCCAATGTTTCGGTAAGTTCCTGTTTAGAGCCCACTATAAAAATCACACACGAACAGCAAGAAGGTTTGAATATTGATACTTCGGGTAAATCCATAAATGCCATTCGCACCTTTGCGGGAAAAGGCGTTATGGTTTGGGGCGCGCGAACCCTTGCGGGGAACGACAACGAATGGCGATACGTACCGGTACGACGCTTTTTTAACATGGTTGAAGAATCTGTAAAAAAAGCCACCGAGCAATTCGTTTTCGAGCCAAATGATGCCAATACTTGGATTAAGGTACGGGCCATGATCGAGAATTTTTTAACCCTACAATGGCGTGCAGGTGCTTTGGCCGGAGCAAAACCCGAACAAGCTTTTTATGTTCGTGTTGCTTTGGGCGAAACCATGACGGCACTCGATATCTTGGAAGGCCGCATGAATGTTGAAATAGGAATGGCCGTGGTACGTCCAGCAGAATTCATCATTCTTAAGTTCTCTCATAAAATGCAAGAAGCATAATTTTTAATACATCATATTAATTTAAAAAACACAAAATCATGGCAGATTATCCGTTAGCAAAATTTCATTTCTCAGTAGATTGGGGAGGAACAAAAATAGGTTTCACCGAAGTTTCAGGACTCGATGTAGAAACCGAAGTTATCGAGTACAGAGACGGCTCAAGTCCCGAATACAGCAAAATAAAAATGCCCGGGATGCAAAAATTTTCAAATATCACTTTAAAACGTGGCACGTTTAATAGCGATAACGAATATTACGACTGGTGGAACACCGTAAAATTAAATACCATTGAACGAAGAGATATTACTATAAATCTTCTAAATGAAGAGCACGAGCCAGTAGTTACTTGGAAAGTAAAAAATGCATGGCCTTCAAAGGTGCAATCCACAGACCTTAAAAGTGATGGCAACGAAACCGCCATAGAATCGGTAGAAGTTGTACACGAAGGGTTGGTTATTCAAAATGATTAAATATGGGATTGTTACCGCCTATTACGAGCTTTCATTTTTCGGTGATTTTTCTCGATTTGCAGCCCAATATCGAAATTGGGTTTCAATCCGTGAGCGGACTTTCGGGTACTATTGAAACAGAAACAATTGCCGAAGGTGGCGAAAACCGATTTAAACACCAGCTTCCAACGGGCATTACGTTTCCTAATTTGGTGCTAAAACGAAGTTTGCAAATAAGCTCGAGCGTAACGGCTTGGTGCGAAGATGCTATTGAGAAATTCATCTTTAAACCCATCGATTTGTTGGTTATTCTCCACAACGAGCAGCACCTGCCCTTGTATTCTTGGAAAGTGGTTCATGCCATTCCGGTAAGTTGGTCGGTGTCCGATTTTAATGCCGAAAACAGCGAATTGGCCATTGAAAGTTTAGAGCTAAAATACCAATATTACCAGTCTATTTCAGCAAACGACGTTATACCATTTTAAGTTTTCAAAATTATGCCCATTGAAATTAAAGAATTACATGTTAAGATTAATGTCGATAACGATATCGATAAAAAGTCCAAAACCAGAGCGAACTCAACAAGTAATAAAGAACAAATTGTTGCAGAATGTGTAGATCAAGTTATGCAAATAATATCAAATTCTAAAGAACGATAAACCATGTTTTCAACAGGCGAACTTACCAAATTAAAGATTATTGCTTATAGCGACGACACGTTTGAGAACGAGGTTAGCGATGGCGAATTTACCACGCTAATCAATCCGGAAAAATATGCGTTTAATTATAAAATTGAACAAAACGAAGAACAAGCCCAAGGCACCAGCGCAACGGCGCCAGGGTTTAATAAAATTCTGCCAGAGCATCTTGATATTAATTTTGTTTTCGACCGAACAGGGGCTATTAGAACCTCAGAGGTTTCCGATGATGGTGTGATTAAAGACGTCGACAAGTTCAAAAAAGTAGTTTTTGATTATAACGGCGATCAGCACAAACCCAATTACCTGAAAATTTCTTGGGGCACCTTGCTTTTTAAGGGTACGCTATTGGAAATGACCGTTGATTACAAACTATTTAACCCCAACGGTACGCCCATCCGCGCCATGGCAAATGCAAAATTTCAACGTTTTGTAAGCGATGAGCTCAGGGTGGCCGAAGAAAACAGCCAATCTCCAGATTTAACCCACCTTCGGACAGTAAAGAATGGCGATACATTACCGTTGATGTCCTACCGAATTTATGGCGATTCAAAATACTATTTAGAAGTGGCAAAAGCCAACGGGATTACCAATTTTAGGCAATTAGCCATTGGCCAACAATTGGTATTTCCTCCATTAGAGAAAACCTCGTAAATTATGAATAACAGCAGAACCATACAAACCTCCAAAAGTCCGGATCTCATCACATTTAAAGTGCTTGTGGAAGGCGAGGAGCTTTCAAAAAAGCATCAGGTTAAACACATTTTGGTCAATAAAGAAGTGAACAGAATTGGGTCTGCAACAATAACATTGATTGATGGTGATGCGGCAAAACAAGACTTCCAGTTAAGTAATGAAGATTTGTTGATTCCAGGAAAAAAAATAGAGATTACTGCGGGATATCATTCCGATGAAGAAACCATTTTTAAAGGTATCGTTATTAAACATAATTTAAAAATCAGAGCCAATTCCTCGGTGCTTATTATCGAATGTAAAGACGAGGCTGTTAAGCTAACCATCGGCAGGAAAAGCAACTATTATTACGAGAATACAGATAGCGCTATTTTTGAAACCATTATTGATGCCTATGGTTTAGAAAAGGATGTAGAAAGCACCAACCAAACACATAAAGAACTTGTGCAATACCATACCTCCGATTGGGATTTTATAGTATCTCGAGCACAAGCTAACGGGAAATTGTGTTTTACTGATGATGGTAAAATAACGATTATGAAACCCACTGTTGATGACGAAACGATTGAAACCATTAGCTTCGGAGCCACTTTATTGGATTTTGATGCCGAAATCGATGCCAGAAGCCAAGTAAAAAAAGTATCGAGTTATGGTTGGAATCCTGCGGATCAGGAAATTATTGAAATTGAAGCTAACGACCCGAATGTGCAACTCAATGGAAACCTGTCGTCATCCGATTTGGCAGCTACTATAGATTTAGAAAATTTAGAGTTAAGGCACGGTGGTGAGGTTAGCGATGTTGAATTACAGGATTGGGCAGATGCCAAAATGCTGTTTCAACAATTGGCAAAGGTTCGTGGCAAAGTGAAATTTCAAGGTATTCCGTCCGTTAAACCCGGGACTTTATTAAAACTTGAAGGTGTGGGCGACCGATTTAATGGCAAAGTATATGTAACGGCCATAAGACATCAAATTGCAGAAGGCAATTGGACGGTCGATGCGCAATTTGGATTGAATCCAGAATGGTTTTCCGAAACTTTTGATATTAATCCGCAGCCCGCTTCGGGCATTATTTCAGCAATAAACGGACTGCAAGTGGGCATTGTTTCTCAATTGCAGGACGACCCCAATGGCGAAGACCGCATTTTAGTTCAATTGCCCATAATCAATAACGAAGAACAGGGCATATGGTGCAGAGTATCCTCGTTGGATGCCGGTGATTCCAGAGGGGCATTTTTCAGACCCGAAATAAGCGATGAGGTGATTGTCGGTTTTATTAACGACGATCCCAACGATGCTATTGTATTGGGTATGCTTCACAGTAGCGCGAAACCAGCACCCGTTGTGGCATCAGATGATAACCACGAAAAAGGGTTTATATCGCGCAGCGAGATGAAAATTATGTTTAATGATGATAAAAAATCAATCACCATCGAAACTCCGGCGGGAAAAAAAATAACCATGGATGAAGACGCGGGAAGTATTGTGATTGAAGATGACAACTCCAATACGCTCACTTTGGATTCCAGCGGTATTGCTATGGAAAGTGCTGGTGATATTCAAATAAAAGCAAGTGGCGATGTTAATATAGAAGGTAGCAATGTAAACGCCAAAGCGAACATTCAATTTAAGGCAGAAGGTTCTGCTGGTGTAGAAATGTCGTCTAGTGCAACGGCAGTTTTAAAAGGCTCTTTGGTGCAGATTAATTGAAGCCTTAAATCATAAAAAAGTTTTTAAAATAAAGAATTAGTAATAAAAATAAATAATAATACAATATGCCAGCAGCAGCAAGAGTAGGCGATATGCATACTTGTCCCATGGTTAATCCGGGGCCAGTGCCACACGTTGGCGGCCCAATTTTACCGGCAGGTGAGCCTACTGTACTTATTGGGGGTATGCCAGCGGCACGGGTAGGCGATATGGCAGTTTGCACAGGTCCTCCTGATACCATTGCAGCGGGTTCTGCAACGGTTTTAATTGGTGGTATGCCGGCAGCGAGAATGGGCGACTCCACCGCACACGGTGGTGTAATCGTATTGGGCTTGCCCACGGTTTTAATAGGATAATTATGGATAATAACACATCATTTTTAGGAACAGGTTGGAGCTTTCCGCCGGAATTTGACAGGTCTAAAAAAACGGTCGTGATGACTTCAGATGAACTTGATATTAAAAAAAGCCTCGAAATCCTTTTGGCCACAAGATTGGGTGAGCGCATCATGCAGCCCACATACGGTTGTAACCTGGAGGAGTTGATGTTCAAGTCTTTAAACGTCACTTTAAAAACCTTTGTTATCGATTTGATTAAAACCGCAATCCTCTACCACGAACCACGGATTGATGTTGAAAACATTGACATCGACCCCACCAACGAATTACAGGGCGAACTGCTTATCGAAATCGATTATCGCGTACGAGCCACAAATTCCAGGGCCAATTTAGTGTATCCGTTTTACAAAGCTGAAGGCACCGAAACTTAAAAATTAAAGTAACCCATGAGTAAAGATTGCAACCATAACAACATCCTTTTAAAGCGAAACGGGACTAGCCAGGGCCAAAGGCGCATTGATGCGCTCAGTCCAGATACCGTAAAGCTTCACGATTTGAGCATCGAGGATTGGATGGCGTTTGCTCATGCGTTTGCAGAAAACGTTAATTATTTTGATACTGAAACCCATATTACAGATGGAAACTGGCAACGATTTTTTGTTGAAAAGGAGGCTATTCAAAATCTTTTATTGGAAGCGGAAACGAACAAAGACTTAAATCCGCATCTCACATTATTCGTTTGTTTTTTAAGACTGATGGAGTTAAGTCAAAATCGCTTGAACAATCTTTCAAAAAGACATCTTGATTTTTATTATAAAGAAGTCCTTAAACTCAGCAATAAACAAGCGGTACCAGATAAAGTGCATCTGCTTTTTGAGTTGGCTAAAAATGCTTCGGATGTTAGGGTTGAAGCAGGCACCGCAACCGATGCCGGTAAAGATGCCAATGGTAACAAAAGAATCTATAAAACCCAAAACGAACTCATTGTTAATAGTGCCAAGGTAAGCGCATTAAAAAACGTATTGCATAAACAAGGTACTGGTGTTAAATATTCTGAAATCGCCAATTCCTTTGATGGATTGGGAGGCGATTTCCCTGACGATAACGTTACTTGGTGGCCGTTCGGTCATCCCAATTTTAAAGATTCGGACGGGTTTCCCAACCTTCCAAATGCCAAATTGGGTTTTGCCATAGCATCGCCCATATTATTGCTAAAAGAAGGATTGCGAACCATTACCTTCAGCATCACTTTTGGTTCCAATTTACCGTCCGCACCATCAAAAAAAATATCCGATAACGTTTTTGAGGTGTTGCTCAGTGGCGAAGCAGAATGGATTTCCGCTCCAATTGATACGGTTAATTCTTCCGTAGAAAAAAACACTTTAAAACTGGTTGTTGAAATTCCCGAGGCCACCGACCCCATTGTACCTTACGATAAAACTGTTCTACTGGAAAATTTTACATCGGCAAACCCCATAGCCCGATTTTTGTTTAAAACCGGCGATGATGAATTTGGTTATGATTTTTATGAATTTTTAAGCGGAGCCATTGTAACCGAAATTAAAATTGATGTGGATGTAAAAAACATGCAGGATATTGTGCTTGAAAACGATTTGGGCCGCTTGGACGCATCGAAACCTTTTTTTCCATTTGGGCCACAGCCTGTTAGGGATTCTAAATTTTATATCGGTTGCCAAGAGGCATTGAATAAACCGTGGACTGAGGTTAAGATTGACATGCAATGGAAGGACACGCCGCTTTACGAAAGCGCATCTGAAAACGACCATTTCAGGGAGCATTATTTGGCCTATCGAAAAGGCCATCTTAAAAATCTATCTAAAAATACTTATACGCTGAGTACCGATGATTCACCGGATACTATTGATGATAGTGATTTGATTGTACCAGATTCAGACGCCTTTAAAATCAATTTGGAAGTGCTTGCACAAAAAAATTGGGACCAAAAAATTACGGCCGGCACATTATTTAACCAAAACGAAAACGGCAGTTATAGTTCTAATTTTACAATTTCGAGCACACAGGATGGCAGTTCGGGCAAGGGGTCAAAAACAGTTTCAAAACCAAAAAAAACAAAAGGGAGCGGTTTTATGGAGCGCATTGCCGGATTCGGCAAGTTGCGAAACAGTACCGTTCACAACGATTTTTTAAAGGTTTTCAATAATTCTTTTTTCGATTTTAGGGATGCTATTTCCGAAGGTGTATCGGGGCTTTTCGATAACCCGATCCAGCAAGAAAGTTTTTCTTCAAATGCCAAAAAGGGGTTTATCCGTATCGCTTTATTACAGTCTTTTCTGCATGATTTTTTTCCAAGAATATACGCCATAGCCTTATCTAAAAAAGAAGAGGAAAAAGCTTTGATTCCCAACGAACCCTATACGCCATTAGCAGAAAGTATCAGTATTGATTACAAAGCTTCGGTATCCAAAACTTTTAATTTATCGGCAACTTCCGATAGTTTAAAACAAAATTTAGGCAATTATTTAGATGAGTCTTTGGAGCTGTTCCACGAACATCCGTTTGGGCAGTCCGAACAGCACATCTATTTAAAAACCAAACACGAATTTTTAGGCACAAAAACACAATGTACGTTGGTGCCAAAATGTGATAAAGGTGCTTTGTTTATAGGTCTTGAAAACGTCAAACAGCTTCAGCAAATAGCGTTATTAATACAAGTTTTAGAAGGTAGCGAAAACCCCGAATACGAGGGGGAGCAAACCTATCAAGGCAACGAAAAACAGGGTTGGTATATTTTAAGTCAGGACGAATGGAAACCGTTAAATAATGATTTTATAGTTTCTAACAACACCGATAATTTTCTGAAATCGGGCATCGTAAAAGTGTCCATTCCAAAAGAGGCCACGAGCAACAATAATCGAATTCCGGGAGATTTATTTTGGATAAAAGTAACCAACACCAAAGCCTTTGATGCGGTTTGCCAATTAGTAAACATCCACACCCAAGCCGAAGTGGCTGAATTTTACAACAACGATAATGAGTTTTCACATCTCGAAAACGGATTACCCGAAAAAACCATTTCGAAATTAGTGGAACGAAAGGCCACCTTAAAAGGCGTAACCCAACCCTACAGTTCGTTTGATGGGGTGCCCAAGGAAACCGATACCCAGTTTTATAGACGTGTTAGTGAGCGACTGCGCCACAAACAAAGGGCCATTACAATATGGGATTACGAGCAGTTAATTCTTCAGCAATTTCCAAAAATTTATAAAGTGAATTGTTTAAAGCACACCTTTGGCGATTCGGAGTTGGCACCAGGATTTGTAACTGTTATCGCCATCCCAAACATCATTAACCAAAATATTTTTGATGTTTATAAACCCCGAATCAGCAAAGCAAAACGTAACGAAATTCAAAGTTTTATCAACGGTTTAAACACGCTGCATGTTGATGCCTTTGTGGAAAATCCCATGTATCAAGAAGTTAAAATTGCATTGAAAGTGAAATTTTATGAAGGAAAGGACGAGAGCTTTTACAAAAAACAACTGCAAAAAGACATTTCGAAATTCTTGGCGCCATGGGCTTACGAAGAAACCGCCGAAATCAATTTTGGGCTAACATTGCACGAAAGCGTCGTGATTTATTACATCGAGCAATTGGATTATGTCGATTATATAAAAGATTTCGAATTGCTCGAAGAAACCAATAAAACCGATAATCAGGGCGAAGTGATATTTAATCCGGTGCGTGCCGTGGTGCCCGCCAATCAAAAAGTGATTTTAACCTCTGTAAAATATGAAAAACATGTTGTTGAAACGATAAGCACGAACGAATGTGTAACGACTTAAAGTAATAATTTAATGAACGAATCTGTTACCATACCAAAGCATGTAAATACCAAAAACGATCTGGATTTTGGCTATCTGCGCGAACTTGGGCTTAAGCACATCGAAAGTTTGGGAAGCAAAATCTGGACCGATTACAACACCCATGACCCGGGAATTACCATCATGGAAATGCTCTGTTATGCCATAACCGATTTGTCCCAGCGCATCGAGTTGCCCATGGAAAACCTGTTGGCATCAGAAACCGATAACTTCAAAAAGATGCATCAGCAGTTTTTGTCGGCCGTAAACATTTTACCATCAAAACCCGTATCGGCTTTGGATTATCGCAAGCTATTCGTTCATATAAAAGAAGTAAAAAACGCTTGGATTGTTAAGCACGAACAAAAGGTGTATTTAAATTGCGAAAATCATCAGATGTCTTACAATGCTTTTAAGGTTGAAGATGACAATCAGAAAAACTTCACTCTAAAAGGCTTAAATGATATTTACATCGATTTTGAAGATGAGGTTGAAGATAAAGATGCGGTATTCGAAAAAGTAAAGCAACTATATCATAAAAACCGGAACCTTTGCGAAGATTTAGTAAACGTATGCGAAATACCCGAACAGCATATTTCGGTATGCGCGTATTTGGACATTAGGCCCGATGCCGACGAGGAGCGCATTCAAGCTTTGATAATAAAAGCGATTGGGAATTATTTGGCACCATCCGTTTCGTTTTATTCGCTCAAAAAAATGTATGACAAAGGCTATACCACCGATGAAATTTTTGAAGGCCCCGTACCTTTCGAGAAAGGCTGTATAGAACCCAAGGATTTTCAAGGCGGGTTTATTGATACTGAAGAACTTCGGAACGCTTCTTTACAACAAGACATTCGGCTATCGGACATCATTCAAATCATTATGAATATTGATGGTGTTTTAACTATAAAGGACATTTCTTTTAAAACCTGCGATGATGACGAAGCCAACAAAGACCCGTGGATAATCTGTATAAAAGAAAACCACAAACCGGTACTGTGTTGGGATGAGGATGATGAAACTTGTAAAGACTGCGGTAACAGTATTTTTAATTTCAGCAAAGGGTTTTTGCCCATTGGCGTCAACAAAAAACGAGTTATCGCTATTCTTAATGCATTGGAAAAAGAGGAAAAAGAACAACTCAAAAATATTAAAACCGAAGATGTTGTTTTTCCGTTGGGTGAATTTTCACATGTCGAGGCTTACACGAGCATCCAAAACGATTTTCCAGAAACTTACGGCATATCCACAAACGGGTTGCCCGCCAATGCTGATAAACAGCGAAAAGCCAAAGCGAAACAACTTAAAGCGTATTTGTTGCTTTTCGACCAGATATTGGCCAATTATTTTGCGCATCTTTCCAAAGTAAAGGATTTATTAACTGTTGATGAAAGCCTAAAAGCATTGTACGGCGTTACTGCCATTTCCGAACTTTCGGATGCCGAGAAACAAACCTATTTTTCGCAAACGGTTGACGATATTCCTGAAATTGACGAGTTGGTGGACACTGGAAATTATGATGACAATCTGATTAAAATCTTCAACAATCTGAAAAATGACGTGAACAATTCGGCAGATAACACCTTTTACGAACGCCGAAACCAATTGTTGGACCATTTAATCGCTCGGTTTGCCGAACGCTTTAGTGATTACGCCTTTATCATGAAAATGATTTATGGCGATGCCAATGCGAAATACGAAATTTTAAAGGCCAAGACCCAGTTTGTTGAAGATTACAAAACCATAAGTTGCGAGCGAGGTATCGGTTTTAATTACTGTGATCCCGAGGTTTGGGATACCGAAAATGTATCGGGCGTACAAAAGCGCATTGCCCGACTTATCGGGGTTACGGATTACAGCCGAAGAAATCTTTTGGGTGATGCCATTGAAATTTATGACGAAAAAGACAAAACCGAAGACAACCTCACCGAATACCGATGGCGGATAAAAAATGGAGACGATATTTTGCTATCGTCAAGCAAGCATTACCACAGCCTCAGTGCCGCTTTAAAAGAACTCTTTTTGTCGTTTGAGCTTGCAAAGAATACAGCTAATTACGACTTGAAAAAAACTAAAACAGGCAGGACGTATTTTAACATCATCAATCCAAAAATAACAGATAAAGAAAGTGAAGATTATATTATCGCCCGTCGCATTGCGTACACGGCAACCCAAGAGCGATCTGAAGAAAAACGCGACGAAATCATCGCCTATTTAAAAGATTTAAGCGCTTACGAAGAAGGCATGTATTTAATAGAGCATCTATTGTTAAGACCGGATACTTATAATGCCGCCAATGCTGATAAAAAAAGAAAAACGTCAAAAAACGAAGTTCCGGATGCACCTGCAGAAACCTTTATGCCCTCATGTTTAGACGGCGATTGCGAAAGCTGTGGGCCAACAGACCCATATTCGTTTAGGGTTTCGGTGATATTACCGGGTTGGACTACACGATTTTCAAACAAGGATTTTAGGAATTATGCCGAAAAAATAATTCGCGAAGAAATACCAGCGCATGTGTTGGCACGCATCTGTTGGATTGGGCATGTAAAAGGTGTAAAACCCGATGCTGAAAACGACATGCTTCAAATGCAACTCAAGTATAAATTGTTTTTGGAACAGTTACAAATTACATGTGCAAATCATCCTTTAAGTAAGTCGGAAATCACAACGTACAGAGACGTTTTAAGTGATTTTATCCCAACGTTAAATGGTGTTCATACGATTTACGATTCTGGAAATCTTCACGACTGCGACAACGACGATACCGAAACAAAAGGTAATAAAATAATATTAGGAAGAACAAATATTGGCAACCTCTAAATAACAATATCATGGCAACAACAAAATTAGATAAAGACATAAAAGACCCAGCATATAGAAGATTTGTACCCGACCAAGTGCTTACGGCATCGCAGCTTAACGACGTCATCGATCATTTTGAATGTCAGGACCGTTTTACGCGTATTTGCCTTAACGGCGTTGGTATTGCCTGCGGATTGGAAATCACTTATAAAAAAAACCAATCGATAAAAGTTAGCAAAGGTTGTGCGGTAACCACCGATGGCGATTTGGTGCCTTTTCCCGGGGCAACCTTTACCCATGCTAAAACCTTTGTTGATGTCGAGGCTAAATATGGCCATTTTAATGGCGTTAATTTAATAGAGTTGTTTACCGAAGCCACAGAGGAAAATAATACGAAACCTTTAAACACTATAACTAATTTAGAGGATATGGTAGTTGTGTTGTATTTGGAGTATTTCTGCAAAGCCGAAACCCCATGTACATCAACCGATTGCGATACACAAGGCGAAGGGCAAACCGCAAAAGTAAGGCTGCTTTTAATTGAAAAAGAAAACGCCAAACGCATTAGTAACAAAGACAACGACCCCATTTTTGATACGCATAACAACACCAAAAAAATCGTTGATTTGCCCGAAGTGCATCTTAAAAAAGTGATTTTAAAAAATACGTATTTAACACGAAATCGGGTGCAGGTTATATCGCAAGATTCCAATACGGCCAGTTATTTCAGGCTAAAGGACAGCTACCGAAAAGCCATGCAAGACACTGCAGTTATTGCCAATCTTAAAAGCGGCATCGATAAACTGTTTACCGATTTTAAGGTGCTGTTGGATACCGATTCGGTGGGTGCCAAAGCCAGTACCATCAACGCAAAAATAACGTCGCTTTTTAAATTATCGTCCAGAAATCTGCCTTTGGATATTCAATATCGCTATGATTTGCTCAAGGATTTAATTGATACTTACAACGAAATAAAATGCCTTTTGTTTGATTTAAGAGTGGTTTGTTGCCCGGAAATCAGTTCGTTTCCAAAGCATGTTTTGTTGGGCGAATTGGAGCCGGTTGAAGCATTTTTTCAATGCCGGCACAAATTTTATCCGTCGCCAATAATTCCACATGGCAAGGAGAAATTCGAAAAAATAAGAACCCTGATTTTAAGGATGCATTTTATGCTGAGTGAATATAACGTCCCAAGTTCTTCTTCGGAAATAAAAGTAACACCTTCAAAAAAAGCATCGAACGCACTCGGTAAAAGAGCGCTTCCGTACTACTACAAAACATCATTGAATCTCATTAAAAACTGGGATTATGATAAAACCAAAAAGTATAAGTCTGATGAAAATTTAGGCTATCAATCAGCTAATTTGTCAGAAAATGATGCCATTCAAAACCCTTTGGACTACGATCTCGACGACCACGATTTTTATAGGATTGAAGGGCATTTGGGTAAAGATTACCGTGATGCCATAAAAGATTTGGATGCCATAAAAACCGAAAAAGGATTGGCCTTTGAAATAAAAGTGTTAAGCATCGACGAAACTATTGAAAGCATCGACCCCAATGATTACGAGTGCGAATTTGAAGATATTAATGCTGTGTTAAAAGCGTGGCGCGCAGAGCAAAACTGCTTAAACGCGGGCGTATCAAAATTCTTTTCGGGTTTTAGTATAAAGCAACAAGGCGAACATAAATTTTATAAATTGTCTAAACGCGGACGCTCAACTATAAGGGAATCGGCATCGAGCGACACGACTGAAACAGCATCGACTGGGCGTTCTGTAACTGGGACTATTTCCGATATTTCAACCGCATCCGTCAACCAACCTTTTTCAGAATCAACAAAGAAATTCTTGACTTCCAATACGGCATTTACCGGATTTGGAGCTATAGATATCAAAGCTATTTTAGGCAGTTTTAAAACCCTGCCCGGATTGAAATTTTACAATTTAGATACTGTGGTTTTAGATAATCTGGAAAAAGACGAGGATGTTTTAGGGAGTATTGTTGATAAGGCGATGCGCGAAAAACCAGAAGGTTCGGCAGAGGATATTGTAAACTTAGTTAAAACTAGAATCGATGAAGACGAAGCCATCGCCACTTGGGACAAAGACATTAAAGAAGTGAATTTGTACCATACCGCAGAAATATTGGCTTCTACTAAAATAGCATCGCGGTTTATCCCAAACGACATTACTGAAATCGATCCCGACCGAGTCGATAAATACAACAAAACCATCAAAGATCTTTGCGCACGCGTTGAGCGATTCAAAAAAAATATGACCGCGCTATTGTATAAGCCCGAAACCACATACAGAAGATTTGGGCACGAACAGCAGTACGCATTGCTGCTCAACCAATTGTCGGTTAACTGCTGTTCGGCTGCAAAAATGAAATCACTTTTGGCCGAAATTGAAATCCGCAAAAAGAAAATTTTAGAGCAAAAACTCCTCTCAAAATTTGTTGAAAAACATACGGGATTAGAGCACAAAGCTGGGGTAAAACCGGGAGGGACTTTTGTTATGGTTTACAAAGGTGGTATACCAAAAAGAAGACCTGTTTTTCCCATTAACCCTGTGTTTGACAATGTGCTTAAAGATGCCGTAATCAATCCTAAAATCGATGATATTAGAAACCCCATAACAAATATATCGCCCATAAGAAATTTTGGGAATCCTATGATTAAAGCAAATCTGACTAGGAATATCGATTTGGGAAGCGTCAATCCACGAATTAGCGATAACCTTAATTTGGGCAATCTTATAAACCCGAATATTTTGGATGCATTGAAGGATCGATTTATTTTACCGCTCATTTCCAACATTTCTGAAAACACGGTTGTGGCAGATTTTGCCTTGCCGTACATCTGTTGTTCAGATTGTTCGCCGGTGGCTTTCATCGTACCCAAAACCCCAATATCGTTGCGCTTGCCCTTAGATTTTGTTTGTTTGGGAGAGGAGACTGAAAAAATAGCTTTTGAGGTATCACCATCAGATGGTGTGGTTACGGCCGATGTGGCTACAGGATTAAACGGTGGCGTTGTGCAAGAAGACGGCAAGTTTATGTTTGATGCCAATGCCGTTAGCGAATCGTTGCACGGTACCGAAATAAAATTCAAGGTTAACGACCAATTTACCGATGCACGAATTACCGTGTTTAAAAAACCAGATTTCGATTTTACAGCTTCAGAGCCCACATTCTTTAAAGATAATACCATTGCCAGGGTAACCTTCACCTTAAAAGACGAAAAGTTACCAAACGATGTGATTTTTGAATGGGATTTTGGTGATGATTCCCTGCCGGATAACAGCAACGAAGAAAACCCCAAACACGTTTATCAATTGAATCTTGGAGAGGATGGCAGCCAAACCTTTAAGGTGGCATTGACTGTAACCAATGGCCGATGCAGCCATACCGTTGAGCACGATGTTACCATAGCACCGGTTATTTTTGAATTGAATATTCCTAATGAAATATGCCTAACTGGAGGAGAAAACGGAGATACTGCTATACCTTTTGAAATTAAACCAGAAGATGCCACGGTTAAACTTGCAAAACCAGTTGAACGGGTAACCATAAAAGAAAACAACTTGATTTTACAGGCCGGATTTAAAGCGTTTAACACACCCATCCGGTTTACGGTAAACGGGCAAGCGGTCAGCAGTGAGTGTGTTGTTCGCATCAGTCCGCAAGTGCGTATTATTTTACCACCACGAGAAAAACTGGTAATCAATGCCGCCTCAGATAGGATTGATGTGCCTTTTAGAATACATAATCTAAATGAGTTTAGCGAAAATACCCAAACATACTCATGGGACTTTGGCGATGGCGGCAAAAGCACACTTAAAAACCCAAGGCATGTTTACAGGGCGCCGAGAAATGCTGAAAACGGGCAGGTTTTATCTTTCGACGTCAGTCTTAATATTAGTAGCAAAGCCTGTGGTACCAAAACCTTTAAAACCAAAGTGAACATAAGGGTACAACGATTAATTTAATTTTTAATGCGGGAGACAACACACATAATCAATAAGGTTTTTCTTGAGGTAAATACCAACTCAAGCCAACAGGCCTTTGCTCTAAAAGATAATCTTAATGTGTTTTTAAAACAGCAGTTGTTTCCTATGATTGAGCGGTATTTCGAAAACAAGAACACGGTTTTATCGGGTGACACGTTACGACTTGATAAAATTGAAATTGAAATAAACCATGCCGATATTAACAATTTGTACAATCTGAAAAACAAAATTTTCAATACGTTCAAAGCTAAAGTGGAATCCGAAATTAAAAACGTCGTAAATCATGCCGAAGACCAAAACGAATTGGTAATCCTATCAAAAAGCAAAAGCAAACAAGATGCATTTTTGCATTTTCTGCAAACCGGAAACAAGCCCTGGTGGCAAACCAATATAGCTAACCTATTTGACGAAAATGGTGTTGAAGCCATGATTTCAGAAACAGGCTTTTCTTCACAATTAAAATGGGTTTTAGCCGATAGCACAGTAAGGCAAAGGCTGATAAATCAATTTAACGATGCGGTTTTAACACGGCTTTTTTCAAATTCAAAATCAAAAAAAACAAAAGCTAAACACAAGATATTTAGTATCTTAGAGAGGAGTTCGAAAATTAGAAATACGTTTTGGATGGCTATTCTTAAAACATACACGGGTAAAAAAGATTCTGTTAAAATCATGCTTGATGCATTAAAATCCAATAAAACCATCGATTTAAAGCAGGTTGAAGCCATTGAAAACTTTGCAAGTGAAATACTAAATATGCCTTTAAAGAAGAAAAAACCAATTGAGCCTTCTAATGAAAAGGACGTGTTTTTAAAAACAAATGAAACTGAAGAACAAGAAGTAAAAGAACAAGAAAAAGAAAAAGAGGTAGAATCAGAAAAAAGCCATTACCTAAACAACGCTGGACTGGTGCTTATGCATCCCTTTTTAAAGCAGTTTTTTATAAATGCAAAACTAGCAGACTCTAAAGGTAAGTTGATAGATTCCGAAAAAGAAAAAGCTGTGCATTTGCTACATTATTTGTGTACAAAACAAGAACAACAGTTGGAAAGCGAACTGGTATTGGAAAAATTTTTATGCGGCTATCCTTTAAACCAAACCATGCAACGTTTTATAATGTTGCCAAAAGAATTAAAACTCATGGCAGAGGAGGTGCTGCAATCTGCCATAACACATTGGAACGCTCTAAAAAACACATCGCCCGATGGGTTGCGAACGGGTTTTTTACAACGCGAAGGCAAATTGATAGTTGAACATAAAACCTGCAAAATTATTGTGGAGCGTAAAGCACAAGATGTTCTATTGGATAAAATACCTTGGAATGTCCACCTTATAAAACTGCCCTGGCTTGATAATTTAATATTTGTAGAATGGTAAAAATTAACGACTTATGAAAATGTTTAGACGTTATAAAGAACGAGCAACCGACACATCGCACACACCGTTTATTCAACCCAAATTGAATATTGGCAAACCCGGTGATAAATATGAAGTTGAGGCAGATGCCATGGCTAATAAAGTGGTAAATGGCAAAGGTGGCGATGCCATCCAAAAAGCAGAAGGCACAGAAGAAGAGTTACAGCAAAAACCATTGGCGGCATCAATTTCGCCTTTGGTACAAATGCAGTCTGAAGAAACTTCGGAAGAAGAAAACATACAAGCTAAATGTACCGATTGCGAACAGGAGGAACAAGTGCAGCGCGTAGAAGAAGAGGAAGAAAGTTTACAAATGAAAACAGAGCAATCTAGCAGTGCTAAAAGCAATATTGAGGCTTCATTAAAAAAATCTAAAGGAAGCGGGCAAAAGCTTTCGCAACCAGTCAAACAAACCATGGAAAACGGTTTTGGTGCCGATTTTAGTCATGTAAATATCCACACGGATAATCAAGCCATTCAAATGAGCAAACGAATCAAAGCCCAGGCGTTTACCCACGGCAACGATATTTATTTTAATAAAGGTAAATACAATCCATCATCACGGTCAGGCAAGCATTTGTTGGCTCACGAGCTAACGCATACCATTCAGCAAAAAGGCATGGTGCAAAAAAAAATACAAAAACTCTCTTACGGAAGTGGCAGTGCACCTCATACCGATTACAGTGCGGTGCCTAAAAATGAAAAAGGCAGAATTGATAAAGCCATGGGCATCGTAAAAAAAATAGCAAATAGCCAAAAAAAATATCCGGTGTGCCATAATTTCTTTAAAGACAATACCCCGAGTGGTACCTCAAAAACACTTAAAGAAGTTTTTGATAGGACGCATGTTTGGTTTGATAAAGACAATTCCGTTTACGGTTCGAGCATCGTTCCAAACGATTTAGCCTACACCTCAGAAACTTGGCGATGGGGGCGGTGGTCTCTTGCCGGTATGTTTATTCACGAAATGATGCACCTCGCCGGACAAGATAACGAAGCCACCAACGATTTGGCTACCAAAAAATGCAGGCTTCCCGACATTCAGGAATTTAAAGATATAAGAAAATAAATCAGAAATACAGCTTAACAAAAAAACTATGGAAAAACTATTCGAAAACCTGTTTATATACGAAATCGTTCTGCTGTTTTTAGGCGTTTTTTTGTTTATGATTTTATGCGGATCGTTGGTTTATTCCATTGCGAAAAAGTATGATATAAAGAAGCTGTTGTATTTTTTTATTGTCCCCATCATCATGATTGCATATCCGAGTATTCAAGAAATTCAAATTGAAAAGGATAAATTGGCTATTATAAAATATCAGGATAAAGTTAAAAATAACCCTGATGACGAGGATGCTAAAGAAAACCTTGCAAAAGTCACTGATAAATTAGAAAAAAGAGCGTCGACTCCAGCGGATTTGGCGGTCATCAGTAAATCGTATCTCCTTCTTGAAAAACCAGAAAAAGCAATTTCATTCGCCGATAAAGCCATTTATGCCGATACCAAAACATTAACCATTAGGCCAGAAACCAAAGAAACTACGCCAACAGATGTAATTAAAAACGATGTGGTTGAAAATAGAGTCGAGGCGTTGAAAGGAATCAAGGCATTGGCCGATATTCAAAAAGACATTAAAAAAGATTCAACGGTTTTAAAAGACAGCTTGTTGCTTAAGGCACGAATTCAAAATGTTAAAACAACCAACCCCAAGATACAGCAATATTTCAACAAAAAATATGTACAGAGAAAATTATCAACTATTAACAAAAATTAATTCATTATGAAAACACTCAAAAAAACTTTTATCGCCTTTATGGCTGTAACCTTGGTAAGTTGCACAAGCCTTTACGATCATTTCACCTATACCGAAACCATACAAACCAAACTGGATGCCATTAGTCTTATCGATAAAAGCGATACACCTTATAGCGATTCTGAAGTGCAGATAACCAACCTAAAAAACCAAATGAAAAAAATGGTGATTTACGAAAACGGCAAAGACAAAAACCAACTTACCACAAAAATGTGGGAGCTTATAAGTAGCGAAAAACATTTAATGGGAAGCTATCTTAAGCTTTGGGAAGAAAAAGAATCGCTCAATACCGCTTTTAAGGAAGAGGCAAAACCCCAAATAGAAGAAGCTTTTAATTTGATGATTTTCTATGAAGAAAAGAAAGACAAGCAAAGCCAGAATGCGTTAACTCAATTTATCAACCAATTTAATTTGTAATATCATGGATTTTGAAAAACTGTTAAAAGAGCTAAAAGAAGAAATTGTTGCCGATGCCAAAGAAAAATTTGGAGAAGAAGGCAAACTTATTGTTAGCGATATGAAAGATTATCTTAAGTCATCTGAAGAAAAACTAAAAAAATGGGCAGGCCTTTTTATTGCCGGTGCCATTGATAAAGATGAGTTGGAGTGGTTGTTAAAAAGCCAGAAAGACCTGTTGGTAATGAAGGCACTTGTAAAAGCGGGCGTTAACAAAATAAAAGCGGGACACTATAAAAACAGGGTCATCAATATTGTTTTAAATAAGCTTGTTGGACTTGTTGTTTTGTAAAAACATAGTATGTTTAAATCGGCAACAGTAGATAGGGCAAGTGCTAAATCAAGCAACTCTGCTCCTTTTCACAGAGAAACGGAGCAAGACGCTTTTATACAGCCCAAACTTAATATTGGCAAACCCAACGATAAGTACGAAAAAGAAGCTGACCATGTTGCCGATAAAGTGGTTAACAAGACCAACGTCTACGGAGAATCTCCGTTTTTTTCGCCATTAACGACTATTCAAAAAAGGAACATTCAAAAACAAGAAGACAAAGAAAGTGTTCAAGAGAAACCTATTGCCGAAACCATAACTCCATTGGTTCAACTTGAGCCCTCTGAAGAAGAGGAAACCATTCAAGAAAAATGCCACACCTGTGAAAATAACGATACCATTCAGAAACAGGACAACGAGGAAGAAGAAAACGTACAGGCCAAAACCAATACCAATACGCCAAAAAATCCGATTGCAAATCTGGGAAGCCGTATTCAACAAAATCGAGGAAGGGGCAAGCCGCTTGATAAACCTATTTTAACTAAAATGCAACAAGGCTTTGGTGTAGATTTTAGTGGTGTTAAAATTCATACAAACTCGCAGTCGGTTGCCATGAACCGCGATCTTGGAGCTAGGGCTTTTACTAACAAAAACGACATCTTTTTTAACGAAGGCGAATTCAATCCGCAATCAAAAGACGGACAAACATTATTGGCCCACGAGTTAACGCACACCATTCAGCAAGGAGCATCTGCACGTATGAAAACTGATGTTCAAAAGCGTGAAAATGTGGTTGATATGGCAGAACTGATCAAACAAATCATACAGAGTAGCAAAGAACAAAAAGACGCATTAGACCCCACAAAAGCAAACGAAACCAGAAAAGATGCGGCTGCAAAAGGCGTAGAGGCCGAAGCGCAAGCCAACTCCAAAATACCCGAAGTTGAGCCTTCAGAACCTGATTTGCCAGAAACTGATGTAGACACCGATGCTTCAAGAATTGCAACACCCATTCCTAAAGAACCGGATGTTGTAGTGCCTTCATCACAGAAAAAGCAAGACACATCTTCAGCTTCACAAAATACAGCGCAAAACCCTGCTCAAGAATCTACTTCAGTTGACAATGAAACCCAAGCTGCTTCCAACGTTTCAACAAATAAAGTATCGGATGTACACGCTGAAACTACAGCGCCAAAACCAGCCATTAACGCAAATAATCAAAAAGAAGAAGGCGGGGAAACCTTACAATATTTAGAACAGGAAAGTGCCGACGTATGCAATAAAGGCGCGCAAAAAGCACAAAAACTAGCGGATAACGAATCGGCTCACGATACTGCCGAAGCCAAAGCAAACCAAACCGAGGTAGCGGTCGTACCACCAGAAAACGAAGGGCAATCGCGAGGGAACGCAGACCAAGTTAAAACACTGGAAAAAGCTCAAGCGCCCGAATCTAACGAGCAAGCTATTAAACGCGAGATGGACAAGGCGATTTCTGATGCCGTCCCCAAAAAAATAAAAGAGCTTAACGAGTTTGAATCAGGAAAAAAAGCACAGGTTATAGGCAATAAGGTCTTAGCGAGCACCGCAAAACAGGTTGGGGAGGTTAAGGGCACTTACAACGAAATTGACAAAAAGGCCGAAGCCCACGAAAGCGATGTGCCCGTAGCTATACCGAGTATTGAACAATCCCCGAACACACCCGCGCTAAATCTTGGTAAAGGCGCTGTTCCGTCGGTGCCACAAGAGCAAACCGATTTGTCGAATTTTGAAGAAGAAGCCGATAATATTTATGAAAAAGAAGGCATTTCGAAAGATATGCAGGCAGAATTTGAAAATGTTGATAGCGGCGATATTGCCGAGGCAAACAAAGAGAAAAGCGTGCTGAAGGACAAAGTGGCCAATGAACCGGCAAATTTGCAAGATTTTGCAAAACAAAAGCAGAACAAGGTGGAAACCGATCTTCAGGCAGAAGAAGCCGAGGCGAAGTCTTCTATGGAAGCCAAAAGGCAAAAAGAATTAGAAAGCGCCAAATCCACACAGGTTAAAACCAAAACCGACATGGAGAAAAAACGTGAGGCTGTAACCCAATGGATAAACAACCGGTACACAAAGGCGAAGGATTTTGTAACCGAAAAACTTAACAAACTCGAAACACAGGCACTAAACACATTTGATGCTGGACAAAAATTACATGCCATTCGATTTGAACAAAATGTGAAGCGCAGGGTGAACGCATGGAAATCCGATCGTTATTCCGGGTTTTGGGGTGCTGCAAAATGGGTTAAGGATAAATTTGTGGGCATCGATCATTTTCCTGAAATCAAAACCATATTTACTACCGAGCGCGCCACTTTTGTAAAGGCAATTGATGTACTGATTTTAAACATCAACAAAGAAAACGAAAAAACAATCCAGCAGTGCAAAGAGGAAATTGTTAATGCCAAAACCGACATTCAAGAGTTTATCGATAAGCTCGGGCCCGATCTTATCGATGTAGGCAAAAAAGCACAAGAAGACACAGCCAAAAAGTTGGCCAAATTAGATAAGCACATTGACCAAGAAAAGAAAAAACTCCAGCAAAAATTATGCGATAAAAAAGATGAAGCCATAAAAGCCATCGATAAAAAGATTGAAGCCATGAAAGCGGAAATGAGCGGTCTGGTTTCAAAATTGGGAGGACTGTTGCTTTACGCGGCAAAAAAATTCTTTAAATGGGCCATTTCTAAAATTGGAGGTAGTGCTGATAAAATCATATCAGCTTTAGATAAAGGGGCAACTGTTCTCAAAAAACTCTTTACAGATCCCATTGGTTTCTTTAAAAATTTGGTAAAAGCCGTTGGTGGAGGTATTAAAGGTTTTGTTACAAACATTGTATCGTGGCTAAAAAAAGGACTGGTAAGTTGGCTTATGGGGCAAATGGGCGATAGCGGTTTGGAGTTGCCTAAAAAGTTTGATATGAAAGGCATTATATTCTTGGGGCTTCAAGTAGCAGGCCTTACCTGGAATGTTATTCGTGCTCGGATAGTAAAAAACCTTGGGCCAAAAGGCGAAACGATCATGTCTGCCGCCGAAAAAACGGCCGATATCATCAAACGTGTCGTCATCGAAGGGCCCATAGCCCTTTGGAATATTATTGTAGAAAAGGCTGGCGAGATTAAAACCAAGGTTATGGAAGGCATTCGCAATTGGGCGATTACCCAGATTATCAAAAAAATGTCTTTTAAACTGATGAGTATGCTCAATCCCGCAGGAGCCATCCTTCAAGCCATAATGTTGTTGTACGACGTAGTGATGTTTTTTATTGAAAATTGGAACCGCATTGTAGATTTCGTAAAATCCGTATTCGATTCAGTAGGTGAAATTGCCAGTGGTGCCTTGGGTAAAGCCTCACAATTCATAGAAAACACCCTTGGTAAAACCGTACCGATTATATTGTCGTTTGCCGCTCGATTTGTTGGGCTTTCGGGAATTGGTAAAGCCATACGTAAGGTTATTAAAGCTATTCAGAAACCTTTCAAAAAGATTTTGGATAAAATGATTAAGTTTTTGGTGAAAAAGGTTAAAAAATTGTTTAAGTTTGGAAAAGCTAAGGTTAAGGGTGCTGTGGCTTCGGTTTTGCAGTGGTGGAAATTAAAAAAGAAATTTAAAGGAAAAGATGGTAAGGAACACTCACTTTATATACGTGGCAATGGTAAAAAGGCTAAATTAATGGTTGCGAGTAATCCCACAAATGTTGGTGTTTTACTGAAGCATAAATTGAAAACTGCGGATAACACAAAAAAAATAAGTATTCAGTCTGCAATTGAAAAAGCCGATAAGGTGAATTCTATTATTGAATCGTTATCCAAAGAAAAAGACGAAAAGAAAAGCACTAATCTTAATAATAAACTTAAGACGCAAACCACTGCAATGAAAACAATGCTCTCAACTATTATGGATGTTGATGACCATAAAATTAAGGTGTTTTTGGATAAATGGCTTGGAAAAAAGGTTAAAACCTCTAAACAAGCGTTGAACAAAAACTTTGTAAAGGCAGCAAACAAAGTGGGGTATAATTTTTTTGAATCAGAAAATGAAAAACAGATTAGAAGAAGTTCTAAAGAAAACCTTCCTAAACTTACCATAAATGAAGGTGTGCTTATGGAAGGTGTGGAGTCATCTGAGAAACCAACACATAATAATTTTATTCCAGACGCCATAACCATCACAGAACAGAACGGTAAGTACATTGCTACTTATACTACAAAGAGCTCTGACGGCAAGAAAACTGCCGAATTTAAAATTGAGTTGTCCTTTGATGCAGTTGTTGATGATTTACCAGATGCGACCCAAGTAAGAAAAGTTAAAGGTGAAGGTTTAAGCAGTAAAACAAAAGATGTTGGAAGAGGAAAATGGGATAGTGCTGTAGGTGGTTTTGACAATGCACATATTATTGGAGATCAATTTGGGGGTTCTGGTAAAAACTTTGGAATGAACATTCACCCTTCATCTCCTGGCTATAATCGTGAAAAAATGGCTTCAGTAGAAAATAAAATGGCGAGTGAATTTAAAACAAAAGGAGGACAGTATGATTTGGAGGCGACTGCGTATCTTAAAGATGATATTGATAGCGATAGCAATCTTAAACGCCTGTTGGTAAAAGAGTTTAAAAAAGACAACCCAAAAAATGGGGCTGTTCCAAAAGAAATAAAAGCTACTGCCGAAAACAAACTGATACAAAGTTTGCAAAAAAATATTTCAGCAGATGTTAAAGCGTTGCCAGCACAATTTATAAGAGTTGCGTATCATTCTAAATCGATATCTTCTCACTTTGGAGATGATAATTTTGATAGCGCAAGTAAAACTATTACCCTTGGTCAGGATTCTGATTATGAGTCTCTTAAAGACAGGTTTAAAACTGAGCAAGTGGCTTCTGGCACAACAAAAAGCAAGGTGTAGTAACTGCATTAATGGTTGTAAACTAAATTATTATAAAATTTAAATAAATGAAAACACTAAAGCACAGGTCAAGAGGTGAAGCCGTTTATATTTTAGAAGAATTATTGGTAACATTGGGCTATGATGTAAATGTTTCCAATTATTTTGGAGTAATTCCTAAAACTTATGTTACTCAAGACAATAAAGATGTACTGTATAAAATATGGACTCGAAACTTTTATGTAGGAAGGGATGGTAAATACAATCGATTAGAAAAGGCAGTAGCAATTTCCAATATACTAGAGTTTTATGATGCTGCCTATTGTTCGGCATCTTGGGGCACATTCCAGATTATGGACTATCATTTTAAAAGTTTAGACTATGATTCCATAGGTCATTTTGTATCAAAAATGAAAGAGCACGAACGAAAATATTTAAAGGCTTTTGGTAAGTTTATTTCTATAAACTATAGAAGCGGTAAATCGATGATTGACTGGTTACGTAATAAAAATTGGCGACAGTTTGCTCATGGTTATAACGGTTCAGGGTATGAGCAAAATAATTATCACACTAAATTACATAAGGCTTATGAGCGTTTCAGTAGTTGATATCAAGCAAAACACCATGTTCGGTTATCTGAAAAATCGTTTGATTGCAAGATTATCCTATGAACTGAAAAATGAATCCATTCAGATTGTGCAGCCAGATCTAGATAAGTTGAGATCACCTCTGCAACAATTTACTTTAGAACAAGCTTTTACAGAAGACGAATTTACTTTGCTTTTGCTAGCATTAATTCCTCACATTTTTCCAAATTTTTTAAACGATATCATATCAGACTTTCTGCCCAAAGGCGGAGAATTTCCAGAATTTGGTGGTGTAAAGGGTAAAAATCATCGGGGTATTTTACCAACAGGGGAGACTGTACAGTACATTTTGGCAGGAAACGATTTAGAAAAGCGTATTGAGGTTACCGAACTTTTTAATGAAGACCACATATTTGCAAAAAAAGGCATACTGTATCTAGATAGTGTGCCAAAAGGCGAGCCTGTAATGAGTGGACAACTAATACTTGAACCCGAGTTTGTTGAGCTACTCACAACAGGCACTGTTTTAAAGCCAAAAATGTCCAGCGATTTCCCAGCTCAACGTATCGAGACTGATTTGGTATGGGAAGATCTTATTCTAAATAAAAAAACGCTACAACAAATAAAGGAAATAGAAACCTGGCTTAAATACAACCATATTTTGCTAAACGATTGGAATATGAAAAGCCGCATAAAACCTGGGTATCGTGTTATGTTTCACGGGCCTCCGGGAACCGGTAAAACCTTAACAGCTAATTTACTGGGTAAATACACAGAACGCGATGTGTACCGCATAGACCTCTCGTTAGTGGTCTCAAAATATATTGGTGAAACTGAAAAAAACCTATCCAAACTTTTTGATAAAGCCAAAAGCAAAGATTGGATTCTCTTTTTCGATGAGGCCGATGCTATTTTTGGAAAGCGAACCAATGTGCGCGATGCCCACGACAAATATGCCAACCAAGAGGTTTCGTATTTGCTGCAGCGCATTGAGGCGCATCCGGGTTTGGTTATTTTGGCTTCTAACTTTAAAAGCAATATAGATACGGCGTTTACAAGACGGTTCCAGTCTATGATTGAATTTGAGTTGCCAACATCCATGGAGCGTTTGGCGCTTTGGAAAAATAATTTACCTCGTAAAATTACCGTTGAAAAATCAATTGATTTGGATGAGCTTGCCAAAAAATACGAAATTACCGGAGCGAATATTGTAAACGTAATTCAGTACGCTTGTTTAAAAACTATTTCTGAGAACAATAAATCCATTTTAAAATCGCATTTGCTTGAAGGCATAAAAAAAGAATACCAAAAAGAAGGCAAATCTCTACAACTGTAATTTTTTATTGTAAAATTTGTTCAAGTAATTGTAAGTCAGTATATTTACAATCATGTTTGCATTGGTTTTTTCCTGACAAACTTTTCAAAACATGGTATTTCTCTCAACTATATTTTAGATTTTCCCTATAGATCTACAAATTATTACAACTGATTTAATAGCTTAAAAATTAAGAATGCTTTGTTTTTTCAAAGCCATTTGCTAGATGTAAGTTTAATTTTATGAGCCCTAAAGGTAACCATACCGCCCTTAATCGTTTTAATAATAAATCTGACCAATGTAAAATTTCAGATTTAACCAAAGCCTGCGATTGCCTTGACAATTTACAGATATCGATTTATCAGCTTAATAAAGAAAAGTTCATTTACAGTAATTTGGCTTTAAAAAGAATTTTAGGTAACCACGCTACCGAAATTATAAATAAGAGTTGGGACTTTTGGTTTAAAATGGTGAGTGAAGACGAGGTTTTATCGGTGAAAAATAAAATAAATAACTTTTTCTCGATGCCTTATTTTAACGCTCCTTATGTTTTAAAGTATCATATTTTAAATGAAAACGGCAAAAGAATTTTGATAAGACATGAGTTATTACTTCATTATTTAGAGGACAATGTTTTAGCCATCAATTATTTTTTTGATATTACCGAAAAAGAAAAAATTGAAGACTACTTTAAGCTAGCCAATAACACGTACAAAGATGTTTATGACAAAAAGAATTTAATTTCGCCAAGAGAAGAAGAAGTTTTAAAACTAGTAGCCGATGGATTCTCTTCTAAGCAAATTGCCGATAAGCTTTTTATAAGCAATCATACCGCCATAACACATCGTAAAAATCTAATTGAAAAGTTTAAAGTAAAAAATACGGCGCAATTAATAAAAAGAGTTTCCAGAAATATAGAATTATGGTGATTTAAACTTCAAAAGATTAACAAAACTCTAATTCAAAAAACGAGGCTGTGTAAAAAGTCAATTTTTATTTTACAAGTCACATTGAGTGCAATCAAAATACTTTGGTTTTCAAAATAATGAAACAACTACAGTGCTCAGTTTGATACAAGATAATCACTTTTCAGGCAACCTCATTAAAACTTAAAATCATTTGGCTTTTTCCAATAATACTAGATTAAATTTTGTGTCGAAGGTAATTACACCTTTATTTACTGTTGCTGTTTTACCACTATAGGCATCGAATAAAATATCCCCATCTTTAAAGACTTGAGACACATCTAAAACTTTTTTGCCCTGTGGTAATTCCAAACCAATAACGACCAAATCATTAAAATTATCTTCTGAAAATCTTCGGCTAAACACGTAAGGTGTTTTTGAAATCATTTGATGAGTTCCTGCGCCCACTGCCGGATGATTTGCTCTAAATTGTCCTAATTTTTGCCAATGTCTTAAAATGCCTTTAGTATGCGAATCCTTGTCAATAGCAGTCCAATTCATTTTAGAACGTAAGGTAGCATCGCCCACGGTGCCTTCAATGATTAATGAACGTGCAGACTCATCGCCATAATATATTTGAGATGTTCCGGGAGAAAGCAATAGCTTCGTTGCTGTTTCAAAAGGCTTGTTCCGAGCGGCATCAAAAGGTTGCCCATCATCGTGCGACGACAAATAATTTACTGTACCGAATCCTTCTAAATCATTATTAAGATAGTTTGAATAACTGGTGAACAAGGTTTCGTAATCTTGTTGCGAAGCATTCCATTTGAATTGAAAATTGATGAGACTTTGAAAAGCATTATCAAAATAATCTACTTTTTTATCTCCAAAATCGAAGTATTTTCCTGTGCTAATACCATAGTTATAAACTTCGCCCATTAAATAAAAATTATTGTCATCTAAAATGTTATCTGGATTTTGTTTTTTATAAGCGGCAAAAGCATAATCGCATTGGGTTTTAAATTCTTGCCACACATATTCTTCAACATGCTTAACCGTATCGACCCGATAACCATCAATTCCAAATTCCGTGATGTAATCTGTCAACCATTTCATAATGTAAAACCGAGGCGCTCTGGGGTATCCCGTTCTTTTAAAAAAGGTATCGAGTTCGGCAATTTCTTGTTCGTAGCGACCTTCTGATTTCCATTTTTTTATTAATTGCGGAGGTAATTCAACTGCGTCATTGCTTTCGGTTTTTATATCCGGAAGGTTTTCAACTAGGGTACAGGTAATGGTGTTTTGGTAGCTATCGTAAGTGCAATTGGGCTCGGTGCGCACCCAATTTGATGGCCATACAGGGTCTTTTTCTGTAACAGGGCCAGTGTGATTTATAACGGCATCCAACAAAATTCGAATACCATGCTTATGGGCGACTTGTACTAGGTTTTTTAAATCTTCCTTAGTTCCAAAATTGGGGTCTATGGCAGTCCAATCTTTTGTCCAATAGCCATGAAAGCCATAGGTAGCACCGGTACCTTCGTCTGTTCCGCCATGAATTTGCTCCACAATTGGCGTCATCCAAATGGCATTCACCCCTAAATTGGTAAAATAACCAGCTTCAATTTTTTGTGTAATGCCTTTTAAATCGCCACCTTTAAATCCACGAAGTTTACCCGTTTGCCGAGTTCTGTTAAAATTAATATCGTTGCTTGGGTCGCCATTGTTGAATCTATCGGTTAAAAGAAAATATATATTGGCCGCTTCCCATACAAATGGTGTTTTTTCTCTTTCTTTTGAAGTTTTATTTCTGTTTTCGCAATTGAAAAAACTTAGAAACACTATTATAATTAAAACATACTTCATCTATTTTTTTTATTAAGAGACCTGTCAGGTTTTTAAAACCTGACAGGTCTGGATTAACTTATTGAATTTTTAAAATGAAAGATTCCATGGCCTTTAATTTAATGTTAATGGAGGCGTGGTCGTCTTTAATTATTAAATGTGTTGAAAACTGATTGTACAACTGGTCTTCAACTTTGTAATTGGTTTCATTTAAACGCCACTTTTTAATTATATCTTCTGGAATTTTCAATTCAAATTCATAACTTTTTTCGCTATCAAAATTTGAAACTATGATAAGCTGTTCATCATCACTCCAACGCACAAAAGACAATACTTTATCATTATAACCATCAGTATATTTTCTGTTGTACAAATGAATATCCTGATACTTACCGGCAAGTGCCGAACTATTAATGGTGAAGTTTAATAAACGCTTATAAAAATCTCTTAACGCTTTTTCTTCATCGGTTAATTGCCCGCCATCAAATTGTTTGTTGTTCATCCAGCGTTGGTGTGCCGGCACGCCGATATAATCGAAAATCGAGGTGCGTGAGGGTTTGCCAAATCCAGCATCTTCAGAGCCATCTTCACCCACTTCCTGTCCGAAATAAATCATGGTTGGCGATGTGCTAATGGTTGCAGAAACCACCATGGCAGGCTTGCCTTTTTTGGCACTTCCAGCAAAACCTGGACTTGCAATACGTTGCTCGTCATGGTTTTCAAGAAAATGAAGCATTTGGTGTTCGATATCTTTTAAATCATCGAGAATTTGAGGTATATGATCTGTTTTTCCTTTCCCTTGCATCACGCTTTTTATGGTGTCGTACAATTGAACTTTGTCGTATAAATAATCCATTTTTCCTATATGAATATAATCTCTATAAAGTGCGGGATTATAAACTTCTGCCAATAAAAAAGCATTGGAATTTTTCATTTTTATTGCCGAATTCATAAAACTCCAAAACTCAACGGGTACCATTTCCGCCATGTCGTAACGGAAACCATCAACACCCATGTCGATCCAATATAACGCGATGTCTTTAAACTTTGTCCATGAATTTGGAACCGTTTTATCTTGCCAAAACTTAAAATGCTTTTTATAATCTTTATTTTCAAATCCTTTAGGAAGGGTGTCAAAATCTTTTCTTCCTTCGGGGCTAACGCCATAATTAATTTTTACGGTTTCGTACCAATCGTTCATTTGGGGTTGCGATAATCGAGAGCCATTACCGGTCCATTTTGCAGGAACTTCGTCAAACTCCCCATCTTCTAAGGGGTGTGTTTCGTCGCCTAAAGGCGAATAACCGTGCTCCCATTTAGGAACCTTAAAGGCTTTGTTTGTGTTGTAATAAAAATTATTGTTTACATGATAAACAACAGTTTTATCATCAGTTGCACCAAAATTTTCCACCCCTTTTGGGTTGGTTAAACTTTGATAATTGCGTGCCACGTGATTGGGCACAATATCAATAATCACCTTTAAACCAGCGTTGTGAGAACGTTTTATTAAGGCTTTAAATTCTCTTAATCTGTGTTCGGGATTTTCGGCCAAATCTGGATTAACATTGTAATAATCCTTTACCGCATAAGGCGAACCCGCTCTCCCTTTTACAACATCGGGGTCGTCATTTGAAATGCCATATTTGGTGTAATCTGTAATTACACCATGATGCGGCACGCCAGTGTACCAAATGTGTGTTACGCCCAAATCCTTTATTTCATGGAGTGCTTTATCGGTAAAGTCGTTGAATTTGCCAACACCATTTTCTTCAATCGTTCCCCAAGGTTTGTTGGTTGTATTGGTGTTTCCAAACAAACGTGTAAACACTTGATATACCACTTTTTTACTCTTTAACCCTTTTTTGTTGGAGGTAGATTCGACAACATGGTTTGCTTCTTTTTTGCATCCCATGACTATCGAAAAAAGGAGCATTATCAAAAATATATTCTGCTTACTCATTTAGCTCTTTTTTAATTTTTGTTTGTTGTATTTCTTTTGAGTTTTTCCATATTTAAAAAGTAATATAAGGTTATTCGTTAATAAACAACCAAGATATCGCTTGCTTAAATTCGGTTTTCCAAAACGATTCGCTATGCGTTCCATGAGGCACTGTTTTTTGATGGATATTTTCTTTTGAAAATCCATTTGATTGCATCAATTCAACCATTTTATTGGTGGCATTAACCAAATCTTCACCTTCTTTTTCCCCAACTACATAATAGAATTTTGAGTTGTTTGGATGCGATTTTGTAAATTGAAAACTCGCATCGGCATACCAGAACGATGGCGAAAACACCGCAGCTTTACCAAATACATCGGGTCTTTTTATAGCAGCGTAATGGGCAAACAAACCGCCCATTGATGACCCGGAAATACCCGTATTTTTGCTGTCGGTCTTGGTGCGGTAAACACGGTCGATTTCTGGTTTTAAATTATTCATTAAAAACTTTA
Source organism: Hwangdonia lutea (assembly GCF_032814565.1). GTDB lineage: Bacteria > Bacteroidota > Bacteroidia > Flavobacteriales > Flavobacteriaceae > Hwangdonia > Hwangdonia lutea. Next base: position 2,938,906 of record NZ_CP136521.1, read on the forward strand.
AATATAATGCGCCTTCGCCTTTGCCGTACTTTTTATTATCCCAAGCTGAATATTCATTTAATCGCTTGTTTCCACCGTGATCAATAGCCACAACTATTAACCCAAACCCAGTTTCGTTAAACATTTTGTTTAAAGTTTCATCGACATCCCACTCACCACTGTACGAGGTTTTTTCATCAAATACATTTTGGCCGTCTTGCATGTATAAAACAGGATAACGCACATTAGATGATTCGTAGTTTGGTGGCAAATACACGCTTATTTTTCGATGTCGTTGCAGTTGCGGTATGTCAAAATTTTCAGCGAAAACATGCACGTTTTTGGCAGCTGTTGATGCTTTGTTTTGTTGATTTGGGTTGCTCCAATTAGCTATGTTTACGGTAACCGTATCTGTAGATTTTAAAAAAGAATAGGTGCGGTTTTCAATAGGATTACCGTTGGTTTTACACTCAACATTGTCCCAATTTCCTAAGGTGAACTTATAGCTTATAGTTTTGGCATTTTCAGGAATACTAATACTATATTGGTTGTTTTTTTTATGGAGTTTGAAAGGCGTTTTACCACCAGACCAACCCTCGAAATCTCCCGAAATGTAGATGTCGTCTTTAAAATTGTGGGTTTTTGGCAGGTCTTTAATTACAAAGGTAACAACCGCTTTATCCGATAGCCTATTATCTTGTTTTTTCTTATTTGAACAAGACACAAAAATGAAACTTAATAATAAGATGATGATTTGCTTTTTCATCTTTTATTATAGTTTAGTACTTAAAATAGTGCTTCCTTTTTCATTCAATACAAGGCTGTCTTTCCAAACTACTTTAGCATCCGTAATAATATTAAACAAAGTTTTTTCCGTTAAACCCATCTCCTCAAATCTGTTTAAATCTAATTGAATGGGTTCTTCATTTTTGTTTAATATAAGCACCACGGTTTCATCTTCAAAAACTCTAAACAATACATAAACTCCATCTTCTGGCGCAAAATGAATGGTTTTCCCATCGTGAATGGCTTTACTGTTTTTTCTGTAATTCAACACTTTTTTAAGGAACAATTGCATGTCCTTTTGCTCTTCTGTTAAGCCTTCGCCTGTAAAGGCATTAACGGTGTCGTCTGCCCAACCTCCGGGGAAATCGGAACGGATTAATCCGTGGTCTCCTGGATTGTCAAAATCGTGCATTAAAATTTCCGTGCCGTAATAAATTTGTGGAATTCTAGGTAGCGTTAACACATAGCTTAAAGCCATTTTGGTGCTTGTAACATCGCCATTTAGCTGAGTGAAAATGCGACTCATATCGTGATTGTCTGGGAAAATCATAAAATCTTTTGGCTTGGCATAATGAAAATCGTTAGCCAATCCTTCGTATATTTTAACCAAACCGGTATCCCATGATTCTTCTTCATTTAAAGCATCCACAATTAAACGTTGCATTGGGAAATCCATTGGGGATTTTAAATTCGATTTGTAACCGTCCCCATTATTTGCACCATCTTGCCAATACCCAACTATTAATGGATTTAAGCTCCACTCTTCGCCAACAATACTAAAATTCGGGTATTCGTGCATGATAGCACCCGCCCACTTACTCATAAAATGCTTATCAGGATAAGGATAGGTGTCTTGACGTATACCACCTAAATTTACAGTTTCTATCCACCAAATACTGTTTTGAATGGTGTATTTGGCCATAAATGGATTGCGCTGATTTAAGTCTGGCATCGCCGAAACAAACCAACCAACATTCATGTTTTTTTTATCTATTTTCGAAGCATAAACATCTTGATTTACCGTACGTCTGTGATTGGTTGTAATGCTTTTGTCGCTGCTCCAATCTTCTCTGTTTTTTTCATAGTTTTCCTGGTAGTTTATCCAATCTTTAAAAGGTAAATCTTTCATCCACCAGTGTTCCAATCCGCAATGGTTGGCGACTTGATCCATGATTAATTTCATGCCTTTTTCAGACATTTTAGAGGATAAGGTTTTGTAATCCTCAAGCGTGCCGTAACGCGGATCGACCTGATAATAATCGGTAATGGCATAGCCATGGTATGAACCTTGAAACATATCATTGGTTAATAACGGACACGACCAAATGGCGGTGAAACCTAAATCGTCAATATAATTTAAATGGTTTATCATACCTTGAATATCACCGCCATGTCTTGCATAATCATCGGTTCTGTCAATAGTTTTTTCGTTCAAGTTTTCGCTGTTGTCGTTGGCGGGATTGCCATTTGCAAACCTATCGGGTGTAATCAAATAAATGGCATCACTACTATTGAAACCAACATAATCTTCGGCTGATTTTTCTCTGGATTTTAATTCGTAAGTATGAATCAAATCATCTTCATTTTCTTTTTTAAAAACGATATTGAATTTACCAGCTTTTGTTGTTTCAGAAATATTTAAATCTATAAACAGATAGTTTGGGCTATCGGCTTGATGCACCTTTTCAATAGAAACGCCGTGATAAGAAATCTCTGGATTCCATTTTGAAATATTAGGATGGTGCACCAAAAGTTGTAACGAAGCATCCTTAAAGCCTACCCACCAATTAATGGGCTCAATGCGGTTAATATCATGCTTTTCAATTATTGAAGAATTTTTATCAACCTCATTTTCAGTCATATTGCTTTCTTTTTTACAAGCTAAATTTAAGCTAAATACAAATAGTAACCCAACTGTTATGGCATAGATATTAGTCTTTTTGTTATTAATATAGTAACCCATGATAATTTAATTTATAGGTTTAATGCTTATGGCATATCCACCGGCTGGAACTGAAAGTAGCGATAGTTTTGATTTGTTGCTTACCTTTTTTGTTGAAATGGTATAGGCTTGCGGATTGGTTTTGTAGTCCGCATCTTTAGCATCGGCATAAATAGTTGCTGTGTATTTTTTTCCTTTTTCAAGGAAATCCAACTTGATGTTTGATGTTCTTTGATGGTTGCCATTAACATTGCCTACAAACCAATTGTCGCTCCCTTTTTCCTTTCGTGCCACGGTAATGTAGTGCCCGGGTTCTGCCTCTAAATAGATGCTTTCGTCCCAATCTATCGCTACGTCCTTTATAAATTGAAAGGCATCCATAAACTGCTCGTAATGCTCTGGTAAATCGGCTGCCATTTGCAAGGGGCTGTACATGGTAACGTACAAGGCCAATTGATTGGCAAGGGTACTGTTTACATGCGAATTGTTATTGGGATTAAGTTTGCTGATGTCCATTTCAAAAATCCCAGGCGTGTAATCCATCGGGCCACCAATTAATCGTGTAAAAGGTAAAATGGTAACGTGGTTTGGTTTTGAACCACCAAAGGCTTGAAATTCCGTGCCTCGCGCCGATTCGTTGCCTATTAAATTGGGATAGGTTCTGCTAATTCCCGTTGGCCGAACCGCTTCGTGAGCATTAACCATAATTTTGTAATCTGCTGCTTTTTCAATGGCATATTGATAGTGGTTTACAATCCACTGGCTGTAGTGATGCTCACCTCGTGGTAAAATATTACCAACATAACCACTTTTAACAGACTCGTAACCGTTATCGTTCATAAATTGGTATGCCTTATCCATATGGCGCTCGTAGTTTCGTACCGACCCGGATGTTTCGTGGTGCATCATCATTTTAACTCCTTTTGATTTTGCATAGTTGTGAATTTCTTGAACATCAAAATCCGGATACGGCGTAACAAAATCGAACACATAATCTTTAGATTTTCCGAACCAATCTTCCCAACCTTCGTTCCAACCTTCAACTAAAACGGCATCAAAACCGTGTTCCGAAGCAAAATCAATATACCGTTTCACTTTGGTGTTGTTTGCGGCGTGTGTTTTGTTAGGTGTTACTTTTGAATAATCGGTAACGCCCAATTGTACCGATGGCAATTCATCGGTATACGCCCACGAGCTTTTTCCGGTTATCATTTCCCACCAAACCCCGATATATTTTACGGGTTTAATCCACGAGGTATCTTCAATGGCACACGGGTCGTTTAGGTTTAGCGTTAATTTTGAAGCTAAAATATCTCGAGCGTCATCGCTTACCATTACGGTTCTCCAAGGCGATTTGCAAGGTGCTTGCATATAACCTTTATCGCCAATGGCATCGGGTGTTAAGTGCGATTCGAAAATCAAATTTTCTTCATTTAAATTTAAGTGCATGCACGAGTAGTTTATTAATGCGGCTTCGTGCAGATTTATGTAAAGCCCATCGGCGGTTTTCATCATTAATGCGGTTTGTACACCTGTTTTAGAAAACTGCTCCTGTGAAGCATTATCGGTAACCGCGGCATCAAATTTATCGCTTATTTCTGATAGTTTAGATTCGGTGTAATCGTATTCTTGGGTGTCGTAATCTCCAGGAATCCAAAAAGCGGTATGGTTGTTCGTCATGGCAAACTGGGTTTTCTCTTCTTTTATGATGAAATATACCAGGTTTTCTTGTTGTGGAAATTCATATCGAAACCCTAATCCTTCATTAAATAATCTAAAACGAATAACCATGATTCGGTCGGTTTCATTTTGTTTTAAATGGATGGCCAACTCGTTGTAATGGTTCCTGATTTGTTTTTCTTCACCCCAAACCGGTGTCCACGTATCATCAAAAGTTGCTGTTTCAGTTTTAAGAATGCTGAAATCATTCAACAATGATTTTTCGTCATTTTTAAGCTCCAAGCCTAAGGTACTTGGCTTAATAACCGCCTTGTTTTTATAGCTTAATTGATAGGTTGGTGTGCCTTCGTTTTTTAGCGAAAACTGCATGGTTAAAGCACCATTTGGCGATTGTAAGGTTTGCGAGTTGGCTACGTTGAAAGCTGAAAATAAAACCGTAAAGCTTAATACAAATAAGGATTTCATCTTTTAAATTTTTTATGTTATTGTGTTTTAATATAATCTATACAGCTTGCAACTGTTTTGTTTTAAGCAATATGGGCTTGTTGTTTACAAGAATTTCGAGTTCGCTACCGCTTAAAATTTCAAAATGGGTTTGTTTATGACCAATATCTACTTTTAAAATATGATTTCTAAAATTGATTTTAAATGAATAGGCTTCCCATTGCTCTGGTATTTTTGGCGTAAACGACAGCTTATTATCTTTTAAGCGCATCCCACCGAAACCTTCAACAATACTCATCCACGTGCCTGCCATTGATGTAATGTGCAAGCCTTCGTGAACTTCGTGATTGTAATCGTCTAAATCTAAACGTGAAGTGCGCAAATAAAACTGATACGCTTGGTCCATCCGGTTTAATTTAGCGGCTTGAATACTGTGTACACATGGCGATAGCGAACTTTCGTGAACGGTTAAAGGTTCGTAAAAATCGAAATGACGCTCTAATTCTTTAGTGGAAAATTGGTCTTCAAAAAAGTAAAACCCCTGTAAAACATCGGCTTGTTTTATATAAGGTGAACGCAAAATTCTATCCCAAGACCATTTTTGATTTATAGGACGCTGCGATGTATCTAAATTTGATACCGAAATGAGTTCTTTGTCCAAAAAGCCATCTTGCTGTAAATATACGTTGTGCTTTTTAGAATATGGAAAAAACATGTTATCGGCAACGGTTTTCCATTGTTTCATTTCGTTTGTAGACAAAGATACCTTGTTAATTATTCGTTGATAATCTGATGCAAATTCTGTGGCGACTTTACCAATGTTTTCAATGGTATAATTAATGCACCATTGCGCTATATAGTTGGTGTACCAGTTGTTGTTTACATTGTTTTCGTATTCGTTTGGCCCAGTAACACCCAAAATTACATACTTGTTTTTGTCTTTTGAAAAAGATGCGCGTTGTTGCCAAAAACGGGCAATTCCAATTAATACTTCCAACCCTTTTTCGGGTATGTAACTATAATCGCCGGTGTAGCGGTGGTAATTAAATATGGCAAACGCTATGGCACCGTTACGGTGGATTTCCTCAAAAGTAATTTCCCATTCGTTATGGCATTCTTCGCCATTCATGGTAACCATAGGGTATAGGGCTGCACCGTTTTTAAAGCCCAGTTTTTCAGCATTTTCAATAGCTTTTTCCAAATGATTGTAACGATATTCCAATAAATTTCTGGCTACTTTTTCATCTTTTGTGGCCATGTAAAAAGGAATACAATACGCCTCGGTATCCCAATAGGTACTGCCGCCATATTTTTCGCCTGTAAAACCTTTGGGGCCAATATTTAACCTGGAGTCTTTACCCAAATAGGTTTGGTTGAGTTGAAAAATATTAAAACGAATACCTTGTTGGGCTTTTACATCGCCTGTAATGTTGATGTCTGCACGTTCCCAAATATTGGACCAAGCTTCTTTTTGCTTGTGTAAAAGCCCATCAAATCCTAAGGTAATAGCGTTGTCTAAAATTTGTTTGGACACTGAAACCAATTCGGTTTTATCGTAGTTTCTGTCTGCAACATAACCTCCGAATTTTTGAATGGAGTAGGTGTCGCCTTTTTTTACTTGATGGCTATAATCAAAGGAAATATAATTGGCTTCTGAATTGATATTAGGGTTTATAAACAATCCTTTGTTGTTTAAATAGACTTTCGATTCCATAAACGTAGAAACATAAAACCCTGTTTTCATGGTTTTTGTTTCAATAAATGCCCAATTGTTTTCGTGACTCACCTTTAAGGTGTCCCAAAATTTATCGTCCCAATTGGAGTCTTCGTTTGTAATACCACTGTCTAAATAGGGTTGAAATTGGATGTGGGCATCGTTATTTATGGGTTTAATTTGATATTCGATAGCACCCAATTCTTCTAAATCTAAACTTAAAAAACGCTTGGTTTTAACCTCAATTTGAATATTGTTTTGTAGCGTAGCCGTAAATTGTCTGGACAACCAACCCTCTTGCATATTGAGTTCTCTTTTGAAGTTTTCAACCTTTCTACAGGTAAATAAATCCAACTGCTCGCCATTAACAGATACGTTTATACCAATCCAATTTGGAGCGTTAAGTACTTTAGCAAAATACTCTGGGTAGCCATTTTTCCACCAACCTACTTTGGTTTTATCGGGGTAATACACACCGGCAATGTAACTGCCTTGAAATGTTGGTCCGGAGTAATGCTCTTCAAAATTGGCACGTTGACCCATAGCACCATTACCGATGCTAAATATACTTTCGGAAGATTTAACACGACTAGCGTCAAAACCTTCTTCAATGATGGACCAGCTGTTTGGTTTTATATAATCTTGATTCATTTTATTTTAGATGATAGAGGATAGACATTAGACCGATTTGCGGTTAAGCGCCACGAACTAAAGACACTATTTCTCGATTGTTGTTTTTTGTTTTAATAACATAAATACTGAACATCAAGCACAAACTTGAAGATTGCATTAGTTATGTCTGTTTTATAGTTTCTGTTTTTTTATCAATGTTTTGATGAAATCTGGACTTATTTCGGTTAAATCCTTAAAATTAAAATCGGCTTTATGAAGCGTTTGTTTATCACCAATCCCGAGGGAAATCATATTTGCCGCATTAGCGGCTTCAACTCCGGCAATGGCATCTTCAAAAACAATGCATTTTTCCGGTTTTAGGTTTAGCATTTTCGCACCCAACAAAAACACTTCGGGGTCGGGTTTTGCTTTAGAAACACTGTTCCCATCAACAATTCCAGTAAACCTGTCAAATAAATTAACTTTCTTTAAGATTAATGTCGCATTTTTGCTGGCAGAACCCAATACATATTGAATTCCCAAACCATCTAAAGTGTCTAAAAGCTCTGTTACACCCGGAAGAATTTCTTCAGGCCCCATTTTGGTGATATAACTTAAATAATCTTCATTTTTACTAATTAAAATTTCTTGTTTTTTTTCTTCTGAAAGCTTCATTTTTCCAATATCCAGAAGAATTTCCAAAGACCTTACGCGACTAACCCCTTTAAGCAATTCGTTATGTGCTTCGGTAAATTCGAAACCCAAATCATCTGCAAGGTGTTTCCAGGCTAAAAAATGGTATTTTGCGGTGTCTACAATAACGCCGTCTAAATCGAATATGATTCCTGTTTTGTTCATTTGTTAAGATTGAATTACATCGTCTACATCCTTGACTTTATAAACTAAAGATGCAGCGATTAAAAAACTTACGCCACTCATCATTAGGGCATATACGGCATGATTGTCATAGGCATATTTTACAAGTGGGCCACCAATTAAAGCGTTGATTATTTGAGGTATTACAATGAAGAAATTAAAAATCCCCATGTAAACACCCATTTTCTTTGGGGAAATGGAACCGGCTAAAATCGCATATGGCATGGCCAAAATACTTGCCCAAGCAATACCAACGGCTATCATTGAAACAATGAGCCAATTTTCATCTGGCATAATGTAAATGGATAGTAAGCCTAAACCACCAATAATTAACGATATGGAATGTGTTTTTTTACGTCCGATTTTCTTAGCGATATAAGGCAGTGCAAAAGCATAAAATGCAGAAATTAAGTTGTAAACCCCAAATAGAATTCCTACCCAATCTCCCGCATCTTGGTACGTGGTACTGCTACTATCGGTATGCGGCAACCCGTAAATATGCTGTGCAATTGCTGGTGTAGCAAATACCCACATGCCGAAAAGCCCAAACCATGAAAAGAATTGCACCCAACTTAATTGGCGCATGGTTGTCGGCATTTTTTTGAAATCCTCAAATATGTCCAACAAGCTAGATTTTGCTTCTTCACCATGATTACTTACAGTATCGGCGTGTTTCTGTTCATCTTCAAAACTTGCTAATTCTTCAGGAGAATATTCCTTGGTTGTTAAGACGGTTACTAAAATTGATGCGATTAAAATAATAGCCCCAATAATAAAGGATAGAATTAAATTAAACGGCACAGCACCTTCGACGGTTTCATTTGAAACACCAAACCAATTTGTTAAAGCATAAGGCAACCACGAGCCAATTACGGCGCCAAACCCAATGAGTGCGGTTTGAACGCTAAAACCCAATGTACGTTGGTCTGTTCTTAAATTATCGCCAACCAAAGCACGGAATGGTTCCATAGCAATATTGAAGGAGGCATCCATAATCATAAGCATGCCTGCGCCAACCCAAAGTGCGGGTAAAAAAGCAATAAATATATCGGCTTGTGGCATTAATATCAAACCAATTGATGCTAAAATGGCACCGACCAAAAAGAATGGCTTACGCCTGCCAAATCTCCCCCAGGTTTTGTCGCTATAATGCCCAACTATGGGTTGAACAATTAAGCCCATTAAAGGCGCAATTATCCAAAACCATGATAGCTCATGAACATCGGCTCCGAAAATTTGAAGTATTCTACTGGCGTTGGCATTTTGCAGTGCAAAACCCATTTGTATTCCCAAGAACCCGAAACTCATGTTCCAAATTTCCCAGAAACTTAATCTACGCTTTTCCATTAATAGTATATTTAAATTAATACTATTTCGATAAGCGATAACTTATCAAAACTTATTGTGAGAAGTGAAAATATAAGTTTTGAATCGGCATCAAAGATATAAAAGAATTTTATTATTCCTAATAAAAATTTTGATTCAATAGGATGTTACGAAACTATTTAGTTGATTCTCTTTCAATAATATCGGTTTCAATTACAACTTTTATAAAGTCTGATTTTCTAACACCATTTTTAAAATATTGAGGGCTTTCTGTATCTGATGCTTCCAGTCTATCTATTAATAAATTGGCCGCCTGCTCGCCAATTTTCTGCCCGTGCTGACTCACCGTTGTTAAGCTTGGGGTAGCGTGTTTTGAGAGCACACCATCGGTAAAACCAATAACCTGAACATCATCTGGAATACGAAGCCCGAGTTTTCTTGCTACTTTCATCGCGGTTACTGCGTAAAGCTCGTTAACGGCAAAAACGCCATCAATGTTAGCATTGATTTTAAAGAATTGTTCTATTTCTTGTTCCAAACCTTCAATTTGATTTTCAACATCTAAACTGTCATCAATTTTCAATATCAAATTAGGTTCAGCAATTATTTTGTTTTGCTCTAAAGCTTCAATATAGCCTTGGGTTCTCAAGCGTCCCACACTTACATAATCCATAGTGGTTATTAATGCAATATTTTTACAGCCGTTTTCAATAAGCTTTTTCACTGCTTTTATCGATCCGTTAAAATCGTCGACAATTACTTTGTCGCAATCCACTTCATTTACAACCCTATCAAACATAACAATGGGCATGCCTTGGTTTATGGTGGCATTGAAATGATGGTAATCTTGTTTGAGTAGCGTTTCTTTCGAAATGGATAGAATAAACCCGTCTATACTGCCATTGGCAAGCATTTCCATATTGATGATTTCTTTCGCAAACGACTCGTTGGACAACCCCACAATAACGTTATAACCTCTTCGGTTGGCTACTCGCTCAATGCCTCGAATAACGGTTGAGAAAAAGTGATGCACGATTTCGGGTATTAAAATCCCAATGGTTTTGGTTTTTCTGTTTTTTAAGCTGAGCGCAATATTGTTGGGCTTATAGTTGTAAAATTTGGCGAATGCTTGAATTTTTTGAGTGGTTTCTTCGCTAATTTCCTTACTGCCACTAAGTGCTTTTGAAACGGTTGAAATGGATACATCCAATTCGCGTGCTATTTGTTTCAGGGTAATTTTTCTTTTCATGAGCGTTTATTAAGGAGAGTTTGGTGCTATTCAATTAAGTTCTTAAAGATATTACATTATTTTATATTCACCCATTTTTGCAGATTTTTCAGTATATGAAAAAAAAGATAAAAAGTTGTTAACACGAAAACGTTTTCGCTAATAATTTCGTAATCCTAAATTGTTTTCTTACATAGAGTTTGCCTAATTTTATCCCTGAGAAGTGAAAATATAATTAAACTAAACTATTACACTAACTTTAATAAAATTGTATGAAGACAACTACTAAAAGCTTATTGTTTTTTCTGTTTTTTGTACCCATACTCATGTTTGGGCAAACTACACTTACAGGAACAGTAACCGAGCAATCAACCTCTATTCCGCTTCCAGGGGTTAATGTCGTGATTAAAAACACGACCACCGGAACGGCAACAGATTTTGATGGTAATTATCAAATTGAAGTAAACAACGGAGACGTATTGGTATTCTCTTATGTGGGCTATCAAACCATTGAAATTACCTATTCTGGGCAAGCCACATTAAATGTTCAATTAAATGAAGACGCAGCCCAATTAAACGAAATTGTTATCATTGGTTATGGAACAACCACTAAAAAAGATGCTACGGGATCTGTGGAAGCCATTACCGCTGAAGACTTTACCAAAGGAAACATAGTTACACCAGAAAACTTGTTAAGTGGTCGAGTAGCCGGTGTGAGTGTTACAACCAGTGGGGCTCCGGGTTCGGGTTCTCAAATAAAAATTAGGGGTGGTTCCTCTATTAACGCATCAAACGATCCGCTTATCATTATCGATGGATTGCCCATTGATAATAATGGTGTAAGTGGTTCCAGAGGTGTTTTGGCAAGTATTAACCCTAACGACATCGATTCGTTTTCTGTTTTAAAAGATGCTTCGGCAACAGCCATTTATGGTTCTAGAGCATCAAACGGAGTTATTATTATTGTAACCAAAAAAGGGAAATCAACCTTTAGCGCTACTTACGATGCCCAATACAGTTTTGGAGAACTTACCGATAGAATTGATGTTTTTTCAGGTGATGCTTACCGACAATTGGTAGCATCGCAGCCAATAAACGGCACCACGCTAGATGAAAGCTTATTGGGTACGGCAAATACAAATTGGCAAGATGAAATTTTTAGAAACACGGTTTCATCTCAACATAACTTAACGATGCAAGGGTCGCTTTTTAAAGTGTTGCCAACAAGATTTTCGTTTGGGGTTACCAATCAAGAAGGTGCTGTATTGACATCAGAATTTGAAAGAAGAAATTTAAGCTTAGCCTTAAACCCGAGTTTTTTTGATGACCATTTAAAAATCAACTTAAACGCCAATTTATCATTTGAAGATAATAGATTTGGCGATTCCGGGCAAATAGGTTCAGCATTACGTTACGACCCTACACAACCTGTTTACGATCCATCATCACCTTTCGGTGGTTTTTACCAACATATAGTTAGTGGTAATCTGGCAAATGGCACAACAAATCCTGTTGCAGAATTGTTACAAAGAAATAATACGGGAGACTCTAACAGAACATACGGAAATTTGAATTTTGATTACAAATTTCATTTCTTACCGGAATTAAGAGCAGTGTTAAATATTGGTTTTGATGAAACCGAAGCTAAAACCATAGATATTACATCGCTAAGCTCTCGAATTCAGAATTTGGATAAAGTAAATTCTTCAAGCGGTTATCAAAAAAGAACCAATAAATTGCTTGATGGATATTTAACGTATAATAAAGCATTTGATAAAATCCGTACGGAATTTACCGTCGGTTATTCGTATCAACAATTTACCAATGAAGGAAACAACACAGGAAACACTAGGGATCCATTAAGCCTTCCAAGTACTTTTGCAGATCCAGATGTGGTTTTAATCGGCTTTTTTGGTCGAGCTAATTTAACATTTCTTGATAAATACTTATTGACTTTAACCTACAGACGTGACGGTACATCGCGCTTTAGCAAAGACAATCAATGGGGCGATTTTCCGGCGGCTGCACTAGCGTGGAATTTGAGTGACGAAGATTTCTTAAAAGAATCTAAAACCATTTCTAGCTTAAAATTAAGAGCCGGTTACGGTATTACTGGGCAACAAGCATTTTTTGGAGCAAACGACATTTATTTAAACCGTTACCGAGGGGGCAATGTAAACTCGCAATACCAGTTTGATAATGCCGCCATTCAATCGTTGATTGCTTCAGAAATTAATCCAGATTTAAAATGGGAAGACACAACAACTATGGAGTTTGGTATAGATTATGGCTTGTTTGATGAGCGCGTTTCAGGTTCGTTAAACTTCTTCCAGAAAAATTCAACCGATTTATTATTTACGGCTTCAGTAGCCGATGGTACTAACTTTTCTAACAGTATCATTCAAAATATTGGTGAGTTGCAAATTCAAGGTATCGAGTTTTCTATAAATGCCGATGTGGTTAAACAAGATGATTTTACGGTAGATTTCAACTTTAATGCTACATTATTAGATAGAGAAATTAAAGAATTAGCGTTGGGGCAAGATGTAAGAACCGGAGGTATTTCTGGTGGAACAGGAAACAACATTCAATTATTAAGAGAAGGATTTGCTCCCAACTCATTCAGCGTTTTTAAACAATTATATGATAACTCGGGTAACCCGATTGAAGGTGCGTTTGTAGATTTAAACGGCGATAATGTTATTAATGACGACGACCGTTATTTAAAAGAAAACCCGGGTGCCGATGTTATTTTAGGATTTCAATCCAACATCAATTACAAAAATTTCGACTTATCTTTTAATTTAAGAGCCAACTTAGGAAATTATGTTTATAATAACGTGAATTCTTCCAGAGCGCAATACGAGTTATTACAGGATAATGCGGTGTTAGGCAATGTGCCAACCTCGGTTTTAGAAACCGGATTCCAACGAACCTCTGATGTTATTATATCGGATATTTATGTTGAAGACGCTTCATTCTTAAAAATGGATAACATAACTTTAGGCTATACGTTCAGCAACATCTCAAAACATTTAAAAAGTGTAAGACTGTGGGGTGGCGTTCAAAACGTATTTACTATAACTAATTATAGTGGATTAGACCCAGAAGTATTTAATGGAATAGATAATATTATCTACCCAAGATCGAGAACCATTTTAGCTGGAGCTAATTTTAAATTTTAATAAAAACAACTATGAAAACAAGATTTAAAATATATAAAACAATTGGGCTTATAGGGCTTTTTATGGTAGCGTTTACAGCGTGTACCGATGATTTGAACATAACACCCAATGACGACCAAACCACACTTAGCGAAGATCTTTTTAAAGACGAGGCCGCCTACAAACAAGTATTGGCAGGTGTTTACGCTAATTTGGCTTTAACAGGAACAGACGGTGCAGGAACCTCAAACCTTAAAAATATTGATGCGGGAACCAGTCAATTTGGGCGTGTACTTTTATATGTGCAAACCCTATCGGCAGATCAAATGATTTGGTCTTACGAAAACGACCCGGGCACCAGAGAAATCCAAAGAAATATTTGGACAGCTCAAAACCCATTGTTGTTGGGAATGTTCAGTAGAGCGCATTTGTCAATCGCACTGGCAAATAATTTTTTAAGGGAAACTACAGATGACAAATTAGACGCCAGAAATGTGTCTGCATCAGTAAGAAGCGAAATGCCAGCATACAGAGCCGAAGCGCGATTAATGCGAGCAATGGCTTATTATTATATGATGGATATTTTTGGAAAAGCAAATTTTGCAGATGAATCGACACCTATCAACTCGCAACCAGAGGTGTATGAAAGAGCCGAATTGTTTTCTTTTATTGAAAGCGAATTATTGGCAATTGATGCAGATTTGATTGGTGCTAAACAAAATGAGTACGGTAGAGCAGATAAAGCTGTGGCCTATATGATTTTGGCTAAAATGTATTTGAATGCAGAAGTTTATATTGGAGCAGATCGTTATGCGGATTGTATAAACTATTGCGAAAAAATAATTGGAGGAGGTTTTTCGTTAGCCACCAATTATCTTCATAATTTTATGGCAGACAACAATTTAAATTCTGCTGTAAATGAAATCATTTTCCCGATAATTTCAGACGGATTTACAACACAAAACTATGGTCCAACCACGGTAATGATTAATGGTTCGGTGGGTAGTTTAGAGGTGAATGGAACCGAAGTTGGCGTTAGTGCCGGCGGATGGGGCGGTGCCCTTAGAGTAAGAAAGCAGTTTGTGGAATTGTTTGACGGTTCGTTTAACTCAGATACCAGAAATACGATTATTTCGGAAGGCAGACCTGTCGATATTGACGATATATCTGATAAAGATTCAGGATACATTATTCAAAAATATTCCAATGCTACCTCAACGGGCAGTTTTGGTGTCGATCAAACTTTTGTGGATACCGATTTTCCATTGTTCAGATTAGCCGATGTGTATTTAATGTATGCCGAAGCCCATTTAAGAGGCGGTGGTGGCGACTTAACCACAGCACTTGGTTATGTAAACGCTTTGAGAACCAGAGCAAATAACCCAAATACAATTGCTGCAGGCGATTTAACTTTAGATTTTATTCTAGATGAAAGAGCCAGGGAATTGCATTGGGAAGCTCATAGAAGACAAGATTTAATTCGATATAATAAATTTACCGGTGGTAATTACAATTGGGCTTGGAAAGGTAACGGAAGTAATGGTATTTCACTGCCAGCACACTTCAAAGTGTATCCTATTCCAACAGCAAGTATGGCTGCAAATCCTAATCTTACCCAAAACGCGGGATATTAAAATTTAAAACAAATTAAAACGATGAAAAAAAATAAAATACTTTCAGCAGTTAGCATTATTGGTTTAGTTTTACTATTCCTAAGTTCTTGCGACGATACTACTGACACATTCCAAATATCGGCGCCTACGGCACCCATATTGGCAGATTTGAATTTTACCAGCATAGAGCTGGATGCCGTAAACACTTCCAATCCTGCATTAACGTTAAACTGGGTGGAATCGGATTACGGACAACAAACGGCTGTAAATTACGCGATTCAGTTTGCTAACGATGAAGGATTTACAAATCCCGTAACGGCAGCCTCAATAACGGGGCAAAGTGCCATTACACTTTCCATTAGCGAAATTAATGCCGCAGCAGGCAATGCAGGTTTAAACCCTTTTGAATGGGCAACTTTATACACTAGAGTTGTAGCGTCGTTGGGGTCGCAAAATAGCGAGCCTATAAACTCAAACACGCTACAGTTTGAGGTGTATCCATACTTCAACTACGTGTTTAACGATTATTATTTAGTTGGAAACGGTACTGCGCCTGGGTGGAACAACAATGCAAACAACCCACCTTTATTTAGAGACGAATCCAACCCAAACCTATATTACTACACCGGATATTTTGCAAAACCCGGTGGGTTTGACGAAGGTCGTTTTAAAGTATTGGAAACAAGAGGACTATGGCAGCCACAATGGGGGGTAGTAGAAAATGAAGGGAGCGATACGCCCAAAGAAGAAGGGGAAATTGCCGGCAACCCTGGAACACAATCTAACGACCCAGGACGTTTTGGAGTGCCAGAAACGGGATACTATACTTTTACTATAGATTTTTCAACAAAAAAATATACAACGTTACCTTTTGATGCATCAGGAATAACTAGTCCTGCAAGCTTATCAATTCAAGGCTCCAGTGTGGCAACAACAGCTATGACACCGTTGGCTTTTGATGGGCATATTTGGTATGCATCGGGGTTACATTTAACACCGGGAGACGTATCGTTTGTAACAGATGCTGGTGCAACTTGGGGCAGCACTACTTCGTTTTCTGGAGTAGCTACCGATGGCGGCGGATCTATTCCTGTAATTGTTGAAGATGACTACGATGTTTGGTTTAACGATTTAACGGGTCGTTATATCCTCATTCCGTTGAATTTATAATCATAAAAAAAACAGATATGAATTTATATATAAAAAAAATCAGCTTTCTTTTATTCTCATTGGCCTTTTTGTTTACCGCTTGTGAAACAGAAGAAAGCCTAACGATAACAACCCCAGAAGCCGAATTTGTTTTAAACACACCGGGCATTAGTACCGTGTTTTTAAATTTTGCTTTACCAGATAATCCTGCATTTACCATTTCATGGAATGATGAGGTAACTGGTGGTGGCACATATAATGTAGAAATGTCTACAGATGAAGCTTTTACTGCTCCTGTGACTTTAGGAACTACTGATTCCAGTAACTTCTCGATGACGGTTGCCGAATTTAACAACGCTATTGCCAGTACAGGCGTGACCACTTTTAAAGATGTTGCTATTTATATGAGGGTTTCGGCTGGAAGCCAGATGTCCAATAATATTTTACTTTTGGTTACAACCTACCCGGTTAATGCGCCAGAAATAAATAATGTAAATAACGGCGATGCTTTTGTATTGTCTTTAGATAATAACGATGTCACTGCCATAACGGTAGAATGGGACGATCCTATTTTGGATTCTTCATTAAATCAAGATGTTAGTTATGTTTTAGAAGGCGCAACGGCAGGCACCGAATTTGCTATGCCTATTGAAGCTGGTAATGTTACTAATCAAAATAGTATAGCGTTAACAAACGCACAGTTAAACGCATTGGCAATTCAAAGTGGTATAGCTGTAGATGTTAGTGGAGATTTAGATATAAGAGTAAAAGCAACCATTACGGATAGTGCCTCTGGCTCTGTTTTAGAAAGAATTTCATCAACAGTTACCATTTCTGTAACTACTTATTTAACCGTATTGGATTTATCAACAAACTGGGGCGTTGTAGGTGCCGTAACCGGTTGGGGTGGCTCACCGGATTTACCGTTCTGGACCACGGACGTCGATGGTGTTTTAGTGGCCTATGTTAACTTACCAACTGGCGAGATTAAGTTTAGAGAAAACATGGATTGGGCAAACAATTATGGTGATAATGGTGCAGATGGCACGCTTGATGATGGTGGGGCAAACATTAATATTACAACCGCAGGATCATACAAAATTACCATGGATTTAAACAACCTAACCTATACTATTGAAGAATTTTCATTAGGCATTGTTGGCGGTGCGTATAATGAATGGGGCGCAACACCAGATTTTATGCTGGAATACGACCAATATTCTGATGTGTTTAGAGGTATTGTAACCCTAATTGACGGTGAAATGAAATTTAGAATGAACAACGATTGGGGAACCAATTGGGGGGATGATGGTGTAGACGGTACTTTAGATGCAGGCGGAGCAAACATAGTTGTATCTGCTGGTATTTATATTGCCACGGTAAACATGAATGATTTAACGTATACTTTAGAACCCATTGACTATATATGGGGGTTAGTAGGTGGCGCTTACAATGAATGGGGCGCAACACCAGATGCTCAATTCACTAGAGATTGGTCACGCCCATTTAATGATATTTGGATTCTTAACGATGTGACTTTAATTGATGGCGAATACAAGTTTAGAGCCAATAACGATTGGGGTGTAAATTATGGAGACGATGGTGGCGATGGCGTTTTAGAAGCTGGTGGAGCTAACCTAGTTACAACCGCAGGAACATATTCGTTTGTTTTAGATTTCTCTGATCCGGCAAATCCAACATACACTAAGAACTAGATTTATTTATCATTTAAAAAAAGGCTGATGTACATCAGCCTTTTTTTTCCTAAAACAAATAGATTATGAAAAAACTACTCTACTCATTTTTTTTATTCGTGGTGGTATTTGCTCAAGCTCAAGTGGTTACTACATCGCCTGCAATACCAACAGCTTCGGATGTTATTACCATTACATTTGACGCCACTGGAACAGAATTGGATCGCTATGCTGGCGAAGTGTATGCACATACGGGTTTACTAACTTCTGCTTCAACAAGTAATTCCGATTGGAAACATGTTATTGGTTCTTGGGGAGATAATGTAAATCAACCACAATTAACGCGCACGGGAACCAACACCTATCAATTAGTAATTACTCCAGATATTCCAACTTTTTACAATTCAGGAACAGATGTTGTAACCGATATTGCTATTGTTTTTAGAAACAGTGCTGGAACGGCGCAATCAAGACCCGATATTTTTATTCCCATTTATGCCGCTGGTCTAAATGTTAGTATTACCAATCCTTCAGATGAATCGGTTTTTGATTTGGATGATAATATTACGATTAGTGCAGAATCTAGTATAAATGCAGATTTAGAATTAAAGGTAAATAACGTTACTGAGCAAACAGCAAACAATACCACTACAATTTCCAAATCTTATACATTCACTTCAACAGGAGGTTATACTATTGAAGCCAGTGCTACCGAAAACAGCGAAACCAAAACAGAACAAATTTCAGTTTATGTAAAAACACCTACTCAAAACGAAGCCTTACCAACGGGTTTAAAAAATGGTTTTAACGATAATGGCGATGGTACCGTTACATTTGTTTTAGAGGCACCACTAAAAACCGATGTGTTTTTAATAGGCGGTTTTAATAACTGGACACTCAACCAAACCTATCAAATGAAAAAAGATGGCGATATGTTTTGGTTAACCGTAAGTGGCTTGGATCCCAATACCGAATATGCCTATCAATATTTTATCGATTATAGTATAAAGGTTGCTGACCCTTATTCAAAAAAAATACTGGACCCTGATAACGATCAGTATATATCAAACAGCACTTATCCAAACCTAATGGCTTATCCAACTGGTGAAACCACTGGAATTGTTTCTACTTTTAAGATAAACGAAACCGATTATGTTTGGCAGAACACAACATTTACAAGGCCTGACAAAGAAAATATTATTATATATGAAATGCTTTTGCGTGATTTTACAGAAAGCAGTTCGTATCAAGAGGCCATAACGCATTTAGATTATTTACAAAACCTAGGTGTAAATGCCATAGAGTTAATGCCTATTAACGAATTTGAAGGCAACATAAGTTGGGGTTACAACCCGTCTTTTTATATGGCGTTGGATAAAGCCTATGGTACAGCAAACGATTTAAAAGCATTTGTTGATGCCTGCCACCAGCGCGGAATGGCCGTAATTACAGATGTTGTTTTTAATCATTCTTATTCGCAATCGCCTTTGTTGCAAATGTATTGGGATAGCGCAAATAATCGTCCTGCAGCAAATAGTCCATATTACAACGCTACCAGCAATTTTGTTGATAATAGTGAGGTAGCTAGTTGGGGTCCGGATTTTAATCACGAGTCAGCATATACGGTTAAATTTTTTAACGATGTTTTAAGCTTTTGGATGGAGGAATATAAAATTGATGGTTTCCGTTTTGATTTTACCAAAGGATTATCAAATACTATTCATTCATCTCCAGATATTTGGGGTAGTAATTATGATGCTTCTAGAATTCAAAATTTAAAGGCTTTTGCAGATCATGTTTGGAACGAATCTCCAGGTAATGAAGCTTATGTTATTTATGAGCATTTATCAGATAACACAGAAGAAACGGAATTAGCAAATTACGGCATTTTGCTTTGGGGAAATCTAAACCATAGTTTTAATCAAAATACCATGGGATATGCCACCGGTGCAGATATTTCGTGGGCATCGTACAGTAACAGAGGTTGGAATAATCCGCATATTGTAGGCTATATGGAAAGCCATGACGAAGAGCGTTTGATGGTTAAAAATTTGGCCTACGGAAATGTTAACGGCGGCTATAATGTTAAAGATTTAAGCACGGCTTTAGATAGGCAAGAAGCGGCTTCGGTTGTGTTTTATGGAATCCCGGGGCCAAAGATGCTTTGGCAATTTGGGGAATTAGGATACGATAAAAGTATTAATTGTGATGGCGATATTGAAAACGGCACTTGTAGGTTGGATAAAAAACCTGTGGCTTGGACATTAGGTTACGATTCGGATTCAGACCGATTGGACTTGTTTAATGTTACTGCAAAAATGATCCAATTAAAAAAACAATTTCCATCTACGTTTAACACCGATAACTTTAATCTTGACGTTGGTGGATTGGTAAAACGTATCAATCTTTACGACAATGTTGGTAGTTTAGATGTCGTAATTATTGCAAATTTTGATGTTACCGCACAATCTGTAAACCCCAATTTTCCAGCAACCGGAACTTGGTACGATTCATTTTCAACCACAAGCATTAACGTTACCAATCCTACAGCAGCAATAAACTTACAGCCTGGTGAATACCGATTATATTCACAAACCCAAAGTTTAAGTGTTGCAAATGTTGATAATAAAACGGTTATTAAAGCATACCCAAATCCAACTTCCAATTTTTTTCAGATAAATACATTGGTTGAATCGGTTTCAATTTTCGATTTAACAGGAAAGCAGGTAAAAACATTTAAGGGGAATTTTAATAAAGAACACCCTTTTAATATTTCGGATTTGGCGCCAAATGTCTATTTAGCTAAGATTAATAACAATTTAGACGAGCAGTTTACATTAAAAATCGTGAAATTAGACTAAACTAAGAAGTAAGTTAGTCTGATGTTATTCAATATTAGAAAAACAAAAACCCTTCAAATCTATAATTTGAAGGGTTTTTTAATACGCAATAAGTGGAGTCGGAGACAACGACCATAAATTGAGCTTTCTAGTGTTTATAGGCCTTTCAAAAGGGGCTGATTTTAGTGGTCACCGAATTGGTCTCGATTTAACAAAATTTAACATTTGACTTTGGGTGCTAAGGTGGAAATACGATAAAGTGTATCAGATTTTATTTTTAGTATTATGGGAATTGTTAACTATACTAGATTATCCCCCCTTTAATTGGTCTGTAAACCCCCATAACCAATTTAAGTTGATTTGTAAATTTGAAATGTAAAAACGACTGTTATGATTAAAACTCTACGTCTTACTCTTCTATGCTTAATTTTATTTCAAACCCAACTAAAAGCTCAAAACCCGAGCCTATTGTATCAAAATTGGGTAGATGCTCAAATTAATAATACGGAGCCTATATTGCCAACCTTTAGTTATGCTGGTTACCATAATGGGGAAGTTGGCTTGCCCTCATCCTTTTCACAACCTGTTTTTGATGTTACCAATTATGGAGCCGTGGCCGATGATGGAATTTCCGATAAATCAGCCATTATGGCTACAATTGCAGCTGCAGAAGCTAACCCTAGTGGTGGCATCGTTTTTTTTCCTCCGGGACGATTTGTCGTGAACGACGATGCTGTAGATGATTTGAGCGAAGTTATAAGGATTTCAAAAAGCAACATTGTTATAAAAGGAAGTGGTTCTGGAATAGGTGGTACTGAGTTATACCAAAAAGATAATACAACGCACCCAGATATGGCAACAAAAGATTGGGTTTGTCCGTATCTATTTGTGTTCTGGAATGGCGAGGATTCAGTAAACACTTACATCACAGATGTTGTAGGTAATGCTGATAGAGAAACATTTACGCTACAGGTTGCAGATGCTTCATCAATTACTGTGGGGCAGTGGGTGGAGTTGTATCTTAAAGATACGAATTCTGCTTTGTTGGCCGAAGAATTGTCACCTTACACTACCTCAGACTTATATCAACCTTCAAATTTAAAGATTGTGAATGATGGTGTTCAGGTTAGGGAAGTGCACAAAGTTGTAGGCAAAAGTGGCAATACCATTACCTTTAAAGAGCCTATCCATAGAGCGGTAAACGCCACTTATGATTGGAAAATAAATAATTTTAAAGCACTCGAAGAGGTAGGTGTTCAAGATTTAAAATATACGGGTGGTTTCATCTGGAACCACATCCACCACAGGGCACCTCAAGAATTATATCCGGGTGAACCGGTAAACGGCCCGAACGCCTATTTGAGCTCATCGGGATGGAGCGGTATTCAGTTTAACCATGTGGTAAATGGGTGGATTTCCAATGTTGAGTTTTCAGATATGTCACAAGTAGCACAGTTTAAATTTTCTGCAAACTGTACAGCTTTAAACAATCGATACACAGGAAACCCCGGCCATAATTTTATTGTTACTAACTCTGCAACGGGTTGTTTTATCGGTAAAAATATAGATTATACGTCAGGAATATGGCATGGTGCTGGAGTTAATGCACTGTCGATAGGTAATGTGCTTTGGCGCAACGAGAGCCCGCAGAATGGTAATTCCGGAATGGAAATTCATGCCAGCCAACCCAGGGCGACATTGTTCGATGTTTGCAAAGGCGGTTTCTTTTTTAACCAAGGAGGTTCTACAGGTGCGTTGCCCAATCACTTACGACACATGGTATTGTGGAATTTTGAAGGGGTTTCGTACCAAGCTACTGGGGTTAAATCGTGGCGACCCAATTCAGAAACCAGATATGCCAAATTTTTAATGCCAATCATTTCTGGACTGCAAGGGTTTACTATGTCCACTGAGGCCAATCAATATCAAGAAAACGAATCGCAGGGAACACCGGTTGATGAAGAATCGTTATATGAACATCAATTGGAATACCGATTGGGAAGCCTGCCAAGTTGGATTGACGAAGAAGCACCTAGTCCGTTTTATCCTATTTTTCATTACGAGGATTTTGGTGCTGTAAACCGTGGTTACTCGGTACAGGTTATAGCAAATCCCGATTCGCAGGACGAATCTAAAATAGGCAAAAGAATAAGTGATATACCAGACGCAAGCGATTCCAATAATGAGTTTACCGAAACACGCCCTTCAGTTAGAATTCCAGCCAACCAAGCAAGAGATCAAAGAGCGCTTTCAATTGTAGGCACTTCTTCAAATACTAACTACGAATTAGAAGCTTGGGTTGTTATGCAAACTGTAGATGTTTCAACTAGCAACCCTTATATAAGAGTAGCCGACACTCACAAGTATATCAGTTTTTGGACTGAGCAACGCTATGCCAATGGTGGTATTTCAGCTTTAGAAGCTTATGTTTCTACAGATTATACCAATAATGTATCTACTGCTACTTGGACCAATGTAACCTCTAGCCTTAACCAAATTGCGACTTCTGGCCAAAATCCGCAAACCTATATCAAGTCTGTATTAGATATTTCGGCTTACAACAGTTCTAGTTTTACTTTAGCTTTTAAATATACTAGTAGCCCGTCTGCTTGGTCTCCAACTAATAGAAACGGTACGTTTTATATATCAGATGTTAAGTATTTTGTATCCAGTGCGCCACTATCAAGTCAAGTTTTTGTAGCTGAAAGTAAAACCATTAAGGTGTTTCCAAACCCAGTTTCCGATAGGTTATACATTCGCGTTGCAGACAATGCGTTTAAGATACATTCTGTAACGTTACTCAATGTGATGGGCAAAACAGTATATAAAAGTGAAAAAGCCTATGATGACATTGATGTATCCCAATTGCCATCGGGCATATACTTTTTAAGGTTAAAGGACGCCAATAGCGACAATACCGTTACAAAAAAGGTCATGATACGATAAGGTTTTATACCAATTTGATTTTATTTGAATAAAAAAGGAGCGACAGAATATGTCGCTCCTTTTTTTAGATGTATTTCAATGAATTGAAAATGACTATTCTGTTAAAGTAACTTGTAAGGGATTATTTATTTTATTTGAAAAATCGTTTAAATAATTTTCCCATTCCTTCTTAGAGTCAAACTGACCACTTTTTTGCCAGGTAAAACCTGCATAATACACCACTTTGTTGTCTATTACATTAAGGTGTGTATAAGCATTACTGAGGTCTTTGGTGTCTACATCGTAAGTTTCAAAGTCAACAAAAAATTCTTTTGGAGCAACAATGGCCGTACCTATTTCAGAATCGGCGTGGGGCTGCCAATAGCTTACCCAGCCGTTCGCTTTGTTACCGGAAACCTTACCGTCTTTTTCGTGTAAAGTCAAACCTGCTGATATGTTTTTAACTCCTGTAATAGAGGTGTTGAATTTTGAAAAATTCTGCCCCAAATCCAAACTAATCACTTTTGATTCTTTTATGATATTTCCAGCAGCGTTCCAATTTTCGTACTCTAAATAAAAACAAGTTCGTAATGGGCCTGTGGTTATGGTACGCCATTTGGTGTAGTTTTTAGAGTAATAATAAGTGCTGTCCACTTTTACCGCAATACCGCCAACACCACGGCTTACCCCAACATGGAAATTGTCCAAGCCCTCGCCAGTATCTTCGTGGTAGGTGCCATCGGTTTCGGTTTCTTTTTTGTACCAATTGTTGATGATGGGATGCTCCACGCGCTTTAGCCACGCATCAAC
Source organism: Hwangdonia lutea (assembly GCF_032814565.1). Taxonomy (GTDB): domain Bacteria; phylum Bacteroidota; class Bacteroidia; order Flavobacteriales; family Flavobacteriaceae; genus Hwangdonia; species Hwangdonia lutea. Next base: position 2,963,688 of record NZ_CP136521.1, read on the forward strand.
GCCACTCGAGAGTGTGCCACCGGGAACGTTGTCTTCAATCATTTTTTGTGCCGTTGGCCCATAAACACGAAAAGCGACTTTGTTGTTTTCCCATGCATAATCATCAGTACGCTCGGGTACAAAACGTGAGTAGCACAACTCTGGTGCTTTTGGTTTTTCTTCTTCGGTAACGGTTACTATTTTAAAAGTAGTTTCGGCATTGGCCTTAATTTTTGGTTGAAACAATATTATGTCCATAGTGCCATCACCATCCTTATCAACGGTTTGCGCAAGTTCTAGTTTATTTGTTTCTGTGTTTAGAATACCCGTTGTGGTAAGGTCTTCAACCTTTAAAAAAGATTTGGTTAATTCTACGGTTTCAAAAGTTCTTTCAACGTTTAGTGTGTTTTTAACGCTAATAGTTGTTGCTTTCTCCTTGTTTTCGCAAGAAGAAAGCAACATTAAAGTTGAAAAAAACAAAATCGATTTACTAAGTTGTTTCATCTGATTGTTATTTTTATTCGTTTGCTGGTTTACCAATGGTGGCCAAAATACCGCCATCTACATAAACTACGTGGCCGTTAACAAAATCACTAGCCTTTGATGCCAAAAATATAGCAGCGCCCTGCAAATCCTCGGGTTCTCCCCAACGTGCGGCAGGCGTTCGTTTTATAATAAACTCATTAAATGGATGACCGTCCACTCGGATCGGTGCCGTTTGGCTCGTGGCAAAATAGCCCGGGCCAATACCGTTGGTTTGGATATTAAACTTCGCCCATTCGGTTGCCATACTTTGCGTGAGCATTTTTAAGCCCCCTTTGGCGGCAGCATAGGCACTAACTGTATCTCTGCCCAATTCACTCATCATGGAACAAATGTTTATGATTTTTCCGCCACCGCGCTCAATCATGCCTTTGGCTACGTATTTCGAAACTATAAAAGGGCCTACTAGATCTACTTTTATAACTTGTTCAAAATCTTCTGTTTCCATCTCAACAATAGGTGTCCTTTTTATAATTCCTGCGTTGTTAACCAAAATATCAATGGGGCCAACCTCAGCTTCAATTTTTGTGATGGTGTCTTTAACGGCTTTATCGTCTGTAACATCAAATACATAACCATGGGCATTTAAACCACAAGATTTGTATTCTTCAATAGCTTTTTTTAGAGAGTCTTCGGTGTGATGGTTTACAACAATGGTAGCGCCGGCATTTCCCAAACCTTTAGCCATAGCCATTCCTAAGCCATGTACAGCACCGGTTACAAGCGCTACTTTTCCTGTTAAATCAAATAATTTAGTGGACATATTTTATGTATGTTTTAGTTGTTATCGTAACTCGTTAATTTTACAGTGATCCATGTCCCCGTAATCTAAGTTTTCGCCTGCCATTCCCCAGATAAAGGTGTAGCTGCTGGTTCCTGAGCCAGAGTGGATGGACCATGGTGGAGAGATAACAGCTTGGTTATTGCCCATCCATATATGTCTAGTTTCTTGCGGTTGGCCCATGAAATGGCACACTGCTTGATCTTCTGGTACTTCAAAGTAAAAGTACACTTCCATACGTCTGTCATGCACGTGAGCTGGCATGGTGTTCCAGGAGCTTCCGGTTTTTAGTGTGGTCATACCCATTTGCAACTGGCAGACATCTACAACACTGTTAACAATGTATTTTCTAAGAATACGGGCGTTTGCGGTTTCTGGCGAGCCCAACTCGATAACCTCGACATCATTTGTACCGATTTTTTTGTTGGGAAAGGCCTTGTGTGCTGGTGTTGAATTTAAATAAAATAAAGCAGGATCATTTGCAGATTCACTACTAAAAACCACATCTTTATTGCCCTGTCCAATATATAATGCCTCTTTGTGCTCCAATGTGTATTTGGTGCCATCGACGCTCACCGTTCCTGTCTGGCCTACGTTGATAATGCCCAATTCTCTTCGTTGTAAAAAATATTCAGATTTTAAAGGATCAATAGTTTCCAATTTTAGCGGACTACCTGTTGGCACAGCACTTCCTGCAATAAACCTGTCGTAGTGTGTGTACACCAAGTTTATTTTATCTTGTTCCATTAAGTTTTCAATTAAAAACTCGTTTCTTAATCTTGCAGTGTCATAAGATTTAACATCCTGGGGAGAGGCTGCATATCTTGTTGAATAATGTGTTTTCATATTGTAAATTATGATTAATAAATGACAAATATAGCTAATTTAATTCAAAATACAATCGATTGTATTTTATTTAATTGTTATATTTGTTCGAGTTAAATGGGTGGATTATTAATAATGGAAATAAATAAAGTTACCATACATGATATTGCTAGGGCACTAAATATAGATAGCTCTACTGTTTCAAGAGCTTTGAACAATAGCTCTAGAGTTACTGAAAAAACTAAAATTAAGATTCTTGAGAAGGCGGAAGAACTCGGGTATCAGCGTAATGCATTAGCATCGAACTTGCGTAAAAGGGTAACTAATACCATAGGTGTTGTCGTGCCCAGGATTTCGCGTCACTTTTTTGCTTCTGTCATACAGGGTGTCGAGGAAACGGCTTATTTGGCAGGGTATAACGTTTTAATCTGTCAATCTCTGGAACAATTGGAACGAGAAACGAAAATCACCGAAACCTTGGTGGCTAATAGGGTAGATGGCGTGCTAATATCCATATCTATGGAAACAACCAATTACAATCATATGTTCCGTTTAAAAAACAGTGGTATTCCTTTGGTTTTTTTTGATAGACATTGTAATATTCCGGAAACTAATAATGTGCTCATTGATGATTTCAAAGGAGGGTTTGATGCGACACAACATTTAATACTTAAAGGATGTAAACATATCGTTCATTTTTCAGGACCGCAAACCTTGGAAATCTATAAAAATAGATATGAAGGTTATAAGGCAGCATTAAAAGCGAGTAATTTGCCTTATAAAGAAGAGTATGTTGTCAGTTCAAGATTGATGGAGCTTGATGGAACTAACAATGCAAAAAAACTTTTAAAACAAAAGTTGGTTTTTGACGGGATCTTTTCTGCAAATGATGTTGCTGCTATTGGAGCCATGAAATATTTAAAAGAAAATGGCGTAAATATACCAAAGGATGTCGCTATGGTAGGGTTTAGCAACGAACCAACATCAACTGTGATTAATCCAACATTAACAACTATCGATCAACCAGGATTGGAAATGGGTAAAGTTGCCACAAAATTATTGTTGAAACATATAAAAAATCAAAAAAAACAAATCTCGCCGCAAACCATTATAATGGACTCTAAATTAATAGAACGCCAATCATCAAAAAAATGAATTTTAAAAGATATATAGCATTACTTATATATAGTCTGTGTTTGTGTTCCGTTTTTAGTCAGGAACAGGAGCGCGATTATAAAGCATTAAAATTTCGAAATTTCTCATTGCAGGAAGGGTTGTCCCAAAGCTCTGTGCTAAGTATTATACAGGATAAAAAAGGCTTTTTATGGTTCGGGACTCGAGATGGATTAAACATATTTGATGGCAATGAGTTTAAAGTGTTTAGACACCATTCTCAAGATTTTGGGAGTTTAAGCAATAGTTTTGTTAAAGTATTGCATGAAGATGCTGGAGGAAACTTGTGGGTTGGTACCCTTGATGGTTTGAACAAGTACAATAAAGAAACGAATACGTTTCAGCGCTATACGATTAAAACGGAAGAAAAAAGATTCGATAATTTTGAAATCTGGAGCATAGCCGAAGATAAAGATGGCTTTTTGTGGATAGGAACCAATTTAGGTTTGAAAAAGTTCGATACTAAAAAAGGCTGTTTTGTTAAATTAAGTGGTACGCATTCAGATGCGGTCTTATTTAGCACACCCGTTAGAGCCTTATTGGTATCAAGCGACCAAGAATTATGGGTAAAAACGACCGAACATATTGGGGTTTATAATTTAAAAACAAGGGGTGTAAAGTATTATGAATACCCGAAAGGTACAGCAATAGAACTCAATAAAAATAACGTTTCGGTGTTTTATCAAGATAAAGATAAAAACATTTGGCTAGGCTTCAAAGAAGGCTTATCCGTTTTAAATAAAACGACCGATTTATTTGAGTTCTTTAGCTTAACAGCTCAAAAAAAGCGAGCGGTTACCGACCATGTAAGGAGTTTATGTGAAGATTATCTAGGAAATATTTGGATAGGCACCTATAATGGACTTTATATTTTAGATGCTAGTAAAAAAACAATATCACATGTCGTGCATGATGAGAAAAACCCAAATAGCCTAAGTCAAAACTCAATTTATAAAGTATATCAAGATATTAAAGGTGATATTTGGATAGGTACATATGCCGGAGGTATTAGTTACTATGATAGGAGTTTCGATGTGTTTCAGCATTTTTCATCGGGTGCCGATCAAACTAAACTTAATTACAAAGTTGTAAGTGCATTTATTGAAGATGAAAATAACAACTTATGGATAGGTACCGAAGGTGGAGGTATTAATGTGTATAGCAAAAAAACAGGAGTGTTTACTTACTACAAAAACAACCCCAAGAACGCTAATAGTTTAAGCGCCAATAACGTTAAAGCGATGATTCAAGATCGTGCGGGTAATTTCTGGATAGGCACCCATGATGAAGGTCTTAATTTTTTAAACCCAAATAAATCGCCATTTCAGTTTAAACATTTTAAAAATGAGCCACATAACGAAGGTAGTTTAAGTAGCAATAGAATCATTGCTTTATATGAAGATGAACAAAATCATATATGGATTGGGACCTCGGGTGGAGGATTGAATGTATTAAACCCTGAGGCCAATACAGTAATTCGTATAAAAGACACCTTAGGTTTAATGGGGAAGTTAATTTATAAAATAACGAAGTCTTCTAATAAAAATGAGCTTTTAATAGGTGGTAGCAATGGGCTTGCTGCTATTAATATAAACTCCAAAAAAATATCTAAAGTTAATTATTTAGGACCTGACAATTCCCAAATTTCTGACGCCGTAATCTCCATTTATAACGATACCCATAACAACCTCTGGGTCGGTACCGAAGGAGATGGACTCTATAGGTACAATAAAGACACCAAAGAAACATTAAAGTTTGATACTACAAAAGGATTACCAAATGATGTTATATACGGTATAGTGGCAGACGATGCGAATCATATTTGGCTAAGTACAAATTATGGGTTGAGTAGAATTCATTTAAAAACCTACCGGATTAAAAACTTTAATGCCTCAGATGGGTTGCAGAGTAACGAGTTCAACTATGGGGCCTATTTAAAAAATAAAAAAGGCGAACTGCTTTTTGGTGGCGCGAATGGCTTTAACATTTTTGATCCCGAGGCTATAACCGAAAACACCTTTGTGCCTCCGGTAACAATTACAGAATTTAAAGTTAATAATAAACCGTATTTAAATATTTCTGATTCCATTCAGCACATTACCCTAAAGCATAATCAAAATGTTTTTAATTTTGATTTTGTTGCATTAAGCTTTTCACAACCAGATAAAAACCAATATGCTTATAAATTAGAGGGTTTTGACACCGAATGGAACTATATAGGCAATAAAAAGTCGGCGACCTATACCAATTTGGATAGCGGAGATTATGTATTCAAAGTAAAAGCCTCTAACAACGATGGGTTATGGAATGAAAAGGGTGCAGCTATGTCATTAACCATATTACCGGCACCTTGGTTAACTTGGTGGGCCTATTTATTCTATGCTGTGTTATTAACGACCATAATTTTGATGGTTAGAAAATATAGTTTAATTAGGATTAGAGAACGTAATGAATTGAAACAAGAACGTCTTGAAAAAGAGAGGATTGAAGAAGTTAATAAGCTTAAATTAGAATTGTTCACTAATATATCTCATGATTTTAGAACACCGCTAACCCTCATTTTGGGCCCCTTAGAGCGACTTTTGAAAAGAGATGATTTAGATACATTTGTTAGAGGTCAGCATGAAATAATGTACAGAAATGCCAGTACCCTAATGGAGTTAATCAATCAGCTTCTGGATTTTAGAAAAAATGAATCAGGAAAGCTTTTGCTTAGGGCGTCAAAAAACAATATTGTACCGTTTGTAAATGAAATTAAATTGGCATTTAACGAGTTGGCAAGAGCTAAAGATATAGATTTCACACTCACATCAAGAGAGCAAGACATTGAAGTGTGGTTTGACCAAACTAAACTCAAGAAAATTATTTTTAATTTATTATCCAATGCCTTTAAGTTTACCCCAAATGGAGGTAGGATTACCATTGAAATTAGTATCTCAGAAAAAACTAAAAACTTAAAAACCAAAAGATGGGTAAAACTTAAAGTTACGGATAATGGCAGGGGTATTTCTAAAGCGAACAAGAAATTTATCTTTGATAGGTTTTATCAACTGGGAGAACGATCGGGCACAGGCATAGGTTTGTCTTTAACAAAAAACCTTGTTGAATTGCATAAAGGCAGCATAAAAGTAAAAAGTAGCGAAAATAAGGGCACTGCTTTTAGTGTAAAACTTCCTTTAGGTCATGCTCATTTAAATAAAGTTCAAATGGTAGAAACAAAAGTTTTAAGTGAAGAAAACAAAACTTTTAATATAGAAAAAGCAGCCTATGTGGATAAGAGTATAGTAGAACAACAAGAGCAAAAGCCCATTGAAACCATGCCTTTGGATAAATCGCTTTCCACTATTCTAATTGTAGAAGATAATGTTGAGGTTCGCACATTTATTAAATCTATTTTCTTAAAAAGTTATAATGTTTTAGATGCAGAAAATGGTGTGAAAGCTATAGAAATAGCGAAATCTTATGATATAGATTTAATAATAAGCGATGTTATGATGCCTGTTATGAATGGTATGGAATTGTGTGACAAAATTAAATCCAATATAAAAACAAGTCACATTCCAGTTATATTGCTTACTGCAAAAACCTCTCAAGAAAACCAGAAGTCGGGGTTTCAATTAGGTGCAGATGCTTATATAACAAAGCCATTCGATGCCCATATTTTAGAGGTTAGAGTGGTCAACTTATTAAAATCAAGAAAAAATTTAATAAATAAGTTTAAAAAAGATATCATCTTGCAACCTAAAGAACTTACGGTGACTTCTGCAGATGAAAAGTTTTTGAAAAAGGCTATACGCATAGTTGAATCCAATATATCGAATCCTGAGTTTTCTATAGCTAGTTTTATCGATGAGATGGGGACGAGCCGTTCTGTTTTGTATAGAAAACTCAAAGCATTAACAGATCAATCCATTTCAGAGTTCATTAAAACCATAAAGCTAAAACGAGCAGGGCAATTGATAAGCAAATCCGATATGAATATTTCTGAAATCGCCTATGATTTAGGTTTTAACGATTTAAAACACTTTAGAAAATCGTTTAAAAAACAGTTCAATGTATTGCCTTCTCAATATCGGGAGAGTCATTCAGATTAATTTATGATTTTATTTTGGATTTTTATACCAATCCTTTACTTCTGTTGCTAAATACTAGAAAAAACGGTGGTTTTTATACAAAATTGAACTGCTACCCGCTTCTAAAAGAGCATTGTTTCCCCCTTGAAAAATAGAATTAGAATTTAAATTTACTTCTGAAAAACTAAACCATATAATCACAATTAAAAAACAAATTAATGAAAAATCATCTCAAGCTATTTTTAACAAATCCAAAAAGAAGTAGGATGCTGCTTCTTATGATTTTGTGTGGAGTGTTGTGTAGCTTCTCTACTTATGCTCAGGTAAAAACGATTACGGGGGTTGTTACAGACGAAATCGGTTTGCCGCTTCCTGGGGTAAACGTACTGGAAACAGGAACATTAAATGGTGTAACTACCGACTTTGATGGGAAATATTCCATTCAAATAAATTCAGGAAGTTCAATTACATTTAGCTATGTAGGTTATAAAACCCAGGTAGTTAGCATTACAGACCAAAACAAAATAGATTTATCGTTAAAACCAGATTTACAACAATTGGATGATATTGTTGTTATTGGTTACGGTTCGGTGCAGAAAAAAGATCTCACAGGTTCTGTAGCCACGGTAAAAATGGATAAGCTAACCGAAGCTCCTGTCGCCAATTTTGATGAAGCTTTGGCAGGACGCGTTGCGGGTGTTCAAGTAAGTGCTGGCGGTGGCGAACCTGGAGCGGGCATGGATATTGTAATTAGGGGTGGTAACACGGTAAATGGCGATAATTCTCCGCTTTATGTTATGGATGGGTTTATTATAGAAAACTTCAATCCTGGTTTGGTAGACCCTTCAGATATTGAAACCATGACGGTTTTAAAGGATGCCTCGGCAACAGCCATATATGGTGTTCGTGGAGCCAATGGGGTTATTATTATTACAACAAAGCGTGCTAAAGCTGGTAAAACAAAAATTAGCTATGAAACACGTTTGGATATAAAAAATGTTTCAAAAACCTTAGATGTTTTAGAACCTTATGAATTTTTGAGGCTTTCTTCTGAAATTAACGAATCAAGTACATCAACGCGATTCTTTTCCGTTTTCGATGAAGATCTTGGACAAAGTGTGCAGGTTGGGGATATTGAAGATTATAGGAATGAGAAAGGTAGGAATTGGCAAGATGAAGCTTTTAGAACAGCTTATTCTAAAACCCACAAACTTAATATATCTAGTGGGGGTGAAAAAACGAGAATAAACGCCTCTATTAATGCTGTAGAGGATCAAGGCTCCTTATTAAAATCTGAATACAGCAGGTTAAATGGACGAATGACGGTAAACCATAAAGTTAATGATAAATTGGATGTAACGGCAGATGTGCTGTACACGAATTACGTACAAGAGGGGCTTGATACCAAAGGAAATTCATCGTACTCATTTTTAAGGAGTTTGATAACTTATAACAACGTGGCAAACAAATTTATAGATTATCCAGAAGGTGTCGATCCATTATCCCAGGTAAATGATGATTATGACGGGTTTAATGTGGTTGTTTGGCATCCAATCGTATCTTTAAATAACGAATATAGAAAACGTGAAAATGACCAGTTTATAGGTAATTTAAGACTTAAATATAAAATCTCTCCAGTGCTTAGATTTGAAACTCGAGCAAGTTTTAGTCGACAATTTAGGAACACGGGCATTTTCAATAACAGTAAAACGGTTTATGGCCGACTATTAAGTAAAATTGATGGTATAAATGGCTCTTTAGATGAACAAAAATGGAAAAATTTCTCTTCGGTAAATACCTTAAATTTTAAGAAGAAATTTAATAATCATTCTTTAGACGGACTAGTTGGGGTAACTCTAAATATTAGAAAAACCTCTAGAACACGTTTCAGATCTATCGATATTCCGCAATATCTTGAAAACTTAGGAATCAATGCGTTAGATGGCGGAACTTTAGATAGTTCTGACGATATTAGCGGTAACGCAGAGTCTAGAATTTTTTCAGTATTAGGAAGGATAAACTATGGTTATAAAGGAAAGTATTTATTTACGGCTTCAATAAGGCGTGATGGGTCTTCAAACTTCCCAAAGCAAAATAGAATAGGGTATTTCCCCTCAGCAGCCTTATCGTGGAACGCCGATAAAGAAAGCTTTATTGAAAATTTAAACATTTTCTCGCAATTAAAGTTTAAAGTGGGCTATGGTAAAACAGGTAATGATAGAATTCCTGGTACTGCAAGATTTGAGTTTTTAACCGATAGTAATGCGTCGTACTTTTTTGGCGGGCAAACCGTTCAAGGACAACGTCCTACTAGTTTTGGTGCTAATCCAAATTTATTTTGGGAAACCACAGAGCAATATAATGCTGGTTTAGATATGGGCTTCTTTGATGATAGGCTATCCTTATTGGTTGAGGTTTATCAAAAAGACACTAACGACCTCCTAATTAATGCCGATACGGCTTTATCTCAAGGCTTTGAATCTGTGTGGACCAACACAGGGCAGGTAAGAAATAGAGGTTTGGAGTTTAGCTTAAATACGGTTAATGTGTCAACAAAGAACTTTAAATGGACTTCAGATTTCAATATTTCTTTCAATCAAAACACCATTGTGTCATTACCTAAAGGAAAACCAATTTTTGGCCAACCCAATTATTACAGATTGTTGAGCACTAATCAATTTCTTGTAGAAGAAGGACAGCCTTTGGGTAATATGTTTGGTTACATTTCTGATGGGGTATATCAAATCGAAGATTTTGAAAACTACGATGCTGATGCCTCTACGCACACATTGCTTCCTGGACAAGCAAGTTACAGAAGCCACCAACCTGGTGATGAAAAATACAAAGATTTAAATGGCGATGGACAAATTACAGGAGCTGATAAAACCATCATAGGTAACGCTTTACCTAAACATTTTGGTGGGTTCGGTAACACTTTTACCTATAAAAATTTCCAATTAAGTGCGTTTTTACAATGGTCTTATGGAAACGATATATTAAATGCCAACCGACTTGTGTTGGAAGGTATGGACCGTCCTAATCAAAATCAATTGGCTACAACACTTAACAGATGGACGCCGGAAAACCAAAATACCACTTTACATAGAGCTGGAGGCCAAGGTTTTCAGGATATTTCATCACGCATCGTTGAGGATGGGTCGTACCTTAGGTTAAAAACGGTTAATTTTTCTTATAATTTTTCAAAAGATGTGTTAGAGAAATTAAAATTGAATAGTTTAGAATTGTACCTATCGGGGCAAAACCTAATTACATGGACAGACTATTCTGGTTTTGATCCCGAGGTTTCGGTAGCGAATTCTTTAATAACGCCTGGTATTGACTATTCGGCATACCCAAAACACAGAACATTTAGTTTAGGTTTAAATGTTTCATTCTAAAAAAAAATATATCATGAAAATAAAATTTATAATAATTACAATTCTAACGGCATTTCTATTTCAAGGCTGTGATGAGCAATTAGAAATCGCACAAGAGGATAATATTACTTCTGAAACTCTATACGGTACACCAGCTGGTGCTTTAGCGGGTTTGGCAGGAGCTTACAGTCGAGTGGTTGCGGTCTATAGAGAGGCGGTAATCAACGCTCAGTACCCAACGAATTGGACAGACGAAGGATTCTATAATAGAAAAGGAGCTCGAGATATCCGAAAAAATAATTTTACGGCTTCAGAGCCAATGTTAAAAGATATTTGGGGCACCTATTACGAAGGGATTTCTGCCGCGAATACGCTTATAGTTGGTCTTGAAAAATCGCCTTTAGAATTACAAGTGAAACAAGAATTCACTGCCGAAGCTCGTTTTTTAAGAGCATTTCTTTATTTTGATGTGCAAAAGGCATTTGGGGGTACTCAAGGCGTACCAATGCCATTGAAAGAAACCAATAAACAATTGTTGCCACGAACCCCGGGTATTGATGTGTACAAACAAATTGTAGCAGACTTAGAGTTTGCAGAGCAGTATCTACCCACAGCCGCAGAGGCTACTCCTGGTAGAGCAAGCAAAAGTGCTGCAAGGGGATTGTTGGCTAGAGCATACTTGTATATGGCCAGTGCGCCATTTAATGAAGCAGGGGCTTATGAGAAAGCGAGAGATTGGAGTAAAAAAGTTATCGATGATCCCTACCACGAATTAAACCCCGTTTATGCTGATATATTTAACGAATTGGCAAGAGGAAACTATGAAACTAAAGAAACCTTATTTCAAATAGGCTTTTCTTTTGCAGATTTAGACTCTAACCAATCTTCTAAACTAGGATCAGCTTTTGGAATAAAGTTCGACGACGAAGAGTGTAGCAGTGGCGACGGCCTTAAAGGCAAAGGATTTGGCTTAACTTATGCTACAGTTAGCTTGGTTTTAAAATATAGAGCAGACCCCAATGACGAAAGAGGCTTATGGAATACGCTGCCCTACTTTAATAAAAGAAATGATAATTGCCAGTTAGGGTTAATAAATAGCCAATTTATGATTCCGGCTTCAAAATACCGCAGATATTTGGAGCCTAATACAACCAATACCAGCTATGGATCACATCATTGGCCGGTATTGCGCCTATCCGAAATGTATTTAATATATGCCGAGGCGGTAAATAAAATTGCACCGGGTTCTAACGAAGCCTTAAATGCAATTAATGAAATTAGAAACAGAGCTAATGCAACACCGATATCAACCATTTCTGATGGGGCTATTCAAGAAGAGCGCCTGTTGGAGTTATGCTTTGAAGGACATAGAAAATACGATTTAGTGAGATGGGGTTTATTGAAACAAAAAGTGGACGAAACTAAAACCACCATGGAAACTTTAGCAGCAGATCCTAATTTTAATAATGAAGACTGGACTACCTTTGGAACTTTTTCGTTAGGCCCTAACGATATTCCTGTGTTTGGTAGCGAACCCATAAATAATAGCCCAAGGCGAAATGTAATGAATGCCTCCTTCGATTTTTATGATGGGTATAATGATTTTGATCCTAGCAAGCATTACATCTTACCGATTCCAGAACAAGAATTGGGTGTAAATACTAATTTAAAACAAACCACAGGTTGGTAAACAGTCAACAGATTTTATAATTAAAAGAAACAATTAAAATGAAAAAATCAATTTATTTATTAACCATGCTACTCTTTGTAATCTTAGGGATTCAAAGTTGCGAAGACCTTGAAGTTGTGGAGGTCCCAAGTTTTGAAGTTGTTTTTGATGCTACCGCTAAAGTGGGTGAACCTGTAGAGTTTAAAGTAAATAACGCACCTAACTTTTTATATTTTTATGCTGGAGATTTTGAACATCAATATAAATACCGAGATAGAACCAATGCAGAAGGTACCGTAACCATGTCTTTTTTAAACTCTCAAAAATGGGGATTAGGTGAGAATAGTGAAGGACTTTTAACAGTTTGGTACTCTAAGGACTACGATGGCAGTGGTGTCCCAGAAAGTGTTAATACGGCTACATGGACAGAAATAACCGATAGGTTCAATATTTCTACTTTATACGATTTTACACTTCAAGAATCTGGAGTTGTTGATATTACAGATTTGGCCGATGGTAACCCAATTTATTTCGCCTTTAGATATTTTTGCGACGATAACAGTACAAGACCTGCAGAATGGTGGTTGGACGAATTAAACATCCAAATGGATGTAGCCGATGCTCCAGCTGCTTTGACAGTAGCCACGGAAAAAGTTCCAGGATTCAAACCAGTTGACGTGCAAGGCGTTGATTCTCGTTGGAATGCCAATAAATGGTACTGGAGCAGCGATAAAGGAAGCAACGGGCTTTGGAGGATGCGAGGGCAGGTTAAAGTTGGTGGACAATGGATTACTAATGAAGATTGGTTAATTACGAACGCTATTAATCTAACTAAGGTAAATCCAGATAAAGGAGAGGCGCTAAAAACGTATTCTGAAAAACTTGAATCCTTTGAGTACACTTACTCCAAAGCAGGTACCTATACCGTGACCTTTATAGGCAATAATGAAACCATACACGGTAAGGAGGAAGTGGTAAAAGAATATACTATTACGGTAACAGATTAAACATCAGTTTGTTTTAGTGGCCCCAATGTTCTGCATTAAGCTTATGCAGTCTTTGGGGCTTTTTTATTATAATCATTCTGTATTATGGATGAAAAGCCCCCCTTTTATGAACACACACCCCCTGTTAGAAACGAAATCTTCTGCTTAGTTTTATAGTATTCAAACTTTAGTTACAGTATCAATAACTTTTAAACAATTTTAATATTATGAAAAAAATTACTCAAAAATTATTCTTTTTAATCTTTGGATTGTTAGCATTTTCCATTAGTGCCCAAACAATCTATTACGAAGATTTTAGATATGAAAACGAAAGCAGAGGCTTCACGGTTCAGAAAGTTGCTTTAGGGGGGCAAGCCGCTAATCAAGTAGGAAAAAGGGTGAATGATGTGGTAGATGCTTTAGATTCCAGTCCAGTATTTGATGAAAGTTCTAGACCCACTAACAGGATACCAGCAGGAGCAGCGAGAGACCAAAGAACCATTGCGTTTACTAATACCAGTGGGTCACCAGCGGATACCAATTACGAAATAGAAGCCTGGGCTTTAATGACCAATCAGGATTTGTCTTCAGCCAATGCTCCAAAAGTATCCTTTTGGACACAACAAAGATATGTTTTTGGTGGTGGTGCAACCCTAACGGTTTGGGTTTCTGAAAATTATACACATGGCAATGCGCCAAACACAGCGACATGGACTGATGAAACCAGTAACATTATTGGTAGTATTGCTACTTCTGATGTGTCTCCTCAAACCTATGTTAAAGGAGAGCTTGATTTGTCTTCGTATACAGGTTCATCAGTGACCATTGCTTTTAAAATGGTTACAGATAATTCAGCCTTTAATGCTGGGGTTAGTCAACACGGTACATTTTATATTTCGGATGTAAAGTTTGAAGCAACACCTCAAGATGTTGCCGATGGTGCGTTTTCTGCTTTAAATACAAGTTCATCTGGACAGACAAACATATTCAACACTCCAAGTGCTTCAATTTCTGACTCTAACTTTTCCAATACAACTAAGTGGGCCGATGTGTTAACTACAGCCACTTCTGTACCAAGATTGGCAAATGGCGTATTGATTCCAATTGGTGAAGGATATAAATTTGAGGTTTCGAGCGCCTATAATCCTATCGCAGTTACCGAAGTAAGATATATATTGGCCAATGGTACATCTAATAAAGGCGCTCCAGACGAGTCAAAATGGGTTGTACAAGGAAGTAATGACGATACCAATTGGGACGATTTATGCTCTCCAGTGGGCATGTTTAGCGGAAATAGCGGTGCCGGTAGCGAGTATCCGATTACCTTATCAACAACACAGGCGTACAGATATTACCGCTTTGTGCTGTCAACGGCATGGACACCAAATTCGGCCTATACGGCATTACAGCAATTAGACTTTACCGTAGATAGCTCTGTTGTTTTATCCACCAAGGATAACGTGTTGGATCAAGCATTCTCAATATATCCAAATCCAGCAAGAGAGACATTAAATATTAGCAGATTAGACTCTAGTATTAACATCAAAAGCACAAAGCTTTTAGATATTACGGGTAAGGTGGTTTACAAGACAGATGTTGCTAAATCTATCGATGTAAGTCAATTTTCACCAGGACTGTATCTTTTAAAGTTAGAGTCTAAAGAAGGTGGTGTTTTAACCAAAAAAATCATCCTAAAATAATTAGTGACTATTAATTGTCAATAAAGCCTCAACTACTTCATATTATAGTGGTTGAGGCTTTTTTTATGCCTTTAATAGGTTAAAATGAACAGGTATGACCGCTTTAATGAACAATCATACCCTCAGATTTTTTTATTAAAATAACAATCTTTGTTTCGGTACTGCATGTCATTTTGTTTAAATACGTAATTTGAGATCAGTCAAAAAATAATATAATTTAAAATTGAATTAAACCATGCGATTTAAAATCCTTTTCTTAACCTGCCTCGCTTTTTTAGTGGCTTGTAAAAACTCTAATAAAACAGAGGACGTTTCAACTATTTCTAAACCCGAAATCGAAATCGATTTACAAAAACAGATTAATGATTGTGAAAATCAATTGGAAATTGCAGTTCCTAAGTTAACCGATTTAACAAAGCATCCACGCCTTATAGAAACTGATGCAACTGAATGGAAACAAGTAGGAAACCATAAACTAATTTGGACCTCTGGTTTTTACCCAGGCGTATTGTGGTATGCCTATGATGTTACAGGGAATAAGCGTTGGAAAGACGAAGCGATAAAACGCACCGAGGTTTTTGAGGATTTTAAAAACATTACCGAGCATCACGACATTGGATTTATGATGTTTCCCGCTTATGGTCTGGGTTACAAAATTGGTGGTAAAAAAGAGTATAAAGATATATTGCTGACCTCAGCGGCTTCGCTGGCCTCAAGGTTCAATCCTAATGTAGGCACCATAAAATCGTGGTCCAACAAAATGCACCCAAGGTGGCAACAACATATTACAATTATCGATAATATGCTGAATTTGGAGTTACTGTTTTGGGCGGCAAAACACGGTGGCGATAAAAAGTTTTACGACATTGCCGTGAAACATGCCGAAACCACAATGAAGAATCACTTTAGAGACGATTATACCTCGTGGCACGTTTTAGAATACGACTCCATTAACGGCAATATTTTAAACAGACATACCAAGCAAGGTTATGCAGACGATAGCCGTTGGTCGCGCGGACAAGCTTGGGGCGTATACGGTTACACCATGGTTTATAAAGAAACAAAAGATAAAAAGTTTTTAGATTTTGCTCAAAAGATAACAGATGCGTATTTAGATTTATTGCCAGAAGATATGGTGCCAGCTTGGGATTTTGATGTGCAAAGCGACCCCAACGAAGAAAAAGATGCCTCAGCAGCGGCCATAGTAGCCTCAGCATTATTGGATTTAAGCACTTTGGTAGAATATGAAACAGATCAAAAGCGCTATTATAATGCAGCCGTTAAAATGTTAAAATCTTTAGGTTCAGAAAATTATTCAGGAGTTGGAAAGGCAGATTCATTTTTATTGCATTCTACTGGTGCAAAATCGTTGGGGCATGAAATCGATGTGGCGCTTATTTATGCCGATTATTATTATATTGAAGCCTTATCAAGATTAAAAAAAATAAAGACAAACAATAAATTATAGTATTTTTTAAAATGAATTATTTAAAGGTTTTTTCATTCGTTTTTATAGCCATATTTATGGTTTCTTGTAAGTCGAAGTCAAATTCAGATGAAGATAAAACCAAGAAACCCAACGTCCTATTTATTTTTCCCGACCAGTTTAGAAACGCAGCAGTTGGTATTAATAACCAAGACCCTGTTTATACGCCTCATTTAGACCAACTGGGAAAAGAAGGTATGGTTATATCCAATGCTATTAGTAACTATCCATTATGTAGCCCATACCGTGGGATGTTAATGACAGGAAAGTTACCCTATAATAATTCGGTGCTGAGCAATAGTAATTCAAGACGCTATAAATACAACAACTCTTGGCAAAAGGATGATATAAGTATTTCCGACGTTTTAGTGAAAAATGGTTATGATGCAGGTTATGTGGGGAAACTTCATTTACGATCACCAAAACCAATCCCTGGAAAAGACACGGTAATCTGGGATGCTTATCAACCTAAAGAACTACGGCACGGATTTAATTTCTGGTATGCTTACGGTACCTTTGATCAGCATAATACACCGCATTATTGGATAAATGATGCTGAGGAGGACGAACTGACTTATGTTAATGAATGGTCACCAAAACACGAGGCTGATGTCATTATCGATTACATTAAAAATCCATCATCACAAACTAGAGATGCAAACAAACCTTTTGCTTTATTTTGGTCTGTTAATCCACCACACCCTCCTTATCAATACGTTCCTGAAAAATATTTGGAGCATTATAAAGACAAACCTTTAGATGAATTACTGGTAAGAGGAAATGTAGATTTGGATACGGATGCTGAAGATTTAGCATTTCATTCTGGAGCAACAAGGAAGCGTACACATTTGGCTAAAGAACATGTGCGTAACCATTTTGCCATGGTTACCGGTGTAGATGCTCAAATAGGGCGTGTTCTAAAAGCCCTAAAAGATCAAGGATTAGAAGAAAATACCATTGTTATCATTACCTCAGATCATGGTGAAATGATGGGAAGCCACGGATTAATGTCTAAAAACGTTTGGTTTGAAGAAGCCATAAATGTGCCTTTTATTATTAAGTGGCCAAAGAAAATTAAAAGTAATCAAAAAAGTGATTTAATTGTGAGTGCAACCGATATAATGCCAACCCTTTTAAACCTGGTTGAAGCTACCAACGGCATGCCTATGGATTTGGATGGTCAGGATTTATCCTCAATTATTTTAAATGACGAAGGAGATAAACCGACCTCGGCCTTGTATTATTTTATTTTAGAAGGGCAGCCAGAATCTGGACACCGAGGTATACGTACCCACAAATATACTTATGTGATAACTATCGACAAGAAAAACGTAGAACGCAAGTTTTTATATGATAATGTTAGGGATCCATATCAACTAACTAATTTAATAGGAAGCGATGAAGATTCCGAAAAGAGACTTCATGCGGAACTGCTTAAAAATTTAAAAGAAAAGCGGGATCCGTGGTTGAAAAAATATCAAAATTTATAATGGGTGTTTAATGACCAAATTAAGTGTGTTCAATCGTTCAAGGGCCTTAAAACTAGGTTTCAAACTAATTAAACTTAGTTTCAGCTTCAGTCTTATCATATTTATTTTCAACTGTGAAAACCAAGATAGATCGAGTGCTTTTAAAAGTAACCTTGCCAACAAAAGTGTTGCTGGACTAATCGGTTCAGAATATGCCGTAAACTCCAGGCATGAATGGAACATAGCTAATAATAGGATTGAATGTTTGGTGAGCACCGAAGATCGAAAGATGTATTTGCGCACCCATCAACTTTCAGATCAAAAAGGTGATTTAGAAATGCGGGTAAATTTAGGTTTTTATAATAATAAAATAACAAGTTCCAATATCAATTGGGCTGGATTTAATATCGGATTTCAAGGTCCGTTTAAGCAAAATCTTGATAAGCCCAATGATAATAATGGCATAAATCTAGGTGTTTGTACAAATGGTACCTTGTTTATTGGTGACCCTGGGCCTAATCAAAAAAATGACTTGGTGATTGATCAGCTTTCACAAGGAATAAGTCTCGTATTAACAATCCAACCAGATGGAGAGACCTATACCTTGTTGGCTGCCATTTATAACAGGGAAACGGGCGCACTACTGTCTAAAGTATCAAAAAAGCAGGTCATGCCCAATGAATTATCCGGACGGTTGGCTCTTGTTAGTAATTTTGAAAATTTGGGTAACCCTAAATTATACAAGGAGAAAAGCGTCTGGTTTAAAGATTGGAACGTGAGGGGATCTAAAGTAATAAAAAGTCCCAACAACCTAGAACAGCAAAATGAGATTAAAAGAAATTAAACGTGGTGCTTAGGTTAATATTTTAATAAGTTTCACCGTTTTATAAATGCATAGATTATGACTTTCAACCCTTTTAAAATACAAAACCATATATTATTAAGCATTTTATTGTTAATGATAAGTAGCTTAGTTGAGGCCCAAAACAGCGAGTTACCAGCTGTGGAGTCTTTTGAAGAGGCTTCAATTTTAACGAAATTCAATAAAACAAATAGTTCATTAACAATTAGTGATTCGCATTATCGATATGGCCGGAACTCGTTGAAATGGGAATGGCAGGGTGAAGCTTCCTTTGGAACGCCAAACTTCAGAGAACTTTCACATGCTGAAAGTCCCTTGCGTTACGGGTCACATTTTCCAGCGAGTCCTACACTGCACATGTCTATCTATAATGAAATGGCTCAGAATGAAACCATCACTATTTCGTATGAAACACAGGGAGAAACACAGGTGTATTTTAGTATTCCATTAAACTTTACGGGCTGGCGACGAATTTGGGTGCCTTTTTATGAAATGAATGGTAATCCGCCAAAAAAAGGAAGTGCTGTTGATTACGACTACTTTAAGGTTTCAACCACGGCTGCCAAAGGTACTTTATTTTTTGATGATATTATTTTCTCTCAATATCAAGATGATAGGCATCAATATCCAGACTTAATTGTACCCTTTATAAAAGCCAATG
The DNA here is from genome assembly GCF_032814565.1 of Hwangdonia lutea. Lineage (GTDB taxonomy): Bacteria > Bacteroidota > Bacteroidia > Flavobacteriales > Flavobacteriaceae > Hwangdonia > Hwangdonia lutea. The sequence continues at coordinate 2,983,272 of NZ_CP136521.1, forward strand.
ATAATCCAGGTAAAGATCATTGGTTGCCTTTGATTTCAAACTTTAAGCAAATTCAAAACCTGAAGCCGAGACCTGTTTCTATGGCCATTCGAATGGATCTAAAAAAGTTCGAGAAAATGATTGATGCAGATATGGTTATTGATAAGAAATACAAGGTATATATCAATGCATTAACAGAAATGTTTGATAAGCTGCAACTAAAAGATAACGGTACTACGGTTCTTGGTCCTCCTTTAAATTTTAATGATGGTCAGGAGTACTTTAATAAAAAGAAACAAGGCCCACGAATATTTAATGATATAAAGGATCTTGGAAAAGTGATGAAAAAATTAGCGAATTTCCACGATAGAGCGAACGACTCAGAACGTCAGGAAATCGAGCGTATGTTTCTACTTGGAACAAAATATTACTTAGATCAAGGTTGGCAAGCAGGTTCTAATGGAGGCACAAGACATCATATTGGTTATAACGTTAGGGAAATTACAGAGGGTTTTTTTAAAATGAGACGCTTTTTGTTTGAACACGACTTGTTAAAACAAGTGGCTTCTAGTTTACATTGGTTGTATAACTTGGGCATGGTTTTGGGCAAAGAAGAAAATTTTCATGTTAATATAGACTACTTAAACACTCAGGCCTATTACCACCTCATGCTCATTTTTATGTTTGAAGAACAAGAAATGCAGGCTGAAATGCTAAGAGCCTATTCCAATTATTTATCCATAACCTTGGCTCAACAGGAGGAAGAATGGGGTTTTAAAATTGACGGAACAGCGTGGCATCACAACGGGCACTATCCTGCATACGGCTATGGTGCTTTTCAAAATGTACCCAAAATTATTTACACCTTGTCTAAAACACGTTTTCGTGTGGGCACCGAAGGGCACAGAAATTTTAAAAATGCATTTTTGGCAACGCGTACGTATAGTCAAAAATACGATTGGGGCTTTGGTAATGCAGGGCGTCATCCTCTTGAAGCCAACAATATAAAGAAGTTTAGACAACAATATTTGCATATGGCATTGGCTGGAAATCCTGAAGGCACTGCCGAAATAGATAAAGAGGTCGCCGCTGCATATTTAAGGCTTTGGGGCGATGAAGATATGTTGAACACCTCGCTTTTTACCAGTTTACATGGCATTAAAAAAGAAAATTTAATAGGCTATTACACCTTTCCTTATGCAGCAACTGCAGTGCAAAGGCAAAACAATTGGGCGGCTATTATTAAAGGCTACAGCAAATATGTATGGGCCTCTGAAATTTATATAGATGAAAACCGATACGGACGCTATCCGGCAAACGGCACCGTGCAATTATTAAGCGAAAAAGGCGAAAAGGGTAGTGGGTTTAGGCAAGAAGGCTGGGACTGGAACCGTTACCCTGGGGCAACTATCATCTATTTGCCTTTAAAAGAACTGGAAGCCAAAATGCCATTGATTATGTTCCGGTCCAACGAAACATTTGCCGGTGCCACAAAATTGGGCGATAACGGTATTTTTGGTATGGTGCTTAACGAAGGTAAAGGTTCTAACGCCGACGGCCCTGAAACAAAAGTGGGCTATCCCGGTAAATTGTACGCTAAAAAATCAGTCTTTTCTTTTGGGAAAAAATTGATTTGTATCGGTACCAATATTTCAAGTATCGACGATAAAAACCCGACACAGACCAATATTTTTCAATCGTTTTTAGAAGATAAGAAAGTACCAATTTATACTTCTTCAGAAAAAATAACGAAATTCCCTTACACGGCAACGATTGCATCCGAAGGCGCATCGAAAAATTGGATAACCGATCCTTACGGAAATGGTTATTATATGTTATCAGGAAATCCCATTCAGTTTAAAAAAGAAAAACAGCAATCCTATCATAATAAATACTCCATAAATACGGGCAAAAACAATAAAAAGGCGAAAGGTGTCAAAGAGACCGAAGGTGATTATGCTTCGGCGTGGATTAACCATGGTATGGGGCCAAAAGATGCAAGCTACCAATATGTTATTTATCCGTTTTTAAGTGAACCCGAATTAAAAAACTTTGGCAAAACGGCTTCAAAAGATAATTCTTATGAAATACTCAGAGCCGATGAAAAAGCACACATTGTTTTAGATAAAGACACTAAAACAACAGGCTATGTTATTTTTGAAGTCGACACAAAGTTAGAACACGGAGCTTTAAGAACCACGTCTAAACCAGCTTTGGTCATGGCGCGCGAAGATAGTGCCAACCGATTGACACTAAGTGTTGTAGAGCCAGACTTGAACTTCAAACAAATTAGGCAAAATAAATTTGAAAACTACAGCAGGCCCGTAACGCTTACCTTGACGCTAAGCGGTAAATGGGACACCGCCATTTCTGGTACGGTAAAAGCCGTGGACCATACTGGCAGCGTAACCACCATTACTTTAGAGTGTGTACACGGTTTGCCAAACGAGTTTAGCTTGTTAAAATTATAGAAAGTACTTTAAAGTCCATAAAGATAATTGCTGTGAAACGTTTGCTATTAGTTGTTTTTGTTTTGTTATATATGTGTTGTATGGGCGCCTGTGCACAACCTAAAGCACTGATTTGGAAAAAGTACACCGGTGACATTACAGATCCGGGCATTCCAAAACTTTTCGATTATTCGTATGCGGGTTATCAATTGGGCGAAACCGGTATTCCGAAAAAACACAAACATTTAAAAGTGTTTAACGTGATGGATTTTGGCGCCATTCCCAATGATTCTATTTCTGATCAAGAGGCGATACAGTCGGCCATTCATGCCGCAGAAAACAACAAGGGCGGTGTGGTGTTTTTTCCTGAAGGGGAATTTTTGGTGAATGTAAACCCAATCCAGACCGACCCTATTGAAATAAGGGCATCAAACATCATTTTAAAAGGCAGTGGCATGGGTAAAAACGGAACGGTAATACAGATGAAGGACCACATGCTGCGACGCTATCCCGACGAGCCCGAATGGAAAGTGAGCTATATGTTCAATTTTTTCTCGAAGAAGAAAACAGGGGAGACAACAAACATTTTAAAACCTGCCAATGCTGGCGATGTTATAATTGAAGTCGCTAATGCCGACATTTTCAAAAATGCCAAATACATCCAGTTGCAAATGCCCTACAATTTAGAGGCCGCCAAAACTGCTTTACGAGGCAAATCCCCGCGCCCACATTGGGAAAACATCATTGAAAAAGGTGTTGCTTTTATAGAAAACCATGAAATAGAAAACATTTCGGGAAACACCATCATTTTAAAAGATCCCTTAATCAATGCCATAAATGTAGCTTACAATTGGCAAGCAAAACCATTTTATCCGTTAGAAAACGTGGGTGTAGAAGATATTTTTTTTAAAGCCAATTTTAAGGATAAATTCGTGCACCACAAAGACTATATTCACGACAATGCATGGTCCATTATCGCTATGAACCGTGTTGCGAATTCATGGGTGCGCCGTTGCCGCTTTAGCAATGTTACTGGTGCGGTTTCCATAAATAATGGTTACGCCTCATCTATTTTACAGCTTTTGGTCCAGGGCAATAGCGGGCACAAATTAACCAACGTTACACAATCTACCCGGGTGCTTACGGGCTTGATACACGATGCTTCAAATTATGGGCAATTCCACGGGGCGGCTATGTCGCACAAAACATCTGGCTCGGTAATTTGGCGCGTAAAGACCCCGAAACAAGGTTGGGACTCACATGCCGATATTCCCATAAATAATTTGGTCGATTTATACGAAGGTGCAAAAATGACTAATCATGGCGGGTTTTATAAAAACGAGCCACATCATTTAAAAGGCCTAACGTTATGGAATTATAAAAGGGTAGGCGACACCATTTCAAATTACGATTTTTGGAGTCTTTCGGGGAAAGGTTTGTATTGGGGCTTTGCCGTTGTTAATCCAACAATTGTGGGATTACATGGCTCTAAAACGTCTTTTAATGAAAAAAATGTTGGATATTTAGAAAGTTTAGGCACTAAAGTTTTTCCGGAATCATTGTACGAAGCCCAACTTAAGCACCGTTTGGGAAAAACCCCAAAATGGGTTTGCAAAACCTTACGAAAATGGCGAATAACCGAAAAAAAATGGCTGCAAAACAAACTGTAATTATGAAGAATTTTAAAATATTAGTATTGGTGTGCATAGGTGTTTTTACGATATCGTTTGGGCAAAATAAAAACCAGCCCAACATTGTTTTAATTATGACCGACCAGCACCAAGCCGAAGCCTTAAGTGCTGCCGGAAACCCAAATTTAAGCACGCCAAATTTGGACAAACTGGCAAACACAGGCGTTTATTTTAAAAATGCCTATGTTACGTTTCCGTTGTGTACACCGTCGCGTTCCAGTATGTTTACGGGGAAAATGCCCCATAATTTGGGTGTAAACTCCAACGAAAAAGGCGATAAGGAGATGCTGCCTAAAGACAAAAGAACAGGGCTTGGGCATGTGTTAAAGCAAGCGGGCTACCATTGTGCCTACGGCGGAAAATGGCATGCCCACGAAGCCGCTATGGTCGAGGGTAATGGCTTTGAGAAAATAGCCGATTTCGGCGATATGCCCTTGGCCGAAAAGAGCATCAACTATTTAAAATCGAGAACAGCCAAAAAACAACCTTTCTTTTTGGTAGCCTCTTTCGATAATCCGCACAATATCTGCGAATGGGCTAGAAATCAGCCTTTACCGTATGGCAACATTCCGCCGGTGCCATTAAGCAAAACGCCAGAATTACCTGTTAATTTTAAAAAATCTGAAACTTTTCCTGAAGCTTTAGAAATAGAGCAAAATGCATCGGTAAAAATCTATCCAACTAAACATTACACCAAAGCCGATTGGCGCCAATACCGACACGCCTATTACAGATTGGTTGAAAAAGTAGATAAAGAAATCGGTAAGATTATCGATGCGATCGATAGTTTGGGCTTGCGCGACAACACGGTTATCATCTTTACTAGCGACCATGGCGATGGCAATGCATCACACGGTTGGAATCAAAAAACAGCCCTGTTTCAAGAAAGCATCAAAGTGCCTTTTAGCATCAATTATAAAAACGCTAAAACTTCCGAAGAAAAACAAAATCCGACCTTGATTTCCAACGGACTGGATCTGTACCCAACCATTTTGGATTTTGCGAATATTAAAATTCCCGACGGGTTTTTGGGCAAAAGCATAAAACCGCTTTTGGAAAATTCAGAAACCTACGAACCACATGATTATTTGGTAGTTGAAACCAAATTTGAAGGCAAGCATGCCCACGGTACCCAAGGGCGGGCAGTAATTGGTAACCGTTACAAATACGTTATTTATAATTGGGGTAAAAATAGGGAGCAATTCTTCGATTTAAAAGAAGATCCGTACGAAATGAATAACTTAATAAACTCTAAACACCATATAAAAAACATTGATCAATTTAGGCAAACCCTAATCGACTGGTGCAAAGATACTAACGATACCAAATTTTTAAAAAAAACCGTAATACCGAGTACTAGCACAATGCATTCCAGCGAATTATTCGACAAACCTTATTAATACATATAATCACGATGACTTTAAAAAACCAATCCTTCTTTATTTACATGCTGTTAGCTTTTGTTGTTATAGGCTGTAAAAACAAAACTTCGGAAATAAAAAATACTAGTGCTACATCAAGTGAAAACCAACAAAAACCAAATATCGTTTTTATTTATACAGACGATTTGGGCTACGGCGATGTTAGTGCGTACGGCGCCAAAGAAATTAAAACACCCGCCATTGATGCATTGGCAGAGGGTGGTATTTTATTCAAAAACGCTTATGCTACGGCTGCAACGTGCACACCTTCGCGCTATTCGGTATTAACAGGAAATTACGCTTGGCGGAAAAAAGGCACAAGTGTCGCAAAGGGCGATCAAGGTTTGTTGATTGATACTAACAGAACAACCTTACCAAAAGTATTGAAACAGGCAGGATACAAAACAGGCATTGTGGGCAAATGGCACTTAGGTTTGGGTGGCGCAAATGGCCCCGATTGGAACGGAAAAATAAGCCCAGGGCCATTGGAAATCGGCTTTGATTACTCGTATTTAATCCCAGCTACCGGCGATCGCGTACCCTGTGTTTTTGTTGAAAACCACCATATTGTTAATTTAGATCCTAACGACCCTATTCAGGTAAACTACAAAGAAAAAGTAGGCGATTGGCCAACTGGCAAAGAAAATCCGGAACTGTTAACCATGAAACCTTCGCAGGGGCATAACCACACTATTGTAAACGGCATTAGCAGAATTGGTTACATGACCGGTGGGAAAGCAGCCCTTTGGGATGACGAAACTATTCCTATGGAATTGGTCGATAAATCCAATAAATTCATCAATAAAAATAAAGAGCAGCCCTTTTTCTTGTTGCTTTCAACCCACGATATACACGTGCCAAGAGTAGCCAATAAAATGTTTCAGGGTAAAAGCGGCATGGGGCCAAGAGGTGATGTTATTTTACAATTGGATTGGACGGTAAATGAAATAGTAAAAACACTTAAAGCACAAAACCTATTGGAAAATACCATCGTTATTTTTTCTAGTGATAACGGCCCTGTGGTGGATGATGGTTACCATGATCAAGCCAGAGAATTATTGGGCGACCATAAGCCAACAGGTGGTTTGCGGGGTGGAAAATACAGCGCTTATGATGGTGGTAGCAAAATACCTTTAATTATTCGTTGGCCAGAAGTTAAAAATAAAGGCATGGTATCGGATGCACTTGTGAGTCAAGTAGATTTTTTAAAGTCTTTTGCGACTATGGTTGGTATTGAAAAATTAGATGACGATGTGATTGACAGCCAAAACCAATTGGATGTGCTAAAAGGCGAAAGTACCAAAGGCAGAACGGCATTGATTCAAGAAAGCTTTATGGGGCCATTGTCGTATTTGGAAGGCGATTGGAAATACATCGAGCCATTGGACGGTCCAGAATTAGTGCCATGGGGACCTATTATTGAAACAGGTTTTGAAAAAGTACCTCAATTGTACAACATCGAAGACGACCCGAACGAAAAAAATAATTTGGCTTCAAAATTTCCAGTTAAAGTAAAAAAAATGAAAGAAAAATTGGCGAATTTAAAAAAGGACGGTTTTTCCAATCAGCACGAAGTGAATTTGAATTAAAATCATTGTTCAGACCGAATTTTCGATACTAAAAAACAAATCATAAAATGAGAAATTTGTACCTCATTGTTTTATTAATAACTGTTTTCGGGTGTAATGATAATAGTGTACTCTATGAAAATGTGCTTGATAATCCAGAAAACTGGATAGTGGAACAGCAACCAAACGGACAAACCATTTTTAACGATAAATCCATTGAAATTATCGATGCCAAAGGCTGCACGATATGGTTTAAAAACAAGTTGCACGCTCCGGTAAAAATATCGTACGACGTTACGGTTATCGACGAAGGGGGCAAATATGATAGGGTATCGGATATGAATTGCCTGTGGATGGCCAACGACCCCAAAAACCCCGATGATTTTTTTAAGGCCTCTGAAGAACGTGCTGGTATTTTTCCCAATTACCATCATTTTACGGGTTATTATGTGGGTTATGGCGGACACCACAACACCAAAACCCGATTTAGGCGATACAACGGCAATGTTAACAGGTCGCTATTGCCCGAGCACGATTTGTCGAATAAAAAATTTATGATTACCGCCAATAAAAAGATGCATATCGAAATCGTGGTAAAAGATAGCCTTACCAGTTATTCTCGAAATGGCGAAATTATTTATAAAATTAAAGATAATCAGCCTTATACAAGTGGTTACTTCGGATTTAGAACAGTTAATAATCATATGAAAATCGAAAATTTCAAAGTTGAACATTATTGAGGATTACTAAAGTGTTTCAGTATCAAAACTGAACTTTTTATCTTTTGGGTCACGGGTTTTTAGTTGAGGAATTAATGTGTTCAATAGCGTTGTCAACAGTCACCAACCAAGCTAATAATTAGCTAAAAACAACCCCATACCTATACATTCTTGATTTAGCTATTCGATAGGGATTAAAAGCATCAGCTTAACCCGAAAATATCAATTTAACCCTCTAATTTGGGACATTTCACCCCTCTATCTTTTTGTGTTAATTCCGAGTTTTACAATAATAAATTAAAGCAGATTATTTAATAAAGATAACAAATGAGCAAAGTAGTAACATTTGGAGAGATTATGCTGAGGTTGGCGCCTCAGGGATTTTTAAGATTTTCACAGGCCAATAGCTTTGATGCGGTTTATGGCGGAGGAGAGTCCAACGTAGCGGTATCCTTGGCAAATTACGGGGTGTCGGTAGATTTTGTAACCCGTTTGCCAAAAAACGACATTGGCGAATGTGCCATGATGGAAATGCGCAAACGAGGCGTGGGCGTAGATAAAATTGTCTGGGGCGGCGACCGCTTGGGTATTTACTTTCTGGAAACCGGAGCCGTAAGTAGGGGCAGCAAGGTGGTTTACGATAGGGCACATTCCGCTATAGCAGAAATAAAACCCGGAATGATCGATTGGGATGCCGTGTTTAAAGATGTTGAGTGGTTTCACTGGACAGGGATCACGCCAGCCATTTCGCAAGGCGCAGCCGATGTGTGTTTGGAAGCCGTTAAGGCAGCTAGCGCGAAAGGTATTACCATCTCAACAGACCTAAACTATCGCGCCAAGCTTTGGACGTTTTGCGATGATACACACCGAGAAAAAATAATGACCGAATTAACGTCGTATTGCGATGTGGTTTTGGGAAATGAAGAAGATGCCGAAAAACATTTTAATATCCATCCGGAAGGTTTGGATGTTCATAAACACGGGCACGATGTAAAGGCAGAAGCGTTCTTATCTGTTTGTAAGCAAATGATGGAAAAATTTCCAAGGGCAAAAAAAGTGATCACCACGTTAAGAGGATCCATTTCCGCATCGCACAATACATGGGCGGGCGTTTTATACGATGGCAAAAAAATGTATGAAACACGACAATACCAAATAACCGATATTGTTGACCGCGTAGGTGGCGGCGATTCCTTTATGGGCGGATTGATTTATGGCCTGTTAAAATATCCGGAAGACGACCAAAATGCATTGGATTTTGCAGTAGCCGCATCCTGTTTAAAACATACCATAAAAGGCGATGCAAACCTAGTAACAGTTGCCGAAGTAGAAAAATTAATGGGTGGCGATGCTTCAGGGCGTGTGGCACGATAAATTATATAGATATGGCACAATTTTCAAGATATGAAGTAGCTCAGGCTATGAAAGAAACAGGTATGATACCTTTGTTTTTCCATAATGATTTAGAGTTGAGCAAAGGCATCTTAAAGGCCTGCTACGATGGCGGAGCAAGGTTAATGGAATTTACGGCACGCGGTGACTTTGCCCACGAGGTTTTTGGGGAATTAACCAAGTATGCCATTAAAGAATTACCAGGAATGATTATGGGTGTTGGCTCGGTAACCGATGCCGCAGCTGCCTCTTTGTATATGGCATTGGGCGCAAATTTTATAGTAACCCCGGTGTTAAGAGAAGATATTGCTTTAGTTTGTAACAGACGTAAAGTACTGTGGTCTCCAGGATGTGGCTCTTTAACAGAAATAGCAAGAGCCGAAGAATTGGGTTGCGAGATTGTAAAACTGTTCCCAGGTGATTTGTACGGACCTAAATTTGTAAAGGGCATCAAAGGCCCGCAACCGTGGACGAGTATTATGCCTACGGGAGGCGTTTCCCCCACCGAAGAAAACCTGAAAGGATGGTTCGATGCCGGAGTAACCTGTGTGGGCATGGGCTCCCAATTGATTTCAAAAGATATTATAACCAATGAGGATTATAAAAAATTAGAACAAGATGTGAAAAATGCTTTAGACATTATAAAATCTCTTAAAAAATAATTTCAAAAAACTAATTAATGATTAAAACAACTTCAGCCTTAATAGTCTTGCTGACGGCCTTCACTTTGTGCTCCTGTGAATCGTTTGAAAAGGTGAAAACCATCAAACTGGCACATGGTTTGGATATCAGTCACCCAGTGCATAAAGCCATGGTGCTTATGGGAGATGAGTTGGAAAAAAACTCAAAAGGTCAATTAAAACTAGAGCTTTATCCCAACCAACAATTGGGTTCAGAGCGTCAGTGTTTGGAGTTATTGCAAATAGGAAGTTTAGGTATGACTAAGGTTTCTGCAGCAGTAATGGAGAATTTTTCTCCAAATATGCAAGTGTTTGGTTTACCCTTTTTGTTTAGGAATCGTGAGCATAGGTTTAATGTTTTGGATGGTGCTATTGGAAAGGAATTATTGGACGGCGGTCAAAAATACTGGCTTAAGGGCTTAGGTTATTATGATGCGGGTAGCCGGAGTTTTTATACCAAAGAAAAACCAGTGGAATTTCCAAAAGACCTTGAGGGTTTAAAAATAAGGGTAATGGAAAGTGTAACTGCCATGAATATGGTAAATAGCCTTGAGGGGTCTCCAACACCAATATCTTCAGGAGAGTTGTATACGGCATTACAACAAGGCGTTGTGGATGGTGCAGAAAATAACCCACCAACATTTTATTTATCAAGACACTATGAGGTATGTAAATTCTTTTCACTAGACGAACATACATCGATACCAGACGTATTGGTAATCAGCACGCATTTATGGGAAAGCTTATCTAAACAAGAAAAATCATGGTTGCAAACAGCCGCAGATGTCTCTGTAGAATACCAAAGAGAACTATGGGCCAAAGCAGAACAGGAAGCCCTTGATGCTGTTGTTAAAGCCGGAGTTACAGTCGTGAGGCCAGATAAATCGTTATTTAAGAACAAAGTGATGTCTATTTATGAAGATTATAAAGATAATAAACCTGTTTATGAACTCATCAATAGAATTCAAGAAACACAATAAGTATGGAGCTACGAAAAAAAGTTGATTATTTTTTAGGTCGAGCATTGGCTATTATCATGGGAGTGATGGTTGTTAATGTGCTTTGGCAAGTTTTTACCAGATTTGTGGTCGGTACACCTAGCTCGTTTACAGATGAGCTAGCACGCTACTTAATGATATGGGTTGGAGTGTTGGGCGCAGCTTATATTTCAGGAAGGCGAATGCATGTAGCTATCGATTTATTACCTGCTCGGTTAAATAAAGAAGGACAAATCAAACTAAAAATAGCCATTAACTGGATCATTATGGTATTTTGCTTTTTTGCATTCGTTGTAGGTGGTCTTCGATTGGTTTATATAACATTTGCCTTAGGCCAATACTCTCCAGCCTTACAAATCCCCCTTGGTGTAGTCTATTCCATTATTCCAATAAGCGGCATTCTCATTATTTTCTACAAACTATCAGATATATTAAACAAACAATTATAATGGAATATTTACCCATTTTCGTATTAGTATTTAGTTTTATCGGATTACTTTTAATCGGGGTTCCAGTAGCGTGGAGTATTGCGATGTCCTCATTGTTAACCATGATGGTAAGTATTCCTATGCTTCCAGCACTTACAACGGTGTCTCAACGTATGGCAACAGGCCTAGATAGTTTTGCTTTATTGGCTATTCCATTTTTTGTCCTCTCGGGACAGCTTATGAATAAAGGAGGTATAGCGTACCGGCTGATTGATTTTGCCAAGACCTTGGTGGGTGCTCTTCCTGGTGGTTTAGCTTTAATAAATGTTATTGCCGCCATGTTAATGGGGGCTATTGCGGGTTCAGCCATGGCATCAGCATCAGCTATGGGGAGCATATTAGGCCCGGAAATGGAAAAGGAAGGCTACTCAAAAGAATTTGGAGCGGCCGTAAATATTACATCATCAACCACGGGGTTAATTATTCCTCCTAGTAATGTGCTTATAGTTTATTCATTGGCAAGTGGCGGTGTATCCATTGCGGCCCTCTTTATAGCTGGTTATATTCCTGGTATTCTAACCGGTCTACTACTTATGTTAGTGGCTTCATTATGGGCTAAAAAGAAAGGCTATAATGTTGGCAAAAGAAGTACCGTCTTAGACGTTGGTAAAACTTTTGTAAGGGCCTTTCCTAGTTTAATGCTTCTAGTGGTGGTAATAGGTGGCATAGTGGCAGGTATTTTTACTGCCACTGAGGCTTCGGCAATAGCCGTACTTTATACGCTTATTTTGGGTTTTGCTTATAAAGAAATAAAAACCAAAGATCTTCCCCAAATATTATTAGATTCCTGTGGCACTACAGCTATAGTGATGCTATTAATCGGTGCGTCTATGAGTATGTCTTGGGTGATGTCTTATGAGAATATCCCTCAAAGCATTAGTTCGGTATTACTAACGATAAGCGATAATCCTATAATCATCCTTCTTGTTATTAATTTGATTTTATTGTTGGTTGGGGTTTTTATGGATATGACTCCTGCCGTATTGATTTTTACGCCTATATTTTTACCAATTATTACAGATCTGGGCATGGATCCTATTCAATTTGGTATTATTATGGTTTTGAATTTATCTATTGGTTTGTGTACACCACCCGTGGGCTCGGTGCTATTTGTAGGTGTTGGTGTCGCTAACACGACCATCGAAAAAGTAGTAAAACCATTACTTCCTTTATTTTTAGCCATGGTGGTGTCTTTGTTCCTAGTGACATATTTTTCAGAATTAAGTCTGTGGTTACCTAGGCTGTTTGGATTGATATAGACTCTTCATTTTTCTGAAATTTGCCAAATAAACAAGTTTGAGAAAATGACATGTCAAATAAAAGTAATAAAAACAAGTACTTTGTAGGTTTGTTATAAAGTAAGATAGCTAATACTTTTATAACGATAAATTGATTATTCAAGACGTGGCCACCACATAAGTTTCTAGGAGGTCCAGGAAGTTGAGGTGTTTTGGTTTACAATAAAAAACTTCAAAAAAATCACATACCGGTCCATCCAGGAGGCGGAAATGTGAAATGGACAAATCCTTCAAGGAAATTCGGTTATTACGATGATTTGGAAACACGTGAGGATGGAGGCACACCAGGAATCTTACAAGTTATTCGTGCTGCTCTTGCCATTAATTTAAAAGAGAAAATGAATGTTGAAAAGATGAAGCTTCGCGAAGAAGAATTATTAAAACTATTTTATAAAGGGGTTGAAGCAATTCCAGAAATTAATATTCTAGGAACAAGAAATCAAAAACAAATTGGTTGCGTGGCCTTCAATATTAAAAACATACACTACAATTTAGTAGTTAGATTATTGAACGACCGATTCGGAATTCAGGTTCGAGGTGGTTGGTCTTGTGCGAGTACTTATGCGCATTATTTATGTGAAATAAACGATAAGGATTCTGAAGAAATTATAAACCAGATTGAACAGAAAGACCTATCAAACAAACCAGGTTGGGTTCGTTTATCGATTCATCCCACGATGAGCAATGATGAATTGGAATATATAATGGAAGCTTTGAAATTGATAATTGAGGCTAGAAATATATGGTCGTCAGATTATATTTATAATTGCACAACTAATGAATATGATCCATTATTTGAGTTTGAAGAAGTTGTAGATAGATTTAGTAAGATTCTTGAAGTATAGATTTATAACAAACACTTATTCCCTCATTCAGCAAAAGCCATATTCACTCAAATGTAAGAGCTTTCAATTTTGCGTAACATTAGTTATGTTCACTTCATACTTCCTTTTTTGACAAGCGCTTAATTGTGAATACCAATACTCTTCGCCAACGCCTATAAAGAGTTTGGTTAATATTTGTAAAATAGTATTTCAATATCTTACAATAGGCAATTACTTTCCCAATAGAACATATAAAATTTACACCTAACAAATGGCATAATCAGGCTCATGCTTCGCTCTTTTTATACATTCTTATAGGCGTAAATTTTAAGTTATGATCTTGGGAAAGGTAACAGTGATGGCGCTATGGGAAGTAGGTGAATTAAGAAACCACTATGGTATAACCTAGTAGTTGTTTTTATTTTGAAGGATTCTGCTATTAAGAATAAAGAAAAGGAAAACGCTCAAGATATAATAAGTAAATGGTTTATAGATAATGTAATAATAAGCTGAATTAAGTAATTATAATTTAAGAGTTGAAATTATAGCTTCATAAATTCTTGTAATTCTAATGTTTAATTTGACTAGTAAATTATCTTGAGTTGAGGTATATATTTTTGAAGATGCATCGAAAAAAATGTATAGCAAGAGGGTAACACGCGATGCGATGTTTCTTATTTTTAAACTATTGATTATTAGTTGCTTATATGTGTTTTAGAATTAAGGTAGAAATTATTTTTACCGTAAAAATGCTCGCAACTCAGTAAAATCAATAAAAATTTACAGTAAAAATGGATAAAGGATATGAAAAAGAACGATTTGAAAACTTAAGTATAAAGCGTTCTGTAGTGAAGAAATTTAGGAAATATTCCAAATCAATTTCAAAATCAAACTCAATGACTTTGCTTTCAATGGTAGAATTTTTTGAGAATAATGAACTTTCACCTGATGATGATTTAAAATCAGACTTGATAGAAACTGAAAATCGAATTAAAAAAAGAATCAACACACTTATTGCTATTTTAAAAGATATAGAAAAGAACCAAACTAAACCGACGTTGGGAATGTTGCAAGCGATTTTTATGAATGTAGAGCCAAAACCAAAAATATTAATTGAGAAAAGTTTTGAAGAGTTAGAACGAGAAAGGATAAATAAAGAGTTTAAACTGAAATTTCGAGGAAGAAATGAATTTCAGTTTAAAAAAGATAATAAAGATTTAAATAACAGAGAGTAAACATCAAGTAACATCAATTAGCATCAAATGCTATGAGTCCGCATGAACACTAGTAGTTTACTAATTTTAAGCGCTTTAAAATCGTTTTTTAAGACGTATTGCATGGTGGTTATCCAGAATGATGAGATAATTGATTAAATCACTTGTAAATCACCTCATTTTTGATTCTGAATTGCAATTATTACCCAGATAAATAATTTTGATTTTTTTTAAATAAGAAAAATAAATTTTAAATTTTTGTTAGCTTAGTTTATAAATGTTTTCTTTTGTTTATTAATGTTTGTATTTATGTATCAATACTTGTTCACTACTTGTTTAGTAGATGTTCACTACATGTTCAGAGGTTGTACCATATTTGATACGGTTAAAAAAACAAATTTTGACACTGTATCAAATGATACCAAACACAATCATTTAAAATGAAGGCTTAAAGAGCTTGCTCACAACATAATTTTATGACTTTTTCTTCTGATTTTTACTTTGTATTTTCAGTTTCTCTTCAAGTACTTTCATGTCATCACTAACCTTTCTATCCACAATTTTTGCATATTGTTGAGTCGTTCTTAAAGATTTGTGCCCAAGCATTTTACTAACCGTTTCTATAGGGACGCCATTGGTTAATGTTACAGTTGTCGCAAAAGTATGTCGTGCTAAGTGCGTCGTCAATGGTTTTGTGATGCCGCAGAGCATCGCTATTTCTTTTAAATAAGCATTAGATTTTTGATTACTAAAGACTGGAATTAATCGCTCACTTTTTATCACTTTTGGATCGTAAGCATAACGACTTAAAATCTCTTTTGCAATAGGCAACAACGGAATGCTACTACGTGTATTGGTCTTTGTTCGTTTAATGTTTATCCATTGCTTACCATCAATACCAATCGTAATATCTGATTTTGATAGTTTTTCAACATCGGAATAGGCGAGACCTGTGTAACAAGAAAACACAAACATATCCCGAACGACTTTCAGTCGATCAAAATGCAATTCTTTAGTGTATAAAATTTCTATTTCTTCGGCAGTTAAAAATTCGCGTTCTACAACTTCAAACTTTACCTTGTAGTTGTAAAAAGGATCTTTATCCATCCATTGGTTCGCTAATGCAATACGAATGATTTTCTTTAAGTTATTGATATATTTTAAAGAAGAATTGTGGTTACATTTTCTGGTAGTTTTTAAAAAGAACTCAAACTTAGTAATGAACCGGTAATCAATGTCTTTTAATTTGTAATCTTCAAGCCGATATTCTTTTTCGATAAATCGTCTCACATGGTCATAACAAGTCCAATAGCGTTTTGCTGTACTAACCGAAATATCTTTTCCTGCTAATAAATCGGTTTTTTCATTATGCTCTTTAAACATTTCTAAAATAAATCTGATTTTTTTACCACCACCTTTCAAAATATTCATCATAGATTTAGCTGAAATAAATTGATCTTCGTCTATCAATCTTTGATGGATTTTATTGAGTTTGTGTTTAAGGTTATCAATGTGGTTGTTTATTTCAACCGCATCTCGGTTTGTACCCATTACTTTTTGTGATTTTTTATTCCAAAATTTGGGCTCAATCCTTCTGGTGATACTGTATTCGATACGTTTATTATTAACCGTTAGTCTTAAATATATAGGAGCTAGTCCTTTGTTGTTTATCTTAGAATTGATAAGGTGAAAATGAATGGAAAAGTCTGTTTTCATAAGGGTATAAATTTTAGGTCTCGCTAAAGGACTCAAAATGTACTTAATTTATACTAAAAAACCAAATGCTATAAAACACTAAATGCTTAAAAATCAGTAAAATATAGTGCTTAGCGAGACCTGTTTTGAAAAACTAAAAGGGGTCACCGAATTGGTCTCGAATAGGATGGTTTTAAATGATATCACATGACACCATAAAAAACACAAAACCCTGTAAATCATAAATTTACAGGGTTCTTGGTGGATTTTAATACGCAATAAGTGGAGTCGGAGAGAATCGAACTCTCGTCCAAACAAGTAACCAAAGGGCTTTCTACACGTTTATTCTTTTCTTGGTTTTTCGATTAAAAGCTGGTTAAAGACAACCCACTTTTAACTTAGCTTCTTTAGTTTCAAAAGGGCATCAAAGCACCGCCCAATCTATATTGACATTTACGATGCCTCAAAATGGAACGCCGTCAATCAAGGCTTTCCGGAGACATAAAGCTTGTACACCTTGTGCACCTAGGCCAATCTTACTATAATTCAGATTATGCAGCTAAAGCGTAGTTATTCTCGCCGTTTAAAATTTGGTCTAGCCTTTTACGTGTTTCAATGCCATTACACGACGTGCTTACCGTTCAATTAATCTCGCTGTCAAAACCAGTCGACCCCGTTTTTTATTAAACAATAATTTGGGCGTTACCCACTTTTGCTTTTGATGGCAAAAGTGCGTCAGGCTTTCGGCAGTCGCTTTTTTTTGAGAAAAACAAAAAAAGAGCTTCAACAAATGCCTCAATCCTTAACGCGGGCTGCAAAGGTATCAAAAAAGTTTAATAACTAAACAACCATTATTACAGTTGCAAATTTTATACCAAGTTATTAGTTTGTCAGTTAATAAAAATTTCATCAAATTAGCACAAATAAATTAACCCATGAGCATCAAATTCGCCATCATCAAAGAACGCAAAAATCCACCAGACCGACGCGTGGTGTTTTCACCCGAAAAATTGGCCGAAACAAAATCAAAATTCCCACAAGCAGAATTTATAGTCGAAGCATCCAATATCCGTGTCTTTCCTGATAAACAATACAAAAACCAAGGTTTTCAGGTTACAGATAACGTGTCAGATTGCGATGTGTTCATTGGCGTAAAAGAAGTGCCTATTGAAAACCTAATACCCAATAAAAAATACTTTTTCTTTTCGCATACCATAAAAAAACAACCTTATAATCGCAAGCTGTTAAAAGCCATCCTCAATAAAAACATTGAGTTGTACGACCATGAAACCATTGTAAACCCAAAAGGATTCCGGTTAATAGGTTTCGGACGATACGCAGGTTTGGTAGGTGCTTACAACGGGTTTCGAGCTTTGGGATTACGAGATAACTTGTTCAATTTACCAAAAGTGGAAACACTGGCCGATTTAAATGCGGTGAAAGCAGAATTAGATAAAATCAAACTGCCAAATATTAAAATATTACTCTCTGGAACCGGCAAAGTAGCCCATGGCGCCAAAGAAATTTTAGATCATTTAAACATCAAGCAAGTAAGCGATGCTTTGTATTTAACCACAAAATTTACCGAACCCGTGTATTGTATGGTTGATGTTATGGAATACAACAAACGTAAAGACGGTAAAGTGGGCGACAAGGCAGAATTTTATGCAGACCCAACAGATTACGAAAGCAATTTTATGCCATACGCCAAAGTGTCCGATTTTTTTATAGCAGGTCATTTTTATGGCAATAATGCTCCCTTTTTATTTACTAGGGAAGATGCCAAAAAACCAGATTTTAAAATCAATCTGATAGCCGATATTTCTTGCGATATCGATGGGCCAGTGGCTTCAACCATACGTGCCTCAACCATTGCCGATCCGTTTTATGGCTACGATGCGCAAACTGAAAAAGAGGTGTCTTTTAACGCGCCAAACGCCATAACCGTTATGGCTGTGGATAATTTACCCTGTGAACTTCCAAAGGATGCTAGCGAAGGCTTTGGCGACATGTTTTTAGAACACGTAATTCCTGCGTTTTTTAATATGGATTCCGATGGTGTTTTACAACGAGCAAAAATTACCGAGAACGGAAAACTCACAGAACAATTTGCCTATTTACAGGATTATGTTGATGGCAAAGAATAGCTTTTAATTAACTATTTCATTTCCAATGGTCTTTATGGTTTTTTGGACTTCTGTGCTTAAATCCAAAAAACCTTTTTGGTCTGGTGCATCAAAACCACTGGGCAGTAAATAGGAGATAAGCGCGATAACGTCCTTTTCTTTTTTTGCCAATTCGTAATAACTGTTTGCCATGGGTATTAAAACCGATTCCTCAAAACCTTCATTAGTGTAATAATCAAGCCATTGCGATTCCATTATCAATACCATTTTTTGGTTTGTGTTGGTGCGTTTCGATTTTATAAGCGCCAATCGGTTTAAATATTCGGTGTCGTTTAAAGGATCTAAAGTGCCGTATCTATCAAAACCCATCCAATCAATATCATCCGTTATTTCTAAATTATGGATAACATCGGGTGCTTCAATAAGCATAATGGGAATTTTGGGGAACGCCTGTTTTATAAACTTGGTGATTGTGGCCAAATCGTTCATGTTCATCTTGTTCCATGCAGGTTCGTCGGCAACGGTAAAAGCGGCAACTTTTTCAGAAGAAATAAAGGTGTTGTTTGCTTTCCAAGTGTTAAACAACTCAGCATAATTACTTAACAATTCGTACCGAATTCCTGTGGGAGAACTTGGGTCTGCAACAGGATCAATAAACAACCCTTGTAAATGAATAATCACTTTATTGTCGTTTAGCGTGTTTATTTCAATCCTATTTTCTAAACTAGTTAAATCTGTAGGGCACATATCTACAAGGTTTACAAAATGGTCCACTTGGTTTAGGTAATTAGTGCCGCAATCGGTAATGGCGAATCCAAAATATTTTAGGTGCGTTGGGTTTTGGTTTTTGATGTCTTCATTTTTAGCGCATGAAAAAATTAGAAATAATGCAAATATGTACGGTTTAATTGTCATTAGTTTTTTTTCTAAATATAAGACGAAAACTATTGGGTTTTAGTTACAAGGTGTTTTTATCAGAATTAAATAAGTTTTTAAAAATGAGAAAACCGATGTATAAAAAAGCGCCAAACAATAGTGTAAATATCCAAGCTTCTTTATGACTTGATGGCTGGGTAATTATGTTTAAAACATCGGTTATCAAATATTTAGGATGACTTAATATTTCCCAAGAATTGTAACGTAAAAAACGCCCTAAATACACACCGAAACTGGACAGAAACAGAATAAAAAGCACAGCACAGTTTAGCAATTTAGCTGTTAAATACGGCTTTAAAATGGTTCTCATATCAAAAATAGACAGGTAAAACAACAGCAATCCGTTACTTGCAAATGTACTTACAATTAAAATATCCAACCAAATGATAGGTGCGGTGCTTAGTTGTAAATGAATTAAATCGGTAACGATATATGGGGCATTTGGTAAAAAAAGCAGCCATACGCAAAACCAAACCAAAAGTCCAAATTTATTAAGTTTGGGGAGACTTACTAAATATGTGGTTATGGCGAACGGAACGGCTGCTAAAAACAAATTCCAAACTAAAAACAAGTAGAAAAAGGAATGTGTAAATTTTATTCTAAGCATAAGTAATACGATGCAAAACATCAATGAAATGCTTAATAAAGCGAAGGTTTTAAATCGATTTATAAATAGGTGTTTTATGTTATTCATGGTTGTGATTTTAATTAAGTTGAGGTCTAAAAAATTTATATCTTTTTGTCAGGTTGAGCGCAGTCGAAACCAATTTATTGGTTATCAGTAACTGAAAACATTTCGACTGCGCTCAATGTGACATCAAGTTTTCTTTTTAGCCCACATCCTGGTTTCAATAATTAATACAGTAATAATTCCTAAAGTATAAGCCACTAAATCTGAAACATGAAAAGTGCTGCCCAATACAAGTTTTGCTAAATAATTGTTTTGAAGATTGAGCAATTTTAAAAGATTGGCTAATTGTAAAAATTCAATAATAAAAGCAAATGCTAAAACTAAAAGGGCAAGTTTAAAGGATTTAATATTTATGAAACTTTTAAAAAAACAGAATATTAAAATAACGACTAAATAATCGCCAAAGGTATGCCGTATAAAACCACTTTTTAGAAATATAGCGATAAGTACTTCGGTTATAAAAAGAAGGATAGTTAATGTTAAATAGGTTTTGTTGAGTGTCATAAAGTTTCAATTAAAATATAGAAATATAAAATGGCAATTGGAATGTTTAAGAGTATAATGCCACAAGTTTTGAGCAATTCTAATTTTTGATTGGTTTTGCCCAACAGCGAAAATATTAACGCTATCAGTGATATGGAATTTATTATAACTGCTGTTAAAATGAAGATAAATCCTGGGTATATTAAAACAACAGATTTTCTAAAATATAATTGAAACACAAATAATATTGTACCAATTATAAAACTTATAATAGCGATTGCTTTACTAGTATTTATTAAATATTTCATTTTTTAATGATATGATTTTTCAAATATTTTTTTGACTGCGGGTTAAGCACTAAACCCAGCCAACAGGTGCGTTAGCGATTGAACGGTTCGACTGCGCTCACCGCAGGCTAATTGTTTGAGCTCGCCGACGCAGGAGGAAGCGAGTAGTGAAAGCGCGACCCCGATTTTTTCGGGGTAACGCCCAACACCATCACTAACTAATAAAATTAACCGTTGTTCCAATCTATTTTTCGTGATACAAACATGACGCTTGCCAATATTAAGAACAATCCGATGCTGCCCACTAAAAGTGCGTAGTTTTCCAATTGGATAATGACGTATATAAAGGTGTAAAGTGCCGTTAGCGATAGCCCGATGAATAGCGGAAACTTGAATGTTTTTAAAATGGATTTTGAGTACAGCGTAATGAGTGCGATAACCGAAATACCAGCGATAACATAGGCTTTTAAAAAGTTGCTGTGTTCGGATATGGAGACGAGCAGCGTGTAAAACATGGTGAGTGCAAGCCCAATCATTAAATACTGAAAGGGATGGATATGTATTTGGCTTAGGGTTTGTATTAAAAAGAAGATTAAAAAGGTAAGCCCAATAACGAGGAAACCGTATTTAGCGGAACGCTCGCTTTTTTGGTATTCGTCGACCATAACCATAAATTTTGTGCCAAATGCAAACTGATTAAGGTTTGGTATGTTGTTTAAATGCTGTTGCGAAAAGGCTCGGTTTATGTGCAGTACTTTCCAATCGGCCTTAAATCCGTCTTTGGTAATTTCTTTGGTGTCGTCGTTGGGCAAATAATTGCCCATAAAACTTGGGTCTGCCCAATTTGACGTCATTTCCATAGTGGTTGTTTTCCCTATTGGGATTATTTCAATTTGTCCGCTACCATTAAACGTCATACTGAAATCAAAGTTTTTTGTGGCATTAAATGGTAAGTCTTCTTTTTTAATAAAGACGGATTCTAATTCGTTTAAATAGGAGTTGTTTGAGTTGTTAAAATTGGTTTCGAAAGGATATTTTGAGTTGTTTAAACTCATAGCCACTTCGTTTTTAATGCCTTTTAAATTGGAGGTTTTAATGATGATGGTGGCTTTGTTCCAAACAATATCCTCGTCCTTAATATCTTTTAATGCCAGTTGGGGTTGTATGTAGCTGCCTGTAAAATTCATTTTTGAGGTATAAACCGCCGACTCGAAATTGCCGCGTTTTAAGGTTTTGGGATCTACTGAAACCTTGGTGTTTAGGCTTTCAGGAAAAATGTAAGCATATTTAATATGGGTTTGCGTTTCGGTGGAATAGGTGTTTGATTCTTTATTATATATGGTGGTTTCTTTATAGGTTTTGTATGGCAATTTTAAAATAGGGCCATAAACCAGTACATGGTTTCCCCATTTCTCGTTTATCTCGTTAACCACATCAGCTTGCCTAAAAGCGCGTTCGTGAATTAAACTGTTTATGTACGACAGCGGAATGAGTAAAATAATGACTAAAAACCCAACCATAAGCATACGCGCCGTTATTGAGGTTTTTAGCCAATTGCCGAATTTGTTTTGTTGTTTGTTTTGCTGTGGTGTGTTTGAGTGTTCCATAATGCCTGTTTAATTTGTTTTTATTGTTTTATAAATGATGTTTTTTAATATTTAAAAGTACTTTGCTTTTCAAAGTAAAAAATTAAAAAAATATGTGTTGTTTCCTTTAGGTTTGATTGAGGGCTTTAATTTGGGTTTTGTATTCCATTGGTAAAATCATGGCTTTTAAAAATGAATCTAAATTGATGGTTTTGCTTATTTTGTATAGCGGTATCAATGGTTTTAATATGGAAAAGGCCCTAAGATGCAACAATTGCCGCACGGGTTTTGGAGTGATTAGTATTTGTGATTCCAATAGCAACCAGAATCTTACCATACCCAAATGTTTGCGGTATTGTTTAAGCAAATCTTTGGTAAAGTTCCCATTGTATAAATTTTGATTGATATGCAATTGGCGCATGGTTTTATAGTTTGAATAGGATTTTGGTAAATCTTTAATTTTCATTTGTTGACCCACTTTAAAAAAAACATGAAATACCTCCTCTTTTTCGTGTGTTTTTAACGGTCGTTCTAAAATTTCAAACGATCGGATAGAGTAGTCTATCAACATAAAAAGCACATCTTTATAAGCCCAATTTGGTATGGGTTTTCCACGTCTTTTTTCTATTGTTCTATGTATCGCGTTAATATGCTCAATAGTTTTAAAGGCTGTTTCCTTTTCTGAAAACACAATGCCTCGTGCATAAGACACCGTTGAAAACAGCCGCCCTAAAGGATCCTTGGGAAGTTTGCCGGTAAAATACAACCAATCTACAGCTTTATTCAGTGCAAATTCCGCCGAAGCTCCAGCAAAAATTAGGAGAATGGTATCGCTCTTTCCCCATATTTCCCGAACTATAGAATTTTTAGCTACGAAATAATTCATCTTTTTTTTTCGTTTTTAAAAAGCTATTGTTGTTTGTTAATCAGTTTTTCAAGAGCATCAATATGTTTTTTAAATTCCGCTCTTCCCAATTTGGTTGTTGAATACCGTGTGTTTGGTTTTCTGCCTATAAATTGTTTTTCTACTTTTATATATGCTGCTTTTTCCAAGGCTTTGGTGTGGCTTGCTAAATTGCCATCGGTGGCACCCAAAAGTTCTTTTAGCATATTAAAATCGGCATACTCGTTTACCATTAAAACAGACATGATGCCTAATCTTATTCGGTGGTCGAATGCTTTATTTATGTTGTTTATAATACTCATTTTTGTCATTCGCGCGAAAGCGGGAATCTTATGATTTTAATACGTATTTTTTTATTAAACGAATTATTAAAGCAATGATAAAAAATTCTAAATTTAAAAATTAAACCTACTGAATACTGCGGCAGAAAACTGCCTACTGATTTCTATCATATTTAAAATGCATCCAAGTGCCATAAACTATATGCATAATCCCAAAACCTAATATCCAAAGCCAAAATCCGTATCCGGGAAACCAAGCGCAAATTAAGCCAATAATAATTTGAATATAACCTAAATACCGAATATCACCAATGCTGTATTTTGAGGCATTTACTAAAGCGAGTCCATAAAACATGAGCATTAATGCAGCCGTTTGACCGTATTTTTGTTGATTTAAAATGATTAAAATATACAAACCACCAACCACCAACGGAATTAAAAAGTTAACCACCAACCGTTTTGATGTGGCATCCCAAATTTTGGCGCCGTGTTTTTTTGCTTTTTTGGTGGTTAAAAAAATGCCCGTTAAAATGCTTAATGCGGCAACCAAAAACAAATCGAGCATTACCAATCTATAAATTTTACCGTCTAAAATTAGCGTGCCTTGGCTGTATTCCATAACGAGCCAATAGGCTATGGCTGCTCCAATAAGTGCATATATACCAGCGAGTATGCCCGATAAACCGCTTAGTGAAATGAAACGGGACGATTTATTCATTAAATCCTTTATCTCGCTAATGTCTTTTAAATAATCTTTTGATTCCATATAAAAGTACTTTGAATTACAAAGTAAATGAATTATTTCAAATTGAACAATAAAAATTTTGTTAATTTTTGATTTCCGACATTGTAATTGTAATCGATATGGTTTCTTTTTTCATTGAAAATCATTACCTTATAGAGTTATTAATTTAAAATAAAGTGTCATGAATCCAATATTATTATTTACGATATTTATTATCGTATTCATACTTTCTGGGATACGGATAATTTACGAATACAAACGCGCTTTAAAATTTAGGTTTGGTAAATATATTGAAACATTGCAGCCTGGGTTTAGATGGATTATTCCGTTAATAGAAACCATTCAAGTGGTTGATATTAGGGTGATTACTATTAACGTGGTTTCCCAAGAGGTTATGACGGAAGATAATGTACCTTGTAGTATTGACGGTGTTGTTTTTTTTAAGGTTATCGATCCGGAAATGGCGGTGCTGGAAGTGGAGGAGTATTCATTTGCCATTACACAATTGTCACAAGCAGCTCTGCGTGATGTTTGTGGTAAGGTTGAACTGGATACCATTTTGTCCAAACGTGAAGAAATGGGCAACAATATTAAAAAGATAGTAGAAGTTGAAACCAAAGATTGGGGTATAGACATTATTGATGTGAAGATAAAGGACATCCAATTGCCCGAAAACATGAAGCGTATGATGGCGAATCAAGCCGAGGCAGAGCGATCCAGACGGGCGCGTATTATTTTGGCATTGGCTGAAGAGCAGGCGGCGGGTAAATTGTTGGAAGCCGGTAAATTAATAGATCAATCGCCTTCAGCCATTAAGTTGCGGTTGTATCAAACCTTGTCCAATATAGCGGCAGAGAAGAACTCTACCATTTTATTCCCGTTTCCTGAAGAAGTATTGCCAAAAAAATCGAAGTAACAATTAACAATGAGTTACCTTTTTATTTTTAAATAAGATTGATGAAACGGATAAGGATAAAATTTATTTTACGTTTTTGCTTAAATTAATAAATTAGCATTGTGAATCCAGCCGAAGTATACATTCTTAATCAACCCGAGCCGTATCGTTCTATTTTAATGCACATTCAAGTGATTATAGAGCATACGCTACCTAATGTAGATTTAAAATACAAATGGAGGATACCCTGTTATTACTTGGGTGAAACACCGGTTTGTTATTTAAACGCCAGTCACAAAAAACAATTTGTAGATGTGGGTTTTTGGCATTCGGCGTACCTCTCAGAATTTGATGAACATCTTGTAAGCGAAAACCGAAAGGTAGTCAAATCGCTTCGTTACAAATCTTTGGAAGATATTGACGACGATATTTTTATAGCCATCTTAAAGGAAGCCGAAAAACAAAAAGGAAAATCCTTTTATAACAAATAACTTTCTCATTCCTGCGAAAGCAGGAATCTACTTTATAATAATAAATTTCCTAAATGGATTCCTGCTTTCGCAGGAATAACAGTTTTATTTTAATGAGTTAACTGTTTTTCTAATCGCCACTAAATTAGTCAGTAAACCCTCTAAATTATCCAAATGCAACATATTGGCGCCGTCGCTTTTGGCATTTGCAGGATCGAAATGGGTTTCAATAAATAAGCCATCTACATTATTTACAATACCAGCTCGAGCTATGGTTTCAATCATATCCGGTCTGCCGCCTGTAACGCCAGCACTTTGATTGGGCTGTTGTAACGAGTGTGTTACATCTAAAACCGTTGGTGCAAATTGGCGCATGGTTGGAATGCCTCTAAAATCTACAATCATGTCTTGGTAACCAAACATGGTACCTCTGTCGGTTATCCACGCTTTATCGCTGCCTGCATCCTTTACTTTTTGCACGGCGTGTTTCATGGCTTCCGGACTCATAAATTGTCCTTTTTTTAAATTCACCACCTTTCCCGTTTTGGCTGCGGCCACCACCAAATCAGTTTGGCGCACCAAAAAAGCGGGGATTTGAAGCACATCAACATACTGCGCCGCTAAATTAGCATCGCTGGTTTCATGAATATCAGTAACGGTGGGCACATCAAATTTTTCTGAAACCTTGGCTAAAATCTCCAAAGCCTTTTCGTCTCCAATGCCTGTAAAACTATCAATTCTACTTCTGTTGGCTTTTTTAAAACTGCCTTTAAAAACGTACGGAATGTTAAGTTTGTTGGTTATGGCAACAACTTTTTCGGCAATTCTTAATGCCATGTCCTCACCTTCAATGGCACAAGGGCCACATAATAGAAAGAAGTTATTTGAATGGGTGTGTTTTATTTTTGGAATATCTTGAAGCTTCATAAAAAATGTTTTCAGCAAATTTAAGGCTACAAAGATAGTAATTCAGAATTCTAAATTCAGGTTTTTTGAATTTTCAATGAATAAATACAATAATTTATTCATTATTTATAAGTAACTTTGCACGCCCAAAAAAAGGAGCATAAAATTATGACTAACATTAAAAACATTGCAATCATTGCGCACGTCGATCATGGTAAAACAACCTTGGTAGATAAAATCATGTACCATTGCCAGTTATTCCGTGAGAACGAAAACACGGGCGATTTAATTTTGGACAACAATGATTTAGAGCGTGAAAGGGGAATTACCATTACTTCAAAAAACGTATCTGTAATTTATAAAGACACAAAAATTAATATTATCGATACGCCTGGTCACGCCGATTTTGGAGGTGAAGTAGAGCGTGTTTTAAATATGGCAGATGGTGTGCTGCTGTTGGTTGATGCTTTTGAAGGCCCTATGCCTCAAACCCGTTTTGTATTGCAAAAAGCCATAGATTTGGGCTTAAAACCATGTGTGGTTATTAATAAAGTTGATAAAGAAAACTGTACGCCAGACGAGGTGCACGAAAAGGTTTTTGATTTGATGTTTGAGCTTGGTGCTGAAGAATGGCAATTGGATTTTCCAACCGTTTACGGCTCGGCAAAAAACAATTGGATGAGCGATGATTGGCAAAACGAAACCAAAAATATTGAACCTTTGTTGGATATGGTTATCGAACATATTCCTGCTCCAAAATTACCAGAAGGTAATACGCAAATGTTAATTACATCTTTGGATTTTTCGTCGTTTACAGGACGAATTGCTATTGGACGTTTAACACGAGGCGAATTAAAGGTAGGACAAAACATTTCGTTGGTAAAACGTGATGGTTCTATTGTGAAAAATAAAATTAAAGAACTGCATACTTTTGAAGGCTTGGGTCGTTTAAAGGTAGAAGAAGTTCAAACAGGCGATATTTGTGCCATTGTTGGTCTTGAAGGTTTTGAAATTGGAGATACAGTTGCCGATTTTGAAGCGCCGGAAGGTTTGCAAACCATCGCTATTGATGAGCCGACGATGAGTATGTTGTTTACCATTAACGATTCGCCTTTCTTTGGAAAAGACGGAAAGTATGTGACTTCACGTCATATCAAGGAACGTTTAAATAAAGAATTAGAAAAGAATTTAGCACTGCGAGTTGAAGAGACTGATAGTGCCGATAAATTTATGGTGTATGGCCGTGGTGTTTTGCACTTATCGGTTTTAATTGAAACCATGCGTCGTGAAGGATACGAATTGCAAATTGGGCAACCCCAAGTAATCATAAAAGAAATTGACGGTGTAAAATGCGAGCCTGTTGAAGAAATGACGATTGATTTACCAGAGGAAGTTTCCGGTAAGGCCATTGAAATGGTTACCCTGCGTAAAGGCGAAATGCTAAGTATGGAAGCTAAGGGAGACCGTATGGTTTGCGAATTTGTCGTGCCGTCGAGAGGTATTATAGGACTAAGAAATCAGCTTTTAACAGCTACAGCTGGAGAAGCAATTATGGCACATCGATTTAAAGAATACCAACCGTTAAAAGGCGGTATTCCTGAGCGTCAAAACGGGAGTTTGGTGTCTATGGAAACAGGTCAGGCCATTCCGTATTCAATTGATAAACTGCAGGATAGAGGTAAGTTTTTTATAGATCCGGGTGAAGATATTTACGAAGGACAAGTAATTGGCGAAAACTCTCGTGGTGATGATATGACGGTTAACGTAACCAAAACCAAAAAGTTGAGCAATGTACGCTCGGCAGGAGCCGACGATAAAGCAAAAATTGTTCCGGCAATTAAGTTTTCTTTAGAAGAGGCTTTAGAATATATTCAAAAAGACGAATATGTTGAGGTAACGCCAAAGCACTTACGTTTACGTAAAATATTTTTAACCGAAGTTGAACGTAAAAGAAATAAATCTCTCTAATATTATGAATTATTAGAAAAAAAAACAAAAGAGAATCCTGAATAGGTTTTCTCTTTTTTTATGGCTTTAAAAAAAGCTGTCCAGAATTACATAAACGGAGTATAAAAGTAAACAAGTGCACTATTATCTGTTTGTCAGTTAATTAGGTTTGTTTGGTTAATTCCCTTGAGGCACATTACTTCCTCGTTATTTTAAAGATTTTTATCTATACTATTATTAAACTTAATACGTTAAATGATTTTGTATATTTGGTTCATTCAGAAAACACATATCGTATGGTCGTGTTTTTAAATAAAAATGGCATTAAATTATAAACCTGAAAAAGTAAATTCATATTAATTGAAAAAATTAATAGATTACATAAACAAAAACGTTTTAATAAAAATTACTTCGCTAAAAACAGCAGCCATTTTAACCAGAATGATTGCTGGCATATTAACATCAAAAGCTATTGCTGTTTTTATTGGGGCTGAGGGTCTCGCCTTAATCGGGAATTTACGAAATTTTGTAAGTGCTGGGCATTCGGTAGCCATATTGGGGCTGTATAAAGGAGCCGTAAAGTATATAGCAGAATATAAAGAAAACGTTGTTAGATTAAGTAAAACCATTTCTACCGTTTATTATTTTGGTTTTGTGTCTTCAATCTTGGTGTCACTTTTATGTTATTTTAATGCCGAAAATATTAATAATTTAATCTTCCCAAATTACAGCAACTATGCTTATGTAATTAAAATATTCGCTTTTGTACTGCCTTTTTATGCTTTGAATATGTTTTCGTTTTCAATAATGAATGGCTTTTCAAAGTACAAAATACTCATTATAATAAACATAATAGGCCAAATTTTAGGCGTGTCTATCGCACTGTTATTAATTTATCAAAACAATATAGATGGCGCTTTAATTTCGGTTGTTATTGCAGAATCATTAATATTTTTAATTACTCTGGTAGGCATTATAAATAGACGTAGCTTAACATCGCTTATACAGGTGAAACAAATTAGTTTTAGCTATTTTAAACGGTTGAGCTCGTATTCGATTATGGCATTGTTTTCGGCTGTTTTATTGCCCATTGTAGCTTTGGCAATCAGGTCGTACATTATCGAGAACGTAGGTTATAAAGACGCTGGTTATTGGGAAGCCATGACGCGCATATCGAAATACTATCTCATGTTGGTTAGTTCCTTAATGGCACTTTATATTTTACCTAGATTTACTGAAATTGATACGGTTAAGGAATTTAGAAAAGAAGTTTTTGGGTTTTATAAAACCATAATACCCTTTTTAGCCCTTGCTTTATTTTTAATATATTTATTAAAGCCATTTGTTGTAACATTTGTTTTTAATGAAGAATTTAAACCCGTTGAAGACTTGTTTTTATGGCAATTGTTGGGCGACTTTTTAAAGGTCTTATCCTTGGTAATTGCCTATCAGTTTTTAGCCAAAAAAATGTTTTGGCATTATGTGATAACCGAGGTGTTCTTAATTGTAATTTTATACATAACAAGTATATATTTTATAGGTTTATTTGGTGTAAAAGGTGCGGTAATAGGACATTTTGTGAGTTATTTAATGTATTATGCGGTTATTTTATTAATATTCGGAAGCTCGCTTTTTGGGGTTGATGAAGGAAAGGAATAAAAAAGGTGTTAAAAAAACTATTAGCGAATACCTTTTTAAAGGTTTTTTCGTACAATGGTGTTGTTGTTTTCGGAAAAATAATAGCATCCTTTATAGTGTCAAAAGTAAGCGCTATCTATCTAGGCCCATCTGGTTATGCTTTAGTTGGAAATTTAAAAAACTTGCTTCAAGGCGTTTTAGGTATTACTGCCAACGGGTTTGAAAGCGGAATAATTAAATATGTTGCAGAGCATAAAACAAACAACCATAAACTAAAGCAAGTTGTTTCAGCGGTAATTTTTTTGAGCTTTATCTTATCGCTTATAATAGGTTTGTTTTTAGTGTTGTTTTCAAAAAGCTTAAGTATTTTTCTTCTTAAAGATATAACTTATGCTTATGTTTTTAGGCTTTTGGCAGTGCTTTTGCCATTAATATCATTCAATTTTTTAATTATTTATATAGCCAATGGTTTACAAAAACTCAGGTTGTACACCTCCTTAATAACAGTTGCTAATTTATTAAATGCCATACTTACTTTTTTTCTTGTTTTTTACTTTAACCTTAAAGGCGCTTTAATAGCGAGCATTATTGTACCTGCATTAAGTTTTTTGATTGGTTTATGGTTTAAAGATGTACGTAGATTGGTTTCGGGTTTATTTGTTAATGTGCGGCAAGTTTCATTGGTTTTTATAAAATCCATATCTGTTTACATTGCCATGGCTACCTATTCTACGGTATTGATAAGTGTCACATATTTGTTAATAAGGAATAAAATTATTGTGGACATTGATACAAACTCTGCGGGATTGTGGGAAGCCATGAATAAAATATCAACTTTTTACATGATGTTTTTTTCGTCGTTATTTACACTGTATTTGCTGCCGCAGTTAGCCATAAACAAAACAGTTTCGGGATATAAAAATATAATGAAGACTTACTTTAAGTACCTTATACCAATTACAATTTTTGTGTTTGTAGGGTTGTTGATTTTTAGGTTGTTTATCATTAAAATATTTTTAACCGACTCGTTCGCGGCAATTGAACAGTATTTTTATTTGCAGCTTATTGGAGATTTTTTTAAAATAATCGCTTTTTCACTGGCCTACCAGTTTCACGCCAAAAAAATGGTTACGTTTTATTTTATCACCGATGCTATTTTATATTTGTCCTTTTACTTTATGAGTTTACAATTTTTAAATCATTTTAATTTACAAGGTGTTTTTTATGCCTATATTATAAGTACTTTATTATATTTAATTTCAGTTTCATTTTTTCTGTTTTTTAACAATGCAAAATATTTAGAAGAAAATGTTTAAGCGATTTAAATTTATTTTAGTACTGCCATTGTTGCTTAAATATATATTCTTGTTAATTTTTATTGATTGGAATTTGCTTGGACGCGAAGATGTTATTGAAGATTTCCTTTTTTGTTTGACGGTTGTTTTGCTATTATATGGCAATGTATTAAAAAAACAGTTTCTTGTAGATGCTTTATGTTTTTTTTATGTTTGGTATTTTGTTATGGAGACCACGTCTTATTTAGCGGTGTCCTCCAATTTTTCATCATCTTATATGTACCTGCTGCTGGAATCCAATAAGCAGGAGTTAAGCGAGTTTACCAAGGCATATTTTAGCCTGCCAATTTTTTTGTTTATAATTTTAAGTGGTGCAATATTCTTTATAATTAGAAAAAAACGATTAAAACAGTCCAACAAATACCAATCTGCTGTTGGAATTTTAGGATGCACAGCCATAGTGGTTTTATTAAAATTAACGGGTTTAATTGAAAATAATGCCTACCATAATATAGTGAGGGGAACTTATGGCTACATAACTTTGCAAAATAGTTTAAAGTTAAATACCAATATAAAAGCCGAAGACATTAGCGTAAAAGCAGATAATGAAGTTTTGGTTTTTGTTTTGGGCGAATCTACCGCAAGAAATCGTATGGAGATATATGGCTATAACCGCAAAAATACGCCCTTGTTAAACGCAATAAAGGACAGTTTGTTGGTTTATAACAATGTAATTTCTACCGATGTTTTTACCTTAAAGGCGCTGCCAAAAATGCTAACTTCCTTGGATGTTGATTCTAAAAAAGAAAACCATTTTAATATTGTAGAGGTTTTTAATGCCGCAGGTTACACTACTTATTGGTTATCAAATCAGCGCCCAATAAGTTATCACGACAACGCTATCAGTAAAATTGCTTCTCGGGCTAAAATGTTTAAATTTTATAACCATATCATCGATAAAAACACCTTGGTTTTAGATGAAATATTATTGCCAGATTACAATAATATTTTAAAAAAACCGGGAAAAAAAGCAATCTTTATAAGATTGATAGGAACGCACTTTGACTATAATAAAAGATACCCAAGCACCTTTAATAAGTTTAATGCGAACCCCAAGCACAAATCCAAAGAAAATATAACCATTAGCCATTACGACAATGCAGTGTTTTACAACGATTTCATACTATATTCGATACTTGAGAGTTTAGAAAAAATGAATACTAAAAGTGCTTTGTTATACCTGTCGGACCACGGTGAGAATATTTATGACGATGGGACAAGTTTTTTTGGGCGTTCTGAAGAAGTTATAACCAAAAGCATGTTTGAGATACCTTTTTTACTTTGGACGTCAAACTCGTTTACCTTCCCCAAAGATTTTGAATATAAACCAGACAGGGTATTTATGGCAGACCATACCTATGAAAGTATTGGGCACGTTTTTGGGGTAATGCATAAAAGTATGGATGCTAGTAAGAGTATATTTAGTAAATCTTTCAAACCAAGACAAAGAAAGGTTTTAGGAACTATTGATTTTGATGATTATTTTTCTGTAAAAGATGAGTAAAAAAATATGCTTGTTAACCGATTCTTTAGGTTCTGGTGGTGCAGAAAAAATGGCAGCGAACATGTCCATATCGTTATCAAACAAAGGTTACGAGGTGTTTGTTGTTTCCATGCTCAACAACATAAGTTACGAGTTTGCCGGAACACTCTACAATTTTGGTTTAGTTAAAGAAAAAAGCGGTAAACTATTGGCCTTTTTACAGTTTAAAAGGTTTTTTAACAAACAAGGGTTTGATGTAATAATAGACCATAGGGTACGTGCACGGTTTTTTAAAGAGGTTGTATTTTCAAAGTATGTATTTAAAAAATGTAGGGTTATATATGTTGTTCATCACTACGATTTATCATTGTATTTTACAGCTTTAAAAATTCCATTTTTATCAAGGTTCCCACACGTTAAAAGCAAAACTTTTGTTTCCGTTAGCAAACAAGTTCAAAATCATTTAAAGCTACAATTAGAGATTGACAGCATTTTAATTTACAACTATGTTTTGGCTCAAAGTATTGAAACGGCTTTTGGCAAGCACCAACCAAACAATGCAAATTTTAAATATGTAGTGGCCGTTGGACGGCTCGTTAAGGTAAAACGGTTCGATTTATTAATTAGCAGTTATGCAAAATCAAATCTCCCAAAAAACAACATAAAGCTATTTATCTTAGGAGAGGGGCCAGAACGGGGCAATTTGGAATCATTGTTAAAAATATTAGGGATGGAAGATATGATTGAATTAAAAGGCTTCCACAATAACCCGTATGGCTTTATTAAACAAGCACAGGCCTTGGTAATGTCTAGTAAATACGAAGGTTTTCCTATGGTGTTAATCGAAGCTTTAGCTTTATACACACCAATGGTTTCTTTTAATTGCGAAAGCGGGCCAAGTGAAATTATCCAACATAACAAAAATGGACTTTTAGTTGAAAATCAAAATTCTGAACTATTAATTAAAGCCATGAATACACTTCTTTTAAATGAGGAATTATATAAGGATATTAAACACAATATGGCTAAAACACCCAATAAATTTTCAGAAGATAATATCGTTGAACAATGGATAAATTTAATTGAAAACAGCCATTAATGCTTCAACTTAAAAACAATTAAAGGGTTTATCTTAAATTTGGTTTTGATGTTGAACAGGAACCGTACAACGCCGTTGGGCAAATAAATTAGGATGCGTTGCAATATATTCAAATTATTCTTGTCGATATCGTCGATAAGTGTTTTCTCTAAAACTTTATTAGATGATAACTTGAAAAAAATAAGCGTAGAAAACCGGTTTAAATCCAGATACTTTTTCAAATCATGGTTTTTAATTTCTATGTCTTTGTAGGCATGCAATAATTTGGGGATTGTCTTTTTTTGCGAAAAGTTAGACATGTTGTTGTCCAACGTTCGGTTGTAAATGGCGCTAGCCGAACTGTTATCCAAGGCAACATTATACTTAAGGGCTATTCTAATATATAAATCGGTGTCTTGTTCAGAAAAAATTTCTGGGTCAAAATCACCAATGAAATCAAAAACATGTTTTGGAACGCAAATAGCCCCAACCCAGGCTACACAGTGTTGCAGTGAATGTTTAAAAAAATTGGGCACAATGCCAACAAAGTTCTTTGGTAAACCGTTAAATGTTGCTCTGTGGAAAATGGAATCTGTTTTTTTTAAAGTGTATCCCGTGCAGTACATGCCCATATTTGGGTAACGATGTATCAAATTATGTAATTGCTCTAAATGGTGTTCCAGCCAAAAATCATCAGCATCAATAAAGGCAATATGGTTAGCTTTTGCGTTTTTAATACCCGTGTTTCTAGCTATCGATAAACCGGAATTAGGTATGGTAAGTATTGTTATTCTGTCGTCATTTATTAATTCTGCCTGCTGTAAACTTTTATCGGTACTACCATCGTTAACAACAATTACCTCAAAATCTTTAAAGGTTTGGTTTAGTACACTTTTTAGGGTGTTTTTAATAAACGCCTCTTTATTGTACAATGGTGTTATAACAGAGAAAAAGGGTTTCATTTTTTGTTTTTTATTAAACAATAATAACCGAGTCTATAAAAATCATATAAAAATAATGATGGGTTGGAGGAATTGAAATTCTTTATGAGCATTGGTTTTATAAGTTTAAAAATATATAAAACGAGTACATCTAATTTAAACCTATCTAGTTTTAAATACACATTCGAAATATAATATTTCTTTGAGCTTATTTTGTTTTTATCAATTAAAAAAATTAAGTTTTTAATTGCTTGATGGGTCTTTTCTATAAAGGTATTTGCATCATCGTTGCCTAAATGAAATACAGGATTGTTAATGTAATTAAATATTACTTTGTCTTTTTTTAAATTCTCAAAAAAAATGACATCTTCACAACCATAACTTTTTAAACTTTCGTCAAATAAATATATATTAAAAATTTGTTTTTTAATATAGAAGTTGGCAGAG
This sequence comes from Hwangdonia lutea, assembly GCF_032814565.1. GTDB lineage: Bacteria > Bacteroidota > Bacteroidia > Flavobacteriales > Flavobacteriaceae > Hwangdonia > Hwangdonia lutea. The sequence continues at coordinate 3,018,888 of NZ_CP136521.1, forward strand.
CTTGTTGTAAATTTTTCACGCTTTTTTGTATACAGCCATCTCAATTTTTTAGGCTTTTTAGGGGAAGGTACAGTTTGGCTTATACCTCCATAAACAACTTCTGGATTCTTTACCCTTAAATAGTTTTTAATAAAATCGTTTTTTTTGGGGATTACATCTGCATCTAAAAACAGTAAATTGTCAAAAGATGCATTTTTGGCAAGTAGGTTGCGAATTGCGCTTCTGCCTATATTTCTGTCTAAAACCTTAAAAGAGCAATTAATTAGTTTGTTTATAGTTTCATTTTCATGGTTTAATTCAGAATTTGAACCATCATCAAAAACTAAAATTTCAAATGGTATATTTAATTCTGTAGCTTCTTTAAAAAGCGCTTCAACTAATGAAACTACACAGTAATTATAAGTTGGAATTAAAATAGATAACATATTGCAATTTAAATGATAAAATTACATCTTTTAATAATTTCTAAGTTTAATTAAAAGTGTTAATTTGTATTATTAAAATAAAAACATTTATGAGGGTAGTTGATACTGACGAAATTTCAAGATTGATTTGTTGTAAAATAAAAGAAAATCGAGCTAGCTTGATTAATTCATACAATTTATCTGAAAATAATGTAGGATATTTTTTTATTGATGATTTGCTTCCTTCCCAAATAGCGAAGAAGTGTTTTGAGGTTTTTCCAGATAAATCTAATATGCGACGTTTAAAAAGTATAAGAGAGTTTAAGTATGTCTCTGCGCAGATGAATAAACATAATCCGTTATTAGAAGATATAATTTATGCTTTTCAAGATTCCAGAATTGTAAGCGCAATTGGAGATATATGTGGAATTCAATCACTTTATGCGGATAAGTCACTATATGCTGGAGGTTTATCGTTAATGGGAAAGGACAATTATTTACACCCGCATTTAGATAATTCTCATGATGCTGAACTCGAACGATGGCGGGTTTTAAATTTATTATATTATGTTACACCGGATTGGGATGAGGAAAATGGTGGGCATTTGGAGCTATGGCCAAATGGCCCAAAAAAAGAACCGATAGTTATAGAAAGCAAATTCAACAGATTGGTTGTTATGGCAACTCATGGTGCTTCATGGCATTCGGTTAATAAAGTATTAGTAAAAAGAAATAGATGTTGTATTTCTAACTACTATTTTAGCGACAAGCCCTTAAAGGAAACCGATAAATTTCATGTGACTAAATTTAGAGGAAGACCAAAAGATACTTTTACGAATTTAATTCTAGATTCAGATGCAAGCTTAAGAATGCTAATAAGAAAGGTGTTTAAAAAAGGTATTAGAAAGAACCCCCATATTTATAAAAAAGATAATTAACCCTTCCGCTGCACCACCTCATAAACCGCATTCTCATCGCACTTTAGCGTTTTACTTGGGTATTTAAGTAAGAGTGCATAATCGTGGGTAGCCATTAAAATAGTATTACCATTTTTATTAATGTCTTGTAAAACCTCCATCACTTCAACGCTGGTTTGCGGGTCCAAGTTACCCGTGGGTTCGTCGGCCAATATCAACTCGGGGTTGTTAAGCAAAGCCCTTGCAATGGCGATGCGTTGCTGCTCGCCACCAGAAAGCTCGTGCGGAAATTTAAACCCCTTGGTTTTCATATCCACTTTATTTAACACGTCCTCAACGCGCGTTTCCATATCCTTTTTATCTTTCCAGCCGGTGGCTTTTAAAACAAATAGTAAATTCTCATTTACCGTTCTATCGGTTAATAGTTTAAAATCCTGAAAAACCACGCCTAATTTTCTGCGTAAAAACGGAATCTCTTTTTCTTTAAGGGTTTTTAAGTTATAATCTACAATATGTCCTTCGCCTTCGGTTAAAGGCAAATCGCCATAAAGCGTTTTCATAAAACTGCTTTTTCCCGTGCCAGTTTTTCCAATTAAATACACAAAATCGCCTTTATTAATTTCCACATTAACATTGTCAAGCACCAAACTATCGCCTTGGTAAATGGCAGCATCTTTTAATTGCAAAATAGGTTTCGACATAAAAAACAGGTGTAAATTTTAAGTGTTGTAAATGTATTATTAAAAGTTAAAAGTTAAAAGCTAAACGCAAAAAGTTTAAAATGATTGCTAAAAAATCCTCTAACTTCCACCTTCTGTCTTCTATCTTTTTCAACATTTAATAACCCGGTTTATAATTATGGCACGATTATTACGTTATAAGTTGAATAAATCTTCAAGATATTAAATCTTGATTTTAGTTGAAATTGTCATTCTTGCCATGGCAGGAATCTGAAACCTTATATTTATCTTTGATTTTAAATTAAAAAACGAATCGTTAATGACTAAAAATAATATTGTTTCCCTTTTGGTGGCCTTAAGTTTTAGTTTCCAAATCATGGCACAACAGTCGGCCACTTACACCAGTAGTATGGCAGACTATCAAAAAGCACTTTCGCTGTTTAATAATCAACAATACCTTGCTGCTCAGTCGCTGTTTAGAGACGTTAAAAAGGATGCAAAAGAAAATCTTTTAAAGTCTGAATGCGCCTATTATATAGCCAATTGTGCCGTTAGGTTAAATCAGCAAAATGCCGACCAGCTTATTGAAGATTTTGTAAAAGACTATCCCACAAGTACCAAGCGTAATACGGCGTTTTTTGATGTTGCCGATTATTATTTTGCAAACGGAAAATATCCACACGCCAGAAAATGGTACGATAAGGTGAACGAAGAAGCCTTAGCTAGAAAGGAAAAAGAAAAATTTAATTTTAACAATGGCTATTCCGCATTTTCGGTGAAACAATACAAGGTTGCAAAAAAGTATTTAACAAGAGTTGAAAATTCTCAGGAGTACGGTTCGCAGGCTAAATACTATTTAGGTTTTATGGCTTATGAAGGTGATGATTACGATGAAGCTAATGAATATTTCGATCAAGTAAGCGCCCAAGAACGTTACCAAGAAAAGCTGTCGTATTACCAAGCCGATCTTCATTTTAAACTCGGAAAATTTGAAAAGGCTATCGAACTGGCAAAAGACCGATTGGAAACTGGCGACGAAGCCGAAGTGTCTGAACTCTCTAAAATTATTGGTGAAAGTTATTTTAACTTAGAAAAATACGCAGAGGCGATTCCGTATTTAAAAGCGTACCAAGGAAAAAAGAAGAAAAGAGAACGAACGGCAAAATGGAATAATACCGATTTTTACCAATTAGGATATGCCTATTACAAACAAAAGGATTACGAAAAAGCCATTTCAGAATTCAATAAAATAGTTGGTGGCACCAATGCCATTGCTCAAAATGCCTATTATCATTTGGGTGAAAGTTATATTCATTTAGATAAAAAACAGGAAGCATTAAATGCGTTTAGAAATGCCTCGCAAATGAATTTCGATTTAAAAATTCAAGAAGACGCTTGGTTAAATTATGCGAAAATCAGTTACGAAATTGGTAACCCGTATCAATCGGCACCACAGGTTTTAGCTGGTTATTTAGATAAATATCCAGATACACCCTATAAAGAGGAGGTTGAAACGCTTTTAATCGATTCGTACATTACGTCTAAAAACTACAAAGAAGCCCTAAAGCTTTTGGAACGTAAAAAGAGTTTTGATGATAAAGTAGCGTACCAAAAAGTAGCGTTTTATAGAGGTGTTGAATTGTATAACGAAACAAAATACTTAGAAGCCGAATCGCTTTTCGATGCTTCATTAAGCGAGCCACGAGACCCAAAATACACCGCTCGGGCTACATTTTGGAAAGCTGAAGCCGATTATAATTTAACTAATTACGACGATGCTTTGATTGGCTATAAGCAGTTTCAGCAGCAATCTGCGTCAGAAGCAACGCCAGAGATTGAAAATATAGATTATAATTTAGCCTATACCTACTTCAAGCAAAAAAATTATCCGCAAGCCATAAAGCATTTCAATAAATTCATCGCCAATAAAAAAGATGATAAAGTTAGATTGAACGACGCGTATTTACGTTTGGGCGACGGGCATTTTGTGTCTAGCGATTATAGCAACGCAATCAAAGCGTACGAAAAAGCCATTGAAATTAACGAAATCGAATCCGATTATCCATTTTTTCAAAAAGCGATTAGTGTGGGCTATACGGGGCAATCTTCAAAAAAAATTGCAGCTTTAGAGCAGTTTATCGAAACCTACCCCAAGTCTAAATTACGAGACGATGCCATGTACGAATTGGGAAATTCCTATGTAAAAGCAAACGAAAAAAGCAAAGCGATGAACGTGTACAACCGTTTAAGCAGTGAGTACAGAATGAGTTCCTTTGTGCCAAAAGCCTTATTGCGACAAGGTTTGGTGTATTATAACGACAGTGAAAATGAACAGGCCTTGAGCAAGTTTAAAAATGTAGCCAGTAATTACCCCGGAACACCCGAAGCGGTTCAGTCGGTTTCAACAGCGCGTTTAATTTATATTGATTTAGGTCGGGTTGACGATTATGCACGTTGGGTAAAAACCTTGGATTATGTTGAGGTTACCGATGCCGATTTAGACAATGCCACCTACGAAGCGGCCGAAAAACAGTATTTGGATAATAATACCGATAAAGCCATCAAACAATTTAATGGGTATTTAAATGAATTTCCCAACGGCATTTATGCGATGCAAGCACACTTTTATATAGCCCAATTGTATTACAAAAAAGATTTATTGGCGAATGCGGCACCGCATTATAAATATATTGTTGAAGCCTCACAAAGCGAATATACCGAGGAAGCTTTATCGCGTTTATCGCAGTATTATTTAGAAAGTAAAAGTTGGAACCAAGCCATTCCTTTATTGTTACGTTTGGAATCAGAAGCTAACTTTCCGCAAAACGTGGTGTTTGCACAATCTAATTTAATGAAAGCGCATTATCAATTAGAAAATTATAATGAAGCCGTGTCTTATGCCGAAAAAGTACTCACCAATTCAAAAATCGATAATAAGATTAAAAGTGATGCCCATATTATAATTGCACGATCGGCCATTAAAACGGGCGATGAAGATAAAGCGAAATCCGCTTTTGCAAAAGTAGAAAAAGTAGCGACAGGGGAAACAGCTGCCGAGGCCTTGTATTACAATGCATATTTTAAAAATAAAGAAGGCAAACATGCGGCATCAAACGAAGCGGTTCAAAAGTTGGCCAAAGATTTTTCGGGCTATAAATATTTTAGTGCCAAAGGATTGGTATTAATGGCGAAGAATTATTACGCTTTAAAAGATGCGTTTCAAGCCACTTATATTTTAGAAAGCGTTATTGGAAACTTTGCTGAATTTGAAGATGTTGTTGATGAAGCCAAAGAAGAATTAAAGACAATAAAAGCTGAAGAGGCCAAAACAAATTCATCCATTGAGACTGAAGAAAATTAATTTGTTAGAAGTTAGAAATGTCAGGTCGAGCGCTCCCGGTAGCTATCGGGACGAGACCTCAATAAAAATAATTAGTGAATTCGTGGCGAGTAAATCGGCATAAATAAATTAAAAATAAACACTTATGCGAAAGCACACATCATATTTTTTATTAGCTATTGTAACATTATGTGTAACCACTGTTTTTTCACAAAACAGAAAAAACGACACCATCACAACCGGTGTTATTGATGTAGTAAAACCTTATACACCCTCAATTTCTGATGCTTTTAAAGTAAAAGAGATTCCGTCGTTAGATGACGAAGAAACGGCGACCATAAAGGAAATTAAATACAATATTTTTTCGTTTCCGGTGGCATCAACATTCACGCCGGCAAAAGGGAAAGCTGCGGTTGTAGAAAAGGCAAAACCAGTAAAATTATTCGATAACTATGCCACTTTGGGCGTTGGCACGTATACCACTATTTTAGGCGAAGTGTATTTAAATCACGCCATTAGCAGAACCGAGAGTGTGGGCGGTTATGTGAGTCATCATTCATCGCAAGGCGGCATTGATGGTTTGGCTTTCGATGATAATTTTTCAACCACTAAAATCAATGCAAACTATTCCAGCCGATTACGCGATTTAGCTTGGCATGTTGAAGGTGGTTTTCAACAGCAAATGTACAATTGGTATGGTGTGCCGCAATCTCAATTAGCGCAAGCCCAAGCCAATAATATTGATGTAGACCATTCGTTCTATAGCGCACATTTTGGTGGCGATATCACTTTCGAAGATACCTATATTAATTCCGGAAGTTTCTTTTTCAGACGCTTTGGAGATAATCAGGGTTCGGGAGAAAACCGATTTATTGCAAAAACGAAAATTGATATCCCCATTAATGGTGAGGAAATTTCAACCGATTTTAAATTCGATTACATAAACGGTACTTTTGATAGAAGTTACAGTTCGAACAACGAGTTAAAACACGGTAATTTTCAAATAGGAGCGTCTCCAACATATCAATTAAAAGAAGACGATTTAACGTTGAATTTGGGCGTTTCGGTGGCCTTTTTAAGAGATTCGGAATCTAAGGAAAACAACTTTTATTTGTACCCAAATATTACCGCAACCTACAGATTGGTTAACGATGTGTTGATTGCTTATGGCGGTATTCAAGGGGAATTGATTCAAAATTCATATTACGATTTTGCTACTGAAAATCCGTTTGTGTCGCCCACTTTAATGGTTATGCCCACCGATCAGCAATACAACGCATACATTGGGTTAAAAGGGAAATTATCAAGCAACATGAGTTATAATATTAGCGGACGTTATTTAGCAGACAGAAATAAAGCGCTCTTTAGAAATAATGAAATAACACTTACAAATCAAGATTATGCTTACGGAAATTCCTTTGGAATGGTGTATGATGACGTGGATACTTTTGGTGTTGCCGGAGAGATTAATGTGGATGTTAACCGCAATTTCAAACTCGGAATAAAAGCTGAATATTTTAAATACACTACAAATAACGAAGCCGAAGCTTGGAATTTACCAGATATTAAAGGCACGTTGTTTTTAGATTATCAAATAAACGAACATTGGTTTGCAGGCTCCAACTTATTTTATACCGGCGAGCGCAAAGACCAATTTTACCTAAACGATGGCGTAACGGTAACGACGCCGTTTACCATGGTTATTAAAAGTTATTTTGATGCCAATGCCCATTTGGGCTATCATATTAACGACAAGATTTCGGTGTTTGCTAAAGCCAATAATATTAATAATAAAGCCTATCAGCGTTGGCAAAATTTTCCGGTGCAAAGCATTCAGTTTTTGGCTGGTGCTACGTTTAAGTTTGATTTTTGATACGAAGTGTCATCTTGTCCCGATAACTATCGGGATTGTTTCAGGATGTCAGCATGTCTTCATTCCAATGAAACTGGAATCAATTTTAATTTTTCATAAATGAAATACTTAACAAAATTAATATTATTTCTATTTGTAAGCTCAGTTTTTAGTCAAACAAATCCTTTTGATAAACTTAATTTTGATAAAGTTGTTGCCTACGAATTTCAAGGGAACGGGGAGTTATTAATAGAAAGATGTCTTAAAGAAAAAAAAGATAAAATTAATAAAACATTAGAGTTGTCCAAGAAACAGGTTAATAATTTAGAACAGGTTTTAACTTCTAAAGAAAGTTATGGCAATTCTACATTTTCTTGTTTTGACCCACATTTTGCTGTTGTTTATTATAAAAACAATAAAATTATAGGCTCAATAAATATTTGTTTAGAATGCAATTATCTTATTTCTTCAGAGAAAATTCCAGCAACTGAGTTAAAGTGGATAAAAATTTCAGATGACTATTCATATCCTGCAAAAGGGTTTAGCAAAATAACAAGAAAAGAAATTTATAATTTCTGCAAAAATATTGGATTTGATAAATATCTAAAACCGTTAAATTCTTATTTAGACGATTAATTGAGATGAGATTCCTTATTATTTTCAAAAAAGTGTAGCATTCCAAATTATAATGAAAAACCTATTCTCCTTCATACTATTTCTATCTTTTATCATTTGCATTTCACAAAGTAAATCACAAATAATAAGCTTGTCTGAAGCTGCTTTGGAATTAACACATCACAAAGTAACCTACGATCCCAGTTACTTTTCAATCGATTATCCCAATGGCGATGTGCCCAATGATAAAGGCGTGTGTACCGATGTCATAATTAGAGCTTACCGAAAGTTAGGCGTCGATTTACAAAAGGAAGTTCACGAAGATATGAAGGCTAACTTCAATGCGTACCCCAAAATATGGGGCTTAAAATCTACCGACAAAAATATAGATCACCGGCGCGTACCCAATTTAATGACCTATTTTAAACGCCAAGGTGCTGAAAAACCCATCACCAATAACCCCAGCGATTATAAACCTGGAGATGTGGTGTGTTGGGATTTAAAAGATGCTGCATCGCACATTGGTATTGTGGTTAATAAAAAATCGAACGATGGGAAACGCCATTTAATCGTTCATAATATTGGTAGTGGACAAGTTTTGGAAGATTGCCTTTTTAGTTTTAAAATCATAGGGCATTATCGGTTTCTAAATTAGAATAAAGCATTTTAGTACACATTAGCGTTCGGTTAAGAACGCTTTTTTTATTTTTATAAAAAATACAAATCATGCAAAAACCAATCCTTCTTTTGTTCGTTTTAATTTTAGCAAGTTGTTCCACAAAGCATCAGGTAGATTTAATTGTTACTAACGCCAAGGTTTACACCGTAAACAATGCTTTTGAAACAGCCACAGCTTTCGCGGTAAAAAACGGAAAATTTGTTGATGTTGGAAATACCGAAGCTATAATTTCAAAATACATAGCTTCAAAAACAATGGATGCCGAAGGAAAAACTATAGTTCCGGGGTTTATCGATGCGCATTGTCATTTTTTAGGTTTGGGCTTTAATCAGCAAGCCGTCAATTTAGTGGGCACAACAAGTTTTGATGAAGTTGTACAGCGTGTTGTAGACTTTCAAAAAGAGCATAACTTAAAGTTTATTAAAGGTCGCGGATGGGACCAGAATGATTGGGATGAAAAGGTCTTTCCGAGTAAAAAACAATTGGATGCCTTGTTTCCAGATACCCCAATCTATTTAACTCGAATTGACGGGCATGCGATACTGTGTAATCAAGCCGCTTTAAATTTAGGAAACGTAACCGTACACAGTAAAATTGATGGAGGCGAAGTGGTTATTGAAAACGGTGAGTTAACGGGTGTTTTAGTTGATAATGCTGAAAGTTTAGTGCTTAATTATTGGCCAAAACCAACACGCGAAGACATGGCAAATGCTTTGATAGAAGCCCAAAAAATATGTTTTGATAACGGATTAACCACCGTTGATGACGCTGGTTTGACAATTGAAGCTATTGAGGTTATTGACAGTTTACAACAAGCAGGCGATTTAAATATGCGTGTTTATGCCATGGTTTCGGCCTCAAAGAAAAACCTAGATTATTATTTAAACAAAGGCATCATTAAAACCGAAAAACTTAATGTACGGTCGTTTAAATTTTATGCCGATGGCGCATTGGGTTCCAGAGGCGCCTTATTGCGAAAACCGTATAGCGACAAGCCCGGACATTTAGGGCTAGCAGTTACCGATTTAGAAACCTTTAAAGTTTCGGCGAAAGCCATAGCGAATTCAGAATATCAAATGAACACCCATGCCATTGGCGATTCTGCAAATCATGCCGTATTAAACGTTTATAAAGATGTGTTAAAAGGCAAAAAGAACAGGCGTTGGCGCATAGAACATGCGCAGGTTATTTCGCCCGAGGATTTTAATTTGTTTGATGATATTATTCCGTCGGTACAGCCAACACACGCCACTAGCGATATGTATTGGGCGGAAGACAGATTAGGTAATGAGCGTATCAAAGGTGCCTATGCATATAAAGATTTGCTAAATAAATATGGAAAAATTGCATTGGGAACCGATTTTCCCGTCGAGCATGTGAGTCCGTTTTACACCTTTTACGCAGCGGTGGCACGACAAGATTTAAAAGGTTATCCAGAAAATGGCTATCAAATTGAAAATGGATTGAGTAGGGAAGAAGCCTTAAAAGGCATGACTATTTGGGCAGCATATTCGAATTTTGAAGAAGCTGAAAAAGGAAGTATTGAAGCTGGAAAGTTTGCCGATTTTATTATCCTCGACAACAATATAATGGAAGTTGAAGCATCTGAAATTCCAAATATTAAAGTGATTGGTACTTTTATTGACGGGGAGAAAATGTGATTTTTTATTCTAGAAAGAATCCGAATCTAATTTTATAAAACGATATTTAAATTGGTTCTATTGTTATGAAAAAAATCTTCATAATAACATTTATGATATTTTCGGCTTCAATTGTTGCACAAGAATATTCGAGTAAAAAAGTTGAGAAACTGATTGACAAATTATATGATTATTCAACTGAGTCTTTTACTTTTAATGATGAAATAAACTATATGGTAGTGGACAATTGGACTCAGAATATAGTTTATAAAAACAAAAAATATGTAGATAATAAAATTCATAAAGTGTTTTTGAAGATTATTCGAAAATCGAAAATTGAAGATTTGATTTTAATGTCTACAAGTGATTTTCCAAACATTAGAGTTTATGCATTTTGGGCTTTAATAAGGAATGATGAAAAAGAACTAGCCAATAATGTTTTAAAAGGTGAAAAGGGAAAAGAAAAGGGTAAGGTATGGTTTGACAGTTTTGGAGATTTAATTTTGGATTATACTACAACCGATTTAATGAAGGAGTTAGTTAGATTGGAAGGCTACAGAAAAAAAAAGACTAAAATTTAAGTATTTGTCATTCCTGCGAAAGCAGGAATCCACTTTAAAGTAATTAAGTTTCAATTTATCAGATTCCTGCCATAGTTTATCTTGGGCGTAGTCGAAAGACAGGAATGACAGTCTCAACTCAACCGCGCCAAATAATCAAAATGCTCACCTTCAAAAATCAATTCACAATTTAATCCAACAGAAGTGCAAGCGGTTAATAAAGTATTAAAATCTAAATACAACCATTTCATGGGGCGTTCTTTCTCGCCTTTATAGCTCAAAAAATAATCGATTTCGCCATAATAGCTCGCATTAATATCTTGCCAAAATCCACCATCGTCGTCTTCGTACATATATTTAATATCCGACGAATCGATTAAAATTTGTCCCTTAGGTTTTAAAAGACGTTTTAAATGTGTTAGATATTTCGAAACCTGTGCCAATTCTTGAAAAATCCCGGTACCATTCATCAACAACAAAATGGTATCAAATGTCCCAATTTCATCTATAATATTTTTGACTTCGGCATCCAAAACACCACGTTGTGTTGCCACCTTTATAGCGCCTTTTGAAATATCGATAGCTTTTACTTTTAAACCTTCTTGTTGTAAATACAAACTATGGTTGCCTGCGCCACAACCCACATCTAAAACGTAACCTTTTGCTAATTTAAGTGCTTTTTGTTCCAACGTTGGCATGTCCTTAAAACCGCGGAATAAATAGGGTAGTGGCAATACATTGTCATCAGAAATACTAGTTGAAGTTATAATATCTTCGGAGTAGTTTCCGTTGTGGTAATCTAATAAAGCGTTGCCGAAAAGGTCTTTAAAATTCAATGTTCAAGATTTAAAATTCTGAGTTGGGTAGTTTTCGTAATTTTGCTTCAATCAAAAACATTGAATATTGAATCTTGAACCTAAAATAGAAAGTCTCCCAAAGCTCGCCAAAGATAAGCATAACGAAAACAAAAAATTCTTCGCAAAGCTAAAAAAGAAACCACCTAAAAATTTAGATTATGTGATGCAGGAATTGCACGATACCGAGTTTGAAAAAACAGATTGCTTAACCTGTGCCAACTGCTGTAAAACCACGGGCCCATTGTTTACCGATAAAGATATTAATAGAATTTCGAAACATTTTAAACAAAAACCACAACAATTTATTGCGCAGTATTTGCGCATTGATGAGGACAACGATTATGTGTTGCAAACGGTGCCGTGTACCTTTTTAGGCGCCGATAATTATTGCTCTATTTACGAAGTGCGTCCAAAGGCATGCAGAGAGTTTCCGCATACCGACAGAAAAAAGTTTCAGCAAATTTCTAATCTCACCTTAAAAAATGTGGCGATGTGTCCGGCGGCTTTTAATATTGTAGAGGAAATGAAAAAAAGGGTTAAGATTTAGCTTCCAACTTTTCACTATATTTAATATCTAAATTTTTTTCTATTGGAAACCCTTTTACAATATTTCGAAACCATTCCGCCACTACATCGCGGACTCATAATTGTTGGTGGATTAACATTTTTCTGGTTTTTGGAAGGTGCTTTACCCTTATTCAATTTCAACTATAAAAAATGGAAACACGCCGTTCCCAACATCTTTTTTACCATAACCACCATACTCGTTAATTTACCTTTGGCTTTCCTTTTATTAATGGCATCCGATTGGGTTTTCGCCAATAATTTTGGCATTTTAAACTGGTTGCCTGATATGGCTCTGGGGCTCTATATTTTTATAGGCATACTGTTAATGGATTTTTTCGGGGCGTATTTGCCACATTTAATCGAGCATAAAGTGCCGCCATTGTGGATGGTCCATTTGGTACATCATTCTGACCATAAAGTCGACGCCACTACAGCCAACAGGCATCATCCCATCGAGAGCGTTATTCGTTATCTTTTCACTTTAATTGGTGTTATCATAATTGGTGCGCCCATTGGTATTGTTATGCTGTATCAGTCCCTATCCATTGTTGCCACACAGTTTTCCCACTCCAATATCAAGTTGCCAAAAAAGGTGGATAAATTTATTAGTTATGTGCTTGTTTCCCCGGATATGCACAAGGTGCACCATCACTATAAAATGCCGTACACCGATTCTAATTACGGCAATATCTTTTCGGTTTGGGACAGATTATTGGGTACATATATGGAATTGGATACCGATAAGATTGTGTACGGTGTTGATGTGTTTCCCGATGAAAAAGAAAATAGCAATATTAAGGATTTGTTGAAGCAACCCTTTCAGAAATACAGAAAACCAACCGCTAAATTTGATGATTAAAAAATTGAGAATTGTATTAATTGTTTTCTTTTGTAGCTTTTTTATGAATTGTAACGAATCTAAAAATATAGATATTCAAGGGCATCGCGGTTGCCGTGGTTTAATGCCCGAAAATACCATGGAAGCTTTTAAGAAAGCCATCGAATTAGGCGTGCAAACATTAGAATTGGATGTTGCAATTTCAAAAGATAATATAGTGGTTGTGTCGCATGAGCCTTATATGAATCCCGTTATTTGTTTAGATGCGAATGGTTCCGAGATACCTAAATCCGACGAGAAAAAGTACAATTTGTATCAAATGACTTTCGATAGTATTAAGCAGTTTGATTGCGGTACAAAACACCATCCAAGATTCCCAAATCAGCAAAAAATAAAAACCCATAAACCAGCTTTAAGCGAGGTTATTATAGCGTCTAAAAAATTAAATCCTAATATTAAATTCAATATCGAAATAAAATATCAACCAGATTATAACGCCGTTTTTACGCCTAATCCAAAAGATTTTGTGCGTTTGGTTTTAGATGTTATCAATAAAAATGATGCGTTTAATGAAACCAATTTGCAAAGTTTCGATTTAAGTATTTTAGAAGAAATAAAAAAGCAATCGCCAAAAATGGAAGTAGCACTTTTAGTGGATGAAAATGAGGATATTTGGAACAAAATGAATGTAATGTCTTATTGGCCTGAAATTATAAGTCCGTATTACAAACTTTTAAATGCTAAAACCGTTAGAAATTTACAAGCCGAAAATTTTAAAGTAATCCCGTGGACCGTAAATAGCAAAACAGATATGCGACAAATGATTGATTTTAAGGTTGATGGCATCATTACAGACTACCCTGATATTTTGATAGATGTGCTTAAAAATTAAATCATCTTTTCAGTTAAGTAATTTCATAAGATAAACATAACGATGCTGTAGGATTCTATTTTCTCATGTCTTATGATTACAACAAATCATGATTAAAACAATCGTGATAATTATCGGGAATAAAACAGTATTTTTGAACGAATTTAAAGCCATCATATAAATTGAATTACGAGTTTTTTATAGCAAAACGCATTATTGGTAGTAAAGCCTATAAAAGCAGCATATCGGCACCCATTATAAAAATTGGTATTGCAGCTATAGCCATAGGCATCATAGTTATGATGATTGCCATTGCAACCGGTATTGGCTTGCAACAAAAAATCCGTGATAAAGTGGTGGCGTTCAATGGACATATAAATATTACCAATTACGACAGCAACAATTCGCAAGAAAGTGTTTTCCCGATATCCAAAAACCAAGAATTTTATCCCGAATTTAAATCGGTTGAAGGGATCAGTCACATTCAGGCCGTAGCTACAAAGTTTGGAGTAATACGAACTGAAACCGATTTTGAGGGCGCCGTATTAAAAGGCGTTGGAGCCGATTACAAATGGAGCTATTTTAAAGAATTTTTAATAGAAGGCAGGTTACCGGATTATAGCGAAAAACGCAACGAAGAGGTTTTAATATCGCAATATTTAGCAAACCGATTGCAGTTTAAATTGGGCGATAAGTTCCAAATGATATTTAAAAAAGACGACCCCAACAAACTCCCAAACATTATCACATACACCATTGTTGGTATTTATAACTCGGGCTTTCAAGATTTCGATGCCACCTATGTAATCGGCGATATTAGGCATTTACAACGCATCAATAAATGGAAAGACGATCAAATTGGCAGTTTCGAAGTTTTTATAAATGATTACAGCGAGCTTCAAAAAAAAGGCATCGAAATTTATAAAAACACGCCCTCAACCTTAAACACACAAACCATAGCCGATAAATACTATTCCATTTTAGAATGGATTAAAATCTTCGATAAAAATATATACGGTATCATCGGTATTATGATACTCGTAGCGGGCATTAACATGATTACCGCGCTACTCGTTTTAATACTCGAACGCACCCAAATGATTGGCGTTTTAAAAGCCTTGGGCAGCAACAATTTCAGCATTCGCAAACTGTTTATTTACAATGCCTCCTATCTTATTTTATTGGGTTTATTGTGGGGAAACATCATAGGTTTGGCCGTATTATTTGCACAAAAATACTTTAAACTATTGCCCCTCGACCCAAGCATATATTACGTTACCGAAGCCCCGGTTTACATCAGTTTAAGCTATATTGTCGCCCTAAACATCGGCACGCTCGTCCTGTGTTTACTCATGCTTTTGGTGCCCTCGTACATCATCACAAAAATATCGCCCGTAAAAGCCATGCGTTTCGAATAAGTAATTTGGGCGTTACTTTTTGAGAAAAACAAAAAGTCGGGCTTTCCGCTATATCTTTTTTTCGTGCCTCAAAAAAGGATGCCGCATCAATCCCTAACGCAAAGCAGAACAAATATTAAAATTTAGTATTAACATTAACTTATAAAAATAGTCGTAGCAAAACCTTAAATTTGCATAACAAAATCACATTGAGAATTGAGCCGAATTTAAGATTCAAAAATACAGTTGAATTTTTCAAGGGCGAACACATGGCACGTTAAAAAACATAAAAACAGAAATGAAATACGCTAAAAACATATTGGAAACCATTGGCAACACACCCTTGGTAAAAATAAACACCTTAACCAAAGACTTGCCATGTTTGGTGCTTTCAAAATACGAAACCTTTAATCCGGGCAATTCAACAAAAGATAGAATGGCTTTAAAAATGATTGAAGATGCCGAAGCCGACGGACGCTTAAAACCCGGAGGCACTATTATTGAAGGCACATCGGGCAACACCGGCATGGGATTAGCCTTGGCGGCCATTGTAAAAGGTTACAAGTGTGTTTTTGTTATTAGCGATAAACAGTCTAAAGAAAAAATGGATATTTTACGGGCGGTTGGCGCCAAAGTGGTGGTGTGCCCCACAAATGTTGAGCCCACCGATCCACGAAGCTATTATTCCGTTTCAAAACGGTTGAGCGAAGAAACTCCAAATTCATGGTACGTTAACCAATACGACAACCCCAGTAACGCCGCTGCGCATTACGAGAGCACGGGGCCGGAAATTTGGGAGCAAACCAATGGTAAAGTCACCCATTTTGTGGTTGGCGTTGGTACGGGCGGCACCATTTCGGGCGTTGGTAAATATTTAAAAGAACAAAACCCGAATATTAAAGTTTGGGGTGTGGATACTTACGGCTCGGTGTTTAAAAAATATCACGAAACCGGAGAGTTCGACGAGAATGAGATTTACCCGTACATTACCGAGGGCATTGGAGAGGATATTTTACCGGAAAATGTAGATTTTAGCCTTATTGACGGTTTTACCAAAGTAACCGATAAAGATGCCGCGATTTACACCCAAAAACTGGCCAAAGTAGAAGGTATGTTTTTAGGAAATTCGGCAGGCTCTGCCATAAAAGGCGTGCTTCAATTAAAAGAACATTTTACAAAAGACGATGTGGTTGTAGTTCTGTTTCACGATCACGGAAGCCGCTACGTTGGTAAAATGTTTAACGACGAGTGGATGCGCGAACGCGGATTTATTGAAGACAAAATTACCACAGCCGAAGATCTTGTAAAAAATACCGAAGCCCAAGATTTGGTAACCGTTAAAACTGAAGAATTGGTATCGCACGCCATCGAGCGCATGAAAAAGTATAAAATATCCCAAATACCCGTTGAAGATTCTACAGGATTTGTAGGCGCCATCGACGAAGCCGATTTACTCCGCATGTATATTGAAAATAAGGATATCTCAGATTTACCCATAAAAGATGTCATGCACAAACCATTTCCGGTAGTTGGCAAATCGACGGCCATCGAAGCTATTTCTAAACTATTCAATAGAGATAATAATGCGGTTTTGGTAAAACTTGATAATGGCACGCATCAAATTATTACAAAGTATGATATTATAAGTGCATTGTAATTATTAAGTGTTTTGTTTAATTGGTTTATTTTACTCATTCCAATCGTAAAATTCACTCGAATTGACAGAATTTTTTCAAAATGCACAACGGGTTACATTTATTAAAAACTAACCCGAATACTCACATTGGGCGTAATGCCCAACGATATGTTTTCAATGGGAACAATGTTGTTGTCACCATCCAAAGTGTAATAAGTATTAATAATGTTTTTTCGGTTAAAAATATTCCAAACCGAAAGCCCAACAATGGCTGTGGCAGTATCGGATACATCAAGTGAATAAGTCGCCGAACAATCGGCACGTAAATAATCGTTTAAATTGCTACCGTTTGGGTTAGCGTAGGTAATGGTATTGTCGTCCGGATTATCATTTGCGTAATCGGGCAATGTTGTTGGTTTTCCGGAGTGCCAATTTAAACCCAAAGCGAGTTTAATATCGTTATACGTATAAATACCAGAAAGAGCCAAAGCATGACGCACATCGGCATTATTAGGAAACGACATACCGTTGTTTAAATCAGGAAACGTGTAGTCGTTTTTACTATAAGAATAACTTAACCAGGTGCTAAACACATGGCTTAATTGTTTGTTGATTAAAAAATCGATGCCTTTAATTTGATAACTTCCAATACTATTTACAAACTGATATTGATTTTGAAATCCTTGACTGCGCGTTGTAATACCATCCACTTTTTTAAGATACCCTTCGGCACTTATGAGTAGTTTATTTTTATTGTAATGTACACCAACAGAAGCTTGTTTGCTTTTTAGAATCGGGACTGGTTGAATAATTTTGTTATTAATCGTATCAGCAACTTTATTGTTGTTCGATAAAACCCAACGCCGGTTTTCAATGCCTAAAAAATCGTTTTGTAAATCGATGATTTGCGATGTGGTTTGGCTTTTAAGTTCGCCCAATAATTCAAATCTAAAATGGTTTAAAAACCGTTGGCTAAAACTTAAACGAGGTTCATTTAAAATCATGTTAAATTTCGAAAAGTAGTTTATTCTATTTCCAAATTTTAAATTCGTTTTAGCATCAATTGATAAAAAAGCAGCTTCGGCATACAGCGCATGACTGCGCACCACATCTCTAATATAGCTCCTAAAAACAGGGTTGTTAACATCTTCAAGATTGCTAATGCCAACTTCAATAAACTGGTAGCCACCATTGAGTTTTAGCAGGTTGCTGTGTTTGTAATCAACATCTAATTTTGCAGAACCATCAATTACTTTATTTTCCTGTATTAAGCGCTGGTTGTTTATAATATCGAAGTTGGTCGCATCCAAGTCGTAATTGGACACATTCACTTGGGCCGTTGTAGCGAGTTTAGCATTCCAATCTCTGGTGTACGAAAAGCCCAAAGCCAGATTTTGCTGCGATAGTTTACTGTTTAAAGCTTCGTTTCTATCATTAATATTGGCCTGTTCTTCGTAGTTTAATTTGTTGTTTACGTTTAAAAAGTGAAGGCGGATTTTATCCTTTTTAGTAATATCGTATAGAAATTTAGCCGTAATATCATAAAAATAGAACTCCTCGTTTTTATCGATAGCATGATCGTTTTGATTAAAATTGGTTAAATCGGAATCCTGAAAAACACGTTTTTTGTAAAGGTCGTAAGTTGGCGTTGTAATTAAATCGGTTACCGAACGACGGGTGGAAATTTGCAATTCGGTATTGTGCGTTAGCGGAATTTTGGCAAACACATCGGCATTAATCAAGTTGAATCCGCCACCGGCTTTAAATGTATTGTCAATTTTATTGGGCATTTGCATATCGATAATACTGGAAATACCATCGCCGTATTTTGCGGGCGTGCCGTTTTTTGAGACGTTTACCTGTTTTGTTGTATATGGATTGAATGCCGAAATCAACCCGAAAAAATGCCCAGATTGATACATTTTAATACCATCCCAAAGCAGCAGATTTTGGTCGTGTGTGCCACCACGGATATTAATATTCGATACGGTTTCATCAATACTTAAAACCCCGGGTAACGATTGTATGGTTTGCAACACATCGGGTTCAATTAAACCCGGAAGAATACCAAAGGTTTCGGGTTTTATGGTAATTATCCCATCGTTTAATTTGGTAATACCCGTGGTTAAATAATTGGTGATTACAATTTCATCCAGCCTTTGCGTTGTATGGAATAAACTCAGAGGTTTACGGGCTTTTATGGCAACAAATCTATCGTTTAGCAATTCGAAGTCCAGAGTTGTTTTTTCTTTAAGAAATTCTAAAACCTCGGCTAAAGTTAAATCTTCATCCGGAATGACTGTTTTTTTGTTTTCAATAGTCGCATCGGCATAAGAAAAGCTAATGTTGTACCGTGTTTCAATAATCTTTAAAACAACAACAAGTGTGTGTTTTTCTTTTTGAATAGTTTGCGCGCTAAACGCTGCCACATTCAAAAAAAACAATAGTATAAAGATAGAACCTGTACCTTTTCTACTCACGCTTTAATGTTATCGTATTGTTGGTTTTACTATGTGTTAATTGTAAAGGTAAGGTAATGTTTTTTATGGCGATATCTAAACTATCGTGCGGAAAACCGCCAGTAAATAATTGATTGGTATCAATATCTTTTACATCAAAAGTAACGTTGTATTGTCTTTCAAATTCGGCAATAACCTCTTTAAAAGGCAAGCTTTTAAACTGACTTTCGTTATTTAACCACGAAGGTGTTGTGCGGCTTTCTTTTTCTTTAGCAATTTGTTTCCCATCGATAATTAAAAAACGGTCTCCCGGATTTAATTTTTTTTCTTGAGCGTTGTACGTAACCCCAACCATTCCTTCGTAGCAAATAACCTCAAAATAATTGTCCCGTTGTTTTACATTAAATTGAGTACCATAAACCGTAACGGTTCCTGATTTTGTGATAACATGAAATTTTGAACCTTTGGCCACTTTAAAAAAAGCTTCGCCATTAAGCTCGACTTCGCGCACTTCTTTCCAATCTTTTTTGTTGAAAGCCAACACCGATTTGGCATTAAGCGAAACACTCGAAGCGTCTGGTAATTCTATAGTTGTTTTTTGGGCAAATTCGGTAGTAATCGTCGTGTCTAAAGTGGTGGTGTAATAGTATAAACTAAAACAAACGGCAAGTATCGCAGCAACACGCATTAATGGTTTTAACCAGTTTGTTGTTTGCTTTTTAGTGCTTTTAATTTTAGACAATACGTTTTCTAATTCAGCCGAGGTATTAAAATCTTTAGCCTTAAAAGCTTGCAGGCTGGTGTTTAACTTTACTAAATCATCATAATCTTCAAGGTTTTTAAACGCTTCAAGTTCTTGTGGATTTAGGTTGTTATCTAACCATTTCGATATGAGTTCTTCTCTGTTCATGATTTCTTATTCAAATATATAACAGTTGAGTTTTATTTTTTCCTACCCTTGGGATGAAAAAAGTTTATATTTTATTTATTAACCAAACAAAACCAATTGCTAAAAAGATAATTCCACCAATTATAAAAATCATCGGAAAAAATGTTTTCCAGAAATTATTATTTATCATTATTTCATATTCATTGTCTTTTCTGAAATAAATTATATCAACGAATTCATTAATCTTTTTCGGGTTTTCGCTCGAATCTAATTTTTGAGTAGTAATGATTCCATTCTGATTAGTAAAACTAACAATTGGAAAATGATATAAATAAGAATCGCCATCTACGTCTCTTATTCTTTCTTCAACAAAATCAATTATTTTAGCTTTAGCTTTAATTCCGTTTCTTTGAATTCGACGATTTGAATTTCGAACAAAGATTCCAGCATAAATAAACCCACCACCCACAATTAAAAAAACAATAGCACCAATTAAATTTTCCATCTAAGTTTTATAATATTTATAACTCTTTAATCTCCTCCCTTAACTTTTTCAAAGCCCCATAAATACGTTTTTCAACCGCTTTGGTCGAAATATCCAAAAGTGCTGCAATTTCTTTAAAACGCTTACCTTCAACCCGATTCATCATAAAAGCAACACGTTGTGCTTCGGTTAAATTTGCAAGTGCTTTTTGTAGTTTATCGTTATACTCGGTTTCCTGCATTAAAAATTCAGGATTTTCGTTGGTGTATGTTTTGGGTTTCGTTTGCTGGTGTTTTAAAACCACTTTTCGGTGCGCCGCTTCATTCAACATTAAATTATTGGCGGTGGTAAACAAAAAACTTTTGGCTTTATCGGGCGAGATCTTCGCGCAGTTTTGCCATAACTTCATAAAGGCTTCCTGTACTTTGTCCTTTGGGTTAAGCAATTCGCCAAACTTATAATATAAAAAGTTGTGTAAATCTTTGGCGTGTTTATTAAAAATAGATGAAAAAATACGCTCTTCGCAAATATTTTCATGTAGTTGTTTGCTCATTGTTTTTGGTAGTTGGAGCCACTAAAATAGCTTTTTTGGAATTTAGTTTTTGGTTTTTTTTGAAATTTCTCGTTGTTGGGGGTAGGAATTTTTAAAGTTATCTTGTTTTATAATCAAAATGCTATGTTTAACCCAAATACCAGTATTATGAAAACTAAAATCAGTACATTATTACTATTACCTTTTTTTGCTCTTTTAATGTTAACGTCCTGTCAGCAGGAAGTTGTCGACATTACACCGCCTGCCGATTCTGAAGCGCTTTCAGCAAGCTCTCCATTAACCGCATTAATGAGTTCTGCTTCTAAAATGGACGGCTCGAAAGACAATATTATTGATAACGCCAGTTGTTTGTCAATTGAATTACCCGTTACTGTTGTGGTTAACGGACTTGAGATTATAATAGATTCGGAAGAAGACTACAAAGTTATCGAAGCTATTTTTAATGAGTTTGAAGAAGATGACGATTATTTGGAAATTATCTTTCCTATTACAATTATTACGGCTGAACACGACGATATTGTAATTAACAATGCCGATGAATTAAAAGAATTTGTTGATGAATGTAAAGGCGAAAATGAAAATGACGACGATATAGAATGTATCGATTTTAAATACCCCATTTCGTTTTCGGTTTACGATGTAAACTTTCAGGTTATTGATGTAATTACTGTTGAAAACGACAGGCAGTTGTATAAATTTCTAAAACGTGTTAAAAATTCTGAGTTTTTAGCCAGTCTAAACTTTCCGGTAACTATGGTTTTGGCCGATGGTACAGAAGTGGTTGTTAATAACAATGAAGAATTAGAAAATACTATTAATGAAGCTAAGGATGCTTGTGATGAAGACGATGATAACGATTATGGCGATGACGATTTTACAAAAGAACGTCTAGACGAATATTTGCAAATCTGCCCATGGGTTGTGCACGAGTTTAAAAGAAACAACCAAGATAATACAGTAGAATACCAATCTTACGCCTTAAACTTTAAAGAAGATGGTGTGGTAAGAATGCGCGCCAGAAACGGCGATATATTAACTGGTACATGGAGCACGCGCGTAACCAAAAGAGGTGCACTTTTAAAGTTAGAATTTGATACCCTCGCAGACTTTACTTTAGAGTGGATTGTATACGATATTGAATATGGTAAAATTAAACTGTACGAAGAGGGTGGTAACAGAATCATCATGAAAAAGAACTGCGATGTTGTTATTGATATTACCAAAGAACGTATAGAAAACTATTTACAAGAATGTTTATGGCGCGTAGCGAGACTGCAAGTTGATGATGTTCATAATGAAAAAGATTATATAGGAACGCCATTAAAGTTCTTTGCAAACAACGTTGTTAAAATTCGTTTAAACGGTGAGTTTGTAACAGGCGAATACGAAATAGGAGTAAGAAACTCAGGATTCTTTTTGCAAATCTTTTTACAAGACAGACCAAACTTAAAATTAGAATGGTTAATTACGTTCCTTGAGCCAGGGTTGATTAAGCTTGAAAACGAGAACAACCGTATGGTGTTAAGAAGACATTGTGCAGACGGCGATGACGATATAAACTATATTGATGATGTGCTGTTAACCTGGGAATGGGAAGTTGCTTTATATCAAGATGGCGATGTAAATAAAACCGAAGAGTTCTTTATGTACACCATCGATTTCTTGGAAAACGGCTGGATTAAAGTAACCGATCCAAACAATGGTATTATTGATGGTAACTGGTTAGCATACAGACACGAAGGCTTGCATTTGGGGCTGCACTTTGGTATTGAAGCACCGTTTGATGATTTAAATCACAGATGGAAAATTGCAGAAATCACTCAAAGTAGAATTGAGTTAAAAGATTTAAACGCCAACGGAGAAATAGAACGCATATTAGTCCTTGAGAAAAAAGAATAATTGAAGAATGTTTCCTCGGAACTAAAAGTTCCGAGGTTTCAATTAAAACTGTCATTCCCGTGCAAACGGGAATCAAAATAAAAAAATCTATCGAATTTTTTATGTTTTTGGTGAAAAGGAAACCCCTCTTTTCGGTTGGTTAGGTTAATTAATAAGTAAGTTTCCTTTTATATAGGCTGTCAAATTTAATTTTGGCAGCCTTTTTTTATTCTTGTTTTTTATAGTATGTTACTTCAATAATACGCTTCAAATCATTAAATTTGCACTTCTTAAAATTTAAACCAAAATTATGTTCAATAATTTAAGCGATAAATTAGATAAAGCCTTACACGTTCTTAAAGGACACGGAAGTATTACCGAGGTTAATGTAGCCGAAACTCTAAAGGAAGTACGCCGTGCCTTGCTTGATGCCGATGTTAACTTTAAAATAGCCAAAGAGTTTACCAACCGAGTTAAAGAAAAGGCCTTGGGTCAAAACGTTTTAACAACGCTTCAGCCTGGGCAACTTATGGTTAAGATTGTTAAAGACGAGCTTACCGAACTCATGGGTGGCGATGCTGAGGGTATCAATCTTTCAGGCAATCCGAGTATTATTTTAATGTCCGGTTTACAAGGTTCTGGTAAAACCACATTTTCTGGTAAATTGGCTAATTATCTTAAAACAAAAAAAACTAAAAAACCTTTATTGGTTGCTTGTGATGTGTATCGTCCTGCCGCAATAGATCAATTACATGTTGTTGGTGACCAGATTGGTGTTGAGGTTTATAGTGATAGGGGAAACACCGATCCTGTTGCCATTTCGCAAGCAGGTATTGCCCATGCCAAAGCCAACGGATTTAATGTGGTTATTATTGATACCGCAGGTCGTTTGGCGGTGGATGAGGTGATGATGACCGAAATATCGAACATTCATAAAGCCATTCAGCCACAAGAAACCTTGTTTGTTGTAGATTCTATGACGGGGCAAGATGCCGTAAATACAGCAAAAGCCTTTAACGATACCTTAAATTTTGATGGTGTTATCTTAACAAAATTAGATGGTGATACTAGAGGTGGAGCCGCTATTTCTATTAAATCTGTAGTTAATAAACCCATTAAGTTTATTGGTACGGGCGAGAAAATGGAAGCTATCGATGTGTTTTATCCATCGCGAATGGCAGACCGCATTCTTGGGATGGGCGATGTGGTGTCGTTAGTGGAGCGTGCCCAAGAGCAGTTTGATGAAGTTGAAGCCAGAAAACTTCAAAAGAAAATAGCCAAAAACCAGTTTGGATTTGATGATTTCTTAAAGCAGATTCAGCAAATCAAGAAAATGGGAAACATGAAAGACCTTGTAGGCATGATTCCCGGAGCCGGTAAAATGATGAAAGATGTTGATATCGATGATGATGCCTTTAAAGGTATTGAAGCCATTATTCATTCCATGACACCAAAAGAGCGTACAAATCCTTCTGTGTTAAATGCAAGTAGAAAAAAGCGTGTCGCGAAAGGGTCTGGCACATCGGTTCAAGAGGTTAATCAATTGCTTAAACAATTTAACCAAATGAGTAAAATGATGAAGATGATGCAAGGTGGCGGCGGTAAAAAAATGATGCAAATGATGAAAAACATGAGGTAAGTTCTCAGTTGGCAGTATGCAGTCAACAGTTTACAGTAGCAGCCTTTAATAAATATAAATTACACTTTGCGCCTTAGCGTCTTTGCGAGAAACATATTATTCGTGAATTCGTGGCTAAAATGAATTAAGCATGACAATTTTAGACGGAAAAAAAACAAGTAACGAAATTAAAGAAGAAATAGCAGATAACGTAAATGCTATGGTTAAAAAAGGCGAAAGAGTACCGCATCTCGCTGCTATTTTAGTCGGGTCGGATGGCGCAAGCATGACCTATGTTAACGCCAAAGTTAAAGCTTGTAAACGTGTTGGGTTTGATTCGACACTTATCGAGCTGCCCGAATACACAACCGAAGAGGATTTACTTGAAAAGATAAACGATTTAAATACCAACGTTGCCATTGATGGTTTTATCGTGCAGTTACCATTGCCCGATCAAATTGATGAACAAAAGGTGTTAATGGCAATAAATCCTGATAAAGATGTAGATGGTTTTCACCCTGTAAATGTGGGAAGAATGGCTTTAGATTTGCCAACATTTTTACCCGCAACACCATACGGAATCATGGAATTGTTAGAGCGCTATCAAATTGAAACTTCAGGTAAGAATGTGGTGGTTATGGGACGAAGCCATATTGTTGGTCGCCCGATGAGTATATTAATGAGCCAAAAAAGAAAAGCAGGCGATGCAACGGTAACTGTGGTTCATAGCCGCTCAAAAAACTTAGCAGACATCACCAAAAAAGCCGATATAATTGTTGCTGCCATAGGGATTTCAGAATTTTTAACGGGCGATATGGTTAAAGAAGATGTGGTTATCATTGATGTTGGTATTACGCGTGTGCCGGACGCAACTAAGAAAAATGGCTACAGATTAGCAGGCGATGTGCATTTTGAAAGTGTAAGTAAAAAAGCAAGCTATATTACGCCAGTTCCCGGTGGTGTTGGCCCCATGACGATTGCCATGTTGCTTAAAAACACATTGTTGGCAAGAGAAAGACGTTGAAATTAGTGCTAAATATTTTATTAAATTGCGTTATGGATTTTCAGGTTTATAACGCCATTTTTTTATTTAATAGAGTCGCAATTGGAAGTTTAGAGCATATACTACCCATTCTTGTTTCCGTACTATTTTGTGTTTTTTTCATTAGACATTCCAAACGAAAATTCACTAAAAGTCAGCAAGCTAAAGCGTTACACACATTTGGTTGTTTGGTTTCCTTAGTTGTATTGACATTCCATTTATACCATGTAAGTTTGGGAAATTACAGCATCAAAACAGATTTGCCTTTGTATTTGTGCAGTTTGGTAGCCTTGCTAATCCCCATTTTTACTTATTTCAGGAAATTTTGGATGTACGAAATATTATTGTTTTGGATAATTGCAGGAACGACGCACGGTGTTTTAACACCAGATATTGCCGAGGGTTTTCCAACCTTTGATTACTTTAGATATTGGACCGTACACCTGGGATTATTAATCATTATTTTTTATGCCATTTTTGTTTTTAAAATGAAGCCTACATTTAAAAGTGTTTTTAAATCGTTTGTTGCGTTGCAGTGCTACTTTGTTTTTATGGTGATTATCAATTTTATTTTAAATGCCAATTATTTTTATTTGAATGAAAAACCACAATCTGCATCTGTATTAGATTATTTTGGTGAATGGCCCGTGTATATCACAGTTGTTCAAATTATTATTATTCCTTATTTTTTGTTGATTTATTTTCCTTTTTATTTAGTAGAAAGAAGCCGAAAAAAGAAAATATCTGCTATTTAGCAAATAATTGATTGGCGTCTTTGAAGGCTTTAAATTCTAAAGCATTTCCCGATGGGTCGTAAAAAAACATGGTGGCTTGCTCACCAACCAAACCTTCAAACCTAATATAGGGTTCAATACTAAATTCAACGTTTTTGCTTTTTAAATCTTCCGCGAAAGCGTGAAAAACATCCCAAGGTAAAACGACACCGAAGTGGGGCACGGGAACCGATTTTCCGTCAACCGCATTGGTGTGTAAATCGGTATCCGTTTTTGGTTTGTAATGAATCACCAATTGGTGCCCAAAAAAGTTAAAATCTACCCAATGGTCGCTGCTACGTCCTTCTTCGCAATTTAAAATATCGCGATAAAAGGTTCTGCAAGTTTCTAAATTATAAACTGGAATGGCGAGATGAAAAGGAGATAGCACAGTTGAAATTGCTTAAATGTTTTTATAAAAATAGTGTTTATCTTTTACATTCAATTTTCCAAGTCGGGTACACTATTTTTTCGGTTTTATCCACCCATTCTCCAATCCATTTATAGCCCAATTTACTAATGTCGTAAAAGGTTAAACGGTAAAAACCGTCCATTCCGTTGGGGGCTTTTTGTTCGCGATACAATACAATATTGCCGTTTTCCCGTTTATTCCCTGTCCAAGTGGATAATTTAGGGGATGGTGTTTTAGACGAATAATAATGCACAAACCATTTACTGCTATCGGTAATAAATTGCCTGATGCTTCCCGAATGTCCGCCATCAGCTTTCAAGGTTTCGTCCTGCACGCCCATGCCATTCATAATATATTTCCACCGCCATATCATATTAACAGCATCATTCCAAGTGCCGTCTTGTTTTCTGGATGTCGATTTGCAATGGCATTCACCAATTAGTGCATCAAAATCTTTAACTTGTGCCGGCGCGTTTGGATTGGCTTGTCCAAAAGGAAACGCTTCCGAAGCATCGTAATCATATTGTGCAAAAGCAGCGCATGATATTAAAAATAGCATTTTAGTTATTAGTCTCATAATTAACGTTTTTCTAAAGTTAATTAAGAAATGGAAGCGCTATACAGGTTTTATGATTAAATTAACAGGATGCCTATTTTTTTTTGCGACTATTTTTATTGTAAGTTTTACTTGAGCCCTCTAAAAGATTATTTAATTCGCTAAATTCCTCTTTGGTCAATTCTCGATATTTACCAACAGGCATATCCAGTTTAATATTCATAATCCTGATACGCTTAAGCGTTTGCACTTCGTAGTTGAGATATTCGCACATGCGACGAATTTGCCGATTTAAACCTTGTGTTAATATGATGCTGAACGTATTGGAATTAATTTTTTTAACGACACATTTATTGGTCGATTTCCCTAATTCCTCCAGGTAAATTCCACCGGACATTCTTTTAATAAAGGTTTGCGAAATAGGCTTATCAACCGTAACAATGTATTCTTTGTCGTGGTTATTGCTGACTCTAAGGATTTTATTTACAATATCGCCATCGTCTGTTAAAAGTATTAGGCCTTCGCTGGGTTTATCTAATCTGCCAATAGGAAAAATGCGTCTCGGGTAATTAATAAAATCGATAATATTATCTTTTTCAACACTTGTATCCGTGGTACAGACTATACCGACAGGTTTGTTAAACGCCAAATAAACAAAGGCTTCTTTGGTGTTTTTAATTTCTTCACCATCAACATGCACCACATCGTTGGGGGCTATTTTTGTACCCATTTCTGGCACTGCGCCGTTAATGGTAACTCTGCCAGCTTCAATGAGTTTGTCTGCTTCTCTGCGCGAGCAATATCCAGCTTCGCTTAAAAATTTATTGATACGTTTTAATGATTGGCTCATGCTGCAAAAGTACGATAATCTATGATTTTAAGAACTCAAGAATATGATTGTGCACCACATCGTTATTTAAAGAATGCCCATAACCGGTAGTTTGAATAAGTTTACTGTTTTTTAGGTTTTTATGAATAGCCTCTGAGTCGTTTATAGGAATGATTCTGTCTTTTTTATCATGAATAATTAAACCATCTACATTAATTAATGTACTGTGTTTTGCCGATGAAAACGTGTTTGCCGGTGCTCCAAAACGCTTAAGAATTAAATCTTCGAGCGCATTGATTACTTTAGAGTTGTAACTTAATAGACTGGTGTAGTTTTCAAAAATGTCTGTAAATTCATTTGGGGCTCCAAGTAATATCATTTTCTTTAAACTCGGTAATTGATGTTTTTTTTGAAAAAAGATAGATGCCATACCACCAACCGAGTGCCCAATAATTATTTCTGGCTGAAATTTTTGCGTTACCACATGAATAAATTCGGCATATAAAATGGCATTAAAGGTGTCGCCACCTGAGTTGCCATGAGCTGGCGCATCTAGGGAAACAATGTTGTAATGGTGTTTTTGTAAAACAGAAATAAGGTTTTTCCATCGTGCCGTATTGCTCTCCCACCCATGAACCAGCAAAACGGTTTTGCCTTTGCCTGCCCAATGATAGGTTGCAATATTCAAACCATCGTGCTCCATATTTAAAGTATCGGCAGATTTTAAATATACGGATTGCTCAGGTGTTACTTTTCCTTTTCTCGGCGTTGCAAAAAGCGTCATAGCTTTATTGGCAGCGTATGTTTTTGAAAAGTAACTGCTTGTGTTTATTAGTTTGCCAACTATTTTGGGTAGCGCTTTTTCAATTTTCTTTTTCATTTTTATGCTTCTCTATTTACTAAATCCATAGAAAACGCAGGTGTGCAGATGGCAATGTATTCGCATACTTCGGTAAATGGATTGGAATATTGTACCCTCGTGTTTTTTTCTATTTTAATGGATTCGCCTGCATTTAAAACCACGGTCTCGCCTTCAATAATAAATTGCTTTTTGCCTCTGATGATAAAAGTGTATTCATCAAATTCGGGTGTTTGGAACGGTTCGCTCCAACCAGCAGGTGCTTTCATGTGCGCAATACTTATTTTAGAATTATTATCGGTTGCCCTTCCAAAATGTTCGTTTATAATTTTACCATCGGTAGTTGGAACAACAAACGGTGTGTTTTGTATGGTATATTTTTTTTTGGACATATTTTACTTTTTTAGCTTCTAACTTTTCATCGGTTTTTTCTTAATCATGCCGCCTTTTAAATCTTTTACAACACCCATAATTACAAACGCTTTTTCGTCAATTTTATCAATTTCAGTTTGCAGTTTTGCCAACTCTAATCGGGTGACAATGGTGTAAATAATGTCTTTGTCGTAGCTTTCGCCATTTTTACCAAAGCCACCTTTTCCGGCATAAATAGTACAAGCGCGCCCAAGTTTTTTTGTAAGCATAAGCCGTAGTTCTTCATGGTTATTGGATATTACAGTAACACCCACATATTCCTCAACACCATCAACCACAAAATCAACGGTACGTGCAGCAGCCAAATAAGTTAAAATCGCATAAAGTGCTGTTTCCATAGATAAAATATAGCCACCCACAGAAAATATTATAATGTTTATGAGCAGCAGTACATCACCAATAGTAAGTGACAGTTTTCTGCCTAAATAAATGGCTAAAACCTCGGTGCCATCAATAACGCTGCCACCTCGCATAGACATGCCAATGCCCAAACCCAGAAAGAAACCACCAAAAACGGCTATAAGTAATTTATCTTCTGTTATAATGGGATAGTCTACATAATGGACCACAAACGCTAAAAAGGTAATAGCGGCAATACTCCTTAAAGCGAATTTGTTACCAATGGTTTTTGATGCCAAATACAAAAAAGGAAGATTGACAAGTACCAATAACAAACCTAGATTTAACGAGGTTACATGCTCTAATAATAACGAGATACCTGTGGCGCCGCCATCTATAAATTTATTGGGCAATAAAAAGCCTTTTAACCCAAACCCTGCGGAAAATACACCAACTATAATGAAAAAATATTCCTTAACAGCGTGCGATAACTCTATTTGTAATTTTCTAACCGTTGGGGCTAGATCGTTTTTTTCTAAGGTACTATGGGCATCTTCACCTTTAAGCTTTTTTCGAGCTATGTTTACTAAAAGCTTTGAGATAAAAGGGATCATAGGATTTGTTTTGGAATTTTAATTTTTCTTGAATCTTGGTACTTTTCGTTTAATACAGCGAAAAGCTATTAATTTTTACTCCAATTTAAGAAAAAATATTTCAATTTGGCATCATCAGGAATATGAGCTGCTTCAATGTCTAAATCCATATCAAAACGAAGATTGGCAGGTAGTTCTTTTTTATCAATTGTAAAAGCTGCATTAATTTCGTTTACAGAAACCACAATGGAGTTAATCAAATTGTCAATCCTTGAAATTTTATAATTATTGGCAATATCTTTAAAGGTGCTTAATGTGGTTATGTTTTTATCGGTTTTAAATCGGGCGTCGAAAATTTGAACACTTTCAATAACCGAGGTAGAATCCAACGATTGCCTAGGTGTTAAAGCCAATAGTTTTTTGCCGCCTTTTTCAAAAATTTTAATGTCATTATTATTGCCCGTAAACTCGTCGCCGCTAATAAATTTTACGATAGAATCGTTACTAAAAACAGTTTCTAAATCTTTAACTTTGGTTGAGTCGGTTAATAATCCAATATGCTGTTTACTAATTTGAAATGGGTCTTGTTCCTTTTTGCAACTGGCCAAAAGTAGGGTAAAGATAATAAGGCTTAAAATTAATTTATTCATGTGTTAATTTGGTTTTACTTGTTGTTTTTCTTCCCTTTATAGAGGTATTACTTGGTTACAGCGGTGACTATTTTTTCATCAGTTTTGTAAGAATACCAAAAGCACTTCTTATAAAAGTGGCGCTTGTAAGGACCTTAACTATCGGATTCATGCGTGTACTTCGTCGTCTTGTGGTTGATGTTCGTCGTTTAGATTCTGCTTTTTTAAGAGCTTCTTTTTCTTGGCGCGCTTTTTCCTGGGCTTCTTCGGCTTCAGCTTGTTTTATTTTTTCGTTAAGCATTTCGTAGGCACTTTCCCTATCGATGGTTTCGTTATATTTTTTTACCAATTTCGATTGCGATAATAAGTTGCTTAATTCGCTATCGGTTAACACATCCATTCTGCTCATTGGTGCCCGCATCATGGTAGCCGCAAGCGGGGTAGGGCGTCCTTTTTCATCCAATGCCGATACTAGGGCTTCACCAATACCTAATGATGTTAAAACTTCGGCTGTATCATAATATTCCGAATCCGGATAATTTTGTGCGGTTAGTTTAATGGCTTTTCTGTCTTTTGCTGTAAAGGCTCTTAAGGCATGTTGGACTTTTAATCCTAATTGACTTAAAACCGCTTCGGGTACATCGGTTGGGTTTTGGGTTACAAAATACAATCCGACACCTTTACTACGAATTAGTTTTACAATACTTTCAATTTGACTTAATAAGGCTTTTGAAGCTTCATTGAAAATTAAATGCGCCTCGTCGATAAACATTACAAGTTCTGGCCTATCACTATCGCCTTGTTCTGGGAAAGTTGAATAAATTTCGGCCAACAAGCTCAACATAAACGTTGAAAACAGTTTGGGTCTGTCTTGTATATCGGTAAGTCTGATAATGTTTATGTAGCCTCTGCCGTCTTCATCAACTCGTAATAAATCGTCAACCTCAAACGAGGTTTCACCAAAAAACAAATCGGCACCTTGTTGTTCAAGTTCTACAACCTTTCTTAAGATAGCACCTGTTGATGCGGTTGATATCCTGCCATAGGCTTCGGTAAATTCTTTTTTACCTTCATTGGTGGCATATTGCAGAATTTTTTTAAAATCCTTTAAGTCGAGAATGGGATATTTATTGTCGTCGCAATACTGAAAAATAACGGCAACAACACCAGATTGGGTTTCAGTTAAATCTAAAATACGCGATAATAAAACAGGGCCGAATTCGCTAACGGTTGCTCTTAATCTTACGCCATCTTGTTCGGAAAGGGTTAATATTTCAACAGGAAACGATTTGGCTTCAAACGGCAATCCTATTTTTTCGTGGCGTTCATCAATTTTAGGATGACCGGGACTTGGTTGCGCCAATCCGCTTAAATCACCTTTAATATCCATCAGCAAAACAGGGATGCCTTTGTCGCTTAAATTTTCGGCTAAAACCTGCAACGATTTTGTTTTGCCCGTACCGGTAGCTCCCGCAATTAAACCATGGCGGTTTAAGGTTTTTAAAGGGATTTTTACATGTGCGCCAGTAACGGTTTCGCCGTTTAACATGGCAGCGCCAATAGGGATAAAATCGCCTTTTGTGGTATTGCCGTCGGTAATGTATTTAAAAAAAGTATCCTTATTACTCATGCTTCAAAAATTTGCATAAAAGTACAGGAAAAATGAAGAAGAAAAAAATAGTGTTTAGAGCGAATAAGCGCTATTTTGTTTTTTCAATAAACTGTAGATGTTTAGTGTTGGCATTTAAGCTACTTAGGTCTGTTTATTGACATAATTTTTTGCGACTGAAGTGATATAGTTGCTGTATTGCTTAATGCTCAGTTAATCATAAAATTAATTTGAAAAGGAAATGTATTTAATAATTAAAATAACTTAAAGGAATATGTATCTTTGCAAACTATGAATAAGGAGATACAATTATTAGTTGATAAAGGCGAAATGTTGCCCTTAATGGAAGAGTTTTATACCATCCAAGGTGAAGGCTATCATAAAGGGACGGCGGCTTATTTTATTCGTATTGGTGGCTGCGATGTAGGTTGCCATTGGTGCGATGTAAAAGAAAGTTGGAATGCCAATATACATCCGCCAACTGAAACGCTCAAAATTGTAGAAAACGCAAAAAAATACAGCGATACCATTGTAATAACAGGTGGTGAGCCATTAACGTGGGACATGACCTTGTTAACCGATAGGCTTAAGGCCGAAGGTTTACAAACGCATATTGAAACCTCTGGTGCGTACAAATTAACCGGAACTTGGGATTGGATTTGCTTGTCTCCCAAAAAACTAAAATTGCCCACCAACGAAATTTATGAAAAGGCCCACGAACTTAAAGTAATTGTTTATAATAAAGACGATTTTCGCTTTGCGGAAGAACAAGCCGCCAAAGTAAATAAGAACTGCATTTTATACTTACAGCCCGAATGGAGCAAACGTGATAAAGTCGTGCCGGAAATTGTAGATTACGTCATGAAAAATCCTAAATGGAAAGTATCGCTACAAACCCATAAATATTTGAATATTCCTTAAATTCAGTCTTCAGTCTTCGGTCATAAAGTAATCAATAAAAAATGTTCCAACGGTATAAAACCATTGGAACATTTTATATTATTTAACGCCTAGCGTCTTATTTTGTAAAAGGAACCGTTAATCTTGCGGTGCCCCAACCCAAATGCATATTTACGCCGTTATCAGCTTCATCAAAAGCAATTGAGAAGGCTTCAATAGATTCTTCCGATACGTTTAATGGTACCGATAAGCGTGCTACATCATTGGCTTCGTTATAAAAGTACGAACCCCACACATTTAAGTCTGAATTAATTATTGCTGTGCATTCTTCCTCTCCAGGTATTAAATAAAATGTGTAAGTACCAGCTTTTACGGTTTTGTTTCCCAATTTCATATCGGTATAAAGCGTTAGTTCTGCCGCTTCATTGGCGCCAGTTCGCCATACTTTGCCGCTAGGAGCCAAAGTGGCTAAGTCTCTTCCTTTAAGTTGTGGCCGGCTATACACAATCTTTATTAATTTGTTTGACTCTTTGTAATCAGACGGGAATGCCGCAGCATCCATTGGGCTTTTATCTAATTTACTAAATTTTTGAGCATTAACATTAGTGGTTAAAAGCATAACAAATGCAAAAGCCAAGGTCGTGATAAGTGTTGATTTTTTCATAATGATTTTTAAGTTTTAAGAATGATTTAAAAGTACTGCGATATTGTCTTAATATTTTTATAAAAGTCGTTTCAATATGTTAAAGTTTACAATATTGAAGCATATCTTCTTGAAATTTATCTATATAGTTTCATATTTACATTAATAACGATAAATTAGTTTTAAATTATAATCAATTGTTCGCTTTGTGTTTTTATAATAAAAGTATAATGGCATTTTTGTACCGTTAATTAGAATTAAATATTTTTAAAGATAAAGATTATGTGTGGAATTGTATGTGCATTCGATTTAAAACAGAAGGCCGAAGATTTAAGACCTCAAATATTAGAAATGTCTAAAACCATTCGTCATCGTGGACCAGATTGGAGCGGTATTTATAGCGATGATAAAGCCATTTTAGCGCACGAACGTTTGGCTATTGTTGATCCGGCTTCGGGAAAACAACCTTTGTTTAGTGAAGATAAAAAACTGATTCTTGCCGCAAACGGCGAGATTTATAACCATCGGGAATTGCGCCAACAATTTGATGGCAAATACAACTTTCAAACCGAAAGCGATTGCGAGGTTATTTTAGCTCTGTATAAAGAAAAGGGCGTTGATTTTGTAGATGACATGAACGGTATTTTCGGATTTGCTATCTACGACGTTGAAAAAGACGAATATTTTGTGGCCAGAGATCACATGGGCATTATTCCTTTATACATTGGTTGGGATAAAAACGGAACATTTTATGTGGCCTCAGAATTAAAGGCTTTAGAAGGTGTTTGTACTAAAATTGAACTGTTTCCGCCAGGGCATTATTTAAGCAGTAAAGACGGGGAGTTTGTAAAATGGTACAATAGGGAATGGACCGAGTATGATGCAGTTAAAGATAACGAAACCAGTATTGCAGAAGTAAAACAAGCTTTGGAAGATGCAGTGCACAGGCAATTAATGAGTGATGTGCCGTACGGTGTTTTACTTTCCGGAGGATTGGATTCTTCGGTAACATCGGCCATTGCTAAAAAATATTCTGAAAGACGAATTGAAGCAGACGATAAAGAAAAAGCGTGGTGGCCCCAATTGCACTCCTTTTCTGTAGGGTTGGAAGGCTCACCAGATTTAGCTGCCGCCAAAAAAGTGGCCGACCATATTGGTACCGTACATCACGAAATCAAATTCACCATTCAAGAAGGTTTGGATGCGGTTAAAGATGTTATTTATAACATTGAAACTTACGATATTACCACGATACGCTCGTCTACACCAATGTATTTAATGGCGCGTGTTATTAAGTCTATGGGTATTAAAATGGTATTGTCAGGCGAAGGCGCCGATGAGATTTTTGGAGGTTATTTATACTTCCACAAAGCACCGGATGCTAAAGAGTTTCACGACGAAACCGTGCGTAAACTAGACAAATTGCACATGTACGATTGTTTAAGGGCCAACAAAAGTTTGGCAGCTTGGGGCATTGAGGGACGTGTACCATTTTTAGATAAAGAATTTATCGATGTGGCCATGCGCATCAATCCAAAAGATAAAATGATTAACGGCGAGCGCATGGAAAAATGGGTGATTCGTAAGGCGTTTGAAGACATGATTCCGGAAAGCGTCGCATGGAGGCAGAAAGAACAATTTAGCGATGGCGTAGGTTACAGTTGGATTGACACGCTAAAGGAATTGGTTGAAAAGGAGGTAACCGATGAGCAAATGGAGAATGCTAAATACCGTTACCCAATTCAAACCCCAATAAACAAAGAAGAGTATTATTATCGCACCATTTTTGAAGAGCATTTCCCGAGTGATGCCGCAGCTTTAAGCGTACCACAAGAGCCAAGTGTGGCCTGTAGCACAAAAATAGCTTTAGAATGGGATGAAGCTTTTAAGAATATGAACGACCCATCGGGTAGGGCAGTTGCAAAAGTGCATGATGATGCCTATTAAAAGGTAATCAGTTATATTTTATTTGAGTAAAGACCAGCGTTTTTGTTGGTCTTTTTTTGTTTATTAAAATCTCAAATGATGCGTTTTAAATCGTTTTCTATTTTTTGTGAAAAACGAAAGACTAAAAAACACTCAAAATCCAATCTAAGGTACTTTTTAGGCGATTTAAGAGTGTTTTGAGTAATTAACAATTGTTGATAATTATTGAACAAACTCGTTAAAATGCTTTTTAAAGGCTTTGTTATTTCGTATATTTGTTTGTATTCAAAAGGATGCTAAAAAGCATCTTTTTTTGTGTAAAATATAATTATAAAAAAGATTATAAAATAATATCATATGAGCGAAAAAAGAGAAGAATTTAATAAGGATAATTATTCGGCAGATAGTATTCAGGCCTTAGAAGGCATGGAGCATGTGCGTATGCGTCCGTCCATGTATATCGGGGATACGGGCACAAGAGGTTTGCATCATTTGGTTTATGAAGTTGTAGACAACTCCATTGATGAAGCTCTAGCAGGCCATTGCGATAATATTACGGTAACCATTAACGAGGACAACTCGATTACCACAGAAGATGATGGACGTGGTATTCCAATTGATATTCACAAAAAAGAAGGCGTTTCGGCACTCGAGGTTGTAATGACCAAAATTGGTGCCGGTGGAAAGTTCGATAAAGATTCTTATAAAGTATCTGGAGGATTGCATGGTGTTGGTGTGAGTTGTGTAAACGCATTATCAACCCATCTCAAAGCGACCGTTTATAGAAAAGGAGAAATTTGGGAGCAGGAATACGAAAAAGGGAAACCCATGTATCCTGCCAAAAAGGTTGGCGAAACCGATAAAAGAGGAACCATTGTTACTTTTAAGCCAGATCCAACCATTTTCACCCAAACACTGGAGTATAGCTACGATACTTTGGCAAGCAGAATGCGAGAGCTGGCATATCTTAATAAAGGAATTACCGTGCATCTCGTTGATAAACGACATAAAAATGAAGAGGGTGAGTTTGAGGGTGAAACATTTCATTCGGAAGAAGGTTTAAAGGAATTTATCAAGTTTTTGGATGGAAACCGCGAACCCTTGATAAATGAAGTAATTGCTTTTGAAGGTGAAAAGAATGGTGTGCCTGTTGAGGTGGCTATGATTTATAACACATCGTATGCCGAAAACCTGCATTCTTATGTAAATAATATTAATACGCATGAAGGAGGGACCCATTTATCGGGCTTCCGTCGCGGATTGACTCATACCCTTAAAAAGTATGCCGATGAATCTGGGATGTTGGATAAATTAAAATTTGATATTGCCGGAGATGATTTCCGTGAAGGTTTAACAGCTATTATTTCGGTAAAAGTTCAAGAACCACAATTTGAAGGGCAAACAAAAACCAAATTAGGTAACCGTGAAGTTTCGGCATCGGTTAGTCAAGCGGTTTCAGAAATGTTAACCGATTATTTAGAAGAACATCCAGACGATGCCAAAACCATTGTTCAAAAGGTGATTCTTGCTGCTCAAGCGCGTCATGCAGCTCAAAAAGCACGCGAAATGGTGCAGCGTAAAACCGTAATGAGTATTGGCGGTTTACCCGGGAAATTATCCGATTGCTCGGAGCAGGATCCAGCAAAATGTGAAGTGTTTTTAGTTGAGGGTGACTCGGCAGGTGGAACCGCTAAACAAGGTCGAGATAGAGCCTTTCAAGCCATACTGCCTCTGCGTGGAAAAATATTAAATGTTGAAAAAGCCATGCAACATAAAGTGTTTGAAAACGAAGAGATTAAAAATATTTTCACGGCTTTAGGTGTAACTATTGGTACCGAGGAGGATAGCAAAGCACTTAATTTATCAAAATTAAGGTACCATAAAATTGTGATTATGTGTGATGCCGATATTGATGGTAGCCACATTGCAACCTTAATTTTAACCTTCTTCTTTAGGTATATGAGGGAGCTTATAGAAAATGGTCATGTTTACATAGCAACACCGCCATTATATCTAGTTAAAAAAGGCGCTAAAAAACAGTATGCGTGGTCTGATAAAGAACGTGACGAGATTGTTGCAGAATTTGGAGAAAACTCTAAAATACAGCGCTATAAGGGTCTTGGTGAGATGAACGCGGAGCAACTTTGGGACACCACAATGAATCCGGAGTTTAGAACCATGCGTTTAGTGCAAATCGATAACGGTACAGAGGCAGATCGAATTTTCTCAATGTTAATGGGCGATGAAGTACCACCACGTAGAGAGTTTATAGAGAAGAATGCTATTTATGCCAATATTGACGCATAATTAAAATTAATTTATAGAATTAAAAATGTCGCTTAATTTAAGCGACATTTTTTATGGATATGATTGAGGTGTTTTAGGATTAATTAAAATGCTTGTTTAAATCCCTAATCCCAAACCAATCCTTGGAGTACTTACGTTTATTCTTGCGGTCACGGTGTTTCTTCTAGGGTGTCCCTGGTAATAGTGCCCATCATACCTATAATAATAAACCGTGGCATGATGGTAATAA
This sequence comes from Hwangdonia lutea, assembly GCF_032814565.1. Classification (GTDB taxonomy): domain Bacteria; phylum Bacteroidota; class Bacteroidia; order Flavobacteriales; family Flavobacteriaceae; genus Hwangdonia; species Hwangdonia lutea. Next base: position 3,057,700 of record NZ_CP136521.1, read on the forward strand.
TAATCACTATGATGACAATGGTGGTTGCAATGCTCATAATGTTCGGCATAGGCATCTCGCTTTCCCTTCATGTAAGCTTTGTGTGCTTTTCTGTCTCTTCTTTTTAAATCTTTTTCATAAGCTTTTTGTTCTTTCCAAAAAGCTTCCTCCTCAGCTTTTGTTTCGGCACTAAACTCCTGTTCGAATTTAGCGTCTTCTTGAGCTCTTTTCTGATAATAGGATTTTTTATCCATCTTTGTTTCATTCGAAACCTCAGCTTCCTGGGCTTGAATTGCAATTGAAAAACTTAACGCTGCTATTAATACTATTGATTTAAATAAGGTCATAACTTTTAATTTTAAAATTTAATAAATGCACTTTACAAGTGCTTTCATAAATAAGACAACCCTAAAGTTTTTTACCCTACCTTCAATTCTATTATTTTTAGATCATTGGATTGTTAATAAGAAAAAAGCTGCCTAATTTTTTTAGACAGCTTAGTTTTTTGTGGATTAAAAATCAAACCCTATGGAGAATTGCCATACCCTGTTTTGCGGACTTCCTTCGTCGTATACTTCGCCCATTCCGAGATGATATCTTACACCCAATGAAACTCCGGAACTTGTTTTAAAGCCGCCTCCAAAGTTAAAACCCCAATCGAGTGTATTTGGTTCAAATTCTTGAGAGGTATCAAATAGTCCAAAGTTACTATCAAATTCTTCCTTATGTGAAATCGCTAAACCTATTTGTGGGCCCGCTTCTAAAAAGAAGCTTTCGCTTGGATATAGTTTTAATGATAAGGGAAGATTCAAATAATCTAATTTTTGGGTAAATGTGCCGCCATTATCTCTAAGTTCGTAGCCTTGTTGTGAGTATAAAAATTCTACTTGAAGGGCAGCACTTTCGCTTAAAAACGATTCGCCATAAAAACCTAAATGAAAGGCGTGACGCTGACCGGTTTCGGTATCGCCATCAAAACTTACAGCAGCTAGATTGTAGCCAAATTTTATCCCTGCGTTGGAATTGTTATTGCTATTGTTTTCTTGTGCTTGCAAGCTAAATAAAGTTGTAAAAATTAAGCTTAATGTTAAAAATGTGTTTTTCATTGTTTGTAGGATTAAATGATTATTAATAATTTATTTTCCGCCATTGGCTTGTAAATCGGCTATACATTGCGCATCCAATTCGGGTGCTTTATTACTGCCAATTAAATTGGACAAACCGTCGCCGGTTTCGGCAGACCAGTACATTAAACAGTCCTCGTCGTTACAATGTTTAGCATGTGAGCTGTCTTCATGGTTACTAACCATTGGTGTACCTAGGTTTGTGAGGCCAAAAATATGTCCGAATTCATGTGTGATAACCGTAGTTTCTAAAACACTTCTGTCAGGTTCAAAAGCACTGTTGCTTAAATCTTCAATGGTTTCTTGATAAATAACAAATGACGTGTTTCGGTAGGCGGTACCTAAAACAACACCATTCTCGGTGTTTTTGTTTGATTCGCCGTTTGCAAAAAATGCCCAAATCGCGATTTGATTGTTGGTATTATACTTTGTTCTATTAGAGTCTTCAATACTTATAATATCTTCGATGCTGTACTTCAATTTACCTGTTGGCGCAATAGATCTTTTTTCAATTGTAATGCCATTAGGTTTAAATGTTCGTGCTTCAATGAAGGATTTTAAATTGTTTATCGCGGTTTGTGTAGGTTCGAATCCGTCTACATAAACAAGCTCGATAATCATACTTTTAAATGTGCTGCTCGATAATAGATCGTTGGCCGAAGCTCCCGTGGTTTTTCGATTTGCAGCTTTGTTGGTTTCTGTGCCGCCGTTATTAGAGTCGACTTGATTGGATACTTCTTCTTTAGAACAAGCCATTAAAGAAACTATAAGTAAAAGTGTTATTAAAAATCTATACTTCATATTGAGAATACTTTTCGTTTATATTTTAAAAACAGCTGCTATTTTTTAGCAGCTGTTTTACCATAACATACGTCACAAATGCGAATCTAGTTTTAAATTTGGGTTAATACTAGAGTTATTGCAGCATTTGTTGTGCTTTGCAGAGAGATTGAACTTTCTGAGTAGCTTGTAACTTCCCAACTATGGTTTAATAATTCGAAAGTAGCGTTGCCCGTAAAAGTTAAATTTAAAAATACTTCAAGCTCTGATGTTACAGCGTATGTCCCTTCAACATCGCTAATGGTTGTATTTACCGTGTTTTTAGCAACACAACTTAAATCGTTAGCAAAATCTATGGTGTAGTTTGCATAATCCGTAGCTGTATCAACACCCGCGGTAATAAACGATTCTACTTTAAAAGCGCCTTCAACTAAAATGGTTTCTAAAGATTTAGCATTTTCTTCGGCTTCTTCTTTAGCGTCATCTGTGGCTAAACAATCTGTAATTTGAGTTTTTAAATCGAAATCACTAGCAACTTCTACCACCGTATCTCCGTTAACGGTTGCCGTTATTGGGTAGTTTATGGCAAATCTATCATTGCTTTCTAAATTATTCATGTAGGCATATAATTGTTGTTCAGATTCTATAACCACGCTACCTGTTTGCTCTAAATTTAAGTTGTAGGTTAGAATGGTTATCGGAAAATCGATGTTTAAACAATTAATAGCGGCCTCACCTTGTTGTTCGGCTTGCTCACAAGCGTTCATAAGCGCATCGTACTCGGTTTGATTGGCGATTTGAACTTCGGTGTAATTGCTCATCATAACCGATAAAGGAAATTGAAATTCAATCGTATCATTATCATTAATGAATTCTCCTAAAATGCTTAAAACCAAATCGAATTGAGATTCACTTACTATGGTTAACTCAGTACCGTTAATAGTTGCGGTAACGGGCAAAATTATTGAAGAGCAAGATGTGCCATCTAAAAAGTCATCAAAACTTCCATCGTGCATCGAGGAACGCTCCAGGTTACTTGCAGTTTCAGAGTTTGGGGAATTGGTATTTGGATTTTGACCATTTTCACTATCAATTTCATCTTGACAAGAAGTTAATCCTAAAAATGAAAGAAATAAGATTGCTGTAAATAATTTTAAGGTTTTCATAATACTAATTTTTTTTGGGTTTTTTAATTTTTCTTTTTCATAGCGATTTTTTCGCCTTTCTATAAGTAAGACACCTGTGTTTAATTTTACCCTACTTTTTATTTTAAAATAATTTTTGATATTAAGTAAATAGCTGCCAAAACACTTACTATTAGTGCGATTTTCAATAGAATTTCTGTGATTTTAATAATAGTTTTATTTTTCATAATGTCATTTAAGTTTCTTATAACTTAAAGACATCTAAAAATAAATTTACCCTATTTTTGTAAAAAAATAATAACTTGCCGCCTCAATATTTACCTATTAAATGAATAGCAACAACACCAAACTTTGTGAAGAAACCCACTTTAATACGTTTTATTTAGAGCATATTCAGCATGCCAGCAATTTTGCATATTATAAATGTGGCGATAAAGACAATGCCTTAGATTTGGTGCAAGAAGCCTTTTCTAAAATTTGGGAAAACTGTTCTAAAATTGATTTTACCAAAGCCAAAACGTATTTGTTTACCACGGTAAACAATTTGTTTTTAAATAAAGTAAAACATAATAAGGTGGTTTTGGAATATGCCAAAGCCGCACCTTATATTGATAAAACCAATGAGAGTCCTGAATATTTATTGGAAGAGGAAGAGTTTAAAACCAAATTGCAAAACGCCATAGCTTTACTATCCGAAGCGCAACGCGAGGTGTTTTTATTAAACAGAATAGACGGTAAAAAGTATCGGGAAATAGCGGAAATGCTAGAAATCTCTCAAAAAGCAGTTGAGAAAAGAATGTCTGGCGCACTTAAAATCTTAAGGGCACATATAGAAAATATTTAACTCGGGTAGGGTAAATATAAATATAGGTGTCTTAATTGTAGGAAAGACAAAAAATGAATAAAGAAAACGACATACTAAAATGGTTTGATGGCGACATCTCTACCGCGGAGATTAAAAAGCTATATCCCGATGAAGACTTTTCGGCATTGGAAAAAGCTGCCTTTTATGCCAAACAAATTGATGTGCCTAAAGTAGATGCACAACAGGCTTTAGCAGAATTTAAAACCAGATCTTTTAAAAAGAAAGAGTCTAAGGTTATTCCGTTAAACTTTAAATCGATTTTAAAGGTGGCAGCTATTTTGGTGGTTATGCTTACGTCGTCTTATTTTTTATTCTTCAACAATACAAAATCCTATTCAACAGCCATTGCACAAACAGAAACGTTTAACCTTCCCGATGATTCTGAAGTTATTTTAAATGCACAGTCCAAACTGTCTTTCAATAAAAAAACTTGGGAAAAAAGCCGAAGTCTTGATTTAAATGGCGAAGCTTTTTTTAAAGTTACAAAAGGAGAAAAATTTATTGTGAATACAGAAATAGGAAGCATCCAGGTTTTAGGTACGCAATTTAACGTAAAAGAACGCCCTAATTATTTTGAAGTACAATGTTACGAAGGTTCTGTAAGTGTAACACATAGCAAAGAAAAAGTGGTGTTAACCCCGGGTAAATCATTTCGGGTTGTAAATAATGAAATTGTTTCGGCTAAAGATTTTAATGCAGAAACCCCATCGTGGTTAGCCAAAGAATCTTCATTTGATAATGTGCCGCTATGGCAAGTAATTAATGAGTTGGAAATTCAATACGATATAACTATTGATGCCTCAAAAGTAGATGTTGCCAAAACGTTTTCCGGTAGTTTTACACACACCGATAAGAACATAGCATTACAATCTGTAACCATTCCACTTAAATTGAGCTACAAAATAAACGGTAATAAAGTTGAGTTATATAACTATGACAAAAACTAAACACTTCATCGTTTTACTTTCTGTCTATTGCTGCTTTTCTTTTGGTTTACAAGCCCAGGAAAAACTACCGCTATTAGATGTTATACAGCAATTAGAGAATCAATTTGATGTTAAATTTTCCTATTCCATAGATGATGTTAGCAATGTTTTGGTCGATCAACCTATCAAATCAAATACATTACATCAAATCATTCAAAATTTAAACGCTACCACACTTTTAAATTTTAAGTTTCTTAACGAGCGCTATATCACGGTTTCCACAATTAACAAAACCATAGCTATTTGTGGTGTTTTGGTTTCAGAAAAAACTAAAGAACCTTTGCTTGGGGCTTCGGTTTTAATTGAAAATTCTACAAAAGGTGTGATCACAGATATTGATGGCGCTTTTAATTTAGATGAAGTTGGAGCGAACGAAACAATAATCTTATCTTTTTTGGGTTTTGAAACACAGGTTTTTAAAGCTGCAGATTTAATGTTGTTAGATAATACTTGTAAGACCATTGAAATGCAAGTAAAGAGCGAAACGCTCAACCAGGTTCTAATCACCAAATTTTTAACCACGGGTTTGCAAAAACGCATTGACGGAAGCACCATTTTAAACACCGAAAAGTTTGGCATTTTACCTGGACTCTCAGAACCGGATATTATGCAATCCATTCAAGCTTTACCGGGCGTTGAAAGTGTTAACGAGAGTGTTGCAAATATTAATGTTCGAGGCGGTACAAACGACCAAAACCTTATTCTTTGGGATGACATTAAAATGTACCATTCGGGGCATTTCTTCGGACTCATTTCAGCTTACAACCCGTATTTAACAAATCGTGTTACGGTGACCAAAAACGGAACCTCAAGCGAGTTTAGCGATGGCGTGTCCAGCACCATAAATATGTCTACTAAAAATAAGATAAATGAAGGTTTTAAAGGCGGCGTTGGCGCTAATTTGATACATGCCGATGCTTTTTTGGAAATACCGTTAAGTAAAAAACTGGCCGTTCATATATCGGGTAGGCGTTCGTTTACAGATGTTTTTAGCTCACCAACTTACGATACGTATTTTGAACGTAGTTTTCAAGATAGCGAACTCACCACAAACAGCGATAACATTAGCGAGAGTAACAAATCGTCCGATTTTTTCTTTTACGATTACACCGCAAAAGTGCTGTTCGATTTAAATGATAATCATAAAATTAGAGCCAACATTATAGGTATTAATAATAATTTAGATTACACCGAAAGCTTTACAAATACGGATAATGAAACAGACTCCAAAACTAGTAATTTAAAGCAACAAAACTTGGGAGCTGGTGTAAACTGGAATGCGACATGGCATGCTAAGTTTTCAACAGAATTCAATGCCTTTTACTCAAAATATAACGTGGATGCGGTTGATTATAGAATTGAAACCGATCAAAAATTAACCCAAGCAAACGAAGTTCTCGAAACGGGAGTAAAGCTTAAAACCGATTTTAAGATTAACGATAATCTAAATTTATTAAACGGCTATCAATTTAGTGAAATAGGCATTTTAAACGAAACCACAGTTAGCGCGCCCTCTTACGATAAAACCAAAAAAGATGTGTTGCTTAACCACGCGCTTTTTAGTGAATTTGAATTTAATAAACACAATACTTATCTCAGGTTTGGGGTTCGCGGGAATTATTTTCAGAAATTCAATAAAATAATTATTGAACCTAGATTGAATGTTAGGCAAAAACTAAATAATTTCTTTGCTTTAAAATTGCAAGGTGAGTTTAAAAACCAATCGGCCACCCAGATTATCGATTTCCAAGATGATTTTTTAGGCGTTGAAAACCGCCGTTGGATTTTGGCAAATAACAGCTCGATTCCTATTTCTGAAAGCAAACAAGGCTCTTTTGGTTTCGAATTTAACCAAAATAATTTTGTTATTGATGTTGAAGCATTTTATAAAATAGTTGATGGCATAACAGCATCCAACCAAGGGTTTTATAATAATTTTCAATATATAAATGCCACGGGGAGTTATCATGTAAAGGGTATCGAGTTTTTAATGAACAAATCAGCTGATACTTACAGCGCTTGGGTGAGCTATACCTATAGCGTAAATGATTATGAGTTTGAAAGTATTACCCCATCTGTTTTTCCAAACAATGTAGATGTAAGGCATTCGGTGTCTTTGGCTTTTAATTATGATATTATTGATAATTTAAAAGTGTCTGTTGGAGGTGTTTACCGTTCCGGTGCTCCTTATACGAAACCCGTAGAAGGCAATGAAACCATACAAAACGGCAATAATACTGTGGTAAATTACGACCTCCCAAACAATGAAAACTTAGACGATTTTATCCGATTGGATGCTTCTTTGAAATATAATTTCAACCTGTCAAATACGGCTAATGGTGCTATTAGTTTGGGTGTTATTAATGTTATGAATAAAAAGAATAGCATCAATAGGTATTACGAGGTACACCCTGAAGATTCAAATTCGGTTGTTCAAATTGATAATAAATCACTTGGTTTAACGCCAAATTTAAGTTTTAGAATCAATTTTTAGAATAGTAAATCACATTAAAAAAATCGATAAAATGTATTATTTTTACGATTAAATGTTGTTTAGTTCGATGTTTTTTATATTTTTGTCAAACCCAAATCTTAAAATAAAATGAAAAAATTAACTCTATTGATGTTGTTTTGTATAGCAACAATTACTTCAAAAGCTCAAAATGATTTAGATGCACTTCTGGCCGCAGGTGTAAAAAATGCAGAACGTTTTGCAAATGATTATTTAATGTCGGGAACCGATGGCTTAATGCACAGCATGAATGCCGGTTGGTTTAATACGGCAGACGCTAAACCACTTGGAGGTTTTGAAATTTCAATAATAGCCAATGCTGCAACCATACAAAATGAGCACAAATCATTTTTAATGAATATTGCAGATTACAATAGCGACCCAGATCAAGATTTTGTGGTGTCGTTTGCCGATGCTTCAACATCAAAATCTGTAGCAACTGCTTTAGGGGAAAATGAACCGGATATTGATATCGTAGTTACTTATAACGATCCTATTTTAGGTCCTCAACAAGAAACCATAACCTTGCCAAGTGGCATTGGTTCGGATACGGCAAACTTACTGCCAACAGCGTTTATTCAAGGTGCTATTGGGCTAAGCAAAGGTATTGAATTAAAAGCGCGTTTTGTGCCTAAAATCAATACCGAAGATGTAGATATTAGCATGTATGGTGCGGGATTACAAATGGAATTTACCAAATGGTTGCCTGCCGATAAATTGTTGCCGGTAGCTATTTCAGGATTGGTGGCTTACACCCATTTGGATGGCACTTACGATATTACAGGATCTTCAGGAATTAGTGGTAGTAATCAACGTATAGAGAATGATACCAATACCTGGTTATTACAATTAATCGCATCAACCAAATTGCCGGTAATCAATTTTTATGGTGGTTTAGGATATATTAAAGGGAAGTCGGAATCAGATTTATTAGGGACTTATACCGTATCAAACGGACCATTATTTTCTCAAACCATTACCGATCCTTTTTCGGTATCAAGCGAAGTGTCATCTGTAAGAGGCACTATTGGTACAAAATTAAAAATCGGTTTTTTCAGATTAAATGCTGAGTACCATTTATCCGAGTTTAATGCATTTTCAGTAGGCGTGAATTTCGGATTTAGATAATAGTTTTTTTGAATTCATTTTTTAATAAATGAATGTTTTAGTTAGTTTATATAATTAGTTGAGTAAAAAGTGCAAGATTTTAATTTTGCACTTTTTTCGTTTGCAGTATTTTAATTCATACTTTTGTTAACCAAAATTTTTAGCGGTAAAACAAACAATAGTCATGTTTTAATTCAAAATAAATAATGACTTTTGACTAGAATTTATAACATATCACAAATCATTTAAAACATAATTTTATGAAAGTTACAGTAGTTGGAGCAGGGGCAGTAGGAGCTAGTTGCGCAGAGTATATTGCGATTAAAAACTTTGCTTCCGAGGTTGTATTATTAGACATTAAAGAAGGCTATGCCGAAGGTAAAGCCATGGATTTAATGCAATGTGCATCTTTAAACGGGTTCGATACCAAAATTACAGGCATCACAAACGATTATAGCAAAACCGCTAATAGCGATATTTGTGTTATTACCTCGGGTATTCCGCGTAAGCCAGGAATGACTCGCGAAGAATTAATTGGTATTAATGCCGGTATTGTAAAATCGGTGTCATCGAGTTTAATCGAGCATTCTCCAAACACCATTATTATTGTGGTGAGTAACCCCATGGATACGATGACGTATTTGGTTCATAAAACAACAGATTTACCTAAAAACAGAATTATTGGTATGGGCGGCGCTTTAGATTCTGCACGTTTTAAATACAGACTAGCTGAAGCCTTAGGAGCTCCAATTAGCGATGTAGATGGGATGGTAATTGGCGGACATAGCGACACGGGTATGGTGCCATTAACATCGCACGCCACACGAAATAGTGTTAAGGTATCTGAGTTTTTATCTGACGACCGATTAAATCAAGTAAAAGAAGATACTAAAGTTGGTGGTGCCACATTAACCAAATTGTTAGGTACTTCGGCTTGGTATGCGCCAGGTGCAGCGGTTTCAGGATTGGTTCAAGCCATTGCTTGCGACCAAAAGAAAATGTTCCCTTGTTCAACTTTATTGGAAGGTGAATACGGTTTAAGCGATTTATGTATTGGCGTGCCTGTGATTTTAGGTGAAAACGGTATCGAAAAAATAGTTGATATTCCGTTGAGCGATGCTGAAAAAACACACATGCAACAAAGTGCCGAAGGCGTTAAAAAAACAAATGGTTTACTTGAATTGTAAACTTTAATATCACAAATTGGATTTTATAATAAAAGACTGTAGAAATACAGTCTTTTATTATTATATTTGGCGCATGAATTCAAAATGGTACATTAGTGCTTTAATAGTTATTATCACCTTATTTGGTGCTGTTTCTCAGCAGCAAGCTATTGTGCCAAATCAAGAAATTGTTCTTCAATTTACAGATGCTTCCATAACACCCGACGAATCCCAAAACACCATTGCTATAATAAAACAGCAATTGCAGGATTTAGGTGTTAGCAATATTCAAATAAAGGAAGAAGAAGGCGGTAAGTTAAAAATCACATATCACAGTGATGCCGATGTTGCAAGTATTAAAAAGACCTTTTCAAAAGAAAAAAACCTCATTTTAGATGCTGGTTTTCCAAGTGAAAATGAAGGCTCTTCAAAGCGTCCTTTTGATGACCATACAGTTAGCTATAAACTCGATGTTTACGAAATACAAAAAGGGCACGATGCGCCGTGGGATTTAAACGGTACCTCGGTTGTTGAGTTAAAACCAGAAAGCAAAAGATTATCAAATCCAAATTTATATGCCTTTGTCAATCCTTTTGATGTCAACGAAAGCGGCGAAAAGGTAGTCTATAAAATTTATTATAATATTGCCATTGCAATAGATAATACTTCACATAAAATACCCGAGGTTAGAGCCGGACCATTGGTTTAAATCACTTCAAAAAACTGCTTTTGTATTCAACTCAAAAGCAATCAAAATTATTAAAATATAAAAACTGTCAATTACTACGAGAAAATTCTATATTTGCTCGTTTTAAAATTGAAACAATTTTTGAACAAGGTAAAACCTTGTGAATCATTAAACTTGTCATTCCCGTAAAAGTGGGAAACTAAGACACAAAAAAACACAAAATGCAAAATAAAGGATTAGTAAAATTATTTGCGCTCTTGTTTGGTTTGGTAAGTATTTACCAATTATCATTCACGTTTAAAGCCAATCAAATTGAGAGTGAAGCCCAAGAAATTGCTATAAATAAAATTCCGGATACCGAGGATGATTTTAGAGCAAAAAGAAGTATTGAAGAAACAAATTACCTTGAGTCTATTGCCAACGATACGGTTTATAATATAGGTATTGCAAAATTCACGTATAATGATGTGAAGCAAAAAGCCATGAATCTTGGTTTGGATTTAAAAGGTGGTATTAACGTAATCTTGCAAGTATCGGTTAAAGATATATTAAAAGGATTGGCCAACAACACCAAAGACCCTGTTTTTAATAAGGCTTTGGATGACGCAACCGAGCTTCAAAAAAATAGTCAAAACACCTATTTAGAAGATTTTTTCATTGCGTTTGATAGAATTAAAGGCGATACAAAATTGGCCTCTCCAGATATATTCTACACCAAAGCTCTAGATGGTGAGATTAATGGAAGTATGAGTGATGATGATGTAAAAGGAGTTATCAGAACCAAAATTGATGAATCGATTGTTTCGGCTTTCGAGGTATTGCGTAAGCGTATTGATGAGTTTGGTGTAACCTCACCAAACATTCAGCGTTTAGGAAATTCTGGTCGTATTTTGGTGGAATTACCAGGGGTTAAAGATGTTGAGCGTGCTACAAGCTTATTACAGAGTACGGCTCAATTAGAGTTTTGGGATGCTTATAAAGGAGAAGAATTTTTTCCGTTTTTAGTACAGGCAAACGAGGTATTAAAAGACATTGTTAAAGTTGATACTGCTGATAAAGAGGTAGAGCCTCAAGATGAAGAAAATGCAGAAGACTCACAAATTGATGCGCTTTTGGGTGAAGCTGAAACCGATTCAACGGCTGTTTCTAGTGTAAATCCAATTTTCGATTTAATTAAAGGTCAAGGTTACCAAGGTGGCCCTGTCATTGCAAGTTTCGAATTAAAAGATAAAGAAACTGTTTTAAATTATTTAAACTTACCACAAGTAAGAGCTTTATTGCCAGCAGAACAACGTTACGTAAAGTTTGCTTTTGGTAAACAAAAAAAGAATAGCGAGCTAGTAGATTTATACGCTTTGGTTGGTAACAGAGAAAATGTGCCGCCTTTAAGTGGTGCCGTTGTTACCGATGCGCGTAACCAATTCGGGCCAACAGGTAAGTCTGAAGTGTCTATGCAAATGAATTCTAAGGGCGCTAAGGTTTGGGAAGAAATGACTGGGAATGCCTTCAACCAAGGCAGTCAAATTGCCATTGTTTTAGATAATATTGTGTATTCTGCACCTGGTGTAACTACAGGGCCTATTGCCGGAGGAAGCTCTTCAATTTCTGGAGATTTTACATTAAACGAAGCTATCGATTTAGCCAATGTACTACGTGCAGGTAAATTACCGGCATCGGCCGATATCATTTCGAGTGAAGTAGTTGGTCCATCATTAGGGCAAGAAGCTATTGATAGTGGTACCAAATCGTTTATGATTGCCTTGGCATTAGTATTACTTTGGATGATTTTCTATTACGGAAAAGCGGGTGGATTTGCAGACATCGCCATGGCGTTGAATATCTTATTAATCTTTGGTATTTTATCTGGTTTAGGAGCCGTATTAACTTTACCGGGTATTGCAGGTATTGTGTTAACTATTGGTATGTCGGTTGATGCGAACGTGCTTATCTTCGAGCGTATTCGTGAGGAAATCGTAAAAGGTAAAGGACAAAAAGAAGCAATTCAAGACGGATTTAGTAACGCCTTATCTTCTATTTTAGATGCCAATATTACAACCGGTTTAACAGCATTAATCTTATTTATTTTTGGAACAGGCCCTATTAAAGGATTTGCAACCACCTTATTAATAGGTATCGCAACATCTTTATTTACGGCTATTTTCATCACCAGATTATTAGTAGATTGGTATGTAAACAGAGGCGGAAAGTTAGATTTCTCAACCGCATTAACTAAAAACTTATTCAGAAATATTAGCATTGAATTCTTAAAGAAACGTAAGGTAGCTTATGTGGTTTCTGCAGTATTTATTGTAGTAAGTTTAGGTTCGTTGTTTACAAATAGCTTAGACCAAGGTGTCGATTTTGTTGGTGGTAGAACCTATCAAGTGCGTTTTGACCAAGATGTTAGTGCTGCCGAAATTACCGATGTACTTTCGCAACCGGAAATTTTTGGAAGCGCAGATGCTAAAACCTTTGGTAGTGCCAATCAATTAAAAATTACTACTAAGTATAAAGTTAACGAAACAGGATCTGAAGTTGATGAAGAAATTAGAAAAGCATTATATGATGGTCTTGTTCCTTATTTAGAAGGAATATCTTATGAAGAATTTATAGATTTAAACGATGTAAACAAACAAGTTGGATTACTTGAATCTTACAAAGTATCGCCAACCATTGCCGACGATATTAAACAAGCCTCGGTATGGGCGGTATTGGGCTCGTTAATAGTAGTGTTCCTTTATATCTTATTCCGATTTAAGAAATGGCAGTACTCATTGGGTGCGGTATCAGCGGTTTTCCACGATGTATTAATTGTATTGGGGGTATTCTCGTTAACCTATAAATTCATGCCGTTCAGTATGGAAATAGACCAAGCCTTTATCGCAGCCATATTAACTGTTATTGGTTACTCGTTAAACGATACCGTGGTTGTATTCGATAGAATTCGTGAGTTTTTTAACGAGCACACCTCTTGGAAATTCGATAAAGTTGTAAACGTATCATTAAGCAGTACTTTAAGTAGAACACTAAATACATCATTAACAACGTTAGTAGTGTTGTTATCCATCTTTATTTTTGGTGGCGATTCAATTCGAGGCTTTATGTTTGCCTTAATTGTGGGTGTTATAGTTGGTACGTATTCATCGTTGTTTATAGCAACACCAATCATGTACGATTCAGTAAATAAATTACAAGGAAAAAAGAAGAACGACTAACTCAAATTTTTTCTTTATAATGAGAAGCCTATCATGTATTTGATAGGCTTTTCTATTTTAGATATTTAATGCTTTCCTTTTTTTACCGGTAATATGTTCTATCTTAATTAAGAAAACAATAGGGGTGTTTCCTTTAAAAATTTTACTTGAAAACTCGCTGATAAAATCTAGTTTTGTATGCTCTTTTTCAATAATTACATCCTTAACACCTAATGAAAACGCATGAAGATACGCCTTGGCACCGCTACCAAATTGCTGTTCGAACTTACCGTGAACCAATACCGATTTCCAATGGTTAATGGTTGATATTTCTGCAACTTGAAGAGATACGGCGTTGTTTTTTCTCATCGCAATTATTTTATGACCTTCACCCGAATAACAAATAATGGCGTTGTTATTTTTGTCGAAATAATAGGTAATGGGCACCACAAAAGGCTTATTTTGATAGATGTACGACAAATGCCCTATATAATTGTTCTCAAGGATAAAGCGGCTTTCTTTTAGATCTAAATTTTGTATCATGGCATTTTAATTTTAAGGCAACATACTAGTAGCTATTAGACCCAAGTAAGTTATTTATTATCGAGGATTTAGACTATGATATTAGTCAGTTTTAAGCTCTATAAGTGTAATCTCAGGTCGCATGCCCAATCTACCAGGAAAACCTAACCAGCCCAACCCACGATTAACATGTAAGTATTGGTCTTTCTCATTATATAATCCGGCCCAATGTTTGTATTTATATTTTATGGGGCTCCATTGCAGGTTTTTATATTTAAAAGCGGCCTGCATACCATGTGTGTGTCCGGATAAGGTTAATGCGATATTGGTTTTTTCTATCACTTCTTCAGTCCAATGCGAAGGGTCGTGTGATAATAATATTTTAAACGGAATGGCGTCTACATTTTTAATGGCTTTTTGCAAATCGCCATATTGTTTGAAAGGCGGATTCCCCCAATTTTCGACACCTACAATGGCAATTTTATCGTTATTCTCTTCAATAATATCAGACTGATTAAGCAAGAGTTTGAAATCTATGTCATTAAAAAAAGCCTTAATCGCATTAAAATTTTCTTGCTTTTCTTTTTCGGAATGCCATGTACTATAATCGCCATAATCATGGTTGCCCAAAACGGCATATTTGCCCAAGGTTGCCGATAATTTTCTGAACACGCGACTCCATCCGCGTAATTCCCAAGCATAATTGTTTACCAAATCTCCCGTAAAAAAAATTAAATCGGGTTTTAAATGGTTAATCTTACTCACAGCACGATTTAAAATATGAAAGCGATGGTTGAAACTGCCTAAATGCGCATCTGAAATATGAACAATTCTTAAATTTTCGAAGGCTTTAGGTAGGTGATTGAATTTAATTTCTACATGATAAATTTTAAAATTATAGAGCGATTTAAAAATGCCATAAACAATCACGAAAAAAGGTAAAAACCCTGAAAATAAAGCTATAAGCGGAATAATTAAAAGCGATTCTTTTTCTGAAAAAACAAAGTTTGTAAAGAATAGTATCGATATCACTATTACAAAAATTATTTTGGGGATGAATGAAGAAATGGTTAAACCGTATAATGATGATATTAGAAGTTGCTTTCTTCTGGGGTCAATAGCGTTCAACCTCACTTTTAATATGATTATTGATATAATAAGCCCTATGGTGAATACCCAAAATATGATGTGAATCGCATGTCTTAAGAATACCGATGTAATAAGTTTGGTTATAGATTGTAGCCCATAGAAGGCAAAAATATCGATCAATAAGATGGCCAAACATAAAAGTAAAATAGTAAATAGTGAGTAGCTGCGCATTAAAGAATATTATGTTTTTTTTGTTTTTGTTTAAGACGTCGTTTGTCTTTGAGTGCCCCTAACTTCGGTTCACATCTGAAGCCAAAAATCCTAATGTTGTTATTTATAAAGTTAATTGACACCTTCAGCCTTTAATATGAGAGATATCAGTTTAACCTTAAAAAAATCAATAACATTGATAACTATGTTTTGAGTTTTTATATTCAACTCATGTCATATCGAAGTAATCGCAATGCATTTACAACGACAACAATTGTAGAACCTTCGTGAAAAGCAACGGCCAATCCAATGTTTGTCAATCCTAAAATAGTAACAGGAACCAAAACTATAACCACACCCAAACTTATTAAAATATTTTGTTTAATAATTTGTTTGGATTTTCGACTTAAAGCAATGGCATAAGGTAATTTCTCGATTTTATCAGACATTAAAGCCACATCGGCGGTTTCTAAAGCCACATCGCTACCTGCGGCTCCCATGGCAACGCTCACCGTACTTAGAGCCATGGCTGGCGCATCATTTACACCGTCACCAACCATGGCTACTTTTTTGTTTTGTTCTATAAGTTTTTTTATTTCTGAAACCTTGTCTTCGGGCAATAAATTTCCTTTTACATCAGTAAGTCCGATTTGTTTAGCAATGGCATCGCCCACGTTTTGATGATCTCCAGTTAACATAATCATACGCTTAATACCGATTTTTTTCAACTGTATTAGTGTGTCTACTGCAGTTTTTCGGGGAATATCCATAACACTAATTAATCCTATAACCTCATTTTTAAACGCGACAAGCATAACGGTATGGCCATTTTCCAATAGGCTCTTCATTTTAGAGATAACAGTTTTATCCACTTTAATGCCTGCATCTACCATGAGTTTTACATTGCCTATAAATACCTCTTCATTCAAATAAGTAGCGCGAATTCCTTTTCCTTGAATGGCATTTACATGCGACGCTTTATTTTGCGACTCGATACTATATTGGGTTCTTATATCTTTTGAAATGGCTTTAGCTAGCGGATGATTGCTTAAGCTTTCAACATTTAATACGAGCTTGACAAACGCGATCTCATCAAAATCGTTAAGCGGAATTACGTGGGTGAGTTTAGGTTTTCCTTCGGTTAATGTTCCTGTTTTATCAAAGGCTATTGTTGTGATTTCTCCCATATCTTCCAACGCTTTTCCGCCTTTTATTAATATGCCTTTTTGGGCAGCTCTGGCAACACCACTTAATACAGCACTAGGAGTTGAAATAGCTAAGGCACAGGGGCTTGCGGCTACCAAAACCGTTATGGCTCTGTACAGACTGGTTTCAAAACTTTCATCAAGAATTACATGTGCAAAACACAATAAGAAAACTACAAGTATGACTATGGGAACATACCACTTCTCGAATTTTTTGGTGAGTTGTTGGGTTGGTGATTTTTGGGTTTCAACATCTTTAACCATTTTAATTAAACGCGATACCGTAGAGTCTTTGCTTAATTTTAAAACCAGAATTTCAAGAACGTTATCGCCATTAATGGTGCCTGTGTAAACAACATGGTTGTTGTCGATAGTATTAAATTCCGGCAGATTAGTTGTGCTTGCAATAGGTGTTTTGTCCACAGGGATACTTTCTCCTGTTATTGGCGCTTGATTTACGCTGGAACGACCACTAATTACAACCCCATCGGCAGCAATTTTTGTGTGCGGTTGTACAACGATTATATCATCGATTTTTAAGTCGTCTATAGTGACCTTGATAAGTTTTCCATTTTTTTTAATATGCGCCGTTTTGGGAGATAATTCGTTAAGGGCCTCAATCGATTTTTTAGCTTTGTTCATGGCATAATGCTCTAAAGCATGCCCAAGGCTAAACAGAAATAATAACAGTGCTCCTTCAACCCAGCTACCAATATAAGCGGCACCTGCAGCTGCAGCAATCATTAAAAAATCGATATCAAAACCGCCTTTAATAATTTTTTTAGAGGCTTCAATCGTTATAAAATAACCACCAAAAAAGTATGCTATTATGTAGCTGGTTAAGGCTATCCATCCGCTAAAGTTGGTCAAGCGCTCAATCAAAAAACCAATCAGCAGAAAAATGCCACATGAAATAGCAAAATAGAGTTCTGATTTATGTCCAAAAAAATTACTGTGATTGTGATCTTTCTCTTTATCGTTTTCCATTAAAAGTGTGTTCCTATTGGCTTAAAAATAGGCATTTTTTAAAGATTTCAATAATAAAAGGGATTAGTATTTAAACAAGTGTTTTAGTTGTTCTGATGAAAACTTATATAGTTCTACAGGTCTGTTTTTTATTATTAAGATTCACATATAAATCTTAAAATAGTTAATGGTTTATGCAGTCTTTTTTCATAAATCCTCATATAATCGCAATTTGTTATGTAATGTATTTATTTCGTTTTTCAAACTCTCTACTTGCTTTAATAGATTAAAAATAACATCGACGCCTTCTAAATTTATATCCAAATCGTAATGCAAGCGCATCATTTTTTCGACTTCCTTTATTTGGGCGGTATGGATATAAAACTCATCCTTTTCATCAATAATTTCAATAAGTTGAAATTCTTGTAGTGTATTTATAAATGAAACGGGAATGCTATAGCGTTTACAGATAATTTGTATGGGTATTAAATCTTGTGTTTCCATTACGAACGCAGTTTTTGTAATTGTTTTATAAGGGCCTTTTCTTCCGAAGTAAGATTTGTGGGCAGCTTTATTTTATAAGTAATATAAAGGTCTCCAAATTGTCCTTCTTTTTTGTATTTAGGAAATCCTTTGCCTTTTAGTTTTACTTTGGTGCCGTTTTGGGTTTCGGGCTTTACATTCAACTTTACTTTTCCGTTAAAGGTATCAAACATAAGTTCTCCGCCCAATAGGGCTTTAAATAAATCCAAATCTATTGTGGTGTAAAGATTGTGTTTGTCTCTTTTGAAATTGGAGTGGTTTACAATGGAAAACTGAATGTATAAATCGCCATTGGGCCCACCATTTACTCCTTTGCCACCATGTCCTTTTATTTTTATGACTTGCCCGTTTTCAACACCGGCAGGAATGGTAATCCTGATGTTTTTATTATTTACGGTTAAGGTGCGTTTATGGGTGGTGTAAACCTCTTTTAGGTCTAGTTGTAATTCGGCATTAAAATCCTGACCTCTAAATTTCACCTGTCTTCCACGAGCACGGGACGATGCGCCACCGAACATGTTTTCGAAAAAACCTGAAAAATCTTCTTCAGTGTAGCCTCCAAAGTCGCCTTGGCTACTGTATTGTCGCGAATGTTGTTGTTGCTGTTTTGCTTTCTCATAAGCTTCAGCGTTTTGCCAATGCTCGCCATATTGGTCGTACTTTATTCGGTTTTCGGGGTTGCTCAACACCTCATGGGCTTCGTTGATTTCCTTGAATTTTTTTTCTGCAACCTTATCGTTTGGGTTTAAATCTGGATGATATTTCCGCGCTAATTTACGGTAGGCTTTTTTTATTTCGGCTTCGGTAGCTTTTTTTGAAACTCCCAATATTTTATAATAATCTATAAATGCCATAGACCTGTATTTTGGGTTTTGATTTATTAATTCAGAAGTGCAATAAATATAAGCATCTTAAATGATTTTGGCAATACTTTCTAAATGGATTTCATTAGATTAGTGCGATACTTTTGTTAAGGTTTCTTCAATGCCATATCAAGTTTGGCAAGCATTATAAGTTCCGATTTGTTTATGCCAGAAAAAGCATGAGCAATTTCCGAAGCTGTTTTTAATATCAAGCGTTT
Source organism: Hwangdonia lutea (assembly GCF_032814565.1). GTDB lineage: Bacteria > Bacteroidota > Bacteroidia > Flavobacteriales > Flavobacteriaceae > Hwangdonia > Hwangdonia lutea. The sequence goes on from NZ_CP136521.1 coordinate 3,076,862, forward strand.
TATTTTGTTTGTAAACAAGTGTTTTTGTTCGTCTTTATATGCTATAAATTGCTTAAAACATGTCTTGGCATCTATTTTGTTTTCATTATTCAGCCAATCAAAAATGATTTCTATTTGGTATGCTGCATCGATTTGGTTAGCGCCTTTAAAAACATCAACATTCAGCCAATGTTTTTTTACTATTTCCTTTAGGGTATTCCGCTCTTGATCTTCCACTTTTTTATCCGCCGAAGCAATGGCATAATACAGTTTACCAAGGTTTTTGTAAAAATTAATTAAAGTCTTGTTATTGGTTTCCATGCTTGTTTTTATCAAAACAATTAATGGATTAAAATACATATTAATTGTATGTTTAGCTATGATATAAATCAGTGGAAACCTAATAAAATGAGAAATTTCTCCTACCTTTGGAACACTATCCGTAAAGCTCCTGTTTTATGTTTAATCAAGATCAAGAAATATTCAATATTCTGCTCGAAGCTGTTTCTGAGGGTGTTATTATAGTTGATAACCATCAAAAGATTATGGAAGTTAACTCATTTGCAGAAACAATTTTTGGATATGCTAAAAATGAAATTTTAGATAAAGAACTCAATTTACTGATACCTTCTCATTTCCATTCGAGCCATTCCGTTTATTTTGAAAAATTTATTAAACGGGGTAAACGGCGAAAAATGGGCGAAGCGGTAGATATTTTTGGCTTAAAAAAAGATGGCACTGTTTTTCCCGTTGAGGTTGAGTTAAATCCGTTTACCATATATAACAAAACCTATGTTATGGCCATGGTTAGGGATATTTCTGAAAAGCAAAAAATAGAAAAACAACTGATGCTAAAAAGTAGGGCTTTGGAGTCTGTAAACAACGGTATTATTATAACAGATGCCTTAAAAAAAGACAATCCGGTTATATATTTTAATTCGGCTTCCCAAAAGCTAACAGGGTACTCGAGTAGCGAAATTCTCAATCATAATTGCAGGTGTTTGCAAGGTGAAGACAGAGACCAAGAGCCTCTTAAAAAACTTAGAAAAGCCATTAAAAAAGGCGAAAGTTGCCAAGTCACTTTACGCAATTACAAAAAAGACGGCACGCCGTTTTGGAACGATTTGTACATCATGCCCATTATTAATAACGAAGGCATTGTTACAAATTTTATAGGGATACAAAACGATGTAACCAAGCGAAAAAAGACGGAAGACGAACGCCAACATTTGGCTACCATTTTTGATGAATCTTTAAATGAGATTTATGTTTTTGATGTTGATTCGTTAAAATTTATAAATGCCAACTACGGCGCCCAAAAAAATATTGGATACAGTTTAGACGAGTTATGTAATATGACGCCTTTAAACATAAAACCATATGACAATGAGGCCGATTTTAGAAAAACCATAAGTGTTTTGTTGGAAAAAAAGGAAGAGAAGCTAAAGTTTGAAACCGTACACCAGCGTAAAGATGGCACTTATTACCCTGTTGAAGTGCATTTGCAATTATCACGTTTGGGCGAAAAAGATGTTTTTGTTGCTATTATTCTGGATATTACAGAACGTAAAAACTACACCACAAAACTTGAAAACAAGGTAGAAGAACGAACGCAGCAACTTAAAATAGCTTTGAGTAAAGAAAAAGAACTCAATGAGCTGAAAACAAAGTTTTTATCCTTGGTGTCGCACGAGTTTAAAACACCGTTAAGTGGTATTTTAACCTCTTCTCAATTATTGAGCAAGTACACTTTAACCGAACATCAGGAAAAACGCGATAAGCATATAAAAACAATTACAGATAAAGTTCATTACTTAAACAATATTTTAAACGACTTTTTATCATTTGAAAAATTAGAATCGGGTAAAGTTAACTATAGGTTTGCCTATTTTAAATTAAGCAAAGTGATTAATGAGGTGGTCTACAATGCCAACATGCTTTTAAAAGAAGGTCAGCAAATAAATTATCCTAAAAACATTGATGATTTTTCTATGTTTCAGGACGAAAAAATCACGGAATTAATATTGTCCAATTTACTGTACAATGCCATTAACTATTCATCAGAACACACAACCATAGATATAGCGGTTAAACAGAACAGCGAAACCACAACCTTTAAAATTAAGGACCAAGGCATTGGGATACCCGAAAAAGATCAAAAACATATTTTTGAGCGTTATTTTAGAGCAGAAAATGTGCTTAACACACAGGGCACCGGAATTGGATTAAATATCGTTAAAAATCATTTAGAAAACGTAGGCGGCACTATAAGTTTTACGAGCAAAGAAAACAAGGGTTCTACTTTTATATTAACATTTCCCAATACTGCAAAGCCATAAAATGCACTTCATTTTCGGTTAAAAACAAAAAGTTAAGGTGAGCTCTTAATTAATATAGGGTAAAACCAACATAATTGTTATATTTATACATTATGTAATTTCTGATGGGTGTCGGGATAAAAAACAACAATTAATAGCACATGAAAACAGTTTTGCTTATTGAAGATGATGCTGTTTTAAGAGAAAATACGGCAGAACTTTTAGAGCTATCAAATTATAACGTTATTACAGCTTCAAACGGTAAGGCGGGCGTTGTATTGGCAAAAAAGCAGGAGCCAGATATTATTGTTTGCGATATTATGATGCCTCAAATGGATGGCTATGCGGTGCTTAAAACATTATCGAAAAGTAAAATTACAAAATACATTCCTTTCATATTCTTATCGGCAAAAACCGAACGCGCCGATGTTAGAAAAGGCATGAATTTAGGCGCCGACGATTACATAACAAAACCGTTTACAGAAGACGACTTGGTTAGCGCCATTGAAAGTCGTTTGGCAAAAGTTTCTATTTTGCAAGACATAAAGAGTAATCAAAAAAAACAAGTAAATGAGTCGAGTGATATTGAAATAAAAACACTAAACGATTTAAAGAACTTCTTTGAAAACCACGGCACCGAATTCACTTTTAATAACGAAACCGTAATTTACCGCGAGGGAGAACATTCAAATTATATTTATTTAATAAGCAAAGGCGCCGTAAAATGCCACCAAATTAACGAGTTGGGCAAAGAATTGGTTACGGCTTTATATAAAGAAGACGATCTGTTTGGATACCATTCCTTTACACAAAATACAGCCTATAAAGAAACCGCAACAGCCATTGCCGACACTGAGTTGCTAGGAATTACAATGGTAACATTTAAAACCTTGCTCAACCAAAACCACCAAGTAGTTATTGAGCTTATAGAGCTGTTGGCACATAATCTTTCTTCAGTAAAACAAGAATTATTGCAAATGGCATATAGCACGGTCAACCAAAAAACAGCAGCCACAATTTTAAGATTTGCCGAAAAAATAAACCGCAAACCCGATGATGTTATAAAAATTTCTCGAAACGATTTAGCAAGTGTTGCGGGTATTGCCCCAGAAACCTTTATTAGAACCTTGGCGCTCTTTAAAAAACAAGGCATTATAAAAGCAGATGGTAGAAACATTACCGTAATTGATTTTGAAAAATTAAAAGACATCAGCTGCAATTAAAAACCATGCGCTGACAAAAATGATTTATATCATTTCATACCAAGTGTTTACCATGTAATTTAGTGGTTGTAAAGATGCTTTTAGATGAAAAATATATTACTTCCCACAGATTTTTCAGAAAATTCATGGAATGCCATAAAATACGCTATTAATTTTTTTGAAAAAGATGCTTGTAACTTTTACCTGCTGCACGTAACTAGGTTTGATAACTTTATGAATAGCGAAAGCCCGTATGTGGCTCCAGCAGAATCTATAGAAGAGGTTTATACCAAATCGGCAAAATTGCAGCTGCGAAAACTCTTAAAGCGCATATCCAAAGCGTTTTCGCCCAATAAAAAACATAAGTTTTACGCCCTAGCAGATTATAATTTTTTTATAGAATCTGTTAGGAAACAGGTTGAAGAAAAAAAAATAGATTTTATTGTAATGGGCACCAAAGGCGCTTCGGGTTTTAAAAAAATTATTATAGGCAGCAACACCGGCGATGTAATTACTAAAGTAAAATGTACCACTTTAGCAATTCCGGAACAGGCAAAATTTGTTAGGTTGGAAGAAATAGCGTTTCCAACAGATTTTTCATTTTCCTACGATATACAAATATTGGAACCGCTTTCAGAAATTTTAGAAAACCAACAATCTACATTGCGTATGCTTCACATAAGTAAAAAGCGGGCAAATTTAGATGGCGATCAACTTAAAAACAAAGAACTGTTAGAAGATTATTTTAATTATTTTAAGCCTAGTTTTCACTATTTAACTAATAAAAAAGTAGAGGATGCCATACAATGTTTTGTAGAAAGCCGTAACATAAATATGATTTGTATGGTGGCAAAAAACCTAAATTATTTTCAGCAAATATTGTTTCATTCTAAGGTGGAGGCAATTAGTTATCATACAGAGATACCCTTTTTGGTCTTGCACGAAAAAAACTAAAGGATAATGGATAATTCAATTTTTTTAGCAAAGTTTTGGGGTTGGTATCTCATTATTTTCTTTTTAATATTAAGTTTTAAACCAAAGCGCATTAAACAGTTTTTTAATAATTTAAACGATGAAAAATATTTAACAATAGCTTCGTTTATCGCCATAATTATGGGTTTGTTAAATATATTGTTTCATAATATTTGGGCATCCAATTGGAAACTTATAATTACCCTTATGGGTTGGATAAGCCTTTTAATGGGGTTATCGTTATTTATAATGCCTAGGCGTACCATTACTGTTTTGAAGTTTATTAATATAAAACTGGTACAGCTTATTTACACCCTGTTATTTTTAGTGGGATTGTTTTTACTTAATATGGTTTATGGCATTGTACCTGTTTAATTTATAAACTGATATATATCATTTCCTAATTTAAAAATGCTTGCTACATTGGCATTGTTATTAAGGAGTTCTTTTACAGAGTTATATAAATATAAACCGTTGTGCATTTAGAATGAAAATAATTTCAATATGTCAGTTCGAGTGATTTTGAGGAACGAAAAATTGTATCGAGAACCCATTTATGGTTCAAAAATTCTTATTCTCGATACAAATTTCACTCATTTCAATCATAAAATTCACTCAAATTGACAGAATTCTGCCAAAATGCACAGCGGGTAAAGATAGATATGGTTGTTGAAAAACAGCACTATCGAAACAAAGTGTTTTAAGCTATTATTTAGCAGGAAAACCGCAATGTTGCCTTTAGCGATAAAGGGTATGTTGTAGAAAACCGAAAGTTAGATGATGACATTAAATACTTTGGAAAAACAGGAAGCTTCGGTTTCCTGTTTTTTATACCACATAGCGTTTTCGTTGGAAGATGTTTAACGCGGTTTTAGAAATATTTGATACTATTTAAAACTGAAGACTTAGTATAACTAACATTAGGTATATTAATCATTAGGAAGGTTTATTGCTGAAATCAAATATTTTTAAGGTGAAACAGGAGGTTTAGGCTTCCTGTTTCTGTTTTATGGCGGCTATTAATCAATTCGCATGTATTGCAAATGCGAATTGAAAAAGGGGATGTTAATTAACAGCCCCTTTTTTTGTTTATATCAGATGCATTGCAATCAAACGGATTCAAATCTGATATATATCATTGCATTAGCACCATATAGTATTTAACTTTAGTTGTAAATATAACGCCATGAGAAAAATACTGATACCTACCGATTTTTCTGAAAACGCCATCAAAGCCATTCAATATGCCGTAGAATTATTAAAATATGAAATTACCGAGTTTTATTTGATGCACGCCTATCAAGACGATATTTATGCCGATGAAGATTTGTTGGCTCAAGAATCTTTAGATAAGGTTTCAGCAATTATTAGTGAAAACTCTAAAGAAAAATTAAAAAGCACCCTAAAATTAATCCGCAGTGTGTCTCCAAACCCAAGGCACTCATACCATATTATATCATCAAATAACTTGTTGGTAGACGAGGCCAATAAAATTGTAGATGAGCAAAATATTGATATGATTGTTATGGGAACCCGAGGGAAGACAAACGATAGAAAACTGACTTTTGGCAGTCATACTTTACAGGTTTTAAAATATGTGCAATGTCCGGTTTTGGCCATTCCAGAAAATTATAAATACACTCAACCAAAGCATATTCTTTTTCCAACAGATTACATGATACCGTATAAAAGAAGAGAGCTGAAGTTACTTTGCGAAATAGCGATTCCTTTTAGGGCTGTAATAGATATGCTTTACATATCTACAAGCCATAAATTATCATTAAGGCAAAAAGACAATAAGGCATTTATTGAAAGAGAATTGTGTAAAAACAACATCAATTTTAAAATAGAAAACAGCAAGCATATTATCAATGCCATTTACAAAAACATTATAGAAAACAACACCGATATATTGGTTATGGTAAACACAAGATATTCTTTTTTAGAGAGTATGTTGTATCAATCTACCATAGACGAGTTGAGCTTAAATCTTGATATCCCGTTTTTAGCATTACAAAATATGAGGCGCAGTTAACAAATTATAAAAATTTTAAAAGCCATGAAAAAAATACTTCTTCCCACCGATTTTTCTAAAAATTCCTGGAATGCTATATCCTATGCGTTACAGCTTTTTAAAAACGAAACCTGCAAGTTTTATTTGCTAAATACTTACACGCCAATAATCTATCACGTAGAATATGTTTTGGTACAACCGGCACAATTTGGTATGGCAGATGCGGTTAGGGAAAGCGCCTTAAAACAGCTCAACGATTTTAAGGAGAAAATAGCAACAACGTTTAAAAACCCAAAGCACACCATACAAACCATGGCGGCTTTTAATACGCTTATTCCCGAAATTAAAGATGTTGTTGAAGTAAAAGAAATCGATTATATAGTTATGGGAACCAAGGGCGCAACGGGTGCCAAAGAGGTATTATTTGGAACAAATACCGTGCACGTTTTTAAAAACGTAAAATGTCCAATAATAGCCATTCCTGATGGCTTCGATTTTGAAACGCCACACGAAGTTCTGTTTCCAACAGATTATGAAATCGACTATAAATACCATCATATAAAACCCATATTAAACATCATTTCACTTTACAATTCCCGAGTAAACGTGTTAAACGTGTCTTATGGCTACGATTTGTCTGAAACGCAAAAATCGCATAAAAAAATATTGGAAACCTACTTTACCGATAGCGATTGCTTTTATCATAGTGTAAGCAATCAAAATGTGCCAGAAGCCATAACTAAATTTCAGTTAAGGAATCAAGTGAACTTATTAATTATGATTAACAATAAACGGTCGTTTTTCGAGAATTTGTTTTTCAAATCCAAAGTAAACCAAATAGGGTTTCATTTAAACGTTCCGTTTTTAGTTATTCCTGCAAAAACATTAAATAAATCATAAAAAAATAACCAATGAAACGCCATATTTTACTTCCCACCGATTTTTCAGATAATTCATGGAGTGCCATAGTTTACGCCTTGAAACTATACGCCAACGAACCCTGTACGTTTTATTTTTTAAACTCCGTGGCCATTAAGGTTTCTAAGCTATCCAATCTTTCAAACAAATTATCGACAATTATGCGAGAAGACGCCAAGACCGAGTTAAAGGACTTAAAGGCATTGGCCGAAACCAGTACAACCAACACAAATCATGATTTTTTAACCATTCTAAGTTCAGAAGATTTAATATCCGCTATAAAAAATGCGGTTAAAAAATGGCAAATCGATGTTATAGTTATGGGAACCAAAGGCGCCACGGGTGCAAAAGAGTTTTTCTTTGGCAGCAATACCATGCGCGTTATTAATAGCTTTAGAAATTGCCCTGTTTTAATTGTGCCGGAAGAATTCGATTTTGTCACACCCAAACAAATTGCTTTTCCAACAGATTACAACCGCTTTTACGGAAAGGCTGAAATTGAGCCGTTAACAAAACTAGCAGATTTACACGACTCTAAAATTAGAATTGTGCACATCAATGAGAAAGAAGAACTCAGCGATATTCAAGAATATAACCTGATGATTTTACAAAGCCATTTAAACAATTATGATTACAGTTTACACTGGATGCCTAAGTATGATAAAAAAACGGCAGAAATCAATGATTTTATTGAAGAACTGAATATTGACATGCTGGCCATGGTAAATTATAAACAGAGTTTTATAGAAAAAATAGTAAACGAGCCTATTATAAAGAAAATAGGATTTAAACCCAACATACCATTTTTGGTTATACCGGAATAAGTTGATTGGTCACTTTTGTATACCTAAAAATTAAACGAGAAAAGCTAAACAACCTTAAATTTTACGACCTAAGTTATGAAATCAACTTCAATAGAAATCATTAAATCATCTGGTGAAAAAGCAAAGTTTTCATTGGAAAAGTTGGAAGCATCGTTAAAACGTACGGGTGCAGATCATCAAACCGTCAATCAAATAGTCCATAAGGTTACAGACGAGCTTTACCAAGGCATTTCAACAAAAGAAATCTATAACAGGGCGTTTTCATTATTAAAAAAAAAGAAAAGCCACTTTGCATCAAAATATAAACTTAAAAAGGCCATTTACGAGTTGGGGCCAACGGGTTTTCCGTTTGAGCGTTTTATAAGTGCCATTTTGCAATATTCTGGTTATAAAACCGAAGTTGGTAAAATATTACAAGGCAAATGCGTAACGCACGAAATTGATGTTATAGCGCAAAAAAATAATAAAACCACGGTAATAGAATGTAAGTTCCATAATGAAGAAGGGCTTAATTGCAATGTAAAAATTCCGCTTTATATAAACTCTCGCTATAATGATATAAAAGCCCATTGGAGCGCCAACGATAAAACTAAAACCACACTCACAAAGGGTTGGGTGGTAACCAACACGCGTTTTACAACAGATGCGATACAGTACGGAAATTGCATTAATTTATACTTACTGAGTTGGGATTACCCCAAAAATGATGGCTTAAAAGATAGAATAGACCGATTGGGATTATACCCCGTTACAGTGTCAACATTGCTAACCAAAAGGGAAAAACAGTTTTTGTTGAGTAGGGATGTGGTGCTGTGCAGAACCTTAATTGGCGATGCGTTTTATTTGGACCATTTAGGGGTTTCTGAAACGCGCAAAGAAAAAATATTGAATGAAATAAAAATGCTTTGTAATCATTAATAACCATGGGTAAATTTGTTAAAATCCATTTTTTAGGAGCGGTCGGAGTGGTAACGGGTTCAAAATTTCTTTTAGAAACCTCAGAAAAAAACATTTTGATTGATTGCGGCATGTTTCAGGGCGTAAAAGAATTACGGGAACTTAATTGGAGCCATTTACCCATTCATGTGGAAACCATTGATTTGGTATTGCTTACACATGGCCATTTGGATCATGTTGGATATTTGCCACGACTCATAAAACAGGGCTTTGCAGGTAAAATTATAGGCACCGCGCCTACATTGGCAATAGCCGAAATTATATTAAAAGACAGTGCTAAAATTCACGAAGAGGAAGCCAAAAAAGCAAATCAGGAAAAATACACCAAACACCAACCGGCCTTACCTTTTTACACCAAGCTTGAAGCAGAAAAAACCATAACGCAATTTCAGGTTGAAATGCCCAATAAATGGATAACACTATCAGGAAATATATCGTATCGTTTTAAGTACAATGGGCACATTATTGGCGCTACTTTTATCGAATTGGATATTAACGGAAAACGGTTCGTATTCTCGGGCGATATTGGCAGAACAAACGATTATTTGTTAGATAGCCCAAAAAAACCAGAATGGGCAGACTTTTTATTTGTTGAAAGTACTTATGGCAATAAATGGCATCCAAAGGAAAATATTGAAGCGCTTTTATCAAAACTCATCAAAGAAACCAATCATAAAAAAGGAAATTTAATCATCCCAAGTTTTGCCGTAGAACGCTTGCAAACACTCATGTTTTTACTTTGGAAACTCTACAAGGAAAACAAAATACCCAACATTCCCATTTTTGTAGACAGCCCCATGGGTAATAATGTTTTAGACGTTTTTAAGCGATTTCCAAAATGGCACAAATTATCAATGGAAGAATATAACGCCATGTGCAAGCATGTAAATATTATTCAATCTTATAAAGAAACCTGGGAAACTATTGACGATAAACGCTCTAAAATAATTATTGCAGGAAGCGGTATGGTAACAGGCGGTAGGGTGCTTACCTATTTGCAACAACTTATAGACGAGTCTTCAACAACCGTACTGTTGGTAGGTTATCAAGCCGAAGGAACCCGAGGCAGGCAATTGCAAGACGGGGCACACGAAATACGTTTTTTTGGCAAATATTACCCCGTAAAAGCAACTATAGCATGTGTTGAAAGTCTGTCGGCACATGCCGATCAATCGGAGTTAATACATTGGATGGGTAACATAAAAAACATTCCGGAAACCGTATTTTTAATTCACGGCGAACCAACTGCCTTGGATGCATTTCGGGCAAAAATACAAGATACCTATGGTTGGCAGGTTAAAATACCAAAACTCACTGATGTTGAAAAAGTAAGGCTATAACTTTTAAAATACTTCTCAAAAAATGAAAAAACTAAAAGCATATACCAGCTTTAATCATACTAAAACTACCGAAGAATTACACGACCGTATTTTGCGGGATATTACCAATCTTGAAAACATAAAGTTTGAGCTAAATTTTTATAAATCTTTACTGAGCAAATCCATTTTTAAACCCCAAGAAATGAATTTGTATGAAAACCTGGTTAAGTTCAAACGAGAATTACATGTTTTAAAAAAAGCGAATAAGGGGTTGCTAAGCGAATTAAATTTACATGTCAATCAAATCAAAAAAATGAAAATTGAGGGTGTGGTGTGCGATAGTTTATGCATAAAAAAACACGACGATTTAGAGCTTAAAATATTCAGTTTTAAAACTAAAATTTTCGACTTTAAATTTAGATTATTTCAATATTTAGAAAGTGTTTTTATTAATTAAATATCGATCTTAAAACACTTGGAAAGCATGGTAACATGCTGATATATATCATTGTAAAAATGATTTTCTGTAAATATATTAGAGTTGCAATTGTAAGTTTAACTTAAAAATATAATGTTATGTCAACACTTTTAAAACGCAGAAAAAGAAAAAGATTATCGCCATTTGAGAGCAGATTATTAACGCCTTGGAACAATAATTTATTAAGACCTTGGAGAAGCAGGTTGTTTAACCCAAATTTAAATTATCATTCAAGATTTGACGATGTTTTTGAGGATGCATTTTTTGCTGAGGATAGTTTAATGCCAGCAATGAATGTAAAAGAACAAAATGAAGGTTTTGAAATTGAATTTGCAGCTCCCGGCTATAACAAAAAAGATTTTGAGGTGACTATTGAAGATGATGTGCTTCAGGTTAGCGCAGAAAAGGAAATGGAAGACGAGCAAAAAGAAGATGATTATTCTCGTAAAGAGTTTAGTTATGAATCCTTTAAAAGATCAATGATGCTTCCACCTTCCGTAGATTTGAACCAAGATGTAAAAGCATCTTACAAAAATGGGATTCTAAAATTGAAGCTATTAAAGCGAGACGATATATTGGACAAAGAAACTTCTAAAAAAGTTATTGAAGTGCTTTAGCAGCTTGTTAAAAGCGGAAAGTAGTTAGCTGATAAATTACTTTCTGCTTTTTTTTTTAATCTTAAAATAACTCAAAATGAAATATTTAAAACGATTCGTGATTTTTTTATTCGTAACCGGCTGCTCAACCACACAATTGGTTGAAAACTGGAAAAACCCGGACATTGATTCTTATAGCCCAAGTAAAATTTTAATCGTGGGTATGACTTCAAATTTAGAAGCGAGAGAACAATTTGAAAAAAAATTACAAGCAGAATACGAATCTAGAGGAATAGAAGCAGTAACGAGTTTAGAGCTTTTTGAAGCGTCGTTTACCACGGAAAAACAGTCAGAAGAAGAATTAAGGCGGTTAGAAAACAAGCTTATTACTGACGGATTTGACACTATTTTATTCACAAAGGTAATTGGAGTAGAAGACAAAATTTCATACAGAAGTACATATGACGAATATGATAATACACATCGGCGGTTTACCGAAGAATATTTAAAATATCAAGATGCCTTTTACAACCCAGAGTATTATAACGAATACACCGTTTATCATGCAGAAACTTCCATGTATTGCATTTGCCCTACAAAAGACAGGGAATTAATTTGGAAGGGTTATATAGATATTATCGATCCGGAATCGGTTAAAGAAACCGTAAACGATTACGTTAGTTTGGTTATGGTGGTTTTAGAAGAACAACAACTTACCAATCCAAATCCATTAAATGATGAAACCAATACAGAAGCTATTAAGTAATTTTAATGCTATAACAAACAGTGCAATTTCTGTAAATTTTTTAACATTGATAAAATAAATGAATATGTATAATTTATGCTTATTTTGAGTACTGAATTTTTCAAAAAACCATTATCTTTACAAAAGTGAGTAAGCTAATATCCATATCGTTATCTTTTGTTATCCTGATGCAAAGTTTTGGGTTTCATATTAATGATATTGCTCAAATAGATGAATTTATTGAACATGCGAAATTCCATAATGAACAATACGGAGATAACGTTTTTGTATTTATCTCAAAACATTACGGAGAGCAAAAAACAATCCACGAAAAAGAGCAACATGATGAAAAGGAAGATCACGAGCAATTGCCTTTTCAGCATCAAACCCATATTACTTCCATAACAGATTTTGTGTTAAATACCTATATTCAAGTATTTAAGACACCCGAGTTTTCCGAGTTTAAAACACATCATTTTCACTATCAAGCACCTTCTTCTTCACTTCACGTTGAGGGACTTTTTCAGCCACCACGGTTGGTATAAATAATCACAGGCCTTTTTATTTTTTGTTGCAAGACAAACGTCGGTTTGTAACTGTTCATTTTGATTATTTTATAAAAAAAGTATGCTTTCACATATCATTAATTTCAGTATAAAAAACAAGTTTATAGTCCTTCTTTTTACGTCCTTTATCGTAGGATTTGGGCTGTACTCATTATCACAAATCCCCATTGGCGCCGTACCCGATGTTACTAATAATCAGGTTCAGGTTATTACCACGTCGCGCAACCTTTCTACGGAAGATATGGAGCAGTTTATTACCTATCCCGTCGAGCTGGAAATGGCCAATTTGCCGGGTGTTGTCGAGATTCGCTCTATTTCAAGATTTGGTTTATCGGTTGTCACCATCGTTTTTGAAGACGATATGGGCACCTATTTACCCAGACAACTGATCGCCGAAAAAATAAAATCGGCATCCGAGAAAATCCCTGAAGGTTTTGGAACCCCCGAAATGGGACCTATTACCTCGGGGCTTGGAGAAATCTATCAATATATTCTTGATGTAAAGCCCGAATATAAAGACCAATATGATGCCGAAGATTTAAGAACCATTCAAGATTGGATTGTAAAACGCCAGCTATCTGGAATTCCGGGTGTGGTTGAGGTGAATACTTGGGGCGGATTTTTAAAACAATACGAAGTGGCCATTAATACCGAAAAGCTAAATGCGATGAATATCACGGCGCGCGAAGTTTTTACGGCATTACAAATGAATAATAGTGTTTCTGGCGGAGGTTATATTGAAAAGGTGAATCAAGCCTTTTTTATACGTGGCGAAGGGTTGATCTCATCGTTAGACGATATTAAAAATATAGTTGTAAACAACAAAGATGGGAATCCTATTTACATAAAAGATGTGGCTAAAGTAGGTTTTGGCAGTGCCACCCGATTTGGTGCGATTACGGGAAATGGCGAAGGTGAAAAGGTGTTGGGACAAGTTATGATGCTTAAAGATGCCAACTCCAAAAAAGTAATTGAAGCGGTAAAAGAACGTGTTGCCGAAATCTCAAAATCTTTACCGGAAGGCGTATATATCAATGCCTTTCTTGATAGAAGTGAACTTATTGCCAAAACAACTTACACGGTAACCGAAAACTTAATTTTGGGCTGTTTAATTGTTGTCTTTGTTGTGGTATTGCTGTTGGGCAATCTACGCTCCGGACTGGTTGTAGCCTCGGTAATTCCACTGTGTTTGCTTTTTGCATTGTCCTTAATGTATTTATTTGGCGTTGATGCGAATTTGATGAGTTTGGGTGCTATAGATTTCGGAATAATAATCGATGGCGCCGTAATTATCGTAGAGTTTATCGCTTTTAAAATTACAAAACAGAAAGTTGGAATTAATGCTTTGGCAAAAACAGAACAACAAGCATTAAAAGATAAAATCACGTTTTCCGGAGCTTCAAAAATGATGAGATCAGCCATCTTCGGGCAGCTCATTATTCTTATAGTATTCATCCCAATTTTATCATTGAGTGGGGTAGAAGGGAAGATGTTTAAACCCATGGCATTAACGTTTAGTTTTGCCCTTATTGGCGCCATGATTTTGTGTTTTACTTATGTTCCCGTAGTGGCATCTATGTTTTTAAAACCATCGAATGCTACCGATAAAAACATCTCTGTAAGATTAATGAAATGGGTGAATAAAATGTACGAGCCCATTATTCATTGGGCTTTACAAAGTAAAAAACTGGTGCTTGGTGTTGCTGTTGCGCTTTTGGCAATGTCTATATATTTATATGCAACCATGGGTGGCGAATTTGTACCCACTTTGGATGAAGGTGATTTTGTAATTCAACCCGTGTTAAAAACAGGAACCTCCTTAAGTAACACCGTGGAAATTACGACCGAAATTGAAAAAATACTTTTGGGGTTTCCAGAAGTCAAGCAGGTGGTTACGCGTATTGGGGCAGCCGAGGTACCTACAGACCCCATGTCTATGGAGGAAAGCGATGTGATTATTATACTAAATCCCAAAGGCGAATGGACCACGGCGACCTCAAAAGATGAGTTGGCAGACAAGTTTAAAGAAGCTCTGGCCGTTATTCCGGGCATGGAAGTGGAGTTTACACAACCTATCGAAATGCGTTTTAACGAGCTTATCACAGGCGTACGGGCGGATATTGCTATTAAGATTTTTGGCGACGATTTAGAGATTTTAGCCAAAAAAGGAAGTGCCATTGGTGCTTTAATACAAAACGTACCCGGTGCTGCAGATATTTCTGTTGAGAAAATCGCAGGATTGCCAGAGATGAGCGTGGAATACAACCGATCTAAAATTGCGAGATACGGACTTAATATTCAGGAGTTGAATGATATGATTGCCATGGGATTCGCAGGAAAATCTGCGGGAAGTGTTTTTGAAGGAGAAAGACGATTTGATTTGGTCGTGAGATTAGAGAAAGCAAAACGCAAGGATATTGACAATTTAAAAAACCTGTATGTCGATTTACCTTCGGGCGGAAAAATCCCGTTAAACGAATTGGCAACCATCAGTTATAAAAAAGGCGCTGCACAAATTTCGCGCGATGATACCCGACGCAGAATAGTTGTTGGCATAAATGTTCGTAACCGCGATTTACAATCTGTAGCAGACGATGTGCGAGCCTTGATAAACGAAAACATAAAGCTGCCTGCGGGTTATTCCATTACTTACGGTGGCCAGTTTGAGAATTTGCAAAGTGCCAAATCGCGATTAATGGTTGCCGTACCCGTGGCACTCATTTTAATATTTCTGTTATTGTATTTTGCCTTTAAATCTGTTAAGGAAGCCTTAATGATTTATTCGGCCATTCCGCTCGCAGCCGTTGGAGGCGTGTTGTTGTTATGGATTCGAGACATGCCTTTTAGTATATCGGCGGGTGTTGGTTTTATCGCGCTTTTTGGTATTGCCGTACTTAATGGCATTGTTTTGATTGAACATTTTAAAGAACTAAAACATCAAGGATTTGAGAATATGGAAGCTTTAATAAAACAAGGTACAAAAGACAGGTTGCGCGCTGTATTGTTAACAGCATCGGCAGCCGCCTTGGGTTTTTTACCCATGGCAATTTCAACCAATGTAGGTGCCGAAGTACAGCGCCCATTGGCAACGGTTGTTATTGGTGGCTTAATAACGGCTACATTGTTAACTTTAATCGTTTTGCCGGTGTTATATGCATACCTCAATACACCAAAAGAAAAGAAAAATGGAGCCAAAAAAAGCACCGTAGCGGGCTTGAGTGTTATGGCCTTGTTATTCTCAATGTCGGCAATGGCGCAACAAGAACCTAAAACCTTAAATGAATTAATGCCTTTGGCTATTGAGCACAATGAAGGATTAAATGCAAACCGCCTCCAAACGGAACAATTTGAAGCATTGATAAATTCGGCTTTTAGTTTCGATAAAACACAAATTTTTTATGAGTTTGATGAAAATAATTTGGCAGAAAACAATGAGCCTATGCAGATTTTTGGCATCCAACAAGATTTTAAATTTCCAACGGTTTATTTTTCTGAAAAGAAAGTGAATCAAGCGCGTTATAATATAACGTCTAGCCGTTATGATATTGAAGAAAAGGGCATAAAACGGAAGGTAACCGCAGCTTATTATGCGTATCAAATCGCTAGGGAAAAAGAACGTGTTTTTAAAAGGTTAGACAGCCTGTACACTAACTTTTCTGAAATTGCGGCACGACGGTTCGAATTGGGCGAAACCAATTATTTGGAGAAAATTACAGCAGCTTCCAAGCAAAAACAAATTAATCTTAAATACACACAAGCACAAAAAGAGGTCATGTCCGCTTATGCTAACGTGCTAAAGGTTGTTCAAATTGACGAAGCTATTGTTATTGCGAGAGAGCCTTCACTTAAAGTTCAGGTGGATTTTTTAAACATTAACGATAGTGCAGAATTGGCATACTATAAAAATAGGACCCTATTGCTTCAGGCCGAACGCCGTTTTGAAAAACAAAAACTACTGCCCGACATCAGTCTTAATTATTTTCAGGGTTCAAATTCCGAATTAAAAGGAAATCTTTACGGATATCAATTGGGTGTTAAAATTCCGATTTTTTTCGGAGGACAAGCATCTCGAATTAAAGCGGCTAAAATTGCTGAAGATGTGGCGATATCGGAATCTAACGAGTATCAAATTCAGCTTCATTCAAAATTTAATGTGCTTGAGTTAGCCTTATCCCAACACCAAGAAGCCTTGTATTATTATGAAAATGAAGGTGAAACACTTTCAGAAGAAATTCTAAAAACAGCCCATAGTAGTTTTAAAAATGGTGAAATCGATTTCTATCAATACATCCAAAGTCTGGAAAGTGCTTACGATATAAAATTGAATTATCTGGACAAACTCAATGCGTACAACCAAACCGTTATTGCCATTAATTACCTAACCTTATAAACTAAACGTTATGAAACACATCATATATAAAATATTCATTCTAAGCTCGATTTTCACACTTTTTAATTGCGGACAAAAAAGTAGTCAGCAAATAGAAATGGAATTTGAAGAAAATGCCATGAAAAATGAAAATATTCAAGTTACACAAGCACAATTCGAACAACGTAAAATGACCTTGGGTAATCTTGAAGAAAAGCCGTTTCCAACAGTGGTGAATGTAAACGGAATGATTGATGTCCCGCCTGCAAATAGGGCAGTTGTAAGTGCTACCATGGGCGGTTATATTAAAACAACCCCATGGCTTATAGGCGATAAAGTGCGCAAAGGTCAAGTGTTGGTGAGCATTGAAAACCCGGAGTTTGTTGCAATACAGCAGCAATACATGGAAATTAACGAACAGCTAACGTATTTAAAGGCGGAATATGACAGACAGGTAACCATGAAAGCTGAAAATATAACCTCTCAAAAAAGTTTTCTTAAGGCGGAAAGTGATTATAAAACAGCCGTGGCGACACACACAGGATTAGATAAACAATTGCGAATGCTAAACATTTCGCCATCAAAGGTTCGTGACGGAGAAATATGTTCGGTTGTCAATATTCATGCACCTGTTTCGGGTAGTATAACCAAAATGAATGTTACAAAGGGCGCTTATGTTTCGCCGGCAACCGAGATTTTGGAAATTATAGATAACAAGCATATTCAATTGGAACTTTCGGTTTATGAAAAAGATATTATGAAAGTAAAAAAAGGGCAACACATCGACTTTAAAATTCCTGAAATTTCATCGGAAAACTTTAAGGCAACCGTATTTTTAGTGGGCACTAGCATTCAAGATAATAGAACGATTAAAGTACATGCCCAAATTGAAAATGAAGCAGAAAACACCTTTTTAACGGGCATGTTTGTGGAAGCCGCTATAGTGACGGAATCTACTTCCGCGAAAGCGCTACCAAGCGAATCGGTTATTGAAGTTGATGGTGAACATTATGTTTTAGTTTTGAATAAAAAAGAAGGCGACAGCTATTATTTTAGTCAGGAAAAAGTTGAGGTTAAAGAAAGTTATGATGGGTATTCAAAAATAGAAAACGCAGATAGTTTTGCTGAAAACACAAGGTTTTTAACCAAAGGTGCATTTGGTTTATTAGGTGGATAATGAGGTTAAATGTAGAAAGCATATTGCAATATCAAACCCTGTTATTAAATAGAAATGGTTTTTTATGACCTAACAGGTTTCATAAATCTGTTAGGTCTTATTAGTTTATGGTTTCTTAAAAAATAAAAAACTAAGCTTCTTTCGAATTTGGTACAGAACAACTTGCAGGCCCTTTTTTAATTCCTAATTTCATAAGAATAGTTTCCAACAAACACCATTTTGTAAAAGCAGACTGAATTAAATTCACGCCAATAAATACGGTAAACCATAACCAATTTTGGTGTACGTACTGCGTTAGTACAACGCTTAATAGCACCATAAAACCTACGATAACTCTAAAATATGTATTTAACATTTTAATTAATTTTTAAGATTATTATATTTTTATTTCCCGCAGATTTCGCAGATAGTCGCAGATTTATATTTTGCTTTTCTGCGTGAATCCGCAAAATCTGCGGGAAAAATGATTACTTATATTTCTTTTTCTCTATCATATAATATACCAATGGCACCACCAACAAAGTCAATACCGTTGAAACAATAGTTCCACCCATTAACGAAATGGCCAAACCTTGGAAAATGGGATCAAACAGAATCACAAATGCCCCAATAACAACGGTTCCTGCAGTTAATAAAATGGGTGTTGTTCTAACCGCTCCGGCTTCAATGGCCGCTTGTTTTAGTGGTACGCCATCTGCAGTTCTTAAATTGATAAAGTCGATAAGTAAAACCGAGTTTCGAACCATAATTCCTGCTAAAGCAATCATGCCAATAAATGATGTTGCTGTAAAGAATGCACCCATTATCCAGTGTCCTAAAATAATTCCGATTAAGGATAACGGAATCGCTACCATCATTACAATTGGTGCTTTAAAGTTTTGGAACCAGCCTACAATCAGAATATAAATCAAGATAATAGCACCTAAAAAGGCAATGCCCAAATCCCTAAATACTTCCAGTGTAATTTGCCATTCGCCATCCCATTTTACCGTATAATTATCTTCAAAATCTGGCTGGCCTAAATACATCTCGTTTAGCTCATAGCCTTTTGGCAACGGAATATCTTTCAACTTATCTTCCATTCCTAAAATAGCATAGGCAGGACTTTCTAATTCACCAGCCATATCTGCCAAAACATAAACCACACGTTTTTGGTTTTTACGGTAAATACTTTTTGCAGCCGTAGCTTCAGTAATAGTTACCAAATCTGCAATAGGCACCATATAATCTTGGATGGATTTCACTTTTAACTGTGAAATATCGGTAATGGTTGATTTTTCCTTTTCGTCTAAAGCCAAAACCAATCCTATTTGACTCACAGCATCTTCATCATACAAATTCGTGATTGCTCTGTTGGATAAAGCCATATTCATAGTATATGCTATTTGCTGTGGCGCAACACCGTACAGCATCGCTTTTTCTTTGTTGATTTCAAACTGATATTCAATTTGGTCGTCTTCAACCATCCAATCGATATCCACCACATCATCTGTGTTTCTTAAAATATCTTGGATGTTATCGGCAATCCTTATTTGCTCGTCGTAATCCGGTCCGTAAACTTCGGCTACAATGGTAGATAACACTGGTGGTCCTGGAGGTACTTCCACTAACTTCACATTAGCTCCATATTTTTCAGCAATCTTTTGAATATCCGGTCGTAATAATTTAGCGATATCGTGACTTTGGTCAGAACGTTCCTTTTTTCCAATTAAGTTCACTTGAATATCTGCCATATTGCTACCGCCACGTAAATCGTAATGACGCACCAACCCGTTGAAAGTTATTGGTGCAGAGGTGCCAACATAATTTTGGTAATTTACCACTTCGGGTCGTGTGGCTAAGTACTGTGCAATTTCTTTAGCGACAATACCAGTGCGCTCTAAGGTTGTGCCTTCGGGCATGTCAATAACCACTTGAAACTCATTCTTATTATCAAAAGGCAACATTTTTACAGCCACCGAATTGGTGAAAAATAATACCATGGTTCCCATTAAGAGTGCAAATGTTCCTGCTAAAAACAAATAGCGCTTTGCTCTACTTTCTAAAAGTGGTCGTTCTAATTTGTTATAAATTCTATAAATTAAAGTGTCTTCTAAAGGTTTTTTCGCTTTTTCAACTTTAGCTTTTTTATCTTTTTCCCTTAAAAAAATTAAACCTAAATATGGCGTAATAGTCAAGGCTACGAATAAGGATAAAATCATGGCAATAGAAGCTCCTATGGGCATTGGTGCCATATAAGGCCCCATTAAACCCGAAACAAAAGCCATTGGTAAAACCGATGCAATTACCGTAAATGTGGCGAGAATTGTTGGGTTACCAACTTCGTTAATCGCATATAAAGCGGCTTGCTTAAAAGGCAGACGTTTCATTTTAAAATGCCTATGCATATTTTCGGCAATAATAATGGAGTCATCGACCACGATTCCTGTTACGAACACCAAAGCGAACAATGTAATTCGATTTAGTGTATAGTCCATCAAATAATAACTCAACAAGGTTAAAGCAAACGTAATTGGAACGGATAAAAACACCACCAATCCACCGCGCCACCCCATGGCCAACATTACCACAATAGTAACCGCAATGATAGAACCTATAAGGTGCAACAACAATTCGGATACTTTCTGAGAAGCTGTTTCACCGTAATTCCTAGTAATTTCAACATGGACATCATCTGGAATTAAAGTCGTACGTAAATGGGCCACTTTATCGATAATCACTTCTGCAATTTTCATGGCATCGGCACCTTTTCGTTTGGCAACTGAAATGGTAACTGCCGGATATTCCGATTTATAGTCCGAAGATTTTACACTTCCTTTTCCAAAGCCTAAACTCACATAATTTTGTGGTACTTCTGGGCCATCAATAATTTCGGCAATTTGTTTTAAATAAATGGGTTGATTTTGTTGTACGCCAACTACAAGGTTTTCAACATCTGTTACCGTTTCTAAAAACTTACCTGTATTTACAAGGAATTCAGTGTCATTCTTATCAAAACTCCCAGCGTTTAATTGGCTGTTATTTGCTTGAATCATTTCAGAAACCGACAAGAAATCCAATCCGCTAGCGGCGAGTTTGTTTTTATCTAAAACCACCCGTAATTGACGCTCACGACCACCAATTTTATGGGTAATGGCAACATCATTCACCTTTTTAATTTCGGCTTCCAGCTCCTGTGCCATTTGACTTAATTGGAAATCGTCGTAATTTTCACTCCACAAGGTTAAACCCAGCATTGGTACATCGTCAATAGCCCGTGTTTTCACCAATGGCATGGTTACACCTGCTGGCATTTTATCCATGTGTTTGTTAATTTCGTTGTAAAGCTTAACAAAAGAACGCTCAATATCTTCGCCAACATAAAACTGAACGATGACCATACCTTGCTCTTTCATCGATGTAGAATACACATATTCCACACCTTTAATATTCGAAATTAATTGCTCCAACGGTTTAATGACGCGCGACTCTACTTCCGTAGGGCTTGCACCTGGGTAACCCACAAAAATATCGGCCATGGGCACATCAATTTGTGGCTCTTCCTCACGAGGAATTAAAAATGAACTATACACGCCAACCACCATAAACACAATCATTAACAACACGGTTAACTTAGATTGCATAAAGATTTTGGCTATTTTTCCTGCGATACCTTCTTTCATTTCTTATTTTTATTTTGGCGTTACTTTTTACTCATACCTGTCAGGTTTTTAAAACCTTACAGGGGTCGTAAAAAGTCAGGCTATCCGTTACAATCTTTTTTTGCCATATATGGCAGCAAAAAAAGGATTTCCACTTCTATCCTTAACGCGATACATCATGTTTATTATTTCTAATTAATACCTACAAGGTTTAGATACCAAATCTAGTTTGGCACAAGCCTTACAGGATACTGTAAACTGCGACTGTGACTGCCTACTGAAGACTTACTTTTGCTCCATTATAAAGCTTTCCTTCAGCCGAAACGATGTAAGTTTCATCTGCACGTAAGCCCGATAATACTTCCACTTGGTTTCCATAAGTTCTGCCCAAACGCAACCAGCGTAACAATGCCGTATTGCTTTGGCTTACTGTATAAACTCCAGATAATTGTCCGTTTGTAACAATGGCTTCTTTCGGAATTAAAACCATTGCTGATTTTGCTTTTCGTTCTATGGGAAACTGAACGGTTGTAAACATTCCTGTCAAAATATTAGCATCCGTTTTATCTAAATCTATTTTTACCAAATATTGTCCGCCTGTATTTTTGGCTGAGGTGCTGACTTCAGTCACTTTTCCTTTTATGGTTTGGTGGATAGCTTTTACCAACACATCCACGGTAATTCCGGTTTCAATTTGAGCAATTTCCGTTTCAGGAACCATGGCCATCACCTCGAAATTTCCTGGTGTTTCCATACTAATTAAAGGCACTCCAGGGTTCGCCATATTACCTGCTTCCACATTTTTGCTGGTTATAGTTCCGCTAAAAGGGGCTGTAATATTGCTGTATGCAAATTGTGCGTTGATTTCGTTTTTCATTTGCTTTGCAGATTCTAATCGCGCTTTTGCCATTTCAAAATTGGCAGTCATATCATCCATTTCTTTTTGTGATGCGCTATTTTCTTCAAACAAATTTTTAAAACGGATATAATCTTTTTGTGCATTATTAAAAGCAACCGTAGCTTCGGTAATTCCTGATTTTACTTGGGCTCTCTTAGCTTGTAAATCGGCATTATTAATAGAAACCAATAATTGACCTTTGCGCACTTTATCACCAACATTTACATGGACTTTGTCCACATAGCCCATCAGTCGTGTACTTAGATCTGCGCTGTTTACAGCCTGAATTTTTCCGCTGACGGATAAAAATGGACTGTTATTATTTGTTTCCACCTGACTTGTTTTTACAGCAATTGCAGGTGAGTTATCTGCTACTGCTTTTTTGTCTTCGTTACCACAACTCGCCAATAATAGCGCTACAGAAAATGTTAGGATTGTATATGTTTTTTTCATCGTTATTATTTTTTTATTTAAGACACTTCTACTGTGCTCGACCAGACAAGGTTCTGTCTCCCTGAGCGCAGGCGAGAGGTATTATTCTTTGGTTAAAAATTGTAAATACGCTTGTGCGTAATTGTATTCAAATATGGTTTGATAATATTCTAATTGTTTTTGTGCGTATTGGGTTTCTGCTAGTAATAAATCGGATGTTTTTTCTAATCCTTCTTTAAACCTGTTGGTTCTAATTCTTAAAGATTCTTCCGATTGCTCTAAAGCCAATGTGTTTAATTTCAATTTGTTTTCAGCATCTAAAAAAGCACGTTTTGCTTTGTTTAATTCCAAATTGCTTTGCGATACATATTGCTTATATTCTAATTTAGATTGCTCTAATTCCGATTTGCTTTTTTGAGCTTTCCCAAAACGTTTAGATCCTTGAAAAATATTCCAACTTAGTTGTGCTCCAAATAAATACCCGTTGGCATCACCTTGAAAGATTTGGTCGTCGTACAACTCGTAACTTCCAAAGGCATTTAAAGTTGGTAAAAAAGCCATTTTATCTGCTTTATTCATCGCTTCAAAAGCATTGCTAGCCAATTTCAAAGCTTTAATATCTGATCGATTCTCGGAAACTGTTCTATTTTCCAACGTAAAGGTTTCCATAGTTAATTCATCTGTTGGAGTGTAAAGCACAAAGGCATCATCATTCATTAAAAAAGACAAATAATTGGAGGCGTTTTGCACGTTACTCTTTGCAGATTGTAATTGATTTTGAACTTCGGTTACCCGAACTTCCACATTCAACACATCGGCACGTTGCAAATAGCCTTGTTTAAAGCTGTTTTCTGCTAAATTTTTGTTGGCATTTGCTGCATCCAGGGCTTTTTCTAAAACCGTAACTGCTTTATAAGCCAATTGCAATTGCATGTATGCTTTTTCAACTTCAAACGCTAAATAGTCTTGTGTACGCTCTGTTTTTAACAACATGGCATCCATTTTAGACTTAGCCGCCTTACGTTTATATATGCCATCTAAATTGATTAATGGCTGCTGAATTTCAAGTTTTGTAGCGTAGTTTTCAATCTGCGAAGGGTTATTTAAAAGCGCAGGATTAAAATCATTTTGCGTTAAAATTTCCTGATTCAATTTTGAACCAAAAGCCATTAACGGATTTGTAGTAGCCATTGCTGTATGAATTAGGGTAATATTTGGCAAAAACACCGCATTGGTCTGTCTGTAATCTGCTCTAGCTTGTTTAAATTCTTCTTCAGAAATCTTAATGCTCGAGTTGTTTTCAGACACTTTAACAAAGACTTCATTTTTAGAAACAGGTATTATTTCTTGTGCTTGCATGGAAACACCGAAAAACAAAAAAGTAAGCATTAAAACGAATGTTGTTTTCATTGTCATTTTATTTGATACTGCAAAAATAGGCCTAAGAAAACAGATGGTCAGTAACAAAGGTTACCTTCAGAAATGAAATGCTTGAATCCGGAAAAAATATTGAAGGTGAATTAGCTAAAAAACCGCTTTTATTATGTCGTTTTCTTATAACTCCAAACGGCTAATCCGTTCATAATTAAAGCATAAAGCAATGTTTTTAGAAGCTGTGGAAGTATATCCATAAACCCGGAACCTTTAAGCATTACCATGCGCATCACTTCTACAAAGTATTTAATAGGATTGAATTCCGTAATAATTTGAGCCCATTTTGGCATGCTTTCAATGGGCGTGAACAAGCCGCTCATTAAAATAAAAATCACGGTAAAAAACCAAGCGATAAACATAGCCTGTTGTTGTGTTTCAGTAAAGTTTGAAATGAATAAGCCTATACCCAAAACCACCAAAATATAAATAGACGTATAAACATACATAAGTGGTAAGCTGCCAACCATTGGCACATCAAAAATAAGTTTGGCAATAATTAAACCTATGGTTAATAAACCCATCCCTAAAACCCAAAACGGAAAGAGTTTTCCAATAATAAATTGACTTTTCTTAATTGGCGTGACGTTGATTTGCTCTAAAGTACCGATTTCTTTTTCCCTAACGATATTCATGCCTGACAAAAACAACGTAATCATAGTGACCAGTAAAACCAATATGCCTGGAACCATAAAGGTTTTATAGTTTAGGGTTTCGTTGTACCAAAACAATGGGATGGTTTCAATTGTTATTGGCTGAACTTGCTTATCTGAAATTTGAAATAAATCAACCTTTAAGTGTTGATTAAAACGCTGAATGATTTGAGAAACATAAACATTCATTACGCCAGCTGCTGCACCATCAATAGCATTAATGGTAACACCTAAAGTGTTGTGTTTTTCTTTTTGTAAATCGCGTTCAAAATACAGCGGAATTTCTAAAACCACATCAACTTCACCTTTAAGCATGGCTGAATTTGCAATGGCTTCCGAAGGAAAATCGGTTAAGACATCAAAATACGTTGAGGCGTTGAATCTTTCAACCAACGCCCTTGATGTGGACGTATGGTCGTTATCATTATAACCGAATTTGATATTCTTGACCTCAAAAGTGGCAGCATTGGATAAGATAACGAGTTGGAGTAGTGGCAACACAAAAATAATAGGAAGCATTCCTTTATTTCTAAAGATTTGCTTAAACTCTTTTTGTATGATGTATAGGATTGTTTTCATATAACTTCCTGCCTTTTGACTCCGCTCAAAATAAACTTCAGTAGGAATCTCTTTATTAAATTAACTTTTTTGTTTTTTTGCCACGAATACACGAACATTTTTCTTTTACTTCTTTTTTTGACTGCCTACTGCTGACTGAAAACTGTTTACTTTTTTACTCCAATCGTATTTTATATTTCTTCACACTTACTGCAATAAAAAACACCGTCATTCCTAATAAAATCAAGGTTTCTTTCCATATAAATTGTATGCCAACACCTTTTAGCATAATGCCTTTAATGATGATGATAAACCACTTAGCTGGAATTATATTACTGATGATTTGTAATGGTATTGGCATGCTTGAAATAGGAAAAATAAAGCCGGATAACAGTATCACAGGAAGCATCAATCCCATCAATGAAATCATCATCGCTGTTTGCTGTGTGGCCGCAATGGTTGAGATCAAAATCCCTAAAGCTAATGCAGAAATGATAAACAAAATACTCTCCAATGCCAACAAAAATAAGCTTCCTTGAACTGGCATTTTGAAAATAAAAATACTTAACATCACAATCACAATAGCATTGATAATCGATAGGAAAATATAAGGAAACACTTTGCCAATAATCACCTGAAAAGGTTTTAGAGGCGACACTAAAAGTATTTCCATGGTGCCCAATTCCTTTTCTCGTGTGATGGAAATTGAGGTCATCATAGCCGAAACCAACATTAAAATAATGGTCATCACGCCAGGAACAAACATATAGACGCTTTTTAGTTCAGGATTATAGACCATGCGTGTTTCTGGAACGATTTGATAAACAATAACGATGTCTTTATTTAAATCTTTTTGGTAGTGTTGAAGGATGGCGTTGACGTAATTACTAATGGTGTTTGCTGTGTTTGGATCTGTAGCGTCCGTTATGATTTGAATAGTTGCTTTGTGTTCTTTAATGAGGTTTTTGCTGAAATCCTTTTCGAAATTTAAAACCGCTTTAACATGGCCTTTTTGAAACACCGATTCAATGTCTGATTCTTTTTCAATAATTTGTTTAATACTGAAATATTTTGAAGCTGAAATTTTATTGATAATTTCTTTGGTTGTTGCGTCTTTGGAATGATCCAGAATGGCAATGTCCACATTGTTGATTTCATTGGTGATGGCGAATCCGAAAAGTAAAATTTGGGCAATGGGCATTCCGAAGAGAATAAACAATGAGCGTCTATCTCTAAAAATATGGTAGAATTCTTTTTTTATAAAGCCTATAAATCTTTTCATCTCTTATTCCCGCAGATTTCGCTGATTCCCGCAGATTTATGTTTTATAATCCGTTTACTTTTCTGAAAATTCCTTTTGTTATTTCATCTATATTAAAATTTACTAAAATGCCTAACTTCAATTCTGAAATCTTTAAATAAGTTAAAACTTGCTTATGATGCACTTTTGAAAGAGTTTCTACAGATTTTATTTCAATTATAACTTTGTTGTTTACTAATAAATCTAACCTAAAACCAATTTCTAATTCAATTCCATCGTAAACTACAGGTAATGGCACTTGCTTTTTAACAGATAAACCTTGTTTCTCTAATTCATACATTAAAACAGTTTCATATACAGATTCAAACAAACCTGGACCTAATTCATTATAGACTTTAAATATAGCTCCTCTAATTAAGTAAGATAATTCGTTTTCTGTTTGTTGTTTCATAATATATATTTTTTCTCCCGCAGATTGCACAGATTTACGCAGAAAATAAGATCAAAAAATCTGCGTTTATCTGCGAAATTTGCGGGAAATGATTCATCCACGAGCCAATTTTAAAAACACATCGTTCATAGTTGAAGCCTTAAACTGTTCTTTCAATTTCTTTGGCGTATCTAAAGCTTCAATTTTACCATTTACCATAATGGAAACACGATCGCAGTATTCGGCTTCATCCATATAATGTGTGGTCACAAAAACCGTTGTGCCTTTGTTGGCCGCTTTGTAAATAAGTTCCCAAAACTGACGTCTGGTGATAGGGTCAACACCTCCCGTTGGCTCATCTAAAAACACAATTTTTGGGTCGTGAATCAAAGACACCGAAAAAGAGAGTTTTTGTTTCCAACCCAACGGCAATGCACCAACCAACTTATTTGCAACATTTTGCAAGCCTAATTCTTCAATTAAAGCATCCGATTTTTCTTTGATGCGTTTTCTTGATAACCCATAAATACCTCCAAAAAACGTGATGTTTTCTCTAACCGTTAAATCGTCATACAAAGCAAATTTCTGACTCATATAACCTATGTTTTTTTTAATGTCTTCCACATTAGAATACACATCAAATCCTGCGACATTGGCATGGCCGGAAGTAGGATTCGAAATACCAATCAACATTTTTATAGCCGTTGTTTTTCCTGCGCCATTAGCGCCTAAAAACCCGAATATTTCACCCTTTTCAACGCCGAATGTAATGGCATTTACTGCTGTAAAATCACCAAACATTTTGGATAATCCTTCTACTTGTATGACGTTGTTGTTGTTCATTTCTGTTTTCATTGCACTTCGACTGCGCTCAGTGTGACATTTGAAGTGACATACTTGTTATTTGGCCAATTCCATAAAGGTATCTTCAATAGTTGCAACTGTTTTTTCAATGTGAATATTTGATAAACTTTGAGTTTCTAAATACCCTTTTAATTCTTTTGGATTAAAATCTGTCCTGCGGTCAGTATAATGCACAAACTCGCCAAAAGGATAGACACTATGATTGTGTTTATAATCATTTAAACTGATTATTAATTGATACATATTGCTTGCGCTCACATTGTAAATTTGCTTTGGATAGTGTTTTACAATCGCTTCAGGTGTATCTATTTCCAAAATTTTTCCATCTTGAATCAGTGCAATTCTATCGCATAAAGCGGCTTCGTCCATATAAGGTGTCGATACCAAAATGGTGATGCCTTTATGCTGTAAGCGTTTTAGCATTTCCCAAAATTCCTTGCGAGATACGGGATCTACTCCTGTGGTCGGTTCGTCCAAAAACAACACTTTTGGTTTATGGATTAAGGCACAACTCAATGCGAGTTTTTGTTTCATGCCGCCAGACAATTTACCAGCACGACGGTCTTTAAAAGGTTCAATTTGCACATAGATATCCTTTATTAAATCGTAGTTTTCTTCAATGGTTGTTCCAAATATCGTAGCAAAAAAATCTAAATTTTCTTCAACGGTTAAATCTTGATATAACGAAAATCTCCCAGGCATATAACCAACACTGCTTCTTATGTTTTTATACTCTGAAATCACATCAAAACCAGCAACGGTTACTGTGCCTTCATCTGCAAATAAGAGTGTGGTTAAAATCCTGAAAAGTGTTGTTTTTCCGGCACCATCAGGACCAATAAGCCCAAAAAGCTCCCCTTCTTTAACTTCAAAGGAAATGTCTTTTAGGGCTTTTACATGGTTATAGGATTTGCTAATATGCTTTACGGAAATACCCATTTATTTGAAATAATCTGAATAGGCATTAATGTTCTCTTCAATACTTGTGGCGATTTTTGATGCATCTTCAACCGTTTCAACTTTTAAAAGCGCATCAATTTTTTCGATTAATGGATGCAACCATACGTGTAAATTATCGTGTGAAGGTCCTTTCATCGTGCAATTTTTCACTACAAAATTCTTCTCGTCATTCAGCTGTTTAGCTAGTTTTTGATAATCTTCCAATGAGCTAGCTGATTGCGTATTGATGGTGTTTTGTAGTTTTTTAACGCCTTCATTTGTTGTGGCATCCGCTTGCCATTTATGGCCATTGTCCTTTTGGATTTCGTTTATCCAAGCATTGGCATAAACGCCAGAAGCTTCGTGATTTTGATGATTGTTATGGCTCTCAGAAGCATGTTCGACTGTTTCGGTTTTTTTGTCTTGAGTTTTACTGTCTTTACAGCTTACCAGCGCCAATAGGCTTAATGTTAAAATTACGTGTTTCATTGTTATTTGTTTTATTGATTATTATTGTTTGAGTCGTTTAACCAAAGTTCTGCAGGCATGCCAATTTTTAAACTTCCATCATTGGAAACATCTATTTTTACGGCATAAACCAAGGCGACGCGTTCTTCTTTGGTTTGAATTATTTTTGGTGTGAATTCAGCTTCCGAAGCAATCCAACTAATCGTACCATTATAAGATTTCATGGTTTCTGCATCGTCAATTTTAATGCTTACTTCTTGTCCTATTTTTATGTTTGCCAATTGGGTTTCGCTCACATAAACTCTTAATTGCATGGTTCTTAAATCGGCAATTTTATACAATGGTTTTCCAAATGCGGTGATTTCATTTGGTTCGGCATATTTGGTTAAAACCGTTCCGCTTACAGGATTTACAATTTTGCTTTTCTCGATTTGGTCGTCAATTTGTTTGAGTTGAACGTCGATAGCTTTCAATTCATTAACTACAGGTGCATTTTGGATTTCCACACTGCGAATTTGATTTTTAATCACATTTATTTCACCCTGAATATCATCTAACTGTTTTTGTGTTCCTGCGTTATCTTTTATTAAATTTTTAACCCTGGTTTTGTTGGTATTGGCCGTTTTTAATTTTGCATTTAAAACTGAAATTTGAGACAAGACGCCTTTAGATTTTGAACTAATTATAGCTTTAGACACTTGTAATTGTTCGCGTTTTAATGACAACGGAATGGTATCGATATAACCGATGAATTGTTCTTTTGTAAGCACATCGCCTTCATTGACATTAAACTGCATTAGTTTGCCATTATTTTCGGCTGAAATGGTAATTTCTGTGGCTTCGAAGTTTCCGTAACCATCTGCTTTTCCGTTGTCTTTATTGCAGGAAAATAGACTTATTGCTATGATGCTTAATACTAATATGTGTTTGTAGTTTTTCATTTTATGTTTTTTATCTCTTTTTCTCCCGCAGATATCGCAGATTTTTTTCAATGATTACGGATGCTATTTTCTGCGTAAATCAGCGAAATCTGCAGGAAACATTTATTGTCCTTTTATGATGTTATAATTCGCCTTTGCTAATTGTAGCTGGATTTTATGTTTTACTAAAGTGTTTTCATCTTCATATAAATTGGTGAGTTCGGTAATATATGCCGACGACGTAATCACACCATTTTTAAGTTGTGAATCGGCTGTTTGCAACACCTCTTTTCTAAAATTGATAATTTCTAAATCAGATGTAATAAAACCTTCAATTTTATCAATTTCCTTTTGTTGCTGATTCAATGCGATATTAGTATTTAGTTTGAAGGTTTCGGTTTCGGTATCTACAATGTCTTTATTAATGGCCAAGGATTGACGTTGTTTTTTATTGGAGTTCCAATCGAATACGTTCCAGTTTAACTTAACGCCCACGGTATAAAATGTTTGAAAAGAATTATCCAACATATTCAATCCAGGATTACCAAAACCACCCGTTGCAAAACCAAGTAATTTTGGTGTATTTTGCTTTGAAATTAAGGTTTCCGATTGTGCTATTTCATCTTTTTTAAGTTGAAATAGTTCCAACTCTGGTCGGTTTAAATCTTGTTGTAATTGTACTTCTACAAGTGGATTTTGAAATAGGGTAGAAGCATTTAATGGTTGATGGATTAATTGTGAAAGCGTTTCAATAAGTGCGGTTTTATTGCTTTCCAATTCTTGAAACTGTTGTTTTATTTTTAATAATTCGGCTTCCAGTACTTTATCTGAAGTTGGTAAAATTACACCGTACTTAATACCTGAAACCACTTCTTTTAGTTTTGCTTCTAATTGTGTTTGTTTGGCTTTTAATAATAATTCGGATTCTTGAGCCAATAAAATAGAGAAATACAGTTGGTTGACTTGTTGTTTTAGTTGATATAAATTAACGTCAACCTGTTTTTGTTTGGTTTTAGTCTGCGCCGACTTT
This sequence comes from Hwangdonia lutea, assembly GCF_032814565.1. Taxonomy (GTDB): domain Bacteria; phylum Bacteroidota; class Bacteroidia; order Flavobacteriales; family Flavobacteriaceae; genus Hwangdonia; species Hwangdonia lutea. The sequence continues at coordinate 3,108,821 of NZ_CP136521.1, forward strand.
ACGTGTAAAGCCGCATTTGTCGCACCTCCATTATAAATCAATTGATTTACTGAAAGTGTCGCACGATATTGGTCTTTGTTTAAAGGCTCAATATTGGTATTGGGAATTGGGATTTCAATCACGTCGGTTTGATAGGTGGCCTGCGCATCAAAATTAAATTGTGGTAATTTCGCATTGGAAATAATAGCTTTATCCAAATTGTTTTGGCTTTCAAAGAGCTGTGATTGTCTGGCTAACGGGTAGTTTTCAACCACTAAACGGTAACATTCTTCCAAAGTAACGCTTTGTTGCCCTATGCTGGTAAGTGTTGTTAATATGATTGGAATTATTATGAAACGTTTCATTATTAATGTTGTTTTATAGAATTAATTACGGTACAAAATTCAAGTTTAGTGTCGGAATCTAAACGCTTGACTGTTAATTGATTGAAGCATAGACCTAACAGGTTTCAAAAACCTGTTAGGTCTTTATTATTGAGAAAATTGATAGTTTTTTATACGTTGTTTAATTTTTTTTTATAGAATTAATAATAAAGTTGGATACTTCTGTTTTTCGTTTTTCCACAAAAGCTTTATAGGTCTTTTCATTTTTATTTGTAAAAGCTTTAATCAAGGGTTTTCCTAAAAACGGAAAAATATTGAGTGCAATAATGTTTACAAACAACTGGTCTGCATCGATGGGTCTTATAAAGCCTTGATTGATTTCTTCGGCTACTTTTTCTTTAAACTTTTCGAGATTTGGAAACCCTGTATTTTCTTTGAGTTTGAGTATAAAATCTTCATTCCGATTTAATTCTTGAACAATGAAATTTGGTAAATACGGATGTTTCATCATAAAGCTTGTATAGTCTGTTGTGAAGTTTTTAATCTTTTCCTCAAGTGAAGAATCATCGTTTAAAATGCTATTTAACTGAGGTGCCAATAATGAAAACGCATTCTTAAAAACCGCTTCAAACAATAATTGCTTACTTCTGTAATAATAATGAAGCATAGCCTTGTTAATGCCTGCTTTATCTGCTATTTCCTGCATACGCGCACCATCCATTCCTTTGGACTGAAATACATTTTTTGCAGCATCTAATATTTGTTCTTCGGTGTTTTCGTCTTTTGTTTTTTTCATTTTTAACTATACGGTTTAACCATTTGGTTAGCAAATATACAAAAAATAATCAAACTGTGATGGGTTTGATTATTTTAGAAAAATCAATGTTTTTAAGTTAATAATTATCACCTAAATAAAACTATTTCAATGAGCGTTAAAACAAGAAATGTTTTTATGAATATTATTCAAATTGCTTTACAGCATCACTTAAATCATAAACAGGAACCTCATTGATTGTTTTTGAAATTATACTGCTACCGGCGGCACTTCTATAACCGCCTGCACAATGCACTACGATGGGTTTATCTGATGGGATGCTGTCTTTGGATTCTCTTAATTGGTTTAAAGGAATCGCGATGGCATCATCAAATATTTTGCCCTCATCGGTTTCACTTGTATTCCGAATATCAATAATGGTGTATTGATTTGTGTTATTTTTGAAATCGTTAAGATTAAAAACTTCAGATTTAGTAAATGCTGTTTCGTTTATTGTTATCAGTTTTTTGAGCTGTTTTTCGTATCCAATTTTCGCAATCCGATTTAAAATGGTTTCCCGGTCTTTTACGGAATTGAGAACCACACAAAACGGTTCTTCGGGCTTTACAATAGCACCCAACCACGTTTCAAACTTATCATCATCCGATTGCGCCATAATATTAAAACTGCCTGCTAAATGGTTTCTTTTAAAATCCTTTTCATTTCTAACATCAATCACTAAAGTATCCGTTGTATCAAATGTATCCATCTGAAATTGCAACCTTGGTTTTGCAATACTTGGCTCGTAATTATCAGCACCTTCTTTATTAATATCAACATTAAAACCAAAATAAGACGGTACAAAAGGCTGGTCTTCTAAAATATGTGCCACAAATTGTTCCTCGGTTAAATCTTTAAATGCCCAGTTTTCCTTACGCTCTCTTCCCAAAGTGCTCGAAGCGTCGTCGCTCAAATTTCTGCCACACAACGTACCCGCTCCATGCGCCGGATAAATGATGGTGCTATCCGGTAAATGGTTGAATTTGGTTTTCATGGTATGGTACATGCTTTTGGCCAAATCTTCGCGCTTCGCTTTCATGTTTCCGGCTTTTTCCCTTAAATCAGGTCGACCAACATCGCCGATAAACAAGGTATCGCCCGAGAACATTACCTGTTTGTCACGGTCGTCTTTGGCAATAATGGTAATGCCATCAGGAGAATGACCGGGTGTGTTTATGGCTTCAAAGCTTACATTTCCCATTTTAAATGAATCGCCATCATCAAAAGTTTGGTGCGGATAACTTGCACCAACAAGCTTGCTCGCGTATATATGAGCTCCGGTTTCTTTGTGTATCTGCAAATGACTGCTTACAAAATCGGCATGCGGATGCGTTTCGAAAACGGCCACAATTTTGGCATTATGCGCTTCGGCTATTTGGTAGTACGGTTTTACATTTCTGGAAGGATCAACAAGTGCCATTTTACCTTTGCTGATTATAGCATAGGAATAGTGCGCCAATGGCTCGTCTTTAATTTGTTTAATCGTCATGTTTTTTATTTTAAATTAATATAGAAATTTTTAGTGAAAACACCAAGTGACGTTTACTTCGGATATATCTGAGCAATTCATTTTTGCTGGATTAAACCTTTAAACGGACTAACATTTTTATAATCGAATGTAGAACATGACAAAAATCAGTTTAAAAAAAAATGCTAAACATTACTTTTGTTGCAATGAAAAAGGTGGTTTACATATTCGCATTTGTTTTGTCAATATTGCTTTTGTTTAATAACGCTAAAGTTAGTTTAACCTTTGCTTATTACAATATAGACCCCATTGGTTTTATTGATGCTTTATGCGAAAACAAGGACAAGCCCGAACTGGAATGTAACGGAAAGTGCCAATTAGAAAAGGTTGCCAAATCTCAAGATAAAGAACAAAAAACACCTATAAGTGTTATTGATTTTAAAGAACTCATCCTGTTTTCACATGTTGCAGAAACAATGGTTTTATCAGAGATAAGTGGCTTTAAAGTTCAGCAGCCAACAAGGTACCAAAATCTTTATTCCTTTAACAACACAAACGATTGTTTTCATCCACCGCGTGCATAATTTCACTTTTACTATTGGTAGTATCAACTATCGCAATTACAAAGTTAAATTATAATAAAACTAAAAAATGAAAACATTATATAGTGTGCTTTTATGCGCGCTAATTTCAGCCATGTCTTATGGGCAAGAATTAAACGAAACCATAAGCGATACCACAACACAAAAAATTAATAAATTAGATGAAGTTATTGTTACGGGAAACATAAAAAAAGACCCCATTTTAACAGTCGTTTCAAATAAATATGACGAAGCCATAGTACAGCCCAAAAATGTAGCCGATTTGTTTAACAACATTAATGGGTTTTCGGTTATAAAAAGAGGAAATTATGCTATTGACCCATCATTTAGAGCGGCACAATACGAGCAACTAAACATTCAGTACGATGGCGGCACCAAAGCGATGCATGCCTGCCCAAATAGAATGGACCCGATTACAACGCACATTATTCCAGAAGAAATTTCTAAAATTGAAATTATAAAAGGGCCTTACACCGTGCGTTATGGAGCTACTTTTGGTGGCATTGTAAACTTGGTAACACAAAAACCAGATTACGAAGATTATGGTTTACGCGGAAAAGTTTCGGCAGGTTACGAAAGCAACGGAAACTCTTTGGTAAACCTTGCGCATTTACAGTATATTCAAGAAAAGTATGATGTTGTTGCCAATGTTGGTTATAGGGATTTTGGAAATTATAAAGACGGTCATGGAATCGAAATTCCTTCGTCTTTCCGAAGTACGGATTACGGCATAAAACTAGGTTATAACTTTTCAGACGATCAACGTTTTCAAGCACATTGGAGACAATCTTTTGGTCGCGATGTATTACACGCCGCCTTACCCATGGATACGGATTATGATAATAGCAGTATTATTTCTTTGGATTATAAACTGGATAATATTGGTGAAATTGCAAAAACATTTACGGCGAAAGCCTATTACAGTTATGTTGATCATTTAATGACAAATACCGACAGACCTTCTTTTATGATGATGGAAGCGGCTTCGGCTGTCGATGCCACGACCATTGGAGGAAAATTAGAATTAAACTGGAAACCAAGCGCAAAACTGAATGTGTTTTCAGGTATTGATGCCATGCATATTGCCAGAGATGGAGGCCGAACCCGGTTGGTTAAAATGATGAACGGAAACCCTTTACCAATGCCTATGACTTTTAATGATAAGGTTTGGCAAGATTCCTATATTACAGATTTAGGCCTATTTACCGAAGCAAAATATGCTTTCAATTCTAAAACGATATTTACAGTTGGAGTGCGTTACGACAATGTAACATCGGATATTCAAGATCCGGAAGACGATTTTGCCGCCATGTACAACCTTGAAAAGCGAACAGAGCACAACGTTAGCGGAACAATATCATTAAAAAACAGAGTGTCTGACCATTTCACTTTGGAAGCCGCTTATGGCCGCGGAATAAGGTCTGCCAACATGATAGAGCGCTTTATAAATCATTTTACCGTTGGGCAAGATCCTTATGAATATGTGGGGAATCCTGATTTAAAGGCTGAAGTGAATAATCAATTTGAAATTGGATTTAAAGGAAAAGAACCTTTAAAAAACGGCTTTAACAGCTTTAGTTACCAAACGTCTTTTTATTATTCCTTTTTTGAAAACTATATTGTTGGTATTGTAGACCCAACCATTACGCGAAAGTTTAACCCTATGGCACAACCAAGGCATGTAAAAGTGTTTCAAAATTTAGACGAATCGTATAAAACCGGTTTCGAAGCTATGGCAAAACTGGACTTTTTAAACGATTTTTATTTTAAAACCGAAGTGGCTTATGTGTATGCAAAAAACAAGGATTTAGGTGAATCGTTGCCATTAACGCCGCCATTAAATACCAAGTTAATTTTAGGTCTTCAAAAAGAAAAATTTTGGGGAAACATACAATACAATGCAGTTTCGAAACAAGATAATATTTCAAAAAGTTTTGGCGAAACCGAAACGGATGGTTACCAAACCATCGACCTCCGTTTTGGACTAAAACCGATTAAGAATGTTACCTTAGGTGTTGCGGTAATTAATGTTTTAGACGAAGCTTACAATAACCATTTAAACTTCTCCTTTACGAATCAAACAGATTTTGGAAGGACACCCATAACTGAGCCGGGGCGTAATTTTTCAACTTTTTTACAGTATAAATTTTAATATTTACATGTTGCAATTAAAAAGAGTAGCGTACTTTAAATAGGCTACTCTTTTTATATTTATATGATAAAAGGCAAGCTTACTTTTTCTGGATATTAAAAAACAATTCTTTACCCGACCTCGACTCATGGGAATTGGTTGCTTTCTCCATCAAACCAATATGAAAATAAGGTTTAAAATACGTTAAATACTCTTCCTTATTGCCTCCAAAAGGTGGATGTGTTTTGTTTAAGGGCACATTAAAAAGTAAACCAATAATTTTGCCGTTGGTGTGTAATATTTTAGACGCTTTTTCAGCATATAAAGCCCTATGTTTCGGATTTATGGCACAGAAAAAAGTTTGTTCTATAATTAAATCGAAAGTCATATCCAGCTCAAAAAAGTTTTTTTTAATGAGATGCGACGAGGGAAACGAAGGCACTCTGTTTTTTAGATTACTAAGTGCTGTTTCAGAAACATCCACAACATAAACATTTTTAAAACCTTTAGAGTTGAGGTATTCTGCTTCATAACCATGGCCACCTCCCGGAATTAGAATTTTTAATTCCTTGTCATTTTTGGAAAGCTGATCGATATAGGCTTTAATGGGAGGCGAAACTGTTCCTAAATCCCAACCAATATCGTTTGTTTTGTATTTGTTATCCCAAAATTCTTCTGTTAAATTCATTAATTATGAGAGGTTATCCTATTAATAATATCTTCTTTTTGAACCACACCAGATTGTCGCCAAACCTGTTTTCCGTTTTTAAACAACAGCATTGTTGGCACACCTTTTACTTGATATTTAGCAGCTAAGGCTTGGTTTTTGTCAACATCTATTTTAATGATTGAAACACGGTCTCCTAAGTTTTCTTTTACTTGTTTAAGTATGGGATTCATCATTTTGCATGGGCCGCACCATTCTGCAAAAAAATCTACTAAAACGGGTTTGTCTTGATTTATTATCTCTGAAAATTTACTCATATTTAATACATTTATTTATCGAAAGTAATGCTCCAAATACCTCTAACCTCATTAACGCCGTAACCTATGGCTTTGTCGTTAGGATATAGTTTTTTTACTTTTTGTAAAGTTAACATTTTTAAATCCTCTTGAGGTTTGCCATGACATTGTAAGCACATCGCATTGGTGGTAATCGGGTAATATACTTGCACACGGTCTTCCAGTTCATCTACAATGGGTTTGGGTTCTTTGTTATTTTTTATGTCTTTTTTAAAAGTTTCAATATAGGCTAATTCTTTGTTGTTTGCTTGATTGGCCGCATTTCTGGGTTTATCTGAAACGCGTTTAATGGTAGCCTTATGCACAATAGCCATACTATCGGTTAAAGGATATGCTTTTTCATTACAAAATGCCAAAGCTTCTATGGTTCCTTTTTTTTGTATGGTGCCCATTAGGTTTTTACCCAAAACGGCTTTGGTGCTAAAGGCAATTTCTAAACCTTTTTCGTGATAGGCAATCGTATCAAATTTAGATTGGGTTTTTTCTGAGGGAACATCTTTGATTTTTTTAGAATTATTACAGCTGAAAATCAATGCTAAAATGACGCTTAATAAGATGGTTTTTTTCATTTTGAAAAATTTTATTTAATGGTTTTTATGTTGGATTTTTCAATATTATTTCAAAATTACACAATTCGAAATGAGATGAGTTGACTTATGTTACATATAAATTCAAACGAAGAGGAACTTTATTAAAAATGGATATCTAATATTTTAAACTTGGCTGATTGAAAATAAAAAGTCAATTTTAAATGTCACCATAAACAGGGGTTATAAATTCGTCATTCAAAAAAGGCTCAGTATCCAGTTGACTTTGAAGTATAACGCCTTGGGGTCTTGTTTCCAAAAGCCATTGAATGGCTTGTACCAAGGGTGCGGCAGTGGTTGTTTGAATCGCCCGAAGCTTGTGTTTACCAACCTGTTTGGGCTTAATATGTTTAGCAACTTCGTCCCTCCTTAAAATGCCATTTAAATCTTTGCCTTCCACGGCGGCATAAAGCACGATTTGGTCGTCCTCTATATGTGGAATTTGGTCTTGCATTATCTTTTGTAAATCAGCAATGGCATCTTTGGAGTTCGATAAATTTTTTAGTTGCGCTTTAACCCAAGCGTAGTGACCGGGGTGTCGTAATGTTTTATAGTGGAGATTTTTAACTTTGCCCTCTAAGGCATCCGGTAAATCGGCAGCACCACCAGAGGTCAGGTCTTCTTCGTAAGTTATCCCGTTTATTATAATGCGAGCACATTCAGATAGGGCAGGGCGATTTGTTTTTTTATAATCTCGCAGAACGATGCTATCTTTTAAATACTCGGTGGCCACACCAACAGGACTCCAAGTGAAACCATAAAAATGTGGGGCCACAGCATGATTGGTAAGTGCACCAACTTTAAACTCTAACGTATTTACTTGATTCACCATATGTTGCTCGCAAAAATTTTGAAATAAATGGTTGGCCAAAACATCAATGTAGCCCGGAGCAATTCCCGTTTGTAAAACGAATCCAGTTTCGGCATTTTTAGCGATTTCTATTATCTGGTTTGTTTCAGCAACATATTCAGTTAAATTGGCATAATACAAGTTGTTGTTTTTTGCAATTGAAGCCATTTTAGGCGCTAAACTACCAGGTAAGCAATCAAGTAAGGCATCTCCGTTGTTAAAAATAGTAGCTCCTTCTTTAGAGATATCCGAAGGATCTAAATGAAAAGCTATTACCTTACACGGTTTCGTGGTGCCTTCCATAATCCATTGAGCAACTTTTTGAGCCTTCGAAAGCGTTCTGTTTCCAATATAAATGGTTGGTGTTACTTTGCTCCATTCTGCCAGAATAAGGCCTGCAGCTTCTGCGATTCCGCCAGCCCCAGCAATAATAATATTATAGTGTGTTTTCATAATGAAGTGTAATAAATTGATGTACACTAATTTAAGGATAATTAACCAAGTAGGAATTAAAAAAGGAGGGATTTAATGTGGAATGAATAGCATAAATTACTTTCATTTATAAAGATATGCTTATGAATAATCAATGTGCCAGAAAAAAAATGAATGATAGTTTAAATATATTCTTAAACTGAAGCAGAGTTTAAAAATGGCGTAATAAATAAGTAATTTTGCCAAACATAAGTTAACAAAAAAAACATGACCATACAACAACTACAAGGCACATACAACATTATAGGAAGCAATCAAGATGTAGAAGGCAATAGTTATAAAGGGACATTAAAACTGTCGCTGGATGAAAATAACAGAATTAGCGCAAAGTGGTTAATAAATAATAGTCAAGAGCAGTTTGGGTCTGGCTTTTTTAAAAACAACATTTTGGTGATTAATTTTAATTATAAAGGCGATCAAGAAATTGTTTACAAAGGAGTTGTTGTTTATAAATGTATTACAAAAGATGTTTTAGACGGATTTTGGTCGGAAAAACATGGAAATCCATTGTATTTGGGAGAGGAGCGTTGTTTTAGAGTGGGCACACAAAAAGAAGTGATTAATTAGGAGGTGGTGTTTTATAGCACACTTCGCAATATTTTCTGTACATCCAAATTATCCTTTTGCGGAATTAAAAAGTTTTCCAATTCCTCTGGTGTATTAATCTGTTCTGTTTTATCGATAAAACCGTAGCCTAAATAAACACTGTTTTTAATTAAAATAAAAGCTTCTTCGTCGTCATGTCTTCCTTTTTGTTTGAGCACCAAATCTTTTGTGCTTTCTAAGGTATGTGAAATGGCTGAGTTTACACGTAAATTATATGAGTTTACCGTTTCGTTATCCGAACAAATGCCTTTACAGGTGGTAATTTTGTAGTGTGAGCATTGCGAAACGCCATCTTGTAAATGACAGAATTTAGGGCACAGTTCAAATTGAACACAAATTTTTTCTAGGTATTGCCTGCAATCTGTAATGGTGGAAAAGGTTTGGATGGGGTTTGGTGTTGCCTTTAACCTGTTGTAGGCTAAGTGTTTTATACCTTTTCTGTCTTCATAACTAAAAATGGCATAGGCTTTTGGGTTGCGTTTTGAAACTACGTTGTATGTTGGATAATGGTGTTTAATGGCGGCGTCTTCCATAAGTAACGCAATGAGTTCGCTGCCCGATAATTCAAAATCAATATCCCTGGTTTCTCTAACCATGTCTAAGGATTTTTTTGTTTTACTATAAAAGTGGCTTAAAACCCGTTTTTTGATGTCTTTAGCTTTACCGATATAAATAATTTTTCCTTTTTTATCTTTAAAAAAGTAAACACCTGCCTTGTTGGGCAGGTTATTAAAAACAGCCGTTGGTAAGTGCGATGGCAAGGTGGCTTCTTTAGATGATTTTTTTAAAAAGTTGTTGAAAACGGTTTCGGCATTTTCTTTGTTTAACAGCATTTCAAACAAAACAACGGTTGCTTCGGCATCACCTTTTGCTCTATGCCTTCCGTTAATTTCAATGTTTAGTGCTTTACAGATCTTTCCGAGGCTATACGATTTATAACCGGGCATCAGTTTTCTTGATAGCCTAACCGTGCACAGTTTTTTTCTTCTAAAATCTATACCAATGGCCTTAAATTCATTGCGGATGACATTGTAATCGAAATTGACACTATGGGCAACAAAAATGGTGTTTTCCGTTATTTCTAAAATAGCGTTGGCGATGTCTGAAAATGTTGGGGCATTGGCCACCATTAAATTATCAATCCCGGTTAATGCGGTGATGTAATCGGGGATATAAGCTTCTGGATTTACCAGCGATGTAAACTCATCGACAACCTGATTGCCATCATATTTAAAAATGGATATTTCTGTAATTTTATTACCCTGTCCGGTGGTTTCAACGTCAATGATGGTATACATTATCTTAATTTTTCCAAAGCTTTTAACTCCACGCCCAAATCATTAAACATGTTTATAATACTGCTGATTTTTAAATCCTGCGCATCGTATTCTTGAGTGTTAATGCTACAGGTAAATTCCCAGATTTCCAACACTTCATCAATGGGCACGCTGTAGTCGTGATACGTTTTGTTATCGGACATTAAAAGCAACGACCCGTTAAAATCAATATTGTTCATAACCCGTTTGTACACCATGCCTTCATTGAGGGTTACCAAAACATAGGTTTTACCCGTTTTTATTTCGCTTCTATCTTCAATAAAACGCCCCACAACATAAGAGCCATCTTTCATGGGCAGCATCGAATCGCCTTTTATGGGGAATGCTCTGTGTTTTCCCGTGGGTAAAAACGGTAGCTTGATTTTTTCCAATTGCTCGATGTATTCAGGGTCGTCATAACCAGATAAATAGCCTGCCGATGCTTTAATGGGCACGACTTCAATTAAATTATCGTTGTCTTTATCAACCGTTATGGGAAACAAAACACGCTGATTGCCGATATCGATAAACGAAAAATCACTGGCTTTTGTTAGGTCTTTACGCAATAGAATATCAATAGGTAATTTAAAATAATCGGAGAGTGTAATTAAAAACTCAATGGTAGGTGCAGAGCGTGCTTCTTCGTAAGATGAAATACGAGAACGGGTTACCTGTAATTCATCAGCAAGTGCCTCTTGGGTTAAACCCTTGAGGTGTCTTAAATGTGAAATGTTTTTTGCAATTATTTTCATAATGCTACAAATATAAGCAATAACTGCTACATATAATAGCTAATTTTGAGGCATGGAAAAACAAATTTTGCATTTAGACTTAGATATCTTCTTTGTGTCTTGTGAGCGACTGATAGACAGCAGGTTGCAAAAAAGACCATTGTTGGTTGGTGGCACTGGAGACCGGGGTGTTGTTGCGGCATGCAGCTATGAAACGAGACGTTTTGGTGTGCATTCTGGCATGTCTATGAAACTGGCAAGTCGTTTATGTCCAGAGGCTGTGGTTATTCGTGGCAACTCATCGATATATACCAAATACTCGCATCAGGTTACCGAAATTATCAAGGAAAAAGTCCCTGTTTTTGAGAAAGCAAGTATTGATGAGTTTTATGCCGATTTAAGTGGCATGGATAAGTTTTTTGGCAGTTATAAATACGCCACCGAAATGCGCAACACCATAATTAAAGAAACAGGTTTGCCCATTTCGTTTGGGCTTTCGGGGAATAAAATCGTTTCAAAGGTAGCAACGGGCGAGGCCAAACCCAACAACCAATTGCGTATCGATTTAGGTTACGAAAAACCCTTTTTGGCACCCTTATCCATACGTAAAATCCCATCGGTTGGCAGTAAAACTTACCAAACCTTACGGAATTTAGGTATCGATAAAGTTAGGGTGGTGCAGCAAATGCCCATTGAAATGATGACCAGTGTTTTGGGCAAAAATGGCGCAACCATTTGGAAACGCGCCCATGGATTGGATAATCCGCCATTAACGCCTTACCACGAACGTAAATCCATTTCAACAGAGCGCACCTTTAATAAGGATACCATTGATGTGATAAAATTACGGACAACCATTTTTGCCATGGCCGAAAATCTGGCCTTTCAGTTAAGGCGGGGCAATAAACTGGCATCCTGCATCAGTGTGAAAATCAGGTATTCCGATTTTAACACCTATTCCAAACAGATAAAAATTCCATATACCAGTGCAGACCATGTTATTATCCCCAAGATTTTGGAGCTGTTCGATAAGTTGTATCAGCGTCGTTTGTTAATTCGGTTGGTGGGCGTCAAGTTCAGCGATTTAGTAACTGGAAATTACCAGATTAATTTATTTGACGACACCGAGGAAATGCTGAGCCTTTACGATGCCATGGATACCATTCGCAAGCGTTATGGCGAATTAAGCATTCAAAAAGCAGCATCAATGGGCGCAAAAACCATTGGGCGATTTCATAATCCCTTTAATGGCGAACCACCCATTTTATTGGCACACAGAAAACAATAATGTATCTTAATTGTCACACATATTATTCTTTGCGCTATGGCACGTTTTCAGAAGTGGAACTTTTGGAATTGGCAAAAAGCAAACAAATAAAAACCATAGCCTTAACCGATATTAATAATACTTCGGGATGTTTAAATTTTATTCAGCAATCAAAAAAATATAATATAAAACCTATAGTCGGTATAGATTTTAGAAACGGAGCAAAACAAAAATTTGTTGGTATCGCTAAGAATAATAAAGGTTTTTATGAGCTGAACAAGGTATTATCGTATCATCTCGAAAATAAAATAGAGTTTCCAAATCTAGCACCAAAACTTTCAAATACATTTATTGTTTACCCTTTTGAAACTGTTTTAGAGTTGGAAATCACATCTTTCCAAAAGCATGAGTTTATTGGGGTTTCTGTTGAAGAATTAAAAAAACTTCCATTTTCCAAATTGAAAAGTTTTAAAGATAAATTAGTCATTCAGCAACCCGTTACCGTAAGAAACAAAAAAGATTTTAATGCCCATCGATTACTTAGGGCTATTGATAATAACTGTTTATTAAGTAAGCTTCCAAAAACTGAAGAATGCAGACCAAATGAAAAAATGATTTCAAAAGAAAACCTAGAAATCGCATTTTCTGATTTTCCTCATATTATAGAAAACACGCTACATCTTATAAACCAATGTTGCATCGATTTTGGTTTTGGAGATGAACGGCAATCTCAGAATTTAAAATTATATACCAATTCGGTTGAGGAAGATTTTAAAAGCTTGAAAAAACTATGTGATACGGGTTTTTTTAAACGATATCCAAACCCAACGGATAAGGTGTTTAAAAGATTAAACAAAGAGTTAAAAATTATAAAGGAACTAAATTTTGTGAGTTTCTTTTTAATCAATCACGACATTGTTACTTACGCTAAAAGCCAAGGCTATTTTCATGTGGGTCGGGGTAGTGGTGCCAATAGTATCGTGGCGTATATTATTGGTATTACAGATGTCGATCCGGTTGAGTTGGATTTATATTTTGAGCGTTTTATAAATCCGTACAGGGCATCGCCACCAGATTTCGACATTGATTTTTCGTGGAAAGATCGCGAGGATATTACCCAATATATATTCAACAGATTCGAAAACGTGGCATTATTGGCCACTTACAATACCTTTAAATATCGCGCGGTAGTAAGAGAATTAGGAAAAGTTTTTGGTTTGCCAAAAGAAGAAATAGATAAGTTGAGTAAAGGGAATTTATCTATAAATCAAATAGATGAAATTGGGCAACTGGTTTTAAAATACGGTAAATTAATTGATGGTTTTCCTAATTATGTAAGTGTGCATTCGGCAGGTATTTTAATTCTCGATAAATCCATTCATAATTATTCTGCAACATTTTTACCGCCAAAGGGCTATCCTACGGTACAGTTTGATATGATTATAGCCGAAGATGTGGGTATTTTTAAATTCGATATTTTAGGACAGCGCGGTTTGGCAAAAATTAAGGATACTTTGCAAATTATAGCAAAAAACAGACCCGAATTACCGCCTATTGATATTCATGATTTACCACGTTTTAAAAATGATAAAAAAATCAATAACCTGCTTAAAAGCGGAGGTGCTATAGGAGCGTATTATGTAGAGTCTCCTGCCATGCGCGGCTTAATGATTAAATTGCAAACCCAAGATTATTTGGGGCTAGTAGCCGCAAGTTCAATAATTCGCCCAGGTGTTTCGGGCTCAGGCATGAAAGAAGAATTTATAAAAAGACATCGGTTTCCGGAATTTCGAAAAAATGCACATCCTGTTTTACTCAAAATAATGCCCGATACCTATGGCATTATGGTATATCAGGAAGATGTACTTAAAGTAGCCCATCAATTTGCAGGATTAACTTTGGGTGAAGCCGATGTTTTGCGCAGGGGTATGAGTGGCAAGTATCGCTCACGAGAGGAGTTTTTAGCTGTAGAACAAAAATTTATTTCAAATTGTAAAAACAAAGGCTATTCGGATAAATTGATAAACGAGGTTTGGAGCCAAATAAAAAGTTTTGCTGGTTATGCGTTTGCTAAAGGGCATTCGGCATCTTATGCTGTCGAGAGTTACCAAAGCCTGTTTTTAAAATGTTATTTCCCTATTGAATTTATGGTAGCGGTTTTAAATAATGGGGGCGGGTTTTACAGTACCGAGCATTATTTACACGAGGCTAAAATGCAGGGAGCCAATATTAAATTGCCTTGTATTAACTATAGCGACCATGCTAATAGAGTAATAGGTAAAGACATTTATTTAGGTTTTGGGTATTTAAAGAACTTAGAAAAATTAGTAGTTCAAAGATTGCTTACCGAAAGACAATGGCAAGGACATTATACATCTTTAGATGATTTTATCGATCGCGTAGCCATTAGCATAGAGCAAATATCAATTTTAATACGCATAGGTTGTTTTCGGTTTACTGGAAAATCGAAAACAGAACTTATGTGGCAAGCCATATTTAAGCTTAACGCCACAAAATATTCAAACAAGCAACCTAAACTATTTAAAACAAAGCACAAACATTTTGAGTTACCTGTTTTAGAAGTAAGCGCAGTTGAAAGTGCTTATGACGAAATGGAATTATTAGGGTTCCCGTTATGTGGTTATTTTGATTTGGTAGATGAGCCTTTGGAAGATGATATCACATCAATCGACATGAGTAATTATGCAAACAAAGAAGTAATAATTTATGGAAACTTGGTCAACTCAAGGTATAATAAAACCTCACAAGGAAAATTAATGCGATTAAGCACATTTGTTGATAAACACGGAAAATATTTTGATGCTGTGCATTTTACAGAAGTTGTCCATAAGTATCCCATACATGGGCTAGGTATTTATAAGTGCCTTGGTGTTATCACAAAAAAACATGGTTTCTGCAGTATGATAATTTCTAAAAGTAGAAAAGTTAGGATAAAACCCAACCCTAGGGCTATCGATTAGACTTAAACAATTTCAATATAGCATTCAATAAAGAATGTTTATTACCTCAAACAGTTCTCAGCAACTTTCCATTGTTCACCATCTTTTGCAAGTTTTATGTTGTATTCTTTATTATTTTTAAAATTATGTAGCCTTTATTCAGGACGGGTCAAACTTGTGCATAACGTGCGTGTATATGACAAGTAGCGTGCAAAAATGCGCTAATTTTTCGGTTGAGCCACAAGCCAATTTCTTGTTTTAAGTTTTTATCTTTAAATTTCTAAAACGCCAAAAATAAAAAATTGGCGACTTCCCAAATATACCAAAATTTTCGAATTAGAAAAGCCGCAGCTATTTGTTATATACGGTGTTAGGCAAAGTTTTTTTATTCAATGTAATTTTGACGTTTTGCATTTATTTTCCAATTTTTAATTTTTTCTTTATCCCAAATTATCCAGTTATTACATTTAAAACTTCCTTTTAAGATTGTATCATTTTCAAAAAGACCAAACTCCTTTTTAAGTCTAAATTCAAATTCACCATAAATATCAGATGCTATTGAATAGTCAAATTTAGAAATTTTTATTTTGTATTTGTCAATTGGTATTGACTTAAAATCAGTTCCATTGTATTCTTTGTCAGTTGATTTAGAGTGTATGTTTATTTTTTTAACTAAACTATCTTTTAAAACAATAGTTAGGAATTTAAATTGTCCGTTTAATCGATCTATATAACCTAGATCTCTTGTCTGCAATACGGTATTCCATCTTTGATTAGAATCCTCACTCAATGTATCCAATGTTTTTTTTGTAGGTATTCCTGTCAACAATTGTATTTTTATGCTATTATTTTTTTTGTCTTTGTCACAATTACATACTGAGGCAATACTGTCGATTTTTTGAGAATTTGAAACTGTTATAAAATCCCAAGCAATTTTTTCTGTCAGAGAAGTGTCAATTTTAAAACTATTTTTAAATATCTCTTTTTTTGGAATCGACTTTTGTATTATTTTAGTTTCTTGTTGAGTTTTCTTTTCTCTCTTTTCTTTTTGTTGGCAGCCACAAATAAAAATGAAAATCATCAAATATATTGGAAGTTTATTTTTCATAAATTTTGCCTAACAACCATATATAATCAATATTAACTATATACCTATTATGTGCACTATTAAAGTTTTAAATTTTCGCACACGAATTTAGAAATTTTTTCTGACAAACTCAAGTTTAAAGTTAAGCAGGCAATAGTTAAACCCAGCAAACTAACAATCTGTAATATGCACACCAACCGCTAAACCGCCTTCGCTGGTTTCTTTGTATTTAGTATTCATGTCTTTGGCGGTTTCCCACATGGTATTTACCACCTTATCCAAAGGTACTTTTACGTTGTTCGGGTCGGTATCCAAAGCCAATTCTGCAGCGTTAATGGCTTTAATGGCACCCATGGCATTGCGTTCTATACAAGGTATTTGTACGAGTCCGCCAATGGGGTCGCAGGTTAAGCCTAAATGGTGTTCCATAGCAATTTCGGCGGCCACCAAAACTTGTTCTGGCGTACCCCCAAGCAATTCGGTTAGCGCCCCTGCAGCCATGGCAGACGACACACCAATTTCAGCTTGACAGCCACCCATGGCCGCACTAATGGTGGCGCCTTTTTTAAAGATGCTTCCAATCTCGCCGGCCACCAATAAAAAACGTTTGATGTCTTCAAAATCGCCGTCGTGGTTTTCAATAACCAAATAATACATAAGTACGGCCGGAATAACGCCTGCACTTCCGTTGGTTGGTGCCGTAACTACACGACCCAAGGAAGCATTCACCTCGTTTACCGCCAATGCAAAACAGCTTACCCATTTAATGATTTGCCTAAATTTTACTTCGGTATCCCTTATGGAATAAACCCATTCTACGGGTGTTGTATAGGGTTTGCCGCTTTTTAAGTTTTGGTGCATATCGTAAGCGCGTCGCCTTACGTTTAATCCACCGGGGAGATGGCCTTCGGTGTGGCAACCCAAGTACATGCATTCCAGCATGGTGTCCCAAATGCGTTTAAGTTCGCTGTTAATGTCGCTTTCTGATCGGATGGATTTTTCGTTTTCCAAAACGACTTGCGAGATTGGTAAATTCAGGTTTTTACAAAACTGTAAAAGCTCGGTGCCTTTTTCGATGGGATACGGAAAAGTACATTTTATTTCAAAATTCCGCTTGTGGTTTGTGCGCTCTTCTTTTACAACAAAACCACCACCGATGGAGTAGAAGGTCGATTTAGATTTCCGCCCATTAATGAGTGCCGTAAAAACCATGGCATTGGCATGAAATGGTAAAAACTTTTTATTAAAAACAATATGGGTTTCCGGGTTAAAGGCTAAAGATTTTTCGCCATTAAAATGGATTGTTTTTGTGTTTTTTATGGCATCAATGGTTTTATCGATGTGTTCTGTGGGAATGGTTTCGGGGTCGGCACCGCTTAAACCCAACATAACGGCATAATCGGTGGCATGCCCTTTGCCGGTTAATGACAGTGAGCCGTATAAATCGACAGTAATGGCTTCAACCTTATCAAAGCTGTTGTTTGTTTTAAGTTCTTTTATCCAACGTTCGGCAGCACGCCACGGTCCAAGTGTATGGGAGCTTGATGGGCCAATGCCTATTTTTAGCATATCGAATACCGAGATACATTCCATAATTACGCAATCGTTTTAGTTTGACAAATATAGAGAGATTGTTTTTGATTAATAATTATTTTGAGATGGATTTTAAGGATGCTTACTCTGGTGTTTTTTTTTGTGACACAGAGAATCGCAGCGTATTAAATTAATAGGCGTAAAATTATGGATGCTGCGAGCAGGTGCGCAAGGGATTGAACGGTGTGTTTGAGCTCCCCGACGCAGGAGGGAGCGAGTAGTGAAAGCCCGACCTGACACCCTGAGCACAGTCGAAGGGCAAAGGTTGCGCCCAAATAAAATTTAAGATTTTAGATTAATGATTAACGATTGTTGAGTGCTACCGTGACCTTTGATTACGAACGTAAACCGAAAAATTATGACACTGTGTCATGCTTTTAGGGTTGGCATAATGATTGACTTAAACAACCTGAAATTTATTATTGTAAAAAGTAAACACAACAAATTAAAAGTAAAATATATTATGAGTAAAATTATTGGAATCGATTTAGGAACAACTAACTCTTGCGTTTCTGTTATGGAGGGTAACGACCCTGTTGTTATCCCAAACGCAGAAGGTAAACGCACCACACCATCGGTTATCGCTTTTGTTGAAGGCGGTGAGATTAAAGTTGGTGATCCTGCAAAAAGACAAGCGGTTACTAACCCTACAAAAACGGTTTATTCGATTAAACGTTTTATGGGTAACAAATATTCTGAGTCTAAAAAAGAAGCAGAACGTGTACCATATAAAGTGGTAAAAGGTGATAATGATACACCTAGAGTTGATATTGACGGACGTTTATATACGCCTCAAGAATTATCGGCAATGATTCTTCAAAAAATGAAGAAAACGGCCGAGGATTATTTAGGTACATCGGTAAGCGAAGCGGTAATTACCGTACCAGCTTATTTTAACGATGCGCAACGTCAGGCAACCAAAGAAGCTGGAGAAATTGCAGGCTTAAAAGTTAGAAGAATTATTAACGAACCAACAGCTGCAGCTTTAGCTTACGGTATGGACAAAAAGAGTACAGACCAAAAAATTGCTGTATTTGATTTTGGAGGTGGAACACATGATGTATCTATCCTTGAATTAGGTGATGGTGTTTTTGAAGTACTATCTACCGAAGGTGATACGCACTTAGGTGGTGATGATGTTGATGAAAAAATCATTAACTGGTTGGCTGATGAGTTTCAAGCAGAAGAGTCTATGGACTTACGTAAAGACCCTATGTCTTTACAACGATTAAAGGAAGCAGCTGAAAAAGCAAAGATTGAATTATCATCTTCTGAGCAAACAGAAATTAACTTGCCATATATTACGGCCACTGCGAGTGGGCCAAAACACTTGGTACGTACTTTAACACGCTCGAAATTTGAGCAATTAATTGACGACTTGGTAAAACGTACTATAGAGCCATGCGAATCGGCTTTAAAAGCAGCTGGTTTAACTAAAGGAGATATTAACGAGGTTATTTTAGTTGGTGGTTCAACACGTATTCCTGCCGTACAAAAAGCCGTTGAGAAATTCTTCGGAAAAGTACCGAGCAAAGGTGTAAACCCGGACGAGGTAGTATCATTAGGAGCTGGAATTCAAGGTGGTGTTTTAACCGGAGATGTTAAAGATGTATTGCTTTTAGATGTAACACCTTTATCATTAGGTATTGAAACTATGGGTAATGTTATGACGAAGCTTATTGAAGCGAACACAACAATACCTACCAAAAAATCTCAGATATTCTCTACAGCTGCCGATAATCAACCATCGGTTGAGATTCACGTATTACAAGGTGAAAGAGCGATGGCTGCCGATAACAAAACTATTGGACGTTTTCACTTAGATGGTATTCCTCCTGCAAGACGTGGTACACCGCAAATTGAAGTAACTTTCGATATTGATGCGAATGGTATTATTCACGTTACGGCAACAGATAAAGCAACAAACAAAACCCAAGATATTCGTATTGAAGCATCTTCTGGTTTAACTGAAGAGGAAATCGAGAAAATGAAAGCTGATGCTGAAGCAAATGCTGAAGCCGATGCAAAAGCAGCAGAAAATGCTAAGAAATTAAACGAAGCAGATTCAATGATTTTCCAAACTGAAAAACAGTTGGAAGAGTTTGGTGATAAGTTATCTGATGATAAAAAGAAACCAATTGAAGAGGCTTTAGAAGAATTGAAAAAAGCTTACGAAACTAAAGATATTGAGGTGATTACACCGGCTTTAGATAAAATAAACGAAGCTTGGAAAGCAGCTTCTGAAGAAATGTACAAAGCACAAGCTGAAGCACAGGGTGGCGGAGATGCTCAACCTGGACCAGATGCTTCCGGACAAAACGGACAAGCAGAAGGCAGCGATGTGGAAGATGTAGATTTCGAGGAAGTGAAGTAAGTTGTCATTCCTGCGAAGGCAGGAATCTTATCAAAATATTCTGTGTGCATGGGTTCGATTCCCATATTCTCCACAAGTAATTAATATTGGGGAATTAGCTTAGTGGAAGAGCAGCAGGTTGATAATAATAAAAAAACGCAATCATTAATTTGGTTGCGTTTTTTTTATATAATATTTTATTTTGTAGAAAAATTAATATAGATTTGTCAGTCAATCTAACAATCAAAAACCATGAAAAAATTTAACCTATTTTTTATTGCATTTATTTTAATATTGTCATCTTGTTCGAGTGATGATGCATCACTAATAACATCTGGAGATATTCTTGGAACATGGAAAGGAACATCTTTAGATTACAGTGGGAATACTGCTACTAATGCCCAAGGACAGACTATAAATGCTGATTTTGTGGGAGAAGCATACGATATGAATTATACGCTTACCTTTAAAGATGACCCAAAGATTGTAGTTTCTGAAGGTAGTTATAGTTTAAAATTAACAACGACAGTTTCGGGGGAGACAATGTCTCAAAATATGGAGAATATTGCGTTTTTAGAGGCCGAGAGCTGGAGTAAAAATGATAATACACTTACAGTTTTCAATGGAGATAAATCTTTTGATTATACAATTGTTGAATTAACAGAAAGTTTACTAAAGCTCTCGATATCAACAGAGGAGGATTTGTCGCAGCAAGGAATAAATATTATAACTACAGTTAACGCAATTATGACATTCAGTAGGGATTAGTAAAAACTCTCATGAATTTGTTAAACGCAATCATTAATTTGGTTGCGTTTTTTTGTGTGTTTTCATCAGCAAAAATGAATAAATAAAACCGTTTCTTTGTAAATGCAATCGATTTAACCAAAAAAAGTAATGTCTTTTTCAGCTAAAATAAAATCAAACTACAATCCAAAACGGTTAGCCGTAAAACTTAATGCCAAAGGGGAGCAGTTTGTTTTAAAAGGACATCCGTGGGTGTTTTCGAATAATATTGTAAAAATAAACGATGATGCCAAAACGGGCGATTTAGCTATCATTTTCGGTAAAAATAAAAATCGGGTCATAGGTTTGGGTTTGTATGATGCCCATTCGCCAATTCGCATTAAAATGCTTTATAGCGGTCAAGAAAAAGTTCAAATTAATGCTGCTTTTTTTCAGGACAAAATAAAGGAAGCGTATATCAAACGGCTCAGTTTGCTAAAAACAAAAACCAATAGTTATCGTTTGTTATTTGGTGAAAACGATGGGTTTCCTGGTTTAATAGCCGATGTTTATGCTACGGTGTTGGTGGTTAAAATGTATTCAGAAATTTGGTTGCCATATTTAGAGACTATTATTCCGGGTTTGCAACAAACATCAAACGCTAAAACCGTTGTGCTACGATTAAGTAGAGGAGTGGAACAGTCAAAAAACCATCCATTTACAAATGGCGAGGTTGTTTTTGGAACCTTAGAAAATGAGGTTGTTCAGTTTGTTGAGCACGGTGTTAACTTTTCAGCAAACGTTATTAAAGGGCATAAAACCGGTTATTTTTTAGATCACCGCGCTAATAGAAAACAAGTGGGTGCGTGGAGTAAAGACAAAACGGTTTTGGATGTGTTTAGTTATGCTGGCGGGTTTTCAGTTCATGCTTTGGCAAATGGCGCTAAAGAAGTGACCAGTTTGGATATTAGCAAACAAGCTTTGGAAATAGCCAAGGACAACGGGAAACTTAACAGCTATACCGGAACACATAAAACCATTGCTGATGATGCTTTTGAAGCGTTAAACAAGCTTATAAATAACAAAACAACTTTTGATGTGGTTGTAATCGACCCTCCTAGTTTTGCGAAACAAGCTTCGGAAATAGCACTCGCCAAAAAGAAATATGCGCAATTGGCAGCATTGGGTGAACAGCTTACAAGTAAAAACGGGTTGTTGGTATTGGCATCGTGCTCGTCCCGTATTCAGGCTCAAGCGTTTTACGATATTAATAGTCAGGCGTTATTAGCAACTCAAAGAGCATTTAAGATACTTTTAAAAACACAGCATGACACCGATCATCCCATAGGTTTCCCCGAAGGCGCTTATCTTAAAACGGGCTATTATCGTTTTTTAGATTAGATTTATCTTAATTTGTTATGCATGCATAATATTTATTATATTTGCTCAAATCAAAATAAAAATGGCGACCGAACTTACACAACTTTTAAACATTAAATATCCTATTATTCAAGCGCCCATGTTTTTAGTGTCAAACGTGGCCATGGTTACTGAAGCTATGAAAGGCGGTATAGCCGGCTGTATTCCGGCACTTAACTACAGAACATTGGATGAATTACGAGCCGCAATTAGGGAATTGCACGTCAATAAGGTGGAAGGTGGTTCGTTTGGTTTTAATTTAATTGTAAACAAATCAAACGTAAAATATAAAGATCAGTTACGCGTAATTTGTGAAGAAGGTTGCGATTTTATAATAACCTCATTAGGCAGTCCCGAAGAAACCATTAATCAGGCACATAAAGCTGGTATCAAAGTGTTTTGCGATGTGGTGGATTTAAAGTTCGCCAAAAAAGTTGAAGACTTGGGAGCCGATGCCGTAATAGCGGTGAACAATCAAGCGGGTGGTCATAGAGGTGGAAAATCGCCAGAAGATTTGATTAAACAATTGGTGGCGCATTGTAATATTCCTATAATTTCTGCCGGTGGTGTAGGGTGTAAAGCGGATGTCGATGAAATGTTGGGTTACGGTGCCGCTGGTGTATCGGTTGGCAGTCCGTTTATTGCATCAACCGAAGCCAATGTTACCGAAGAATATAAACAAGCTTGTGTAGATTATGGCGCTGACGATATTGTGGTTACCGAGCGTATTTCTGGAACACCGTGTACCGTTATCAATACACCTTATGTTCAAAAAATAGGCACTAAGGCCACATGGATTGAGAATTTGCTAAACAAGAATAGAAAGCTCAAAAAATGGGTAAAAATGATTCGTTTTTCCATTGGCATGAATGCCACAAAAAATGCAGCAACCAAAGCTACTTACAAAACAGTTTGGGTGGCAGGACCAAGTATTGAACACACGACAGACATATTGCCTACCAAAGCTATTATTGAACGATTGGTTGCTTAATTTAAAAGGAAACAAAGTAGTTATGGTTATTACGGCAATAAATTCTTAAATTGCTATAATGAAAAAGTTTTTACTACTTCTATTATTGGTGTTGTTACTTGGCATTGCTTTAATTTATTGGTCCGTTTCTTCAACGGATAAAGAGTTTGAACGCGGACAACTTATAAATATTGACAACGTTGCGTCGGTAAACTTCAAAGATTACGACTCGGTTCTTATTGCCGCAAGTTTTCTTTACGAAGGTGAAAGTATTAAAAAACTCATTCAAGGTGAGCAATATAGAGAAGCCTGGGCAACGCCAATAAAAGCACCCGTTGTTTTTCTCGATACACTTTTTGGGGGCATGCGCATAATAAAAGAGGGCGGCGGCAACCAAACCCACTCGTTAAAATTAAAAGCACCAAACAATATTGTTTACACTTTACGTAGTGTGAATAAAGATCCACAACCTTTAATTCCAGAGTTTTTAAGAGCCTTAGGACTTGAGAACATAGTTGTTGATGGCATTTCTGCGCAGCATCCTTATGGCGCTATTTTGGTTGCAGAACTCGCCGAATCATCACAGGTATTGCACACACATCCTAAATTGGTTTTTGTGCCTAAGCAAGAAATTTTAGGAGATTTTAATGATAAATATGGAAACCGATTGTTTTTGCTGGAATATGAATCTGATAGTGAAGAAAATTGGACAGCCCTTGAAAATATTGTTGAAATATTGGATACGGACGACTTGCAAGAATTTAAGCGTGATAATCCCCAAGCTGTAAGCGTAGATAAACATGCGTTAGTTCGCTCGCGATTATTCGATTTTTTAATTGGCGATTGGGACAGACACACAAAACAGTGGGGATGGGCCATGCAAAAGACCAATAATCAATATGTGGCCATTCCCATTGCGGCCGACCGTGATAATGCATTTTTTAATATTGAAGGTGTTATTCCGTCGTTAATAGCAAATAAAAACATAGAGCCCATGTTGCGTCCATTTAAAAAAGATATCGATTATTTACCAGGTCTTGTTTACCCTTTTGATAGATATTTTTTACTTAACACACCGGAATCTGTTTTTATAGAGGAAGCCAAGTTTTTACAACAAAAATTAACAGATAAAACCATTGAAGCTGCGTTACATGTTTGGGACAAAGCCATCGTTGAACTGGATGGAAAACAAATTGTAGAAAAAATTAAAAGCCGAAGAGACCATCTTGTACAATACGCCACTGAATTTAAAAAAATAATTGATGAACGAGGCAAACTGCACGAGGCTTTAAAAGGTTCAGATGATATAAAATTGCCGGACGAATTAATAGCTTGCTTTGAATGTGGCAGTGACTAAAAGGCTGCAATGAGCTTGATTGTTTTTAAAACTTTTATCGAAACAGCCATTTAAAAAAGGAATGGTTTTAAATTTAAGTACGGTAATTGGCAAATAGGCGCGTTAAGGATTGCAGTGGCATCCTTTTTTGTGCTTGACCCTAAAATTGATTTGGAAACTTATGAAAAATTAGTAAAAGCTAATTTGATTAGATACTGAAACCAGTTGAGCACAAAAAAGATATAACGGAAAGCCTGACGCTACCGATTTTTTTCGGTAGGGTAACGCCGTAATACTGAAATTACTTCAGCTTAAATCAAAACAAAAAAAAACCCAATCGAAAGATTGGGCTTTTTTAAAATTATAATCGAAAGCTAATTAGTTTCCACCAGCTTCTAGGTTTTTCATTTCCTTTTCAATCATTTCGTAAAATTGATCGATTTTAGGTAGTACAACAACACGTGTACGTCTGTTTGTTGCTCTGTTTTCAGCAGTATCGTTATCAACTAAAGGTACGTAATGGCTACGTCCGGCAGCGATTAACTGGCCTGGGTTTACACCAAGATTCTGTAACTCACGTACAATTGATGTGGCACGCTTAACACTTAAATCCCAGTTGTCTAATAACACACCTTTTTGGTACGATCGGCTATCGGTATGACCCTCAATCATAGCTTCAAATTCAGGTTTGCTATTTATAACTTTAGCCACTTTAGCTAACACCTCTTTAGCTCTAGGCGATACCGTGTAGCTTGCGGTTTTAAATAATAGTTTATCGGCAATTGAAATAAATACAACACCTTTTTCTACGTTTACTTCAATATCTGGATCGTTAATACCAACCTCACGTTTAAGGCTTGTTACCAATGCCAATGTTACGCTGTCTTTTTTGGTAAGCGCATCTTGTAAACGATTAATTTTAAGTTCTTTTTCTTTAATGCTTTCAAGTGTTTTTTCAATGCTACTCGCTCCTTTTGCCGAAAGAATTTGAAGGTTATCATTGCTCGCTTTTAAGTCGGCAATACGCTCTTCCAATACAGTTGTTCTGGCAGTAGCTGCGGCTTTGTCTGCTAAACATGAGTTTAGTTTAACCGTGGCAGAATTTAACAAGTCTTGAGTTTCTTTTTGTTTTGCTTGTAAGTCTGTAAATTGCTTTTTAGATACACATGAGCTTAATAAAAAAATGGTAGATAAGCTAAGTAATAAAACTTTTTTCATAATTAATAATGGATTAAATTTCCTGATTTTGTTGTTCTCACAAAAGTATGCAAAAAACCTATGATTACAGCATAGTTAACAAAACTTTTGCTTACTATTTATAAACTTTTATAATTGTTTTTATTATTTACGAAATAAGCAAACACTATAGATGTTTTTTGATAATATTTTACGGTTTGATTTAAGGCTTTTCTCTGTTTGAGCAAATATGGCAAATGGCTGTAAAACCCAAGATGCGCTTTTAGAACAGCTATAATATGTTTGAACTTTAATTGGAATAAAAACTTTGCACTTGCCACGCCATCTAAAATTAATCGGGCAAGTATTAAAAAGAAAAGGTTGCCTTTGGCATTTTTTGTTACGGCGAATAAACTATTTCTGAAATTTAAAAAGGTTTTTTTAGGATTGGTATTGTTTAAAGTAGCGCCGCCAACATGAAAAATAGTTGAGCTGCCCACATATTTTATTTGGTATCCCAGGTTTTGTGCCCGCCAGCATAAATCTATTTCTTCCATGTGCGCAAAAAATGCTTCATCAAATCCGTTTAAGCTTTTAAAAACCTCTTTTTTAATGAATAAACAGGCACCCGAAGCCCAAAAAATTTCAGTGGTATCGTTGTATTGTCCCTTGTCTTTTTCAATGGTGTTAAAAATGCGTCCACGACAATACGGATATCCAAACTTGTCTATAAAACCACCAGCAGCTCCAGCGTATTCAAAATAATCCCTTTTGTTGTAATCTAAAATTTTAGGTTGGATGATAGCCGTGTTTTCTTCAGTTTTAAAAGTATCAATTATTGGAGTGAGCCAGTTTTTGGTGACTTCAACATCGCTATTCAACAAGCAAAACACATCGGCATCAATACGTTTTAAGGCTTCATTATACCCTTTGGCATAACCGCCGTTTTCTTTGTTTTGAATGATTTTAATGGTGGGGAAACTGCTTTTAACGAATGAAACAGAATCGTCGGTCGAGGCATTGTCTGCCACGTAAATTTCCGCTTCTTCTGATGAATATTCAATTACTGAAGGTAAAAATTGCTCCAACAACTTTTTTCCGTTCCAGTTTAATATGACGATGGCAATTTTTATGTTCAAAGTTTAAGATTTAAATTTTAAAGATTTTTGACTGTAAACTGCTTACTGAGACTACTCACTGTATTTTGGAATGTCCTTTAAAAAATTATAGCGTTCATTTTCAAAATCCATTTGGCAATAATAATGATTTAATCCGTTGGTTACCATTAAAAAACTCGCATTAAGCACTAAATTGTATTGTGCTATTTGGTCAAAGGTATTTTGATTAATCACAATGGTTGGCGCTTTGCACTCCACAATTAAATGAATGCTTCCGTCAGAATTAAAAACAACAATATCGTACCGCTTTTTTAAGGTATTTACAACCAATTCCTTTTCAACATTTATTAACGATTTCGGATAGCCTTTTTCTTCAATTAAATATTGAACACAATGCTGGCGCACCCATTCTTCGGGTTGTAAAACCACAAATTTTTTACGAATACTATCGAATATAGAAATTTTATTTTCGCTACTTTTGAAACGAAACGAAAACTTTGGAAAGTTGAGCTCTTGCAATGCGCTATTATTATTTTTTCAAAGTTAAACACAAAATAACAAATCGCAATATTCAAATACCAAATTCCAATAGATTGTAATGTCTTTTTGGAATTTTAAAATGTACATGGTGTGGACGAAGTCAAGCAATTAGTAACCGATATAAAAAACAAAAACCTAAAACCTATTTATTTTTTAATGGGCGAGGAGCCGTATTATATTGATAAGATTTCAGATTTTATTGAAGAGAATGTGCTTTTAGAAGAAGAAAAAGGGTTTAACCAAATGGTGCTTTACGGGCGGGATGTATCGATTGATGATATTGTTGGGAACGCCAAACGTTACCCAATGATGGCAGAGCGGCAAGTGTTGATTATAAAGGAGGCTCAAGATTTATCGCGAACTATTGAAAAGCTTGCAGATTATGTAAACAATCCGCAACAAACTACGGTTTTGGTTGTAAATTATAAGTATAAAAAAATTGATAAACGCAAAGCGCTATATAAAGCTGTTAAAAAAAATGGCGTTGTTTACGAAAGTAAAAAACTGTACGAAAACCAAGTGGCCGATTGGATTCGCAGAGTTTTAGCACCAAAAAAATATACCATTGCTCCAAAAGCGGCTCAAATGCTGGTTGAATTTTTGGGCACCGATTTAAGTAAGATTAACAACGAATTAGAGAAGCTTCAAATTATCTTGCCCAAAGGCACCCAAATTTCGCCCGAGCATATAGAAGAAAATATTGGTATTAGCAAAGACTTTAATAATTTTGAATTACGAAAGGCTATAGGCGACAGAAATGCGGTTAAGGCGTATCAAATTATAAATTATTTTGCTGACAACCCAAAGGACAATCCTATGGTTGTAACCGTTTCGCTGTTGTTTAATTTCTTTTCGCAACTGCTTCATTTTCATGGGTTAAAAGATAGGTCACCGCGTAATGTGGCATCGGCTTTAAAGGTGAACCCTTATTTTGTAAACGAATATATTACGGCTGCCAAAAATTACCCGATGCGAAAAGTAAGTGCTGTTGTTGCGACACTGCGCGAATTTGATGTGAAAAGTAAAGGTGTTGGCAGTAACGCTGTTCCGCAAGGAGATTTGTTGAAGGAATTATTGGTTAGGATTCTATCGTAATAACTTTTAAAATGAAAGTAGACATACACAAGAGTTGGCAACCCTATTTACAACCCGAATTTGATAAACCGTATTTTAAAAAATTAGCTAATTTTGTTAAAACAGAATATAAAAACGGAACCTGTTTTCCGCCTGAAAACCAAATCTTCAATGCTTTTAATCAGTGTCCTTTTAACCAAGTAAAGGTTGTAATTATTGGTCAAGATCCTTATCACGGAGATGGGCAAGCTAATGGATTGTGTTTTTCCGTTAATGATGGTGTTGCACATCCACCTTCGTTAATCAATATTTTTAAGGAAATTGAGCAGGACTTAAAAATTCCGTATCCTAAAAGCGGCAACTTATTACGATGGGCCAACCAAGGTGTTTTGTTGTTAAATGCCACTTTAACGGTAAGAGCGCATCAAGCCGGTAGCCATCAAAAAAAAGGTTGGGAGCTGTTTACAAATGCAGTGATAAAGCTAATAAGTGATAGTAAAGAAGATGTTATATTTTTACTTTGGGGTGGATTTGCAAAACAAAAATCAAAATTAATCGATAAAGAAAAACATTGTATTCTAGAGTCCGGACACCCGTCTCCGTTAAGCGCCAATAGAGGGTATTGGTTCGGGAATAAACATTTTAGTAAAACTAATTTTCTTTTAAAGCAAAAAGGGAATAAAACAATTGCTTGGTAAAATAGATGTGGTTAACTTCCTGTTGGGGCAAGTTTTTCAGCATCTTGTTTTAAAGCAATAGTTGGTTTTAAAACAATCGGTTTCTTATTAACTTTTGAGGTTCTAATAGTTTTATTGCTGCTAAATTTTAATAATAAAAAATTTATAGCAACTAGCGCAGAAATTGAAATGGTAATAGTTAATAGCATAGATGTTGGGATTAAATAATCTGAAAACAAAAAACAAGTTTAAGTGTTGGTTTTTATCGATTAAATTTTAATTCTGGACAAAAATAATAAATAAAAGACTACAAACAATGTTTTTTTGAATTTATTTTCAGATTATTTCATCTTAATTCAATAATTTTTTTGGAACAACATCTTTATGAACCATTATAGATATGGTTTTTAACTTGAAATAAGATTCACTCATATATATGTAACCATCGTTGGCAACACGGTCTGAATTTTTACCCCAAGAATTCTTTACTTTATAGTACGTCGTTCCATTTTGGTCTTTTAACATTCCGGTAATATGCATTAAATGGTCGTCGGTGGTGTTGTAATTTTCAAATTCTTGTTGCCTTAAATTTTGAGTGATTTCCTTTTCTGGTCGTACATTTTCCAAAGCTTCTTTTTTATTGATATCATCTTTAGGGATTACTGCCAAACCATGTTTTGATGAAAAGGTTTTTTCGCTTACATCACAATCCAATTCAACGGTGTAGCCCGCTTTTAGTGCATTATTTGTAATATCCACCAAGTCGTTAAGCTTAACGTTTAAAAATGATCCGTTTGAAAAATTATCGGGAATGTTTAGTATAAAGTTTGTATTAAAAGGTTGGTGTGAAAACGATGTGATACTAATGTAATCTTTCGGGTTTATTTTCGTCATTTTTAAAAATGATTCTGGTGTGTATTGTACGTCTTCATAATTAAAAGTTGATATGTTTTTACCAAGATAAATATCCAAAACACTTTCAGTTACCAGTTTCCATTTTGGCGATAATTGGCGCCCGGGATTTTTAATATAAACATCCAACATGCCTTTTAAAACAGCTATCATTTCAGCATGATTGTGTCTTGTTGTATGAGTTTCCAAACCTGGATACACAACGTTTGGCACCAAGCCATGATCTGCAACACTATTAATTACATCGTGTGCCAAACCACCTTCGCTAAATTGTGCTTTGCCTTGTCGCATGATGTAATTCCATGCTTTTTTCGGATAGGTATTTCTAACCGTGTACATTTCAGACAAATCTATGTTCTTGCCCGTAATGCGCATAATTTCACTTTCTAAAAATGACGATGCAGAAAAACTCCAGCAAGTACCCGTATTGCCTTGACTAATAACATCGGTGGTTTCTAAATCTATGACGGTTTCAAATTCATAAGATTGCGAATTACATGTAAACGAAACAAAAATTAAAATGACTATTATGAGGCTATTTTTCATGTGGAATGAAGTGTATTAATGAAATAAAATTTATTTTTGACTAAAATATAAAAAATGGAACAAGCAAAATGGGTAACCGCTAAAGAATATCAGGATATTACCTATAAAAAATATAATGGTGTTGCACGCATCGCGTTTAACAGACCAGATATTAGAAATGCATTTAGGCCAAAAACAACAAGCGAGCTTTATGATGCTTTTTACGATGCCAACGAAGATGTAAACATAGGTGTAGTTTTATTATCTGCCGAAGGGCCTTCTACCAAAGATGGTATTTGGAGTTTTTGTTCGGGAGGCGATCAAAAAGCCCGTGGGCATCAAGGATATGTTGGTGAAGATGGCTATCACCGATTAAATATATTAGAAGTACAACGGCTCATTCGCTTTATGCCAAAAGCTGTTATTGCTGTGGTTCCTGGTTGGGCAGTAGGAGGCGGACATAGTTTACATGTGGTCTGCGATTTAACTTTGGCGAGTAAAGAGCACGCTATCTTTAAACAAACCGATGCCGATGTTACCAGCTTTGATGGTGGCTATGGATCGGCTTATTTAGCAAAAATGGTAGGGCAGAAAAAGGCGCGTGAAATTTTCTTTTTAGGACGTAATTATTCCGCTCAAGAAGCTTACGATATGGGCATGGTAAATGCCGTAATTCCGCATGACGAATTAGAGGATACCGCTTATAATTGGGCACAGGAAATATTAGCAAAATCGCCAACTTCAATTAAAATGCTAAAATTCGCTATGAATTTAACTGATGATGGCATGGTAGGGCAGCAGGTATTTGCAGGCGAAGCCACGCGTTTAGCTTATATGACCGATGAAGCTATTGAAGGCAGAAATGCTTTTCTTGAAAAACGAAAACCTAACTTTGAAAAAAAATGGATTCCGTAAATGAAAAATATTTCTCTTTGGGTTTCAACCATGCGTTTACGAACGCTTCCGCTATCGGTTTCCGGAATCATCTTAGCCTCTTGTTTAGCAGCATATAATGGATACTTTAATTGGAAAATCTGTGTTTTAGCCATTTTAACAACGCTGAGTTTACAGATACTATCCAATTTGGCAAACGATTATGGCGATGGTATTAAAGGCACCGATAATGAAGACCGAATTGGTCCCGAACGCGCCATTCAAAGTGGTAAAATATCACCCGATGATATGTTTGGTGCTATTCGAATTAACATATTAGTTTCTATTATTTTAGCGTTTGCACTCATTTTTACAGCCTTTGGTGTGAAACATTTTTTACTCACCATGCTATTCTTTGCATTGGGAATTGCAAGTGTTGTTGCGGCGATGCGCTATACAATTGGAAGCAATGCTTATGGCTACCGAGGTTTAGGCGATGTTTTTGTGTTTGTTTTTTTTGGATTGGTTAGCGTAATTGGGTGTTATGTGCTGTATGCAAAAACCATAGACCACGTGGTGTTTTTACCAGCATGCACCATAGGTTTGTTGAGTATGGGCGTGTTGAATTTGAATAATATGCGCGATATAATTTCTGATGAAAAATCAAATAAAATAACACTCGCGGTAAAACTGGGGCAAAATAAAGTTAAAATTTATCATACGGTGCTTATAGTATCCGCTATAATTTTATCGGCTTTATTCGGCATTTTGTATTATACCTCGCCTTTCAATTTAATTTTTGTGGTTGCTTATGGGCCTTTAATACTTCACCTAAAAAAAATTAACAACAATAAAGACCCTAAATTGCTAGACCCCGAACTGAAAAAATTAGCCTTAACCACAGTGCTCTTAGCGATTTTAATGGGAATTGGACATTTGCTATAGTTTTTGTAATTTTCTGTTTAAATTTAGAACACATGAAAATCACATTTTACGGTCACGCGAGTTTAGGCATCCAAATTGAAGACACTCATATTTTGGTAGACCCTTTTATTACAGGAAATGATAAAGCGTCCCATATAGATATAAATACACTTAAGGCAGATTATATTTTGCTAACCCATGCGCACCAAGATCATATTTTGGATGTCGAGGCCATTGCAAAACGAACCGATGCTGTTATTGTTTCTAACTTTGAAATTGTTTCACATTTTGAGAATTTAGGATTGGAAGGCCACCCCATGAATCATGGTGGTACTTGGGATTTTGAATTTGGAAGCGTAAAATACGTCAACGCCATTCACACCTCGTCGTTTCCCGATGGTAGTTATGGCGGGCAACCTGGTGGTTTTGTAATTGAAGGCGAACACAAAAATATTTATATCGCCGGCGATACAGCTTTAACTTTTGATATGAAATTGATTCCACTTCAAACAAAATTAGATTTAGCGATTTTACCAATTGGTGATAATTTCACTATGGGTATAGACGATGCTATTTTGGCCAGCGATTTTGTAGCCTGTGATAAAATTTTAGGGTATCATTTTGATACGTTTGGCTATATTGAAATAGACCACGAAGTTGCCAAACGCAAGTTTTTTGAAAAAAATAAAGACTTGATGCTTCTAAAAATTGGCGAGAGTTTGGAACTGTAGTATTACTTGTTTTTACTTTCAACTGAATCCATCCATTCCTTTCGTAAATCGTCAGATATTTTGCCCGTACCATCGTGTGTCCAACCCGGTGGTTTTACAAAATAAAGTAATCTTTTTGCGATAGATTTTCTTCCGGAAAATACGTCTTTAAACATATTCACCCATTCAATAAATGCAATTTTAATGGGGTTGAAAGTGTCGATGTTTTTTACCAATCCGTAAATTACTTTTTCATCTTTAAGTTCCGGCTGAAAGGTGCCAAACAACTTATCCCAAATAATTAAGATACCTGCATGGTTTCTATCCAAATAAATGGGGTTGCTGCCATGGTGCACGCGGTGGTGCGAGGGTGTGTTAAAAACAGCTTCGAACCACTTGGGCATTTTGTCAATAGTCTCGGTATGTATCCAAAATTGATAAAGCAAGCTAATAGACATTTGCAACAAAATCATCGCCGGATGAAACCCAAGCAAGGGCAACCATAACCAAAATATAAAAGTATAAAAACCACCAGACCAGGTTTGTCGTAAAGCGGTGCTTAAATTGTAATGTTTCGAGGAGTGGTGCACCACATGCGATGCCCAAAATAAACGGCACTCGTGCGAAATTCGGTGAAACCAATAGTAAGCAAAATCATCTGCAAAAAAAATGAGCACAAAACTCCACCAAGCCACGGGGATGGTAAATAACCTGAAGTTTTCATAAACAAATAAAAACGACAGCAAAACCAAAGCCTTGCTAAAATAGCCTAAAAATACGTTGCCCAAACCCATGGCAATAGAAGATAGGGCATCTTTTTTTTCGTAAGAATTAATGCCTTCCTTTACCGTTACATACAATTCGATAAGCATGGCAAGTATAAAAAAAGGAATGGCAAATAGTATGATATCAGGAAATTCGGGAGACTGCATGGTTTTAAAATTAGTTCTAAAAGCTGTACAAATTAAACATTTTTATTGAGTATTTTTGAAAATTCTATGATTGCAACGTACCACAAATATATTTTAAACTTTAAACAAGCCAGCGGAACATCGCGCGGGGTTTTAAAAACCAAGGAAACTTGGTTTATTGTTATTGAATACAATGGAAAAAAAGGCATTGGCGAATGTGGTGTTTTTCGTGGTTTGAGTGTTGATGATGTGCCGCATTACGAAGATATTTTGCAATGGACTTGTGTAAATATCCATTTAGGATTAGCAGTGTTATTGGACGAGTTGAATAAATTTCCCAGCATACAATTCGGACTTGAAATGGCTTTTAAATCTTTGGAAAGCGAAAATGATTTTGAGTTGTTTCCTTCTGAATTTACAAGGGGCAATGCCTCAATACCAATAAACGGATTGATTTGGATGGGTTCCGAGGCATTTATGAAGCAACAAATAAAAGAAAAGATTTCAGCCGGATTCCATTGTATAAAAATGAAAATTGGAGCGATTGATTTTCAAACGGAAATAAATCTGATTAAATCGATTCGAGAGGAATTTTCATCAAAAGAAATTGAATTACGTGTGGATGCCAATGGTGCATTTTCAACAGATGAAGCTTTGGAAAAGCTGAAAATATTGTCGGATTTCGATTTGCATTCCATAGAGCAACCTATAAAACAAGGGCAATTTGAGGCCATGGCAAAACTTTGCGACAACACACCATTGCCCATTGCTTTAGATGAAGAATTAATAGGTGTTTATTCTGTAACAAAAAAACAGGAACTGCTACAAACCATAAAGCCGCAATACATCATTTTAAAACCCAGTTTAGTAGGCGGTTTTAAAGGCAGCGATTCGTGGATAGAAATTGCGGAAAACAACAATATAGGTTGGTGGATTACCAGTGCTTTAGAGAGTAATATTGGGCTAAATGCCATTGCGCAATACACATATAAAAAGCAAAGCGATTTACCACAGGGCCTTGGTACTGGCGCATTATTTACCAATAATTTTGATAGCCCATTGCTAGTAAAAAATGGTACATTGCAATATGATAAAAAACGAACTTGGAATTTAGAACTCTTAACATAAAATTTTACAATGTATATAGCTCAAACATTTAATGTATTACACGATTGGTGGCGGTATTTAGTAGGCTCTGTTTTAATATTTATTGCGTGGCAATTAATAGGGATGATTCCTTTAGCCATAGGCATTGGTATTAAAGTTATGGGTGGTGGCAATATACCAGTGAGTATCCCACAAATGGTATCGCTTTTAGGAAACAATTTATTTTTGTTTTTAATGCTTTTATCGTTTGCCATCGGTTTGGTTGGCTTGCTTCTTACAACAAAATTCTTGCATAAACAACCGTTTAAACACTTAACAACAGCTCGAAAAAAAATAGATTGGAAACGCTTTTGGTTTATATTTTTTTTATGGGGTATCGTGTCCAGTGGTTTTGTGCTGGTCGATTATTTTTTCTTTACACCCGAAGATTACGTTCTTAACTTTCAGTTAGAACCCTTTTTAATATTATGTGTTATAGCTATTTTGCTAGTGCCTTTACAAACCAGTTTTGAAGAATATTTATTTAGAGGCTATTTAATGCAAGGTTTTGGGGTTCTTTTAAAAAATAAATGGGCGCCATTATTAATAACCTCGATAGGTTTTGGCTTGCTACATATTGCAAACCCAGAAGTTGAAAAATTAGGTTATATTATAATGATATATTATATAGGCACGGGCTTGTTTTTAGGCATAATCACGTTAATGGATGATGGTTTGGAGCTAGCCTTAGGTTTTCACGCAGCAAACAATTTGTTTACGGCATTGTTGGTTACGGCAGATTGGACAGCGTTTCAAACGGATTCTATTTTAAAAGATATGTCTGATCCTGAAAAAATGGGATTAGTCGAAATATTCGTCCCCGTATTTGTAATATTTCCAATTCTGCTTTTCATTTTATCAAAAAAATACAATTGGTCTAATTGGAAAGACAGGTTGTTGGGCGATGTCGTAGAACCTCCAAAAGAAAATTATAAAATAATAGAAGATATAGGAAATCATGATACCAGATTATAATAAAGTACATTTAAAATTCAAACTCGATAAAAATCATTATTCTTATAATGACCTTGATGAAGTGGCCTATAGTTTTGTAAAAGAAGGCCGCCCTTTCGAACAGGATATTGGCAATTTTCTACTCGACTGGTTAGATAAAAAGGATTATATTTTGGTAAACACCTCGGGTTCTACGGGGAAACCAAAACGTATAAAAATCAGCAAACAGGCTATGGTGAATTCGGCCGTTGCCACAGGCAATTATCTTAATTTAAAACCGGGCGATACCGCCTTATATTGTTTGCCTGCGCATTATATTGCAGGTAAAATGATGCTTGTTAGAGCCATGATTTTAGGTTTGGAATTAGATTTAACACAGCCCACATCGCAACCAATTTTCGATTATAAATTGCCTTACGATTTTGTGGCTATGGTGCCTTTGCAACTCGAAAAAATCTATGGCTATTGCGATGCCATTAAAACCATTATTGTGGGTGGCGCACCTGTTTCAAACAACTTGAAAAAAGCTATCCAAGGCATAAAATCCAATGTTTATGAAACTTATGGAATGACGGAAACCATAACGCATATCGCATTAAAAAAACTCAATAATTTTGATGGCTCTAGTAGTGTGACATCCACTC
The DNA here is from genome assembly GCF_032814565.1 of Hwangdonia lutea. GTDB lineage: Bacteria > Bacteroidota > Bacteroidia > Flavobacteriales > Flavobacteriaceae > Hwangdonia > Hwangdonia lutea. The sequence continues at coordinate 3,145,659 of NZ_CP136521.1, forward strand.
ATTTTAAAACACTTCCTAATATTTCGCTGTCTCAAGACAAACGAAATTGTTTGGTCATTAATGCGCCTCAACTTTCAGAAGAGCCTATAATTACTAACGATATTGTAGAGTTGCACTCTGAAACCGAATTTGAGTGGTTAGGGCGTTTCGACAATATTATAAATTCTGGCGGCATTAAGTTTTCACCGGAGCAGATAGAAGCCAAACTCCAAAACAGCATAAAACAACGCTTTTTTATTGCTTCGGAAAAAGATGAAAGGTTAGGCGAACAGGTTATTTTGGTTGTTGAAGGTGATTCAAATACTATGGCAGATGCCGCTTTTTCAGAGTTGGAAAAGTTTGAAAAGCCAAAAGCTATTTATAACGTTTCAGAATTTAGTGAAACCACTTCAGGCAAAATTCAACGCAACCACATCTTAAAACAGCTAAAAATTCAAAATTAATTGTAACATTCCCTTCGTTTAATCTACTAACCATCAAAATTTAAAACATGAACTTTATAAAACGTGTCCTATCTACCGTTACAGGAATTTTTGTATTCCTGTTTATTTGTTTTGCATTGCTCATCATCATTGGGTTATTGGCAGGTTCGTCATCCGATGAAAATATTATTGTTAAAAACAATTCGGTGTTAAATCTGAAACTGGATTTTCCTATAAAAGACTATGCCGGAAAAACAGTATTTAAGCAATATAGCTTTTTAAATGAAGATAGAAAAGATGGTCTTTTCAATATTATTGACGCCATAAAATATGCGGCAACCGATGATAGAATAAAAGGCATCACCATTGATAATAATTTTATTCAGGCCGGAGTTTCGCAAACCAAAGCGATTAGAGATGCCCTTTTGGAATTTAAAAAATCGGATAAATTTATAGTGGCTTACGCCGATATTTATACGCAAAAAGACTATTATTTAAGCTCTGTTGCCGATACCATTTACATGAATCCCGCAGGTATGATGGAGTTTAACGGCTTATCTTCAGAGCATTTGTACTTTAAGGATTTTCAAGAAAAATCGGGGATTAAAATGGAAGTCATTCGTTTAGGAAAATATAAAAGTGCTGTTGAGCCTTTTTTAGAAAATGAAATGAGCGACAATAACCGCGAACAAATCGAAAGCTATTTAAACGGGATTTGGGGCGAACTTAAAAAAGAAATTTCCGTAAGCAGAAATATATCCGCCGAACGTTTAAACATTATTGCCGACAGTTTATTGTCAAGAACGGCGCCATTGGCAAAAGCATCAAAAATGATTGATAAAATTGCTTATTACGATGAGTTTCAAAATGGTTTGAGAAACGCTCTCGATTTGGAAGCATTAAAAAAGATAAATACCATTTCTATAAAAGATTATGCCATTCATACGGCCAATAAGCTTAAAACAACTTCAAGCAGTAATCAAATTGCTGTTATTTATGCCGAAGGAGAAATTATATATGGCGAGGGCGACGAGAAATATGTGGGTCAGGGTGCTGTGAATCGCTCATTGCAAAAAGCGAGAGAAAATGATAAAGTTAAAGCCGTAGTAATTCGTGTAAATTCACCAGGTGGAAACGCTTTGGCCAGCGAGCTTATTTGGCGCGAAATAGAACTGACCAAAAAAGTTAAACCTGTGGTTGTATCTATGGGCGATGTTGCTGCTTCGGGTGGTTATTACATAGCCAGTAATGCCGATAAAATTATAGCAGAACCTACAACAATTACAGGGAGTATAGGGGTTTTTGGCATGCTACCAAATGTAAAAGGACTCGCCGATAAATGGGGTATAAATGCCGAACAGGTTTCAACCAATAAAAACGCGGTGGTGTATAGTTTGTTTGAACCCATGAGCGACACCCAAGAAGCTTTTATCAAAGAAAGTATCAATAATATTTATGAGTTGTTCACCAATAGGGTGGCCGAAGGTAGAAATATGACACAAGACGATGTTAAAGCCATTGCACAAGGCAGAGTGTGGACGGGCAACGATGCTGTTAAAAATGGATTGGTGGACGAACTTGGTGGTATGGATGTAGCATTACAACATGCCGCTGAAATGGCTCAAATTGAGGATTATAAAATTAAAGAATTCCCGGTTTTTGAGAAAGACCTCGAGAAAATATTGCAAAGCTTTGGTTTGGCTAAAACTAAAGAAGCTATTTTAAAAGAAGAATTAGGCGAGGCCAATTACAAAATCATGCAGGAAATAAAAGCGATGTCGCAGCGCAAAGGGATTCAGTTGCTGCTTCCTTTTGATACTGAGATAAAGTAAATTACAATTTGTTAAAATTAATTTAGACGTAAGTTCGAGTGATTCCGATTTTTTTATCGCAATTGTATCGAAAACATGTAAATTTTAAATCCTAATTTTTTACAAAACGTGAATTTTAGACCCGTCAGGTTTTTAAAACCTGACGGGTCTTTTAAGTTAACTCACCCAAAAGCGCACTTCACTCATTGTTGGTTTTATAATCTATAGTTTGATTATAGTTTTATACTAAACTTAAAAATCAACTATTATGAAACTCTTATTAAAAGTCTTTTTTTTAATCTTTCCAATTGCTTTCTATTCCCAGGTTATGCCTTCAATAAAAGTAGGGAACGATAAGTTGGGAATTACATCTTTAGACATAAAAGTAGACGTTGTTGGAAACATCGCAACCACAACTTACGACATGCTTTTTTACAACCCGACACCTAATGTTTTAGAAGGTGAATTGGCTTTTCCGTTAGGTGAAGGACAACGTGTTTCAAGGTTAGCTCTGGAAGTAAATGGAAAACTTAGAGAAGCCGTTGTAGTTGAAAAAGAACAAGGTCGCGTTGCCTTTGAAGCTGTGGTTAGACGACGCGTAGATCCTGTTTTATTGGAAAAAGGAACCGGTAATAATTACAAAGCAAGAATTTACCCAATTCCAGCAAAAGGTTATAAAAGAGTGGTTTTGGCACACGAACAGGAATTGATTTTTAGTGAAGAGGCGCATTACTTTAATTTGCCTTTGGGGTTTAAAAATAATTTAGATCACTTTGTTTTAGAAATGAATGTGTTCGATCAAAAAATGAAACCTTCATTAAAAGAAGGACATATTGAAAACTTTAAGTTTAAAGCATTGTATAATAATTTTTACGCTAAAGTTGAAAAAAAGAATTACACACCAAGTGAATCTTTAACTATTAAAATTCCACAGTATTTCAACAGTAATAAAACCATCACTTTCGATGATTATTTCTATATCTATAAAACATTAAAAACTAACAAAAAACTTAGGAAAAAAGTAAATGAAATTACCATTTATTGGGATGCATCATTATCAATGAAATCAAGAGATTTGGAGAAAGAACTTGAATTTTTAGATAATTACATCAATCATTTAAGAGATGTTAAAGTAGAATTGGTAAAGTTTAGCAATCAAATATTATCGACTAAAAACTATCAAATATCTAACGGAAATTGGTCAAATCTTAAACAAGCCTTAATAAACACGGTTTATGATGGCGGCACGTCTTATGCTAATTTATTTTTAAATAATGCATCCCAAGAAATTTTAATGTTTTCTGATGGTATGAAAAATTTAAGTGATTTGGCAGTTAATACCAGTCAGCCCATTTATGTTGTAAATAGTATTGTAAAAGCTAATCATAGTGAACTGAATAATATTTGCGAAGCTACAAACGGTAAGTATTTAAATTTAAAAAACACGTCTATTAATGAGGCAACCGATAAAATGCTTTATCAATCTTTTAAGTTTTTAGGTTTTGAATCTTCAAATAAAAACATGGAAGCTTATCCAAACAATCCAATAACAGTTTCAACAGATTTTTCATTTTCAGGTAAAAACTTCAAACCAAAAGACACGGTAATTTTGCATTTTGGTTATGGAAACAAGTTGACTCAAAAAGACACCTTAATTATACAATCGGATGTTACAAATAATTTAGTAAAGCGTATTTGGGCTCAAAAGAAATTAAATAAACTTCAACAAAAAAGCGATACTAATAAAGATGACATAGTAAAACATAGCATGCTTTATAATTTGGTAAGTAACCACACGTCTTTAATTGTTTTGGAAACCGTTTGGGATTATGTGCGCTATAAAATTACCCCACCGGAAGAATTATTGGAAGAATACAATAGGATTATTAATAGAAATAAAGGTAAAAAAGTTGTTGCTATTCAAGAAAATGAAACTCGAACTGAAGAAAGTTCAATTTCTCAAGCCTCTAATTCAGGAAATATTTCAGGAACTATTTCAGATAAATCTGGATTACCGTTACCAGGCGTAAACGTAATTGTAAAAGGAACAAGCACAGGGACACAAACTGATTTTGATGGAAAGTATTCGATAAATGCCGCTGTTGGTTCAGATTTGGTTTTTAGTTTTGTGGGCATGCAAACTCTTGAAACAACAATAGGCAACTCATCAACCGTAAATATTTCGATGCAAGAAGATTCGGCACAATTAGATGAGGTTGTTGTGGTTGGCTATGGCACACAAAAAAGGCAATCATTAACAGGTTCGGTTACAACCATTAAAAGTGAGGATTTAAGTACTGGTTATCATGGAAATGTAGCTAGTGCTTTACAAGGCAGAATTGCGGGTGTGCAAGTAAATTCTAACACAGGAAACCTTGGCTCTCATTCTAATATTGTAATAAGAGGTGTCGCGTCTTTAAATGGAAATAACCAACCGTTATTTGTTATTGATGGCATGCCCGTTAGTGGTGATGTTGATGATTTAATTGATGTAAATACTATTGAAAGTATAACAGTACTTAAAGGTGCTTCGGCTGGAGCTTTGTACGGCAGCAGAGCAGCAAATGGCGTCATTGTTATTACAAGTAAGTTTAATAGTAATAGCAGAGCTAGAGTACGAAGTTTTAATAATTCAAGAAAGAAAAGAAACAAATATAAAGGACAATTAAAAGTAAAAGCACAAACTGTAAATACGCTCTATATGGCTGAATTGAAAAATTCGAAATCTTTAGATGAAGCTTATAAAACATACTTGTCCCAAAGAGAAAATTATGAACACGTGCCCGCTTATTATATTGATGTTTACGACTATTTTAAAACATGGAACAATAAAGAAATTGAACTTAGAATATTAACAAACATTGCAGAATTAGATTTTGATAATTATGAACTTTTAAGGGTTTTGGGATACAAATTAGAAGAAGCAAACAATTATGGTTTAGCCGCTTATATATACAATCAAGTATTAAAATTACGACCTGAAGATTCGCAATCGTACCGAGATTTGGCCTTGGTTTATCAAGAAATAGGTTTGGCACAGCAATCCTTTAATTTATTAAACGGTATTGTAAATGGTGCTATTTACAAAAACAATAACCGAAGAAGATTTGCGGGCATGCAACAAATTTCTAGAAATGAAATCAATAAATTGCTTCAAAATAATGCTGAAATAAAAAAAGAAGATTTTAAAAATGTAAATGAAGTTGATGCGTCATTTGATATTAGGGTTGTTATAGATTGGAATCATAACGACACCGATATCGATTTACATATTATTGATCCAAATCTAGAAGAATGTTATTATAGTAACCCAAAAACCAAAATTGGAGGTGAGTTGTCGAGAGATATGACCCAAGGTTTTGGGCCAGAGGAATTCACTCTAAAGCACGCTAAAGAAGGGACGTACTTTATTAAAGTGAATTATTTTGGAGATCGCTATCAAAAAATGGAAAACCCAACGTTTATGAAAGTTACCATGTTTAAAAATTATGGAAAGCCAAATGAAACAAAAGACATTAAAATAATTAGGTTAACCAAAACCAAAGACAAACAAATAGTTGCTAAATTAGAAGTATAGTTTAAAAACCAAAAAGGCTGTCTAAAAAGTCTTTTGGATTTAACTTGTCAGGTTGAGCCTGTCGAAACCGATATTAAATATCATTAATTTAAAATATTTTGACAAGCTCAATTTGACATGGATTTAAACTTTTTAGACAGCCTCATTAAATCTCATTGCTGCATTTTAAAGTAGTAATCGGCCGAATGTTTTCCGGAGCCATAAAACAAAAAGAAAACACAAACTAAAAAGGTGATGAGTGCCAATGTTAAATTGCCCGAATTCATCTCACCCAAAAAATTAATGGCAATGGCACCAATTAATATCGGCAATTGCGCTATTATAGCCCAACGTGTTAATAAGCCAAAAGCTATTAAAATACCGCCAATAAAATGTGCTGGTGCCACGTAGTGAATAATAAACATGCCTCCAGCCATATTTTGAATAGGTTCAAAAAGGCTCATTAGTATTTCACTGTTTCCCATAAAGTTGATGCCTTTAATAAAAAGAAAAACACCAAGTGCAATGCGAATTAAATCAAGTGGCAAATAAGTGTGCGCATTTGCCCATTTGTTTAATGATTTTATTGTTCCCATGATTTAAGTTATTGATTTTCAATACAAAAGGTACAAAAATTTCATAAGATTTAAAAATTATACTTGCAACACACCCATATTAAAGGGCTTTTCAATAGGCGCGTGATTAGCCGCTTCAATCCCCATTGAAATCCATGTTCTGGTTTCTAACGGGTCTATAATGGCATCAGTCCAAATTCTGGCAGCCGCATAATAGGGCGAAACTTGGTTGTCGTATCTATCTTTTATCTTTTGGTATAGCGCATCTTCTTTTTCTTTGGTAAATGTTTCACCTTGTTTTTCAAGCGATGCCTTTTCGATTTGAAGTAAAACCTTGGCTGCGGAATTTCCGCTCATCACAGCAAGTTCTGCACTTGGCCATGCTACAATTAATCGCGGGTCATAAGCTTTTCCGCACATGGCATAATTTCCTGCCCCATACGAATTGCCTAAAATAATGGTGAATTTAGGTACCACACTATTACTTACCGCATTTACCATTTTAGCACCGTCTTTAATTATGCCCGAATGTTCAGATTTACTGCCCACCATAAAACCCGTAACGTCCTGTAAAAACACTAGCGGTATTTTCTTTTGGTTGCAGTTGGCAATAAACCGTGTGGCTTTGTCGGCGCTATCATTATATATTACGCCGCCAAATTGCATCTCTTTTGGTTTTGTTTTAGAGCCTTTGGTTTTTACCAATTTACGCTGGTTGGCCACAATACCAACGGCCCAACCATCAATTCTGGCGTAGCAGGTAATAATGGTTTGTCCGTAACCTGCTTTATATTCATCGAACTCCGAATTATCAACCAGTCGTTTAATAATGTCATACATATCGTATTGATCGGCACGACTTTTCGGGATAATACCATAAATATCTTCAGGGTTTTCTTTTGGTTTTTTCGGTTCACTTCGGTTAAAACCAGCTTTGTCAAAATCACCAATTTTATCCATAATATTTTTAATGGTATCCAAAGCATCGGCATCATCTTTCGCTTTATAATCGGTAACCCCTGAAATTTCACAATGTGTTGTAGCTCCGCCTAAGGTTTCATTATCAATGGATTCGCCAATGGCCGCTTTTACCAAATAGCTTCCGGCAAGAAAAATGCTACCTGTTTTATCAACAATCAAGGCTTCATCACTCATAATAGGTAAGTAGGCACCACCAGCAACACAACTGCCCATAACCGCAGCAATTTGGGTAATGCCCAAACTGCTCATTACAGCGTTATTTCTAAAAATACGTCCGAAGTGCTCTTTATCCGGAAAAATTTCATCTTGCATGGGTAAATACACACCAGCAGAATCGACTAAATATATAATGGGGAGTTTGTTTTCAATAGCGATTTCCTGGGCTCTTAAATTCTTTTTTCCGGTAATAGGAAACCATGCGCCCGCCTTAACCGTGGCATCGTTGGCAACTACAATACACTGTTTGCCTTTTATATAACCCATTTTTACCACCACGCCACCAGACGGACAACCGCCATGTTCGGTATACATATCTTCTCCTGCAAAAGCCGCTATCTCAATAGACTTTCTTTTAGTATCTAAAAGATAATCGATACGCTCTCTGGCTGTCATCTTGCCTTTGCTTTTATGCTTTTCGATGCGTTTTTTTCCGCCGCCAAGGCTTACTTTAGCTAGTTTTTTATTTAATTCGGAAAGCAGAAGTTTATTGTGGTCTTCGTTTTTATTGAAGTTAATATCCATGTATTTTAAGTTTGATGCTAATGTACAAAAGTTTCAAATTTTATTTTCGAGTTTGTTGATGAATTCACAAATTAAGTAACATGGAAATATATTCCTAGGAATATAAATATTTTTATATTACATTTGCAGCATCAATAATTTAATCAATATAAATGAAACGAGATAAAATTATCTATTACACGGCCACAGGATTGTTAACAGCAATCATGCTATTTTCAGTAAGTATGTATTTTTTTCAACACGAAGCTATTAAAGAAGCTTTTACAAGTTTTGGGTATCCAAGCTATATTATTTACCCATTTGCAGCAGCAAAATTACTTGGGTTGATTGCTGTTTGGAGCCCAAATTTAAAAGCCATTAAAGAGTGGGCTTATGCAGGATATTTTTATGCCTTTATATTGGCATTTTTCGCTCATTACATGATTGGCGATGGGCAAGAAGGCACCGCTGTTTTGGCTATTGTTGCATTAATTGTATCTTACATTTTTAATAAAAGAATAGCTAAATAATGAAAAACATTATAGTATTTGCAGGCAGCAATAGTAAAACCTCAATTAATAAGCAATTGGCAATTTATGCTTCGAGTTTAGTCGAAAATGTTACAGTTTCCGTATTGGATTTGAATGATTTTGAACTACCACTATTTGGAGTTGATTTAGAAAAGGAAATAGGCTTTCCGGAACCAGCACAGCAATTTTTAAAATTAATAGCGGAATCTGATGGCATTATTTTATCGCTTGCCGAACATAACGGCGCTTATTCAACGGCTTTTAAAAATATTTTTGATTGGATGTCGAGAATTGAAGCAAAAACCTTTTATGGAAAACCCATGCTTTTGATGGCTGCATCGCCAGGGGGAAGAGGTGGTGCATCGGTATTGGCTATGGCCCAAGATCGCTTTCCTAGGCACGATGCCCATATAGTTGAAACGTTTTCATTCCCAAATTTTGCCGATAATTTTTCAGACGGTATAATCGTAAATAATGATTTGAATGCAGCGTTAAAAAATAAAGTACAAACTTTTCAAAAAGCACTATAATTATGGAAATTAAACAGGTTGACGACGGCAAGAAAGGAAAATTCTTTTTAGAGATTGAAGGCACTCAAGAAGCTGAAATGACTTATACCTACGCAGGAAAAGAGAAGATAATTATTGACCATACCGAGGTTAGCGAAAAATTAAAAGGACAGGGTGTTGGTTACAAATTAGTAGAAGCCGCAGTAGATTTTATGCGAGCAAGCAATATTAAGGCCATACCATTGTGCCCATTCGCTGCGGCTGTTTTTAAAAAGAAACACGATGCGTACAAAGATGTATTATCTTGATATTGCGATAAATTGTATTAACCATTAATTTAAAAATTTAAAATGGGCGATATTTCTAAAGATGTTAACTCGAAGTTTAAAAACAACAAAGTAAAAGCGTTAATCAATATTTTATTTACAGCAAATTGGATTACATCACATCAAAACGCTTTTTTTAAGCCTTTTGGTATTTCGCCACAGCAGTACAATATTTTAAGGATTTTGCGCGGAGCAAAAACGCCTTTAAAAGTACAAACGATTAAAGAACGCATGATTGATAGAGCACCTAATGCAACACGCTTAATGGACAAACTATGCGCTAAAAATCTCATTGAACGCATGCATTGTAGTAGTGACAGACGCGTTGTAAATATTCAAATAACCAAACCTGGATTAGCTCTTTTGGAGAAAATATCAAAAGATTTAAATACCGGTTTGTTGGATAATTTATCAGAACAAGAAGCAGAACAATTAAGCGACTTACTCGATAAAATACGCTAATGCTTTTTTGTACAGATAGTTTTCAGTGAAATTAATCGGGTTTTACTAAGGCAAAAAAGGAAGTTCTTTATAGAGATTCAAGGCACTCAAGTAGTTGAAATGACTTTGCCAGTGCAGTAAAAGAGAATATAATTATTGACTATACCGAAGTTAGCGATAAATTAAAAGAACAGGGTATCGGTTACTAATTGCAGAAAAAGCAGCTGATTTTAGATAGAAACACGACGAATATAAAGATGTGTTAATCTCAATAAGCTCAATTGTTTTTAACTGTTATATGTGTTTTGATTGTTACAGGTTTTCCTAAGTTGGTGAAACCTTCAAAACTTATTTCATAGTCGCCAGCAATGTCCGAAGTATAAAACGAAATTTGGTTTTCATCACTAATCAAATTTAAATTTGGATGCCACAATAATTGATTTCTAAAATCGGGAATACGGTTTAATTCGGAATCACTATAATCTAGTTTAAAATACTTTTTATTTACAATCGGTTTATCAATTTCGAAGCGATTTATGTAATCGCCTTTAATTGTCGGGTTATAATCTCCTTTTAGGGTTTCAATAGAAATAATACCATTAAATAGTTGGCCGCCATAAACATATTTATCTCGCACAACGCCAATAGATTTTATGCTATTTGCATTAAAATCAGTTACAGAATTATGATTTTGTATTAAAATTCCATCGATAAGTACCAATGCCGATGCATCAGATTTATTGGTATCATTATAAAATTTTATATGAAATGTATAATCGCCATTTTCCTGTAAAACATATACCGCATCAACAACTTCGGTAATCGTTTCTTTTAATGTTTTAAATCTAGTGTAATCACTTAAAATATACTTTTTTTCTTTGTATCTATATGACGGTGTTTTAAAATCAATAGGCAGAATACTATCCCTTTTAACGCTGTGATACGCATTTTCTATTTGGTTAAAAATACTTTTATTGAGAATTAAATCGGTTAATTTTGGTGTGAGTTTAAAATCGTTGAACACAAAATTGTTATAGCTTGGTGACTCATAATTATTGATTTCTACTTTATAAACATCTTTATTTGAACCAATAACTTGTACAATGGCATTCGTGTTTTTGTACGTTTCATCTAAATTAAAATAAAATTCACCAGATGAATTTGTGGTTGCAATTTTAAAAATAGCATGTTCTCCAGGGATTGTAAGCGAAACTTTTGCATGTGGTATTGGGGCATTGTTTTTTTTGGAAAACATGGTGCCGGATAAGAGTGCACCTCGCAGCTCTGGTAGAAAAAAAATGGAATCTTTTGATGCTATTTTTAGGTGATTTTGATTGATAAATGAATTGGAGCTACGTTTAGAAGGTGCATTAACAGCATCAATTTTTCTAACCGAAACAGAGTAGTTTCCAAGAGAAAATTTGCCTTTGAGAGGTTTTAAAGTTAATACCACTTTTTCTCTTTTCAGAAAAGTTTTTTTGTTGGTGACTATTTCTACAAATTCATTTTTAATGGGATGGTTTAAAACTTTGATGTTGTTGTCTCTTACATCATTGTTTACCATAATTGTATCTTGATTTTTGTCTGTTTTTACAGTTAATTTTTTATTCGTTCTAAACGGATTTATAATAGTAACATCATTCTGAAAAAAAGTGTTCTCTCCATTATTTCTCATCCATTGCGTGTATGCAATAATTTTATAATTACCTGAAGGGATTGATGCTTTAATAAAAAAATCGCCTTTTCCCAACCCGGATTTTAAAGCTATTTTATGTTTTAAAACAGTATTTTTATCAGTATTTATCAGTTCAACATAAGCTATTTTACTTAACTTACTTATTGCATTTGTGTTTGCGTTAAGGCAGTAAATTTTATAAAATAAACTTTCGCCAGAAACTAAAAAAGTACTGTTAAAATGAACAAATATTTTTTCCTGAGGAAAGTCTTCATAGTTAAACGCCATATCTTTATTCAATATGGATTGACCATGTATTGACGATAAACCAACGCAAATAAAAATGATAAATATAAATATGTTTTTTTTCATTTTAATAGTCGTTTAATCAATCCAAAAATCTGGTTTTGTATTGGTTCCTAGTTTTGTGCAATCGCCACATGCCGCGTCAACCACAAACGGAATGCCTCCGGGAGTTGGGTTTGGGCTAAAATACACCACGCTTTCGTCTATTACTTTTTCTTTTAATAGGTTAATATCGGTAATCATAAAACTTGTGCAATCCACAAAATATGGTGGCAACAGTTCGTCTGGAAAAAAATCAGAATAATTAAAAAATATTCTTTTTGATGACACCGATGAAATATCAAAATAGCCGACTACTTTTTCGTTTTTATTATCAACAGAAAATAAATTGCCACTAAAAAACCCAGGTTGATTTTGAGAGAATAAATTATCGGAACTCGAAAATTTATTCAAAATTTTATAAAACGTAAAAGCTTCTAAAGATTGCGCATATTGCTTAACCAAAATACTGTACCGAGTTCTTATTATCGGGTTGTCTCTAGAGATAACGCGAATTGGAAATGCAAGTGTTTCATCTTGCGAAAAATTTTCGCTGTTTAATTGGATTATACTGTCTGATGCCACAGTATTGTAGCACACTTGCTTTTCAACAGGCCTGCAACACAATTCATTCCAAACTAATTGCCCGTTGTTTAAAACCGTAAATTCGCCATCTACCCATGATGGTGCAACAATTTCATAAGTTTCCTCATATTCATAGCGAAAGTATTTTGAATTTGCTGAGGCGTTAAATCCACCTATAAATATGCTCATATTTTCATTACCGGTTTCGGCATTTACTTCTCTGGAAGCGTATAAATTATTTATTGGCACAACACTAGGTAATTGGGTTGGTTTAGATTTATAGGTTTTGCCATTTTTAGTGGTAACAGATAATGTATAATAGGTGTTTGCCGAGGCTCCAAATACTGCTTTTGAAGTGTATGTGCCAGCGCTGGTTTCTTCAAACTCATATATATTTTGTGCACCATCAGTAATAATTACTGTGGCGTTGCTTTCTTCAGAAGGTGTAAATTCTTCCAATGAAAAGGTTCTAGAAAGTTTTATTTCTTGGTACTTTACTTCATCAGTTATAATTGCTTCTATTATTAAAGCATCTTCAAAATCTATAGATTTTAGGTTGAAAGGTTCTGTACAACTAAACATAAAAAAAGCTGTCAGCAGCCATACTACATAATATGTTTTGATATGTTTCATGTGTTTGTTTTAAGCCTTTTAAAATTTAATATTATATGTTATAGTTGGTACCGGTATAGAAAAAATAGAACTTTTGTAAGCTTTTATTTGTCCGTTTTCTGTAACAAAAAATACGGAATACGGATTGTTTCTGCCCAATACATTGTATATGGAAATATTCCAAAAACTATGCGCCAGTTTTTTTATTTTATGATTTCCTTCAATATTCAAGCCTAAGTCCAATCGAAAATAATCTGGTATTCTAAATTCATTACGGTTGCTATACAATGCATATTCTTTATCCAAATATGTATAAGTTCCAACAGGGTAAGTTACAGGCCTTCCTGTTTGGTATGCAAAATTAAATGAAACGCTGAAGCGCTTGGTCATTTTATAATTGGCAACTAAACTAAAATCATGTGGTTTGTCGTAATTAGCAGGGAAATACTCGCCGTTATTAACACGCTCTTCGCTAAACTCACTATCTAGTTTTATCAACGAACGCGAATAGCTATAGGCTAACCAGCCATTAAGGTTGCCTTTATTTTTTTTAGCTAAAAACTCAACGCCATACGATTTTCCAACGCCTTGAAAAACTTCGGTTTCAACCAATTCATTCAGCAATAAATCGGCACCAACCTTGTAGTCTAAAATATCTTTTGACGTTTTATAGTAAGCTTCCACACTCAACTCGTAATCTTCTAAATTTTTATAAATCCCCAAATTAAATTGATTGGCTTGTTGTGGTTTTATGTTGGAATCGGATAGCTTCCAAGTATCTAAAGGCGATTGGGTTGTGTTGTTAGATAGCGCATGAATGTATTGAAAAGTGCTACTGTAACCGCCTTTTATTGATAAGTCCTCGGTTAAAAAATAGCGAGCAGAAGTACGAATTTCTAGTCCACCGTAGGTTTTTATAACTTCATTTTTAGAATGGTTTTTTGTGTCGATTAACGTGCCTTCATTTCTGGGTTGGCCAGCTTCATAGATTCTTTCGGAAGCTTCGCCCAACGAGGCATAAAACGAGTAACGAAGCCCTAAGCTTAATGAGAGTTTTTTGTTGACCTTAAAATTGTCCGAAATAAAAACAGCCGATTCCAAGGCGCGTTCTTTTGAAATTATAATGGGTTCAATAATCGAATTTTCACCCAAAGGTTCTTTACTGCCAGGGTTTAAAGTATATAATTTACTTGATACGCCATAGTTAAGTTTATGTTTATCGTTGATTGTGGTACTCATTTTAAGTTTGAGAAGCGTTTCATTTATTTTATAATTCAAGTCGAAATTTTTATCGCCATTGCCCTCAAATCCTATATTAAATTGATATTGGCTATTGTTAAGGATTACGCTTCCCTTACTTTTTTTATTAAAGGTGTGATTCCATTTTAAAGTCGCCAATTGATTGCTATAACTATACAAAGAATCTGAAGTGATGCTGAATTTATCTTTGCTGTAATAACCTGTAGTTTCGATAGTATTGTTATCATTTATTTTGTGATCGTACTTTATAATGAAATCGTAAAATGAAGCTTCACTGTTATTTAAAGACTCATCGTCCAGCGACTTTAAAACCCAATCAGAATATGTACCTCGAGCACCAACCAATAACGACGATTTTTCTTTTACAACAGGAATTTCCAACATTAAATTACTGGTTACGGGGCCAATAGCGGCTTCTCCTGAGAGTTTTTCGATATTGCTTTTTTTTGTTTTAATATCAAAAACAGACGATAATCTACCACCAAATTCAACGGGAATATTGCCCTTGTAAATTTCGAGACTGCCAACCGTATAAGGGTTTAGTGCAGAGAATATCCCAAAGAAATGTGTTGGACTGTAAACAATACCTTCGTCAATAAGAATAAGGTTTTGGTCTGCTTTTCCGCCTCTAACATTATAGCCGCTTGCGCCTTCGCCAGCAGTTGAAATTCCGGGTAACGCTGTTGCAATTTTTAATAAATCGCGCTCCCCTAAAACCAACGGAATCGTTTTAATTTCCTCCAATTCTATTTTAGTAATTCCCGCTATAACTTCGGCAACATTTCTGTCTTTTTGCGAGGTTATAACAATTTCATCCAACTGCACTTCGGCATTGGCATCCAAATCAAAATTTGCTTTACCATCATTATAAATAACAATTTTTTTAACCAAATCTTTAATAACCAAAGATTTAAATTCAATTAAATTTTCGCCCGAGGGCAATGTTAAACTGTAAAATCCGTCTTGATTTGTAACGGCAGTAATGTCTTGGTTTTTAACCATTAATACTAAATCTACCAAAGGTTCTTTTGTGACTTTATTTCTAACATAACCAGATAGTTTGAAATTTTCACGAGAGGCATTGGTGGTTTCTTTTCCAATTTTTATTATTTCTAGATACTCGTTTTTATTAAGGTTACCTTCATTAAAAAAAACAGGTTCAGAATTAGTATTGCTATCAAATTTAGTGCTTTCGTTTTCAATAAAATTTATCGGCAATTCATCGCGTATTAAGCTGTTGTTTGTTAAAATAATTTGATGGTTAGTTGATATGTAATAATTAATTACGGTATTTTTAAAAATGTCGTTTAGCACGGTTTTCAAAGGCGCATTATTGTAATTGCCGGATATTAAAGTATCGTCTATCCACGATTCAATAAAATAAAAACGATAATCTGTAACAGATTCAATTTGTTCTATTATTTCAATTTTGGTTGCGTTTTCAAACTGAAGCGAAATTTTGGCTTCATTTTTTTGTGCAAATGATGTGTGAGTTACATTGAAAAACAAGAACAGAAATAGTAATTTCTTCATCATTTACACTTGTTTTTTAGAAATAACGTTGTTTAATTCTGCTACCAATTGCTGCATAAAAAGATCGTAGTTTATATTCAATAATTCATTTTTAGTTTTATAAAATGAGTTGATTTCCTTTTTAAATTCAGGCATTAATTTAATTAGGCTTTTTTTAGATTTTGAAATGCTGTGATATTCATTATTAAAATAGAGCACATATTCAGTTTTGCCTTTAAAACGATAAAAAATCGACCTTCCGGAATAATACTTATTCGATGTTTTTATATGTTTTTTATAAAAGGATAGGTTTTTACTTTTAAAAATGATTTCATAAAAACCATTTTTTAAAGCGATGAATTCCGAATTCTTTATAGAAAACCGCTCAACATGTTCCTTAATTAATTGAATGGTATGTGTAATGGTTTGAGTAGGGATTTTTATAATAATTTCATCGGCATGTATATCGTATTTCAAGTCAACATCAAAATAACGTTGCCCATTGTAAGTTATATGTCCTTTTTGAAAAGCCGAAGTCGTGTAAAATTTATGATTGCCATTTTGGGTCCTATATAATTCACGATAAGCTAAACCATCTATTAGTCCAGAATTTTCTTGCCCAATTGTAGTATCAAACCATTTATAAAACGCTTTTTCAGAAATCGTGGTTTGGCTATATATTGTAATAGTTGAGAATAGCAATAAAAACAATACCGCTTTGTTTTTTAGCATAATTTAACCTAGAATTATAGAATAATACCTAAAGATTGGTAAAAAGTATGGTATAAGCAAATTTTTCGACAGAGAACATTATACTGCCCATAAACGGTATAATAAATACGAACTTAAAATAATTTATCTTTATAAAAAATAATATTGGAATGAAACAAAACACCATAAAAACCATAGGACGAAGCGATTTTGTAAATATGGGCCCCATTAAATTACGCCAGCCCATACCTACACAACACATTGATATGATAGACCCGTTTGTGCTGTTGCATCATTACGGGCCTTATGCCATTGATGAAAGAAACAATCCGTTCGATTTAGGCCCACATCCGCATCGTGGTTTCGAGCCTATTACCTTTTTAATCGAAGGCGAGCAATTGCACAGAGATTCTTTGGGGCACGAAAGTGTGGTAAAAGCCGGAGATGTGCAATGGACAACTGCGGGCAGGGGCATTATTCATGCAGAACGCCCAACAAAAGCATTTGTTGAAAAAGGCGGCACTTTAGAAGGGATTCAACTGTGGTTGAATTTGCCAGCTGAAAAAAAGATGATTCAGCCCAATTATCAACATGTTCAAAATGATGAATTTAATGTGGTTCTTTCAGAAGATAAGAAAGTGAGTATTCAAGTTATTGCTGGAAGTTTAGAAGATAAAAACGGAAAAATTGCCACACAATCTCCGGTGAATGTTTATATGATGGATGTGAAAGCAGGAGGAAAGCATAACGTTGATATTGATATCGCTTACCAATCAGTCTTGTATTTATTAAAAGGACAAGTAACGGTGAATAATGATGTAGATTTAATCCAAAATGAAAATCAATTGATTGAATTTAATCAAGATGGTAATCAGTTTTCTGTAGAAGCTAAAGCAGATAGTAAACTTTTATTTCTCTCAGGAAAACCATTCCATGAAAAGGTAACAACTTATGGACCTTACGTTATGAATACACAAACCGAAATTATGGAGGCTATGCGCGATTACCAAATGGGAAAAATGGGATTTCTTCCAAACAGTTAATAAAAAGCATCCGTTAAAAGGTGCTTTTTTTGTGTAAAACAACGATATTTGCTTTTAAACTAACCATCAAAAATTTAAGAATAAGATTATGGCAATGAATAAAAACACGGTTTTGGCTTGGGCTACTTGGATTATGATATTTGTAGGCCTTGGCTTAATTGGATTAGGCGCTTTTAGATATGACGATGTTGCAGGCTGGGGATTTGCAGCTGTTGGCGGTGGCTTTTTCTGTATCGCATGGGTATTTAATGCTTTAAAAGGTAGAGTGTAACATAGCCATCAGTGTCAGTCTTCAATAATCAATACTATTCAAATAGCTTTATGGCATAGGTATCATTTTTTATACCATCCGGATTTGAACAATAAAAATAATCAATAGAAAAATAGCTTTATGAGCGACGATAAAAAGATAATATTCTCAATGTCGGGGGTTACAAAAACATTCCCGAGTGCAAATACACCTGTTTTAAAAAATATTTACTTGAGTTTTTTCTACGGTGCTAAAATCGGAATTCTTGGTTTAAACGGTTCGGGTAAATCTACCTTACTCAAAATTATTGCGGGCGTAGATAAAAACTATCAGGGCGACGTGGTGTTTTCACAAGATTATTCGGTGGGATACTTAGAGCAAGAACCAAAGCTTGACGATGATAAAACCGTAATGGAAATTGTTCGCGAAGGTGCAGCAGAAACGGTAGCCATTCTCGACGAATACAATAAAATAAATGACCAATTTGGATTAGAAGAAGTGTATAGCGATCCAGACAAAATGGAGAAATTGATGAACCGCCAAGCGGAACTTCAAGACCAAATTGATGCCGCAAATGCATGGGAACTCGATACCAAATTGGAAATAGCCATGGATGCGTTGCGCACGCCAGATGGCGATAAAAAGATTTCGGTTTTATCGGGTGGTGAGCGTCGTCGTGTAGCATTATGCCGTTTGCTTTTACAAGAACCCGACGTGTTACTGTTGGATGAGCCAACCAACCACTTAGATGCAGAATCGGTGCATTGGTTAGAGCATCATTTAGCACAATATAAAGGCACCGTAATTGCAGTGACGCACGATAGGTATTTTTTAGATAATGTTGCAGGTTGGATTCTAGAACTCGATAGAGGCGAAGGCATTCCATGGAAAGGCAATTACTCTTCGTGGTTAGATCAAAAATCGAAGCGTATGGCTCAAGAAGGTAAAGCAGCTTCAAAACGTCAAAAAACTTTAGAGCGCGAGTTGGAGTGGGTTCGACAAGGGGCGAAGGGTAGGCAAACCAAACAAAAAGCTCGTTTGAAGAATTATGATAAACTCATGAGTCAAGACCAAAAACAACTCGATGAAAAATTAGAGATTTACATTCCTAATGGACCGCGATTGGGTACCAATGTGATTGAAGCCATTGGCGTAAGCAAAGGTTACGATGATAAATTACTTTACGAAGATTTAAACTTCAACCTGCCACAAGCGGGAATTGTGGGTGTTATTGGGCCAAACGGTGCTGGAAAAACTACTATTTTTAGAATGATAATGGGCGAAGAAACCCCAGATAAGGGCGAGTTTAAAGTAGGCGATACGGCAAAAATTGCTTATGTAGACCAGAGTCATTCCAATATAGACCCAGAAAAAACCATTTGGCAAAATTTTAGCGACGAGCAAGAGTTGATTATGATGGGCGGCAAGCAAGTAAACTCTCGTGCCTATTTAAGTCGTTTTAATTTCTCAGGAAGCGAGCAAAATAAAACCGTAAAATTACTTTCAGGAGGGGAGCGTAACCGTTTGCACCTAGCCATGACACTAAAGGAAGAAGGCAACGTGTTGCTTTTGGATGAGCCAACGAACGATTTGGATGTTAATACATTACGAGCCTTAGAGGAAGGCTTAGAAAATTTTGCTGGTTGTGCCGTTGTAATTAGTCACGACCGTTGGTTTTTAGATAGAATATGTACACATATTTTAGCTTTTGAAGGTAATTCGCAAGTGTATTTCTTCGAGGGCAGTTTTAGTGATTATGAAGAAAACAAAAAGAAACGGTTGGGAGGCGATTTGATGCCTAAACGAATTAAATATAAGAAACTGATTAGATAAAAACGGAAAACGCTCACTATAAAGGTGAGCGTTTTTTTTATAGTGTAATAGGTTTAGCTTAATCTATCCAAATGGACTTAATGTTGGTGAACTCTCGAATTCCGTAGCCTGAAAGCTCCCTGCCGTAACCACTTGTTTTTATACCTCCAAAAGGTAAACGTGGGTCTGACACCACTAATTTGTTAACAAAACTACTACCGGCCTCTAATTGTAAAGCCAGCTTTTCGCCTCTAGATTTGTTTTCAGTTATCACACCAGAACCCAAACCAAACTTTGAGAGATTGGCGAGTTTAATGGCATGATTTTCGTCTATGGCTTTTATAACCGATGCTACCGGACCAAATAATTCTTCCTCAAATGCTTCCATTCCCGGTTTAATATCAGACAGAATAGTTGCGGGGTAATAGGCGCCTTTTCTATCTGGTATGTTTCCGCCTAAAATTAATTTTCCCCCTTGGTTAATTGTTTTTGTAACCTGTTCGTGTAATTCATCTCTTAAATCAACTCTAGCTAAAGGGCCATAATAGGTGTCTTCATCGGTTGGTTCGCCCATTTTTGCTGCTTTCATTTTTTGTTTAAACAGATTTATAAAGTCATCATAAATTTCTTCTAAAACAATAAATCGTTTTGCAGCAATACAGGTTTGTCCATTATTTTGTAGTCTGCCATAAGTCGCTAAATCTGTGGCTTTTTCTAAATCGGCATCCTCTAAAATTATATAAGCATCACTACCGCCTAATTCCAACACTGTTTTTTTTAGGTTTTTTCCAGCTATAGAGGCTACCGATTGTCCTGCAGGAGCGCTTCCTGTTAATGTAACGGCTACAATATGTTTGTTTTCAATAATAGATTCAACAGCATCAGAACTCACGTTTAAGTTGCTAAAAACACCTTGTGGAAATCCAGCATCTTCAAGGGCTTGTTGTAATGCAAAAGCACAGCCTTGAACATTGGATGCATGTTTTAAAACCCCTGCATTTCCTGCCATTAATGCGGGTACTAAAAATCGAATTACTTGATAAAAAGGGAAATTCCAAGGCATTACAGCTAAAATTACACCCAATGGCTGAAATGATACGTAACTCTTGTTTGCCTCGGTTTTAATGGTTTGATGAGCTAATAATTCTGCTGTGTGTTCTGCATAGTAACGGCAAATCCATGCGCATTTTTCTATTTCCTTTCTAGATTGAACAATGGTTTTGCCCATTTCTTCAGTGGTTAATTGCGCATAAGTCTCTTTGTTTTTATCGAAAATATCGGCTAACGCATTCATTAATTTTGCACGCTCTGAATAGCTTGTGTTTTTCCAGGATTGAAAAGCTTTGTTTGCTCGTTCAATCTGTGCAGCGGTTTCAGATGCCGTTAAACGATTATAGGTTTTAATAGGTTCTTCTGTGGCTGGGTTTATTGTGGTTATAGTATTCATTGTTTTGTTTTTTCTGAAAATTCTTTTATTAAAACGTTTAATATGTCATGATTTAGAGAGTAATCAACAGCTAAATCTATAATTTGAACGCCCTTTGATTCTAGTGCTTTTTCAAAATCTGATTTAAATTCATTTACCGATTTTGGTTGATATCCTGTAGCGCCAAAGCTTTTAGCGTATGCTACAAAATCAGGATTTTTATATTCCAAACCGTATTTGGGAAATCCTTCACCTTCTTGTTTCCATTGAATCATTCCATATGCATTGTCGTTTAAAATAATAATAACCAAATCCAACTGCAATCTTACTGCTGTTTCAATTTCTTGTGAGTTCATCATAAATCCACCATCACCATTAATCGAAATCACTTTTTTATTTGGGTAAAGTTCTTTGGTCATAATTGCAGAAGGTAATCCTGCACCCATGGTGGCCAAAGCATTATCTAAAATTAAACTATTTTGAGTATATGTTGGGTAGTTTCGTGCGAACCAGATTTTATAAATTCCATTATCCAAGGTTACAATGCCATCGTCGGGCAACGTGTTTCTAACTATTTTAACCAAACGCTGTGGCAAAATAGGAAAACGATTGTCTTTTTCATATTTACTTAAATGTGATGCCACATTGTTTTTCACTTTAAAAAACAAGTCATTGTCCCAAGATTTAGCATGAGGTTTTAAAGTTTCGCATAAGTGAATGACGCTACCAGCAATATCGCCGATAACATTGTAATGTGGAAAGTATAATTGATCTATTTCTGCTGCAAAATAATTGACGTGAATTACTTTTTGATTGTTTTCGGGAAGCATGATAAATGGTGGTTTTTCAATGGTATCATGTCCAACATTTATAATAAGATCGGCCTTATGGATGGCTTCATGTAAAAAATCATCATCTGAAAGGGCGGCAGTTCCCAAATATAGAGGGTGACGCTCATCTATAATGCCTTTTCCCATTTGGGTGTTAAAAAACGGAATTTGTAAAGTGTCCACAAATTTTGTCAATGCCTTGCTAGCGCGTTTTCGGTTTGCTCCAGCGCCAATAAGCAGTAGTGGTCTATTGGCTTTTTGAATCATTTCTGAGGCATGGGAAATCACATTTTTACCGGCATAAGGAATTTTGTGATCTACAATATCAAATAAATGAGGGTTTGTAATTTCCTCTTGTGCAATATCTTCTGGAAATTCGATATGTACAGCTCCAGGTCGTTCCTCACTCGATAGGCGAAAAGCCTCCCTAATCATGGCAGGAATATGTTCGCCATGCGTAACTTGCTTGGTGTATTTGGTAAGAGGTTGCATCATTTCTACAACATCAATAATCTGAAATTTACCTTGCTTGCTTGTTTTAATGGGTTTTTGGCCGGTAATCATAACCATGGGCATCGCACCAAGCTGTGCATAAGCCGCTGTGGTAACGAGGTTTGTTGCTCCAGGCCCTAAAGTAGACATACAAACTCCGGGTTTGCCGGTGAGCCTTCCATAAGTTGCGGCCATAAAACCCGCGCCTTGTTCGTGCCTTGTTAAAATAAATTTAATTTTATCGGATTTTCTTATGGACTCCAACATGTCTATATTTTCTTCTCCTGGAAGCCCAAAAATATATTCCACGCCTTCATTTTCTAAGGCTTTAATAAATAAGTCGGATGCTTTTATAGGTTTATGCATCAGATTTATCGATATTTTGTTCTAAGTTTTCATTTGCTGCACTTCCTAAACTATGGTGTTTGTTTTCTTCGTCATTTAACGAAGTGTTTTTGCTTTTTTTAATTGGTTTTCTTCCCGGTATATCTAGGTCATTTCCAGAAAAATCAACCTCTTTCAACCTGTTTTTTAAGTATTTGTCTTGCCCACCATCTTGTCTTAAATTCCCAGTTTTATCGCCCAAAATAGCTTTGTCTTCTTTAGTGATTTTTGAATCGTATTCTTTTTTATTTTTCATTGCTATATATTTTTTAGTTCAGTTAAAACTAATCAAACAATCACGCTTGGGTTAACTTGATAAGTATAAATTTTAATGCATTTAAAGTTTATTCGATTACATAACAGTTTATAGATCTAACTTTTAGAATATGTAAATCAGTGGGTATGGATTAAGAATTGTTAGTTAGGCGGCGAATATTTAACATTTATCCATTTTTAACATGGTGCTTTTAGAAAAGAAGTTTCTATTGATTTTTTGATAGAATACGCAGGCATATTTTAGCTTTTGAAGGTAATTCGCAAGTGTATTTCTTCGAGGGTAGTTTTAGTGATTATGAAGAAAACAAAAAGAAAGGATTGGGAGGCGATTTGATGCCCAAACGAATTAAATATAAGAAACTAATACGGTAATATTTAAGTAAAAAGCCTGCAATTGCAGGCTCTTTACTTTTATAGATTTATCTTTTTTAAAATTAGTTGCCACCGTACATATGCCCATCGGTAAAATCTTTATAGGGCTTTTCACTTTCATCTTCCATAGTAGTGTTCATACTATTTAAACGATCATTTTCTTTTTTTAGTAAATAGGATTTTCTGACACCAAGAATCAATAGAAAGGAGAAAATAACAACAACAATAATTAATACCGTTACTATATCGCTTTGTGAAATTAATGGCGCACGAAAAATTGAGAGAGATATGTAATTTACAAGCATTTACAGTGCTTTATTTGGGTTAATAGCTATTCAAATATACCATTTTTTTGTTAACTATTATAAATAATAATTGTACCACGTTGTTTTTAAGAGCTTTAAACTGTGCTAAAAGTCCGATGTTTATTCCGTTCCCGTAAATAAATATTTTTTAAAATAAGTTTTGATGGCACCTTTAAAATTCAATGTAACATTTTGTAAAAAAAACATACCAATAATTTAAGCAGTATTAATTTTGAAATTGATATTTTTTAACGAAATTGCTTGTTTATAAAAATAGTTAAACCTAAAATACAAAGTATACCATGTCAGATGATTTTGATTTATTAGAAACCTCTTCAAACGAAAAGAACGAAAAAGTAGATGTCAATTGGGGAAAAGCCATTGATACTATGAAATCGAAATTATCTCAAGAGGATGATCCAGAAGTTCGGCAAAAAATATTGAATGCCACTTTAGATGATGTGGTGCACATGGCTGAAAAAGATAGAACCACACTTTTAGATGCCATAAAGGATTTAACCGATTACCAAGATGAGGTGGGTATTATTTTTGAAAAATTCTCATCGCTTAACGCTACCGAGCAAAAAGTAATCGACGATGCACAAAAAGCATTGGACCGTGCGCGAATTGAATTGGAAGATGCCAGGAACAAGCCGGATACTTGGTGGAATAATTTATGGGGGCGAAAAAGCAAAATAAAAAAAGAAGAGGAAGAATATAAAGCCGCCGAAAAAGTACGCGCCGGTGCCGATAATAAGGCCAAAGCCATGTTTCAGGAGCGTATTGAAAGTGCCGATGTTCAAACGCTGTTAAGCGAGCTGTCCTATAAAAGTCAAGCAGCAGTTTCTCGTTTAAAAAACAGGGAAATAGAAATAAAAGAAGTTGAGGAAAAACTTAAAGATGCCATTGTTGAAGCGTCTAAAAACCACACCAAAGCCTTAGAAAAAAAGAATGAAGTTGAGGCTAAATTAGAAGAGCGCTACGCCCTTTTAAAACAAGCACGTCAAGAACTCGGAGACATTGCCGATAAACAGTCTCCAGAATATTCTGAAGCCATTGGCAAAGTAACCGCTTTGGAGCAAAAGGTGGAAGAATTGGAAGGTTTAAAAAATGCTTACACAACACTTGCAGCAAGTAAAGACAGTTTTGTACACAAACACAATTTAACCATTAAAGTGTTAACATCGTTACGCAGTAATTTACAAACGCATCGTGCTAAATTAAAGAGTGATACCGAAGAGCGCCTTAAGTATTACGATGGTTACGTGGTGGCTTTAAAAGCTAGAACGGATCAGGAATTTGCGGCCATTTTAGAACATTTGGGCGTTAAAACCGATGAGCATATTGGCGAAACCTTAGCATCGATGCATACGGCAAGTGCCAAGGCACGACAAGATATGATGGATAATATTCCGGTGCACGAAAAAGTTATGCAAGGTGTTTACAGCAGTTATGCCGAGGCTTTACAGGAAATTCGTGCGAAGGATAGCAATATTCAAAAGAATTTTGCAGAGCGTTACGGTATCGATATGAAAGAGATTTTTGAGGATTATTATAACGCCGATGCCAACAAACCATCTGATGGAGAAGGAAAGGGTAATAAGCCTAATCCGAAACCAGAGGCTAAAGATGATGATTTGTTAAGTTAGTTGTCATTCCTGCAAAGGCAGGAATCTTATTAAATGGCGTTGTAAGTTTAAAACCAGTTTCGTTTTCCGCGTTAGGGATTGAACGGTTCGACTGCGCTCACCGCAGGCTAAATGTTTGAGCTCGCCGACGATAGGAGGAAGCGAGTAGTGAAAGCCCGACCCTTGTGGTAACGCCCAAATTAATAAAACATTAGTGTATTCGCAGCAAAACTGCATACAGAATACTGCATACTGAAGACTAAAAAATGTCCATAAACCACATCGTTACACCATTAGATTCCGCTGTTCTCGACTCTAAAGAGCATTACGTTTTTTACCATAAAATGGTCGATTTTGCTTTTAAAGAATTGATTGTTGCCGTACAGCGCCAAAAGATTTGTAATGCTGTTGAGGTACAATTGTTTAAGCAATATTGCGATTTGTTATTGTACTCTATTGAGGCCATGCGCATTAAATATATGTATGATGACGAAGATAATATGAAGGTGGATTTAACGTATTCTGGATTTCCTAACTATTTGGAGTTTAGGTATTTATTTAACGACTTGGAATTGCGCGATGAGTATTTGGGCAAGTTAACACCCATTGATACATTAAAAGAAGAATTTTTAAATACGTTGATGCGAAAAAAGGAGCCGATTAAGAAAAGTAAATTGTTCCAAGCGGCATCGATAGTGTATTACTCGTCGGTTAAAAAGGAGTATATTTTCAATAGGTTCGTGCAGGGAAAAATATTGAGCGCTCCGGAAAATTCGGTTGCCGATTTGTTGGTGAGCTGGAGTTTTTACGATGTGTCGCATAACCGGCCCTTTATCTGTTTTATGTATTTTAATTATGATGGGAACAATGTAAACGATTATAAAGATGATATTTACGAGGTTTTAAAAACCGTTGCCGATAGGGATATGACCTTAGATATGATGGCGCATACCATTGATAGAAGATTGCCAAAGGTGTTTCCAAAACTGATAAAGCGTATTGATTTAGGACCGATGCACAATGTGTTTGCAAAAGATGAAAACAAGATAACCCATGCTATTTTAGAGGCTATTGGAAAGAAGGATATTCCGTTGGAATCCTATGCCATTTCGTTGCGATTGGATGAAGTGAAATCGGGAAGCGAATTTAAGGAAGGTGGATTTTTTAGCAAGCAAACGCTACAAAAATGGGATGCTATTTTTAAACAAAAATATGTGTTTGCACCCCACAGAATTATTCAATTATTATATAACAAAACACCAGAGATTATGAATGGACTTGAAAAAGCACCTATTGAAGTAGCTGGTTTAAAAATAGAAAAGGTATAAAGTTAGAAGTTGGAATCTCGAAGTTGCGAGAACTATAACTTTTAATTTTTCACTTATAACTTTTAACTTGATAAATGGAACACAACTCAACTTTTCCGATAAAACTAACCGAACTCGACATGCTTCGCGATGAAGCGGCATCGTATTTAAAATCGATACAATGGGCTCAAGGTGCTCGCGCTAAAAACAGAGATAAAGACGCTAAAGACGAATCGATATTACTGTACTTATCGCGTGCCAATAACGGCAGTAATTCGACTGAAATCACTTCGGTTTCCAAAACAATTTTGGCTCTAAAAAAGCGGTTATTACCAGATTCGGTCGCCATTCCTATTTATTTAAATCAAGCTTTGTATGCCGTTCAAGAGGGCATTACTTTGGGTATTTGGATTAAGGATAGTTATTATGATGCCTCGGGCTTATCGAGTTTGAATGAAAATAAATCGGCTTTGGATAACAACGGTAAGCGCGAGTTTGAAAGTAAAATGCACACCGCAACGGCATTTATGCTTTTTGCTACGGCATATAAAATATTATACGATTTAAAACCACATGCTTCTGATGATTTAAGTGTGATGAAACAGAAATTCGCCGGTATTCCGGAAGTGTCTTTTTTGTCGCCCTTAAAAGGAATTTCATGCAGTCTGTTTTATTTTGATAAGTATTTGAGTCATCCTGAAATTATAAAATCCGATAAGGATGTTATCAATTTTACGGTGGTATATTTTGAAGCTTTGATTGACGAAATCCAACTGCGCAAAAGCACTTTGGAATACACCGAAACCATTGAAGACAGAACTTATAAATTAGAGAAATCGGAGTTTGCCGTATCGGGCTGGAACAATGTATTTTCGGGAACTGCAAAAAGCATAGAGTTCAATAAAATCCAATTCGAACAAATTGTCGGCAATCGCGATGCCAAACATTTTGCGCGCCGTTTAACCGAGCGTATGTTGAGTTACGATTTTGATGCAAAAAAGAATCCGTTTCAAGAATTGGGTGGTTTTATGCCCGTTTTTATGGGTTACGGTATTCCGGGAACCGGAAAAAGTATGCTTATTGCAGCCATTGCAACGCGACTCAAAGAGCATTGTGATAATTTGGATATTCCGTTTTTGTTTCACCCGATGCCAGATACTTTAATTAGTACCTTTCAAGGCGGTTCTGCCGAAAAAATGGTGGAGTGGATGAAGCCTTTGCAAGATCCATCAAAGCTCATTTTTGCACCCATTGACGATGCCGAAAATAATTTGCAAGAGCGAACGGCACAAGGCGTTTCGGCTGGTGTAAAAGAAGTTATCGGCGTATTTTTAAGATATACCGAAGGTGCCTATGCGGTAAATTATGGCAACAGTTCCATCGGGTTGTTTACCAACCTGCCGGAAATGTTGGATAAAGCTGTGATTTCACGGGTGCAAGGGCGTTTTAAAATTGATGGTGCACGTACCGAACACGACTTTTTAGATCAGGATTATCTTTGGTGGAATAAGTTTGATAAAACCATGCCCGATTTTGTGAATATGCAAAACCCAATGGGTTACCAATATTTGGCCGACCAAGGGTTGGCGAAAAGTATGGGCGATATTTTAAATGTTATTGAAAAACCGTCGGAAGAACGTGTTTTGGAGGCTTTTGAAAAAGCGGACAAAATGCACGACACTAACGAACATTTGTTTTATGCCAGTTTGTATAAAGAAATTCAAAAGATATTTCCGTTCTTTTCATCGCGTGATGTTCGGAATATTCAAAGTGCCATTTCGTTGCGTTTAACCGATTTTGATTTGGAACCCGATTGGTTTGAAAACCCCGAAATCTATTTCAAAAAAGATTACGACACCAAATTCGACATGCTCAAAGAATTGATGAAAGCCAATATGAAAGGTTTGGATTTTTCTGAAATTCGCCGACAAGAAGTCGTGCGTTATTTAGATAATGTGGCAACGATTGCCGATACCGATTTTAAACGAAAAGTAGATGCCCGGATAAATCAATTGAATATAGAAACGGAAGCAAGAGCGCAATTTGGGAACAAATAAGTAATTATTTGTCATTTCGACAGAGTGAAGAATGAACGACGAGAAATCTCGTAAATAAAAGATTCATCCTCATTTTTCGTTCGGAACGACAACAGTTTAGAATAGAAGATATTGAATGAATAGAATTAAAAACATAAAATCAACCGTATTATCCCATTTTTGGGGCAAATTGGAACGCATCGATTTCGATTTTAAATTTAAAAATGGCAATTGGAAACGTTTATCGCACGAAGCTTATGGCAAAAGTGATGGTGTAGCGATATTATTGTATAACACAGAAACAAAAAAAGTTGTTTTATCAAAGCAATTTAGAATTCCTGTTTATATATCAGGCGTTTCAGAAGGTGTTTCCATTGAAGTTTGCGGTGGCGCTATTGATGAAGGCGAATCGCCAGAAACTACCGTTATTAGAGAAGCCAAAGAAGAATTAGGTTATCATATTTCAAATTTAAAAGCGGTAAATACGGTGTTTTTATCACCAGGAATCGTTAGGGAGCGCGTGCACCTTTTTATTGGAGAATATAAAGATTTAGATAAAATTGATAATAGCGGTGGCGGATTGGAAATTGAAGGTGAAGAAATTGAAGTGATGGAATTACCTGTTGAAGAGGCTCTTAATATGATTGACTCACAAGAGATTATTGATGCACGAACCATTATGCTGTTACAACATGTAAAAATTAAAGGATTGTTGAGTTAGTTTGTCATTCCTGCGGATGCAGGAATCCACTTTTTGAAATGATATTTATTCGTGAATTCGTGGCAAATTAAAATAAATAATAAAAATAAATAATAAGATTCCTGCCTGCGCAGGAATGACAGAAAATGCAAAAACTAAAACAAGCCAAATTATACAGAAACGAACTCATTCCCGTAAGCGGAAAACTGGTTGAGCGTTACAATAAATGCTTGGTGAAAATGGGGTTTACAGCAACCAAACTGAAAACCTTTTCTATTGATGGTATTGGGTGGAGCCCTGAAATTGCGGAAGAAAAAAAAGAGCTTCATTACTTAAATAATGGCGAATCCAATCCGCATGGCATCATCATTACGCCATTGCAAAAAGGCAAACCGGTGTATGTGCCGTTTCATACATTCGATAGGGATTTAATGAAATTCGTTTTCAAAGTTCACGGAAACAAAATAAACGATATTACACGAGATTGTGCCATTTGTTTGGATTTCGACCAAAATATCGATGCTTTTTACGAACCCTTGGATGTTTTAAAATACGATACCATAACCATCAGTTTTCATTTAATTAACGATTTGGATAAAATTAAAGCGCAGCAATTGGAACTCGTTGAAACCTTCAATAGAAACCATAATTTTATCGATGAAAGCATTCATCAGCAATTATTAGAATCAGCAAAAACCTATGGCGATTTACGACATCGAGATTTAGATTTGCACGAACTTCAGTTTACAACAGATTCTTTTTATACCAAAGCTTTCGGTGGTGTTTATGTGTTACGCGATTTTATCAAGCCCATCGTGGTTTTCGAGGATAAAAAATGGCATAAAGAAGCCATAAAAGATGTGAGTTACGATGTGTTGATTTATTATATCCATCAACCCGAATTAATGGATAAACTTCGTGATCATGTGATTATTGAATACGATTTGGAAGCCGTAGTAAAAACAAAACGCTACGAGCGCATCAAAAAATTCGAAATGTTTCAGGCCTTAAAAAAGCCACAGCATCCGATTAAAAATATTTTAAACGACCCTTTGTTGTTCAGAAGTTATCTTAATAAATTGGACATAGAAGCTCGGAAAAAAATAATGAGCGTGGAACGCTATTTAGAAAAATTGGAAATAAGTAACGAGTACAAAATCGCCGATATTGTTGATGAAAAACTCTTTGAAGCCTTGCATCAACCGCATTCGTCATTAGAAGGAAAACACCAAGATTTAATTTGGATGCTTTTAATAAATGTATCGCCAAAAGATGTGCTTTACCTGTATTGGTACGATAAAGAAGCATTTTACAATAGTTTTAAAACTTGGGACGACTCCTTTAAAGACTGGGTTATTGAGACTATTAGAAAAGGTATATGAGCTAGAAGTTTGAAGCACGGAGCTGGAAGTTTGTTTAATGTAATTTAATAAGTTTAGTATGAAGTTTAAATTTGAAAATTTAATTATTTGGCAAAAAGCAATGGATTTAGGTGAGGATATGAATACTTTATCTAAAAAGTTCCCCAAGGACGAGAGGTTTAATTTATTGTCACAATTAAAACGGGCGGCCGATTCTATTGCTTTAAACATTTCCGAAGGTTCCATATTGCAATCAGGAAAAGAGTATAGAAAATTTTTGGGCTACTCTATTAGGTCTATTGCAGAAGTTGTAACTTGTTTGCATAAAGCAAGAAGAAGAAATTATATTAAATTAGATGAATTTGACATATTTTACAAAAACTGTTTCGATTTAATGAACATGACCATAGCATTCAGAAACAAAATAAGAGAATAACACATAAATCAAGCGCAAGAGTAAGGAACTCCAAACTCCCAACTCCGTGCTTCTAACTCATCAAACATGACACTAGAACTCATCATTTTCATCGCATCCATATTATTCGGCGCCTTAGTTTACTGGCGCGAATCTCATGGAAACGGGCTATATCGATTTTTTAATAAACTAATGTATTCCAAAGCATTACAAATGAAACCAACCGATAAAACGGGTTTCGTGTATCAGCAAAAATTTATAATACGTTTGGTGTTTATCGGTTTCCTGTTTTTAATTGGAATTGTAATTACCAGATTTTTAATACCGATTGATTTAGCAACTATTTCCATTTTTGCATCCATGATTGTTGGTACATTGGTTGGGACGTATTTGGCAAACTTCATATTCAAATCCAGTGAAGTTATCGATGAAAAAAGTGATGCTTTTGAGGATGTTTTAAGCGACACTTTTGAAAAAGGAAAAGATTTTATAGAAGATTTAAAAACTAAAGATGCCGATATAGTTGAGGAAAATGAAGCTATTAAAGAAGCACCAAAAACCCAGGAAAAAAGTGCACGCGAACGATTAAAGGATAAAGGGTTGTTGTAACTGTCATTCCTGCGAAGACAGGAATCCACTTTTAAAACAATTTAGTATAAATTAATAGATTCCTGCCTTGGCAGGAATGACAAAGATTATGATAAAAAACTACTGGAATAAAGGAAATAAACAAAAACGAATCACCGTAATCGTTGCTATCATTTTGCTAATCGCATTGTTTGTGTTGCGCGACGATTATCAACCAGCCTTACTATTTATTAGAAAATTCATTTTCATAATCCTATTATGTATTGTTGTTTTGTTTTTCGGATTACATAAGTTTAGAAACTCAGCAAGTACGGGAACGCGTTTGGGTATTTTAGGTCTGTTAGTTGTTTTCTTCGGAATATTGTATGCAATCGGTTGGCATTTTAAAATGTACGATTATATGAAAACCTACAATGTGTTCAATAATCTCAATCGTATTGAAATTAACGAATTGCCATTAACGCAAAACGAGCGTATTCAACCCTTGCAAAATATTACCTCAATGGCAAATGAAAGCGTTGGGGAAACCAAGGATGTGTCGCTACCACATTTGGTAAGAGTTGATGGTGAAAACAAATGGACCATGGCCATTCAGCCCACCGAAAAGTACGTATGGCAAGGCATAACAGATAATACCGAGGAAGTTTTTTCGGTATCGAGTACTACGCCATTCCCCAGATTTTCAAGTGAAAACAGAATTCCCGTAACATTCTCCATTGGCGAATCTTTAAAATTTAGCCGAAATACGTATAATGCCGTGGTGCAACGTTTCAATCTGTTTCAGTTATTTACTATGGAGCCCAGCGATACTTTTTATATGAAAAACGATACGGGGCAATGGGTGCAAGTGGTTAGCTTAATTAAATGGAAAGGGTTTTTATTTCCCTATCCAACATTTGGTGGTGTTATGGTTATCAATAATGGCGAGCACGATTTTAACGATTATATCGAGCGTATTTTAATAGGAAAGGGCACTTATGTCAGTCCGAGTGACATGAAAAACTACCCATTCTTAAACAGGCAAAACACCTTAGCCGAAAAAGTATCGAGGATTCAGGCTGAATCTTTAAAGTTTTTAGGTGGTTTTAGCGATCCTTTACCTTGGAACATGGAAACGGCTGTAAAAATACCGCAGCTACCAAAAGACCAAAATCAGCAGCCATTTGTAACCGATTTTGATTTTTCGGATACCGACTCAAATGCATACAGTGGCTTGTACCACTGGTTTGGCTTAGAGCCTGTGGGCGACGAGCGTACCAGTTTAACCTTTAGTGTTTTTGTGCCCGCCGATGGTAGCGATGCCTTGTATTATTACGACCATGCGTCGAAAAAGCAAGGTTACGCCGGTGTTTCGGCCATGCCTTTGAAGGTTAAAGAATCGAGAAAAGAATACGATTGGACCGCCAATACACCAGTCGAGTTCCGACCCTACATTAAAGACATTGCAGGCAGAAAACGCATGTTCTTTTTAGGCACCGTGTCCGCTATTAGCGAAAAAAACGCGGGACAATTTGACGGCTCAGCGACACCAGATTTGGTGTTGATTGATAGCGAGTACCGCGACGTGATTTGGATTGATGTAAAAAAACCGAGTCAATGGGATAAAACCGTTTACGACCAATTAAATGAAGCGTGGAGAGCTAGTGAAGGCATTGGTTATTATTTTGCAGAAGAAACCAAAGCTATTGATATGGTTGAACAGGTGTCAGATTCAACGTTGGTAATTCCTGTTGTTGATAAAAAGGCAGAAGAGATTGAGCGTTTACAAAGGCAGATTGATTCTTTAAAGGCAAATAATAACTGATTGAATTATGCATGGTAGTTTAGGACATTTTAAAGCAACACTGCAAAGAAAGAAGGAACGTAAAGCTAAAGCTGAAGGCAGATTTGATAATAGGAGGCTTAATTATAAAGCTTCGGAGAATAAAGCAGAATTCGATTTTCCTAAGCTTTCTAAACCTGAATTGGATAAAGTAAAAATAGAAATAAAACATAAAATTAGAAGAGAAAAGATTTTAAATTCCATTTTCGTTTTTGCTGTTTTTTTAATTATTCTAATTTCATTTTATATTTTACTATTTTAATTCTTAAATACAAAGCTTTTTCTATGTTTTGACATTGTTTATGATTCTAAAATTTAACAAAACATTAAGGAATTATTTCCGTTCCTTTACATTATCAACTAACACTAAATCATGAAAAATTCCATTTACGCTTTTTTAACATTAACGATTATGATTTCATCATGTAAATCAAATGAATCCGAAAGACCACACGCATCACTCGAAACTCCAGTTGCTAAAAAAATCCCTAAAGAATTAACCATTCACGATGATACGCGAATCGATAATTATTTTTGGATGCGCTTAAGCGACGAACAAAAAAATGCCGAAACGCCAGACCAGCAAACCCAAGATGTTTTAGATTACTTGAATGCCGAAAACGAGTACACAAGTAAAGCTATGGCGCATACCGAAGCGCTTCAAGATAAATTGTATAACGAAATTGTAAGCCGTATAAAAAAAGACGATCAATCCGTTCCGGTAAAAGACAACGGCTATGCCTATTATACGCGGTTTGAAGAAGGTGGCGATTATGCTTTATATTGCAGAAAAAAACTAGAAGATGGTGCAAAAGAAGAGATTATGCTTAACGGACCGGAAATGGCAAAAAATTATGCTTATTATGGCTTTGGCGGTCGTTCGGTAAGTCCAGATAATAAAATGCTGGCCTTTGGAATCGATACCATTTCCAGACGCCAATACACCATTTTTTTTAAGAATTTAGAAACGGGCGAGTTATTAAAAGACAAGCTCAGCAATACCGGTGGCAGTGCCGTTTGGGCAAACGATGGTAAAACCGTTTTTTACACTACTAAAGATCCTCAAACACTACGTCAAAACAAAATTGTAAAGCATGTTATTGGCACCAATCAATCAGACGATGTGGTGGTTTACGAAGAAAAGGACGATACGTTTAGATGCTGGGTCAGCAAAACAAAATCGGATGCCTATTTACTTATTGGGAGTTTTCAAACTTTATCTACAGAATACAGGGTTTTAGATGCCAACACGCCAAATGGCACGTGGAAAGTGATTCAACCCCGAGAGAAAAATCTAGAATACACCATCGATCATTTTGATGACCATTTTTACATCAGAACCAACAAAGATGCTAAAAACTTTAAACTAGTTAAAACACCGGTAAATAAAACCGAAAAAGAACATTGGGTAGATGTTATTCCGCATCGGGATAATGTATATTTTCAAGGCATGGATTTGTTTAAAAACCATTTGGTTGTTCAAGAACGAAAAGAGGGGTTACGAACCATTAGAATTATAAAATGGGATGGAACAGACGACCATTATATTCAATTTAACGACCCTGCATATTTTGCGGCAACCACATCTAATTTAGATTTCGATACCGATGTTTTGCGCTACAGATACAGCTCTTTAACCACGCCAAATAGCACTTTTGAGTATAATATGAACGATAAAAGTCAAGTGCTATTAAAACAAACGGAGGTTATTGACCCCAATTTTTCTGTTGAAAATTACGCATCAGAGCGTCTATTTGCCACGGCTACTGACGGAACAAAAATCCCCGTATCCATTGTGTATAAAAAAGGTGTTGAAAGGAATGGTAAAAATCCGTTGTTGCTTTACGCCTATGGTTCTTATGGAAATAGTATGGAACCAACATTTAGCTCGACGCGCTTAAGCTTACTCGATAGAGGTTTTGTTTATGCGATTGCCCATATTCGAGGTGGCCAGGAAATGGGAAGGGATTGGTACGAAAACGGTAAGCTGCTAAAAAAGAAAAACACTTTTACCGATTTTATTGATGTCGGTAAATTTTTAATTGATGAAAACTTTACAAATGCGAACCATTTATACGCTTACGGCGGATCTGCGGGCGGTTTGTTAATGGGTGCCATTTTAAATATGGAGCCCGATATGTGGAATGGCGTTATCGCAGCTGTTCCTTTTGTAGATGTGGTTTCAACCATGTTGGATGAAACTATTCCGTTAACGACTTTCGAATTTGATGAGTGGGGTAATCCTAAAAACAAAGCATATTATGATTATATGAAATCGTATTCGCCCTATGATAACGTTGAAGCCAAAGCATACCCGAATATTTTAGTCACCACAGGATATTGGGACAGCCAAGTACAATATTGGGAGCCGGCTAAGTGGGTTGCTAAACTACGCGAATTAAAAACCGATGATAATTTATTAATTATGGATTGCAATATGAAAACGGGCCACGGTGGTGCATCGGGGCGTCTTGAGCGGTATAAAACCTTAGCCTTAACCTATGCTTTTTTACTTGATTTGGAAGGTGTTTCGGAGTAAAAATTAAAATAATCACAAGAATTCTTTAAAGACCTGTAAAGTTTATTAAAACCTAACAGGTCTTTTTTATTACGCACAATTACCCTTTTATTTTTAAAATTTTGCATTACCTTTGCATTCCAAATACGTTTGGATAAAATATGAGTCAAAAAGTTTTACTTAACGCAAAAGAGGTAAACATCATTCTTCATCGATTGGCTTGTCAACTTATTGAAAAACATAACGATTTCTCTAACACCGTTCTGATAGGATTGCAGCCTCGTGGTATTTTTTTAGCCGATAGATTGGCTCAAATTTTAACCGAAGATTATAAGGTTAAAAATATAAAATTGGGGCACTTGGATATCACATTCTTCAGAGACGATTTTCGTAGAAGCGATAAACCCTTGGAAGCCAATGCCACTAAAATTAATTTTTTGGTTGAAGATAAAAACATTGTGTTTATTGACGATGTGTTGTACACCGGACGCAGCATTAGAGCCGCATTAACAGCTATTCAGTCTTTTGGAAGGCCAAACGAAATTGAATTATTAACGCTAATAGACAGGCGTTTTAGTAGGCATTTACCCATTCAACCGGATTACAGGGGGCGACAAGTAGATGTAATAAATAAAGAAAAAGTAAAAGTAAACTGGAAAGAGCACGACAATGAAGATTCGGTTTATTTAATTGAAAAATAGATTTAAGTTTGAAGACGGGAGCACGAAGTTAAAAGTGCTTTTCAGGTTGAGCGCAGTCTAAACCTAAGTAAATTAATAAAATATCTAATAAGACCTACAATGAGCGAATTAAGTGTTAATCACTTATTAGGAATAAAATATCTTAAAGAAGAGGATATTCAACTTATTTTTGAAACTGCCGATCATTTTAAAGAAGTGATTAATAGGCCTATTAAAAAAGTGCCTTCGCTTAGAGATATTACCATTGCCAATTTGTTTTTTGAAAATTCAACCCGGACAAAGCTTTCTTTCGAACTGGCTGAAAAACGCTTGTCTGCCGATGTTATTAATTTTTCATCCTCTCAATCTTCAGTAAAAAAAGGCGAAACTTTAATTGATACGGTAAACAATATTTTATCTATGAAAGTAGATATGGTTGTTATGCGCCATCCCAATCCCGGAGCTGGTGTGTTTTTGTCAAAGCACGTAAAGGCAAGTATTATAAATGCCGGCGATGGTGCGCACGAACACCCAACGCAAGCTTTGTTGGATTCTTATTCAATTAGAGAAAAATTAGGTACTGTTAAAGGCAAAAAAGTAGTTATCGTGGGCGATATTTTACATAGTAGGGTAGCGCTTTCAAATATATTTGCTTTACAATTGCAGGGTGCCCAAGTTATGGTTTGTGGCCCAAAAACCTTAATACCAAAGTACATCGATAAGTTAGGGGTTAAAGTGGAAACTAACCTACGCAAAGCCCTAAATTGGTGCGATGTAGCCAATATGCTTCGCGTACAAAACGAACGGATGGACATTAGCTATTTTCCGTCAACAAGAGAATATACACAACAGTTTGGAGTTAATAGAGAACTATTGGATTCTTTAAATAAAGACATAACCATCATGCACCCGGGTCCAATAAACAGAGGGGTGGAAATTACTAGTGATGTTGCCGATTCAAAGCAGGCCATAATTTTAAACCAGGTTGAAAATGGCGTCGCTATTCGTATGTCCGTTATTTATTTATTAGCTTCGAAAATAAAACAGTAAATCATGATTTTAGACCAACACGAGAATACCGCTATTATTACACAAGAAAAAGCTACTATTGTGGAATTGGTAAAAAAAATTCAAGCTTTATACCCCAAGTTTAAAACCCATAATATTATTGTTTGCCTAACAACACTTTCTAAAATTAGTTTATCCGAAATTGTTGAATTCCTTCAGTTGTCCAATACGCACCGAGCATCAAAACTCTCATTTGTTATTGTTTCAGATAAAGTAGAATTGGATGAAATGCCAGACGAAATTGTTGTTGTGCCAACTATTCAAGAAGCATACGACATTATTCAAATGGAAGACATGGAACGCGATTTAGGGTTTTAATGTTCAATCGCTATTCGTTTAGTAATTTGGACATAACGACTTAACAACAAACAAAAGCATGTAATGAAATTAACCATTCTAGGCTGTTACAGTGCCACACCACGCGCTCTAAATAATACAACTTCGCAGGTTTTAGAAATTAATAATCATATGTTTTTAATTGATTGTGGCGAAGGCACCCAAGTTCAATTACGTAAGCACCGCATTAAATTCAATCGTATAAAACACATTTTTATTTCGCATTTACACGGCGATCATTTTTTTGGTTTGGTGGGATTGATTTCAACGTTTCGATTATTGACGCGCGAAACCGATTTGCATATTTATGGCCCAAAAGGCATCAAAGAAGTGATTACGCTTCAAATGAAATTGGCGGATTCGTGGACCAACTACAAACTTATTTTCCATGAGCTGACCTCAAATAAATCTGAATTGATTTTTGAAGACGATAAGGTGGAGGTGCATACCATTCCGTTAAATCATCGGGTTTATACCAATGGTTTCCTTTTTAAAGAAAAAGAGGGCGAGCGTAAATTGGATATTGTGGCTGTGGAAGATGCTAATATCGATACCGCCTATTTTAGAAAATTAAAGCAAGGTTTTGATGTAATAAATAGAGACGGCGTTTTAATTGATAACAAAAAGGTGACTAAACCAGCCAAAAAACCAAAAAGCTACGCCTTTTGTAGCGATACCATGTTTAAAGAAGATATTGTGCCCATTATTGAGAATGTGGATGTGCTTTACCACGAGTCTACTTTTTTAGAAAAACACGCGAATTTAGCACTAAAAACAAAGCACGCAACCGCAAAAGAAGCAGCTAAAATTGCTAAACTCGCCAATGTGGACACCTTGGTGCTTGGGCATTATTCAACGCGTTACGACGGTTTGAATGCATTTAAAGAAGAAGCACAAACTATTTTTGATAAGGTTGAATTAAGCGAAGACGGAAAGGTTTTTAATTTTTAGTATTTATTCATTTTGACAGATAGCCCATTCAATAGCTTCATCTAAAGTATGGCAGCATTTAATGTTGGCTTTAGAAAACATTTTTTCAATGGCAGCATTGGTATGCGACCAACTGTTGTAATTAACAATGGCGCGCGTATAGGCAATCCCATATTTGGCCTCGGTTTTAATCCATGAATTTGGGTCCAGAGAATAGGAGTTAATTTTGTTGGTAATATAAATGAGCTTTTTGGGATTTTGTTTTTTGAAATCGTTATAAAACTTTATAACTTCTTCAGATATAATATCAATCATTTGATAATTGAAATGTACACCTTCGTGAATTTCAGAAATAGCAAATTGATCTAAAAAATAAAAATTACCAAATGGCTTTTCTACTTTTTGGTGCTTTAAAATTTTATAATATTTTGAATCCTCAAACTTCATTATAGATGTTTATACATCATTAATTTGCATTTTTCTTTAAAATAAAAAACAAAATACTAAAAACACAAAATAAAATGATGTTTTTGCTATAAACTTTTAGTATAAGGTCAGAAAAACACTAAAGATGCTCAGGTTTTAATTTAAACTCTTTTAAACCTTGCATCCAATCAATAGCTTCTTTTAAAGACATACACCGCTTAATACTTGTTTGGGTAAATTTTTTTTCAATGGAAGCATTCATATAAGTTGAATTGTTGTACATAACAATGGCACTTGCAACAATTAAATCGTATTTTTCTTCAACTTTCTTCCAATTATTTGGATCTAAAGAGTAGTGGTTTATTCTATTGGATATAAAGCCAATTTTAGGATTGTCTCCATAAAATTCAAAAATCTTTTGGATAACTTGCTCTGCTTTATCCCAATCAAAATGGGTGCCTTCATTCAATTCAACAACTAGGAATTTTTTACATAAATAATAAGTGCCAAAAGGCATTTCCAACTTGGTAGGTTTTAACGTTTTAAAATATTCTGAATTTTCAAACTTCATTTTTTAGGTAAATTAGGGAGACGCAAACATAATAAGAATAAAAATGAATAAGATGGATAAATGTCATGTAATTTCTTAAAATAACAAAAACCAATTTAAATCTTCACACTCAAATAAATGAATTAAAACAGGATTATCTATTGTCTTTCACAATAAGCTTTAAACCTTACCAGCCATTTGTCTACCTGTTTTTTAAATAAACCCGGAAAAAGTTTTGCTATTAGTTTTATAAATAAACCTTTAAATTCTGTATAATCAATTTTTGTGGTCATTTTGGTGTCCTTTTCATTCAAAGCAGTAAACTTGGAACGCATGGTATTTGTCATGCTTTTATGTTCGTATTTGGCATAAAATTCGTCGGGTAGTTTATTATGGATTATGGTCTCAATTAAATCAAATTTTTTATAAATTAATTTGGATTTAGCACCAGCTTCTCCCTTTTTTCCGTTTATATGTTCCATACTTAAAAAATCTTTTTGAGATTGTTTTAAAGCTTCGGGATCTTCAAAATGTTTTGCAATTTCTAACTTAGGTTTCTTAATGTTTATGGTGCAAGTGAATTTCATTTTATTATGTTTTTATTGCTTTGGCGCATTTATGAGTGTATAAAGCAAACCAAAAAATATGATTATTACGTCAACTAAAAGTCTGTATAAAAGCATTGTTTCTATAACGTAGAAAACAACACTTGCCACTATCAGCAAAGCACCAATAATTATTAATCCGTTGTGCAAAAAGGTTGAAAACTTTTTAATATCAATGTTCCTTTTTTCTTCGGGAGTCATGGTATTGTAACCCGCAATTAAGTTTGGGTATTTTTTAACTAAAACACCACAAATAATAAAAATGGCACCCACAAGCACTTCTACAAAAAGCATTTTACGTAAATTTGAATACTTAAAGTTACAATTTATTTCAATTAAATTTAGGTTATGCAAAAGGATTTAGGCGATTACAGAAAATCTTACGAAAAAGGAGAGCTGCTTTTGGTAAACGTACCGGAAAACCCCATGGAATTGTTTCAAAAATGGTTTTTTGAGGTCGATAGGTTTTTTGCTGAAGATGAAACCAATGCGATGACAATTTCCACCCTTGGAACAGATGGTTATCCAAAGAATAGGGTCGTGCTGCTTAAAAAATATACTTACGAGGGCTTTATATTTTATACGAATTATGAAAGCGAAAAAGGCAGAGCCATTGCACAAAACCCGAAGGTGTGTTTATCGTTTTTTTGGCAAGGTGCCGAAAGGCAAATAATTATAAAAGGGAAAGCTGAAAAGATTGCCGAAAATTTAAGCGATGGTTATTTTGAATCCAGACCACGGGGGAGTCAATTGGGTGCCCTGGTGTCAAACCAAAGTGAAGCTATTGAAAGTCGCGATTTTATTGAAGACAAATTACAAAAGTTAGAACAAGAATATGAAGGCAAAGAGATTCCTAGACCAAAATATTGGGGCGGTTATATTGTAAAGCCTGTTGAAATTGAATTTTGGCAAGGGCGTCCAAACCGATTGCACGACAGAATACGCTATAAATTACAAAGCGATTATAACTGGAAGATAGATCGATTATCTCCTTAAAATATAAACATATCGCTTATTTTTACTACAAAAAAATACATTTTATCGATGAAATACATTTAACAACGACAAATAACGTGTTTTTCATCGATTTTAACATTTAATTAACATTTACTTATAAGTAGGCTGTTAAATTTACGGCACCAAATCTAAATTTACCTACTTATGAAGTTATTACAAAAGCTGCCATTATTGGCATTGTTTGCTATGTTGACATTTTCTTGTTCAACCGATAGCATGGATGAAAAAGCAGATTTACTTGTTGAAAACTTAGTTGTACCGCCTACAAAAACAATTGAGACAGAAACTTTAGAACTTATTAATAATCACAGATTATCATTGGGCTTAAATCCTTTAGGTGATTTAAAAATTGTAAAATCAGTGGCTTTCAGCCATACCGATTATATGGTTGATAAAGAAGAAATATCCCATGATAATTTTTATACGCGCAGCAACTATTTAAAAGCCAATGCTGGCGCTAAAAAAGTATCTGAAAATGTGGCTTACGGCTACAGTAGTGCCGCGTCTGTGGTTAAAGCGTGGCTTAAGAGCGACGGACACCGTGCCACAATTGAAGGCGACTTTACAAACTTTAATATATCGGCTGAAAAAAGTGCCGAAGGAAAATGGTATTACACTAACATTTTCATTAAAAAATAACATTGTTTTTATAAACAATTACAACATAACCTTTTATTTACTCTTTTAGTACATGCTGTATTAGGCATACAGCACAGGTAATTAATTGGTTATTTTTTAATAACTATGTAGTTATTGAATTTAGCTTTAGGTATAAAATCCTCTCGGTTTTCGGAGGGGATTTTTTTTGATTTATTTTTAAAAATAAAAGCACTAATTTGATAAACTAGTTACTTTTTATTTAAACATAAAACTTTTATGATGTGTTAGTATTATTTTACTGTTTTAAGAATTTTAAGGTATCTCCGTTATCAAATTTAATAAAGTATAGACCATTATTTAGGTTTTGAATGTCAATATTTTCATTTAAAGATATGGTACCACTGCTTTGTTTTGCTCCTAAAATATTGTAAATGGTATAAGTTTCTTTTTGGGTTAACCCTAAAATATTAATAAAACCAGTAGAAGGATTTGGTAAAACGGTTAAATTATTCTTCAATCTGTTTTCACTTATTGATAAACTCGATAAATTAAATTTTGACACTTTGTTTCCTCT
Source organism: Hwangdonia lutea (assembly GCF_032814565.1). Classification (GTDB taxonomy): domain Bacteria; phylum Bacteroidota; class Bacteroidia; order Flavobacteriales; family Flavobacteriaceae; genus Hwangdonia; species Hwangdonia lutea. Next base: position 3,188,581 of record NZ_CP136521.1, read on the forward strand.
GAATTCAGCATAATACAGATCGGTTCCATTCACTTCCATTTCATAACAGCCTTGTAACCCGGTTACAACATCGATTGGTGTTGCAGGTGAAGTGGCTGTTATATCTATTTTAGAAATCTTAAGATTGTTAGCTATAAATAAATCATTTCCATTTAAAGTTAACCCCCAAGGATTTGTAATTCCTGTAACAACATCGGTTGGGGTTGGCGTTGATACGGAAATATCAATTTTAGATACTTTATTGCTACCATATTCTGCGATATATAAATCGTTTCCGTTTAGGACTAAATCGAAAGGATTGTTAAGCCCTGTAACAACATCAATAGGTGTTGGTGAGCTTGCGGTAATGTCTATTTTAGAAATCTTATTGGCATATACTTCCGCAATATAAAGGTCGTTTCCGTTCAAAGCTAATCCATAAGGATAATTGAGTCCCGAAACTAAAACAGACGCTGTTGGTGTACTTGCCGATATATCTGTTTTATAAATATTTCCACCTGATGCTGTAAAAAGATCATTTCCATCCATTTCAATATATCGGGGGTTGTTAATATATACCACTTGTACTGCAGTAGTTGGTGTTGGTGCAGATATATCTATTTTGAAAAGACCTCCACCGTCTGATGCTGTTATGTATAGATCGTTACCATTGATTTTTAAACCAAAAGGTTCAGCGATATACGTTACATCGGTAGACGTTTGGGCATTAAAGTTAAATGTACTTAAAAGCAATACAGCGATAAAAAAATATAGTTGTTTCATAATTAATATGTTTATTCAATTTTAACTTATAAACAGCTAGTAATTTGTTTGCGTTAAGAAATACTAAAAAAATTCCTTTTGATGATTTTTAAAGGCTAAGGAGTTCAGCCTTAAGTTATTCCATTTTAACCACAATAAATTGCGTGCGTCTGTTTAACTCATGTTGGGCTTCGGTACAATTTTTAGTGCCGTCGCAATCGTTGGTTAGTTTTTGTTCTCCAAAACCGTTGTATTCGGTTATTCTTGAAGCATCAACACCATGATCAATTAAATACTTGTACGTGGCATTGGCTCTGTCTTTCGATAGTTTATCGTTGTATGCCGATGGTCCTCTAGAATCGGTGTGCGATTCAATTTTAATTACCATATTGGGGTATTTGTTCATCATTAAATCAACAATTCTATCTAACTCCGCAGTACCATCACGACGGATGTCATATTTATTAAAATCGAAGTAAATAGGGTAGAGCTCGGTTATTGGCAATTCTTTTTTTGCAACAGGGTTTAAAACAAAATTGGCTTTTATGCGCGTTACACTGTTTTTAATGCCTTTGGTAGTTACCGTTCTAGAATCATCAATATAATTGTCTTTTTTGGTATTTAATTTATAATCGGTATCTCTATCGATATTGATTTCAAAATGGCCGTTTTCATCGGTTTGTAAATCTGCAATTTTGTTGTCGTTGCCATCCAACAAGGTCACCACCGCATTTGGTACGGGTTCATTTGTAGTAGCATCAGTAATGGTGCCTTCTATTTTTAATTGCGGAATTCTGTCGTAGGCATAAATATCGTCGCCACCAACGCCGCCCGCTCTATTGGATGCAAAGAAACCAGACAGTCCGTCTTCATTCATAAAAAATGAAAAATCGTCTTTATTTGAATTCACCGGAACCCCCATATTTATTACGCTTTTAATGTGGTTGTTCTCATCTGAAACCGTTCCGAAAATATCCAACATGCCTAAACCTGCATGTCCGTCAGATGAAAAAAACAGAGCATTTTCGCTATTTACAAACGGAAACATTTCGTTTTTATCGGTGTTTACTATAGAGCCTAAATTTTGTGGTGCTCCAAAAGAACCGTCAGCATTAATATCTACGTAATAGATATCCGACCCTCCAAAGCCACCGGGTTTATCCGAAGTGAAATACAATTTTGTATCGTCGTTATTTAGCGCGGGGTGCCCGTTTGAATAAGTATTGCTATTAAAACTCAGGGCTTCCACATTGGTCCAATTTCCATCAACTATTGTGGCTTTATAAATATTTAAATGAGTAACACCTGCATCATCTTTCCCCAGAACATTTTTGTTAAAATCGTTTCTTGAAAAATACATGGTTTTGCCATCTTTGGAAATGGTTAAAGGGCCATCGTGATATACGGAATTGATATCGCCTTTTATTTTAGATTTATGATTTACAATGCTATCGCTACGATTTGCTGCGGTGTAGATATCTAAAAAAGGCTCCTCGTTCCAACCATAAATGTGTTTTGTTGAAACGCCTAAATCTTTTGATGAAGCAAAATAAATTGTACCATCTTTCTCGAAAGCACCAAAATCGCTGTACTTTGAGTTGAAGTTAACATCGGCCAAAAAGTACTGCTGTTTGGCATTATAAATAGAAGTTATAAAGTCACTATCTTTTAAATACCTATCTTTTTTAATAATTCCGCCAGCTTCCTTAAAGCGTTTTAACCATGTGCGGGATGCTTTATAGTCTTTTATACCTCTAAGAGCTTGTGCATAATTGTAATAATATTCAATAGGAACATGCGCTTGTTGAACGGCTTTTTGGTAATATACAACAGCACTATCGGGGTTTCTCATATAAGCGTAACTATCGGCCAATTGTCTGGTTGCGTATTGGGTATTAAAATCTTTTTCAATAAGATGATGATACACTTTTGCTGCACTTACAAAAGAAAATTTATTGAATAAATTATCCGCTTTTTTCTGGGAACCATATTGCGCCGAAGCCGTAAAACTTAGCAATAATATAGCGCAGGTTAGAATGTGGTTTTTTGTTTTCATTGGGACGATATTTTAAACACAATTAGGTTAGAATTGTGTGGTTTTATTCCATTTTTACAACTATAAATTGAGTACGTCGGTTTAATTGATGTTCTTCCGCTTCGCATTTTTGTCCATCTACGCAACCATTGGTTAATCGGCGCTCTCCAAATCCTTGGTGCTCTGTAATTCTTTCAGGATTTACACCTTTCGAAACTAAATATTCGTAGGTTGAATTTGCTCGATCTATCGACAGTTTATCGTTATAGGTTAATGCACCTCGAGAGTCGGTGTGCGATTCAATTCTAATCACCATTTCTGGATAATCATTCAACATTAAATTCACAATTTTATCCAGTTCTAAAGCTGCATCTTCTCTGATGTTGTGTTTATCAAAATCAAAATAAATCGTATTTAATTCTGCAAGTTTTACAACATTTGGCTTAGGGTTAAGCAATAAGTTTGCTGTAATTGTTGTAAGTTCTGTTTGTAGATTTTTTGAAGTAAAGGTGCGATAATCGTCAATGTATTTATCTTGACCTCCTACAATTTTGTAATCTTGATTTCTGTCTATATTTATTTGATAGAATCCGTTTTCATCGGTTTCCATATACGCAATTTCATTGTCTTTATCATCGTATAATGTAATTTTAGAATTGGCAATAGGTTTTGCGTTAATGGCATCGGTTACTACACCTTCAACTTGCATGATTGGTTCTCGGTAATAGGCATAAATATCGTCATCGCCACGGCCACCTCTTCGGTTTGAAGCAAAATAACCCGTAATTCCGTTGGGATTCATGGTAAATGAAAAATCGTCTTTATTGGAATTAACCGGAATACCTAAATTTACAACATCAACAAAATCACCATTTTCGCCCTTAATGGTGGCGAATACATCGAGCAGGCCTAGGCCCACATGCCCGTCGGATGAAAAGAACAGGACATCTTCTTGGTTTATAAATGGGAAGCCCTCTGCATTTTCGGTGTTAACCACATTACCAACGTTTTGGGGTTCGCCCAAAGTACCGTCGGGGTTAATATCTACCACATAAATATCCGATCCGCCATAACCACCGGGTCTGTCGGATGCAAAATATAATTTGGTGTCGTCTTTATTTAATGCGGCGTGTTGGGTGGAAAAATCGTCGCTGTTAATTGGCAGGTCTTCAATGTTTGTCCAAACGCTGTCTTGTAAAGTGGCCCTATATATTTTCATGGCGGTTAAGCCGCTATTGTCCCTTTTCCTTACTTGGTCCTTATAATTATTTCTTGAAAAATACATGGTTTTGCCATCTTTGGTAATGGTAACCGGCCCATCGTGGTAAATGGAATTGACATCGCCTTTTAGCTTTCCGGTGTAATCTACATTTCTTCGCGAGCCCACTTTGGCCACGTAAACATCTAAAAAGGGTTGTTCGTTCCAGCCATACAACCGTTTAACGGCAACACCTTCATCTCTCGAAGATGCGAAATATACTTTCCCATCGTGCTCAAAAGCTCCAAAATCGCTATATTTTGAATTGAAGCGTACGCGATCTAAAAAGTATTGCTGTTTGGCGTTAAAAATGCTTGTAATAAAATTGGCATTTTTGGAAAAATCGTTAGCATTTACAACGCCTCCGGAATCTTTAAAACGCTTCAACCATATTTGGGATTCTTTGTATTTTTTAATACCACGAAGCGATTGGGCGTAGCTATAGTAATACTCGATGGGTACATTGTCTTGCTCAACCACTTTTTTATAATATCGGGAAGCTCTTTGCGGATTCCTTAAATAAGCATAACAATCGGCTAACTTTCTAGTAGCGTAATCTTTATTATAGTTTTTTTCAATAAGATCTTGATAAAGCTCTGCGGCTTTTACAAAAGAGAATTTATTGAATAAGGTATCAGCCCTTTTTTGTTTTCCTTGTTGGGAAAAAACAGAAAAGCTGAGCATTAAAGCTAAACAAATTACTATGTGGTTTTTTAGTTTCATTTATACAATAATTTCTTGTTAGAAATATCTTGGTGATTTTAATTTAGAACTTAGGAATTTGAATTCGTAAATTAATAAAATCTCGTGAGTTCCAGTGGTATATCTTGCGATATCTGAAATGGGTTTTTCGTAAGCGTACCCAACACGTAATTGTCTTGATATTTGAAAATCGGCAAAACCTCCAATGGCAGCTGTTTCTCTATTGAGTCTGTACGAACCGCCCAACCAAAATTTCTCATTGAATAGGAAGCTTCCGGTAAAATCGTAAGACATTGGTGCTCCGTTTGTTGCTTTTAATAATACCGCAGGTTTAAGTTTTATATTATTACTTAAATCAAACACATAACCACCGGTAAAATAGTAACTAATACGTTCTAAGGCTTCAAACTCTTTTTGTGCGTTACTAAAATCGTTAGTTAATATTCTTGGTGCAGATAAGCCTAAATACCAACGGTTTGAGTGCCAAAAAACACCGGCGCCTAAATTTGGTGTCCATCTATCTTCGGTACCAAATATTAACGGATCGTTTACGTTGCCAGGGTCATTTCGAAAATCGGCATCAAAACTAAATTGAGTAAAACCCGCTTTTAAACCAAATGCCAATTTACCATCTGAACCTGTTGGAATGGTATATGAAAAATCACCATAAACATACGTGAAATTTTGAGGACCTAAATCGTCTTCAATAAACGACAAGCCTAAACCAATTCTATCATTCCTGAGCGGTGTATGAATAGACAGTGTTTGTGTTATAGGTCCGCCTTTAAAACCAACCCATTGACTTCTGTGTAATCCAACCACGCTTAAAGCTTCTCTACTACCAGCATAAGCGGGATTTACAGAGATTGTATTGAACATATACTGTGTGAATTGCGGTAATTGTTGTGCAACTCCAATCGTACAGCTTAACAATGCAATAGCGATTATGTTATGTTTAATAAGTTTCATAGGTTAAGTTTTATTTGGTTCCTAAGTAAATTGGTCCAGTTAATGGTTTCAATCCACTGTTTTCTAAATGAATGATATAATAATAAGTTCCGTTTGGTAATTTACCTTTGCCGCCTATTGATGATTTAGGTGAAGAACCTCTCCAACTACCGGATCCTTCGCCAACTTGATAGTTGTTGGATTCGTAAACCAATGCTCCCCAACGGTTAAATATTTTAATGTTGGCAGTAAACCCGCATAATTCTATGCCTGTTATATCAAAGGTCTCATTATATCCATCACCGTTTGGTGTTAATGCTTTCGAGATTACAATGTCATTTTCACCACAAGGGAGTACCTCGCAATAATTTAATGTTACCACGATATCGGTTATGCTAATACAACCAGCATCTGTTGTGGTATATCTAAATCTGTAATCGATACCTGTTTGTACTGTCACCGAATCCCATTCTACATTCGTAGGATCAAAAATACTTCCAGTTAGTATGGCGCCTGAGTCTCCTTCTATTAATTCCCAAGTTCCGTTGGTGTTAAGGGTTTCAGGTGTAAAATTATTTAAATCAACTGCACCCTCGTCGGCGCATATATCTGGGGCTACTATATCTATAAGAACTTCATCAAGCGATACATTTAAAGTTTGTGTATAGGTTTCTTGATTCGCGCACTCATCAGTTACTGTCCACGTTCTAATGATTTGATAATCGGTTAAAGCAATTTCATCAAAGGTGTTGGTTTCTTCAAAAACTACAGTAATACCTGCGGTACTGGAACAATTATCTGAAAATTCTAATGCTGGGGCATCAGGAACATCCGTACAGCTAACATCCATTGTCTCTTCAAAGGTTGTTGTTGGTGCTGGAGCAGTGGTGTCCTGAACTGTTATTATTTGTGTATGTGTAGTAATTAATCCACAGGCATCCGTTGCCACCCATGTGCGCGCAATGATGTAGTTGTTCGCACAGTTACCATTAGTTAAAACATCATTTACTGCCACAGTTGCATCACTACAATTGTCAATGGCTGTTAAGGTTGCAGCGTTTGGAACGTCATCGCATTCTACGGTAATGTCCTCTGGTAGATTTTCTACAAATTCTGGTCTGGTTGTATCTTGCACAGTTATATTTTGTGTATGAACTGTTGTAAGCCCGCTAGCATCTGTTGCTGTCCAAGTACGAACTAAAGTGTAATTTGATTCACAAGAACCATCAATTCTAGTTTCTCCAAAAGAGACCACAGCAGATCCACAGTTGTCTGTTGCTGTAAGCACTTCAGGATCTGGAATTTCACTACATTCTACAGTAATATCGGTAGGTAACGCTTCAACAAACGTTGGGTTGATATTATCTATTACAGTTACAACCTGCGTACAAGTTACCGTATTTCCTGCATCATCGGATACGGTCCATGTTACTATGGTTTCACCTTGAGGAAAAACAGCAGGGGCATCATTACTAACAGTAACAGGTGTACAATCAGTAGCACTTGGTGTACCTAAGTCGACATTTGTTGCCGAACATAAACCTGCGTCAACATTTACAGTGACATCGATTGGACAAGTAATGGAAGGGTCTGCATCGTCAACTACTGTTACGGTTTGGGTACAAGTTGCTGTGTTTCCAGAACCATCGGTTACGGTCCATGTTACAATCGTGTCGCCTAACGGATAGGTTGTTGGCGCATCGTTGGTTACGCTATCTATTGAACAGTTGTCGTCTGTTGTAGGTGTTCCTAAGTTAACGCTTGAGGCTTCACATGACCCAGGATCAACGTTTACTGAAACATCCGCAGGACAAATAATGGTAGGGTCAATATCATCGGTCACCGTTACGGTTTGTGTACAAGTCGCAGTGTTACCAGAACCATCGGTTACGGTCCAAGTCACTGTGGTATTTCCTAATGGGAATACTGCTGGTGCATCGTTTGTTATGGTGTCCACTGAACAGTTGTCGTCTGATGTTGGAATTCCTAAGTTAACGCCAGAAGCGGTACATAAACCTACATCTACACCTACTGATACATCTGCAGGACATGTAATTGTTGGGTCAATATCGTCCGTTACTGTTACCGTTTGCGTACAAATAGCTGTGTTCCCCGAACCATCGGTCACTGTCCAAGTCACTGTGGTATTACCTAATGGGAATACAGATGGAGCATCGTTGGTTACGGTATCTACTGAACAATTATCGTCTGTTATTGGTGTACCCAAGTTAACGCTGGATGCGGTACATAAACCAGAATCTACATTTAAAGATACGTTTGACGGACAAGTAATGGTTGGGTCAATATCATCAATTACTGTTACTGTTTGTGTACACGTTGCTGTGTTGCCCGTGTCGTCGGTTACTGTCCAAGTAACAATGGTGTTACCTAATGGGTATATTGCAGGTGCGTCGTTAGTTACCGTATCTACAGAACAGTTATCGTCAACTATTGGTGTCCCTAAGGTTACGCCAGACGCTGTACATAAGCCAGCATCCACGTTTACAGAAACATCTGCAGGACAGGTAATAGTTGGGTTTGTCGTGTCTTCAACAATTACTGTTTGATCAACATCAATGCTATTCCCATTGCCATCGTCAAAATTCCAAGTGATAATAAATGTACCTTGAGTTGTATATGTTAATGGATCAGTCGTTGTTCCTGTAATTGTATTGCCATTACAATTATCTGTAATTACGGGTATAGGAGCAGTGACCGAACATTGGCCAATTAAATCCGCAAGGGTTGGTTCTTCGGGTTCTGTGGTGTCGTCGACAATTACTGTTTGATCCACATCAATACTATTCCCGTTTCCATCGTCAAATGTCCATGTGATAACAAACGTACCTTGAGTATTATAGGTGGTAGGGTCGGTTGTTGTACCGGTAATAATGCCAGAGCAGTTATCATTAGTAGTAGGAGCTATAGCCGTTACGCCACATTGCCCGGTTAAATCTTCCAATCTTGGTGTTTCTGGATTTGTTGTATCATCCACAATCACAGTTTGATCCACATCAATACTATTCCCGTTACCATCGTCGAAGGTCCACGTAATAGTATATGTGCCTTGAGTATTATAAGTTGTAGAATTTGTAGTGGAGGCCGTAATAGTACCTAAACAGTTATCATCTGTTGTCGGTGCAACAGCTGTTACCGAACATTGCCCAGTTAAAACCGGAAGGTTTGGAGTATCTGGGTTTGTGGTATCATTAACAATGATATTCTGATCAACATTAATGCTATTACCGTTGCCATCGTCAAAATTCCAAGTGATAACATATGTACCTTGTGTATTATAGATTAATGGATCGCTAGTAGTTCCAGAGATTGGTGCCCCATTACAATTATCTGTAATTACAGGTATAGGTGCAGTGACTGAACATTGGCCATTTAAATCTGGAAGGACTGGTTCCTCAGGCTCTGTGGTGTCATCAACAATTACAGTTTGATCAACATCAATACTATTACCGTTACCATCATCAAACGTCCAAGTGATTACAAATGTACCTTGAGAATTATAAGTTAAAGGGTCTGTAGTTGTACCAGTTATTGTGCCAGAACAATTGTCTTCTGTAGTTGGAGCGATTGCGGTTACGCTACATTGACCTGTTAAAACCGCTAGTCTAGGTGTATCTGGATTTGTGGTATCCTTAACAATAATGTTCTGATTAACATCTATACTGTTACCATTGCCATCATCGAAAGTCCAAGTAATAACGAATGTGCCTTGTGAATTATAGGTTAAAGGATCTGTGGTTGTACCAGTAATGATACCAGAACAAATATCTCCCGTAGTAGGTGCTGTTGCGGTTACTGAACACTCCCCAGTTAAATCTGGAAGAGTTGGGGTACTTGGGCTTGTAGTATCAGTAATGGTTATGGTTTGCGTTACATCAATAGAATTGCCACAATCATCCGTTACCCTGTACGTCCTTGTAATAATTTCGGGATTTGTTCCCCCATCTGAAACATCAGAGACATAGGTAACAGTTGGTGTAAAACCAGAATTATCTGCTTCATCTGTAACTACCAAGACATCAGGTGGAGGTATAGTGGCACCACATTCAATATCAAAAGGTGAAGGATTACTTGCGGTTGGCGGTTCATTTATATAGTCCAAATAGTTAATGCCTATGATTATTGGAGTAGGTATTGGTTCTCCAGCACAATTACCTGTTGTTTCATAGCCTTGTATTAAAGGGAAATCAAAGGGTACATTGGATACCGCTCCAACACCTGTAATGGTGCCAGTGAGTGAAACATTAGGGTCAAAAGAGGGGTCGGATAGCATGGTACAATCCCTAGTTACCGTTAAGCTAAAACTAATAGTTGCCAAAACATCATCTGGAGCTGGAGGAACGGGTAAAGTGCCTAAATCCCATACTATAGAGCCGTTAGGGCCAAAGCCTGGACCTGTTCTATATTGGGGAGTGTTTGTTGTCGTATATGTACCTGGATTAGGAAACCCTGTTGAAATGTTTAAATTACTTGGGTCTATAGTATCAGGTACAGGAATAGTAATTAGTGTATTATCAGTAGCCTCGGTTCCTGTATTTCTTATTTCTAAAATATAATCCGAAAATTGACCTGGTTCTAAAATATCTGGTGGATTGGGTGTGTTTCCGTTTATAGAAGTGATATTCAGTACGCCTTCTGGTTCTGGAACGTAAGCATCAACAGCGAAGGTTACGTTAAAGATGGTATAGGTGTCAAAAGTTGTCCCGTAATTAAATGATGTTTGGGTTTGTCCGTTTGCAATTATAGTGTTACCGGTATTATCAATATCAAACATCATCACATCTATACCAGTATTATTGTATAGGTTTGGATCGCGAGGATTTCCCCCTGTTAAGATGGATCCCGTAAAAAAGTTATTTGGAGTGTTCTCTGAGTGTGATAGACGCGTATAAGTGCCTGAATTTAATTGTTCTATTTCAAAATAATCTTCGGTAAAACCTCTTTCGCCTTCACCCCCCATAACACCTAATTTTAAGTTTACTTCGCCGCTTTGTGCTGCATTGAAGCCAGAGACAGGGATTGAGTATACGTTATTATTAAAACTTCTAACAAAAGCATAGCCATCAAAAACGGTAATATCCCGCCATTTCATTTTGGAATTTTCGTAAACCACAACCATACCCCAACCTGCAGATAATCCAGTACCATCTATAATTCCCTCTCTACCCGGTAAATCGCCTACAAAGTATTCGCCAATACCGTTTCGCTGTACGTAATCAGTGATTTCTGTATAACCTGTAAAAATATTTCTATATTCGTTTTCGGGAAATAAAATTTCGTTTGTTGGTTCAGCGGTAAAGTCAGTATAAAAATTGTCGTCTGGACCTTTAATACGTATTTTTCGTTTATCTAATTGTTTTGTAACCCCATTTTTGGTTACGTTAAATGTGTTGGGGTTACCATCGCCGTCTGCATCTGCATCAACACCTTGGTCAACCCTTCCAGTCCAATAGATACCTGCATAGATAATTTTTGAACACCCGGGATCGGCTTTGTTTTCTGTTGATAGTGCTAGCGTTGCGGAAGAGGAATTAATAGTATTGAACGTGTTGCCTGGAAAAACCACATCATCACGATCAACAAATCTCATGTCCTCATCATTGTTACTATTATCTGAGTAATTAACTAAAGTCAGGTTGGTATTGCCTATCATAGTAAAATCCCCTTTTATAGTATATATGGTTTTGCTGGGCGAATTTACAGAGGTTCTTGGAGTAAAATCCACCTCTACTTGACCATAACTATTTGAAGAAAACAAAAAAAGAATACAGGCAATTACGAAGATTTTCGCATAACCAATATTAATTATTGCTTTAGTAGCGTATAGTTTTTTCATGTGTTAATCTTTAAAAAATTTACCTTATGCTGTATTATGATGGTGTTTCAGTTGAATAAAAAACCCTTACATTAGAGTTTGATGTTATAAATTTCGCTATTTGATCGGCAGTACATTTAAAATGGCATTTTATAAATACATATTTAAGCTTCCCAAGGTTGTTGTTGGCAGTTAAATCCAATTTGTTATTCAAATCACTTTGCTTTTTTAGAGTTACGGTAATTAACTCTACACTGTTATAGTCGCTATTGTTTAACAAACCAAAAGATTTACTATCGCCAATCGTTACTTTTTGTACTTTACCTTTGCCATAAATCTTACTAATAGTATTGTTATTAATATATGCCGTGGTATGCAAATTTTGTGCGAGCTTATAAAACCCATCTCTATCGTTCGATTTAGTTATTGCTGTTTTCGATTGCTTGCTCTCGTTGGTAAGCTCGAAAATACCATATTCTTGAGCCGAAACATTTTCTACAGATAATATAGACACCATGCAGGCAAGTAATAAGGTTAAGAATGTTATAGCTGATTTATTTTTCATAATAATTAAATTTAAAACGATACTATTATAAACACTAATATTATTTGTTAATCACTACAAGTGACTGAAAAACACATAACAGAGTAAAATTTTTGAGGGAAAAATTGTGAGGGAAAACATTGAAAACCAATGTTGTTTTGCTTATGGTGATTAGATTCGGAATCATAACTTGTTTATTTTATAAGTAGGTAAGACAAAAAAACGCATATGATACAGTTAAATCAAAAATAAATGTTAAATCACTTATAAATTCGTTAAAATGGCAGCAGTCAACACTTTGTCGATTTAATAATTCAACTCACCGACCTCGATATGCGCGTAAAAACAAGTTGTTTGGTTTTTAATTTCCTTCATTCCATTTTTTTAGTTAAATTTCTAAAATATTAAAACACAAATAAATTGATTTTTATTGACGAAAATAGTTTTTAATCGATAAAAAATACATTTAATCGATATATTATGAAAAAACTGATTTTAGTTAGGCACGCCAAATCCTCTTGGAAACATAACGTAATTGATCACCAAAGACCTTTAAATAAACGAGGGAAAAATGATGTTGAAACAGTATCGAAATACTTTAAATCACATGGTTTAAAAATAGATAAAGTGCTTTCTAGCGATGCCGTTCGTGCAAAAACAACAGCAGATGCTTTTGTTTCAAACCTGGAAATTGATAAAAGTATAATGGATTTAAACCATAAATTATACGATTTTTCAGGTAGCGATCTTATTCAAACCATTAAAGCCGTTGGTGCCTCGGTAGACAATCTCATGGTTTTTGGACATAATCATGCCATTACTGATTTTGTGAATACATATGGCGATAAGTACATTGAAAACGTACCAACTTGCGGTGTTACAATTATTAATTTCGATATCAATACATGGGCCGATTTAAAACCGGGAAAAACAGTTTACACATTATTCCCAAAAGATTTAAAATAATCCATATTTTAAGCCGTAATTCCGTATTAAATATTCGTGCAAATAGAATATATTTGTTACTATATTCCCTTAAATAAAAACATGACGAAAGCCGAAAAACACACCAATAGTTATATAAATAGAGAAATAAGTTGGTTGCAATTTAATGCCAGGGTTTTACAAGAGGCTACAGATGAGACTGTGCCGTTAATTGAACGTTTACGTTTTTTGGGTATTTTTTCTAATAATTTAGATGAGTTTTTTAAGGTGCGCTATGCTACCGTTAAACGTATTGTAGAAGCCGGAAAAGGCGGTAAAAACGAACTTGGAGGTATTAAAGCCAAAGAGTTGCTGGAAATTATTACTCAAATTGTTATTAATCAACAAAGTGAGAGTTTAGGGGTTTTGGATACCATAAAATCTAAATTAGAAAAAGAAAACATTTATATTATTGATGAAACCCAAATTGATTCTGCAAAACACGATTTTATTAAAAGGTATTTTGTACAAAATGTAAGTCCTGCGCTCGTTACCATCATTCTAAACGATTTGGTGCAGCTCCCAAATTTAAAGGATTCAGGGGCGTATTTGGCGGTGCGAATGCTTATGTCAAATGGCAATAAACAATTTGCTCTTTTAGAAATACCAAAGTCTATAAACCGATTTGTTGTTTTGCCCCAAGAAGGTGATAAACAATATATTATTTTAATTGATGATTTGCTGCGCTACTGTTTAGGAGATATATTTAATATTTTCGATTATAAAAGCATATCGACTCACATGATTAAAATTTCGCGTGATGCGGAATTGGATTTTGAAAGTGATTTGAGTAAAAGTTTTATCGAAAAAATTTCCGACAGTGTCAAGCACAGGCAAATAGGTGAACCCGTAAGATTTGTTTACGACAAAACCATTGATGCCGACACTTTAGAGTATTTAATGACCAAAATGGGAATAGACGATACCGATAGCATTATCCCCGGTGGCCGATATCATAACCGTCGCGATTACATGAGTTTCCCGAGTTTAGGAAGAACAGACCTTCTTTACGATAAAATTGAACCCCTGCCCATAAAAGGTTTAAGTTTCGAATCCAGTATTTTTGAAGCGATTGCGAACAAAGAATTTTTACTTTACGCCCCGTATCATACATTTTCTTATGTTGTTAAGTTTTTAAGGGAAGCCGCTTTAGATCCGCAGGTAAAAACCATTAAAATTACCATTTACCGTTTGGCCGAAATATCGCATGTGGCAAGTTCGCTTATAAACGCTGCCATTAACGGTAAAACGGTTACGGTATCTATTGAATTACAAGCCCGTTTTGATGAGCAAGCCAACATCGATTACGCACAACAAATGGAAGATGAAGGCGTTAATCTTATCTTTGGCGTACAAGGTTTAAAAGTACACAGTAAAATGTGTGTTATTGAACGTGAGGAAAACACTAAAATAAAACGCTACGGTTTTATAAGCACGGGGAATTTTAACGAATCTACGGCCAAAATATATACCGACCACACATTTTTTACTTCCGATCAAAGGATTCTAAAAGACGTCAATAAAATTTTCAACTTTTTTAATGCGAACTATAAAATATTCAGATACAAACATTTAATTACCTCGCCCCACAATACGCAAAAAGCACTTTTCAAATTAATAAATGCGGAAATTGAAAAGGTAAAAAGGGGAGAAACGGGTTGTATCCGATTAAAAATGAACAGTATTTCCAGTTATGTGATGATCGACAAACTTTATGAAGCCAGTCGAGCGGGTGTTAAAATTCAAATGATAGTTAGAGGTATTTGTTGTTTGATTCCCGGAGTAAAAGGGATGAGCGAAAATATAGAAGTTATTAGCGTGGTCGATAAATTTTTAGAACACTCCAGACTTTATATCTTTGGCGAAGGCGATAACTGTAAAGTTTATATTTCTTCGGCCGATTGGATGACCAGAAATATCGACAATAGAGTAGAGGTGAGTTGCCCTATTTATAACAACGCCATAAAACAAGAAATAATTGATACTTATAACATTTGCTGGAACGACAATGTAAAGGCCAGATTGTTAAACACGGCAAATGAAAATGAATACCGAATAAACGATAAACCAAGAGTGAGATCACAAATTGATATTTACGATTATTATTTAAACAAGTTGCAAAAATAATATGCTTTCAATAAAAAAATACGCCGCTATTGATATAGGCTCAAATGCTGTACGATTACTAATTTCTAATATTATTGAAGAAAAGGGAAAACCGGTTCAGTTTAAGAAAAACTCGTTAGTGCGCGTGCCTATTCGTTTAGGTGCCGATGTTTTTGTAAAGCAAAGAATATCAAAAGAAAATACACAGCGAATTTTAGATACCATGTTGGCTTTTAGGCTTTTAATGAAATCGCATAAAGTCGTAAAATATAAAGCCTGTGCTACATCGGCGATGCGAGAATCTTCCAATGGTAAAAAAATAGTCGATTTGGTGTTACAACATGCCGAAATTAGTATAGATGTTATTGAAGGTGAAGAAGAAGCAGCCATTATAGCCGCAACGGATTTAAACAAATTTATAGACAATAACAAAACCTATTTATATGTTGATGTTGGCGGCGGAAGCACCGAGTTTAGTATTATCCATAGAGGAAAACAAGAAGCTTCAAAATCGTTTAAAATAGGAACGGTAAGACTTCTTAACGATATGGTTAAAAAAGAAGCCTGGGAAGAATTGGAGCAATGGATTAAAACCAATGTAAAGCAGTACGATAAAATAGATGTTTTAGGTTCGGGTGGCAACATTAATAAAATATTCAAAATATCGGGTAAATCTATGGGTAAACCCTTAACATACTTTTACCTAAGCTCTTATTACCATTTGTTGCAAAGCTATTCTTATGAAGAGCGTATTACCGAACTTTCTTTAAATCAAGACCGTGCCGATGTTATTATTCCTGCCATGCGTATTTACCTTTCTGCCATGAAATGGAGTGGTTCAAAATACATATATGTTCCAAAAATAGGACTTGCCGATGGCATTATCAAAAGTATATATTACGATACCGTTTCTAGCAATACACAGTAAAATTTTACCATTCATCTTTTAAAACACAGGTATTATCATTTTATAATATATATTGGTCAACCTAATAATTACTAGAGTTTTAAACCCCAACCTATTAAATAATAACTTATGAAAAAATTAATACTATTTACAGTACTACTTGGTTTTTCGTTTTTTGGATTTTCTCAAGATAAAGATTCTGAAAAAGCTGCAGACTCGGTTAAAGTAAAGTCGAAAGGCACAGCATTTCAAGGTGTGATGTACGGTGTACGTGGTGGTCTTAATACTTCCAACCTTAGTTTTGATACGGCTCCAAACATGGCAAACAAACATAGAAACAGCATATTTGTTGGTTTTTTTGCTAACATTGGTTTATCAAATACAATTTCATTAATGCCGGAAATTCAATTTTCTGCTGAAGGTGCAAACGACGAAAAATTACATTTAGATTATATTCAAGCACCCATTTTTTTCAGATTCAGGCTTAGCGAAAAAATACATATCGGCGCTGGACCCCAAGTTAGTTTAAAGGTTCATAAAGTTGATGACGGTATAAAAAACTTTGCCTATTCGGGCGTTGGCGGTATTGAATTCAAGTTATCGCATATGCTTTTTGCCGATCTCAGATATACCTATGGGTTCTCAAATGTTTTTGACGACCATTTAAATGTTGAAGCCAAAAACTCGAACATTCAAATAGGTGTTGGTTATAAATTTTAACTTTATTGATGTTAAATACCTTATTTTGTGGTTGTTAATTTAACCATGAATGGTTTCGGATTTTCCGAGGTTAGCCATAATTTTACTCTCATATTCCAGAAGTTGCTGCCATTTGGTGTCAACTTCTTTTTTATTGCCGTACTGTCTCGCAAAGCCTAAAAACATGGTGTAATGGTTGGCTTCGCTTACCATGAGTTTTCTGTAAAAATCGGCTAATTCTTTGTCCTCTAATTCCTCCGATAGCAATCTAAAACGCTCGCAGCTTCGGGCTTCAATTAAGGCCGCGTATAACAATCGATGCACTAATTGTGTGGTTCTGCTTCCGCCTTTTGGAAAAAACTTCATTAATTGCACGACATAATCATCGCGTCGGTCTCTACCTAAGGTCCAACCACGTTTTAATATGATATCGTGTACCATTTTAAAATGACTGATTTCCTCTTTTACTAAAGCCACCATTTCTTGCACCAAATCGGTATATTCGGGGAAACTAACTATTAAAGATATGGCGGTGCTTGTGGCTTTTTGTTCGCAAAAAGCATGATCGGTAAGGATGTCTTCAATATTTTTTTCTACAATGTTAACCCAACGCGGATCGGTTGGTAATTTTAATCCTAGCATAATTACAAAACGTTTTCAAGAAGATTGATTTCTTTTATTTTAACCGCCCCAAAGGTATCAATTATTATGCTAAAGTCTTTGAAAATATCTGTTTTCGGAATGTTAAAAGATGTGTTAATGGTTATAAATTCGGCGGTTGAGTTTTCATAATCTATCCAAACATACTGCATGATGGCTTGATTCCAAAAAGTAGAAGCTTCGTGTTTTTTGAATACCTCTTTATTGATAATATTTTGAGCGATTAATTTGTTGTTTTTTAAGACTTGAAACTGAGCCTCAAAATTTTTAAAATGAAGTGTTGTATTTGTTTCGTTTGAAGCCTTTATCGTTTTTGACGAATACGCTTTATCGAGCGCATAATATTGTATTTTAACTTGAAAACCGGTACTTAAAATGGTGTCCGTTAAAATTTCGGTACGCTGTTCGGGGATGTATTTTATGGCTTCGGAAAAAGAATCAAACAGTTTGTTTTCCTTTAAAACTTCAGCATTGGTTTTATATATTCTATCTCGACCATCACAACTTAATAAAGTGAAGATTAGTGTGAAGCATAAAATACATAAATGTTTCATATAAAGCGATTTATATATCCAAACCAAAAGTTTTTCTTAAGGTTTCAATATTCGGGTTTTTAGCCTTTAATTTTTCAAATTTATCCGCACTGGTGTAGGCGTATTTTTTTTCTAAAACCTCATTTACGGTAATTGATAAATTGATGTCGAAATTATTTAAGCTCTTTCTAATATACCCCAATAAATCGAATTGCTGACGCTCAACTTCCAACTTGTTGGTTTCGTTGGGGAATTCTAAATGAATTGTCGTGTCTTTTAGTTTTGGTTTATCAATGCGCAAAATAGAAGCTAGGTTATATTGCCCTTTACCTTCAACTATTTTAACATAGGCATTCCAAGTATCTACCATTTGCTTTTCGGTAAAAGCTTCTTTGGGTAAGTTTTCTTCATCAATAACAACATCCATTTGCCGTATTTGATGTTCTTTTTTAGCTCTGATACTGCTTAACGACAATCCGGATGTACGTTTACTATCTTGCTTTAAAATAATTTTTGGTGGTTCCTTTACCTGCAAATTCGCTACTGCTGCCGGCACCGCTTCTTTTTTAGTTTGGGTTTCTAAATTATCGCTATGCGCCTTGTTTTCCGCCGTTTTTGGTGGTACGGTAACGGGAATAGGCGTAATACCTTTCTTTTTAAAATACGATGCTGGTATTATGTAATGTTTGCTATTTTTTTTTTCTCCATCAAAAGTGATAGAGGCAAGCTGCATTAAACAAAGCTCAACAAGTAAGCGTTGGTTTTTACTGGTTTTGTATTTCAGGTCGCAATCGTTGGCGAGATTTATAGCTTGCATTAAAAAGGCTTGCGACGCCTTTTTGGATTGCTCTAAATATTTATTTTTTGTTTTTTCGCCAACCTCCAAAAGTTCGATGGTTTCTGGAGTTTTACTCACTAGTAAATCTCTAAAATGCGAGGCTAATCCCGCTATATAATGATGGCCGTCGAAGCCTTTTGAAAGCGTATGATTAAACTGAATTAATAACTCGGGAATGTTGTTTTCTAAAATAAGGTCGGTGCTCGTAAAATAGGTTTCGTAATCCAGCACATTCAAATTCTCGGTAACCGCTTGTCGCGTTAAATTTTTACCAGAAAAACTAACCACACGGTCAAAAATAGAAAGCGCATCACGCATCGCGCCATCTGCTTTTTGTGCGATGATGTGCAAGGCATCATCTTCAGCGGTTACGCCTTGTTCTTCGGCGATATATTTTAAATAGCCTTTGGCGTCTTTTACGGTAATGCGTTTAAAATCGAAAATTTGGCAGCGCGATAAAATCGTTGGAATTATTTTGTGTTTCTCGGTAGTGGCGAGAATAAAAATACAGTGTTTTGGAGGCTCTTCCAATGTTTTTAAAAACGCATTAAAAGCCGCTTGCGATAGCATGTGCACCTCATCAATAATATACACTTTGTATTTGCCCACTTGTGGTGGAATACGAACTTGATCGGTTAAATTTCTAATATCATCAACCGAGTTGTTTGATGCGGCATCGAGCTCAAAAATATTAAAGGCGAAATCTTCATCACCTGTTTCGGTGCCATCGCTATTAATCATTTTTGCCAAAATACGGGCGCATGTTGTTTTTCCAACACCTCGAGGGCCTGTAAATAAAAGGGCTTGCGCCAAATGATTGTTTTCAATAGCATTTAATAAGGTATTTGTAATAGCTTGCTGGCCCACCACGTCTCTAAACGTTTGGGGTCTGTATTTTCTAGCCGATACTACAAAGTGCTCCAATGTTATTATTGCTTTTTGAATAGATAACAAAGTTAAAAATTCAATTTGGAATTCAGTATTTTGAACTTAGAATTTAATAGGAGTTATTAACAAGTTATTGTTGTTAAGTTGATGCGGATTTTAATGGTTTTGTGGAAAAAAAACGAGCTTCTCTGAAAACATAACTGCTTTTCACTTTAAAAACCAGAACCCAGCAAACAAGCGCGTTAAGGATTGAAGCGGCATCCTTTTTTTTAAAGAAAGGCATTTACTTTGTTTAAAACTTTTATTTAACAGATAGCCACGTCCTTCGTCCTCGCTATGACGTTAAAAAAAGATATAGCGTAAAGCCTGACCCTTTTTAGGGTAACGCCCAAATATTTAAATATATTAAGAAATGGCATTTGTTTGTTGTAATTTTGCAGGCAAGTAAATCGCCTTATCGCTCTTGTGCTGAATTTATTTCAGCATCTTTTCATTTTAATGTAAAAGTTAATTTGAGGAGTTACTGAAACAAGTTCAGCACTTGGGAGGAAAGTCCGAACACCGTAGTGCAACATAGTGGTTAATGGCCACCAACCGTGAGGTTAGGAAAAGTGCAACAGAAAGTATGTACAGGTAATGCTGTAGTGAAACCGGGTAAACTCTATGTGGTGCAATGTCATGTAAACCAGCGTTCCGATAACTATCGGGAGAGGGCGGCACGCTCGATGCTGGAGGGTAGGCAGCTAAAGTGTATGGGTAACTATGCACTCAGATAAATGATAGGGGTGTTTTGGGTTTTAAATTCAGGACATACAGAATTCGGCTTATAGATTTGCTTAAGTATAAATAAAACCCTTCTTTGGTTATTAAAGAAGGGTTTTTTGGTTAAAAATGGTTGGTAGATACTATTCTTCTTTTGGTGAATACGATAAATCCGGACGCATCTCGCCTGTGTATTCTTCTGTTCTTGTGGTGTAATTCATTACTTTGGCAAAAGTATCCCATCGGTCTGGACCTAAAACTTCTTTGTTTGCTTCGCCTCTTTTAGCAGAATCTATAGCGTCTTTTGCAGGAATAGAAACTAAGTAATAGTTTTCAATTTGTCCAAACCCATTGCGGTACACATTATAATATTCCATTGAGCCTTTGCTTTTAAATAAGGCCTTAACAGCTTTCATGCCCTCGCGTATTTTTTTGGCATTTGCTGGGGTGTAATACATGTAAAACCATGTTCGGTAGTTTTCGTCCTCGGCAGGTTTAGCGTCTTCGGCTGGACTGTAGCTAAGCGCGTCGTCTTTTACAATTACATAGGTGCCGTGCGAGTCGTAACACGCATCGAAGCGATCGAACAGTTCGCCAAATTTGTCGCCCATAGCTTTTGCCATGTCTGCAAAGGGGCGCTTATCCAGTTCTGCAAAGTTTTCAATGGGGGTAATGTAAAAATACTTAAAATCGTTAGATGCTGCTGTAAACCAAGAGGTTTGTACATTGTGCTCAACACTTGCCGCTTGGAATTCTTTAGCAATTTTTTCGTATTCCATAAATTTGGAAGGTTTTACATTGTCTTGATGAACTTGATAGGCTTGCTGCGCCATTGAAAAGTTTAGCGTAAGGCATAGCATTGATGCTAAAAGCATAGTTGTTTTGATTGTCTTCATAATTAATTGTTTTAATTGGTTGGTTATTTTATTGTTGATAATAACTATTAATTAATTTTGAAGGGGCATTGTATTTATGCTAATTTAAGGCCTCTCCTACAGCTTCAGCGCTTTCCATTTCTCCAGCTTCAATTTCTATAAAGGCTGCAGTGATTGAGGCGGTATCGTAATACCCGTATTCCTTAACTACTTTGCCATCTGCAAATTGAGAGGTTAAATGCACGGGGATTACCAACTCTTTGCCATTGGCTTTTAGTTTTCCGCTCCAAACAGACCAATAGTTTACCCATTTTTTGCCTTCTTTGTCGATAACCATTTCCAACACCGTTTTATCATCGGAAAACCCGTAGGATGTAAAATTAGAAATCATATCTTGATGACGTTTCATACTTTCCAGATAAGGGATGCCCGTATTTTTGTTGTGGAATACTTGTGCAGTATCGGCAAAGTGAGATTTCCAAGCCTCCCAATCTTGGGCTTCGTAGGCTTTTATTCTCTCTTTTATGGATTCAATTTCGGGAGACTCTGAAAAATAACGTTGTGGCTCCTGATTACAGGATACGACTAGGGTTAGAATAAGCCCTAATAGGATAAGTTTTTTCATTTTATTTAAGGATTTTAATTAATAGTTCCAATAAATAACCATAACCAAACTTAAAAAAAGACATGCTTTTTTAGAGAGAATAAAGTTTAAGTTTAGAGCCAGGCACTATTAAGGTGAAATCTAATTTACTGAAAAAAAAGCAATTAGGGACTAAATGTTTGGGAAAACTTAGTTGGCTTCAAAAAAACTAAACATGTTACCGCCATAACTTTTAGAATAGCTAAAGTGGCTTAGATGGGATAAATTGGTGTGTTTGGAATGTTCGATAATTAACAAACCATCTTCTAATAACAAATCGTTTTGAAACACTAATTCTGATATTTTCGCAAACTGCTCTTCAGTAAAACCATAGGGTGGATCTGCAAAAATAATGTGGGTTTGTAAAGCGGATTTTTCTAAAAATTTAAACACATCACTTTTTATGGTGTTTATGGGCATATTAAATTTTGCAGCAATCTGGTTTATAAATTTTATACAGCCATAATCTTGATCTACGCTCGTGATGTGTTGCGTGCCTCTTGAGGCAAACTCGTAACTTATATTACCAGTTCCGGCAAACAAGTCGAGTACGGAAATAGCATCAAAATAAAAATGATTGTTTAAAATGTTAAACAACGATTCCTTCGCCATATCGGTTGTGGGGCGCACCGGCAAGTTTTTTGGTGCTACAATTTTTCTGCTTTTATATAATCCTGAAATAATGCGCATTAAAAACTGTGTATTAAAGTGAAGTTGGAAGGGTTGGGTTCAACAGGTTGTAAATATTTGTAGTTGTCTAGCCGTTTTCCAAAGCTAACATGTCTAATGTATTTATAAGCGATGTTGTATAATTCATCATCTTTTGAAATGTTACCAATAAGAATTAAATGTAGCGTTTCTGGGTTAAGTTTTAATTGTTCGGCAGTAAATAAGATATAATAAATAAAATCTTCTTTTGTGCTAAACTCAAAGGTGTTGTAGAGCTTAAGTTTGCCTTTTTCTGTTACAATAATTTCAAAATGGGTGGTATTTACATTGATGTAAACTTTGGTGTCATCCGCATTTTTTTCGATTGAAAGTACGCGCTCGATTAAAATGGTAGAAAAATGTTTGTATGTAAAGCTTCCGAATTTCTCGTAAATATAATTATTGATGTTTATGTACGGCACATATACGTTAACGCTATCGTTAGAATCAATAGTATCAAAAGCGATAAAATCGGATTTTAGGATTTTAGAATTGAATTTTAAATAATCGGCTAAACAAGCTTCTTTAAACAATGGTTTTGGCACTAGGGTTGAAAGCTCGTTGGTGTGTATAACGTTAATATTATTAAACGAAACCTGTAAAGCCCCTTCGGTATCAAATACGTGAATGAGCTTGTCTAAAACTTCAAATGGGTTTAATTTTTTTTCAAAGTCAATATGTTTTAAAGCTGTAACCGTTTTGGTATCACTTTGCAGTATACAAAAAGAAAGTCCACTCAAACTTATTTGAATGGACAATTCTTGATTAGTTAGTTTATTATAGGGTTTATTCGTTAGCGCCATATGTTTTTGGCCAGTTTCCTGAGGTATTTACTTCGTCCATAGAGCCTACTTTTAAGGCATCACCATTTACACCGTCAACCGATACGACTTGGTTTTCCTGTAATACAAGATCTCTATCTTGGTCAAATAAAATCACATCTTTTTTAACTTTGGCTTCAAATACAGCTATTTTTGTATTGTTTTGCTCTATAAACCCAGCTTTTAGGTCGAACTTAGCCCCTTCTTTTCCAACGGGTACATTCATCATAGTTTTATAACGATCGGAGTTTTTAAATAAGGAGTCTTTAACAGGCACAAATCCTAAAGTATCAATTAATACCTTATCTTCATACATATCAACGCCAAATTGTTTAGACAAAACAGGATCTATAACACTAGTGTCACGGCGTTGTGTAATGGTAAATTGAGCAGTGTCAATAAATTTCACCAAACTATTAAAGTCTCCTGCAAAATTTCCCGTTACTTTTCTGTGAGCCAATTGTGCGTTTCTTATGTCATTTAAACTTTTAATAACTTCAGCATAACGCTTGTTTTTTAATTTGTTAAAGTGCACAGGACCGTAAACAGATTGGAATGTATTATATCCTAAAAAAGCAATAGCAATCCAAAGTACAACTTGTAACAAAGGTTTAAATTTAATGGGAATAAATTTGTCAACTAACTTAACTAAGCCAATTGTTACAAGAATTACAGCAATTGCAACGAGAATTAATTTCATGGTACGTTATTTATTAAATAAAATTTATTAATGGTATTTAGCAAATCTACAATTTTTTTTTAATCGTAAAAACCAAAGTACGTAAAAATCATTTCTATATTTGAATAATTTATAAATTATTTTGTTTTAAATGACCTCAGCCGAATTTTACACCCTTATAAAACAGCAGTTTCCGTTTCAACCTACCTTAAAGCAAAATATTGTATTGCAACAGCTTTCAGAGTTTATTTTCAGCAAAAGCCCAAATGTGTTGTACGTGTTAAAAGGTTATGCCGGAACGGGTAAAACCACCATTGTTGGTACCATTGTTACCAATTTATGGAAAGCCAAAAAAAGCGCGGTTTTAATGGCTCCAACGGGTAGGGCGGCTAAAGTAATTTCGAATTATTCTAACAAAGAAGCCTTTACCATTCACAAAAAAATATATTTTCCTAAAAAAGATAAGGGTGGCGGTGTGAAGTTTATTTTACAGCCCAACAAACATAAAAACACCATTTTTATTGTGGATGAAGCTTCCATGATTCCGGACACGCCGGGGGAATCTAAATTCTTTGAAAACGGTTCTTTACTTGACGATTTGATGCAATACGTGTATTCCGGCCACCAATGCAAATTGCTTTTAATTGGAGATACCGCACAATTACCACCGGTAAAACTCGATTTAAGTCCAGCCTTAGATGAAAATAAATTGGCTTTAAACTACAACAAGGAAGTTACAAAAATGGAGTTGGACGAAGTGATGCGCCAAGAACAGGATTCCGGAATTTTAGAAAATGCCACCGTGTTGCGCGAAGCTTTATCAAGAAATGTCCACGATGCTTTTAAGTTCGATTTAAACGGTTTTAAGGATATTGTAAGATTGGTTGATGGTTACGATATTATGGATGCCATAAATGACGCTTACAGTAATTTAGGTAACGAGGAGACCGCCATTATTGTGCGAAGCAATAAACGCGCAAATCTGTATAATCAGCAAATACGGAGTCGGATTCTATTTAACGAACACGAGTTAACCGCCGGCGATTATTTAATGGTGGTTAAGAATAATTACTTTTGGATTAAGCCCACAACCGAAGCCGGTTTTATTGCCAATGGCGATATTATCGAGGTTTTAGAAATTTTTTCGATTAAGGAATTGTACGGTTTTCGCTTCGCGGAAGTAAAAGTGCGTATGGTCGATTACCCGAAAATGCGCCCTTTTGAAACCGTTTTACTTTTGGATACTATTAATGCCGAAACGCCCTCGTTACCTTACGAAGAATCGAATAAACTGTATCAAGAAATTCAAAAAGACTACGAAAACGAAACGAGTAATTACAAAAGATTCTTAAAAATAAAGGGCAACAAACATTTTAATGCGTTGCAGGTTAAATTTTCGTATGCCATAACTTGTCATAAATCCCAAGGTGGGCAATGGCACACCGTTTTTGTCGAGCAACCTTATTTGCCCAATGGTGTTGATAAGGATTATTTACGTTGGTTATACACCGCTGTAACCAGAGCTAAAGAAAAATTATATCTTATAGGTTTTAAAGATGATTTTTTTGAGGAATAATCAATGGGTCTCCGTATTCAGTTGCGTTAGGCAGTCAATTTAATTGAATTCGTAAATTTTAGTATATTATAAAAAGTTTAATATTAACAAAAAACAAAAAGTCCCCTTTGGGGATTTAGGGCTTATGACAGTTGAAACCATTATTAGTATATGTTTGGGCATAGGGCTTGCCGCATCGGTTGGGTTTAGGGTGTTTTTGCCCTTGTTTGCATTAAGTTTAGCGTCATATTTTGATGTTTGGCAACTCAACGAATCATGGCAATGGATTGGAAGCTCAACGGCATTATTAACTTTAGGCGTCGCTACTTTAGTAGAGATTTTCGCCTATTTTATACCTTATATAGATAATTTATTGGATAGTATCGCCGTACCTCTGGCGGCACTCGCAGGAACGGCGGTAATGATGTCTACGGTGGCCGATTTAAGTCCTGTTATAACCTGGTCTTTAGCCATTATCGCAGGTGGCGGAACGGCAGCAGCTATTGCCGGAACCTCAAGTACAACCCGGTTGGCATCCACGGCCACAACGGGAGGCATAGGGAATCCCATAGTATCCACCATTGAAACTGTTACGGCTACGGTGATGTCCATTATTTCAATATTTCTACCCATTTTGGCTATCATTTTAGTGGCTATTATATTATTTATAATTTTCCGATTATATAAAAAGTTTAAACCATCTAAAGTCAAAAATCAGTAATATTTATAGTATTTTTGAATTACATTATTTAGCATAGATGAAAATAATCTCAATGATTCCGGCGCGTTACAGCGCCACACGTTTCCCCGGAAAACTCATGCAGGATTTGGGCGGAAAAACCGTTATTCGTCGCACGTATGAAGCCACCGTTGCCACCAATTTGTTTGATGATGTTTTTGTGGTTACCGATAGCGATATCATTTACAAAGAGATCGTAAACAACGGCGGTAAAGCCATTATGAGCATAAAGGAACACGATTGCGGTAGCGATAGAATAGCCGAAGCCGTTGCCGATTTAGATATTGATATTGTTGTAAATGTTCAAGGCGATGAGCCTTTTACAGATGCAGGATCATTAAAAAAACTGATAGAAGTTTTTAAAGATGACCACGATAAAACCATTGATTTAGCCTCTTTAATGGTGCATATTACCGATGATGAAGAAATTAAAAACCCCAATACGGTAAAGGTTATTGTCGACAATACGAATTTTGCGTTATACTTTTCGCGCAGCGTCATTCCATTTGCGAGAGATAAAGCGGTTGATGTAAAATATTACAAACACAAAGGCGTTTATGCCTTTAGAAAAGCGGCTTTATTGGATTTTTACCGATTACCGATGCTTGCTCTGGAAGCTTCTGAAAAGTTAGAGCAATTACGCTATTTGGAGTACGGAAAACGTATTAAAATGGTTGAAACCGATGTGCAGGGTGTTGAAATTGATACTCCAGAAGATTTGGAACGCGCAAATAAATTATGGAAATAAAATTTGTCACCTTGAACGCAGTCGAAAGGTTTTTTAATAATAAAATTTTCATTTGGATATAAACTATCAACATATAAAAGTTATTGGTTTCGATGCCGACGATACACTTTGGGTTAACGAAACTTATTTTCGAGAGGCAGAGGACGAAATCCAACGTTTATTGTCAAAATACGAAACGCCCAATAAAATAGACCAAGAGCTGTTTAAAATGGAAATGAAAAACCTTCCGCTTTATGGCTATGGCGTAAAGGCTTTCATTTTATCGATGGTTGAGGTAGCTTTAGAATTATCAAATTATAACGTTTCAAATAAAACCATTGAAGCCATTTTAAATATTGGTAAAAACATGCTTGAAAAACCGGTGGAGTTGCTTGATGGCGTTGAAGACGTTTTAAGTGTATTATCAAAAAAGTACCGATTGATATTAGCCACCAAAGGCGATTTATTGGACCAAGAACGCAAACTGGAAAAATCCGGGTTAACCAAATATTTTCATCATATCGAAGTATTAAGTGATAAGCAAGAGCGCAATTATTCAAATCTTTTGAGTCATTTGGATATTAAACCTTCAGAGTTTTTAATGATAGGAAACTCTTTAAAATCGGATGTTTTGCCCTTAGTAAACATAAATGCCCATGCCATTCATATCCCATTTCATACCACATGGGCGCACGAAACAGTAAGCAAGAAAGAAACGAATGGTAAAACGTACAAGACCATTAGTGGTTTAAGAGAAGTTTTAAATTTATTGGATTAATTGGTAAGATATTTCATGGTCTTTTAACCCAGTAAAAATGAAAATAGTACTATTTTTACATTTTGAAAAAAGAAATTACATTAAATGAATTATAGAAACTTTCCCATGGTGCCAAGAGTAATTTTTGGCAGAGGTAGTTTTAATCAGTTAAATGATATTATTGCCCCAAAACGATTAAGCATTAATGCGCCATTTATTTTTTTGGTAGATGATGTTTTTAAAAACAATACTTGGTTGTCCTCTCGAATACCTACATCGTATGATGACCGAATTATTTATATATCAGCAAATGAAGAACCCAGAACATCGCAAGTCGATACGCTGGTTGAAGATATTATTTTAAACACCAAAGAACGCCCTTCCGGAATTATTGGAATTGGTGGAGGTACTATTTTAGATTTAGCCAAAGCGGTATCTATCATGATTACCAACAAGGGAGAAACCAAAGATTATCAAGGTTGGGATTTGGTAAAAAACCCAGCCATTTACCATGTGGGCATTCCTACAATATCGGGCACAGGGGCAGAGGTTTCGAGAACAACAGTGTTAACGGGACCGGAAAGAAAACTAGGCATAAATTCAGATTACACACCTTTTGATCAGGTTGTTTTAGATTCAGAACTTACCAAAGACGTACCCACCGAACAGTGGTTTTACACTGGTATGGACTGTTATATTCATTGTATAGAGTCGCTTACGGGCACCTATTTAAACGCCTTTAGCCAAAGTTATGGCGATATGGCTTTGCAACTATGCGAAGAGATATTTTTAACCGATAATTTATCACGTGTTGATGCCCAAGAAAAACTCATGATGGCATCGTGGCACGGTGGTATGAGCATAGCCTACTCGCAAGTTGGTGTGGCACACGCTATGAGTTACGGATTATCTTATTTGTTGGGCACAAGGCATGGTATAGGCAATTGCATTGTTTTTGATCATTTGGAAGAATTTTATCCCGAGGGCGTAAAAGTATTCAAAGCCATGAAAAAGAAACATAATATTGTATTGCCTAAAGGCATTTGTGCCAATTTAAGCGATAGGGAATTTGACATCATGATTAATATATCGCTTAGTTTAGAACCGCTTTGGGAAAACGCATTGGGTAAAAATTGGAAAAAAATAATGACACCCAAAAAATTAAAAGAACTTTACCAAAAGATGTAATATGCGGTGGTTAGCCAAATTTATTTACTTTAAGCTTTTAGGTTGGAAAGCGGTTGGCAACACCAATTTTTCTAACGATACAATTAAAAAAGCGGTAATTATTGCTGCACCACATACCAGTTGGCACGACTTTTATATCGGCGTTTTATTGCGTTCTGTGCTCGGAATTAAAACAAATTTTGTTGGTAAAAAAGAATTATTCGTCTTTCCTATTGGCTGGTTTTTTAAAGCTTTGGGAGGCGCGCCCATTAACCGGCAATCCAATGAAAATAAAGTGCAGGCCATAGCAAAGTTATTTGCTGAAAAAGAAGAATTTAGAATGGCAATGGCTCCAGAGGGCACCAGAAAAAAAGTAGACAAATGGCGCACCGGTTTTTATTATATCGCTAAGGAAGCTAATGTACCAATTATTATGTTTACGCTGGATTTTGAAAATAAACAAAACAAGATTTCAGAACCCTTTTATCCTACGGATGATATAAAGGCAGACTTTGAATTTATGTATAATTTCTATAAAGGGGTAAAAGGAAAAGTGCCTGAGTATTCGTAGCCGTTTTTATATGAAATTGAGCTGTAAAATAAACTTTGGCATAAATTTTGAATACTATTATGTAGTATAACGAATGAAACATAAAGTAAACCAGTCACTGGCTCTAAAAAGAAACATTCGATTTATAGACACTTAAAGCTACTTTACTAAAAGTAGCTTTTTTTATTTCGAGACCTAACAGGTTTCAAAAACCTGTTAGATCTTGTCGGGTTTTCTAATTTCCTAAATCTAGGTTTTCTTTTTCGCCGTTAAAACCTTTTTTAGGGGCAACCCAAAACCAGCTGTTAAATTGCGGTTTTTACTGCGGCAATGTTCTTTTTGCCATTACGTTTTTTATAAAGCCTTTGGAGGTTTTAATGGTTAGCGCAACCGTGTCCTTTTTAGGGAACAAGGTTTTTGACGTTATAAAATCACAAATATCAATTTGCGGTACATCGAGTGTGTTTAATTTTATAATTTCATCGCCAAAGCTAATTTTATTTTTCAAATTTTTATCCCAAACAACACCAACAACAAGTTTGTTGTTAATTACCGTAGGGCTAAATCCTAGTAGCTTTTCCTTTAAATCAATGGTGCTTTTATACGAAGAAAAATAGAATTTTTTGTTTAAAAAATCTATGGTCATAATGCCATGCTTTAACGCCTCAGAACCAATCCTGGAGTTATCATCGTTCGTGGTTTCTGTGGTTACATTTTTAAAAATGGTATGGTTTATCTTTAAGGTATCAACAGTAACCCTATAAAGTTTACTCTTTTTTGCTGCACCAAAAAAACCAATGCTTTTGCTGCCAAGGCCTTCACTTTGTACTTTGAATATCTTGTTTTTTTGAAGTGCGTTAAAGTTTTTTAACGATACATCGTAAAACCCTTTCATGCCTGTGTCAATTAACAAATGCTCTCTAGCCTTTTTTTCTCCATGTAAATTAATCCAGATGTACGGGCTTTTTTGCCTGCCAATTAGATACAGTTTTGCAGCATCGCCTTTGTTTAAAGTAAGCTTCTTTTTATTATTGGTGAGCCGAATCACTTTTGCTTTTAAATCTATTTGAACTATCGATTTTTGCAGCATATTACTCCCAATAATACCATCAATTTCAAAACAATCAAAAATAAAATTTTGCTTATTCGTATCTACTAATGTGGGGCAGTTTTTAAAGGAAATTCCGCCCATCGTAATTTCTGGTACCGACACCACTTCTAAACTATTCCGTTTACTTGTGGCATCTTTAATATTGATGCTTTTTATGGCATTTGTTTTAATGTCATTTTTAATTTGAGCCGATATCAAGTTTGGCGCACCCGTATCAAACAAAAAACGGTAGGTTTTATTTTGAATGGTGACTGGGATAATTATTTTTTCTGAAATATATTCAAAATCAATTTCAGTATAATAGTTTTTTGGGGTAACCAACCCTTTGGTGAATAAATTTTTTTGACCAATAGATGGAATTGAAACTAAAAGAAAAATGAAGGCTATAATTTTTTTCATTTTAAGAAATAATATTTTTTTTGATTAAGATACCAATAAAATAAAAAGCCATATCGTTTATTACAATATGGCTTTAGTTTATAGAATAAAACGATTGTTATTTAACCTCCTTTAAAGCATTGTCAATAAGCGTTCTTAAGTGTTGCTTGTGAGCTCTCGAGGCTATATTTCCTGAAGGCGCAGCCATGGTTCGTATAGTTTTTAAATTATATAAAGCCATAGATTTAGCATTGTTACTGTACCTGCTACTTTGTTTACCGGTTAGCATATCGATAAGCATGTTGGTATATTCCAATTGTAAATTTTGCCTGAATGAATTGACGTTAGAATAAATATCCGCTTTAAAAATAGCATGGTTTAAATCGCTCATAACCATTGATAATTTATACTTGTTTCCGTACAATTCTGAATCCGAAATACGCTGTAATGTATTTGGGTGCAACAAGTGATTTAATACGTTTTTTTGATACCCCAATACTTGATTATGTATTTTAGGGTCTTCGGTTGAACGCATAAATCCAAAACCACGACGCTGCATAGCCAAATAGTTGTATAAATCGTTGGGCGCATCAAAAGCATTAGGTGCAAAAACGTGCTTGTTTAAGGTTGCCATTGCTCTTTTTTGGTCGCTCAAACTTACTGGTGTGTAAGGTTGTGTTTCGCCTGCTTGCCCCACCATAGATCGGTCTACATAAACACCGCCAATAAATCGGGATACTACATTAGCCGCGCTTCCTCTTTGACCACTTAATATATAGTAGGCTTGTCTTAATTCTTGATAAGATTGACCAGATTTAGAAAACTTATCTTTAATACCTTTCATCATTGTATTAACAACCTCAAAACGATCGTTTGAATAGGTAATTTGATCGTTTGACAAATCGCCAACCATTACGCGCGGGTCAATGGCTTTTCCTGGAGAACGCATATCGTCTGCATCATTTCCAAAAATTAATTCTGGTTTAGTCGATTGACTTAATAAAGCCTCTCTTTCGACCTTACTTTTAAAGGGCGTATACCCAAATTGAATGGCCCAAACATCGTAAGGTCCAACGGCAGTATCGTAATATTGCCCTTGTTTGCTTCGGTCTTTTGTAATGTTTATGGCTGCATAATCCATAACCGAACCGGTTAAACATTTTCCTTTAATAAAATCGGCATCGGCAAGTTGTTCCGGTGAGAATAACTGACTCGCTTTCATGTTGTGGTTTAAACCTAAGGTATGCCCAACTTCGTGCATAATCAGCGCCGTCATCGCTTCTTTTTTCATGCGTTTCATCTCTAAGTCGGTTGCATTTGATGCCTGTAAAACGGCTTTACCAAACAAGGTGTTTTCATGCATCACATGCCCTAAAGAGCAATACATTTTATCATCGTCATGCATTTCAGACCCATCAAAGGTTTGGTTTAATGAGGCTAAATCGAATAACTTATCGTACATCACCCTATTGGTAAAATGCACGTATTCCAACATGATATCCGCGCCCAAAATTTGTCCGGTTTTAGGGTTTACAAAACTAGGACCATAGCCACCAAATGGCGGTTGTGGAGACGATGTCCAACGTAACACGTTATAACGTATAT
Source organism: Hwangdonia lutea (assembly GCF_032814565.1). GTDB lineage: Bacteria > Bacteroidota > Bacteroidia > Flavobacteriales > Flavobacteriaceae > Hwangdonia > Hwangdonia lutea. Next base: position 3,221,334 of record NZ_CP136521.1, read on the forward strand.
CGCCTGCGTCCCATGTGGCATCATCCGGTTGTACTTTTACAACCATAGCGTTTTTAAAGCCCGCTTTTTCAAATGCTACATTCCATTGTAAAACGGCATTTTTAATGGTTTCTCTCCACTCTAATGGTGTCGAGTTTTCTATCCACCATGTAATGGGTTCCACAGGTTCAGAGATGGCGGCATTGGGGTCTTTTTTGACTAAGTTCCAACGGTGTACTAAATCACGGTACGGTGTTGCGCTTGTAGATGTTTGGTCGTCAACCTGTGTTAAAAAATAACCAACCCTTGGGTCGTCGTATAGTATTTCGTAATCGTTATCAGGCATTGCCATTAGGCTATGAAACACTTTGATACTCACGTTTCGGCCATCGGCAACCGCATTAGATCCGCCATTTAAAACAGAGGGTGAAGAGTACACATATTCTACTTGTAAATTGGTGTTTTCGTCGTAATTTCTAATGTCGTTAATTTTGGTTTTGGTCTTGCTTAAACTACCTAGCTTAAAAGCTGTTGGCGATGCACCAGGAAATCGAGGTCTTTTTATTTGAGAAAATGTTTCACTTAAAAACAAACCATCAGCTTTAATTAAATAAAGGCCTTTCTTTTTATCGTGCGCTTCAATTTTAAGGCTTGCCATATTGCCTTGGCTAATATTGGCATCTTTTGATTTTGACAATGGACTTTCCGGATCGAAATAAAACGAATTATTCTGTGTTTCAAATTCAATTTTATTAAAGTGCTTTTTTATTTTAAAAACTTTTGAGCCTCTGTATGAGCCTCTAATAATTCTGCCGGCATCCATAACGCCATCTGCAATTTGACTAAAATAAATGTACTCATTATCAATTTGGTCATCAGAAATCAACATTTGCAAAGATCCCGTAATCGTATCTTGGTATATGGTAAATAAACCTTCAATTTTTTTACTGGATTTTACAAGGTCTTCAATCTTTTTTTCTTTTGATTTTTTTGGAGTAGGTTTCGCAGGAGCTTCAACTTGGTTTTTTCGTTTTCCGCGTTTCTTTTTTTGAGCTTCGGCATTAAGCGGAACAAGGAAAAGCGCCAACATAAATGCAACGCTTAAAAATTTTAAAGCTCTGAGTTTTTTGTGTGTCATAAAATAAATGTTTTAAAGGATTTAAGCCCGATTAGTTATCTTAAAATAAGTCTTGCTAAAAATAGAAAGAATGAAATGTTTATTTCCTTATAAAATGTTAAAAAGGATATAAGGGTTTGTTTTATGGAATTAATAAGCAAGAAGGGTTGCCGAAAATTTGTATTCTACTATATTTAATTACCTTTATAAAATATGAAAGAAGACACAAAAATTGCCGTTTTAATTGACGGCGACAACATCCCATCGAAGTATATTTCTGAAATGATGGAAGAAATAACAAAATATGGCACACCAACTATTAAAAGAATTTATGGCGACTGGACCAAACCGCATTTATCAAAATGGAAAAATATTCTGTTGGAAAATGCTATAACGCCCATACAACAGTACGGATACACAACGGGCAAAAACGCCACCGATTCTGCCATGATTATTGACGCGATGGATATTTTGTATTCTGAAAAAGTAAATGGTTTTTGTTTGGTATCGTCCGATAGCGATTTTACAAAACTCGCTACACGACTACGGGAAGCTGGTATGGTGGTTTATGGGATGGGCGAGAAAAAAACACCCAACCCGTTTATTGTAGCCTGCGATAAGTTTATTTATTTGGAAATCTTAAAAAGTGATAACGATAAAGACGACAAGGGCCGAAAAGTTAAAAAGGAAAATTTATATAATATTACACCCAAAGTTATTAAAATGTTGCAAAACTCGGTTGACGATGCCGCCGATGATGATGGTTGGGCTTTCTTGGGCGATGTTGGTTCTTTAATTCTTAAAAAACAGCCCAATTTTGACTCTAGGAATTTTGGGTTTGCCAAATTAACACCGCTTTTTAAATCATTGCCACAATTTGATATGGAACAGCGTGACCAAAGCAATGCCCGATTTAAGCTAATTTATGTGAAGAATAAATAGCCAATAAAAAGCCCCAATTTGTGCGAAACATTTTGGGGCTGTACTTTAGTGATGCTAAACTGTTTTAAAACAAGTCATTTAAAACTTTGGCCAACCTAATGCCAGCAATTTGCAATTGGCTTCTTACGGTTTCAAAATTATCATACGAATAACGATACCTTAAATTCTCGCCGGGTTTTACCGTGCTGTAAACCTTTTTGGTTATTTGGTGGGTTTCGTTTACCCAATCTACAACGGTGCCCGCTTGTATCGCCTTAATTTGTTGTTTGGATAAAACATCGGTATTTTCAGCTAACTCGGTATAACTCATATTAAATTGATCAATCATTTGGGAATCCCAAACACGGTGCAAGTTAGAATCCTTGTAAAACCATTGTAATTTAAAATCGTTACCGCCTTTATCCTCTTGTAAACCCACATGCATAGGTTGGTGCAAATCGCCAATTAAATGAATCAATAATTTTAAGTAAAAGGCCTTGTCGTCGTCCGATGCGTTTTCATCCTTTATAACACTTTTGCAATAGGCAATGCCTGATACCAAATCGCCCTCAGGATTCTTTTTTGAGTTTTCGTAAGTTTCATCCAATGGCATGTTTATATAATGCCAGGTATAGTATTTGTTGTATTTTTTATCAGATTTTATTTCGTCGGCAAAAGTAGAAACAAAGGCTAACGATTTCCTTTTTAAAAGTCTGCTTACTTCTTTTTTAGCTTTTCTGTTAAGGTGTTTATCGGCTATTTTACCAACAACCCTGTGTCCTGTAGCGCTCCAAAAATCTTCTGGTGCTTTAGGGTGTGTTGCTGTGAAAAATAATAACGTAGTTAAATAGATGCTTAGTAATTTCATAAAAAAGTTTTTTCAAAATTAGGAATAAATTTGCTAATAAATTTTGATTTAACTTTTAGTTAATTGTAAAAATAATATTATATTTAGGTAAGAAGAAAGTACGTGTTAACAAGTATGCAGATTAATGCGTTTATTTTTAATGATTTGTGACTTATTTAATAAGTATGTGTCTTAATTAAAACCATTAAAAGAACCATAAATTACCTTTGAAAACCCTAACAGATACTAATAACTTACCTGATGAAGATTTGGTAAAAGCCATTGTTAAAACCAATAACACGGTGCTTTTCGAGATACTTTACGATAGGTATGCAACTTTGGTGTTTAATAAATGTTTTGGGTTTGCAAAAGATGCCGACGAAGCTAAAGATTTAACCCAAGATGTATTTTTAAAACTCTTTGTTAAGTTAGCGAGTTTTAAGGGAAAATCGAAGTTTTCAACTTGGTTGTACGCGTTTACCTATAACCATTGTGTAAATTATGTAACCAGAAATACCGCTAAAAAATTTGAGAAGCAATCTGTAGATTATAAAGACATTGAAAACCTGTCGTATCACGATGAAGATGATACCAGTTTTCTGGATATGAAAGTTGATAAATTAAAAGTGGCTTTAGAGCTTATTTCTCCAGAAGAGAAAATGATTTTATTGTTAAAGTACCAAGATTTTCTTTCTATAAAAGATATAGGAAGTGCCTTAGAAATAGGAGAAAGCGCCGTTAAAATGAGAATTAAACGGGCAAAAGACAAACTAAAAACCGTATATACTAATAACCTTAAATAATGGATAATCCATTTAAACTTATAAATCAACCGTTAAAGGAAGTGCCTCCAGAGTTAAAGGCCAAGGTAATGAGCGATATTGCCATGGCTAAACTCATTATGGAGCTGGCCGCCTTGTTTTCATATAATTTTAGTTATGTGATAGAAACGGTGATTAACCAAAGACAAAAAAACAACCAATTATAACCCACTAATTATGAAATTTTTAGATCAATTAAAAGAATCATTACAAAGATTATGGCTTGACATTGCAGCATCTGCACCCAAAGTTATAGGGGTGCTTGTATTGATTATAGTTTTTTTAATCATTACAAAAATAATTACCAGTGTATTAAAAAAAGTGCTTCTAAAAGCCAATGTGAATAAATTAGGCGAAAAACTCAATCAAATTGAATTATCAGAAGGCAAAACCCTGAATATTAATTTGGTAAACATTATTGTAAAAACCATCAAATGGTTGTTATACCTTGTTTTAATTACCGTTGTGGCCGATATTTTGGAACTCACCATGGTATCAGAAGGTTTAAAAAGCTTTATGGCATATTTGCCAAAATTGTTTACGGCATTGGCCATTGTAACTTTAGGTTTACTGTTTGCAACCTTTGTTAAAAAATCGTTACAGCGTTTATTTGAGTCTTTAGAGTTATCGGGAGGCAAGCTTATAAGTCAATTGGTTTTTTTAATATTAATGGTATTAATAAGTGTAACGGCATTAAATCAAGCAGAAATTAATACCGAAATAATTACGAGTAACATAAAAATGATACTCGCCGCATTTTTATTGGCTTTCGCTTTGGCGTTTGGTTTAGGAGCCCGAAATGTTATCGAAAAAGTATTGCATACCTTTTATACAAGAAAACTATATGAAGTAGGGAAAGTGATTGAATTTAACGGTATACGTGGCGAGGTAGAGTCTATAAATAGTATATCGGTAACAATAAAAACAGAAAAAGGAAAATTAATAGTACCAATTAAAGATATTGTAGAGAGCCAAGTTAAAATACAGGATTAATTTTAATTAGGGTTAAAATTTGGTTGGTTACTGCCTGTAGTTTAAGCAACTCTCTACATGTTATATCCCTTTTCATTTCTCGACCCGATAAGCATTGGGAACGCTAGGGATTGAAAAGGGATTTTTTATGCATCAACCCAATGTTTTTAATAAATAGTTTTAAAAAAGTAACTTAGCTGTTTATGTATAACCAAAACCACCAATTTTTCACCATGAAAAAACTAGTTTTTATTTTTCTTGTTTCCATTTTTTTTGTGAGCTGTTTTCAATCGAAAAAAGACACGCCAACACAAGCATCCAAAACACTTTCTTTAGAGCAAGCTGATGAGGTTGGGATGTCAGAATTAAGATTGAGTTATATTGATACCATGCTCAACCAAGCTGTTTCAGACGATATAATTCCCGGCGCGGTAGCCTTGGTTTCACGACGCGGAAAATTGGTGTATCATAAAGCTTTTGGTATGGCAGATAATGCTTCGGAAAGCGTATTAAAACAATCGGATATTTTTCGAATCGCCTCACAAACTAAAGCCATCACATCAACTGCGGTTATGATGCTTTGGGAAGAAGGAAAATTTAATTTGGATGACCCCATTTCAAAATACATCCCAGAATTTAAAGACGAACAAATCTTAGAAACGTTTAACGAAACCGATTCGACGTACACCACGAAACCGGCTGAAAAACCAATCACCATTCGGCACTTATTAACCCATACATCGGGACTTGGTTATGGTGTTATTGATGGCGACCACCGGTTTAGAAAACTGTACAACAAAGCGGGCATTATCGATTTATTTACAACCAATGACATTAGTATTGAAGATAACATCAAAAAGCTAGCAAAACTACCATTGCATCATAACCCAGGTGAAAAATTTACTTATAGCGAAGGACTCGATGTGTTGGGGTATTTTATTGAAATCGTTTCAGGAATGCCTTTTGACGCGTTTTTAAAAACCAGAATTTTTGAGCCTTTGGGCATGCACGACACGCAGTTTTACCTTCCGGAATCCAAATACAATCGTTTAGTAACCGTACAAACCAAAGAAGATGATACATGGGTAAAATACCCTATAACGTTTTACGATACCGATTATCCCATTAAAGGTGCAAAACGCTTTTTCTCGGGTGGCGCAGGTTTAACCAGTACCGCAAAAGATTACGCCACTTTTTTACAAATGTATTTGAATAATGGCGAGTTAAACGGCAATAGATTGTTAAGCAGAACCACTGTGGAGACCATTTTAACCAACCAAATACCATATATTTCTGAAGATATTAAAGCGGTTCATGGATTGGCTTTCGGTTTGGTGGATAAAAAAGGACACGACTTGGGTGGTAACGGAAGTGAAGGTACCTTTGTTTGGGGCGGCTATTTTAATACCACCTATTTTGCAGACCCCAAAGAGGAAATAATTGGTGTGCTTTTAAAACAAACCCAACGTATTAAAGGCGATGATACCTCAAATAAATTCAGAAAATTAGTGATGCAAGCTGTTGATGATTAGGTTATTTCTTATTTCTGGGCATTTCGAAAGCTATTTGTAAGTCATCTACTTTTGCTTTAAATGTTGATAGCTTTGTTCCTGATTACGTAAGATACGATTGACTTATACAATTAAAAAACTCACGTCGCTTAATTGTGCTGTTCCGATAGGAATCACGAAACAATTCACTAGTTAGCGAAAAAAAAAATCATCAATAAAACATTTACAGTTTAACGATAAATAAAGAGATATTTTTTGATTTATCAGATATTTTCGTACGTTTGGTGTTTAATAAATCATACAAATATGCCCATGCGGATTTTTCAACTTGCCTTCGTTTTTTCCTTTTTTATTATTTTCAATTCCTGTTCAAAAGATGGTGAAGCACCAGATACGGTGCCTCCAACAGTATCGTTAACAATTTTGGGTGTTCCAAACGCTTCTGGCGGAGAACCTGTAGTTGTGAGCAATAAAATTGAGGTTAGCGTTAATGCTAGTGATGCTAATGGCGTAAGCAAGATTGAGGTTTATATAGACAATGAAAAGAAAGGAGAAGATAGTTCTGCCCCTTATCAAGTTGTTATCGATATCTCGTCCTACGCCTCAAATAAAAACTATACGTTAAAAGTAGAAGCGACCGACAAAGCAGGAAATACCTCCTCAACCCAGCAAACTATTAGCATTGATAATGAAATACCTGTGGTTACCGATGTTTCTTTGGTTCAAGATTCGGTTATAACGGGAAGTGATAATGCGGTTACTTTTAATGTAACTGATAATGAAGAACTGTCATCTGTCATGGTTTATGTTAACAGTGAATTATTTGTAGATATTAAGGATAAAAATTACGAAGTAAATATAGACACCAAATTGCTACAAGATGGCGAAAATAACCTAATGATTGAAGCCAAAGATCCGGCTGGAAATATAGGCAGCTATACCGTAAATTTTATAATAGACAACACAGGTCCGGCCATTACTTTAAATTCAATTACAGAAAATAAGATTTTAGACGAATTTATGCTTTTACAGCCCGAAGTATTGGATGCTTATTCAGAGGTTACGTCCGTTGAAGTGTTTTTAGGCGATACCAGTATATATCTGTTTGATGAAAATTCCAGTAATTATGATATGGATTTTGTGCCTGACAATTATCCCGTTGGAACGACTGTTTTTAAGTTAGTTGCAATAGATAGTTTAGGGAATGAGTCTGTTTTGGAAATTAATATTGAAATTTTACGACTTTTGATAAAAGTAGCTTTACCAGATGGTTTTTTAAGTCCATTTTGGTCTAGTTTTTGGATTTTCGCTTCAGAAATGAATGGTGTTCCCATTGCAGCCAAATCGGTAGGAGTAGGGGACAGTAACATTAAAATCCATGCCCCATCAGAATTCGATTTCGATAAAAAATATATGATAACGCTGTTGGCGGACGAGAACACGAATCCGAATTCATTTAATAGAATTACAAATATTCAAGGCATAACAAGAAACAGCTTATCAGAAATAAACTTTAATTTACCGCAGAGAAAAACGGTGGTCAGTAATGCTACCGTATCTATGGTTGGTTTTGGTACTGATGAAACGGTAAAAGGAGATGGGCTTGATTATACTTTTAATCACTATGTCTCAGAAAGCTCCGGTAATTTTGAATTAACCAGCCTTAACACAACAGCTAATTCTTCATCTGATTATTTTTTGTATAGTACAAATTTAGAGGGAATTCCTTACGCTTATTTTAGCTTTTCTGAGCCCTTGGCAAACAATAGCACAATCAATAAAACAGATTTGATTACCGATACAGCTATAAGCAACGCTACATTTAACATAACTAACGATCCGGGAATATCAAGTAGTCAATTGATAATAAATGGATTCCGTACCAATGAAGATCTTCAAAATGGTATTTACCACAATATTTATTCCGGTAGTCCGCAGCAAGTGTTTGGTATTGAATATGAATATTATTTCTGCTCTATTTTTGACTCTTACTCGCATCAATTAATTTTGGATGATTATTTAACCTTAAGAAAAGGGCTCCCGATTAACACCTATAATATTCCAAATTGGAGTGTCGATTATTTACAAAATGGAAATGAAATAACCATAACAAAAAGCGGAACTGAGCATGTTTTGGGCAGGCTTCAATTGATGCCAACTACGGGAGAAGATTATATAATGACGGTTTTATTTGACAGTCAAAATACAGATGTAGTTACCCTGCCACAAATTCCAGAAGAAATGAAGGATTTATATATTTATACGGTGGCTCAAAATCAAGGTTTTGATATGAATCAAATTCATTTTTCGTCTTACAATTCTATAACATCTTACGCGGATTATTTAAATAACATTATTAAGGGAGACGATAACGAAACTGATGTTTCAGATGTTATTTCAACTAAAATGAAAGCTCGAAATGGAGCTTCGGTTACTCCATTTAAAACCTTTAATTTTGAGTAGGGAATATTTTATGCGCTTTTAAGAATTATTTTTTACTTAAATTTATAAAACTGATTTTATCTGTCGACAGCCTTAAAACATTGAAACAGATTAATATTATATTCGTTATAAATAAATTAGATTTTTTATTTAGTTTAAATAGAAATCTGTAGGTGACAACTTAAAAAACTTACATTATGAAATACTTAAAATATATTCTTGCAATTTTAGCCATTTTAGTTATCGGCTTTTTCCTTTTGGGGTTTATAAAGACAGAGTTGTCTTATGAATGCGAAGTGTTAGTAGACAAGCCTTTAGCTGAATCTTGGGCGGTGAGTCAAGATGAAGAAAAAATGTCTGATTGGTTAATGGGCTTTCAAAAAATTGAACATGTAAGCGGCACACCGGGTGAGGTAGGCGCCATTTCGGATGTTTATTTTATAACTGACGGCGAGGAGGTGACAATTCGAGAAACCATTACCCAAATCGTTCCAAACGAATCGGTATCAATGTTGTTTACATCTGATTTTATGAACATGGACTATACGCTAAAAATGACGTCAATCGATGGAAAAACAAAAATTAAATCAAGTACTATTTGCGAAGGCAATGGAATGGTTTCAAAGTCTATAATTGAATTGATGGGAAATACAATTAAAGCACAATAAGAAACCAATCTTAACAATCTTAAAAACACTATTGAGAAAAACTCCAAAAACTATTTTTCTATCCAAAACTAGTTGGCAATAAACAGGCGTTATACGTTGAAATTCTAAATTTGAGTACATGTTTTTTTGATAACTCTGTCATTCCTGAGCATCCCGATAATTGTCGGAAAGTCATCTGCTTTTTGTTTTGAGTTTTGATAACTTTGTTTATGATTAAGTTTAAAACTATTGACATACAAACTTTAAAAAATTAACTTCGCTTGCCTGAACTGTCCCGATAGCTATCGAGATATAACAGTATCGGTAAATATAAATCAGTTCAATGAATTAAATCTTAATCGTTAGCTACAAATCGAATGAAGAACTTTAAAAAAGCATCTTTTTTATCTTTGAATCTAGGTTGGATTGGACTAATTATAACCCATGTAATATGGTCGAATTTAAAATATAAAAATGCTTCTGGAGGAGACACCGGTGTAGTTATATTTTGGTCTTCATTTTTTCTTATAATCTTTTACGTATTTTTTATCTTAATACCAAAAAAGAAAATTGTAAAACTAACTGAAAAGCTGGCTATAAGTTTGTTTACACTTCTTTCGGGAATTTATGCATTAATCGGTTTTATTATTCTAATTGGTTGGGGATTTTTAATATCTGACAATTTCTATGGAGTATTTTTAGATGCCTTTGTTTTCGGACTGATTTTCGGTCTGACTTTTCATCTGATTTGGAACAAAAAGCAGAAAGCATTTAAACAAATGCACTTGATTCCGATTCTGACGTTACCAATATTATTTCTATTCATTTATTTATTTGCTTTTCCGAAATTGTTCCCTTCCATGGCATACAATGTTGTACCACAATATTTGAGACACGACATATTAAAAAATACAATTCCGAAATTCAAAGTTGGAGACGACTTATCTGAATTGCAAAAAGCATTACCTGGCGAATTTGAATTTGAAAAATGCTTTGGAAGTCGTGGAGCAGTTTTAAATAACTTTCAATTTGTGATTGAAGTAAACTGTTGTAAAATTGTAAGGATTGAATTTGGACCAAGACAAAAAACAGGTTACACAATGGGAGGAAAAAGAAAACCTTGCATCTAGCATCTTATAAATTAACTTCTTGCGAAAGCCTACCTTACAACAGTCTTCGCAGATTTTCTATTTGGTCCACATTAATTAAATTAGTTGCTTGTAGCAAACCATACACAAAACCGATAAGCGCACCCAAAGCTAATTCTACTTATTATAAGCTTGTGCTGTCTCTAATTTCCAGTTATTCCTGCGAATCCCAATAACTATAGGGACTGCCACTGAATACTGCAACTAAAAACTATTTCCGCTTATTTCGTTTATTATAATTTTTATCGCCTCTGGTTTTCGGTTTTTTATACTTTTTAGCAATTTTAAATTTATACGAACCTCCTAAATTTTCTTTTGAGTTCTTTTCAGATTTTTCGTGGAATGCAGGCCCCGCAACATCATCATCCCCTCGTTTGGTCGGGTTGTTGCGTTCTTTTATTTGTGGTCGTTCTTCTTCAATAAGCTCGGTAGAAATTTCAACAGGCTCAGGAATTTCCAATAAAGGAATTTCCATTTGCATTAATTTCTCAATGTTTTTAATAGCGTCCTCTTCCTGTTCAGTAGTAAACACAAGGGCTTCACCTTTGCGTTCGGCACGACCGGTTCTTCCAATTCGGTGCATGTAGTTTTCAGGATAATCGGGCGTATCAAAATTAATAACATGGCTTACGTTATCAATATCCAAACCACGAGCCATCACGTCGGTAGCAATTAAAATACGGTTGTCGCCCGCTCTAAATTGCTCAATACTGCGCAACCTGTAATTTTGTGTTTTATTGGAATGAATCACACAAAGTTCTTCATGAAAAATATTGTCTAATTTTTCAAATAAACGATCCGCCATTTTTTTATAAGCCACAAAAACCAATACCTTATTAAACGTTTTGATGTCATGTAATAAGTGCACTAATAGATTTACTTTGGTATAAAAATTTGGGACTTTAAATCTGGACTGTGAAATATTGTCCAACGGCGTCCCAGAAACCGCAATGGAAACCCGTTCGGGACTTTTAAAAAAATCGTTAATCAACGCATCCACATCGTGCGTCATGGTTGCCGAAAACATGATGTTTTGTCGGCGTTGGGGCAGGATATCAAAAATATTTATAAGCTGATGTCTAAAGCCTAAATCCAGCATCACATCCACTTCATCAATCACTAATTTCTGAATCGATTTTAATTGCAACACCCGGCTTAAAGCCAAATCGTATAAACGCCCAGGCGTTGCCACCAAAATATCGATGCCTTCGGCAACAGCTTGTTTTTGTGTGTTAATATTGGTGCCGCCGTAAACGCCTAAAACTCGATTGTTGATATATTTTGAGAGCTTTTCAATTTCTTCAACAACTTGAACCACCAATTCACGCGTGGGCACCAAAATTAAAACGCGAGGGTTTTCTTGCGTCGAAAATTTTAGGTTTTTAAGAATAGGAAGCATATAGGCAAAGGTTTTACCCGTACCGGTTTGCGCAATACCAACCATATCTTTTCCCGAAGCCACCACGTTAAAAGCCTCAGCCTGAATGGGTGTTGGCGTGGTAAACCCTAAATCGTTTAAGGCGTTGTGTAAAGGTGTATTTATGTTTAAATCTTGAAAAGTCACAATATAAATTTAGTAGCAAAGGTAAATGATTAATTTGACTAGCATATTAGATGCATTAGAAAATGGATGCTGTTTGAAAATCAAGACCTGTCAGGTCTAAAATAGATTTAAAACTAATTTCTATTTTTAAAAATTAATTACTATAAATGATTGTTGTTTATTTCAATGGTATAAGTGGCTTCAAAAACTTTGCTGGCTTGCAACGCCAAAATCCCTTCTTTGGTTTTAAAATTTTGATTGGTGTTTTCGCTATCGGCAACGCCCAACCATGGTTCAATACAAACATAATCGCCTTCTGGTTTTGCCCAAATACCCAAATACGGAAAGTCGTGGAAACTCACCGAAAGTATTTCGCCGTTCAACTTGCTTTTTAAAGTCACTTTTGTAGATTTTAAATCTTTAAAGACTAGAGCATCCCTATCAAATAAATCGTGGGTTAACTTGATAGTGTTCGAGTTGTTGAAAACAGTTTTGGTTTCAGAGGAAATCAAACCATTTTCCATATTTATTAAATGTGTTTTGGCGGTTTCAGTGTGTTCAAATTCTAAAACGTAATCGTTATAATTTTCATTTTCAAACACGGGGCATTTAAAAGCGGGGTGTCCGCCAACCGAGAAATACATGGTTTTATCATCAACGTTTTTAATACGATGAATCACTTCAATTTTATTGTCAACCAGTAAAAAAGTGATGTTTAATTCAAATTTAAACGGATAATTTTTAAGGGTTTCATCGTTGTAAAACAAGGCAAAAGTTAAACTGTTTTCGGTTTGTTCCTGTAAAACAATATTTTCATTGTGCCTCACAAAACCGTGTTTTGGCAAGGTGTATGTTTTGTTTTCAAAACGATAAGCATCGTCTTTTAAGGCACCAATAATAGGGAACAGGTTTGGTGCGTAACTGCCCCAAACATTGGGGTTGGCATCCCACATAAATTGGGTTTTGTTTTCTGTTGAAGATATTTCACAAAGTTCTGCGCCAATTGTTTTTACGGCTATTTTTAACTTGCTGTTTTGTAAAACGTGCATCTAATTACATTTAAAGTATTTTACAAAATTCTTAAATTTTTAAGTATTCTAAGTAAATTTGCGTTTAAACTTTTTATTATTGAGAACCACAGAGATTTTTAAGGTAGAAAATACCGATGCATTTAAGCACCAAATATTAGTTTGGGCGCAGCAATTTGACGATGTGGTTTGGTTGGATTCGAATAACTATTCACAAAACTATTCGAATTACGATGCTATTTTAGCGGTTGATGCGTTTACAAGCATTCAAACCGATTTTTATGATGCATTTGAAAAATTGAATGAATACCAAACTACGGTAAACGATTGGATTTTTGGCTATTTAACCTACGATTTAAAAAATGATATTGAAGCCTTAAATTCCAATAATTTTGATGGTTTAGCGTTCCCGGATTTATATTTTTTTCAACCTAAAAAACTATTCTTTTTTAAAGGCAATCAAGTTGAAGCTCAATATTTAAAAGGCGTGAAAGATGAGTGGAAAGATGATTTAAGAGCTATTCAAAACGAAAACACTTGTCACCTTGGGCGCAGTCAAAAGGTCTCAAATAACATCAAAATAAAACTCCGCATTCACAAAGACGAATATTTCGATAAAATAAATAGCATGCTCGCCAGCATCCATCGTGGCGATATTTACGAAGCCAATTTTTGTCAGGAATTTTATGCCGAAGACACCCTTATAAATCCGTTGGACACTTACATTAAACTTAATGCGATTTCAAATCCGCCATTCGCAACATTCCTAAAGTGCAACGATAAGTATTTGCTATCGGCTTCTCCCGAGCGTTATTTAAAAAAGAAGGGCGATACCATTATTTCGCAACCCATAAAAGGCACTGCAAAACGTTCGGAAAATTTTAAAGAAGACGAGCAATTAAAAAACGATTTGTTAACAGATGAAAAAGAGCGAAGCGAAAATATTATGATTGTCGATTTAGTGCGCAACGACCTCTCAAAAACCGCCATTAAAGGCAGTGTTAAAGTTGAAGAACTGTGCCAAATCTATACCTTCGATCAAGTGCATCAAATGATTTCTACTGTGACTTCAAAAGTGGAAGAGCATACGCATCCCGTTGATATTATAAAAAGTACATTCCCCATGGGCAGCATGACCGGTGCGCCCAAAATTTCGGCCATGAAAATTATTGAAGATTTGGAGGAAACCAAACGCGGACTCTATTCTGGTGCCGTTGGCTATTTTTCGCCAACTAGCGATTTCGATTTCAACGTCGTTATTCGCAGTATTTTATACAACCAAACAAAAAAATATGTCTCGTATTCCGTGGGTGGAGCGATTACGTCAAAAAGCAAACCTTTAAACGAATACGAAGAATGTTTGGTAAAAGCCAAAGCGATGCGAACGGTTTTAGAGCACTAGCCCAAACGTTCCTTTAAGCTTTCAATGGTTAAATTTAAAATGCGTTTTACGCGTTTTGCTTCAATGTTTTTAATTTCGGCAACCTCATCGTAATCCAGTCTTCCAAAAACGAATAAATCTACAATTTCCGATACTTTTAAGGGCAATAAGGTGTAGAATTTACCCAAAATATTTTTGTTGTTTAATGCCGACATGTCTTCAACCTCAAGCGCATTTTGTATCGAGATGTCATCATTGTCATAAATAAAAAGAGTCTTGTGTTTATGGTCTTGTTTGTACGAAATATCATTGAGCTCTTCGTTCATAATAAAATCAAAATCCTCATCAACAGTAAAAAGCTCTTCCAATCCGTCCAATTCTTCTTCTAAAATATCGTTCGTACTTAGCGTGTGTTGATGAAAAGCTTCTCTTTCAAACAGCTCATTTAAATCGGAATCCACAATTTTGAAAAGCTTGATTTTTATGGCGAAAGCATCCATGTCTAAATCGTAACCACCTTCGTAAAATTTGGCAATTGCTTCGTCTATAAAATCGTTTGAGACATACATGTTTTTTGGAATGATACCTTTTGATTCCGCTATATACAACCGGTGCTTTATGTATGCCTGTAAATGTTGCGTTGCCGAAACAACTTTTTTATTAAAGGTATCTATGGTGGTTTTGTCGTTTAATTTATCTGTTGAGCACATAATTTTAGGTATTAAATTTATACTTTAAAGTTACAAAAAACATAGTTTTTAAATATGATTTTTATCATTGTTATCTGCTTATAAGTTGTGTATATAAAGGGGTAATGTTGTATATTTGAAAACATGCTGGAACAATTCAAAGACCATATAAAAAAGGATTTTTCATTCTTAAAAAAAAGCAAGTTGCTCATTGCCATTTCCGGCGGAATGGATAGTGTGGTTTTAACGCATTTATGCCATCAATTGCATTTTAATATGGCGCTAGCTCATTGCAATTTTAATTTACGAGGCCATGAAAGTGATGCCGATGAAACCTTCGTTTTAGATGTAGCCGAAGATTTAGAATTGGAAGTGTTTATTGAAAGTTTTGATACCGAAACCTTTGCCAAAGACAATAAAATTTCCATACAAATGGCAGCCCGTGAGTTGCGCTATAATTGGTTTGACGAACTAACTAACCAACTAAAATTCGATTATATTTTAACGGCACATCACGCCGATGATAATTTGGAAACTTTTCTCATCAATTTATCTCGTGGTACGGGTTTAGAGGGGTTAACGGGAATTCCTGCGGATAATAATAAGTTAGTAAGGCCATTATTGCCCTTTTCCAGAGAAGCGATTGGAACGTACGCCAATACAAAAAAAATGAAGTGGCGAGAGGATAGCAGCAACGCCTCAACAAAATATTTACGGAACAAATTGCGGCACGATGTCATTCCTATTTTAAAGGAGGTAAATCCGCAACTACTTCATAATTTTCAAAATACGCTAAGCCACCTAAAAGGGTCTTCACATATAATTGCCGAAAGTATTGATGCTTTTTTAAGCAAGGCCATTGAAAGTATGGATAATAACAAAGTTAAATTTAAAATTTCAGAATTTAAAAAGCTCAAACACCCAAAGCCTTATTTATACGAAACTTTTAAGGAATTCGGTTTTACACAATGGGATGATATTCTTAATTTGTTGGATGCTGAAACCGGGAAACAAGTGTTTTCAGCAACGTACAGGCTTATTAAAAATAGGGCGCATTTATTATTAAGTGAAATAAATTTAGATGAAAGTATACCGATTTTAATTTCTGAAAACGATAACAAAGTAGAAACCTCGTTCGGAATCCTGTTTTTCGATGAAGCAGATGCCGTTTCAAAACAACAAAGCAGTTGTATATATGTGGATAAGGTTAAATTGAAATTCCCTTTAATCCTCCGGAAATGGGAGGAAGGCGATGTGTTTTATCCTTTTGGTATGCAGGGTAAAAAAAAATTAAGCAAATACTTTAAAGACGAAAAATTATCGCTTTTAGATAAAGAAAAAATATGGTTGTTATGTTCAGACAATAAGATTGTGTGGGTCATTGGTAAACGCGCAGATAATCGATTTAAAGTAACTGAAAGCACAAAACAAATTCTAAAGATTGAATTGAAATAATACTGTCATGCTGAGCGCAGTCGAAGCATCTCAATAAACTTATAATTTGAAACTACAAGGCAACATAGTCGATATACAAAACAAGCGCATTTTTAAGGGCGAAGTGGTTATCGAAAATAAAAGGATAGCATCCATCACCGAAAAAAACCACGGTAATAATCATTTCATCCTTCCTGGTTTTGTCGATGCCCATATTCATATAGAAAGCTCGATGCTCGTTCCAAGTGAATTTGCACGTTTAGCGGTAACTCACGGTACAGTGGCAACGGTTTCCGATCCGCACGAAATCGCCAATGTTTTGGGCGTAAAAGGTGTGGAATTTATGATTAAAAACGGCAAACAAACCCCATTCAAATTCAATTTTGGCGCACCGTCCTGTGTGCCGGCGACCACATTCGAATCAGCCGGAGCGGTTATAAATTCAGACGACATCCAAAAACTTCTCGAAAACCCGGACATCAAGTATTTGGCAGAAATGATGAATTACCCCGGGGTTTTGTTTGATGATTCCGAAGTGCTAAAAAAAATAGCTTGGGCAAAACAGTATAACAAACCCATCGACGGACACGCTCCAGGTTTGCGAGGCGACAAAATCACCAAATATATAAACGCAGGAATATCAACAGACCACGAGTGTTTTACTTATGATGAAGGCTTGGAAAAACTTCAAAAAGGCATGAAGGTTTTAATTCGAGAGGGTAGTGCCGCCAAAAATTTTGAAGCTTTAATCGATTTGCTTCCGGAACATTATGAAAATATGATGTTTTGTAGCGATGACAAACATCCGGACGATTTAATAATCAGCCACATCAATAACCTTTGTGCCCGGGCAGTTTCAAAAGGAATCGATGTGTTTAAGGTATTGCAAGCAGCATGTATAAATCCGGTAAAACACTATAACCTCGATGTTGGTTTGGTGCAAGAAGGCGATTATGCGGATTGCATTGTAGTTGAAGATTTAAAGACTTTTAAAACGCTTCAAACTTATATAAATGGCGAACTGGTTTTTAACAACAATGAATCATTAATTAAATCTATACCTTTTGAAATATTGAATAATTTCAACTGTAATAAAAAACATATTTCAGATTTTATATATGAATCTTCAGCAAAGCAAATTCGGGTTATTGAAGCTTTGGAAGGACAGTTGGTAACCAACGAAATTATTGAAGATACTTTAATAGAAAACGGTAATTTAGTTTCTAATGTTGGCAAAGATATTTTGAAAATGGTTGTTGTTAATCGTTATAACGATGAAAAACCAGCGATTGCATTCATAAAAAACTTCGGATTAAAAGAAGGCGCCATCGCATCTTCCGTGGGTCACGATTCACATAATATCATTGCCGTTGGCGTGTCGGACGAAGCGATTTGTAAAGCCGTTAATCTCCTCATAGAAAACAAAGGTGGTATTTGTGCCGTATCCAATTCTGAAGAAAAAATAGTGCCACTTCCCGTGGCTGGAATTATGAGCGATAAAGATGGTAAAACCATTGGAAAACAATACGCCGAATTGGATAAAATGGCAAAACAACTTGGTAGCACATTGAAAGCACCGTACATGACGCTCTCATTTATGGCACTATTGGTTATCCCATCATTAAAATTGAGCGATAAAGGCTTGTTTAACGGAACAGATTTTAAGTTTACGACTTTGGAGGTGTGAATTGAATGACCGAAAACTGAGACTGCCAAATGAATACTGCCAACTGAACACTAAAACATGCCCATAATTAAACCGACTTACAAACCGCCATTCTATTTTAAAAACGGATTTATTTCAACCGTGTATTCCGGATTATTCAGACGTGTAAATAGCATAAATCAAAAACGGGAACGCATCACTTTAACCGATGGCGATTTTATAGATTTAGACTGGAGTTTTTCAAAAGAAAAAACCAATAAACTCATTATTATATTGCATGGTTTGGAAGGTAATGCACAACGCCCTTATATGACTGGCACCGCAAAATTGTTTAATAACCATGCTGTTGATGCCGTTTGTGTAAATTTTAGAGGCTGTAGTGGTGAAGCTAATTTAAAATACAGGAGTTACCATTCTGGAGCTACCGACGATTTAATTGAAATTATTCAACATATTATCTCAACAAAGCACTATGCTGATATTTATTTAAAAGGGTTCAGTCTCGGTGGCAATGTTATTTTAAAATATTTAGGTGAAGGCAATAAAATTCCTCAACAAATTAAAGCGGCCATAGCAGTTTCCGTGCCTTGTTATTTAAAAGGTTCAGCTAAAGAATTACACACCTTTAAAAACATATTGTATCACGATAGATTTAAAAGACATTTGGTAAAAAACCTAAAAAACAAACAATTGCAATTTTCTGATTTACTGAGTGTTGAAGCTATTAAGTCCATAAAAACTTTAAGTGATTTTGATAATGTTTATACCTCTAAAGCACATGGTTTTAAGGATGCTTTAGATTATTATGAAAAAAGTAGCAGTCTACAATTTCTTCCACATATAAAAACACCAACCTTGATTATAAACGCGCTAAACGATTCGTTTTTATCGCCCGAATGTTATCCTGTAAAAGAAGCCAAGGCAAACCAATACCTACATTTAGAAATGCCAAACCATGGCGGGCACGTTGGTTTTATCGATAAAAAAAATGTATACTACAACGAACAACGCGCTTTGGAGTTTATTAAATCCTTGTTAAAAAAATAAGAATCTGTAAAAATAGCTTTTAATTTTTTTGTATTTTTTGAGACAATTCAACAATCCTTCAAACTAAAAAAATAATTATGCCAACATTCACATTAAAAATCAATAACAAAACCCATACTGTCGAGGCAGATATGGACACCCCTTTGCTTTGGGTATTAAGAGATCAAATAGATTTGGTAGGTACTAAATATGGCTGCGGTGTTGGTCAATGCGGTGCGTGTACCATACATGCCGATGGTACGGCGATGCGCAGTTGCTTATTGCAAATATCGCAGGCCGAAGGCATGAATATTACAACTATTGAAGGGCTTTCGGAAGATGGAAAACATCCCGTACAAGAAGCTTGGAAAGAGGTAGATGTGCCACAATGTGGGTATTGTCAAGCGGGGCAAATTATGACAGCCTCGGCATTTTTGAAGAAGAATCCCACTCCTTCCGAATCTGAAATTAGAAACGCCATGCATGGAAATATTTGCAGATGTGCCGCATACAATAGTATTGAAGAAGCCGTTAAAGTAGCTTCAAAAAAATTAAGTTAACCAACCTAAATAGAAAACAATGATACCTTCAAATAAAAATACATTCAGTAGAAGATCTTTCTTAAAATCATCAGCATTGGCAGGTGGTGGTATGATAATAGGTTTTAACTTGTTTAATGCTTGTAGGTTTGACGTTAAACCTTCAATCGATTTAAGCCAATTAAATTATAACGATTTTAATGCTTTTATTAAAATTTCCCCAGAAGGGAAAGTCACTATTTTTTCACCTAACCCCGAAATTGGTCAAGGTGTAAAAACCTCAATGCCCATGATTATTGCTGAAGAATTGGAAGTGGCTTGGGATGATGTTTACGTTGTTCAAGCACCTTTGGATACTAAAAATTATACGCGTCAAGTGGCTGGAGGCAGTCAATCTATACGGCACGGTTGGACAGCTTTAAGGCAAACTGGGGCAACAGCAAAACAAATGTTGGTAAATGCTGCTGCTGCCAAATGGGGCGTTGAAGCTTCGGAATGTACAGTTAAAAATGGCGTAATAACCAACGCTAAAGGAGAAACTTTAGGTTATGGCGATGTGGTTTCAGAAGCGGCTGTACTCGAAGTTCCGGAAAACGTAACTTTAAAAGACCCTAAAGATTTTACCATTATAGGGCAGGGTAAAGGCAATGTTGATATTGATAGAATAATTACCGGAAAACCATTGTTCGGTTTAGATTATAAAGTAGATGGCATGTTGTACGCATCCGTTTTGAGGCCACCGGCATTTGGTCAGGTTTTGGATTCTTATGATGCTTCTGCGGCTAAATCTTTGCCCGGTGTTGTTGATGTGATTACCATTGGAAAAAAAGTAAGAGAATTTCAAGAAGCTGGAAAAAACAATTGGACCATGCAAATAAGCAGTTCTGATAAAGTTGTTGTTATTGCGAAAACAACTTGGGATGCTTTTAAAGGTAAAAAGGCATTGAAAGCAACTTGGAAAACCGATACGCCACTTGAAAGCACCGAGAAGCATGATGAAATTTTATTGGATTTGTTAAACGGAAAAGACTTTAATACACGGCGTAAAGATGGTGACGTAAAAAAGGCTTTTGCAAAAGCTGATAAAGTAATTGAGCGCATTTACGAATCTCCGTTTTTGCCTCACAATACTTTGGAACCGATGAATTTTTTCGCAAATGTTACTGATGATAAAGTAGAATTGGTAGGTCCCGTTCAAACCCCTCAAGCGGCTCAAACCGTTGTGGCTGAATTATTAGGGCGCGATATTGAAACCGTGCATTTGGATATGACCCGAATGGGCGGTGGTTTTGGAAGACGCCTTTATGGCGATTTTGTTTATGAAGCTGCCGAAATTTCAGATGCCATTAGAAAGCCCATTAAAATGGTGTCTTCAAGAGAAGATGATATGACAACCGGGGTTTATCGCCCTGCAATTAAATACAAAATTGCTGCATCCATTAAAGATGGAAAACTAACCGGTTATCATTTAAAAGAGGCTGCAGCAAATTCAAATATGTATGGTTTAATACCTCATTTCTTTCCGGCAGGTGCTATTGAAAACTATCAAGTCGATACGGCCAACTATCAAAGTAATATCACCACAGGCGCATGGAGAGCACCGTATACAAACTTTTTGGCGAGTGCAGAGCAAAGCTTCTTTGATGAAATTGCCGAGGCATTAGGGGTTGATAGAGTAAAACTGCATATGGATTTGTTGGATAACGTAAAAATGAATCCAGAACCTAATATTGAATATGACCCGGAAAGGCTTCAGAATGTTTTACAACTCGCTGTTAAAAAATCCAATTGGGGAAAAACCGAAGCAGGTGTTTATCAAGGGCTTTCTGTGTATTACTGTCATAACACCCATGTCGCCGAGGTTGCAGATATTACTATGGAAAACGGTGTACCCATTGTAAAAAAAGTCACTTGCGCCATTGATTGTGGTATTGTTGTAAATCCATTAGGTGCCATAAATCAAGCAAAAGGTGGTATTTTAGATGGAATTGGACACGCCTTGTATTCCGATTTCGGATTTATCGATGGCATCCCACAATCCAATAATTTTAATTCCTATCAGCTTATTAGAATGGGGCAAACCCCAAAAGTAGATATTCATTTTATTGAGAGTGATATTGATCCCACCGGATTGGGCGAACCCACGTTGCCACCTGTTGGAGCAGCAGTTGCCAATGCTATTTATAAAGCTACGGGCAAACGCTTAACAAAACAACCTTATATGAGTAATTTGAATGTTGAAGAAAAGGTTTTAGGCTAAAAAATTAATACTAAGAAATCAAAAGCCTTTTATGTGAAGGCTTTTTTTACTTCATATTCATGACACACGAATTTAAGGAAATAGTAAAAGCGGGGACAACAGCAAAATCACAAGGTCTAAAATCTGTTTTGGCATCTGTGGTAGCATTGGATGGCTCATCCTATAGAAGACCAGGCGTAAGAATGCTCATTCTTGAAAATGGAAAAATGATTGGTGCCGTAAGCGGCGGATGTGTTGAAAAGGAAATCTTACTGCAATCGGATACCGTTTTTAAAACAGGTGAAGCCAAAATGATGACCTACGATGGTCGATATCGTTTAGGTTGCGAAGGCATTTTATATATTTTATTGGAAGTTTTCAACCCCAATGAAACGTTTTTAAAGGCTTTCAAAAACTGTTTAGAAGACAGAAATACATTCGATATACAATCTTATTTCGAAAAAAAGGAAGGTGTTTTTTCTGGAATGGGCACTCAGGTAAAAATCGATAATAAGTCGTTTTCAATTTCCGGAAATAACCTAGAAAACCAAAACGATACCCTTCTAAACTTCCAACAAAACATGCCACCGTGTTTTAAATTGATAATTATTGGCGCCGAACACGATGCGGTGCAACTCTGTAAATATGCCGCTTTAACGGGTTGGGAAGTCACCATTGTTTCAGGAGCATCAGAAGCCAAATCGATTTCAGATTTTCCAGGTGCGCATCGTTTTTCTGCGATTTCCCCAGAGGAAATGGATGTTACATTAATCGATAATCAAACTGCTATTGTGTTAATGACTCATAATTTTGCAACCGATTTACGCTATTTAGTCGCATTAAAAGATACCAATCCAAATTATATTGGGTTATTGGGGCCAACAAAGCGACGCGAAGATTTGCTGTCTCAATTTATTGAATATTGCCCGAATGTGGAAGATGATTTTTTAGATAAAATCCATGGTCCGGCAGGTTTAAACATCGGTTCCGAAACGCCACAGGAAATAGCCATTTCCATTATTTCCGAAATCTTATGTGTGATAAGACAGGAAGAACCCATATCTTTAAGTAAGAAAACGGGGCGGATTCATACGTCGTAGTTAGCTTTAAATGGGCAAAGAATGGATAGTCGAACTAAAGAAATAATATTTCGATTTGAAAAATCCTGGAATGATACAGAAAAGATTTTCGATATGCTGTTGGAAAATGGATTTGAAAGGTTAAAACCTGTTCGTGAATTTATTACTGAATTAAAGAAAAAAGAAGAAAATCATAATTTTAGAATTGGGACTTCTATGTACCGACTTATTTTTTCTCGTTCAATCGAACACGGGTTGCGTGACGACCAAAAACTATTGATTATTGATACTCTTGACAAAAACGATTATGAAGTAATCTTGAGAGACGGTTTTAAAAAATATAGAAAATACAGGGTTAACGACTTAAATGACCCTAAACTGACGAAATTATTAGAAACCCTAAAAGGAACTTTAATCGACTAATTATGGCAACTCAAATCTGTCCGAATTGCGAAATAGATGCTTTTAGTTGGAATGTGGATGAAGAAGAGTCTAATCAGACAATTTGGTACTGTCCAAATTGTCAATATCGAGCGTTTGAGCATGAAACTGAAGAACGAGATTGTTTAAAGTGCGGAAAGAAAACGGAATCGAAATTAAAAGATGATGATAAAGAATATTGGTGGTGTTCAAATTGTAATTCGACCGAAATAGTATAAACTTCATCTTACTCGTATATATTTATTACTTGGTTCCATTTTATTTATGAAGCATTCATATAGTTTTAAATAACATTTACTTTAATTTCTTTTGCAAACTCCATCAAACATATCCATCATCATATTAGCGGCCGGTGCCTCAAAACGCATGGGAACTCCTAAACAACTTCTAAAATGGGGAAATTCCACGCTAATTGGTAATGCCATTGAAACCGCTTTAAAATTGCAAGTAAACGAGGTGATTGTGGTTTTAGGCGCGCATTACAATCTTATTAAAAAGGAAATTTCAAACTATCCCATAACCATTTTAAACAATGAAGATTGGCAAAAAGGTTTGGGCAGGTCCTTAGCTTTTGGCGTTGAATATATCGCGAATTCAAAACAAAATATTGATGGAATTTTAGTAACTTTAGCAGACCAACCTTTAATCGACACTGTATTTCTGAATAAATTAATTGATGAATTTAATAAAGGGCAACATCTTATAATTGCAACATCGTATAAAAACAAAAAATACGGCGTTCCCGTTATTTTCAATCAGATTTATTTTAAGGAATTAAGAACCTTAAATGATGATTTTGGTGCTAAACACCTTTTAAAAAAGCATAAGTCATCAGTTAAAATTATAACACCAGAGTTAGAAAATTTAGATTTAGATTTAAAAGCAGATTACGAATCACTTTACAAGAAACATTTTGATAGTAAATGAGCACATCACCAGAACATAAAGCCAGCACACCAGAAAAGTTTACCGATTTAAAAACTGGTGAACCGCATACAAACAGTGCTGGATTTGGTGCTTTAAAATCTGTTTTTGGTCAGGTTACAAAATACATGAAGCCTGTCGATGCCATTAAATTATCACTTAAAATAAATCAAAAAGGCGGATTTGATTGCCCCGGTTGCGCATGGCCCGATCCCGACGACGAGCGTTCTGCATTAGGCGAATATTGCGAAAACGGATTGAAAGCCATGGCCGAGGAAGCCCAAAATAAAACCATTGGCGAAGAGTTTTTTGCAACACATTCCGTTGAAGCCCTCGTCGAATTATCAGATTTTGAAATCGGTAAATCTGGGCGCTTGTCCGAGCCCATGTTTTTGGCAAAGGACGCCACTCATTATCAACCCATTGCTTGGGAAGATGCTTTTACCAAAGTGGCAAGTCATTTAAACACTTTAAACCATCCCGATGAAGCGGTGTTTTATACCTCTGGAAGAACCACTAACGAAGCCGCATTTTTATATCAATTATTTGTACGCGAATTTGGTACGTCCAATTTACCAGACTGCTCCAATATGTGTCACGAAGCAAGTGGCAGCGCACTATCTGAAACCTTGGGCATTGGTAAAGGTTCGGTAACTTTAGATGATTTGTACAAAGCCGAAGTGGTTATGGTTGTTGGCCAGAACCCGGGTACTAACCACCCTAGAATGTTAACCGCTTTAGAAAAATGCAAAAAAAATGGCGGTAAGATTATTGCTGTAAACCCGTTGCCGGAAGCAGGTTTAATAAAGTTTACCAATCCGCAAAACCCCATAAAATTATTAACCGGTGGCACGAGTATAGCCGATGTTTTTGTGCCGATTAAAATTAATGGCGATGTCGCTTTTATAAAAGCCTTGTTGCTTAAATTATTGGAAAAAGAGGAACAAAGCGGTGATGTATTTGATAAGGCATTTATTGAAGCATTCACCCATGGCTACGACGCTTTTATTGCCGATTTGAAAACATACAATTTCGATGAATGTTTACAAGCTTCGGGAATTACAAAAACCGTTTTTGATGAGGTTTTCAATCTTATATTAAACAACGAAAAAATCATTGTTTGTTGGGCCATGGGCTTAACACAACATGAAAATGCCGTAGATAACATACGAGAAATAGTAAATCTATTATTGTTAAAAGGAAGCATCGGTAAAGAAGGCGCAGGCACTTGTCCAGTACGCGGACATTCCAATGTACAAGGCGATAGAACCGTAGGTATTTGGGAATCGGCGCCACAAGCTTTTTTAGATAAAATTGAGGCAAAGTACGGTTTTAAACCCACCACAAAACACGGCTATTCGGTTATCGATGCCATAAAAGCCATGTACGAAAACAAAGCCAAAGTGTTTTTTGGTTTGGGTGGTAATTTTATCTCGGCAGTTCCAGATACCAATTACGCGGCACAAGCTTTGGCAAACTGTAATTTAACGGTTCATGTGAGTACAAAACTGAATCGATCGCATTTGGTAACCGGAAAAGAAGCACTCATTTTGCCCTGTTTGGGACGCTCTGAAAAAGACTATCAAAAAACGGGTGTTCAAACCCAAAGTGTCGAAAACTCCATGGGCATTGTGTCGTCAACCAGAGGGATTTTAGAACCGTGTTCCAAAGCATTGTTAAGTGAAGTTGCGGTAGTTTGTGGTATTGCGCATGCCACGTTGAAGGAGCGGAGCAAAATCGATTGGCTGAAGTATAAAGACGATTACAACTTGGTGCGCGACGATATTCAAGAGGTTGTTGAAGGTTTTGACGATTATAACAAACGACTAAAAAATCCGTCGGGGTTTTATTTGCCAAATGGTGCACGCATCAGAAAATTCAAAACCAAAACCGGGAAAGCCCAGTTTTCTATCAATAAACTTCCCAATTGGAAGCTTAAAAATGATGAATTAATTATGATGACCATTCGTAGCCACGACCAATTCAACACTACCATTTACGGTTTAAATGATAGATATCGAGGTGTTTATAACGAAAGACGTATCATTTTTATGAATCGGGACGATATGAAAATTAGAGGCTTGCACGAGCAACAAGTCGTTAATTTAAAATCTAAATTTAATGGTGTTACCAGAGTAGCCAATAAATTTAAGGTGATTGGTTACGATATTCCTAAAAATTGCTGTGCCACTTATTTCCCGGAAACCAATGTGTTAGTACCTTTAGATAGTTTTGCGCATACGGCCAAAACTCCGGCTTCAAAAAGTGTGATCATTACGGTTGAAGCCGCTTGAAACAACAAGAATTTATAATTGAATGACTTATGAAACCAACACGATTTGAAAGCACCATAGCGTTGATCGATAAGAAAAATTCTGAAGACCCCAACGTATATCGTGTTCATGGTTTGGAATATCCAAAAGAATTATTGTACTCGCAACGCATGACGCGAAAGTTGTTGCAGTTTGAACCCAACGCCTCCAAAGCACTTCAAATTGCGGCACGAGCACAACATATTTGCCGTTGGAAAATCCCCAGAAATGACTATCCAATGGATCGCGTTGGTTATTTAAAATGGCGTGAGACCCTTAAAAAAATGCACGCCGATATCACTACTACTATTTTAGAACAAGTGAGTTATGATGATGAGTTTATCGACCGAATTACAGCTTTAATCACCAAAAAGCTTATAAAGAAAAACGAAGAGTCTCAAACTTTGGAAGATGTTGTTTGTCTCGTTTTTTTAGATTATTATTTTGAAGAATTTGCAGAGAAACACGACTCCGACAAAGTGGTTGATATTCTTCAAAAGACTTGGAAAAAAATGTCCGATAAAGGTAGAAAAGAAGCCTTAAAACTTCAATTTTCTGATAAAAATTTAAAACTTATAAATGAAGCTATTGCGCCATAATTTAACCTCCAATGGTAATCATACTTCGGTTGTTATTATGCAATTTAGGTTCCTGAAGTTTTTCCAAAGTATTCATACCACCTCGAACTTTTAACTTCGCTTGCACCGCTTTTTGGATGATAGGTTCAATAGGTTTTCCTGCGCGAAGTGTGGTTAATAAATCAGATTCGGTTGATGAAAACAAGCAGTTTTTTAATTGCCCGTTGGCGGTTAAACGCAATCGGTTACACGAATCGCAAAACGGATTGGTTACAGAACTTATTATGGCGAAACTGCCTTTATAGCCTTTAATTCTATAGTTTTTTGAGGTGTCGTTTGGTGCATCTTTTAGACGTATAACGTCTGCTTCGGAAAAAGAATCGTTTACATAATGCATTACTTCTTTATAGGATACCATTTTACTGATGTCCCATTTGTTGCCATCAAAAGGCATAAATTCAATGAAGCGAACAGAAATGGGTAAATCTTTTGTAAACTTGATAAAATCGATGATTTCGTTATCATTAAACCCCTTCATTAAAACCGCATTCAATTTAACGTTAAAGCCTTCCTTTAACAATAATAAAATATTGTTGTAAACCTTTTTAAATTCATTGCGACGTGTTATGTGTTTAAATTTTTCTTCATTTAAAGAGTCTAAACTCACGTTGATGTTGTTAACACCGTGCATTTTCAAAACATCAATAAATTTATCAATAATTACAGCATTTGAAGTGATAGACAATTCCACCGGAAGCGAAGCCAGCTTTTCTAAAATAACGGGAATATCCTTTCTAACTAAAGGCTCGCCACCCGTCAACCTAATTTTTGTTACGCCGTGTTTTACAAAGGTTTTTGCGATGTCGTAAATCTCTTCATAAGTCATTAAATCGCTTTTGGGCGATAGTTGCACACCTTCTTCCGGCATGCAATACGAACAGCGTAAATTACAACGTTCAATCAGCGAAATACGTAAATAGGTATGGTCTCTACCGTGTAAATCTTGTAATATGTTTTTATTAGTCTCCATTTTTACCTATTCATTTTTCTTTTTAAATTAATCATGTCTGGCACCTTTTAAAATTCCAAAAACATGTAAAACCGATGGAAAAATAGCATCCATAGATTCTTTGGCGCCATTGGTTGAACCTGGTAAAGCAAGCACTAAAGTGTTATTTATCGTGCCCGCCACACTTCGGGATAACATCGCGTAAGGCATTCGGTTTTGACCGTAATTTCTAATGGTTTCCTCAATGCCTAAAATACGTCTGTCTAACAACGGAATTAAGGCTTCGGGCGTTACATCGCGTGCCGATAATCCTGTTCCGCCCGTGTAAATAATCATGTTGACACCCAGATTTTCATAATATTTTGCTTTGTTTTGGATGCTGTCTTTTTCATCTGGAATTATGATGTAATCTTCAATCTTAACATCGCAAGCTTCTAGTTTTTCAATTATGGCTTTTCCGGCTCTGTCTTCTTTTTGTCCGCTGGAAATTGAATCCGAACACACAATTACAGCTGCGTTTAGCGGTGTTCTAAAACGGTTTTTGTAACTGGATTTACCGCCTTTTTTCTTTAGTAATTTTATGGCGTGTATCTCGATACCTTTATCGATGGGTTTTAGCATATCGTACATATTCAATGCTACAACGCTAGCGCCATGCATGGCTTCAACTTCAACCCCTGTTTTGTAAATGGTTTTAATGGTACAGGTTACGGTTATTTCCAAGTCGTTAATTTCATAATCAATACCCGTGAATTCGATGGGCAACGGATGGCAATCGGGTAAAATATCGGGTGTTTTTTTTACGCCTAATAAGCCCGCAGCTTTACTCATGGCAAATACGTTGCCTTTGGGCACGGTGTCGTTTTTAATGGCTTCAATGGTTTCCCGTTTGCTCACTTTTACGATGGCTTGAGCGGTTGCTATTCGAAGGGTATTTGATTTATGTGTGATGTCGACCATTATCTTAATGTGGATTCGTTGAGTTGTTTATTTGTTTAACTGTGATTTCCGTAATGCATTTAACTTGTTAGAAATTTTTTCAATTTCATTTCTTATTTTTTGATACTCTATTTCTTCTATAAAATTTAATTCTTTTGCAATGATTACTTGATTTAAAACTTCCATTAATGAACTAAAAGCCATGGTTGAGAAATGAGCTTTATCTCTATTAGTGTTTCTCGAAGTACCTTCCGCTAAGTTTGATGCAACTGAAATAGATGCTCTTCTTAATTGATTTGTTAAACCAAATTTTTCTTCACTTGGAAAGTTTTTAGTTGTTGAATATAGTAGTTTTACTAACTCTTTTGAATCTACCCAAACATTCAATTTTTCAAATGAAAACGTATATGACATTTTTTACTTTTAACGATTAAACAACTAAACAAATCAACTTTTTAATTATTCACTTTCCACTGATGCGATTCGTCTTCAAAAATTTCTTTTCCAAAAACGGGAACATCCGCTTTTATGGCTTCAACGATAAATTCCAAAGCCTTGAAAACCACCTTTCTTCGCGGTGACGAAACGAACACAAACAAACAAATTTCACCTGCTTTTACTTCGCCTAAACTGTGATAAATATGCATGCAGGTTAATTCGAATTTTTCAAATGCAGCTTCACGAATGTCGTGGAATTTTGCATTTGCCATATCTTCGTAAGCTGTATATTCTATTGCTGAAACCGTTTTATTATCGATAACATCAGCGCGTACTTGACCTAAAAAAATATTATGTGCACCAATACTGGTTTTGGTTTGGTGTTTGGCGATGGAATCACCAATAAATTCAGATGAAATAGCACCGTGTTTAAATACGTTTTTGGGTTTTTTATCTTTCATGGTTTTGTTTGTTGTTTAGACCTGTCAGGTTTTTGAAACCTGACAGGTCTTTATTAATTTCTAAAGCGCCTTCTTTTAAGCTGAAACAATTTTCAATGTCTAATGCCTTTAAAAGTGAAACTGCTTTTTTACTGCGGATTCCGGATTGACAAAACAGATACTTTTCTTTTTTCAAATCGATGCTGTCTAAGTTGTTTTCAAGTTGGCTTAACGGCAAATATGTAACTTCTAAATTTTCAACTTTCGGTTTTTCGTGGATTTCCCTAACGTCGATAAATTGGATGTTTTCTTTTGATAAAATTGATTTGATCGAAACTTCGTCCATATCAAATCCGCAATTAAAACCCGTGTCTTTTTTATGGAAATCTTCTTTGTCATTTAAAACCGAATTAATGCTTTTTTCATTTCTACTGATTTTTAAAATAGATGTTGTTGACTTCTGCGCATTATAACACAGCAGCTTGCCCGAAAGCACATCGCCCAGATTTAAAATGATTTTTAAAACTTCGTTGGCTTGCATACACCCAATAATGCCCGGGAGTACGCCCAAAACACCAATTTCGGAGCAATTCGGCACCGCATCTTTTTTAGGCGGATTAGGGAAGAGGCAGCGATAACTCGGTCCGTCATTATAATTAAAAACAGAAACCTGCCCCTCAAACTTATAAATCGCCCCAAAAACTAAAGGTTTGTTGGTAATTAAACAAGCATCGTTTGATAGGTAGCGGGTGGCGAAATTATCGGTACCATCAATAATAATGTCGTATTGGTTAAACAGATTGATGGCGTTTTTGTGGGTTAGTTTTTCCGCGTAAGCGATAATTGAAATGTCGTTATTTAAATCTTCCAAACGTTGTTTTGCGGCTATGGCTTTGTTTTTCCCTAAAGATGATGTGCCAAACAAAACTTGACGCTGCAAGTTGGATATTTCAACCACATCAAAATCGATAATGCCAATGGTGCCAATACCTGCAGCGGTTAGATATTGTAATACGGGGCAACCCAGCCCGCCAGCACCAATAACCAGCACTTTGGCATCGGAAATTTTGTTTTGACCTGCTTGCCCGATTTCGGATAGTATAATATTTCTGTTGTATCTCATTTAATTTCTTATCAAACCTGTCAGGTTTTTAAAAACTGACAGGTCTATTTACGGTATTTATCCACCGGCAAAAGGCGGTAATAAAGCGATTTCGTTTCCAGTAATTTGTGTTTCAACGGAAACCAATTCTTGATTGTGCGCCACCTGAAAATCCTTGTTTTTTAATGCCTTATATTTTGAATAAAGCATATTTAAAAGTTCGGAAATCTGTTGTCCCGAAAACTCTAAAGATTCTTCTTCTTTTTGCGTGACCTCGGCTATTTGCCCAAAATATTTAATGGTTAAATACATTTTCAACTTGTTTTAATTCTTCTTTCGTGTTCACATTCATTGTAGAAAATTCGTATTCTTTTTCTAGTATAATATTTTTCGATTTACAGGCTTTAACAGCCACACGCAATCGACGTTCATCTTGCTGTAAAAACTGTTTAAACTTGTTTTTTACATGTCGTTTATATAAAGCAATCAAAGGCATTGTTTTTCCTTGATTTTCAATTTGAATAATTTCTGAATCATCATCAATAGCATCGATTAATTGTTGCAATACTTCGGAAGAAATCAACGGAATATCACAACTCAAAATCAAATTATAATCTGTAAATGATGCTTCTAAACCAGAGCAAATTCCAGCTATTGGACCTGCGTTTTTTGTGATGTCGTTTACACGTTTCAATCTGAATGCATCATAATCTGAATCATCTGAAACTATAATAATTTCAGAAACCAGGGACTTTAACGCATCGATGCTATACTGCACAAAGGGTTTGTCGTTCAACAACATAAATCCTTTGTCCGTTCCCATTCGCGAACTTTTTCCGCCCGCTAAAATAATGCCCGTTATGTGTTTTTTATCTATCATAATTATGCAAAAAATAATTTGGCACTAGCTATTACAAGTACAAAAGCCAAGATATACCGAAGCTTTTGGTTGTTGATTTTTTTGCTTCCGTAGTAGCCACCCAAAACGCCACCAACAAGTGCAATGCCCACCAATAAAAACGATTCTTTTTCTAAAGTTACGCCGCTACTTAATTGCCCAATGAGTCCGGATGCGGAATTTACCCAAATAAATAAGGCCGAAACAGCGGCAGCTTCCTTCATTTTACCCCAATGCAAAAGCAAAATTATGGGCGTTAAAATAATACCTCCGCCAATGCCGATAAGTCCCGAAAAGAAACCGATAATGCCACCAACAATCAATCCCTGCCATAGTTTTATATTTTTTATTGTATTGCTTTCTTTTCCGAAAACGTTCAGCATTTTTAAAATGGCAAATACCAGTAAAACCGCTAATATTTTTTTATAAAGGGTTGCATCAACTTCAATTGTACCGCCTAAAAACGCTAATGGAATAGAGGTAATAGCAAACGATAAAAACAATTTTCTGTTAAAATAGCCTTCCTTATAATAATAGTAAAATGAAATACCTGCAACGAATAAATTGAGCAATAGAGCCGTGGGTTTCATGGTTTCCGGTGCAAACGAAAACAACGCCATTAGCGCTAAATAACCGCTGGCGCCACCATGACCAACGCTGGCATAGAGGAATGATACGATGGGAAGTACCAAAAAGAAAATATAGATGTTTTCGGTTTGTAGCATAAAGAAGTGCCTAAAGTTATAGGTGTCTAAAGTGTTTAAAGTTATGAATGGTTAAAATTTTATGTGTCATAGTTGTTAGATTATTGGTAATTGTATTAAACTTTAAGTACTTAAAACTTTAGCACACTTTAAAGTGCTTTCTAATCATAATTCTTTTAATTTTTCGAGTTGCGTATCTAAAAATTCCCAACAGTTTTTATTGATGTCGTCAAAAGCATGGACTAAATTTTTGCCGTAATCGGTAAGTTCTGCGCCGCCGCCGCCTTTACCACCAATGCTGTTTATGGTTACCGGTTGTTTTGCCGATTTGTTAACCGAATCAATAAGACCCCAGGCTTTTTTATAGGAAATATTTAAAGATTTAGCTGCTTTTGAAAGCGACCCCGTTTCATCAATGGCTTTAAGTAATTGCACGCGCCCTTCACCTAAAAACACTTTGTTTTTTGATTCGATCCAGATTCGGCTTTTTATTTTATAGCTCATTTTAAACAGGCAGTAAAATGGTTTCAACCATATCGTTTTTATTAATTTTATTAACTTCGTCTGAAGCAAAAACCAAAGCATTCGACACGGCAAACGTGTGTTGCATGGCAGAACTTTGTCCTTCTAAAATTTCAACCGTTCCATCGGTATAAACGGCTTTTAAAAATTGTGGTCGGTCGCCTTTTTTACTGAAATTGGAAAGGGATTTTGCTTTTATTCGAGGTAACTCAGTGGCCTCCCGATTCATCATATTTTGCAATGCGATGAACACATAAATATAAAAACAGGTAAGCGCCGCTGCAGGATTTCCGGGAAGCGCAAAAATGCTTGTCTCTGCCTTTTTTCCAAAGAATAAGGGCTTACCGGGTTTCTGTTTTACTTTATAAAAAATTTCTTCAACTTGTAATTTCCTTAAAGCCTTTCCAACAAAATCGTAATCGCCCACCGAAATCCCACCGGTTATTATTACTAAATCGTGGTCATTGATAACGGTGTTGAGTTTTGTTACTGTTTTTTCAAAATCATCTTCAACTTTATGAATGGAAACATCGTAAAACTTCAAGCTGTAAAGGGCCGCGAGCAGCATTTTGGAATTGCTTTCGTAAATTTTTCCGAAGGGTAAAATTTGGCCACCTTCAATTAATTCGTTTCCTGTGGTAATAATTGCAATAGAAGGTTTTTTTAAAACGGAGACTTCTTTTATGCCCAAAGAACTTAAATAGCCAATGGCTGCCGGAGTTAACTTGCTGCCTTTTTTTAAGGCCAAATCACCTGTTTTAACTTGTTCGCCTAACGGTCGAATATTGTATTCTTCAGTTATAGTATGTTCAATTGTAATCTTATTGCCTTCAGTTTTAACTTTTTCTTGCATCATTACCGCATTGGCAGTATCTGGAATGGGTGCACCTGTAAAAATTCTTACGGCTTCCCCCTTTTTTAAAATAGGTTGTTGTATATCGCCTGCTTTTACTTCGCCAATTACATTATACGTTAAACTATCATGCAAATTCAAAGCGTAACCATCCATAGCCGACTGTCTAAACGGTGGCATATTTATGGGCGAAAATTGGTCTTCAAATAAAAAGTAACCACCTGCTTTTTCAACAGGTTTTGTGGTTTTAATTAAAATAGGCTTTACACTTGCCTTTACTAATTGGATAGCATCTTCAATAGAGGTCATTTGAAAATTTCGTTATGTCTATACAAATATAACGCATTTTGTTTTATCGTTGTTTGGAGCAACGTATAAAGTTATTTATTTAGATTTATTTCAAATAAGGTTTTTATGACAATTGTTAGTTTATTTTTTATTAATTTCATGGAGATTTACGCTTTTAAACTGAAAAACCAACTTTTTTATGCCCATAAAAAGCTATTTAGCACATCCGCACGAAAATAAAAAAGAAGACCTTATTATAGCATTATCCGCATTTAAGGAATGTGAGGTTATGCCTGCAACCAATGAAGATATTTTAGTGTTGGTAACCGATACTTTAGATGATGCTTCCGACGACATTCTTAAAGAAAAAATTGAAAATATAGAAAGCCTAAAATTGTTAGCAATGGTTTCAGGTTTTAACAGTCCACAAAATCAGCAATAACATGTACAATTCATTAACGAACAGAAGAAGTTTTATAAAAAAAATGGCACGATTATCTGCTATGGCAGCAGCAGCATCTATGTTTCCGGGCATTGTATTTGCCGCCGAACAAGAGGCAGACATTCCTGATGGTGCTAATTTAGATTGGAAAAAAGGCCCTTGTAGATTCTGTGGCGTAGGCTGTGGTATTTTAGTAGGTACTGAGAATGGAAAGGCTGTGGCCGTAAAAGGCGACCCAAACAGTGCTGTAAATAAAGGCTTACTTTGTGTAAAGGGTTATCATCAAACTATGTGTATCCAATCAAAAGACCGATTAACGCATGCTTTGGTAAAAAAGAACGGAAGTTATGTGAAAACACCTTTAAACGAGGCTTTGGATATAGTGGCCAATAAAATGAAAAGTACTATTGATGCCCACGGTAAAGATGCTGTGGCGATGTACACCTCGGGGCAATCTACCATTCCCGAAGGTTATGTGGCCTCAAAGTTAATGAAAGGCGCTATAGGTACCAATAATTTAGATTGCAACGCCCGTTTGTGTATGGCCAGTGCCGTAACCGGATTTTTAACCTCGTTTGGTGCCGATGAACCTATGGGTTGTTATGAAGATATTGAGTATGCCGATTATTTTGTAACCTGGGGCAATAATATGGCAGAAATGCACCCCGTGTTATTTTCTAGAATGTTAGAGCAAAAAGCAAGACGAGGCGCTAAAATAATTGATTTTGCTACCCGAACAACGCGTTCTAGCACAGCATCGGACAAATCTATTTTATTTGAACCGCAAACCGATTTAGCCGTTGCCAATGCCATCTGTTACGAGATTATAAATAATGGTTGGGTAAATAAATCTTTTGTTGAAAAGCATTGTAACTTTAATAAAGGACTTACCAATATTGGGTATGGGCTTGAAGATAATTTTCAGTTTACAGACAAACCGGAAAAAATAGATTTTGCTGCTTTTAAGGAGTTTTTAAAAGATTACACGCCTGAGAAGGTTGCCAAATATTCAAAAGTATCGGCTAAGGATATTAAGTATTTAGCTTTTATTTATGGAAACCCGAACACGAAAGTGGTGTCGTATTGGTGTATGGGCATGAATCAACACACCCGAGGCACCTGGATAAACAACTTGGTTTATAACATTCATTTATTGACCGGAAAAATTTCACAACCCGGTAATGGGCCGTTTTCGTTAACAGGTCAACCTTCTGCTTGTGGAACCGCCCGTGAGGTGGGAACCTTTACGCATAAGTTGCCCAAAGGCGTTGTGATGAATGCCGAAAACAGAGAATTAGCCGCAAAAATTTGGAAAGTTCCCGTAGAACGGATTCCTTCAAAACCAACCTATCACGCTACCGAAATGTTTCGAGCTGTTGATAGAGGCGATATTAAATTTATTTGGACTCAAGCAACCAACCCTTTAGTGTCTTTGCCAAAAACGAGTCGTTACCGCCCGGGCATGCAAAAAGATTCTTGCTTTGTGGTGGTTTCCGATGTGTTTCCAACGCCAACTTCCGATGTTGCCGATGTGATATTACCTGCATCGTGGCATATAGAAAAAAGTGGATTATATGGAAATTCAGAGCGCAGAACACAACATTGGGATAAAATGGTTGAAGGTCCTGGCGAAACCACACCAGATGCGTGGATGTTTATTGAAGTGGCAAAACGCATGGGTTATGGTGATTTGTTTCCGTATTCAAAAGAAAATCACGTTGAAGAAATTTATAACGAATACCGACAGTTTCACGAAGGAGCAAAACATGGTATGGCACCTTTAGAGGTTTTAAAGAAAGAATCGGGTGTTATTTGGCCTTATGTAAATGGCAAATCTACCCAATGGCGTTTCAATGCTAAATACGATCCGGCATGTTCCAATGGTGAAGATTTTCATTTTTACGGCAAACCCGACGGACGTGCGGTAATATGGCAACGCCCGTACGAACCCGCACCAGAAGTGCCGGATAGCGACTATCCGTTTTGGTTAAATACCGGTCGGGTTATCGAGCATTGGCATACGGGGTCAATGACGCGTAGAATTCCTGTATTGCATAAAGCCATGCCTCATGCCTATATAGAATTCCATCCGGAAGATGCCAAGGCTTTGGGTGTTAGAAATGGTGAAAACATTAAAGTGACTTCACGACGCGGTTCCTGCGTGTTGCCGGCTTCGATAAACGAAAGAGGTTTACCCACCAAAGGTCAGGTTTTTGTGCCTTTCTTTGATGAAAACATGATGATTAACGATGTAACACTCGATGCTTTTTGTCCGATTTCTAAAGAGCCAGATTACAAAAAATGTGCTGTTAAAGTTGAAAAAGCTTAGATTATGAAAGCCCATAATGGGTATTTAATAAAAAAGGAAATGCCAACGATAAATGCTTGAAAATCAAAATTGTTGGTAAAAATTTATATAAATGAAGAAACGACTCGGAATCATATCGATTTTTATAATACTGTTTATAACCTTTATTGTCATTTGGAGTTTTAGCTATCAAACAGGTTTGGAAGAAGGTTATGTACCCATTGAAAATACGGTAATACACACGAATATTCCATCTGAAAGCGGTGTGTTTAAACGTTCGGAATTTGCACTGGAATATGCCAATATGCCCGTTGACGCCAATCATCAACGCACATTAGATACCTATTACGATAATAGAGCCTATCACGGTGCACCACCAAGCATTCCCCATCCGGTAAAAAACGAAAGAAGTTTGGGCGGTAATACCTGTTTGCAATGTCATCAAAATGGAGGTTTTGTAAAACGTTTTGATGCCTATGCGCCCGTAACACCGCATCCCGAAATGGTTAATTGTCGCCAATGCCACGTCGCTCAAAACAGCAGTTCACTATTTAAGTCGGCTAATTTAACAAAAGTACAGGCGCCAAAAGTGGGTGTTAACAATGCATTATTGGGCACACCTCCTATGATTCCGCACCAAATACAAATGCGGGAAAACTGCCTGTCTTGTCACGCAGGACCAGCCGCACCTAAAGAGATTCGGGTAACACATCCAGAGCGTATTAATTGTAGGCAATGCCATGTGCCAACCGACCGTGTAGTTTCAGAAATCACACCTTTTTCAAGAACAAATAGTATAGATAATGAATAAAGAAAATTACACATATATATTAACTTGTCTGTTTATTTTAGTCTGTTTTTCGTGTAAGCACGGTAGTGGCGAATACCACAGTCTTCACGATAAAATTCAAGCCAAAAGTATAAGTCATCAAGATTCTACACTGTCTTCTGAAGCCTTTTTCAGTCATTATAAAACCATGGAAATAACCGAAGGCAAACACAGCTTTTTAATTCCAGAACGGAAAAGCCAAATTACATCGTATGCCTGTACGGAGTGCCACACAGAACCTCTTGATAATCTAAAAGGCGAGGACTTAAAAAAAGCACATTGGGATATTAGTTTGGCACATGCCAATACAAATACCATGAATTGCGCCACATGCCACAATGGAAATGATATGAACAATCTTAAGACGCTAACAGGCATGAAAGTAGATTTTAACTCAAGTTATAAGTTATGTGCCCAATGCCATTCCTCTCAATTTGAAGATTGGAAAGGTGGCGCACACGGTAAACGCATTGGCGGATGGGCACCACCACGGGCATCGCTTACCTGTGTTAATTGTCATAATCCGCATAATCCAAGTATTGAATCCCGGTGGCCATCACGATTTAATACAGAACAAATTGAAGAAGCTTACGAAGGTTTAGAGCATTAAAAATATAGGTATGAGCAATAATAAAAAATGGTATTCATTAGATTTAAATTTTAACAGAAAAAAGGAGCCTTCAGGGTCTTGTGGCTGTGGCAAAACTTCGGGTGGCTGTAACAGCCATAACGAAGAGATGAGCGATGAAGCATTTCTTGAAGCTGCGGTTAATGCCTCGATTGGAGATGAAGTAAAAAAGGATGGTTTCGAGCAGGTGTTTGATGTTAAAATGGATAGGCGAACAGCCTTTAAAAAACTAACCGCAAGTTTACTTATAGGTGCTGGCGCCGTAAGTACATCGTGTAGTGTAGTTGCTGGTGAAGATAGCAAAGAAAAGGCACAAATTGATTGGGAAGAGCAGTTTAAAGGCAACTATAAACTGATGACTGACAAAGAAAAAAACGCCACGGTTGAACGTTTAATGCGATCGTACGAATTGCGCACCGGAAAAAACCTTAGTATGACAGCTGAAAATGCCAAAGATGATGTGCTTTTTGGTTATGCTTTTAATATTTCGAAATGCCAAGGCTATATGGACTGTGTAAATGCTTGTGTTGAGGAGAATAACCAAGATAGGGATTCGCAAATGCAGTACATCAGAATTCATGAAATGAAGGATGGCAATGGTTTTAAGTTTAACGAAGCCGATGATAATTACTACCACGAAGTACCGGCTGAAGGCCATTTTTATATGGGAACACAGTGTTTTCATTGCGATAACCCACCCTGTGTAGAGGTTTGCCCCGTGCAAGCCACTTGGAGGGAAGATGATGGTTTGGTGGTTGTAGATTACGATTGGTGCGTGGGATGCCGTTATTGTATGGCGGCCTGCCCGTATGATGGCAGACGCTTTAATTGGAGTAAACCCGAAGTTCCGGAAAATGAAATTAATAAAAAGCAACATTATTTAGGGAACCGAATGCGTAAAAAGGGCGTGGTTGAAAAATGTACCTTTTGCGTGCAACGTTCCAGAAAAGGACAG
This sequence comes from Hwangdonia lutea, assembly GCF_032814565.1. Lineage (GTDB taxonomy): Bacteria > Bacteroidota > Bacteroidia > Flavobacteriales > Flavobacteriaceae > Hwangdonia > Hwangdonia lutea. The sequence goes on from NZ_CP136521.1 coordinate 3,260,973, forward strand.
AATCCAGCTTGTGTTGAGGCTTGCCCAACGGGAGCGCGGATATTCGGAAATTTATTAGACCCGAATAGTACGATACGTTGGGTTTTGGAAAACAAAAAAGTGTTTAGGCTTAAAGAGGATTTGGGCACCGAGCCTAAGTTTTGGTATTTTATGGATTAGATTATAAATGTTTATTTGTTTAGTGGTTAAACGCATTAACGGATAAGCGATTGTTTAGGAAGAAAAGTAATTAGCGGACAAACCCGCGTTAGGGATTGAACGGTTCGACTGCGCTCACCGCAGGCTAAATGTTTGAGCTCGCCGACGTAGGAGGAAGCGAGTAGTGAAAGCCCGACCCTTGCGGTAACGCCCAACTTCGCGATACAATTCCAATATATATTGGAATTACTCGAAGTGACACAATAGATAAAACCAAGAGTTATAATAAAATGGTATGCGACGATTAAAAGTTTTTAGAAGTTTAGTTATTGATAGCCTTGATGCTACCACAAAAGGATCAGTTAAATATAATGTTTGGATGGGGGTTTTAACCTTTATTATGCTTGTTGGTATGTATTGTTACGCCATACAATTGGACCAAGGTTTGAGCGTAACGGGTATGAACGACCGGGTAAGCTGGGGGTTGTATATTTCTAATTTTACGTTTTTGGTAGGTGTTGCCGCGGCGGCGGTAATGTTGGTTATGCCTACCTATGTACTTAAGGATATTGATTTTAAACAAGCCGTACTTATTGGCGAAGGGCTTGCCGTAGCGGCGCTTATTATGTGTTTGGCTTTTGTGGTTGCTGATATGGGTGGGCCATCGGTACTGTGGCATATGATTCCCGGAATTGGCGTATTTAATTTTCCGAATTCGATGTTAACTTGGGATGTTATTGTGCTAAACGGTTACCTGTTTTTAAATTTGAGTATTCCGTTTTATATACTTTTTAGACGTTACCAAGGCAAGGTGCCCAACCCCAAAGTGTATATTCCCGGGGCGATACTTTCGGTGTTGTGGGCAGTGGCCATCCACTTGGTTACGGCGTTTTTATATCAAGGTTTGCAGGCGCGTCCGTTTTGGAACAATGCCTTGTTGGGACCTCGATTTTTAGCATCGGCATTTGCTGCCGGACCTGCGTTGATTATTTTGGTTTTAGCCATTATACGGTCGTTTACATCGTTTAAGATAGAAACCAAAACCATCAAAAAAATTGCCATGATTGTTACGGTTGCAGCGCAAATTAATATTATTATGTTGATTTCGGAGTTGTTTAAAGAGTTTTATGCACCCACGCACCACAGTGAAAGTGCGTATTATTTATTTTTTGGATTGGAAGGAAAAACAGCCTTGTTACCATGGATTTGGACGGCAATTTCAATGAACGTGGTGGCCACCGTAATGTTAACCTTTAAACCACTGCGCGAAAACTTAAAGGTGCTTTATTTTTGTTGTGGGTTGCTTTTTGTAGCGATTTGGATTGAAAAGGGATTTGGGCTTATCGTGCCTGGATTTATCCCCGGGCCTTATGGTAAAATCATGGAATATCTTCCTACTAAAATTGAGGTTGGCGTAACCTTGGGTATTTGGGCTATGGGCGCTTTTATTTTTACGATTCTCGCTAAAACTGCCATTGGTATTGAATTGGGTAAAATTAGATATAAAAAGAAATCCTGATTGCCGAATCTATAGTTTTTAATTAAGCGTTTTTTTAATTGAATTTATATGAGATATGTCATAAACTGCCTTGTTTATAGCCTATATATTTGTACCATAAAATTTAAAAAATGAAAAAACAATACGTATTCATGTGCCTGTTGATGGCGACCATTCAATTCGCACAGGCACAATTTACATTAGATGGAGAGTTTAGACCGCGGACCGAATACCGCCACGGATTTGGAAGTATTATTCCTGATGCCGACGATGCAGGATTTGGAATTTCTACTAGAATTCGTTTAAATGCCGGCTATCAGGTTGATGCCTATAAGTTTTATGTGAGTTTACAAGACGTGATGGTTTGGGGTGAAAATCGACAAATTTTACCCTACGACCAAAACAACTCGTTTGCTGTGTTTCAAGCTTGGGCAGAAATTAATTTAGGTGAAGGATTTTCAACCAAAATAGGACGTCAGGTTTTATCTTATGATGACCAACGTATTATGGGCGGACTGGATTGGGCGCAGCAAGGGCGTAACCACGATGCGGCTTTAATTAAATATAAAAAAGGAAAGTTTTTAGCTGATTTTGGATTGGCATTTAATCAAGACTACTCGCATCCTACGGGTTTTGTTTCAACAGGAACAGGCTATAATACCACAGGTTTCTTTTCGTATAAAACCATGCAATATTTATACTTAAAACAGGCTTGGGACAACTTTTCGGGAAGCTTATTGGTTTTGAATAATGGATTTCAGAAATTCGATACCAACAACAATCCCGATGGCGTAAATAGCATTCAAACCTTGGGGACACACCTCAATTATAACAAAGGACGTTTTGGAGTAGCGACCAATGCCTTCCTTCAAATGGGCGATAATGTAGATGGCGCCTATTTATTAGGATTGGATTTTACGTACAAAGCATCAGATAAAGTAACACTTGGCGCTGGTTTAGAGCTTATAAGTGGCAATGATGCGGCAACTCCAGACACCGAAGCCTTCTTTCCATTATACGGTACCAACCATAAATTTAACGGGTTTATGGATTACTTCTTTGTTGGGAATCATGCCAATAATATAGGCTTGTTTGATGTTCACGTAAGTGCCAACTTTATACTAAGTGAGACTTCTGGCTTGTTGGTAAAAGTATTAAATTTCAGCGGCGAACAAGATTTATCAAGTGGCGAAAATGCTTTGGGAACAGAAGTGGATTTAGTCTTCTCCAAAGCCTTTAAAGGTTATGCTTTAAAACTCGGCTATTCCCAAATGTTTGCTAGCGACGGTATGTACGAGTTAAAAGGCGTTGCTGAAAATGCAGCCTCCGATATGCAAAATTGGGCTTGGGCAATGTTGGTAATTAAGCCTAAGTTTTTAAATGGAAACAATTAAGATATTATAATTTCTTTTTTTAAAGAACCCTCTTTGTTGAGGGTTTTTTTTGTTCCTTCATTTTGAAAATTATTCAGTAAACCAGTTAATTGTTTTGTCACTAACTTTCTTAAAATTAAAATACATTTCTTACATTTAAGCGGTAAACGAATACTATGCTTAAAAAAGTTTTTGGAAGTGCGGTTTTTGGTGTCGAAGCCACCACTATTACCGTGGAGGTTAACGTTGATAAAGGTGTGGGCTACCATCTGGTTGGTCTGCCCGACAATGCGATAAAGGAAAGTAACTTTAGAATTGCCGCGGCACTTCAGAATAATGGTTACAGAATCCCTGGCAAAAAAATTATTATTAATATGTCGCCCGCCGATTTACGAAAGGAGGGAAGCGCATACGATTTAACCTTGGCCATCGGAATTTTAGCATCTACAGACCAAATTAAAGCTGAAAATTTAGAGCGTTATTTAATTATGGGTGAGTTGTCGCTCGATGGAAGCCTGCAACCCATTAAAGGTGCATTACCCATCGCTGTTAAAGCCAGGGAAGAAGGTTTTAAAGGTTTTATTCTCCCAAAACAAAACGCAAAAGAAGCCGCCATTGTCGATAATTTGGAAGTTTATGGCGTTGAGAATATAAAAGAAGTTATTAATTATTTTGATAAAGATGAAGCTTTGGAGCAAACCATAATCGACACCCGAAAAGAGTTTGAGAAAAGCTTGGATTTCCCCGAATTTGATTTTAGTGATGTAAAAGGACAAGAAAGCATAAAACGCTGCATGGAAATTGCGGCGGCTGGTGGCCACAACATTATTTTAATCGGGCCTCCGGGAGCCGGAAAGACCATGTTGGCAAAACGTTTACCAAGTATTTTACCGCCAATGACTTTGCACGAAGCTTTAGAGACTACTAAAATACACTCGGTGGTTGGTCGTGTAAAAGATTCTGGGTTGATGGCACAGCGACCGTTTCGCAGTCCCCATCACACGATATCGAACGTCGCACTTGTCGGTGGCGGTAGTTTTCCGCAACCCGGTGAGATTTCATTATCGCACAATGGCGTGTTGTTTTTAGATGAATTACCGGAATTTAAACGCGATGTTTTAGAAGTTTTGCGTCAACCGTTGGAAGACCGAGAGGTAACCATTTCGCGTGCAAAATTTACGGTAACCTATCCGTCGTCTTTTATGTTGGTGGCTAGTATGAACCCAAGCCCCGGAGGTTATTTTAACGATCCCAATGCGCCAGTAACTTCAAGTCCCGCCGAAATGCAAAGGTATTTAAGTAAAATTTCCGGTCCGTTACTCGATAGAATAGATATTCATATTGAAGTCACGCCCGTACCTTTTGAAAAGTTAAGTGAAGACAGAAAAGGTGAAACATCAGTAGATATTAGAAAACGGGTGACGAAAGCCAGGGAAATTCAAACACAGCGTTTTTCAGATTCTGATGCCGTACATTATAACGCACAAATGAATACGAAACAAATCCGTAAATATTGTGTTTTAGATGAAGCTTCAAAGCAACTTTTAAAAACCGCTATGGAACGATTGAATTTATCGGCTCGTGCATACGATAGAATATTAAAGGTTTCAAGAACGATTGCCGATTTAGAAGGTGTCGAAGCGGTGAATGGCTCTCATATTAGTGAAGCGATTCAGTATAGAAGTTTGGATAGAGAAGGTTGGTTGGGGTAAATTCCTGTAAAGTCGGGTATTTTTTAATTGACGGCAGTCGTTACAAACGAGCGCTAGCATGGGGATTCGTGCGGTAGCGGTGGAGTAACTGGCACAAATAGTAGAGTGTTACGAAGTAATGGTACAGGTTTTGGTGTAGCCATTACACCTCGTAATTAAATATTAAGCTGGTTTATGAAAAGATTTTTGATATTTATAGTAGTAACAACAATCTGTTTAGAAACAAGTTATTCGCAGAATAGTTTTGTTGATAACGATACTATTATTAGTTGGAGTAAAAACAGAAAGCTTAAATGGGAAGATTTTAAAGGAATAAAAGACTCTATTAGTTTTACTGAAAATGGAGCGGTGACAGATTATTCAATTTCTTTATTACCTAGAAATATAAAAGTAGATGAATATGATAAGATAAATGCTATTGCTTTATTTTTTAAAGAGACTTCTTGGACTATAACTGAATCGTTAGGTTTGTTAAAACACGAACAAATACATTTTGATATAGCGGAAATATATGCTAGGAAAATCCGAAAATGTTTTTCAGAAAAAAAAGAGAATGGAGAAAGTGATATTTATAGTTATATCCAAATAGCTAAAGGTTTAGGTAATCAATGTACTGTTTACCAACAATTATATGATTCAGAAACTGCCCATGGTACTATAGGTTTAAAGCAGTTGAAATGGGAGAAAAAAGTAGCAAAAGAGTTAAAGGAATTAGACACCTATAAATATGATGCTAAAATAGAAGACATAGAGCATTAAGCATGCACTTTTTAGCGTTAAAGTCACCGTATTCTATGATTAAAACAAGTAAAAATTAAATTATTTTTGTTAATGAATCAAGCGGCATATTTTAAGACACCCCCCCCCCGCTACCGCTAGTCTGTGGCTAGTGGCGGCAAGAGTGAGCAAGAGTAAATTATATATAAGTGGCTACTATTCGAAATTTAAAACTTCAAAGTATTTAATAATACAAACCCAAGGTATTGAGGCATTTGTTGGAGTTCACCTATCGACAGCTATCGGGAACGGGAGGAAACGACTGCTTAAAGCCCGACCCCTTTTTGAGGTAACGCAATAACTTTTCGAACAATAAATGTTTCGTGTAAACTTCTGAAAAACATACAGGTACTTTAAAAATCGCTAGACATTAAATCGCATATCTAAAATAAATTCTATAAATTTGGTTTACAGCCAAAAAACAATAATCATGGAAGACAAACAGATAGAAGTTATTCTGCATCCAACTTCAGATTTTTTTGATGAAAAGGATTCGCGATGGACACAACAAAAAAATTTACTTGTCCGAGATTTGCAGGGTAGGGCTACAAAAGTGGAAAAAAGGTCTGAGCCTGTGGAGGGCATGAAAGGCGGATTGGAAACCTTAATTATCACCCTTGGACCTGCCGTAATTACCGGAATAGTAGATGTGGTTAAAGCGTGGTTAGCACGTGATAAATCAAAAAAAATAGAATTAACGGCAAATATAAACGGAAAAATCGTTTCGTTTACCGCCGATGCAAACGGCGTTGACAAAAATACGCTGAAAGAGTTCCTTACTCAGGCCATAGAAAAAGCAACCTAATTATGAGTGTCACCTATAAAGCTATTTTAATAGGGAATAGTGATTACCCTGATGATCCGCATGGGTTACCAAAGCTTAATGGGCCTGTAAACGATGTCAAGTTATTAAAAAAAGCACTTTGTAATCCTGATAAAGGATTGTTTAAAGAAGAGCATGTTACTGAACTTATAAACGCAACCTCAGTAGAAATGCTTGCCGCTCTTGAGGGATATTTCAAAAAACTAACCTATAATGATCAATCGTTGTTTTATTATAGCGGGCACGGGTTACATAACATAATGAATAGGTTGTATTTAGCTGCTAAAAACTCAAAGAAAGATTCCTTAATTTCTACAGCGATATCAGATAACACCATCAATATGCTACTGGAATCTTGTGGAACACGAAAGCATATTTTAATTCTCGATTGCTGTCATAGTGGCTCATTTAAAGGTGGGGATTTGCCACAATCGTTACTTGGTGAAGGTCGTTTTGTAATCACCAGTTCAAGTTCTGAAGAATTAACGGCAGATACCAATAAACCAAACAGCCCAAGTCCCTTTACAAAATACCTCGCTGAAGCGCTTTTAGTAGATGAAATAGATAGAAATCAAGATGGGTATGTGAGCATTAATGAAATCTATGATTATATCTATCCAAGAATCAATAAAGAAACCAAGCAACGTCCGCAACGAAAATTTGCAGATACTTCTGGCGACCTTCCACTTTGCAGACGAAAACCTTTACCTCAAAATGAATTAAATGACATAAAAGAGAAAGATAAAACCATGAATCTGGGCAGTGGAAAACCCAGGTTGAACGTGTCTGAACAAAAAATTGACCACCATGGTGTGGCATTTGACGAGGATTTGCCGGATGAAATTATAGACGTGTTTAATGAAGGGAGCGGTAAATTAAATTGGGCGGCAACCTGTGATAGCGATTGGGTAGATATTGAAAATCATGACACTTACATTAAATTAAAACTAAGCCCAAAAGTAGGAATGAATCGCGGCAGCATTCGAGTGAAAGATAAAAATGGCGGCGGCTCCAAAACCATACGTGTCACCGTTGAAAAATTAAAAGATCCAGCTCCAAAACTGCCGGAGCCTGAAATAGTAAATAATGTCGATACGGATATACAAGAAGAATCCGTTTTAAAAGATGATTCTACAACCACAACGTCAAACCTCTTGGTTACTTTTAAGGATGTGAAAATGCGGCACATCAATCAAGCCAAAGCCATTGTGGATAACTCTGAACAATCGGGATCTATCCTAGTATTTTCAGACTGTATCGTATTTGATGGAAACATTAAGATTACCATAAAAGATATTGATGTGTTAGAATACTATCCGCAAGACATCAACCCAGGTTACACCTATAATTATATGGGGATTTCGGGGAATTTCGATGGCGTTAAAAAAATGATGTATTTCTATAATTTTAGCTGGTTTGGTGCAGGACAAACCTGGAAAATGGCAGAGCAAATACACCACTTAATTAAAAATAAAAAACTGGCTGTTACTACCAATTTTAAAACACATATTAACGATAATCAAAACAATCAAAGCAATCAAAATACGTCATCAAACTTTCAACCGCCACAAAAGCCCACGGTGCCACCACAACAAAATAACATTTACATGCCGGGGTCTTGGAATATTTATATTTATCAATTTGGGCAACAAATATCTTATTTAAACCTCTATTTTAATGTAGGCGGTGCATTAAGCGGTACCCAGCAAAGTGTTGATGGGTTTTCGCAAATAAGCGGTACGTGGGGGTATAATCCGCTCAATAAATTGCTAACATACAGTGTTATGGTTTCTTTAATGAATGGTTCTGTACCAGACCAAGGTAGTGTGAGCCTAAAAATGGAAGCAAATGGCAATATTTCTGGAACCGATCTTTTAGGCAGACAATGGACGCTGCAAAAAACGGGGAATTAATAGTAGTTTTTCTATGTTTTCTGGTTTAAAGTTTGAATTATAAAGTTAAATTGAATATTGACGACCGTTTGTTTTAATAAAACGAGGATAGATACGATGAGATTATGTGCTTTTTATGGTAAAAATTAAATTATGAGTATAAACTGGATATTATTGGTTATTGGTGGCGTTTTTGAGACTGGTTTTGCCATAAGCCTAGGAAAAGCACAGCAAACTTCCGGTAAAGAAATGTGGCTCTGGCTATTGTTGTTTATTGTTTGTGTAAGCATTAGCATGTACCTTTTATTCAAAGCCATGGGTGGTGAAGCAGCAATTCCTGTGGGTACTGCCTATGCTGTTTGGGGTGCTATTGGCGCAATAGGTACTGTTATTGCCGGCATTGTATTGTTTAGTGAACCTATAACATTTTGGCGAATATTCTTTCTTACAACACTTGTTATTTCAGTAGTAGGGCTGCAATTGGTCAGTGCATAAAAATAAGTTAGATTTAATAATAATTGCCGTTTACAAATTGAATTTACCGTTTCATTAAAAATATAATTAACAGAAAAAAGAGTGTGTCGTACACTCATAGCTTTTGGTTATTGAGGACTATTTGATGTAAAGATTTAAGATTTGATATATTATATTTCAAGTTAACATCATTATTTTCTAATTTTACAATATGAAAAAAACAATCATTTTAGTTTTTTTGATGGTATTAAACTGCAACACCAAAAAAGAAAACAACCAACCCATTGAAGCTGATGTTATAACCGTTTCAACCTCACAATCATCACCAATATTAGGCATCCCAAAACTAGACATAAAAGGGACAAACACTTTGGCGCAATTGCCATTGCATTGCATTAATACCGAATATCCCAACAAGCTAAACCAAACTATTGGCAGCGATGAAGATTTAAAATCGCCGCAAGAGTTACATCCCGCGTTTTATGGTTGTTTCGATTGGCATTCATCCGTTCACGGGCATTGGAGTTTGGTGAGTTTGCTAAAGCAATTCCCTGAAATTGATAATGCTGACGCTATTAAAAATCAACTTCTAAACAACATTTCCAAAGCAAACATTGAAGCCGAAGTGCAATATTTTTATGGCAAGCACAACGCCTCTTACGAGCGAACTTACGGTTGGGCGTGGTTACTAAAACTCGCCGAAGAACTGCATACTTGGGACAATGAAACCGCACGAACCTTAGAAAGTAATTTACAACCGCTTACCGACTTAATTGTTGATAAATACATCGAATTTCTCCCTAAATTAAATTACCCCATTCGTGTTGGCGAACATACAAATACCGCTTTCGGGTTGTCTTTTGCTTACGATTATGCTTCAACCGTAAACAATGAAACTTTAAAAAGCTTGATTGCAAAACGCGCCAAAGATTTTTACTTAAAAGATGCCGGTTGCCCCATAACTTGGGAACCCAGTGGTTTCGATTTTTTATCGCCTTGTTTAGAGGAAGCCGCTTTAATGAAACGGGTGTTGGAAACTGAGGAATTTAAAGTATGGCTAAATGCTTTTCTTCCGCAGTTAAAAGATAAAAACTTCACACTTGAAACAGGCGTTGTTTCCGATAGAACCGATGGAAAATTGGTGCATTTAGATGGTGTAAACTTTTCGCGGGCATGGAGTTTAAACAAAATTTCCGAAGGATTGCCCGAGTACAATCATTTAAAAAACATCGCAAATCATCATATAAATTATTCGTTGCCAAGTATTGTTGGCGATAGTTACGAAGGTGGCCATTGGTTGGGCAGTTTTGCTATTTACGCACTTAATTCAACAGCCAAAATCAAATAAAACCTCAATGTTTTGTTAAAGCCATATTAAATTTCTAGTATGTCTTTAATTTTTTATATTTTTCTTCTTTGATAACTAATTAACTTAACAAATGAAACCATTTTCTTTTATGCTTTTGGCATGCAGTTTATTGTTTGCCAGCACAGTATCTGCACAAAACCCGTTAGTAAACTCACCTGCTTTAAATGCCGACGGTACACAAATTGCCTTTAATTTTCAAGGTGATATTTGGACGGCCAATATAAACGGACAAAACGCTAAGCGATTAACCGTCCATGAGGCTTACGATACCAATCCAATATGGAGTGCAGACGGAGAAACGATTGCATTTCAGAGTAACAGATTTGGAAATAACGATGTGTTTATCATCCCTTCAAACGGAGGTTTATCACAGCGAATTACTTATCATTCAACCACCGATTATTTAACAGATTACACAAATAAAGGCGATATTTTATTTTCAACACGACGTAATTTTGCCCAAGTTGAGCGCGAATACGAAACGCATATCGTAAGCCATAAAGGCGGAACACCGCATAGGTTTATGAGCTCGTTGGGCTTCGATTCTAAGTTATCGCCTAACGGAAAGTTTATAGTTTTTGTAAAAGGCAACTGCCGAATTCAGCGTGAAGCGTATCGCGGTTCGGCCAACAGGGATTTATGGTTGTACGATATTAAAAACGATAAATACACACAACTAACCACTTTTGATGGCAATGATTTTTATCCGCAATGGGGCGACAACAATACCATTTATTTTCAATCGGCACGAAGCGGAAAGTATAACGTACACCAACTTAAAATTTCTGATAACGGAACCAAAGAAGGGCAGATAGAGCAGGTGAGTGCGTTTAAGGATATGGGCATTTTTTCGTTTCATGTGAGTAGAAACGGAAACGCTATAATTATGGCTCAAGCCGATAAAGTATTTGTAATGGATACGGCTACCAAATCCCAAAAAGAAGTAAACATTAATATTGCGTCAGATTACAGGTTCGACCCGGTTGAGCGCAAAACTTACACGAATAGAATTGGCGAAATTGCTGTTTCACCCAATGGAAAATACAGCGCGTTAAACATTAGAGGCGAAATATTTTTAAGAGAAAACGACAAAGATAAAAGCAGAACGGTAAACGTTTCAAATTCAACGTACAGAGATAGAATGGCCACTTGGGTTAACGATAGCACTTTGATTTTTATTTCGGACAGAGACGGTCAAAATGATATTTACGTGGTAACTTCCGATGATAAAAATGAATCAAACCTTTATAAAACCTTAAAGCATCGGGTTGAAAGGATTACAAAAACCAAAGAAAACGAAAGTAATTTGGTCATGTCTCCCAACGGAAAACAAGTGGCATTCCAAAGAGGTCGCGGCATGCTTTTGGTTGCCAATATTAATAGCTCTGGAAAAATCTCAAACGAAACTACTTTGCTTGATGGTTGGGACTCTGCCGATAATGTGTCGTGGTCGCCAGATTCCAAGTGGTTGGCCTACAGTTTGAGCGACCTCGATTTTAACAGCGAAATTTATATTCATAAAGCCGATAACTCCATAAAACCGGTAAACATTTCAATGCACCCAAAACAAGATTATGGTCCAGTTTGGAGTGCCAATGGAAAAAAACTGATGTTTTCATCCAATAGAAATAATGGCGATTACGATGTTTGGTTTACTTGGTTGAACAAAACAGATTGGGAAAAAACGGCTGAAGATTGGAAAGAAGATGATGGTGAAGACAACAAGAAAAAAAGCAAAAAGAATGATAAGAAAAACGGCGATGATAAAAAAGCTAAAGATACCGTTAAGGATATTGTAATTGATTTTGAAGACATTCACGAGCGTCAAATACAAGTTACATCGTTTACAGGCGGTGAGTTTGGTAGAGCATTCTCCAAAGATGGAAAAACCATCTATTACACCACGGGCAATGGCACGCGAGGGAATCCAGATACCGAATCCGATTTGTTTAAAATTTCATGGGAAGGAAAAGATAGAAAAGCTTTAACCAAAGGCAGTAAAAGACCATCTAATATTACGGTGGATAATAAATATTCAAATCTGTATATGACAACTGGGTTTGGTAGTCTTTCAAAAATTAATATGTCGTCTGATAAAACGGAAAGTCTGCCTATTTTGGCGCGTTTGAATGTGGATTATCACGAAGAATCAAATCAGATATTCGAAGAAGCTTGGAAAGCACTAAACGATGGATTTTACGATCCCAATTTTCATGGGCGCGATTGGAACGCTTTAAAGAAAACCTACAAGCCTTTGGCTATGAAAGCCTCTACCCGAATCGATTTTCAGAATATGTTCAATTGGATGCTGGGTCAGGTAAACGCGAGTCACATGGGCTTTCGCTCCGGAGAATCTCGTGAAAACTTACAAAGACAACGCACGGGTTTATTAGGCTTGGAATTTACCCCCAACAGCAACGGAAGCTTAAAAGTTGAAGCGGTTATAGGCGACATGCCCGCCGATAGAAGCATCAGTAAAATACGTGTGGGCGATGTGATAACAGCGGTAAACGGTACTAAACTATCAAAAGATTTGAATGTGTATAGTTTACTGGAAGGCACTGCAAATGAGAAGATTTATTTAGATGTAAATCGAGGCAATAATACCGTTGAAGTTATTATCAGACCAAAAAGCAGCAACCGATTTGAAAAGTATAAAGCTTGGGTAAAAGAGCGCAAACGACTCACTGAAAAATACTCAAATGGGCAATTGGGTTATATTCATATTCAAGGGATGAACTGGACCAGTTTTGAGCGTTTTGAGCGCGAACTTACCGCAGCCGGTTTGGGTAAAAAAGGATTGGTTATTGATGTGCGCTTCAATGGTGGTGGTTGGACAACCGATTACTTAATGGCGGTTTTAAACGTAAAACAACACGCTTATACCGTACCTCGAGGCGCTGCTGAAAATTTAAAAACCGAGCATTCAAAATTTAAAGAACATTATCCGTTTAGTGAACGATTGCCATTAGCCGCTTGGACAAAACCGTCCATTGCGCTGTGTAATCATACCAGCTATTCGAATGCCGAAATATTTTCACATGCCTACAAAGCATTAAATATTGGTACTTTGGTAGGCGAACCAACTTTCGGAGCCGTTATTTCAACAGGTTCTGCACGATTAATTGATGGTTCAAGCGTAAGAATGCCGTTCAGAGGTTGGTTTGTAAAATCGACTGGTGATAACATGGATTTTGTACCGGCTGTCCCAGATATTTTAGTGCTGAATAATCCAGATGATAAAGCAAACAACAAAGACACACAACTTAAAAAAGCAGTCGATGAATTGTTAAAGCAACTATAGTTATAAACTTTTATGCAAAACTGGTTTAAAAATATTGGTCCCGGGCCATTAGTTGCTGCAGCTTTTATTGGACCGGGCACCGTAACCGTTTGCACACTTGCAGGTGTTGGCTTTGGGTATGCCTTACTTTGGGCGATGTTACTCTCCATTATTGCCACCATTGTTTTACAGGAAATGGCGGCAAGATTGGGTGTTATTTCACAAAATGGATTAGCGCACGCCATTAGAAGCGAAATAAAAAACCCAGTAATTAAAGCCTTTGCTATTATATTGATCCTTTCTGCCATTGTAATTGGTAATGCCGCTTACGAAGCCGGAAATATAAGCGGAGGGGTTTTGGGTCTAGAAACTATTGTTGGAAATTCGAATATTACTATTGCGGGGTTTTCAATTAATTTTCTGAGTATTGTCATCGGTATCATAGCTTTTGTTTTGCTTTACTTGGGGAACTATAAGGTTCTTCAAAACGCATTGGTTTTTCTAGTTATTTTAATGAGTTTAGCCTTTCTTATTACGGCGATTATTACCAAACCAAATTTTTCTGAAATATTAAACGGCGTATTTATCCCCAAGTTTCCGAAAGATGGTATGTTAACCGTCATCGCTTTAATTGGAACAACCGTTGTGCCGTACAATTTGTTTTTGCATGCCTCATTAGTGAAACAAAAATGGCATAACAAATCGGATTTAAAATACGCAAGAAAGGACACTTTGGTGGCTGTTGTTTTAGGCGGATTAGTTTCTATGTGTATCATTATTTCAGCAGCATCTATTCAAACCCAAGACATAAATAGTGCCGCAGATTTAGCTAAGGGATTAGAACCCTTGTTTGGCAGTTTTGCAAAATATTTCTTGGCTATCGGATTATTTGCAGCAGGTATTACCAGTGCCATTACTGCACCATTGGCTGCAGCGTATGTGGCAACGGGCTGTTTGGCTTGGAGCACCAATATGCATTCTAAAAAGTTTCGAGCAGTTTGGATGTTGGTTTTGCTGGTGGGTATTTTATCTGCATCATCAGGCATAAAATCAATAGAAATTATAAAATTTGCCCAAGTTACCAATGGCATCTTATTGCCCATTATTGCTGGGTTTTTAATTTGGGTGATGAACAAAAAATCCGTTTTAGGAGCGCATGTAAATAATGTAAAACAAAATATTTTCGGGATTATTATTCTAGGAATTAGTATCTTACTATCGCTTGCTACACTAAACAAAGTGTTTCAATTAAACCTCATTTAATGCAAAACTTCAAGGTTGATATTAATGTAGATTTAGGCGAAGGTATTGGTAACGAATCACAATTAATGCCATACATTTCAAGCTGTAATATCGCCTGTGGCGGGCATGCCGGTAATACTGAAACCATGCGAGCCGTTGTGCAGTTAGCAAAAAAACACGGTGTAAAAATAGGGGCGCACCCCTCGTTTCCCGATAAGGAAAACTTTGGTAGAATACCCATGGATATGCCTTCGGTTGTGTTGTACAAATCGATAAAAAAGCAGATTCGCGATTTATTAAATATTTTAAAAGAAGAGCACGCCAGATTATACCATATAAAACCACATGGTGCCCTATATAATTTAGCTGCGGTTGACAAAAAAATAGCAAAAACCGTTATCGAAGCCATAAAAAGTATAGCGATTCCCGTAAAATTATATGTGCCTTATAAATCGGTTATTGCCGACGTTGCGATTAAAAATAATTTAGCTATTAAATATGAAGCCTTTGCCGATAGAAATTATAACGACGATTTAACCTTGGTATCCCGAACACATAAAAATGCATTGATTACGGACGATACAGCTTTATTTAATCATGTGTACCGCATGATTTCCACAGGAAAAGTTAAGACCATCAATGATGCGGAAATTGTTATTAAAGCGGATACGTTTTGTGTACATGGCGATAATTTGGAGGCTGTAAATTTAGTGAAAACCCTCAGAAAAAATTTGGAAGAGAAAGGGATGAAAATCGTGTAGTTTTTATGGCTTTTAACCTAGTTTATAAGCGTTTTGGAGAACGTTCAGTTTTAATTGAATGGCCATCGGTAATCAACGAAAAAACACTGTTTGATGTGTTGGCTTTTAAAGATAAAATATTAAAAAGCAACATTGAATTTATTGTTAACATAAACCATGCATATAATTCATTATTAATTACTTATGAAAATTTGAAAATAGATTTTGAATCTCAATTGTCTTCCTTACAAAAAATCTATAATCATAAAAATAATTATGAGCAACCCAAATTTACACAGTGGCATATTCCGGTGTGTTATGATGCTGTTTTTGGTGTTGATTTAGAAATATTATCAAAGGCTAAAAACATATCAAAAGAAACGATAATTGAACAGCATTCCCAAGCTATTTATACCGTTTATTTTATAGGGTTTTTACCGGGTTTTTTATATTTAGGTGGTTTGGATGATACGCTTCATTTTCCTAGAAAAGAAACCCCAAGATTAAAAATAGAAAAAGGAGCGGTGGCCATTGGCGGTCATCAAACTGGAGTTTATCCGTGTGAAAGCCCTGGCGGTTGGAATATTATCGGCAACACGCCCATTCCTTTTTTTGATGTAAAAAAAGATAATCCGTGTTTTGCAACATCTGGAGACCGTATAAAGTTTTATCCGATATCATTAAAAAAACATCACGAAATAAAAACACTTGTCGATGCCGGTGTTTATCAATTAGAAAGCGAAGTGGTTCATGGTTAAAGTAATTAAAGCGGGGTTTTATTCGAGCATTCAGGATTTTGGCCGTATTGGTTTTCAGCATTACGGCGTGCCATATTCTGGTGTTATGGATCGGTATTCGGCATCTATGGCCAATGCTGTATTGGGCAACCGTAAAAACGCTGCAGTAATTGAAATGACGATGACGGGGGCTACGCTACAATTTAATGGCAATGCAAACATTTGTGTTTCCGGTGCAGATATGTCGCCAAAAATCAATGCAAATCGAATTCAGCTTAACAAAAATATTGCCGTAAAAACAGGTGATATTTTATCTTTCGGACAATTGAATTACGGATTTAGAAGTTATTTAGCGATTTCCGGAGGTTTTAAAACTGAAAAGATTATGCAAAGCAGAAGCATGTATCAAGGCATTACCAATCTGTTTAAGCTGCATGTAAATGATGAGTTGGCGGTTTCAGATTTCATAAAAATGAATAAAAAGAATGCTCGCATTAAAGTAAACAACAATCATTTTAATTCAGACCAAATTGAGGTTTTTAAAGGGCCGGAATTTGATTTACTTTCCAAAGAACAAAAAGACGAGCTATCATCAAAAACCTTTACCATTTCAAAAGATAATAATAGAATGGCTTACCAATTGCAAGACCCATTAAATAATAGCTTGCAGCCCATAATTACCTCGTTGGTACTTCCGGGAACGGTACAATTAACGCCTTCGGGAAAGCTTATTGTATTAATGCGCGATTGCCAAACCACCGGTGGTTATCCCAGAATTTTACAGCTAAAAGAATCAGCCATAAGTGTTTTAGCGCAGAAGTTTACAGGACAAAACATAACCTTTAAACTTCTGGAATATTAAGAAAATTTTATAAGGGTAATTGGTAAGTTGTGCGTAGTTTTACGACAGACAATAAAAACAAAAAATGAAAACATATTTTCTACTTTTTACGGTTACCTTGTTCTTTTTAAGTTGTGAAAAGCAAAAGGAATTAACAGCACAAGACATTGTTGATAAAACGATTGAAGTTTCCGGCGGAGACAAAATAAAAAGCGCCACTATGGCCTTCGATTTTAGGGATAAACACTATAAAGCGACACGAAATAATGGCTTGTTTACACTTGAAAGAACTTTTACAGATTCTTTAAACACCATTCGGGATGTCTTGTCAAACAATGGTTTTGAGCGCTTTATAAACAATGAAATTGTAAAAGTTGCAGATAGTATGATTCCAAGATATTCGGCTTCGGTAAATTCGGTTCACTATTTTTCAGTTTTGCCTTATGGGTTAAACGATGCGGCCGTTAATAAAAAATATATTGAAAAAGTGAATGTGAAAGGCAGGCCGTATCATAAAATAGAAATCACTTTTAATCAAGAAGGCGGTGGTGTGGATTTTGAAGATGTTTTTGTGTATTGGGTAAACGCTGAAAACTATAAAACAGAATATTTAGCTTATTCTTACCACGAAAATCATGGAATAGGACTACGGTTTAGAGAAGCTTACAACGAGCGATTTATTAGCGGAATTAGATTTGTAGATTATAAAAATTATAAATCTAAAGATACATCGGTTCCAGTTTCAGATTTAGATGATTTATTCGAAAATAATAAGTTGGAATTATTGTCTAAAATAGATTTAAAAAATATTAGTGTTAATTAATGCTCAGTACTTGACCTGCTATTTTTCCATCAATTACGGTAACAATATATAGGTTGCCGTTGTTGCTATCATTAATGTCTTCATATTTATTAAAACCTAAAATAGCATTGACAAATTTTGGAGTTGTGTTACTATGCCCAACAACGAGAACGGTTTTACCTTGAGTATCTTTTAAAAAGCTATTTTTATCGAGTTTATAAGGATGGTAAAGTGTTAATTCCAATCCGTTTTTTGTGGCTGTTGGTTGTGCTGTTTCTTTGGTTCTGTTATAATCGGTGGAATAAATGGCATCAAATTTTACATGGGCTAAAATTTGGCTCCAATGTTCTGCCCGTTTTTTGCCAATTTCAGTTAAATGCGGATTTTTATTCGTTTGATCACTGCGGTCTTTTTCTGCATGACGTATAAAATAATAGGTTGACGTTTCTATGCTTGTTTTTTCTTGTGAAAAAGTTAATGTGGACAGCAATGTACATGTAAAAAGAAGGAAATATTTCATCGGATAAAATTTGAATTCTCTCAAATATAAAAGTTTTAAACGACTTGTCTTTGGTTATTTACTCAAGTTAGTGTTAAGCAAGTTGCACCGCAATTTCAACCATTTCCGTAAACGTATTTTCGCGCTCTTTGCTTGAGGTGCGTTCGCCCGTAACCAATGAATCCGATATGGTTAAAATGGTAAGCGCATTTACATTGTGTTTCGCGGCAATGGTGTATAGGCCTGCCGTTTCCATTTCTACACAAAGTACACCGAATTTAGACCACTTTTTGTACGATTCAAAATCATCCGCATAAAACTCATCCGAAGTAAAAACATTACCGGCTTTAATATAGATTTGCTTTTCTTTAGCCGCTTCAACCGCTTTTTGAAACAACTCAAAATTAGCTGTGGGCGCGTAATCTGCACCACCAAAACGCAGCTCGTTAACACCGGAATTAGACGATGCCGCCATAGCCAAAACAATATCCCGTATTTTAACATGTTTTTGGTATGAGCCTGCGCTACCCACCCTAATGAGGTTTTTAACACCGTAATCGGTAATCAGTTCGTGCGCATAAATAGATATAGATGGCACACCCATACCTGTGCCCATTACCGAAATACGTTTGCCATTATAAGTCCCCGTATAACCAAACATGTTTCTTACTTTATTAAAGCAAACGGGGTTTTCAAAGAAAGTTTCTGCAATCCATTTGGCGCGTAACGGATCTCCGGGAAGTAAAATGGTTTCAGCTATATCGCCTTTTTTGGCCTCAATGTGTACACTCATTTGTATTGGTTAAAAGTTGAAAATTTATGGGTTAAACGTGTTTTAATAATTGGTTTCGATTGAAGATTTCCCCGTTACAATGGCAATTCCTGATGATGTGCCCAAGCGTTCCACGCCAAGGCGAATATACTCTAAGGCTGTTTTGGTGTCTTTTATTCCGCCAGAAGCCTTAATTTTTACCAGATTATTTGCGACACTTTGCATAAGCTTTACATCTTTAATGGTGGCGCCACCCGTTCCGAATCCGGTGGATGTTTTTATAAAATCGGCACCGCTTTGTATGGCGAGTTCACTGGCTTTTATAATTTCCAATTCTTCTAAATAACAGGTTTCCAAAATCACTTTTAAAACATTTCGCGGCATTATTTTTTTTACGGCTTCAATATCTCTCCAAACCGCATTAAAATCTTTGCTTTTTAGAAATCCTAAGTTAATAACCATATCAATTTCATCGGCACCGTTATGTAATGCAGATTTGGCTTCGTCAACTTTTGCCTGTGTTGACATGCTGCCTAACGGAAAGCCAATTACGCTACATACCTTTACATCGCTTTTTTTTAATTGTGCTTTAGCTAAAGGCACATAGCAACTATTTACACAAACCGAGAAGAACTGATGCTCCATGGCTTCGTTGCAAAGCTTAATAATATCATTTTTAGTTGCCGTGGGTTTTAAAAGCGTGTGGTCTATGTAAGTGTTTAAAAGTTTCATAGTCTTGATAAAAGTAAGATTATTTTTTAAAATAAAAATAAATTCATGGCAAACAATTTACAAGGCACTAAGTTGATTATATAATGGCAGCTAAACTATGATTTAAGTCAGTTTAATCAATGTTTGCTTTGCGCCAATTGCTTCTTAAAAGTTAAATGGATGGCAAAAAAAAAGCTAAACAGAACGATTTGTTTTGTTTAGCTTTAATAATTATTTGAATTAGTCTTAAATGTTCTCAGTGATACTTTCAGCCTTTAAGTCTTTCTCTTTAAAGGTTTTAATGTACTGTTTAAATATTTTGGAATTTCTTTTGGCGCGCTTGTCGTCAAAAAGGGCAACACCGTATTTAATGCCCACTATATCTGCGCCAGATTCCAGATATTTTTCTGCGGTTTCGTAATCTTCAATACCATCAAAAGCGATTATTTTAATCTGGTTTCTTACTGTTT
Organism: Hwangdonia lutea; assembly: GCF_032814565.1. Lineage (GTDB taxonomy): Bacteria > Bacteroidota > Bacteroidia > Flavobacteriales > Flavobacteriaceae > Hwangdonia > Hwangdonia lutea. The sequence continues at coordinate 3,281,126 of NZ_CP136521.1, forward strand.
TCTTAATGATTTTAACCGTGGTGAGTGTGGCTCCATTTTTTGAAAAACCACTCGACGTTTTTATGTAGTCTATATTAGCATCTAAGCAGATTTCACAAATCCGGATGACTTCATTTTTGTTTAACTCTGAAATTTCTATAATGACTTTTAATGGGGTGTTACCAATGGCTAATTTTACATCGGTAATATCTTTTAAAACCGAAACATAATTTTTGCTTTTCAATAAGCCTTGGTTTATTACCATTTCAATTTCATCGGCACCATCGTGTAAGGCTTGTTTGGCTTCATAAATTTTTGATGCTGTTGCCGTGGCACCTAAAGGAAAACCAATAGGGGCACATACCTTAATATTTGTTTTACTTAATAATTCTGTGGCTAAGCTTACATAATAGCTGTTTACAATAACAGCGCGGAAGTTGTTTTCTTGGGCGGCTAAACATAGTTCTATCACATCTCTTTCGGTAGCTGAAGGATGTAGTAAAGCGTATTCTATATAATTGTCAATTTGCATTGAAGAAGTAGGTTTTAATTATTTTTATTTATGTTGACAAACAGCATTTTGCGTTGAATTTTATACAGTTTTTTAACTATTTACCGTGTAAAAGTAGGATTTTAAAACGTATTTTTTGGAATTTTAACAAGTTTTTAATTAACAAAACATTGTTAGTAAGTTAAACGGTAATTTCCGTTTTATATTTTTTAAGATGATTAATACGTGCTTGAAATGTATCTATTTTTATTGGAATGTTAACATTATCAAGCAATTACTTTTAGTAAAATAAAGTATTTTGTGTATTACAAATTATGTTATTACATAGGAAAAGCAACAATCCTCTTATAAAAAGATTCATGTTGCTTTTCATTCCGATAGCTATCGGGAAACCAACCAACTATATAGACTGTTTGAAAACCATTTTGTTACAAACGATTGTTTTGGTCTATAATTCTTCAGTCACTAAACTGCTTTGATTTCTAAAAACCAACTCATCATCAAAGGCATCGAGTAGAATAATACTATCGGTAGTTACTTTTCCTGCTAATATTTCTTTACTCAAAGCATTTAAAACTTCTTTTTGAATCACACGTTTTACCGGTCTTGCCCCATATTCTGGATTGTAACCTTTGTTCGCTAAATACGCAATAGCTTCGGGTGTTGCATCAAAAGTAATGCCTTGTTGTGCTATCATTTTAGTAACGTTTTTTAATTGCAAGCCTACAATGTCCACAATGTTTTCCTTACTTAACGGCGTAAACATAATGGTATCGTCAATTCTATTTAAAAACTCAGGACGCACACTTTGCTTTAATAGTCCTAAAACATCAATTTTGGCTGCTTCAACGGCAGAATCTAAGTCTTTTGTAGCCTCAAAACGCTCTTGAATTAAATGACTTCCAATATTTGAGGTCATAATTATGATCGTGTTTTTAAAGTCTGCTACACGTCCTTTATTATCAGTTAAATGCCCTTCGTCGAGCACTTGCAATAAAATATTAAAGGTATCGGGATGTGCTTTTTCAATTTCATCCAATAAAACAACAGAGTATGGCTTTCTACGAACCGCTTCGGTTAATTGTCCGCCTTCATCGTAACCAACATATCCTGGAGGCGCACCAACCAATCTGCTAACCGCATGTCGTTCTTGGTATTCGCTCATGTCAATTCTGGTCATCGCATTTTCATCATCAAACAAATATTCAGCTAAAGCTTTTGCAAGTTCGGTTTTGCCAACTCCCGTAGTTCCTAAAAACAAGAATGTTCCAATAGGTTTTTGCGGGTTTTGTAATCCGGCGCGACTTCTGCGAACCGCATCACTTACGGCAACAATGGCTTCTTCTTGCCCAACCACACGTTTGTGTAGCTCATCTTCTAAATTTAAAAGCTTTTCGCGTTCGCTTTGTAGCATTTTGGTAACTGGAATACCCGTCCATTTAGCAACCACTTCGGCAATATCGTCATAGGTGACTTCTTCTTTAATTAAAGAAGTTTCGGATTGCGCTTCTAATTGCTTTTGAAATATTTCCAACTGCTCTTGTGCTTCCTTAATTTTACCATAACGCAATTCGGCTACTTTGCCGTAATCACCATCACGCTCCGCACGCTCCGCTTCCAATTTAAAGTTTTCAATATCTTGTTTTGTATTTTGGATATTATCAACCACTTCTTTTTCGCTTTTCCATTTCGCATTGATTTCGTTGCGCTCTTCTTTTAGATTTGCTAAATCAGACCGGAGCGATTTCAATTTCGATTCGTCTTTTTCGCGTTTAATGGCTTCAATTTCAATTTCCAACTGCATGATTTTTCTATCTAAAACATCGAGTTCTTCGGGTTTAGAGTTGATTTCCATACGGAGTTTGGAAGCCGATTCATCCATTAAATCAATGGCTTTATCTGGTAAAAAACGATTGGTAATGTAGCGTTGCGACAATTCAACAGCACCAATAATAGCCTCGTCTTTAATACGTACTTTATGATGCGTTTCGTATTTTTCCTTGATGCCTCTTAAAATGGAAATGGCACTTTCGGTATCGGGCTCATCCACCATAACTTTTTGAAAACGACGCTCTAAAGCTTTGTCTTTTTCAAAGTATTTTTGGTACTCATCTAAAGTGGTAGCACCAATAGCACGCAATTCGCCACGAGCCAAAGCAGGCTTTAAAATATTGGCTGCATCCATAGCGCCTTGTCCGCCACCAGCACCAACAAGCGTGTGGATTTCGTCGATAAACAATACAATATCGCCATCGCTGGTAGTTACTTCTTTGATAACGGCTTTTAAGCGTTCTTCAAACTCACCTTTATATTTTGCACCAGCAATTAGTGCACCCATATCTAAGGCAAAAATTTGTTTGTCTTTTAGGTTTTCTGGAATGTCGCCATCAATAATCCTATGTGCTAAACCTTCGGCAATGGCGGTTTTACCGGTTCCGGGTTCGCCCACTAAAATAGGGTTGTTTTTGGTACGGCGCGATAAAATTTGAAGAATACGTCGTATTTCTTCATCGCGACCAATCACCGGATCCAGCTTACCGTCTTTTGCTAACTGGTTTAGGTTTTTCGCGTATTTATTAAGCGAATTGTAGGTTTCTTCTTGACTTTGTGAGGTTACATTTTCGCCTTTGCGTAATTCTTGAATACTGGCACTCAGGGTTTTTTCTGTAACGCCTTGGTCTTTTAACATTTGCGCAATTTTGCTGTTTGATTTAAAAACCGCTAAAATTAAATGCTCGATAGACACAAAATCGTCCTTCATTTTTTTTGCAATGATAGACGCTTCGTTAAGCGATTTTCCAGCTTCGCGCGATAACATGAGTTCGCTACCTGTAACTTTCGGAAAACTTTCCAATTGCTTGTCTAAAGCTTGTTGCAGGATGCTGATGTTAACATTCAATTTTTTTAAAATGAATGGTAACACGTTTTCATCAACTTCAAAAATGCCTTTAAAAATATGTTCATTTTCTATTTGTTGATGTCCGAATCCCTGAGCAATTTGCTGTGCTTGCTGAATGGCTTCTTGGGATTTTATGGTATAATTATTTAAATTCATATAAAACTTATTTTTTGATTCCCTATAATCCAAATAGCTATCGGGGAAGGGAATCTCATTAATGGTTTCTTTTTCTTTCTTAAAAAGTAAAAATCTACTTTATTATTTTATTTTTACAATAGCAATTAGGCAATAACCTTACCATCCTAAAAGTTAATAGGGTTAAACGACAAAATGTCTTATAGAGCTTTTGTTTTGGTGACTTTTAGTCAGTTTGTAAGATTTAAAATAAGTTTCGACTTAGCATTAAAGTAATGGTAAAAAATAGATATTCTCTCGAGACCAATCGGGATTAACAGGATTGACAAATTAATGATGCCTCAAAAAAAATTGAGGAGAAATATTTTAAATTATGGGATTATTAAATAAATTATTTGGGGCTTCTACAAGCTCTGACACCGGCAACGAAGAAAAGGTTTTACCTTGGATTCCTTTAAATGAAATGTCTCAGTTAGATGCTATTCAAAATAAATCGAATACCAAAACGCAGGTTATTTTTAAACATTCTACACGTTGCGGAATCAGTAGAATGGTGATGAAGCAGTTTGTTGATGCTTATAATGTTACCGAAAAAGACTTGGATTTATATTATTTGGATTTATTGAATTACCGAGACGTTTCCAACGAAGTAGGCTATAAATTCCAAGTGATACACGAATCGCCGCAACTTTTGATTATTAAAAATGGGGCAGTGGTGTCGCATGCTTCACATGGCGCGATTAACAATTTGGATTTGAATCAGTTTATTTAAAATTCGTAAACTATGTTGGACTTATTTTTAATTTGAATACCATGAAAATCAAGAAAACACATAGCATTATACTTTCTGCATTTGCTATTATTTTAACATCATCGGTTTTTGCGCATCCAACGGGCAATATGATTACGATTGGCAAACAGGTGCTTTGGTCGTATATTAATCCTATTAATGACCGGGCACATCATGCTTGTGTCATGATTTGGAGACCTGGTAACGCACCTAAAGTTTGGGTGAAATCTGATTATCCCGCAAGCGATTTTATGCTGTATAGCGACCAAAACAATATTTATCTTATTGAAAGAAGACATATACAAACCAGTCAAAAATTTGAAATTAGGATATTAAAAACAACGATTAACGGCGAACCTGAGGTAATTTGGAATTGGTTTGAAGATGAATGGCGGATTGGTGAAGGCGGTTTTTTTATGGTTTCAGACAATCAAGTCGTGTTTGGTAAATATCCTAAAGTTTACAGCCTTAAAAAAGGAGAAACACCAAGCGCATATTTTAATTTTGAAGCGCCAATTAACAGGATACGGTCTTTGGAAAATGAGCAAATATTATTGCTTGGAGATAGCACCTGTTGGTTGGTGGAACAAAACGGGAGAATTATAAACAAATGGACTGGTTTATTAGACAATCAAGTTAAAAACGCACCATTAAACAGAAATCAGATATTTGATGTAGATTATTATAACGGACAATTACTTTTGGCATATTGGGGCAAAAGGTCTTTTGAAATTATAGATAGACATGGAAAACGAAAGGCAATATTACAACAGAAAGAGCCTTTTACACCACATTGGGTAGCTTTTTTAGAGAATGATAAATTGTTGTTTTCTTCCGAGCTATTCTTCAACGGAGAAACACCAAAACCTAAGCTTATGCGAATGGCATCAAATGGTGATGCAGTTAAAATCTGGTAATGAACAATAAAAAAACCTCCCAAAAAATGAGAGGTTTTGAATTATTATCTAATCGTATAAGAATTTATAATATCCTTGAGTTTATATTTTAAATCCTCGCCCGTGTCGTAAACCATTTGCTCGTTGCTTGGGAATGGCACACGCCTGTTGTCCAGCAATAATCTATCGTCTTTATTTAATGCACGTTTATCGCCTCTTGAACGGGCAAAATAATGTTCGAAAACAAATTCGCTATCAATGGTAAAGGAGTCTAAAGGTTGTTTAGTCGTTAAATCTAAATACACCACATCGGCTATAACTTGAGACGACTTGGTTTGAACCGTTTCCAATAAACGGCATTTTACCCTAATAATTTTATCAACTTTTATATCGTTGCCCAAAGTGTCTTTTACAACGTTTCCGGCACTGTCCAATTGATATTCCCAACCATCTTTTATATCTTTTTCTCTTAAAAACTCACGTTCCTTAATGCGTTCTGGCGAAATATTAATACGCTTTAAATTTAAGTGCATAGCGTAATCGTAGGTTACATCGTTAATTTTATTGGCGTGGTAAACACTCCAAAATTTATTCAATCCGTAAGTGTCAAAATTTAACAAATCGTCTTCCAAACGCGCAGGAATTACTTGCTGTGTTTCGTTATTAATAGAAACCAAAATATAATTGGTGCCTCTTTGATGTGCTTCATTCAACAGCTCACGCGTGTTTTCGTAATTCGGACTAATTCGGTCTAAATAATCAAGGGTTTTGTAAGCTTCTCTTATGGCAAGTTTGTCATCAGATTCTAAAAGTTTTATGCCTTTTTTATATAAATAATCAGAAAGATTCTTGCGAGATTCAATAATGGCGTTGCTGTAATTATTAAATTCAAACGGAATAATTTTACCGTTTACACGCAATGGCAATATGGGTTTGATAACCTCCTGTCGCGCATGTAAATCCAAATAACGTTCATAAATCACTCGATATAATTCCGGGTTATTATCTTTTTTAAGATGATTTATGGCATTTAAATCCCTGTCTTCAGCTTTATAATAGGCGTCTTGCAGCATTAAAACCACATCGTGTTTACGTTTAGAATCTTTATTTGTTCTTAGGGTTTTAAGCGCTGTATTGATGGCTTGATCGTAATTACCCGTATTTACAGCTTTTTCAACTTCTTTCTTTGCGCTACAGGCAACTAATAATGACAGTGTAAGGATGAAGAGTAATAATCTTTTCATAGGTTAAAGGTTTTGGTTTATTGGGGTGCTAATTCAATAGTGGTGCCAAAATACTAAAACAACAGATTAAATACTAATAAATCCGTTAAAACGTAAAATTTAGATAATTTCAAGTAAGATTAATCTTATTTTTTAGAATAAACCGGAAGCAATTTAGTTGAAACTTCCCCAAAGCCAATGCGCGTACCATCCTTTTCGCAATGCCCACGCATAATCACGGTATCGTAATCATTAATGAATGTGCGCTCTGTACCGTTATTAAGCTTAACAGGTTTTTCGCCACGCCATGATAATTCCAACATGGAGCCGTAAGAATCTGGTGTTGGACCCGAAATAGTGCCGCTTCCCATCATGTCGCCAGAATTTATGGGGCAACCATTTATGGTATGATGCGCCAATTGTTGCGACATGTTCCAGTACATGTATTTAAAATTCGATTTACTAACCACGGTTTCCTTAGCGCCGTTTGGCTGAATGGAAACCTCTAAATTAATATCGAAGCTCTTTTTGCCTTTGTATTGTAGGTATTTTAATTGTGGTTTTAAGGGTTTTGGACTTTCTACTCGATAAGGTTCCAAAGCATCTAAAGTAACAATCCACGGAGAAATGGAAGAAGCGAAACTTTTTGCTAAAAACGGGCCTAATGGCACGTATTCCCATTTTTGGATATCGCGAGCGCTCCAATCGTTAAATAAAACCAATCCGAAAATATATTCTTCGGCTTCGTTTACAGGAATAGACTCGCCCAAATCATTGGCATCGGTAGTAATAAAAGCCATTTCCAGCTCAAAATCAACTAGTTTACTCGGGCCAAAAACGGGTTCGGTGGCGCCGTTTGGAAGGGTTTGCCCCTGAGGTCTGTGAATTGGAATTCCCGATGGAATAATAGATGAGCTTCTGCCATGATACCCCACAGGAATATGCAACCAATTTGGCATCAACGCATTTTCGGGGTCTCTAAACATGGTGCCTACATTTGTGGCGTGCTCGATGCTTGAATAAAAATCGGTGTAATCGCCAATTTGAACCGGCAATTGCATTTCAATTTCATCCAAACGAAACAATACAATTTCTTTATGCTTTACATTGTTTTTTAACGCCGTGTTTTCAGCATCAAAAATTTCGGCAATTCTATTTCTAACAGCGCGCCATGTTTTTCTGCCATCGGCAATAAAATCATTTAAAGTGTCTTGAAGAAAAATATCATCGGTTAATGCAATTCCATCAAAATACCCCAATTGATGCAAAGCCCCAAGGTCTATGGCCGTATCGCCAATACGGGTGCCAATGGTAATAATGTCATCGCGTGTTAAAAATACACCGAATGGAATATTCTGAATGGGGAAATCTGAGTTTTTATCGACGTGTAACCACGAGGTTCTATCTGGATTATTGGCTGATATTTGCATGCCTTATGTATTTAGATGTTATTTTATTCGTATCAAACCTACATAATTTTTTTATTTATTTAATTATAAATGCCTAAAAATAGAATTATTTTAATCGTTAATAAATCGGTTTAAAACTTAAGCGTAAAAATATATATTTTGATGTATTTGAATAATCTATTTGCTATTTTTGCGCAACATTTAACTACAATTAAAATTTATGCAACGCGACGAACAAATTTTTGAACTTATTCAAGCCGAAAAAGAACGCCAATTACATGGCCTAGAACTTATTGCATCAGAGAATTTTGTAAGCGACCAAGTTATGGAAGCTGCGGGCTCTGTATTAACCAATAAATATGCAGAAGGCTACCCCGGAAAGCGTTATTACGGCGGTTGCGAAGTGGTTGATGAAGTGGAGCAAATAGCCATCGATAGGGCCAAAGCTTTATTTGGAGCAGCCTATGTAAACGTTCAGCCACACTCTGGAAGTCAAGCCAATACGGCGGTTTTTGCGGCATGCTTGAAACCGGGTGACAAAATTTTAGGATTCGATTTGTCCCACGGTGGGCATTTAACCCATGGTTCGCCAGTAAATTTTTCGGGTAAATTATACAGCCCTGTATTTTATGGTGTTGATAAGGAAAACGGCCTGATTAATTACGATAAAATGGAAGCTATTGCCAAAGCTGAAAAGCCTAAGCTTATCATTGCAGGCGCATCTGCATATTCGCGCGATATGGATTTTAAACGCTTTCGTGAAATAGCCGATAGTGTTGGTGCTATTTTAATGGCCGATATTGCGCATCCCGCGGGATTAATTGCCAAAGGCATTTTAAACGATCCGTTGCCACATTGCCATATTGTAACCACTACCACGCATAAAACCTTACGCGGACCAAGAGGCGGTATGATTATGATGGGGCAGGATTTTGATAACCCATTCGGCATCACCCTAAAAAACGGAAATCTGCGTAAAATGTCGTCGTTGTTGGATTCTGCGGTATTCCCAGGAAACCAAGGTGGGCCATTAGAGCACATTATTGCCGCTAAAGCGATTGCTTTTGGTGAAGCGCTTACCGATGATTTTTTGCACTATCAACTACAAGTTAAGGCCAATGCCAACGCCATGGCGAATGCACTGGTTGCTAAAGATTACAATATTATTTCCGGCGGTACCGATAACCATTGTATGTTGATTGATTTGCGCAACAAAGATATTTCTGGAAAAGCGGCCGAACAAGCCTTGGTAAAAGCCGATATTACAGTAAATAAAAACATGGTGCCTTTTGATGATAAATCGCCATTTGTAACCTCGGGGATCCGAATTGGTACGGCAGCGGTGACCACGCGTGGTTTAAAAGAAGACGACATGCTTATGATTGTGGATTTAATTGATGAAGTAATTAACAACCACGAAAACGAAGCTGTTTTAGAAAGCGTAAAAGATAAAGTAAATGCCATGATGAAAGGCAAACCTTTGTTTGTGTAGTGTCGACATTCTGAACTTGTTTCAGCATCACATCATCACATGAAAATATAATGAGCACCTGAAACTAGTTTAGGTTGACTAAAGAATCCTGCGTTAAGCGGGATTTTTTATTTGGGCGTTTTAACACGCTTTACACATTGGTATTTATTGAAAATTTTGGAAATCGTGAATATAAATATTTCATTACTCAATCTTTTTAAAACCGTCATTGCGAGGAGCTACCGACGTGGCAATCTGTTAATCTTTACCTTAAAACATAATTATAAGTTAGCCAAGTTTTAAAAAGGATTTCAAATATTTAGCCTGCGGTGAGCGCAGTCGAACCGTTCAATCGTTAACGCAGTGACCGTTATGTTTTGTGTTTTTAGATATGTTGTTGGTGCTTGTTTGTAACGTGTGCTGATAATTAATTCGCTACGGCCCTTGATACTAATGAATGTTAGCGTAAAACTAGGCTAATGCTTTTCAAAGGATATGGTGTTGACGGTAGTATTTATCAATAATCTAATTTCCAAATTTGTTTAGCAATTTTGGCCATTTTTGATTGTCTATGTTTTAATTTATTTGGGTTCCATTCTTCATAATCAAATTCCTGTGACATAGTATATTTTGATTTGTGATACAATGAAAGTTTTTCTCCAATTAATTTATTTTCACACTGTTTGTTAAGTTTTCTTTCAAGAATAGTATAGTTTCCTAAACGGTAAATAAATTCTAATTGTGTATCCTTAACGAATGTTTTGTTCCAGACGTCTGATGGATTCTCAGGAAGAATATGTTCAATTGTTCCAGTATCGTCATCGAAGTTTGTTTTTCCAGAATCTGATAGATGATTTTCAATATTATATACTATATATCTTACTAATCTGTTTTTTGATGTTGTTTTAATCGATTTCATAATAAACTGACTTGTGAAACTTTCATCGTTAACATACAGAGAACTCAAGTCTTTATATACTTGAGCAGCGTTTACACTTTTACTACTAATGATATTATTTGCAGCTTTACTGTAAACTTGTTCTAAAACATTTGTTTTAAAACCTGATATAACAGTGTATCTAAATGAGATTACAGAACAAATTTTTACAACTTTAGTAAATGTTGCAATATCAAATTTCTCATAAGCAGCCAAAAGTAAGGCAAAAGGTTGCTTAATACCAAATAACTGCAATTCTGACAAATATTTAATAGTATCCTTGTGTCCTTTCCACAAATCGTCTTTGGGGTCAGATAAGGCGTTAAATACCTCCGCGTGAACCTCTAAACTTGAAATTATCTCAATAACATCATCTTGGGTTTGTACTTCTCTTTTAATTGCTTTAAATAGCTCTTTTTCAGTGATTAATTTATTTCTCGAAATCCAATAGTATCTCAGGAAGTTTGAGAAGTCTTTATATTTGATGTATTTCAAAATACTATCCCATTTGTTTTTGATGTGATTATGGTCAGCTTCATCAACACGTGAGAATAAATAGTTTTTGAATAAGTCTGTTACAGTTAGGGGAATTCCTCTATCATTTAATGTTTCAAATACTAAATAAGCATTTAATTCATCAACTACAGTAATCTGTATAAATTGTAAATTGTCACCAACAAACTCTATGAAATCAATAATTCCATTGATACCATCTTCTTCGAAAATTTCCGTTTGAAGTTTTTTGTAAAAATACCCATACGCCTCTACCAATAGTCTATTTGAAATTGGTTCTCTTCTGAGATTGGGAACTTTATGGAATTGAATTAAATATGATGAATAAATTGGGTCATTTAATTTATTTAGTTTTAATTTAGGCGAGAACATTAATGATTTCGGGGACTTGTAACCAATAAATTTTCTCATTAAAATATCTCTCCTCTCGATATTGTCATCCTTATCGATATCTGCTTCTATTAAATCATTTAAAAAACGAATACTGCTTAAAGCTAAAAATACTGAGTGTTGTAATTCGTTGTTGACCGTCAATTATCTCAAATTGTTTTTTTTCTTTTTTTATTAAAACAATCGAACCCATATAATGTCTAGTTTCTGAATCAATTGCATTATTCAAATCAAGCCATAAATCATCCCAATTATTTTCTTTCCAAGAATAGTCCCGTTGGAATAATGGTACTTGATAAATATTATCTCCTGCAATTATATCACTGAAAGAAATTGTATTTGCGTTTAATAAATTTTCTGTTTTATTCATTCGTTATTTTTATATTACCACCAACTAGTTATTTAGTAGTGTGTATTACTCATATCCAATAAATAAATCAGGATAAAGTAAGTTTTGTGTTTCAGTTACACCGTAAATATAATAATTTTTCTTACAGAAATAAGCTATAAAAAACATTAATCTTCTTCTGGAAATGTAATATGCTGATAGGTGCCTAAATCTGGTGAAGCTGTTCGGTTTACATTTAAAATATCAGTGGGAACTTGACTTGAAAACATGGGGTTTCCTTTGTTTATTGCAGCCGATTCGTCGCCAATAATTAATTGGTTTAATGCGCTGTCTTTAAAGTTGGGGTCTTCGTTAAAAATAGTGTTTTCGTAAAGGCTGGGGTTTTCCAAATTGTAGTTTTCTCCCGTAAAATTGTTGTTGTTATCTTCAAAACGGATTAAACAATTGGTGAATTTAAAATTGAAAGCTACGGAGGCCTCTTCAATTTCATCTAATAAAATTTCGGGATTGTCATTGCCGTAAATAATACAATTGTTAAAATTGGCTTCGGTTAAATCGGCTAGTATCGCGTTGTTGTCTTCATCCGTCACAAAATTATTGAGCAAAACAGCAGGGAATTGCCTAAAGCCGTTACTCCAATAATTGGCAATGGTGCAGTGTGTAAAGTTGTATGTTCCACCCAAAGTTCCGGCAAACGAGGATTGCCCCGAATTGTTAATTACCAGGTTTTCAGCGGTTATGGAGGTGTTGCGCCCCAGCATGCCAAAATTACTGGAATTATATATTTGGGCGTTGGTGATTTTTAGTTTTTCGGTCGCTTCATTGGGGTTTCCATCGCTTAAAATGCCCACGGTTGCATTTTTAATGGTTGTGTAGTTTATGGTATTGTTTAAGCTACCATCCAACAACCAAATGGTGCCCCATTGCCCGGGCGTATCGGAGAAGTTGGGTTCTAATCGGTCGCCTTCAAAAATAACTTCATTTTCTAGCACTTCTTGGTCGTTGCTAAAAGCCCCGTTCACATTAATAGATGCGCCATTAGACACAATAATACCCGAGTTTGAATGAAAATGCAAACGTGCACCCGCATCAACGGTTAAGGTTTCACCGTTTGGTACGGCGGCAAATCCGTAAATAACATAAGGTTTTTCGTTGGTAAAAGTGAGTTCAGTGGGCAGTAATTCGCGGCCTTGTAATTCGGTTTCAATTAATTCGCCACCAATATCCAAGGTTAAGGTCTCAATAACTTTTGTAGTATTATCTCTGTCTGGATAAATAAAAACGGCGTCTTGCACCAAGGTAACCAACTCCACTTTTTGAAGGTTTGAACCAGAATCAAACTCAATTTGATCGGTGTAAAGATAAGTGCCATTGGGGTTCGGGAAATTATTAATATCAATAGTGGTTTCAACAAAAATAAACAGGCTGTCGTTTGCTAAAACTTGAATATTATCGAAGCTTTTACCAGCAATTCCATCTACATTTAATCTGTAGTTTGAAGCAACACCTTGGGCTAAACGTACAGAAGGAATTGAAATATCGTTATCACTTTTATTATATACTTTTAAATTATAGGTACTGGAGCCAATATTGGTGAAAACGGTATCTAAATAAACGGTGTCTTTAGAAAACTGTAGGCTTCCCGTACTTGGTGAAAATTCAAAATCTTTACGGCAAGAACTCCAAAGCATTAAAAAACAAATGGTACATATAAAATAAAGAATATTGCGTTTCATAAACGGGATTGAATAATATGAATAACGACAAAAATAATTAAATATGTTTTAGGCTGTGGCGTTAATTGAAATTAGTTTGGTTAAGCGTAATAATCGTATCAAATTGTTGCATAATCACCATCAAACTTAATCAAAATGGGTTTTTAAAACACTAATGGATGCAGCTACGCCAATATCGTAAAGTTCTTGCCTGTTTTCAGCATTGCTCATTTCAATTAAACTTTCAACATCTTTCGCATTAAACGTTTTTCCTAACCCCAATCCGTTTAAGTCATTTTCGGTAATGGGGAAGTTGTATCGCAAGTATTTAATCAGGGCTTTACCGCCCATAAAATCATCTTGTAACGACTCAATTTCCATATCTATATAATGCGCCGTAGGGGAGTTGGAGAGCCACTGTAAAACAATCTGGTTTTGCCAACTGGCGTCTTGCATAAGCATATCGGGAACGCTTTGTGCCCATGTTTTTAACCATGCTTCCTCAATATCTTTTGTTTGTTTTTTAAACACGCTATAGCCAGTGCCGACGGATACTACGGTTAATTTGTCTTCGCCCATTTCCCAATTAAACGGGAAGCCTTTTAGGGTTGCAACCATTAATAATGTGAGCGCGGGATTGTTAGCCATACTAACGCCGCCATCAACAAATGCAGCGCGTTGCCCATCGCCAACATCAATCATTTGTGGTGCAAAATAAGTAGGGGCGGCACTGCTTGCCCTTACGGCTTGCCAAAGTGGTATGTTTTTGTTTTTGCCAATATTGGTATCGAAAAATTTACCATTTGGATGATTGATAATAGGCCACACACTATTGGTGTCGGCTCTTTTGGCGACAATGCAAAGTCCTGTTTTAATTTGATCGCTTTCTAGCGTTATATCGCCAAAAGCATTTTTTAAGCTATCTTCCAAAGCTTCGTAATCGTAGCCCGCTTTTAAAAATTTCCATGTTTCCAAAGGATTCCAGAAACTTCTCTTTTTACCAAAGATTTTCCCACCCAAATCCATGTAAAGATTAACTATGTCGTCAACTGATTTTCCAACGGCCAATGCCCCAGCAATGATGGAACCCGTAGAGGTGCCTCCAATCAAGTCGAAATGGTCACAGAGCAGATAATCGTTGCCGTGTTTTTCGCGTAAAATGTTTTCTATTTTTTTTAAATAGCCGAGGGTTAAGGCGCCTCTAATTCCCCCACCATCTAAGGAAAGAATGTTTTTTGAACCGGAATTTGGGTCAAGGTGTTCTTGGAATGTTTTTTTCATTGTATCGGTGTATTGGTTGGTTTATTTTGTTGCCATGTCGGTAATGGCTTCGGTTATTATAGCCGTTACCGTTATGGATTATCTTATTTAAAATGAATGTTTAAATCTTCAATTTTCTTTTTTTGTTCGCTGTAAGCACTCATCGCAAAAGTGTCGTTTTTGGCTTTGGCCATATCCTGAGCTTTGTTTTCGTAGGTAGTCATTAAATCGTCCATACCTTTATAATGGTATGCTTCGGCAATGGTGAGCAATATCCAAATGGCATCTTCTTTTGTAGAAAAATCTTGTTCTTTTTCTAAGTTTAATGCGATTTCCAAAACCGTGTTTCTAATGTAATCGGCTTTTAGTTTTAAATCTTCCCATGGTTTATGTTGGGATTTTAATAAATCCGTTTTTTTGTAAAGCATGAATGCGGCATTGATGCCATTGTAATAATCTTGTTTTAGTTGAAACCCTTTTTCGTACGACACAATGGCATTTTCCAGATAATTGGAATCACTGGTTAATTCATATAAGCGTTTATTTATGGCGCCTGTTAACCCTAAAACCTCAAGATCGTTACTTTGCAACGGTTGCAATTCCTCTAAAATATTTTTTGCATTTATCAAGGCTTCCAACTCGTTTGGCTGTTTGGATTTATAGGTGCATAATGCCTGTCGGGAAATAATAAATGCGAGGTTGTCTTTTAAAGTCATGTTTTTTTCAGCATGCTTTTTAGCCACACTAAATAGTTTGAGGGCGTTTGTAAAGTCTTTTGCTTTTTTTGCCTCTTCGGCCTTATGCAACAGGCTTGCAAAAGATTCTGGGTTTTGTTCGTTTTGGGATGCGTCTTCGGTAATTTTCATTTCTAAAGTTTTAAGTTCATTTTCTAAAAAAGTAAATACGGGCTATCATTTAATTTTGGTTCTTGATTAAGAACTCCTTTTATAATATTGGTTAAGTGTGCTCTAAACCTTTCAACCTCTTTATAGGGGATGCCTTGATCGGAATGGGTGTATAGGTGAATTACAAAATGCCCAACATCAAAAGGGATGCTGCCCATTTGTTCTTGTTCGCAAATCATGATGGTGTGATTTGGTCTTAGGGCGTGCCTAACACCAAGTTCCCACATGACGTTGGCATTTAGCGTAGAAATATCAACCAAGGCTATGTCGGCATTTTTAATTTCCTGAAGCATTAATTTGTCGATACTTCCGGAAAGGTTTTTATCAATAGCCCTATAACAGGAAATGTTTAAGGCATCAAAAACCGGTTTTATGAGTAGGGTATAGGTTTCATCCAAATCCAACACCCTCACTTTTCCGTTAGCGTAACTGGTTTTTTTTCCAAAACCGATGATGACGAAACATGTTAAATCTTCCATACTCTTAAATTTATTTTAAGGTGGTTTGTAGATTGGTTTTAAGATTTGGCCAGGGAGTTTTTTGAGATTTACTAATTTAATGAAAAATGAGCTAAGGTTAAGGCTTAGGTTGACATTATTTATAAGCTAAACCTTTAAGAAACAACAGTATTTATTTCTGTTGGCCTTGTATAATTAGGATTTATCAGCTTCCAAAACCTCATAAAGTCGTTTAAAAGAATCGAGGTAATGTTGACGATGAAGCAGCCCATTGGTACCGCCGTTAATGCGTTTGGTAACCATATGGATATCATCGTCATCGGCGTACCTATTAATGTTGTTTTTTTTCCAAAACCAGCAGGCAGAAGTAAGTGCCAATTCGGGGTCGAGAATTAAATCGGGGTTGTTCACACAATCGACACCATGGTCGTGCGCAAATTTTTGATAATTGTTTTTCCCCGTAAGTTGTATTAAACCTCGACCTCTATATTTCCAACCATCGCCACTGGCCTCATCACCATTACCCATCCTGTTTCCGTAGACTCTATTGGCAATTTTTTCGGGTTTCCGCGCGTAAGCTTCTGCAATTTCTTTTGTTTTAAAATACTTTCCAAACACACTCCTTAAAGCTTTCGCTGAATAGTTAAGGTTTTCCTGGTTGTATTTAAGCCCGCCACTTTCGTGAGCCAGTTGCGATAGAAAATGTGCCTTTCTGAGCGGTGTATCTATGCCAAAGTTAGGTAATACCGTATTTACATGTGGTAGGTAAAATTGGGCTTTCTCCCAGTTCATGTCGGGGATGATGCTTTGCATTTGATTTGTGGTAATCATAATTTTTGTATTTGATTGGTTTTGAAGTTGTTAATTTTGTTGAGCAAACGCATCTACTTTACTTTCGGTTTTAGACATTATAACGCGTCCACTGAAATAAGTAGGGTCATCGTCAATAGACTTTGCGGTGTAACCTTGCCAATTACCAATTAAAGTATCCACTCCTGCACCTTGCGTTTTCATTAAACACGTACCGCAAATGGATATTTCGCCCTCGCTCCAATAACTTAATGCAATTTTTCTGTCTGGAGAAACAATGCCTTCCATTGGATATTTCATGCCTTCGGTACCGTGTTTTTGCGAGTAGCCCACAAAACGGATTCTGTTTGCTGTGGTCCAAGCGTAAAGTTCATCTTTTTCAAAAACTTCCTCAGATCCGTCTTCATTTATTTGGGTCCATTTGGCAAACCAATTGCCTTCAAATTTGCTGGCATTTTCAGAATTATGGAATTGATCGCGAAAAAGACTTCTAAAGTAAAGATCGTTTTTTTGGGTCTTTACGGTATCAATATATTTTTGAATGAAATCGTCCCAAAATTTTATATTCCCCGCAGATATTTTTGATTTAGTGCCCGCCGTAATAATATCGTAACAGCATTTTCGCATGGAGTCTAAATCTTCCCCTATATAAGCTTGCTGATTGCGATAAACGGAATGAAGTCT
Organism: Hwangdonia lutea; assembly: GCF_032814565.1. Classification (GTDB taxonomy): domain Bacteria; phylum Bacteroidota; class Bacteroidia; order Flavobacteriales; family Flavobacteriaceae; genus Hwangdonia; species Hwangdonia lutea. The sequence continues at coordinate 3,298,460 of NZ_CP136521.1, forward strand.
TTCTTGACCCATAAAATAGAGAATTGGTGTAACCTTTTTTGCCCTTCCAATGGACATTCCACTTTCATAAGCCAACCACGGTTTATCGTTAGAATCGGGGGTTACTATGGCAATGGTTAAAATGGCATCTTCAATTTCTTTTTCCAGTCGGGTTCGCCACTCTCCGAGTTCCATGCCTCCACCGGGTTTTAAGTTACTTGAAAAAAATATGTCAATCTTGGGTAAATTGGCCATATCGCAAATATCTTCTAATAGTTTTTTTAGACTATCAGCTAGTTTGGAATCTTCATGAGCGTGACTGAGAAAAACTTTAGATTTGATTATATTCTTATTATCCATCTGTTCTAGTGTTTGTAATTAAAATGCTAACTTTCAAATGGTTAAGGTAGTAAATTTTTAAACTATACTGACTGTTAAAACGGTTTTTAATTATAATCGATTAGATGGTTTTTTGAGAAATATCCTTTATGATTTTTAGTTGTGAGGCGACAACTGTTGTCATGGTAATTAAAGGTATTTACTTGGTATGACTAAATTGTGCACTATATCAAAAGGCAAGAGATGGGTGGAATTGCAACAAAAGTCGGACAAATTTTATAAGACCTATACTATATTTTTAAACTATTAAATAGGATGAAACAAAGCATTATGTTGCATGTAATGCGCATATTTGTATTAAAATTTTGCTGTATATTGCGTTTTTGTGAATAAAATTATATATATTTGCTGCAATAATGCAATAAAATTATTCAAACACGTATGAAAATAGCAAATAAAGGTGTCATTGGGATTGATATTGGCGGTACGAAAATTTCTGGTGCTATTTTCACTTTTCAAGGAGAAATTGTTGAACGACAAAAAGTTTTAATTGATAATGCGCAAGGCAAAGAGGCAGGATTGCTTATCGATTCCCTTTTAGGATCTCTTTTAATTACAGCAAACTCAAAAAAAATTGAGGTGAAGGCCATTGGTGCTTGCGTTCCAGGTATAAGTGATAAGCTTAATGGAACAGTTTGGGCGCCTAATATAAAAGGATGGGAAAATTATCCGCTTTATTCTGAATTGACAAAAATAGTAGACAACCCTCAAATAAATATTACTATTGAGAGCGATAGGTCTTGTTATATTTTGGGAGAAACATGGAAAGGCGCTACAAAAGGGTGCGATAATGCTATTTTTATAGCTGTAGGTACTGGTATAGGCGCAGGTATTCTTATGAATGGACAGGTTTTGAATGGCTCTAGAGGTATTTCAGGGGCGATTGGTTGGCTTGGTTTTGAACCACCATATAAAGAAAAGTATGATAACTGCGGGAATTTTGAATATTATGCTTCCGGAAACGGACTTGTTAGAAGTGCTAAAGAATTATTAGAACAACCAAAGTATAGTACAAGTCTATTAAGTCAAATCCCTAAAAGTCAATTGCGCTCTGAGGATATTTTCGAAGCTTTTAAAAACGGTGATGCTCTCGCAAAAGAAGTTTTTAATAAAGCAATTGTGTATTGGGGAATTGCAGTAGCTAATATGGTTAGTGTTTTCAATCCTGAGAAAATAGTTTTTGGAGGTGGCGTTTTTGGTCCGGCAGAACAATTTTTAAATAGGATAATTGAAGAAGCAAAAAAATGGGCACAACCTCTTAGTATAAAACAAGTGCAAATTGAGATATCGACCTTAAAAGGAAGCTCAGGTTTGATAGGAGCTGCATATTCCGCATTAAAATCAATTACCTAAAATTTGACTATGCAAAACACCACTTATAAAACAAACTACATTTTCGCTGCGGCTTGTATTGGCATGCTTATTTTTGGAATAGTAATGATTTCTTTAGGATCTATCTTGCCTGATATAACTTCTAAGTTCAATTTAGAAGATGTTTCAGCAGGAACGCTTTTGTCATTGCTGCCTTTTGGTATTTTGGTGGGATCCATGATTTTCGGACCTATGGTTGATCGTTTCGGCTTTAAAAGTGTTCTTATTGGCGGTGGTATTTTAACCATTATTGGGTTGGAAGGGCTTGCCATAACAAATCAATTATCGGTTTTACAAACCATGGTGTTTACTATAGGTCTTAGCGGGGGTGTTTTAAATGGAGCTACAAATGCCTTGGTTTCAGATATAAGTTCAGATAAAAAAGGGGCCAACCTAAGTCTATTAGGTGTTTTCTTTGGTATTGGAGCTTTAGGAACACCAGCACTATTGGGAGCCTTATCTAATAATTATTCTTTTGAAACTATTTTAATGGGTATCGGTGGTGTATTAATATTGCCTATAATATATTTCAGTGTTATTAAGTTTCCTAAGCCAAAACAAGAAAAGGGTTTTCCAATTAGTAGGAGCCTTAAACTTTTAAAAGACCCTCTATTGATAATTTTTGGATTTGTTTTATTTTTTCAAAGTGGTATCGAGGGTATTGCAAATAATTGGACAACGTCTTATTTGCAATCAATAAAAGAATTTGATAATGAACTAGCCCTTTTCTCACTATCATTATTTGTAGTAGGTCTTACATTGGCCCGTTTGGTTTTAGGCAAACTGTTACGTGTTTTAAACCCATTTAATGTAGTACTCATAAGTATATTTTGGATGTTTTTAGGAGTACTTCTTATGTTTAATGGTGGTGCAAATACGATAGCCATAATTGGTCTTATCTGTTTGGGCGTTGGTGTGGCTGCTGGTTTTCCTGTTATTCTTGGATATGTTGGCGCCATATACAAAGAGTTGTCTGGCACCGCTTTTAGTATTGTTATTACAATCGCTTTAATAGGGAATTTATTAAGTAATTATTCAATGGGAGTAATAGCACAAAAATATGGCATGACACAATTTCCAATGTTTTTGATGGGCTTACTCATTTTAATGACTGGCTTACTCTTAGTGTCTCGAAAAAAAATAATCAACATTAAACAATAATAATTAAAAATTCAGAAAATTATGTTAGCAAAACAATGGTTAGACAATGCCAGAGGGGTTATGGACAAAATAGAAACCACTCAAATAGAAAATATTAAAAAGGCTGCTGAAGTTATGGCAGATTCAATAGAAAAAGGAAAGTGGGTTCATACCTTTGGCTGTGGCCATGCCACTTTACCTATTGAGGAAATGTATCCTCGTATAGGTGGCTTTGTGGGATTTCACCCTATTGTTGAACTACCGTTAACCTTTTTTACCAATATTGTTGGTCAAATGGGGGTTAATCAATTTATTTTTTTAGAAAGAGTAGAAGGCTATGGAGTAGAAATTATGAAAGGACATAATTTTGATGAAGCAGACACCATGTGGTTATTCTCGCATACAGGAGTTAATAGTGTGAATATTGATGTTGCACTTGAAGCTAAAAAGAAAGGCATGAAAGTTATAGTTTATGGTTCTGAAGCAGAAGCTAAAGGGAAAACCGTTAAACACTCTTGCGGTAAAACCCTATTTCAATTGGCGGATGTTGTGGTAGATTCATGCGCTCCTGCTGAAGATGCTACAGTAACATTAAAAAATCACGTAGATAAAATAGGGCCAGTTTCTACTATGGCTTTTATGACAACGGTTTGGATGACTGTTACTACCGTTGCCGAAATTTTAGCAGATCGTGGTGTAAAACTACATATTCACCCATCTCACAACGTTCCTGGAGATACAAATTCCAAAGAACGCTTACACGAGGCATTGGAGGAGTATAAAAGAAAAATATCAGCATGTCAATAAAACACCCTAACTAAATTAATAAAGTACCCTATTCAAATTATATTATTTTTGAATAGGGGCTTTCACTTTTGTTAAGCCACAACAATTAATATTGAAATGTAAACTGATGATAAATTTAATAATTAACGCAGACGATTTTGGAATGAGTAAAGTATATAACAAATATATACTCGACCTCTTATTTCAAAAAAAAATCACTTCAACAACCGTAATGGTTAATAGAATATCAGATAGTCAATCCGAGCAAGTACAACAACTCAAAACATTATTAAATAATGAAGATGTAAGCGTTGGCCTTCACACGGAGTTTACCTACGACAAACATTTGGAGCAGGTAGAAACACA